>NZ_FUZP01000004.1 GCF_900167575.1 Okibacterium fritillariae
CTCATCTGGTGGTGTTAAAGCGAAAATGGCCACCCAAACGTGTTGGGTGGCCATTTTCAATGTTAAGTCCGGCGGTGTCCTACTCTCCCACAGGGTCCCCCCTGCAGTACCATCGGCGCTGAGAGTCTTAGCTTCCGGGTTCGGAATGTGACCGGGCGTTTCCCTCTCGCTATGGCCGCCGAAACATTAGGGATCATACGATCAGTTCATGTTCCGAAGACTTCACCCCTGGGAACCTGTCACAACACGGGTGCTGTGGGGTTCTGAACGGGTGTAGCTGTTCAGTTATGTTGCGTTGCTTTGTTCTCGACCGTACATCGAGAACCACAGAGTGGACGCGTAGCATCATGTCATTCGATACGAATTTCATGCTTCACCCCTCAAAGGGGGTGGGTGATTATCAAGTTATCGGCTTATTAGTACCGGTCAGCTCCGAGAGTCTTTAGTCCTCTCTTCCACATCCGGCCTATCAACCCAGTCGTCTGGCTGGGAGCCTCTCGCCCGAAGGCATGGAAATCTCATCTTGAGGCCGGCTTCCCGCTTAGATGCTTTCAGCGGTTATCCATCCCGAACGTAGCTAATCAGCGGTGCTCCTGGCGGAACAACTGACACACCAGAGGTTCGTCCAACCCGGTCCTCTCGTACTAGGGTCAGATCCTCTCAAATTTCCTGCGCGCGCAGCGGATAGGGACCGAACTGTCTCACGACGTTCTAAACCCAGCTCGCGTACCGCTTTAATGGGCGAACAGCCCAACCCTTGGGACCTACTCCAGCCCCAGGATGCGACGAGCCGACATCGAGGTGCCAAACCATGCCGTCGATATGGACTCTTGGGCAAGATCAGCCTGTTATCCCCGAGGTACCTTTTATCCGTTGAGCGACAGCGCTTCCACAAGCCACTGCCGGATCACTAGTCCCGACTTTCGTCCCTGCTCGACTTGTCAGTCTCACAGTCAAGCTCCCTTGTGCACTTACACTCGCCACCTGATTGCCAACCAGGTTGAGGGAACCTTTGGGCGCCTCCGTTACTTTTTGGGAGGCAACCGCCCCAGTTAAACTACCCACCAGGCACTGTCCCTGAACCGGATTACGGTTCGAAGTTAGATATCCAGAGTGACCAGAGTGGTATTTCAACGATGACTCCACGAACACTAGCGTGCCCGCTTCACAGTCTCCCACCTATCCTACACAAGCCACACCGAACACCAATACCAAGCTGTAGTAAAGGTCACGGGGTCTTTCCGTCCTGCTGCGCGTAACGAGCATCTTTACTCGTAGTGCAATTTCGCCGAGTTCGCGGTTGAGACAGCTGGGAAGTCGTTACGCCATTCGTGCAGGTCGGAACTTACCCGACAAGGAATTTCGCTACCTTAGGATGGTTATAGTTACCACCGCCGTTTACTGGGGCTTAAATTCTCAGCTTCGCCTTACGGCTAACCGTTCCTCTTAACCTTCCAGCACCGGGCAGGCGTCAGTCCGTATACATCGTCTTGCGACTTAGCACGGACCTGTGTTTTTAGTAAACAGTCGCTTCCCACTGGTCTCTGCGGCCCTGCAGCGCTTACTGGAGCAAGTCCATTCACGCCTTAGGCCCCCCTTCTCCCGAAGTTACGGGGGCATTTTGCCGAGTTCCTTAACCACGATTCTCTCGATCTCCTTAGTATTCTCTACCTGACCACCTGAGTCGGTTTGGGGTACGGGCAGCTAGAACCTCGCGTCGATGCTTTTCTTGGCAGCATAGGATCATCGGATCATGCCCTTACGGGCTCCCCTTAAGTTCTCAGCCTTCATGAGAGACGGATTTGCCTATCTCTCGGCCTACAACCTTGGCCTAGGACAACCATCGCCTAGGACCGACTACCTTCCTGCGTCACACCTGTTAATACGCTAACCGCACCAGCATAGGGTCGAGCGCTAGGCCTTGACCGTCACCCCGAAGGGATCAGTGACAAGGATTCAGACTCTTAGCATCACTGGATTAGTTTGGGCGGTTCTTCGCCGGTACGGGAATATCAACCCGTTGTCCATCGACTACGCCTGTCGGCCTCGCCTTAGGTCCCGACTTACCCAGGGCGGATTAGCCTGGCCCTGGAACCCTTGGTCTTTCGGAGGACGGGTTTCTCACCCGTCTTTCGCTACTCATGCCTGCATTCTCACTCGTGTGGCGTCCACGGCTGGTTCACACCGCCGCTTCACTCGCCACACGACGCTCTCCTACCCATCCATACGCCTGGACCCACAAGTGGGCCGGGCTAAAATATAAATGCCACAACTTCGGTGGCGTGCTTGAGCCCCGTTACATTGTCGGCGCGGAATCACTTGACCAGTGAGCTATTACGCACTCTTTCAAGGGTGGCTGCTTCTAAGCCAACCTCCTGGTTGTCTGTGCAACTCCACATCCTTTCCCACTTAGCACGCGCTTTGGGACCTTAGTTGGTGGTCTGGGTTGTTTCCCTCTCGACTATGAAGCTTATCCCCCACAGTCTCACTGCTGCGCTCTCACTTACCGGCATTCGGAGTTTGGCTGACGTCAGTAAGCTTTTGGGCCCCATCGGCCATCCAGTAGCTCTACCTCCGGCAAGAAACACGCAACGCTGCACCTAAATGCATTTCGGAGAGAACCAGCTATCACGAAGTTTGATTGGCCTTTCACCCCTATCCACAGCTCATCCCCTCCATTTTCAACTGAAGTGGGTTCGGTCCTCCACGACGTCTTACCGTCGCTTCAACCTGGCCATGGATAGATCACTTCGCTTCGGGTCTAGGACATGCGACTGAATCGCCCTATTCAGACTCGCTTTCGCTACGGCTACCCCACACGGGTTAACCTCGCCACATATCGCTAACTCGCAGGCTCATTCTTCAAAAGGCACGCTGTCACCCCTACAAGGAGGCTCCAACGGTTTGTAAGCAAACGGTTTCAGGTACTATTTCACTCCCCTCCCGGGGTACTTTTCACCTTTCCCTCACGGTACTTGTTCACTATCGGTCATCTGGGAGTATTTAGGCTTATCAGGTGGTCCTGACAGATTCACACGGGATTTCTCGGGCCCCGTGCTACTTGGGATACTCTTCGGGCGATAACTGCATTTCGACTACGGGGTTCGCACCCTCTCTGACTGATCATTCAAAATCATTCGTCTATACAGCGCTCTAACCCTTCTCCATCGGCAGACAGAAAAGAAAAGTCCCACAACCCCGACCATGCAACTCCTGCCGGATATCACACATAATCGGTTTAGCCTGTTCCGGTTTCGCTCGCCACTACTCACGGAATCGCTTTTGCTTTCTCTTCCTGAGGGTACTGAGATGTTTCACTTCCCCCCGTTCCCTCTACCCGCCCTATATATTCAGGCGGGAGTCACCAGGTCACCCAAAGGGCCTGGCGGGGTTTCCCCATTCGGAAATCCTCGGATCACAGCTCGTTTATCAGCTTCCCGAGGCTTATCGCAGATTACTACGTCCTTCTTCGGCTCCAGATGCCAAGGCATCCACCGTTTGCTCTTAGAAACTTGAAATCACATGAGTTCGAATCGAATTTCTCGTAAGAAATTGACCAATGGATCACCAACACCGAAGTGTTGGATAAATCATTGTGTTTATCAAGACACGGAACATAAAGTTCCGCATCTAAGATGCTCGCGTCCACTGTGTAGTTCTCAAAGTACGGGCGGTACCTACCCAACCGGCCAGTAATGCCGATCAACTAGGTCCCAGACCAAAAAGGTCCGTAAGAGTCAGTCCCGCAAATCCCCCTCAATAGGAGGCCTTCACGTTTCTGGTCCCTCAGGACCCAACAGCGTGCATACACCACCACTCCCCTGCCACAACTTTCCAATCTCCCGAAGAAGACGTACTCGCCGTAAACACGTTCACGATGATGTCAATGTCAATGTTCCACCCATGAGCACCACGCGAGAACATTCGTCTCGATCGCGGCTCTGGACACCTCAACGAAGAGGCGCCATATGCTCCTTAGAAAGGAGGTGATCCAGCCGCACCTTCCGGTACGGCTACCTTGTTACGACTTAGTCCTAATTACCGATCCCACCTTAGACAGCTCCTTCCACAAGGGTTAGGCCACTGGCTTCGGGTGTTACCGACTTTCATGACTTGACGGGCGGTGTGTACAAGGCCCGGGAACGTATTCACCGCAGCGTTGCTGATCTGCGATTACTAGCGACTCCGACTTCATGAGGTCGAGTTGCAGACCTCAATCCGAACTGGGACCGACTTTTTGGGATTCGCTCCACCTTGCGGTATTGCAGCCCTTTGTATCGGCCATTGTAGCATGCGTGAAGCCCAAGACATAAGGGGCATGATGATTTGACGTCGTCCCCACCTTCCTCCGAGTTGACCCCGGCAGTATCCCATGAGTTCCCACCATTACGTGCTGGCAACATAGAACGAGGGTTGCGCTCGTTGCGGGACTTAACCCAACATCTCACGACACGAGCTGACGACAACCATGCACCACCTGTATACGAGTGTCCAAAGAGTTGACCATTTCTGGCCCGTTCTCGTATATGTCAAGCCTTGGTAAGGTTCTTCGCGTTGCATCGAATTAATCCGCATGCTCCGCCGCTTGTGCGGGCCCCCGTCAATTCCTTTGAGTTTTAGCCTTGCGGCCGTACTCCCCAGGCGGGGAACTTAATGCGTTAGCTGCGACACGGAGACCGTGGAATGGTCCCCACATCTAGTTCCCAACGTTTACGGGGTGGACTACCAGGGTATCTAAGCCTGTTTGCTCCCCACCCTTTCGCTCCTCAGCGTCAGTTACGGCCCAGAGATCTGCCTTCGCCATCGGTGTTCCTCCTGATATCTGCGCATTCCACCGCTACACCAGGAATTCCAATCTCCCCTACCGCACTCTAGTCTGCCCGTACCCACTGCAGACCCGAGGTTGAGCCTCGGGATTTCACAGCAGACGCGACAAACCGCCTACGAGCTCTTTACGCCCAATAATTCCGGACAACGCTTGCACCCTACGTATTACCGCGGCTGCTGGCACGTAGTTAGCCGGTGCTTTTTCTGCAGGTACCGTCACTTTCGCTTCTTCCCTGCTAAAAGAGGTTTACAACCCGAAGGCCGTCGTCCCTCACGCGGCGTTGCTGCATCAGGCTTTCGCCCATTGTGCAATATTCCCCACTGCTGCCTCCCGTAGGAGTCTGGGCCGTGTCTCAGTCCCAGTGTGGCCGGTCACCCTCTCAGGCCGGCTACCCGTCGTCGCCTTGGTGAGCCATTACCTCACCAACAAGCTGATAGGCCGCGAGTCCATCCTTGACCAAAATTCTTTCCACAACCAGACGATGCCGTCGGTTGTCATATCCGGTATTAGACGCCGTTTCCAGCGCTTATCCCAGAGTCAAGGGCAGGTTACTCACGTGTTACTCACCCGTTCGCCACTAATCCACCCAGCAAGCTGGGCTTCATCGTTCGACTTGCATGTGTTAAGCACGCCGCCAGCGTTCGTCCTGAGCCAGGATCAAACTCTCCGTAAATGTTTATCTGCCAACCACTCCCAAAGAAGCGACGGCACATTCAGATGTGTGAACAGCCACCGGAATAGGCGAACAATCCACACGAGTTCAATCTGACCAAATCCGAATATCAACTGACATTCATTTTCAATCTCAAAGAAATCTCAAACACCCAAAAAATGGATGCCGAGGTTATTTGGCATTTGACATTGTGCACGCTGTTGAGTTCTCAAAGATCAGACGCACCCAACAAACCCACCCG
>NZ_FUZP01000003.1 GCF_900167575.1 Okibacterium fritillariae
GTCGGGGTCGGGGTCGGTGTGGGGGTCGGGGTCGGGGTCGGGGTCGGGGTCGGTGTGGGCGTCGGTGTGGGCGTGGGGGTCGGTGTCGGTGTCGGTGTGGGCGTGGGGGTCGGTGTGCGCGTGGGGGTCGGTGTGGGAGTGGGGGTGGGGGTGGGGGTGGAGGTCGGTGTGGGGGTGGGGGTGGGGGTCGCCCCTCCGCGGATCAAGACCGGGGACGAGAAGCTCGAGCCGTCCTGGCGGACGAACGTCAGGGTCTGGCTGCCCGCCGGTGCATCCTGGGGCACGGCCCACGTCGCGGTCACCGCACCTTCATCGTCCGCAACGAGATCCTGCGTGGGACCCACGGGTGGCTTGAAGTGGAACGGTTCGCGCGGGATCAACCCCGTGATCGCGACCGACAGCTCGTCGCCCCGGCCGGCCTCGGCAGGGGTGACGGTGGCATTGGCCCGAGCCGGGCGGCGCAGCGCCTGGGCCGCCGACCCGAGGATAGCGACCGTTTGGTCGACCACGGCGGCCCGGTCGGATTCGAAGGCGGGAGAGGTAACCTGCCCCGCGGGAATCGACGCGTAGCTGAGCGACTTCGTGTGCAGGTGACCGCCCGCAACATCGGTTCGCCCCATCTGCAGACGCAGCCGGTTCGCACGATAGAAGCTCTCGTTCGAGAGGTAATCGCCGCCCCCGCCTTGCACGGCGAACCACGTCGGGTCGATCGCCGTGACCGTGCCGCATTGCGTGATCGCGGGGTCACGGAGCGCCGTCGGCGCTGCACAGACGCTCCCGTTCAAGCGAACAGGAGCGGGCCCCGTTGACGCATCGACCATCGCTTGCCACGGAAGGGACGTCTCGATGAACTGGGGCGATGTCGTGGGCTGAGGCCAGCCGAGGTCGGCGGGCGCCACCGGCGCCTCCTGCCGATATCCCTCGGCCACTCCCTGCCGGAGGTTGTCGGGGTCTCCCCCTCGCCACACCCCCGCGAAACGTTCGATGTCGAAGCCATCCTCGCGCCCCTGGCTGAGGGTCACCAGCATGTCGATGCTCCGCGCACCGTAGCGCAGGCCGGGGCCGTAGACATCCTCGACGATGCCGGTGTCGAAAGCGGACCAGTTGACGGGCAAGACGACGGCCTGCACGACCGCGGGACCGGTGGGGGTGTCGATCGTGGTTCCGTCGAGAACGAGGGCGGCGGAACCCGAGGGGTTGGACCGTTGCCCGACATCGTCGAGGAGGAAGGGATCGAACCCCGTGGTGAGGATGCGCCGCACGGTCGGGTCGTCGGTATGCGCGGCATCCCCGAAGCCGCGTGACGACCTCTCCAGCGAGAGGAGGAGGGCCTCAAGTTGTGGAGCGCGAGCGGGATCGGCGGCAACCCAGTTCTTCACAGACATGCGTGCCGCCAACCGAGCCCAGTAGAGCCCGCGATCGTCATATCTGTCGCCACTCGCCTCGGGGTTCTTACCCTGAGCTCCGGCGACCGCGCGCGTCCAGAGGGCGGCACCTGCATCGGCCACGACTTGGGGTGCCTGTGCCGACGATGCGGTCATCAAACGATCGTCGAGCTCGACGAGGGGTGATTGAAGCCCGCTCGATTGGATGAATTGGCTCGATGTCGGCTCAGACGAACCGGCTACGACATTGTTCAGCCGGGCCTCTTCGACGTTCGGTGCCGTCGTATCGAGTGACGGCGCGCCTGCAGCAACCACGGGCGATGCCAGCGCGAAGACCAATCCGCACACCAGGGCGGCCGAAGCGGCCGCAGCGGGGACCCGACCGCTCTGCGAGAACCGTTGCGGTGGCGTGGGTGGGAAGCCTCGTCGACGCGCGCGGGCGGGAGATGTGGGAAGCGGCATGGGGTTCCTTCTGAAGCTGAGCCCGCCCGAGGGACGGGAATGCGTGGACGACTCTGACGTGCAATATATCAGAGTTCTGACTAGCTCAGTGAGGAGTGGTGTCCGAACCGCGTCGCCGGGATTCGGCCGCCGCATGCAAAAAGCCCCTGACTCTCGGAAGAGTCAGGGGCTCGTGGCGGTGGCGGTGGGATTTGAACCCACGGAACGCTTTCACGTTCACACGCTTTCGAGGCGTGCTCCTTAGGCCGCTCGGACACGCCACCGAGAAAGAGTGTAGTTGACCGAGGCGGTCGAGCGCGAATCGAGGTGGCTGGGCGACATCCGCCCGTTGTCGGTGGTGCCGGTTAGGCTCCTCGTATGGCCAAACCCAGCTCCCAATTCACCTGCACCGAGTGCGGCTGGAAGACGATCAAGTGGGTCGGCCGGTGCGGCCAATGTCAGGCCTGGGGCACCGTGGTCGAGAGCACCAACGACATCGGCCAGCTCGCCCGGCTGGCGCCCGTGCGGGTCAGCGACGCCCGCAGCGCGCGGCCCATCACCGATCTACCCGAGACCGAGTTTCTGCGCTGGGCGAGTGGCATCGGCGAGTTCGACCGCGTTCTGGGCGGCGGCATCGTTCCCGGCGCGGCCATTCTGCTGTCGGGAGAGCCGGGCGTGGGCAAGTCGACGCTGCTGCTCGAGGTCGCCGCGCGGGCGGCCCAAGGCGCACGCGTGCTCTACGTGAGCGCCGAAGAGTCGGTGGGCCAGGTGCGATTGCGCGCCAGCCGCACCGGGGCGCTCACCCCCAACCTGTTCCTGGCCGCCGAAACCGACCTGGCCACCATCCTCGGGCAGGTAGATGCGGTCGAGCCCAGCCTGCTCATCGTCGATTCCGTGCAGACCGTGTCGTCGTCGATGAGCGACGGTCTGGCCGGCCAGCCGGCGCAGGTGCGCGAAGTGGCGGCCACACTCATCCGCGTGGCGAAAGAGCGCAACCTGCCCGTTCTCATCGTCGGGCACGTGACGAAAGACGGCACCGTGGCCGGCCCGCGCCTGCTCGAACACCTGGTCGATGTGGTGTGCCATTTCGAGGGCGACCGCCAGACCTCGCTGCGCTTCGTGCGCGCGCTCAAGAACCGCTTCGGCCCCACCGACGAGGTCGGATGCTTCGAGATGACGGGCGACGGCATCGAAGAGGTCCCCGACCCCAGCAGCCTGTTCCTCAGCCGGGGGCTCGCCGTGTCGGGCACGGCCGTGGCCATCGCGCTCGAGGGCAAGCGGCCTCTTCCCGTTGAGGTTCAGGCGCTCGTGGCCCCGAGCTCCACGCCCAACCCGCGTCGCGTCACCAACGGGGTAGATGGCTCGCGACTCGCCATGCTGCTGGCCGTGCTCGAACGGCGAGCCGGTGTGAAGCTGGCCGACAAAGACGTCTATGTGTCGACGGTCGGCGGGGTGCGCCTGGCCGAGCCGGGGGCCGACCTCGCGATCGCCATCGCGGTGGCCTCGGCCGTGAAGGACCTCGCCATCCCCCACGATGTCGCCACATTCGGCGAGATCAGCCTCGCGGGCGAGGTGCGGCCGGTCAACGGGGCGCGGCAAAGGCGGTCAGAGGCGCAGCGACTCGGTTACAAGACCATCATCGACGCCGAGGCATCCACGCTGCGCGAGGCCCTGAGGTTGGCCCAGAGCGCCGCATCCACACCCCGCGAGCGAGAGCTCGACGCGGCGTTCTAGGGGCGCCACAGGCGGTGCTGAAGGCGGCACGGCTCTCCTGGGTCGAGGCACCCCGGCGCAGAACGTGCCGACAGCGCTCATGGCGCCGACGTGCTGACCGCGCCGACGTGCTGACCACTCTGGGCTAAGGCGCGACGACGCCCGGATCGATCGGCGGCGAACCGCCGTCGAGATCGAGCACGCGCAACAATTCGGCAGGATCAGCCTGCATCGGGTGCGGTCCCGCGATGTCGAAGAAGACCGTCTCGATCTCGTCCCCGTGCACGCGCAGGAACTCGTGCAGCCACGCGCCGTCCTGCGCCGCGACGAATGGCGGCAGCGCCTCGGGCTTATTCTTCGCGTCAGAGAAGACCAGCAGCGCGAGACGCCCATCCTCGGGGCGGCGATACATCCACACCTCGCCGGGGGCCGTGGGCTTGTCACGGGGGGCCGGCTTCGCGAGCGGGACCACCAGGCGGTCGTTGCGCAGCGCCAGCGCCACCTGAGCCATGTCCTGCTTCTCGAGCGCCTCGGCGAGCAAATCGGAACGGAACGACACGGAAGGTTTCTTGGCCATGACAGCATTCTGCCAAAGAGCGGCGGCCACGACATCCGACCTCGCTGAGGGCTGAATCGAGGTCGCGCTGCCGCGCACCCGACGAACCGCCAGTGCACACCAGGAGCACATACCGGTCTCGGCATGAATCGGCAACGCCTTTTCATCGAGAACGCGGACGAACACACTAGGAGAATGCAAGAAATCACTTACGCGTCCAAGACCTTCGTCACCACGGACGCCATCTCCGATGCCCTGCTCGACCTCGTCACGTCGATCGGTCGGGCGTCCCACTCGGAGGCAGTGAATGTGCCCGCCTACACCGAAACCGGCACGCGCGTCGAGGCGAAGATGACGCTCGATGCATCGAGCGAATTGGTCGCGATTCCGGTCGACCTCGACATCGACGACGACTCGGCCAATGACGAGGCCGTCGAGGCAGCGCTGCGCGACATCCGCGGCCGCATCAGCAACTGGTCGACCACGGCGGTGCCCGTCAAGCCGGAAGAGGCTCTGCCCGTTCAGTTCTCCGACGAGTTCTAGGGCCCCGAGTCGTCCGGTCCCCTCGGAGCGCAGACGGCTTCCGGGCTCGGCTTTCAGGCATGAGCTCTCAGGCTTCAGGCCTGGGATCGCCTGCCGCTCGGAATGCGCCGCCCGCTGCTCGCCTACCGCACGCCGCACGCCGCACGCCGTACGCCGTACGCCGCGGGTTGATCGTCTGTTGTGCGCCGCACGATGTCGGCAGAATGCCTGCCGCACGCTCTGGCTGCTCTCCACGAGCCGCTAGTTCAGGATGAACTGCTTAGACGTGGTGCTCTCGACACCGGCGACCGACGTCTTCAGATGGTAGGACGCTCCCCCGGCGGGTGCCTGGTCGCGTTCGCCGTCGCACGATTCTGCCGATGACCGCGTGCGGTCCCAGGAGATGGGCGTGCTCGACGTGACCGTCTTACCTGGCTCGAGGTCCACCTCGGCGTCGGCCGGATCCTTCTGGCAGTCCGTCGACGTCCAGTACTGGTCACTGCCGCTCGTGATCGTGAAGACCTGCTGCGACGTGCCCACGTTCAGGCGGCACGGCTGCGTTCCCGTGTTCGTGACGGAGAGCGAGAGCTGCGGGTTCACTCCGGCGGCGTAGGTGGATGCATCCGTGAGCGCTTCGACCTTCACGGCGGATGGCTTGCACGTGCCGTCGTCGTTCACGCCCGTCTCTGCGGGGGTCGGCGTCGGGGTCGCCGCGGCGTCGGTGCCCGAGTCGGCGGCGCCGGCTGCAGGAGCGCTGGGGGACGGCGTTGACGTCACGGCGGTGACGTCGGTCGAGCGGCCCGAACTCGAGCCGGGCTTCCAGATCACGAGGGCGATGATGCCGATGATCGCGAGCACTCCGAGCAGGACGAACAGGCGACGACGACGGTAGACGGATGCCGGCAGCCGGTCGTTCGTGGCCCCGCCGGGGTGCTCGGAGGAAGTCATACTCGCATCGTAACGAGGCGCATCGGCTGCCCCGGAACACGACATCGGAGGGTCGTCAGATCGACGGCCCTCCGATGTGTGTGTTCAGTTATGACGGCGGGAAACCCCGCCGGGTGTTACGACGTCGCGTCAGCCGTTCTGGCGGCTGCGTCGCACGCGCGCCGCGGCGAAGACTCCGCCACCGGCCAGCAGCAGGAGCAGACCGGCCAGCAGGCCCTGGCTCAGCTCGCCACCGGTGTTGCTGAGCGAACCGGTGCCGGCACCCGTTCCGCCGACGCCCGTTCCCGAGCCGGTTCCCGTGCCGTTACCGGCGCCCGTTCCCGGGTCTGCGCCGGGATCGGTGCCGGGGGTCGGAGCCAGCACGGTCACATCGGTCCAGCCGATGACCGCGCCGGAGGCATCCTGCACGGCGATGCGGTGCGCACCGGGCTCGGTGCCAGCCGGAACCGTGACCGTGACGTTGCCGTCGGCGTCGACCTGCGTCCAGCCGTCGCTGATCAGCACGGGCTCGGAGTACAGCCAAACCGAGACCCACTTGCCGATCCAGTCGCTGCCGACGTTGATGACGATCGTCTTGCCGGCCAGGAACTCCTTCACGGTGGTGATGAGGTCCTTGAGCGCGTCGATCAGAGCGTCGACACCGGCGGGAACAGGCGGCGTGGTCGGCTCGCCCGGAACGGTCGCGCCGGTGACCTGGAGGGGCACCCGCACGACGGTCTTGCTCTCGGCAGCGGTCAGCGTGACCGTCTGGGCTCCGGACGCAGTGGCCGGCACCGTGAAGGTGACGGTTGCCGCACCGGCGGTGACCGGGACGGTTGCCACGGCGGTGTCGCCAACCGTGACGGCCAGTTCGGTGTTGACCGGGGCGCCGAGCGACGTCAGGTCGAGCTTCGAGACCTCGAAGGTCACGGTGGAGCCCGGCTCGACGGCCGCGGTGGGAACACCCGTGACGGCGACCGCGCGGCGGTCGAACGACGGGGACGCACCCTTGTTGGCGCTCAGGTAGCTGATCCACGCGTCGCGGTCGACGAGACCCGAGTCGCGCGTGTTGGTGCCGTTGCCGAACTCACGGAAGTTGTCGCCACCCTGCAGCAGGAAGCTGAAGGAGCCGATCCGGTAGCTCTTGGCGGGGTCGATTGCCGCGCCGTTCACCGAGATGCTCGTGACCCGGTCACCCGCGGCGCGCGAGGCGTCGTAGGTGTAGGTCACGTTCTTCGACAGGCCGAGGTTGAGGAACGGCCGGCTCGGCACGGTGCCGTCGGCGTTCGTCTGCCACTGCTGCTCGAGCACGGTCTTGAACTGCGCGCCCGTGAGCGACGTGGTCCAGAGGTTGTTCACGAACGGCAGCACGGCGTTGGCCTCGGCGTAGGTGATGATGCCGTCGGTGCCGTAGATCAGGTCGGCGCGCAGGCCGCCCGGGTTGACGATGCCGATCTCGGCGCCACCGCGTTCGGCGGAGGACAGCGACGACACGAGCGAGTCGGCGACGAAGTTGCCGAGGGCGGACTCCGAGGCGCGGTCGTCGGTCTTGCCACCCGCGAAGGCGCGGGTGATGTCGGCCGTAATCGAACCGATGGGCTGTTCGCCGACCTCCTTGGCGGACGCGAGGGCCGCGTCGACGATCTTCTTGACCTCGGCCACGCGCGGGTAGGCGGCGACGAGGGCGGCGTCAGAGGTGGTCACGCGGGCGATGTTCTTTGCCGTGTGCGCGGTCACTTCACCGGTCGCCTTGACGACGTCGAGCGTGATCTGGCCGATGTTCTCGCCGTAGTTGCCGGTCTGAACGATGGCGCGGGTCTTGCCGGGCTTGCCGGGGATGGCCGCGTCCCACACGTACTGCTTGTGCGTGTGGCCCGTGAAGATGGCGTCGACCTCGGGGCTCGTCTTCGTGACGATGTCGGCGAAGGCGCCGCCTGCGGCGACTTCCTGCTCGAGCGTGGCCTTCTCGGGCGTGCCGGCTCCGGCACCCTCGTGGTACTCGGCGACGATGACATCCGCTTCGCCGTTGGCGGCGTTGCCGTCGCTCAGCTGGGCGGCGACACGGTTGACGGCCTCGATGGGGTCACCGAAGGTGAGGTCGGCGATACCACCGGGCGAGACGAGCGTTGCGGTCTCTTCGGTGACGACACCGATGACACCGACCTTCACGCCGTCGACGTCGATGACCGTGTATTCGTCGAGCGCCGGGGTGGTGGTGCCCTTCTTGTAGACGTTGGCGCCGAGGTAGGGCCAGGAGGCGTTCTTGCCGCCGTCGATCACGCGGTCGGTGAGGTCGGCGAAGCCGCCGTCGAACTCGTGGTTGCCGACGGCCGAGGCGGCGAGGCCCAGGGCGTTCAGCACGTCGATGGTGGGCTGGTCTTTGTCGACCGCCGAGGCGAACAGCGAGGCGCCGATGTTGTCACCGGCCGAGAGGAACAGCGAGCGGCTGTCGCCGAAACCGAACTTGGCACCCTCGACGGTTCCGGCGAACTTGACGGTGTTCTCGTCGATGCGTCCGTGGAAGTCGTTGATGTTCAGCAGGTTGATGCTCGTCGTGGCCGACGTTCCCGTGTTGATACCGACGACGACCGGGTCGTGGTCGCTCGAGCGGAACGGCGAGGCGTCGTACAGGTTCTTCGCGTTGTAGTTGAAACGCGAGTACTCGAGGGCGACCGATTCGACGGAGTTGATGTTCCAGACATCCGCACCCGTCACGGTCTGGTCGGCCTCGGGCGAGGCGAACACGTGGTCGAGCGAGCCGACGGCACCGCCGTAGGCGTAAGTGTATTCGCCCGTCTTGGCCTCCTGGCTGATGTAGCCGGCCTTCTTGATGACGTCGATCGGGTCTTCGGCCGCGTAGGCGTTGAAGTCGCCGACGAGGAAGACCTTCTTGGTGCCGGCCTGCGTCTTCATCTTCTCGGCGAAGGCGACGAGGTCGGTGGCCTGGCGGGTGCGGTCGCCCGTGAAGGCGCCCTGACCCTTGTCGGCGTTGTCACCGGTGGCCGCATCGGAGGAGCTCTTCGACTTGAAGTGGTTGGCGATGACGACGAAGGTGCTGGATGCCGGGTCACCGACAGGCTTGAAGGCCTGGGCGTTGGGCTGGCGAGCGTTCGAGAAGTTGGCCGAATCGGTCAGGATGGTCGACTCGCCGACCGTCTCGATGACGGCCTTCTTGTAGATGAAGGCCGTGCGGATGACGTCTTCCTTGGCGGGGAGCTTGGCGGGCGACGGGACGAACGCCCAGACATCCGAGCCGGCTGCCTTGTTGAGCGCCGCCACGAGAACGCCGAGCGCCTCGTCACGGGGCTTGCCGGCGGCGGCCGCGGAGTTCTCGATCTCTTCGAGCGAGATCACGTCGGCGCCGAGGCCGTTGATGGCCGCGACGATCTTGGCCTGCTGGCGCTCGAGGTTGGCGTCGTTGGCCGCCCCGCGCACGTTGCAGCCGCCGTTGACGGTGACGGGCTTGTCGGCGCGGTCCTTGTAGAAGGTGCAGCCGGCGACCTCGTCACCCGTGGTCGAGAAGTAGTTCAGCACGTTGAACGTGCCGAGGCGCACGTTGCCACCGACGTTGCGGGGGGCGGCCTCGCGCGTGTTGGCGAACGTGACGGGCTGGACGGTCGCCGCGTTGGCGTCGGTCAGCTGCGACGTGGGCTGGAACTTCCACGAGCTGTTGCGGTAGTCGAGGATGACGGGCTTCGTGAACGTCACGGCCGCACCGACGCGCACCGGGTTGGTGGTCGACAGGTAGGGCAGCGGGATGCTCTCGCCGATCTGCGGCTGGTCGTCGCGCGGCAGGAAGTTGATCGTGGACGCGTCGTCGAGCTTGACGAGGCCGGCCTTGGTGCGGGCCACCTCGGCGTCGTAGGCGGCCGAACCCGGCTTGCCGAGCACCGTCGGGTTGATCGCGGGCGTCGTGCCGACCATCAGGCCGATCTCGGCGTACTGGTTGGCGGCGTAGTTGTCGGTGACCGTGTAGGCACCCTGCGGCTTGATGATCATGCCCTCGAGCACCTCGCGCTGGGCGTCGGTGGCGGGGTAGGCGACCTCGGCGGGTGTCGGGGCGACGACACCGGCCTTGTCGAGCTGCTTCAGGTCGGATGCCGCGGCAACCGTGACCTGCGTCAGGCCGAAGTACTCGGAGACGGCGCCCGTGACCTCGACGTAGTCACCGATGGTGACGGAGGCGACGGTCGACGGCGAGTAGACGAACAGGCCCTCGGAGGCGAGGTGCTTCGTCAGGTCGAGCTTGCCGCCCGTGGCGGGCGTCTGGATGTAGTAGCCGCTGAAGCCGCCGTCGGAGTAAGCGGCCGTGACGACACCGCGCGCCGCGACGCGCTTGCCCACGAGGGGGCTGGCGTCGGTGGTGCCCTGGATGTCCCTGATCGCCGTGAGCTCGGCGGGTGTGCCGGGAGCCGGGGTCTCGGTGGGGGCCGGGGTGGGCGTGCCCGTGGGCGCGACCGTCGGCGTGGGAGTGGGTGCCGGGTCGGTCGGCGTCGGTGCCGCGGTCTCGCCGGCGGCGTTCGTCGGCGTGATGGTGGCCGAGAGGGTGAAGTCGGCGGCGTTGTCGTCGCTATCGGCGAAGCCCGTGCGGTTGAGGGACTTGACGTCGGTGTTGCTGGCGGGCGCCGTGGCGACGGCCTTCTCGAACGTCTGCGACGCGCCGTAGCCGAGCACGTCGGCGAAGAGCGGGTTGGCCGAGGTGTCGCCGGCGGGGGCCGTTGCGGGGGTGGTGCTCTTGACGAGGGCGAGCGTGCCGGTGGTGCCGCTCGGGGCGATGGTGCCCACGACATCCGGGGTGGGGAGCGCCGCGCCGACGGGGGCCGTCGTGCTGTTGCTGTTGCCCGAGACGAGGAAGTAGCCCTTGGGGGCGATCGAGCCCGTGAGGGGCGTCACGCCGCCGAAGCTGTCGGCCTCGGTGCCGGTGGCCTTGCGGTATTGGAGCGACCAGCCGCTGATGTCGATGGGGGCGTCGGTCGGGTTGTAGAGCTCGACGAACTTGTTGGTGAACGCGGCGCCGCGGCTTCCACCGCTGAGATAAGCCTCGTTGATCACCACCCCCGTTCCGTCTGGGGCGGCCTGCGCCGGAAGCACCGACAGTGGTGCGGCGGCGAGGCCGATGAGGGTCGCGAACGCGAGGAGTCTTCCTCGGCGTTGGGGCTCGGACATGGGTCTCCCTGGGGATGATGCGACGGGTGAGCACGCGAGTCGAGGGTGCGCGCCATCGCGCACCCAACTCGGGCGGCGACCTAGTCAGGCTAGGAAGCCGCCATAACCGCTCTGCGTCTGACAGATGAACAGTTGGTAAAAAAGTAACCCCAACGGGTGACGCTCCAACGGGGCTGCAACAGATGAGCAGCGACACGCGCTAAGGGTGCCACTAAAGAGCAGCGAGCGGATGTTGCGGGCGAGAACCGCAGCGTCAGACGATGGTTTTCATCATCCGGGTGTTGCCGAGCGTGTTGGGCTTGACCCGGGCCAGGTCGAGGAACTCGGCTACACCCTCATCCCGAGAGCGGATGAGTTCGTAATAGACCTCGGGGTCGACGACGGTCTCGCCGATGGGCAGGAAACCGTGGCGCTCGAAGAACGGCACCTCGAAGGTGAGGCAGAACAGGCGCGTCACGCCGAGCTCGAGTGCGTCCTCCTCAAGCCGGGCCAGGATGGCTCCGCCCACGCCCGCGCGCAGGTGCTTCTGCGAGACGGCCAATGTGCGCACCTCACCGAGGTCCTCCCACATCACATGCAGCGCGCCGCATCCGATGAGCTCGCCCTCGGGCGTCTCGGCCACGCGGAACTCTTGCACGGCCTCGTAGAAAACGACGCGCTCCTTGCCGAGCAGGATGCGCTCCTGCACGAGGGGTTCGATGAGCGCCTGGATCTTCGGCACGTCGCTCGTGCGCGCCCGTCGCACCGTGTACTCGGTGCGCACCACGTGTTCCGCCATCTGCTGCCTCCATCCGCCTCGCCGGCGTCACCGTGATGCACCCTTCGTGCGCCGGTGGCCGCCATCCAGCCTAGACCCGGGGCCGCACTGCCAGTCCGGGGTTGTGCGCAACCGGTGGCGGCGACGCGAGCCCGGGCGTACCGTTGCCGCATGAGCGATGCACAGGACAAGCCCACCGAAAACGACCCCTACTCAGACTTCTCGGTCCCCCAGGACACCGACCTCGTGGCCGACCAGCCCGCCGGCGAGCAGGATGCCCCGGCCAAACGCGATGCGGCCGACCGCGATGCCGACCCCGACCTGAACGGCCTCGAGGAGAAGTAAGCCCGCCGCCCTAACACCCTCTTAAACGCCGAATGCGGCGACACAAACCCTGAGGTTCGGTCGCCGCATTCGACGTTACGGGCAGTCGACGTGAACGCCGACCGTGCCGACTAGTCGCTGGTGATCGCGAGGTCGGGGGTGGATGCCCCCGTGCCGAGCGCCGCACCGGCGTTGACGTTGGTCGACGCGTAGCCTTCGCGCTGGCTCGTCGTGAAGACGAACGTGCCATCGACGAAGTCGACGTGGACGTGGTCGCCCGCACCGAGCTCGCCGTGCAGGATCTTCTCGGACAGCGAGTCCTCGACCTCGTGCTGGATGGCGCGACGCAGCGGCCGGGCACCGAGCGACGGGTCGAAGCCGACCTCGATCAGGCGCTCCTTGGCGGGCAGCGTGAGTTCGACGGTCATGTCGCGGTCGAGCATGCGCTCGCCCAGACGCTTGATGAACAGATCGACGATCTGCAGCAACTCGGGCTTCGAGAGCTGCGGGAACACGATCGTGTCATCGACACGGTTGAGGAACTCGGGCTTGAAGTGCTTCTTCAGCTCTTCGTTGACCTTGCCGCGCATGATGTCGTACCCGGTGGAGGAGTCGCCCTCGACCTGGAAGCCGACCGGCCCGCCAGCGATGCCCTTCGAACCGAGGTTCGTGGTCATGATGATGACGGTGTTCTTGAAGTCGACGACACGACCCTGACCATCGGTCAGACGGCCCTCTTCGAGAATCTGCAACAGCGAGTTGAAGATGTCGGGGTGGGCCTTCTCGATCTCGTCGAACAGCACGACGCTGAACGGCTTGCGGCGCACCTTCTCGGTGAGCTGGCCGCCTTCTTCGAAGCCGACGAACCCGGGAGGGGCACCGAACAGACGCGAAACGGTGTGCTTCTCGCCGTATTCGGACATGTCGAGCGAGATCATCGCGCCCTCGTCGTCGAACAGGAACTCGGCGAGCGCCTTGGCGAGCTCGGTCTTTCCGACACCCGTGGGGCCGGCGAAGATGAACGAACCGCTCGGACGCTTCGGGTCCTTCAGGCCGGCACGCGTGCGTCGGATGGTCTTGGAGAGCGCCGAGATGGCCTCCTCCTGACCGATGACGCGCTGGTGCAGGGCCTTCTCCATGAAGACGAGCCGCGAGGACTCTTCCTCGGTGAGCTTGAACACGGGGATGCCGGTGGCCTGGGCCAGAACCTCGGCGATCAGACCTTCGTCGACCGTCGCGGTGGTCTTGACCTCACCCGAACGCCACTGCTTCTCGAGGCGCAGACGCTCGCCGAGGAGGTTCTTCTCCTCGTCGCGCAGCGATGCGGCCTTCTCGAAGTCCTGGTCTTCGATGGCGGCTTCCTTGGCCTCGCGCACCTTGGCGATCTTCTCGTCGAATTCGCGCAGCTCGGGCGGGCTCGACAGGATCGACAGTCGGAGGCGTGCGCCGGCCTCGTCGATCAGGTCGATGGCCTTGTCGGGCAGGAAGCGGTCGCTGATGTAGCGGTCGGCCAGGTTGGCGGCGGCCACGATCGCACCATCGGTGATGGACACCTTGTGGTGGGCCTCGTAGCGGTCGCGCAGACCCTTCAAGATGTTGATCGAGTGCGGGAGCGACGGCTCGGCGACCTGGATCGACTGGAAGCGACGCTCGAGCGCGGCATCCTTCTCGAAGTGCTTGCGGTACTCGTCGAGCGTGGTGGCGCCAATGGTCTGCAGCTCACCGCGGGCGAGAAGCGGCTTGAGGATGGAGGCGGCGTCGATCGCACCCTCGGCGGCACCCGCACCCACGAGGGTGTGGATCTCGTCGATGAAGACGATGATGTCGCCGCGCGTGCGGATCTCCTTGGTGACCTTCTTCAGGCGCTCCTCGAAGTCACCGCGGTAGCGGCTTCCGGCGATGAGCGAGCCGAGGTCGAGCGAGTAGAGCTGCTTGTCCTTCAGCGTCTCGGGAACATCGCCCTTGACGATCGCCTGGGCGAGGCCCTCGACGACGGCCGTCTTTCCCACACCGGGCTCACCGATGAGGACGGGGTTGTTCTTCGAGCGGCGCGACAGGATCTGCATGACGCGCTCGATCTCCTTCTCGCGCCCGATCACCGGGTCGAGCTTGGAGTCGCGGGCGGCCTGCGTGAGGTTGCGCCCGAACTGGTCGAGGATCTGCGAACCACCCTGAGCCTGCTGCTCGGCGGGGGCACCGCCGACGGCAGCCGTCTCTTTGCCCTGGTAGCCCGAGAGCAACTGGATGACCTGCTGGCGCACGCGGTTGAGGTCAGCGCCGAGCTTCACCAGAACCTGAGCGGCGACGCCTTCACCCTCGCGGATGAGGCCGAGCAGGATGTGCTCGGTGCCGATGTAGTTGTGGCCGAGCTGCAGTGCTTCGCGCAGGGACAGCTCGAGGACCTTCTTCGCCCGCGGCGTGAAGGGGATGTGGCCGGTGGGCTGCTGCTGCCCCTGGCCGATGATGTCTTGCACCTGCTCGCGCACGGCGTCGAGCGAGATGTTCAGCGACTCGAGCGCCTTCGCTGCAACGCCCTCACCCTCGTGGATGAGGCCGAGCAGGATGTGCTCTGTGCCAATGTAATTGTGGTTGAGCATCTTGGCCTCTTCTTGGGCCAAAACGACAACGCGCCGAGCTCTGTCGGTGAATCTCTCGAACATGTTCACTCCTTGGGAAGGCCAGACAGGGAGGTGGCTTCCGATACAAAGAGAGTAACCGCGGAATCTGCCAAAAAGTCCGCTGTTCGCCGTGGGCGTGACCCCCGGCATCCGGGTGGTAATTCTGCCGGGGTCGCGGATGCCTCAGCGGAACGTGACGGTGCGTGCAAGGTCGTCGAGCAGCTGGCGCATGCGCTCGAAGACGACCAGATCGTAGCTTGCCGTGTAGAGACGAGCGACCTCGGATCCCACCGCGAAAACGTAGTCCGTGCGCGCCACCACGGCACTGGTGCCATCGTCGAGGTCCAGGTAGCGGGTGACACGCACGCCCTCGACCCCGTCGGCGTTGTGGATCGACTCGACGATCGGATTCTCGATGGAGGTCGGATCGGTCGCGCCCGCGAGAGCGGCCAGGTCGCGCACATCGAACTCGGAACGCGCTTCGAGCACCAGATCGGCCAGGTAGGCGTCTCCCCCCGCGAACGCGAGGAAGCTCCGCGATGCACCACGTTCTGCGCGCGTCGATGCGACGAGGCGGGCCGTCTCGGCATGGGCGGCCGCGTCGGCCGATGACAGGCGCCCCTGCGCCACGAGTTCGGCGATGAGATCGTCGGCCCAAGCGGCCACGGTCGGCCATCGATCGAACGGCCACTCCGAGGGAATGCCGATCCAGGCGTCGGGATGAGTGACGAAAACGCTCACAATCTGGGTTCTGCCTTTCTGACTGAGCTGCCGTGATCGACTCCGTGGTCGCGGGCATAGCGCCGGAACCTCAGGGTGGAGGCGATGGCATCGAAGAGTTCCTCGACGGCCGCTGAGACCCGCTCGCCATCGGGCATATCGAATCGAGCGATGCTGGCCGTCACGCTCAACCAGCGGCTGGTACCGGGCACGGCGGCCAGGTAGGAGATGCGACGGGTAGGCGGCACGTCGATGCCTTCGGGCCCCGTGCGCGGTTTCTCGTCGCTCACGCGTCGCACCGCGAGCACCCCGCCGATCTCGGTCGCGCGCGATTCGCCCCGGGCCGCGAACTGGAGGAGGACGTCCTCGGGTGTGCCACTACCGGCGGGGGGAACGGGCTCGGAGACCACGATCCCGAGCGGCACGGGCGCCCCAGCGAGCAGGTCGAGCGGGATGTACAGGTCGACGCCGCCGGCACCTCTCGCCTGAGCGACTGCCGAATCGAGCGCGGCCCGAACTATGGAACGCGCCCGTGTCGCTTGGTGAGGGGGGAGCTCGCGACCGACGGACCGGACGAGGTCTCGCACGGCAGTCCCTGCGGGGTCGCTCCCCGATGTGGCGATGTCGAGAGGGATGCGATGCCACCCCTCGGGCACCGCGAGCCAGTAAGGCAATCGGTCAACCATTCTTCGCTCCCCTGCCTGCAGCACGGGCGCTACGCCCGGAGTTACCCGGGAGGGTCTTCCACGCGCGGGCGAGACCGACGCCGCCCACGACGACACTGAGGAGGACGGGGAGCGCCCACAGGCCGAAGCCAGTGCCCGCCGAGTAGTACAGACCCGCAAGCAGGGTGAGCGCACCGCCGAGCAGCAGGGTCAGAGCGCCGATCGACCCGGGCGACGCCCACAGCACCAGTCGTTTGGTGAACGAATCTCGGTATTGCCGCCACGGATTCCACACCACGGCGAGCGCGAACGCCATCACCACGGGGAACAGGAGAAAGAGCCACCACGGAGCCGGGAGCGGAAGTGCGCCGGCGACTTGTTCGATGCGCCCCGCGTTGTCGGGAAGGGAGGAACGACCAGGTGCTCCCGATATGAGAGCCAGAACGAGATTGACCACGAGGAGCACGGGGCCGTAGAGCAGATAGGCAAGGGTGTTGAGCGCGACCACGACGGCGGTGCGGCGCCCCGGAGCGTGGCTCACCCTCGCCCTCTCGGTCGCCGTCACCAATTGAGGTCTCGCACGGTCGACGTGCTCGCCTCTTGCATCGTCGAGGGGGTCAGGGCCGAAATAGCCGGCGGGATGACAGCCGGCAGGACGGCATTGCCCACGTAGCCGCTGCCCCACAGGAACCGGCTGTTGCTCGCGGCAACGGCGGCCGCCGAGGTGGCTCCACTTCTCAGCGTCATATTCGCGATGATCGCCGTCTCGGCGAGCGCGCGCGCCTCGGACCCGATGACGGGCGCAAACCGCAGGTTCTCGACACCTTCGCGCGCAGCCGTCTCGACGAGCTCGACGGCCACAGAACGTGTCACACCCGATACACCGCTTCCTGCGGCGGAGGCCATCTGGGAGGCCGCGGCGGCGCTGGCCGTGGCACCCCTCGTCGCCGCGAGCCCGCCCTTGATGAGTTTGCCCGCACCGAAGGGGAGGACGGCCAGGGCGATCTCCGTGATCGCATCGACCCAGGACTTGTTACCCGTGAGTGCCTGCATGGTCGCGTTCAGCACGGTAGCGACGGCGACGATCACGACGATCGCCCCCACGATCAGGTTGAGCCCGGGAACGAACATGGCGACAACGGCCAGGATGCCGGCGACGACACCGGCGATCGTCAAAACCGTATCGACCCACGGGTTCTCCTCGAAGAACTGGTCGACGTCATCCCAGAAGCCGTCGTTGAGGTCGCTCGCCTGCTCGACGTCGTGGATCGCATTCTCCGCGGTCGTCGCAGCGGTATCACGCGCGTCGATCGCTTCCTGCAAGAGGGTGATGGCCGCCTGCAATGACGCTGCGGCTTCGTCGGCTTCCGAACGAGCACCGTCACGCAATCCCTCGATGCGCGTGCGGTCGGCGGGTTCGAGGGCCGGGTCGTCGAGCTGGCGCTCATAAGCCGTGGCCTCCGAACCCGACGACTCTGTCGACGAGACAGCCGTCTGCGCCTGTGTCAGGGCCGTCACACTCGTCTCTTGGGCCGAGGTGAGCTCGGGCGCGTAAACGAGGAGGGCATCACCCGTGCCTCGGTATCGCTGCTCGGCCCGGTCGATGCGACCCGCGACCTGTTCGGCGATCTCGCGGAAGGCATCTACTGCCTCGCTCACGGTCGCCTTGTCATCGAGCAGCGCGCGAAGGTTTTGCGAGGTCTGCTTGATGGTCTCTGCCATCGCGACATAATTGTTGCCGGCGCTGGTCACGACAGCCGGATCGCCGGGAACGGGATCTGCGCCGTAATTGAGTGCCGTCCAGTCAGTGGGGCGTGCCATCAGTTCTCCTCCGTGAGTGCCGCCGCGAGGTCGTTGTCCGCGCTCTCGAAGCCCTCCCGTACGCTCGTGAGCTGCTCGCCGAGGGAGGTGAGCTGTTCACTCAGCTCGGACCGGCGGTGATCCCATCCTTCAGCGAAAGCAAGGACGCGTTCCCCCAAAGCCATATGGCCCACCGCGACGGCGACGTCGTGGCTCTCACCGTTGGCTCCATCGAACTCTGCACGGATGCGGGCCAGGCTCGACACCATATCGTCGAGCAACGCCCCGTCGATCACAACCTTCTCCACGCCCCGCCCCTCTCGTTCGTCGTGTGTCCACGGTATCGAGCCCATAACGACGAAGCCATGGGGAGGGCTCCCCTGTGGATAACTCGGGCGTGTCGTCCGCTACTGCAGGGCGGAGGTGAGGCGGGCGATGTTGTCGAGGATGGTGGAGCGGAGCGGCTGCGTGAGCCACTCGTCGAGCGTGAGTTCGCGGCTGACGCTGCGGTAGTGGTCTTCGACCTGGCGCATCTCGTCGACGAAGTCGGCCCCGCGCACCATGAGCGAGACCTCCATGTTGAGGCCGAACGAGCGCATGTCCATGTTGCTCGAGCCGATGACGGCGATCTCGTCGTCGATCGTGAAGTGCTTGGCGTGCAGGATGTAGGGCGCCGGGTACATCCAGATGCGCACGCCCGCGCGCAGCAGTTCTTCGTAGTAGGAGCGCTGGGCGTGGTAGACGAGCGCCTGGTCGCCGATCTCGGAGACGAACAGGTTGACCGGAACGCCGCGCTGCACGGCCGTGGTCACGGCATAGAGCATGGCCTCGTCGGGCACGAAGTAGGGGCTCGTGATGTTGATCTGGTGCTGCGCGTTGTAGATGAGCGCGAGGAAGAGGCGCAGGTTGTTCTCGCCGTCGAAACCGGGGCCGGAGGGCACCACCTGCAGTTCGAGGTCGCCGGCGTTGGTGGCGGCATCCAGGATGCCCGTCTCGTTGGTGAGGATCTGGTCGGTTTCGGAGTACCAATCGCTCAGGAACACGGCGTTGAGAGCGGCCACCGTCGGGCCCTCGATGCGCGTGACCAACTCCTGCCACTGCAGGCCGCGCTTGATGTTGCTCGACTTGTTGTAGCTGCGGTCGATCACGTTCTGCGAGCCCATGTAACCGATCGCGCCGTCGACGATCAGCAGCTTGCGGTGGTTGCGCAGGTCGGGGCGCTGGAACTTGCCCTTGAGCGGCTGGAGGGGCAGCATCAGGTGCCAGTCGGCGCCCATCTCGGTGAGGCGGCGCAGGGTCTTCTTGTAGTCGCGCGTGCGGAAGCTGGCGAAGTGGTCGAGCAGCACGCGCACGATGACGCCGCGCTTGACGGCCGCCTCGAGCGCGTCGAACAGCGGGTAGGTGGTCTGGTCGCACGTGAGGATGTAGAACTCCACGTGCACGAAACGCGTGGCGCGACCCACTTCCTCGGTCATGGCGTCGAGGGAGGCCTGGTAGTCGGCGATCAGCGTGGCGTCGTTGCCGCCCTGCAACGGCATGGAGCCGAGCCGGCGGTTGAGCGCGACGACGCTCGCGAACCACGGCGGCGACTCGTCGGTGAGGTTGGCCCGCACGAGGTCGCGCGTCGTCTGCCGGATGTAGACGTTGATGTCATCCTGCTTGCGCCGTCGTTTGCGAGGCAGCTTCGGGTTTCCGATGAGCAGGAAGACGACGATTCCGACGAGCGGGATGAGGAAGATCGCGAGCAGCCACGCCATGCCTGCCGTCGGGCGGCGGTTGCGCGGGACGATGATGACCGCGAGAACGCGGACCGCCAGGTCGAGGATGAGCAGCGCGATGCCGAACCAGCCCGTGAAGCCGTATGTAGTCACCGACTCTCCTCACGTTCGACTCGGCCCGTTTGCGGCCTTAGCCTAGCGTGCGCACAATGCACGGATGCTTGGGGCGGCGCTATTTGCCCGCGGGCGGCAGGCCCAGGCGCACGCGCTCTTCGGCCTCGATCTCGGCGTAGGCCTTACGCTCGTTGCGGTCGGAGCGGATGATGGCGCGCATGAGGAACCAGAACACCCCGCCCACGAGGACCGTGGGGGTGAGTGACCAGATGGCTGCGACCCAGAAGTTATCCATGACTCCTCAAGGATACGCCCTGTGGCGGGGACACGCCGAGCCGAGCGCAGCAACCCGCACCGCAGCAAGCACCGCAGCCAGCGCCGAGGCCAGCGCTAGCTGCCGCCAGTCAGGCCGCCGTAGACACCCGTGACGATGAGGTAGAGGCCGATGCCGCCCACCACGATCCAGATCATGACGCGCGCGTTGGTGGGCTTCTTGGGGTCGCCCGGCTCGGTTTCGTTCTTCGGCAGATAGCTCATGCTGAGGCTCCTTCGCCTACTTGACCAGGGGGAACAGGATGGTTTCGCGAATGCCGAGGCCCGTGATCGCCATCATGAGGCGGTCGATGCCCATGCCCATTCCACCCGACGGCGGCATGCCGTGTTCGAGCGCACGGAGGAATTCTTCGTCGAGACGCATGGCCTCGACATCCCCCTTGGCGCCGAGTTTCGCCTGCTCGACGAAGCGCTCGCGCTGGATGACGGGGTCGACGAGCTCGGAGTAGCCCGTGGCCAGCTCGAAACCGCGAATGTAGAGGTCCCACTTCTCGACGACGCCCGGAATGGAGCGGTGCTCGCGCACCAGCGGCGACGTGTCGAGCGGGAAGTCCATGACGAACGTGGGGCGCTCGAGCGAGCCCTTCACGAAGTGCTCCCACAGCTCTTCGACGTATTTGCCGTGCGTGGGCACGCCCACCTCGAGTTCGACCTCGTCGGCCAGGGCCTTCAGCTCGTCGAGGGGCGTCTGCGGCGTGATGGTGCGACCGGATGCCTCGGACAGCGACTCGTACATCGACAGGCGATCCCACTCGCCGCCCAGGTCGAACTCGGTGCCGTCGGCCCAGGTGACCACGTGCGAACCCGAGACCGCGTGCGCCGCGTTCTGGATGAGCTCCTGCGTGAGGTCGGCGATCTGGTTGTAATCGCCGTAGGCCTGGTAGGCCTCGAGCATGGCGAACTCGGGGCTGTGCGTGGAGTCGGCACCCTCGTTGCGGAAGTTGCGGTTGATCTCGAACACACGGTCGATGCCGCCGACGACGGCGCGCTTGAGGAACAGCTCGGGCGCGATGCGCAGGAAGAGCTCGGTGTCGAAGGCGTTGGAGTGCGTGGAGAACGGGCGGGCTGCTGCACCACCGTGGATGGTCTGCAGCATGGGCGTCTCGACCTCGAGGAAGTCGTGCGCGTCGAACGTGGCGCGCAGCGAGGCCACGGCCTTGGCACGGGCGCGCACGGTCTGGCGGGCCTGGTCGCGCACGATGAGGTCGAGGTAGCGGCTGCGCACGCGCGATTCTTCGCTCAACTCGTTGTGCAGGTTGGGCAGGGGCAGCAGGGCCTTCGAGGCGATGGCCCAGTCGCTGACCATGATCGACAGCTCGCCGCGGCGGCTCGAGATGACCTCGCCCGTGACGAAGACGTGGTCGCCCAGGTCGACGAGTTCCTTCCAGGCGGCCAGCGATTCCTCGCCGACGTTGGCGAGGGAGACCATGGCCTGGATGCGGCTGCCGTCGCCCGATTGCAGCGACGCGAAGCACAGCTTGCCCGTGTTGCGCAGGTGCACGAGGCGCCCGGCGAGTCCGACCGTGACACCCGTGGTGGCGTCGGCCTCGAGGTGCCCGAACTCGGCGCGGACCGCAGGGATGGTGGTGGTGATGGGCAGCTGCACCGGGTAAGCGCCACCCGCGGCATCCGTTCGCTCGCGAATGAGGCGCTCACGCTTCTGCAGGCGCACGGCCTTCTGCTCGCTGACCTCGTCGGCCGTGAAACCGTTGTCGACGGCGGCGGTCGCGGCGGCGCTCGACGGGTCGGATGCGGCGGCGTCGGCCTGGGCGGGGGTGCGGGGGGCGTCGTGGCGGTCGTCACTCATTGCGGAAGCGTCTCCTTGTGGGGTCACCACAGTTTAGTTGACGTAGAAGTCCCGGGAACCGTCGGCCCGTTCGCCGCCGACCGAGAGCTGGATGACGGCGCGCACCACGCCGCGGTAGCCGTCGTCGAGAGGTGAGTTCGTCTCGGGGTTGACGAGCGCGAGGCGCAGGAGCGTGACATGGGACTCGCCCATGATGGCGGACTGCGCGGCGGCGAGGACGGCGTCGAGACCCCGGTCGGCGGCCGATTCGGCGGCGTCGAGGGCGGTGCGGAGGAGCGGGGTATCGGAGTGGGGCACAGGCCGATCGTAGTCGAGGCGCTCAGCGCAGCTCGTCGAGCCCCGGTAGCGCGCCGGGCGGCGTGGCGCGCCGCAGGGCGTTGTCGACCGTCGAGCGCACGAGGGAGGAGAGGAACCCGCCGGGGTTGTCGACGCCGATCTCGGCGAGGATGCCCGTGGCCTGCGTGACGATCGAGCGCGAGAACTCCGAGGCGATCGAGACGGCCTCGGCATAGGCCGCTCGGTCCTTCTCGTCGACGACGACCGGTTCGCCGCCCATCTCCACGACTAGGGCCTGCGCGATCGGCAGAACCGGGGCGGGCGCCGTGACGGCGAACGAGGTTTCGGTGAGTCGCGAGACATCCATGCTCGACCCCGTGAATTCCATGGCCGGGTGGATGGCGAGCGGGATCACACCGGCGGCCAGCGCAGGCTGCAGCACCCCGATGCCATAGAGCGGCGCCGTGTGCATGACGAGCTGGCCGGGCTGCCAGGTTCCGGATGCGGCGAGGCCCGCCACCAGCTGCGGCAACTCGCTCTGCGGCACCGCCAGGATGACCAGTTCGCTGCGCTCGACGATGACCGGGATGTCGAGCACCGGCACGCCCGGCAGCATGGCCTCGGCGCGATCACGGCTCTCATCGGAGATGGCGCTGACGCCCACGATGGCGTGGCCGGCACCCGCGAGGGCGACGCCCAACACGGGACCGACCCGGCCGGCGCCGATGATGCCGACGCCGAGACGCCCGGCGCGTGCGCTCATCGCTGCTCGCCGCTCTCGCCCCAACGATGGCTGCGGTCGGCCGCGGCCGCGCGCACGACCGCCTCGGAGACGGTCTCGAGCAGCAGCACGGCGTTCGCCGTCGACATCGTGGGAACGGTCGCCGTGACGGGCCCCATGACGGTGTGGGCCTGCGCCGACGACAGCCGGAAGAGTCGCTCGAGCGGCCCCTGGGTCACCTGAATGGACTGCAGACGCGCGAGCGGCAGCACGTCGAGTTTGCGCCAGACCACGCCGCGGCGGAACAGCAGCACTCCCCCGCGCAGCGCGAACCCGGTGCGCTTCCAGGCGAAGGGGTCGAGCCAGCGCGCGCGGCGGGGGGCGATGGTGAAGCCGTGGGAGGCGGGGTCGGTGATGGCCGCGCGCAAGTCGGTGAGCAGGCCATCCGTCTGCGCGTCGTTGACGATGAGGCCGAGAACGCGGGTCACATCGTCGAGTTTTCCCACGGGCAGGATGGTGGTGTTACCCCGGGCGGCGTTGGCGTCGGTGAGCGAGACGCCGGCCTTGTTGATGCGCACCTGCCACCACCCGAACGGACGCCAGAGGATCGACTGGGTCACCTCGATGGCGTGCACGCGCCCGGGCGGGATCGTGTCATTGCTGGTCGAGAGCAGGCCGAAGCCCACGCGCACGCCCGAGGGGGTTCCCGCGATCGAGTAGCGCAGCGACTTGGTGATGGTCGACCAGATGTAGCCGGCCACACCCAAGACGGCGGGGATGGTCCAGAAGAGAGTGAAGAACTGGTCGTTCGCGATCTGGATGGCGGCGGCGACGATGACGGCCAGACCGATGAGGGTCGGCCATCCGATGATCGTCGAGGCCACGAGGCGGCCGACCGGAATGCGCACGACCGACTCGGGCGGCGCCTGGTCGGGGTCGAGCTCCGGCGACAGGAAGTCGTTGACGCGCTCGGTGACGACGCGGCTGATGGCGGGATCGTCGCTGCGCACGAGGCCCGCCGGCCCCACGCTCACGACCGGAGCGCTGCCCCGCTCGGCGAGTTTGGCGCCCGAGGCGAGGGTGAGGACATCCCGACGCAGGCCGTCGGCGTCACGTGCGTAGAGGTATTCGAGCTTGACGTTGGCGTCTTGACCCGCGACGCTGACCTCCATCTTGGCGGCGCCCAACAGGCGGGCCAGGAAGGGCTTGTTGATGTTGACGCCCTGCACGCGGTCGAGTTTGGCCTTGCGGTTGGTGCGGAACACGATGCCCGAGCGCACCTCCACGGCCTCGTTGGTGATGCGGAACGTGTGCATGCGCCAGGACAGGAAGAAGGTGCCGATGATGATCAGGAGGAGCACCAAGAGCGCGAGGAGCGCCCAGCCGACGAGGCCCTGCTCCCAGACGAACGAGACGGGGTCGCCGTATTCGCGGTACTCCTCGTCGCCGAACTGCGGCAGGAAGAGTTCGACGAGGCGCTCGCGCAGGTTGGCGATGACGAAACCGGCGACAGCGATGAAGAAGATGCCGCCGCGCAGGAGGGGTGTTGCGGGGTGCAGGCGGTGCCACTCGCCGTCGGCGAGGATGTGGGAGGAGGACGGGCGGTCGGGGGTCGTCGGCGGCTGCTGCTGCGGCTGTGGCGGCTGCTGGTACTGCGGCTGGCCAGACCAGGCCGGGGGCTGGGGCACCGATCCCGGCGGAGTGTCGTTCGTCACAGTCCGGTCCGTCGGGTCTCGGCGACCGCCACGAGGTGGTCGCGCAGGCGGTCGGCTTCGTCGGCGGGCAGGCCCGGCAACACGACACCCGTGGTGGCGGATGCCGTGACGAACTTCAGTTCGGACAACCCGAAGGCGCGCGCCACGGGCCCGCGGTTGACGTCGATGAGCTGCATGCGGCCGTAGGGGACGGCCACGAAACGCTGCCACATGATGCCGCGGCGGAACAGCAGGTCGTCGTCGCGCAGCAGATAGCCGATCGAGCGCACGCGGCGCGGCGTGAAGATCATGTAGATGAGGGTGATGAGGGCGATCGGGCCGGCCACCCACCACTGCCACACGGCCTCGCTGATGACCGCGATGAAGATCGCGGCGGCGGCCAGCACGGCGAGCGTGATGACCGAGCCGATGAGTTCGACGACGATGTAGCGCTTCGACACGCGCTGCCAGCCCTCATGCGGCAGATCGAGGCGGCCGAGATCGTCGGGTGTGTGCGCGGCGAGGTCCTCTCGGGCGGCCTCGTCGACGGCGCCGCCGGCAGGCTGTGGGGCGAACTCGTCGGGCGACCCGGCAGGTTGCGGCGCGAACTCGCCGCGCGAGGCGGGCTCAGTGTGAGGGTGCGGCTCCGGCAGTGTCATCGTCGTCATCATCCTTTGGAAGCGTGCAGAGGTGCTCGGCAACGAGGGCGGCCGCCAGCAGGATTGCGGCTGCTGCGAGTGCGGCGATCGTCAACCAGGTCGAGCCTACCGCGGGCATCACCGGCCGGGTGAGGAGGAAGCCGAGCGCCCCGAGCGTGACCCCGATGAGCAGGCCGCCGACCAGGCTGCAGGCCTTGGCGAGCACGACCACGCGCATCGCCCGGAACGGGTCGATCATGCGCTGCGCCTTGCCCGTGACGGCGCGACGGATCGGGATGGCGAAGCCGACCACGATGGCCGCGACCGCGAGAAGCGTGGCGGAGAAGGTGACGGGCGGGATGACGAGCGGGCGCCCCCCGGCGGCGGACGCGTATTCGATGAGGTAGCCGATGGCCAGGCCGACGATGGCGAGACCGATGATGGGCGTGGCACGCGTGCGGGTCACGGGCGGTCCTTTCGCAGAGCGGCGAGCAAGGCGTCGGCGCGCCCGAGACCGGGGAGCGCGGCATCCGGGTCGACGTCGAGCCAGGGCGCGAGCACGAAGTCGCGTTCGGCGGCGCGGGGGTGCGGGATGGTGAGGTCGGGTTCGTCGACGGTCAGCGATCCGAAGGCCACGATGTCGAGGTCGAGCGTGCGGTCGCCCCACCGCTCGGCGCGCACGCGGCCGTGTTCGCGTTCGACGCGGTTGAGTTCGGTGAGCAGCGCTCGCGGGCTGAGGGTGGTCGAGAGCAGGGCGACGCCGTTGAGATAGCCGGGCGCGTCCGGGTCTTCTCCGTCGGGTTTGACCGCGACCGATTCGTGCAGCGGCGAGACGCGCGTGACCGTGATGCCCTCGGTTGCGTCGAGGGCGGCGAGGGCGTGGCGGATGGTGGCCTCGCGATCGCCCAGGTTGGCGCCGAAGGCCACGACGGCGCTCGTCACGCCGAGAGACAGTTGCGAGGGCCGACGGACGGGCGGATGAACGGGTGGCTTGGCGATGGGCGTCATGCGTCGGCATCCGCTCGGTCGGCTGAGCCGTGTCGGCCCGGTCGCGCGCCCGTGGCGTGGTCGTCGCGGGTGGCCTGATCGTCGCGCGTGGCGTGATCGCCGGATGCGGACGGCACCTTCTGCTCACGCTCGATGCTCACCGCGACATCGGCGAAGGGCACCGAGATGGGCGCATCGGGTTTGTGCACGGTGACGCGCGTGCGCTCGGCAGCCGGGTAGCTCAACACGAGGGTCGCGACGCGTTCGGCGACCGTCTCGATGAGGTCGACGGGGTCGCCGGCCACGGCCCGCGCGATGCTTTCGGCCAGCTCGCCGTAGTGGATGGTGGTCGACACATCGTCGCTCGCAGCCGCCCGCGCCAGGTCGAGCCACACCGTCACGTCGATGACGAAGTCTTGCCCGTTCTCGCGCTCGAAGTCGTAGACGCCGTGGTGCGCGCGCACCCGCAGGCCGGTCAGCTGGATGGTGTCGAGGCTAGCCACGTCGACCACTCTGCCATGCGCGCCAGGTGTCGAGGGCGAGCCGGGTGGCGGATGCGTCGTGCACGCGCACCCCCCACGCCCCGGCCTGCGCGGCCAGCACGCTCGTGACGGCCGTCGGCAGGTCCCGCTCGGTCATGGGAGCGTCGTCCGGGAGCAGCGCGCCGAGGAACCGTTTGCGGCTCGTGCCCACGAGCACGGGGTAGCCGAGCTCGAGCAGCTCGTCGAGGCGGGCCAGGAGCTCCCAGTTGTGCGAGCCGTTCTTCGAGAAACCGAGCCCCGGGTCGAGCACGATGCGGTCGCCCGAGATGCCCGCGGCCCGGGCGTCGTCGACCCGCTTCGAGAGTTCGTCGCGCACCTCGGTGACGACGTCGTCGTAGTCGGCGAAGGCGTTCATGGTGGCCGAGTGCGTGCGCCAGTGCCCGATGACGAAGATCGCCGGCGTGGATGCAATGGCCGCGGCCATGCCCGCGTCGGCGAGCCCGCCCGACACATCGTTCACGATGACCGCGCCCTCGTGCACGGCCCTCGCCGCCGTTTCGGCGTTCATGGTGTCGACGCTCACGGCGATATCGCGGCCGGCCAGCGCGCGCACGAGCGGCAGCACGCGGCGCTGTTCCTCGGCCGGTGTGACGCGGTCTGCCCCGGGGCGGGTCGATTCGCCGCCCACGTCGATGATGTCGGCGCCGTCGGCCGCGAGTTGGAGCGCGTGCGACAGGGCGGCATCGGCGTCGATGAACTGGCCGCCGTCGCTGAACGAGTCCGGCGTGACGTTGACGACGCCCATCACATGCGGCGTCTCGGAGGTCATCACGGTGTCGCCCCGGCATCCGGCGCGGGACGCGCACCGATCAGCGCGAAGATCTCGGCCCGGGCAGCTGGGTCGCCCAGCGTGCCGCGGCTCGCGACCGTCACGGTCGAGCTGTCGCGCTGCTGCTGCCCGCGGGCCACGACGCAGCCGTGCACGGCGTCGAGCACCACGAGCACCCCGCGCGCCTGGAGCCCGCGTTCGAGCGTGTCGGCGATCTCCTCGGTCAGGCGCTCCTGCATCTGCGGGCGCGACGCGATGGCGTCGACGACGCGCGGCAGGCTGCCGAGCCCCACCACGTGCTCGCCCGGCACATAGGCGACATGCGCCGTGCCGAGGAAGGGCAGGAGGTGGTGTTCGCAGATCGAGCGGAACGCGATGTCGCGCACGAGCACGACCTCGCCGGCGCGGTCGCCGACCGGCACGGTGTTGGCGAGAAACGCCTCGGCGTCGACGTGTAGTCCGCCGAAGAACTCGGCGTACGCCTCGCCCACGCGACGGGGCGTTTCGGCCAAACCCTCGCGCGAGACATCCTCACCGATAGCGGCGAGGAGCTCGCGCACGGCCGCCTCGATCCGGGGCCTGTCGACGCCCGTCATGCGGTTTACGCCGTCGCGGGACGCGGGTTGGGGTTCGTCCGCAGGTCGGGGCGTTCCTCGGCCTCCACGCCGCCGTCGGTCACACCGGGGTCGACGGGGATCTTGGTCTTCGCGGCCACCACGATGGGCGGGCGGTCGGACACGGGACGCTTGTCGCTCGACAGCCACTGCGGGCGCTCGGGCAGCTTCTTGACGTCGGTGAAGATCTCGGCCAGTTGGGTGTGGTCGAGCGTCTCCTTCTCCATCAGCTCGGCGGCGAGGCGGTCGAGGATGTCGCGGTTCTCGGTGATGACCTGCCAGGCCTCGTCGTGAGCCTGCTCGATGAGGCGGCGCGTCTGCTGGTCGACGCGCTCGGCGATCGACTCGGAGTAGTCGCGCTGGTGGCCCATGTCGCGGCCGAGGAACATCTCGCCCGAGGACTGGCCGAGCTTCACGGCGCCCACATCGGTCGTCATGCCGTATTCGGTGACCATCTTGCGCGCGATGCCCGTGGCCTTCTCGATGTCGTTCGACGCACCCGTGGTGGGGTCGTGGAACACGAGCTCTTCGGCCACGCGACCGCCCATGGCGTAGGTCAGCTGGTCGAGCAGTTCGTTGCGGGTGACCGAGTACTTGTCCTCGAGCGGCAGCACCATCGTGTAACCGAGGGCGCGTCCGCGCGGGAGGATCGTGACCTTGGTCACGGGGTCGGTGTTGCGCATCGAGGCGGCGGCCAGCGCGTGGCCACCCTCGTGGTAGGCCGTGATGAGCTTCTCGCGGTCGTTCATGATGCGTGTGCGGCGCTGCGGGCCGGCGATGACGCGGTCGATGGCCTCGTCGAGCGCGCGGTTGTCGATGAGCTGGGCGTTGGAGCGGGCCGTCAGAAGCGCGGCCTCGTTCAGCACGTTGGCCAGGTCGGCACCCGTGAAGCCGGGCGTCTTGCGCGCGACGACCTCGAGGTCGACGTTCTTCGACAGCGGCTTGCCGCGGCCGTGCACCTCGAGGATCTGGCGGCGACCCTGCAGGTCGGGTGCGTCGACGCCGATCTGGCGGTCGAAGCGGCCGGGGCGCAGCAAAGCGGGGTCGAGGATGTCGGGGCGGTTCGTCGCCGCGATCAGGATGACGTTGGCCTTGGGGTCGAAGCCGTCCATCTCGACGAGCAGCTGGTTGAGCGTCTGCTCGCGCTCGTCGTGTCCACCGCCCATGCCGGCGCCACGGTGGCGGCCGACGGCGTCGATCTCGTCGATGAAGATGATGGCGGGGGCGTTCTGCTTGGCCTGCTCGAACAGGTCGCGCACGCGGCTGGCGCCGACACCGACGAACATCTCGACGAAGTCAGAACCCGAGATGGAGTAGAACGGAACACCGGCCTCGCCCGCGACAGCACGCGCGAGCAGGGTCTTACCCGTTCCGGGAGGGCCGTAGAGCAGCACACCCTTGGGGATGCGGGCGCCGACGGCCTGGAACTTGGCCGGGTCTTTCAGGAAGTCTTTGATCTCTTCGAGCTCTTCGATGGCCTCGTCGCTGCCGGCCACGTCTTGGAAGGTGACCTTGGGGGCCTCCTTCGACACGAGCTTGGCCTTGGACTTGCCGAACTGCATGACCTTGTTGCCGCCACCCTGCATGCTCGACAGCATGATCCAGAAGAAGACACCGATGAGCAGCAGCGGGATGAGCAGGCTCAGCAGGCTGCCCCACCAGCTGGGCTGGGGCACCTTGTCGTTGAAGCCCTCGGCGGGCGCGGCGGAGTCGACGGCATCGACGACATCGGCGGCGCGGGCATTGAGGTAGTAGAACTGCACCATGGTGCCGTTGTCACCATCGGCCGACGCAAGCGTGAGGTCAGCTCGGTTGTCACCCTCGGTGAGGATGACCTCCTTGACCTTGTCGTCCTTCAAGAGCTGCAGACCGTGCTCGGTGGACACCTCTTTGAACCCGTTGATGTTGAGCAGGCTCGAACCGACGAAGAACACGACGACGGCGAGCAGGATGTAGGGAAGCGGTCCCTTGAAGATGCGCTTGAAATTCATGTTGCTCCGGGCCGCAGCCCGTCACCTTTCTGCAGGTGGGTCGAAGAGGGCCACAATCGCCCGTGTCGCACCAGGGTATCTCTAACAGTCTGAGCGCCCACTCTGTGTTCCCCGTGGGCGTAAAGTGCCCGGATCAGGCGTAGACGTGCGGCGCGAGCACGGCCACATCGCGCAGGTTGCGGTAACGCTCCGCGTAGTCGAGGCCATAGCCCACGACGAATTCGTTCGGGATGTCGAAACCGACGTAGCGGCAGTCGATCTCGACCTTGGCGGCATCCGGTTTGCGAAGAAGTGCACACACCTCGATGGAGGCGGCACCGCGCGCCGCGAAGTTCTCGAGCAGCCACGACAACGTGAGCCCGGAGTCGATGATGTCCTCGACGATGAGCACGTGGCGGCCCTCGAGCGGGGTGTCGAGGTCCTTGCGAATCTGCACGACACCCGACGACTTGGTGCTGTTGCCGTAGGACGAAACGGCCATCCAGTCGATCTCGACGTGGTTGCGCAGCTCGCGGCTCAGGTCGGCCATCACCATGACGGCGCCCTTGAGCACACCCACGAGGAGCAGGTCTTCGCCCTCGTAGTCGGCCTCGATGCGCCGCGCCAGCTCGCGCAGCTTGTCGTGGATCTGCTCCTCGGTCACCAAAACTTGGGCGAGGTCGCCCTGAACGTCCGTCGATTCCATGATTCGAGTGTACGGATGTCTCGGGCCTCCTGGGTTACGCGTCAGCCCCCTCGGAGGTGCGCGCCGTGAAGACGAGGAGTGCGCCTTCGCGCGTGACGCTGATGCCCGGCACGTCGATGGGGCCCTGGCCGCGCCAGTCGGTGACGAGGCGTGCGATCTCGAGGGTGTGGGCGCGGTTCAGGTATTGGCCGAACTCGCCTGCGGCCACCACGCGGATGATGCGGTTGCGCAGGGCCGCCGGGTTCACGGCCAGAGCGCGCACGTCGACCGCGATGCCCGCCTCGGCCGGCTCGCAGATCTCTTCGATGATCTCGTCGACCATGCGGTCGAGCGCCTCGCTGTCCTCGCGCAAGATGTCGGCGGTGCGCACGAGCGCCTCGGCCACGCCCGGCCCGAGCTCGCGCTCCAGGACGGGCAGCACGGCCTGGCGCACGCGCACGCGGCTGAACCGGTGTTCATCGTTGTGGGGGTCGGTCCACGCGTCGAGGCCCAGGGCGTCGCACGAGGCGTGCGTGGTTTCACGGTGCACCTCGAGGAGTGGTCGCAGGTAACGGTCGGCGAGCTCGGACATCCCGCGCAGGCTCGCCGGCCCCGCACCCCGGGCAAGGCCGAGCAACACGGTTTCGGCCTGGTCGTCGAGCGTGTGACCGATCAGGATGTGGGACGCCCCCGTCTCGGCGAACACCTCCGCGAAAGCGTCATACCGTGCGTGACGGGCTGCTGCTTCGGGACCCGCGCCGCTCGACACGACGACCTGTTTGACGATGACGGGTGCGAGGCCGAGAGCCGAGGCTTGCTCGGCGGCGCGGGCTGCGACATCCTCGGAGCCGGACTGCAGGGCGTGATCGACGATAACGGCGCCCGCGCGGATGCCGAGTTTGGGCGCCTCGAACGCGACTGCCGCCGCGAGAGCCAGAGAGTCGGGGCCGCCGCTCAGCGCAACCAGGACGAGGGGGCTGCCCTCTCCCCCGACGTGCGCGGCGAGCGAACGCCGCACGGCCGTGCGCACCTCGGCCGTTGCCGGATCGAGGGGACGGCGATGTTCAGGGCGCGCGGAGGGAGGCATCCAGTAACGTTATTCCAGACTTCACGAGCAAGGAGAAACTCATGGCAGGTTACGACGTCGTCGTAGAAATTCCCAAGGGCAGCCGCAACAAGTACGAGGTCGACCACGAGACCGGTCGCGTCTACCTCGACCGCGTGCTGTTCACGTCGTTCGTCTACCCGACCGACTACGGCTACTTCGAGAACACGCTGGGCCTCGACGGCGACCCCGTCGACGCGCTCGTGCTGCTCGAATACCCCGTGTTCCCGGGCGTGGGCGTCAAGGTTCGCCCCGTCGGCGTTCTCAACATGAGCGACGAGGCCGGTTCCGACGCCAAGGTCGTCGTGGTTCCCGTGAAAGACCCGCGCTGGAGCCACATTCAGGACATCGACGACGTTCCGCAGCAGACGCGCAACGAGATCGAGCACTTCTTCACGCGTTACAAAGACCTCGAGCCCGGCAAGTGGGTCAAGATCGAGGGCTGGGGCAACGCGGCCGAGGCCGAGCAGATCGTGCAAGACGGTTTCACCAAGCTGAAAGAAGAGGGCGGCCACTAGTCGCTGGCTTTCTTTCGGGATGCCCTCGCTCGCGTGTGCGGCGGGGGCATCCGTGTTTGCGCCCGCCGGTTTACAGGGCACGGCCTCGCCGGCCGCGTCGCATCTGCCCGCCGATCCGTTGCGGCGCACCTGGCCGGGCTCGTCGTGTCGCTCTGAGGTCGCTCCCGGTCAGCCTCGATACGTTTTGCCAAAGTGCCGCCGAATCCGTATGCTTGGTCGTCGGTAGTTCAGTGCCCTCGGGCACACCGGCCCCATCGTTTAGTGGCCTAGGACACCGCCCTTTCACGGCGGCAGCACGGGTTCGAATCCCGTTGGGGTCACGGTACTACTACACTGAAGAACAGCAACACCGCACAAAACCAGCTCGAAACGCCCGTGTAAAAAACGGAGCGAAACATACGGCATAATGGTCAGGTGCGAAAAGCACGAAAACACAGCAACACAATATCGAGGCCCTGTAGCGCAGTTGGTTAGCGTGCCGCCCTGTCACGGCGGAGGTCGCGGGTTCAAGTCCCGTCAGGGTCGCCAGGTCGAATGCCTCTCCTTTTGGAGGGGCATTTCACCATGGAGGCGACAGCCTTCGGCTCTGTAGCTCAGTTGGTAGAGCGTTCGACTGAAAATCGAGAGGTCACGGGATCGACGCCCGTCGGAGCCACCACAGCGAAGCAATCTCAATGCGAAATCCCCCGAACGCCTCGCGGCGCCGGGGGATTTCTCGATAAGCGGGTCGTGCGAGGCAGACGCCGATCAGTCGAAGAGCTCGCTCAGCCAGTTGTCTTTGCGCTTGCGGCCCTGGCCGCTGCGGTTGTCGTTGTTGTAGCGGCGGTCGTCGTCGTAGCGGCGGTCGCTGTCGCGGCTGCCGTAGCCGTTGTTGTCGCGGTTGCCGGTGATGCCGCCGAGCAGGCCGCCCAGTCCCCCGCGGCCGAAGTCGTCGCTGTCGTCGCGGCGGCGGTGGTCGTCGCGGTCGCGCGGCGAGCGGTTATCGCGACCGTCGCTGTAGCCGCGGGCGCCGTCGTCCCAGCGGTCGGAGCCGCGGCCCGGGAACGGGCGGTCGGCGTCGCGCGGAAGGCCTGTATAGGGGTTGGGTGCATCGGTGTGGCCGCCGGGCATGCCGTTGACCGGGCCCTGCTGCACGGACGCGGCCTCGGCCGAGACGGCTGCGGCGGCTCCACCGAACTCGCGGCTGGCGCGATCGAGGATCTTGTCGAGCTCGCCACGGTCGAGCCATACGCCACGGCAGGTGGGGCAGTAGTCGATCTCGACACCGGAGCGTTCGCTCATGACGAGGGGGACATTGTCGACCGGGCAGTTCATTGCGGATTCCTCACTGAAGTGGCGCGGGATGCGCGGGGTGACGCAGTTGTGCGTTCACCGAATCTAATCAGGAGGGACTCAGAAACCGCTGGGAGGCAGATTGGCGGCCGGCACAACCGTCGGGGGCAGCGGCATGCACAGCCTGCGGCACTCTGACGGCGCGCAGACGGTTCTCGACAGGTGACCCGCGGCGATTTCAGTCGTCGAGGTCGCCCCAGCGGCGGGTCTCGGTCGCCGCGATGAGCTGGAGCAGCGCCTCGCGCAGAACGTCATGCTGGGGCAGCTCGGGGAAGATCGTGGCCTCGAGGTCGTGTGCGCGGCGGAAGGCGTCGGCGCCCTCGGGGGTGATCACGACGACGTGGCGACGACGATCGGATGCATCGGCGCTGCGTTCCACATAACCGTCGCGCTCGAGCCGGTCGAGGGTGCGCGACATGGTCTGCGTCTGCACGCGGGCGCGGCGGGCCAATTCGATCTGGCTGGCGGGGCCGGTCGAGAGGAAGTGCAGCACGATGAGGCCCGCGTGCGTGAGTCCGTGGCTTTCGAGCGCCTCGGCCCAGGCGTGTTCCACGAGGCGCGAGGCCGTGGACAGGAGACGGCCGGTGGGCCAGGCATCCATCGGGCCGCCCTCGGGGTTCACGCTGGCCGGCGGCGTGGGCGATGCCGTGGACGACGAGGACGCCGAAGCATGCGCAGAAGTAGAAGCCGAGTCGTGGGGCGCAGAACCCGCGGCAACGCCCTGTTGAGGGGTGTTGCGCGGCTCGGGTGTCATGGGACTAATGTACTCCTGGTAATAAACAGTCAGCAGGCTTACTATTTTCACGTCGACGTCACGTCGGCCGGAAAGGCACACCGTGAGTTCTCCGCGCACCCGCTGGTTCGGGTTGGTTTTCATCAGCATCGCCGTCGCGCTCATCATCGTCGATTCCACGATCGTGAATGTCGCCATTCCGTCGATCGTCGACGACCTCGGCATCAGCTCGACCGAGGTGCAGTGGGTGCAGGAGTCGTACACGTTGGTGTTCGCATCCCTGTTGCTCGTGTTCGGCACGCTCGCCGATCGCATCGGCCGGAAGCGCATGCTGCTCATCGGCGTGACGATCTTCGCGCTGGCGTCGATCGCCGCGGCCCTGGCGCCGACCGGGGGTGTCCTCATCGCGACGCGCGTGGTGCAGGGTGTGGGCGGCGCGATGGTGCTGCCGACGACGTTGTCGCTCATCAACGCGACGTTCCGCGGCAAGGAGCGCGCGATCGCGTTCGCGGTGTGGGGGTCGACGATCGGCGGCATGACGGCGCTCGGTCCCCTGCTGGGCGGCTACCTGACGACGTATGCGTCGTGGCGGTGGGCGTTCGGCATCAACATTCCTCTCGGCATCCTGATCGTCATCGGCGTCGTCGTCACGGTGAAGGAGTCTCGGGGCTCGGGGCAGACGCGGGTCGACCTGGTGGGCGCGCTGCTGTCGGTGATCACGTTTGCCGCGCTGGTGTTCGGTTTGATCGAGGGGCGCACGTTCGGGTGGTGGCGGGCGGAGGACGGCCTCGCATTCGGGGACTGGGTGTGGCCGTTCTGGTTGTCGCCCATTCCGCTGGCCTTCGTGGTGTCCGCCGTGGCCGGGTTCCTGTTCGTGTGGAGCGAGCGGCGCAAGGAGCGGGCCGGCAAACCGACCATGTTGAGCGTCGGGCTGTTCGGCATCCCGTCGTTCCGCAATGGCAACATCGCGGCCCTGATCGTGTCGCTGGGTGAGTTCGGCATCATCCTTTCGCTGCCGTTGTGGTTGCAGAATGTGATCGGCTACAGCGCCTTGCAGACGGGTCTCGTGCTGCTGGCGTTGGCCATCGGGTCGTTCGTGGCGAGCGGGTTTGCGGGCGCGTTCGGCAACAAGGTCGCGGCCGTCACGATCGTGCGCGTGGGCCTGGCGGCCGAGATCGTGGGAGTCGCGGGACTCGGGTTCGTGATCGGTGTGGATACGTCGTGGGCGGCGCTCGTGCCGTTCCTGTTCGTCTACGGTTTCGGCGTGGGTCTTGCGACCGCTCAGCTGACGGGTGTGGTGTTGCGCGATGTGCCGGTAGAACGCTCCGGGCAGGGGTCGGGCACGCAGTCCACCGCGCGCCAGGTGGGTTCAGCTCTCGGCATTGCGATTCTCGGCACGATCCTGTTCACGAGCACGGGCGGCATCCTGGGCGGCAAGCTCGACGACGCGGGGGTACCTGCCGAGCAGCGCGATCAAGTGGTGTCTGCCGTGGTCGATAGCGCGGGTTCGGCCCTGCCCGGTCTGGCAAACAATCCTCGAACAGCTGCGATTGCGGATGACGCACGCGAGGCTTTCAGCGAGGGAACGAAGTTCTCGGCGTTCGCCGCCGCGGGCTTCTTGACCCTCGGCTTCATCGCCACGCTCTCGCTGGGGTCGGGTCGACCGGCGCGAGAGCGTGACGACGTCAGCTCACCTGGATCTTCTTCGCGCGAGCCTTGAGCGTCTTCTCGTCGATCGGCAGCTCACCGGCTTCGCGTTTGCGCGCGAAGTAGGACGCGGCCTCTTCTTGGCGGGCCTGCTCGGCGCCCGTGGCGATGGGCGCGCGCACGTGCTCGGGACCGTAGCCGAAGGCTTCGACGAGGTCGGCGGCGTGGGGGCGCAGGCGCGCGATGAGCCGGTCGATGTAGGGCCCGACGGCTCCGGCACGCTGGGGCGAGAGGCGCCCGGCGATGAGGTACCACGCGAGGTGCTTCTCGACGAGGCCGAGGCCGAAGAGGTCGCGCACCCAGGTGAGCACCTGGCGCGTGTCGCTGTCGGCGATCTTGTCGAGACCGGCCGTGAAGGCCTCCCATTGCAGGAGCTCGGCGTGGGCGCGGGCCGCCTCGATGAGCTCGTTCTGGTTGTCGTTGAAGAGCGCGGCGGCCTCGACGGGGCCGAGCTTGCCGGCGGGGCGCAGCTTGGCGGCGAGCTGCTCGACCATGGTCTCGACGCGGCCGGTGAGGAGTTCGCGCTGCGTGTCGGTGTCGCGGAGGTGGCCGACGGACCGCGCCGTGGAGCCGAGGTCGGCGACGGTCTGCGCGAGCGAACGGAGTCCCGTGCCGTGGACAGCGCGATCGGCGACCTGACCGGCGGCATACTTGGCGAGAACCTTGGCATCGGCGCCCTTGAAGCGCTTGGCGACGTCGCCCAGCAGCCGCTTGCCGACGAGCTGCAGGAGCACGTTGTTGTCGCCCTCGAAGGTGGCGTAGACGTCGAGGTCGGCGCGCAGGCCCGTGAGCCGGTTCTCGGCCAGGAAGCCGGCACCGCCGCAGGCCTCGCGCGCCTCTTGCAGGGTGTCGAGCGCGTGCCACGTGGACAGTGACTTCAGCGCGGCCGCGAGCGTTTCAAGGTCTTGGCGGTCGTCGTCGGTGTCGGCGGCGCCGCTGAAGACACCGTCGAACTTCACGAGCAGGTCGTCGTGGGCGAAGATCTGCGCGTAGGTGGTGGCGAGACGGGGCAGGAGCCGGCGCTGGTGGCGCTGGTAGTCGAGGATGACTTCCTCATGCGTGTCGCTGCCGGCGTTGAACTGCCGACGCTCGCTGCCATACGTGAGGGCGATCTGCAGGGCCAGGGCGGATGCCGCGGTGGCCGCGCCGTCGAGCGAGACGCGTCCCTGCACCAGGGTGCCGAGCATCGTGAAGAAGCGGCGACCCGGGCTCGCGATGGGCGAGGAGTAGGTGCCGTCCTCGGCGACGTCGCCGTAGCGGTTGAGTAGGTTTTCGCGCGGGATGCGCACGTCGTCGAAGTGCAGCCGGCCGTTGTCGATGCCGTTGAGGCCACCCTTCAGGCCGTCGTCTTCGCCACCGACGCCGGGGAGGAAGGCGCCGTCGGCGTCGCGCAGCGGCACGTAGAAGCAGTGCACGCCGTGGTTGACGCCGTTGGTGATGAGCTGCGCGAAGAGGGTGGCGGCGGTGCCGTGGACGGCCGCGTTGCCGAGGTAGTCCTTCCAGGCCGCGCGAAACGGGGTCTGGATGACGAACTCGCGGGTGGCGGGGTCGTAGGTGGCCGTGGTGGCGATGCTCGAGACATCCGAGCCGTGGCCCGTCTCGGTCATGGCGAACGCGCCGGGCACCTCGAGGCTCATGGCGCCGGGCAGGAAAGCCGTGTGGTGCTTCTCGGTGCCGAGGTGCAGGATGGCTGCCCCGAAGAGACCCCACTGCACGCCCGACTTGATCTGCAGCGACGGGTCGGCGAGGACGAGTTCTTCGAAGCCGGCGATGTTGCCGCCGTGGTCGTCGTGGCCACCGAGACGGGTGGGGAACGCGCGGTGGACTTGGCCGTTCTCGACGAGCTTGTGCAGTTGTTCGAAGACGCGCTGGCGGTGCTCGACCATGCCGAGGCTTTCGTCGCGCTGCATGTCGGGCCGGCCGGCGAGGGCCCGCGAGGCGAGGCGCGCCTCGGGCCAGCTGCCGAGGAGGGTGTGGGCGAGCGACGGGATGTCGACGCGCGGCCCGTCGCCGTCGTCGGACGCGGAACGCGAGCGTTCGGGGCGCGGTGCTTCGGTGGCGGCCTGCGTCGGGCTTTCGGCGTCGACGCCGCCGGGGCCGGGGAGGTGGGAGACGGCCTCGGGGTCGACGAGCGCGTCGGGGGCGACGGTTTCGGACGCACCGCGGGCGGTCGCCGCGGCCGATGCGCGGTCGGATGCCTCGGGGCCCGTGTTTTGCGCGGCGAGGTCGTTGGGGGTTGCGTCGGTTCGGTTGCTCATTGAGATCTGCCTTTCCACACTGAAATCTGTGTCGATAGTAGGAGTCCGCTAATGATCCGTGAAGCGATGCGTGGGATTGCCACAAAGGTGCGCGAGCCGCCCGCGGCCGTCGCTGTCGATTTCTACAGGGATGCGGGCAATGCCGGCGGTTGGCTAAGCCGAGGCGGCGGCCTGCTCGGCGACGACGCTCAAGAGGCCCTCGCCGTAGGCGGCGAGCTTCTTCTCGCCGATGCCGCTGACGCCGTCGAGGTCGGCGAGCGATTGCGGGCGCAGCTCGGCCACGGCGCGCAGGGTGGCGTCGCCGAAGACGATGTAGGCGGGAACGCCCTGCTCCTTCGCTTCGGCCGCACGCCAAGCGCGCAGTGCCTCGAACAGCGGGATGTCGGCCTCGGCGAGGTCGACGACGGCCCGGCGGGAGGACGAGGAAGACCGACCCGAGGAGGCCTGACGCAGCGGCTCGTTGCGCATGCGCACCGTGCGGTTGCCGCTCAGCACCTCGGCACTCGCGGGTGTGATGACGAGCGTGCCGTATTCGCCGCGCGCGGCCAGGAGATCGGCGGCGAGGAGCTGGCGCACGACGCCGCGCCACTGCTGATCGCTGAGGTCTTGGCCGATGCCGAAGGTGGCGATCTGGTCGTGACCGAACTGCTCGACGCGCGGCGTGCGCTTGCCGCGCAGGATGTCGACGATCTGGCCGGCACCGAACTCTTGGTTGCGCTCACGCTTGAGGCGCACGACCGTGGAGAGGAGCTTCTGGGCAGGAATCGTGCCGTCCCACGTCTCGGGCTTCTCGATGCACGTGTCGCAGTTGCCGCACGGCTCGGCGTCCTGGCCGAAGTAACGCAACAGGTTCTGCCGTCGGCAGTCGACGGTCTCGCAGAGCGCGAGCATGGAGTCGAGGTGCTTCTGCAGCTTGAGGCGGTGCGAGAGGTCGCCGGGCGACTGCTCGATCATGCGACGCTGCTGCACGACGTCTTGCAGGCCGTAGGCCAGCCAGGCCACCGAGGGCAGACCGTCTCGCCCGGCACGGCCCGTCTCCTGGTAGTAGCTCTCGACGCTCTTCGGCAGGTCGATATGCGCGACGAAGCGCACGTCGGGTTTGTCGATGCCCATGCCGAAAGCGATCGTGGCGACGATGACGACGCCGTCTTCGCGCAGGAACCGGGCCTGCGTGCGCGCACGCGTGACCTGGTCGAGGCCCGCGTGATAGGGCATGGCGTCGACGCCGTTCTGCTTCAGGAACTCGGCCGTCTTCTCGACCGTGTTGCGGCTGAGGGCATAGACGATGCCGGCCTCGCCCGAACCCTCGCGCCGGATGAAGTCGAGCAACTGCTTGCGCGGCTCGTTCTTCGGCACGATGCGGTATTGGATGTTGGGCCGGTCGAAGCTGGCCACGAAGTGCTGAGCGCGCTCGAGGTGCAGACGCTCGGTGATCTCGCGGTGCGTGGCATCGGTGGCCGTGGCCGTGAGCGCGATGCGCGGCACATCGGGCCAGCGCTGCACGAGATCGCCCAGCGACAGGTAGTCGGGGCGGAAGTCGTGACCCCACTGCGACACACAGTGCGCCTCGTCGATCGCGAAGAGCGCGACCTTGCCGTTGGCCAGGAACCGCTTGGTCGACTCGGACGAGAGCCGCTCGGGGGCGACATAGAGCAGATCGAGCTGGCCGTCGAGATAGGCGCGCTCGACGCGCTCCCGCTCGGCGGCGTCTTGCGAGGAGTTGAGGAAGGCCGCCTGCACGCCGACCGCCGTGAGCGCATCGACCTGGTCTTGCATGAGCGCGATGAGCGGCGAGACGACGATGCCCGTGCCTTCTCGCAAAAGCGCCGGGATCTGATAGCACAGGCTCTTGCCGCCACCCGTCGGCATGAGCACGACGGCGTCGCCGCCCGAGGCGACCTGCTCGACGATCTCGGCCTGCTCACCGCGGAACTCGTCGTACCCGAAGACACGGTGCAGGACTTCGAGGGCGGGCGTCACGCCCATAACGCTACCTCCTTCCACCGACATCGCTGATTCAGGGGGCGGGCCAACCGACGCAGCGGGCGGACCCGTCGGCTCCTCGGCCGACCGCCGCTGCTCGGAGAGATCGAGAACGCGAGGATATGCGCGGCGCGGCGCTCGAACGGTGGGGCTGGCCATGATGTTCTCCTCGTCTGCGGAAGCACCCTGCGGCTCCCCGTGAGACGAAAATACGGGGGAGCTCACCCCGAGAGGTGGGCTCCCCCGCATCCGTGGAGAGACCGGGCCGATCGCGCCTGTGGAGAACAGAACGCGACCGGGCCGAGGGGCAGCGACCGGCAGGGCCAGCCGCCAGAAGGAGTTAGCGCACGCCGGGCTCTTCGGGGTGCGACGACGCCGCGCCCGAATCATCCGCGACACCCGCCGGCTTGCGGCGACGCAGCACCAGCAGCACGATCAGACCCGCGATCAGCAGCACCGCGACGGCGCCGCCGATCCAGAGGATGTCGCCAGCGGCCTGCGACTGCTCGCCCGCCGCCGCATCGGTCTGCGTCGTCATCTCGGGCTCGGGGGCCGGGGCCGCCGAATCCGTCGCGTCCGGCGCAGGTGCTGTCGTGGCCGCATCCGTCGACGGCTCGGTCGCCGCCGGGGACGATGCCTGTCCGCACACCGGGGCGCTGGTCTGCCCCTCGGCGAGCGTCTGGGCGGCATCGGGGGCCCACGTGAACGTGAACTCGTTGGAGATCGGGTGGCCGTCGGTCGAGACGACCTGCCAGATCACCGTGTACTCCCCCGGCTGGCCGAGCTCCGCGGGCATCGTGAGCGCCGGTCCGTTGACCGTCGTGCAACCGTCACCATAGAAGGTCTCGCCCGGACCCTTCACCTGCAGCTGGTTCGAGCCGCTCTCGCCGCCGAGATCGAGCAGGGCGTCGTTCGTCGTGATGACGATCTGGCCCGGCTGCTCGGTGACGGTCGAACCCGCCGCCGGGTTGGACGACACGAGGTAGTTGTGCGCCTCGGCCGCCGAACCGCCGAGCGGGGACACTCCGAGAATCGTGCCGATCGCGAGCGCGAGCGCCCCGGCGAGAGCGAGACCGGACTTCTTTCCTGTGGTGACAGTCATACGTCAGCCTTTCTGGGTGCGACGACGGGTGGCGACGACGGCCGTGACGACACCGGCGGCGCCGACGACGATTCCGAGGATTCCGAGCGTGCGGGCGACGACATCCGGGCCGGCCTCCGTGGTGGCGGCGGCGTTCTCGGACGACGCAGAGGCGGCCGAAGCATCCTCGTCGCCGTCGGCGTCAGAGTGCCCGTGGGCTCCCGCCGCCTGGGCCTCGGTGACGGTCACCTGCGGCGCGGGCGACTCCAGCTCTTCCGGGTCCTGGCCGTCTTCGGCAACCTGGGTCCAGTCGGTCTGACCTTGCTCGCAGGTCTGCACGACCGGGAAGCTCAGGGTCTTGCCCGCGGCGTCCTCGGGCAGCTGCACCTGGAACGACACGGTGTCGCGGTAGCCGTCGGCGAGCGGCGTCTTGGCCGTGTAGACCACTGTTCCCACGCGCTCGGCCAACGACTCGCCGTGGCTGTCGGTGATGGGGTTCTTGAGGTCGGTCATCTGCTTCTCGATGTCCCAGTTCGGGGTCACCGTGGGCGTCACGGCGACGATCTCCTCGGGGATGTCGAAGCTCAGCTTCGTGGTGGGCGAACCGTCGCAGCCGTGGCCGACCGCGAAGCTCAGCACGGTGTAGGAACCGGCGGCCGTGTCGGAGGGTGTGACCGAGACGTGGGCGCTCGCGGCGAGCGGCGCGGCCAGGGCGAGGGCGACGCCGGCCGTGAGGGAGCCGACGGCGAGCAGGGGGGTGCGTTTCTTCATGCGAATGAGTCCTTGTCTGGTGGTCGCGGCAGGGCCTGCGACCGATAACTGTGAAATGGGGATGGTGCGACGTGCGGGTCAGGCCGCGAAGGCAGCCGAGACTCCGCGCGGCGGGCCGCGATGTTTCACAGAAGACAAGAAGGGAGGGGCGACGGGCGCCAGGATGCGGCGCACCACCACGGGAACTGAGACCGACAACGGCGTACTGGCCGCGGCGACGGGTCGGAAGAGGGTGAGGAACGTGAGGCGCAGGGTGTCGAAAAGGCGCCAGAAGACACGCTCACCGTGCAGCACGACGGCGACCGTGACGAGGGCCGCGAAACCGTGAGCGGCCCACATGAGGGCGTCGGAGTGACCGGCGGCGTGCGCGTGCGAACCCGCGGACATACCCATGGCCGCGTCAGCGCTCGACAGCGTCAGGGCCGACGGCGACAGAGAAGAGGTGGCAGACGACGAGGCCAGCGGGGCGGATGCCGCGGCGTGGGCCTGCCCGTGAACGTGCGCTCCCGACATCCCGAACACCGATTGGGCGCTGCCCGACACCGCCGGAATGGCCGTGAAGAGCGCGTGATAGACGGCCTGGCTGACGAGAACGGCCGCGGCCGTGCGCCACGGAGTGAGGCGGTGGCCGGCGAGCGCGATGCACGCGAACGACGCCACGACGAGGCAGAGGGCGACGGCCACGAGGCTGGGGGCTTGAGACCCGGCGGACGCGTGCGAGAGGGCGGCGACGAAGGTGGAAACGGATGCGGCGACGAGGCCGCGCGCCACGCGGGCTGGGCGTGAATGCATCCGTTCCTCCTGTTCCTGTGGTCAACGATAGTCGAGGGCGGGTCGGGGCCAGACATCGACGGGTCGGGCTTGATTCGGAGCCGATAGCGTGGATGGGTGGGTGCCGAGCCGGGCCCGTTCGGAACAAGCGCCGCGCGGAGTAGGTTGTGGCACACGAAGGAGCGTGCAGGATGACTGACGAGACATCGCCCGAGACGGGCAACGAAGCGGGCACCGAGGCGAACGAAACGGGCAGCGCGAAGACCGAGGCGAACGAAACGGGCAGCGCGAAGACCGAGGCGAACGCCGACGACGAGCGCGTCGTGCGCAACGACGAGCGCGAGCGATACGAGTTGTGGCGCGGCAACACCCTGGTAGGCGTGGCCGATGTGCGCGAGATGAATGGCGCCACCGTGTTCACCCACACGGGCATCCGCCCCGAATTCCAGGGCGCGGGATCGGGCTCCACCCTGGTCAAGGCCGCCCTCGAAGACACCGTGGCACGCGGCGAGAAGATCGTCGCCGGCTGCTCGTTCGTCGCCGACTACGTGGCCGAGCACCACGAGTTCGACGAGCACCTGGCCTCGCCCGACACGCTGCGATGACGAAGACAGCACGATGACGCGGCTCGACGGGCACAACACCGAGAGCGTGAGCCGGCGCCCCGACACCGACGGGCCCGAGATGCTGCTGCTCGAGCCGCGCGAGGTTCCGCTGGGCGGGGTGCGCGGCATCCAGGTGCACCGGTTGTTGCCGCAGCGCGCGCTGCCCATGGTGGGTGCATGGTGCTTCTTCGATCGCTTCGACGAGCAGGCGCTCATGCGCGTTCTGCCGCACCCGCACACGGGCCTGCAGACGGTGACGTGGCCGCTCGTGGGCGATATCCGACACCGCGACAGCGTGGGCAGCGATGTGACGCTGCGGCCGGGCGAACTCAACCTGATGACGAGCGGGCGCGGGGTGTCGCACTCCGAGTTCTCGATCGGCGAGGAGCCCGGACCGCTCGAGGGCCTGCAGTTCTGGGTGGCCTTGCCGCCCGAAGCCGCCGCCGGTGAGGCCGCCTTCGAAACCCACGCCGATCTGCCCGTCTTCACCGACGGCGCGATGCGGGCCACCGTCTTCCTCGGCGAACTCGGCGGCGTTCGCTCCCCCGCCACGACCCACACCCCGATCGTGGGCGCCGACGCCCGGTTGCCGGATGCGGCGAGCGCCACCATCCCCCTTCTGCCCGGGTTCGAATACGCCATCGCCGTCCTGTCGGGCGCGCTGCGGGTGGGCGACGCCCTCCTCACGTCGGGCCCCATGCTGTATCTCGGGTTGGATCGCGAGCACGTGACCGTGCAGGCCGAGGGTGACGCCCGCTTCATCCTGTTGGGTGGCGAGCCGTTCGCCGAGGACCTGATCATGTGGTGGAACTTCGTCGGCCGCAGCCACGACGACATCGTGAGCGCGCGCGACGATTGGGAGGCGCAGGCCGGCCGTTTCGGGCACGTCGAGGGGCACGCGGGCGCGCGTATTCCGGCGCCGCCGCTGCCGAATGTGCGCCTGACCCCGCGTCGCCGCCGCCGGCCGCGCGCCGTCGACCCCGCCTGACCCGGCCCCCGTCGTCGGCCGCCAGGTGATGCGCGATCTCGCACTGGTAGGTCGGGAAGGAAGGGCGTAAGGTGTGGTCAGACCACAGGCGCGCTCACCGCACCGTCGCTCGCACCACGGGCCTCAACTACATTGGATGAACGCTCCCCCGCCTCGACACCAGGACTCACCATGACGAGCATGAATACCCGCCTCCTCCTCACGTGCGCCGCCATCGGCGTGGGCGGCGGCCTGGTGTTCGCGGTCACGGGCTACCTGCACGTCGTTGTGCTCGCCACCATCCCCGTCGTCTATGGCGTGCTCATCGGCGTCTACTTCTTCCCGGGCGTCGTCGCGCAATCGCTGCTGCGCCGGCCGGGTGTCGCCGTCGTCACGGGCGTCATCGCGGGGCTCACGGCGTCGGCCTTCAACCCCACCAACGTCTGGCGGCACATCGGCACGGGGCTGCTCATCGGTCTGCTGCAAGAGTTGCCGTTCGCCCTGTCGCGCTACCGCTACTGGAAGGCCTGGGTGTTCTACCTCGCGGCCGCCATCGCCGGCGTGGTCTTCGGCGGCGTCGTGCTGATCGCGCTCGGCGTCGACCACTTCGCGCCCGTTGCCGAGGTCGTCTCGATCGCCGTGTGGGTGCTCACGCCGCTTCTCGTCACCTGGCTGGCGCGTCTCGTGGCCGCCGGCATCGATCGCACGGGTGCCGCGCGCGGGCTGCAGCACGACATCGATCGGCGACCGGCGCGCTCCCCCGGTTCGGGCGCCGGTTCCGGTTCAGGTCTCCCCCGCCTGGCGCACACGTGACGGATGCCTCCCTCCCCGCGCATCCGGCCCCGCCGACGCCCGAGCCACGGCTGGTCGTCGACGGGCTGCGCATCCGCCACGACGGACGGGACCGCTTCAGCCCCGACGGCGTGACGTTCACCCTGCGGGCGGGCGAGGTCGTCCTCCTCATGGGACCGAGCGGTTCGGGCAAATCGACGCTCGCCCTCGCGCTCAACGGTCTCGTGCCGCACGCCGTTCCGGCCGGCATGCACGGCAGCGTGCGGGTGGAGGGCATCGATACCGCCGACGCCTCGGTGGCCGCGCTGAGCGAGCACGTGGGCATGGTGTTCCAAGACGCCGACGCCCAGATCGTCACCGGCAGCGTGCTCGACGAGGTGTGTTTCGGGCCCGAGAACCTGAGCCTGCCCGTGCCCGTGATTCTGCGTCGCGCGGAAGCAGCGCTGCGCCGCGTGGGCCTGTGGGAGCGACGGGACGACAACCCGGACATCCTGTCGGGCGGTGGGCGCCAACGCGTCGCGATCGCCGCCGCGCTCGCACTCGACTCCGACATTCTCGTGCTCGACGAACCGACCGCCAATCTCGACGCGGCCGGCGCGGACGACGTGTACGACGCCCTCGCCGAGATCGCGTCCGACGGGCGCCACACCATCGTGCTCATCGAACACGACCTCGACCGGGCCGTGCGCATCGTCGACCGCGTGATCGTGATCGACGGCGACGGGCACCCCGTGTCCGACGGCACGCCGCGCGAGGTCTTGGTGGGGTGCGCAGATGAGCTGCACGAGCTGGGGGTGTGGTTGCCGCCGGCGACAGAGGCGGGGCGGTGGTTGCGGCGGGCGGGGATTCTCGACGCGGGCGCCGCACTGCCACTCACGGGCGAGGAGTTGACGGCGGCCCTGGACGCGATTCCTCGCGAACGCGCGTCGGGGTTACTTGCCGTGCCGGCATCTGCATCGGCATCGGCATCGGCATCGGCATCGGCATCGGCATCGGCGCGAGCGATACCGGCTGCGCCGAACGCCGCGCTCGGACATCCGCAACCCGCCATCGTGTTGGAAAACGTCTCGGTCACACGCCGCCGCACCCGCATCGTGCACGACGTCTCGCTGACGATCGGCCGGGGCGAGTTCTGGGCGATCGTCGGCGTCAACGGGGCCGGCAAATCCTCCCTCGTGCAGACCATCGTCGGCATCACCGCCCCTTCGTCGGGCCGCGTGCGCGTGCACGGTTTCGATCCGGCCCGCACCGACGCGCGCCGCCTCTCGGAACACGTCGGGTTCGTCTTCCAAAACCCGGAACACCAATTCGTGGCCCACACCGTCTTCGATGAGCTCGCCTACGGTTTGCGGGCACGCCGGGTCGACGAGGCCACCATCGAACGCCAGGTCACCGGGATGCTCGAGCGTTTCGGTCTGGCCGACGCCGCCCCCGTGCATCCCTTCCTCTTGTCGGGTGGGCAGAAGCGGCGACTGTCGGTGGGCACGGCGCTCATCGCGGGTGCCTCCACCCTGGTGCTCGACGAACCGACGTTCGGTCAGGATCGCGAGCGCAGCGACGAATTGCTCGACCTGTTGCAGACGCTCAATCGTGACGGAACGACCGTCGTCGTCGTGACGCACGATCTGCAGCTGGCGGTGGACCACGCCGATCACCTGGCGGTCATGGCGGGCGGCCGGCTGGTGGAAGCGGGCCCCCTCGACGGCGTTCTCGGCGACGAAGCGGTCCTCGAACGCAACGGGCTGCGGATGCCGCCGCTCGTGCGCGCGTTCCAGGCGGTGACGACGCATCCCGAGTGGCGACGGGTGCGGCGGCTCGGCCAGATCGGCGACGACCGCGCCGCTGGCGACCGGAGAGCCGACCCGTGACGGATCCCTATCGCAGCTTCGTACGCGCGCGCCCGCGACACTACCTCTACGCCCTCAACCCGCTGGCGAAACTGGTGGCCGTGCTGCCCGCCATGGCGGCGCTTCTTTTCACGCGCGACATCCTGACCCCGCTGCTCTTCCTGATGCTCGCGCTCGCCGTCATCGTGACGGGGGCTCGCATCGGCCGACGCACCGCCCTGTTGCTCGGCGCGGCCCTCCCTGTGCTGATCGTCGTCTTCGCGCTGGGTTTCGGCGCATGGACCGACCCGGCGGCCGCGCTGCGCTCGACGCTCCTGCCCGAAGGCCTCTTCGGCCTGCCACCGGATGCCGTGGTCGTGCAGGTGGGCGACTACCGCTACACGGTGGCCGCGCTCGGCGTGGGCCTCGCCACTTCGTTGCGGCTGTGCAGCATCCTCACGCTGTCACTGATCGCCGGTCTGACGACGGCCGGGCCCGACCTCGTGCGCTCGCTCGTGCAGAACCTGCGCGTGCCCTACCGCTTCGGCTACACGGCCCTGGCGGCCTATCGTTTCGTGCCGCGCTTCGGGCGCGACCTCGAGCAGCTGCGGGCGGCGCGCCGGGTGCGCGGCGCGGCGGCCCGTCGGGGGCCCGCTGCATGGGCGGCACGCACCGTCGGGATGGTCGTGCCCCTCCTGGCCGGCGGCATCCGACACGCCGAGCGGATGTCTTTCGCCATGGATTCTCGAGCGTTCGGAGCGTCCCGGCACAGAACTGAGCGATATTCGGTTCCGTGGCGCGCTCGGGACACCGCGTTCGTCGTCATTCTGCTGCTCGCGTCCTTGGCCCTGTTCGTCGTCGGGCAGCGCTAAAACGACTAATCCTCACTCTTTTCCCGATTGCGCCACCAGCTGTCGACCGGGACTCGTTCGGCGCGCAAAAAAATCGAGCGGCGGCCCCGGATGCGGTGCTACAGTCCCGAGCAACAGACGACAACACGACGCCAGCAAGGGGATACCATGACCGAGCACAGCGACGCCGCATCGGTGCCCGCAGACGACTACGGCCCCGTCGAGGTCCTCGTGCTCGCATTCCCCGAGGCGGGTCCCGGCCCCGCTGTCGCCCAGGCCGTCGCGCAACTGGCCGACGTGGACTCGGTGCGTCTGCTCGATCTCGTCTTCGTGAGTAAATCGGTGGGCGGCGAGGTGTCGATCCTCGAATGGGATGAATTCCATCACAATGCCCCCGAAGACTTCGAGGCGTTCCGCGAAATCGTCGCGGCCCTCGACCTGGCGGCACACGGCCTCACGGGCGAGACGGATGTCGCCGATCTCGCGCCCCTCGTGACCGCCGGCTCCTCGGCGGCCATACTGGTCGTAGAAATGTTGTGGGCCAGGGACTTGGCGGCGACGATCTCGGCGGGCGGCGGAGCAATCCGACACGTCGAGACGATTCCGGCGTCCGTGGTCAACGAGATCGTCGCCGAAGCATCCGGACTCTGACGAAACGAGACGAACATGCCTTTCCTGAGACGCATCGGACGCGGGGGTCTGCTGCAGGCCGCAGCCCGGACCGCCGTCATCGCGGGCACCGCCACGGCCGTGTCGGGAGGAATCAGGCGCTTCCAGGAGCGCGACCGCTACGACGAAGCGCCCGAGCCCGCTCCACAGGGTGGTCCGCAGGGCTACGGCCAGCAGAATTATGGGCAGCCCGCGTCCGGCACGATGCCGACCCCGGCGCAAGCCGCCGAGCACTACCCGACACTACCCGGCGCAGCCGACGGCTACGACGGCGCGGATGGTTCCGCCGGCGCTGCTGGAGGCGGGCCCGGGCCGGTCGCCGGCCCCGCGGGAGGCGCCGATCTGATGCAGCAACTCGAACAGCTCGCGGCGCTGCACCAACAGGGCGCGCTCACGGCGGAAGAGTTCGGCGCAGCGAAGAGCAAACTACTCGGCCTGTAGGTCTTCCCCGTCACTGAGCCGCTCTCCCCCGAGCGTATTCCCATCGCGCAATTCTCTCGAACATATGTTCTACTAGGTGTATGAGATGGAACGCGCAGGCAATCGCTACAGAAGACGCCGACGCGCTTCCCGGCCTCGCCAAGCTCAACAACCTCGTGCGCACCGTGCAGACGCCCGAGTTCGCCGGCGTCACCTTCCACGAGGTGCTCGCCAAGTCCGCGCTCAACAAAGTGCACTCGCAATCGAGCGTTCCCTTCGGCTGGACCATCAACCCCTACCGCGGATGCTCGCACGCCTGCGTCTATTGCTTCGCCCGCCCCACGCACACCTACCTCGATCTGAACGCGGGCGCCGACTTCGACAACCAGGTAGTCGTCAAGGTCAACGTGGCCGATGTCTTGCGCACCGAGCTGGCCAAACCGAGTTGGGGGCGCCACCCGGTGGCGCTCGGCACCAACACCGACCCCTACCAGCGGGCCGAGGGCAAGTACAAGCTCATGCCCGGCATCATCGAGGCCCTGGCCGCGAGCGGCACTCCCCTGTCGATGCTCACCAAGGGCACGCTGCTGCGGCGCGACCTGGGGTTGCTGGCTGCGGCGGCCGAGACCATCCCCGTCGATCTGGCGATGTCGATCGCGATTTACGACCCCGAGTTGCAGCAGTCGATCGAGCCGGGCACCCCGTCGGCCACCGCTCGACTCGCCACCGTCACGGCGGCGCGTGAGGCCGGTCTGCCGTGCAGCGTGTTCCTCATGCCGATCCTGCCGCACCTCACCGACACGCGAGAACACCTCGACAATGCCCTGCGCATGTGCGCCGAGGCGGGCGCGACGTCGGTGCTCTACACGGCGCTTCACCTGCGGCCGGGCGTGAAGGGGTGGTTCATGCACTGGTTGCAGCGCAATCATCCCCACCTCGTGGCGTCGTATACCGAGATGTATGCCGAGTCGTCCTATGCGCCGAAGGAGTACCGGCGGTGGCTGTCCGAGCGCATGGGGCCGCTCATGCGCACGCACGGTCTCACGCGCGGCGAGGAGGACCCGGTGACGGGCGGCATCCGTTCGGCCGCGCTCGGCATGTATACGGGCGGCGACGGCGAACGTCGACGGCGGCCGGCCGGCTCCGATCCGTCGAAGATGGCGTGGTCGGCGGGGGCCACGGGCGCGAAGTCGGTGGCGGCGCCCGCGCCCAGCGGGCCGCGCTTCGAACCCAGCCCGGACGAGCCGCCACCCACCCTGTTCTGAGGTCCGCTCCACGCTGTGTGTCGGCTCGCTGCCGGCACGGGCACCCAGAACGCTGCTGAACCCTCTCTCCGGCTCGTCGGTCGATCCGCTCCCACGGGCGTCACCGAGAACGCAAAAACGGGCCGCCCCCTGAGGGACGGCCCGTTCGTGTGCGAGACGCGGGTGTTACGCCGTGATGTCCGCGAGGGTCATGCGGCCGGCGAGACCTTCGATGATGTCGTCGCCCGGGCGGGCTTCGACGAAATCGGCCTCGATCTCGGCGCGACCGAGAAGCTCGGTCATGCGACGCTGACGGCTGCGCGGGATCAGGGTGACGACGACGCCCTCCTTGCCGGCGCGGCCGGTGCGACCCGAGCGGTGCAGGTAGGTCTTGTACTCGTCGGGCGCGTCGGCCTGCACCACGAGCGTGATGTCGTCGACGTGGATGCCGCGGGCTGCGACATCCGTGGCCACGAGAACCTTGACGCGACCGCTGGTCACCTTTTCGAGGTTGCGCGTGCGGCGGGCCTGGTTCAGGTCACCGTGCAGGGCGACGGCGGGGATGCCGGCATCCTCGAGCTGGTCGGTCAGACGCTCGGCGTAGGCACGGGTGCGGGCGAAGATGAGGGTCTTCTCCTCGCGGTCGGCCAGCTGCTCGATGAGCTGATCCTTGTCGCGGTGCTCGACCACGAGAACGCGGTGGTCGATGGTCGAGGAAGCCTGGTCCTCACCGGCGACCTCGTGCACGGCCGGGTTCTGCAGGAACTCGTTGACGAGCGCCGCAACACCCTTGTCGAGGGTGGCCGAGAAGAGCAGCTTCTGGTTGCCCGAAGCGGTCTCGCGGATGATGCGCTGCACGGGCTCGAGGAAGCCGAGGTCGCACATGTGGTCGGCCTCGTCGAGAACGACGATGGAAACCTCGGAGAGGTCGAGACGACCCTGCTCGATGAGGTCTTCGATGCGGCCGGGCGTTCCGATGATGATGTCGACGCCGCGCTGCAGGGCGCCCACCTGGCGGCCCTGGGGCACGCCGCCGTAGATCTGCGTGGTGAAGAGGCCGACGCTGCGGGCGATGGGCTGCACGGTGCGGTCGATCTGCAGGGCGAGCTCACGTGTGGGGGCCAGGATGAGCGCGCGGGGCTTGCGGCCCATCTCGCGTCGCTTGCCGCCACCGTTCTCCATGAGCTTCTCGACCAACGGAGCACCGAAGGCGATGGTCTTGCCCGAGCCGGTGCGGCCGCGGCCGAGCACGTCGCGACCCGCGAGCACGTCGGGGATCGTGGCGGCCTGGATGGGGAACGGGCTTGCCGCGCCGAGTTCGGCGAGGGCGCCGGAGATGTTGCCACCGAGACCGAGGTCCTGGAAGGTCACACCCTCGACATCGGTCGCCGTCGTGGCCTGGGCCTCGAGGCGCTCGAGCACGACGTCTTCGTCACCGGAGAAGCCGGGGCGGTTCGCGGCATCGCGCTTCGGGTAGAAGTCGCTCGCGCGGCCCTCGTTCTCGGGGCGGCCGTCTCGCGTGAAGGTGCGGGGCGGCTTCGCGTCGCGGAATGCGGGCTTGTCGTCGCGGAACGCGGGCTTGGAATCGCGGTCGAAGCGGCGGGGCGCGTCGTTGTCGCGGCGGGGGGCGCGGTCATCGCGGTTGAACGAACGAGGCGCGTCATTGTCGCGACGGGGCGCACGGTCGTCACGGTTGAAGGAGCGAGGCGCGCGGTCATCGCGGTTGAACGAACGCGGGGCGCGGTCGTCGCGGCCGGCCGAACGCGGAGCGCGGTCGTCACGGTTGAACGAACGAGGAGCGCGGTCATCGCGGTCGAAACGGCGAGGCGCATCGTTGTCACGACGGGGCGCACGGTCGTCACGGTTGAAGGAGCGAGGCGCACGGTCGTCACGGTTGAACGAACGCGGGGCGCGGTCGTCGCGGCCGGCCGAACGCGGAGCGCGGTCGTCACGGTTGAACGAACGAGGCGCGCGGTCATCGCGGTCGAAACGGCGAGGCGCATCGTTGTCACGACGAGGAGCACGGTCGTCACGGTTGAACGAACGAGGCGCACGGTCGTCACGGTTGAACGAGCGCGGGGCTCGGTCATCGCGATCGAAACGGCGGGGGGCGTCGTTGTCGCGGCGAGGGGCGCGGTCATCGCGGTTGAACGAACGCGGGGCGTCGTTGTCGCGGCGGGGCGCACGGTCGTCACGGTCGAACGAACGCGGGGCGCGGTCGTCGTCAGAACGCTTCGCACGGGGCTCATCGGAGTAGCGGCCGGCGTGCTTCGCGGCACGCTCGTCGGCGTTCCAGCGGGCCTTCTTGGGGGCGTTGGGGTCGGCTGCGCGGAATCCGCGGTGGCCTTCGCTGCGGCTGCCCGGCTTTCCGGCGGGGCGCTTTGCGGCGTAGTTGGGGTCGTAGTTCTTGGCGGGTCGTCCGCCGACAGGCTTCTTTTTAGGCATGATACTTTTCCGGGTTATCTCTTTTTGCGTGAAAACAGCAAGCAAGAAGAGCCGCATACGTGAAGCGCGGCAATCTCTCTCATACCCGGGCGATCAGTGGCCGGGGACCGTTCACATCGTGTGAAATTCATCTGCGTTCTCGCAGTGAAACCGGCCCACCAGACTTACAAACCCTCTCCGCGTCACAACCGCGGTGTCTAGAGCCGACCTACACACGTTACACGAGCAGGGCACGGATGTCATCACCCCGACCGAAACGGCCGCGAAACATGTCTGCGCCATGCTAGTCATCATGAGCATCACGATCACCCCGGAACCCGCGCGCCAAGCCGAACTCATCGAGCTGATGGAGGCGGGCGCCGCGTATGCGCACAGCCTGTACCCGCCCGAGGAGAACTTCCTCCTCGACGTCGAAGAGCTCGAGGTGCCGGGCATCGTCGTCTACGTGGCCCGCGACGACAGCGGCCGGGCGCTCGGCATGGTCGCCCTCGTGCCGCTCACGAACCCCGCCTCCGGCACCGGAACGCCCGGCGAGGTCGAGGCGGAGGTCAAGCGCATGTTCGTGCACCCCGACGGCCGCGGGCAGGGCATCGCGACGACCCTGATGGATCGCCTCGAAGCCGACGCCGCGGCATCCGGATTCACGCGCATCGTGCTGGAGACCGGCACCCTGCACAATGCCGCCCAGGCGCTTTATACCCGCTGCGGCTATGTGGAGATCCCGCAGTACGGGCCCTACGCGGGGGCCGCCTCGAGCCTGTGCATGGCGAAGTCGCTCAGGCCCGCGGCCTGAACTACTTGCGCAGCGCCTTTGTGACCGTTGCCGCGAGGACCGCAGCCGCCCCGGCCGCCACCGAGTAGACGAGCGGACGGTGGCGGATCGCCCACGTCTGCACCGTCTCGCCGTGGGCCTTGTCGTCGAAGATTCCGTGTGCACCGTGGTCGCCGGGCGTGGGCTCGTAGAGGTTGGTCGGCAGCATCGGGTTCTTCTTCTCCGGCGCCTGCTGGCCGCTGTAGGCGGAGTTCGCCAGGTAGCGATCCATGAAACCGGCCGCGAAACGGCTGCCGAGCACGGTTCCGACGGTGGCCTCGCCGACCCAGGTGCGCTTGCGCGGCTTCTCGGCCACGTCGGCCACCACGCGGGCGCAGACTTCGGGCTGCGAGATCGGCGGAACGGGCTGCGGGTGGTCGGGCAGCTGCGACTTGACCCAGCTGAACTGCATGGTGTTCATGGCGGGCATGTCCACGGTCGAGATGGAGATGTTCGACTTGTTGTGGGTGAGCTCGGCGGTGACCGACTCGGTGAAGCCCTGGATGCCGTGCTTGGCGGCGCAGTAGGACGCCTGCAGCGGGATGCCGCGGTGCGCCAGAGCCGACCCGATCTGGATGATGTGGCCGGCGTTCCTCGGCGTCATACGCTTCAGAGCGGCCCGCGTTCCGTTGACGAAGCCGAAGAAGTTGACGGCGAAGGCGCGCTCGAAGTCCTCGGGGTCGGTGCTGACGAACTCGCCGAAGACGCCCACCATGGCGTCGTTGACCCACAGGTCGATGGGACCGAGTTCGGCTTCGACGCGGTCGGCCGCTGCGTCGACGGCGTCGCGGTCGGCAACGTCGGTGGACACTCCGAGGCCGCGGCGACCGAGCGCTTCTACGTCGGCGACGGCTCCGTCGAGGCCTTCCTGGCCACGGGCGAGGATGGCGACATCCCAGTCACGGGCGGCCAGCTCGCGCACGATGGCGCGACCGAGTCCTGCGGATCCTCCGGTGACGACTGCAACTCCACGGCTCATGAACTTTTCTCCGATTTCTTCAACGTGCGTAGGGCGGAACCCTTGTGGGCCGCTTTCTTTCCCGACTTCTCCGATTCGACGATGTAGGCGGGTTCAAGGCTTGTCGCGGTGAAGTCCTGCCCGTCGAACGTGAAGTCCTTGTCCTTCTTCTCGCGCACGACGCCCTGCGTGCGGCCTTGCGGCGTCGACCAGCTCACGCGGTCTCCGATCTTGATGCTCATGGCATCCCTTCGCTTCGGTGGTGCGGGGCGGATGGGAAAGGGGGGTGACCCCACGCTACGCCGAGCATTTTTCGCGGGCAGCCCCTTGTGAGTTGAAGCGGGCTCGACTAGTCGGCGTGCCGGGGGCGTCCGTTACCGCGACGAAACAGTGATCCGTCATGCTGGATGCATGGAACACGAACCCATTACGGTTTCCATCGAACGGACGGTAGACCCCGCCCGCATCGGTGAAGCCACCATCTGGGTACAGGCTGGCATCAACCTCGCCAACAAGTACCCCGGCTTCCTCGGCTCCGGCTGGGTGAGGGCCGGCGAGACATCCGACATCTGGTACATGCTGTACCGATTCCGCGACGACGAGACGTTGCTGGCGTGGGAGAACTCCTCCGAACGCGCCTGGTGGCTGTCGAGCGGCAAGGACTTCATGCAGCATCGCCGCAGCGAGAAACGCACGGGCATCGAGGGCTGGTTCGACGCCCCCTTCGCCACGAGCGTCTCGGCCGCGCACGGACCGGGCGGCCCCGAAGCGACGGGAACTCAGGTCACCGTGCCGTTGGCGCCGCCGCGCTGGAAGCAGGCGGTGAGCATCTGGCTGGGCTTCTTCCCCGTGAACCTCGTTTTCACGTTCCTGGTGACGTGGCTGGTGCCCGGGTGGGAGACGTGGGGCGTGCTGCTGCACGTGCTCGTCTCGACACTCGTCTTGACGCCGATCATGGCCTACTGGGTGTTGCCGTGGGTGACGCGGATGCTGCGCCCCTGGTTGCAGGCACCCTCACGTTCGCGCGGCCAGCTCGAGGCATAGCCACTCGCAGCCGGGTTGCGCGTCGAGCTAGCGCTTGAAGCGGGCGGCCTCTTCGCCGCTCAGCGCGGCGTCGAGACGTTCGGCGAACTCGGGCGGCATGGGCGGCAGGTCTTCACGGCTGAACCAGCGCGCTTCGAGGTTTTCGCCGTCGGCGGGGGCTGGTTCTCCGCCGTCGTAGCGGCAGAGGAACGTGAAGTCGATGTACTGCGCGCGATCGCCGTTGGGGTAGACGTGTTCGGCCGTCGTCTGAATGCTGGCGAGCTTGACGACGGTGGCCCGGATGTCGGCCTCTTCGAGGACTTCGCGTTCGGCGGCGACGGCGGGCTCTTCGCCCGGGTCGATGATGCCCGTGACGGGCGTCCAGTTGCCGTTGTCGGCCCGGCGCACGAGCAGCAGGTCGCCGTTATCGCGCTGCACGACAGCCGTGATGCCCGACAGCCACAGAGGGTGGGTGCCGATCTTCGCGCGCAGCTCGAGGATGAAGTCCGGGGTAGCCATGCGACAAGCCTAAGGGCGGCGGATGCCTCTCCGCCGCCCCTCGGCTCAGCCGCTAGTGCTCGTGCCGCTCGTCACCCTCGCGGTGCTCACCGTCGTGTCCCTGTGCGCCCTCTTCGGGCTGCTCCGGGTTCTCGACGTGTTCGATCGGCTCGGCGTTCTCGACGTGCTCGGTCGGCTCGGCGTTCTCGACATGCCCGGTCGACTCGGCGTTCTCGACGTGCTCAGTCGACTCGGCGTTCTCGACGTGCTCAGTCGACTCGGCGTTCTCGGGCTGATCGACAGCATCAGTCGGCTCGATGCGCTCGGCGCTCTCGGTCGGCTCAGGCTGGTCGACCTTCTCGTCGTTCTCGACGTCTTCGACCTGCTCAGCCTGCTCAGCCTGCTCAGCCTGCTCAGCCTGCTCAGCCTGCTCAGCCTGCTCAGCCCCAGCATCGCTCGGCGCATCAACGGTGCCCGCAGCCGCACCCGCACCGGCAACCACTCCGGCCGCATGGGCCGGCACGTGCTCGGCACCGGCCGGGCGGCCACTTTCGACCGCCAGCATGGGGCGCGAGCGGGCGACCTGGTCGGCGCGCGCGGCGCGTTTGGCGTTGCGGCGCTCCTTGGCACCCTCGACGAGGTTGTAGAGCGTGGGCAGCACGACGAGCGTGAGCACCGTGGAGGACAGCAGTCCGCCGATCACGACGATGGCGAGCGGCTGCGAGATGAAGCCGCCGTGCCCCGTGATGCCGAGCGCCATGGGCGTGAGCGCCAGGATGGTGGCCAGGGCCGTCATGAGGATCGGGCGAAGTCGTCGGGCCGAACCGTGCTCGACCGCCTGCGCCACCGTCATACCGCGTCGGCGGTACTGGTTGACCAGGTCGACGAGCACGATGGCGTTCGTGACCACGATGCCGATGAGCATGAGCACACCGATGAGCGAGGCGACGCCGAGCGGGATGCCCGTGACGACCTGCAGCGCGATGGCACCCGTCGCCGCGAACGGCACCGAGATGAGCAGCAGAAGCGGCTGACGCAGCGACCGGAACGTGGCCACCATGACGATGTAGACGATCAGGATGGCGGCGAGGAGCGCGAGCCCCAGCTGGCCGAACGCGTCGGACTGGCTGGATGAGACGCCACCGAGCGACGCCGTCACACCGGCGGGCAGGTCGGCATCGTCGATGGCCGTCTGCACTTCGGCGCTCACGGCGGCGATGTTGTCGCTTGCCGGGGTGGCGCTGATGGTGGCGGTGCGCTTGCCCTCGGAGGAGGAGATCGACGCCGGTCCGTCGACGAGGCCGACGGTCGCGAGCGAGTCGAGGCGCACGGGGCCCGTCACGGTGGGGATGGTGAGCTCGGCGAGCTCGGCCTCGGTCGTGGGCGGGTTATCGGACTGTACGTAGATGTTCAGCGTGGTGCCGTCGATCTCAACCGTGCCGACGGTGGTGGGCTGCGTGGCCTGGGCGACGAAACCGCCGAGGGCGACCTCGGAGTAGCCGGCCTCGGCCGCCTTGTCGCGGTCGATCTGCACGCCGATGTAGGGGCGCGTCTCGCTCAGGTTGCTGACCACCTGCGTGACACCCTCGAGACCCGTGACGGCCTTCACGAGCGTGTCGTTCGCGGTGGCGAGGTCGTCACTGTTGGGCGATTCGATGTCGATCTCGACATCGCTCGAACCGCCGAAGCCGGCCGAACCGGAGACCTCGATCTCGCCGGCGCCGTCGATCTTCTCGAGCTCGTCGCGCACGGTGTTGCGCAGCGCCTCCTGGTCGACGTCATCCGAGGACGTGATCGAGTAGGTGATCGCGCCCGCGCCGCCACCCGAGAAGGCGTCGCGCAGGGTGGAACCGCTGGAACCGATGGACAGCTGCACGGTCTCGATGCCGTCGATCGTGCGCAGCTCGTCTTCCACGGCCGAGGCCGCGTCGTCCTGAGCCTGCAGGCTGGAGCCCACGTCGAGCGTCTGCGTGACGGTGAGCGTGTTCTGGCCCGAGTCGCCCAGGAAGTTGGTCTTCATGAACGGCGTCAGCGCGAACGTGCCGACGAGCACGAAGACGGCGATGAGCAGCGTGGAGACCGAGTGCTTGATGGTCCAGTGGATGACCGGCAGGTAGCCCTTTTGCAGGCGTGTCGGGTGGTCGAGGTCGTCGACGTCGTCCTCGCTCTGGCGACGCGCGCGGCGAGAGCCGGGCAGCGGGATCGACGACGTGGTGGTCGGAACGGAGTCGACGCCCCGCGCGGCGCGGGCACCGGCTTCAGACGAGGTGGAAGATGCATCCGTTGCCGCCGTCTTCTTGGCCTTGGGCGCCCGCAGGAACCAGTAGGCCAGCACGGGCACGATGGTGAGCGCGACGAGCAGCGATGCGAGTAGCGCGATCGTGACGGTGAGCGCGAACGGCCGGAACAGCTCGCCCGTGACATCGCCGACGAACGCCAGCGGCAGGAACACCGCGACGGTCGTGATGGTCGAGGCCGTGATGGCGCCGGCGACCTCGCGCACACCCTCGAGCACGGCACGTGAGCGCTTCTCGGGCGAACGGTCGTTGAGCGACCCCATGGCCAGGTGGCGCTTGATGTTCTCGATCACGACGATGGAGTCGTCGACCACGCGGCCGATGGCGATCGTCAGGGCGCCGAGCGTGAGGATGTTGAGCGTGTAGTCGGCCGCCTGCAACCCGATGAAGGTGATGAGCACCGACGTGGGGATGGAGATGGCCGTGACGATGGTGGCGCGGATGTCGAGCAGGAAGAGCAGGATGACGAGCACCGCGAACACGAGACCGAGGAGACCCTCGACCGTGAGCGTCTCGATCGACTGCTCGATGTAGGGCGCCTGGTCGAACACGATCGTGAGCTTGGCGTCGGAGCCGATGGAGTCGGTGAGGCTCGGCAGCAGGGCGCGAACGGCCTTGGACACCTCGACGGTGTTGGCGGCCGGCAGCTTCGTGACGGCGATCGTCAACGCGGGCTCGCCGTTGACGCGCGAGATGGAGGTCTGCGGGTCGTCGGTCAGCGCGACCGTGGCCACATCGCTGAGCTTGGTGACGGCCTGGCCGGGCTGCGGGTCGGTGGGCAAGAGGGGCAGGCCCGCGATGTCGTCGACCGAGCCGAGCTTCGAGCCCGTCTGCACCGAGAACGTCTTACCGTCTTGCGTGACATCGCCCGCGGGGATGAGCACGCCGTTGGCGTCGAGCGTGTCAGAGATGGCCTGCGTGGTGAGGCCGCGCTCGGTAAGCTTGCCCTGGTCGGGCGTGATGGTGATGCGCTGCCCGACGTCACCGATGAGCTGCGCCTCGCGCACGCCGTCGGTGTCTTCGATCTCGGCGAGCGCGTTCTCGCGGATCTGCGTGGCCAGCTCTTTGGTGTCGGTGTTGGACGTGACCGCGATCTGGATGACGGGCAGATCGTCGATGCTGCCCGAGATCACCTGCGGGTCGACGCCGTCGGGCAGTTGCGACTCGATGCGGTTGATCGCTTGGTCGATCTTCTGCTCGGCCGTGGCGAGGTTGGTGCCGTAGGTGAACGTGGCCGAGACGACGGACTGGTTGGTGCTGGACGTGGCGCTCGTGGACTCGAGGTCGGGCACACCGCGGATGGCCGATTCGATCGGGTTGGAGACGTCTTCACTCACGACCTCGGGGGCGGCACCGGGGTAGCTCGTGACGATGGCCAGCTGCGGGAACTGCACACTGGGCACGAGCTCTTGCTTCAGCCCCGTGAGCGCCAGCGCGCCGAAAATGGCGACGACGATGGTGACGAGGGCAATGAGCGCCTTGTTCTTCATGCTGAGGACGGCGAGCGAGTGCATCTGTCTCCTGGTGCGGTGAGTGTGCGCAGACAGCGCTGACTTCTCGAATTCTGTCACACGGCGGGTAACGGTGACCTGAGCACTCTTCTAAGAACTCGTCTCGGCGCGACGCTGCGCGGCCCCCTCGACCAGCGCGTAGAGCGTGGGCAGCACGACGAGCGTCAGCACCGTCGACGACAGCAACCCCCCGATCACGACGATCGCGAGCGGCTGCGAGATGAACCCGCCGTGTCCCGTCACGCCGAGGGCCATGGGGGTGAGCGCCAGGATGGTGGCCAGCGCGGTCATGAGGATCGGGCGGAGCCGCCGGGCGGAACCGAGCTCCACGGCCCGCGCCACCGACATCCCCCGCGCTCGGTATTGGTTGACGTGGTCGACGAGCACGATGGCGTTGGTCACCACCACCCCGATCAACATGAGCACCCCGATCAGGGAGGGCACGCCGAGCGGGATGCCGGTGACCACCTGCAGCGCGATAGCTCCGGTGGCGGCGAAGGGCACCGACACGAGCAAGAGGAGCGGTTGCCGCAGCGACCGGAAGGTGGCCACCATGACGATGTAGACGATCAGGATGGCCACGAGGAGCGCCAGTCCCATATCGCCGAACGCGTCGCCCTGGCTCGCCGTGATGCCGCCGAGCGTCGCGCTCGCGCCGGCCGGAAGCGCGGCGCCGTCGATGGCGGACTGCACGCGTGCGCTCACCGCGGCGATGTTGTCGTCGGCGGGGATGCCGCTCACCGTCGCGGTGCGCGCGCCCTGGGCCGACGTGAGGGATGCCGGCCCCTCGACCAGCCCGACCGTCGCCAGGGTATCGAGCCGCACCGGCCCCGTCGCGGTCGGGATCTCGAGCGCCGCGAGCTCGGCCTCGGTGGCCGCCGGCCGATCGGACTGCACGAAGACCTTCAGCGAACTGCCGCCGATCTCGACCGAACCCGCCGCGGTGGGTCGGGTGGCCTGCGCGACCAGGGCGCCCAGCGCGGCTTCGGTGTAGCCGGCCGCAGCTGCCTGGCGGCGGTCGATCTGCACGCCCACGTAGGGCCGGGTGGCGCTGAGGTTGCTGACCACCTGCGTGACGCTGTCGACGTCCGCGAGCGCGGCGACGATCGCCGCATTCGCCGCGACCAGGTCGTCGCTCGTGACGGCGGTCACGTCGACCTCGATATTGCTCGACCCGCCCCAGCCCGAACCCGCCACCTCGAACGAGCCGACCCCGTGGATGCCCTCGAGCCGCTGGCGCACCGCCACCCGGAGCCCTTCCTGGTCGACGCCCTCGTCGGTGGTGATCGAGTAGGTGACGGCGCCCGGCGACCCGCCCGCGAAGGCATCCCGCAGCGCCGATCCGCTCGACCCGATCGAGAGCTGCACACTGGCCACGCCCTCGACCCCGGCCAGCTCGGCCTCGACGAGGGCGGCCGCGTCGTCTTGAGCCTGCAGACTGGCGCCCGCGTCGAGGGTCTGGGTGATGGTGATGACGTTCTGGCCCGTGTCGCCCAGGAAGTTGGACTTCATCAGGGGGGTGAGCGCGAACGTGCCCACGAGCACGAGCGCCGACAGCAGCAGCGTCGACACCGAATGCGCCATCGTCCAGCGGATGATGGGCAGGTAGGCCTTCTGCAGGCGCGAGGGATGCTCGAGGTCGTCGGCCGGGCTCTCGGACGCCGCGGCAGCCGGGGCGCGCAGGAACCAGAACGCGAGCACGGGCACGATCGTGAGGGCGACGAGCAGCGAGGCGAGCAAGGCAATGGTCACGGTGAGCGCGAACGGCCGGAAGAGTTCGCCCGTGATGTTGCCCACGAAGGCGAGCGGCAGGAACACCGCGACGGTCGTGAGAGTCGACGCGGTGATGGCCCCGGCCACCTCGCGCACCCCCGACAGGATGGCGCGGGACCGCTCGGCGGCGCCGTGGCGCGGCCGCACATCGTCGGCGAGATGCCGTTTGATGTTCTCGATCACCACGATCGAGTCGTCGACCACGCGGCCGAGCGCGATCGTCAGGGCGCCGAGCGTCAACACGTTGAGCGTATAACCGCCCGCCTGCAGCCCGATGAAAGTGATGAGCACCGAGACGGGGATCGAGATCGCCGTCACGATCGTGGCGCGCACGTCGACGAGGAACAGCAGGATGACGAGCACGGCGAAGACCAGGCCGAGCAGGCCCTCGATGGCGAGCGTCTCGATCGACTGCTCGATGAACGGCGCCTGGTCGAAGACCACGGTGAGGGCGGCATCCGAACCGATCGCGGTGGTGAGGCCGGGCAGCAGCGCCCGCACGGCGCGGGACACCTCGACGGTGTTGGCCGACGGCAGCTTCGTGACGGCGATGGTGAGCGCGGGTTTGCCGTCGACGCGTGAGATCGACGTGCGCGGGTCGTCGCCGAGGGCGACCGCGGCGACGTCCCCGACGGTCACGACCGCGCGGGAGCGCTGCGACCCCTCGGCGACGAGTGGGAGCGCCGCGATGTCGTCGACGGACGCGAGTGTGCTGCCCGTCTGCACCGTGAACGTCTTGCTGCGGTCGGAGACGTCGCCGGCGGGGAGAAGCTTTCCGTTGGCCGCGAGCGCGTCGGTGACGGCCTGGGTGGTGAGTCCGCGGCGGGCCAGCTCGGCCGAGTCCGGCGTGATCGTGACGCGCTGCCGCGTCTGGCCGACGAGCTGCGCCTCGCGCACGCCCGCGACATCCTCGATGTCGACCAGAGCCGTCTGTCGGATGCGTGTCGAGAGCGCCGAGGGGTCGCCGCCGGAGGTGACCGCGATCTGCATGACGGGGAGGTCGTCGATGCTGCCCGAGACCACCTGCGGGTCGACGTCCTCCGGCAACTCGAGCGCGATGCGGTTGATCGCCTGGCCGAGCTTCTGTTCGGCGGCCGCAAGGTCGGTGCCGTAGGCGAACGTGGCGGTGACGACCGATTGATCGGTGCTGGATGTCGCGCTCGACGACTCGAGACCGGGCACGCCCCTGATGGCCGCCTCGATGGGGGCGGATACGTCGTCGTCGACCACCTCGGGCGTCGCTCCCGGGTAGGCCGTCACGATGACGATCTGGGGGAACTGCACGTTGGGCACGAGCTCCTGCTTCAACGCCCCGAGGGCGAGTGAGCCGAAGAGCGCCACGACGGCGGTGGCGAGGGCGATGAGCGCCTTGTTGGTGAGGCTGAGGGCGGCGAGCGAATACATGTTTCTCCCGGTGCAGGGGAACGCGCACATCGCGCGATGCATTCAGCATACTGATATACACAGCAGCACCGCACGCCGCGACTACACGAGCGTGCTCGCAGAGGGCATCACGGGCCGGCGGGCGCCACCCACGGCCAGCCAGGCGGCGTGCAGGCGCTCGACGGCCCGCTCGAGCGTGTCGACCGGGTAGGTGATCGGCACGCGTAAGAAACGCTCGAACGCGCCATCCGACCCGAACCAGGGGCCCGCCGCCATGACGAGGCCCGAGGTGCGCGCCGTGAGGGTGAGCGCGCTGCTCACCGGCTGGCCGAGGCCCACCCAGACCGCCAGGCCGCCCGCGACGTGCGGCACCTGCCAGGTGGGGAAGCGCCCCGCGAGCAACTCCTCGACGCGATCGCGCGACCGGCGCAACTGCACGCGGCGCGCGGCGATGATCTCGTCGAGCTCGGGCATCAGCTCGGCCACCGCCAGCTGCTCGAGGATGGGGGTGCCGAGATCGAGACTCGAGCGCGCGGCGACGAGGCGGGCCACGAGCGAACGATCGGCGCGGATCCATCCGATGCGCAGCCCGCCCCACACGGTCTTGCCGATCGAGCCGACGTTCACGACCGTGGCGCCCGTGTCTCCCGCCGAGACGGGCACGAACCGGCTGTCGACGCCGTCACGGTCGATGTCGAGCTCGGCGGTGGTCTCGTCGACGAGCACGGTCGTACCCTGCCGCGCGGCGGCCCGCAACATGCGGTCGCGCTCCGCGGCGGACATGCTGGCACCCGTGGGGTTGTGGAAATCGGGCATCAGATAGGCGAGCTGCGGGTTGGTGCGTTCGAACGCGTGCTGCAGCGCCTCGGCATCCCACCCGCCGTCGGCCGTCACCGAGACGGGCACCAGCCGGGCGCCGGCCTCGATGAAGGCGCGCTGGGCATGGGGGTAGGTGGGGGCCTCGATCACGACGCGGTCGCCGCGCGAGACCAACACGCGCGCGAGCAGACCGATCGCGTGCTGCGCGCCGATGGTGACGAGGATCTCGTCGGGCTCGGTCGGCAGACCCTGCGCCGTGTAGCGATCGGCGATGGCCTGGCGCAGGTGCGGCAGCCCCACGGCGTCGTAGTCCCAGTCGGCGGCGAAGAGGGGCAGCTGCTCGGCCGCGCGCAGCACCGCGGGCGCCACCTGGGGCGCGCACGGCATGGCCGCCTTGGTGAGGTCGATGGTGTCGGGAGCCTCCATCCCCGCCGCCGGACGCCCGAACGGATGCTGCGGCAGCCGCGCCTCGCTGCCAGACCCCTGCTGACTCGCCAGGTAGCCCGCCGACCGCAGGCGGCCGTAGGTGGAGGCCACGGTGGTGCGGCTCACGCTCAGGCGCGCGGCCAGTTCCCGTTCCGCGGGCAGCCGCGTGCCGACGGGAATGCGGCCGTCGACCATGAGCAGGCGCAGCCGGTCGGCCAGGTCTTCGTTGGCAGCACCGCCGTTGCGCCATTCTCCGAGCAGCGATTCGAGGGATGCGGCACCGAGCCGTCGCGCAGTCATGGGGCCACATTAGCCGAATTGGCATCTTGCGGAAAGGCCACTTTGCCAATTGGATGTACCTATGACCCGCCGCATCCTGCAACTCCTCCTCGGCCTCTTCCTCTACGGAATCGCGATCGCCCTGATCGTGCGCGCCGCGGTCGGCGTCTCGCCGTGGGATGTGTTGACGCAGGGCATCTCGCTCAAGACGGGTCTGCCGTTCGGCACCATCACGATCGGCGTCGGCGCAATCGTGCTGCTGCTGTGGATTCCGCTGAAGCAGAAGCCCGGCATCGGCACCGTGCTCAACGTGCTCCTCGTCGGGCCGAGCGCCGACATCGGCCTGTGGGCCATCCCCGAGGGTCTCGACCTGTGGGTGCGCATCCTGCTCTTCCCCGCGGGGCTCCTGCTCCTCGCCGTCGCGACGGGCCTCTACATCGGGGCGCATTTCGGGTCCGGGCCGCGCGACGGTCTCATGACGGGCATCCACCAGCGCACCGGCTGGCCCATCTGGGTCGGTCGCACCATCGTCGAGGTGACCGTGCTGACCATCGGATGGCTGCTCGGCGGCAACCTGGGCATCGGCACCGTTCTCTTCGCCGCACTGATCGGGCCGCTCTGCACCTATACGATCCCGTTCTTCCGCCTGCCCGTTCCGCCGACGCGCGCCGAGAAGCAGGCCGCCCAGCGGGAGGCCGCCCTCCAGGGGACGGTGCCACCCTCGGCGCATCCGACGATCGACTCGCCCGCGAACTGAATGCGGCGTTCCTACCGCAGGTTGCGCTCGGCGTAGACGGCCAGCGCGTCACGCACGAACGCCGCGCCCGCGACATCCCCATAACTCGGCCAGAAGCGCTCGTCGGCCACATACAGGTCGCCGAGACCGGTCAGGTAGGCCGCGCCGACCTCGTGCCCCTCGGTCGCCACCTCGAGCCAGCGCACATGCCGGCCGGCGAGTCGTTGCGCCTCGTCGCCACCGACCGGGATGCCGCGCGCCGCCGCATCCTGCCACGTCTCGTCGAGCGCCTCGGTGTCGGCCTGCAGCGCCCGACGGCCTTCCTCGCCGAGCCCGCGCCACCACGCGGCGGGGTCGGCATACGCCTGCGCACCCCACAGCCGCTCGACCTCGTCGCGGTGCACGCCGTCAACGAAACCACTGTCGCCTCGGCCACCGAAGCCGCCTGGGCCCCCTGATCCGACTGGGCCGCTCACACCGTCGAACTCCTCGTTCTCTGCCACGATCGGGTCTCCTTGTTCTCGACCCAGGGTGTGTTGCGCGGCGACCCGCCGTCAAGATCTGACGCGAAACGATCGAATAACCTTCGCGTCCGATGTGAGCCCTTGCCCTCCTGTGAAACGCGTTATATCGTGAGTTCACACACGCGATATAGCTCGACCGAGCCTCGACCGAGAATCGCCCAAGAAAGGCCCGTCATGACCCTCGAAAAATGGATCGTCCGCCCCGGCGAACAACGCATCATCGATCTCGGCATCGTGCGCTCGCTCAAGGTCGCCCTCGCCGGCGGCCAGATCAACCTCGTCGGACACGACGAAGAGACCGCCCGCATCGAGGTGCACGAGGTGCACGGCAAAGACCTGAAGATCGAGATCAACGGCGACCGCCTCGACATCGACCACCCCCAGGTGGCCTGGAACAGCTTCCTCGAGGTGTTCCGCAACTTCGGCCCCAACTCGGCCAAGGCCACCATCAGCCTGCTCGTGCCCCGCGCCGTGGCCCTCACCTTTGGCACCGTCACGGCCGGCGCCCTCGTCACGGGCCTAACGAGCGATGCCAAGCTCAGCACCGTGTCGGGAGAACTGCAGCTCGACGGCATCACGGGCAACATCGACGTGCACAGCGTGAGCGGCGAGGTCAGCATCCAGAACCACACCGGGCGCGTCGACGTGCAGACCGTCTCGGGCGACATCACCGCCACGGGCCGCATCGAGCGATTCTCGGCCGACGGCATCACGGCCGACACGTTCCTCGACATCCGCGGCCCCGTCGACAAGATCTCGTCGAACACCGTCTCGGGCGCCCTGACCGCCCGCATCGACCCGGGCCTCGGCGCCCGCTACGTGGCCAACACCGTCACGGGCGCGCTGCGTCTCGACGGCAACGTCATCACGAGCACGCGCGGCCGCGGCTACAACACGACCACCATCGGCTCGGACGACAGCTTCTACGTCGACATCGCGGCCAACTCGGTCTCGGGCGACATCTCGGTGCTGCGACGCGATCGGGATGACGCGGGCCACACCCCCTCGGCCACGTCCGCGTCGGCGCAAGCCACGACACCATCGTCCGCGCACGGTGGCTCCGGGTCAGACCACCCGGCCGAGCCCTTCGCCCCCTCCGCACCCGCGAGCCCCGTCGAATGACCCCCGTCTTCGCGCACGGCAGCCTGCGCCTCTACCTCCTGCACCTGCTGCAGGAGTCACCCAAACACGGCTACGAGCTCATCCAGGCGCTCACCGATCGCTTCGGCGGCACCTACTCCCCCAGCGCCGGCACCATCTATCCCCGGCTCGCCAAGCTCGAGGAGGAGGGGCTCGTCACCAAGACCACCGACGGCCGCAAGTCGATCTACACGATCACGGATGCGGGGCGCGCCGAGTTGGCCGCCAAGGCCGATCAGTTGTCGTCCATCGAGAACGAGGTCACCGATTCGGTGCGCCGCCTGGCCGACGAGGTGCGATCGGATGTCAGCGCCGCCATGCGGAGCCTGCGCGCCGACCTCGCCTCGGCGGCCCGCGAGCCCGAACCGCACGGCCAGAAGAAGTCGTGGTCGGACTGGGGATTCGGCAACCCGTGGGGCGACGCTTCGGCGCGCACCGAGCACGGCCGCGGCGGAGCGACCACACCGGACAATGACAACCGAACGACTGATTACACGACGACGGGTTACGCCTCCGGCTCCGGCGCCTCGGCGAGCAACGCATCGCCCGGCGCAGGTTTCGCGGGCACCGGACCCCACAGTGACCCAACCGGCGCCCACTCAGACGCTGAGCGGAACGCTTCGGCGAGCGCCGCAGGCAACTCCTCCACCAACGTGTCGGGCAACGCATCGGACGACACGTCGGACAACGCGTCAAGCAACTCCGCGAACGGGCTCGACCCGCGGGTCGCCGCACGGTTGGCGCTCGGCGAAGCCGAGCTGTCGCTCAACGACGCCCGCCAGCAGATCCGGGCCGAGCTGCGGCGCCGCGCCGCGGACGGCTCGCTGTCGAGCGACGACGTGCGCGAATTGCGCTCACGTCTGGCCGATCTGGTGATCTGGTTGCGCAAGCGCTGACCTTCGGCATCCACTGTCTGACAGCGCGCTGAGCCTCGACCGAACGCTGGTCGAGGCTCAGCTGCATGTCGGCAGCGAACTGCCGCGCGCCCGCCGACCCCCGGTCGAGGGGGCCTCACGATACCGCCGCCGAACACCGCGTAAACACCGACCTCCGACGGCTAGGCGGCGGCCCCGCACAGGAGTAGGATCGCCGCTCGTGACACTAGACGGGCGCGAGCCGCAACAAGAGGGTCGGTCGGCGAAACGCTGGCTGATCGGTGAACCCCTCCCCACCGAAAAACTCGAGGGACAGCTGCTGCCGAAGCGGCTCGCTCTGCCGATCTTCGCGAGCGACGCGCTCTCGTCGGTGGCCTACGCGCCGCAAGAGCTGCTCATGATCCTGCTGCTCGGCGGCCTGGCGTTCCTGAGCTTCGCCCCCTGGGTGGCCGTGGCCGTCATCGTGCTGCTGCTCGTCGTCGTCGCAAGCTACCGGCAGCTCATCAAGGCCTACCCCTCGGGCGGTGGCGACTATGAGGTCGCCCACAAGAATCTGGGCGAGAAGGCCGGCCTGATCGTCGCATCCGCCCTGCTCGTCGACTACGTGCTCACCGTGGCGGTGTCGGTGGCCTCGGGTGTCGACAACATCATCTCGGCCATCCCGATGCTGAACCCCTATCGCATCGAGATCGCCGTGGGCTTCGTGCTCGTCATCATGGCCGTCAACCTGCGGGGCGTGCGCGAGTCGAGCAAAACCTTTGCGATTCCCACCTACCTCTTCATCGCCAGCGTCTTCGTCATGATCGTCGCCGGCCTCGTGCGCACCCTGTTCGGCGACGCCCCCGTGGCCGAGAGCGCCTCCTACACCGTGCAGGGCGAGAACCTGACCCAGGCGGCCTTCATCCTGCTGCTCTTGCGCGCCTTCTCGAGCGGATGTTCGGCGCTCACGGGTGTCGAGGCCGTCTCCAACGGCGTCCCCGCGTTCCGCCGCCCCCAGATCAAGAACGCGCAGACCACGCTCGTGCTCATGGGCGGAACCGCCATCGTTCTGTTCGCCGGCCTCACCGCCCTCGCGCTCATCTCGGGTGTGCACTACGCCGAGAACGCGTGCCACCTGCAGGGCTTCGCGAACTGCGAGACCGCCCCGCAGCCGAGCCTCATGGCACAGGTCGCGACGGCCGTGTTCGGGGCCAACAGCATCCCCTTCTTCTTCATCCAGGCCGTCACGGCATGCGTGCTGCTGCTAGCCGCTAACACGGCGTTCAATGGGTTCCCGCTGCTCGGCGCCGTGCTGGCCCGCGACTCCTACGCTCCCCGCTCGCTCAACACGCGCGGCGACCGCCTCGTGTTCTCGAACGGCATGATCATCCTCGGCCTGGCGGCGTGCGTCATCCTCGTCGTCTATCAGGCGAACCTCACGCAGCTCATCCAGCTTTACATCATCGGCGTGTTCGTGTCGTTCACGCTGGGGCAGATCGGCATGGTCAAGCACTGGCTGCGGGCGCTGCGGCAAGAGGACGCCAAACCGCGTGAGATCTGGCCGTCGCTCGTGATCAACGCATTCGGCGCGCTGCTCACGGCATCCGTGCTCATCGTCGTGACCATCACCAAGTTCACGCACGGCGCCTGGCTGGTCTTCGTGCTCATGCCCATCCTCTACACCCTCATGCTCGGCGTGAACCGCTACTACCGGGATGTCGAGAAGGAGATCGAGGTCGACCCCACGACCACCTTCGGCGCCTCGGGCGACCACGCCATGGTTCTCGTCAACCGGATGCAGAAGCCCACGCTCAAAGCGCTCGACTACGCCATCGCGGCCAACCATGCGAGCCTCGAGGCCGTGCACATCGCGGTCGACGAGGAGTCGACGAAGAAGCTCGAGAAGCAGTGGTCGGAGATGAACATCCACGTGCCGCTGACGGTGCTCGAATCGCCGTACCGCGAGTTCGCCATCCCCGTGCTGAAGTACATCAAGGCGCACCGCGAGGAGCACGGCTCCGAGGTCGTCACCGTCTACATGCCGATGTATATCGTGGGGCACTGGTGGGAGAGCCTGCTGCACAACCGCCGCGCCAAACGCATCCGCCAGCAGCTGCTGCTCATGCACGGTGTGTCGGTGACGATCGTGCCGTGGCTGCTCGACTCGTCCGAGCTGATCTACGGGCGCCGGTCGCGGCCGCTGCCCGGACAGGAACGACGCGGCGAGCCCGTGCGGCCCGAGAAGGCCGTGCCGCGCGGACCCGTGAAGACCAAGAAGTAGGAAGAAGTAGCTCCCTATGATGGGAGCGTGGCAGTCTCCGACCTCTCCAACACCGCGCAGGACTACCTGAAGCTGATCTGGTCGAGCCAGGAATGGCCCGGGCAGCACGCCACCGTGAAATCGCTCGCCGCGCAGCTGGGCGTGGCCGTGTCGACCGTGTCGGATTCGCTGAAGCGGCTCGACGAGCAGGGGCTGATCACGCATGCGCCCTACCGGTCGATCGAGCTCACCGAGCGCGGCCGCCGCTACGCCATCTCGATGGTGCGCCGGCATCGGCTGATCGAGACGTTCCTGGTGCGCGAGCTCGGCTACGGCTGGGACGAGGTGCACGACGAGGCCGAGGTGCTCGAACACGCCGTGAGCGACAACATGATCGAGCGCATCGACGAAAAGCTCGGGCATCCGACCCGCGACCCGCACGGCGACCCGATCCCGTCGGCCGACGGCGACCCGCACCTGCCCGACGCCGTCCGCCTGAGCGACCTGCCCGACGGCGCCGCGGGCGTGGTGGTGCGCATCTCAGACGACGACCCCGACATCCTGCGCTACCTCGACGAGCTGGGCCTCGGCCTCGACCACCCCGTCACCGTGGTGCGCAACCGCGACTTCGCGGGCACCGTCTCGGTGCGCGTCGGCGAACCCGCCTCCACGGTTGAGCGCGAACTCGGCATGCCGGCGGCCCGCGCGATCTGGGTCACCGCCGGCGCGTAGGTGTGCTCGGACGGCGCGACCTAGATGGGATCATCTAGGTCGAGGATCTGATCGGTCAGGTGTTGGAGCTCGTCCTCCTGGGCGTCGTCTAAGTTATCCAGTGCGAGCCGCCGCGCCTCCACTGTTGCTGGTACAAAGTCTGGGAAGACCAAAGCGCGGGCCTGAAGGAGCAGTCGGGCGTAGTCAGTTGCTCCCGTATCGGTGAAGTGTTTAGCCGCCGAGGACACGCGGTCGCCAGCATTGTGCAACGCCAGCCAGAGACCGCCATTCTGAATGAGGCCGAACACCAACATCGCGTTGTCTTCGTCGTCGTATCCCGACATGTCCAGGTGATTCTCCACGATCACCAGTCCAAGTTGAGGTGGCCGGCTCTGAATTGCATCAAGACCATGGTCGCGTTGATCCGCTGGTCCTTATCACCCATCTTGGCGATTTCTTCGAGCACCAATTCTGCGTCTTCCCTCCCCCAAAACAACGAGTGGGTCGCCGCACCCAAACGTACGTCTACCGATTGATCGGTAAGAAGTGCGCTGATAGCGGCTCGGCCTTCCTCGCTCTCACGCAACTGCTTATACAACTGGTGAATCTTCTTGAACAACCTGTTTGCCTTCGCCGGCCGAGGTCGATTCTCCGAATGCGCAATCAAAGTCTCGTAATACTGAACGGCCAAGCCGCGGGTATCTTCTGTCCCATCTCTTCCGTCGTAATTAGGCGGTACGCCACCAGAACTCACCTCTCGAGCACCTTCACCTGGAACTCTTCCGCGATGATTCGGATCGGATCGCCCGTCTGCATGACAAGCGACAGCTTTGGCCCAAGTGCATAGGTGAGGTCAAGCTCACTTTCGTAGATGGTGGCGGCGGGGCCCCAGGAGAGAAAGCGCTCGACAGACAGCGAACGGACCCCGGTCGCACGGATTTCGAAGGCTTCGGACGACTCACAGAGCAGCGTCACTTCGCCTTCTTGCCAAGCAAAAGTCATCGAGTTCAATTTCACATCGTGCAGTTCGTTTATGTTCATGTACTTACCGTCGTATCGAGCATCGCTCTATTCCTTTGTGCAACTCAGCTAGCTTGGCTCTATCTAGCAATCGGGCTTCTCATCCGCGTTTGGTACAGATCAACTTGATGGGGTTTGTCGTCCGGTTCCGGTCAGTGGAACGGAGGGATGATCAGGTAGAGGCCGTAGAGGACAGCGGCCACCCCGACCGCGAAGCAGGCGTAGGCGCCCACGGTTGCGGCTCGCGGCCGGTGACCGACGTCGCCGCCGGCCGCGAGCAGGCGCAGGGCCGTGGCGAACGACGAGACGATGACGGCTGTGGCGACGAGCGCCACCACGAAGACGAGGGCGAACGCGCCCCAGTCGATGCCCAGGAAGTTCGTCATGCGGAGGCCCCTGCTTTCTCGGTGGGTGCGGCGGGATCGGCGTCACCGGCGGCGGATGAGTCTTCGTTCACGTTTTCGTGCGTGACCGGGTGGCGGCGCGACAGCACGTAGAACGTGAGGCCGCCGGCAACGGCGAGCACCGCGACGATGATGAGACCGGCCGTGCTCTGTGAGGCCGCCCAGGCCGCGAGCCCGCCGACGATGGCAGCCGCCGGCAGGGTGAAGGCCCAGGCGATGGCGATCTTCCCGACCACGTTCCAGTGCACCGACGCGAGCTTCTTGCCGAGCCCGGCGCCCACGATCGAACCCGATGTGACCTGAGTGGTCGACAGCGCGAAACCCAGGTGGGACGACACGAGGATGGTGGCCGCCGAACTCGTCTCGGCGGCGAACCCCTGCGGCGACGTGATGTCGGTGATGCGTTTGCCCACGGTGCGGATGATGCGCCATCCGCCCAGGTAAGTGCCAAGAGCGATTGCCAAGCCACACGCCCCGATGACCCAGAACTGAGGACCCGTGCCGCTCTGCTGGTAGCCCGCGGCGATGAACGTGAGCGTGATGACACCCATGGTCTTCTGCGCGTCGTTCGTGCCGTGGGCGAGCGAGACGAGCGACGCCGAGATGGTCTGCCCGTGCCGGAACCCGGCCTCCGACCCGCGGATGCTCGCGTTCTTCGTGATCTTGTAGGCGAGGTAGGTGGCGAGCAGGGCGATGGCCCCGGCCACGAGCGGCGAGATGAGCGCCGGCAGCAGCACCTTCGAGACGACCGCGCCGAAGTTGACGGCGTCGAAACCGGCCCCGACGATCGCGGCGCCGATGAGGCCACCGAAGAGCGCGTGCGTCGAGCTGGAGGGGAGGCCGAGGTACCACGTGGCGACGTTCCAGAGCACGGCTCCAACGAGCCCCGCGAAGATCATGACGGGCGTGATCGCCACGCCGCCATCCCCCTCGTTGATGATGCCGCCCGAGATCGTTTTGGCGACCTCGGTGCTGAGGAACGCGCCCACCAGGTTGAGCACCGCCGAGATCGTGACGGCCACTCGCGGTTTGAGCGCCCCCGTCGCGACCGAGGTGGCCATGGCATTAGCGGTGTCGTGAAAGCCGTTCGTGAAGTCGAACACCAGGGCGATGGCGACGACCAACATGACGGTGACGAGAACATCCATCGAGACGCTCCTTCCCCTGCGGCGACGGACCGCGGGCGGCGGCTCGCTGCCGCACCCAGACAGTCAAGTCCTGCGTCTCGCCCGCGTCACCCCAACGGCAGGTGAACATCGGATGTCGCGCCACCCCACTGGTCGACATCGGCGATTTGGGGGTCCATGCTGGTGCCGTGGATGTCGCACGCACCCCGCTGCACCGACGCATCTCGGCCTGGACCGTGGCCGCGATCGCGTGCTTCGCGCTGGCGGTGACATTCTTCGCCCTCGGGGCGGGCCTCTGGATGTCCGGGCAAGACGTCGGTTTCATCGGCATCCTCTTCGCGCTCTTCTGGTTCACGCTCGCGATCGGACTGGACGTCGTGTCTCGGCGACAGAGGTTGCGATAGGGGCCACACCGATCAGACGAACGGATGCCGCGGCGTGCGACCCCGAGCTGCGGTATCCTGACACACGGAGTCGGCGCCGAGACTGCGCCTCCACTCCTGCATACCGGCTGGGACTCGTCTCCGCCGGGCGTTAGCGTTCACGCCACATGATAAGCTGGCGTTTAGTCTTTATCGTTCCCTGGTTGGTGAAACCTCCGGGCGGCACCATCCGTTCGGCAACTGATTCGTGAGGGGGTCTCGCATGGGGCGCGGCCGTCAAAAGGCAAAGCACACGAAGATCGCACGTGAGCTCAAGTCCTTCAGTCCTGATGTCAACTATGACGCTCTCGAGAGAGAGCTCACAGGGCACCCATCCGACGAATACAACGACGAACTGTCGAAGTGGTCGGAGTACGTCGGCGACGACGTCAACCGCGACGAACCCAAGCGCGCGTAGAGCACCGCTCCGCCGCCCGTTCGCTGCGCACTCCGCACACGCAACAACCTCGAAACGGCCGCTCCACCTCCACGGTGGGCGGCCGTTTCGCGCGTATTGCCCGTTCAGTCTTGGCCTTCTAGTAAGAAGTGTGCCCTGCGCGGTGAAGATAGATGGTCGAACCGGCGCTCCATCCGACGCCGACCTTCAGTGGACTTACGTACCAACTTTGATACATGTTTCGCTGCGTGTTTGACCCTGACTCGGAGCAGTTCCGCAGCGACAATCCGAACCCCACGGCATAATTTTCATTTCACCATCGCCCTCACTGTTCAGCTCGTCTTATGACATACTGATGTGCAGAATGGAGGCCTGATGATTGTTGATGAGCCACTACAGACAGCAGTGCTCGTATTCGCGTTTGCCTGCTTCGCCGTGTTCTTGGCCGGTCTGATCTATGCCCTGACGCAGGTTGTCAGAGCACCGGACCTCGAAACTTTGGCAAAGGTGATCTGGATCCTCGTCCTGGTCGCAATACCCGTCTTCGGCGTCGTCGCCTGGTTTGTGTTCGATGCACTCAGGCAACGCGAAATGTCGCGTCACATCCTGTGACTCAGGCAGCGGCGCCGGCGCGTTTGCGGGCGCGGCGGGCGTTGTACCAGGCCCAGAACCGGGCGAGTTGGCGCTTGACGAAGGCGGCGACCTTCTTGGCCCACGCGAACTCGGTGCCGAGGATGGCGAAACCGAGGAAGACGACGAGCCAGCCAGGGCCGGGCAGCGGAACCATGATGAGGCCGACGACCACGACCGTGCCGCCGATGAGGGCCACGGCCACACGATAGGCGGCACGCGCCCACGGCCCCTTGTCGAGGTGAGCTCGCAGCGCGCGCAAGAACTGGCGCAGCGGCTGGCGGGGGTTCTCGCCGATCGCGATATCCCTGCTCATCTGCTGCTGACGCTCATCCATAGCCCCAAACTAACGGATGCTGCAGCCACAGTCACGGGCAACCCCGAGCCTCCCAGGCCATCCGCCGGTGTCGCTCAGCTACCGCACCGTTTCACGCCACGACCAGGCGGAGGCGACACCACAACGGCACAACGCTGAGGCACGCCAGAGCGGCGCGCGATGGACGCCCGACACCGCGGCACAGCGACACAGCGCCACAGCGCCACAGCGCCACAGCGATAGGCGAGACCAGCGACCCAATACGCGCCCCGCCTGAACCTAGGACAGCTGCGTGCGCTCGACCCAGTCGAGGTATTCGGGGGTCACAGTGCCCGTGACATATTCGCCGGTGAAGCAGCTCATCTCGAGCTCGGTGACCGATGAACCCTCGAGGATGGCGCTCTTCATGTCGGCGACCTCCTGGTAGATGAGGTTGTCGGCGCCGAGTTCGCGCGCGATCTCGGGGATCTTCTTGCCATGGGCGATGAGCTCGCCGCGCGACGGCATGTTGATGCCGTAGACGTGCGGGTAGCGCACGGGGGGCGCCGCCGACGTGAACGTGACCTTGTTGGCCCCGGCCGCGCGGGCCATGTCGACGATCTCCTTCGACGTGGTGCCGCGCACGATCGAGTCATCGACGATGAGGATGTTCTTGCCCTTGAACTCGCTGCCCATGGCGTTGAGCTTCTGGCGCACGCTCTTCTTGCGCTGCGCCTGCCCGGGCATGATGAACGTGCGGCCCACGTAGCGGTTCTTGTAGAAACCCTCGCGGTATTCGACGCCGAGCTTCTGCGCCACCTGCATGGCGGCGGGGCGAGACGAATCCGGGATGGGCATGACCACGTCGATATCGCCCATGGGCGTGTACTCGGCGATGGTGTCGGCGAGACGGTTGCCGAGACGCAGACGCGCCTCGTAGACCGAGATGCCGTTCATGATGGAGTCGGGGCGGGCCAGGTAGACGTACTCGAACGAGCACGGCACGAGGCGCGGGTTCTTGGCGCACTGACGCGAGTAGAGCTCACCGCTGATGGTGATGAAGACGGCCTCGCCGGGCGCCACCTCGCGCACCGTCTCGTAGCCGGCCGACTCGAGCACGAGCGACTCGGACGCGACGATGTATTCATAACCGACCATGCCGACGGCACGACGGCCGAGCACGAGCGGGCGAATGCCGTAGGGGTCGCGGAATGCGAGCAGGCCCTGCCCGGCGATCATCGAGATGACGGCGTAGGAACCCTCGACACGCTCGTGCACCTGCTCGACGGCGGCGAAGATCTGGTCGGGGTCGAGCTCGAGGCCCGAGACCTGGCTCTGCAGTTCGGTGGCGAGCACGTTGAGCAGCATCTCGGTGTCGCTCGTGGAGTTCACGTGGCGACGGTCGACGTGGAACAGGTCATCCGCCAGCTCGCGCGTGTTCGTCAGGTTGCCGTTGTGGACGAGCACGATGCCGTAGGGGGCGTTCACGTAGAACGGCTGCGCCTCTTGTTCGTTGCCCGCGTCACCCTTGGTGGCGTAGCGCACGTGGCCGAGGCCCATGGTGCCGAGGAGCGAGCGCATGTCGCGCGTGCGGAACGCCTCGCGCACCTGCCCCTTCGCTTTGACCATGTGCACGGTGCGACCGTCGACGGTGGCGATGCCCGTCGAGTCCTGGCCGCGGTGCTGCAGAAGGAGAAGGCTGTCGTAGACCTGCTGGTTGACCGGCTCGGTTGAGACGATGCCGACGATTCCGCACATGCTTAGTGAGCTCCGGGGTGCTGAGAGGTGAGGGAGAAACAGGAAGAAATCATCAGGAGGCGTATGAGCCGACGAGACGCACGGCGCCTCCGTCGACACCCTTGGCGCCCTGCTCGAAGCCGGCGAGGTCGCGCTCGCCCATGTGGATGGTGCCGACAGGCCACGTGGGGATGCCGGTGTTGGTGAGGTGCGTGGCGATGGCTGCGGCATCCGCTGCACTGACGACCGCGAAGAAGCCGATGCTGAGGTTCCAGGTGCCCTCGGCGCTTTCGAGCGTGGTGCCCGCGAGGTCGCTCAGAATGCGGAACACGGGGGCCGGCGACCAGGTGCTGCGGTCGACCTCGACCCACGAGCCGACGGGCAGCACGCGCGCGAGGTTGGCCGCGATGCCGCCGCCCGTGACGTGCGAGAGCGAGTGGATGCTGCGCCCCAGCGTCTCGTCGGCCAGCAGGTCGACGAGCGGCGACGTGTAGAGCCGCGTGGGCTCGAGCAGGGCCTCGCCCACCATGCCGCCGAAGTCGTCGGAGTGCTGGGTGAAGCCGATGCCGCGCTGGGCCAGGATGTGGCGCACGAGCGAGAAACCGTTGGAGTGGAGGCCCGAGGATTCGAGCGCGAGCACGACGTCGCCGTCGGCCACGAGGTGGGCGCCGCGCACGCCGTCGGCCTCGACCACACCCGTTGCGGCGCCGGCGACGTCGTAGTCGTCGGGGCCCAGCAGGCCGGGGTGCTCGGCGGTCTCGCCGCCGACGAGGGCCGTGCGGGTGTCGGAGCAGGCGCGCGCGATGCCGGCGACGATGTCGGCGATGCGGGCCGGCACCACCTTGCCGCAGGCGATGTAGTCGGTCATGAAGAGGGGTTTGGCGCCCACGACCACGATGTCGTCGACGACCATGCCGACGAGGTCTTGGCCGATGGTGTCGTGCTTGTCGATGGCCTGCGCGATGGCGACCTTCGTGCCGACGCCGTCGGTCGAGGTGGCGAGCAGCGGCTTGGACATGCCGACGAGGGCGGATGCATCGAACAACCCGGCGAATCCGCCGACCCCACCCTGCACCTCGGGCCCGTGCGTCTTCTGCACGGCGGCCTTCATCAGCTCGACGGCGAGGTCACCCGCCGCGGTGTCGACCCCGGCCTCCCGATAGCTGGCCGACCCCGTGGGGTCTGCCGCGGTTGCGGGGGCGGTGCTGTTCGACACGGAAGAGTTCATGCTCAGGCGTTGCCCTCGGGTTCGTGGGGAGGAATGCGTGCACCCAGTTTATCTGCTCGGGCGCGCATCTCACGACGGCCGACTGTGCGTTCGAGCAGGATGGCGACGAGGCTCAGCAGCGCGATGCCGATGACGCCGCACACCAGCAGCAGGAATCCGAAGACCTGGATGCGCGAGTAGTCGGGGTTCTCGGGGAAGACGAGCGTGAGCACGAAGGCGACGATGGCGCCGAGCAGAGCCCCGAGCAGGATGAAGTTCAGGTAGCGCGGCGACCGGCGGATGACGATCTCTTCGTCGGCGTCTTCGAGGGTCTCAACGAAATCGGGCTCGGGTTGCGGCGCGGGTGCTGCGGCGGCCGGCGCGGCGGGCTGCGGCTGCGCCGGGGCCTCGGCGTGGCCGTCGGGCAGCGGCGCCTCGGGATCGTGCGATGCGGGCTGCGCGTCGCCCTGCGGGTCCCGGTCTCCGGGGGGAATGCTCATAGGTCTATTGTCGCGCACTTTGGGAAGGCGCACGCCGAGGGGATGTCGGGCACACGCCGAAGGACCCGACATCCGAGGATGCCGGGCCCTTCTCGTCGTTTCTCAGCGGGTGAGAATCGGCGACCCCAAACTGGTGCGTGTTACGGGTGGAGCTGGATTACTTGGTGGCGACGGTGATCTTCGCAACACCGACGAGCATTCCGCCGGCGACCTTGTCGGTGCCGAAGGTCTCGTTCAGAAGCGCAGCAGCGTCGTCAGAGATGTGGACCGTGGTGCCCTCGAGGATCGCGTTGTCGCCATCCATCTGGAGCGGCTTCAGGGTGCCACCGTGCAGGTCGAACAGGACGGCGTCTTCAACAGCAACGGTGCCATCGACGGACACGTCACCCATGAGCTTCGAGGTGCCCGGGTCGATCACGAAGTTGCTGAGCTCGACGACCTTCGCGCCAGCGGTCAACGACAGGCCGGAACCCTCGTGGTCGATGGTGCCCTGCACATAGGGACGGTAGTCCTCCTGCGGGTCGTAGTAGTCCACGTTGCCACCCGTGATCGGGAACGAGAACGTGCCATCGGTGAACGTGGCCGTGCCAACGGTGCCAGGAGTCAGACCCAGCGACGTCAGAGCGTCAACGAACGACGCGTCAACGGCAACCTGAGTGTCGACACCCTTCGAGAGGTCGGGGATCGACGCAACCGGAGTGGGCGTCGCGTCAGCCGACGACGAGGAAGAGCTGGAGGGCGAGGAGCTGGACTCAGTGGAGGTGCCACCGGTCGAGCACGCGGCCAGGGAAAGGGCGAGAGCGCCAGCAGCAGCAACTCCGAGTGTGGTTTTCATGTACTTACGCATGGTGTCAATCCTTCGTTCGTAGGTGGGGCGGATGTCCCGGTGGATCGTGCTTGGTGATGTCAGGGGTTCGGGACCATCCGAAAAAAGGATTGGTGTCGTGACCTTTCCGTTATATTGCGCCCCGCTAACTCTCAGGAATGGGCTGGCGGGGCACACGAAAAGGCCGCGAATCCGGGGATTCGCGGCCTTTCGCCGTGCGGGCTGTGTTGTCTTGCTGGGCCGAGGTTAGCTCCAGGTCCAGGAGGCGAGGATCGACTCCGAGATCTCGACGGCCTCGGTGTCGGCGACATCCGTGCCGAAGGAGAACGTAACGATGTAGGTCTGGTCGTCGTTCGTGCCGTAGTACTGGTGGATGCGGTAGGTGGCGCCGCTCGCGGTCATGCCGGCGCTGATGTGGGCGGACTCTTTTCCACCGAACGTGACGCGGGGCTCGACCGTGACGTCGGTGGCGCCGGCGGCCTCGAGCTCCTTGGCGGCCATACTCTCGACCTGCTCGGGCGTGAGCGCGCCAGCGGGGCTGAGGATGACGTTGACGTTGTTGGCGAAGTCGGTGGTGGTGGTGACATCCGCCGCTGCCGTGTCGGTGCCGGGGGCGATCGACTTGTCCTGCAGCTCCCAGCCTTCGGGAACGTTGTAGGTGTAGCCGTCGCCGGTGATGAGGGCACCGGCTGCGGGGGCGACGTCGAGTTCGTTCGCCGCGGACGAGGGCGTCGACGAGGGGCTTTCACTCGAGGAGGATTCGGCGGCGGGCGTGGAGTCGTCGTTCGAGGGGGTCGAGCATCCCACGACGCCGAAAGCGAGCGTGAGTGCAAGGGCGGACACGGTGAGGGCGGGAGTTCGGCGCATAGCTCCGAGCGTAGTGGCACGGCACACACCACTCAGGATGCATTGTGCCGGCCGCAGAGCGCGTGATAGGGGCCAGGGGCGCCGAAAACCCGCATCACCAGTCGTACTCGGCCTGGACCTCGCGCTCGTCGGCGTACTCGGTGAGCACCGTCAGGCCCGAGGTGAGGGTGAGCGCGACGAGCGTGGCCAGGGTGGCCGTGATCGAGCCGAACTTCTTGAGCGTCATGAGGCGTCGTCGTTTCGGTCGGGGGCGGATGTCGGTGCCGTGTCGGCTGCCGCGGTCGAGCGTGCGCGACGCACGCGGGCAATGACGAAGACCGCGATGCCCGCAAGCAGGAGAACCGCCGCAACGCTGATGGCGATGATCGGGGTGGCGCCCGTGGAGGCGAGTGCAGAGTCGGCTGATGGACGGACCGGAGTCGCGCCCGGGGTGCCCGCGGGGTCGGAGGCGCCCGGCGTGGCCGAGGGGGCCGGCGTCGGGGTCGGTGACGGAACGGGAGCCGGAGCAACCGCGTCGGCGAGGCAGGCGATCGTGCCCTGGCGGAGCGAGTGACCGTCGGTGCCATTGTCATCCGACCAGATGGCCGGCTTCAGGCCGTCGGTGCACTGCGCGTTCGGTGCGATCGCGAAACCCTCGTTGTTGACGTTGGGCATGCCGGTCGGGCGTTCGAGCACAGCCATGATGGCGAAGCGGCCGGGAGCGGCAGCGGCGACAGCAGACGTAGGCGCTGCAGCAGCAGCGGCGCCAACCGGCTTCGGTGCGACGCTCAGGAGCGCCGAGCGGCCCTCGCACGTGTCGTCGCAGACGGCCCAGAGCAGGTCGGTCGCGGGGTCGTATTCAAGTTCCATGACCGACGGGAAGCCGCTCGTGATCGTGGCGACACGGTTCACGGCGCCCGAGTTCTGATCGAGAGCGTAAGCGTAGATACTGCCGTTCGCCTCGAGGCCGACGAAGAACAGTCCGTCGCCGTGGTTGGGGTAGCTGGCCGGGCGATACGCGGCGCCCGTGCGCTCGTCGACGAAGCCCTGTGCGACGAGGTCGGCGTCCGGAATCCAGGTGATGCCCTCGAGGCCCGCGTTGGCGCCGATCGTGGGCACGTCGGTGGCGAGGTCGGCGGCGAGGTTCCACTCGCGCGTGGCCGAGAGCGCGGCATCCGTCGAGGTCACGTCGTAGCGGATGATCGAGGGGCGGCTGATCTTGGAATCGGCGTTGTTGCGCTCGGTCGAGACGAAGATGCCGCCCGACGGGCCCGCCGCGGTGAACGTGACGCCCTCGGCATCCACATCGCCCGTGCCGTCGGCGTAGTGCAGGAGTTTGCCGTTGGACCAGCCGTCGTCGGTCGAGGGGGCCCAGCCGGTGGCGGAGGCGTCGAGGCGGTACAGGGTTCCGGGGCCGTTCTTGACAGCCCAGAGGGTGTCGGCGTCGGAGGGGTCGGCGGTCTGCTCGAAGGCGAGGCCGCTGAGGTTGGTGCCGAACAGGTTGGCGGGGTCGACCGTGTCGACGGTCTGCTCGCCGGCCCACGGGAGGGTGGCGATGTCGCCGCCGCCCGTGCCGCCGTCGTCTCCCCCGCCGGTGCCGTCGCACACGTTCGGGGCACCCTTGGTGGAGGACGTCGTCGCGGCGAAGGGGCCCGTCGCGTCGGGGCAGCGGCCAAGTGTGAGGGCGGCGTGGCTGGTCCAGGAGTGCTGGTCGACGAGCGTGACGCCGTCGGGCGCGAAGAGGCGCACGGCGTCGGCCGAGCCGAGACCGTAGCCGAGCGTCGATTCCTCGACGATGAAGAAGGCGCCGGGGGCGATGGTCGAGCCGGCGGGCAAGACCGTGACGTGGTCGTCGGCGCTGTCCTTGACGATCCAGCCGCTCAGGTCGATGGCAGCGGCCGTGGGGTTGAGGAGTTCGACCCAGTCGCCGGGGGTTCCGCCGTTCGACTCGATCTCGTTGATGCGTACGCCGGCGCCAGCCACGGGGGCGCACGCGTTGGCGGCGCCGCGCGTGGGGGCCGTGGTCAGGGCGAAGGCTCCCGTGCCGTCGGCGCAGCGGCCGTAGGTGGTGGCGGCGTGGGCGGTCCAGGAGTAGCTGTCGATCAGCGTCGAACCGTCGGCTGCGAAGAGGCGGGCCGAATCGGCGCCACCCAGTCCGAAGGTCACCTCGGGGTCGCCCACGGCGAGGAAGCCGCGCGCGGGGATGGTGCTGCCGGCGGGGAGGACGTAGGAGTGCGTGTCGTCGTCGTCGCGCAGGACGAGGCCCGAGGCATCCACGGCGGTCGTGCCGATGTTGGTGAATTCGACCCAGTCACCCGGGGTGCCGCCCGAGGATTCGACCTCGTTGATGCGCACGACGTCGGCGGGGTCGACGACGCAGGCGTTCGGGGCGCCCTTGGTCGGCGCGGCCGTGAGGGTGAAGGCGCCGGTGCCGTCGGCGCAGCGGCCGTAGGTGGTGGCGGCGTGGGCGGTCCAGGAGTAGCTGTCGACGAGCGTGGTGCCGTCGGGCGCGAAGAGGCGGGCGGAGTCGGCCTTGCCGAGGCCGTAGCTCATGGCCGGCTGGTCGAAGACGAAGAATGCTCCGGGGGCCAGGATGGTTCCGGCGGGCAGCGCGTCGGTGCGGGTGTCGGTGTCGTCCTTGACGATCCAGCCCGAGATGTCGACCGGCGCCGTGCCGATGTTGGTGAGCTCGACCCAGTCGGTGGGCGAGGCATCCGATTCGACCTCATTGATGCGGATGGAGGCGGCGGCATCGGCTGCGATCGGGGCGGCGGCTGCGTCGGCAGCAGTGGCCGGGGCGGCGAGCGCGGCCGGGGCGAGCAGGGCGGCGGCGACCGGCAGGGCGAGCGTGAGCGCACCCCACGAGGACCGAGAAAGTGAGCGCACGGGCAAGCCTTTCGGGCGAAGAACGAGGGATTCTTCGATCGTGGCCGTGCTGGGCGAACCGCAGGTGAACGGCAGGCTAATCGCGGGCGTCGCGTCGACGCCTGACGTTATGTGGCGGCGGGCTCGGAGACGAGGCGGAGGCCGCCCGTGCGGTTGGCGACCTCAAGGAGTGCTTCGACCCACGCCTTGTTGAGGGGGCCGGACGGGTGGCGGTCGTAGCTGAAGTAGAGGGAGGCCGCGCTCGAGAGCCACACGGTGCCGAATCGGCCTTCCTCCCCGTCGAGCGCGACGTCTTCACCGACCAGGGGTTCGTCGCCCCAGCTGAAGGTGAAGCGTTCGTCGCGGCGCAGCTTGGTGAAGATGGCGACCTGCAGGTGGCGGAGGCCGCGGTCATCGATTTCGATAGCGGGGGCAATCCCGTAGATGAGTTTTCCCATGGTGCTAGTCCCTTGTTGGAGCGCGTCAGGCATTTCCGACTTGGGGGGACAGTATCAGGCAGGGGCCGCGGCGTTGAATCGTGCTCATCTTCGTCATCGGACGATCAGCGTCGGACGCCAGGTGTCGGGCGAACGGGTGAGAGACAGGGACAACAGATCGCCCCCGGCGCGTGGGCACCGGGGGCGATCTGGCGGGGGCCGCGTTTGGGGAACGGCCCTCGCGGCGTGAGGCTAGACCAGAGGGCCCGGCGTCACGTCGTTCGAGGCGGGGCCGGAGCCGGAGCCGGTTGCCGCAGCGGCGGATGCAGCCCGGCGACGGGCGACGACCAGCCACACGAGCGCCAGGGCCGCGAGCAGCACGAAGGCGGCGACGATGGCCCAGACGATCCACGAGGTGTCGCCCGCGGACGCGGCCGGAGCGGCGACCTCGGCCTGGGCGTCGGTCGTCGTCACCTCGGTCTCCTCTTCGGCGGCCGGGGCCGCGGCGACGCCGCAGTCGGCGGGCAGCGGAACCGTGAAGGCGACCGGGTCGAGTTCTTCACCGGCGGCGTAGGTGCCGAACGCGGCGGCCCCTTCGTCGGTGAGGACGGCGGCGATGTCGGCACCCGTGACGCTGCCGGCATCCTCTGCGAATGTGCCCGACGCGAGGTCGAGTTTCGCGAACCGGATGGCCGTATCGGCGATGGCCTGACCGTCCTGCGTCGTGCCCGAGACATCGAGCAGGATGTAGGCCGTGGTGTCGTCGACGAACTCGATCTGGGGGTTCGTCAGCGTGGTGTTGAGGGCGCCGTCGTGGCCGGTGAAGCGGATGCTGCCGCCGAACGACACCACACCCGAGGACTCTTCGGGGTTGTAGGAGCCCTTTCCTCCCGTGAACCCGAAGGTCGGGTAGGTGTAGGTGGCGCCGTCGGTGAGCTCCCATCCACCGCGGGCGATGCCCTCGATGTAGTTGCGGAACGACTCCTTGAAGCCCCAGTCGAGCGTGGCGTTCTCGACCAGGCACGACCCGGCCGCGAGCGTCGTGACCGCGGGCAATTCGAACACGACACCCTTGCTGATCGACCCCTGGAACGTGAGCGTGTGCTCACCGGGCTCGAGCGTGGCGGGCAGCTTACCCGTCCAGGTGACGACACCGGATGCGTCGGCGCTGAGTCCTGAGGCGAGCACCGTGGGCGTCGAGTAGACGACCACGCGGATGTTCTTCTCGTTCGGCTGGAAGCCGTCGGCCGAGACCGTGACCTCGTCGCCGGCGATGAGCTTCGCTCGCGTCTCGTCGGTCAGGACGATACCCGTGCTCGCGGGCGCGGTGGCCGGCAAACGAGGCGTCGTCGAGGCCGAGGCGGCGGCACCGGATGCCTGAGCCACCGTTCCCGCGGTGCCGGCCGGAGCCGCACCCGCCACACCGATCGTGAAGGTGAGCGGATCACCCGTCGCATAGCGGCCCTGGAAGACCTCGGAGCCCGCGGCCGTGAAGGTGACGGGCGCGTTGCGGTAGGTGACCGAGTTGCCCGTCGTGGAGCGCGCGGCGGACTGCAGGTCGAGCGTGGCGAGCGTGCTGGGCGTGCCGTTGACGGTCGCCGACAGCGTGCCCGCGGCGGCCGAGGTCACCTGGATCTGCGGGTTGGCGAGCGTGACGTCCAGCACCCCGCCGTGGCCCGTGAAGCGCACCGCGCCCGAGTAACCGGCGGAACCGGTGTTCGAGCCGAGGTCGAACGAACCGTTCGACTGACCGAACTGGAAGGCACCACCGGAGCTCGTGGCACCGCCCGACACCTGGATGGAACCCTTGGCGATCGGACCCGTGATGTAGGCGCGGAAGCTCGAGACGACACCCCAGCTGAGCGAGCCGGCGCGCGTGGGGTCGCTGACCGGTGCCGTGGGCGTTGTCGGCGCGGTCGGCGGTGTCGGCGGGGTGGGCGGCTCGGGCGTGATGATCGATGACACCGAGATCGTCACACGATTCGAGGTGCTGGGGTCGAGACCCGTCGAGGGGTTCGGCAGGAACCGCGCCGTGATCGAGTGCACGCCGGCGGAGAGCGTCGAGGTCGAGAAGGACCCGGAGCCCGCGCGGACGGGCACATCGCGCGCCAGGACGGTGAAGCCATCCAGCAGGGTGACGGTGCCGTCGACGGCGGGAGTGACGGTGAGATCGAAGCGCACCGAGTCGCCCACCGAGATGCTCGTGGCCGAGGCGGCGAGCGTCGTGCTCGTGGATTTTGCCGGCTGCGGCACGAGCGTGAGCTGCTGGAACGTGTCGAGCGAGCGGTTCGTGACCGACAGACCGTGAGCGGCGCTCGTGGCGACCTGGTAGTCGACGCCGTAGGCCAGGGCCCCGGCGGGGATCTTGATCGTGAGCGTGAAGGCGCCGTCGACGATCTGGCGCGGCATGACCCAGTTGGTCGACAGCCAACCGTCGGCGATGAGCGGGCCGTTGCCCGACCAGATCGCGCGGTCACCGAGCAACACGTAGGCGCCGTTCGCGGCCGCCTCGCCCGTGAAACCGGTTCCCTTCACCGTGAAGGTGTTCTCGACGGCGGGGTCGATAGCGGATGCGGGCGTCACCGTGATCTTCGGCTGCGCAACGGGCACGGGCTGGCGGATGGCCAGGCCCGCGAAGGAGTCGAGCGTGCGGTTGGTGATGGACAAACCGTGAGCCGCGCTCGTGGCGACGTGGTAATCCTTCGACGGGTCGAACGTGCCCGCGGGGATCTTGAGGGTGACGGTGAATTTTCCGTCGACGATCTGGCGCGGCATCACCCAGGAAAGCGCGGCCCAGCCGGTCGACGGCAGAGGGCCTTCGCCCGCCCACTTCGCCTTCTCTCCGAGCACGACGTAGGCGCCGTTGACGGCGGCGTCGCCGACGAACCCGGTGCCCGTCACGGTGAAGGTGTTCTCGACGGCGGGGTCGATATCGGATGCGGGCGTGACCGTGATCTTCGGGTCGGCGACGGGCGTGGGCTGACGAATGCTCAGGTCGGCGAACGAGTCGAGCGACCGGTTCGTGACCGACAGGCCGTGCGCGGCGGACGTGCCCACGTGATAGGCCTTCGACGGGTCGAACGTGCCAGCCGGGATCGTGAGCGTCGCGGTGAATTTTCCATCGACGATCTGGCGCGGCATGACCCAGGCGAGTCCAGCCCAGCCCTCGGCGGGGAGCGGGCCCTCGCCCGACCACTTCGCCTTCTCGCCGAGCACGACGTAGGCGCCGCTCGCAGCACCGGGGCCGACGAAGCCCGTGCCCGTGATGGTGAACGTGTTCGCCACGGCCGGGTCGATGTCGGCGGCCGGTGTGACCGTGATCTTCGGATCGGCGACGGGCGCGGGCTGGCGGATGCCGATGGCCGCGAAGGCGTCGAGCGAGCGGTTGGTGACCGACAGGCCGTGCGCGGCCGACGTGCCCACGTGATAGGCCTTCGAGGCGTCGAACGTGCCGGCGGGGATCGTGAGCGTCGTGGTGAACTTTCCGTCGACGATCTGGCGCGGCATCACCCAAGAGAGGGCCGCCCAGCCCTCGGCGGGAAGGGGGCCTTCGCCCGCCCACTTGGCTTTCTCGCCGAGGACGACGTAGGCGCCGTTGACGGCGGCGTCGCCCACGTAGCCCGTGCCCGTGACGGTGAAGGTGTTCGAGACGGCGGGGTCGACATCCGTCGCGGGCGTCACGGTCAAAACGGGCGCGGCGACAACGGCGGCGGCCTGAGTCGCGGCAGCCGACTGCTCGGGCGCAACAGTCGCGGTCGCGGAATCGGGGGCGAGCGCCTCGGCCGTTGCGGCGGTCGCGCCGGCGAACGAACCGCCGACGATGAGCAGGCCCGCGGTGAGGCTGGCGAGGGCGGCGCGCAGGGGGCGCCGCGTGCGCGGCCCGGGCTGTGCGGAGGGGTGTGTTGTCACGGGGTGTGTGCTCCTGGTGGCATACCTGTTGACGGTCCGAGAAGGGTCGGACCGCTGGTGGCGGTGCGCGCATGGCGCGGGGTCGGGTGCTGTGTGAGCCGCGGAATCCCGCCGATGTGGCGGGTTAGGTGAGGCTATGCTAAGAAAGTATCGGGGCCGTCGAGCCCCTGTCAAGCTCAGGTTAGCCTTACCTCATTAACTTCCACAGAATCGGCCTCGTGCGCATCCTTCATCGCCCTCGTCACCGCTCCGAGACATCGACCGACCGCGCGGCGTCATCCGGCCTCTCGGCCTCGGCTCGTCGACCGTTCGCGCTCGGCATCGCAACGGTAGCCGCGGCCGCCGCGATCACCCTCGCGCTCACCGGATGCCAGACGGCCGGCGATCCGACATCTAGGCCTGCCTCGGGCGGCACCACGTCCGCGTCCGTGCCCGCGTGCCCGGGTAGCGCCACACCGCTCAGCGAACTCGCGCTCACCGACGACCCGGCGGCCGTCGAGGGCGGCACCACCGCATGCCTCGAGAACCGGGGCGTGCAGCCCGTGGCCGAGGCTCCGACATCCGATCTGCCCGTCACCGTGACCGACAGCGAGGGCAACACCGTCACGGTCGAAGACGCGAGCCGCATTCTGGCCATCGACATCTCGGGCACGCTGGCCGCCACCGTGTGGGGGCTCGGGCTGGGCGACAACCTGGTGGGCCGCGACACCTCGACCACGTTCCCCGGCACGGCAGACCTGCCCGTCGTCACGTCGAGCGGCCACTCGCTGAACGGCGAGGCGATTCTCGACCTCGCGCCGACCGTGGTGCTCACCGACACCACCATCGGCCCGAAAGAGGTGCGGCAGCAGCTGCGCGACGCCGGCATCCCCGTCGTGGTCATCACGCCCGACCGCCGCATCGACAACGTCGACCAGATCATCGGCGAGGTCGCCACCGCCCTGGGTGTGAGCTCGGTTGGTGAGCAACTCTCGACGCGGGTCGACGGCGAACTGGCCGCGGTGACGGCGCAGGTGAACGAGGTGGCGGCTCGAGCATCCGATCGACCGCGCGTCATGTTCCTCTATGTTCGCGGCAGCGCCGGCGTCTATTACATTTTCGGCGAGGGCTCGGGCGCCGACACCCTGATCGAGACCATCGGCGGCGTGGATGTCGCGGGCGAGATCGGCTGGCAGGGTATGAAGCCCATGACGGCCGAGGCTATCGTGCAGGCCGCTCCCGACGTGCTGCTCATGATGACCGACGGGCTCGAATCGGTGGACGGCATCGACGGGTTGATCGAACGCATCCCCGCCATCGCCTCGACGCCCGCCGGGCAGCACAAACGCGTCATCGACATGGCCGACGGCGATGTGCTGAGCTTCGGGCCGCGCACGCCGCAGATCGTGGATGCTTTGGCACGGGCTTTGTGGGCACCCGAGAGCGTGGGTGCCGCGGGCTCCACGACACGCAGAAGCCCGAGCGCCGAATGACCGCCGATACATCCGCCGCCCGACCAGCCGAGATGCCCGCCGACACGGTCGTCGCTCCGCCGGGCCGCGCCGGCCGTCACCCGTTCCGCACCCGCAAGGCCGTCCTCTTCACCGCCCTGGCTGTCGCGCTCGTCGTGGTCGCGCTGATCTCGGCGGGCACCGGCCAGCTGCCCGTGCCGCCGCACGAGGTCGTGCAGGTGATGTTCGCGCGGCTCGGGCTCGACCTGGGCATTCCGCTCACGCATCCGAACGCCGAGCAGGCCCTCGTGACCATCCGTTTTCCGCGCGTGCTCATGGGCCTGCTGATCGGCGCCGCCCTGGCCGCCGCGGGCATGCTCATGCAGGCCGTCTTCGGCAACCCGCTCGCGGATGCCGGAGTCGTCGGCGTCTCGTCGGGCGCCGCCCTGGGTGCCGCCACCGCGATCACCCTCGGCTGGACGTTCGCGGGCCAGTGGACCGTTCCCCTGCTGGCCTTCGCCACGGGACTCGCGACCGTGCTCATCGTCTATGCCACCAGCCGCTCCAACGGCAAGACCGAGGTCGTGACGCTCATCTTGACGGGTATCGCCGTGAACGCGTTCGCGGGCGCCGGGCTCGCGCTCATGACATTCATCGGCGACACGTCCACACGCGAGCAGATCATCTTCTGGCAGCTCGGCAGCCTGAACGGTTCGCAGTGGTCGCAGGTGGGGATCGTCGCGCCGCTCGTGGCCGTGGGGCTCGTGGTCGCGTTCCTCAGCGCGCGCACGCTCGACCTGTTCTCGCTCGGCGAGCGCAACGCGCGCCACCTCGGGGTCAACGTCGAAGGCGTACGCATCCTCATCATCGTGGTCGTCGCGCTGCTCGTGTGCGCGGCCGTGGCGTTCGCCGGCATCATCGCGTTCGTGGGGCTCGTCATTCCCCACCTCATGCGCATGATCATCGGGCCCGCGCACCTGCCGCTGCTCATCGCATCCGTGCTGGGCGGCGCCCTGCTGCTCGCGACGGCCGACCTGTTCGCGCGCACGGCCGTGCCCCTCGCCGATCTGCCCATCGGCATGATCACGTCGCTCGTGGGCGGGCCGTTCTTCTTCTGGTTGCTGTTGCGCACGCGCCGCAAGGCGGGGGGATGGGCGTGAACGCCGCCCTGCGCGCCCGGTCGGTGTCCGTGTGGATCGGCCGCGCAAGCATTCTGACCGACGTCGATCTCACGGTCGAGGCGGGCCGCGTGCACGCGCTCATCGGGCCGAACGGTGCCGGAAAGTCGACGTTGCTCGCGGCGTTGGCCGGTGACATCCGCCCCGCAGCCGGCAACGTTTCGGTGCACGGCACCGACTTGAACGCCTGGAAACCGAAGCAGCTCGCCCGCGAACGCGCCGTGCTGCTGCAGGAGAACCGCGTCTCGTTCCCTTTCACGGTGGACGAGGTCGTGCGCATGGGCCGCTCCCCCTGGCGCGGAACCGCAGCCGAGGCGGAGGACGAGCAGGCCGTCGCCGACGCCATCGCCGCGACCGAGCTGCATCCCCTTCTCGAGCGCCCCGTTCCCTCCCTCTCGGGCGGCGAACGTGCCCGCGCCGCCCTGGCCCGCGTGCTCGCCCAACGCGCCGGCATCCTGCTGCTCGACGAACCGACCGCCGCCCTCGACCTCAAACACCAGGAGGACGTGCTGCGGCTCGCGCGCGAACGAGCTCACGCCGGGGATGCCGTCGTCATCGTTCTGCACGACCTCAACGTGGCCGCGGCCTTCGCCGACACGATCACCCTGCTCGAGAACGGGCGGGTGGTCGCGACGGGGACGCCCGCCGAGGTGCTCACGGCCGAACGCATCCGGGCGGTCTATCGCCAGGACGTCGACCTCGTGCCGCACCCCGCGACGGGTCAGCCGATCATCGTGCCGCGGCGCTGACCGCGCCGCGAGAACCGTTGCGCTCGCGACCGGCAGCGCTATCACTCACGCCCACCACGGAAACGGAACGGGCACCGGCACCGGCACCGGCGGCGGCGGCGGTTACGGCCAGCGCGATGCGCACGATCGACGCATCGCCCGGATGCAGCGGGTCGACGCCCGTGACCTCCTTGAACCGTCCCAGCCGGTTGAGCACCGTGTTGCGATGGCAGTACAGCGCCTGCGCCGCCCGGCTCACGGTGCCCTCGCGCAGCACAGCCGCCACGGTCTCGCGCAACAGGGCGGCTTCGCGCGGCGGGCAGCCGTCGAGGGGCCCGAGCACCGAGCGTTCGAGCACGCGCCCGAATTCGCCGAGCGACGCGGCCGCCACGGCATCCCAGTTCTCGCGCACCGAATAGGCACCCTCATGATTCTCGGGGACCGCCGCCGCGAGTCGCCGGGCCGTGCGCCACATGCGGCTGACGCCGGCCAGGCCGTCGGCGCGCGGCGAGATGCCCACGGGAAGCTCGAGCAACCAGGGCGGCGCGGCATCCTGACCGGGTTCGCACTCGAGCAGAATGAGCGAGCTGCCCTCGATATCGTGCAGCTGCTCGTCGAGGCCGTGCGCGGCCGCCGCTCGCCGCAACTCGGCATGGCGATCGGCGGCCGAGACGGCCACGAGAAAACGACTGCGCGGGTCGACCCGCAGGGCTTCGGCCACCTGACCCACGAGCCGCGGGTCGTTCTCCTCGGCGGCGAAGAGGCGGCGCAGCAGGAAGGCGCGCTCGTGTTCGGCCTCGCGTTCCATCACGGCCAGCTCGGCCAGATATCCCGCGTGGATGTCGGTCGTGTGCACCTCGACGGCGTCCCAGATCGGCACCACCTGCTCGGCGAATTGCACGAGCGACTCGGGTGGCACATGCCGGCGCAGCGCCCGCCAGATCAGCCGGAAGTCCATGCGCACGGCCCGCAGCAACGAATCGATCGGGATGCCCTGGCGCGCCCTCCTGCGGCCGGTCTCGGTCGACACGATGCGCAGGTCCTGGGTGACGGGCAGGTCGCCGATGAGCCGCAGCAACAGCTCGAGCGAGGCCGTGGCGGTATCGACGATCTCCTCGTCGGTGATGGCCGAGGCGGGGTAGCCGCTCAGCTGGCGCACCTCGGCGAGATACTCGGCCGCGAGGGCATCCAGCTCGCCCAGGCAGGCCAGGATGGCATGTTCCACGGGGGTGCCGCTGACGGCAGGCCAGAGCTGTTCGGTATCGCTCGAATTGTGCATCTGCACAAACCTTCCGCCTCATGGGTTGCGCGCATCCATTGCCGCCACCCCTCGATACGCCCAGGATAGAGCGAAACGTCCGGCTCAGTCATCCGCTCTTCACGCGGCGTTCACCGCCACCGATGGAATTCCCCACAACATCGGTCCCTGTTTCTCACGGAGGGTTTCCCATGGACACGCCTACGCCCCACCCCGACTCATCGCGCAACACCCCCGGCACGACGGCCGCCGCGGCCCCCACGCCACCCGAGCACAGCCTCCCCACGGTCTCGGGCAGCGACGCCGCCCGCATCGCCCGCGCGGCCTTCGTGGGCACGGCCCTCGAGTGGTACGACTACTTCCTCTTCGGCACCGCCGCAGCCCTCGTCTTCAACCGCCTCTTCTTCACCGAGCTCGACGCCACGGCCGCCACCCTCGCGGCCTTCGCCACCTTCGGTGTCGGCTTCGCGGCCCGCCCGATCGGCGCCCTGCTCTTCGGCTACATCGGCGACAAATACGGGCGCCGCCCCGCGCTGCTCACGACCATCGTGATGATCGGATGCGCGACCGGGCTCATCGGCTTCCTGCCCGACTTCGGCTCCATCGGGCTGGCCGCGCCCATCATGCTCGCCGTCCTGCGGCTGCTGCAGGGCCTGGCCGTCGGCGGCGAATGGGGCGGAGCCGTGACCATCGCGGTCGAGCACGCACCGCTCGAGAAGCGCGGCCGGTTCGCGGCCCTCGTGCAGATCGGCTCACCCGTCGGCACGCTCGTCTCCTCGGGAGCCTTCGCGCTCGCGCTGCTGCTGCCGCCCGACGTCTTCGACGCGTGGGGCTGGCGTCTGCCGTTCCTCGCGGCCTTCCCGCTGCTCGGCGTGGCCCTCTACATCCGCCTGAAGGTCGAGGAATCCCCGATCTTCCAGGACCTCGTCAAGCAGGAACAGCGCTCCCGCATCCCCGCCGTCGACGTGTTCCGCAAGGCGGGCGGGCGGCTGCTCGTGGCCATCGCGGCCGCCATGCTGGGCGTCGGAGGCTTCTACATGATCACGACGTTCGTGGTCAGCTACGGCACCAACACCCTGGGCGTCGACCGCGGCGTCATGGTCAACGCGACGCTCGTGGCCGCGGCCTTCCAGATCGTCGTCACCGTTTTCGCCGGGCGCCTCGGCGAGAAGTTCGGCGCCGGCCGCATGACGGTTATCGGCGGGTTGCTCACGGCCGTCGCGGCGTTCCCGATGTTCTGGCTCATCGACACCAAGAACCCGCTGGCCATCATCGTGGCCGTCACGGTCGGCATCGCCATCGTCACGATCGCCTACGCCGTGACCGGTGCCCTGCTCACCGAGCTCTTCCCGCCCGAGCTGCGCTACTCCGGCGTGGCCCTCGGCTACAACATCGCCGGTGCGCTGACCGGGTTCCTGCCGCTCATCGCGACGGCGTTCCTCGCGGCATCCGGCAACGCCTCGTGGTCGGCCGCCCTCATCCTCATCGTCATCTCGCTCATCACCGTGCTGGGCGGCGCCCTCGGCGAGCGCCTGCGCATCACCGACAAAGCAATCGTCGAATAGTCAGTCAGTAAGGAACTCTCATGGATAACGCACTCTCCGAACGCATCTGCCGAGCCGTCGACGACGCCTTCGACGCCCAGCTCGCGCTCACGCAGCAACTCGTCACCCACCCGTCACGCCGCACCCGGGAGGGGTCGGCCCAGGACCTGCTCTTCGCCGAGATGCAGCGCCGCGGTTTCGACATGGACCGCTGGGAACTGGATGCCGCGCAGCTGAGCGAGCACATCGGCTACGGCCCCAGCACCGTTTCTTACGAGGGCATGACCAACGTGGTCGGAACCTATCGGCCGGCCGAGACATCCGGGCGTTCGCTCATTCTCAACGGGCACGTCGACGTGGTGCCCGAGGGCCCCGAGCAGGTGTGGTCGCGTTCGCCGTGGGATGCCCCGATCATCGACGGCTGGCTCTACGGCCGTGGCAGCGGCGACATGAAGGCGGGCCTCGTGGCCAACCTGTTCGCGTTCGACGCCGTCGTCGCCGCCGGACTGCGGCCCGCGGCCCCCATCCACTTCCAGTCGGTCATCGAGGAGGAGTGCACGGGCAACGGCTCGCTATCGGCGCTCCTGCGCGGCTATACGGCGGATGCGGTGATCATTCCCGAGCCCGAAGAGGACATGCTCGTGCGCGCCAACACGGGCGTCATCTGGATGACCGTGCGGGTGGCCGGCGAACCGACCCACCCTCGCGAAATGGCGTCGGGTTTCAACGCCATCGACGCGGCCCACCATGTCATGACGCAGCTGCGCCAGGTCGAAGAACGGTGGAATGCCGAGAAGGGCTCGCACCCCTACTTCGAGGACCTCGAGCATCCCATCAACTTCAACCTCGGCACCATCTCGGGCGGCGACTGGCCCTCGAGCGTTCCCGCGTGGTGCGAGATCGAGGTGCGCGTGGCGCTCTACCCGGGCGTGACGGCCGAGGATGCCTGGGGCGAATTGACCGAGGCGCTCGCGGCGATCGGCACCGACACGAACGGGCATCCGATCACGGCGACGGCCACGCGCACCGGTTTCTACTCCGAGGGCTATGTTCTCGAAGAAGGCTCGGATGCCGAGGCCACGCTCGCTCGCGTGCACGAAACCGTCTTCGACACGAAGCTCGAATCGTTCACCACACCGGGCTACCTCGACGGTCGCGTCTTCACGCTCTACGGCAATACCCCGACGCTTGTTTACGGACCGATTTCCCAGGCCATCCATGGTTTCGACGAGCGCGTGGACATCGAATCGGTGCGCCGGATCACCAAGAGCATCGCGCTCTTCATCGCCGAATGGTGCGGCACGACGGATGATTCGTAGCGGCGGTGCGGGGCGGATTGGACCCTTATCCTCAAAGCGTTGAATAGCCTGTTCAAGCTGGCAATATGCCCGGCTGTGGTTTGGCGGAGCCTGTGAGCGATAATCTGCGAACTACCTCACCTTGAGCTGTTGCACCCCCGCTCATTCGGGGGCGGATTGGGGTTCCCATGGGAACCGACACGCAGAAACACGCCACTATTCACCGCACCGGTCTTCGCCGGCGCCCGATCGGTCTGTTCGGGGGCGCGGCCCTAGCCGTCGCCGGCACGGCCGCACTCATCATCAACCTCGGCGCACCGGCGGCCTTCGCCGCCGAAGCCCCCGTCGGCCTCGGGGCCGTCGCCAGCTACTCGGTCCTGGGCGGCGAGACCGTGACCAACACGGGCCTCACGGTTCTCGACGGAGACCTCGGCACGACACCCGGCTCGGCCATCACGGGCTTCCCGCCCGGCATCGTCGGCGGCACGACCCGCGTCGAGGCCGCAGCGGCCGACGCCAAAGCATCCCTGCTCGTCGCCTATGACGACGCCAGGAGCCGCGCCACCACCGCGAGCGTCGCGGGCGACCTCGTCGGCCAGACCCTCGTCGGCGGCGTCTACACCGCCTCCGGCCCCCTCGCGGTCTCGGGCACCCTGACGCTCGACGCGCAGGGCGACCCCAACGCGGTCTTCATCTTCCAGGCCGCCAGCACGCTCATCACCGCCTCGAGCAGCCGCATCGCGCTTCTCGACGGCGCGTCCAGCTGCAACGTCTACTGGCAGGTCGCCGAGTCGGCCACGCTCGGCACGAACTCGCGCTTCACCGGCACCATCATGGCGCTGCAGTCGATCTCGGTGACCACCGGCACCCGCGTGGACGGCCGCGCGCTGGCCCGCAACGGGCAGGTCTCGCTGCAGTCCAACGTCTTCCAGTCGACGACGTGCGTCACGGCGCCCATCATCAGCACGCCGACCGACACGGCAACACCTCCCGGAACGGGCACACCCACCGACGGCGGAACCGGCGGCCCCGGCACCCCGACCGACGGCGGAACGGGCGGACCGGGAACGCCGACCGACGGCGGAACGGGCGGACCCGGCACACCCACCGACGGCGGACCCGGCACCCCCGGTAACGGCACCCCCGGCACCGGCACCCCCACCGACAACGGCGGCGTGCTGATCGTTCCGACCTCCACGCGCGGCCCGAACGGTGGCGGCAACGCCAACGGCAACTCGCCCGACTCGCTCGCCAACTCGGGTGCCGATTCGGCGGCCAACGGATGGATCGGCGTCACGGCACTGGGCCTCGTCATCGGTGGCCTCGGCCTCGCCGGAGTCAGCCTGCGTCGCCGCGAGAACGCTCGCACGAAGGCGTAACCACCCACAGAGAACGGCCGTCCGCTCCCCCACGGAGTGCGGGCGGCCGTTTTAGTTTGCGCACACCGAGGCTGGGTGCGCTTCACGTCGCTCGCTGCTGGTCCCCCGCTGCTCATCGCCCGCTGCACGCTGCTCATCTGCCGTCGCACGCGCCTCGTCGCCCGCTGCTCGCGGTTCGGACATCGCCGACGACCGGCGTCTCACTAGCGGCGCGCTACTGTCGTGAGAACGGCCCGCTCGCCGATCTCACGTTCGGGTGCGCCCGCGCGTCTTCCCCATGATGACAACGAAACCGCCTTTCGACAGGGTCGTGACCGAACACGGCGAGACGGTCCTGCGCGTCTGCCGCGCCGTGCTGGGTGCGCACACCGACGCGGACGACGCCTGGTCCGAGACGTTCCTCGCGGCCCTCGGGGCGTGGCCCGCTCTCCCCCTGACAGCCAACGTCGAGGCGTGGCTCGTGACCATCGCGCACCGCAAGGCCATCGACATCACGCGCGCCCGCAGCCGCCACGCCATCCCCGTCGGCGACCTCCCCGAGCGCGCGTCCACGCGGGGCATTCCGGATGCCGGTGACCTCGACCTCTGGGCGGCGCTCGCCACCCTGCCGCACAAGCAGCGCCTGGCGGTCGCCTACCACCACCTCGGCGGCCTCCCCTATCGCGACGTCGCCGAGCTCCTGGGCGGGTCGACGGATGCCGCACGCCGCGCCGCCGCCGACGGCATGACGTCCCTGCGCGCCATCCTCGTCGACCCGCCTTCCCCCACCGATTTCCTGTCTAAGGAGACCTCATGACCGAGCACGACCAGTCCGCTCGCCTCGATCTGCTCCCCGTCCCGCCGACACCGCCCGCGCACCTCGACGCGTTGCGCGCCCGCCTGGCCGACGCGGCCGCCGACGCCGAGCTGCTCGACCTGGCGTTCCGCACGATCGACAGCCCCGTCGGCGACCTGCTGCTCGCGACATCCGCACAGGGTCTCGTGCGCGTCGCCTTCGCCAACGAGAACTTCGACGCCGTGCTCGACACGCTCGGAGCCGCAGTGGGTCGACGCATCCTGAACGCCCCCGCCCGACTGGACGCCCCGGCCCGCCAGCTCGACGACTATTTCGCGGGTCGCCGCAGGGCCTTCGACCTCACCCTCGACCTGCGGCTCTCCGCCGGTTTTCGCCGACTCGTGCAGCAGCACCTGCCCGAGATCCCCTACGGCCGCACGGCGTCCTACAAGGAAATGGCAGCGCTCGTCGGCAATCCCGGAGCCGTGCGCGCGGTCGGCACGGCGTGCTCGACGAACCCGTTGCCCATCGTGGTTCCGTGCCACCGGGTCGTGCGCTCGGACGGCTCACTCGGCGGCTACATCGGCGGGTTCGCGGCCAAACAGGCGCTCCTCGACCTGGAGCATGCGGCCGCACAGCCGTGATTCTGGTCCGCTGAGCGCGCTCACGAGACGGCTTCCGTCAAGCGCGAGCCCCGGCTCAGAAGCGCTCGGGTTCGGCCTTCGCCTCGTCGATCAGGTCCTCGAACATGACCAACACGTCATACCGCCAGCGCAGCGGGATGTCGTGCAACGCGTCGCCGCGCCGGTCGATGTCGGTCAGCGCCGCCCAATCGAGCGCCGCGTCGATCTCGTCCGGCAGCGAGGCATCCACGAAGGCCGCCTCGGCCTCGGAGAACGTCATGGTCTCTTCGATGTCCTCGTTGACGCCGTCCTGGCTTTCCAGCACGAATTGCTCGAGGTCTTCAAGCTCGTCGGCGTCGACCGCGGCGAGCGCCGCCAACGCCTGGTCATAGCTCACCAACTGGTCGGTTGGAAAAGCCCTCAGGTTGATCGTGCCATCGCTCGTGAGCCACATACTTCGAGCTTAGGCGGTCGCGCAGACGCGGCGCCCGACATCCGCTCGAGAGAGCCCCCCACTGGCACCCGAACGGGGGCTATGCTTGGTGCAGGCGACTCAGAGTCGAGCCGCTTCCGCTGACACCGGGAGTACCCATGAGCACCAACGATCACTCGCAATCGATCATGCGCAAGAAGCCCATCGACGCGCCGGGCGACGAGTCCCAGGGCTCGAAGCTCTTCAAGAGCCTCGGCCTCTGGCAGCTCACCGCCATCGGCGTGGGCGGCATCATCGGCGTCGGCATCTTCTCGCTCGCCGGCCTCGTGGCGCACGGCAGCGACACCTCGGCCGCGGTCGGCCCCGGCGTGCTGTTCTCGTTCCTCATCGCGGGCCTCGCGTCGGCGGCCGCAGCCCTCTCCTACGCCGAGTTCGCGGGCATGATTCCACGCGCCGGCTCGGCCTACACCTACGGTTACGTGGCCCTCGGCGAGATCATCGGATGGTTCATCGGCTGGGATCTGCTGCTCGAATACGTCGCCATCGTGGCGGTCGTCGCGATCGGCATCTCGGGCTACTTCGATGCGGCACTGTCGGGCATCGGCATCCATATGCCCGCGTGGATGACGTCGACCGCCGACGAGGGTAAGGGCGGCGTGATCAACCTGCCCGCCATCGTCGTCTGCCTGCTCGTGACCTTCATCCTGAGCCGCGGCACGAAGGCGTTCGGGCGGTTCGAGCTCGTCGCCGTGGCCATCAAGGTCGTGCTCATCCTGTTCATCATCGGGCTCGGCGTGTTCTACATCGACACCGCCAACTACGACCCGTTCCTGCCCAACGGCTTCGGGCCCGTGTTCGCGGGCGCCGCCACCGTGTTCTTCGCCGTGTTCGGCTACGACGCCATGTCGACGGCGGCCGAGGAGGCCAAGGACGGCAAGAAGCACATGCCGAAGGCCATCATCCTGTCGCTCGTCATCGCCATGCTGCTCTATGTGGCCGCAACGCTGGTGCTGACCGGCATGCAGAACTACACCGAGATCGACCCGACGGCCGGGTTCGCGTCGGCGTTCTCGAGCGTGGGGCTGCCCGTGATCGCCACGATCATCGCCGTCTTCGCCGTGCTGTCGATCCTCACCGTCATGCTCACGTTCCTGTTGGGCGTCACGCGCGTGTGGTTCTCGATGAGCCGCGACGGCCTACTGCCCGGCTGGTTCGCCAAGACCGACCGTCGGGGTGTTCCGCAGCGCGTCACCTGGATCGCCGGAGCGGCCGCGGCCGTCCTCGCCGGAATCCTGCCCATCAAGCAGGTCGCCGATCTGACCAACATCGGCATCCTCGCCGCGTTCGTGGTGGTGTGCGTGGCCGTGATCGTGTTCCGCCGCACCAAGCCCGATGCGCCGCGCACGTTCCGTTTGCCCTGGATGCCCGTGGTGCCCGCATTCGGCGTGCTCGCCTCAGGCTTCCTCATCTTGCAACTGCACTGGGAGACCTGGCTGCGGTTCGGCATCTGGCTCGTGATCGGCCTCATCATCTACTTCGCGTATGGCCGCCGCCACTCCCTTATGAACCCCGACAGCCCCCGGCATCAGGTGAATCAACACTCGTAGACATCCTTACGGCTCAGTCGAGGTCAGCCTTGACCTGATTCCAGGGCACGTTATCGCCCTTCTCGGCCATCGCATCGTCGAATGCCGCAGCGTCTTCGGCGTCCTCGCGCGCCTCCTCCTGGTCGGAGAGGTCGTGGGCCCGCTCGTCGATCTCCTCGCCGGATGCGTCGTCATCGTCGGCCGCTTCGGCGGTGGCCGTCATCGAGGCTTCGGCGAAGGCATCCGAGGCGAACACGTTGAGCCCCAGGGCACGGGACAGGAACGCCGTGGCCTGTTTGCCGCGCACACTGTTGCCGGCGTCGTCGAGCGGCGGCGAGAACACGCCGATGCCCGCCTTGCCGGGCGCGACCGTGACGATGCCGCCGGAGACCCCCGATTTGCCGGGGATTCCGACCTCGAACAGCCACTCGCCCGAGCGCTCGTAGAGGCCGTTCGCGGCGAGCACCGCCAGGGTGTCGCGGCACACGTGCGGCGCCACGACGCGCTCCTTCGTGATCGGGTTAACCCCGCCATCCGCCAGCGTCGCCCCCATGACGGCGAGGTCGCGGGCCGTCACGAGAAGCGAGCACTGCTTCGTATAGACGTCGACCACCTCGAGCGGATCCTTCTCGATGCGCCCATAGCTCTCGAGCAGGCGCGCGATGGCCTGGTTGCGCTGATTGCCGGCGCGCTCCGAGCGATAGACGTCGTCGTCCAAGACCAGGTGGCGGCCCGCGAAAGCCGAGAGCCCCTTCCAGATCCAGCGCCACTGTTCGTCGCCCGTGCCGGGGGCGAGGGATGTCGTGGTCAGCGCCCCGGCGTTCACCATGGGGTTCATGGGGTGCCCGTCGTTGAGCTCGATCGCGACGACCGAGTTGAACGGCATGCCCGTGTTGTTCACGCCCACGCGCTCGTAGGTGGCGTCGTGCCCGAGCTCTTCACAGACGAGCGCATAGACGAAGGCCTTCGAGATCGATTGGATCGAGAACGCGTGATCGGTGTCGCCCGCGTCGTGCGCATCGCCCGAGACGTCGACCACCGATACGCCGAAGAGGTTCGGGTCGGCATCGGCCAGCGCGGGGATGTAATCGGCGACGGACCCGCCCTCGAGCGATTGGTTCCTCTGGTGCGCCTCCTCCACGAACTCCTCGACGAGATCGGGCGCGGGCAGCGTGCCCGTCGAAACGCGTTCGGGAACGTCGTGCAGGTCGAATTTCATGCGGTCCTCTCCAGCACCGCGCGATCCACGGCCTGTGCACCCATTATCCCGGGCGCTCAGGAACGGGCTCCCGCTGCCGACTCCCAGAGCTGCGTGCTTCAGACCCGGTCGCCGCCACCACGGGCCTTGGCCGATCGGCCGGGTCGCGGTCATCCTGCAGGACCGTTTCGCCCGAACGAAGGGGGCCCAAAGGCTGAGGCGCCCTCACGAACGCCTGCGTAGCGTCGGAGCGAGGGAAAAGGGGACCGATGCACACGACGGCAGAACTGACGGTGGATGCCGCAGCCATCGCCCACAACACGCGCATGTTCAGCGAGCGCACCGCCGGGCAGCTCATGGCCGTGCTCAAAGCCGACGGCTTCGGACACGGCAGCCTCGCACCCCTCGTGCTCGCGAACGGCGCCGACTGGTTGGGCGTGACGAGCATCGCCGAGGCGATGACCCTGCGCGCCGAAGCGCCCGCGGCCCCGCTCCTGAGTTGGCTCAACCCGCTCGACGCCGACTATGAGGCGGCGATCCGCGCCGACGTCGACCTGGCCGTGTCGAGCATGAGGCAGCTGCGATTCGTGGCGGCCGCGGCATCCCGTGCCCGTCGCGCCGCCCGCGTGCACCTGCACCTCGACGTGGGCATGAACCGCGACGGTGCGCCTCGCGGCGAATGGGCGGCGCTGTGCGAGATGGCCCGGCTGTGGCAGGCCCAGGGGTCGATCGACGTGGTGGGCGTCATGGGGCACCTGTCGAGCGCCTCAGACCCGACCTCACCCGAAACCGATCGCGAGCGCATGATCTTCGACAACGGCGTGCGGGTGGCTCGCCGCCGCGGACTCTCGCCGAGGATTCGTCACCTGGCGGCGAGCGCCGCGACACTCACCCGGCCCGACACGCACTATGAACTTAGCCGCGTGGGCGCCGGGCTCTATGGCATCGACCCGTCGCGCACGGTGGCGCTGCGACCGGCGCTCACCTTGACGGCCCCGGTCGTCTCGGTGCGGCGCGTGCCCCGCGGTTCGGGCGTCGGCTATGGGCACACCTATACGACGTCCTCCGAGACCACGCTCGCGCTCCTGCCGCTCGGTTACGGCGATGGTTTGCCGCGCACGGCCTCGGGCCGCGCCTTCGTGCAGCTGCGCCGCCGCCGCTACCCCGTCGTCGGCCTGTTCTCGATGGACCAGATCGTGGTGGATGTCGGCAACGACGGCATCCAGCCGGGCGAACGCGCCACGGTGTTCGGGCCCGGAACCTCCGGCGAACCGACCGTGGCCGAGTGGGCCGACTGGGCGGGCACGCTCGAACACGACATCGTCGTCGGCGTCGGCGCGCGCGTGCACCGGGTCGACCGGCGCACCATCCCGGCGGCTGCGGCGGCATCTGCTGCCATCCCGCAACCGACCGGCCTGCCGGAACCCATTGCGCCGCCGGAACCGAGTGGCCCGCCGACATCCCCGGCCGTGCCCGCCCTCGCCCGTTCGACCGATCGACCCACCGGCAGCGACCGGGCCCTCCCCCGACGAAAGAAGAATTGTGCAGCGATCTGATCTGACCCCCGACGAACGCATCCGCGTGTGCGTGATCGGTGGCGGCGCCTCCGGCGAACACGACGTCTCTCTGGCCTCGGCCGCTGGCATCGCGGGGGCACTCGACCGTGAGCGGTATGACGTCTATCGCCTCACGATCGGCCGGGACGGCGGGTGGTTCGATGGTTCGGCCACTGACGAACGCTCGCGTCTGACGGCGGCCGAGGCGGTGGCGGGGCTCGAGGGGATGGATGTCGTGTTCCCCGCGCTGCACGGCGTGAACGGGGAGGACGGCACGATGGCGGCCCTCATGGGGGTGGTGCGGGTGCCTGTCGTGGGGGGAGGCATCCGACCGGGTGCCCTGGCGATGGACAAATGGGTGACCAAACTCATCGCCGGGGCGCTCGGCATCGCGACCGCACCCGCCGTCTACGTCGTCGGGGGCCGGGTCGTGGCGGGAGGCGGGGTGTCGTCTCCCGCCATCTCGGTCGCCGAGGGCGTCTCCGTCGCGGGCCTCACGTATCCCGTCGTCGTGAAACCGGTTGCGGCCGGGTCGAGTCACGGCGTGAGTGTTGTGGCCCAGGCATCCGACCTGCCGGCCGCTGTCGACGAAGCCCGCCGCCACGACGAGCACGTGCTGATCGAACAGTTCGTCGAGGGCCGCGAGGTGGATGTCGCGGTACTCGAACACGCCGACGGCCGCCGCACCATCGGCCCCGCGCTCGAGATCGCCGTCGACAAGGGAGACGTCTTCGACACCGACCAGAAGTACGGCGGCCACGTGCCCTTCGTCATCCCGGCGCGCGTCACCGACCCCGAGCTCGAGGCCCTGCGCACGGCCGCCGACACCCTCTTCACGGCGCTTGGCTGCCGCGGCATCGCACGCTTCGACTTCTTCGTCACCCCCGGCGGCGTCCTCCTCAACGAGGTCAACACCATGCCCGGCTTCACCCCCGACTCGCAGGTGCCGAAGATGTTCGACGCCATCGGCATCCCTTACGCCACCCTCCTCGACGAACTCCTCGCCACCGCCCGCGCCTGAGTCCTCGGACGTGAGGTCACCCGAGGGCGCACGTCACGTCGAGCGCAGGCCCGCGCATCCCGTATTTTTGAGGGAGGGCCGGTCGGGCCCGACGACCAGGGGGATGCTGCGTGACCACGTTCGCGGGCCAGAATACGACTCTCAACACCGCGCCACTGACGGCGCGCGTGAAGCGGCGCGATGTGCGGGCCTTCTACAAGAGGTTCGTGCAGGACTATCCGATCGCGCGGGCCCCCATGGCCCGGTTCCGGCGGTTCATCCTCGGCGTCGGCGTGTTCATCACGCCCTTCGGCGTGTTCGGCCTGCTCATCGGCTTCTTCGCCGAGCTGGCCGACGACGAGCCCGACAAGAACTCCGAGCTCGCCGGCATGTTCGGGTTCGGCATGCTGCTTCTCGTGGCCTTTTGCGTGATCCTGTGGGCGTGGCTGCGCCTGCGCGCGCGACGGGACACGCCCAAACGGCACTACCGCTTCACATGGTTCGCGTTGGTCAACCGACTCGTCTACGTTCCGGGCCCCTTCGTCACGATGCATCTGACACCCTGGGCCGATCACGGGATCTTCCGCGTGGCGCGGGTCTTCCGCTCGACCGGGCCCCGACCCATCGAGATCGCGAACTACGAACTGCTGACGGGGGCGCAGGGCAGCCGCAACACGCAGTTCGGCGGCTACGCGGCCCTGCGTCTCGCGACGAGCCTTCCTCACATCGTGCTGCAGTCGCGGGGCCGCGGGTCTCGGCGCTTCTCGTTGGCGACCGTGCCGAGCGGCGCGCAGAAGCTGTCTCTCGAGGGTGATTTCGACGAACACTTCACCCTGTTCTGCCCGCGCGGCTACGAGCGGGATGCCCTTTACCTGTTCACCCCCGACGTGATGACGCGCCTCATGGACAACGTGCGCGGCTATGACGTCGAGATCATCGACGACTGGCTGTTCCTCGTGTCCACGCGCGACGTCGTCACGCTCTCCCCCGATCGCTGGGATGCCTTGACCGACGCCGTCGACGCCGTGAGCGCCAAGCTGACCCGCTGGGAACGCTGGCGCGACGACCGCCTCGGCGGCGAGAGCGGAATCGACCGGGCGCGCGCCCTGTCGACGGCCGGTCTGGCCGGGTCGAGCGCCGAGATCGAGGTCGACGTAGCTCGCCAGGCATCGCTTGCGGGGGCCGGCATGACGGCCATCCCGGGTGACCCGCGCCGGGCCGATCCGAGGACCGCTCAGCGCGGACAGGTGAGCAAGAAGGGCCGGCGCCTGCGCATGGGGTTCGGCATCGGGTCGCTGATCTGGATCGTGCCGACCGTGCTCGTCGTCGGGGCGCTCATCCTGGCTCAGGTGCTTCCGAACTGATCCCGGCTGGCGGTGTGGGCAGCGGGTGGACTGCCCACGCCCCTCGTCAAGCCGCTTTTGCGTGACTAAAGTTGCTTTCATGGCGCACATACGGATTCGTGAGGCATCCCAGTTTCTCGGCGTGAGCGACGACACGGTGCGCCGTTGGGTCGAGAGCGGCGCCCTCGAGAGTGAGAAGGATGCGTCGGGACGCACCGTCGTCGACGGCCTCTCCCTGGCGCGGCTGGCCCGCGAGAACGCCGTGCTGCCCGCCGACCCCTCCGAAATCGGGCGGTCGGCCCGCAACCGTTTCGTCGGCATCGTCACCGACATCGTCATGGACACGGTCATGGCGCAGGTCGAGATCCAGGCCGGCCCGCACCGCGTGGTCTCGCTCATGAGCAGCGAGGCCGTGCGCGAACTGGGCCTCGAGCTCGGCTCGGTGGCCATCGCGATCGTCAAGGCCACGAACGTGATCGTCGAGACGCCGGGGCGCGCCTCGTGAGCCGGACCCATCGCGGGCGGATGTTGGTGCGCCAGCTTCGCGAGGCCTGGTCGCTCCCCACCGAGGCGACGCGCGCGGGCGAGGCGTCGCCCGCAGCCGAGCGGGGCAGGCTGCGTGGAATCGCTCTCGCACTCGGTCTCGCCGTCACACTCGTGGCCGGGGTAAGCGCCTGTTCATCCCCGTCCGCTGGTGGGAGCGCACCGGCTACCGGCGGATCCGACGGTTCTCGCGCCATCACCGGCGAGATCACGGTCTTCGCCGCGGCATCCCTGAAGGGCACCTTCACCGAGCTCGCCGCCGACTTCGAGGCGGCGCATCCGGGAACGACGGTCACGCTGAACTTCGCGGGGTCGTCCGACCTCGTCACGCAGATCGTCGAGGGCGCGCCCGCCGACGTGTTCGCGTCGGCCGACACGAAGAACATGGCGAAGCTCGCCGACAGCGACCTACTCGATGGGTCGAGCACCGACTTCGCGACAAACACCCTCGAGATCGCCGTGCCGCCCTCGAACCCGGCCAAGATCGCATCCCTCGACGACCTGGCTCGTGCCGGCGTGAAGACCGTTATCTGTGCGCCGCAGGTGCCGTGCGGGTCGGCGACGGCGGCCGTCGAAAAGGCGTCGGGCGTCGACATCCAGCCCGTCAGCGAAGAATCCTCGGTGACGGATGTGCTGGGCAAGGTGACGTCGGGAGAGGCCGACGCCGGTCTCGTCTATGTGACCGATGTGCGGGCGGCGGGCGACGCCGTGGTGGGCATCCCGTTCAGTGAGTCCGCCGAAGCCGTCAACACCTACCCGATCGCCACGTTGCGCGGCACGGCACAATCGGATGTCGCGCGCGCGTTCGTGGCCTACGTCGCGAGCCCGGCCGGTCAGAAGGTGCTGGCGGCCGCCGGTTTCGGCGCACCGTGAACCCACCCGCGAGAACAGCGACCCAAGACACCATGAGCGGCCCTCGAGACCGGCGTGCCGCGGGCGCGAACGTGGGCGGTGGGGCGCCGGTGCACGGCGTCGGCGTTCCGCGATGGCTCCTCGTCGTGGCGGCCGTGGGCGGATTGTTCGTGGTGGTGCCGCTGGTCGCGATGATCGCGCGCGTGAACGGGGGCGAATTCATCCCGCTCGTCACGTCGGAATCGTCGCTGCAGGCTCTCGGGCTGAGCCTGCGCACCTCGCTCACCGCCACGGCGCTGTGTCTCGTCTTCGGTGTGCCCCTGGCCATCGTGCTCGCGCGCACCCGCTTTCCGGGACAGCGCGTCGTGCGGGCGCTCGTGCTGCTGCCGCTCGTGCTGCCGCCCGTCGTCGCGGGCATCGCCCTGCTCTACACGTTCGGACGGCGCGGGCTCATCGGCCAACTGCTCAGCTCGTGGGGCATCGACATCGCGTTCTCCACAACCGCCGTCGTGCTCGCTCAGACGTTCGTCGCTCTGCCCTTCCTGGTGCTGAGCCTCGAGGGCGCCCTGCGCACCTTCGGTGGGCGTTACGAGACGGTCGCCGCCACCCTCGGGGCCGGGCCGACGACCACGTTCCTGCGCGTCACGCTGCCGCTCCTGTTGCCCGCCGTCGTGTCGGGGGCCGTGCTGTCGTTCGCCCGCGCGCTCGGCGAATTCGGTGCCACCCTCACCTTCGCGGGCAGCCTTGCGGGCGCCACCCGCACGCTCCCGCTCGAGATCTACCTGCAGCGCGAGACCGACCCGGATGCCGCGGTCGCCCTCTCCCTCGTGCTCGTCCTGGTCGCGGTGCTCATCGTCGTCGCCTCGCAGTGGCTGGCGGGGCTGCAGCCGGGCGCGCGCCGAGCCAAGCTGGCCGGCCGCCCCAAGGACGACCCGGAGTCGAACGACGGCCGAGCCGCGGGAGGCGACTCACCCAGTCTTCGAGGTCGCCGTCACACGACCGCTGGCCGAGCCGATGCGATTGGCGTCGGCGTGCCGTCCGATGAGGACGCGGACGCGGTGCCTCAGCCACGCCGAGCGGACGTTGGGATCGATACTGCTTTCCGGCACGATGCACGCGATGTCGAGGTTTCCTTCGAGGTAAGGGCGGGCGAGACGGTGGCAGTGCTCGGGCCGAACGGGTCGGGCAAGTCGACCGCGCTGGGCGTGATCGTCGGTGTTCTCGCGCCGGACGCCGGCTCGCGCATCCACAGCTCGCGCGCGCTCGTCGACCACGGGGTGAACGTGCCGCCGCATCGCCGCGGTGTGGCCCTGCTGGCGCAAGATGCCCTGCTGTTCCCGCACCTGTCCGCGCTCGAGAACGTGGCATTCGGCCCGCGCAGTGCGGGGGCGTCACGGCACGTCGCGCGCGAGACGGCACTGCGGTGGCTCGAGCGGGTGGATGCCGCATCCCTCGCCGCTCGCATGCCCGCGACTCTCAGCGGCGGGCAGGCTCAGCGCGTTGCGATCGCCCGGGCCCTCGCCACCGACCCCGATGTGCTGCTGCTCGACGAACCGATGTCGGCGCTCGACGTGCGGGTCGCCTCTGACCTGCGCCGCCTGCTGCGCACCGTGCTCGCCGACCGCACGACCATCCTTGTGACGCATGATGTGGTCGACGCGCTCACACTCGCCGACCGCGCGCTCGTCATGAACCGCGGTCGCGTCGTCGAGCAGGGCTCACCCCGCGACCTCATCGAACGCCCGCGCACGCCGTTCATGGCTCAGCTCGCCGGGCTCAACTTCTTCGAGGGCGAGCGCCGCGGCGATGTCCTGCACACCGACGACGGGCTCCGCATCCCGCTGCCCCCGTGTGAACGCGCCGAGCCGGCTGTTGTGCCGGACTCGCATCGCGAAACTTCCGATGCAACGGAGCCGGCGGCGGCGCGCTGGGTCGCCGTCATCCCGCCCGCCTCGGTCGGCCTCGACCGCCGCGGCGAGATCGTCGACACCATCCTCGACGTCGAACCGCACGGAGACACGGTGCGAGTGCGGACGGCGCTGGTGTTCGCCGACGTACCACTGCGATTGTGGGCATCCCTCGACGTTGACGCCGGAGATCGCGTCACCTTCTCCCTGCCGACACATCACCTGGTCGCCTTCTCCGCGCCGCGCACACGCACCGACGCACCCACCACGGACGGCACCGGCCCCACCACCCCGGGCGTTTTCTGAGAAAAGCTCAATAGGCTGCGTCCATGACACGCACCGTCGAACCATCGACCGACTGCCATAGACCCAGCGCCCGGGTGACCCCGAGCGCACACCGCACCTCGCAGGGGGTGGCCCGATGAACGGCGATCTCCTGCTCAACATCGTCCTCGTCGTCGTGTTCGTGCTCATCGGCGGCGTGTTCGCGGCCACCGAAATGGCCCTCGTCACGTTGCGCGAGAGCCAGGTCAACGCCATCGCCCAGCGCGGCAAACGCGGCGAAAAGGTGGCGAGCCTGGCCCGCAACCCGAACCGCTTCCTCTCGGCCGTGCAGATCGGCGTCACGGTGGCCGGCTTCGCCTCGGCGGCCTATGGAGCGTCGTCGATCGCGCCATCCGTCGTGCCGCTTTTCGTGGCCTGGGGGCTCAGCGAACAGCTGGCCGGCACCATCGCGACCATCACGTTGACGCTCATCATCGCCTATCTCTCGCTCGTGCTCGGCGAGCTCGCGCCCAAGCGGCTCGCGATCCAGCGCAACGCACAGTTCGCCTACGCCGTCGCGCCCGTGCTGAACGGTTTCGCGCACCTCATGCGGCCCGTGATCTGGCTGCTGTCGCTGTCGACCAACGCCGTCGTGCGGCTGCTGGGCGGCGACCCCAACAAGTCGAGCGACGAACTCTCGGATGAGGAGCTGCGCGACATCGTGTCGAGCCACGAGGGCCTGCCCGACGACGAGCGCCGCATCCTCGACGACGTGCTCTCGCTGCGCGACCGCCAGATCAGCGAGGTCATGCGCCCGCGGCCCGAGGTCGTGGCGCTCGACGGCGCCGGAACCATCGCCGAGGCCGTCGACCGCGTGCAGGGGCTGCCGTTCTCGCGCTACCCCGTGGTCGACCAGTCGATCGACGACATCACGGGCTTCGTGCACGTGCGCGACCTCTATGACGCCGCGGCCACCGACAGCTCGCGACCGCTCGGCGACGTGAGCCGCGACATCCCCTATCTGCCGTCGACCGCGCGCGTGCTGCCGACACTCACCGGCATGCGGGCGCAGAACCAGCAGATCGCCGTGGTCGTCGACGAATACGGCGGCACCGACGGCATCGTCACGCTCGAAGACCTGGTCGAAGAGGTCGTCGGCGAGATCTTCGACGAATACGACACGGATGCCGCACCCCGCGAACTCGCGGACGAGGGCGGTGTCGTCGACGGCCGCCTCAACATCCAGGACTTCGAGGAGGCGGCGGGAGTCAGCATCCCTCGAGGCACGTGGGACACCATCGCCGGGTACGTGGTGCACCGACTCGGGCGACTCGCGACCGTCGGCGACGTCATCGAGTTAGAGGATGCCTCACTGAAGGTGACGGCCATGGACCGGCGCCGCATCGCCGAGATCCTCGTGACGAAGCGACCCGCGGGCGACCCCGCGCTCGAAGACGGGGCACCGGGGTAGGCTCGCCGCGTGGAAAACAGCGAACAGACGACGCTCGAAGCTCTCCTCGCCCGCGCGGCCGACACCGGGCAAGGCATCCCCGACTTCCTGGCGGCGCTGCTCGACAGCACCGTGCTCGTGCCGGGGTGGGCCGAACCGGCCGCTGACGGCGAGGGGCAGCTGGCCACATTCGCGCCGCTCACCTCGGGCGACGGCAGCTCGGTGCAACCGTTCTACACGTCGGAGGCGCGGCTCGCCGAGACGCAGGCCGCCATCCCGGGTTACGAGACGCGCTACCTCGCGCTGTCCTGCCGCGCGTTCTGGGACATGACTCGGGGCGCGCGCCTCGTGCTGAACCCGCATTCGCCGCAGGGCAAGGAGTTCCTGCCGGGCGAGATCGCTCAGCTGCTCGACGGCGTCGCCCCCATGACCCCGAACGTGCTCACGAAAGACACCGAGGTTCTGGTCGGCGCCCCCGCGCAGATTCCGGATGGCATGGAGCAGACCCTTGCCGAGCTGTTCGCGCGGCATCCCCAGGTCGAGCGCGCGTTCCTCGGCTGGAAGGTCACGCCCGAGAACAACGACCAGGCCTACCTGCTCGTGCTCGTCGGGTCACGCGACACCCGCGATGCCGTGAGCGAAGATCTCGGGAGCGCCCTCGTCTACTACTCCCAGGTGCACCCCGTGGATGTCGCATTCGCCGGCCCGCGCGAAAAACACCTGCTCACGAGCCTGCAGCCCTTCTACACGCGCCCGGCGTCCCGACGCTCCCTCTTCGGCCGCCGCGGCTGAGCCGTTCGCCCCTGTCTGGCGCTGACGAGTCAGCGCACCCAGCGGTAGGGGGTCGTGGTCGAGACCTTGACGAGGCCTGAGCGCTCGAGGATGGGGCGCGAGTACTCGGTCGAGTCGCTGTGGACGAGCTTTTTTCCGAGGGCCAGCGCGGCGCGGGCGCGGGCGGCCGTGAGCGCGCGATAGATGCCGCGGCCGCGGTAGGCCTCGAGGGTGGCGCCACCCCAGATACCGACGAAGTCCGTGCCGGGCACCGGTTCGAGGCGGCCGCCCGACACCATGCGGCCGTCGGTCTCGGCCACCCAGAGCTGCATGCCGTCGTTGCGGGCGAGGCGGGCGAGCAGCGCATCGGCGATGCCGGGGTCGACGTCTTCGCCGAACGCCTCGTCGATCATGGCGCTCATCGCGCGGACATCCGCCTCGTCGGTGACGACGCGCAGCGTCACACCCGGGGGCGTCGGGATGTCCTCGGCCAGGGCTTCGAGCGGGCCGATCATGATCGATTCCACCTCGTCGGGTTCGAAACCGTTCGACCGCAGGGCCTCGTCGAGGCCGGGTGCGCGATCGTGACCGCGGGTCTTCCACTCGACGCGCGTGATCTCGGGCTGCACGACGTAGTGCGCGAGCGCGTCTTCCACGAGCGCGGCGATGGCCCCGGCATCCGCATCGCCGAGGTCTTGGTAGGTGACGAAACCTCGGCCACCGGCGAAGGTGACGAGCCGGAGCGGGCCGAGGCGTGCGACGCTCACCGCACTCGGGGTCTCGGCATCCGTTCGGAGCTGTTCGTCATAGGCCTGGAGGTAACGCTCAATATCAGTCATCGGGGTTCATCGTCGCAGGCGGGCGACGCGGGCACAATGCCGGCGGGCACACGATAACCGCGCGTCCGGCGGCTGGCAATGCCCTGTTGCGGGGTCGAAGCGGCGGTTTGACTGGTGTCTCGACGGAAATACGACACGAGACACGAGACACGACACGCGCAGCGGGAAACGAGGGTTCATCATGAAGGCAGTTGTCTGGCACGGTATCGGCGACATCCGACTCGACGAGGTGGCGCAGCCCACCATTCAGGACCCGCACGACGCGATCATCCACATCACGCGCAGCGCCATCTGCGGCACCGATCTGCACTTCGTGCGCGGCACCATGGCGCCCATGCGTGAGGGCACGATCCTCGGCCACGAGGCCGTCGGCGTGGTCGTCGAGGTGGGCGACGCCGTGCGCGGTTTCAGCCCCGGCGACCGCGTCGTCGTGAATTCGACCATGTCGTGTGGCGCCTGCCGCTACTGCCGCATGGGCAAGACCAGTCAGTGCGATGTGGCCAACCCGAACGGCCCGCAGGCCGGCACGAGCTTCTTCGGCGGCCCCGAGACGACCGGCCCCATCGACGGCCTGCAGGCAGAGTACGCGCGCATCCCGTGGGCGCAGAACAGCATGCACCCGCTGCCCGACAACGTCTCCGACGAGCAGGCGATCCTGCTCTCCGACATCTTCCCGACCGGATGGTTCGGCGCCGAGCTCGCGGGCGTGACCCGTGGCGACGTGGTGGTCGTCTTCGGTGCCGGTATCGTCGGGCAGTTCGCCGCGGCATCCGCCTTCAAGCAGGGCGCCGGACGGGTCATCATCGTCGACGGTGAGGAGTCCCGCTTGGCCGCTGCCCTGGCCCAGAACTGCGAGATCGTCGATTACAACCGCGAAGACCCCGTGCAGACCATCATGGATCTGACGAACGGCATCGGCGCCGACTGCGTGATCGATGCCGTGGGTGTGGATGCCGAGCGCCCGAAGCGCGGTCCGGCCGCGGTATCCGACGAGGACGCCGCGAAATTCGACGCCGAGGTCGCGCAGATCGCGCCGGATGCCGACCCCGACGCCACCCAGTGGAAGCCGGGCGACGGCCCCTCTCAGGCGGCGCGCTGGGCAGTCGAGGTGGTGGCGAAGTACGGCCGCATCGGCATCATCGGCGTGTATTCGCCGACGGTCGAGCAGTACCCCATCGGCGAAGCCATGAACAAGAACCTCACGATTCGAGCGGGCAACTGCGACCACCATTCGGTGACGCCTCCCCTCATCGACCTCGTCGCGTCTGGCCAGTTCGACCCGACCGCGCTGATCACCGAGCACGAGCACATCGGCGACGCGATTGCCGCCTACGAGGCATTCGACCGTCGCGAACCCGGATGGATCAAGGTGGAACTCGTCTGAGGGCGGGCGGGCCATGTCCCCCGGTGACGAAACCGCCTCCGCGCAATCCGGCGTGCCCAAATCCGGCGCGCCCGATAGCGAGGCGACCGACGACGAGCGCTGGCTCGTCGTCAACGGGCGGCGCTGGCGGCGCACCGATCCGAGCCTGCCCGAGGACGTCGTCGCCGCGCTGAAATCACATCTGGGCCGCGGGCGGTCGGGTGTGCGCACGGCGAAGAAGGATGCCGACGACGACGCGGTTGCGGCGGCACGCAAGCGTGTCGGGCTCGCCAAGCACGGCCTCGGCGAGCGCGGGCCGTATTGGTGGGACGATACCCCCGCCGACAGGTTGGCCCGAGCACGCGAGGCCCTGGCCGCACTGGATGCGCTCGACGAGCCGCCGCCCACATCGCGCACCAGTTCTTGACCTTCCCAGCCCGCATCCTCACGCTCAGGACACAGCCACGCGGGTGACGAAACGGTCGGCCAGGTTTCCGGCAGGCCTTGTTAGAGTCGAGACTCAGGATCGACGAGGGTGGGAAACATGACTACCGACGAGGATGCTCTCGGGCTGCTGCTGGCCGAGAACGAGGAGGACGTCGACGACAATACGTCGACCGAAGCCGTGCGCGCCGGGACATCCGCCGTGGTTCTGCTCGTCGTCGCCACAGCCGCGGTGAGCATCACGATTTCGGCGGCCGCCTGGATCGCGATCTTCTCCGCACCCTTCTGGATGCCGCTGTTCGGCTGGTGGGTGCAGGGCTCGCCCATGGAATACGGCCAGCCCTGACACGTTGGGTTGGGCATGACTACGATCGTGCATTTCGAGATCCAGCTCGACCCGGCGAAGCTCGCCGATGCGTCCGAGATCCTCAGCGAGACACTGGCGGCGACTCGCGCGTGGCCCGGCAACGAGGGCCTCGAGGTGCTCGTCTCGGACGACGACCCCGCCCACATGATCGTCGTCGAGAAGTGGGCGAGCACCATCGACCACACGCGGTATGTCGAATGGCGCGCCACTCCCGAGGGCGGGGGCGGACGCATCCGCGAACTGCTCGCGGCACCGCCCACCACGCGCGTGTTCTCGGAGCAGTTGCCGCTCACGCTGGCTGAATAGCTGCACCCCTAGCCGACGGGTAGGAAAACGGGGAAGGCAGCAGTGGGGCCGCCGCAGACCTGGTCGTCCGAAAGCCACGTCCACGCGAGAGGTGTCGTGATTGCGCCGACAGTCGAACCATCCTCGCGGTAGGCCGTGACGGTCGCTTCGGGCACCTGGCCTGCGAACAGCGTGACCTGCCACGTCGAGCCGTTCACGGGCACGATGTCGTAGACGGAGCCGACGGTGTCGTCCTCGGCGCGCTGCTCGGCGGTGCGCGAACACCGGCCCTCCGAGTCGCAGAACTCGATGGATGCCGCCTCCGCCACCTGCCCCACCGTGACGACGGTCAGCGACTGGGTGTAGCCGATGGCCGGGCACGCGACGCCGCCGCCCCACCCGGCACATCCCGCGAGCGTGAGCGTGAGCCCAAGGAGGGCGAGTGCCGCGGATGTCACGACCGGGCGTGCGTGGCGCCGTGACGAACTCATGACTCGACCGTGCCACGCCGCGCCCTGGAGCGGTATACCGAGCGCCTTTTCGTTGCCCATTGGTTACGAGCACGCACCAACGCAGCGCTCTAGGCTCAGGGTGTGTTGATCTGGATCAATGGGACTTTCGGTGTGGGGAAGACGCAGGCCGCATTCGGGCTGCATCGCAAGCTTCCGGGGAGCGCGGTGGTCGACCCCGAGCTGTTGGGCTTCGGCATCCAGCGGATGTACCCGCCCGCCATTCGGGATGATTTTCAGGAGACGCCATGGTGGGCGCCTACCGCGGCCGAGATCTTGGTCGACATTTCGCGCAAGCATCCCGGCACGCTGATCGTGCCGATGACGCTGAGCGATCCCGTGAGGCGCCGAGTCATCTTCGACGCCTTGCACGGGGCGGACATCAAGACGCTGCATGTGACGCTGCTCGCGAACCAAACGACAGTGCTGCGGCGTTTGCGGAGCCGTCTCGACGGTCGAAGCAGCTGGGCCGCGCAGCGCTTCGAGGACGCCGATGCAGCCCTGAGAGCCGACCCGTTCGGCGAGCGTCTCGCGACCGATGGGATGAGCGTGCCTCAGGTCGTAGAGCACATCGGCGCACTTGCGGGTGTCTCGCTCTCGCACTCGCTCGCCGAACGGCTCGCTCAGCCTGCGCGGCGCCTCGGCGTGACGTTGCGCCACATTCGATGAAGCTAGTTCCGGCCGCGAGCTAGCGGGCGATGAGGCCGCGGATGAAGGCGGCGACGTCGGCGGGGGCGCGCTCGGCCATGTAGTGGCCGGCCTGGCTGGGCTCGTAGGTGAGGTCGGGGGCCCAGGCGGCCCAGAGCGACGACGCGTCGAAGCCCAGCTGCGAACCCCAGTCCTGCGAGAGGATGCCGACGGGCATGGCGAGTTGTGCGCCCGCGGCACGGTCGGCGCGGTCGAGGTCCAGGTCGATGCCGGCCGAGGCGCGGTAGTCGGCGACGATCGAGGGGATGGCCGCGACCGACGCGTCCACATAGTGCTGGCGGATGTGCGGCGGGAACGTCGCACCGTCGGTGTCCCAGGCGTCGAGGAACGACGCGAAGAACTCTTCGCCGGTGGCCGCGATCATGCGCTCGGGCAGGCCGGCCGGCTGGGCCATCAGGTAGAGGTGCCATGCCACCTTCGCGTCGACGCCGTGCAAGACATCCCACATGTCCATGGTGGGGAGAACGTCGAGAATGCCGAGGTGGGCGACGACGTCGGGGTGGTCGAGACCCGCACGAACCGCCACGAGGGCGCCGCGGTCGTGGCCGATGAGCGAGAACGTGTCATGGCCGAGTTCGCGAGCGATCGCGACGATGTCGGCGCCCATGGTGCGCTTCGAGTAGACGTCAGGTGAGGTTTCTTCGGGCTTGTCGCTCGCGCCATAACCGCGGAGGTCGGGGACGATGACGGTGTTGGTCGCCGCGAGGTCGCGTGCGACATCCCGCCACATGAGGTGGGTTTGCGGAAAGCCGTGGAGGAGGACGATAGGGGCGCCCGAGCCGCCGACCGCGACGTTGAGCGAGACGCCCGGTGCGGCGGCGATGCGTTCGGTGCGGAAGCCATCGATGGTGAGCGGGGCCGGGCTAGAGAAGTCGTTCATGATGCCTTTCGGGAGGGGTCAGTCGGAGGCGGGCGCGCCGGAGAAGATGCCGCGCGGCGGTTCGGAGGCGGACGCGGCACTGGCGGCGAGAGCGGGGATGAGGATGCTGTCGATCAGCGTGTCGAGGTAGGCGTCGTCGACCGTGAGGCCGTTCAGCCGGCGGAGGAGGAGGACCGAGCCCGTGACCTCTTCGTAGGGGAAGGGCTTCGCGTCAGCCGGGAGCTCGCCGCGAGCGATCGCTGCCTCGAGCACGGAAGCGGGCAGCCGCGCGCCGGTCGGTCCTGTCGCAACCTCGAGGTATTCGCAGAGTTCGGCATCCTCGAGGCCGGCCTGCAGCAGCATGAGGCTCATCGAACCGTCGCTGGCACGCAGCGTGGTGTTGAGCCGGCGGCACAGGGCGAGCAGGTCGCCGCGCAGCGAACCCGTGTCGATGGCGTCCTGCATGTGCCCTGACGACGGCCCGGCCTTGACTGCGGCGACGACCATGTCGCGTTTGGTGGGCCAGCGGCGGTAAAGGGTGGCCTTGGATGCCTTGGCGCGGCGCGCGACCTCTTCGAACGTGATGCTGTCGTAGCCCGTGTCGGCGAGCATCTCGAGCACGGTCGCGAGGATTTGACCCTCGCGGACTGCGTCGCGGGGGCGGCCGCCCGCGACGGGTGGGGCGGACACTGACGACGGCGAAGAAGAGTCGATGGAGTGATCTGAAAGATACGGCACGTTTCGTATCCTATCGGCACTTGCACTCGACCTGTCAACCACAGGCGCACTACGTTCGGCATATGCGCCGCTCTGTCGCCCTCCTACTCGCCGCCCCTCTCACGCTCACCGCATTGGTGGGCTGCTCGACCCCGAAGCCCGTCTGCGTTCCTCGCATAACGGTGACGCCGAGCGAGGCACATGCCGGCGACACCGTCACGGTCGAGTCGCCGGATGTGTGCGAGGTGACCGTTCCGCGCGACGGCTGGCGCGTCATCATCAGCCCTACGGGAGACCGCGGACCCAGCACAACGGTCACAACAACCGAAGCGTTCGACGGTTCATTCAGCGCCGAGGTGACGCTGCCTGATGACATCCGCGCGGGAGCCGCGTTAGCGGGAGTGGAGAACTGGGACTATTCGACCTGCGATGACAGCGCGAGTTGCACCGGACCATACGGCGCTCTCACCATCCTCGCTCGCTAGCAGGCGCCGTCCGGGGCGCAGCGGGGTGTCGCCCGGCGACGCAGGGCGGGTGGGGTCGAGCGACACGATGCACCGCCGACCCCACCTCACCGTTTAGGCGCGCTCGTCGGCGCTTCCCGACGCACCTGATCCGGCATCAGCGTCAGCTCCAGCAGCTCGAGCACGGTAGCGGCGCGCGAGCACGAGGCCGGCGGCGACGAGGGCCGCGGCCAGGAGGACTCCGAGCGTGGGGGCGACACCGCTCTGGGCGAGGTCGCCGGGGCCACCGCCGCCCGGGTTTGCGCCGGGGGCCGGCGTTGCGGAGCCCGCGTTGTCGGACGGGACGCCCGGGGTCGGCGCCGCTGTCGGAGTCGGGGTCGGGGTGGCCGAGGGATCGTCAGCCGCGACGACGACCGCCGACGCCCGCACGCTCTCGAGGTAAGGGTCCTTGCCGGCCGCGTGCGCGAACACCCAGACCGTGAGGGTTGCGCCGAGTTCGTCGTCGGTGGGCGTGAAGGTGGCGCCCGTCGCATCCTCGATGAGGGTGTTGTCGGCGTACCAGCGATATTCGACAGGGTCGCCGGCCGGATCGAAGGCCGGCAGCGTCACGTCGACGGCCGATCCGACGCGCGGGGCCTCGCTGATTGCGAGCGTTCCGGTGGCCGCGACCGCTCCATCGGCAACCGCGGGGATGACGTGCGCTCCGTAGTCGACCGTCTCCGCCGCCTCGATGGATGCACCCAGCGGGACGGGCGCGGGCGCGCTGCCGGCCGAGCCGACGTAGGCGACGTAGTTGCCGACCGGAACACGAGGAATCGTTACGAGACCCTCCTCGTCGGCGAACGTCTTGGGGGTTGAGACGACTGAACCGTCGAGCGTTTTGCCGCGCAATTCGGCGGCCGCATCATCCAGGTCGATGAGCGGTGTGCCGTCGTCAGCCGTGACGGTCAGTTCGAGGGCGCCGCCCAGCAGGCGCAGGTCGACGTCGGCGAAGGGCGTGGCGGATGCCGCGGCCCCCGTCACCGCGAACTGCGGCTCGTCGTCGCTGTAGTCGTCGTCGCCCGCCAGCGATTCGCCCAGTGCGAAGCGCGCCGACGAGAATTCGGTGCCGTAGTCGAGGGTGTATTCGCCATCCGGGAGGAAGCCGAGGGTCCACGAACCGTCGCCGGCCGTGTCGGTTTCCTGTTCGAAGACGTAGGCGTCGGCCGCCGCATCCCAGCGGTAGGCCGAGACGACGACCTCTGAGACGGGGCGGTCGAGCTCGGTGACGACACCCGAGATGGATGCTTCGGCGGGCGCGGCCACTGCGGCGCCCGCCCCGAGCCCCACCGCGGCGAGAGAGAAGACACTCACGGCCCCGAAGATGCGCACCACACCCGCGCGCCGCGTGGCACCGTTCGGAGCCGACTTCTCGTTCCGCCTGCCGGACATCTCTGACATCTCTCTCCTTCGCATCGCGCCACTCGCGCTTCTCGCGTCACTCGCGCTCATCACGCATTGATTTCCCACATCCCCGCCGCGCATCAGATGACCCGCGCAATGCCGTAGGGGCGAACCTGCACCGGACCGAGCAGCCCATACGCCTGCGAGCCCACCGATGAATACACCGTCGGGTTCACGACGCGCAGCCGGTTGATCAGGGTCGAGGCCACCTCGACGCGCACGGTGTTGCGGCCCGGCCGGGCATACGCACTGATGTCGAGGCGAGTGTCGAGGATGTCTCGCTCGGCAACCAGTTCGCTGTTCACCCACACCTTGAAGGTGTCGATGACCTGCCCCAGGTCGAGGTAGATGCCGACGCGGCCGATCTTCCACGACGCGGGGTCGAGCGTCAGCGTCGTCTTGTAGACACCGATTCCCGAGGCATCCACCACCCCCGGGATCTTGTTCCAGGGTTGCAGGCTGTCGAGCGCGATCGTATGCATGACGTGTTTCGTCTCGATGCGCGCGGGGTCGACGGGCTGCCAGTCGTCGAGCTCGAGCTGCCACGACGGCAGATCGATGGCCGCGGGCAGATCCTTCACGGTCACGGTCTTAGTGCGGCCGTCGGACAGGGTGGCCTGGTAGGTGCCGGTCGCCTCGGCGACGAGCTCGGCGGAACCGGAACCGGAACCGGCACCGGCCCCCGCCGCGAAGCGCGCACCCGTCGCGGTGGTCTCGACCACGTGCACGAGAGGCGCCGTGACCCCCGCGTACGAGCGGCCCGCCAGCACGATGATGGTCGACTGCGCCGGGGCCAGCCGCACCCGAACCCGCACGCGCGAACCCTCGCGCCGGTAGTGCGCGACGGGCGTGATGCGCCCCGTCCAGGCATCCAGCTCATAGGGGATGCTGTCACCCGACTCGGCCGTCAACCACACGTCCTGATCGATGAGGACGAGCTTGTCCTTCGGCGGATTGTGACGCGTATTGGTGAGGAAGTAATAGTCGACCTTTCCGTCAACACGGCGGATGTGTTTCAGCATGGACGAGGAGTGCTCGACATCCCGCCCGATGCCGAGCGCGGCCAAGGCGATCGGGATGTCGTCGTTGCCGAGCGCGGTCGTCGAGGTGGGCAGCGCCTTCACCTGCGCCAGAAGCGAGGCCACCTGCTGGTTTGCGGATGCATCGCGCAGCCCGGTGGCCTCGGGGTTCGTCCAGTCGCCGAAGAAGATGACGGGGAGGCCGGCTTTCGCGTGCGCCAGCAGTTTGGTGGCCGCCGCCACCGACATGGTGGCCTCGTTGCCGCGGAACCGGTCGATGTCGAGGATGACGACGCGATAGTTTCCGCCATCGGGCGCGAACCGGCCGTTCTTCATGACGGCACCCGGCAGCTCGAGCGACGAGTTCGCCAGGAACCCGTGCGTCCACCCGATCGGGATGCCCGAGGCCGTCGCCCAGGGCGCGCCGATACCGGTCTGCGCCCACCCCTTCTGACGCAGGAACAGGATGTCGTAGCGCGCACGCCCCGTCTGCAGCACCTGCTGCGTGCGGGCGACGAAGGCCGAGATATCCCGAGCGTGGGCCCAGTTCGGCGTGCGCGGACCCCACGCCTCCGAGTAGCCGACGGCGTTGTTGTAGTACGGGCTGAAAGCCGCGAACCCGGGCCAGCCGAGGCCCGGCGCGGTGGCGTAGGGGAAACCGTGCAGCACGGTCTGGTTGACGCCGCCCGCGAAGGTCTCGTTCAGCGTGTTGAGCACCTGGGTCCAGGTGGTGTTGTAGGCCTTGCCGAGGAACGCGGCGGCCTCGCACGACAGGATGGTGTGGCCCGCGATATCCCGCCCCGACGCCAGCACGCGGTAATCGTCGAGGTTCTTTGCGCCCAACGACTCGGTTTCGGGGATGTCGACGATGCCGGCCTGCTGAATCGAGTCCTGCTCGAGGCCATAGGCCTGCACGCGGTAGGTGAGGCCCAGTCGATGCGCCCAGTCGCGCAGCGGAACGAGGTGATTCTCGGTGTAGAGGTCGCTCAGAACCTGGTTGTAGTCATCCCGAACCCGCATGTTCTTCACATCGTCGAAGTCGTAGAGGTACTTCTCCTTCTGCTCGATGATGACGGGCAGCCAGGGCAGCAGGTCGTAACCCATGCGCTTCTGGAACTCCTCGACGAGGGTGCGCGTCCAGATGGTCGAATGCGTCTCGATCTCGAGCGAGTCCTCGAAGAAGCTGCCGCCGGCGCGCGTCAGCAGATCCTTCACGCGCGGAGTGACGATGTTGGCCTCCCAGTAGTCGATAACCGCCTGGGCGCCGGCCTGGCTGAAGTGGTCGACGACATAGGCGGTCGGCGACGTGTGCGGGCCACCCTCGGCCTCCTGGCCCGAGCCGCGCCGCCAATAGGCGAGCAGAACCCACAGTTCGTCGGATGCCCCCGACGGCGCCGTCCAGTCGAGCGACCCGTTCGTGACCTTGTTCGTGAGGTCAACGAGTGAGGATCGCTGCAGAACGATCTGCCCACGCGTCGGCTTGGTGAGAATCTTTGCGGCGTGCACCTTCAGAAGAATCTTCTCGGTCACACCAGCGGATGCCGCCACCACCGGCTCGGGCAGTGCGGCGTTGAAGCGTCCGCCCGCCGGCACCTCCGCCAGGCCGTGCGCCACCTCGGTGAGCGCCTCGACGGACTGCGGCGTGATGTTCGGCAAGGCTGCGGGCCACGACGGACCGAGCGTCACGTCGAGTGTGATGCCGCGCTTCTCGGCCGCCACCAGCGCGGCCTCGACGGCGGCCAGCCAGCGGGGGCTCCCCCATCCGAAATTCTTCACGTCGAGCAGGTTCTTGGGCACACTGTGGTGCACATCGGCGATCTCGAGCCCGCCGAAGCCCGCGTCGGCGACCTGGTTGACCTCGCGCACGATCTCGTCGATCTCGACCTCGCCGTTGGGCCACCACCAGCGGAACTTCGGCGCGACGCTGGCGGGCGGCGTGGCGAACGAGGCGGCGCTCGGCGCAGCGGCCGCGGACACCACGGGGGCTCCGAAGGCCTGGCCGGCGGCACCGCGCGCGGCGGTCGCGGCGATCGCGGCCCCCATCGAGGCGGCGGCCGTGTAGCCGATCAATTGGCGGCGGGTGAGGTGGGGTGCGCGAGACGGAGTCATCGTGGCCTTCCGGACAGAACGCGCGCACCTTCGCACCGCGTTGTGCAAACCTGTGAATCGTTTCAGTAAGAAACTTCACTGACCATATCCCGGCCCCCGAGCAGGGGTCAAGCGTTTGTTCACAAACGCAGGCCGCATTACGTTCGACCCATGAAGCCTCGTGCGATTACCGTCGGTGTTCCCGTTCGCGAGCTCGACGCCGCCATCCGCTGGTATCAGGCCGCCTTCGATCTCGGCGAACCCGACCAGCGCCCGATGGACGATCTCGCCGAATTTGACCTAGGTGCCTTCTGGCTGCAGCTCGCCCAGGCCCCCGAGCTCGCCGGCCACGAGGGAATCTCGATCAACCTCAGCATCGAGAACGCGTCGGCCCAGCGCGAGACCTTCGCCGCGAACGGCCTCGAGGTCGGACCCCTGCACCATTTCGAGGGTGTGGTCGATTTCTTCGAGCTCACCGACCTCGACGGGAACAAGATCGGCTTCGTCACCGAGCTGAGCTGATCTCGGCACGGTCACTCTTCTTCACGCGGCGGGAACATGCTCGCTATCACGCCGTCCACTCGGTGGCCAGACGCGAGCGGACGAACCACACCCCTGCCGCTGCGACTAGTGCCCTGCCGGGCCGGTGCGCGTGATGACGGCGCGCAGCGTCTCCAGAGGAGCTTTGGGCGTGCGGTCGTCGGCCAGCAGACCGTTGGTCTCCTGCAGCGTGTCGACGAGCTGCGTGTAGCAGAACCCGGCCACGAACGAGCTGGCGGCCACGGCGCCGACGACGGCCTCGAGGCGGTCGACGAAGTCCTCCGAACTGGTTGCCTTCGAATAGCCCCACGCATCGTCGGGCACGGCCTTCGAGGCATACGAGATGCCGCCGAATTCGGTGACCATGACGGGCCGGTCGCCCACCTTTTGGCCGTCGAGCAGCATGCGTCGGCCGGCCGGGCCGAAACCGCCGAGCACGGCGTTGCAGGCATCCTGATCGAGGTAGCGGGCGCGCAGCACCTCGCCCGACCATTCGTAGTCGTGGATGCTGAGGATGTCGGAGTCCACGTGCTCCCACCCGTCGTTCGACACGACGGGCCGCGACGGGTCGAGGGCGCGCGTCAACGAGACGAGCGAGCGGGCGTAGGCCTGCATGCGCTCGTCGTGCGCGATGTGCTGCACACCCCAGCTCTCGTTGAGCGGAACCCACGTGACGATGCAGGGGTGCGACAGGTCGCGCTCAATGACGGCGGTCCACTCGGCGCTCAGGCGGGCGACGGCGCGCGGACTGAACTCGAACGCACCGGGCGTCTCGGCCCAGACCAGCAGGCCGAGCACGTCGGCCCAATAGAGGAAGCGCGGGTCTTCGAACTTCTGGTGCACGCGCGTGGCATTGAAACCGAGCTCTTTGATGAGCTCGGCCTCGCGTTTGAGGGCCGCCGGGCTGGGCGCGGCGAGGTGTGATTCGGGCCAATAGCCCTGGTTCAGCACACTGCGCACGTAGTAGGGGCGGTCGTTGAGCAGGAAGTGCCCGCCCGCGACGGCCGCCGAGCGCAGGCCCAGGTAGGAGTACACCTCGTCGACCACTGCATCGTCGGCGCGCACCGTGACGCGCACATCGAGCAGGCGCGGATGTTCGGGCGACCACAGCAATTCTTCATAGGCCTGCCCGTTCGTCTGCAAGGGCAGCGCCACCACGAGCGCCGTCGTGACGTCGAGCGCGCGCATGGTCTGGGAGGCGAGCTGCTCACCCTCAAACGAAACGACCACGTCGAGGCGCACATCGGCGTCGGCCGCGGGTCGCCGGTTCAAGTCGAGCCGCAGCGCGATCGTGCCGCCCGGAACATCGGGGGTGGCGTGCACGAGCGTGACGAAGACATCCGACGTCGACTCGAGCCAGACGGGCTGCCAGATGCCCGAGGTGCGGTGGTACCAAATCGAGTGCGGCTCGAGCCGCCAATCCTGTTTGCCGCGCGGCTGCGACACGTCGAAGGGGTCGTCCTCGACACGCACCACGAGCGTGTGCGTGGCGCGCTCGGCACCGGCACCGGTACTGGCACCGACGACGTCGGTCACGTCGAACGAGAAGGGCGTGTGCCCACCCTCGTGCGCCCCTAGGTGCACACCGTCGAGCCACACCTGCGCGCGGTAGTCGACGGCGCCGAAGTGCACGTGCAGTCGGCGGTCGGCGCCGAAGCCGGCGGCCGCCAGATCGTCGGCGGTCAGCTCGCGGGAGTACCAGACCACGGGATGGAAACCCGTGTCGTGAATTCCGGAGGCCTCGGATTCGAACGGGAACGGCACCTGGATGCTGCGGCCGAAGTCGGGCGAGGCGAACCACCGCTCGGCCAGACCCTCGTCGGCATCGTCGAAGGCGAACGACCACGTGCCGGTGAGATCAGCCCAATCGGGGCGCACCAGTTGCGGTCGTGGGTAGGTGCCGTCTTGGCGGCTGGCTCGAAGGGCCTCGTCATCGAGGCGCGCGGGGCTACTGCTCATGCACACATCATGCACGCAATTTACTGCGCTGTAAACTCTGCAATCCCGACACCGGCGTGTCGCCGCGAGTCGAGCAGGTCAGGCTGAGAGAGAGTGCGAAAGCGATCCGGAAGCCCCCGCATCGACGTCGGCATCGACGTCAGAGGCGGCGTCCGAGGTGGCCCCGGAGGCCTGCAACGAACCCGGCGCACTCTCGCGCAAAGCCAGCTCGAAATCGACCAGACGGTGCCGGCCGATGCCGTCATAACCGTCGATGCGCTCAGCCAGCATCTCGAGCGCCACCCGCGCCAACTCGTGCGTATTCGGCGACACCGACGACAGGCTCGGGAACGTCGTGGCGTCGAACGCGATGTTGTCCCAGCCGATCACGGCCACATCATCCGGAATCGAAATGCCCCGCTCGTGCAGAGCACGCAGGGCACCGATGGCCGCGAGATCGTCGCGGCACATGAGCGCATCGAAGCGGATGCCGCGATCGATCGCCTCTCCGACCGCCCGGGCCGCCTCATCCGACGCGATGGCCCCCGTGGGGATCAACAGATCGTGTTCGACCGGCAGGCCGCGGCTCTCGAGGCCCTGTTGATAGCCGACGATGCGCTGCCTCGACGTCCACGACAGCCCCTCGTTCTCGTGCCCCACGAAGGCGATGCGCGTGCGGCCGAGATCCGCGAGATGCTCGGTGGCCACGGTCGCCGCCGCGACGTTGTCGATCATGACGCGGTCGACGCTGAGCGGCGCGGGCCCCTCGCCCAGCAAGACCATGGGCAGGTCGCCGTGCCGCTCGGCGATCTCGCGCGACGACATCTGCGAGGGCTGCAACAGCATGCCGTCGACGAGGCCGGCCTCGCTCGCGGACAGCACCGCCCGCTCACCCTCGATGGTGCCCTCGGTCTCTTCGAGCAGCACGCGATAGCCCGAGCCCGTCGCCGCGGCCGCCTTCGAGACGACGTTGGCGAGCTCGGAGAAGTAGGGCAGCCGCACATCCGCGAAGGCCAGCGCGATCAGGCCCGTGCGCCCCGTTGCGAGCCGCCGGCCGATGGCGTTGGGCCGATAGCCGAGCTCGTCGATGGCCCGCTGCACGCGCTCGCGCATGGGCGCCGACACGTTGGGGTGGGCGTGCACCACGTTGGAGACGGTCTTCATCGACACCCCAGCGTGCTCGGCCACGTCCTGTAAACGAACTCCCGCCATGGTTCCTCCGATGTCGCGTGTGGTGTCTCGCGTGTGCTGCCGGTGCCACGACGGCGGATGACCGCACCCGCGTCGCTCGCCCCGAACTCTAGACCCGGAGCATGCCGTGCCGCCAGATTACCGCGCTGGAGAAATGTCTAGATCTTGACGGCCGACTTCTAGCGCTGTAAATTCACCTTCGACGCCCGATCATTCTTGAGGGGCGCCACCCTGTGCACCGCCCATCGGGCGTAAAACTCAAAGGAGAGTACTCATGAAGAAGGGAACCGCCCGCAGAGCACTTGCGGCGACACTGGCGCTCGGCGTCGGCCTGGCCCTGACGGCCTGCGGGTCATCGGGCAGCACCGGCGGAGGCGCCTCCGTCTCTGGCGAGGACTACGACGGCCCCAAAGTCTCGATCAGCTTCTGGAACGGCTGGACCGGTGGCGCAGCCCCCGTTCTCGTGCCGAAGCTCATCGAGAAGTTCAACAGCGAGCACGACAACATCGAGGTCAAGAACGTGCCCATGGAATGGGCCGACGTCAACAAGAAGCTCCCCCTGGCGGTCAAGGCCGGCAAGGGTCCGGATGTCGCGGTGGCCCACGGCGACGACGTGGCAACTTACGCGGCGCAGGGTTTGCTGCTGAAGGCCGACGACATCGTCAAGGCGCTCGGCTACTCGGCCGAGGACTTCCCCGAAGGCCTCATGGACGCGGGCGCATACTCGGGCAACCAGTACGGCATCCCGTGGAGCGTCACGCCCCTCGGCCTCTACGTCAACAACGATGTGCTGAAGGCCGCGGGCATCGACCCGGCCACCGTCCCCTCCGACAAGGACGCCTACATGAAGGCGCTCGAAGCCCTCAAGGCGGCCGGCGTGCAGGGCGAATGGGTCGACGGCTACGTCTTCACGGGCACGTTCGAGTTCCAGTCGCTGCTCTGGCAGTTCGGCGGCGACCTCTACAACGAGGATGTCTCGAAGGCCACGTTCAACTCCGACGCGGGTGTCCAGGCGCTCACGCACATGACCGACCTCATCAAGGACGGCTACAGCCCCGCCAACGTCGCCCAGGACGGCAACATCAAGGGCCTCCTGGCCGGCAAGACCGCCTACAACTGGAACGGTGTCTGGCAGACCACCAACGAGGGCTTCAACTCGATCGACTGGACCGTCGCCCCCGTTCCGCAGATCGGCACCGAGAAGGCCGTCTGGTCGAGCTCGACGCACTGGATGTTCCTGAACAACAAGGGCCAGGACAAGAACAAGACGGCCGCGGCCGCCACGTTCGTCAAGTGGATGAACGCCAACTCGGCCGGTTGGGCCGAGACCGGTGAGCTCCCCGCCGCCAACGAGGTGCGCAACGACCCGGCCCTCGTCGAGAAGTACCCCAACCTGAAGCCGTTCCTCGACCAGCTCCCCTACGCGCACTACGAGACGAGCGCCCCCGGCATCACCGCCGCGAACGCGTTCATCACGACGGCGCTCAACGAAGCGGTCACCGGCAAGAAGGACCCGAAGCAGGCCCTGGACGACGCGGCCGCCAAGGCCGACGAGGTCCTCAAGCAGAACAAGACCAAGTACGGTGACTAATTCCAGCACGATGGCCGGTCCCAACCCGGCCGCGCCCGCTGTGGCGGTGCCCCCGGCTCGCCGACGTTCACGCGTCGGCAAGTCGGGGGCACCCCGCCGCACCGGCACCGCCTACCTGTTCCTCGCGCCCTTCCTGATCCTGTTCGGCATCTTCGTGATCGCGCCGGCCATCTTCGGCCTCGTGATCAGCGTCACCGACTGGAGCCCCTACAAGGCCGAGCAGGCCTTCATCGGGTTGCAGAACTACATCGACCTGTTCACCCCCGGGTCGATCACCTTCGGCGACTTCTGGCAGAGCATGGGCGCCACCGGCATCTTCACACTGCTGAGCGTGCCCGTCATGCTCGTCGTGCCCCTGCTGCTCGCCGTCTTGCTCAACAACAAGATCAAGGGCGGCACGGCGTTCCGTGCCATCTTCTTCGCGCCCTACGTGCTCGGCGTCGCCGTCATCGGCGTCGTGTGGCGCTATGTGCTCGACACGCAGTCCGGCATCCTGAACTACCTGCTCGGGCTCGTCGGTCTCCCCTCCGACCTGCCCTGGACGGTCGACGTTCCGTGGGCCTGGGTATCGCTCGTGGGCGTGACCGTGTGGTGGACGCTGGGCTTCAACGCCGTCATCCTGCTCGCGGGCCTCAAGGGCATCAGCGCCGACCTCTATGAGGCGGCCTCGCTCGACGGCGCCGGCGCTATTCGCAAGTTCTTCAGCGTGACCCTGCCCGGGCTGCGACCCGTGATGCTGTTCGTGACGACCACCACCATCCTCGCGTCGGCGAACATGTTCGGCCAGTCGTTCATCCTCACCAAGGGTGGGCCGGGCAATGCCACGCGCACGGTCATCATGTACATCTCCGACCAGGGTCTCGCGCAGAGCAACATGGGCGCGGCCTCGGCCATGAGCTACATCCTGTTCGCCGTGCTCGCCATCATCAGCGTCATCAACTTCCGTCTACAGCGCGAACGCGCGGAGTAAGGACACAGATGTCTACCTCAACCCCCACCCGCCCCCGCGGCGGCGACGACGGCGTCGAGGGTGCCGGCAGCGCCAACGGAAACGGCAGCGCCAGCGGCAACGGCGGCGGCAACGGCGGCGCGAGCAGCGGTTCGGGCAGCGGGCGCGGCCGGGCGGATGCCTCAGCCACCGCCGCGCCGAAACGCCGCTTCCGGCCCCGCACCGTGCGTGAAGCCATCCTCTACGTGGTGCTCGTCGTCGTGTCGCTCATCATCGTGCTGCCGCTCCTGTGGGTGCTCATCACGTCGTTCAAGACCGACGGCGACGTCATCACCAACCCCTACGGCTTCATCCCCAACCCGTTCTCGACCGAGGCCTACGCCACGCTGTCGTCGGGGCAGCAGCCGATCTTCCGCTGGCTGCTGAACAGCTTCCTCGCGGCCACGCTGCAGACCATCCTCATCCTCGTCACCGCGTCGGCCGCAGCCTACGCCCTGGCCCGGCTCGAGTTCCGGGGCAAGAAACTCGTCTTCGGCCTCATCATCGCGACGCTGCTCGTGCCGCCGGTCATCTTCCTCATCCCCAACTACCTCATCGTGCAGAATCTCGGATGGCTCGACACCATCTGGGCGATCTCGATCCCGGGTGCGGCGAGCGCTTTTGGCGTGTTCTTCCTGCGCCAGTTCTTCGTCGGATTGCCCATGGAGATCGAGGAGGCGGCGCGCATCGACGGCGCCGGCGATCTGCGCATCTTCCTGCAGATCATCGTGCCCCTGTCGCGACCGGCGCTCGCCACCCTCGCGGTGCTGAGCTTCCTGGCCAACTGGAACGACTTCCTGTGGCCCATCTACGTGCTCCTCAGCCCCGAGAACCTCACGCTGCAGCCGGGTCTGTCGCAGCTGCAGGGCGCCTACTCGACGCACTTCTCGATCGTCATGGCCGGTGCCGTGATCGCGTCGGTGCCCGTGCTCATCCTGTTCGCGCTCGCACAGCGCCAGATCGTCGACAGCGTCGCATCCTCGGGCGTGAAGGGCTGATGCGGATGCGGGAACGCGGCGCTCGGGCCGGTGCCCGTGCTGGTTCGGGTATTGGCGCGACAAGGCGGGCGGATGCGCGAGCGATCAGTGCGCTGGCCGTTCTCGCCGCGGGGGCCCTCGCCCTGACCGCGTGCTCGGGCGCCGGCTCGGGCGACGGGAGCGGTGGCGACACCGAGGCTCCAGCATCCGCGACGCCCGCTTTTGCGATCGACCAGGATTTTCCCGACCCCGACGTGCTGCGCGTCGGCGACACCTACTACGCCTACGCGACCAACAGCCCCGCGGCGAATCTGCAATACGCCACGTCGACCGATCTCGAGACGTGGCAGGTCGCCGGCGACGACGCCTTTCCCGACCTGCCCGCCTGGGCCGACGAGGGCCGCACCTGGGCCCCCGATGTGACCGAGCTGGCCGACGGGCGTTTCGCGCTCTACTTCACGGCGCAGGATGCCGAGTCGGGCCAGCAGTGCATCGGCGCGGCCACGGCCGATGCGCCGACCGGCCCGTTCGTGGGTGCGAGCGACACCCCGCTCCTCTGCCCGCTCGACGAGGGCGGCGCCATCGACGCGTCGAGCTTCACCGACACCGACGGCGCGCGTTACCTCGTGTGGAAGAACGACGGCAACTGCTGCGGGCTCGACACCTGGTTGCAGCTGTCCCCCCTCGGTGCGGATGGCGTCACGCTCGCCGGTGAGCCGACCCGCCTGTTGCAGCAGACCGAGGCGTGGGAGGGGTCGCTCATCGAGGCGCCGGTCATCGTGAAACACGACGATTCCTACGTGCTCTTCTACTCGGCGAACGACTACGGCGGCGAGGCTTACGCCACGGGTTACGCCACCGCGACGGCGCTGGCCGGCCCCTATACGAAGGCCGACGGCCCGCTGCTCACCACCGAGATCACCGACGACGCCTACGTCGGCCCCGGCGGTCAGGATGTCGTCGCGGGACCCGATGGGAAAGACCGCATCTTCTTCCACTCGTGGGATCCGGCGATCGTCTACCGCGGCATGAACGTGCTGCCCCTCAGCTGGAACGGTTCGACGCCCGTCGTCGACCTGCCGTAACCCCGGGCACTCCGCCCTCAGACACCCCGCTCGACCAACCCTCAACGTGGAGGAAACATGAGAAAGCTCTCCCTTGCCGCCGGCTTCACGGCCGCGGCCCTGCTGCTCGGGGTGGCGCCAGCCGCCGCCGCGGGCGCGGGAATCGCCCAACCGGTCGCGACCGGCGCGAACGGCGCGACGACGACCGCATCTGCGTCTGCGTCTGCGTCTGCGGCAACCGTCGGGGCCCCGACATCCGTCACCCCCGCCGCGGGCGCCCGCGCCGCCGTGGCCGCCGACACGTTCACGAACCCGCTGACGCTCACGCTCGCCGACGGCCGACCCGCCGAACAATGCGCCGACCCCGACGTGATCCGCTCGGCCGACCCGGCCGATGCCGCCTGGTACCTCTTCTGCACGCGCGACGCACTCGATTCCGAGGAGACGAACCCCGACGGCAGCCTGCGTTTCTACAGCATCCCGACCTATCGGTCGACCGACCTCGTGACCTGGACGTTCGTCACCGAGGCGCTGCCCGAGAAGCCCGCCTGGATCAATGACGGCGACATGTGGGCGCCGGACGTCGTCTTCCTGAACGGCAAATACAACCTCTATTACACGGCCACCAAGACGGTCGGCCCCGACACCAACGGCGACGGCGTTCCGGATGACGGGGGCGCGGCCATCGGCGTCGCCACCTCGGACAGCCCCGCCGGCCCCTGGACCGACTCGGGCGGACCCGTCGTCGCACCGGCCGCCCCTCCCGGCGGCAACCCCAACGACCGCCGCTGGACCTTCGACCCCGAGGTCATCACGGCCGACGGCCAGAACTACCTCTACTACGGCAGCTACTTCGGCGGCCTCTCGGTGCGCGAGCTCAGCGCCGACGGCCTCACCACCGACCCCGCCACTCAGGTGCAGATCTCGATCTCCAACCGCTACGAGGGCACCAACGTCGTCGAACACGACGGCTACTACTACCTGCTCGGCTCGGCCACCAACTGCTGCGCCGGGCCCCTCACGGGCTACGGCGTCTTCGTCGGCCGCTCGACGAGCCCCACCGGGCCCTTCGTCGACAAGACGGGCACATCGCTCCTCGCCGGCCGCGTGGGCGGCACCCCGCTGCTGCACCAGAACGGCAACCGCTGGATCGGCACGGGCCACAACACCATGGCGACCGACCTCGCGGGGACATCCTGGATCGTCTACCACGCCGTCGACCGCAACGACCCCTACATGGTCGAGGGTGAGACCTACACGAAGCGCCCCGTGCTCATGGACCGCATCGACTGGGTGGATGGCTGGCCCACCGTTCGTGGCGGCGCCGGGCCGAGCGACACCCCTCAGCCCGCACCCGTGACGGTTGCCGGGCAGGCCGCCGCTCCGGCATCCACCCCCGTCGTGCAGCCGAAACCCGGCGAGACGATCGCCGCACTGTCGGATGACTTCGACGGTGACGCGCTCGGTGCCCAGTGGTCGTGGACTCGCCAACCGGATGCCTCGAGCTTCGGTGTCGCCGACGGCTCGTTCAGCTTCGACACGCAGGCGGGCGACCTCGGCCCCGAGGCGAACGCCGCCGGACTCGTCACCGAGGCCGCGCCCGAGGGCGACTATGTGGTCGAGACGCGCGTGTCGGTGAACGTGCCCGCCGAGGGCTGCTGCCAAAACTACGTGCAGGGCGGCATCGTGCTCTACACCGACGACGGCAACTTCATCAAGCACGCGGTGTCGTCGATCTGGGAGACCCGCCAAACCGAGTTCGCCAAGCGTCAGAGCCCCGTTCCGGCCGGATACCCGGTCTACGGCAACGGCGTCGGCGGCCCCGTCGGCGACGAAACCTACCTGCGCATCGTGCGCCAGCACAGCGAAACCGAGAACCTCTACACGGGTTACACGAGCCTCGACGGACAGACCTGGGATGAATCGGGCACCTGGACGACCCCGCTCGGCGTGACGCCGCGCATCGGCCTCGTCTCGATGGCAGGCTCGGGCTTCACGACCACGTTCGACTACGTGCGCGTGTCGGGCCTGGCCGCAGCCCCGGTCGAACCGACCGAACCGCCCGTCGACCCGACCACTCCCCCGGCGCCGCCCGTCACGCCGACTCCCTCGGCCACGGCCGTGCCGATCGTGCCGGGCGCGACCTCGTCGGCCGCTCCCGCGGGTGACCCGGATGCCATCCGCCGCGGTTCTCTCTCGCAGACGGGCGCCGACGGCTCGACGCTCGGGCTCGTCGCGGGCATCGCGGCCGTGCTGGTGGTGGCGGGTCTCGTGCTCGTCCTCCTGCGGCGCCGAGCCGCCAAGCACAGCACCGACCGCAGCTAACCCGCCGCACCACTGAGGGCCGGGACGACACGTTCATCCCGGCCCTCTTGCCTCTTCCGATATTCCGGAATAGACTGCACATGCAGACCCCCCCGCACACGTGGATATGGGGGTCTCGCTGTTTAAGCTCAGATGGATTGAGGCTCTCGAGCGAGATCTCGCTCGGCCAAGTAGGTTCGATACCAGTCCCAGGCGAAGGATTGCGCGTCGTGACGGTCAATCGCCGCGTTCGCGCTCCACGCAACGAGATCTGCCATCTGTATGAGCTGCGAGGCGCTGGAGTCGAGATGCACGGCATCCTCGATGATGCGCCGTTGCGACAAAGGCAACTGCCGGTGTGTCGAGCGATACGACGTGTCCGATCCGTCGCCGTCCATGAAGATCAGACATAGACGATCAAACCCGACGCCGGATGGCCGGAATCGTCGATGTAGATCATTCGGTTCAGGGAGGCTGGCATGAGCACACGGCAGGAGCCTCATGGCTCTCAAACTGTGCGCGAGGTCAGGCGGGGCTGCTATCCGTGGCCGAGGGCCGTTAGCACGTCGGCGACGTCGCGTTCGTCGTTCCAGAGGTGGAAGGCAACGCGGGCTCGGCCGGCTCGACCCGAGGCCGTGATGCCGTGGGCGGTGAGGGCCGCGAGATCGTGGGCCGAGGCATCCGGCCACGTGACGATGGCCTGGCCCGCGCGAGGGAGGCCGAGGCCGTCGCAGAGCGCGTCGCCGAGGGCCGTGTTGTGGGCGTGCACCTCGGCCAGGTCGAGCGAGGCGAAGAGGTCGATGGCCGGTTCGGTGCCCACCCAGACGGGCCAGGCGGGCGACACGTCGAACGCGCGCGCGTCGGTGGCGAGCCGCATCTCGGGGCCGTAGCAAGAAGCCCAGACGTCGTCACCGGCATACCAATTGGCCTGGATGGGGACGAGCGTGCGCTGATAGTCGGCGCCGAGGGTGAGGAACGCGGCGCCGCGCGGGGCACACAACCACTTATAGGCGTGGCACACGGTGGCGTCGAAAAGTGAGGCATCCACGGGCATGGCGCCGGCGGCTTGTGTCGTGTCGCACAGCGTGAAGGTGCCAGTGGATGCTGCAGCCTCGACGATTGCCGCGACATCCGCCACCCGGCCCGACGCCGATTGCACGAGCGAGAACGCGACGAGATAGGTGTCGGGCGTGATCGAGTCGGCGAGCGCCTCGACGGGGACGTGCCGCACGCGCACGCCGCGGCGCTCGAGCACCAGGAAGGGGAACACCATCGAGCTGAAATCGCCGGCGACGCACAGCACCTCGGCGCCGTCGGGCACCCCGGCGGCGAGCACGCTGACCATGGCGGAGACGTGCGAGCCGATCGCGATGCGGTCGGGAGTGACGCCCACGAGGCGACCGTAAGCATCGCGCGTGCGGGCGATGCCGGCATCGAAGGCGGCGGGCGAGCACGTGCCCTCGGCCCAGTTCTGCTGATCGGCGCGCATGGCGGCGAGCGTGTCGGCGCTGGCGAGGCCCACCGAGCAGGCCCCAAGGTAGCGGCGGCCACCCACGAACTGGGCGCGCGCCTCGTCGAGGGTGCGGCGGGAGCGCGCGAGCGTGGTCATGCCTCCAGGGTGCCCGTGCGGCATCCATTCGACAACGATAGCTTCTCTATCGGCGGCATAACACCGGGTTATGCTGGGCCCATGACCGAGCCCCGCACACTGCTGGCCGCCGACCTCGACTCGCAGACCCTGCGCGTGGTGCGGGCCATCGCCGACACCGGGTCGATCACGGCCGCCGCCGCACGACTCGGCTACAGCCAGCCCGCGGTCAGCCAGACGGTTCGGCGCCTCGAACAGCGGTTGGGGATGCCGGTGCTCACGCGCGTTCCCCGCGGCGCGTTGCTCACCGAGGCCGGCGACATCCTGGCGCGCCACGCGGCGACGGTGCTGCGCTCGATCGACTCGGCGGCCGAGGAACTGGCCAAGCTCGCCGGACTGCGCACGGGGTGGGTGCGCATCGCGGCGTTCCCGTCGGCGTCGTCCACCATCGTGCCGCGGCTGATCGAGCGCATGAGCGCCGACTACCCGGGGCTGCGGTTCCGCTACATCGAGGCCGAACCGCCCGAGGCCGTTCAGACGGTGCGCGATCACACGGCCGATATCGCGCTCACGTTCAGTTATCCGGGCGACCCCGACGACCCGCACGGGGCGAGCGCAGCCGGGCTGACCGCGACACCGCTGTGGCGCGAGGACATGATCCTGATTCTGCGACGCGATGCCGGTGCGGGCCTGTCACCCGACGCGTCGCCCCTCGCCCTCGACTCCCTCGCGGGTGCCGGCTGGATCGCGGGTTGCCCGCGCTGCCGCGGTCACCTGTTGCACCTCTGCGCGGCACACGGTTTCACGCCGAGCATCGACTACGAGACCGACAACGTCTCGGCCGTGCTCGCCATGGTGGAGGCGGGGCTCGGGGTGGCGCTGCTGCCGTCGTTGGCGCTCGCGAGCGTGCCACTGCCCGCGAACGTGGTGGCGCGGCATCCAGCGACCCCCGACTCGCGCACCGTGCACCTCGTGTCGGCCGAGGCCTCGCACCGGGTGCCCGCCATAGCCGCCACCATCGCGGCCATCGACGCGCTCGACACCTCCGCCTGGGGACTCGCGACCGCTCGCTCCTAACCATCCCCCGGCGTATACTCGCCGACGTGAGTCTCATCGTGTCGAACCTGCCCGCGGGGCGTCTGGGGGTTGCCGGCGTATCGTTCGCCGGCATCAGATAGCCGCCTTTCCCGGTGTTTCCGGCGCCGCCCGGCGCCACCCCGCCGCGGTTGCCCGCGCCCGCTCGACAGGAGTGGGCCCGATTCGTGCACCCGGCACCCGCGAATCCGCAGAGTACGAGAACGACAATGAGGACGACACGCGCGCATCGACGCTCGTGCGTTCCAGACAAGGCGATCACCCATGCTTCCCCTGACCGAAAAAGACATCCGAGCATCCTTCATCAACGCGTCGCAGCGCGAGCGCAAGGAGCTCAACCTGCCCGCCCACCTCGACAGCATCGACTGGGAGGCCATCGACTACCTCGGATGGCGTGACCCCAAGGCCCCGGCCCAGGGCTACGTCGTGCTGCACCTCGACGGTGTGGCCACGGGCATCCTGCTGCGGAAGGGCGACGTGCAGCCTCGCACCCGACCGCAGTGCGCCTGGTGCGAGGACGTGGAGTTGCCGAACGACGTGGCGTTCTTCAGCGTCAAGCGCGGTGGGGCGGCCGGGCGGCGCGGCGATACCGTCGGCACGCTCGTGTGCGCCGACTTCGAATGCCCGGTCAACGTGCGCCGCCGCCCGACGGTCGCCTACGTGGGCTTCGACGTGGATGCCGCGAAACAGCACCGCATCGACGTGCTGCGCGAGCGGTCGCAGAGCTTCGTGCGCGGCATCCGCGGAACCGACTAGCGATTGCGGCGTGGCCGGCGGCGCGCGTCGACCGGCCACGCCCGCACCACGGCTCGAACATCACCCTTCGATAACGTTTACCCCCCGAAAGGGTGTCGTAACGTCCCGTTCACAAGGGGTGGATAGGTTCTCTCACATCCACCACTTTTCTTGAGACAGGACAACTATGCGCTTACATCGCATCGTCGGCATCGTGGCGTTGACGGGGCTCGGCATCGTCGCCGCAGCACCCGCCACCGCCGCGCCCGCCGCAGCCGGTGACACCGTCGAGCTCACATTGCTCGCCACCACCGACACCCACGGACACGTGTTCAACTGGGACTACTTCGCCAACGCCGAATACACGAAGGATGCCGACATCCTCGGCCTCACGCGTGTGGGCACGGTCGTCGACGAGGTGCGCGCCGCCAAGGGCCCCGAATCGGTCCTCGTCTTCGACAACGGCGACGCCATCCAGGGCACACCCCTCACCTACTACTACGGCATGGGGGATGGCGCAGCCAGCGTGCTCGACAACACCATCGAGCACCCCATGGCCCAGGCTTTCAACGCCATCGGCTACGACGCCCAGGTCGTGGGCAACCACGAGTACAACTACGGCCTCGACATGCTGAGCGCCTATGAGAACGACCTGCAGGCACCGCTCCTCGGCGCCAACGTGATCGACGTGAAGACCGACGCTCCGTACCACAAGCCGTACGAGCTGATCGAGCGCACCATCGACGGCAAGCAGGTCACGGTGGGCGTGCTCGGCGTGGTGACGCCCGGCATCCGCATCTGGGACAAAGCAAATGTCGACGGCATCCTCGAATTCGACGACATGGTCGAGACCGCCAAGAAGTGGGTGCCCGAGATCGAGGCGCAGGCCGACGTCGTGGTCGTGCTCGCCCACACCGGCCAGGGCACCGTCGCCGACGCCGACTACGTGCCCGCCGACCTGAACGAAGACGTGGCCAACAACATCGCCACGCAGGTGCCCGGCATCGACGTGCTCGTCGCCGGCCACAGCCACCAGGACAAGCCCGAGACCGTGCTCACCAACGTGGCCGGTGAGAAGGTGCTCATCACGCAGCCGAACTACTGGGCGCGCGGCGTGACCGAGACCACGCTCAACCTGGTCGAGGATGCCTCGGGCAACTTCGACGTGAACTGGGCGGATGCGGCCAAGCCCACCGTCAAGCCGCACTACGGCAAGGACACCCCCACCCAGAGCCAGAAGGTCGTCGCGGCGCTGCAGGACGAGCACCAGCAGACCATCGACTACGTGAACACGCCCGTCGCGCGCTCGACCGAGGCGCTGCCCGCCGAGACCTCGCGCTACGAGGACACGGCGATCATCGACTTCATCAACTACGTGCAGGCCGACACGGTCGAGACGGCCCTCGACGGCGGCCCGCTCGCCGACATCCCGGTCATCTCGCAGGCCTCGCCGTTCTCGCGCACCGCCATGTTCCCCGAGGGTGAGGTCACGATTCGCGACATCGCCGGCCTCTACATCTATGAGAACACGCTGCGCGGCGTGCAGATCACGGGCGCGCAGCTGCGCGACTACCTCGAGTTCTCGGCGCGGTACTTCAACCAGGTCGCCCCCGGCGCCGCGTTCGACCCCGAGACGGGCACCAACGCCGTGACGGCCGACCGGCCCACCGGCATCCCGGACTACAACTACGACGCCCTGTCGGGGGTCGACTACGAGATCAACGTCTCGCAGCCCGTCGGGTCGCGCATCCAGGGCCTGTCCTACGCCGACGGCACCGCCATCGCCGACGACGACCAGTTCGTGCTCGCCGTGAACAACTACCGCCAGTCGGGCGGCGGCGGGTTCCCGGCCGTGGCCGACGCCCCCATCGTCTATGACGAACTGCAGGAGATCCGTCAGCTGCTCATCGACTGGGCTGGCGCGCGCGGCACGATCGACCCCGCCGACTTCTTCGTGCAGAACTGGGCTCTGTCGACGGCCGCCGTCGTGGCGCCCGAGCCGACCCCGGTTCCGACCGACCCGGCCGACCCGACCGACCCGGCCACTCCGGCCCCGGGCACGGGTGACGAAGCAGGTTCTGGCTCCGGCTCGGGCTCCGGTTCCGGCACGGCGGGCTCCGGCTCGAACGCGGGCTCGCTCGCGAACTCGGGTGCCGAGAACGGCGCACTCGTCCTGGGCACGGCCGCTCTGCTCCTGATGCTCGGCGCCGGCTCGACCGTGATCGCGCGCCGACGCCGCCAGCGGGCATAAACTCGGCACGACCTCAACGCGAGGGGCGCTCACCGGATGCGGTGGGCGCCCCTCGTCGCTTCCGTCCCCGTCTGATCAACTAACCCGAGGAGAACTCGTGAACGACGTCGACCCCTACGGACTGCCGACGTTTCCGGGCGAGGACGTGCTCGCGATCACTCCGAGATCCAGCTGCGCGACGTGCGCGTGTTCACGCGCGGCAGCCTCACGGCGACGCTCATCTCTCATCCGGGCGTCTGGGATGTCATCGTGAGCGACGGAGCGGGCAACGTCGAGTTCCTCGTCGCCGATGTCGAAGACGTCGCGCCTACCTTGTACGACGTCGCACGCCGCATGTAGTTCCGGCCGCGCGCCCGCAGAGCGAAGGGCGGTCACCATCCCGATGACCGCCCTTCGCCTGTCTGTCGGCGCAGCCGCTACTTCGCGACGGGGCCGTACAGGTTCTCGATCTCGTTGAGCTCGAGATCGGCGGTCGCCTGGATGAGCGCGAGCAGCTCGGGGTCGAGACCCGGGGCGAACTCCTCCATGCGCTCGGGGGCGATGGTGATGGGGCTTCCGACGGGCGCCTGCTCCGAGGCATCCAGTTCGGTGCCGTCGTTCGAGGGCGAGGCGCCGCGGAAGATCTTGCCCGCCTCGGACTGCCCGCGCAGGTCGAACGAGTACTGCTTGCTCTGCAGGCCGCGGTCGACGAGCTCCTTGACCTCGGGGAACGCCTCGGCGTTGGTCTTCGGAATGGGCAGCAGCTTGCCCCAGTCGACGCCGAGAGACTCGAGGGCCTTTGCATAGGCGTTCTCGTGGGCCTGGTCGCGCACGATCAGGTAGGAGATCGTGGAGCGCGCGGTCTTGTTGTCGGTCATCTCATAGATGCGGCACTTCTGCAGGCGGCCGGTCGACTCGAGCATGAGGTTGTAGAGCAGGTCGAGCGTGAGGTTGCCCGAGTTGTAGACGTAGCTGCCGCTCCACGGGTTGCCGGCCGCGTCGACGGGCAGCGCGCCCTGGGCACCCACGAGGTAGTGGTGGATGTTGCTGTGGTCGAGCGCGATGTTCAGCGGGATGGCTCCGCCGGCGCCGGCCTTGTCGAGCGGGTCGGTGGGCTTGCCCTGATACTGCGGCGACCCGTCGAGCAGGCGCGAGATCGTCGTGCCGATCAGCTCGACGTGGCTGATCTCCTCGGTGCCGATGCCCTGGATGAGGTCGCGGTACGGCTTGGCGGCCGGCCCGCGGAAGTTCATGGCCTGGAAAAGGTACTGCATCATCGTGCGCATCTCGCCGAACTGGCCGCCGAGACCCTCTTGCAGCGCGTTCGCGGCCGCGGGATCCGGCTCGTCCTGGGCGATCTCGTTGATGAAGTCCTGAACGTGGAAATACATCTGTGCCTCCTGTCTGGGTGGCGGCGGGATGCCGTCACAGACAGACTGCGGGCTGTCGCGCATCCTGAATAGCCCATTGCCAAATACCCCCGAATGGGTGACAGTGACCCCGGATGTCGGCGGTCAGGCCGTTGCGCGGGCGTCGACGGTTTCGGCGTTGCCCGCGAGGATGCGATCGAGCAGGCGTTCGTAGCCGTCCACCATGCGCGTGACGGTGTAGGGCGCGGCGGATGCTTCCACCCGGGTGCGGTCGCGGCGGCGGGCCGTGCGGATGGCACGCCCGAGGGATGCCGCGCTGTCGTCTCGGGCCAGTGCGCCATTGGCCGTGGAGATGAGTTCGGGAAGCGCGCCGTTCGGCAGGGCCGCGACCGGGGTGCCGAGGCGCAGGGCTTCGACGACCGAGAGCCCGAACGGTTCGGCCCAGAGCGGCGATGCCACGAAGACGGAGGCCGCGGCGAGAAAGCGGTCGAGTTCGTCGGAGTCGAGGTGACCGACGTAGGTCGCCCCGCGACCGAGAAGGGGTTCGATGTCTTCCTCGAAGTAGCGGGGGTCGGCGATCGGGCCCGCGATGCGCAGCTCGATGCCCGCGCGCGCGGCGGCCTCGATCGCCACGTGCAGACCCTTCTCGGGCGTGACCCGCGCGGCCCACGCGGCGTAGGGGGTCGGCGTGGCGGAGTCGGCGTGCGCAACGGCCCCGCTGTCGGCGAACCCGGCCACGGCTTCGCTGAGCGTCGCGGCGAGGTCGGCGCTGCCGGCGTCTGCCGGGGTTACCCCTGCCGCCGAGGCCGAACGGGGCAGGACGCCGTTGTGCACGACGTGAACCTCGGGCAGGATCAGGCGCCACGGCGCCGCATTCGATTCGGACACCGTGACGAAGAGGTGCTGCGGCGAGGGTGCCCACCCCGGGCTCGTGACGATGGCGTTGACATCCGCGAGCGTCGGCGGGGTGTGAAGAATGGTCAGCATGGGCAGGTGCCGCATGTGCGTGTAGGGCAGCACGCTGAGCGAGTTGTTGATGACGATGTCGAAATCGCCCTCACTGATGATCTGGATGCTGTGGTGCACGGCCTCGGCCAGGAAGCCCTTCTGCTGCACCCGCACGAGCGGCGACGCCGCGAACACGAACTCGAAGTCCGCGGGCACGAGCGGATACACCGCGGCCGTCGTCTCGGAGCCTTCCTTCGCAAAGAGCGTCACGTCGTGACCGCGCGCCACAAGCTCGTCCGCCAAGTTCGCCGTATGGGTCTCGGTTCCACCCTGAAACGGCTCGGCGATCGGGTGATGCATGTGGCACAGCACGGCGATTCTCATCTGCGGGCGGGTCTCCGTTTCTCGCGGGATCGAACGGCGGGGTCGCCGGAGCGGGACTCGGCCCACTAGCCGATCATCGCTGAGAAGGGGCCCCCAGAGAAGGCCTTGCGGGAACTGTTCACCGGGGGTACAACTTCGCGTGACACGCCGGAAACACGGCGTCGGCCCCTCAAGAACGCTCGGGAGGCTCCGACGCGAAGAGTTCGACCGACTCCGCGAGATAGAGATCCACGCGGTCGGGTTCGACGAGGCCGCGCAAGACGACGCCCCACATCACATGCAGGGCGGCGTAGACATCTGCTCGGCCCGTCAAGACATTCGAGACGACGTGGGTTCCGGTGAAGGTGGCGACGATCATGCGGCTCAGCTGGGCCGGCTCGAAATCGCGGCGCAGGATGCCGCGCTCGGCGGCCAACTCGACCAGGTCGGTGATGCCGCCGATCCAATCGGCATAGAAGCCGTTCGTGGGCACTGACAGAGTTCCCTGCTCCATCGAAAGCCGGATGCCGGCCCGCACGACCGCGTCGGTGAGAAGCTGATCGGCGATGGCTTTCGACCCGTGCAGAAGGGTCTGCACGGTGTCATGCCCGCGGCCCGCCTGCTCGAGCGAACCGAACGTGCGCGCGTTCTGCTCGGTGATGATGGCGAGCGCCAGCTGCTCTTTCGACGGGAAGTAGAAGTAGAGCGAGCCCATCGTGGCGTGCGATTCGCGCGCAATGTCGCTCAGGCTCGCCTGCGCGAAACCCACGCGGTCGAAGACGCGCGATGCGCCCTCGAGGAGCGCCTGTCGGCGTTCGCGGCCACGCTGTTGCTGGGGCGCTCGTCCTGTCTCCATGCTGGTCCGATCTCGTCCCCCGACTGGCCTCCCATGATATGCGCTCGGGCGTGTCGGGCTCATCAGACCTGCTGGCGAACCTGCTCGTGCCATCGCCGAGAGTCAGGGCAGAAACATCCTCTCGTAGTCGCCTGTAACGGGGTCCCGACGCACGAGCCCCCGCTCGACGAACTGGTCGAGCCAACCCTGCATGGGCCAGAACCCCCAGCGATCGGCGAAGAGTGAGCCGTTACGCACGATGTCGTCGACGTGCTGCACCGGCGGGTTGGTGGTCGGGTGGTATTGGTGGAACGCCTCGGCGCCGCCCACCCAGCGGAGGGGCACGCCGGCCTCGCGAGCGGTCACGGCGAAATCGGTGTCCTCGCCGCCATACCCCGAGTAGCCCTCGAAGAACCCGCCGATCCTCAGCCAGGTGTCGGGCGTCGTTGCGAACGAGAGGGACCAGAAGGCGAGGTGGTCGCCGGGGGCCGTGGCGCCGGCATCCAAGCGCGGGCGGAAGCCGTGGAAACGGGCCGCATCGGCGAAAAGGTCGGGACGGTCGTAGTCGGTGCCCTCGGGCAGGTAGCCGACCGCGCCGCACACGAGCTCACCCGGATGTGCGCGCACGGCGTCGTCGTAACGCGAGAAAAGGTCGGGGTCAGGCAGGCAGTCCACGTCGAGGAAGACGAGCACGTCGGCGCCCCGTTCGCGGGCGGCTGCGGCACCGGTGTTGCGCGCCCCGGCCAGCGGAAGGTGAGCACCCGTCGAGGGACACTCGATGACGCGCGTGCGCGGCCGGTCGGCGTAGCGCGGGGCCACGGCCGGGTCGTCCATGGCGACGATGATGTGCAGTTCGGGGACAGCCTTTGCGCTGTCGATAGCGGCGAGTTGGCGCGCCAGGTGCTGCTCGCGCCCGTGCACAATCGTGATGAGGGCGAGGCCCGGGATGATGCGGGGAGCGTGGTTCCTCGGCTCAGTCATGAGCGATCCTCGGCGACGTCGCGGATGACCTGTGCCGCACGCTCGGCCGCGGCACCGTCGACCCAGGCCTCCCACCCACCACCGTCGGTTGCCCCGAGTCGGGCAGCGAGCGCGGTCCAATCGGCGATCTCGGCGCTCTCGGGAGTCATGACCTCGACGGGCAGGTCGGAGGCCGCGAGCGCCGCCGCCAGGGATTCCTGCTCGGCGAACGGGCGCTCTTCTGCCACGAGCACGGCGGGCACCCGAGCCGAGGCGATCTCGGCGACGGCATTCTGCCCGCAATGCGAAAAGACGAGGGATGCTCGAGCCAGCGTGGCCTCGACCTGCGCCGCCGAGGCATCCACGAGTTCGGTGAAGCGACGCTCGGGCAGGGCAGCGCGCGCCGCCCGCACGACGGAAGCCAGGGCCCCCGGGCCGGTCCCGCCCGTCCCCGAGAAAACGAGAATCTCTCCCGGAACCGGAACCGGAACCGGTGCCTGAGCGGTCTCACTGGCGGTGTCGCCCGTTCGTCCGGCGGCAGGGAACCGGCTGAGTGCGCCGACGGTCGCGAGGCGCCCCCCGAGCGGCTCCGCCGTCTGCAGCACGTCGAAGCCTGCCGGCCAGAACCCGATGACGCGATCGGCGATGCGGTAGGCCAGACGGTGCGCCTCGTCATCCCGCTGCCCGGGCTGGGCCACGACGACGACCGGGATGCCGTGGAGCCGCGCCAGGAGCGCGACCTCGACCGACACATCCGTCACGATCACGCGCGGACGGGCCCGTTCGAACCACGCCGACAGGGCCGCCGCGCGCGCTCGAACCCCGGCCGCCCGGCGCGGGACCCAGTGCAGGGCCCCGCGCGCGGTCGGGTCGACGGGTTCGTCGGTGTCGGGACCGGTATCGGCGGGCAACTGGAGCCAGTCGCCCGTCCACCCGGCGGGCCGTGCGAGCGACGAGAGCCCCGTGAGGTCGTCGCCGAGCACCCGGGCGAGCGCGGTGGCGCGACTCAGGTGCCCGGACCCATGGTGGTGGACGTAGTAGCCGATCATGCGGTCCTTACTGAGGGGAGTTACTGGTCGAGCGTGTCGCTGCTCTTCTGGGCGGCCAGCGGCTGCTCGTCGGCCGCGTGTTCGGCGGTCTTCGTGGCCTCGTCGACCTTGTCGTCCGAGACGCCCGACGACGACTGGTCGGGTTCGTTCAGCGATTCGACGGTCTCGTCGGGGTGCGCCTCGTGTGCGTCGTTGTGGTGGTCCATGTCGAGCTCCTCACTTATAGGAATCTTGCTCACCAACCATCCGTCATCGCCCGCCTCACGTATAGCGGGTTGCGTTCGCAGACATTCTCACTGCGGACGTCGCAGGATGGGCAACTCGCCCGTGAGGTCGGCTCGCGAACCGGAGGCGTGCACGCGGCCGGCGGCCACCGCATCCGCCCATGCTTCTCGGCCCGTGGCGAGGGCCAGCCAGGTGGCGGCATCCATCTCGACCACGTTGGGCGGGGTGCCGCGTGTGTGCCGGGGGCCTTCGATGCACTGCACGGCCCCGAACGGCGGCACGCGCACCTCGAGCGTGTTGCCCTCGGCGCGTTCGGCGAGCAGCTGCAGCGTGTAGCGCACGGCCGTGGCGGTGTCGTCGCGCGCGGGCTTCGGTTCGGCCTGCAGGGCTCGATAAACGGATGCCTCACCAGAATCGTCGGGGATACGCGCGCGTGCCATGCCCAATAGGCTAGTACCCGTGAAAATCCTCGTACTGGGCTCCGGTGCCCGTGAGCACGCCATCGTCCTGTCCCTGCTCGGCGAAGAGGCCGGTCACGACATTCAGGCGGCCCCCGGCAACGCGGGTATCGCGCTGGATGTGCCCGTGGTCGAGCTCGACGCCAACGACCCTGTCGCGGTCACCAATCACGCCATCGCGTGGGGTGCCGACCTCGTCATCGTGGGCCCTGAGGCTCCCCTGGTGGCGGGTGTCGCCGACGAGTTACGCGAGCAGGGCATCCCCGTTTTCGGTCCCGGCAAGGCGGCCGCGGCGCTCGAGGGGTCGAAGACGTTCGCGAAGCGCATCATGGAGGCCGCTGGTGTTCCGACGGGCCGCGCGGTTCGTGCGGGCACGCTGGCCGAGGCCACGGCCGCGATCGACGAGTTCGGCGCGCCGTATGTGGTGAAGGCCGACGGCCTGGCCGCGGGCAAGGGCGTGTTGGTGTCGGAGGATCGCGAGGCGGCCATCGCCCACGCCACGCACTGGTTGCAGCACGGCAGCGTGCTGGTCGAGGAGTTCCTCGACGGCCAGGAGGTGTCGCTGTTCCTGGTGAGCGACGGGCACACGGTCGTTCCGCTGTCGCCGGCGCAGGATTACAAGCGTCTGGGCGATGGGGATGCCGGGCCCAACACGGGTGGCATGGGCGCGTATTCGCCGCTGCCGTGGCTCGACGAGACATTCGGCAGCGAGCAGGCGTTCACGCGCGAGGTCGTCGAGACGATCGCGCGCCCCGTGATTGCGCAGCTCGCGTCCGAGCGCACCCCGTTCATCGGTCTGCTCTACGCGGGCCTCATCCTCACGTCGAAGCGCGAAAGCGCCTCGGATAACGGCATCCGCGTGATCGAGTTCAACGCGCGTTTCGGCGACCCCGAGACGCAGGTCGTGCTGCCCCGTCTGGCGTCCCCGCTGTCGCAGCTGCTTTTCGCGGCCTCCACCGGAACGCTCGGCACCGTGCCCGCGCCGGCGTTCTCCGAAACCTCGGCCGTGACGGTCGTGCTGGCCAGCGAGAACTACCCCGACACCCCGATCACGGGCCGCCCGCTCACGGGTCTCGCCGAGGCATCCTCGCTCGAGCACGTGCACATCGCCCACGCCGCCACCCGCACCGCGGCTGCTTCGGACATCTCGGGTGCTTCGGTTGCTTCGGTTGCTCCGGACGACACGCTCCTGGCTTCGGGGGGCCGCGTCCTCAGCGTCGTCGCGCTCGGCACCACGTTCACCGAGGCGCGCACCCGCGCCTACGACGCTCTCGGCCGCATCACGCTCGAGGGCGGCCAGTACCGCACCGACATCGCGGCCCGCGTCGCCGACTAGCGGGGGCGATGGACCCCAGCCGCATCGTTCTGAGCGGCGCGGGTTATTTGGCGCCGCAAGCGAGAGCTCCCTGAACGGACACCATGTCGTGGTCAACTTTCGCGCGCCGCCCCTTACAGACGGCGTCTGGCGTCTCGTTCGAGGACCCGATTCAGACGGGCTTGTAGCCGTCGAGCGCGTGCCGACGGTGCCGCGTAGACAACTGAATATCGACCGGTCAAGGGATCTTGTTCTACCGCGTGTCCCCGCCGTCTCAATCGGGCCGAAGCGATCTCGAAGATCTCCCTAGCCAATTCTTGGGAGAGTTCGCTGTATACGGTCATTATCGTCGCCTCGCGTTCGTCGTTCGTTTCAGTGGCCGTGCGGCTGACAGCCGAGGATGCTGCGAGGACGTCTCGCCGATCAGCGTGGAGACGGCGATCACCAGTTCGTCGTCCTCGGTCAGGGCCCACGGAACGGTGATCAGAGCTCGGAGCGTGGAGAGCCCCACCTCGGATTCCTGGGCGGTAGTGCTGACGGCCTTCTCACACGCCCAGGTGAATCGCGCCCACCACTGCTCGCGGCCAATCCACACTCGGGATCGGTGAGCATTGAACCCGCCGAGGACGGCAGCGACCACGGCGGCAGCCGCACCCGTTGCCGATACCCAGAACGTTGGATCGCCCGGCAGCGAGGGAGAATTGATCACGGAAGTAGCTGGCACTTTGTATCTTTCCCGCCCTGCGCTCGTGGACTCTCGCCCCGTGAGCCGCCGAATTGCGGCCTCGCTGCCAGTATGGGGGCGCCAAGAACGTGCCTGTTCGACACATCGAACTAGCGCCTGAGACTTAACTGGGAGCGACCTATCGCGCCAGTTCGCTCGTCATGGCGGACGGCAAAAAGCACCAATGACGGGTCACCAAAAGATGCGGCCGAAGTTACGGTTTCGGATTGGCAAGGGACTGCCGAGCCAGAAAGTCTCAGCCACAACGAAGTGAGTGCCACGAATACATGTGTGACGCCCGGATGTCATGATTCACTCTGACGTCGGCGGGGAGACTTCTCGACAACGTCGAATCCTGCGCCGAGCGCCGCGAACGTGTCCATCACTTTGGACATATCGACAGAAGGCTTGCCGTTTTCGAAGTCCAGCAGCCATCGTCTTGAGACGCCGGCAAGCGCAGCCAGCGCAGCTTGCGATAGCCCCGCATCTTCGCGCATGTTACGCAGGATCATGCCCGCCTCGCGAGGTGTCTGAAACATGCTCTCTCTGCCCGCCAATGGTGCACGTTCATGCACTATACCAAAAGCGCACGATCGTGCACCCTGGATCGATGGGCGACCACACGCTACTCCCGGGTCGCCGGCTTGGACGCCTGTCCGTCGAGCCAGAGTGTCTCGGACTCGTCGTTGTGAGTGCCGCCCGACCCGACATGCTTCGGGTCGATAGCGGCACCCTTCTTGATCACGTGCACGAGGGCCATGCCGTGCCCACGACCCAGGTCGTAGTCATCCTTCAGCCAGGCGAGGATCTCGCCCGCCTTCACGGCCGGATCGTCATAACCCCTCTTCAGCGCGATAGTGACGAGCTGGCGCGGTGTGAGGCCGGTCTTCGTCTCGATGGCATCGAGGTAAGCCTGGAACGACATGTGTTTCCCTTTCGTCGAGCAATCACTCGAACTTTCGCGGCGTCGGGTAGTAGGTGGCGCGGGCGTCGGGCGTGTCCTGCAGGTTGAGCGTTTCGCCGCGAACGGCGACGCCCGCCCCGGCCACCTGGTCGCGCCGCGGGTTGAGAACGTCGAGCTGCAAACGGGTGAGGCCGAACCGCGCACAAATCTCGGCGAGCACATCCCCATCCGCAACCACGTAGCGCGCCGGGGTATCCCCTTCGAGCTCGACCGTTCCATTGGCGCCGGCCGCCGAGCCACCATCGCGCGCGACAATCTGCTTCGGCAGCTCAGGGACGTCCCACTCCCACGGCGCCGCAGCGATGACCTGAGCGGGGCAGTTGACGAAGGTGCTCGGATCCCCCTGCCAGACGTCGTTGATCTCGACGGTGCGCCACCAGCGTGGGTCGGCGAGACTCGGCGTGTCCCACCATCCGACGGGCTGCTCGTTGCTTGTGGCCTCGGCCGGGATGTCGCCAGCGGCGACCCTCATGCCAGCGGGACAATTGCCCGGCTGCACACCGGTGTCGGGGCTGACCGAAATCGTGAATATGCGCCCCGTTTGGTTGACGATGTTCTCGACTTTCATATTCAGAACACGTCTGTCAGCGACGACGAGCGAGACATCCGCCGAGACGGAGGCATCGGGTGCGGCGACATGTGCGCGCGCTAAGACGTCGCCCGGCTGATAGTCGGCGAGGAAGAACTCGTCGGTGGGCTTGGGCTCCGGTGTGGCATCGGTCGTCGAGGACTCCGCATCGACGGATGCCGCTGTCACACTGTCCCCGGCGGCGGGCGCGGGTGCCGTGCATCCACTCAACAGCAGCACAACCGCGAGTGCGCCTACCGCGACCCGCCCCGCCCCATACGTCGTCGTTGACATCCCCACGGTTCTCCGATTCCGGCGGAATCCCCCTCCGCGCCCCCTGATCATAGGGCGCTGATGCAGCGAGGGCCAGAGTAAGTCCGCCCTGCGCGGTCCCCGTCACGGCGGGTCATCGAATTGCCGGTAGGGCGGCGCATGCGGTTGGATCGAGCATGGCCTCTCGCGACGCATCCGAATCTCGAGCGTTTCTCGTTTTGCACGGGTATGACAACTTCCGGCCCGTCGAGCATTGGCAGCATCACCTGGCCGCCGAGCTCGGCGAGCGGGGCGAGCGCGTGGTCTATCCGCAGCTGCCCGAGGCCGAGGCGCCACAGGTGGATGTCTGGGCCGACGCGGTCGCCCAAGCCCTCGCCGAAGCATCCGATGACGGCCGTCGCCGCGTGATCGTCGTGTGCCATAGCCTCGCGTGCATCGTCTGGCTCGCCGCACGGCCCGCCGAAGACGCGGTCGAACGCGTGTTGCTCGTCGCGCCGCCCGAACAGGAGGTCTTGGCCGGCATCGACGCGCTCACGGCCTTCGTCGCGCTGCCGCTCGTCGCACCCACCACACCCGCGCTCCTCGTGGGCTCGGACAACGACCCCTATTCACCGAACGGCGTTGCGGCATCCTTCGCCGACCCGCTCGGCCTCCCGGTGACCGTCATCCCACACGGCGGACACCTCGAGCCGAGTGCCGGCTATGGGCGCTGGCCGTCCGTGCTCGACTGGTGCCTCGACGGCAGCACGACCATCGTTCCGGCCGCGGGCTAGACCCGGAGCGCGCGCCGGCAGCTCGAGCGGGGCCTCCGGGGCCGAGACCGGCTAGAAGTTGCCGTCGATCTCGCGCACCACGTCCCACGCGCCGTCTTCGCTGTTCGAGAGCACGACCACGTCGACACCGGCCGCCGGGTAGTGCCGCACGATGCCGCTCGAGCCGGCACCCACGCCATCCGCGTAGTAGGAGCGCACCTCGCCGTCGTCGTCGAGATCGAACTCGAGGCCGAAACCGTAGAAGAGGTCCTCGTCGAACTCGACCTGCGGGGTGAGGAATTCTTCGGTCATCTCGGCCGTCAGCAAGCCGCCGGAGCGCAGCGACGTCAGGAACGCGAGCAGGTCGTCGGCCGTGGCCTGGGCACCCGAGGCCGGGTTGCCGATGGGCGGGGCCTGGAAGACGCTCTCGATCCAGGTGCCGTCGTCGGACTTGTTCCAACCCTCGGCGATGGCGGGGGCGTCGCTGCGGCGGTCCCAGAAGCCCGCGCCCGGCATGTCGGCGACGTCGAAGATGGCCGAGGTGACGACATCCCGATAACGCCGTTCGGTGACCGATTCGAGCGCGAGACCGGCCAGAACGTAGCCGCTGTCGCTGTAATACGGCTCAACTCCCGGCTCGGTGACGGCGGATTTCTGAGCGAACGTCGCGAGCAGGTCGATGGTCTCGGTGAGCGTGTACACGGGCACGCGGCTCCACAGCTCGTCATAGCTTTCGCCCGCCTCCTCGTCGACATCGTCGGCCACTCCCGACGTGTGCGTCAGCAGGTGCAGCAGCGTGACCTTCGGCGAGATGGTGGTGTCGTCGAGGTCGACATAGTCGTGAATGGATGCTTCGAGGTCGAGCTCGCCCGTCTCGACCAGTTGCAGCACCGCAACGGCCGTGAACAGCTTGGTGATGGATGCCGTGTCGAACCGGGTGTCGAAGGCGACGGGCACGTTCCAGCGCCGCGACGCCAGGCCCGTGGCCGACTCGAACAGCGTGCCGCTCGCATCCACGATCTTCACCACACCCGAGAACTCGGTTTCGGCGATGACTTTTTCGAGCGCGACGGTGTCCATCAGATCAGTGTGCCACCTCCGCCCCGGGTGTCGGCGGTCGTTCCTATACTCGGGTCATGGTGAGCTTTGCCGACAAGCCGATTCTCGACGTGACCCTCGACGGGTGGCAGGCCTATCTCGAGGGCACGCCCGATGACGGCGGCGTGCGCCTGAAGCTGCGCAAGAAGAACTCGACCGCGCCCGGTTTCACGTGGTCGGAGGCGCTCGACGTGGCGCTCTGTTACGGCTGGATCGACGGGCAGGCCGGGCGTTTCGACGAGGACTACACCCTGCAGGCGTTCACGCCGCGCCGCAAGAACAGCCCGTGGTCGCAGATCAACCGCGAGCACGTGCAGCGCCTCATCGACGAGGGTCGCATGCGGCCGGCGGGTCTCGCCGAGGTCGACCGCGCGAAAGCCGACGGGCGGTGGGATGCCGCCTACCGCCAGAAAGGCGCCGAAGCCCCCGCCGATCTGCAGGCTGCCCTCGACGCCAACCCCGATGCGGCGGCGTTCATCGCCCGGCTCACCAAGGTCGAGGCGTTTCGCATCTACTTTCGCATCGGCAACATCAAGACGCCCTCGGTGCGGGCGGCGCGCATCGCCGATGTCGTCGAGAAGGCCGCGCGCGGCGAACACCACTACCGCTAGCCGCGGCACCCCTGTCGAGAAAGGCTGATCGAATGGCGAAGAAGACCGCCGACTCTGGGCCCAGCACGCCCGCAACGGTGGCGCTGACGCGCGCGAAGATCGCGTTCACGCCGCACGCCTATGCCCACGACGACGGCGCAACGGATTTCGGCGCCGAGGCGGCGCGCGCTCTGGGCGTCGACCCGGCGCGCGTGTTCAAAACCCTCATGGTGCAGACCGATCAGGGTCTCGGCATCGGCATCGTTCCCGTCGACGGCCTGCTCGACCTGAAGGCTGTCGCGGCGGCCCTTGGTGGCAAGAAGGCCACTATGGCCGACCCGGCGCTGGCCGAGAAGAAGAGCGGCTACGTGGTCGGCGGCATCAGCCCCATCGGCCAGCGCATGCCCCTCCCCACTGTCCTCGACGATTCCGCCCTCGCCCACGCCACGATCTTCGTGTCGGGCGGCCGCCGCGGCTTCGACATCGAGCTCTCGCCCGCCGACCTGCTGCGGGCGACGAACGGCCGGGCTGCGCACATCCGCCGCTAGCCTGTGTCAGCCACTAAACGCTCGGCACAAGCCGGCGCCGCCGACCGGGCAAGGGTGGGAAAACGGCTCTCCCACAACACGCGTAGACGGGTAGGGATCGACATTTCCGGCCACAGCTCTCGAAGAATGCGCCCGTTCAGAAGCCGGGTCATGTCTTCCGTTCGCCCCTCGCAGAGAACGGCCTTGTAGGCATCGACGCGGTCCCATTCATTCGATAAGTCGAAGACGTGCTCAGGGCCCCAGTAGACATGATGCGGTAACGCGAGAGTGCCCTCGGCGGGGCCCACGAGGGCATCCAGAGAATCCGGCACGTCATACGGCTTGATGTCGCGGTAGAAAACGCGGCGATCGGGTGGCGCACTCGCGCACGCTGAAATGCTAATTTCATCCTGCATACTCAAATTCTACTGGTCGGCCTCTGGGGAGCCGAAGAAAAAATGCGCCGATTCGACTCAGGCTACGGGAGCCCCGAGCGCGAGCGTTTCATCGGCGATGGCGGCCGCGTCGGTGTCGTGGGTGGCGAGCACGACCGTGACGCCGCGATCGCGGGCGTCGCGCAGGGCCGCGAAGACGAGGTCGCGACCCGCGTCGTCGATGCCCGTCGTGGGCTCGTCGAGCAGGAGGAGTTGCGTGCGCGCGGCGAGACCCTGGGCGACGAGGGCGCGCTGGCGCTGTCCGCCCGAGACGTCGCCGAGGGGTGCCCGCGACAGGTGACGGATGCCGAGCAGGTCGAGGGTGTGGTCGACGATCGTGCGGTCGGCCGAGGTGGGGCGGCGCAGCATCCCGAGATCTGACCAGCGGCCCATCGAGACTGTTTGGCGCACCGTGAGGGGCAGCGCGTCAGCCACGGCGCTGCGCTGCGCGACAAAAGCGACGCGCCCGGGGAGGTTGCGCTGGACGGTTCCGGAGGTGGGCGCGATCACGCCGGCGACGAGCCCGAGGAGCGACGATTTGCCCGATCCATTCGGGCCGGTCAAGGCGGTTATCCGGCCGTGTGGGATGCGCGCGCTGAAGTCCTCGAAAACGGCGTGCCGGTCATAGCGCAGGCTGACGTTTGTGGCGGTGATGGCGGCATCCATGGGTTCCCTCGGTTTAACGATAACGGTTCTCATTACCTATAGTAGCGAGCATGGATTGGATCGTGGAGCCCTTCGAGGTGGCCTTCGTGCAGCGTGCGCTGTGGGGCGGCATCCTGGCCTCGGCGTTGTGCGCCATCGTCGGCACCTGGGTCGTCGTGCGCGGCATGGCCTTCCTCGGCGACGCCATGTCGCACGGCATGCTGCCCGGCATCGCCATCGCGTCGCTGCTCGGCGGCAACGTGCTCATCGGTGCCGCGGCAAGCGCCGTCGCCATGTCGCTCGGCGTCACCGCTATCACTCGCCGCTCGAGGCTCTCGCACGACACCGCCATCGGCCTGCTCTTCGTGGGCATGCTGTCGCTCGGCGTCATCATCGTGTCGAAATCACAGTCCTACGCCGTCGACCTGACCGGTTTCCTCTTCGGGGATGTCCTCGCCGTGCGCCCGCAGGACCTCGCCGTGCTCGCGGCCGCCCTCGTCGTCGCCGCGATCGTCAGCGTCGTGTTCCACCGCGCGTTCGTGGCGCTGGCGTTCGACGAACGCGTCGCCCGCACCCTCGGACTGCGCCCCCGCCTCGCCCAGGCCGTGCTGCTCAGCCTCGTGACGCTGGCGCTCGTGGCATCGTTCCACGTCGTCGGCACGCTGCTCGTGTTCGGTCTGCTGATCGCGCCTCCCGCCGCCGCGGCCGTCTGGGCCCGCAGCATCCCGGCGATCATGGCGGGCGGCGCGGCGCTCGGAGCGTTCTCGGTGTTCGCGGGGCTGCTCGTCTCGTGGCACGCGTCGACGGCCGCGGGGGCGACCATCGCGGGGATGTCCGTGCTCCTGTTCTTCGTGTCGGTCGGCGTTCGCGCGGTCGTGCGGCGCGAGACCGGGCACGCGGGACCGGACGCCGACACCGACACCGACACCGACACCGACACGGCTACGGGCAGACACACCGGCACTGACACCGACGACACGAACACGGCAACACCCGCAACATCCGCATTGAAAGTGAGCTCCACATGACAGCCCGTCAGCATCGCGTCGGCCTCGGCGCGACCACGTTCGGCCTCGCCGCAGCCCTCGCCCTCACGGGGTGCGCGCCCGGTGGCGGCCCGAGCGGCACCGACGAAAAAGGCACGGATGCCGCATCCGACGCCGCCCAGCCCCACGGCTACGTGGAGGGCGCCGAGGAATCGGCCGAACCCCAGAACGGACTCATCTACGCCGACGCCTCGACGGGCGAGGTGCACCTGCTCGACCTGCTGTCGGGCGACACCAGCACCCTGAGCGACGGCGACACGAAGGCGCCGACGATCGATGCTCTGCGCACCGACGGTCGCTACGCCTACGCCTCGACCGCGTCGACGGGCGCCCTGTCGGTTTTCGACGGCGGCACCTGGACCGTCGACCACGGGGACCACAAGCACTACTACCGCACGGCACCCGACGCCGTCGGCGTCATCGAGGGAGCCGCGGGAGCGAGCGTCGCGTCCTCGCGCACGTTCGTCGCGATCAGCGGTGCCGGCGTGACGGCGAACAGCATCCTCGACCGCGCGAAACTCGACGACGGTTCCCTCGCGGCGAACGCCGGCCTCACCGGGGCCGCGGCGAGCGCCGCCCTGGCCGTACCCTTCGGCGAGAACCTCATCACGGTCGCCGGCGACGCGTCCGACTCCCCCGCCGGCACGGTTCAGGTGCACGGTCCCGACGCCGCCGACCTCGGCACGCTCGCCGACAGCTGCCCCACCCCGGCCGGTACCGCCACGGCCCGCACGGGAATCGTCATCGGCTGCGCCGACGGCGCCCTGCTCGTCACCGACACGTCGGGCAGCTTCGCGAGCGAGAAGATCGCCTACCCCGAGTCCCTGCCGGCCGGTTCGCGCGCGACATCCTTCGACTACCGGCCCGGCGCCAACTACCTCGCCGCCCGCGCCGCGGACAACACGGTGCTCTCGCTCGACGTCTCCGATCGCGCCTGGTCGGTCGCCACATCCGCGGCACCGGTGCGCGCCGTCACCTCGCCGGGCGACGGGTCGACTGTGCTCGCCCTGCTCGCCGACGGCACGCTCAATTCCTACTCCACCGACGATGGCTCGGTGATGACGAGTGTGCCGCTGCTCGCGGGCGGCGCGAGCACGGGTGCGGATGCGGCGAGCGGCACCCCCAGCATCCAGCTCGACACGTCGCGCGCCTACGTCAACGACCCCGGCGCCCGCCAGATCCACGAGATCGACTACGCCGACGGACTGCGCCTGACGCGCAGCTTCGACACGACGATCACCCCCAGCCACCTCGTCGAGGTCGGGCGATGAGGCGCGCGACGTTCTCCGTAGTCACCCACTTTCCTGGCGGCAACGCCCGGATGCCGGTGCCTGCCGATCGGGGACAACACAGACGCCGCTCCCGGGTCGTCGCCCTCGTCGCCACGGCCCTGACCGCTGCGGGTGTGCTGACGGGCTGCAGCCCCGCCGGGGATCGCGCCGGCACGGTCGTCGTCACCACCAACATCCTGGGCGACGTCGTGCAGAACATCGCGGGCGACGAGGTCGAGGTCGAGGTGCTCATGGGCCCCAACGCCGACCCGCACTCGTTCGGCATCTCGGCGAAACAGGCCGCGGCGCTGCAAAACGCCGACCTCGTCGTCTACAACGGCCTGGGACTCGAGGAGGGCGTGCTGCGCGCAGTCGACGCGGCGGCAACGGATGGCGTGGCCACACTCGCCGTCGGCGAAAAGGTCGATCCCCTCACGTTCGCGTCCGACCAGGCGGGCGAGGGCGCCGCGGCCGACGAGCACGCCGAGACCGGCGACGAGACCGGCGCTGGCAAGGCGCCAGGCGGCGACACGGACACCGAGCCCGGTTCCGAGCACAACGCTAGCGCCGGCCAACTCGACCCGCACTTCTGGACCGACCCGGCACGCATGCGCACGGCCGTCGACGTGATCGCGGCCCGCTTGATCGCGGAGGTCCCGGGCATCGACGCGCAGGCCGTCCAGGCCAACGCGGAGGCGTACGGCGACAAGCTCGCGGCCCTGGAGTCCCGCATCCAGGACACCGTCGACCGCATCCCCGCCGAGAACCGGGCGCTCGTCACCAACCACCACGTGTTCGGCTACTTCGCCGAGCGGTACGGCTTCGAGGTCATCGGCGCGATCGTGCCCTCGGGCACCACACTGGCCTCGCCGAGCGCCTCCGATCTCGACTCGCTCGCCTCGGCCATCCGCTCGTCGGGGGTGCCCGCCATCTTCGTCGACTCGTCGCAGCCCGACACGCTCGGCCAGGTGCTCGCCGACGAGGCCGGACTCGACGTGGCCGTGCTCTCGCTCTACTCCGAGTCTCTGACGTCGGCGAAGGGAGGTGCCCCGAGCTACATCGACATGATGGACGCCAATGTCGAGACGCTCGCCCGCGGACTCTCCCCCTGAATCATCCCCAGCACTCACCCTCGTTTAGAAACGTGAAAACATGCAGAAGAAAACTCGCTCCACCACGGCCCTCGCGGCCCTCCTCGCCGGCGGCCTCGCCCTCACCGGTTGCGCCTCGGGAGCCTCGAGCACCTCGACGCCCAGCGCCTCCTCCGCCCCCGACAGCCACTCGGATTCGGCGGGCTCGGGCGCCCTCGCCGTCAGCTACGACGGCGGCATCTACCTGCTCGACCCCGAGACCCTCGAGGTGACGAAGGACATCCCCCTCGACGGCTTCAACCGCCTGAACCCCGCCGGCGACGACCGCCACCTGTTCGTGTCGACGAGCTCGGGCTTCACACTGCTCGATGCCGAGGCCGGAGAGCTGACCGACCAGACGTTCGGCGGCGAGAAGCCCGGCCACGTGGTGCGCCACGACGGCCGCACCGTGCTGTTCACCGACGGCACGGGCGAGGTCGAGATCTTCGACACGCACGACATCGAGCACGCGAGCGACGACGACGCCCAGGCCCTCGAACCCGAAGAAACCTACAAGACAGCGGATGCCCACCACGGTGTCGCGGTCGAGCTCGCGAACGGCGAACTCGTCGTCACCCTCGGCACCGAGGAATCCCGCCCCGGCATCATCGTGCTCGATAAGAACCGCACGGAAATCGCGCGCAACGAGGACTGCCTGGGCGTGCACGGCGAGGCGACGGCCGAGGACGAAGCCGTCGTCATCGGCTGCGAGTCGGGCGTGCTCATCTACCAGGACGGCGAGATCACCAAGGTTGCGAGCCCCGACGCCTACGGCCGCATCGGCAACCAGGCCGGCAGCGACGAGTCGCCCATCACCCTCGGCGATTACAAGACCGACAAGGATGCCGAACTCGAGCGCCCCGAGCGCGTCTCACTCATCGACACCCGCACCAAGGAGCTGACACTCGTCGACCTGGGCACGAGCTACTCGTTCCGCTCGCTCGCGCGCGGGCCGCACGGTGAGGGCCTCGTGCTCGGCACCGACGGAGCCCTCCACGTGATCGACCCCGAGGCGGGAACGGTGACGAACAGCATCCCCGTCATCGCCGAGTGGAGCGAACCCCTCGACTGGCAGCAGCCCCGCCCCACGATCTTCGTGCGCGACCACGTGGCCTACGTGACCGAGCCCGCCTCGAAGAAGATCCACGCCGTCGACATCGAGTCGGGAGAAATCCTCACCACAGCCACGCTGCCCGAGGCCTCGAACGAGCTGTCGGGCGTGCTCGCCCACTAACGGCACGACGCAACCCGACACGGGGGCGGTTCGCGGATGTCGCGAGCCGCCCCCGTGCGCATACCCCCGTACTTACACCCCTCTGCGCGCACCCCTCGTCGAGCGCAACCCGTCGCACGCCACCCGCGGCCCCGAATACACTGCCCTGACACCGACCGGCACCGCGGACACCGCCTCCGCTCGAAAGGATCCCCGTGAACGACGAGCTGCACCACTACCGCCCCGAGGGCCTGCCCGAGACCGATGTCTACCTGAGCCGCACGTTCGCGGCGCCCGTCGACCGCGTGTTCGCGTACTTCACCGAGCCCGACCTGGTGGCGACCTGGTTCGGGCCCGAGACCTTCACCACACCGCGCGAGACGGTCGAGATCGACGCGCGCGAGGGCGGCGTCTGGAAGCTCGCCATGCAAGACCCCGAGACGCACGAGCTGCTGCCCATCGACGGCGTCATCACAGACTTCGAGGCCCCCACCCACCTGGCCGTCAGGCTCGACGCGCAGACGGGCGACGGCGCCGAGCTCAGCGACGTGCGGCTCGACATCCGCTTCCAGGAGCGCGACGGCCACGGCCGCCTCACGCTGCACGAGACACCCTTCGACCTCGAGGGCCGCCACCAGACCGAGCAGGGCTGGCGCCTGTCGTTCGACAAGCTCGACGCCGAGCTCGCCATCCCGGCCGAATAGCGGCACGAGCGCGCGGCCCGACTCCACACCGCAACCCCTCTCGGGCATCGGATGTCGCGGCTAGGGTCGAGGCATGGAATCACGCATCCTCGGCCGCACGGGCCGCAACGTCTCGGTCATCGGTCTCGGCACCTGGCAGCTCGGCGCGGACTGGGGTGACGTCTCGGAAGACGACGCCCTGGCCGTGCTCGACGCCTCGGTCGAGAACGGTGTCACCTTCTTCGACACCGCCGACGTCTATGGCGACGGCCGCAGCGAAAGCCTGATCGGCCGGTTCCGCGCCGCGAACCCCGATCTCGACCTCACGGTCGCCACCAAGATGGGCCGCCGCGCCGAGCAGACGCCCGAGAACTACACGGCCGCAAACTTCCGCGCCTGGGTCGACCGCTCGCGCACGAACCTCGGTGTCGACACGCTCGACCTCGTGCAGCTGCACTGCCCGCCCACGGCCGTGTTCCACAACAACGCCGTCTACGACGCGCTCGACGCCCTCGTCGAGGACCAGTCGATCGCGGCCTACGGTGTGAGCGTCGAGGAGGCCGACCAGGCCCTCGCGGCCATCGAGCGCCCGGGCATCGCCACTGTGCAGATCATCTTCAACGCCTTCCGCCTGAAGCCGCTCGACGCCGTGCTGCCCGCCGCCGCCGAGGCGGGCGTCGGCATCATCGTGCGCGTGCCGCTCGCGAGCGGCCTTCTCTCGGGCAAGTACACGGCCGAGACCACCTTCGCGGACTCCGACCACCGCACGTTCAACCGGCACGGCGAGGCCTTCGACCAGGGCGAGACGTTCAGCGGCGTCGACTTCGAGGAGGGCGTCGCGGCCGCGCAGGAATTCGCGCGCGCTGTTCCCGAGGGCGTCTCGGTTCCGCAGGCGGCACTCAAGTGGATCGTCGAGCAGCCGGGCGTGAGCACCGTCATCCCGGGTGCGCGCAATGTATCGCAGGCGACGTCCAACGCGCAGGCCGCCTCTGTGCCCGAGCTCGGCGCCGACTTCGATCGCGTCGTGCACGACATCTACGACCGCCACTTCCGCGCGAGCATCCACCCGCGCTGGTAAGCATCGTCTGCCGCCCGTCGGCCGCGCGCCCCACACGCAGCGAAGCGCCCCTTCCACCGCACACGCGAGGGGAGGGGCGCTTCTTCGAGGGTCCGAGCCGGCGCCTTCGGGTGGCGCCGGCCGGAGGATCGGCGGCCGGCGGGTTAGCCGCAGGCCTTCAGGGCGGCGACGTCGATCGAGAGCACGTTCGGACCGCCGAGGAGCGTCACCACGGTGGTGCCGAGCCGGTCGATGGCCTGCAGAACGCTGGGCACCACGCATCCGGGGCCGGTCAGATAGACCGGTGATCCCTTCGTGCCCGCGAGCGCCGCGCCCACCAGGGCGTCGGGGAAGCCGACCCCCGAGGCGAGATACACGGTGGCGCTCGAGCCGAAGGCGTCGAGGTTGATGGCCTCGGCGGTGGCGTAACGGTCCGCACCCGAGAGGCGCTTCACGGCCGTGGGCCCGAAGCCCGCCTTCAAGCCGTTCTCGATACCGACGCTGACGGCGTTGGGGCCGCCCGCGATCTTCACCGTGGTCGTCTTGAGCGTCTTCAATGCCGCGAGCGTCGCGGGGTCGAGGGTCGTGTTCGTTCCGGGGACGAGCACGACGGGAGCCTGGGCCTTCGCGGCGGCCGCCGATGCCGTGAGGGCGTCCGGGAAGTCGTAACCCGTTGCCACGTAGGCCGTTGGCGCGTTGGTGCCGAAGGCGTCGGCGGCGATGGCCCGCGAGGTGCCGAAGCGGTCGTCGCCCGAGAGCCGGACGGTCGGCGCGAGCGCCTTCAGTTCGGCGAGCACGCTGTTGCTGACGGCGTTGACGCCACCCGCGATGACGATCTTCGCCGGTTTCAGCCGCTTGATCTCGGCCTTCACGGCGGCCGGCAGGGCTTCGGGCGCCGTGAGGAGCAACGGCGACGAGAAGTGGGCGGCGGCCGGGGCCGCGCTCAAAGCATCCGGGAACCCGTAGCCGTTGGCGATGTAGAGGCGAGCGACACCGGGGGCGAACGTCTGGGCCACGGCGATCGCGGTGCCGAAGCGGTCGGCCCCGGCGAGACGATTCGTCGTCACGTTTCCGGCGAGCACGGCCGACGTCGCAGCCGACGTCGCGGTTGCGGTCGGCGGCGTCCAGTCGGGCGCCGAACCGGTGACCCGCACCGAGAGCTGCGCGCCCCGATCGGCGGCCGTCGCGGTGTAGGTCGCCGAGGTCGCGCCGGCGATATCGGTCGCGCCGCGCAGCCACTGATACGTGAACGTGGTCGATGCCGGCGTCCACGTGCCGGGGTTGGCCGTCAGCGTTTCACCGACCTTGGCCGTGCCCGTGATGGTGGGGGTTCCGGCCACGAGGGTTCCGGGCACGGCGGGCGCACCCACGGTGTCGTAGAGCGCGTAGTCGTCGGTCGTGATCTCACCGTTCTGGAACATGTTGAGACCGAAGCTCAGCCCGGTGGTGCCGGCGGGCAGGGCGGGCGTCGTCCATTCGGCCTGCGTCCACGTGGCCGCGGCGGCGAAGTAGGCGCTCGACGTGTAGTACGACCAGAGGCCGGCCGTGTTGCGCAGATAGACGTTGATCTGGGTGGGCGCGGTCGAGGTGAACCAGGCACGCAACGAGTAGGTGTGCCCGGCCGTGACGGTGGGGGCACAGGCACCCTGGTCGAAGGTGGACAGCAGCTGACCGTCTCCGTCGGTATGACTCGTCACCACGAGCTTCTCGGCGACGACTCCGGTGCGTCCGGGGGTGACGGTGCTGAAGGTGCGCGTGTTGGTGCCGAAGCCGGCCGTCGACCAGCAGGACGGGATACCGGATGTCGCGACATCCTCGAGGCTCGGATTGATGATGCCGTTGACCCCGGCGCCCGGTGCGGGCGGGAGGGGCTGGCTGACGACCGGTTTCACCGCGCCGCCGACAGCGTCGCCGACCGTCTTGACGACGGTGTTCTCGGTGGCCGCACGGGGGGTCAGCCAGTCGGTGAACTGCTTCAGCAGCGCGGGCGAGATCGCGAGCGAGTCGCACGTGTTGTCGCAGACGTGATGGAACGTGAGCTGCACCCATCCGCCGCCGTTGTTCTCGGCGTTGAGCACGGCGTTCTGCAGATCGGTGAGGGTCCAGGACGAGTCGAACTGGTCGAGGGCGCGGGTGTAGAAGGGGTCGGCGGGCGGAAGCGCCTCGGAGAAGCCGCAACCGGCGCAGCCGAAGCGGGACTCGATGTCGCCCAGGCCGCGGGCGGAGTTGTAGCCGCAATCGGCGACGGCCTTCTCGGCGGCGGCGTCGACGGCCGCGAAGGGGTAGGCGAAGCTGCGCACGTTGGCGAAGCCCCAGTCGGCGAGGGTCGCTCGACTGTTGCAGGCCTCGCGCGTGGCCTCGGCCGCCGTGATGGTCGTGAAGTCGGGGTGGGTGACCGAGTGGCCGCCGATCTCGTGGCCGCTCGCGCCGATGCTCTGCAGCTGAGGCAAGGTCAGATATCCGGGGGCGCCGATGTAGCCCGTGATGGCGTAGAACGTGGCCTTGATGCCGGCGGCGTCGAGGATGGGAAGTGCCGCCATCTGGTCGGCGTTGGTGTCGTCGAAGGTGAGGCTGACAACCGTTTGCGGGTCGGTAATCGCGGCGCGGACGGAGGAGGCGGCAGTGCCTGTCGTCGGTGCGGCTTGAGCGGCCTGCGCGGCCAGGGGCATGACCCCGAGCGCGAGGGCGGCCGCCAGTAGTGCGGCGAGAGGCCGGGCCCTGAGGGCGCGCGGCATCGCAAAACGTGGTCTCATGGGAAGCTCCTGATTCGGGTGGCCGGGAGGTGAACGGCCGATGCCTCAGTCTTGAGGCGTGCTCAGGTGCGGGGCAATGATTCCGCGGACGCGTGCGGATTGCGGCCCGGTAACGTGCGGGTCTGCGCCTCTTGCGGAAACCCGCAATCGAGCGGCTACCCGGCCACCCGGATGGCCGCGCCTAGCCGCGCGGCAGGTAGCGGTGTTCGGGGCGCCCCGTGCTGCCGTAGTTGAGCTGCACGCGGATCGACCCGTCGGCCGCGAGCCCCGAGAGGTAGCGCTGCGCGGTCGCGCGCGAGACGCCCACGCGCTCGGCAACGTCGACGGCCGAGAGCTCGGCATCAGCGCGCTCGACGGCATCGAGCACGGCCTGTTCGGTGGCCGACCGCGAGCGCGAGCCCCCCGGGCTGTCCCCCGAGTGCACGATGCGCAAGCCCCGTTCGATAGCCTCCTGGTCGAGGGTGCGGGCGGGGTCGGCGGGCACGACGTTGGCGAACCGCTGGAACGCCGCGATGCGGTCGGTCAGCGCGTCGGCCGCGAACGGTTTGATCAGGTAGCACAGCGCCCCGCGGCGCAGGGCCGTGCGCACGGTGTCGGCGTCGGAGGCGGCGCTCAACAGGAAAACATCCGCATCGATGTCCCGCAGCAGGTCGAGGCCGCTCTCGTCGGGCAGGTAGGCGTCGAGCAGCACGAGCCCCGGGCGGTGTTGCGCGATGGCCCGGCGAGCGGCGGCCGCCGTGCCCACGGGTTCGAGCACGCGCACACCGGGCACGCGCGCGGCATACTCGGCATGCAGGCGGGCCACGCGGAAGTCGTCGTCGACGACCAGGACGACGAGATCGTCGGATGCTGCGCTCACGGTGTTCCTTCGTTCGGGATGTCGGGGCGGGCGGGTCGGTCGGGGCGGTCGGGCTCGACGGGCTCGACGGCGCCGGGCAGGCGCACGCAGAACACCGCTCCGTGTTCGTCGGGCACGCCGCGCGAGGCCAACCAGAGGTCGCCGCCGCTGCGCCGCGCGATGTCGCGGGAGAGTGGGAGCCCGAAGCCGAGTCCGTGCACGGCATCCGGATCGGGTTCTGCGCGACCGCCGTCCTCCTCCCGGGCATCCACCCCGTTCCCGGAGTCCATGACGGACAGGTAGAGGTCGGCCCCGTCATCCAGCACCTCGACCTCCACCCACGCCGGCGAGACCTGCCCCGCCACGGCCGCCGCGACGGCGTTGTCGATGAGGTTGCCCAGCACGGTCGTCACGTCTTCGGCGGCGACCACGCGACCCGTCACGAGCGTCTCGGCGCCGATCGTGAGCAGCACCCCCTTTTCGGAGGCCTCGATGCCTTTCGCCCCGAGGAACGCCTGCAGATAGGGCTCGGTCAGGCGGTCGGCGTGCTCGACGGGGTATTTGAGGGGGCCGTGGTTCAGCACATCCGCCAGATAGCGTTCGGCCTGGTCGTGCTCCCCCGTGGCGATGAGGCCCGAGATGGCGTGCAGGCGGTTGGCGAACTCGTGGCGCTGCACACGCAGCGCGGTCGTCATGGCGTTCACGGCGTCGAGTTTGCGGCTGAGCGCCTCCACGTCGGTGCGGTCGCGCACGATCACGACGCGGCCGAGGTGGGCGCCGTCGCGCGACACGGTCCGCACGTCGATGAAGACGACGCGGCCGTTCAGCAGGAGTTGTTGTTCGGCGCCGTCACCCCGCACGAGCGCGCGGAAGTCGGCGGGCAGGTCCAGGTCGTCGAGCGTGTGGCCCACGGCATCCGTGACCCCGAGCACCCGGGCCGCCTGGTCGTTGCACACCGTGATGCGGTCGTCGGGGCCGAGGCCGATCACGCCTTCGCCCACGCCCGAGAGCACGGCCTCCTGGTCTTGCACGAGCGCGCGCAGCTCTTCGGGTTGCAGGCCGAGCGTCAGCCGCCGCAACCGTCGCCGAATCAGAATGGATGCCGCCACCCCGACACCCAGGGCCGCCAACGCTCCGATCACGACGGGTGCGATTTCGTCGCCCAGCGTGTCGAACACCGTGGAGGCCGCGAAGCCCACGCTGATCTCGCCCACCACGTCGTCGGTCGACCCGGGTGCCGCTCCCGGCGCCAGCACGGGCACCTTCGCGCGCGCCGAGTCGCCGAGTGTGCCGCGTTCCCAGGAGACATCCTCGCGTCCGGCGAGCGCGACGTCGGGGCTCGTGCTCACGGTCTCGCCGAGTTCGTCGGGGTTCGGATGCGCAAGCCTGATGCCCTGATCGTCGGTGATGACGACGAACAACGCGCCGGTTCTGACGCGCACGTTCTCGGCCACGGTCTCGAGCGGTCCGTCCGCGAGCTCGGTGGCCGACGGTGTGCCCGGATCGGCCGACCACTCGGCCACGTCGGCGCGCACATCCGGGTCTTCGGCCACGCTGCGGGCGATGGCCAGCGCGGTCGCCTCGGCCTCGCGCACCAGTTGCCCCGTGCCCACCCACACGAAAACGCCGGCCGAGATGGCCACGGTGGCGAGCACGACGGCCACCTGCAGGATGAACACCTGCGTGACGAAGCGCAGCGGCGCTCGCGGCGGTGTTCGCGGCGTTCGCGGCGTTCGCGGTGCGCGGGTGGCGCGCGTTGCGGGTGTGCCCGGCATGCGACCTCCTTCGCCTCGTCGCCCTTCAGGGTACCCAGATGGGCGCGCGCCGACCCCCTGAGCACAATGCGCAAAACCGGTTTTATGCGTGCTTTCTCCTAAACGCGGCAAAGCAAGACAGCGGATGCCGCGTCTGCGAGCCTCTGGGGGCGGCGCACCATTCCGCAGACAAAACAGACAAAGGAGTCAGTGTGTCTCTCGTCATTCTCGGTTTCGCCATGATCGTCACCTTCATGGTGCTCATCATGACCAAGAAGCTCACGCCCGTCGTGGCCCTCATCCTCGTCCCCACCATCTTCGGCCTCTTCGCCGGAGCGGGCCTCGGGCTCGGCGACATGGTCATGGAATCCGTCGGCAAACTCGCGCCCACGGCCGCCCTGCTCATGTTCGCCATCATCTACTTCGGCATCATGATCGACGTCGGGCTGTTCGACCCGCTCGTGCGCTTCATCCTCAAGGTGGCCGGCAACGACCCGGCCAAGATCGTCGTCGGCACGGCCCTGCTGGCGGGCGCGGTCTCGCTCGACGGCGACGGCTCGACCACGTTCATCGTCACGACGGCGGCCCTGCTGCCCATCTACCTGCGGCTCGGCATGAGCCCCGTCGTGCTCACATGTGTGGCGGGCCTGGCCAATGGCACGCTCAACATCGTGCCCTGGGGCGGTCCGACGGTTCGCGCCGCCGCGGCCCTCAAGGTCGACGCGAGCGCCATCTTCGTCCCCATGATCCCGTCGCTCATCGCGGGTCTCGTCATCGTCTTCCTCTTCGCCTGGATGCTGGGGCTCGCCGAGCGCAAGCGCCTCGGCCGTTTCGACGCCGACGGCAGCCCCCTGGGCACCGACGGCACGCTCGCGGGCACCACGTTCGGCCGCGCCCGCGGCACCACCGACACGGATGACGCGACCCCGGGTTCCGGTTCCGGTTCCGGTCTCGCCGGCTCTCGCGGCCGCTTCGGCTCCGCCGGCACCGGTTCGAGCTCGGGCACCGCCTCCTCCACACCGGCTGGTTCCCCCGCCACCGTCGACGCCTCGGGTGTCGCGGTCATCACGCAGCCCATCGCGACCGCCATGTCGGACACCATGCTCGACTCCGACCGCCCCACCCTGCGTCCCAAGCTCATCTGGTTCAACCTCGCGCTCACGCTCGCGGTCATGACGCTCCTGGTGCTCGACCTGGTGCCGCTGTTCTACGTCTTCATGATCGGTTCGGCCATCGCGCTCCTCGTGAACTTCCCCAAGATGAAGAGCCAGGCGTCGGAGATCGTGGCGCACGCTCCGAGCGTCGTCGGCGTCGTGTCGATGGTTCTGGCCGCCGGTGTGCTGATCGGCGTGCTCGACGGCACGGGCATGGTCGACGCGATGGCGAACTGGTTGGTCGAGGTCATCCCGGCGTCGATGGGACCGTTCCTGGCCGTCATCACGGGCCTGCTCAGCATCCCGATGACGTTCTTCATGTCGAACGACGCGTTCTACTTCGGCATCCTGCCGGTGCTGTCGCAGAGCGCCGCGAACTTCGGCATCGACCCGGTCGAGATGGCTCGCGCGTCGATCACGGGGCAGCCCGTGCACCTGCAGTCTCCGCTGGTTCCCGCCATCCTGCTGCTCGTCTCGCTCGCCAACGTCAACCTCGGCGACCACCACAAGAAGGTGCTCTGGCGGGCCGCGATCGTCTCGGTCGTCATGCTCGTCGTCGGCGTCCTCGTCGGCTCGATCCCCTGGGGTTGAGTCGCGTGCTCGGGCCTCGGCCGGCGCGGGGATGCGGTCAGCGCAGGCGCTTGCGCATCTCGAGTTCGCGCGTGCTGGGGTCGAGCACGTAGGGCACGGTGACGCCCGTCGCGTGAAAACCTCGTCGCTCGTAGGCGGCGATGGCGCGCGGGTTGCTCTCGTGCACGTGCAGCATCAGCTCGTCGCCTTCGCCCCGCGCCCACTCCTCGACGCCCGCGAGCAGCAGGTCGGTGACGTGCGAGTTCTTGCCGCGGTAAGCGGGTGACACGTACACGCCGACGAGTAGCGGTTTCGACCCGACGGCGTCGTCCACGTAGCCGCCCATGATGCCGGCCCAGGCTCCGGTGTCGAGGTCTATGGCGACGAGGGCCGTGCTGTGCGGGTTGGTTCCGCGGCGGCCGCGCTCGCGCCATCCGGCCTCGGTGACGCACTGCGCGGCCTCGAGGGTCTCGCCGAACGCGATGGGGGTGTCGGCGAGCATCTCGAGCCGCAGCGCACGCACCTGCTGCCAGTCGTCGGCCGTAGTTGCGCGCACCTCGATACGTTTCTTCGCCATCGTCACACCCTAACCGGATGCCGTGGCCACGCCGATCCGGACCGCGCCCCCCTGCGTCCTCCGCGGTGGGGCAGCTTCGCGGGGCGCGGCCAGCACCGCGGCCGGCGTTCCCGCTACGGCCGCGTCGCCTGGGCTTCCTGCTCCGTCGCTGCGGCATCATCCGGCGCAGCCTGGGCCCGGGGACCCCACTGCGGCGGTTTCGGCTTTGCGAAGAACACGACGATGACGGCCCCGATGAGCGCGACAGCGGCGGGCAGCAGCAGGGCCTGAGCCATGGCCGCGGTGAACCCGGCGTGCAACGCCTCGGGCAGTTCGCCGCCGGTCGTGGGCATTTCGCCGCCGGGTGCGGCACCGGATGCTCCGCCACCCAGTTCGGCGCTGATGCGAGCCTGCATGAGCGCCGCGATCGACGCGCTTCCGAGCACGGCGCCGATCTGCCGGGTGGTGTTGTAGACGCCCGATCCGGCGCCGGCGAGCTGCGGCGGCAGGTTGCGCGTGGCGGTCGTCGACAGCGGACCCCAGATGCCGGCGTTGGCGAGGCCGAGGACGGCACTCGGCAGCAGGAACATCCAAATGGGGCGGTCGGGCGTGAGCAGCAGCGAGTACCAGACGAGCGCGAGGGCCAGCAGCAGCATGCCGGTGACGGCGATGTAGCGGGGGTTGTAGCGATCGATGAGTTTGCCGGCGACGGGCGCGAGCACGCCCGAGATGACGGCCATGGGCACCATCATGAGCGCCGATTGGGTGGGCGTCAGGCCGAGCACGGTCTGGTAGAAGAAGATGAGCGGCAGGCTCATGCTCGTGATGGTGAAGCCGACCGTGGTGATGGCGCCGTTGGCGAGCGAGAAGTTGCGGTCGCGGAAGAGTTTCAGCGGCAGGAGCGGTTCGCCGCGGTTGTAGCGCTGCCAGACGACGAAGCCGATGAGCACGACGATGCCGGCGACGATGAGACCCCAGACGGTGATGGGCCCGGCGATGGTGCCCCAGTCGTAGGCCTCACCTTCCTGGATGCCGAACACGAGCAGGAAGAGGCCGACGGCCGAGAGCACGACGCCCAGGATGTCGAATTTGTGCGGGTGCTTTTCGAGCGAGGGCACGAGGCGGGCGGCGAGCACGAAGGCGACGATGCCGATGGGCACGTTGACGAAGAAGATCCATTCCCAGCCGAACCCGTCGACGAGCACGCCGCCGAGGATGGGGCCGACGAGCGTGGCGACGCCGGCGGTGGCTCCCCAGAGTCCCATGGCCGCGCCGCGGCGGTCGGGCGGGAAGATGCGGGTGATGACGGCCATGGTCTGCGGGGTCATGAGCGATGCGCCGAGTCCCTGGAACACGCGGGCCACGATGAGCATCTCGATGCTGCCGGCGAATCCGCACCAGGCCGAGGCGAGCGTGAAGATCACGAGCCCGCCGAGGTAGAGGTTCTTCGGCCCGAACCGGTCGCCGAGCCGCCCGGTGATGAGCAGCGGCACGGCGTAGGCGAGCAGGTAGGCGCTGGTCACCCAGAGCACGGCGTTCAGGTCGGCGCCGAGCCCGCGCATGATGGCGGGGTTGGCGACCGAGACGATGGTGGTGTCGATCAGGATCATGAAGAATCCGATGACGAGTGACCAGAGTGCCGGCCACGGTTTTGCGATGGTTTCCACGGTGTCCTAAAGATGCGAGGGCTCAGCGTCAGGCTGGGCCGGGTGAGGGGTGGGGATGCTTGTAGGGAGAGTTCGATGGGATGTTCTCGGTGCCGCCGCCCCCGTGGCACGTCAGTTCGTGGGTTCAGGCAGCTGTGTGCGGGCCGCTGAGCCAAGCCATGCTCGCGCTTCCGCTTCACGCTGCGCGCGTTCCTCGAGTTCTTCCGTCGACTCCCGGGTTGCGCCGGCCGGTTCGGCCTGACGTTCTCGGGTGTCTTCTACGATGGCGACGCCGCTCACCCGGCGCTCGTGCGAGGCCCTATCGAGCGTTCCGCGTGCCACGGCTGTTTCTCCGGGCGGTGGCACGGGAACGTTGTCTGATCGAAAACGCCGCCCGGATGCATCCCCCGCCGCCATTCGACGCCGACCGCTTCTCGTGCCGACGTGCGGTGAGGCGGGTCCGTTGCGAGCGCGCTCTTCGGGACTGCGGTCGTCGTGCCAGGGGATGTCTCGGGCGTCGAGCCTGGCCAGGAGCTGCCCGTTCCAGTCCATCTCCGCGCAGATCATGTGCCGACGGAATTGCCGGTGCAAGACGTACATCTCGGGCACACCGCGCTCGTCGGCCTCTCTGGTGGCTTCGTCGATGGCTTCGATCTCGGCGGTCAGGTGACGATTGCGTCGGGCGACGGCTTCGTGAACGACATCGGCCGCGAGCGCATGCATCCCGGATATAGCGAGGATGTATTCGGGATACTCCTCGGCGGGCAGTTCTACCATGTGCTGCAGTTCGCGCTCATAGGCTTCGCGCCCGGCCTGCGTGATTTCGAATGTGGTCCGCTCCGGTCTCGGACCTCGACGGAATGTTTCGAATTCGGCGGCGTATCCGCGATCTTCCAGCGCGTACACCGCGCGGTACAGAGATCCTGGGCTGACGTTGACGACGCGATCCTCGCCGCGCTTCAGGGCCAGCTGATACATCTCGTAGGCATGCATCGGTCGTTCCGCGAGAAACCCGAGTGCCGCGACGCGAATCATCGGCATCCCAAGGCCTTCGCCCTGTTTCCGTCGATTCATATCATCACCGCCCCCATCGTCCTGTCGGCGACAGGAACATTCTTTTCACGTTTCCGGTATTCCAGATGGACTATTCCATCTGGAATAGTCCATCTGGAATATACCGCCTGGAATAGCTCAAACCAAGAAAAAAGTGCGGCCCAGGCAGCACGGGGCTGCTCGAGAACGTCCGCCATCTCCGACGACATCCGAACGACACGATGCGGAGCTCGAACGCCTCCGCGGTCTCGGCAACAGCAGCAACGCACGACGGAGCGGCAGGCCGCTAGGAAACGAGGCACGACGAGGCGACGGTCCGCTAGGAAACGAGGCACGACGAGGCGACGGTCCGCTAGGAAACGAGGCACGACGAGGCAACGGTCCGCTAGGAAACGAGGCACAACGTAGCGGCAGGCCGCGAGAAAACGAGGCACGACGTGGCGACGGACCGCGAGAAAACGAGGCAGACCGAAACGACGGGCCGCGACGAAACGAGGCACGCCGTGCCTCGAGGCGACGTGGTGCGGGGCGAGGCTACGGAGCGTGGAGAGGCGACCAACGGATCGACGGAGCGCGGAGCGGCTCGACGGAGCGCGGAACGGCTCGACGGAGTGCGGAGCGGCTCGACGTGGCGCGGAGACGCGGCCAACGGCGTGGGAGGCGGCGCCACAAGGAGGCGCCGCGCGGAAGTGGGGGCCTTGCCGAATGTGACGTGGCAGGCGCCAGACGGCGGGACCGTCAGACGGTGTGGCGAAGCGGGCCCGTCACGACCCGCTAGAGCGCTAAGGGGTGGGCGCGGTCGGGCAGTAGAGCTGCGTGCGCTCGCCCGAGCGGTCGACGCGGTGCTCGGACATGGGCGCTCCACAGAGCGGGCACGGGTTGTCGACCGACGACGGCGCCGACGGCTCGTTGCGATCGCCGAGGGGCGGCGGGCCCAGATAGGGCAGCAGCGTGGCGGTGAGCCAACCGGTGATGCCACCGGCCTCCTTCACCGTCAGACGCTTCTTTTTGCTTCGTGCCATAATGATTAGTGTACATACTAAATGCGGAGGGTGCTCGGATGTCGGCAGCTGAACGAACGCACGCAACGGCGCAGACCGCGGCCGGGGCCGAGATGCTGCCCGCCGAGGCCGATGTGCTCGCGGTCGAGAACCAGGTCTGCTTCGCATTGGCCGTCGCGTCGCGCAGCGTGTTGGCGCTGTACCGGCCCGTGCTCGAACCGCTTGGGCTGACGCATCCTCAATATCTGGTGATGCTCGCGCTGTGGGAGAACGAGCCGCACTCGGTGAAAGAGCTCGGGCAGGTGCTGCAGCTCGAGCCGGCCACGTTGTCCCCCTTACTCAAGCGCCTGGAAGCAGCCGGGCTCGTGCAGCGCCGGCGCTCCGCGCACGATGAACGCGTTCTCGACATCACACTGAGCGACACGGGGCGGGCGCTGCGATCGAAGGCCGAAGGCATCCCGACCACCATCGTCGGAGAACTTGGCATGACGCTCGACGAACTCGACGGCCTGCGCTCCACGCTGCACAGGCTCATCGCCGCAGCGGCACCCAGCGAGCCAGCAGCACCCTCCGCGACTCGGTAGCGCAACCGCCGCCGAAGCCGGAGCCTCGTGGAAGCCGCTGTGCAACGGAGGTCGCTGCTCGAAGGAATACACCGCACAACCGCCGCCGCGGCGCCGCGCTCGTCCGGCCTCACAAAGATGCTGCGCGAACCGTGCTCCGGTTCGACGCCCGGGTCAGGGCCAGAGCGTCGACTCGATCGACGACGTCATCTCCTGGGTGATCGTGTTCTCGTCACCGATCGTGCCCGCAAGCCAGGTGGACACCCACAGGCCGTCGCGGAAGAAATACTCTTCGGCGGTGTACCACTCGTCCAGCCGCTGGAAGATGCGGCATTTCGTGCCCTCTTCCCAGTCCTCGCACGAGGCACCGTTCGCCACGGCGAGCGCGATGGCCTCATCCTGTTGCGCGGGCGTGACCGCGTTGACGGAACTCGCCGTGCCGCCCTCGGTGGGTCCACCCCAGCGGCAGTCGATACCGGGCAAGCTCGCGCGGAGCGCCTCGATATCGGGGATGCGCGAGATGATCGGCTCGAGAAGCGGGCTATTCAACTCGGCCGAACCATACGTGTCGAGGTAGGCCTGGTCGAAGATCTTGTAGCAATCCGTCGGCAGAGCGACCGGAGCCGCCGGCTCGACGGGAGCCGCGCTGGACGTGGCCGGGGGCGCGGCGGTCGGTGACGCGGACGGAACCGCGGTGGCCGACGCCGAGACCGAAGCCGAAGGTGTCGACGACGAGAGGGGGTTGCTGCCCGAACGAGTGAGGAAGAACACGACGACGAGCGTGATGATCACCACCGCGGCCAGAATTCCGCCGACGAGGAGCCACACCCGGCGCTTCGAGGACGACCCCTTCAGAGGTTCGCCGCTCGCTCCGACGTCGGACGCTCCGGAATCCTCCGGCTGCAGACCATCGCGCGAACCCATCGACATGCGAACCCCCATCTCGAGGGCGTCGATGCGCCCTCCCCCACTCCGAAAACCTTGTCGTGGTCCAATCTATCGGGCGGCAGCGCGCATCGATGAGCACGGGGACTCCGCGATAATGGGCGGGTGAGCGATTACCTCGAACTGCCCGGCTTCACCCACGTCTACTCCGGCAAGGTGCGTGACCTGTACGAGCCCGACGCCGAGCGCACCGATGGCGCGGCCGGGCGCATGCTCGTCGTCGCCAGCGACCGGGTCAGCGCCTTCGACCACGTCCTGTCGCCCGCCATCCCGGGCAAAGGTGAGCTGCTGACCACGTTGAGCCTGTGGTGGTTCGACCGGCTGTCCGATGTTCCCAACCATCTCGTGGCCGATCACGAACTGCGCTCGGATGACGCGGCCAGCGATCCGGCCACCGTGCGCGAAATCATCCCCACCGAGGTGGTCGGCCGCAGCATGCTCGTCAAGAAGCTCGACATGTTCCCCGTCGAATGCGTCGTGCGCGGCTACCTGACCGGGTCGGGCTGGAAAGAGTACGAGGCCGACCAGAGCGTGTGCGGCATCCCGCTGCCCGCCGGCCTGCAGAACGGCGACCGGTTGCCCGAGCCGCTCTTCACCCCCGCCTACAAGGCGCCGCTCGGCGAACACGACGAGAACATCAGCTACGAGCGCGTCGTCGAACTCATCGGCGCCGACGACGCGGCAGCACTGCGCGACCTCTCGCTCTCCATCTACCGCCGCGCCTCCGCCCTCGCCGAGCCCGCCGGGGTCATCCTCGCCGACACCAAGTTCGAATTCGGCCGCGACCCCCACACGGGCGAGATCGTCCTGGCCGACGAAGTGCTCACGTCCGACTCGTCCCGCTATTGGGATGCCGAGGCGTGGGCATCCGGCGGAACCCCGGCCGAGCGCATGGCCTCGTTCGACAAGCAGATCGTGCGCGACTGGCTGGCCGCGAACTGGGACCAGACGGGCACCCCGCCCGAGCTGCCCGCCGACATCGTCGCGCGCACGACCGAGCGCTACCAAGACATCCTCACGCTTCTGACGGGTGCGGCGGCCGCCACCCGATAGGGCCCGGCGCTCAACACGTCAACCACTTGTCTGCCCCCGGGGGCTGGATAGCCTGAAAGTATGGCTGTCACAGAACTCTGGCTCATCCGGCACGGCGAGAGCATCGCCAACCGGGCCGCGAGCGCCGCCGAAGCGGAGGGCGCCGAGGTCATCCACATCGAGATGCGCGACGCCGACGTGCCCCTCTCGGAGGACGGCGAGCAGCAGGCCGCCGCGCTCGGGTCGGTCTTCGCCGACCACGACGAACGGCTGCGCCACGACAGCACCCGACTGTGGGTGTCGAACTACCTGCGCGCCCGACAAACCCTCGCCATCGCCCTCGATGCGGCGCAGCTGCCGCTCTCGCCGCGGCGCGACGAACGGCTGCGCGACCGCGAGCTCGGCATCCTCGACCTACTCACGCGCCACGGCGTGCAGACGCGGCATCCCGAAGAAGAGGAGCGCCGCGACTGGCTCGGCAAGTTCTCCTACCGACCGCCCGGCGGCGAATCCTGGGCCGACCTGGCCCTGCGGCTGCGCAGCGTGCTGCGCGACATCGAGGACGATGCGCACGACACCGGTTCGGACAGCCTCGGGGTGATCGTCGCCCACGACTCGATCGTCATGCTGCTGCTCTACGTGTGCCTCGGCTGGGACGAGGCCGAACTGCTCGAATTCGCCGCGTCGCACTCGGTGAAGAACGCGTCGCTGACCCGCATCAGCCGCGGCGCCCCCGGCGAGCCCTGGAAGCTCGACGATTTCTCGGACACCACCCACCTCGAACGCGCCGGCGCACCCGTCACCCACCATTCGGGCGAGCGCGACGACACTCGCAGCGAAGGGTCGCCCGAGGCGGCCGTCATCGGAGGAAGAGCATGAGCGACACCGACACGACCTCGGCAGACCACACGGATGCCTCGCCCACAGCCTCTCAACAGACATCCGAAGCGCGACCCGGCGTGACGCCCACGCCGACCGTCATCACACCGAACCTGTTGCGCGAGTGGACACTCCCGGGCGGTGGTGACTCGAAGTACGGCCGCGGGCAGGTCGTCGTCGTGGGCGGCGCCCTCCGGTCCCCCGGTGCCGCGCAGCTCGCGGGTCTCGCCGCCCTGCGCGTCGGGGCCGGCCGGCTCACACTCGCCGTCGCCCGGTCGGTCGCACCGCACGTGGCCGTGGCCGTGCCCGAATCGGGCGTCGCACCGCTGGCCGAAACCGACGACGGCCACGTCGCCGGAGCCTCCGTGCGAGACATCGCCGACGACCTCTCCTCCGCCGATGTCGTGCTCATGGGGCCGGGCCTCGACGACGCCGACGAAGCCGAAGCGCTGCTGCGCGAGCTCCCCGACCTGCTCGGGGACGACACCATCCTGGCCCTGGATGCCTACGCGCTCGGCGTCCTCCCGAAAGTCGACGAGATTGTGCAGACCTTCGCGAACCGACTCGTCCTCACCCCCAACACGAGCGAGGCCGACCGCCTGCTCGAGCGCGATTCCGACGAGGATGCCGACACCGACCTCGTCGCCGACACCCTCGCCATCGCGCGCCGCTACCAGGCCGTCGTCTCGTGCCACAACGTCATCGCCCACCCGGACGGCCGCGTCTGGCAGTCGGGCACGGGTCACAGCGGCCTCGGCACATCCGGCTCGGGAGACGTTCTCGCGGGTGCCATCACGGGACTCTGCGCGCGTGGAGCCGAGCCGGCGCAGGCCGCCGTCTGGGCCTCGCACGCGCACGCCGCCGCCGGAGATCGGCTCTCGGTGCGCGTCGGCCCGCTCGGTTTCCTCGCTCGCGAACTGCTCGACGAGCTGCCCCTCATCCTCGTCGAGGTCGAAGGCTAGTCAGTCGTCGTCGCGTTTTCCGTCGCGGCGCCCTGAGCGCTGCGTCCCGCGCTCCGACATCATCGACAGCACGAACAGCAGCCACAGCAGCGCGAAGATCACGAGCGCCGCGACGAGGTCACTCCACCGTGCGGGGAAGAGTCGGCCGTCGATCGACAACACGAGCACCGTTTCGATCACCGCGAAAGCCCCGAAGAACACAGCGAGGATGATTCGAGTCTTGCGAATGCTGCGGCCGCGCAGATGCATCTCGGTGCGGCGCATCTCGAGGATCAGAGCCAGCAGGAGCACCGGCATGATCTGTGAGAGCGCCGTCGCCGTGGGGGCATCGAACAGCCACATCTCCATGATGCGAGGTTACGCGTCGCGCCGCTTCAACAACACGGCTGCGACGACCAGCGACACGACGGCCCAGGCCACGCTCACGATAACGGCGACCCAACCCTCGACATCCGTCGACCCGGTCGGGATGGTGTGCATCTGCCCGCCCGCGCTGGACAGCAAGTAGGGGGCGAGGTCGTGCAGCCACTCGAGCGGAACGAGCAGGAAGAGGGGCGGCAGGATGAGCAGCACACCCACGGCCGCGGCGATCGCGCCGGCGCCGCTGCGGATGATCGTGCCGAGGCCCAGCGAGAAGACCGCCACGATGGCGAGGTAGGCGGCGCCGCCGATGAGGGCGATGACGGTCTGCGGGTCGTCGAGGTGGGCCTCGAAACCCTTGCCCTCGAGGATGGGCGTGACGATCAGGTAGGTGCCGAACAGCGTGATCAGCCCGACGCCGAACGTGACGAGCGCCAGCACGACGGCCTTGGCGAACAGCACGGGCAGGCGCTTCGGAACGGCCGCGAGCGAGGAACGGATCATGCCCGTCGAGTACTCGCTCGTGATGTTGAGCGCTCCGAGGATGGCGGCGACGAGCGAGGCCATCGACATGCCCGCGGTTGCCGAAGTAAGGGCCCAGTCGGTGGCAGCGGCAGCGGCAGCATCGGCCGGGCTGCCCGGGCCACCGGGACCACCAGCGGCACCGGCATCCCCCGCCTCGAGGAAGGTGGCGATCAACAGGCCGAGACCCACGCTGATGAGCACGAGGATGGCGAGCGACCACACGGTCGAGCGCACGGTCGTCAGCTTGATCCATTCGGAGACGAGCAGGCCGCCGAAGGTGAGCTTGCCGCGCTGGGCGGGTGCGGGGGCGCCCGCGTGGGAACGGCTGGGGGCGGATGTCGTGCTCATCGGGTCGCCTCCTGGGCGTCGGAAGCGGAAGCAGCGGAAGCAGAAGCGGAAGTAGACGGCGCGGCGGCGTGGGCACCGGCGGGCGCCGAGTCCTGCTCGCCCACCCCGGTTCGATACTCGACCTCGTCTTGTGTGAGGCGCATGAACACGTCCTCGAGCGACGCCGACGTGGGCGTGAGCTCGTGCAACGCGATGCCGTTCGCGGCGGCCGTTTCGCCGATGATCTCGGCGGTCAGCCCCGTCACCGAGGCGGTTCCGGGAGACACGGGCGCGAGCGCGACGTTCGGCCGGCCGAGCGCCACGAGGGCCGCGGCCAACTCGTCGATGCGCGGGCTCTTCACCTGCACGGCCGCGGTCTGGTCACCGGCGAGGATGTCGGCGATCGGAGCATCCGCAATCACGCGGCCCCGGCCCAACACGATCAGGTGGTCGGCGGTCTGAGCCATCTCGCTCATGAGGTGCGACGACAGCAGAACCGTGCGCCCCTCGGCGGCGAGGTAGCGCACCAGCTGGCGCACCCACAGCACGCCCTCGGGGTCGAGGCCGTTGACGGGTTCGTCGAGGATGAGCACGCGCGGGTCGCCCAGCAGGGCCGCCGCGATGCCGAGGCGCTGCCCCATGCCGAGCGAGAAGCCGCCGACGCGTTTCTTGGCCACGCCCGTGAGGCCGGTCATCTCGATGACCTCGTTCACGCGCGACGTGGGGATGCCGTGGGTGGCCGCCATGGCGCGGAGGTGGTTGTAGGCGCTGCGGCCCGTGTGCACGGCCTTGGCGTCGAGCAGTACGCCGACCTCGTGCAGCGGGGCCGGGTAGTCGGCGTACGGCTTGCCGTCGACCGTCACGGAGCCGCTCGTCGGGCGGTCGAGCCCCACGATCATGCGCATGGTGGTGGACTTGCCGGCGCCGTTGGGCCCAAGGAACCCCGTGACCTTGCCGGATTGGACGGTGAAACTCACGTCGTTGACGGCGGTCTTATCGCCGTACTGTTTCGTGAGCGAACGGGCTTCGATCATGCGGATGTCCTCACTGTGGCGGAGATTCCATGCTGACAGGGCGACCATACGGGCCACAATCGTCCGTCAGGGGGACATTCCGCCCGTCACTGCACCCGTCGGAGTAGGCCGCCGGAGTCGACCGCGGGGTGAGGGCGAGCGATTGTACGCTCACCGTCGCACGCGAAGAAAGCCCCTGCAGAGCATCCGCACCGGGCGTAGGTTGGAGTCATGAGCGACAAGATCGAGACCCCAGAGGAAGATTCCAACGGTTCGACCAACGTGTCCGACGAGGAGACGCAGAAGACCGACAACCTGCCCGACGGCACGGGCACCGATGGCAACGACGACGAGCCTCAGGCCGACACCGTTTCGGGCGGTTCACCCGAGTAGGGCGCCCACCCACCATCGCCCCCGTCATTCGGAGAACACTCCGGGAGGCGGGGGTTTTTCTCTGCCGCCGGCAGCCTGTGGCCCGGAGCCGCCGCCGGAACCCGCGGCCTGGAGCCGGCCCGCCGCCAAGAACCGAGGACCCATGCAAACCTTCGTGCCCTTCGCCGATTTCGACGAGAGCGCCCGCGTGCTCGACGACCGCCGCCTCGGCAAACAACGCGTCGAGACGCTGCAGATCATGCGCGCCCTCACCATCCCGACCTATGGATGGCAGAACCACCCCGTCACGCGCATGTGGCGTGGTTACCGAGCCGCCCTCATGGACTATCAGGAGGCGACGTGTGCCGAGTGGGTGCGCCGCGGTTTCGGTGACACGTGCCTCGAAAAGACGCTGGATGACCTCGCCACCGCCCCGGCCGACCTCGACGCCTACATCAGCGAAACGTTCGAGCGCCCGCCCTGGCTCGCCGACGAGACGATCATGATCTCGCATCGCTCGAACCTGCTGCGTAAGTATCCGGAGTTCTACGCGCCCCTCTTCCCCGACGTGCCGCCCGACCTCGACTATGTCTGGCCCGTCACGGGCCCGACCGTCTAGCGCCACCACCGCCGCGCGGGATACGCAGACCGGCCCTCGGTTCCGCGGGGTGAGGCCGCAGAGCCGAGGGCCGGTTGATACAGCGGCGCGCGCTGCCGAACGTGCGACCTAGATGAGGCCGTCGGACAGCGCATTGGGCGTGCCGAAGCGGTGCGCCGTGATGCTGACGGCCTGCTCCTGCAGGAACGGGAGCAGCTCGACGCGGCCCGACTCGGTGACCGGGTTGCCGTAGATGCCGAGGTCGGGACGACCGCCCGTCGCGGCGGCCAGGGCCGACACCGAGCCGCCGATGAGGCGCACACGGTCGGCGCGGCTGCGGCCGGCGCGCGTCAGGAACGCCTCATCCGATTCGACCGTCACGCGCAGGTCGCGCGCCTCGAGAACCGACTGGATGCGTGCGGGCAGCGCCTCGGGCACCGACACCGTGGGACGCGCACCGGCTGCGAAGGCCGCCGACACGACGCGCACGAGGTCGGCGAGCGACTCCCCCTCCGACAGGCGGATGGCCGTGTGACGCGGCAGGTAGCGGAACACGTTGCGCTCGGCGCTCAGGCCCGAGACATCCGTCGCGGTTCCGAAACGGGTCGCCCACGCTTCGGCGTCGCTCGCGAGTGCGCGCTCGAGGCGGTCGATGGCGGGGATGCCGGAGGCGGCGTCGAGCGCGCCGGACGCGAGGGCCGCGTCGCGCAGCGCCACGACATCCGGGTTGGTGACGGGCGTCGACGCGGATGCCGTGTCCGACTGCCAGGAACCCAGGCCGATGAGGTAGTTCGGTCCGCCGGCCTTGGTGCCGGGGCCCACGGCCGACTTCTTCCAGCCGCCGAACGGCTGACGACGCACGATGGCGCCCGTGATGCCGCGGTTGATGTAGAGGTTTCCGGCCGCGACATCCGCCAGCCACACTTCGAGGTCGGCGGGGTCGAGCGAGTGCAGCCCGGCGGTCAGGCCGTAGTCGACCTCGTTCTGCAGAGCGATGGCCTCGTCGAGCGTGGCGGCCGTCATGATGCCGAGGATGGGGCCGAAGTACTCGGTCTTGTGAAACGTCGAGCCGCGGCGCACACCGTCACGGATGCCGGGGCTCCACAGACGCCCGGTGCCGTCGAGTTTCTGCGGCTGCACGAGCCAGCTCTCGCCCGCCCCCAGTTCGGTGAGGCCCGAAAGCAGCTTGCCCGCAGCGGGTTCGATGACCGGCCCCATCTGCGTTGTCGCATCGGTCGGGTAGCCGACCGTGAGCGACGACACGGCGTCTACGAGCTGGTCGTGGAACCGGCGCGAGCGGGCCACCGAGCCGACGAGGATGACGAGCGACGCGGCCGAGCACTTCTGGCCGGCGTGACCGAACGCCGAGTTCACGACATCCTTCACGGCCAGGTCGATATCGGCGCTCGGGGCGACGATGATGGCGTTCTTGCCGCTGGTCTCGGCGAGCAGGGGCAGGTCGAGGCGGAACGAGCGGAACAGCTCGGCCGTCTCGTAGCCGCCGGTCAAGATGACGCGGTCGACGCTCGGGTGCGCGATGAGCTCGCGGCCGAGGGCCCCCTCGTCGACCTGCACGAGCTGGAAGACGTCGGTGGGGATGCCGGCCTCCCACAGCGCGTCGGCCAGCACGGCGCCGCAGCGGGATGCCTGGGGCGCGGGTTTCATGATCACCGACGACCCGGCGGCCAACGCGGCGAGCGCCGACCCGGCGGGAATCGCCACGGGGAAGTTCCACGGCGGGGCGACGACCGTGAGGCGCGCGGGCACGAAGGTGGCGCCGTCGACGCGGTCGAGTTCGCGCGCCTGCTCGGCGTAGAAGTGGGCGAAGTCGATGGCTTCCGAGATCTCGGGGTCGGCCTGGTCGACGGTCTTGCCGGTTTCGGCGGCCATTACCTCGATGAGGCGTGCCCGGTTCTGTTCGAGCACGTCGCCCACGCGGTGCAGCAGTTCGGCGCGGCCGTCTCCGCCTCGCGCGGCCCAGTCGCCCGCGGCCTGCGTGGCCGTCGTGATGCGCTCGGTCAGCGCCTTCTTGGTCGTGACGGTGGATGCCTCGAGCGTGTCGATCCCCAGCCGCGTGTCGGCCACGCGCGACAGGATGTCGCGGGCCCACTCGCGGTTGGCGGGCAGCGACGGGTCGGTGTCGGGCGTGTTCTCGAACGTGTCGGTGGGCGCGGCGGCGGCCGGCAGCTGGCGGTTCTGCGTGCGGTTCGGCCCGGGCACGGCGCGGTCGAAGTCGGCGAGCGAGGCCAGGAAACGGTTCTTCTCGCGCTCGAACAGCTCCTCGTTGGCGGACAGCTCGAACACGGCCGACATGAAGTTCGACGACGAGGCGCCCTCTTCGAGGCGGCGGATGAGGTAGGCGATGGCCACGTCGAACTCCTGCGGGTGCACGACGGGCGTGTAGAGCAGCAGGCTGCCGACATCCTTCTTGACGGCCGCGGCCTGGCCCTGCGCCATGCCGAGCAGCATTTCGAATTCGATGCCGTCGCGCGCGCCCCGGCGGCCGGCGAGCAGCCAGGCGAAGGCGATGTCGAAGAGGTTGTGCCCGGCCACACCGATGCGCACGTTCTTCACGCGGTCGGGGTGCAGGGCGTAGTCGACGACGCGCTTGTAGTTGGTGTCGCTGTCCTGTTTGCTGCCCCAGGTGGCGAGGGGCCAGTCGTGCAGCGAGGCCTCGACCTGTTCCATGGGCAGGTTGGCACCCTTGACGATGCGCACCTTGATGGCGGCACCCCCGGTGGCACGGCGGGTGGCGGCCCACTCCTGCAGGCGCATCATGGCCGAGAGCGCGTCGGGCAGGTAGGCCTGCAGCACGATGCCGGCCTCGAGGTCGTGGAACTCGGGCTTGTCGAGGATGCGCGTGAAGACCGCGATCGTCAGGTCGAGGTCCTTGTACTCCTCCATGTCGAGGTTGATGAATTTGGGCGTGGATGCTGCGGCCGCACGCTCGAACAGGGGCGTCAGGCTCTCGACGACGTGGTCGACATCCTCGTCGAACGCCCACGGCGAGTGCGGGTTCACCGTCGAGGACACCTTGATCGACACGTAGTCGACGTCGTCGCGTGCGAGGAGGGCGTGGGTTCCCGCGAGGCGGCGCGATGCCTCCTTCTGGCCGAGGACGGCCTCGCCCAGCAGGTTCACGTTCAGGCGCACGTCGTCGCGCTTGATCTTGGCGATGGCCGCGCCGAGCTTCTGGTCGGTGGCGTCAACGATGAGGTGGCTCACCATCTGGCGCAACACCTTGCGGGCGATGGGGATGACGACGCCCGGCAGGATGGGGGCCGCGATGCCGCCGAGGCGCACGGCCGCGCGCATGGGCACCGGCAGGAACGCGGGCACCTTGGGGGCCAGACGAGCCAGGTTGCGCGCGGCGACGGTGAGGTCCTCGGGCCGCACGACGCCGTCGACGAAGCCGACCGTGAAGTCGAGGCCGTTGGGGTCTTTCAGCACGCCCGCGAGCTGCTGCGCCGAGGCGTCGACGGGCTGGTCGTCGGCCGCGGTCAGCCAGCGGCGCACGAGCGCAATGGCCTCGTCGGACAGCCCGGCGAACTCCTGCTCGAACGAGGTGTCCGCGGCGGCGGCAGCGATGGAAGCGCTGGCCGAGCCCTCCTCACGCGCGGGTTCGGGGGCCGGAGCGGAGCGGTTCTCGGTGACGTCGGTCATTGACTGTCCTTTACGCGGAGGCGGCGCCGGTCGGGCGTCGCCTGAGGAGGTGGGGGTGAGTTCAGTATGCGTTCGCAATCTCGTTATGAATAGCAACTCTTTCCGAGCGGTATCCATTAGGATTTCCGAAGAATGAAGGGGGCCGGATGCTCGACGTGCGACGATTGCGCCTGCTGCGCGAGCTCAGCATCCGCGGCACCCTCGCCGACGTCGCCGCGGCGCTGAATTTCAGCCCCTCGACGGTGTCGCAGCAACTCTCGATTCTCGAGCAGGAGACGGGCGTCGAGTTGCTGCGCAAGGTGGGCCGGCGCGTGCAACTCACCCCCGAGGCAGAGATGCTCGTGGCGCACACGGCCGAGCTGCTCGACATCCTCGAACGGGCCGAGGGCCAGCTGCGCGGTGCCGAAGATCGCGCAAGTGGCACCGTGCGCGTGGCCGTGTTCCAATCGGCGGCGCTGGCGCTCATGCCCGACGCGCTCAACACCATGCGCACGCAGCATCCGGATGTCCGCGTCGAGATGACGCAGCGCGAGCCCGAGACCGCGCTCTCCGAGACCTGGGCGCGCGACTACGACATGGTCGTGGCCGAGCAATACCCGGCCCACGCCGCGCCGCTCTGGCCCGACCTCGACCGCCACCAGCTGACGACCGACGCCATCCGCCTGGCCGCGCCGCCCGAGAGCCGCCAGCTGCACGCCGTCGACCGCATCGAGGACGCCGCCGACCTCGCCTGGGTGATGGAACCGCACGGCACGGCCTCGCGCCACTTCGCCGAGCAGCTGTGCCGCCGGGCCGGTTTCGAACCCGATGTGCGCTATCAGACCGCCGACCTGCAGGCGCAGATCCGCCTCATCGAATCGGGCAACGCCGTCGCGCTCATGCCCGACCTCGTCTGGACGGGCCGCGACACGTCGTGCCGCCTGATCGACCTCGAAGATGCCCCGCGCCGCACGATCTTCACCTCGGTGCGGCACTCGGGCGCCGAACACCCGGCCACGGTCGCCTTCCGCGCGGTGCTCGCCTCGACGGCCCGGACCCTCGCGGACGCGAAGGATTCCACCGAGCACTCCTGATTCCATCCAAATACATGGTTTCCTCAGGTTCGGACGGTATTTTCTCCTCCGCAAGGGGAGTAATCCACCAACGGAAGCTTCGTCAATACGGACCCATCGCCGCGTCCCGGAGCAACGGCCATCACACGCGCAACCCACGCGATGGCGGATGAGACTTTGAATCCTATTTCGACGACCCCTTGGAGCCTCACGTGAACGTGACCCCCACCATCTGGCTGATCACCATCGCGGTGACCATCGCCTTCTTCGTGTACGAATTCTTCGCCCACGTGCGCAAACCGCACGAGCCCTCGATCGGCGAATCCGCCCGCTGGTCGGCCTTCTACATCGGCCTGGCCCTCATCTTCGGCGTGGGCATCGGCATCTTCTCGGGCTGGAGCTTCGGCGGCGAGTACTTCGCCGGCTACCTCACCGAGAAGGCCCTGTCGATCGACAACCTCTTCGTGTTCCTGATCATCATGACGGGCTTCGCGGTGCCGAAGGCCTACCAGCAGAAGGTGCTGATGATCGGCATCATCATCGCCCTCATCCTGCGCGGAATCTTCATCGCCGTGGGCGCCGGCCTGATCGAGAACTACTCCTGGATCTTCTACATCTTCGGCGCGCTGCTGCTCTTCCTGGCCTACCGCCAGGCGTTCAGCAACCACGAGAGCGACCCCGCCAACGGCAAGATGATCACGTTCGCCCGCCGCATCCTGCCGCTCACCGACGACTACCACCGCGACCGCATCACCGTGAAGATCAACGGCAAGCGTTTCTTCACCCCGATGCTGCTGACGATCATCGCCATCGGCTTCGTGGACCTCGTGTTCGCCGTCGACTCGATCCCCGCCATCTACGGCCTCACGAGCGAGGCCTACATCGTGTTCACGGCCAACGCCTTCGCCCTCATGGGTCTGCGTCAGCTGTACTTCCTCATCGGTGGGCTGCTCGAGCGCCTCGTCTATCTGGCGCAGGGGCTGGCCGTCATCCTGGCGTTCATCGGTGTGAAGCTCGTGCTGCACGCCCTGCACGTGAACGAACTGCCCTTCATCAACGGCGGCGAGCACGTCGAGTGGGCGCCCGAGATCCCCATCTGGTTCTCGCTCGTGTTCATCGGCCTGACGATCGCCGTGGCCACCGTTCTCAGCCTGCGCAAGACGCGCGGTCAGGCGAAGCAGACCGCCAAGGTCGGGGCCCCGGATGCCGCCACCGCCCACGCCGCCGGTGCACCGGTCGAGGGCTCGGCCAAGCCGGCGCACCCCACCGAGTCGGGCGTGCAGCCGGGCACGGCACCCGACGTGGGCGACAAGCGTTCGGTCGACGAGAACCGCTAACCCCCTGCACCACCTCGCGAAGCGCGCGGGCATCCTCGGATGTCTGCGCGCTTCGGCGTTTCGCGGCCCCCTCTCAGCACGTCGTCTCCGTATGTCATCCTGGCCAGATGACTCGATCCATGAAGCCCACCCCACGCCACTCACGCACGAAGGCGTCGCGACTGGTCGGCACCCTCGGTCGAGTGGGCGCGCTCGGTGCGGGCCTCGCACTCCTCGCCGGCTGCGCGTCGTCGAACCCGGCGAGCTCCGGCGTGACCACCGAGTATTCCGGCTCGTTCGTGCAGCAGACGCCCGGGCAGGTCGTCGTCGATTGGCCGGCCGGCGCAGCCGTCGACTATCAGCTCGGCGGTGCCTACGAACCCGATGCGGGGGTCGGCATCGTCGTGCGCGACAGCGCCGAGACGCCCGCGCCGGGGGTCTACTCGATCTGTTACGTCAACGGGTTCCAGACGCAGCCGGGCGCCGAGTGGCCCGAGGAGTTGATCCTGCACGACGCGTCGGGCGCCGAGGTCTTCGATCCGGGGTGGCCGGATGAGCGCATCCTCGACAGTTCGACGGCCGAGAAACGTGAGGGCATCGTGCGTCAGTTGACCGCGGTCGTGGGGCACTGCGCATCCGACGGCTATCAGGCGGTCGAGTTCGACAACCTCGACTCCTACACGCGGTCAGATGGCGCGCTCAACGTGGCCGACGCCGAAGCGCTCGCGACGCTGCTCGTCGGGCTGGCGCACGACAACGGTCTCGACGCGGGTCAGAAGAACACGGCCGAGCTCGGCGACCGCGGGCGCACCACGATCGGTTTTGACTTCGCGGTCGCCGAGGAGTGCCAGCGCTTCGACGAGTGTGCGGTCTACACCGACGTCTACGGCGACCGCGTGATCGACATCGAATACACGGATGACCTGGGCGGCACGGTCGCCGAGGTGTGCAACGACCCGCAGCTGCCCGCATCCACCGTCATTCGCGATCGCGATCTCGTGCCCGTCGGCGACGAGGGCTACGAGCTGCAGCGCTGCTCCTGAGGGGCGCGTCCCCGTCATTCTTCGTCACAGTTCGGGATTTCGAACTGACCTCCAGGATGCGTCCTTAGCGTGGGGGCAGTCCATCCGCATTCCGAGGAGTTTCGATGACCGATATCCGCACGCTGCCCTCCGCCGAACCGCTCAAGTTCGCCTACTGGGTGCCCAACGTCTCGGGCGGCCTCGTCGTCTCGACCATCGAACAGCGCACCTCGTGGGACTACGACTACAACGTGAAACTCGCGCAGACCGCCGAGCGCGTGGGCTTCGAATACGCGCTCAGCCAGGTGCGATACGCGTCGAGCTATGGTGCCGCGCAACAGCACGAGTCGACCAGCATGAGCCTCGCCCTGCTGCTCGCCACCGAGAAGCTCAAGGTCATCGCCGCCGTGCATCCCGGCTTCTGGGAGCCCGCCGTGCTCGCCAAGTTCATCCTCACAGCCGACCAGTTCTCGAAGGGCCGGGCTGCCGTCAACGTCGTCTCGGGATGGTTCAAGAACGAGTACACCGACCTGGGCCTGCCCTGGCTCGAACACGACGAACGCTACCGGCGGTCCGCTGAATTCATCGAGATGCTGCGGGGGCTTTGGACGACCGAGGAGTTCGACTTCAACGGCGACTTCTACCGCTCCCACAGGTTCAGCCTGCGACCCGGGCCCTACCCCGTGGAGGGGCGACCGCATCCCGAGATCTTCCAAGGCGGCAACTCGACGGCGGCCCGGTTCAATGGTGGCGCCCACGCCGATTGGTATTTCTCGAACGGCAAGGACTTCGACGGTTTCACCGAGCAATACGACGATGTCACGGCCATCGCCCGGGCGCACAACCGCACGGTGCGCTTCGGGCTGAACGGGTTCACCATCGTGCGCGACAGCGAGGCCGAGGCCCGCGAGCAGCTGCGCGAGATCATCGCGCACGCCGACGTGAAATCCGTCGAAGCCTTCCGCGCCTCCGTGCAGCAGGCGGGGGCCTCGACGGGCGACAAGAAGGGCATGTGGGCCGACTCGTCGTTCGACGATCTCGTGCAATACAACGACGGGTTCCGCACGCGACTCATCGGCGACGCCGAACAGGTGGCGACGCGCATCGTGGACTACAAGAAGCGCGGCGTCGACCTCATGCTGCTCGGCTTCCTGCACTTCATCGAGGAGGTCGAGCAGTTCGGCGAGAAGGTTCTGCCGATCGTGCGCAGCCTCGAGGCGGATCTGTTGCGCGCGGGCGACGTCGCCGACTAGCTGGCTAGCTGGCTGGCTGGGTGTGCGGCCGAGCAGAGATCTCCCCGGTCGCACGGGCGCGGCGAGCTGTCACGCGGATTGCCAGAAACCCGGGGCATCTGCCATCCTCGATAGTCCCCGCCGCACGGGCGGACGCACCACCGGGAGATCCACCATGAGCATTTGGCGCACGAAGAGTGTCGAAGAATCGCTGGCCGACAGCAAGCTGGAGGGTCAGAGCCTGAAGCGCTCGCTCGGCCCCGTCGACCTCGCGCTCATGGGCGTCGCGGTCGCGGTGGGCGCCGGAATCTTCTCGGTCGGCGCCAAGGCCGCGGCCAACTATGCGGGCCCGTCGGTGACGATCGCGTTCGTCTTCGCCGCCGTCACGTGTGCGCTCGCGATCATGTGTTACGCCGAGTTCGCCTCGGCCGTGCCGGTCGCCGGTTCGGCCTACACCTTCACCTATGCCACGCTCGGCGAGTTACTCGCCTGGATCATCGGCTGGGACCTGATCCTCGAAATGCTCACCGCCGCGGCCGTGATCGCCAAGTACTGGGGCATCTACCTGGCCGACGTCTTCGCCATCCTGGGGTGGAACGTGCCCAAGACGCTAGACGTCTTCGGCGTGCAGATCAGCTGGGGCGCGTTCATCATCGTCGCCATCTTCACCACCCTGCTAGCCATCGGCACGCAGCTCTCCTCGCGCGTCAGCTCGGTGTTCACGATCATCAAGATCGCCATCGTGTTGTTCGTCATCGTGGTGGGCGCGTTCTTCATCCGCCCCGAGAACTACTCGCCGTTCATCCCGCCGGCCGTTCCCACCGAGGGCGGCGCAGCGGATGTCTGGACCCAATCACTCTTCGCCTTCGCCACGGGTGCGCAGCCCGCACAATACGGTTTCTTCGGACTCATCGCCGGAGCATCCCTCGTCTTCTTCGCCTTCATCGGCTTCGACGTCGTGGCCACGAGCGCCGAGGAGGTGCGCAACCCGCAGAAGAACCTGCCGCGCGGAATCTTCGCGGGCCTCGGCATCGTCACCGTGCTCTACATCGGCGTCACCCTGGTGCTCACGGGCATGGTGCCCTACACGACCCTCGCCGAAGCCGACGATCCCTCGCTCAGCACGGCTTTCACGGCCGTCGGCGCGAACTGGGCCGCCGGCATCATCTCGGTCGGCATCCTCGTGGGCCTCACCACCGTCATCATGGTGCTGCTGCTCGGCCTCGCGCGCGTGATCTTCGCCATGAGCCGCGACGGCCTGCTGCCCGGATGGCTGAGCAAGACGTCATCCAAGAGCAAGACGCCCATCCGCACGCAGATCATCGTCGGCGCCCTCGTGGCCGTCATCGCCGGCTTCACCGACGTCGGCGTGCTCGAAGAAATGATCAACATCGGCACACTGTCGGCGTTCGTGCTCGTGAGCATCGGCGTGGTCGTGCTGCGCAAGAAGCGGCCCGACCTGCCGCGCGCGTTCAAGGTTCCGCTGTCGCCGTATCTGCCGATCCTGTCGGCCGCGCTCTGCCTGTGGCTCATGCTCGGGCTCACGACGCTCACGTGGGTGCGGTTCGCGGCGTGGCTGGCACTCGGCCTCATCATCTACTTCACCTACAGCCGCCGTCACTCGCGCGTGGGCCTGGCCGAGAAAGCCGCGTCGGGCGCGTTGCGTGACGGGTCCACCGAGCCGCGGGCCTGATCGGGAATGCCGCGGGCGCGACATCCGTTTTCATGAATATGAATACGTTTGAGGCGACCGTGCCCACGCCCGGCGACAAGCTCGCCGCCGACACCGCAATGGGCCCCGTGACACTGCTCGTGGCCGACCTGGATGGCATGACCGCCTACTACCGGGACGCCGTCACGCTGCGTGTGCTCAGCGCCGACCGACACACCGTCACGCTCGGCCGCGGCACCACGCCCGTCGTCATCCTCGAGCACTCCCCCGCCCTGGCGCACGCGCCCAGCGGCTCGGCCGGGCTGTTCCACACCGCCATCCTGTTCGACACGCAGGCGGCCCTCGCGGCATCCCTCTACTCGGTGGCGCGCCACGCGCCCGGAACCTTCACGGGCAGCGCCGACCACCTCGTCAGCCAGGCCTTCTACTTCACCGACCCCGAGGGCAACGGCGTCGAACTCTATTGGGACCGCGACCGCAGCACCTGGAGCTGGGTGCACGGCCAGGTCGAGATGGACACCATCTTCCTCGACCCCAACCAGTACCTCGCCGACCACCTCACCGACGAGGCAGCCGACGCCCCGGGCGACGAGACGCTCTTCGGCGGCGCGCGCGTCGGCCACATCCACCTCTCGGTGGGGGATGTCGCCACCGCCCGCAGCTTCTACGTCGACACGCTCGGCTTCGACCAGACGGCGGCCGTCGGCAACACGGCCGTCTTCGTGTCGGCGGGCGGCTACCACCACCACATGGCCATGAACGTCTGGAACTCGCGCGGAGCCGGGCCGCGCATGCCCGCGCTCGGCCTCGGCCGCGTCGACATCGTCGTGCCCGACGGCGACGCGCTCGGCGCGCTGGGCGAGCGCCTGGCGCACTACCGCGTCGAGCGTCAGGACGACGGGCGCACCGTGAGCTTCGACGACCCGTGGAACAACCGCCTGTTCGTCACGACGGGCGCCGGCGCGGCCTAAGCGGGGCGTTCCCGCTGCACATTCGCAGCTTTGGGCGACCCCGGCCCCCTAGTGTGTGACCGTGACACAGGGCGGGGATGATCGGGAGGCGCGGCGCGGCGCGCGGTCCCCGTGGGCGATCGATCTGCTCGGCGTCCTCGTGGCCGTGCTTCTCACCCTGCTCGCGGTGCTGCATCTGCTGTCGACGTCGCGTTCGTGGCTGCTGTTCTTCGACGGCGACTCGGTCATCCTGCCGCTCTTCGAACGCTCGCTGCAGGCGGGGCAGCCCTTCGAATGGGCGATGTCGACGACGGTCTTCCTCATCGAGATCCCGGTCTACCTCGTGCTGGCGTTCCTCACGGCCACCCCGTTCGACGCCCTCACCGTGAACGCCGTCCTCAATCTCGTCGCCCTCTACGCACTGATCCGCCTGATCGCCGGGCTGAGCCTTCCGGGGCGCGGCTGCCGATTCGTCGTCGCGGCGAGTCTGCTGACGTTCGCCGTTCCGCTCGCCGCCACCCTGCTCGAGTCGACCACCAACGCCGACTCCTTGGAGCTCTTCTCGCTCCTCGCGACGACCACGTATTACTACCCCACCGTGCTCGCGATGCTCGTGGCGGCCTGGCTGCTGGCACGGCTCGTCGAGCGTGACGCACCGGCCGGCCCGGCCACCCGTGACGCGTCGAGACGTCGAGTGGCGCTGCTGGTGACTCTCGGCATCCTCACCGTCGTCAGTGTCACCTCGAACCCGCTTTATGGCGTGTGGACGGCCGCGCCCGCCGTGGTCACGCTGCTCGCCCTGGCGGGTCTCGGCCGCATTCCCTGGCGCGCGGCGCTCACACCCGCGGTGATCCTGATCGCTGGGTGCTTCGGCGGCATGCTCGTGCGCAAACCGCTCGCCCCCTACCTCTCGATGGACCCGGCCAACTACCTGCACATCGGAGACATCCTCACACCCCTGCGGTTCTATGGCGCGGCGATCGTCGACATGTTCTCGCGTCCGGCAGGCATCATCGAGCTCGTTCTGCTGTCTGCCCTCGCCAGCGTCACGGTGGTGGCGGGCTTCGCCGCTCTCCGGATGCCGCAGTTGCCCGTGCGCCGACAACTCCTCTTTCTTCTCGCCGCCGTCACGGTGCTCGCGGTCGCGGTGGGCTCGGTGCTCGTCGGCACCAACGCCACCCGTTACCTCCAGCCCCTCGCGTTCGCGCCGCTGCTCGTGTTGCCCGCACTCGTGGGCCAGGGCCTCGACGCAGTGCGTCACGGGAAAAGCGTGCGTGCCTCATTCCCGAACCGGGGCGCTGCCGGGGCGCGGACCGCCGCACGCGTTCTCTCCCAGCCCGACGTCTCGACGCCCGCGCCCCCGCCGAGCGCGTCGACGACTCGCCGCGCGGCCCTCGGCCTGGTTCTCGTTGTCCTGCTGCTGGGCGGCATCACGGGCACGGGTGCTGCGGTCGCCGCGTCGGCGTCTCGGGCTCATCTGCCCGGCGCGGCCTGTCTCGAGGGATGGCTGGCCGGGCGCACGCTCACGGGGGCCGGCCAGTTCTGGGCTATCCGCGGGTTGAAAACCTATGGCGCACCCGACGTGCGTCTGGTGCAGATCGACGAATATCTGAATGCCCGACCGTGGATGGTGAACCTCGCCGATTACGACGGCACGCCGCTCTCCTACCTCATCGTCGACGATCGTTCGGCATGGGGCGAAGAACTCGTCGACACCATGGGAGCGCCGCGCGCGAACATCTCGTGCGGCACCTACACGATCCTCGACTACACGGGCACGCGCGGCGAGAGGGTCCTCACCACCCGCGTCACCGAATCGGCCACCCTGCAGCGCGTACAGCGGGGGTTCGAGTCCCGGCCGCACGGTTGAGGCGGCGCTTGCTATCGGGTCTCCGTTTTCCGACCCGTGCCGCCGGTCGACCCCTCCCGCGTGAACACCGTGGCGCCGATCGGCCTCACTCAGAGGTCGACGTCGTGCGCCGGCACGCTGCCGCTGTGCGCATCGAGGGAACCCATTTCGTCACGATGGGTCTCGGGCCGCTCGTTGTCCTCGGTGGACACCTGCGCGAGGGCGATCGGGATGTTGGGGCTGATGAGGATCTCGACGGGTTGCGGCTTGCCCTCCCCGAAGTTCACGGTCATCCAGCGGGGGCCGGTGCCGGCCAGGCCCTCTTCGATCGTCTTCTTCACCGCCTCGACGGTGGTTCGGGGCAGGGAGTAGTGCATTCCGCCATAGGCGATGTCGACGCGGCGCATGGGTCTCCTTAGGCGGCGGGTTCTTTGACCAGGTGCAGGCCGCCGGGCGAATTGGCCGTGGCCGTGAGCGCCTCGATCCACGCCTTGTTGATCTGCGGTGGCCGGCCGCCGAGGAACTTGTAGACAAGCGAGATGGTGGGGTCGAGCCACACCGTCGTGCGGCCATCGCCGATATCGGCGTCGTCCTTCCAGCTGAAGATGAAGGATTCGCGGCGGCGCAGCTTTGCGGTGATGACGATTTGCAAGTGAGCCAGCGTGCGGTCATCGAAATCGATCACCAGCGATGCGTCATAAGTGAGTTTTCCCATGGCGTCTTTCCGTTCGTTGAGCACCCACGTTCCTCGCCTTCGGCGGTGAGCGCAATGGCATGCTCGAGTTTGATCAGGAACCCGTCTCAGACGTAGTCGTCGTCGACCGCCTCGACGTCGCCCTCGTCGAAGGGCCGCCCGGTGCCGACCGCGAGGTTCTTGACGAGCGCGTGCAGGGAGTCGACGAGTTCCTCGTCGACGATCTCCTCTGCATTGTCTGTGTATGCCTCGGCGACGAGTTGGCTCGCCGGCCCGAGGAGGAGGTTGGCCCGCCCTTGCGTGCCGTCGTCGCGACGGATCGGGATGTCCACTGTGGCGGATGAATTGCGCCGGGCGAGCGCTCCCGCGTAGGCGAGGACCGCCCGCGAAATGTCGGTGCCGGTGCGAAGGGTGTCATTCGCGTAGTAGATCATTTCCATCCCGACAGTCAACGACCGTGAACCGATCCTGACAACCCTCTTGCGTTTGCGGCCCGCGACCTGCTTCGCGGCCGTCCGTGCGCTGAACGCAGAGGGGGCGCGAACACCCTCGGACGATTCGACCTGGCTCGGCGATACCGGAATGATGAGACCAGGTCAACAGCGAGGGGCGCACCGTGAGCGACGTACGACAACAATCCGATCCAGGTCTCGATGCCGCGCCGTCGTTCACACCGGGGCGGGCCGGCGGTGTCATCGCGGCGATCTTCATGCCGGTGGGGCTGCTCATCGGCTGGATCATCCAGTTCTCGGCGTTGCTGGCTCGCGACTTCAGCGGGGCGGGCGGCGACTCCGACGACGTCGTGCTGCTCGTCTGGTTTCTCGTCGGGGCAGCGGTCGGTGCCGGCATCCCGCTCGCGGTGCTCATCGTGACCGTGCGCGGCGTGCGACGAAACCCGAGGTTCTCGCGCATCGCGCTCGTCGCATCGATAATCGTGCTCGTCTTCGCGGTGCCCTCGAACCTGATCCTGCTCGGATTCCAGATCCCTCAGGCGATCGACGAGGTGGTGTCGAAAGCTCAGCCGCCCACCGCGGCCGAGACCCACTTCTCGAACGGGAGCGCCGCCGCCGAGCTCAGGGAGTTGGGTGATCGCACGGTCGAGATCCTCGGCGGCGATCCCAGCAATTCGTTCTCCCCGAATGGCCTCCCGGTGCGGGCTCTGGCCGAGGAGTGCACTCTCGAGAACTCGAAGCCCGGCACGAGCTGGAGGTACTCGTTCGCGGCCGAACTTCTGGTCGACGCGGATGGCGCACCCCTCGTGGCTGAGGGCGACGACAGGCTTCCGACCGCGACCGACGATCTCGATGGCGTGCGCGCGTATTGGGAATCGAAGGGCATCGCCTCCGAGGCCGACTCGGCGTCGGCGGCGGGCAACCAATTCGTTGCCCAGGCGGACTGGCTGGATACCTACTCCTACGCCCGCCCGGGCCCCGATGTGATCTTGACGACGATCTGTCTCGCCGACTGACGACCTACTTGATCTTGGCGCGCAGTGCCGCTGCGGCCGCTCCGACGTCGGGGGCGCTGTAGATCGCGCTGCCGGCGACGGCGACGTCGGCGCCCGACTCCTGCACCGACTCGATGGTGTCGACGGTGATTCCACCGGCGACCGAGAACGGCACGCCCGAGGACTTTCCGTCGGTCAGCAGCGTGCCGAACGTGAAGCCATCCTCGGCCTGCTCGTCGAGGCCCGCGTGCATCTCGACGAACTGGGCGCCGAGGGCCACGACCTCTTTGGCACGCGCGGACTTGTCGGCGACGCCGATGAGGTCGACGACGATGCCCTTGCCGTGCTTCGTGGCGGCCTTGACGGCTCCGACGATGGTGCTGTCGCCCGCGACACCGAGAACGGTCACGAGGTCGGCTCCGGCCTGGAAGGCGATGTCGGCTTCGAGCTCACCGGCATCCATCGTCTTGAGGTCGGCGAAGACGATCTTGTCGGGGTGGGCGTCCTTGATGGCCGTGATGGCGCTGAGGCCGGCGCTCTTGATGAGCGGGGTGCCGAGCTCGATGATGTCGACGTGCGGCGCGGCGGCGGCGGCCAACTCGAGGGCGGCGTCGGTCGTGAGGGTGTCCATGGCGAATTGCAGTTTCATTGTGTTCTTCCTTGACGGGTGTCGATGGATGGAGGAGCGAGAAGCGTGAGCCCTACTCGAGGTTTGCGTGGCGCGGCCAGATGTCGTCGGCTGTCAGCCCCGATGCCTTCCACAGCTGGTGGAACACGGCGTCGCCGATCAGCACGACCGACTGCTCGAAGAGGCTGCCGGCGTATTGCGCCGAGGCCGTGCCGGATCGGTCGAGCTTGGTGGCGGCGGGGACGACGATCGCGACGTCGGCGAGGTCCGCGAGGGGTGAGTCTGCCGCGGTCGTGATGGCCGCGATGCGCGCGGAGACCGACCGGGCCGTCTCGGCGGCGTGCACGACGCTGCCGGTGGTGCCCGACCCGCTCGCGGTGAGCAGCACGTCACCCTCGCGGATGGCGGGCGTCGTGGTCTCACCGACGACGAAGACCGTCAGGCCCAGGTGCATGAGGCGCATGGCCGTCATCTGCAGCGCGAAGCCCGAGCGGCCGGCGCCCTGGACGAAGACGCGGTCTGCGTCGGAGAGCAAGTGTGCGACGGCCTCGAGCTGACGGTCGTCGATGCTGTCGGCGAGCGCGTCGAGTTCGGCCATGATGGCGGCCAGGGCGGTCGCTTCGGTGTCGGTGTCTGCGGGCATGACTCCAGTCTGCGAGGGTCGGCCCGCGCGTGCGGCCACCCTTTGGAACCGTTCGACCTACCCATTCGGACAGGGTGGGTCGCGAGAGTAGGGTGGGTGCCATGACGCCCGGCCTCGCTCCCGCACCCGATCCTGCCGAACTCGCCACGCGCGAGCTGCTCCTCGAGCACGCGCACACCGCCGCCGAGCAGGCCGACCGGCAAGCCCTCGCGCTCGAGTCGATCCTCGCGATCCTGCGATCGGGCCGCCTCTCCGACACGGCCGCGCGCACCATGGCCATCGATGTCGCCGCCGCCGCGCTCGTGCAGATCCGCGTCGCGACCGACGAGCAGCGCGAGGCCATGCTCGAACCCGTCGTCGGTGCGTTCGCGCGGCTCCAGGCCGACCTGCGCCCGCTGGCCCGGTTCGGCGACCTCGACGTGCAATTCGTCGAGCCGCCCGTCACCGGCCGGGCCCTGCCGGGTGAGGTCGCTCACGCCGCGCGCGCGATCGTGCGCAGCGCCGTGCTGGCGTTCGTCGACACCGGGGTCACGCGCCGCGTGCGCATCCAGTGGGACTGCGACGGCCTCAACCTGCTCATCGGCATCCGCGACGACGGCCGCGGCGAGCTCACGGCCCACGACGATTCGCTGCGGCCCATCGCCGAGCGGGTCACGGCCCTCGACGGCAAACTCAACGTGGCCTCGACACCGGGCTGGGGCTCCGAGCTCTCGATCGCCCTCCCCCTCGACCCGCCGGCCGAACCCGATCACCTCACGGATGTCGTGACCCTCAGCCCGCGCGAACGCGAGGTCCTGCGCCTTCTCGCCTCGGGCTCACGCAACAAAGACATCGCCCGCACGCTCGGGATCAGCGACAACACCGTCAAGTTCCACGTCTCAAACCTGCTCCGCAAGGCCGGCGCCCGCTCACGCGCCGAACTCGTCGCCCAGGCCCGTTAGGCGCTTTCTTATCGCCGATGTCGGTCCCGAGACATCAGACGAGGTCGTCGCCCGGGCGCGTCTCGGTGAGCGGATGCGGGTGGCCCGGCGTGCGCGGCGCGGGCGGGTAGCCCAGGCGCGTTGCGAGGGAGTCGGCTTCGGCAAGCGCGAGGTCTCGGCGCAGACGTTGGCGGTCGACATCCGCTTCGGTGACGGGTTCTGAGCCGGACTCGTCGTCACCCTCGGAGCGACTGGCTGCACCACGGGGCACTGAAGCGTTACCGGCGCCAGAGGCGGTGTCGGCCTGCCACTTCCAGTATTCGAGGTCGTCGAGCGCGGCCTCCTCGTCGTCGACGATCGCGTAGGCCGAGGCGAGTTGCCACAGTGTCGACCAGGGTGTCGAGTCGACGACCGGCACGCCGTAGCTGTCGAGGCTCTGCAGGCTGAGCGCGGCCCCCGACTCGATGACGTCGTCGGCGGGCACCGTCTGGCCGGGGCGGTAGAGCAGCGGCAACAGGATGGAGTCGACCACGATGCCGGCGCCGATCGCGATGAAAATGCTGGAGAACGTGTTGTAGCCGATGGCGCTCAAGATCGCGAAAACGACGACGAGCGTGATCACGAAGATGACGATGGTTCGCACGCGTCGACTGCTCTTGCGGGCGGCCGCGGCTTGCCTCAGCGCCTCGAGCGACAGCTCGGCCCGCGCCGCGGAGTGCGCCTGGGCCGGGTCGACGACATACAGACCGGGATAGGTCGGATGCCTGAAAACACCCTCGTGCGCCTGCGTGACCGCCATGCGAAAAGTCTAACCGCGCTCGTCGAGCAGGCGGCCGAGCGGAGTCTTCGCCACGTTGTCGCTGACGATGCGCTGCACGACGGGCGACGGGTCCTGCTCGAGCGCGTGCCAGAGCGGCAGCACCTCGTCGGGGTCGGCGAGCACGATGATGCTCCACGCGTAGGACATGGTGGCGGCGAGCGAACGTTCCTCGGCTCCGAGTGGGCCGTCGACCTGCGCGAGCAGGGCCATGGCGCGCTCGCACGCGTGTACGGCCACCTGGCGGGCGGCGGCGTTCTCGAGCACGCGCGGCTCGCACACCGTCTCGACGGCCGTGCGCACGAGCACGATATCGCCCGAGTCAGACCAGCCCTCGACCAGACCGAGGACGGGTTCGACGTGCTCGTCGGCACCCTTCTGCAAACCGCGGGCCACAGCGTCGCGCACGCGCCAACGCGGGTCGACGGCGAGCTTGTCGAGATCCTTCGCGAGTTCTTCGGCGAGATCGTGCGGGCCACCGAAAGCCCGAGCAACACCCGCGGCGCCGACCATGGCCAGGAATTCTTCGCGCGAACCCGACAGGCGGCGCAGCTCGTCGAGCGGAAGCGCCTCAGAGGCCATGTCGAGCACAGCCACATTGGCGCGACCGGGCAGACCCGAGCGTTTGTACAACGCCTCGTCGAGGTCATCCGGCTCGAGGGCGAGCAGGGCGTCGCGGCTGATCGGGGCGGGTTCTTGACGGCGTGCGGGTGTGCGACTCATCTGTGAAGCTTAACGGCCGCGGCCGACAGGCGCCCCGACCCTCCATACGGCCCCGCGCACGAACTGTCCAGGGGTGCGACAGGTGAGGCCCAGTCATCTACAGTTCGAGGACGATGACAGATATAGCCCCGAGATCCACCGTGTCCGTCGTCATCCCCGTTCTCGACGATGCCGAACCCCTGCGCACCTGTCTGACGGCCCTGCTGACCCAGACGCGACCGCCCGACGAGATCGTGGTCGTCGACAACGGCTCGACCGACGACAGCGCCGAGGTCGCTCGCGAGTTCGGCGTGCGCGTGGTGCAAGAGTCTCGCCGCGGCATCCCTGCGGCGTCTTCGACCGGTTTCGACGCCGCGACGGGGTCCATCATCGCGCGCCTCGACGCCGATTGCGTGCCCGGCGAGCGCTGGCTCGAACGCGTCGAGGAGGCCATGCTGCGCGAGCCCCAACCGGCCGCCGTGACGGGCCCGGCCGCGTTCCACGACGGCCCGGCACCCCTGCGCTTCGTCGGCGCCTTCGCCTACCTCGGCGCCTACTTCGCGTTCGTCGGCCTGGCGCTCGGTCGCCCGCCCCTGTTCGGCTCGAATTGCGCCATCCGAGCGGATGCCTGGGCGAGCATCAGCGCCGAGGTGCACCGCCACGACTCCCACCTGCACGACGACATGGATGTCTCACTCCACCTCGACCCGCTCTGGCCCGTGCGCTTCGTTCCCACCGTCGACATGCGCATCTCGGCGCGCCCGTTCCGCAGCATGTCGTCGCTCGCCACCCGCTTCGACCGCGGCCTGCACACGCTGCGCTCGCACTGGCCCGACGAGTTCCCGTGGCGCCGCATCCTGCGCCGTTTCAACGCCGCACCCCCTCGCCGCAGCCCCCGCTTCTAGCGCGCCTATGGCGACACGCCGAGGGAGGCCCCTGTTTCCGCGGCAGCAAATTTTCGAAGTGGTCGAGCCGGGCACGACGTTCTAGCGTTGCGATGTCTTAACTGACGATCACGAGGAGCCGAGGATGTCTGACCCCGTCATGTTCGTGTGCGTTGTTTCTGCCGGCTTGAGTATCGGCGTCCTTCTTTCGATCACGTCGGCGCCGCGAAGCGACACCCTGGCACAGGCGGCGGTGTTCGTCCTCATATTTGTAGCGGTGCTCGTGATGACCTGGGGAGGAGCCGGCTTGATCGCGCCCGCACTTTTCGGCGTGTCCGCAGCCATTGGGAGTGCGCTCATCGGAGGTTCCCGGTGGAAAGACAACCCGCTTGTTGCCGGACAGTCGTATTGGCAACGCGTGTGGACGGCGTTTTGGCATACCGGCGCCCTTCGTGCCGCCGAGAAAAAGAAGCAGCACGCGCATTCGGGTGTGTGAGAGTCATCGGTCGACAGGGCGGGATGCTTTCGCGCTCCCGCCCTGTCGTGTGCCCGGGGATTGGGGTTCCCTCGTGCTGGGCGTTGGGCGCTGGGCGGTGAGTGCGGTTACGGGGCGAGGCCCACGCGCACGTGGGTGCCCGAGGCGGCGAGGTCGAGCGCGTCGTTGGCCCGGGCGAGGGGCAGGGTGTCGCCCACGAGGGCGGCGAAGGGATGCCGGTGCCACGCCATCCGCGCGAATTCGACGGCTCGAAGCAGATCTTCGGGCAGGTAGTCGTGCAGTCCGGCGACCGTGTGCCGGTGTCGCACGAGCGCGGCCGGGGCGATGTCGCCGCCCGCCGCCAGGCTTTCGGTGGAGGGCGGGGTTCCCACTGCGTCGGCGGCCCCCGCGAGAACGAGCACACCCCCGTCGACGAGCACCGCGCGGGCCCCGTCCACGGCAGCTAGCGCACCGGAGGTCTCGATGGCCACGCTGACGGGTTCGCGACCCGCGATAGCGAGCTCATTGAGAGCCCAGCCGAGGCCGCCGGGGGCCCGGCGACCGAGCGATGGATCGGCGACGGCGGTCGCCCCGAAGTCGAGGGCCAACTGGCGGCGCGCCTCATCCGGCTCCGACACGATGACGATGGCTCCGGCCTCGGCGGCGAGCGCGGCGGCCGCGAGCCCCATCATCCCGGCGCCCGCGACGAGCACGGTGCGGCCGTCGAGCCCGCAGCTGGGGCCCGATCGACCCACGGAGAGTAAACGGAGGGTGGCGGCGGTGCGCAGGGCAGCGGCCGCGCGGGCGACGGCCCCGGGCGTCGGCGCCAGGACGGTCGCGGGCGTCGTCTCGTCGACGATCGCGACGGCCGTGCCCGCCAAAACCTGAACGTGGCTCGCGAATCCGCCCGAGAGCTCCCACCCGCGGTGCACGCGATCGTGCCCGTAACGTGAGGGTCGGGTGCAGTCCCGCGGCGCGTCGGCCAGGCAGCGGCTGCACGTGCGGCAGGCGACGGTCTCGGCCCACACCACGCGCATGCCGACGACGAGTTCCCGGCCGTCGGCCGCGATGGCCCGCCCACCCGAGATGGACACGCCGTCTGAGCCGGGGGCGCCCCCCATCGCCACGATGCGGCCGACCTGTTCGTGGCCCAAGACGAGCGGTGCGCCCGTCGCCTCGGCGACAGCCCGCACATCGGCACCCGACACGGTCGCAAGTTCCACGGCGACCAGCAGATCCCCTTCTGCCAGCGCCACCCCCGGAACGGCGATCTCGGCGAGAGACGAACCGGCGCCCGTCCACACCATGGCCACGGGCGCCGGCTTGATCAAGACGTCGGTGCTGTTCGCGGCGACGATGGTGTGAGACATCCGTTCGCCCTCCCTCGGTTGTGTCGGATGCCGGTGCCAACTGCGACGGCGGCGCCCCCAGATCTCCGACAGTAGGCAGCGGCGGGGTCGGCGCACTGGCCGCTCGGTAACCGGCAGGTGAACGGGCCGCGAAGGTTCAGCTTTCGGGCGCCAGCGGGCGGATGATGTCAGCCCGCGAACATGCGCGAACGCCCGGCTCGTTCGGCCCACGCTGCCGACGGTCGGAACTGCCCGGTCGCGGCCAGCACGATGACGAGCACGAGAGGCACCAGCCATCCGGACCAGCCGAGGATGCCCGCGTGCACGGTGTCGACCTCGTGCCCGCGCGCCACGAACACGATCGAGAGCCCCGCGGCCGCATTGAAGGTGCCGTGCGCGATGGCGGCGGGCCACACCGATTCGGAGCGCAGGCGCAGCCAGCCGAAGACGGCACCCGACACCGTGCAGACGCCGACCATGAGCAGTAGCGCGAGCCAGCCGGGCGCGCCGGGATAGTTGTAGCCGAGGAGGATGAGGGGCGCATGCCACAGGCCCCAGATGAGGCCCGAGAGCAGCAGCGCGGGCACGAGTCCGAGGCGCAGGAGGTGCGGCAGCAGCCATCCGCGCCAGCCGAGTTCTTCGCCGAGGGCCGGAAGGGTGTTGATCAGGGCGCCGATCAGCACGTTGAGGAATTGGGCGGCGACGAGCAGGGCGATCGGGGCGGGGAGGGCGGCCGCGTCACCCGTGATGCCGGCTCGCGCGAAGGACTGCTCGATGAGTTCACGGAATCCCGAGAAGGTGACGAAGTCGGCGGGGTAGACGCCCAGCAGGGCGCCGACGGGTAAGGCCGCGAAGACGAACGCGATCGTGCCGAAGAGCGCGATCGCGCAGTAGCCGATGAAACGAGGTGCCGGGGTGAGTGGCCAGAGGCCCAGGCGGCGGAGCGGTTTGCGGCCCCGGTCGACGGTTGCGACGACGACCGCGACGGCGATGGTGGGCGTGAGCATCATGGCCACGGCCAGTTGCGGCGCGAGGGGGTTGGCGAGGCCACCGTCGACCCAGAGCGGGGCCGCGACCAGCCAGGCGAGCCCGAACGAGAGGACGAGGAACAGGGCCAGCGCGAGGGCCCAGCGCGCGGTCGAGAGGGAGCGGCTGCCGGCCGGGTCGAACGGGGCGGCGGGCGTGCCGTCGGCAGTAGCAGCCGAGCTCGTCGGCGGGATTCCGGCGGCGGGATCAATCGGCCGCGTCCCGGACATGTCCATGGCGTCGGAGCGGGGCTGGTGGATGTGTGCGCCTGCGTTCGTCATCCGTCCCCTCTTCGTTCACAACCGAGGATTGGTCGGCCCCCCGGCGGCTCCAGGGTATCGGACGAGGCATTTCTGGCGCAGGCTGCCGCAATCGGTGCGCCAGAATCGAGATATGACCGCCTCCGTCGAGATCGATACCGTCCTTCCCGTCGACGGGCCGCTGGACGTGAGCTCGCTGCGACGCTTCCTCGACGCCCATGTCGTCACGGGGCTCGATGTCGTCGACCACACGGCTGGCACGACGACCCGCTCCCTCGACGGTCCGCACGGCCCGGCGGTTGCCACGATCTTCTGGCCCGACGAGGTCGGCGATTCGGAGAAACGCTCTCCTCTGAAGCTTCACCTCCGGCTGTCGCACGGCGACGATCGCGACGCCGTCGTGGCGCTATTGCGCCGCTGGCTCGATCTCGACGCCGACTCGGAGCGCATCGCCGCCGACCTCGGTCGGGACGACCGGCTCGGGCCACTCGTGGCCGCCCGCCCCGGGCTCCGCATCCCGGGGTCGGTCAACGGCGCCGAGACCGCACTTTTCACGGTGCTCGGGCAGCAGGTTTCACTGGCGGCGGCCCGCACATTCCAGGGCAGGCTCGTCGCAGCCGTCTCGCCGGAAAACGAGTGGGGATTCCGTTCGTCCCCCGACCCGGCCGTCATCGCCGATGCCCACACTGAGGACCTGCGCGCGGCCCTCGGCATCACGCGCAGCCGTGTCGCCGCCCTGCAGGCGCTCGCGCGCGTGCTCGCCGACGGCCTCGAATTGGCGCCGCATGTCGACCATGCCGACGCCCGCCGACGCCTCCTCGCCGTGAAAGGCATCGGCCCGTGGACCGCCGACTATGTGGCCCTCCGCTGCCTACGCGACGACGACGCCTTCCCCTCGGGCGACCTCATCCTGAAGCGTGCACTCGGCGCGAAAACGCCGGCCGAAGCCATCCGTCTGGCCGAACCCTGGCGCCCGTGGCGCGGCTACGCCACGCTGCACCTCTGGACCGCGGCCGTCTTCGTCGACGCGCAGCACCCCATGCACGCCCTTCCCCCGGCCTGACACCAGCGCCCGCCGCCCCACGCCACCCGGGCTGGGGGTACGAGCGTAGCCTTCCTCCACTTCTGGAGTCACATATTACTGACCGCGCCCGGTATCCTTAGGGGTCCTAACTACTTCTCGGGGGAACTCTGATGGCAAACGTGTTGATCGTCGAAGACGATCGCGACCTGGCCACGCTTCTCAGCATCCGCCTGAAGAAGGCCGGCCACGACGTGTCGCGCGAGGCCGACGGCGCTTCCGGGCTCGCGGCTGTCACCGCCATCCACCCCGATGTCGTCATCGTCGACTGGATGATGCCGGGCCTGTCGGGCATCGACGTCTGCACCGCCATCCGCAACGATCCCGCGCTCGAGCGCACCCCCGTTCTCATGCTCACGGCCAAGACGTCGCCCGCCGATGCCGAGGTCGCCTTCGGCGCCGGCGTCGACGCGTTCCTGTCAAAGCCCTGCTCGACCGCCGAATTGCTGCAGCGGGTCAACGCCGTTCTCGAGAGCCGCCGCGCCAGCTAACGCGGCAACACCAGAGCCACAGTGGTGCCCCGGCCGGGCACGCTGTCGATTTCGATGCGGCCGCCGTGGCTTTCGATGATCGCCTTGACGATCGACAGGCCGATGCCCACGCCCTGCACCGCGTCGTCCCGCACGCCCTGGGCCCGGTAGAACTTCTCGGTCGACTGCCGCACCTCTTCGCGGTTCATGCCGCGCCCGTCATCCGACACGGTGATGCGGGCCTCGGCGTCGTCGAAACCGAAGCCCACGCGCACGATCGACCCAGCGGGAGAGTACTTCACGGCGTTCGAGATGAGGTTGTCGATGGCCTGCTCGAGGCGGTGCGCATCGGCCTGGAGCCGAATCTCACCCGAGATGGTCTGCGTTAAACGGATATCTTTCGACCGCGCCATGGGCCCCAACTTGTGCACCGATTGGCGCACCACCTCGGCGGGCGAGATGTCGGTGAGCAACGTGGACATCCGGCCATCCGACACCGAGAGAAGCTCGGTCACGCGCCTCAGCAACTCTTCGGCATTGCGGCGAATCACGGCCGTGTACTCGTCGACCCCCAGCGCCTCGGTATCGATCTCCTCCTCGACCAGCTCGAGGAACCCGAGAATGGATGCGAGCGGCGTGCGCAGTTCGTGCGACACCGTCGCCAAGAACTCTTCGCGCAGGTTCACGGCCTCGGCGAGCGCCGTCACATCGTGCCCCACGATGACCGTTCCGAACAGTTCCCCGTTGGGCCGACGCACCTGATCGGATGTCGCGAGGATCGCGATCTGATCCCCCTCGGGCCCCAGCCATTCCAGGTGGTTCTTGATCAGGTCGCCCCGCAACGCCCGGGGAATGACCTGCTGATCGAGCGGGATGAGCGTGACCCGGTCGGCCTCGCGGGCCTCGGGCCCGGCATAGGGCGGCACGTCGGCACGGAACCCCGACCGCTCGGTCATCTCGGCGGCGCGCGGGTTCGAGCGGGACAGCTTTCCCTCGGCGTCGTAGAAGGCGACACCCGCGTTCACGGTTTCGAGGATCGCGGTCGACAGCGCCTCGGCATCCTGCGACCGGCGCAGCGTGCGATTGACCTCGCGCCCGCGCGCGGCGACGGCCGCCTGAGCCCGACGCAGCTGCGCGGCCGCGACGTTCACGGTGGCCGTGATGCCGATGGCGATGGTGGGGAGCATGACGATGTTGAGCCATTCGAGCGGGGTGCGCGGCAACCCTCCCGTGGCGAAGAACGGGAACACCACGATGAAGAGCGTGCCGGCGACGGCGACGACGGCGGCCCAGCTGCGGAACCCGTAGGCGATCCAGAGCAGGGGGAAGACGCAGAGCAGGCCGGTCGACGGCACGAACGGCAGCAGGATATCCCGCATGAAGGCCACGGCCACCAGGTCGAGGGCCGGCACGACGAGCATCCAGTGCGGGTTGACCTTCTCCCACGGCACCACGAGGGCGGCCACCGTTGCGACGGCGGCGATCACGAAGCCCGTCAGCAGGATGGGCACGTCGAGGGTGTAGGGCAGGATGATCGCGACGGCGATGAAGAGGCCGAGAGCGCCCAGGGCGAAGGGCAGCTGGGTGCGGTAGAACACCCGGAAGCGTCCGCGCAGCGACGGTTGCGGTTCGAGAAGGGGCATGATGCTCCGAAAGGCAGGAGGGTAAAGAGGTATTCGGGGGTACGTCGAACATTAGGTCATGCACAGCACTCTCCGTGCTTCGTCGCAAGGACGTTTCTCCCGTGCACGGCCCTCGCTAGGCTGTCCGAACGCCAGACCGGTGCACCGAACGGGAAGGATGCCCATGCCACTCGATCCCTATTTCGACGAGATGCTGCGCGCCAAGCGCGTCGACACGTTCGCGGGGGTGCGCGCGCAGATCGTCGACGTGGTGCGCGACATCCTGCCCTTCGCGGTTCCCCCGGCACCCTCCGGCCCCACGCCCCCGTCGGCCTCTGCCACGTTCCTTTTCGGGGCCGACAGCGTCGGCAACCCGAGCGCACCCCCGAAGGGCAGCAAAGCTGCGGCTCCCTCGACGCCCACCGGGGCCCCGGCCGTCGCACCCATCGACCGAGACGCCCAGCGCGCCCGCGACCGCGAGAAGAAGGCCCTGCACAAGACGGCCGCGTGGAAGTACCGCAACGCGCAGAAATGGGACACCAAGCTCTATAACAAGGTCGGCTGGCCCGCCCCCGAGCTCGCCTCCGACGACCACACCGTCGTCGTGCCGGGCTACCCCGACGTGCGCGTGCGCATCTACCGACCGGATGACGCAGCCCCCCGCATCCCCGCCGTCATCACGTTCTTCGGCGGCTCGTTCCAGTTGGGCGGCATCGACTGGACGAGTGTGGACGCCTCTTACCGCCTGCGCACCCGCGATTCCGGCGTCGCCCACGTGGCCGTCGACTACTCCCGCGCCCCCGAGTGGCGCTACCCCACGCCCGTCGAGCAGGGTTATGCCACGCTCGCCTGGCTGGTCGAGAACGCCGACGAGCTGGGCATCGACGCCGCACGCATCGCCCTGAACGGCACCTCGGCCGGGGGCAACATCGCCGCGGCGACGGCCCTCATGAACCACGATCGGATGGCGCATCCGCTCGCCCTGCAGCTGCTCGAGGTGCCCGTCACCGATCTCACGGGCAGCCACATCGACCTGGCGCCTATCCGCGCCATGGGCATCCCCACGTTCCTCGCCCGCCGCGAGCTGACTTCGGTTCCCCAGACGTACCTCGGCGACCGCTCGCGCGACCGCGAACGCTATGCCTCTCCCCTGTTGGCGGATGATCTGAGCGGGCTGCCGCCGGCCTACGTCTTCACCTCGGAGTTCGACGCCCTGCGCGCCGACGGCCAGGCCTATGCCGCGGCGCTGCGACGCGCCGGGGTCGAGGCGCACGCCGTGCAGTATCAGGGCGCCAACCACGAGGCAGCCATGTTCACGGCCGTCGTGCCGCTCGCGCGCCGCTGGCACCACGACGCCGTCGCGGTGCTGCGCACCCTGCATAGCTCCCACCGGGGTGAGGCCCATCCGCTGAGCGCCGTCGAACAGAGCAGAGATGCATTGCCGAGTTAGGTAGCCCTCATTTGCATAGGGCGTCTGGTAACTAGATCGTCTAGGGTTGAAGCATGCGGCGAGAACAGACACGCGAGTCGACGGGGTATTGGTACTCCGACGATGATGCGAGCCCTCGTGGCGTCGATGTTCTCAACGCATTGCGACTCTACCGCGCCTCCGAGAGCGCTCTCCGCCGCCGCACGCGATCAGCCATGGGCATGGGCGAGACCGACCTCGTGGCTGTGCAATACCTCCTGCAGCAGCAGCGCGCCGGCAAAACGGTCAGCCCGAAAGAGCTGGCTGCGCACCTGAATATCTCGTCGGCCAGCACGACGATCTTGATCGACCGCCTGGCCAAGTCGGGGCACGTTGAGCGCGTACCGCACCCCACCGATCGCCGCGCGCTCATCATCGTGCCCACCGTCGAATCAGACAGCGAGGTGCGGGCCACCCTCGGCACGATGCATACGCGCCTCATCGAGGTCGCCGACTCGCTTGCCCCGCAGGATGCCGTCACCGTCATGCGCTTTTTGGAAGATATGCGCGCCGCCATCGACTCGGTCGAATAGCGCCTCCACCAGCGCATTCCTCCGCACGCGCCGGAGAAGCCCAGGTTTCCGGAAGGTGAACTTTCCCTTCATCGTTGCGCCGCCGAGTATTTAGCTAGGTAGACTAGCTACTAGACGCTCGGAGAACTCGGCGCCTCACATTCTGAAGGAGAACGACCATGGGAACACTCATTTACGGCGCGGATGGCTCCAACATCACCTTCGAAGATCGCCTGCTCGCCCACCTGCAGATCGCCATCATCACCAAGTTGCGTCGCAATGAGCCGCACACGTTGTCGTGGGAGACCCCGTCCTATGAGGGCAGCGGCCGCTCCACCGTCTGGCTGCACCCCGCCGTGCCCATCCAGTTCAAGTTCTCGGGCAGCAAGAAGCCCGCCATCAACCGCATCTGGGTCGAGCAGCTGCTGCACAGCGCCAACAGCACGGGCGGCCTCCAGGTCATCCCCGAGCCCCGCCCGACCAACACCGTCGAGGGTTCGGAGCAGAGCCCGGGTGCCACCCAGGCGACGATCCCGGCCGCCCGACTGACGCGCACGACCGCGTCGCCCACCGCCGCGCCTGCCGCCCGCCGCACCCGCGCGACGATCACCGCGTAGCGACATCCGACCACGAGGTCGATGCGGGCGTGACACGCCCCTCACCTCGGCCCTCTTCATATTTCCGCACGACCGATCGACCGAGCCCCGTGCTCGGTTTGTTCGGTTAACGAGCAAAAAAGCAGAATGATCAGCTAGCTGTCACTAACGGCAGTAACCTCGAAGTGATGGATACTTTTGACGACGAGCAACTCGAAGTAGGCGACACGCGCACGATCGACGTGGGCGGCATCGAAACGCACATCAGCCGTGTCTCGGCCAGCCGCTGGACCGTCATCGAAGAACCCGGCTCGGCCCTCGCCGGCTGGATCAAGCGCTCCTGGGATGCCGACGCCGTCAGCTGGGAGGCCCACTCGGTGCGCGTTCCCACACCGTTCGAGTCCCAGTCGTTCACCGACGGCGTGCGCTTCATCGTCGAGGCCGGCCGCTAGACACAGCGCGTCACCGCCGTCTGCGCCTGCGAATCTCGCGCAAGGGGTTGTCGTTCCCGCTTCTCCCGGGTGAAATAGCCACAGACCGACGACGATGTCGGTTCCCGCATCCCTTTGCGGCAGCCCGTCGACCCACCCGAACGCGAGTCGACCTCAACGATCACAGGAGATCGTCATGAGCGCACCGATCCCGACCGAGCGACCGCGCGGCCGCCACGCCGCCCCCACCCCCGCCGACGACTTCCTCATCCCCGACGCCTCGATCTACGACGTGCTGTTCGGCGACCTCACCGACGACGAGCTCCGGGCGACGGCGATCATCGACGGTCCCTCGGGTGCCGAGACGAGCTACGGGCAGCTGGTGCGTCAGATCGATCTGACGGCCGGCGCACTGGCGGCACGCGGCATCCGGGTCGGCAGCGTCGTGGGCGTGCTGTGCCCCAACGTGCCTGTGTTCGCCACGGTGTTCCACGGCATCCTGCGGGCGGGCGCCACGGCCACCACTATCAACTCGCTCTACACCGCGCGCGAGGTCGCCAACCAGCTGCGAGATGCCGACGCCCACTGGCTCTTCACCGTCTCGGCCCTGCTGCCGCACGCCGCCGAGGCCGCCGTGGAGGTGGGCATCCCCAAGGCGCAGGTCATCGTCATCGACGGCGCCGACGGGCACATCTCGCTCGCCGACCTGCTCGCCGAGGGACGCGAGGCGCCCGACGTGCAGTTCGACCCGGCCGAACACCTGGCCGTGCTGCCCTACTCGTCGGGCACGACCGGCAAGCCCAAGGGCGTCATGCTCACACACCGCAACCTGGTCGCCAACATCCTGCAATCGCAGAGCCACATCAGCCTCGGGCGCGACGACCGGGTGCTCGCCGTGCTGCCGTTCTTCCACATCTACGGCATGACGGTGTTGCTGAACTACGCCCTGTTGCAGCGCGCGTCGCTCGTGACGGTGCCCAAGTTCGACCTGCCCGAGTTCCTGCGCATCGTGCAAGACACGACGTGCACGTGGGTGTTCGTGGCGCCTCCCATCGCGGTGGCATTGGCGAAGCATCCGCTCGTCAACCAATTCGACCTGTCGAGCGTGCAGGTGATCTTCTCCGGCGCGGCCCCGCTCGACGGCGCCCTCGCCCGCAGCGTGCAGGACCGCCTCGACTGCATCGTCTGCCAGGGCTACGGCATGACCGAGACCAGCCCCGTGACACACGCCGTTCCCACCGACCGCACCGACATCGACCGCAGCGCCATCGGGCTCCCCCTCTCCGCCACCGAAGCCCGCCTCGTCGACCCCGAAACCGGTGCGGATGTCGCCGCCACCGATCCGGGCCCGTCGACGCCCGGCGAGCTGCTCATTCGCGGGCCCCAGGTGATGAAGGGGTATCTCAACAACCCCGAGGCGACGAGCGCCGCCCTCGACGCGGACGGCTGGTTGCACACGGGCGACATCGCGACGGTGGACGAGCAGGGTGTCTACACGATCGTGGATCGGCTGAAGGAGCTCATCAAGTACAAGGGCTATCAGGTGGCGCCGGCCGTGCTCGAGGCCGTGCTGCTCAGTCATCCGCAGATCGCCGACGCGGCCGTGATCGGCGCGCTCGATGACGACGGGCAGGAGATTCCGAAGGCCTTCGTCGTGAGACAGCCGGATGCGGCGCTCACCGACTCCGACGTCATGGACTTCGTGGCCGCCAACGTGGCACCGCACGAGAAGGTGCGCCGCGTCGAATTCATCGACGTCATCCCCAAATCCACCTCGGGCAAAATCCTCCGCAAGGACCTGCGGGCGGGTGGCGGGCACTGAGGCGCGCTGGATAAAACGGGGGACGGAGGCGCGGGGGTGCAGCGGGTAGACTGGGCGCATCCATCCCCCTGACACCCGGGAGTCACAGGTGCCCACAATCGTCGTCGAGGTCATGCCCAAGGCCGAACTGCTCGACCCGCAAGGAAAAGCCGTCGCCGGCGCACTGCACCGGCTCGGCAAGAACGAGTTCACCGGTGTGCGCATCGGCAAGCGTTTCGAACTCACCGTCGAGGGCGAGGTGACCGAGGCCACGCTCGCCGAGGTGCGCGCCCTGGCCGACGACATGTTCAGCAACCAGGTGATCGAAGACGTGGTGAAGATCTACGTCGCCGAAGACGCCGTGGTCGCACCCGCGGGAGCCTAACCCCATGCGCATCGGTGTCATCACCTTCCCCGGCTCGCTCGACGACCGCGACGCCCAGCGCGCCGTGCGCATGGCCGGCGCCGAGCCCGTCGCCCTCTGGCACGGCGACCACGACCTGCAAAACGTCGACGCCATCGTGCTGCCCGGCGGCTTCAGCTACGGCGACTACCTGCGCGCCGGCGCCATCGCCTCGCACGCGCCCATCATGTCCGAGGTCATCGACGCCGCCGAGCGCGGTGTGCCCGTGCTCGGCATCTGCAACGGCTTCCAGATGCTCACCGAGGCGCACCTGCTGCCCGGCGGGCTCATCCGCAACGACCACGGCTCGTTCATCCGCCGCGACCAGACCATCGTCGTCGAGAACGCCGACACCGCCTGGACGACGGACTTCGAGCAGGGCGAAGAGATCGTCATCCCGCTGAAGAACGCCGAGGGCGGTTTCATCGCCTCGCAGACCGAGCTCGACCGCCTCGAGGGCGAAGGCCGCGTCGTGTTCCGCTACAGCGGCATCAACCCCAACGGTTCGCTGCGCGACATCGCGGGCATCACCAACGAGCGCGGCAACGTGGTCGGCCTCATGCCGCACCCCGAGCACGCCATCGAGGCCGGTTTCGGCCCCGACACCACGCTCGCGATGCGTTCCGGCATCGACGGTCTGCGCTTCTTCACGAGCGCCATTCGCGCGCTGCAGACGGTTTAGCCCTCACCGGATCAACCGCGTGACGACCGACACGCAGGTGCCGAGGCCGGCCGGCGGCCGCCCCGAGTGGGCGCGCCGGCTGACCGGCATCGAGGGGCTGCGTGGGCTGGCCGCCCTGGCCGTGCTCGTCTACCACGTGCAGCGCAACCTCAACCGGTCGAGCGCCGACGTGTGGCCGCTCGGCGAGGTCTCTTTTCTCAGCCACGGCCTCACGCTCTTCTTCACCCTGTCGGGCTTCCTGCTCTTCCGCCCGTTCGTGGCGGCGCTGCTCGACGGCCGCGAACACTTCGGCACGGCGCGCTACCTGCTCAACCGCGTCATCCGCATTTTCCCGGCCTACATCGTGGTGCTGCTGTTCTCGAGCATCGTGCTGCAGGTCGCCTATCTGCCGCGCCCGGTCGACGGCCAGAGCGCCGAGTTCGGGCGCCTCGATGCGGGCGACACGCTGCTCAACGCCGTGCTGCTGCAGGGCTACTTCCCCCGCACCGTGCGTTCGGGGCTCGAGGTCGCCTGGACCCTCGGCGTCGAGGTCGCGTTCTACGTGCTCATGCCGCTGCTCGCGTTCGGGGCGGCGTGGCTGGCGCGACGCTTCGTGCACCCGCTGGTGGGCAGCATCCTGCCGGCCGCGTTCTTCGCCGCACTGGGCATCGCCGGCAAGGTGTGGATGCTGTCGAGCGAGGTCGGCATGGACGGCTCAGAGAAGCTCAGCTTCGAGTGGGGCGCCAACTGGACCACCGTCGTGGCGCGCAGCATCCTCGTGCACGGCGACCTCTTCGCCTACGGCATGATCGCCGCCATCATCTTCATCTATGCCGAGTCGGGGCGCATCTCGCTCAAGCGTCTCAACCGCTGGCGCTGGGCCGCGGCGCTCGTGGGCGTCGGCGCGCTCGTGCTCGCGACGACCGATATGACGGGGCCGTTCTCGTCGAGCCTCGTGGCGATCGCCTCGGCCGCCGTGCTGCTGCTTGCGGCGACACCACGGTCGGCGGGGCATCCGGGCTGGGCGGGTCGCCTGTTCAGTTCGCGTGGGCTCGGATGGTTCGGCCTCGTGTCCTTCAGCATCTACCTGTGGCATCTGCCCGTCATCCGGTTCATGCAGGTACACGGGCTGGCACTGCCCGACACACTGCCCGGGTTCGTCGGAAACCTCGCGATCGTGTTCGTCGTGACGATCGCGTTGTCGGCGCTCACGTACTACTTCGTCGAGGCGCAGGCGTTGAAGTTGAAGAAGCGCAAAACGCCCACGCCGAAACCGTCGTCGGCGGCCGACGGCGAGACGTCGGGGCTCGGCTCGGCCGACACCGGCCCGCGCTGACACCAGCTCCCCGCCCAGCCGTCGCCATCGGCGACCACGCCGCCGCCGCTGGCAGAGACGGCGCGTTCCGGCGGAGGGGTCAGATGCCGGTCACCTGCGCGACGTAGAATCGGCGGCTATGCGGCGAATTCCTCAGACGCCCCGACCCGCGTGGCGTGAACGCTGCGACGAGGTGGGCTTCAGTTTCTACGACCTCGAATCGGAGGGCGGCCGGCCGTATTGGAACGAGACGGCGGCCTACGCCTTCACACTGCCCGAGATCGAGCTGCTCGAGAGCGCCACGAAGGAGCTCTTCGACCGGTGCATGGATGCCGTCGAGCACATCGTCCGGCAGGGCCGCTTCGACGAGTTCGGCATCCCGGGTCGCTATCACGAGCTCGTGCGGGCCTCCTGGGACGACGACGACCCCACCGTCTACGGGCGCTTCGACCTGGCCTATGACGGCGGGAGCGGCGTGAAGTTGCTCGAATTCAACGCCGACACCCCGACATCCCTCGTGGAGAGTGCCGCCGCGCAGTGGCAGTGGCTCGACGACCTCAAGGCCGCGGGACAGCTGCCGGCCGGCACCGACCAGTTCAACGGGCTACACGAGTTGCTCATCGAGCAGTGGGAACACGTTCGGCAGGCGCGCTGGGGTCTCGCGCCGGGCGCGCTGCTGCACCTCGCCTCGCTGCACGACTCGGGTGACGGCGCGCTCATCGTCGAGGACTTCGACACGGTCGCCTACATGGCCGAGACCGTGAAGGCCGCGGGATTCGAACCGAAGCTCGTCTTCATGGAGGATCTGCGCTGGGATGTCGACAGCCAGCGTTTCCTCGACGGCGACGACGTCCCCGTCAAGCAGATCTTCAAGCTCTACCCCTGGGAGTGGATGATCACCGAGCAGTTCGGAGGATTCCTCACTGTCAGCCGCGGCACGACGCAGTGGGTCGAGCCCGCCTGGAAACTCTTGCTCAGCAACAAGCAGCTGCTCGTGGTGCTGTGGGAGCTGTTTCCCGACCATCCCAACCTGTTGCCCGCCTTCACCACGCCGGATGCGCTGGCCGGGCGTTCCTACGTGTCGAAGCCGCGGCTCGGGCGAGAAGGCGCGAACGTGACGGTGTTCGGCGCCGATGGCGCGGTGGAAGCATCCGCGACCGGGGCTTATGGTGACGAAGGGTTCGTTCATCAGGAGCGCGCCGCCTTCGCGGACCTGCCCGGCAAGACCGCCGTCATCGGCAGCTGGATCGTCGGCGAGACCCCTGCCGGCATCGACATGCGGGAGACGAGCGGGCCCATCACAGGCGACCTGGCCGAGTTCGTGCCGCACTACATCGAGGAGACCTCATGAGATCGGTTCCGTCATCCGGGCCGTCGTTGTCGGGAATCGCGCGCACCGAGCGGGCGCAGCGCGGGGTGGCCGTCGTGTCGATCGCGGGCGCCGTGCTGGCGCTGTCGGGCTGCGCGCCCACCGAAGAAGGCATCGTGCTGGAGGGTGCCGACGGCGAGAAATACGTCATGCCCGAGAACGCCGAGCGGCCCATGTACGACTCGAAAGAGGCGTGCATCGCCGATGTGACGGCGCAGATCCAGCAGCTCGAGAGCCAGGGCGAGACCATCGCCGACAGCCCCGAAGATCTGTGCGAATCCTCGGATGCCTACCCGCAGGGCCACTACGGCCACCTCTGGCTCGGCCCCATCCTGTTCGCGGGTTCGCGCTGGAACTCGCCCGCCGTCGCCGGCTGGGCCAACGTGCCGTCGGGCGGTTTCGCGGCGCCCGGCTCGAAACTGCAATCGGATGTCGTTAGCCCCGCCCCCGCCGGTGCGACCACCGGCCAGCGCGCGCCCCTCAAAGGCGGCTTCGGGTCGTCGGGCAAGTCGGGCTTCGGCTCGGCCGTGGGCGGCGGGTCGTCGGTCGGCGGCTGAGAGCTGTTCGGCCGGGCCTGCTCGCCTAAACGTCGCTGCGCTCGGAGGCGATGCGCGACCGGCCATCCTTCGTCGGAAGGATGACGTAGCCGGTGTGTTTCGCCGAGAGCCCGTCGCCCGCCGTGCGACCGCGCAGGCGACGCAGGGCCCAGGGCGCGACATCGCGCGAGAACCACGTGCCGACGGGCGGCTCCTCGTCGTCGGCGTGCAGGGCCGCATCGAGCCCACCGAGCGCCTCGGCATCGGGCACGCCCAACATCTCGGCCGCGCGGTAGGCCAAGAAACGGTGACCGCTCGAGCGCAGGTGCACGCGATCATCCGCCCACAGGTCGATGGCGCCGATGGCCGGGTGCGATTCGACGTCGAGCAGGATGGCACCCGTTTCGGCCGCGATGCGCCGCAGCTCGGAGTTGAAAGCTGCAAAGCGCGGGGCGAGCAGGCGCGCGGCCCGGCGGTGCGGCAGGAAGGGTGTCACCAGCAAGACGTCGCAGCCCGCCTCGCGGAGTCGCGTGACGGCTGAGGCGATGTCGGCCGCGAGACGCACCGGGTCGGCGGCGGGTGAGACGAGGTCGTTCGAGCCCATGAACACCGAGACGAGATCGGGTTTGAGCGCGAGGGCCGCCGGCAGCTGTTCCTCGAGCAGGTCGCGAATGCCCCGGCTGCGCACCGCCAGGTTGGCGTAGCGGAACGGACCTGCAGCGGTGTTGGCGAGCAGCTGCGCCAGGCGGTCGGCCCAGCCGCGGTAGGTGCCGGCCGGCATGCGCGATGTGTCGCACAGACCCTCGGTCAACGAGTCGCCGAGGGCCACGAAGCGCGACCAGCGGGGTCGGGCTGCAGCATCCGTTCGGGCGGTGGGCGCCGAGGGGCGAGTGGATGCGCGGGCGAGCAGCGCGTCGTCGATCGGACGCAGCAGTCGCGCCTCCTCGTAGTGCGCCACCAATTGCCGGGTCAGGGCCTGCCACGTGCGTGCGCGCACGCTCTCGCGGGCGGCCGCGGCGAAGGCCCGGCGCTTGGCCGCATCGCCCAGCAGGTCGGCCACGCGGGCGCGCAGGTCTGCAAGGTCTCCGGGGCGGTACAGCCAGCCGTCCACGCTCGATCGCACGAGGTCGACCGGCCCGCCGCGACCCGTCGCCACCACGGGCACACCGCTCGCGAGCGCCTCCTGGATGGTCTGCCCGAACGTCTCGCTCTCGCCCGGGTGCACGAACACGTCGAAGCTGGCCACGGCCTCGCCGAGCGCGTCGCCCGACAGGTGCCCGAGGAAGACGGCGTTCGGCATGAGGCGCTGCAGGGCCGCCCGTGCGGGGCCGTCGCCCACGATCACGAGGCGGGCGCCCGGCAGGTCGGCGAGCGCGCGCAGATCTTCGACCTGCTTCTCGGGCGCGAGGCGGCCCACGTAGCCGACGATGAGTTCGCCGGGGGCGACGCGCTCGCGCCAGGCGTCGCTGCGGCGCTCGGGCCGGAACCGTTCGGCGTCGACCCCGCGGCCCCAGCGGCGCAGGCGGTCGACACCCAGCGACTCGAGCTGCGCGATCGACGACGACGACGGAGCCAACGTGAGGGTTGCTCGTCGGTGGAGGCGGGTGACGTGGCCCGCCGCAAAGGTCGTGGCCTGCGGCATCCCGTATTTGGCCGTGTAGGCCACGACATCGGTCTGATAGATGGCGACGGTCGGGATGCGCAGCGCGTCGGCCGCACACACGCCCTGCCAGCCGAGCACGAACGGCGACGCCAGGTGCACCACGTCTGGCGCGAACTCGCGCAGGATTCCCGTGAGGCGAGCCGTCGTGGCGAACACCACGCGCACCTGCGGATAGGACGGCAGCGGCAGCGAGCGCAGCAGGCGCGTGTGCGCGGCGAGCGATTCGGCGATGCCGGCTGCCGGGGCTTGCGACGCGCCGGGCGTCAGCCGCGCAGGCGTCTCGGGCGCGATCACCAGGGTTTCGTGTCCGTCGGCGGCGAGGTGGGCGAGGACCTGCAGAACGGAGTTGGTGACCCCGTTCATGTGGGGGAGGAAAGACTCGGCGATCAGCGCGACCTTCATGTCTTCAGGATGCTCTCCCCCACCCGTTTTGGGGCCGGATCACGCCATTCTTCGTCGGCTGTTCACCGAATGCACGACGGAGGGTCACCCGCGGTTCTCCCGGTGCGCCCGGCTGACCAGTCCGCTGAGTGACAACATCCGCTTCGACGCCCGCCGTTCCGCCCACGTTCACCACGACATGGCAGCGTGGCGCGCGTGGACGACGTCATCAACGCACTAGCCGGCAGCCCCTGGCTTCTCGCGGCGCTGTTCGTCCTCGTGCTGGGCGACGCGTTCCTCGTCATCCTTCCGGGCGAAACCGTCGTCACGGCGGCCGCAGCCCTGGGCGCCTCGACGGGCACACCACCCGTCCTCGCCGTCTTCCTCGTCGCCGCCCTCGCCGCCTTCCTGGGCGACGCCGTCTGTTTTCTCATCGGGCGCCGCGTCGGCCTCGACCGCTGGACCTGGATGCGCGGGCGCCGCGTCCAATCCGCGTTCACCTGGGCGCGGGGCCGACTGCACGGCAACACGGCCGTCGTCGTCTTCACGGCCCGCTTCATCCCCTTCGCGCGCCTGGCGGTCAACCTCACCGCCGGAGCCTCTGGCCTCTCCCCCGCCCGCTACCTCGGCGTCGCGGCCATCGCGGCGAGCGCCTGGGCCGCCTACCAGAGCGTCGTGGGCGCCGTCGTCGGCCTCCTCGTGCCGGGCGGCCCCGTCGTCGCCGTCTTGGTCTCCATCGTGGTCGCGATCGCCCTCGGCCTCGCCATCGACCTCCTCCTCAAGCTCCGCACCCGCCGCCGCGAAACCTCGAGCGGCAGCTGACCGCTCCCTCCTGTCTTCGGCTACTCAGGCGGCGGTACTCACTTGCAAGCCCGCATCAGCTCCTCTATTACTCAGCTCCGGGCCAATCCGACGCTCACATCCGCGCCCATCTACTCATGTTTGCGATCGCGCTACTCAACCTGTTGCGGAGCCATTGCGCGGGCCCACTGCGCTCTAGTTCACTGATCCCAGGCAGCAGGAGGAACAACCCATGTCGATCAGGATTACATCGCCGTCCGCGAAAATCGGACTCGTCGTCGCATGCGGAGCCCTCTTCCCAGCGATCGGGTTTCTCGCAGTATCAGTCAGCGGCTACAACGTGGGTTCGCTCGTGATGACCGCTTTGGTCGTGCTGCTCGTCAGCTTCTGCTCACGAACCTTCCGCGGGCCCAGCGAGGATGTCCGGAGCCGTCGGCCCGCTTGGCGCATGACCGAGAAACCCCTCGCGGGTTACGTGGCCGCAGCATATCTTGTATTTGTCGGAGTCGGGTTGATCACCCAGCGGCCTGAGCCCGTAGCGCCGGCCATCGCCTGGTTATGTTGCGGCATCTTGTTTGTCGCTGCCGCCGTGTTCGTGAATTCCTCACTCAAACTCGCTCGCGGGCCTCACCTAGCCGGGGTCTGAACGCGAACCGCACCCGCCACGGGGCGTCAGACCGAGGCGCCGATGAAGGCGAGGAGGGCGCGGCCGTAGGCTTCGGCCGGTTCGGGATGCTCGAACACCGAGCGTTCGCCGCGGAACTCGATTTCCACTTCGAACGCGTCGGCCGTGCGGCGCAGGGTCCGGAATGTGGCCCGCAGCAGTTCGCGCAGCTGGTCCTCGCGGGGCAGCCATAGCGCGTCGGCAATCGACACCGAGTCGAGCGCCCACTCGGTCGTGCCGTTGAAGCCCAGCACAGTTCCGCCCGGGTAGTGATGCGCTTCGATGGTCATATCGCTGACCGTGAAGACGTCGGCCTCGGTCTCGAACTCCGCCGAATCGGGCAGGTCGATCTGAAAGCGGTCGCCGGATGCGGGATGCCACACCAGGCCCGCCTGTCGAAGTTCGAGCGCCAAATCGCGGGAGATCATCGTCCCATCGTGGCCCGCCGAAGCACTCCTGGCGAGGGGCTATCGGCGTTTTCCCGGCTGAGACGCCGGGCTCTAGCCACGAGCCCGGCGGGACGGGCGGCGGCCGACAACTCGCCGAAGCAACGATGCCGCCACCGAAAGCTACGAGACGGGCGCCTCGGTCGGCAGGATCGTCGGCGTCGGCGTGGAACGGCCCGCCCGCTCATCCAGGATCGCCACCACAAGGGCCCGCGCGGGGCCATAGAACTTGGTGTAGTGCTCACTATCGGCGTTGCGCTGCACGGCGTGGGCAGCCTCGGTGGGGCGCAAGGCCTGCCATCCGGGCACCTTCTGCAGGTCGCGGAAGAACATCGTCGACGCGTGCACGGGGTCCATGCGCTGCTCGAGCGAGCCCCAGTGCCCGTTGTCGCGCTGCTGGAACAGCCCGCGCGAATCGGGCCCGACTAGGTCGCCATAGTTGATCGCACGCAGGCCCGACTCGCCCATGGCGGTCATCACCCCGATCGTGGCCGCATCGTCGCCCAAACCCTGAGCGGATGCGACGTCGATGATCGTCTCGGCATTGGCCCGCTGTTCTGGCGTGTACAGGTCGAGCGTCGACAGGGGCGCCGGAGGCTGCGCCAGCATCGACGACGTGATCCCGGATGCCGCCCAGAAGTAGGCGGCCGTCAACCCGCCGATGCCCGTGACCATGAGCCCGACCACCACGAGAACAGCGATAGTCGTGCGCGACAGGCGACGGCTGCCGCCGCGAGGGCGGGGTGGGCGCCGCCCGTTCGAGCCGGGGCCCCGTCCTCTGCCACCGGATGAGCCACGGCCACCCGAGCCTCCGCGACCGGTTACGCGAGCCGACGCGGCGGGACGCACGGGCTTCGCGGGCGCACGACGGCGGCCCGCGACATCCGCCGCTCGCTTCTTCTGACCAGGTTTCTGGCCGGACTTGAGAGCCGGCTTCTGGCCAGGAGGCGTCTTGACCCGGGGGATGGTGGGCGACGCGGCAGCACCGGATCGCCCGGCACGCGCGCGCGGGGAGGAAACCGCTCTGCTCGAAGCCATCCGCGCATTCTTCCAAACCAAGATGACAGGGACGTGTACAGCGTCTGGGAGGCACGTGCCGCTCACCTAGAATGGGAGGCGTCCGGCATCCACTCTCTTGCCTAGGAGTCCCTTCCCCGTGACCGACACCACCACACCAGCCCGCATGCACGTTGCCGACACCGTGCAGAACGCTGCGTCGACGCCCGAGAAGGAACAGCCCTACGCTGCCCTCGGCTTGAAGCCCGACGAATACGCCTCGATCAAAGAGATCCTCGGCCGCCGCCCCACCTCGGGTGAGCTCGCCATGTACTCGGTCATGTGGAGCGAGCACTGCTCCTACAAGTCCTCGAAGAAGTACCTGCGCCAGTTCGGCCAGAAGGTCACGCCCGAGATGACTAAGAACCTCATGGTCGGCATGGGCGAGAACGCGGGCGTCGTCGACGTCGGCGAGGGCTGGGCCGTCACGTTCAAGGTCGAGAGCCACAACCACCCCTCCTACATCGAGCCCTTCCAGGGTGCGGCAACGGGTGTCGGCGGCATCGTGCGCGACATCATCTCCATGGGTGCGCGCCCGGTCGCCGTCATGGACCAGCTGCGCTTCGGCTCGCCCGATCACCCCGACACGGCGCGCGTCGTGCACGGCGTGACCTCCGGCATCTCGTTCTACGGCAACTGCCTCGGGCTGCCCAACATCGGCGGCGAGACCTACTTCGACCCGGTATATCAGGGCAACCCGCTCGTCAACGCGCTCTCGGTGGGCGTCTTGCGGCACGAAGACCTGCACCTCGCCAACGCGACCGGTGTGGGCAACAAGGTCGTGCTGTTCGGTGCCCGCACGGGTGGCGACGGCATCGGTGGCGCCTCCATCTTGGCCTCCGACACGTTCGCCGACGGCGGCCCCACGAAGCGCCCCGCGGTGCAGGTGGGCGACCCGTTCGCCGAGAAGGTGCTCATCGAGTGCTGCCTCGAGCTCTACCGCGAGAAGCTCGTCGAGGGCATCCAAGACCTCGGTGCGGCCGGCATCAGCTGTGCCACGAGCGAGCTCGCCTCGAACGGCGACGGCGGCATGTACATCCAGCTCGAGAAGGTGCTGCTGCGCGACCCCACGCTCACCGCCGAAGAGATCCTCATGTCCGAGTCGCAGGAGCGCATGATGGCCGTCGTCGAGCCGTCGAAGCTCGAGGCTTTTCTCGAGGTCGTCAAGAAGTGGGATGTCGAGACCAGCGTTCTCGGCGAGGTCACCGACACCGGCCGCCTCGTCATCGACTGGCACGGCGAAGAGATCGTCAACGTCGACCCCCGCACGGTCGCGGTCGACGGCCCCGTCTACGACCGCCCCGTCGCCTACCCCACGTGGATCGACGCCCTGCAGGCCGACACGGCCGAGGCGCTCCCCCGCCCCACCGACCCGGCCACGCTGCGCGAACAGTTTCTGAAGCTGCTCGGCTCGGCCAACCTCGCCGACAAGAGCTGGATCACCAACCAGTACGACTACTACGTGCTCGGCAACACGGCCCTGGCCTTCCCCGACGACGCCGGCATGATCCGCGTCGACGAAGAAACGGGTCTCGGCTTCTCGATCGCCACCGACGCCAACGGCCGCTACTGCCAGCTCGACCCCCGACAGGGTGCCCGCCTGGCCCTGGCCGAGGCTTACCGCAACGTGGCCGTCACGGGCGCCGTGCCCGCGGCCGTCACCGACTGCCTCAACTTCGGCAGCCCCGAGAACCCCGAGGTCATGTGGCAGTTCTCCGAGGCCGTCGAGGGCCTCAGCGACGGCTGCCTCGAGCTCGGCATCCCCGTCACGGGCGGCAACGTGTCGTTCTACAACCAGACGGGTGACGTGCCCATCTTCCCGACGCCCGTCGTCGGTGTGCTCGGCGTGATCGACGACGTCGCGCGCCGCGTTCCGAGCGGTTGGCAAGACGAGGGCGACAACATCTACCTGCTGGGTGTCACGGCCAACGAGCTGAGCGGTTCGGCCTGGGCCGGCACCATCCACGGCCACCTCGGCGGCCTGCCCCCGCGCGTCGACCTGCAGGCCGAGAAGGACCTCGCCGGTCTGCTGCACGCCGGCGCCCAGTCATCCCTCATCGGTTCGGCACACGACCTCGCCGACGGCGGCCTCGCGCAGGCCCTGGCCGAGAGCGTCATGCGTTTCGGCGTGGGCGCGCGCGTCTGGCTCGGCGAGATCATGGACCGCGACGGTGTCGACGCGTCGACAGCCCTCTTCTCCGAGTCCACCGGCCGCGTCATCGTGTCGGTTCCCCGCGAGGACGACGTCAAGTTCCGCGGCCTGTGCGAGGGGCGCGGTTACCCCGTCCTGCGCATCGGCGTCACGGTCAAGGCGGATGCCGGCACCCCCGCGTCCCTCGAGATCCAGGACCAGTTCACGCTCACCGTCGACGAGCTGCGCAGCACGCACCGCGCCACGCTGCCCGCGCTCTTCGGCCCGACCGTCGGCTAGACCCCTCGCTAGCTCAGAAAGGCCCCGACCATTTAGTCGGGGCCTTTTTACGTCGAGAAGCATCCGGATGCCGGCACCTCAGCGCTGCGTGACGCGCGCGGTTGCTCAGGCGACCGGCTCGGTGAGGCCGAGAAGCACAGCCGGGAGGACGCGACGCGCGTTGGCGCGGGCCAGGTCGTCGGTGGCGACATCCGGACCGGCGAGGATGGCGTCATAGGTGGCCTGCTGCGCGAGCGTCGTGATGATGCGGGTGGCCTGCAACGAGTCGATGGTGAAGCGTAGCCCGACCGTGCCGACGGCCTCTTCGAGCAGGCGGGCGAGACGCGTGTCGATGCGCGTCTCGTAGTCGATGTAGCGCGCGGCGACCTCGGGGCTGCGCAGCGCGAGCGTGCGGAACTCGGACTCGACGATGCACCAGTGCCGGTCGTTGGGCTGCAGCAGCATGAAACGATCGACGATCTCGGCGACGGCCTCGATGTCAAGGGACTCGACCGGCGTCGCGAGCGTGGGGAAGATGATGTCGATCCCCTCTTGGAGGCGGTCGAGACGCACACCGTTCTCGCGCTCGGCGAGGGCGAAGAAGAGCTCCTCCTTGCTCGCGAAGTTGGAGTAGAAGGCGCCGCGCGTGAATCCGGCGCGTTCGGTGACGGCCTCGATGGATGCGGCGTGCACACCTTGCTCGGCGAACACATCGAACGCGGCATCCATGAGGCGTTCGCGCGTCTTCTGGCGGCGAGCGGATTCGACAGCGGGTTCCACGTCTACGGGCTGGGTCGTCATCCTGAATCCTTCCTGACACCGCGAACGAACGTTTGCGATACACGATTGTATCGAATACATTCGTGTATTGGATACGTCGTTGTATCGTAACTTTTCCGTCCCCAAAGGAGAACCGCGTGTCCTCTCTGCTCTATGCCCTCGGCCGCTGGTCGTACCGCAGCCGCAAGCTCGTCCTCGTGCTGTGGATCGCCGTGCTGGCCCTCGCGGGTGGCAGCGCGGCGCTCTTCAACCAGGGCACCGACAACGCGTTCTCCATTCCGGGCACCGAATCGCAGGAGGCCCTCGACACGCTGTCGAGCACGTTCCCGCAGGTGAGCGGCGCGTCGGCGCAGATCATCGTCACGGTGCCCGAGGGCGACGACATCAGCGACCAAGACGTGCAAGACGCCGTGAAGACGGCCGTCGACGATCTGGGCGACAGCGAGCAGGTCGCCGCCGCCACCGATCCGTTCGGCGAGAACGCCGCGGGGGCCATTGCCGACAACGACCGAGCCGCGCTCATTTCCGTGCAGATGGATGTCGGTCAATCCGAGGTCACGGCCACCGCCAAGTCCGATCTCGAGAAGATCACCGACGAGCTCAACGAGGCTCTCCCCCAGGGCGCGAAGGCCACGCTCGGCGGGTCTCTCTTCGCCACCGAGCTGCCGGCCGTGACCATCACCGAGGGCGTCGGCCTCATCGTCGCGCTCGTCGTGCTCGTGCTCACCTTCGGCTCGTTCCTGGCCGCGGGCATGCCTCTCCTCAGCGCCATCCTGGGCGTCGGCATCTCGATCGCCCTCATCTTCGTGGCCACCATCTTCGGCCCGATCTCCTCGACCACGCCGCTGCTCGCGCTCATGCTCGGGCTCGCCGTCGGCATCGACTACGCGCTCTTCATCATCTCGAGGCACCAAGACCAGTTGCGGCAGGGCATGCAGCCCGAAGAGTCCGCCGCGCGCGCCGTGGCCACCGCCGGTTCGGCCGTCATCTTCGCCGGGCTCACGGTCGTCATCGCCCTGCTGGGCCTGAGCGTGGCGGGCATCCCGTTCCTGACCACCATGGGCACGGCCGCCGCTGTGGCCGTTGCCCTGGCCGTGTGCATCTCGCTCACCCTCATCCCGGCGCTGCTCGGCTTCGCCAAGGGTCGCATCAACCCCAACCGTCGCGCCCTGCGCAAGCAGGCGAAGGCCGAGGCCGGTTCACACAGCACCGATCGAGCGGATGTCGACACCGACGATTCCTCGACGCGCACAGGCTCCAGCGGCACAACCGGCGGCAGCGCTACCGGCATCGGCGCTCCCGTCGACGCCCACGCGGCAAACGCCGCCTCGGATGCGACCGCTCCCGCCGAATCATCCCGCCCCGTCTCGGCGGCCGCCGCCTCGCGCGTCGACTCCGAGCCCGTTCTGCTCGAGAACCTCTTCGCCGAGGTCGACGGCGACACCGTGCAGACCACGCACGGGCGTTCGGGTGCGCACGCCGCCGCGATCACGACGCCGCCCGCCGCGGCATCCGCTCGCCCGGCCGGCTCGCCGCTCACGCAGGCCGACCAGAGCCGCCCCGCCATCGCCCCGCCGCCCGCCCCGGGCCCCAGCGACCAGGCCGTGCACCACCAGAACAAGTTCTTCAACGGCTGGGTGCGCGCCGTCACGCGCTTCCCGCTGCTCACGATCGTGCTGGTCGTCGGCATCCTCGGCCTCGCGGCTGTGCCCGCCCTGCAGCTGCGCCTCGGCCTGCCCGACGCCGGCTCGCTGCCCGCATCCTCGAGCGCTCGCCAGGCCTACGACCTCATCGGCGAGAACTTCGGCGAGGGCAAGAACGGTCCGCTCATCGTGACCGGTTCGATCGTCACGAGCAACGACCCCGTCGGCCTCATGAACGACATCGCCGACGAAATCCGCGACATGGATGGCGTCGACTCCGTGCCACTCGCCACCCCCAACGAAACCGCCGACACGGGCATCATCCAGGTCGTCCCGACGGGCGGGCCCGACTCGCAGTCCACCAAGGACCTCGTCGCCGACCTGCGCGCCCAGCACGACCACTTCGAGGACAAGTACGGCGTCGACCTGGCCGTCACGGGCACCACGGCGGCCGGCATCGACGTCTCCGACCGCCTGGGCGCAGCCCTGCTGCCCTTCGGCATCCTGGTCGTCGGCCTCTCGCTGATCCTGCTCACCATGGTGTTCCGCTCGATCTGGGTGCCCATCAAGGCCACCCTCGGCTACCTGCTCAGCGTCATCGCGTCGTTCGGCGCCGTGGCCGCGGTCTTCGAATGGGGATGGTTCGGCGAGGCGTTGCATGTGGAACAGACCGGCCCCGTGATCAGCTTCATGCCGATCATCCTGATGGGCGTGCTGTTCGGCCTCGCGATGGACTACGAGGTGTTCCTCGTGGCCCGCATGCGGGAGGACTATGTGCACGGCAAGGATGCGCGCAAGGCCGTCACGACGGGCTTCGTGGGTTCGGCCAAGGTCGTCACGGCCGCCGCCGTCATCATGTTTGCCGTCTTCGCGGCCTTCGTGCCCGAGGGTGACACCTCGATCAAGCCCATCGCCCTGGGTCTCGCGGTCGGCGTGTTCGTCGACGCGTTCATCGTTCGCATGACGCTCGTGCCCGCCGTGCTCGCCCTGCTGGGCGAACGTGCCTGGTGGCTGCCGAAGTGGCTCGACCGCGCCCTGCCGTCGTTCGACGTGGAGGGCGAGGGTCTGCAGCGCGAGCTCGACCTGGCCAACTGGCCCGCCCCCGGCAGCACGGATGTCGTGGTCGCCGACCGCATCGGCCTGAAACCGAGCGCCAACGCCGAACACGCCCTCTTCCACGACCTCAGCTTCGTGCTCCCCGCCGGCCACACGCTCGTCGTGCACGGCGAACACCCCGCCGCGGTGCGCGCGCTGCTGCTCACGATTTCGGGCCGCGCCAAACCCGACGAGGGCACGCTCAAGGTGGCCGGCCTGGTGTCGCCCATCCGCGCCACGACCATCCGCTCGCGCGTCGCCTTCCTCACGGTCGACGACTCGGTCGATGCCGTCGGCCGCATCCGCGACATCGTCGACGAGCAGCCCGCGCTGCTCGTCATCGACGGCATCGACCGGCTCACCGACCACGCCGCGCGCAAGCAGGTGTTCGTCGAGCTGAGTGAGGCTCAGGCATCCGCCGCCCGTCGCGACGCCACCCTCACCCTGGCCGTCGGCACCGTCGAAGAATGGCCGCTGTCCGACGCGATCCCGGCCGGCGACGGGTTCGTCGACCTCCCCCTCGAAACATCTCGCACCCGCACCACGAACACCGCGGAGGTCCCCGCATGAGCATCCTCACCCGCCTCGAACGCGCGCGTTCCTCGAAGCGCATCACCGTGCTGTCGCTGATCGGTATCGTCCTGGTGCCGCTCGTGGTGGCCGGCATCCTCGTGTGGGCCCTCTTCAACCCGCAGGACCGGCTCGATCAGGTCACCGCGGCGATCGTGAACGAAGACGAGCCCGTGCAGGTCGAGGGCCAGACCGTGCCGCTCGGCCGCCAACTCTCGGCCGGTCTGGTCGACGGTGGCGCCTCGTCCGACGCGGGCGAAGACGGCACCTCGAAGGCCGCCGCCAACGACAACACGAGCGACACCAACTACGCCTGGAAGATCACCGACGCCGACGAGGCGCGCGAGGGTCTGACGTCGGGCAAATACGTGGCCGTCGTCACCATCCCGAAGAACTTCTCGAAGGCCGCGACCTCGTTCGGCGGCGATGCGGCCGACGCCGAGCAGGCCACCATCGACGTGGCCACCTCGAAACAGAGCCGCCTCGTCGACGACGCGATCACGCAGACCATCTCGTCGACGGCCGCGAACCTCGTCGGCAACGGCCTCACCACGAGCTATCTACAGAACGTCTACGTGGGCTTCAACACGCTCGGCACGCAGCTCGGCCAGGCGGCGGATGGCGCGCAACAGCTCGCCACGGGAACAGACTCGTTGCGCGACGGCGCCGTGCAGCTCGCCGACGGCGTGAACCAGCTCGCGGCCGGGATGCCGCAGCTCACGTCCGGCGCCTCGCAGCTGGCCTCGGGCGCCGCCCAGACCAATACGGGTGCGCAGCAGTTGGCCAACGGGCTGAACGCCGCGGCCACCCAGGTCGGACAGTTGCCCGCGGGCATCCAGGCCATCGCCACCGGCTCGCAGACCCTCGCCGACGGCGTGCAGGGCGTGGCGACGGGTATCGCCGGCACCGGCGGATTGAACGAGCAGCTGGGCAAACTGTCGCAGGCTGCCGCTCTGTGCACCTCGGGAGGACCCGGGGCCGAGCAGGCCTGCCAGGGTGTGGCGCAGGGCGTGACCGCCCTCTACGGTTCACCGCAGTACCAGCAGCTGGTCGGCGGCGTACAGCCTCTCGCCGACGGCGCCCAGACCGCGGCCACCCAGATCCAGGGCTTCGCGGGCACCGCCCCGCAGCTCGCCTCCGGCATCCAGCAGCTCGCCGCCGGTTCGACGCAGCTCGCCAACGGCACCGCGCAGCTCTCGACGGGAGCCTCCGGGCTCTCGACGGGTCTCACGACCCTCGCCGACGGCGTCACCCAGCTGGGCACGGGCGCGACGGGCCTCGCCGACGGGTCGAAAACCGTCGCCGACAGCACGCACACGCTGGCCGACGGCCTCGACACGGCCGTGCAGTCCATCCCGAGCTACAGCGAGTCCGACCGCGACAACCTCGCCAAGGTGGTGAGCCAGCCCGTCACGACCGACGGCGCCGAGGCGAACGCGCTCTTCGGCACCACGAGCATGCCGTTCTACGCCGTTCTCGCCCTGTGGCTGGGCGCGTTGGCCACGTTCATCGTGTTGCGCGCCATCCCCTCGGCCGTTCTGTCGTCGACGCGTTCGTCGCTCAGCCTGGCCGTGCGCACGTGGCTGCCCGCCGGTCTCGTCGGCATCCTGCAGGGGCTGCTGGTCTCGGCCGTGATGCAGCCCGCGCTGAAGCTCGACGCGCCCGAGTGGATCGGTTTTGCGGCCATCGCCATGGTCGCCGGCGCCGCCTTCGCCGCAGCCAACCAGGCTCTCATCGCCGTCTTCGGCGGGTTCGGTCGCTTCATCTCGATGATCGTCACGCTCGTCACCCTGGCGACGGGCATCATCGCGACGGTGCCCGATCTGCTCGACACCGTGTTCGAGTACACGCCCGTGCAACCGGCGCTCAACGCCCTGCGCGCCATGGCCCTCGAGACCGGAGGCGTGGTCGCGGGCGTCACGGGCATCGTGCTCTGGCTGCTGCTCTCGCTCGTCGTCACCACGCTCGCGATCGCCCGACGCCGCAGCGTGTCGGCGGCGCAGCTGCGGGCCCTCGGCGAGGCATCGGCTCCCGAACCGTCGTCGGCCCGCACCGGCGCTCGAACCCCGGCGACCGTCTGATCAGCGGCGCCGTTCCACAGCTGATCACCGCGCGCCCCACGGCGTGACACACGGATGCCCCGAGCCACATCGGCTCGGGGCATCCGTCGTTTCTACAGCTATCGGTTTCGGGTCGGGCCCCGTGCGAATGCCGCGGCGCCCAGCACTCGGGTAGTCAGCACTCGGGCAGTCAGCACTCGGGCAGTCAGCACCCGACGCGACGCGCTTAGCTCTTCGCGTTCTCGGATGAACCCTCGCTCGCGCTCAGCGGTTCGGCGATGTCCTCGAGCGATTTACCCGCGGCCTCGACCCCGATGAACACTTCGACGAGACCCGCCGCGATCATGAGGCCGGCTCCGATGTAGTAGCCCACGGCCACCGCCTGGATCGAGTCCTCGACGAGGCGGCCGAACAGGATCGGTCCGACGATGCCGCCGAGACCCGTGCCGAGCGCGTAGAAGAACGCGATGGCCATGGCCCGGGTCTCCATCGGGAAGATCTCGGACACGGTCAGGTAGGCGGCGCTGGCACCAGACGACGCAAAGAAGAACACGATGACCCAGGCAATGGTGAGCGTGGTTGCATCCAGAACCTCATTGCTGAAGAGCATTGCCGTGACGACGAGCAGAACACCCGAGCCGATGTAGGACACCGAGATCATCACCTTGCGCCCGATGCTGTCGAAGAACCGGCCCAGGATGAGCGGGCCCGCGAAGTTGCCGAGCGCGATGGGCACGAGCGACCACGGCGCCACGTCGTCGGGCACGTCGAGCAGCTGCGTGAGCACGAGCGAGTACGTGAAGAACACCGCGTTGTAGAGGAACGCCTGACCGGTGAACAGCGAGAGGCCGAGCACGAACCGTTTCGGGTATTTGGTGATCGCGACCTTGGCGATCTCTCCGAATCCTGTGGATTTACGCTGGCGAATTTCGAGCGTCTTATCGACGGTCTCCAGCTTCTCTCCGGTCTCCTTTTCGATCTCGGCTTCGATCTCGCCGACGAGTTTCTCGGCATCCTTGTCGTGGCCGTGAATGAACATCCAGCGCGGCGACTCGGGCACGTTGCGACGAACGAGCAGGATGACGACGCCCAGCACGGCACCCAGACCGAACGCCAGCCGCCATCCGATATCGGCCGCGAAGAAGTTCTCGTTGAGCAGCAGCACCGACACCACGGCACCGAACGCGGCACCCAGCCAGTAGGACCCGTTGATGGCCAGATCGACGAGTCCGCGGCGGCGCGCCGGGATGAGTTCGTCGATGGCCGAGTTGATCGCCGCGTACTCGCCGCCGATGCCGGCGCCGGTGAAGAAACGGCAGATGAAGAAGAAGATCGGGTTGAACGAGAAAGCCGTCGCGACGGTCGCCAGGAGGTAGACGCCGAGCGTGATGAGGAACAGTTTCTTGCGCCCGAAGCGATCGGTCAGATAGCCGAAGAAGAGTGAGCCGATGCAGGCCCCCGCGACATAAATGGCGGCCGCCAAACCGATATCCGATGCACTCAAACCGAGCCCCGCTTCTGGGTCGGTCAGGCGGCTTCCGATGGCGCCGATGATGGTCACCTCGAGGCCGTCGAGAATCCAGACGGTGCCGAGCCCGATCACGATCATCCAATGCCATCTGGCCCACGGCAATCGGTCCATGCGGAACGGGATGCTCGTCGTAATCGTGCCCAGTTTCGTCTCAGTCATCGTCGCCTTCACTTCCTGGCCCGGGTGGCCGACAGAAACACTACTCTCGGCGAATACTCAGATTCGAGGGGGCATCGGGGGCTAGACGTGAGCAAAACTTCGGCGTAATGTCCTGGTCACACCTTTGGGGGGGTGAATGCGATGACGCTAACTGCAGATCAGGTACCCGTTCGGGAGGGAAACACTCCGAACGGCGCTCAGGTTGCGCGCGTCATCGAACGCCCCGCCCACGCATCCCGACTGGCTCGAATCCTCCTCCTGAGTTCGGCCGTCACCTTCGGTTGGATGCTCGCACTCTTTTTCTTCGGCACCTCGTCGGCCCACGCTGCCGACTCGGCCACCCCGCCCGACTCGAAGCCCGGCCTCGTCGGCAACCTCGTGTCCGGCGTCGTCGGAGCCGTCGAACAGCCCGTCAACCAGGTCGTCTCGGGCGCGACCAACACGGTTTCGCAGGTCACCGAGAAGGTCGTGGCCCCCGTCGTGCAGCACGCTCCGGCCCCCGTTCGCGAGGCCGTCGCCGTCGTTCCCGCCGTGACCAACACGGTCTCGGATGTCGTGGCGCAAAAGCCCGTGACGCAGATCGTGAAGCCGGTCGCCCCGACCGTCGACACCGTCGTCACGGAACTCCCGGTCGTGGGAGATATCGTCACGTCGCCGGTGGTCAGTGACATTGTCGGCAGCAACCCCGTGCAGGGCATCACCGACCCGATCACGGGCACCGTCGACACTTCGCTCGGCACGGTCGTCGGCGGCACCGACACCATCGTCGACGGCAGCATCCCCGGCACCACGCCCGGCTCCGGCGGCGTCGTTCCTGGCCTCCCCGGTCTTCCCGGCGGCAGCATCGGCGGCGGCGTTCTCCCCGGCCTCGGTGGGCAGGATGCCTCCCCCGCCGCAGTCGCCATCGCCGAGCTGCGCGCCACCAACGTCGACGCAGCCCTCGCCATCTCCCCGTCATTCGGCCCGGCGGGCTCGTCCCTCCCGGCCACCCCGTTCGCGGGCGCCGACACGGGCTTCGGCTCCCCCACTTCTTCCGCCGCGGGCGCTATCGCCACCGACTCAGCCCCGTCCGAATCCCCGCTCGGCCACTCGCCCCTCGGCAGCCCCGACTCCCCGTTCGGCCCCGCCGCGCCCGCCAACGGCAACGGCTCCGGCTCGGGCTCGAGCGGTTCGTCCGGCGGCCCCGGCACGGGCAGCGCGCTTGACAGCGCCGACTTCTCCTTCCAGGCCCACCTCCTCGGCCTGGTTTCCCATACCTCGGTCTCCGACGACCTACCGTCGTCGCCCGTTTTCGAATCCGACGTCACCCCTGATTGAGCCGGTCCGGCCACGCCTCTGAGCGCGTGGCACGCGACCATCCGCCCCACCCGGGGCACCATTTCTCAATCATTTGGAGTGCACGGATCATGAACATCAACGTCAAGAGAGGGCTCTACTGCGCCCTCGCCATCGGGGGCCTGTCCCTCCTCGGCACCACAGCGGCCCACGCCGCCGACGGCACGTCCGGCCAGGACGGCCTCATCTCGGGCAACCAGGCTGGCATCTCGGTCAACCTGCCCATCTCGCTGGGCGGCAACGGCATCTCGCTGCTGGGCGACAGCTCATCCTCGGATGCCTCGACCTCCACGTCCCCGGCCCCCGCCGCACCCAGCGGCACCACGTCCGGCACCGATAGCGCGGCGGGCGGCAACCAAGCCCTCGTCTCGGTCAACGTGCCCGTGACGGTCGGCGGCAACTCGATCTCGCTCGTCGGCGACTCGTCCTCGAGCGACTCGGGCACCGCGGTCGCCCCTGCACCGGCACCGGCGGCTCCGGCACCTGCTCCGGCGCCCGCACCGGCTCCGGCCCCGGCTTCGACCACGGATGGCAGCGACTCGCTGCTCGGCGGCAACCAGGGTCTCATCGACCTGAACCTCCCCGTCACGGTCGGCGGCAACGCCATCTCCGTGGTCGGCGACTCGGAGTCCACCGACTCGGGCACCGACGTCACCTCGGGCGACTCGGCGGGCACGTCGAATGGTTCCGGCTCCACCACCACCGGTGACGACGGCATCCTCGGCGGCAACCAGATCGTTCCGGGCGTCTCCGTTCCCGTGACCGTCGGTGGCAACGCCATCTCGGTCGTCGGCGACAGCGCCTCGAGCGACACCACAACGGGCAGCACCTCCGGCGCCGGCACCACCGGCACCGGTTCGGGCACCGGCAGCACCACCACCGGCGAGGATGGCATCGCGGGCGGCAACCAGGTCATCCCGGGTGTCTCCCTCCCCGTCACGGTCGGCGGCAACGCCATCTCCGGCCTCGGCGACTCGGAAACCTCCGGCACCAGCACGGATGTAGCCACGGGGACCGGAACCGGCTCGACCGGCACCGGCAGCACCACCACCGGTAACGACGGCATCGCCGGCGGCAACCAGATCATCCCCGGCGTCACCCTCCCCGTCACGGTCGGCGGCAACGCCGTCTCCGTTGTTGGTGACTCCGAGTCCACCGACTCGGGCACCGATGTCACCTCCGGCACCGGCACCACCGGCACCGGAACCGGCTCGACCACGAACGGTGACGACGGCATCGCCGGCGGCAACCAGGTCATCCCCGGCGTCACCCTCCCCGTGACCGTCGGCGGCAACGCCATCTCCGGCCTCGGCGACTCGGAAACCTCCGGCACCAGCACCGACGTCACCTCCGGCACCGGCACCACCGGAACCGGAACCGGCACCGGCAGCACCACGAACGGTGACGACAGCGTTGCCGGTGGCAACCAGGTCATCCCGGGCGTCAGCCTCCCCGTCACGGTCGGCGGCAACGCCGTCTCCGTCGTCGGAGACACCACCTCGACCGACTCCGGCACCACGGTGACGGGCGGAACGGGTAACGGCACCGGCACGACCGGCGGCAACGACGGCGTCCTCGGTGGGAACCAGATCATTCCCGGAATCGACATCCCCGTGACGATCGGCGGCAACGCCATCTCGGTGATCGGCGACAGCGAGACGGAAGGCGGCGACACCACGGTGACCACGCCCACCACCCCCACGACGCCGACCACCCCGACGGATCCCACCGACCCGACCGACCCCACCACCCCGACGGACCCCACGGACCCGACCACCCCGGTCGACCCCACGGACCCGACGGACCCCACCACGCCGACCACCCCCTCCACGCCGACGACCCCGGTCGACGGCACCGATGACGCGACCGTCACCGGCTCGGTGGCCGTGACCGGTCAGGCGCAAGCTTTCGGAACCTCGAAGGCCGGCACCAGCGGCACCGACGCCTCGGCCCTGGCCGACACGGGCGTAGACACCACCGCTCCCATCCTCGGCCTGATGGCCCTGCTCATGGTGCTGGGTCTCGCCCTCGCCGCGATCAGCCGTCGCCGGATGGGCGCACGCCGCTAGAGCAGCACACCCGCAGCGATCGCCCGGGTGTCGTCGGTCCGCCGACGGCACCCGGCATCGCCATGCCCGCTAGACGTCGAGGTAGTCGGCGCCCGTCAGGGCTCGCGCCTCTGTCCAGACGGCGCGACCAACGTAGGGGCCCGTCGTCGAGTCGGCCGGCTTTGCGTGGATGGGGGCGCCCTTCACGCGGAAGCGCGGGCCGTAGAAGACCGGGGCGGGCGCGACATCCGTGGCTCTGCTCGAATAGTCGAACGCCTCGGGGTCGGCCGCGGCGCGCACGATGGGCCAGGCGCCGCGGTCTTTGCCCTGGGCCCAGAGACCCTGCAGGTTGTCGGCGAAGCGCTGCCCGAACGATGGTTCGGAGACGCCCGGCACGATGGGGCTGCGGCCCGTGATGGCATAGCCCGGGTGGGCGACGAGCGCTCGCACGCCGCTGCCCGCGAGCCCCAGTCGGCGGTCGAGCTCATAGCCGAAGACGCTCATCAGGATCTTCGATTGCCCATAGGCCTGCCAGCCCGAGTACTTCTTCGTGAGCTGCAGGTCGTCGAGGTGCAGGCCCGTGATCTCGGTCGCGAGGCTGCCGAGCGTGACGATGCGCGACCCGGGCGTGCGCTCGAGCGCGGGCAGCACGTGCTCGACGAGCGCGAAGTGGCCCAGGAAGTTGGTCGCGAGAACCAGTTCGAAACCGTCTTCGGTTTCGCTGCGTTCGCGCGGAAAGTGAACGAGGCCCGCGTTCTCGATCAGTCCGTCGAGCCGGGGCAGCGCGCCCAGTTCGGCACCCGCCCTGCGGACGGATTCGAGTGACGAGACGTCGAGGATGACGACGCTCACGTCGGCCGCGGGCAGGCGGCGGCGGATGGCTGCGGCTGCGGCATCCGCTCGTTCGCGGTTGCGGCAGGCCAAAATGATGGATGCTCCGGCCTCGGCCAGCTGGAACGCGGTGAAGAACCCGAGCCCACCGTTGCCGCCCGTGATGGCGAACACCTTGCCGGTCTGCGACGGAATGCGCCGCGGGTCCCAGCTCATGCGCGCGGCTCAGACCCTGAAGAATCTTCGACCTGCGACGCGATCTGCTCGTGGTGGTGGATGACCTCGGCGACGACGAAGTTGAACCACTTCTCGGCGAACGCGGGGTCGAGCTGCGCGTCTTCGGCGAGCGCCTTCAACCGCCCGATCTGACGGCTCTCGCGATCGGGGTCGGCGGCGGGCAACCCGTGCTCGGCCTTCAACCGCCCCACGGTCTGCGTGCACTTGAACCGCTCGGCAAGCAGGTGGATCAGGGCAGCATCGATGTTGTCGATGCTCTGCCTCAGGCTGTTCAGTTGCGCGCGCGCCTCGGTGTCGACCATTGCCCAAATCTACCCTCGACACCGAGCGCCCGCACACAGGATGTCGCGGGTGTCGGCCCCTCCCCAGAGACCGTTCACCCGCGACACCTGTTCTGCGGCCGGGCGGGTGGATGCGCCGACACCCCTGACGCGACATCCGCTCACCACCCGGCCGGGCTTGTCCGCGCTAGACCCGCTCGGGTTCGCGCAGCACGCGCGTGAGCACCGGCCGGGTCGACCGCAGCGCCAGCCACACGAGCGCGATGCCGACCAGGAATGACCCCGCGATGAGGGCGAGCGAGGCCGGCGCGATGATGAGCGCCAGGCCGACGAGCGGGAAGACGAGGATGCCTCCGAGAATCGCCGAGCCGAGCGAGACGAGCAGCACGGGCAGCATCACCTGGCGGCGACGGGCCGTCTCGACCGTGGGCCGCGGCATGCCGAGTCGATCGAGGCTCACATAGAGGTCGCGGCGGTCGAGTACGGCGGCGGCCTGGCTCACGCCGATCGAGCAGGCGACCATCACGAACGAGATCACGAGGGTCATGACGATTCCCGTGCGCATATCGATGAAGATCGGATCACCGTCGGCGTCCCCCGCGAAGGAGACACCCGTGCCCGCCACGACGGCGACGAAGCTCGTCATCGCCAGACCCGAACACAGCCGCCAGGCGGCCTTCGGCGATTCGAGGATGCCTCGAGCCGCGATGAGCTTCTCGGCCGTGCGCGCCGTGCGCAGCTGGATGCGCGCCATCACCCGGATGGCGAACGGACCGATCAGATTGAGTGCCGCGACGGCCACACCGAAGCATCCGGCGAGCACGAAGATCATCGTGATGATGCCGCCCGCCTCCTCGGTGATCGCGCCGAGCAGATTCAGGCCGGCGAAGGCCGCGACGACGATGACGACTCCGGCGACGGGAGCGATCCATCCCGTCTTGGGCGCGTTCTGTCGTGTGCGCACCCCGAGCGGCGAGATGGCGACGGCGCGCAGACCCACTGCGGCGCTGACGGCCGCGAGCGCCGCGATGGCGACGACGACCAGGGCGAGCGGGCCGAAGCCGACCCACAACTCGCCCGCACCGATCGCCCGTCCGGCGAAGTGCACGAGTCCCACGAGGGGCATGAGCGCGACATACAGCACGACGCCGACGAGCGCGCCCGCGACGGCCACAAGAGATGATTCGAGCACCGTCATGCGCACGACCACACCGGGCGTGGCCCCGAGCAGTCGCAGCGTGGCGAGCCGATCGTCGCGCCGCCGGGCCGACAGGCGTGCCGCCGAACCGCCGAGCGACAACAGCGGCACGATCAGCAGCGCCAAGGCGAGCATGCTGAGCGCCTGGTAGGTGATCGCGTCGGCGATCGTCCATCGCCAGAACATGAGCACGCCGCCCAAGACGATGAGGATGAGGGCGGTCGTCACGGCGAAGGCGACACCCGGCAAGATGAGGGTCGCGGCGCTCTGGGCACTGGGGCGGCCGAGCAGCCAGGTCAGTTTCACAATGGAGGGGCGGCCCGGTGCGCGCGACGACGTTGCGGCGGCGCGCGGAGGCGTGAACGGGGCGGCGACACTCATCGGTGCTGCCCACCGTTGTGGTGCGGGCGGCCCTGGGGCTGCTGCGGGTAACCGTAGGGGGCGGCCTGCTGCGGGTATCCGGAGGTACCGGGCTGCAGGGGGTAGCCGCGCGGAACGTTCGCCGGAACCTGGATCTGCGAGGCGGGCATCTCGTCCGCCGGAAGTGTTGCCGCCGAGGCCACGCCCCAGCCGTCTCCATAGAACATGGGTCGAACCTCTCTCTGTGCGCCCGACGGCGCCTGCTGCCCCTGCGGGTCGTAGGGGTTCTGGGTGAACTGCTGGGTCTGGTGGGTCTGCTGCGTGTACTGCTGGCTCTGCGGCGCGCCGGGGTGGCCGGCCTGGACGCCGGCGTTGAGGTGGCCGCCCGGGTTGCCCGGCGCCGCGGCCGCGCCGCTGTCGCTCACGATGCGTCCGTCGCGCACGCGGATGACGCGCGAACACCGCGCGGCCACACCCTCGTCGTGCGTGACCATCACGAGGGTGTGGCCCTGACTGACGGTCGATCCGAGGAGCGCGTTCAAGACATCCACCGAGGTGTGGGAGTCGAGTGCGCCGGTGGGCTCGTCGGCGAACACGACGGTCGCGCCGGTCACCTGCGCGCGGGCGATGGCCACACGCTGCGCCTGGCCGCCGGACAACTCGCCGGGGCGTCGGGCCTCCATGCCGGCCAGGCCGAGCGCCTGCAACCAGTGCTGGGCGCGCGCCTCGGCCTCGCGCCGCGGGTAACCCGACAACATGAGGGGGACGGCGACGTTCTCGACGGCCGTGAGTTCGGGAATGAGGAGCCCCTGCTGGAACACGAAGCCGAAGGATTCGCGGCGCAGGCGGGAGCGGTCGGTTTCGGAGAGGGCCGACACCTCGACGGGCGAGGCCGGGCCCTGGAAGACGACCTGCCCACCATCCGGCGTGATGATGCCGGCGAGGGTGTGCAGCAGGGTGGTCTTACCCGAACCGGATGCACCCATGATGGCGACGGATTCGCCGGCGCCGATGGCCAGGCTCACCCCGTCGAGGGCCTGCGTGGTTCCATAGGACTTCACGAGGTTGTGTGCGCTGAGCAGTGGTTGTGTCATGTATCCAGCCTCGCCGTGGCGAGGTTTCGGCACATCGGGCACGGGGGCGAACCGGGGTCGTCCGTTCGTACCACGCGGCTGGACGCGCGGCGGCACCGCGGGGTCAGGCGCGGTCGGTGGTCTCCCCCGCTGTGACGACGGGTGCCGGGTAGGTCTCGAGCCGGGCCTCGAGCGCGGCGCGCACCTGCGGCCACTCCTCGACGATGATCGAGAAGAGCGCCGTGGTGCGCCAGGTGCCGTCGGCGCGGCGTTTGTCCCGGCGCACGAGGCCCTCGAACGTGGCGCCCAGTTTGGCGATGGCGGCGCGCGAACGGGCGTTGCGTTCATCCGCCTGGATCTTCACGCGGCCGAAACCGTTGTCGAACGCGAGCGCCAGCATGAGCAGCTTGGTGTCGACGTTGACGGCCGTTCCCCAGACGCGCGGGTCATAGGCGGTCCAGCCCAGGTGCGCGTGCTCGCTCGGCAGGTCGAAATCCCCCAGCGTGGATGTTCCCACCACACGCCCGTCGTCGGCGCCACCGTGCAGCCGCACCACGTAGGGCTGGTTGCCACTCGCCGTGCTGAAATACCCGGCCGCGAAACGCCGGAACCCGTCGATGTCGTGGGGCAGACCTTCGGGACCGCCGCCATACCCTCCGGCGAACACCTCCGGGTGCACGATTGCCTCATACAACTCGCCGAAATCCGCCTCGGTCAGCGGTTCGATCCGAACGAAACGGCCGACATGCACGGCCGGCTCGGGCACTCTCGCGGTCATGCATCCACCCTAACCGGCGCACGCGCGGCATGCGCCGACGCGTCAAACGCGGTAAGAAAGGTGCATCACATCACGGGGGAGAATGCACATGACCGACAGATATACCCGCTCGACACTGATCGCCGGCGTCAGCCTCACGGTCGTTGGCCTCGTCGTCAGGATGTGGGCGCTCGACGCGGTGCTCACGGTGAACACCTTTCCCACCGACACGGGCGGGTCTGGCATCGGAATCGTCGCCCTGCAGCTCATCTCGCAGATCCTCGCCACCGTGGCGCTGCCGCTCGGAGTCGCATTGATCGGGGCCGCGGCCGTCATGGTCAAGATCGACCGCACCGCAGCGAGCCAACAGGATCGCTCCACCGATGCGGTCGGCGGCTAACCGGCTGTAGGCACCGGGAGGAGGTAGCTGGGCGAGGGGGCCTGGGTGGCGCCGAGGAACTGCGAGGGGATGCCGCGCGCGTCGAGGCGGAACGATGCGACCTCGTCGGAGTGCTGGTTGGCGACGTGTACGAGGTCGCCGGCGACGCGGAAGTGGCGGGGGTGCTTGCCGCGGGTCTCAACGTCGGCGAGGGGTGACAGGTCGGCGCCGTCGCCGCCGATGCGGAGGGTGCTCAGCCGATTGGTGCCGCGGATGGCGACGTAGAGGCGGTCGGCGTCGGGCCCGGCGATCTGCAGCTCCGAGGCGTTGTCGCCGTCCTCGAGCGAGTCGGCCGTGGCGAGCTTCGCACGCACGACGCGCAGGCGTCCCCGGTCACGCGGCGCGAGCACGAAGATCTCGTTCGAGTACTCGGTGACGACGAAGAGGTGGCCGCTCACGTGCCAGGTCAGGTGGCGGGGACCGACACCGAAGGGCAGCATGATGGTGTCGTCGAGGGTGAGGCCGGCTCCGTTTGCCGTGCGCCGCCAGACGCGCACGGCGTCGTGCCCGAGGTCGGTCGACACGATGCGGCCGTCGGGCAGCGTGAGGGAGGCGTGGGCGCGCGACTGGCGCACGGGCATGGCTTCGAGCACCTGCTGCGCGAGCGAGAAGTCGGTGAGGGCGCTCTCGCCGAAACCGCTGGCCTCGAGCGCCGAGCCCGCAAACGGGTCGGCGTAGGGGTCGATGGATGCCGCGGCCTCGACGGGACGGCCAGACGGGCGGCCGGTCGGGGCGAGGGGGATGGTGACGAGGCGACCGTCGCCGTAACAGCTGGCCACCAGCATCCCGCCGTCGGGGGTGACGTGCAGGTGGCAGACAGCCTCGCCCACCTCGGTGGGGTCGCCGATCGGCACGAGACCGTCGACGCCGCGGCGTTCGAGCACCTGGACGGCGCCGATGCCCTCGAGCGCGGCATAGACGACATCGGCCGACGGATGCCGGGCCAGGAACGACGGCGAGTCGAGCGACACTGTGGGCGCGTGACGCAACGTGCCGTCGGGTTGCTGCCGCAGAACGCTCACGCCCCGCGCGTTGCCCTGCGAATCGGGCGTGTAGGCGCCCAACCAATAGGAAGGAACACTCGCGTCTTCGCCGTTCACATCGCTCATGGCCCCAGTCTGCCAGGCGGGGTGTGCCGCACGCCGATCCGACGCCATACTGTGCACATGGCCGAGACAGAGGTGCAGCGCGGATTCGACCGCTTCGTGTTCTTCAGCGACGCCGTCGTCGCCATCGCGGCGACCCTACTGATCCTCCCGCTCGTCGACCGGGCGAGCGACCTGGGCGACCAGACGCCCGACGAGTTCCTGGCGTCGAACGGCTACGAGATCTTCGTCTTCCTGCTCAGCTTCGTGGTGATCTCGCGCTTCTGGTCGGCGCACCACCGCCTGTTCACGAGCGTGCGCGGCTACACGACCGGCCTGCTCTGGCTGAACATGCTGTGGCTGATCACGATCGTGTTCCTGCCGTTCCCCACCGAGCTCATCGCGACCGCCGGGTCGAACAGCCCCACCACATCCGCCCTCTACATCGGCACCATGCTGCTGACCTCGCTGGCCGGGGTGGGCATGCACGCCATCGTCGACCGGCGCCCCGACCTCCGCTTTCCGGATGCCACGACCGAACCACTCCTCCCCGCCCTCGCCATGCCGGCCCTCATGCTGGTGGCCCTCGTCATCGCTGTGGCCGTGCCGCATGTCGGCCTGCTGTCGCTCCTCGTCCTGTTCCTCGGAACACCGCTCGAGGCGATCGCGAACAGGATGATGGCGCGCCGCTCACTGCGCCGTTAACGGCCGAAGGACCCGGCCGGGTGGCCGAGTCCTTCGAGCGAGCAGCGAGTGGAACCTCGCGCGCGAATCAGGAGCGCGTCGTGCGGAGTCCAGCGATGAGCGCTTGTGCGCCGTCCGCGTTCTAATCGATGAGGTCGTGGCGCACGACGATCGCGTCGCGGCCGGGGCCGACGCCGATCGCCGAGATGCGCGAACCCGACATACCCTCGATCGCCAGCACGTAGTCCTGAGCATTCTTCGGAAGGTCGTCGAACGTGCGGGCGCCCGTGATGTCTTCTTTCCAGCCGGGGAAGATCTCGTAGATGGGCTTGGCGTGGTGGAAGTCGGACTGCGAGACGGGAACCTCGTCGTGGCGCACGCCGTCGACCTCGTAAGCGACGCACACGGGGATCTCGTCGAGACCCGTGAGCACGTCGAGCTTGGTGAGCACGAAGTCGGTGACACCGTTGATGCGGGCCGTGTAGCGGGCGATCGGAGCGTCGTACCACCCGGTGCGGCGCGGGCGGCCCGTCGTGGTGCCGAACTCGAAACCGGCCGAGCGCAGGAACTCGCCCGACTCGTCGAAGAGCTCGGTGGGGAACGGACCGGCGCCGACGCGCGTCGTGTAGGCCTTGACGACGGCGATGACGCGGTCGATGCGGTTGGGGGCGACGCCCGAACCGGTCACGGCGCCGCCCGATGTGGCGTTGGATGACGTGACGAACGGGTAGGTGCCGTGGTCGATGTCGAGCATGGTGGCCTGGCCACCCTCGAACAGCACGGTCTTGTCGTCGTCGAGCGCGCGGTTGAGCTCGAGCACCGTGTCTTTCACCATGGGGCGCAGGCGCTCGGCGTAGGACAGCAGGTCGTCCACGATCTCGTCGACGTGAATGGCGCGGCGGTTGTAGATCTTGACCAGCATGTGGTTCTTCATGTCGAGGGCGCCCTCGACCTTCTGCCGCAGGATGTTCTCGTCGAACAGGTCCTGGATGCGGATGCCCACGCGGTTGATCTTGTCGGCGTAGGCCGGCCCGATGCCGCGGCCGGTCGTGCCGATCTGGCGCTTGCCGAGGAAGCGCTCGGTGACCTTGTCGAGCGTGCGGTGGTACTGCGTGATGACGTGGGCGTTGGCCGAGACCTGCAGCTTCGAGACATCCACACCGCGCGCGCTCAGCGCCTCGAGCTCGTGGAAGAGCACCTCGAGGTCGACGACGACGCCGTTGGCGATGACGGGCGTGACACCCTCGGTCAGGATGCCGGAGGGCAGCAGGTGCAGCGCGTATTTCTCGTTGCCGACGACCACCGTGTGGCCGGCGTTGTTGCCGCCATTGAACTTGACCACGTAGTCGACACGCGACCCCAGAAGATCGGTGGCCTTACCTTTTCCTTCGTCGCCCCACTGGGCGCCGATGAGAACGATTGCTGGCATAACGAATGATGCCCTTCCGGTCGGGATGCTTCGAATATGAGCCGACTGATGCCGCCGAGCTCGGATTCCCGGCCGGGCCGAGAATCGCGTGGTGCTCAGATCAGTCTAGGCCGCGGATGAAGAAGGCCTCGGTGGCGGGCGGCGGCGTGCGGGGCTCGCCCTCGGTCTCGATCTGTGCGGCCGCGGTCTCGTCGGCTCCGCGCAGGAACTCGGTCAGGCGCTCGACCTCTTCGGTCTCGCCGATGGCCTCGGCGGCGGCGCGCAGAGCATAGAGCGAGCGCAGCACGCCACGGTTGGGCTCGTGCGACCACGGGATGGGGCCCTGGCCGCGCCAGCCGGCCTTGCGCAGCGAGTCGAGTCCGCGGTGGTAGCCGACGCGCGCATAGGCGTAGCTCTCGAGCGGGTTCATCGGATCGAACTTCTCGACCGCCAGGACGGCCCAGGCGAGCGACGACGACGGATGCTGCGCCACGACGTTGGTGAGGGCGACGATCGGGTTCTCGGACTCGGCGGCCGCGGCGAGGGCACCGACGACCTCGGGCTCGGCGGGAAGGAGAACCTCGGGCTGGGGCATCAAGTTGTTTCCGGTCACACTCCGATCCTACCAACGGGGGTGCGGCGGCGGCCGGGAATCTGGGCGCTCTCGGAGCCTGCCGCGAGCCCCGCGCGGAGCCGCCCGTGCTGGCCCCTGGCCCCCGACGCACGCCCCCGGATGCCGGACCCACGGACGCTGTCCCCGAAAGCTCGCCGCACGGACGCGAAGAACCCGGCGTCGTGACGACGCCGGGTTCCCGGTGCAGACATCCGCTCTGGTGCGAGCGGCGCGAGGCGTGGACTAGATCAGACCCTTTTCGGTCAGCCAGTCCTTGGCCACCTTCTCGGGCGAGAGCTTCTGGTCGCCCTGGTTGAGGGTGTTGAGGTCGATCAGGTCGTCGGTCGTGAGTTCGGCCGAGACCTTGTTCAGCACGTCCTTCACCTTGTCGCTGGCCTTGTCGGACTTGATCAGCGGCAGGATGTTCTGCGGCAGGATCAGGTTCTCGGGGTCTTCGAGCGTGACGAAGCCGTTCTCCTTGATGGAGGGGGTGGTGCTGTAGATGTCGGCGAGCTGCACGGTGCCGTCGATCAGGGCCTTGGCCGTCAGCGGTCCACCACCGTCAGAGACGGGCGTGAAGGTGAGCTTGTCGGCCGGGACACCGTAAACCTCGGTGAGACCCTTGGGGCCGTACGGGCGGTCGGCGAACTCGGGGTTGGCGCCGATAGCGAGCGTGCCCTCGTAGTCCTTGAGGTCGGCGAGGCTCGTGATGCCGTTCTTCTCGCTGAAGTCCTTGGTCACGTTGTAGCTGTCGGCGTCCTGGGCCTCGGCCTGGTCGAGCACCTCGATGCCCTCGGGCAGGGCGTCACCGATGGCCGCGTAGACCTCTTCCGATGTCTTGGCGGTGGTCTCGGCGTCGTAGAACTGCAGCAGGTTTCCGCTGTAGTCGGGGATCAGGTCGATGGAACCGTCTTCGAGGGCCTTGAGGTAGACGTCGCGCTGGCCGATCTGGCCGGCGAACGTGACCGTCACGCCTTCGGCCTCGAGGGCCTGCGTGTAGATCTGGGCGATGATTTCGGACTCGGCGAAAGACCCGGCACCGACGGTGATCGAGTCGGCCGAGCCGGACGAACCGGAACCGGAAGTGGAGTTGTCGAGCGGGTCGCCGCTCGAGCAGGCTGCGAGGGAGAGGACCGCGCCGGCGGCGAGAGCCGCGACGGCCAGGCGGCCACGTCGTGATGAGAACATGCTGCTTTCCTTACTGTCGGATGACAAGGGTGGTGCAATCGGAGTGCGATAAAGCGCTGTGAAGAGGAGCTAGCTGGAGGGCGTCAACGCGGCCTGGGCGCTGGCGCCCTTGGCGGTACGTTGCGGAACACGGGACCGGATTGCCCGGACCCCTGCCGGGACGACGAGACGCTGCACGAGCACGAGCAGGCCGTCGAGGACGAGAGCGAGAAGGGTGACGAGGAGCGCACCGACGAGCACCTGCGTGTAATCCCTGACGGGCAGGCCGTCGAAGATGAAGCGTCCGAGCCCACCGAGAGAGAGGTAGGCGGCGACCGTGGCTGTGGATACGACCTGCAGCACACCCGAGCGAAGGCCGCCCACGATGAGGGGCAGGGCCAGGGGGATCTCGACCTTGGCCAGGATCTGCCATTCGGTCATGCCCATGGCGCGCGCGGCGTCGACGGTCTTCGGATCGACGGCTTCGATTCCCGAGTAGGTGCCCGCGAGGATCGGCGGGATGGCCAACACGACGAGCACGATGATCGACGGGATGATGGCCTGAGCGATGCCGAAACCGAAGGCCACGGCGAGGTAGACGAGCAGGCCGAGCGTGGGCAGCGCGCGCAGGGCCCCCGTGACGATGACGGACGTGCCGCGGAACCGACCCGTGTGACCGATATAGAGGCCGAGGCCGATGGCGATGACGCCCGCGATGAGAATGGTGAGACCCGTGTAGGCGAGGTGCTCGGCGAGGCGGGCGGGAATTCCGCTCGGGCCCATCCAGTGGGCGGGGTCGAGGATCCAGGCGATGGCGTCGCTGATGGCGTTCACGCGGTCACCGCCTTGCGTCGACGGGGCGCACGGTCGCCCGTGCGGGCGGCGGCCTCGACCTTGGCCCACGGCAACACGACGCGGCCGAGGAGGATGAGGAGGAGGTCGAAGACGACGGCGATGACGACCGTGAGCACCACACCCGTGAAGATCTCGGTGGCGAAGCTGCGCTGGTAGCCGTCGGTGAAGAGGTAGCCGAGGCCCGACAGGCCGACGAGGGCGCCGAGCGTGACGAGGCTGACGGTGCTCGCCGAGACGACCCGCAGGCCGGCGAGGAGCACGGGACCGGCGAGCGGCAGCTCGACCTTCCAGAAGCGGCTCCACGGGCCGTAACCCATGGCCGTCGCGGATTGGCGCACGTCGGGCGAGATGGAGTCGAAGGCATCCGCCGCCGTGCGCACCATGAGCGCGATCGCATAGATCGTGAGCGTGGCGATGAGGTTGAGCGGGTCGAGGATCTTGGTGCCCAGGATGGCCGGCATGGCCACGACGAGCGCGAGCGACGGGATCGTGTAGAGCAGTCCCGAGACCGTGAGCAGCACGCCGCGCGAGACGCGGTAGCGATGCGCGATGTAGCCGATCGGCACGGCGAGGATGAAACCGAGCAGGATCGGCGGGATGCTCAGCAGGATGTGGTCCCGCGTGAGCATGACGATCTGCTCGATGTTGGCAAAGACCCAGGTCATGAGGGACCCGCGCCATCGCTGAGGATGCCCGCGAGCCGACCCGTTCCGTCGACGACGACCTGTTTGCCGTCGACGTTCTTCACGTGCAGGGCGCGTGACCCGCGGTCGGAGCCGACGAAGCTGGCCACGAAATCGCTCGCCGGGTGGGCTAGGATCTCTTCGGCCGTGCCCGCCTGCGCGATGTGCGCGCCCTTTTCGAGGATGACGATCTGGTCGCCGAGCAGCAGGGCTTCGTCGATGTCGTGCGTGACGAAGACGATGGTCTTGGCGAGATCGCGCTGGATGCGCAGCAGTTCTTGCTGCAGCTCGGCGCGCACGAGCGGGTCGACGGCGCCGAAGGGCTCGTCCATGAGCATGATGTTGGGGTCGATGGCGAGGCCGCGGGCGACACCCACGCGCTGCTGCTGGCCGCCCGAGAGCTGGCTGGGATAGCGCGTGGCGAGCGAGCGGTCGAGCCCGACCGTGTCCATCAGGGCGAGCCCGGCCTCATGGGCCTGCTTCTTCTTCACGCCCTCGAGCAGGGGCACGGTGGCCACGTTATCGATGACCGTGCGGTGCGGCAGCAGGCCGGAATTCTGCATCACATAGCCGATGCGGCGGCGCAGCTTGACAGGGTTGAGCGTGGAGATGTCTTCGTCGTCGATGACGATGCGACCGCCGGAGGGATCGACCATGCGGTTGATCATGCGCAAGATGGTGGTCTTGCCGCAGCCGGACGAACCGACGAAGACGGTGGTCTTGCGCGAGGGGATGTCGAGCGAGAAGTCGTCGACCGCGAGCGTGCCGTCGGGGAAGCGCTTGGTGACGCCATCGAAGCGGATCATGCCTGCCTTGCCTTTCTGGATGAACGCGAAGGCATTCATGCGCCGTGAACACGCGGTGCGAAAGCGATGCGTGATCCGTGTCTACGAGGTACGTACGACACCGGCCAGAAGGGGCGACACAATCCGGGGCGTGCAGAGTGAGCGATCAGAGAATCTCTCGCTCCACCTAGCCGGTAGATCAATAGCGTAGGCACATGTTGTGACAATATCCACCGCCGCGGATGCCCTGGCGAAACAAGTCGTCATGATGTAAGAACTCGTCTCGAATTATCTTGCACACGACTGTGCAAGATCGTACGATGGATATCGTGACCACAACATCCCCCGACCGCCCCGCCCGGCGCGACGCCACCCGCAACCGCGCGGCACTCATCGACGCCGCCATGGTCGAGTTGCGAGACGACCCCGACGCCAGCCTCGACGCCATCGCCGCCCGCGCCGGCCTGTCGCGCCGCGCCGTCTACGGCCACTTCGCCACACGCGAAGACCTCGTGCTCACGGTTGTCGAAGCCGGCGCGGCGCGCATCGCCCAGGGCATCGGCACGGTCGACACCGACGACAGCCGGGTCGCGATCGCCACCATCGGCGCGCGGCTCTGGGCGTCCGTGTCGCATGTGCGAGTGATGGCCGACCTGGCCGTGCGCGGGCCCTACCGGTCCACCGTGGCCGCCGCGCTCGCGCCCATCCGGCGAACGTTGCGGGATGTGATCGAAGACGGCGTGTCGCGGGGGCAGTTGCGGCGCGACATCCCGCCCGCCGTCGTCGCCCGGCTCGTCGAGGATGCCGCGCTCACCGTTCTCGGCGAGGCCACGCGCTCGGGGATCGACGACGACCACGCCGCGCGACTGGTCATGCTCGCGGGTCTGAGCGGTGCCGGGCTCGGATGGCAGGAGGCCGGGCTCGTGGTCGACGAAACGCTGCGCAACGGATTGGTGAACGCATGAGAGTCGAACTTGCAGACGTGACGAAAGGTCGGGATGCGTCCTCGCTCCCCGCCACCTCGCTGTCGTTCCAGACGGGCAGTGCCACGTTCTCGCGCGCCGAGACGGCGCAGCGTCCCACGGTGTTGGGGCTCATCGCATCCGGCCGCATGAAGCCCGAGACCGGAAGCGTGACGATCGACGGCACGCCCGACACCAAACGCATGCGCGCCGAGATCGCGCTCATCGATGCCCCGGATGTCTGCGAGCCCAACAGCAACGCCACCGTCGCGGGTGTCACGGCCGAAGAGCTCATGTTCGCCGGCCGCCCCGACCACCCCGTCGCCGTCAGCCGCTGGCTCGCCGAACACGGCTGGCAGGAGTTGTCGCGCACCACGATGGCCACCCTCGAACCCACTACACGCGTGCGCCTGCTCACCGAACTGGCCATCCTGCGCCAGGGCGTCGGCGCGCTCGTCATCGTCTCGCCCGACCGCCACGGCGGCAACCCGCTCGATTGGTGGCGCGTGGCCCGACAGCTGGCGGCGCGCGGCTACGCCGTGCTCGTCATCGCGGGCGATGCGGCGGCCACCGCCATCGACGCCAACACCATCCAGAAAGTGTCGAGCACCGTGCCCGCCGACACCGTGCCTCTCTTCGGCACCACCGACGAAACTTCGGAGAACCCGGCGTGAAGATCTTTGCCATGGTGCGAGCCGAGCTCGCCCGCCTCTGGTCCACCAAGATGGCCCGCCTCGCCCTCGTGGCGCTCATGTGCGTGCCCATCATCTATGGCGGGCTCTACCTCTGGGCCAACCAAGACCCCTACTCCAAGCTCGACCAGGTGCCCGTTGCCCTCGTCGTGAGCGACACCGGTGCGGATGACAACGGCACGACGACCAACTTCGGTAATGACGTCGCCGACCAGCTGATCGAAGACGGCAGCTTCCAGTGGCACCGCGTGAGCGCCAAGAACGCAGCCGTGGGTGTGAAGAACGGCGCCTACGACTTCTCGGTCACGCTGCCGAGCAACTTCTCGCAATCACTCACGTCCTCCGACAGCGACAACCCGCGCCAGGCCGAGGTGCTGCTTACCACGAACGACGCCAACAGCTACCTCGCGTCGACGATCGGCGAGCAGGCCGTCAAGACGATCCAGACATCCATCGTGAAGACCGTGAACGAGAAGGCCGCCAACACGTTCCTGGATGGTTTGGCCGAGGTGCGCGTGAACCTCGTCGACGCCGTCGACGGCACGCAGAAACTGCTCGACGGCGCCAACACGGCCGTCGACGGGTCGGCGCAGCTGGCCGACGGCACCGCTCAGCTCGCCACGGGAAGCGCCACGCTGCGCGACGGCCTGGCCGAGCTGCAGTCGAAGACCGCGTCGCTGCCCGCCCAGAGCGCGCAACTCGCCGCCGGCGCGGCCCAGGTGGCCGCCGGAAACCAGAAGATCGCCGGCTATGGCACCCAGGTCGCCGGTGTCACGCAGCAGATCGCCGACGAGGTGCCCGCCGCCCGCGCCCGCATCCAACAGGACCTCACCGACCTCGGCCTCGATCAGGCGCAGATCGACCGCGTGCTCGCGGGCCTCGACCCGCTCGGGCAGCGCATCACGTCGGGCAATCAGCAGGTGCAGGCCGCGGCCGGGCAGCTCAATACCCTCGCGTCGGGCGCACAGCAGGTGGCCACGGGTGCGCAGGCGTTGGCGGATGCTTCGCCCGCGCTCGTGCAGGGCATCGGGCAGGCCGCATCCGGTTCGAGCCAGCTGGCCGACGGTGCGAGCCAGGCCAACGACGGCGCACAATCGCTCGCCAGCGGTCTCGTCACCCTGCGCGACGGGTTGCAGACCCTCGAGGATGGGCTGTCGAGCGGTGTCTCACAGATCCCCGACAACACGGATGCGCAGCGCGACGCTCAGGCGAAGAACATCGCCGACCCGGTGACGCTCAAGAACACGGCCGTCACCTCGGCGGGCACCTACGGTGCCGGACTCGCGCCGTTCTTCGTGTCGCTCGCCGCCTGGATCGGCATCTATGCGCTGTTCCTCATCGTGAAACCCGTGTCGCGGCGCGCCATCACGGCGCTGCACTCGCCCATCAAGGTGACGCTGGCCGGATGGATCACACCCGGCGCGCTCGGGGCCATCCAGATGGTCGCGTTGTTCGGCGTGTTGGCCGGGGCGCTGCACTTCGAGATTCAGAACCCGATCGGCACCTACGGCATGATGGTGCTCGCGTCGCTGACCTTCACCGCGATCATCCTGGCGCTGAACATCTGGCTGGGCAGCGTGGGGCAGTTCCTCGGGCTCGTGCTCATGGTGCTGCAGCTGGTGACCGCCGGCGGCACGTTCCCGTGGCAGACCCTGCCCGAGCCGCTCGCGTGGTTGCACCACTTCTTGCCCATGGGCTTCGCGGTCGACGGCATCCGGCAGCTCATGTACGGCGGCGATGCGGCGGCGGCCGGGCACGACGCCATCCTGCTCGCCCTCGTGCTGGTCGGCGCGCTCGTGGTGGCCGCCATCGGCGTCACGCGCATGACCCACTTCCGCACGCTGCGCGACCTGCAGCCGAGCCTCATCGGCTAGCGCGGCGGCCGTGCCCGGTGGTCAGCGCTGGAACGCCTCGGCCTCATCGGCGCGCGTCGTCCAATACTGATTCAGGATGGCTTGAGCCTCTGCGTCGGTCATCGTGGCTGCTTCGCGGGGGTCGACGCCCAGCATGCGCGTGATCTGATCGAGCAGGTAGAAGGAGAGCCCACTATCTGGGCGCGGCCGAGTCGGCTCGCGTTCGGGCAGCTCGCCGCCGGAGACGCATCGCCAGAACGCGTCTGTGTCGACCTCGAGCTGGTAGCGCAGGATGTGCGACCACATCGACGGGCGATACTCGCTCTTGTCGATCGGCCGCGAAATGCGCGTGCGCAAGATGCGGCCGCTGCGGAGCGGCAACTCGTAGGTGCGGTGGTGAGAAACGGTTTTGCCCGTGGCGCCGCGCACCAGCGTCCACCTCTCGGCCTCGCAGAACGCATTATGGTGGGTGCGCGATGCGGGTGGATGTTTGCTCATTGCGCGGCCCTCACCCAGTCGGCGAGTTGCTCATCGGTCGAGAGGTTGATGAGCTGGACGAGACCCCATTCGCCGGAGTGGTTGGGAGCCTTGCCGAGGTGGTCCTCCCAGTCGAGCGCGTACTCACGGAGCGATACGACGAGGTCGTCGAGCGCCTCGTCGAGGGTGGCTCCTTCGGAGACGAACGGGCGGTTGGCGAGGAAGACGACGAAGGCGCCGTCTTCGTGAGCGACCTGAGCCTGCGAGGGAAGGCTCTCGGCGAGGAAAGATCGGAGGCGATCGGCTGAGACGACCGCTGATCGGGCACCCTCACGCATCAGGGTGACGGTGTGCCCACTTTCGGCGGCATCGAGCACGTCCCGCAAATGGGTGCGGGCGTCGGTGAACGACGCGTAATGGCGGGAGGTTTCAGGAGACATGACTCAATCCTTCCGCAATCGTTCAGGTACATCAAGTACATCCCGTACTTTGTGTACTCAATTTTCGGCGTCGCAACTACTCAGGTGCGCACGGAACTACTCAGACGCGCCGAAGGTGACGTGTTGCAAGACCCAGGCGTGCATGGTGACCGCGGCGGCGGCCGAGGCGTTGATCGAGCGGGTGGAGCCGAACTGGCTGATCTCGACGACGGCATCGGCGGCCGCGATGGCCTCGTCCGAGAGGCCAGGGCCCTCCTGTCCGAACAAGAGGAGGCAGCGCTCGGGAAAGGCGAACGTCTCGATGATGACCGAGCCGGGCACGTTGTCGATGGCGATGATGGGCATCGACTGCTCGCGGGCCCAGGCCACGAGGCCCGCGACATCCGCGTGGTATTCGACGTGCTGGTAGCGGTCGGTGACCATGGCGCCACGTTTGTTCCAGCGGCGACGGCCCACGATGTGCACGGTGTCGGCCGCGAAGGCGTTGGCGCTGCGCACGATCGAGCCGATGTTCATGTCGTGCTGCCAGTTCTCGATGGCGACATGAAACGGATGCCGGTGCCGGTCGAGGTCGGCCACGATCGCGTCCATGGTCCAGTAGCGGTAACGGTCGATCACGTTGCGGGTGTCGCCGCGCTCGAGCAGCTCGGGGTCGTACCAGTCCTCAACGGGCCACTCGCCCACCCACGGGCCGACGCCGTTGGTCGACAGCTCGTTCGTCGGATTCGGCGTTTCGTCAGGCATCCGCCAAATCTACCGCTCGGGGATGCCCACGCCGTTTTGGTAGCATCGGCTGGCGGTGAGCTACCGCCCCTCCCGACAGAAAGCGGCCCTCGTGACCTCTCTCCCCCGCCTCGTGGCCTTCGACCTCGACGACACCCTCGCGCCGTCGAAGACAGCCATCGATCCGCGGATGTCTGAGCTGCTCTTGAGCCTGCTCGACCAGGTCGAGGTCTGCATCATCTCGGGCGGCAACTTCACCCAGTTCCAGAACCAGGTCGTCGACCGTCTCGAGGGCGCCAACCCGGAGCGGCTCGCGAAGCTGCACCTGATGCCCACGTGCGGCACGCAGTACTACCGCTACGTCGACGGCTCGTGGGCGCAGATCTACGCCCACAACCTGAGCGACGACGAGAAGGCGCGCGCGCTGGCGGCGGTCGAAGCATCCGCCCGCCGTTTGGGGCTGTGGGAGAGCGAGGTGTGGGGGCCGATTCTCGAGGACCGCGGGTCGCAGATCACGTTCTCGGCGCTCGGGCAGCAGGCGCCCGTGGCCGCCAAACAGGCGTGGGACCCGACGGGGTCGAAGAAGGAGTCGCTGCGCGAAGCCGTGCAGGCCGAGCTGCCCGACCTCGAGGTGCGTTCGGGCGGTTCGACGTCGGTCGACATCACGCGCCGCGGCATCGACAAGGCCTACGGCATGAACAAATTGGTCGAGCTGGCGCACACGCCGCTCGACGACATGCTCTTCGTGGGCGACCGCCTCGACGAGGGTGGCAACGACTACCCCGTGAAGACGCTCGGCGTCGAGTGCATCGCCGTCGAGGGCTGGGAAGACACGGCCGCACACCTCGACGCGCTCATCCCCCGCCTCGCGGCGCGGTAGGCGCCGGCTCCGCCGACCGGCTCCGCCGGCCCGCCCAGGCGACGTGGACGGCACAGCGGGCTCAGCCGACGCGGCGGTAGGCGATCAGGCCGGGGACGCGGCCCCGCGCAGCGAGGGCGTCGCCGCGGGCGAAGTCGCCCCAGAGCTGCCGCAGGATGGTGCCGTTGGCGTCGATCTCCTGACGAGTGGCGCCCGCGACGAGGGCCGCATCGCGCCAAGCCGCCTCGTCGCCGAAGAGGAGCGGCAAGTCGATCATGTGCGCCGCACCGAAGGGGTTACCCGGCGCCTTCCACGACACGACGTAGCTGTGCACGCGGCCGCCCGCCTTCGCGTGGCGCCGAGCGAAACGACTGTCTGTGCGCCCGTAGACCAGCCACGTGGCGAGACCGACGATGGCCTGTTGGATGACGGGGCCCACGACCGGCAGCCCCACCCACCGCTTCAGCTTGGGCAGGTTGGGCACGAAGAGCCGCCCCTCCTCGGACGTGTGACCGATGAGCACGTCCACGCGCGGGGCCGCCTCGTTCCAGGCCCGCTCGATGTTGCGCTCGGCGGGCAGCGGGTCGAACCCGTATTGCGTGCTGAACGGCATGCCACCCTTGAGCCCGAACGGCGCCGCGATGCGCTGCAGCTTGGCCGACAGGGCGACGACCTTGTCGACGGGCGTTTCGGTCGTGACCTGCGCGGCGGCCTCGGCCATGAGGGAGGTCATGCGGGCGCGACCACGCGCGAGCCCGAGGGGTGCGCTCTGGATGATCGCGCGCGAGAAGAGCGAGGATGCCTCGGGCACCGCGAGAAGGTGAGCCACGGCATCCGCGCCCGCCGATTGCCCGAACGCCGTGACGCGCGCCGGGTCGCCGCCGAACGCCTGAATGTTGCGCCGCACCCAGCGGAACGCCTCGAGCATGTCGAGCAAGCCGAGGTTGGCGGGCCGCTCGTCGGTGCCGTCGCCGAGGAAGCCCAGGATGCCGAGGCGATACGTGACGGTCACGACGACGACGCGCTGCTCAGCCACGAGCGCCGCCGGATCCATCACGGGCAGGTCGCCGGCACCGTTGGCGTAGGAGCCGCCGTGGATCCAGACCATGACGGGCACGGTCTCGCCGCGCGCGAGATCGGCTGGCATCGTGACGGACAGTTGTTGGCAGTGCTCGCTCGGATGCCGGTCGGGCGTCGCGCCGAGCACCTGCTCGAGGAACGCGTTATAGGGCTGAGGGGATGCGTGCGACCACTCGGTGGCGCCCAGCATGTCGCCGGCACCGCGGTCAGGCACCGGCCGCGGCCGCTCGAAGCGCTCGGCTTCGGCATAGGGGATGCCCGTGGCCCGCACGACGGCGCCATCGTTCCAGCCCTCGACGGGTCCGCACGGCGGCTCGAAGCGGGGCGCCGAGCCCGAATCGAAACGTCGCCCAGACAGATTCGGCGACCCAGAGGTTGCGGGGGCGGCGGAGGCGGCGGGCGGCACGTTGTGGTCAGACATCCCCCTCATTCAATCACCGCCCCCGACGAGCGACCTCGGAGCGGCGTGAACGTTTGCGGGGAGGATCGTGGGAGCACAGACATCCCCTCGCCTTGTCACCCCGAACCTCTAAACTGGCCACGGACAGAAAGAGGTCGCAATGAACACTCGTCGCGAAGACGTCGAATGCTGGTTGACCGACATGGACGGCGTTCTCGTCCATGAGAACCGTGCGCTGCCCGGCGCCGCCGAGCTGCTGCAGCAGTGGCGCGACCAGGGCAAGCCCTACCTCGTGCTGACCAACAACTCCATCTTCACGCCGCGCGACCTCAGCGCGCGCCTGCGTCAGTCCGGCCTCGAGGTGCCCGAAGAGTTCATCTGGACCTCCGCTCTCGCCACCGCCGACTTCCTCAAGAACCAGGTGCCGGGCGGTTCCGCATTCGTCATCGGTGAGGCCGGCATCACGACCGCGCTGCACGAGGCCGGGTTCATCATGACCGAGACCGACCCCGACTACGTGGTCGTCGGCGAGACCCGCAACTACTCGTTCGAGGCCATTACGAAGGCCATCCGCCTCATCATCAAGGGCGCGCGCTTCATCGTCACCAACCCCGACGCCACGGGCCCGAGCGCCGACGGCGTGCTGCCCGCGACGGGTGCCATCGCGGCGCTCATCACCAAGGCAACGGGCAAGGAGCCCTATGTGGTGGGCAAGCCCAACCCCATGATGTTCCGCTCGGCGCTCAACCGCATCGGCGCGCACTCCGAGAACACCGGCATGATCGGCGACCGTATGGACACCGACGTGGTGGCGGGCATCGAGGCCGGGCTGCACACCATCCTGGTGCTCACGGGCATCAGCGATCAGGCCGAGATCGACCGCTACCCGTTCCGCCCCGATGAGATCCTGGGCGGCGTGATCGACCTGCTCGATAAAGACCCGGTGGAGTCCGACGACTTCGAAGGCAGCTCGACCGTCCCGGCTTCCTAAGCGGAGCCCCGGTTCAGACTCGGGCTCTGGTCCCAGCTCCGGCTCCGGCACCCACTCAGCGCAGCTGTTCGCGCGCCACGCTTTCGACCACGCTCGAGACGGCGTCGAGCGTGGGTGAGGTCAGATTCCACCGCTGCCAATACAGCGCGATATCGATCGGATGCTCGGGCGCCAGGTCGAGCAACACCCCCTGGTCGATCTCGGCCGCGCATTGCTGCTCGGGAAGCATCCCCCACCCCATGCCGAAGACGACCGCGCGCGCGTAATCGGCCGACGTGGGCACATAGTGCCGCGGCGAGCGCAGCGATCGTCCCGTGTAGTCGCGGAAGAACTGCCGCTGGATCTGGTCTTTTCGGTCGAAGTTCACGACGGGAGCCGACCCGAGCGATTCGACCGAGGCGCGTTCGTCGAGAAAGCGCTGGGCGAACGACGGGCTGCAGACCGCCCGGTAACGCATGCGGCCGAGCGACGTGACCGAGCATCCCTGCACCGCCTGCGACGCCGAGGTGACCGCCGCCATGACGGCTCCCGAGCGCAGCAGCTCTGCCGTGTGATCCTGATCGTCGCGGTGGATGTCGAACACGGCTTCGACGCCGGTCACCTCGTACAGAAGCGAGGCGGCCTCGAGAAACCAAGTGGCCAGGCTGTCGGCGTTGACGGCGACGGGCACCGTGACGACGCCGCCATCGGATGCCGCCCGCCCGAGCTCGCGCGCCGTGTCCTGCTGCAGCAGCTCGACCTGTCGGGCATAGCGCAGCACGACGTCGCCCGCCGCCGTCAGGCGAACGGGGTTCGACCGCTCGACCAGGATCTGGCCCGCGGTGAGCTCCATGGCCTTGATTCGCTGCGAGACCGCCGAGGCCGTCACATGCAGTCGCCGCGCGGCACCGTCGAAGGTGCCCTCGTCGAGGATCGCGCTGAGCGTCGCGAGCTGTTCGGGGGTGAAAGCGACCATAAGCGCAGCTTACGGCGCAGAAGAATCTTTAGCTGTACTGCACGCCCCGGCATCCATACCGTTACATCGTGACCTTCTCCACCACCCTCCTGCCCGCCCTGCTGGGTTTCGGCACCGGGCTCGCCCTCATTGTTGCGATCGGCGCGCAAAACGCGTTCCTGCTGAAGCTCGGCCTCACGGGTCGCAACGGTCTCGTCCTCGCGGTCGTCGCCATCTGCGCGATCTCGGATGCCGTGCTCATCGTCGTCGGAGTGCTGGGTATCGGCGCGGTCATCGAGGCAGCCCCGGTGGCGCTCGTCGTCATCCGCGTCCTGGGAACGGTGTTCCTGATCGCCTACGGTCTCTTCGCCGCCTGGCGGGCCCTCAAGCCGAAGGCGCTCGAACCGGGCGCCGCATCACCGCGCATCTCGCTGCGAGCGGCCGTGTTCACAGCCCTCGCGCTCACCTGGCTGAACCCCCACGTCTATCTCGACACCGTGCTGCTGCTGGGATCGGTCGCCAACCAGCAGGGCGAAGCCGAGCGGTGGTGGTGGGCGGGCGGCGCCGTGCTGGCGAGTTTCACCTGGTTCACGCTGCTCGGGTTCGGGGCGCGGCTGCTGCGGCCGTTCTTCGCCAAGCCGTCGTCGTGGCGCGTTCTCGACGCGCTCATCGCGGTCGTCATGCTGGCGCTCGGCATCCGCATGGCGCTCGGCCACTGACAGTCGGGAACGGATGTCCAGGCCCGGATGCTCGGGCACGGATGCTCGGACACGGATGATGGAGCGCCGGCGCTCGGGCACGCAGGCTCAGAAACTCAGCTTCCGGCGAGAGACCCCGTGATGGGCTGGGCGCTCGACCGGCTGACGAAGCAGTAGTAGCTGCGCTCGCCCGCTGCCCACTGCTCGGCCGTGACCGGGTAGCTGCCCTGCACCTGAACGTCGTTCAGGGCGCCCGCCGCGGCCAGGTTCAGCACGCCGGGTGCGCTGCAGAGCAGCGAGATCTGGCCCGCGATGGCCGCTTCGCCCGGGAACGCCGCGGCCGGGTCTTCCGACACGGCCGCTTTCTTCACCATCTGTGCGGCGTGCGGGGTGGCGCAGTCGACCACGGTGAACTCTTCGACCCACGGGTTCGTGTAGGGCTCGAGGCATTCGCCGCCGGCCAGCAGCTTCCAGTCATACGTGCCCGGCGCGAGCGGTCCGGCGGCCGGGGCTGCTGGGGCCTCGGGCGTCGGCTCGGGGGCGGGTTCGGCCGTGGCCGTCGGCGTTTCGGATGTCGCGGGGCTCGCGGTCGGTGTCGCGGTGGGTTGCGTGGCGGGCCCGGCTACGAGCCCGGGGATGCGCGTGCCCAAGAAGAAGAGCCCGACGAGGATCAGCACCAGGACGAGCGCCCCGGCCACCAGGATCAGGGGGCGAGGGAACCTCGAGGCGACGGTGTTGCCCGCGGGCGGACGCGTGCCGCCGTCGCCAGCGCCTGGCCCGGAGCCACTCGCGCCGCCGGTTGCGGCCCGGGGACTCGAATCGTGTGCCGACATGGCGTGATCGTCGTTCGCGCGGGATGCGGCGCGACGGGATGCTTCGGTTCCGGCAGCTCCGGCCGCGTTATGTGCCGGACCTGTCGATTCTGGGGCACGATCCGCCGCGGTCGCCGCTCCGGCCGCACCGAGAAGCTGCGTCGGCGCGTTGTCCGGTTGACCGGGCTGGCTGACGTCGCCCCCGAAGGGAGCTTCCGAGTCGGCAACGGGCAGCACGACAGTGGCATCGGCGGCGTCGGCACGTCGATCGGATGCGTCGGCGCGGGGCCCCGCATTGTCGTCCGTGTCGTCACGCTCGAGTTCGTCTGCATCGTCGTCGCCGAAAAGCGACCAGGAGTCGGTATCGGTGTAGGCGTCGGTGTCGGCGCTGGAACCGGTGCCGGAATCGCTGCCGGTGCCAGTGCCAGTGCCAGTGCCGGAGTCCCCCGCGGCCTCGCGACCGGTCGAGCTCGCAGCCGGTTCGCGGTCGTCGTTGCGCGAGGCGAACTGCAGTTCCGAGAAGTCCATCGCCTCTGTCGGGGCGTCGACGGACGCCGAGCGCGAACCCGCGTCTGCGCGGGCGGCCGCATCGTCCTCCTCGCCGGAGTTCATTCCGTCGGCTCGTTCGTTCCCGCCTGCGGCAGAGCCGGCAGCGGCGGCAGTGGCCGCGGCGAGTCCGGCGACGCCGGCTGCCGACGCTGCGCCGCTCGCGGCTTCGCGGTCGCGCATCGCCGCGAGCTGGCGTTCCAGGGCCGCTTCGTGTTCGGCGGCCGCGGCGCGGGCTGTCTCAGCGTCGGCGGCTCGCCGGAGTTCGGCCTGCCGCTCGACCTCGGCGGCACGTTTCTCCTCGGCGACACGAGCAGCCTCGGCAGCCTGTTCGGCCTCAGCAGCCCTCTCGGCCTCGGCTGCACGTTCGGCTTCAGCGGTACGATCGGCTTCAGCAGCACGCTCGGCGTCAGCCGCACGCTCTTCTTCAGCCACACGTTCAGCCTCGGCCACGCGCTCTTCCTCGGCCACGCGCTCGGCTTCGCGGCGCGCATGCACGCGGGGGTCGAGTTCGTCGTTGCGGCTGAGCTCCCAGGAGAAGGGAACCTCGCCGAGGTCTTCGGTCAAGAAATCTTGAGCGTGACCGCCCACACGACCGTCCTCGTCGCGCGCGGCGCCATGGCCGTCTCCCGACACCGTGTCTCCGTCGGGGTCGACCTCGTCGGTCGCTGATCCCTGCGCCTCGGCGGACGACGCGTCCTCAGCCGTCGCCTCGTACGGCCGCTCACCGCGCACGGCGGCCAACTCTTCGGGCGTGAAACTCAGGGCCTGCGGATGCCGCAGCGAGGAGCGTGGCACGTCTGCGGGCGCATCCTCCTCCGCGGCAGCGATGCCGCCAGTGGCCGCGGCGCTGGCGCCGTCGGAGTGCGACTCGCCCTCACCGCCGACCTGCGCATCGGCATCGGCATCGGCATCGGCATCGTCGTCATCGGCGCGGGCCCACTCGGGCACGGCCGCCTCGCTCGGCGGCGGCGTGAAGGTCGCGCGCCGCGGCGCGTAATTCTCATCGTCACTGGTCTGCACATCGATCAGGTCGGTGTCATCCAGTTCGTCCGCCGGCAACTCGTCGTCGGCGCTCGACTCCTCCGGGGCCACGACAGGCATCCGCGCCGTGCGCGATTCGCGCCGCGTTGTCGGGGCCTCGCCCGTGGCCGATCCCACGCCGGACGTGTCGTCACCGTCGGTCTCGTCGCCAGCTGCATCGCCCTCTGACGCCCCGCGCGAACCGCGCAGCCCGTCGAGTCCGAGTGATCCGGCATATGTCGCCGTGCTCGAGCGAGACGAGCCTTCCTCACTCGGGTAGGCATCCGTGGCGCCGTCGTCCGAGTCCTGCTTCGACGCGGCGTCGTCGGGCTGCGCACCGGGTCGGGCGCGCCACCAGGGCGACAATTCGGGGGTCTCGTTGCGGTCGGCCGGGTTCGCCGGGGCGCGGAACAGATGCTCGGTCGACGGCGAGGCGGGGATTCCACCAGCCGGCGTGCCGAAGGCGGGCATGACGGGCATGGGTCCCGTCTCGACATCCTCGGTGTTCGCGGCATCGTCGGACGAAGCGGATGCGAGGGCGCCGGTCTCGGGCGTCTTCTCCGTGTCGTGCTCGGTGCTCGCCCCGAGCCACGACATGAGCTGCTCTTCGGCCTTGCGCACCGAACCGCGCACACCGGTCGGAGCAGAGGCCTCGGCATCGGACGAAGACTCAGACCCCGCAGCACGCGGCGCGACGGACGAACCGTCGCTCACCTCATCCGCAACGTCGTCGTCGTCAGCGTCGTCGTCATCGAGCTGTCCGAGCAACCATTCGGTGCCGAGCGGCAGCCCCGCCGTCTCGACGGGCGGCTCGTCGGGGTGTGTGCCGGGCGCGCCCTCGACGGCGTCTCGGTCACGGGCCTCGTCGCCGTCGTTCCGTTCGGGCTGGTCGCCCCGCCGTCGCTCGTCGGCCACGGTTACTCCAGGCCCAGATCTGCCAGCCCGATGGCGGCGAAGTAGGGGTAGCCGGCTTTCTCGATGATCTCGCGGGCACCCGTGTTGCGGTCGACGACGACGGCGACGCCGACGACGATGGCGCCGACCTTCTCGAGCGCCTCGGCGGCTTTCAGCGGCGAACCGCCCGTTGTCGAGGTGTCCTCGAGAACGATGACACGCTTGCCGGCGAGATCGGGGCCTTCGACCTGCTTGCCGCGGCCGTGGTCCTTGGGTTCCTTGCGCACGACGAACGCGTCGTAGGTGAGGCCACGGGCGGCACCCTGGTGCAGAATCGCAGCGGCGACAGGGTCGGCGCCCATAGTCAGGCCGCCGACGGCGAAGACATCCGGAACCGGGGCGATCAGGTCGATCATGACCTGGCCGATCAGCGGAGCGACGCGGTGGTCGAGGCTCACCTTGCGAAGGTCGACGTAGTACGTGGCCTTCTTGCCGCTCGTCAGGGTGAAGTCTCCGTGGAAGACTGCCTCGGCCGAGATGAATTCGATGAGTTGTTGGCGCGCATCCGTCACAAGACGACAGTTTACGGGTGAACGGGCCCGGAACGTCCACACGACGGGCCCGGATAGCATTGTCGGCATGCGCATCGCCACCTGGAACGTCAACTCCATTCGCACCCGAGTGGGCCGCGTCGTCGACTGGATGGTCCGCGAAGACGTCGACGTCTTGGCCATGCAAGAGATCAAGTGCCGTGACGACCAGTTCCCGCACGATCCCTTTACCGAGGCCGGTTATGAGGTCGTCACGCACGGCCTCAACCAGTGGAACGGCGTGGCCATCGCCAGCCGCCTGCCCATGGATGACATCGCCACCTCGTTCGCGGGCATGCCCGGTTTCGGCAAGGCCAACGCCACCAAGACGACCCCCGTGCTCGACCCAGACGGCAACCCGCTCGAGGCGCGCGCGATCGGCGCGACGGTCGACGGCGTGCGCGTGTGGAGCCTCTACGTTCCGAACGGCCGTGGCGTCGACGACCCGCACTACGAGTACAAGCTGCAGTGGCTGAACGCGTTGCGCGAAGACACGCAGGCGTGGCTGGCCGACGAGACGCTGCCGCTCGCGCTCATGGGCGACTGGAACGTGGCCCCCTCCGACAGCGACATGGGCGACCCGTCGTTCGGCCCGGGCAGCACCCACATCTCGGGCCCCGAGCGCGACGCGTTCCACGCCTTCGAGGCCATCGGCATGGTCGACGTCGTGCGCCCGATCGTGCCAGAGGGCTACACGTTCTGGGACTACAAGCAGCTGCGCTTCCCCCGCAACGAGGGCATGCGCATCGACTTCATCATGGGTTCACCCGCGTTCGCCGAACTCGTGACGGATGCCTCGATCCACCGCAACGAGCGCAAGGGCGACTCGCCCAGTGACCACGTCCCGGTGCTCGTCGACCTTGCGCTCGAGGGCGAGGACGAAGACCGCCCGATGATCTTCGGCTGACACGAGCGCGGCTCGGTATTCAGCGGCCTCGCGCATCCGGCGACTTCCGGGTACGGCGGCTCACGCATCCGGCGGGCTCGCGCGTCCGACGGCGCGGCCTGTCCGGCTAGGTTGGTGGGGTGACGACGCGACGACGGGTATGGATGCGCTGGGCGATCGCCGCGGCATCCGTCGTGGTCGCCGCCGGCCTCTGTGCTCTGCTCGTGGCCACGGGCGTGCTGTGGCCCAACCGTTTCTTCGCCGCCGGGTACTCCGTGCGGGGCGTGGACGTGAGCGTGTATCAGGGCGATATCGACTGGGACACGCTGGCCGATCAGGACATCGACTTCGCGTTCATCAAGGCGACCGAGGGGTCGGGCAGCCAGGATTCGCGGTTCGCCGAGAATTGGCAGGCCGCACGCCAGACCGATCTCCTCGTCGGCGCCTACCATTTCCTCAGTTTCGACAGCTCGGGCTCGACGCAGGCCGACAACATCATCGCCACGGTGCCCAACGAGACCGGCGCCCTGCCCGTGGTGGTGGATGTCGAGTGCTACGCCGACTACTGCGCGACGATGCCCACGAAGCAGCAGGTGCGAGACATCCTCGACCCCCTGCTGGCCGACCTCGAGGCGCATTACGGCGCGCCACCCATCCTCTATGCCACGGCCGACTACTACGACTCGTATTTGCGTGACGGCTATGCCGAGAATCCGATCTGGATCCGCTCGGTCTTCACCCCGCCGACGCTTCCCGATGGACGCGCCTGGGATCTCTGGCAGTACTCCAACCGCGAGAAGCTGCCCGGCTACGAGGGCGACGAGGACTACATCGACCTCAACGTCTTCCGCGGCACGCTCGACGAGCTGAAGAGCCTGCGCGCCTCGGGCCAGCGCTAGAAGCGGCCCGTCGCCTCCCAGTAGCGCACCAGTTTGAGCGCGAGGTGCAGCGAGCTGCGGCTGATGCCGTCGTCGAGCGCGGCCCTGACGGGTGCCGGCATGTTGTCGAGGCGGTAGTAGAGCGTGGTGCGGTGGATGTGCAGGCGTTCGCAGGCGTCGCGCGCGCGACCCCCGACATCCAGATAGGTCTCGACGGTCTCGCGTTGCAGGGGGTCGCCGCCGCCTGCCGTGAGTGCGTGGGCGGCGGGCGAGAACGTCTCGAGTTGTGAGCGATCGGCCTGGATGGCGGCGAGCATCGTCCAGGCGCCGAGCTCGCTGATGTCGGCCCGGGTGACGCCCGGTTTGATGGCACCCGCCAGGTCGGCGGCGAGCGCGGCCTGGTCGGCGGCCGCGCTCAGGTCGTCGTGGTCGCGCGAGTGCCGGGCCGAGCCGATCGAGTGGATGGCGACGGCCAACTTGGATGCCTCGGCCGGGATGACACGGTCGGCCACATCGTTGTCGGCGGCGCGCCCGACGAAGAAGAGTGTGCCGTCGCGATCGCCGAGGAAGCCGATCGCGGGTGTGCTGAGCGAGCCGAGGTGACGGCCGAAAGCCACGCGCTGGATGGGGCCGATGCCCGGGTCGATGGCCACGGCGCGCACGATCGTGTTGCCGCCGCGTTGGATCCAGTTTTTGCGCAGCGCCTCGGCGAAGGCGGCGCGGCGCTCGGCCTCGTCGGCCGAGATGAGCCGGCCCATTACCGCGGCGCGCAGCGAGGTGGCGGCATGGGGGTTCTCGGCGAGGAGGTGCCGAGCGATCATCACCGACGCGTCGATGGCGGCGTGCTGGGCTTCGGTCAACGCGGGCAACCCCCCGACGATGATCGACATCATGGCCAGCAGGGTGTCGTCGTCGCGGATCGGCACGACGAGTCGCGCATGGGTGCCGAACGGAGCGAACGAGACGATGACGGGTTTCGTGGCCTGTAAGACCCCCTCGTTTTCGAGGTAGGTGCGCGGCTCGGGCGCGAGGGCGCGACGCAAGAGACTGTTCGTGCGGATGTCATCGACGTCGTCGCCCTGCGGGCTGGCCGCGAGGGACCGGAATTCGCGGTCGCCGATGACGACGGACCGCCCGAGCGCGAGGGACAGCTCGTCGACGAGTTCCTGCAGGTTCATCGACTTCCTCTCTGATCGGGCGATGCTCTCTCTGCATCATTGTGGTGCTGTGCCCCGCTGGACAAGTGACGGAACAGGTCTGGACAGGTGACGGAACGGGAATGGGCTGCCGCACGTATCGCCAGGACCCGCTTCGCCGTAGGTTCGGCATGACCGCAACACTTCCGGCTCGCGAGAGGGACAACACGCATGCCTTACATCACCACTACCGATGGAACCGAGATCTATTACACCGAACAGGGCTCGGGTCAGCCCGTGCTGCTCAGCCACGGCTGGCCGCTGTCGTCGGACGCCTGGCAGAAGGAGCTGAAAGTCTTGGCCGATGCCGGCTACCGCGCGATCGCGCATGATCGCCGCGGCCACGGGCGCTCATCGAAGACCTACACGGGCAACGACATGGACACCTATGCTCAGGACCTCGCCGAACTGGTCGAAGCCCTCGACCTGCACGATCTCGTCGTCATCGGTCATTCGACCGGTGGTGGCGAAGTCGTGCGCTACGCAGCGCAGCACGGCGAGGGGCGCGTCGTGAAGGTCATCACCGCCGGGGCCGTTCCGCCCCTCATGGTGAAGACCGACGATAACCCCGAGGGCACGCCCATCGAGGTATTCGACGGCATCCGCGCCGGTGTGCTCGAGGATGCGTCGCAGTTCTACCAGGACCTGAGCGAGGCGTTCTTCGGCGCGAACCGCGAGGGCAGCTCGGTGTCTCAGGGAGCCAAGGATGATTTCTGGCGCCAGGGCATGCTGGTCAACCTCGCCGCGGCCTACGACTGCGTGAAGGCGTTCTCCGAGACCGACTTCACCGATGACCTCAAGGCCCTGGATGTGCCGATCTTTATCGCGCACGGCGACGACGACCAGATCGTGCCGATCGCGGCGGCGGCCGAGAAGACCATCACGCTCGTCAAGGACGGCACCCTGAAGGTCTATGCGGGTGCCCCGCACGGCATCCATGGCGCCTACCAGACCGAACTCGACCAGGACATTCTCGAGTTCATCAAGGAATAGCCTGGCGCCGCGCCTGACCTGCGCACAGGCCGCGCCCGCAGACTCTGCGCGAGGTAGGTGGCGTTCACGCAGACACTATCGGTGCGAACGCGGGCGTGCAGACCACGAAGCGGCTCACCCCAGGGTGGGCCGCTTCGTGCGTGCTGCTGACGTCTGCGGGCATCCATGCCCGCGAGTACGGCTCGTGCCGCGGCACGAGACTGTCGCGTGAGCGACCCGCTCCCGGCGAAGCCGTCCCGTCACGACGACTAGTTCTTGAAGACATCCTTGACGTCTTCGCCGGTCTGCTTGACGTTGGCCTTGGTCTGGTCGGCCTTGCCCTCGGCGGCGAGCTTGTCGTTGTTGGTCACGTTGCCGACCGCTTCTTTCGCCTTGCCGGCGAGTTCTTCAGCGGCGTTCTTGATCTTGTCTGCTGCGCTCATGATGAGCCCCTTTCACGAATCGGGTTACGTACACGGATAAGACGGGTCGTCGCCGGGTTTCGTCACGAAACTCATGCGACTTTTTCTTCATACCGGGTTCGCTGCCGTGCCCGCAAGCGGATTGTGACCACTTCGGGGCAATCCGAAGGGGCCGCTGCGCGGCACTCCTCAGCCGCCGAAGAGCTTGCCGAAAAAGCCCTTCTTGCGCGAGTAGCCCGCCGCCGTGAGGGCGTCGATGAGCGGCTGCTTGATCTCGTCGGTGTCGAAGCGATAGCCGAAGAACTGGCCCGTGTGCGTGCCTTGGCGGTCCGTCGACTCCGAGGCGAGCGCGAAGCTCTTGTTGAGCGTGAACGACTTCTGCGAGCCGCTCTGCCACTTCTTCTCGCCGTGCAGCCCGTCGGCGTTGACGGTGGCCTCGGCATCCGCCGACGTTTCGTCGAATTCCCACGTGCCGTCGTCGGGGTCGAGCGTCACATAGAGGTCGTAGGACCCCTGGCGCACGCCCGCGCCGAAGAAACCGAGCCACTTCTGGTCGGCGTACTTCCACGTGGCGCGGATGCCGACGGCGGTGGGTTCGTAGAAGAAGGGGCGGTCGTCGCTGTTGAGCGCGAGAACCCGGTTCTGAGCATCCTGCATCGATTCGGCCATGCGGTGAGCATAGGGCAGGATCGCGCTGACCGGCAGTGGCGAATTGGCCTCTTGCCCGGGGAGCATGGCCCTCGTCAGACTGAGAGGATGACCGCTGATGTCCTGCGCCTGAGCGCCTTCGCCGATGGAAACCCCGGGGGCAACCCCGCCGGAGTCGTGCTCGACGCGCGCCCCCTCGACGGCGAGACCATGCAGGCCATCGCGCGCCGCGTGGGATACGCCGAGACGGCCTTCGTCGTGGAGCACGCCGTGGGCGGCGACCCGCGGCACGTGCGCCTGCGCTATTTCTCGCCTGGAGCCGAGGTTCCCTTCTGCGGCCACGCCACCATCGCCACGGCCGTCGCCCTCGCCGAGCGGGACGGTGTGGGCACCTACGTGTTCGGCACGGCCGCGGGCGATGTGCGCATCGAGACCTCGACGGGAGCCGACGGCGCGGTCACGGCCGCGTTCACGAGCGTCGAACCCGAGGTGCGCGAGCTCGGCGGCTCCACCACCGCTGAACTGCTCTCACTGATCGGCGTCGGGCCGGATGACCTCGACACCCGCTTCCCCGTTCGCGAATCGTTCGCGGGCAATTGGCATCCGGTCGTCGCCATCCGCGAGCTCGAGCGCTTCGACGCGTTCACGTTCGACCCGGCCGCCATGCGGGCGCTCATGGACGCGCGGGGCTGGGCAGGCACCGTCACGGTCATCCACGTGCCCGATTCGGATGCCGGAGGCGACACGCCGCCCGCCCACCTCGAGATCGAGGCGCGCAACCTGTTCCCCGTCGGGGCCATCACAGAAGACCCGGCGACCGGTTCGGCCGCGGCGTCCCTCGGCGGCTACCTGCGGTCGCTCGGTGCCGTGGCGACGCCGGCCCGCGTGTTGGTGCGGCAAGGGCGGCACGTGGGATTGCCCAGCCTGCTGACGGTCGACATCCCTGTCGCCGGCGGCGTCACCGTGACGGGCACGGCGACGCCCATCGACGAGCCGGAGCTTGAGGCCTGACGACCTGACCGCTAACTGTTCGGCAGCTCGGCGGTCCGGCGAAGAAATTCCTCGGGCAGCGAGAGCATGGCAGCGCCATACTGAGGCATGGGTAGAAGCGACGCTGCGGCGGACGAGTATTGGGCGGGGCTCGAGCATCCGATGGCCGAGTCGGCCCGAGGCTTGCGCGCTGCGCTCCTCGATGCGGCGCCCGGCGTCGTCGAGACGCTGAAGTGGAAGGCCCCGAACTTCGCGACCGTGGACGATTTTGCGACCTTCAACTTTCGGCGGCCGACGGCGGTTCAGGTGATTCTGCACACGGGCGCGAAACCGAAGCCCGAGCATCCCGAGATCACCGTGGATGCCCCGGCGGGCTTGTTGCGCTGGGCCGACCGCAACCGAGCCGTCGTCACCTTCGGCTCATCCGACCAGATCCTCGAACACCGCGATGCCTTCGCCACCCTCGTCCAATCGTGGGCCGCGCAGCTGCGCTGACTGCGTACCAAACTCAGAAATCAGCGGCCGGAGCGGCGGTCCGACGGGTCGCCGTCGCCGGACGCGGGACCGCCGCCGATGGGCGAGCGGTTGGCCACGGCCGGGAACGCGCCCGTGTGGCCGTCGCGCGCCTTGGCGATCTCGAGCACGCGCGGTTTGGCGAAGTGCCAGCCGACGATGAGGGCCGGGATGATGAGCACGAGCGACGAGACCGTGAGGGTTCCCGTGGGCCAGTCGAAGGCCATGAGCACCAGCACGACGGCGAGGAAGACGAGCGTGATCCACGACGTGACGGGCGCCCCCGGCATCCGGAATGACGGTCGCTTCAGGCGACCCTGAGCCGCCCAGCGCTGCAATTGCATCTGGCAGATCACGATCATGGCCCACGTGCTGATGATGCCGAGCGCGGCCACGTTGAGCACGATTTCGAAGGCTTCCTCGGGGACGAAGGCGTTGAGGGCGATGCCGAACAGCGCGATGACGACCGTGAGCATAATGCCGCCGTAGGGCACACCCGCCTTGTTCATGCGGGTGGTGAACTTGGGCGCGGCGCCCGACATCCCCATCGAGTGCAGAATGCGGCCCGTCGAGTAGAGGCCGGCGTTCAGGCTCGAGAGCGCCGCCGTGAGCACCACGAAGTTCATGATCGACCCGGCGATCTCGCCCGTCTCGGGGTTGCCGAGGTGCGAGAAGAACGTGACGAACGGGCTCTGACCCGCCTTGTAGGTGTCATAGGGCAGCAGCAACGAGAGCAGCAGGATCGAACCGACGTAGAACACGGCGATGCGGAACACGACCGAGTTGATGGCGCGCGGCATGACCTTCTCGGGGTTGGCGGTCTCGCCGGCCGCCGTGCCCACGAGCTCGATCGAGGCGTAGGCGAAGAGCACACCCGTCACCGTGATGACGCCGGGCAACAGGCCCGTGGGGAAGAAACCGCCGTTGTCGGCCAGCATCGCGACGCCCGTGACGCCCTCCTCGGTGGGCCAACCAGCCGCCAGAAACACGGTGCCGATGCCAAGGAACGCCACGAGCGCGACGACCTTGATGAGCGCGAACCAGAACTCCAGCTCACCGAACACCTTGACCGACACGAGGTTCACGCCGAGCACCACGACGAGCGCGATGAGCGCGAGCAGCCACTGCGGCACGACCGTGAACATCGACCAGAACTGGGCATAGAGCGCCACGGCCGTGACATCGACGATGGCCGTCATGGCCCAGTTGAGGAAGTACATCCATCCGGCCACGAAGGCGGCCTTCTCGCCGAAGAACTCGCGCGCGTAGGACACGAACGACCCGGAGGACGGGCGGTGCAGCACCAGCTCGCCGAGCGCACGCAGGATGAAGAACGCGAACACGCCGCACACGGCGTAGACGATGACGAGCGACGGGCCCGCGATGGCGAGCCGGCCACCCGCGCCCATGAACAGCCCCGTGCCGATGGCGCCACCGATGGCGATCATCTGCAGCTGACGCGACTTCAGGTTCTTCTGGTAGCCGGCCTGCTCGGCGTCGAAGCTCGAGTTCGGTTGGTAGTCCGGGAGATCAGCCGTGGTGTCGGGCTTCGCCGAGGGGGAACGGCCGGCGTCGGGGAAATGCGTCATGGGGTCGTCCTTTCGCAGACGGCCAGCATGCCACGGCTCCGCAAAAAACTGAGATTTCGACGCCCTCCCTTCGGCGTGTCGCACGGGAGGGCAAATCTTATTGGTCGGCCGGGGTCTGTTACGTCGTGTGACAGCAGGCGAAACATCCTCGCGAGGCCCTGGGTAGCGTTGAAACATGGCCACCCTCACCTCCACCACCGCTGCCAACACGGCGTTCTCGGTGCGTTTCGACGGGCTCAGCCGCAGCTTTCCGGTCGAGAAGAAGCGCGGCCGCGCCGCCTCGACGACGGATGTCGCTACCCCGGCCTGGGGCGAGCGCACCGTGTTGCGCGACATCGACCTGACCATCGCGCCCGGCGAGGTCGTCGCCATCCTGGGCACGAGCGGATGCGGCAAGTCCACGCTCCTGCGCATCGCGGGCGGCCTCGACACGGCGTCGACGGGTGACGCGTTCATCGGCGACCAGCCCGTCGCCGGCACCGACGGCCGCACGGCCATCGGCTTCCAGGAGCCCCGCCTGCTCCCCTGGCGCAGCGTCACCGACAACGTGGCCATCGGCCTGCCGCCCGGCACCGACAAGAAGGCCGGCGCCGAACGCGTCGCCACCCTCATCGACCTGGTCGGCCTCGGCGAATTCGCCGGGCACCGCCCCCGTGAGATCTCGGGCGGCATGGCGCAGCGCACCTCGCTCGCCCGCGCACTCGCCCGCAACCCCGGCGTGCTGCTGCTCGACGAACCCTTCGGGGCGTTGGATGCGCTGACCCGGTTGAAGATGCAGGACCTGCTGCTCGACATCCATCGCGCCGCCCCCACCACCGTGCTGCTCGTCACGCACGACGTCGACGAGGCGCTGCAACTGGCCGACCGCGTCATTCTGCTCGGCCGCGAAGACGGGCGAGACGGCTCGACCATCGTCGAAACCCTCACCGTGCCGGGCGAACGCCCCCGCGACCGCGGATCAGCAGACCTGGCCGAGCTGCGCGGACGCCTGCTCGACGGACTCGGCATCGACCGGCACACCCGCCGCTGAGCCATCCCACCCGCTTTCCCCCGACATCTCCCCGTTCTGCACCTCACCGCCCTCCTGCACCATCAGCCCAGAAGGACCCTCATGCGCAAGAAACGTCTCAGCATCGCCGCCGTCGTCGCGGGCGCCGCCACCGCCGCTCTGCTGCTCTCCGGCTGCGTCGCCGGCGAAACCCAGAACCCGAGCGCTGGCTCCGACAACGACCAGGCCTCCTCCGACACGAAGACCGAGGGCGGCACGCTCAACATCGACTTCGCCACCTACAACCCGCTGTCGCTCGTGATCAAGGACCAGGGATGGCTCGAGGACGCCCTCGACGACCAGGACATCACGGTCAACTGGGTGCAGTCGGCGGGCTCGAACAAGGCCAACGAGGCCCTGCGTGCCAACGCCATCGACGTGGGATCGACCGCCGGTTCGGCCGCGCTGCTGGCCCGCTCGAACGGCTCGCCCATCAAGACCATCGACATCTTCTCGCAGCCCGAATGGTCGGCCCTCGCGGTCGGACCGAACTCCGACATCACCTCGGTCGAGCAGCTCAAGGGCAAGAAGATCGCCGCCACCAAGGGCACCGACCCCTACTTCTTCCTGCTGCAGGCGCTCGAGGAGAACGGCCTCTCGGCCAGCGACGTCACGATCGAGAACCTGCAGCACGCCGACGGCTGGGCCGCCCTGCAGAACGGCTCGGTCGACGCCTGGGCCGGCCTCGACCCCATCATGGCCGGCGCCGAAGAAGCGGGAGCCAAGCTCATCTACCGCAACGTCGACTTCAACAGCTACGGCTTCCTCAACGCGACCGAGACGTTCCTCGACGCCAAGCCCGATGTGGCGCAGACCGTGGTCGACACCTACGAGCACGCCCGCGCCTGGGCCGCCGAGAACCCCGAGAAGACCGCCCAAATCTTGGCGGATGTCGCGGGCCTCGACTCGGCCGTGGCCACCAAGGTCATCACCGAACGTTCCAACCTCGACGTCGACAACGTTCCCGGCAGCGCGCAGGAGAAGGTGCTGAAGGTCATCGGCCCGATCTTCGTCGAATCCGGCGACGTGCCCGACCAGAAGCAGATCGACGACGCCCTGGCATCGCTGCTCGACCCCGAGTTCGCCGAGAAGGCCGACCCGGACGCCGTCGGCTCGAAGTAACGACGCCGCACGCCGCAGCCCGCCCGCCCGCCCGCACTCGCCCCGCCCTTCGAACGCAGAGGACTCGATGTCTGACAACGACCAGCTGACGAACAGCGAACAGGTGCGCCGCGGCGCGGTCGGCGTGGTGCCGCCCGCCGCCGAATACGCGACCCCGGCCGCCACGCGCGTGCGCCCCGACGTGGCGGCCCGCAGCGAGGCCAGCGACCGCCGGGTCGACTCCGCTCGCGGGCGCCGGCCGCTCACGCGCCGCACCTGGTTCGTCATCGTGGGCGGCAGCATCCTGCCGATTCTGATCCTGGTGGGATGGCAGCTGTCGACATCGCTCGGCCTCGTGCCCGTGTCTCAACTGCCCTCGCCCGCCATGGTCTGGAACGCGGGCATCGACCTCATCCAGCGCGGTCTGCTCGGCCAGTACATGGCCATCTCGCTGCAGCGCGTGCTGATCGGTTTCGCGATCGGGGCTGTGCTCGGAATCATCCTGGGTGCCGTCGTGGGGCTCTCGCGCCTCGCCGACATCCTCGTGGCCCCCACTCTCGGCGCCATTCGCGCGGTGCCGTCGCTCGCCTGGATTCCGCTGCTCATCCTGTGGCTGAAGATCGGCGAAGAGTCGAAGATCACCCTGATCGTGATCGGCGCATTCTTCCCCGTCTACACGACCATCTCGGCGGCGCTGCGACACGTCGATCGCAACCTCGTCGAGGCCGGGCGCGCGTTCGGGCTGCGCGGTGTGAAGCTCTTCACCACCATCCAGCTGCCGGCCGTGCTGCCCTCGGTCATCTCGGGGCTGCGCCTGGCGCTCGCTCAGTCGTGGCTGTTCCTCGTTGCGGCCGAGCTGATCGCCTCGTCGATGGGCCTCGGCTTCCTGCTGATCGATTCGCAGAACAATGGGCGCATCGACCGCATCTTCCTCGCCATCATCCTGCTCGCCGTCATCGGCAAGCTCACGGATGCCCTGGTCGGCGTGCTCGAGCGCTGGGTCAACAAGCGCTGGGCGTGACCCGTTCGGGCCCTTCTGCGTGAGAGGCCGGTTGCGCGGATGATTTCGCGCGCGTCCGGCCGTCCGCGCACACCTTTTCGCTGAAAGACGCAACCGAAAAGCGCGTCTTCTTCGTTAGCGTTGAGCCACACGCTCGATCTTGCGAAGGAGGTTCACCATGTCCGAAAACAGCACACCTGCGCACACCGCAGCCGTCGTCGGCGAACCGGAGGTCGTCGAAGACGAGCTCCTCTCGCAGACCTCCCCCGCGACCCGGGCGAACCGCGCCCTCGTCGAGACGCCCGCGTGGCAGAACCTCAAGCGCGCGGCCACGCGGCTGCAGGAGCTGCAGCTGCGCGACGGCTCGATCGGCGAGGCCGGCGACACGAGCGACCACGACGAAGCCGCCCGACTCGTGCAGACGGTGCGCGACAGCATCCGTGAGTTGGCGCCGTCGTTCGAGCACGATGCCGACTACCTGCGGCTGGTCGACGGCGACTTCGTGCGCTGGGCCGACGGCGGCTTCGGCGTGCCCGACTTCCTCGACTCGCTGCGCGCCTTCCAGCCGCAGCAGAACCGCGTCGACGGGCTCGCCCACCTCGTGGTGTTCCCCATGTACACGCAGAACGGCAGCACGAACCGGTTCGTCGAGGCCGTGCTGGTCGAGACGATCTGGCCCGAATTCGTGCACGATCTCGAGGCCGGTGACTATGAGAACAAGCTGTTCGTTCCGATCCGCTTCCTCGACTTCACGCCCGGGTACGACACCAACTCGGCCGTGCTCTTCCCCGAGACCGTGGCCATGCGCGAGGTGCCGACGTTCACGTGGGGCGCCATCTTCGCCGACCGCGAGGCCGCCCGTTTTCGCCGCGTCGTCACCGAGGCCGCGAGCATCACACGCCTCGACCTGCCCGACGAGGCCGCGGCGCTCCTGGCCGACCAGCAGCTGGCCGAGCACACGTTCGTCATGTGGGACCTCATCCACGACCGCACGCATATGCGCGGGGACCTGCCGTTCGACCCGTTCATGATCAAACAGCGCATGCCCTACTTCCTCTACTCGCTCGAGGAGCTGCGCTGCGACCTGACGGCGTTCCGCGAATCGGTGACCGTGCAGGCGGCACTCGGCGCCCGTGACGACGCGTCACTCAGCGAGATCGAGCGCACCACGTTGCGCATGGCCGGGCTCGTGCAATACGCCATCCTGTTCGACCGACTGTTCCGGTTCCCGCTGACGGGCGACCGCGTGCGCAACTACGACGGCCTCGGCGGGCAGCTGCTCTTCGCCTGGCTGCACCAGCGCGGCGTGCTGCACTGGACCGACACCCGCCTGGCCTTCGACTGGGATGCCGTGCCCGCCGTCGTCGTGGCGCTCAGCGACGCGATCAACGAGTTGTACTGGCGCTCGATCGACCGGCCGAAGGTGGCGCACTGGCTGGCCGCACATGAGCTGATCTCGGCAACGCTCGCCCCGCATCCCGCGTCGGCATGGGCGCGGGGGCTTCCCGACGAGGTGCTGCAGGGCCCACCGAAGGGCTACACGGATGCCGTGCTCGACGACGAATTCCCGCTGTCGATGTTCTATGAGGCGCTGGGCAAGAAGATGGCGCCCGTGATCGCCTCGACGAAGGGCCTGCACTAGACGGCAGGAGGTGGCGCAGGCGGCGGGCGGCGCGGGCGGCGGCCGGGTACGTTACGCCTCGTACACCCGGGCCGCAAGGCCGCGCCACCCTCTGCCGTTCCCGAGCCGAATTCGATAGCGTCGGAGGAACGACGCGCCCAGCACATTCGCCGAGCACACTCGCCGAGACGACCTCAAGGAGACCGGACCAATGCGCCCCAAATTCATTTTCATCCTCATCATCGCTTTCCTCGCCTACGTGCTGGGAGCCAAGGCGGGTCGCGCCCGTTACAAGCAGATCTCCAAGTCGGTGAAGAAGTTCTGGAACGACCCGCAGGTGAAGAAGGCTCGCGGTCGCGCCAAGAAGGAACTCGCCAAGGCCGAGAAGGCCGCCAACAAAAAGGTCAAGAGCCTGCGCTAAAGCGCCTCACGGCATGAGCGACCCGGGCGGGGGAAGTCTTACTTCCCCCGCCCTTCGTTTTGCCCCAAATGTCTTCTAGAATATGACCCACATCATTTTAGAATTGGAGACATTATGGGCAGCGCGACCAAACCCCTTCTCATCCTTCTCGCCGTCCTCGGGGCGCTCGGGCTGGCCGCAGCCGGTTTCTGGGTGCTGAAATCGCTCTACGATCAACCCATCGACTCCTACGTCGTGAGCTACAGCGTCGAGGGCTTGCAAGGAACGGAGAAGATCACCTACCTGTCGGCGACGAACGGGCTTCCCACAGATGTGAAGATGCGGCCGGCTCAGGCCTCGGGCAGCGCCTGGTCACAGAAGGATGCCGTCGTGGGCGCAAAGGACGAAGCCCGCGTCGTCATCTCGGGATCGACCTCCGATGAGATCGTGTGCACGATCATCCGCGACGAGGGAATCGAGTTCGAGAAGGCCCTCACTGTCACGAAGACACACGAAGGCGGCGACACGATCTGCGTCGCGCAACCCCGCTGAGCCGTCGAGTCCTCGAGTCGGCTCTCCTACTCGGTGTCAAGCCTTTGCCTCCCCCGCGCTCGCGGCGTAGTTTCGGGGTGATCGACAATCGCCGGGAGGCCACATGACCGTCAAGAAATTCGTCACGCTGACCGTTATCGCCGGTGTGCTCTACGCCCTGGGCTCGCGCGTGGCTCGCTGGTCGAACGAAACCGCCACGTCGACCAAGAAGGCCGCCAAGAGGTCGTCCAAGTCGTTCGACGCCCTGCGCAAGCACGAGACCCCGAAGAGCGCGAAGCGGGACCGAGACGACGCGGCCAACACCTCCATCGGCGCCCGCGCCACCCTGTCCATCGCCAAGGCGTACCGCGACGCGAACAAGAAACGGGACTTCGGCCTCGGCCGCTGACGCTCGGCTGCCCGGCTGCCCGGCTGCGCCGAGGGGCCTCCCTCGCACGACGGAGGCCCCTCGGCCGGCCGGCGGCTACGTTAGAAGCATGACCGGCGCCGCCTACCTCGACCCCGACGAACCGGGATGGACCCGCCCGGCTCCCACTCCCGGCGAGCGTCGCACCGACCTGGTCCTCGCTGTCAGCCTCTTCGTCGGCTCCATTCTGAGCCTCATGCTCTACACGGTCGCCGGGTTCTATGACGATCCCGCCGACCTCGGCATCAGCATCCTGACCCTGGCCTTGATCACCCTGCCGCTCGCGCTCCGGCGGGTCTGGCCGGCCTCGGTCGCACTCGCGCTCTCGGCCGTGTTCATCGTGATCGGCCAGCTGCACGTCAGCGAACTGCTCTTCTGCAACATCGCCCTCTTCCTGGCGCTTTATTCGGTGGGCGCCTGGACATCGGATCGCCGGCGCGCATTCGTCGTGCGCATCGTCATCGTGTTCGTCATGCTCGTGTGGCTGTTGATCTCGATGTTCCTGGCCACCACCGATCCCGACGCCATGCCGGGTTTCTCGCGCGCCGGGCTCTTCTCGCCGCTCGTGGCCTACCTGCTCATCCAGATCCTCACGAACATCCTCTACTTCGGCGCGGCCTGGTACTTCGGCAATCGGGCCTGGGATGGCGCGAAGGAACGTGCTGTGCTCGAACATCGCACGGCGCTGCTCGATCGTGAGCGCATCCGCTCGGCTCGTCAGGCCGTATCGCTCGAGCGTCTGCGCATTGCGCGCGAATTGCACGACGTGGTGGCGCACCATGTGTCGGTGATGGGAGTGCAGGCGGGGGCAGCACGCACCGTGCTGGACCTCGATCCCGTCGCCGCGCGGGCGGCGCTGGGCGTCGTGGAGGACAACGCGCGGTCGGCCATCGACGAGTTGCGCGGCATCCTCGGCACCTTGCGCGAACCGGAACCCGAGACCGCCACCGACGCCGAGCGCGAGCGCCAGACCGACGCAGAGTCTGAGGCGGCCTCTACGGTGAGCGTCGACAGGCTGCCCGACCTCTGCGAGGAGTCGACCCAGGCCGGCGTACCCACGCGCTTCGAGGCGGTCGGCGCACCGCGGCCCCTGCCGAAACTGGTGTCACTGACGCTGTATCGGGTCACACAGGAGGCACTCACCAACGCGCGCAAATACGGCGGACCCGACACGCGCGCCGACGTGCGCCTGCGTTACCTCGGCGAGGCCGTCGAGATCGAGATCACCAACAGCGGATCCCTGGCCGTGACCCTGCCGTCGCGGCGGCGCGGCACCGGGCTCGGGCACGTGGGCATGCAGGAGCGCGTGCGGGCCACCGGCGGCACGCTCGAACTGGGGCCGCGGCCCCGGGGCGGCTATCTCGTGCGGGCGCGCATCCCCGTTTCCCTCGATGATCGGCTCACGGGCCCGAACGACTCTCACGAACGGATGGTGTCGGCATGACCGATTCGACGCAGGGTGGCCTGAACGCGGCCGCGGAAGCCGGTGCGAATACGGGCTCGGCCGCCGGTGCAGGCGCGGGTGCTGGTGCCGGCGCGAGCGGGCCGATCCGCGTGCTGCTGGTCGACGACCAGGAGCTGCTGCGCGCGGGTTTCCGCATCATCCTGGGCGCCCAGCCCGGTATCGAGGTCGTCGGCGAGGCCGGCTCGGGGGCCGAGGCGATCGTGGCCGCGGCATCCCTCGCGCCCGACGTCATCTGCATGGACGTGCAGATGCCCGGAATGAACGGGCTCGACGCCACGCGCGCGATAACGGGCGACCCGTCGATCGGCGCCGCCGTCCTGATTCTGACGACCTTCGACCGCGACGACTACCTCTTCGACGCCCTGGCGGCCGGCGCGAGCGGGTTCCTGCTGAAAAACTCGTCCCCCGAGCAGCTGATCGAGGCCGTGCGGGTCGTCGCGAGCGGCGAGGCGCTGCTGTCGCCCACCGTGACCAAACGCGTCATCGCCCGCTTCGGCGGGGTGGCCGGGCGGATGTCGCAGCCCTCGTCACCCCCAGCGTCGGGCCTCGGCGCCGCGCCGGGCACCCTGCCCGATCACCCTCGCGACGGCCGTGCGGCTCTGGGCGGCCCGAACGACGACGAGCGTGCCGCCTACGCCCTCCTCACCGAGCGGGAGCGCGATGTCTTCGCCCTGCTCGCCGACGGCCTCTCGAACCAGGAGATCGCCTCGACGCTCTATGTCGGCGAGGCGACGGTCAAAACGCACGTGTCGAGCATTTTCGCCAAGCTGGGCGTGCGCGACCGCATCCAGGCCATCGTGTGGGCGTTCCGCAGCGGCTACGCCGTCTCGGACGCCTGAGGCGTGGATTCGACACCCTCCCCCGCCAGGCGGAGACGCGAGAACCCGCCCCGCGGCTGATGCCCGACACGCCCGCCCCGCTCTAGCTTGTAATCACGCAGAGAATCGGAGGAGCCAGCGTGCTTCAGCTAGAGAACATCACCCGCTCATACGGCGACCGGCAGGTGTTGCACGACGTGTCGTTCACGGTGCAGCCCGGCCGCATGACGGGCTTCGTCGGCGGCAACGGTGCCGGCAAGACCACGACCATGCGCATCATCCTCGGCGTACTGTCGGCCGACGGCGGCACCGTCACGAAAGACGGCAAGCCGCTCACGGCCGGCGACCGCCACCGCTTCGGCTATATGCCCGAGGAACGCGGCCTCTACCCCAAGATGAAGGTCGAAGAGCAGCTCGTCTACCTGGCCCGCCTGCACGGCTTCTCGTCGTCGCGCGCCACGCAGAACACGCGAGAACTCCTCGAATCCCTCGGCCTCGAGGAGCGCGCCAACGACACCCTCGAATCGCTGTCGCTCGGCAACCAGCAGCGCGCGCAGATCGCGGCGGCCCTCGTGCACCAGCCCGATCTGCTCGTGCTCGACGAGCCGTTCTCGGGTCTCGACCCCCTGGCCGTCGACACCGTCGTGGGCGTGCTGAAAGAGCGAGCGGATGCCGGCGTGCCCGTGCTCTTCTCCTCGCACCAACTCGATATCGTCGAACGCCTCTGCGACGACCTCGTCATCATCGCCAACGGAGAGATCCGCGCCTCGGGTTCGCGCGAGGCGCTGCGCGAGAAGCACGCAACGCGCCGCTTCGAGCTGCAGGCCGGCACCGATATCGGCTGGATCCGTGGCCTGCCGGGCGTCGACGTCGTCGAGTTCGACGGCGGCTACGCGCTCTTCGACGCCGACACCGACGAGACCGCGCAGCTCGTGCTGCGGCGCGCGGTCGAGGCCGGCGCCGTCACCACCTTCCACCCGCAGCGTCCCTCGCTCGCCCACATATTCCGAGAGGTCATCCGATGAGCACCCGCACCTCGCCCTCGCCATCTTCCCCGACGCCGCCCTCGCGCGGGACGTCGTCTGCCCCCGCGTCGGCCCGACCCGCCGCGCCGCAGGCCCCCGGCTTCGCATCGAGCGTGTGGCTCGTCTCCGAGCGTGAGATCCGCGCCCGCCTGCGCAGCAAAGCGTTCCTGATCTCGTCGGCCCTTCTGCTCGTGATCATCCTCGGTTCCATCTTGTTCGCGGGGTTCTCGGCCAACTCGGCCGGCAGCGAGGCCACGAAGGTGGCGGTCGTCGATGCCACGAGCGAGGTCATCCCGGCCGCCGCGGCGAAATCGTTCGACGTGACCGTGGTCGACGACGAGCAGGCCGCCGAGAAACTGGTGCGCGACGGCGACGTCGAGGCCGCCATCCTGCCCGATCGTTCGGGCGATTCGCCGCTGCTCTTCGAGGTCGTGGCCAACGATTCGGCGCCGACCTCGGTGGTGCAGGCGCTCAGCACGGCGCCCAAGGTCGTGCTGCTCGACCAGGGGGCGGATGCTGGATTCCTCGGCTATCTCGTCGCCATCGCGTTCGGCCTCGTGTTCTTCTCGTCGGCCATGACGTTCGGGTCGACGATCGCGCAGAGCGTGGTCGAGGAGAAGCAGACCCGCGTGGTCGAGATCCTCATGTCTGCCATCCCGGTGCGCGCGTTGCTGGCCGGAAAGGTGTTGGGCAACAGCATCCTCGCCTTCGCGCAGATCGCGCTCATCGCGGTGATCGCCATCGTGGGCCTGACGGTGACGGGGCAGAGCGATCTGCTGACCGGCCTCGGCGCGCCCATCGTGTGGTTCGTGATCTTCTTCGTCATCGGGTTCGTGCTGCTGGCCGCGCTCTTCGCCGCGACGGCCGCCCTGGTCTCGCGCCAAGAAGATGTCGGATCGACGACCATGCCCGTCACGATGCTCGTCATGCTGCCCTACTTCGCGGTCATCTTCTTCAACGACAACCCGACCGTGCTGGCGATCATGTCCTACATCCCCTTCTCGGCGCCCGTCGGTATGCCGGTGCGTTTGTTCCTCGGAACGGCCGAGTGGTGGGAGCCGCTGCTCTCGCTCGCGATCCTCGCCGTGACCACGGTCGTCGTGCTCCTGCTCGGCTCCAAGATGTACAGCAACTCGCTTCTGCGCACGGGGGCGCGCGTGAAGCTCGGTGAGGCGTTGCGCGGCTGACGCGTTCGTTCTCCCCAGGCAGCGGCCGCCCCGTTCATCCACAGTTTTCGGCCAGGATGCGCGGGGCGGCCGCTCTGTGCGAGATTAGGGGTGTGAGCCTTCCACTGCATGATTCCGACGTCCGCAACTTCGCCAGCGACAACTACGCGGGGGTGCACCCCGAGGTCATCGAGGCCATCGCCCAGGCCAACGGCGGGCACCAGGTGGCCTACGGCGGCGACCAGTACAGCGAGCGCCTGACCGAGATCTTCCGCGGCCACTTCGGCGAGCAGGCCGAGGTGTTCCCCGTCTTCAACGGCACGGGTGCCAACGTTGTCGGCATCCAGTCGATGCTGCCGCGCTGGGGGGCCGTCATCGCCGCCACCACGGCCCACATCAACGTCGACGAGGGTGGGGCGCCCGAGCGCGTCGGCGGCATCAAGATCTTGGGCGTGCCCTCCCCCGACGGCAAGCTCACGCCCGAGCTGATCGACCGCGAGGCCTGGGGCTGGGGCGACGAGCACCGCGCGCAGCCGCTCGTCGTGTCCATCACGCAGAGTACCGAGCTCGGCACGCTCTACACGCCCGACGAGATCCGTGCCATCGCCGACCACGCTCATGCCCACGGCATGTCTCTGCACCTCGACGGCGCCCGGCTGTCCAACGCGGCCGCGGCCCTCGGTCTGCCGTTCCGTGCCTTCACGACCGACGCCGGGGTCGACGTGCTCTCGTTCGGCGGCACCAAGAACGGCCTCATGTTCGGCGAGGCCGTCGTGTCGCTCAATCCGGCCGCCACGCAGGGTCTCGTCTACCTGCGCAAGCTCAACATGCAGCTCGCCTCGAAGATGCGCTTCCTGTCGGCGCAGCTGATCGCGCTGCTCGAGGGCGACCTCTGGCACCGCTCGGCCAGCCACGCCAACGCCATGGCGGTGCGCCTGCGATCGGCCCTCGAAGAGCGCATCGCGGCCGGTCAGGCCCCCGGTCTCGGCTTCAGCCAGCCGACCGAGGCCAACGCGGTCTTCGCCGTGCTACCGCCCGGTGTCGCCGATACCCTGCGCGAGTCCTTCCGCTTCTACGACTGGGATGCGGCGACGGGCGAGGTGCGGTGGATGTGCGCGTTCGACACCACCGAGGCCGACATCGACAGCTTCGTCGAGGCGATCTGCCGGGTTTTGGCCGAGGCACCCGCCGCGGGTGTCGCGCCCGCCTCGCACCTCGTGGGGCACCCCATTCCGGGCGAGGCGCTCTAGCGACAGACCGGGGCGGCGGCGCACTGGGGTCGTGGGCGGCGACACCGGCATCGGCATCGCACCGGCACCGGTACCCGCCCGGCCTGAGAGGACTCGCCGATGGCGGTCAAATCTGTGCGTGCTCTATCCCCAAACCGGGCCACCCCGGGACGGGTTACCGATTCTCGCGAAACCGGCTCTGTCCGGGACATTCTTCCGCGCCCCTGATCGACGCCGCCTCGCCGCGTCGAGCGGCATCCCGCCAAGCTGAGTGCGGGCCTCTGCAAGGGGGGCACCCTTCATAGACGGCGGAGGTATCCTGTCCCCGACAGCCCGGAGGACCCATGCCTAAACAGGAACGCGCTCGCGCGACGCGACAAGCGATCGTCGAAGCCGCCGGCGTGGTGTTCGCCCGATCGAGCTACGCCAGCGCCAAACTCAGCGAGATCATCACCGAGGCGGGCGTCACCCAGGGCGCCCTCTACTTCCACTTCGAATCCAAGCACGCCCTGGCGCTCGAGCTCATCCTGCAACAGCACGAGCTCTGCGTCGCAGCGGGCGCCGAGCTGCTCAGCGACGACATGCCCGGTGCCGAGGGCCTCGTGCGGCTCACCCACACGTTCGCCCAGCAACTGCGCACGCTGCCGATCGTGCAGGCCGGCATCCGACTCAGCACCGAATCGGCCGGCTACTTTCCCGAGCACGCCCGGGCCCCCTACGAATTCTGGATCGCGCAGAGCGCCGAGCACCTGCGCAAGGCCATCGCCGAAGGCGACGTCTCGCCCCGCATCGAGGTCGACAGCATCGCGCGCTTCGTCGTCGAATCGTTCACGGGCACCCAAATGGTCTCGGCGGTCTTCGACGACTGGGCCCGCCTCGACAACCGCATCACCAACATGTGGGACATCATCTTCGCGGCCATCGGCTGCCCCGACAGCCGCGACCACCTGCTCGCGGTTCCGCGACTCGTGCACGGCGACGGAGCCCCGCCCTCGATCTGAGATCCCTAGACCAGATCGGTCGGCCGGGCGTCGACGCGCACTTTCGAGAGATGCCCGCCGACGCCCCCGAGCCGACAACCTCCCCCGAGGTGTCGATCTGGGCCCCCATCAGTGGTTCCCCAAGGGAAACCGACTGGGCCGTTTGTTTAAAATACGCGACGTTCGGCGTCGGCGCAAGAGAGCGCGATCATTTGCCGAAACCTCGACGGCCGGACCAAGGAGGCGGTAACCGCGGCGACGAATCCGTAATGCCAGCCTCGCGTGAGGGGAGGCCGCCGACGCACCCCGCCGCGTCAGTGCGCGCGCGAAACGGGGTAGGTCTCGCCGACCGGAACCTCGACGGGCAGGGTGTTCTCCTGCTGGGCGAGCGGGCACGCCCACGCGGGGTCGTAGGCGCAGGACGGGTTGTAGGCGAAGTTGAGGTCGAGCACGAGGCGACCCGCGCCGGCGCCGTGGTCGGGAGTGGCAGCATCCGTCGCCCCCGCGGTGCCCAGGTGCGCGCCCTTGATGGTGTCGAGCAGGTAGCGGCCACCGCCGTAGGTTCCGCCCTCGGCGCCGGCCAGGCGGTCCTTGACGGGGACGAAGAGGCCGCCGCCGTAGCCCGCGTGCTTCCACACGGCGAGCGAGCCGCGGTCGCCCGGCAGCTCGGCCGTGCCGATGAGCGTGAAGCCGACGACGCCGTCGGTGCCCGTGGGAACGGCGATGTCACGGCCCTCGTCGACGGGCGCGACATCCACCTCGAAGCGCCAGGCCGCGTCGTAGTCGGCAACGGGCAGACCCGAGAACGTCTCGGCATCTTCGGGCAGGAGAGGCGAGGCCGGGTGCGTGTCGAACAGCTCGTCACGCCGGTCGCGCCAGAGACGGTGCGCGGCCGCCGGGTCGGACGCCGCGACGCGTCGCACGTCGGCGTAGAGCTCGAAAATGCGGAAACGCCAATCGGCGGTGTCGAGGGCAGTGCCGAGAGTAGCCATCGGGCCACACTACCCCCGTCGTGTGAACGAGCGTTTCACTCGGCCGCGCACCGCACTCTGCGCCCGCCTAACCTGGAAGCATGCCCGACGATCTCGCCCCCGCATCCGCCGCCGCTACGCCTGGCTCGAGCACGCCGGGCCGCCCGAACACCGCGACGACCGCCGCCACAACAACCGGCGCCTCGCACCCGACGATCGCGAACCTGCTCGACGAGACGCGCGCCTACCCGGCACCCGCGGCCATCGCGGCGAGCGCCAACGTCGACGCCTCCTGGTGGGCACGAGCGGATGCCGACCCTGACGCCTTCTGGGCCGAACAGGCCGCGCGGCTCGACTGGCACACCCCGTGGCAGAGCGTGCACACGTGGAAGCCCGCCGCGCCCGATGCATCCGGCACCCTCTCGGTGCCCGAGACCACCTGGTTCGCGGGCGGGCGACTCAACGTGGCCGTCAACTGCGTCGACCGGCACGTGCAGAACGGGCTCGGCGACAAGGTGGCCGTGCACTTCGAAGGCGAGCCCGGCGACCGACGCAGCCTCACCTATGCCGAGCTTCAGCGCGAGGTCTCGAAGGCCGCCAACGCGCTCACCGAGCTCGGCATCGGCGTGGGCGACCGCGTGGTCATCTACCTGCCCGTCATTCTCGAGACAATCATCGCCACGCTCGCCGTGGCCCGCATCGGCGCCATCCACTCGCTCGTCTTCGGCGGCTTCTCGGCCGAGGCCCTGCGCTTCCGGGTGGAGGACACGCGCGCCAAGCTGCTGATCACGACCGACGGCCAGTTCCGCCGGGGTGCCGCCGTGGCCGTCAAGGACAACGCCGACCAGGCCGTGGCTGGAGTCGAGAGCATCGAACACGTGCTCGTCGTCAAGCGCACGGGTGACGACATCCCCTGGACCGCCGGCCGCGACGTCTGGTGGCACGACACCGTGGATGCCGCGAGCGATGTGCACGAACCCGAGTACTTCGACGCCGAGACCCCGCTGTTCATCATCTACACCTCGGGCACCACGGGAAAACCCAAGGGCCTCGTGCACACCTCGGGCGGATACCTGACCCAGGCGTCGTTCACCCACTGGGCCATCTTCGACGCCAAACCCGACGACGTGCACTGGTGCACGGCCGACCTCGCGTGGGTCACGGCGCACACCTACGAGATCTACGGCCCGCTCTCGAATGGGCTCACGCAGGTGATCTATGAGGGTACGCCCAACACCCCGAGCCGCACGCGCCACTTCGAGATCATCGAGCGTTACGGCGTGACGACCTATTACACGGCGCCCACGCTCATCCGCACGCTCAGCACGTGGTTCCCCGACGGGCCGCCGGCCCAGTTCGACCTGTCGAGCATCCGCATTCTCGGCACCGTGGGCGAGGCCATCAACCCCGAGGCCTGGATGTGGTTCCACACCCGCATCGGCCGCGGCGAGGCGCCCATCGTGGACACGTGGTGGCAGTCCGAGACGGGGGCCGCCACCATGGCGCCGCTGCCCGGTGTCTCCACCCTGAAACCCGGTTCGGCCAACCGCGCGCTGCCCGGCATCTCGACGCTCATCGTGGACGAGGACGGCGAGCGCGTGCCCTACGGTTCGGGCGGCTACCTCGTCGTCGATCGCCCGGGGCCAGGGCTCGCGCGCACGGTCTGGGGCAACCCGGAGCGCTATCGCGACTCCTATTGGGCCAAGTACTGGAAGCAGGGCTACTTCTTCTCGGGCGACGGCGCCAAATGGGATGCCGACGGCGACATCTGGGTGCTCGGCCGCGTCGACGACGTGATCAACGTGTCGGGGCACCGCCTCTCGACCATCGAGATCGAGTCGGCGCTCGTCGCGCACCCGGCCGTCGGCGAAGCCGGTGTGGTGGGGGTCAGCGACCCGATCACGGGGCAGGCGATCGCGGCCTATGTCATCCCGTCGTCACTGCCCCAGGATGCCTCGGGCGCCGACGACGCCTACTGGGTGCAACAGGCCGAGGCCCTGCGCGAGACGTTGCGAGCCTATGTCGCCCAGGCGATCGGCCCCATCGCCAAACCGCGGGATGTCGTGATCGTGCCCGACCTGCCGAAGACCCGTTCGGGCAAGATCATGCGCCGGCTGCTGGGCGATATCAGCGACGGCCGTCCGCTCGGCGACACCACGAGCCTGCAGGAGGAGACGACGCCCGCCCGTATCGAAGCGATCGTAGCCGCCACCCGGGCCGCCCGCTAGCGAAAGAACTCCCCATCGACGGCTCTGACAGGATGGACGGATACTCGGTAAACAGCCACCGCCTTCGACGATGACAGTGAGGATGCCTCGCATGACGAACCCCGACGGAACCCCCGCCGACCAGCCGACGCCCGCCCAGCACCCCGGGCACGAGACGCCGCAGCCGTCGCCGTATGACGAACCGCAGCAGCAGTCGCCCTACGGACAGCCCCAGTCGCAGTCGGAGCCGCAATCGCCGTATGGCCCACCCGTGCCGTTCGCCGAGCCGACGCACGAGCAGTCGGGCTTCGGTCAGCCTCCCTACGCCCCGCCTGTTTCCGGGCAGCCCGGTTATGGCCAAGACGGCGCTGGCCAGCCCGAATACGGCCAGCCCGGCTACGGCCAGCCCGGCTACGGCCAGCAGCCGCATGGCCAGCCCAACTACGGACAACCCGGTTACGGCCAGCCTCCCTACGGCCAGCCCGCCTACGGCGCCCCCAGCTACGGCGCTCCGAACTACGGCGGCCCCGACCGCGGCGCCGACAAGTCCGGCGCCCAGCTCGTGTGGCTCATCGGCCTGGTCTCGCTCTTCGGCTTCTTCTACCTCTCGCCGTTCTTCTCGATCATCGCCACGCTCATCGTCTGGTCGACCGTGCGCCACCGCGGCCCCCTCTCGGCCGGCAACGCGCGCAACGCCATGAACTGGCAGATCACCTACCTGCTCGGCCAGATCGTGGCCTTCGTCGCGCACTTCCTGGTGCTCGCGACCTTCGGCGGCGGTGGTTTCGTTTCACCCCCGCTCTTCACGGTCCTCCTCATCGTCGTGTGGAACGTCGTCAACCTCGTCGCCCTCATCATGGGCGGCGTGCGTTCGTCGCGCGGCGAGGTCTACCGCTTCCCGCTGACCGTGCCGTTCCACATCCTCACGCAGAAGTCCGAATAACCCGACAGACGAGCGCCGGATGCTGCGAGCCTCCCGCCCGCAGCCGGAATAGTCGCCGCATCCATACGTTTACATACGTAGTCAACGGCGACGCTCTGACAACACACCCCCAGAACCAGAACGAAAGAGCACGGATGACCGACATCACCACCTCTGCCCGCACCGCCGACACGAGCGTGCCCATCCTCGACGTCCTCTCGGACCGCTGGAGCCCGCGCGCCTTCGACGCCACCGCCACCATCGACGAGCAGACGCTCACCGCTGCCCTCGAGGCCGCCCGCTGGTCGCCGAGCGCCGCCAACACGCAGCCCTGGCGTTTCATCGTCGGCCGTCGCGGTTCCGACACCTTCAACACCATCGCCGCCCACCTCATGGGCTTCAACAAGGCGTGGGCCGGCAACGCGGGCGCGCTCATCGTGGCCGTCGCCGAGGTCACCGACGCCGACGGCAAGCCGCTGCCCTGGGCCGTCTACGACCTGGGCCAGTCCATGGCGCACCTCAGCATCCAGGCCCACCATGACGGCCTGCACGTGCACCAGATGGGCGGCTTCAAGAAGGACGAGCTGGCCGAGGCCTTCGACCTGGGCCCCAACCACCAGATCCTGACCGTGTCGGCCATCGGCCACGTGGCCAGCCCTGACACGCTCGAGGACAAGCTGCGCGAGCGCGAGGTCGCCCCCCGCGAGCGCAAGGCACTCGACGAGATCGTCCTCGTCAACGAGTAGTCCCTCAGTTTCTCCCGCACGACGCGATGCCCCGACCGGATGCTTCCGGCCGGGGCATCCGCGATTTTGAGGGTCCGCGCAGCCGGGGGTAGTCTCCCGACTATGAACACCACCATCGATGCTGTTGTTCGCCCGGTTCGCGACGTCGACGCCGAATCACTCGGGCGTGTGCACGCCACCTGCTGGCACGAAACCTACGACCACCTGATCAGCGACGAAGCGCTGCGGGCCGTCTCACCGCGACGCATGGCCGAGCTGTGGACGCACTACTCGTCGCTCGGCGACGGCCGCTGCCTCTACGCCGCCCTCGTCGACGGAGAGATCGTCGGCTTCTCGGGTTCGGGGCCCAGCCGCGACCCCGAGGTCACCGACCGCTCCGAGCTCTACTTCACCTACGTGCTGCACGCGTTCCACGGCACGGGCATCGGCCAGCAGCTCTTCGACGCCGTGCTCGGCGAGCAGCCCGCGTTCCTGTGGGTGGCCGAGGACAACCCGCGCGCGCACCGCTTCTACGCCCGCAACGGCTTCACGCCCGACGGCGCCCGCCAGACGCAGCCCTTCCTGGGCGAGGAGATCACCGAGGTCCGCCTCGTCCGCTGATGCAGCGACCATGATTCATTGACTTCAGAACACATTCAGAACTATGCTAGGGCGATGCGAACCTTGGACATGCCTCATAAGTCGTTTCAGTCATCAGACCTGAGCAGGCATTCGAGCACCGTCTTCGAGGCAGCGGAAGACCATCCGGTGCAGGTCACTCGTCGTGACGGTGAGGATCTCGTTCTGATGTCGAAGCGAGAAGCAGATGCGCGCGAATCATTGCTCCAACTGGCAGCTCAGCTCATCGCGGCGGCCACGAATGAGCGAGGCACGCTCGCCGAATCCATGGCTGAGCTGTTCCCCTGGATGCTGGCGCTCGATGCGGCCGACCGCGCCGCATGCGCTAGCGACTTGCTTCATGCCGCGCGCGCATCCTTCGCGACCAATCAGGCGCACCTTGCCGTTGCCGAGATCACTGCCTGGCGCGAGACCGCAATAGCGATCGCCGCAGGACTCACGCGCACCGATGTCGACTGGATCGACGACGAGCCGGTCGGCCGCCCCTAGGCCATGGCAAAGCTCGACAAAGTCCCCCGCCCCACCAAGAAGAGCGAATACGCGATCACGTTCGCATCAACCCAGGCCAGGCGGGGGTGGACCGATCTGTGCGCCACCATTCGCGGCCCCCTCGCCGACTCGTGGGATTTCCTCACGAAGCATCCGCTGGCCGTCACACCCACGAATTACCGCCTGCGTGGGGAGCTCGGTGTCATCGTCCGAGACGGAGTCGAACACGATCGATGGCAGCACAAACCCACCCAGCAAGGCGATGCCCGCATCTGGTTCTACGTGGTCGACCGCACGGTTCATCTCGAGAACGTGCACACAAGGCATCCCAACCAGACGAAGTGATCGTCAGGCGCAGGCGCCCGGGCATGCGAAAGGGGGGCCGCCCGTAGGCGACCCCCCTTTTATGCTGCGTGCTGAGACTTAGTCGCAGACCTTACCGAGGTCGGTGAAGGTGGTCTGCACGTCGGTGGCGCTCTCGGTCAGCGCGTTGACGTCGGCCGTGGTCGGGTCGTCGGCGTACTTCTCGAACTCGTCCGACATGGCCGAGATGGCCTTCTCGGCCTTGTCGGCGGTCGGCTTGACCTCGTCGTTGGTGACCTTCTCGGCGTTGTCGCTGAACGTGTCGGCGAGCTTGCTGATGGCCTCGGACGCGGCGTCGGGGTCGGTGGCGAGGCTCGAGGAGCTCTCGGTCAGCTCGGTCTGCAGCTGCTGAATGCCGCTCTCGAGCTCCTTGCACGCGTCAGCCTTGCTCTGGCCGCCGGCACAGCCGGACAGCAGGAAACCGGCGATAGCGAAGCCGGCGATGAGTGCGGTGGTCTTGGTGCGTCGTTCCCTCATGGGGTCCCCCTCGGGTGATTCGGATGTTCTTGGCGAGATAACGCTATCGAACGTGAGCGTTGCTCGCGATGGGTACCACTCCCCGCGCGACCTGCGCTAGAGCGCGTCGGCCGTGAAGAGCTGCGCCTGTTCGGGCGCGAGGAGCGGCACGGCGAGGCCGATCTCGGCAAGGACGCGGCCCGAGAGCACGGTTTCGCCGGCCGCGATCCAGGCGGGAGGAGCATCCTGGATGGCGCGCGGGGCGGCCCCGAGCGTGAGCGGGCGCACGCGGTAGAGGCGGTCGGGGTCGAGGCCCGGGAGGCGGAGCGGCGACGGCACCGTGGTGCGCGGGGCGGCCAGGGAGACGTGGGCGAAGAGCGCGGACGTGAGGTCGCGGAAGACGACGCCGTGGGCGTGCAACGCGGGGTCGGAGGCATCCGATCGCACCACGGTGCCCGTGTGCAGCAGGCCACGCAGGCGCTTGTAGGTGTCGATCCAGGCAGCGATGGTGTCGAGCTCGGCGGGTGAGGCCTCGTTCAGGTTCCACTCGATGCCGGCGCTGCCGAAGAGGGCCGTGACCAACCGGAACTCGAGGTCCGAGGTGCGCCACGTGGTGTGCGATTGCGCCGCGCCCAGGTGGCCGCCGAGGTATTCGGGCGGGATCACGAGCGACGTGTAGCGCTGGATGGCCTGGCGCTCGAGCGGGTCGTTGGTGTCGCTCGTCCACACGCGTTCGACGCGCTCGAGCACACCCAGGTCGATGCGCGCGCCGCCCGACGCGCACGACTCGATCTCGACGTGCGGGTGGGCCGCGCGCACGGCGTCGAGCAGGCGGTAGAACGCGGCGGTCTGCCGGTGGGCCGAGCCGCCGAGCAGGTCGCGGTTGTGATCCCACTTGAGGAACGCGATGTCGTATTCGCCGAGCAGCGCGTCGAGGCGGCCGAGGATGTAGGCGAAAGCCTCGGGGTTCGACAGGTCGAGCACGCGCTGGAAACGCCAGGTGGGAGCATCCGCGTGACCGAGAATCCAGTCGGGATGCTCGCGCGCCACGGTCGAATCCGGGTTCACCATCTCGGGCTCCACCCACAGCCCGAAGTCCATGCCCTGCGCGCGCACGGCGTCGATGAGCGGGGAGAGCCCGTCGGGCCAGCGCGCGGCGTCGACGAACCAGTCACCGAGGGCGCGGCGGTCGTCGGTGCGGCCCTCGAACCAGCCGTCGTCGAGCACGAACCGTTCGACGCCCACGCGTGCGGCCTGGTCGACGAGGGTCAGCAGGGTGGGCAGGTCGTGGTCGAAGTAGACGGCCTCCCACGTGTTCAAGACGACGGGGCGGGGGCGGCGGATGCTGCTCCACGAGCGGATCCACGGGTGCAGGCGGGCCGAGACACCGTCGAGACCGGTGGCCGAGTAGACGGCGACGGTCCACGGGGACTCGTAGTGCTCACCATCCGCGAGCACGATGTCGCCGGGGGCGAGCAGTTCGCCGCTGCCCGAGACCGAGGCGCCGAGCGGCGAGCGTTCGGCCCAGAGGACCTTGTCGCCGCTCCACGCCAGGTGGGTGGCCCAGACCTCGCCCGTGCGGAATGTGAAGCCGGGGGCGCCGGCCGCGAAGAGGAACGCGTCGTCGTGGCCGGGGCGGCCGTGGCGGTGTTCGCGGCTCCAGATGCCCTGGCCGAGGGTGTGGCGTTGCGGGGTGCGCTCGTGGGTCCAGAGGCCCGTGAAGTCGAGGAGTTCTCGGGCGCGGTCGGGCAGCGGAAGGGCTGCGGCGACGCCGTCGACGGCAAGAGGTGAGGATGCGTCGTTCCGCACGCGGTGGCGCAGGCGCAGGACACCCTCGGGGGTGAGCTCGAGCGTGACCGTCACAGTGACGGCGGCCGCGGCATCCGCGAGCGTGAAGACGAGGGTTGTTTCAGTAGCGTCGGTCGCGACCAGGCGCAGCGCGAGCGGTTGGGATACCGAAGGGGCAACCCCGCCCACGCGATGAACTTCGAGCCCGGGCCGCCCGCTCCACCCGTCGAACAGGGTCGGCACGAGGCTCAGGCGCGGGGACTCGTCGATCGACGAGGGCGGCACGGCGGCCACCAGCGCCCCGGCCAAACTGTCGAGGGCAGAGGTGTCGAGCTCGCCGACATCCGCCCCCCAGTGCAGAATCGAGGGCACCTTCGCGCCGCGGGCATCGACGATCAGGCTGACGCCCGCGGCACGAAGGTGGTGAATCACGGTGCAACTACTCCTTGACGGGGATGGACTGGGCCTTCAGCGCGTCGACGGTCGCCGACTGGCCCTTCTTGAGTGCGTCGAACAGGGTTCCGTCGCCCGAGACGGCGGACTTGAAGCCATCCGACACGTCGTTGTAGGTCTGCGTCATGGTCGGGCCCCAGGCGAAGTCTTCGGCGACCTCGGCGGAGGCGTCGGCAAACACATCGTAGATCGGCTGGTTGCCGTAGAACTCGACGCCCTGCTTCAGGATCGGCAGGTTGAGGCCGTCCTTGGTGGCGGGGTAGATGTTCGCCGACTCGTTCAGCATGGTGAGGGCCTCTTCAGAGGTGTTGAGCCAGAGCGCGAACTTCGCGGCCTCGTAGGGGTGCTCCGAGCCGGTGAAGACGGCCGTTGACGAGCCGCCCCAGTTGCCGGCAGCCTTGTCGCCGGATTTCCACTGCGGGGCCTGAGCCACGGACCACTTGCCCGCGGTGTCGGGTGCGCCCGAGGCGATGGAGTTGGCGCCCCAGACGGCGGAGTTCCAGGTCCAGGCGGCGCCGGTGTTGTAGGCGTTGTCCCATTCGGTGGTCCAGGCGGGAACGGTGGAGACGAGGTCTTCGTCGATGAGTTCCTGCCAGTAGTCGGCCACCTTCTTGGAGGCGTCGTCGGTCAGGTCGACGGTCCAGTCGGTGCCGTCGTTCTGGAACCAGCTGCCGCCGGCCTGCCACACGAAACCGGCGAACTGGTTGATGTCGCCCTGCGAGAAGTTGGTGATGTAGCTGCCGGTGGCGCGCACCTTCTTGGCGGCTTCCTTGTATTCATCCCACGTGGTGGGGATGGCGATGCCGTTCTGCTCGAACAGGTCGGCGCGGTAGAACATGGCCATGGGGCCCGAGTCCTGCGGGATCGCGTAGACCGAGTCGGATTCGCCGAGCGAGACCTGACCCCAGGTCCAGTCGACGAATTTGTCCTTCGAGGCCATGACGTCTTCGCAGGCGCCGAGGTCCATGAGGCCGTTTTGCACGCGGAAGTTGGGCAGCGCGTCGTATTCGATCTGGCCGAGGTCGGGCGCGTTGCCGGCCTTCAGCTGGTTGAAGAAGTTCTGGTAGGTGCCGCTGTTGCCGTTGGGGCCCGTCTGCACGGCGACCTGGATGTCGGGGTTCGCCTTGTTCCAGACATCCACGGCGTCTTCGATGCCGGGAATCCAGGAGGTGAAGCTGAGCTCGACTTTTCCGTCGGCCGGCGTGCAGGCTGCAGCGTCGCTGCCCTCACTGCCGGTGGTCGACGAGCAGCCGCTCAAAACGACGGCCGAAAGCACCGCTGCGGCGACCGCTGTTCTCTTGAGGTTCATGCTGTTCCGTTTCTGTGGGTGTGCGTGATCTATCGGGGTGAAGGTGATGCGGGAGGTGAAAAGGTGAGGATGCCGCGGCGCTACTTGACCGAGCCGGCGCCGAGGCCCGAACGCCAGAACCGCTGCAATAGCAGGAAGGTGATGACGAGCGGGATGATCGACAGGAACGCGCCGACCAGCACATAGAGGCGCAGCTCGGGAATCTGGTTCACCTGCGAGTTCCAGGCGTAGAGCCCGAGCGTCACGGGGAACAGCGTCTCGTCGCGCAGCATGATGAGCGGCAGGAAGAAGTTGTTCCAGATGGCCACGAACTGGAACAGGAACACGGTCACGAGCGCCGGGAACATGAGCCGCACCGAGATGGTGAAGAAGGTGCGGATCTCGCCGGCACCATCCAGTCGGGATGCCTCGAGCAACTCGTCGGGCACACTCGACGCCGCGAAGATGCGGGTCAGGTACACGCCGAACGGGCTGACGAGCGACGGCAGGAACACCGACCAGAACGTGTTGGTGAGCCCCACCTGGCTGAAGATGAGGAAGAGGGGCAGCGCCAGAGCGGTCGCGGGCACGAGCACTCCGCCGAGCACCACGTTGAAGATGGCGTCGCGGCCGGGGAAGCGGTATTTGGCGAGCGCGTAGCCGCACATGGCCGCGAACAGCGTGCCGAGCAGAGCGCCGAGGCCCGCGTAGAGCACGGAGTTCAGCATCCATTTGAGGTAGACGCCGTCGCGGTAGGCGATGAGCTGGCCGATGTTCTCGAACAGGTTGAAGTCCGCGAACCACAGGGCGGGCGTGTTGCCGAACTGCGGCGCCGACTTGGTCGAGGCGATGAACAGCCACCAGATCGGGATGAGGAAGTAGAGCGTGAAGACGAGCATCACGATCAGGGCTCCGGCGCGCGACAGGGGGCTTTCGCGGGGGCCGCGGGCCCGGGTCGTGTCGGAGCCGGCGGGGCCCTGGTGACCGTGACCGCCACCCGCCTGGCCGCGACCGCCGCGACGGATGCGTGAGGTGGGCGCGGCATCCGACGCCTGATTCGAATCGGGCGAACCGTTGGCCGGGGAAGACAGGATGGCGCTCATTTGTCGTCCTTTCGCTGCGTGAACTTGAGGAAACCGAACGACAGGATGAAGGTGGCCAGCGCCAGCACGACCGAGAACGCGGCCGCCAGGTTGACGTTGGGAATCGCCGACGTCGTGTAGACGGTGAGGTTCGGGGTGAACGTGCTCGACACGGCCGAGCTGAAGGTGCGGAACACCTGCGGTTCGGCGAGCAGCTGCAGCGTGCCGATGATCGAGAAGATCGCGGTGAGCACGATGGCGGGCATCACGAGCGGGATCTTGATCGACCAGGCGATGCGCATCTGACCGGCGCCGTCGAGCCGCGCGGCCTCATAGATCTCGGTCGGGATGCTGAGCAGCGACGAGTAGATGATGAGCATGTTGTAGCCCACGAACACCCACGTGACAACGTTGGCGATGGCCCACAGCACGAGGTCGGCCGACAGGAAGTCGATGTTCTGCGTGACCGCGGTGAAGGGCGACAGGTTGGGCGAGTAGAGGAACCCCCACATGATGGCCGCGATGACGCCGGGCACGGCGTAGGGCACGAAGAACGCGAGGCGGAAGAAGCGTTTGCCGCGCAGGATGGGCGAGTCGAGCAGCAGCGCGAACAGCAGGGCGAGGCCCAGCATGACGGGCACCTGCACGGCGCCGAACAGCAGCACGCGGCCGACCGACTGCCAGAAGGGCCCGTTTTGGAACACCTGCACGTATTGGGCGAACCCGCCGAACACCTCGCGCGCCTGGCCGAACGTGCCGTCGCGCTGGATCACCAGGAGCGACTGGTAGACGGCGTAACCGATGGGCACGAGGTAGAACAGGGCGAACAGCACGGCGAAGGGTGCGATGAAGATCGCGATCGCCTTCTTGTGTTGCACCACCAGTTTGGGCGGGCGCACGCGGCGCCGGGGAGCGCTCACCGCCGCCGTTTCGACACTGACGCTCATCGCGCGGGGTCCTCTCTGATCACGCGCACGGCGCCGGCTGGCACGCGTGCGATGTTGTCGACGGTGTCGCCGGTGACGAGGTCGAGGCCCCGCACCGGCGTCTCGACGTCGTGCGCCGAGTGGTTGATGAGGAAGAGGTAGCTGCGCGGGGCGTCGCCTGCGGTGGTGTGTCCGTCGGCAGCGTGCCCTGCGGTGGCGCGGCGGATGACCTCGAGCCCGGGTTCGCGCTCGTCCCCCTGGGGGCGGGCGGATGCTTCGGCCGCGGCGTCGCGCAGTACGGCGTCGAGCGCGTCGGGGTCGAGGCTCGTGGCGAGGTAGCGGGCGACGCCGGGGGTGTTTGCGCTGTCGCTGTTGCTGGCGACGACGTTGCGCGTGATGGCGGGCCTTCCGGCGGACGGCCCGTCGGCGAACGTGTCGAGAACCTCGGCGCCGCGGGCTCGCACGCGCTCGGACCAGGCGGTCGCGGACATCCCCGAGGCGAGCGTCAGCCGCTGCCCCGGCAGAACCGGTGCGAACTCTTCGACATTGATGCCGAGCAGCTCGCGGAACGCGCCCGGGTAGCCGCCGGCGCGCACGCGGTCTTCTTCGTCGACGATTCCGCTGAAGAACGTGATGACGACGTGGCCGCCCGCGGCGACGTAGTTCGAGACGACCTCGGCTTCGGCATCCCGAACCAGGTAGAGCGACGGCACGATGACGAGCTTGTAGGCCGAGAGGTCGGCGCCCGGGCGCACCAGGTCGACGGTGTGGCCGAGGCGGCGCAGCGAGGCGTGGGCGGCGTGCACCTGCGAGAGGTAGTCGACGCCGTGGCTCGGGCGGCTTTCGCCGTCGGCGGCCCACCAGCTCTCCCAGCTGAACAGCATGGCGACATCGGCCTGCACGCGTGTGCCGGTGATCTCGTCGAGGCGGTCGAGGGTGTGGCCCAGGTCGACCACTTCGCGCCACATTTCGCTGTCGGTGCCGGCGTGGGGCAGCAGCGCCGAGTGGAACTTCTCGGAGCCCTGCAGCGACGCGCGCCACTGGAAGAAGCACACCGCGTCGGCGCCCTTCGCCACGTGGGTGAGCGAGTTGCGCGTCATCTCGCCGGGAGCTTTAGCCAGGTTGTGCGGCTGCCAGTTGACGGCACCGGTCGACTGTTCCATGAGCACCCAGGGGCCGCCCAGTGCGAGGCCGCGGGTCAGGTCGGCGGCGAACGACAGCTCGGCGGTGGGGGCGGCGAGACGGTTGTCGAGGTAGTGGTCGTTGGCGATGACATCCATCTCGGGTGCCCACTGCCAGTAGTCAAGGTTGCGGATGTGGGCGGTGACCATGAAGTTGGTCGTGACGGGCACGCTGCTGTGGCGGCGCAGCACCTCGAGCTCGGCTCGGTAATAACCGAGCAGTTCGTCAGACGAGAAGCGGTGGAAGTCGATGACCTGGCTCGGGTTGCGGCTCGACAGCGTCAGGCGCGGGGGAAGGATCTCGGCGAAGTCGCTGTACTGCTGGCTCCAGAACGAGGTGCCCCACGCGGTGTTGAGGCGTTCGATGGTCGTGTAGCGGGCGCGCAGCCAGCCGCGAAAAGCTTCGGCGCTTTCGTCGTCGTAGCAGAGGGCGTTGTGGCAGCCGAGCTCGTTCGACACGTGCCACAGCTCGACGGCGGGGTGTTGGCCATAGCGCTCGGCGACCTTCTCGACCAGCTCGAGCGCATAGCGGCGGAACACGGCGGATGACGGGCACCACGCCTGGCGTCCGCCCGGAAAGCGTGTGGTGCCGTCTTCGACCTGCGGCAGGATCTCGGGGTGCCGGGCGGTCAACCACGGCGGGGCCGAGGCGGTGCCCGTGCCCAGGTTCACGCGGATGCCGGCGGCGTGCAGCAGGTCGAGAATCTCGTCGAGCCCGTCGAAGTCGTACTCCCCCGGGCGCGGTTCGATGTGCGACCAGCCGAAGATGTTGAGGGCCACGAGGTCGACGCCCGCCTCGCGCATCAGGTCGACGTCTTCGCGCCAGACCGACCGGTCCCACTGCTCGGGGTTGTAGTCGCAGCCGAACGCAATGCCGTCGTGCGAGAACGCCGGCCGTGCGCCTGATGCTGGATGCTGCGTGCTCATGAATCCTTCCGCCCCGACTCGCGTCGGCGTCCTGTGAACGTGCACAGATCGCGGAGTGACAACTCCTCATTGAGAGTCTGTGAACGTACACAGAGTAGGCAGAAGTCTCGGCGGGTGTCAATCCGTGCGATCTGGATTCCGACTGAGGGGGAGATCCCCGGCCATTGCCGAACGCGGCGGGAATGGCCCATCTTGCCTGCAGAGACTAAGAGTTTTATCGGCCGATCCACGATCACATCGACCGTATTGGGTTTGCTTCGCCATATGGTTGTGGGCCGCGCAGCGCCAAGATAAAGGTATGGAACCAACGAAGAACTCCCTATTTGCCGCTCACCCGGCGAAGGGCCAAGGCACGCTGATTCAATACAACGCTCACCTGATGGGTCCGGGACTAGTAATGACCGGCTATGCCGACGCCGCTCGTCGCCTTCAAAACTCCTACGATGGTCAGCCCTGGGACGACGTAATGCTCTTGCCTTTCATGTTCGTTTGGAGACAGGCGATTGAGCTTGCCCTCAAAAAGAACATCAAGAACCTAGCTGAAATGCGGCGGCAAAATGACGCCACAGACCCGGAGCTAGCGCGGGAGGTTGTCGCCGATCGCCTGAGGCTAAAAATCGGACACGATCTGAAGAAGCTGATCTCGGAACAACAGATTCACAACACCGCGCTGGGGTTGCAGGAGATCCCCGAGGATGTTTTGGAAACACTGGAGCTGTTGGCCGCTATGGATAGATCGGGTACAGGTTTCCGTTATGCCGGGGTCCTGAAGCAGGAAAGCATCGACATTGATTTTTCTTCTATCGGCGCGGCATTGGACAAAGCTTTTCGTCTTTTGGAAGTAGTCATAGATGCCGCTACATACGGCGAAGGTGTGGACTGGAGCTGAGGAGTTTTTCGTTACCAGCTAACGGTCCATTTGGCTGAGCGCGGCAGGAAGCGCGTCCTGTCGCGCTCGCGCGCCCGATCATTCAACCACCCGATCAAATTGCTGCTTTACGGGAGCAGCTGAGGGACAAAACTCCACTCCAGCACGAACTTCTATCAGTAGAGTGAACTCTGCTCGGTTCACATCCAATGGGGGTTTCAATGGCACAGCGTCGTGGTTTTTTGGCAGAGCTTCAGCATCAACAAAGGCTCTCGGAAGCTCGCGCGAACGCCGCCCGACGAGCGAACGCCGCCGCTCACGCACAAGCACTGCGAGCCCAAGCCGCCGCCAACCGCGCGGCCGCCGCTGCTTCTCGAGCGTCGGAGGCCGAGCGGAAGCGAATGGAGCGGGAGGCTCAGGCCGCATACGTAGAGTCACGCCTTGCCGAGGTGGAAGAGCTGAATGACGATCTCGCACACGAGTACGAAGAGATTGACAGCCTCCTCTCCGCGACCCTAGATGTGGATGACTGGGTAGATCTTGAAAATCTGAAGCAACGAGTCGAGCATCCGCCGTTTCCGCGACGCGACCTGGAAAATCCGATTCCCGCACCTCCGCGCCTCCAGGTTCCGCCGCCGCCGTTGCTTCGGCAACCGGAGGCACCATCGGGCCTGTTCGGCAAGCGCAAGAAATATGAGGATGCTCTCCGCAAAGCGCAGTTCGAGCATCAGCAGGAATGGCATCAATGGGCTAGCTACCGGGACTCTGTTCCGGCGAGACAGGCTGAGGCTGAGCGACAGCACAGGTCGGCGGAGCAGAGGAGGATTGAAACACTCAGAACTCTGCGCACGAAGTACGAATCCGAGTGCCAGCTGCGTGAGAAAGACATTGCGGAACACAACGCCGAGATCGACGCCCTCATTGCCGGCCTCGGTTACGGCGCCGTGGATGCTGTCCAGGAATATGTCGGGATCGTCCTCGCAAACTCCGTATATCCGCCGAGTTTCGAAGTCGAACATGAGGCCCGTTTCGATCCCGCAACCTCAGAGCTCGCTTTGACTGCAATTGTTCCTGCGCCGGAGTCAATCCGCACCGTCAAGTCCTATCGCTATGTACGCGCTAGTGATGAGATCGCGGAAACTCAGTCGTCCAAGAAAGACGTGAACGACCGTTACGCCAGCGCGATTCATCAAGTCGCTCTTCGTTCGCTGCACGAAATTTTTGAAGCGGATCGACGAGGCATCATTCAGGCAATTTCTCTTCAAGTCGGCCCTCGTACGAAAGACCCCGCGACGGGTCGCCAGATGTTCCTTCCCCTCGTGGCTGTGACCTCCGCTCGTGAAACCTTCATGGACTTTGATCTCGGTGGCGTCGTTCCGAGCGCCACTCTCCAACATCTCGGCGCAGCCGTATCGAAAAACCCATTCTCGCTTGTGACTATCGATCCCGCCGGGGTGCGGCGCTCGTGAGCCTCCAACGGCGTCGGTTCAATCCCCCGCCCGGTTGGCCTCCAGTTCCGCCTGGTTGGACTCCGCCCGCCGGATGGACCCCGCCGCCCGAGTGGACTTCGCCACCCGACGGATGGCAATTTTGGATCGATGAAATTAACCAGCCCGAGCCGACGGCGGAATTTTCTGCCGCGGAGGATGGAGCCTCAAACGGGGGTGGGGACTCGCAAATAAACGAGAGTCACATCTCCCCCGAACGCCGCAATGAAGAAACCCCGCAGGATGGGCGCGAAGATCCTCAGACCCCGGAGAAAGTGCGCCAGCTTGAGGTTGAGAACGCTTCCTTGCGCGAACAACTAGCCGCCGCCGGCACAAGAGACGAATCTGGCGTTCCCCTCGACGATCAGCAGATCCTTCAAGAAGTTGGGATCTATCGTTACCACCATCCACTCGAGAACTCGGTCTTGTATCAAGCACGGCTTTTAGATCTGGAGAGGCGAGTCGCGACTATGCTTCGCGACGGTCAAGCAATCGAAAAATCGAACCTGTTCACCTTTGACAACTCGCTTGCAAAGGGTCGCAAAATGAGCGACGACCTCGCCAAGCTCATGTTGCGCGCGTACAACGCGGAGGTAGATATCGGCATCCGCACACTGAAGGCGGGCAACGTGCAGACCGCGAAGAAGCGGCTTGAAAGTTCACGGCAGGCAATTGCGCGCCTCGGCGCCATGATGCAGATGCGAATTAGCGAAGAGTTCCATGCACTTCGCATAGAGGAACTCGAGCTCACTGCGGATTGGCTGATGAAAAAGCAGGAGGAGAGGGAGGCTGAACGCGAGGAGCGCGCTCGCCTTCGCGAAGAGAAGCGCGTAGAGAAAGAACTAGCCGAGGAACGCGCTCGGTTGGACAAAGAACGCACCCTTCTTGTCCAGACGCTCGAAAAGCTCGGAGCCGTCGGCGCCGATGATCCGAACCTCGTTGAGCGCATTGCAGCCATCGACCAAGCTATTGCTGAGAACGACTACCGAGCCGCAAACATCCGAGCAGGATACGTCTACGTGATCTCAAACCGCGGGGCCTTCGGCGAGGGAGTAGTGAAGATTGGACTCACTCGGCGACTTGAACCGAAAGAGCGCGTCCACGAATTAGGGGGCGCATCTGTACCGTTCAGGTTCGACATACACACCATCTATTTCTCCGAGGACGCAGTCACACTCGAGCTCGAACTCCACCGCCATTTCGCAAATCGAGCCTTGAATCAGGCAAACCCGCGTAAAGAGTTCTTCTTCGCGTCTCCTTCGGAGGTGAGGGACGTACTCGCCAGAAAAGTCGGCAATTTACTCGAATTTTCTGAACACGCAGAGGCAACGGAATTCTTTCAGTCACTCAGCCAGTGGCCGAACGACCGGCAGCTCACGACCTAGGAGGCATTTTCACACCTCCAGCTCTCTGAATGGTCGAGACCAACTCGACAGTCATTGGGAATGAACAGCCACCGCCTGACCACCAGATTGGGAACGGCACTGACATGGGTCAGCGCAACCATTGATCGAACTACGACAACTTCCAACCACCATCGCACTTGGCGCCTGCGCTTCGCGCCCTTTCGAGAGGCGATGCTACAGCTTCGGTTATCGACCGAACTAACTGGGTTGGGCCCCTCATGAGATATTGCTGCCGGCTGGATTGATGATGATTCGCGGACGGATCTGTTCCGCGACCTGCGTGTACACATCCACTCCGGCCTCGGGAGCGACCCACAATGAAAGCACCACGGCGTACGGCACTGGCTCATCAGGCATACCGCCTGCTTGCCCGAAGAACTTTACGCGCGCGCTCAGTGAGCTGCCGATTCCCGCAGCAATCGCCCTGTCCAATTCCCACACCTGATGCTTCACTGTCGAACTTCCCCGGGACGCCTCGGCGTCCGACACGTCCAGACTCGAAGGGATAGCTGAGAATCCTGTTGGCTTAGTTAGCTGCATTTGGGCTCTTCGGTACTGACGATGCCGCCAATTGACTGGGGATAGCCAAGCCACTGTTGCCGTGATGCGCTTGATGTCCCGCGTTGATAGACCGTCAGGGAGCGGAATGTTGAGGTCTTGCTGCTGTCGGTGGCGTAAATCTCCGACGAAGAGAAGCGTGGCCTCATTCGGTGCACAACCATCGGCAAGGTCGCGGGAGATAGCGCCATAGCCGATCGCGGCTTCGGCCGGGAAGTCAGGTCCGAAAACGTCCGCGGGGTGCCTTGCACCGTGTACCAACATTGCCTTGGCAGCTACAGCGCGATGGTGCCTATCCAAGTCCTCACCGCTTACTTCAACAGCAAGGTCGACGAGTCGGGCCAATTTTCTCGAAACCAAGGCTGCAGCCGGACTTGTTCCGACTATCTGACCCTCGCCGCCCGTTGGTGTTGCTACGCGGATGCCGTGTACCGACGAGCGCGCAGCTTCCACGAAGGTCTGATTCAGTGGAGGGTTGACAAACATTGACCGGCCGCCGGGCGCTGCCACTTCAGGTTTGATGGCTCGGCGATGACCTCCCCCTAGTCGACTAATGGGGCTCACATCCAGGCGGCCATCGTGTGGGTCAAAGACATAACCATACGGCCCCGTGTTTGAGGCATCAGCATGCAGGGCACCCACCGTCACTGCGTTGATCGATTCGGCTGGGGACAAAATCCTACGATCTGTCCAGGTCTGCAACTGCGCGGCGTGTATTGCTGCACTTCTGTCGGCGCCAACAAGCGCGATGAGGGAGCGTGAGTCGTGGTCAGCGAGGTGGAGTCGACTAACGTTGCCGGCCGAAACAACGATCAGGACACCATAATGCCAACTGAGAGCGTCTAGCGTTCGGGCCCATGATGACATCAGCGTGTCGAAAGGAACTGTCGGGTCACCAAGGCTGATATTAACAATTGTTAGACCGGTATCATCGCCGCCAAATAGGTCCGCAAAGGCTTTTCGCATCAAGTCCGGAACGAGAACGTCGGGATGGAACTCTTCGACTTGGTCAACGGTGTCTATTGATGGAAGTAGCACCGGCCTCACAATAACGGGACCTTCGAGTGGAGCCTCACCAGCCGCGATATCGCCCCAAACGACAGCAGAAGTCATCCATGTACCATGCCTTCGAAGCTCAACCGTAGACTCGGTCGCGCTCGCGAGATCGTCGGGATCCAATATCTGAACCCGGCCGGCCAGCCTGGGGTGATTGGACGCTGGAACACCGTCGAGCACCGCTACACGAGGCATTCCGGTCGGCAGTGCAGCTTCGAAGTCGGAGATGCTTTGGTCTTCAACACTCGCGAGAAGTCCTTGACCTTCGACCTTGACATAGAGCACGTGTGAGGACTTCACCACCTGCACTGCGTCTAAGCTACCGCTCGCAAGCTGGCGGAGGCTCTCGTCCGGCACGGTGCATTTGACGGCGAGGTAGCCGGTCTCCGGATCATCTACGAACGTGATCACTTCTCCGCCGCCGGACACAATCAGGTTAGAAACTATCTGAACCGCTCCGAGTCGCAGCTCTGCGGATCGTCTATACCATAGTTCAACCTCGACCAAGTGTGATTGACCCGTGATCCGGTGCCGAAGGTATTCTTCCCAGTCGACGGCACGTAGGCGATCGATGGGTCCCCACTGCCTCACGTCCTTTAAGTGTTCGAACAGCTTCGACAGTTCCGCCAAACCCGAGCCCGCTTGGCCATTGCGTCGCCATGCACGCCACGCGATCAGGATCCGGTTGAGGGATCTTTGGTCCACGCAGAGTGCATGAAGGCAGGACCTCACATAGGGGTCTCTCGGCTGTGGGGAAAGAATCGCGACATCCTCGTCCGGCTCAAATGCGTCCTCAAACTCGACCAAAACCTCGAGCCCAAGCGCCCGAGCCACAACACTCAGATCGGCTCGCTCTTCGACTCCTTCGAAGACCAGCACGAGCTGGGGATCGGCCACCTGCAGTGATTCTGACAAGATGACCTGCTCGCGCAAAGCCTCTTGGGCTCGTTCCAGTTGTCCAGAAAGCCGAGAGAGCTGTCCAGCGCGACCCATGAAGCTAACCCGTTCGTTCCCGCGAGCTTGAGGAGCCGGGATAGAACTCACTTGCCCTGGTTGCGCCCATACCACCGGACGCTCGCGCGAGGGAGGCTCAATCTCGGGCATCTGGCTCCGGCGCCGCGCGCTTGGACCATTGAATTAGCGCCCGGTCGGTGACCTTCGTCGGTTCCATATCAATACCCACGAGGATCGAACGGCGCCTTACGTCGTTGGCAAACTCTTCTAACTCCGCGAAACTGACCGGCCCCAGTTTGTCAGCGATAGTCCGAATTGAAAGGCCGAAGTCGAAGTTCATTCGCTGCTGCCAGGCACCCAGCCATTCTGTCTTGCCAGCGCGAGAAGGCATTGGGAGATCGAGACGTACCTGCATTCGTCGCCAGACCGCGCGGTCAAGTAATTCGGCGTGATTGGTCGCCGCCACAACAACTACGTGACTGGGTAGGCGGTCGATCTGGAGGAGTAGTGAACTCACTACTCGTTTAATCTCGCCTGTTTCATGGGCATCACCACGTTCCTTCGCGACCGAGTCAAATTCATCGAAAAACAGAACCGCGGGGCGCGTTCGTACGCCGGCGAATAGTGCGTCCATACGACTTGCGGTTTCACCCAGAAAACTGCCTATAAGCCCCTCGTAGCGCACGGTTAGAAGAGGCACGGCAAGTTCAGTGGCAAGCGCTTCAGCGAGCGTTGTTTTACCCCCGCCAGGAGGACCACTCAGCAAGACTCGGTGGCGTGGTTCCACACCATAGCTACGGAGAAGGTCGCGTCGATGATGTTCTTCGATTAGATCAGTGAGAACCTCGCGCGCAACAGCGGGCAAAACAAGTTCCGATACGCGACGTTCGGGTATGACCTCATGGACAAGTGACGAGATTGAATCTGATCTGCCTAGCTGGCTAATGTTGCCGGTGCTTCGTCGCCGGGTTAAGGCATCAGTCAACTGCGAGGCCAGCGCCCTATGGTTCTTCGCTTCTTCTTCGGCGATCAAGGCCTCTGCGGCACGCCTGAACGACAGATCATCGCCCCCTGCTCCGGAGGTCACCAGAGCGAGAAGCAGGTCCGCGCGTGCCATGGGATGTCCTCTCGGTTGGTTGTCTCATACTCTCAGATGCAGACACCTTCCGCCCCATCGACGGGGCATTCTTCGCGTGTCGGGGGCTCGAAGTTAGTAGCAACTTAGACCTTCGTCTTGCGTCACAAATACACTGTCTGGGCTGATCTTCGTTGTCTAGGCCGGGCCGACGAAGCACCTTTCGTTTCCCGAGAGAAGCTGACCCGTGGTAACCCCTGTTCCCGCCCCTATTTCAGGAGGCTCACTTCTCCTTCGGCGATGAAATCGGCGAGCGAGTCGACCCACCGGTCGAAAGCATCCAAGTGCGCGTCGTGGGAAGCTCCGAGGAGGTCTACCCGCTGGACGTTCGCTCCGCCAGCGACGAAGCGGGCCTTCTGTTCTTCCGTGAACATGCCGCCGTCGGCGTAGACGACGAGGGTGGGGGCGAGGACGCTCGTCCACTCTTCCCAGCGGGGAGTCGCGAGGTGGCGGATTGTTTGGGCCATGACATCCGGGTCGAAGCGGGGGTAGAGGCCGTCGGGGCGGGCTTCGAGGTCTGCGGCCCAGGCCTGGGCGAGGGGGCCGCCTCCGAGAGACTCTTGGGCTTGCTCGCGGGTGGCGAAGGGGACCTGCCACGAGTGGAAGAACTGGGCAAGGTCCGCGTGCTCTTCCGGTGAACCACCGCCCTCGTTGCCTTCGAGGAGCACCAGCTTGCGGATGAGGTGTGGGTGGGCGGCTGCGACGAGCATGGCCGTGTGGGCGCCCATCGACTGGCCGACGAGATCGACCGGCCCGGATGATTCGGCCTCGATGACTCGCGCGGCGTCGGCCACGAAGGCCGCCCGGGATGTGTCCGCCGGCACCCGCGTGCTGCGACCGTGACCGCGCTGGTCGATCAGGATCACCCTGCGGCCCGGCAGCGCTTCGGCTGTGGGGACGAACTCCCGGCTGCTTCCGGCGAGGCCGTGCAAGATCACGACCGCTGGGCCGGCGCCGTCGAAGACGGTGTACGAGATGACGGTGCCATCCGACATCCGAATCTCACTCAGTTGCTGTTGCACCCCGCAACCTTATCGGCGAGTAAGACGTCGACGGTCAGTGGCCGAGCTCGACCAGGAACACACCGGCGATGATGAGGCCGATGCCCGCGAGCATCGTGCCCGTCAGCGGGTCCTTGAATAGGACGCGTCCGAGGATTGCGGTCAGCGCGACGCCCGTGGCGGCCCAGACGCCGTAGGCGATGCCGATCGGCAGCCCGAGGGTGAGCGCGACCGCGAGCAGCGAGAAGGCGACGAGGTATCCCGAGACGACGGCGATGTACCAGCGCTTGTTGCCGTCGGTCGCGAGTTTGAGGCTGATCGTGGCGAAAACTTCGGTGAGGATCGCGATTGCGAGCAGGAGCCAGCCCATCAGCGTGCCGCCTTTCCGCGCGCCGCGAGCGCCCGCTGTGATCCGATTTCGACGAGGAGCACGCCGGCCGCGATGAGCGCGATGCCGCCGAGCATGACCGGCGTGAGGGCTTGACCGAAAAGGACTGCCGCCATCACGGCGGTCAGCGCGACACCCGATGCGCCCCAGATTCCGTAAGCCACGCCGATCGCCATGCCGGAACGCAGCACCCGGATGAGCAGCGCGAAGGACGCGAGGTAGCCGACGACGACGAGCGCATACCAGCCCGGCCGATCGACGGCGGCCTGCATGGACAACGCGGCCGTGACCTCGGACAGGATCGCGGCGCCGAGATAAATCCACTTCATGCTGCGTCCTCCTCTGCCAGGGTGGCGAGAGCATCCGCTGCGACAGCGATCGATTGCTCGGCCGCCGCATCATCCCGGTCGCTCAGCCACGACGAGGTGATGCCCTCGGAAACGGCGATGAACACCCGGGACACCTGAACCACGGGCCTGCGCCACGAGATGCCGTGTGCCGACGACCACACTTCCACGTTGGCGGTGACCTCTTCGAGGTAAGAATCATGTTCCCACCGGGCGAGGTCATGCAGCGCGGGGTCGCGCCGCGCCAACGAGATGAGCTCGGTGAGCGCGAGGGCCGCGTCGGGTCGCGCCCGAACAAGGTCGAGATTCGCTCGGATGCCGGCCGTGATCTTCGCGGTGGCAGCCGGCGAGTCGATCTCCACGGCGAAAGCAGCCGCCATCGAGCGGCGAAGCTCCCGTTCCAGAACCGCGCGGAACAGATCCGCCTTCGAGCCGAAGCAATAGTGGAATGCACCGTGCGGCAGGCCGGCGCGAGCCGTCACGGCCCGCGTGGTGACGGCTGGCAGGCCATCGTCGGTCATCACGGCGAGGGCAGCGTCGACCAGTTGCTCTCGCCGCTCCTCGACGCTTCGGTGTTCTTGGGGTGTAGTCATGCGTCGACCATAACCCAACTTGGCCACATGGCCAAGTCCTGAGAATATCGACCTGACTCTAATTACTTGACTCTGCCGTTGCGTCAACTGGGATGGTTGCAGATATGGGAGAGAAGGGAGCAGGCATGCAGGAGTGGCCGATCAAGGATGTGGCCCGCGCGACCGGGCTGACCAGTCGAACGCTTCGGCACTATGAGCAGATCGGGTTGCTGCGGCCCTCGCGGGTGGCGAGCAACGGGTACCGGTTCTACGGGGATGCGGAGCTGTCGAGGCTTTATCGCATCCTGTCGTTGCGTGCGCTTGAGGTGCCCCTTGCGGACATCCGGATTGCGCTCGGTGACGACGCGTCGCTGGCCGAGACGATCCGAGTCCACCTCGCGCTTCTCGAAGAGCGCAGAGACCGAACGAATCAGCAGATCGCCGTCGTCAGGCAAACCCTGGACGCGGTGCAGAAAGGACACGAGATGAGCATCGAAGAGGTGTTCGCGGGCTTCGACCCGAGCCAGTACGAGACCGAAGTGCGACAGCGCTGGGGCGACGACGCGTGGGAGGACAGCGCGCGGCGCCGAGACCGGATGACGGAGGACGAACGGCGGGCTGACGATGCACGCAGCTTGGATGTGAATGCTGCGCTGCGGGCGGCGGCCGAAGCGGGCACAGACCCGGCATCGGATGCATTTCAGGCGCTGGTCGGGAGCCACCACCAGTGGGTGACTGAACAGTGGAACGGGCGGAAGCCTGATCGGGACTCGTATGCCGGGCTCGCCCAGCTTTACGTCACCGACTCACGGTTTGCGGCGACATACGGCGGCCAAGACAACGCCGAAGCCATCCGCGCCGCGATTCAAATTTGGATCGGAACGAATTTGGATTAGAGCATCGGGAGGGGCGAGGGATGCGAGACGACCGGCGCACAAATCGGGACGGCGCGGGCGGTCTCGGATGGTGTGAATGACGCATACCTGGCCGACATCATCGTTGACTCCGACGGCGGCCGGCGCCCGTCCACTCGGTCAACCTCTCTCGATTCTGCGAGCTCGCTCGGCCGCATCATCGGCAGCCACATAACCTCCGACGAGTCCGGGACCGATCGTGCCGCCGGCGCCGGGATAACGGGTGCCGAAAAGGTTCGCGGCTGTGTTGCCGATCGCGTACAGTCCGTCGATTGCGTTGCCTTCGGCATCCAACACCCGGGAGCGCTCATCCGTTCGCAATCCGCCACAGGTTCCTAGGTCACTGAGGACGATCTTTACGGCGTAGAGGCGGCGTGGATCGAGTGCGCGGAGGTTTGGGTTAGGCGAGATGGTTGGGTCTCCGTAGTAGCGGTCGTACGCACTCTGTCCGCGCATGAATTGCTCGTCTACGCCCGCGGTTGCCGCCTCGGCGAAGCGCGCGGCTTCATCGGAGAAGGATGTCTCATCAACGCCCATTTTTCGGGCCAGCGCTTTCCAGGAAGTCGCGTTAACGGCGATTCCTTGCTCGTACCAGGCCTTCGGGAGCGGCATATGGGGAAAACGCTCCCTCCGAGGAGGTAGCTGTTGCGGTATTCCTGGTCGAAGACCATCCACATCGTGCCTACTGGATCGCCGGTGCGTTCCCGGTGCAGGATGCGTTGGCCGAACGACATGTAGTCCACCGCTTCGTTGATGAACCGGCGCCCGTGCCGATCGATCATGAACGAGCCAGGAAGGGAACATGACCGTGGGCGCCCTGCCCGCCAACGGCGCGAAGGCGGGGAACCACCAAGATTGGTCGAGCAGCGCTGTGCTACCGCCGACGGCAATACCCGCTTTGATGGCGTCGCCGGTATTGCCGCTACTTCCGAGACTCCAGTCCTCCAGATGTTTGGATTGGTGTCGTTGACGCCAAACAAGGTCGTGGTCGAAACCTCCGGCAGCCAAAACAACGCCCGCTCGCGCATCTATTTCCTGTTCTTGACCGTCCCTGCGCACGAGGATTCCGGATACACCGTCTTCGTTTCGATGCACCTCCAGCAATTCTGTGTTCCGCCACACGGGAATGTTTGCACGGAGCACTCCGTCGTATAAACCGGCCGCCAGAGCTTGGCCCCCCGCAACGTAGCGCCGCCCAATAAGAAGTCCGCCAACGCCCTGAATCGCTCGCCATGCTGCTACCGCAAGCCCCCTGACAGGGATCTTCACCATGAGGTTGAGCCACTTATAGTCACCGCCCGTAACGGCCATTGGGACCGGTGCCGACATCACGGATGGGCGGAGGTCGGCGCGATGAGGACCAAGGCGCGCGGCGTCGAAGGGACGACACTCGCAGCTGCGCCCCGCGGCTGACCCACCGGATACTTCGGGGTGATAGTCCGAATACCCCTGCGCCCAGGTGAATTTCATTCGTGTCATCCGGTGAAGCATGCGAACCGTGTCGTTGCCCGATCGCACGTATTTCCGAAGCTTCGCTGGGGTGCTTGTTTCACCGACCAGGGTTTCGAGGTATCGGTCCGCCCGCTCTACCGTGTCGCCTGCGCCTCGCGCCTCAAGAATCTCGTTGGCAGGGATCCAGAACGCGCCCCCTGATCGGGCGGTTGACCCACCGATCAGATCGGTCTTCTCAATGACGAGAACCTCGAGGCCACGTTCATGGGCGGCCAAGGCCGCAGCCAAACCTGTGCCCGAACCGACGATGACGAGATCGAATGTCTTACGCGACTTTTCCGTGAGCATCGTTGCCTTTCCGCCACGGCCTCAATGCCCTGGCGATCATTCAAAAAGGGATTAGCGCCGGCCGACAGCTGAGTCAGGTTCGCGGTGTGAAGGATAGCTGCGCCTCGTCGTGCGACCGGCACCGGACGCGGGATTCGATTCCGTCAGCTGAGCGAGAAATGTGTTCTGAACGGCCTGCTCTTGATAGGTGGCAACGTTTTTGACGCATTCAGGGCACCAGTGGCCCGCCGTGAGGATCAGCCGCGGGCTGCCTGAGAATTCGTGGCCCTCCGCGCAACGCCACGCCAGCTGCGTTGCGACGTCACCTGTGGCAACAGCTTCTGGAGGTGTCACCAATTCGCCGCCACGGTGACCCGCCACCCCTCGGTAATCTGATGCTGTCCACGTGGACGGAGATTTTGTTTCGTCGTAACCGTGGTCAAGAAGCGTGGGGGTCCGATCCGGTCGGACGGGCCAGAACGTTTCCCACCCTCCGATGCGTTCCCATTCCTCGCGGCTGCCGAAGTATGCTGCGATCTTCTCCACGTCGTTATCTCGAATGAAACCCATGGTGCCGCGGTGTTTCAACGTGAGCGGTTTGAGGACGAGGTTCTTCACGATCCAGGCCGGTACTCGGCCGGCAACCCGAAGGGACGGGTTCGCGCGGATCGCCCGCGCCAATGCGTCTTCGAAGCTGTCCTCCCGAAACGGAATCAGATCATTGAGTCGATCAGAGTCGACATACCACTGCCCGTGGAAATTTCGCGTCGCGAACCACTTCCGCTCGTACCATCTCTTCACATCGGACACACCTAATGCGCGCGTCATACGAGTCTGCAGCTCCCAGTTCGTGAGTCGCCAGCCTTCCCCGCCGCCGATATTGAAGACGCCACCCCAGAACTCTTCCGGAACGTCCGGACCACAGGCACCGACCATCAACCGCGATGCGTCCTCGACGGAGACCCATTCCATGACACCGTCGAACGGTGAGTGGGTCATGATCGGATCGCGGATCTCGAGTACCCCTGGGTGGAAAATGCCCGTCTGGCGCACCCACGCCCATTTCGGTAGCCCTGAATCGACGAGCATCTTTTCAGCGATGATCTTGCTCTGTCCGTATTCGTCGTATCGGGCGACACGAAGCGGGTCACCCACCCGCCCCCAATGGTGCGGCGGGTTACGGTCACCCGTCTCTGCGATCGAGCCGACACCCACCACCCCGATTGCTTCAGGATGTGGTTGGGACTGCACCGCGCGAATGATGTTCGCCATGCTGCCGACGTTGACCCGGTGGGCCAGCTCGGGATGATCGTCAGCAAACGGAGAGACAACGGCCCCGATATGCAAGACAAAATCCGCACCGCGCACGCAGGTCTCGACATCGGAGTAGTTCGTGAGATCGCCAAAGACGACCTGAAGGTTGTCCATGTCTTCGTACTCGCGAATAACAGCGACGTCTTTCGGAGAAGGGAGAACGAGGGCCACAACCTCGAAGTCATCGGCCCGTTGCCGGAACTCGTCGAGAACCCGGCGACCCCAGTTGCCTGCCGCTCCGGTGAGAAAAACTCGAGTGCGGCGTTTTCGCCCGGTAGTCATCGACATTGTTGCTCCCTTGCATGCACGCGCCAGGTAGCGCGCGCTAGTAAACTGCCCTGATGGTAGCCTGGAGCAGCTAGACCGCGCAAGCGATCCGCGTCAGGAAGGGGGCCCCGTGGACACACAAACTGACACAGGCAAAGCGTCCCGTCGCGTTACAGCGAAGGACATCGCCACCTCGCTAGGCGTCTCACGCGCGACTGTCGGCTTCGTGCTCAACAACACCGCCGGCCAGACCATCTCAGAGGCAACCCGGCGGCGGGTCATCGCCGAAGCTCATCGGCTCGGTTACCGGCCACATTCAGCCGCACGCGCCCTTGCAAGCGGGCGCACCAACACCGTGCTTCTCATACTTCCCGACTGGCCGATCGACTTTAGCGTCCGAAACAACATCGAAGAAGCATCGAACGCGCTGGACGATGCCGGTTACACGCTCTTGATCACAACCCCCCACGACTCAGGGCGCGCCCGCCCCCTCTGGGAAACAGTCGACTTAGATGCAGTGATGGGCTACTTGCCGTTCACGCCCCAAGCCATCGAAGCGATGCGGGCCGCAGGCGTGACCCGGATCGTTCCGGACCCCGACACACTCGCCCCGCCTTATGACGAGCCGGGCACCACCATGCAGGTGGAGCACCTCGCTGATTTGGGGCATCGCGCATTGGCCTACGCCGACACGGCCGATCGGCGTCTGACCACTCTCGGTCAAGAACGATGGGCCGCGGCTCGGCTTGCAGCGGAAACGGCGGGCTGCAGGATCGAACGGGCGGCGATAGATCTGGACAATGAGTCAGCCACTACCGCAGTACTTTCTTGGCGGGCAGCCAGTGTAACGGGCGTCCTCGCCTACAACGATGATGTGGCTGCAGCACTCGTGGGAGCAGCGCTGCGTGCGGGAATCGACATTCCCGGTGAACTGTCGGTCATAGGTCACGACGACGCCCCAATTGCCCGCCTCTTCGAGCCGCGCCTGTCGACGATCCGCCTCGACACCGCTGGCCTCGGCCGACAGCTCGCGGCCCTGACAATCGCCAGCATCGAAGGTTCCGACACTGCCCCAGCCGAGCAGGCGACCCCCACGGTTCAGCTCATCGAGCGTGACTCCACACGAGCGATTCCCGCGGACAAGCGATAAAACGCACCCCGTGCCACTTCGCGACTGGCACCAGAGAGCGCGCCGCGTAACCGCCGACGCCGGGACTTCGGCATCCTCAGTATCTCGCCTGTATAACTTGCGCGCGCTAGTTGGGGTCGCTAAAGTCACGTTTACTAGCTCGCGCTAGCCGCTATCGATGAGGCCTTCCTCGCCGGATAGCCCCGATCGATCCCGACAATGGAGTCTTCAATGGCGAAACAACCAAGCGACGTCCCGGCCGCTAGCCCGATCCCCCCGCAACCGATCCCCAGCACTCCCCCAACCGCCACTTTCCCACCGGTTGAGGATGTCAACGGCGCCTCTGGGGCGGGCAGCCCGGCGGAAGAAAAGGTGAGCTCGCTCTACATCTGGCTGCAAGTTCTCGGGCAGTTCGGCGTCTTCGTGGCGTTCATCACGCCGATCGCCATCTCGCTCTCAATTCGCCTCTCTGAGCTCGCCCCCGGCCGGGAAGAATACCTTGGCTACATCACCGGTTCCGGCGCCCTGGTAGTAATGCTGACCGGGCCGCTACTGGGAACTCTCAGCGACCGCACCCGAACCCGCCTCGGCCGCCGACGCCCGTTCATGATCGTCGGAATGCTGCTCGGTGTCATCTCGCTCATCGTGATGGCGCTTGCTCCGAACCCGATCATTCTCGGGGCGGGCTGGATCCTCGCTCAACTCGGGTGGGGTCAAGTGCTTGGCAACCTCCAAATCTCCATGGCGGACAGGCTCCCGGAAAGCCAGCGCGGCAAGGTGGCCGGACTCACAGGTTTCGCGACGCAGATCGCCCCCGTATTCGGTGTCGTGATCGCTGGCACACTGACCGGCAACTCGCTGTTGATGTTCCTGTTGCCCGGCGCCGTAGGCGTGTTGTTCGTAACCCTCTTCGTATTCCTCATCCACGAAGAAGACAGTCGAGGACGAACTTTCGACGAGAAACTCTCGGTCAAGAACATCCTGAGCAAATACGTGTTCAATCCTCGCCGCTATCCAGACTTCTCCCTGGTCTGGCTGGGCCGATTCCTGTTCTACTTCGGCCTCACCCTGAACACCACATTCACCGCGTTCTTCTTCGCCTCTCGCCTGGGCGTTCCCGTGACGGAAGTGGCTCCTATCATCGCGACGCTCGGCCTCTTCGGCATCTTCGCGACAACGCTAGGCGCCATTGGGGGCGGTTTCCTTTCCGACAAGCTGCGCCGGCGCCGCGTGTTCGTGTTGACAGGTGCCGTCCTCTTCGCCGCCGGCGCGATCACCACAGCTCTCGCTCCCGATGTCACGCTCCTTTATGTCGGTTCTCTCACGACGTCAGTCGGCATTGGAATGTTCGCGGCGGTCGACCAGGCGCTTCTGCTCGACGTGCTGCCCGAAAAGGACACGAGCGCCGGTCGATTCATGAGCATCACCGGTTTCGCCGTGTCGATCCCGCAAGCGGCGGCGCCGTTCCTTGCCCCCGTCTTCCTAGCAATCGGCGCCACGGCTGCGGGAGATAAGAACTACACCCTGCTCTACATCATCGCGGGTGCGATCACGATCGTGGGCGGCCTCGTCGTCCTTCGCGTACGTTCCGTTCGCTAAAGACGCCCCGCGCACTGCGCACAACTACCGAACACCTGAAGCTGCCGAGGAGCAATCGAATGTCTCTGTCCCCCACCTGGTCCGCATCGTTCATCACCCCGAGCACGTCGACTGGAAGAGCGAACGAACCCGCGTCGTATCTCCGCCGAGACGTACACGTTCGCGAGGAGCCGGTGCGCGCGACGCTGCACTCGACCGGAATCGGATTTGTCGAGCCACACCTGAACGGTGCCGTCGTTGGGGACGAGGTTCTCGCTCCAGGTTGGACGTCCTATCGCCATCGCCTCGTCGTCAGCAGCCACGACGTGACAAAGGACATTCATCTCGGTACCAACACCATCGGCATCGTGCTCGGGGAAGGGTGGGCTCTTGGACGACTGGGGTGGGAAGACAAACGCAACCACTACTCCGATCGACCCGCAGCCTGGCTGCAGCTCGAGATCGAATACGCCGACGGCACGAAGGAGCTCATAGCGAGTGATACGTCGTTCCGCGCCGGCACCGGCGGAGTGCGCAGCAGCAGCATCTACGACGGTGAAACCTTCGACGCGCGTCTCGAACCTTCCGGGTGGGACCGGCCGGAATTCGACGACAGCAGTTGGGGCGATGTCGATCTATTTGATTGGCCACTCGACACACTTGTCGAACCGATCGCTCCACCAATTCGCCGCACCCAGGAACTCGCGCCGGTCGATATCCTCAGCACTCCCGCCGGTAAGACCGTGGTCGATTTTGGGCAAAATATCTCGGGCTGGGTGCGCTTATCCGTGAAGGGAGAGTCAGGCACGACTGTGACCTTGCGGCACGCCGAGGTGATGACCGCTGGCGAGATCGACGTTGAGACCCTGCGCACCGCCGCAGCGACCGATCTTTACACTCTGGCGGGCGGCGACACCGAAACGTGGGAGCCTCGCTTCACGTTCCATGGGTTCCGATACGTCGAGATCGAGGGCTGGCCGGGAGAGCTGAACCCAGCCTCAGTGCGGGCAATCGTGGTGCATTCCGATATGACTCGCACGGGATGGCTGGAAACCTCCAACCCGCTGCTCAACCAGCTGCACTCAAATGCTGTTTGGTCGATGCGCGACAACTTCGTGGGAGTACCGACCGACTGCCCGCAACGCGACGAACGCCTCGGCTGGACTGGTGACATCAACGCCTTCGCTCCAACAGCTGCGTTCCTGTATGACGTGCGTGGGGTCTTGGGTTCTTGGTTGCGCGATCTGGCCGCGGAACAACAGGAGAAAGGTTTCGTGCCATGGGTGGTGCCGGATGTGCTCTCCACCCCATCGTCGCCGACAGCCCTATGGAGTGATGTGGCCGTAAGCCTTCCGTGGGCACTCTTCCGCGAATATGGCGATCCCCAGATCCTCGAGGATGCATACGACTCGATGACCGCGTTCATTCGCCAGGTGGCCGATCTCCTCGATGACAACGGATTGTGGAGCAGCGGTTTCCAATATGGTGACTGGCTTGACCCGGATGCACCGGACGACAATCCGGCCGGCGGCAAAACCGACCGGCACCTCGTCGCGGCGGCCTACCTGTGTCGGACCACGCGCGAAATGGCTGAAACGGCGAGGATTCTCGGCCGCACCGCTGACCACGCGGAATTCTCGGATCTCGCCGCTCGGGTGCGTGGGGCGTTCCATGACGAGTACGTCAGCCCCTCCGGCCGGGTCGTCAATGAAACAGCCACCGCCTACGCCCTCGCCATCACTTTCGACATCCTCGACGACGCGCAGAAGAAGCACGCCGGCGTTCAACTCGCGAAGATCGTCGCAAAAGCAGGGTTCCGCATCTCGACCGGATTCGCGGGCACACCGCTCGTCACAGATGCTCTGTCATCAACCGGGCACCTCGATGAGGCCTACCTTTTGCTCCTGGAAACAGGGTGCCCCTCGTTCCTCTACCCCGTCACCATGGGCGCGACCACAATCTGGGAGCGGTGGGATTCTGTGCGCCCGGACGGCACCATCAACCCGTCCGGCATGACGTCGCTAAACCACTATGCGCTCGGAGCTGTTGTTGACTGGATGCATCGCACGATCGGCGGCCTCAATGCCCTCGAACCGGGTTACCGTCGCATGCGCATTGCCCCGCAGCCCGGCAAGAACCTGACGAACGCAACCCTCCGACACCTCACCACGTTCGGTGAGGTGCGCATTGCCTGGGCACTCGAGGATGCCACCATGACCGTCGACCTCCAGATCCCGGAGGGGACGACCGCCGAAGTCCTGCTCCCTTTGCACGCCGAGAACGACGCCATCGAGATCGGCGCAGGCACACACCATTTCGAGTATGAAGCCGACGTCGCAGCCAACCTCTCGGTATTCACCTTGGACTCCACCCTCGGCGACGTGGCTGCAGACGCGAACGCCTGGCGTCTCTTCATGGACACGTTTGGGAGCTTCTACCCCGGTGTGCCTCTGGACGGCACGGCACCTGAAGCCGCCACCATGTCGATCGCAACCATGCTCGACTACGTTCCCGGTGCCTCCGATGAATTTCGCACAGCCATTTCCAACACTTTGACCGCCGCCTCAACGGGAGCATCCGCATGACTATCGACATCAGCGCACTGACGCTTGCCCAGAAAGCCTCCCTTCTCTCCGGGCAGGACTTCTGGTCCACGAAAGCCATCGAGGAATTTGGCATCCCTTCGATCGTGCTCACGGACGGTCCCCACGGCATCCGGCGACAGGACGGCGAAGCCGATCACCTCGGCATCAATGACGCATTGCCCTCGACCTGCTTCCCACCCGCGGTGGCTGTCGGTTCGAGCTGGGACCCTGACGTTGCCGCACAACTCGGCGCCGCTGTGGGGCGGGAAGCCAACGCATTCGGTGTCGCCGTTGTGCTCGGTCCCGGGGTCAACATCAAGCGATCACCGCTGTGTGGACGCAACTTCGAGTACTACTCGGAGGACCCGCTGATTTCCGGTGTCCTCGGCGCCGCTCATGTCAACGCGATGCAAGCAGTTGGTCCCGGGGCATCCGTCAAGCACTTCGCCGCCAACAATCAAGAGCACGAGCGCATGCGGATCAGCGCCGATGTCGACGAACGCACACTGAGGGAGATCTACCTCCCCGCCTTCGAACGCATTGTCACCGAAGCCGCACCCGCAACGGTCATGGCTTCCTACAACAAAATCAATGGCGTCTACGCCTCGCATAATCCGTGGCTGCTCACCGAAGTTCTCCGCGACGAATGGGGATTCGAAGGCGCGGTGGTTTCTGACTGGGGCGCAGTTAGCGACCGCGTCGCCGGCGTAGCCGCGGGAATGGACCTCGAAATGCCCGGCAGCGGTGGCGCCACCGACCAGGCAATCGTTGACGCGGTCACACGTGGTGAACTCTCCGAAGCTCTCGTCGATGATGCGGTTCGTCGAGTCCTTGCCCTTACCGCGCGTCACCGCACACCCACCGGCCAGTTCGATGTCGATAGCCATCACGCGCTCGCCCGTCAGCTGGCAGCCGACTCTGTAGTCCTGTTGAAGAACGACGGGGACGTCCTGCCCATCAGCAATGTCTCGCGAGTAGCTGTGATCGGTTCTTTCGCCACCGAACCCCGATTCCAGGGTGGCGGTAGCTCCCACATCAATCCGACACGCACCGACGCTGCTCTCGATACCATTCGCGACCTCGCCCTAGAGCGTGGCATTACCGTCGAACATGCTGACGGCTTCGCCCTGGCCGAAGACCCGGACGTCGACACACGGCGCGCCCTCGCTGTTGAAGTGGCCGCCCGCTCAGACGTCACTATCGTCTTTGCCGGTCTCAGCGACCGCGAAGAATCCGAAGGCTTCGACCGCGAAACACTTTCGCTGCCGACAGCGCAGCTTGCCGTCATCCGCGATGTCGCCGCCGTTTCGGCTCGAACGGTCGTCGTGCTCTCCAACGGCGGAGTCGTCTCTCTCGAAGGCTGGCATGACGATGTTGACGCTATTCTCGAAGGCTGGCTGCTCGGCCAGGCAGGCGGTTCGGCCATCGCCGACGTGCTCTTCGGTGTCGTGAACCCTTCCGGCCATCTCGCCGAGACAATCCCGTTGCGGCTTCAGGACAACCCCAGCTGGAACAATTTCCCCGGTGAGCAAGGCCATGTGCGATACGGCGAGGGCGTCATGGTCGGATACCGCCACTACACGACTGCTGATGTGCCCGTCCGCTACCCGTTCGGCCACGGGCTGAGTTACACCACATTCGCAACTACCGCCTTGGTCACTGAGATCACCGGGCCAGACACCGCCACCGCTCGCGTCACCGTCACAAACACCGGTGCCCGGACCGGCAAGCACGTCGTGCAGGTGTACGTCGCAACGACGGCGGGGCCGGTGCGTCGACCGGTGCGCGAGCTGCGCGCTTTCCGTAAGGTCACACTGGAACCTGGCGAAACCCAAACCGTTGAACTCGCTCTTGATCGCCGTGCGTTCGCCTACTGGGACATCGAGCTCGATCGCTGGGTTGTTGCCCCAGGCGAATACACAGTGCAGATTGGCGAAAGCTCAGCAAGCATCTTCGCCGAAGAGACGCTGGCTTTGACCGGCGACGTGATCATTCGCCCTCTCACCATGGACTCAACAGTTGGTGATTGGTTCGCGCATCCGCGTGTCGGGCCGGCTCTCATGCAGGGTTTGACTGCCGGGATGTCTGAAGAACAGGCGCAGCAAGCAGATCAGAACCCCGATGGCCTCAAAATGGTCGAATCGATGCCGATGCAACAGTTCCTGGCTTTCACCGGTGGCGCATTCCCCGTTGAAATGCTCGAGCAACTCATGACATTGAGCTACACCACCGAGGATCAGGACGCTGTCAACGAGCTGGTCTGATGACATGAGTTGAAAAGGGCTATCGAAGATGTTCGCGTGGTGAGCGAGAACCCGAAGGGTCCCACGGGTCGCCGTCTGGGCGACCCGTGGGAACTCCTTCTGGATGGCATCGGGCTTTTTGTCACCGTGTCCTTCATCGGCGGTATCCTCCGTTCGGACACGAACCATACCGAGATCGTCCTGGCTGTCATTGCATGGGCAATCAGCGTGAGCCGCCGAATTCAGCCGGTCGCCGCTCTGATTGCCGCCACCGTGCTTTGTGTGATCTTCGCTCATCTTGAACAGCCAGCTGCGCTCTATTTGTGGTGCTTCGCACAAATTTGCCTATTTACCGTCGCACTCACGCGCTCAAGTCGCACGGTCATCATGTGCTCCGTGCTGCAGGGCTTGGGCTTGTACGGCAGTTTGGTCATCGCACTCAGTATCGGCCCGCTTGAGCTCACGGCGTTGGGTCTCATCGCATGGACGGCGGCCTCGGCGGGCTTGGGTTCAGCCATTCGCTTACAGCGCGTCCATGTGAGGGACATCCTCGACCGTGCCGAGACAAATCTGGAGTCTCGGCGGAGGGATGTGGAACAGCGGATTACTCTTGAGCGCCTGCGAATTGCGGCCGATCTCCACGACGTACTCGCCCATAACATCGCGGTCATAAGCGTTCATGCCGGAGCAGCGGAAGCACAGCTTGCCCAGCATCCCGAGAGGACTTCCGCCTCCCTGCAGGCAATCCGCGGTGCCGCAGCCCGAACTCTCGATGAGCTTCAGGGCCTGGTCGGTGTGCTTCGAGAACCAGGCAGTAGCGGAAAGGCGATCGCGACGCCGTCACCTGACATCGAGAACATCACCAAACTGCTCACAACGTTCCGGGAAATCGGTCTATCTATCAACGCCGACATCCAGACAGTTCCGCATCACATGTTGACCCCAACGGTCGAGGTCGCCACCTAACGTGTGCTCCAGGAAGCGCTCACAAACGCGCACAAGCACGGGAAAGGCCGCGTCGATATCCGAATTACACGCGATCCGGGCGGGCTCCGCGTGACTGTCAGGAACGCAATTGCCACCTCCTCACCAAAACGAGTCGATGGTGGCTTCGGTCTCATCGGCATGCGGGAGCGCATCATCTCCGCCGGCGGCTCGCTCGACGTCGAAAATCACCTGGGCGTGTTCACGCTCAACGCAACACTCCCGCTCAACCCGGAACAAGACACATGATTCGCATACTCATCGCCGACGACCAACCACTTATCCGAATGGGCCTTCGCGGAATGCTCGAAGCCCGGAACAATTTTGAGGTGGTCGGCGAGGCGACAGATGGGGAACAAGCCCACTTACTGAGCCGTGACCTGCTCCCCGATGTGGTGCTGATGGACCTTCGAATGCCGCGCGTCGACGGAATCGAAGCGATCTCACGGATCCGCCGCGATCCTCGACTACGGCTCGTTCGGGTAGTCGTTCTGACGACTTTCGAAGACCAGGAAAATGTCGTTGCTGCTCTCACAGCGGGCGCTGTCGGGTTTCTGAGCAAGAGCGTTGGGCCGAGTGAACTTGCTGACAAGATCAGCGCCGTTGCTGCTGGCGGTCCGGGGCTCTCAGACGATGCGACGCTGGCGCTACTCGACAATCTGAAGACGCCGAGGCCCGAAGTATTGCAGAGCGGGCAACACATAGAACTCTCCGCACTCACTGACCGCGAACAGATGATTGTCGCTCGCGCTGCACACGGAGTCAGCAACGACGACATCGCCAAAGAACTTTTCATCTCCCCATACACGGTCAAGACTCACATCAATCGAGCGATGACAAAACTCGGTGCACGGGATAGATCTCAGCTCGTTGTGATCGCCATTGAAGCAGGACTCGGCCGCCCCCGTTAGCGCCCGCTACCATGAACGCAGTACGGCGATCGCCCCGAATGAACGATGATCCGATCCCGCCAGACGACGAAAGGTCGCTGGCCCATCTCCAAGCTGGAAGAGCCCGACTGTCGGGCAGCTTTTTGGAGAGGACATATCCCCTTGGCCCGCTTGCTTTACCGCGTCGGACGATTCAGCGCCCGGCATCGACTACTCACCTTCCTCACCTGGACCCTGACTCTGGTCGTACTTGCCGTGATCACACTCACCGGCATGAAATTCAGTGACGGAGCATTTGAGATCCCCGGGACCGAATCCAGTACCGCGCTCAACACCGTCGAACGGGAATTCCCCGACACCGCGACGCAACCCGGAACCGGCTCCCTGCAAGTCGTTGTGCAAACCCGCGACGACGAGAACGTCACGGACCCAGCCGCGGCAGCTCGAATCATCGAGCTGCGGGAAAACCTCTCCGGACTGCCTCATGTCGAAACCGTGAGTGACCCCCTCGATCCAGCAAATCCATATATCTCCCCCGACCTCAGCACGGCTGTTCTCTCAGTCGACCTTTCCGGCATCACCGACGCGAACGCGGAAACCGTCTACGACGAGGTGCTCGAAGCCGCCGAAAACCAGCGCGATGAGGACTGGAAAACTGTCGAAGTCGGCGGTTCGCTAGGCAGCGGAGTGCCCGAGATACTCGGACCGAGCGAGATTGTTGGCGTAGCTATTGCCTTCCTTGTTCTGGTTCTCACGTTCGGTTCGCTCAGAGCGGCGGGTGCCAATATGGTTGGCGCCATCGTGGGTGTCGGGGTCGGAATCCTCGGCGTTCTCGCTAGTTCCGCGTTGTACCCCATCGGATCCATCACCCCAATTCTGGCTGTCATGCTGGGGCTGGCAGTGTCGATCGACTACGGTCTCTTCGTCCTCGCGCGGTTTAGAGCTGAGCTGCGGGCGGGGAGAGAGATCGACGACGCCATCGGTATCTCGGTCGGCACCGCAGGCTCATCCGTCGTGTTTGCCGGCACCACCGTGATCATCGCGTTGACCGGACTCGCCGTCGTAAACATCCCTTTCATCACGGAAATGGGGTTAGCCGGTGCGGTGGCCGTGCTCATCGCAATCTTGATGGCGCTCACCCTTCTGCCTGCCTTGATGATGTCGATGGGCCACAACGTTCTCCCCCGCAAAGAGCGTTCGCGTTACAAACGGTCGGTTGCCCCAACACGGGAGAGCGGCCTCGTTTCACATCGCGGCAAGGAGCAGAACACGAGGATCGGGTATCTCGAACGATGGGGAGCATCGGTGGTCAAACATCCCCTCATCTCAGTGACTGGAGCTGTGACGCTTCTGGTCATCCTGGCGGTGCCCGTGCTGTCTCTGAAGACCTCACTGTCCATGCCGGGCGGCGAAGACCCCGAGTCGACCCAGCGTGCCGCTTACAACCTCATCGCCGAAAAGTTCGGCGATGGAGCACAGAATCCGCTCATTGTGTTGGCCGAGGGTCAAGCCATTTCAAAAGCACAACCCGACATCATGTCGACATTGGAATCGATTCATGATGTTCAAACCGTATTTCCATCCGGAGTCAGCACCACGGGCGACACCGCCATCTTCACGGTCATCCCTGAGAGCGGTGCAGTCGATGAAGCGACGAAGGATCTCGTCCGAGACATCAGAGAATCCTCAAACGCGGTTCCGGGCGTTTCACTGCAGGTCACAGGTGTGACGGCTGTTGGAATCGACGTCGATCAGAAGCTTGGTGATGCTCTCGTTCTTTACATCGTCCTCATCGTCGGGCTGTCACTCATCCTGATGATGATCATGTTCCGGTCTATTCTTGTGCCTCTTATCGCGACCGCAGGATTTCTGCTTTCGCTCGGGGCAGGGCTCGGCGTGACCGTGGCGGTTTTCCAATGGGGATGGCTCGGCTCTCTGTTCGCGGCACCACTCGGTAATCCGCTCCTCAGCCTTCTCCCTATCCTCATCGTCGGCATACTCTTTGGCCTTGCGATGGACTACCAGGTGTTCTTGGTCTCACGTATCCATGAGGCCCACTCGAAGGGTCTCCCCGCTCGAGAAGCGATCCTGGACGGGTTCGGACGCACCGCATTCATCGTCGTCGCCGCGGCGACGATCATGGCCGCGGTGTTCGGCGGATTTGCGCTCAGCCCATCGTCGTTGGTCGCGTCAATAGCGCTCGCACTTGCGGTTGGGGTCGTTGCGGACGCGTTCCTTGTTCGAATGGTGATCGTTCCGGCGATCCTGTCTCTCACGGGCGAAGCCGCCTGGTGGCTACCGAAATGGCTCGGCAGAGCACTCCCACACATAGATGCCGAAGGTTCCGCGCTCGAGGCTCCGACGGTATCGACGGTACCGGACGACTTTGAAACCACATCGAGGGTGCAATAAGAGACACGCAGACGGGCGTCGGCGTCCAGGGATTTGAGGGAGCGCTCAGGTCCCTGGTTGCTGGCGTCCGATCCGCGTCTAGTCCCTATCAGACTTGGTAAGTTCTCAAGGTAGTACCGGCGTCGTGACCCAACACCGAAGCAGCCCCGAGGGCGAGCAACGCAGAGTCGGTGGCGACCGCGACTCGACTGAAACCGATAGACCGCAACGCCTCTGCGCGCGTGGGGTCCCCCGCGAAAGCACCTGTTTGCTTCTGTGTTCGTCGCGCGGCGGCGACGATCCGGGGAAGAGGGTCATCAGCGTGCTGAGCTTTCAGAAGGTCCGTGACATCGACTCCGAGGCCGATTGCAAGATCGAAGGGTCCGACAAAAACTGCGGCCACCCCCGGCACAGCAAGGATCTCTTCAGCTGCTTCAACCCCCGCGGGTGTCTCGAGCATCACCCAGACTTCGGGATTCGAAGCGGCCGGCGTGGGCGCGACGTGGCCCCATTGGCTGACGAGTGAGCCCCAGCTGCGCCGCCCGTTCGGGGGATAATAGGCGGCCGCGACAGCCTGCTGTGCTTGCTCGACGGTTTCGATCATCGGGACGATGACGATGTCAGCCCCGAGGTCGAGCGCTCGTCCGATCCGGGCATCAGAGAGTTCTGCCACCCGTACTGCAACCATCGGAGACTGTGGGAGCGTGGAAAGCATTTGCATCGTCGACATCAGGGACGTGTCGTCGAATGCGCCGTGCTGCATGTCCAGCCCGATCCAGGCGAATCCACTTTGACCGATTTGCGCGACGGTTCGGGGCTCACCCAAAACGCACCACACGCCGTCTGCTGTGTCGTGTTTTGAACCACTCACTTTTTGGCCTCCATCCGCGGTAACCCGGCTGCTGAGCTCGCCCGAGACATTTGTTCTTCTGGTGAACCCGTGCCGGAACGTAATTGCATCCACCGCCAGGAGGGACACATCTTGGTTGTCTGGCACCGACATTGAACGCGATCTTTGTAAACACTACCGAGACGGCCCACCCATCAATGGTGTTCTACAGTCCTGAGGTGAGGCGTTCGGTGGGACGCACGGCGGCCAAGACAATGCCGAAGCCATCCGCGCCGCGATTCAGATCTGGATCGATGGGAACCTGAGATAGGGCGTTCGAAGTTGCGCCGCGACGAATGGCCTGAGCGCCGACGAGAACGACTCGACGTGTAGGACTCGCATGAGGGCGGCGCCGGCCACTCGTGGTCCGTCAGACGCTCGGGCGCCCGGCGACCGGCGCCCACACCCAGTTCTTGTCGTCGACGCGCGCGCCGCGGGCAAATGTGACGGAGCCGGTCGAGACGGCGATTCCGGATGCCGCAGCGGCCTGTTCGACGGCCCGCGCGAAGGCCGTCCACTCCTTCGCCCCCTGCGGGAAGCCCAGGTAGTCGCGGAACCGGCTCACGCTCAACACGCTCGCACCCGAGGACGGCTCGGTGGTGAGCTGCGCGACGACGTCATCCTTCTCGACCCACTTGATCGCCCAGCCGCCGCCGACGTGCGCGCCAGCCTTGCGGGGCATCGTCGCCACAGCCGCGTCGACCACGTGATGCGCGGCGGCCTCGTCGGCGTGGATGACGACCGTGCGGCCGAGGGCCTCGAGCACGCCGGGCAGCTTGCCGGCCGCATACTTCTCGCCGGCCTCACGACCGGCCGCATTCGCCCGACGTTTGAGGACCGGGCGAGCAATGGGCCATCCGATCAACATCACGAGGATGAGGACGGCGAGCAGGATAATTCCGATGTTGTCCATGATGGTGAGTAACGCTATCGGCGGGCCACCTCGCGCACCATGGGCACCTGTGCCCACCTTGCCAACTCGCTATCCGGGCGGGAAGTCGAAGAGGAGCTTTGTCGCAGCCACGAGGGCCATGACGCCCAACATCACCACGTGAGCCCAGCGCGGCGCTCGACCCACCGACCAGGAGACGGGCTTCTTGTACCAGGGCAGGCGGACCGGATCGCCGACCCAGGTCGTTCCGTCGTGGAACATCCACCACTCGGAATCACCGGGGTATCGGTAATAGCTGGCGACGGCGATCTCTGGGCTGTCGGGGAACTCCCCCTCTGCGGGCTTATCCGTGTCAGCTGGACTGACCCCCCGACGCGGGCCCTCGCTCATTCCTGCAGCATCCACAGCGTTTCGCCATCCTGCATCTCGGATGTCGGCGCCAGCCCCAGACGCCGAGCCACTCGAGCGGAACCTTCATGCCCAGGGTGAATATGGGCACGGATGTCGGTCACACCGCGTCCCCGGAGCCATCCGGCCATGCCCTCCGCCGCCTCCGAGGCAAAACCCTGGCGTTGCATCGAGGACGCGATCAGCCAGGCTAAATCCGCACGGGCACCCTTAGCGCGCTCCACAACTGTCGCCTGAACGTAGCCGATCACACGGCCGCCTGCGTTTTCGCGGATCACCCAGTTCAGCCATCCCTCGGTGCCATCCGGCGAGCGCCCCTCCACCTGGCGTCGGTAGCGCTCCCGCAGAGCACGTTCCGAGGGCGGCTCTCCGCCAATGAACGTATACAAATCATCGGAGGCGAGGACGCCGATCATTTCCGGCGCGTGTTCCACCGTCAACGGCTCGAGAACGCATCGTGCGGTCACGATGGAGGTTGCCGACAGGTTCATCGTTCTCCGAGGGACTCGTAAAGGACCGTCGCGGATCGGCGGGGGTCGAAACCGTTGCTGAAGTCGATCTCGTTCGGGATCCAAACATCGCGCCACAGCGATTCGTGGGTGCGGCCGAGCTTTCTGTCGCGATCCATCCCGCGGGTCGCGGCCGTGTCGAGGTCGACGTCGCACCACACGGCTACGTCGAGGAGAGGGACGACCTCGGGGTGGAAGAGTCCGATCAGATCGACCACGAGCACGTCGGCGACCGGAAGGGACTCCGGGTCGCCCAGGGCACGAGCCGACCAGTCATAGCGGCGAAATTCACTGGGGCGCCGCTCTCGGAAAGGCTCGATCACGGAAGCGACCAGACGAGACCGGTCGACGCCATCCCAGTCGGTCGATCGAACATGAGACCGAGCCGGATCGAGGAAATCGTCGCCCCGCATTCTCACCGCGCCGGGCAGGGCTGCCACGAGTTCCCGGGCCAGTGTCGACTTGCCCGACCCGCAGTATCCCGAAACGCCGACGACAACAGGGCGAGCAGAGTCACGCGAGCGACCGGAGATGTGGTCGATGAGGTCGCGGCTCTGCATGGCCCCAGGCTACAAGCCCGCTGAGGTTCGCCGATCCGCCTCCGTTAGACGTTTGGCTAACTGAACGGTGACGAGACAGCGACGCTGCACAGAGTGTCGGTTAGAAGTTCACCATGAGACGCCAGCGATACGGGACGCCATTGATGTAGGCATCGACCGTGCAGAACTGCTCGATTGTGGCGCTTTGCGCGTAGCGGTCGGCCGCTTGAGAGCAGGTGCCCAATGACTCGTAGTAGTAGACGGCCTGAGTGGCCTGGGCGGGCTGGATGCCTGCAAAAAGCAGTCCCCCGGCGACCGCTGCGACCGCCGCTGCTTTCAGTGATTTACGTTTCATGATCGTCCCCATCCTGATTCGTGTTCCCCGGCCCCAACCGGTCGAGGCATGCAAACACCCTTCCACAGACCCCGCACTCTTGTCACCCGTTCGGGGGTATTGGGAGGCTCGCGCGGCACCGCTTACCCGAAAGTGCGTATGCGGCGGCCCTTGAAGCACGGTTGTCGACGGGGGAAGCTTGTGGGGGGTTGTTGCGCGTGAGCAGGCGGCGGCCGTTACGAGCGGCGAGACATCCGCCGTCATCATCGAGGAGGACTTCACGTGAGCGATGCCCAGACGAATGCAGCTGCAGCCACACTGGCCGTCACCGGATCAACCGGCGTGGTCGGCGGGCTCGTGGCCCGCGCTCTCGCTGATCATGGCGTGCCCCAGCGGCTTCTCGTGCGTGACCCGGCGAAAGCACCGCAGTTGGCGGGAAGCACCGTGCACCGCTCCAGCTATGGCGATGCCTCGGCGGCGGCCGAAGCGCTCAAGGGGGTCGAGACCCTGTTCATGGTGTCCGCGTCTGAAAGCGCCGATCGGCTCGAGCAGCACCGCACGTTCGTCGATGCGGCCGCCTCGGCTGGCGTTCGCCACATCGTGTACACATCGTTCGTGGCTGCAGCCCCCGACGCGATCTTCACGCTCGCCCGCGACCACTTCGCCACCGAGGAACACATCAAGGCGTCCGGGATGTCGTGGACCTTCCTGCGCGACAGCTTCTACATCGACTTCATGGAAGCCCTCGTCGGCGAAGACGGCGTCATCCGCGGACCCGGCGGCACCGGCCGCGTCGCACTCGTCTCGCGCGCCGATGTTGCCCGCACGGCCACCACTGTGCTCCTCGATCCCGCCGCACACGCCGGGCGCACCTACGACATCACCGGCCCCGAGGCGCTGAGCTTCGCCGACGTCGCCGCCACGATCAGCCGCATCCGCGGGCGCGACGTGACCTTCTACGACGAGAGCATCGAGGAGGCCTACGCATCGCGAGCCCCCTATGGAGCGCCCGACTGGCAGGTGGACGCCTGGGTGAGCACCTACACCGCAGTGGCCAGCAACGTCATGGCGCCCGTGAGCGACGCCGTCGAGACCATCACCGGCGAGGCCCCGGAAAGCCTCGAGACCTTCTTGCAGCGAACGCCGCGCTGACGGGGCATCCGGAGCCCTCCATGCGGCTGCGCTACGGGCGGGGTCGACGCACGCTTCGTAGTTCCAACGCTAAAATCGCGACGCCAACGGGAACGAGGATCCCGAAATCCCACCAGGGTTCGGGGAGGAATACGGATCTCAGCGACCCGTTTCCATCCGAGGAGACACAGGTTGTGCCGAGAGGCACAAACGAGTGCACCTGATAGACGCCCTCTGAGACATCCGTATCGATTGGAGCCTGTAGGCAGGTTTGGGCAGCGACGCCCCAGTACGTTCGTTGGTGATAGAGCGTGGTCGCTATGAGCCACAGAACGAAGAACGCGTAGAGCGCGAAGAGCGCGAGAACTCGCACGCGTTTCATAGGGCCCAGCCACCGCCAGATCATCAGGTTCCCCCTGAAGCATCGCGCTTCAGCAGTCAACACATTGTCAGTCCCTCATGGTGATTTTCAAGCTGATGAATGACGCAAACGGCCTGGGCAGCCCCAACGTCCTGACTCTCCACAGTTCAAGTGAGGGGTGTATCTTTTCCCGCCGGCAGAGGATAGGAAGGTACTAATACATCAGCGGCGGAGGGGATCACGACATGAGCGCACCAGATTTATCGGACGAGATCATGTCTCAGCTGAAGGAATCGGGTGCCGAAAAACACGTCACTCTACTTCTTGGTGCCGGAGCGTCAACGACCTCCGGCCTCCCGGGGTGGGACGAACTGACGGTACGCCTTCTTATGGGCAGCGGGATAGTGCCAAACGAAGAGACGGCCAATCTGCTTCTGAAGAGGCAGGACCCTCTCATCGTGGTGGAAGCTGCTCGCGCGATGCATCCAGATGATTGGGTACGCAAAGTCAGATCAGCCTTGTATCGAGGCGTCGTCTCAACCGAGTTTTCTCCGTTGCATCTCGCCGCAGTATCGCATCTTCTCGGCGGAGACCGAGGCGATACAAGTCTGTTGACGCTGAACTTCGACACCCTTCTCGAAGAGGCAATCGAAAGAGAGACGGGGGAGGATGTGCTCTCCGTCTCGGACTCCGCAGATAGCGGCGAGCTATTCACCGTCCATCATCTCCATGGGGTCGTGAGCCCGACGGGCACCAAGGACGTGATCTTGGCGCTTACGGACTTTCTCGAGGTGGTGAATACGGCGGACTCGTGGCAACTCGAGTACCTTCGCTCCGCTGTGACTCGCGGTGCCGTGATCATCGCGGGGACCTCCTATCGCGACCCAGACGTCAGGCAGTGGTTGCATGCTGCGCGGCAACATTCGCCGGCCGATCATGCCGTCCTGGTTTTGCTGGCCAGGCAAGGGTTCGATGTCAGCAGCGCGGAATTCGCGAATCTTAAAGATGCACTCTTCAAACAATGGGAGGCCGTTGGATTGCGAGCCGTTCTTCTCGATGACCATTCAGACGCGGCCCAGGTCATCCGCGAGCTGAGACACGTTAACGATCCGTCATATATGGCACCCCAGGAGAGAGCCGCGATGATTTGGAAGCATCATTGCGAGCACTTCGAGGCGCTGCAATCGGAGTACGTGGAAGCACTACGTTTGGATTCAACAGAGATGCGATCAATGTTGGATGTGGATCTCTTGAACATGACCATTTGGCTTTCCAACGGAAAAAAGGAGCTCGTCCGCTGGGCGGCGGAAGACCGGATATACCTTGACCTGGATAGCCTTCGCGCGGTACAAACTGGCTACGACAGCTCCTGGATTGCAGGGCAAGCCCTGGGGGCCGACACTCTCCTTATCAAGGACGTTGAGCCTTCGGGCACACGGCGTTGGAAGTCGGTGCTTGCCATCCCAATCCCAGCTCCTCACCCTCATCTCCCCACAATGACTGCTGCGGTCCTGACGATCGGTTTGCCCGGACGCGCCAATCAGTATGAGGACTCGAAAGTTCTTTGGTTGGGGTTGCTTTCTGAGATCGCAGACTCATGGAGCACGCGCATCACACACGCTGTTTTCGAGGACAACAGAGCTAGTATCTAGAGACAAACAGGGGAGGACGCATGGCAGAGAACAGAAGCTCGTTCCAGAACCTTGGCGGCGGCGTTTACCGGGTCGGCGGCGCTCACAGAAGTGCGGTCACCGGGCGCTACGTCAATTCATCCGCAGCCGCTAGCAACCCGCGCACGACAAGCACAGAGCACAATAATTCACACGGTTCCAAACCTTCACAGGGCTGAGTCCTGAGGGAAGACTGTGCGGCGTGCGCTCCAGCGGGTCGCGCAGAACGCTAGGTTGACGAGTCTGGGTTGATGCGCGTGACGAGTCGCGTTTGTCGGCCATTGCGCGGTGTGACACACCGCAGATAGTGGTCGCGAAGTCGTTCAGCGACATGTCCATGGTGTTGAGCACGTGGATTTAGTGGGTGAGTCACTTCAGGGCAGATTGTTGGTCTTCTCGCCGCAACCAACGCCGGTCTGCCGCGGTCACTCGTCCGACCTCCTCTGGCGGGCAAGCAAGCATGTCAGCCTTTGTACGCCCCGGCGATCCACTCCCCCTGCGTTATCACCACAGGTAGCCTGCGCTCACTGCCTCGTCACCGCTGACGCAAGACACGCCGGTTCGAGTTCACGCTGAGGTGCCGGCCTGGGCTTCGGCGAGATCTCGTCGAACTTCGTCTCGGATGCTGCGGCGGTCGTTGTGGAGGTAGAAGAGGACGTAGGCGACGAGCGAGAGGGCGATGCCGGCGCAGAAGACGACGGATGAGGGCGCCAGTTTGAGGTCGGCGGCGCGGATGATGAGGGCGAGGACGATCGCGACGAGGCTGACGATCTGGGCCTGGAAGACCGCGCGGAAGGCGCTCCAGCGGGGGTCGCGCAGGAGCGCGAGGTTGACGATTCCGGGAAGGGTGAGGGCGGCGCCCATGACCTGGGCCGTGAGCGGGGTGAGCGTCCAGGGCCACGCCGCGATGAGGGCATCCGCTTGGAAGAAGAGGGCGAGACCCGTGGCCAGCGACGCGACACCGATGGCCGCGAGGACGATGCGGGTGGGGAGGGGGACGCGGTAGTCGCGGGGGGCGTCGGTGCCGTCATCCGTGTGTCTGTTGACGATCATCAGGATGACGACGAGCACGGGGGTCGTGAGGTAGAGGGCGAACCAGACGATGAACGAGATGTGGCCGGGGTGGAATTTGTCGAGGTGGAGGAGGGTCGCGATGAGGAGGAGCGTGGCGAAGACGAGGACCGCCGGGATGCCGCGGTTGACGGCGCGCCAGTTGTTGGGGCGTGCGGCGGCGGCGAAGAACCAGATGCCGCCGAGGTAGGCGCTCGCGAGGAACATGGCGGTGAGGGGCGGCTCGATGGTCCAGGCGAAGAGGGCGTCTGTGGTGCCGGGGAGGAGGTAGAGGAGGACGAAGGCGGCCGCGAGGAACGGGAGGAGGAAGGCGGCGAGGAGGCGGGTGTAGAGCTCGGCGCCGGTGGGGCGGGCGGCGGAATGCTTGTCGACCACCGCTGTGCTCTCGGTCATGAACGGGCCGCCTGTTCGAGGTCGGAAACGGTTTCGGTTTCGGCTCCGGCTCCGGCTTCGGCTTCGGCTTCGTCCGGAACGGGAGGCCGCGGCGTTGGAGGGCTCACGGCGAGCGCGACCGCTGCGGCTGGGAGGAGCAGGCGGCCACGCTCTTGGGCCGCGAGCAGTTGCGCCGCGGCATCGCCCGCCAGGATGGGCGCGATGGCTTGCTGGTGGAACGAGAACGTCGGCACGTTGTAGAGGCCCGACCGCTCGCGCAGCGCTTCCGAGGCTCCGAGGAGGAGGCCGGCCCGCTCGACGTCTCCGTCGGCCGCGGCGACCGCGACGGCACCCTCGAGGCCGTACGCCATGCCCTCGGTGTGCCCGACGAGCGCCGAGGCGCTGAGACTTTCTCGGAACAGCACGCGGGCGGTGTCGACATCCCCGAGCATGAGGTGCGCCCAGCCCAGGTGGTTCTCGGCGATGGCGGCACTGAGGTCGTCGCCCTGCCGCCGCGCGACCTCGAGGCTCTCTTCGAAACGGTTGAGCGCCCGGCGCAGCTTCTGGTCGAAGATGGCCACACGGCCGAGCGTCACGAGCACGAGCGCCTCACCCCACGTGTCGCCGGCCGAGCGCGTGAGGGTGAGGGATCGTTCGAGTTCATCCTCGGCTTCGGCGGGTTCGGGCGGCGTCGTGGTGAGGAGCGCGAGCGCCAGGGATGTCCGGGCGAGCGCCTCCCCCGAGCGATCGTCGGCGGCGTGAAAGAGCGTCGAGCTCTCGGTCAGACCCGGGATGACCTCGACCGGCTGCTGCCAGAACGTGATCGCGCGGCTGTAGTAGAGCGCGGCGGCCCGGCTCGAGTCGTCGACGGCGTCACCGGATGCGAGCAGCTCATCCATCCAGCCCCGCACCTCGTTGAGCAACCCGCCCATCCACCAATAGACGTAGAGGTCCCAGGCGAGGCGGGCCAGGCGATCCCACTCGCGGTGCTCGATCAAGTAGTGCACGGCGGCGCGCAGGTTGTCGCGGTCGTCGGCGAGCTGACGCATGGTCGCGTTCTGGGTGCGGCCGCGCAGGAGCGGTACCGACGCGTGACCCAGGTCGGCGAAGTAGCGGGCGTGGGCGCGGTGGGTGGCGGCACCGGCATCCGATGCTTCGAGACCTCGGCGGGCATAGTCGCGCACCGAGCCGAACAGGGTGAAGCGCGCATCCTCGCCGTGGTCTTGTTGGCGGATGAGGCTCGAATCGGCGAGCGCGCCCAGGCTCTCGAGCACGTCGACGTCGACGCCTTCACCCGCGGCGCCGTCACCCGCAACGCCTCCCCCGACGGCACCGTCACCCGCTGTGCCGTCACCCGCGACGCCGCCACCCGCGACGGCCTCGGCTGCGGTGAGCGAGAAGCCGCCCGAGAACACGCCCAGCCGCTGCAGCAGGGTTTTCTCGCGCGGGGGCAGCAGCTGCACGCTCCACTCGATGGTGTCCTCCAGGCTGCGTTGCCGCGCGGGCAGGTGCGGGGTGCCCGAGACGAGGCCGCGGTGCTGTTCGAGGCGCGTGAGAACAACGGATGGGGGCAGCAAACGGATGCTCGCCGCCGCCAGTTCGAGCGCCAGCGGCACGCCGTCGAGTTTGCGGCAGATGCCGACGACGGCCGCCACGTTGTCGTCGGTGACGACGAACTCGGGGGCCACCGAGCGGGCCCGCTGCACGAAGAGTTGCACGGCCGCCGATTCGAGCACCGATGCGACATCCCGATCGCCGGCCGCGGGGAGCGCGAGCGGGCCGAGGTCGACGCGGTATTCGCCGAGCACGCGCAGCACCGTGCGACTGGTCACGAGGAACGACAAGCCGGGGAGCGCGGCGAGCAGGGCGATCAGGGCGGGCGTGGCGCCCATGACCTGCTCGAAGTTGTCCGCGATGATGAGCACGCGGCGGCCCCGCAGCGCGGTGGTGAGCGTGTCGACGAGGGGTTCGGCACCCGTGTCGCGCACGCCGAGCGCATCGGCGATGGCCGCGGGCACCTGGTCGGCGTCGTGCGCGGCGGCGAGCGAGACGAAGACGACACCATCCGGGAATTCCTCACGAACCGAGCGGCCCAGTTCGATCGCGAGGCGGCTCTTGCCGACGCCACCCGGGCCGGTCAGCGTGACGAGGCGCACGCCATCCTGCAGCAGGAGGGAACGGGCCCGCTCGAACTCGCGGTCGCGCCCGAGCAGCGAGGTCAGCGGGGCCGGGATGGCGCCGGCACCGTTCTCCGAGGGCAAATATTGCTGCGGCGGCGCGATCACGGCGGCGGCGCCGTCGGCCGACGCGTTCAGGGAGGCGTCGAAGCGGTCGGCCAGCAGGGTGGCCAGGTCGGCCTCGACCAGCTCGCGCAACTCCTCCACCGTGTCGAACGATTTATAGGATGCGCGGTCGTCGTTCTTGATGCGCTGCAGCAACTCGACCAGGCGCGGCTCGAGCACGTCGTCGGTCGACTTGATGTAGATCAGGCGCGGCATCGCGGGCGGCGCGAGGTTGTATTCATCCTCGAGACCCGAGACGGTCTCATCAGGCGCGACCCAGCCGTAGCGGCGCCAATAGATGCCGAGGAAGATCTCGCTGCGCTGCAGGTAGGAGCGATAGAGATCGCGCGGGGGATGCGGGCGAGCCCCGAGCTCGAACATGACGGGGGCCAGCCGCATCCGCTCGATCGCGCCGCGCACGGCCTGACGCTCCTCGGCCAGGTCGCGCAGCGTCGAGCTGACGAAGACGCGGAGAAGTTGATCGGGGGTTCTGATCGAAACGGGAGTGAGATTCATGAAGCATCCGATGTGAGCGCTCTCGTGACCGCACACAGGCGGCGTGAAAAATGAGGATGTCCGTGGCGACGGCTTCGGCGAGAGGACCCCGTGAGGCGCAGGCGGCCTCGAACGGGTGCAGTCGATCAGGCGCGATCGACCGGGCGGGATGCCGTCACCCTATCCCGCGCTCCCCCTGCGCGGCCATCGTCCTCAAGTACAGGAAACCTCACCCCCGGGGTGGGTACGAAGTACCACGACGCGTCACGCGCCGCTCGTCGAGCGGCACACCGGCCCACAGCGACGTTCGACGGTCGCGACAGGAGGGCACCTGCGGAAATCCGCCAAATACTCGCGGAATCCCGCTAGGGCGAGGGGCGTCAGAAGCACCGGTGTCGGATGATCTTGACGGCGGGCACTCCGGTCGCCAGCATGAGCCACATGACCATCTTCATCACGTGCCCGGTCGAGAGCGTCGAACGCGCGACCGCCTTCTACACGGCCCTCGGCTGGCAGCGCAACGACGAGATGTCGGGGCCCGATGCGTCCTGCTTCGCGATCGCGCCGGAGCAGTACATCATGCTCGGCAGCCGGGCGATGTACGCCAGCGTCGGAGCCACCGAGGACCTCGTCGGCGGGCCCGACACCCCCTCGAAGGTCACGGTCTCGTTCGATCTAGGCAGCCAGGAAGCCGTCGACGAGCTCGTCGAACGCGCGGGGGCAGCGGGCGGCCGCATCGGCGACACGGATGACTACCCCTTCATGTATCAGCGCCAATTCGACGACCCGGATGGCTACCACTACTCGCCGTTCTGGATGAAGCCGGCGGTTGACGGGGATGCCGCCTCGGACGACCGCACGGGAGTCGACGCAGGCTCATAAGCGGCCTCGCATGAAGGCTCGCGAGCCGGCCGGCCGGCGACTAATTTTTACGGTCGCGGCGGGCGGAGCCCAGACATCAGGACGGCGAACAGCAGCCGGCCACGGGGGTCGTCGGCCGTTGCCCCGAGCGTGCGCGCCGAATAAGCGAGACCGCACAGCAGCGCCAGCAGGTCGTCCGGCTCCAGGTCAGCGCGAAGGCGCCCACCGGTTGCCTCGCGCCCCATGAAAGACGACAAAGCCTCGATCAACTCGTCGCGCAGTTCGCCGGTGCGCTCAAGAGCACATTCGGCGCGTGAGATCACGGTCTCGAACAGCGGGTCGCCCAGGAGAAGTGCGAAGTACTTCTCGAGCACCGAGTCGACGGATGCCGCACTCGACGGTTGCAGCATCGCGCGCAGTTCGTCGAACCGATCCCAAACCAGGGTTTCTTCGAGCGCCTCCACCGAGGCGAAGTGCCGGTAGACGGTGGCCACGCCCGTGTCAGCCGCGCGGGCGATGGCGTTGAGCGCCAGGGCCTCTCCGCGCGCGTGGGCGGCCGCCGCGGCATCCAGAATGCGCTGCCGGTTGCGCACGACGTCTCTCCGCTGCGTTTCCACCTTTCCACTCTAGCGAAACGTATAGACTTTCCGTTCGGATAGCTTATCCGTTTAGAGTGTCACTCGAGTGAAAGGAATGAGATGCCCGCATCTCTTCGTCCCGTTGCCCTGATCACGGGGGCGAGTTCCGGCATCGGCCGGCAGTTCGCCCAGGACTATGCCGCGAAGGGGTTCGATCTAGTCGTCGTCGCGCGGTCGCGAAGCGCCCTCGACTCCCTTGCCGCCGAATTGACCGACATCCACGGGAACGAGGTCGTCGTGCACGCGGGAGACCTCTCGCAGGCGTCGGATGTCGCCACGCTCGTCGAGGCGATCGCGAAACTGCCCCGTCTGGACCATGTGATCTTCAGCGCCGGCTCCGCACCCGAGGGAGACCTCACGCGCATCGACCCCGCCGCCTTGCGGAGCATGATCGGCCTCAATATCGCCGCATTGACGCTGGTGAACCAGGCCGCCATCATCCGGATGCGGGCTGCCGGTCGTGGCGCGATCATCAATATCGCGAGCGTCGCGGGTTATCAAGCGACGCCCTACCTCGCCGCCTATGGGGCCTCGAAGTCCTACGTGCGCCTGTTCAGCGAGGCCATCTCGGAAGAGAATCGGAAGCACGGCATCCGCGTTCTGTCGGTGTCCCCCGGCGATACCGTCACGCCCATGAACCCCGGTGCCGCGAAGGGGAAACGCCAACCTCAGGATGTCGTCGACACGGCATGGGCGGCGCTCCACGGTTCGGCGCCATCGGTGGTGGATGGCGGGAGCAACAGAATGCTGGCGGCGCTCGCGAGAGTCCTTCCGACCCGTACCGGACTGCGCATCGCCGAGAAGATGTTCCGCGACAAGGCATGAGCTGAGGCATCCAAAACACTTGCTTAACCGGATGGCATGTGAAATGGTTTCCAACATGGAAAGTCACTACGAAGACTCTCGCTACCCCGCCGACGACCGCAATCGGGATGCGCGCGAAGCGCTGGGCGCGCTCCAGTCAGACCGCTCAGCCCTGGCGGATCGGGTCGCGACACCGGGCTGGTACTACCCGCTCCTCGCCCTCGCGACCGCTGCCATCGTCGGCTCGCCCATCGGCACCGGGACGATCTGGCAATCCCTGCTGGTCACGTTCGCCTCGCTCGGCATCGTCTTTCTCGCGCTGGCCTATCAAAAGAAGACGGGCGTGACGATCACCCACACGGCCGGACCGCGCAGCCTCACCGTCGCCATCGTCATGGGTGTCGTCATCGTGCTGCTGCTCGGGGTGTCGTTCGCCCTCGCCGCCACCGGGAACGGCGTGTGGATCATTGCGAGCGCCCTCGCAGCATTCCTGGTGATGTGGCTGGGCGGCCGCGCCTATGACCGTGCCTTCGATCGGGAGCTGCGGCGTGGCCGATGATGCCCGCTTCTCGGAAGCGATCCACGCGCCGAACCGCCTGCGCATCTGCGGCCTCTTGCGCCCCGTCGACAGCGCCGAGTTCTCGGTTCTGAAAGACACGCTCGGGCTGTCGGAGGCAAACCTCTCGAAGACGGTCCGCAGCCTGGTCGAACTCGGCTTCGTGACGGTGAAGAAGTCGACCTCCTCGAGCCGCACCGACAAGCGCCTCACCACCACGCTCAGCCTGACGCCGCTCGGGCAATACACGTTCGACGCCCACATCGTGGCGCTGCAGCGGCTGGCCGCCGAGGCGCTGGGCGACCAGTAGGCGTCTGAAAGATGGCACCGGTGCGGCCTCCGCGGCACATCGGTCAGCAGACAGCGGTCGGCAGCCGCCGCGGCGCAACAGTCAGCAGTCGGCAGTCAGCAGGCGGCGGTCGGCGGTTGGCGGGTGGCCTGGCGCGAGAAGGCGCACCTCACGCGTCCGCGTCGCTTGAGGACACGCGCGGGCCCGGACGGTTGCGGCGGCCGAGGGCCTGGGCCGCGACGTTGGGGTGGTAGCCGAGGTCGCGGATGGCTTCGAGAACCCTGATCCGAGTGTCGTTCGCGACATAGGCGTCGTGGTTGATGACTCTCGACACGGTTTGACGGGAGACGCCTGCGCGGTCGGCGACATCCGCGATCGTGGGGGCTCGGTGTTCCGTCATCGATCGGCGCCCGGGGTGGCGGTGCGGGTCGTGGTGCGGGTGGCGAGGACGCGAGCGAAGATCAGGACGAGCAGGCCCGCGACGGGGACGAGGATGAGGCCGAAACGCAGCGAAGATGCGTCGGCGATGGCGCCCACGAGGGGCGGCGAGAGCAGGAAACCGAGGCGGAGGAGCCATCCGACGATCGTGAGGCCCGCGCCGGGTTTGAAGCCGGGCAGCTCGTCGGCGGCCTGCATGGCGCCCGGGATGAGCGTTGCGACGCCGAAGCCGGCCAACCCGAAGCCGACGATGGTTCCGGGGATGCTCGGGAACGCGAGCGCGGCCCCCATTCCCACCAGCACGAGCGCGCCGCCGAGGCGGGCGATCGCGCGCTGGCCGAAACGGTCCACCATGCGGTCGCCGAGCAGGCGGCCGACGAACTGCATGCCCTGCAGCGAGATGAAGCCGAGGCCCGCGACGAACGCGGAGGCGCCCAGGCTGTCGGAGAGGTAGATGGCGGACCAGGAGCTGCCGGCATCCTCGACGATGGCGCCGCCGGCCGCGATGACGACGAGCGCGAGCAGGGTGGCGTAGCGCCAGGCGGTGCCGCCGGGCTTCGCGGTTGCGGACGGGGATGCGGCCGGGGACGGGGATGCGGTCGACGCGGGGAGCGGCTCGGCGAGCGACCCGGCGAGCGGCTCGGCCACGGTGGGCGCGGCATCCGGAGTCGGCTCAGGCCCTGCCAACAGCCAGCGGTAGGACGCGACCGCGGCGACGCTGAAGAGGACCGCCGAGATCGTGAGGTGCAGGAGCAGCGGCACGCCGAGAGCCGCCGCGGCCGCACCCATCACGCCGCCGATGACCGCGCCGATCGACCAGATGGCGTGGAAGGAGTTGATGATCGACCGCTTGTAGAGCCGCTGCACGCGCAGGCCGTGTGAGTTCTGCGCGACGTCGGTGATCGCGTCCATCGCGCCCGCCAGGAAGAGCGCGAGGGCGAGGACGATCCAGCCGGGGGCAACTCCCACGAGCAGGAGCCCGATCGCGGTGATGACCGTCGCCGCGATGGCGACCCGTGACGAGCGGAAGCGGCGGATGAGCATGCCAGCCGTCAGCCCGAGCAGGAGCGCGCCCAGCGGGTAGGCCGCGACGGCCGCGCCGAATGCGGTGTTCGTGAGGCCGAGGTCATCCTTGATCTCGGGATAGCGCGGGAGGAGGTTCGAGATCAGCGCGCCGTTCGTGAAGAACAGGATGCCGACGGCGATGCGGGCGCGACGGGCCTCTCGGTGATCGAGCGAAGAGGAGCCGGGGGCGGCGGAGGAAGACAGGGGAAGCTCCAATCGAGATGAGCACCGTGAACGTTCACGGCGTAGGCGACGCTAGCAGTACACTCGAGTCCATGGCAAGAGAACGCGGCGCGAGCACGATCCTGGACGTCGCGGCGCGAGCCGGCGTCTCACGCCAGACCGTGACGCGGGCCCTCAACGACATGGTCGACGTCAGCGCCGCGACGAAGGCTCGCGTATTGGCCGCGGCAAACGAGCTCAACTACCGCCCGAACCGGAGCGCCCAGAGCATGGTGCAGGGGCGCACGACCACGATTGGGCTGGTACTCGAAGACCTGAGCAACCCATATTTCGCCGAGCTCGCCTCGGCACTCACGCGCGTCGCGGCCGAGCGCGGCTGGAGTGTGCTGCTCTGCGATATCGGCACCGATCGCGAGAAGGGTCGCGCGCAGCTCGCCTCGATCGCCTCGCGTGTCGATGCGCTCGCATTGACCGGATGCCGCTCCGACACCTTCTCCCTCCTGCCCGCCGCGGTGCTGCGCGAGGGCGGCCTGGGCCTGCCACTCATCATGCTCGACGGCCCCGCTCATCCCCGGCTCGACGCCCGCGTCGTGCTCGACGGCGCCTCGGGCGTGACCGCCGCGCTCGACCACCTCGTCGCGTCCGGCCGACGTCGCATCGCGTTCATCGACTCCGACGACGCGGGCTCGCGGGAACGACGCGACGTGTATGAAACGTATGTCGGCGAACACGGGCTCGATTGGCCGGGCCGCCCCCTGATCTCGGCCGACGAGTCCCTCGACGGCGGCATGACGGCCACCGAACGCCTCCTGCGCGAGGCCCCCGACACCGACGCGATCCTCGTCTACAACGACGTCATGGCCATGGGGGTGCTGAAAACCCTCAGCCGGCTCGACGTCCCCGTGCCGAGCAAGGTGGCCGTCGTCGGCATCGACGGCCTCGACATCGGCCGCCTCAGCAGCCCCGAACTCACGACGCTGGCCATCGACAAGACCGCCTTCGCCGAGGCAGCCGTCGGCCTGCTCGAACAGGTCCTCGACCGAACGGGCCCGCCCGGGATGCTCGAGGCCCTGGTCGGTCTGCACCTTCTCGTGCGCGAATCCGCCTGAAACGCTACTCGGGCGCGGACAACCGGGCGCGCTTGATGGCCTCGGCCCGGGTGTCGCGCGTCAGGATCATGACATCCCCGGGGAAGCTGACGATCATGCAGCCCAGAGCGCCGTTCACAGGATTGCCGTCGGCGTCGGCCAGGTAGCCCTGCCAGTAGTCGCGGCCGAATCGTTCGCAGATCACGTTGCCGACGTCGCCCGGTTGCACGATATAGCGGAGGGCGCCGTCGGGCAGCTCCGTGGCGTCGCCCGTGGCGAATTCGGTCGGGCCCGAGTCGACGAATTGGTTGGTGGGCACCGGGGAGGGCGTCGGCGTTGCGGTCGGCGTCGCGGATGATGCATCCGTCGTCGTCGAGGTCGGTGCCGGTGAGTCGCCCCGCTCGGGGCTGAGCAGCGTGCAGCCCGCCAGCACAGTGACGAGCGCCGCGGCGACGATCACGTTGCGGGTGACCACGCGAAGGTGACGAGGATGTATCGAGCGCATCGTCAGTCCGGTCGCTTGCAGGTGCTGTCGATGCGCTGCTGCTCCTGGTCGCTCAGCGCAGCCGAGGTCGTGTCGGGGAACCATCCCTGGTTCGGCCACTGGCTCACGAAGTCCTCGCGGCTGGGCGCCTTGGCGTTCGTGATTCCGTTGGCCTCGTAGCAGGGCACGAGGTATTCGGTCAGGTAGCTGTAGAGATAGTCGAGCTGGGCGGTCGTCATCGGCGCGACCGGTTTCGTGGGGTAGCCCGCCCAGCAGGTGAACGAGGCGACCTCTTCGGCCTCGGTCGAGGTGCTCGTGCCCACACTGACGGGTCCGCCACCGCCGACCGTCGAGCCGAGGTCCACGGGCAGGCCCGCGGCGGTGAGGCATCCGAGAAGGGCCGTCGAGTCGTTCGGGTCGCGGTATTCCTGGAACGGGTCGGCGGGGCGCACGGCGTCGGGATAGGTGGCCGTGACGGCATCCCACTGACGGTCCTGTTCTTCGAGGCGCAGCTTCTCGAGCTCGTCGGGGCCGGGCGTGGCCGGGGCGGGCGACGGGCCCAGATCGGTCATGGGGAACGCGCTTGCCGAGGGGCCAGCCGGCTGCGCGTCGCGATCAGGTCTTGGGCCCGACAGCCAGCCCGAGACCGAGGCCGCGACGACGAGGGCGACCACCACGACGACCGCGACGGCGCCGACGATCCAGAGGGCCCGCCGCCGAGGGGCCGGCCGGGCGTCGGCGCGACTCTCTCCCAGCGCGGCAGCCGCGATCGCCTCGGGGTCGTCGAAGGAGCGGACCCGATCGACGGCCTCCTGCGGCTCGAGGCCCGCCAGCTCTTCGGTGATGCCGGCTCGGATCGCCGAGGCGACATCGCGTGGCACGGGCCGCAGCGCACGGTCGAGGCGTTTCAGGTAGGCCTGCGCCTCGGGGGGAACGGTGGTCATGCGTCGTCTCCTGCCACGATGTCTTGCACGGAACGGGTGAACGGCTCCCACTGGCGGCGGAATTCGCTCAGCTCGGCCTCCCCGGCGGGGGTGAGTTTGTAGTACTTGCGCACGGGCCCCGACCCGCTTTCGCCGGCGTAGGACGTGATCAGGCCGCGATCTTTCAGGCGCCCGAGCACGGGGTAGAGGGTGCCGATGCTCGCGATCATGCCGCGCTCGACCAGCTCCTCGGACAGCCGCCAGCCATACATCGGCTCGCGCGACAGGATGCCGAGCGCGCAGTATTCCACGACGCCCTTCCGGATCTGCGCCCCCACATCAGCTGTCATGTTTTGCATGTTAGCGTGCAATGCATAGTAGTGACAAGCGGGCACGCAAAAAGGGGCGCCGCCGATCGGCAGCACCCCTTCTGACGTGGCGTTGGATGTGGCTCGACTACGGCCGGATGAGCACCTTGAGTGCCTCGCGGTCATCCATGAGGCGGTAGGCCTCGGCGATATCGTCGAGCGGCAGTTCGCGGTCGAAGACGCGGCCCGGGTCGATGGTGCCGTCGAGCACCTGCGGGATGGCGGCCTCGAGGTAGGCGCGCACGGTGGCGGGCCCGCCGGTGAGCGTGACGTTCTTGCCGAAGAGCGAGCCGAAGCCCACGGGGGCGTCCTCATACTGCGGAACGCCGACGCGGCTGATCGTGCCGCCGGGGCGGATGATTCCGTAGGCCTGCTCATAGGCGGGCATGTGGCCAACGGCCTCGAGAACGACGTGCGAGCCTTCGCCGCCAGTGATCTCCCTCACCTTCGCGACACCCTCTTCTCCGCGCTCGGCAACCACGTGGGTGGCGCCGAACTCGCGACCGAGGTCGGTGCGCGCGGTGTGGCGGCCCATCAGGATGATCGTCTCGGCACCGAGCTGCTTCGACGCGAGCACGGCCGAGAGCCCGACGGCGCCGTCTCCGATCACCGTGACGGTCTTGCCCGGGCCGACCTCGCCGCGGATGGTGGCGTGATAGCCGGTGAGGTAGACATCCGACAGGGTGAGGAGCGAGGGCATGAACGACTCGTCCGTGCCCGCGGGGATCTTCACGGCCGTGCCATCCGCCTGCGGCACCAGCAGCTTCTCGGCCTGCGTCGCCGAGGACGCTCCGTCGAAGAAACCGCCGTGAACGCAGGACGTCGTGACACCGTCCTGGCAAAAAGCGCACGTGCCGTCAGACCAGGCGAAGGGGACGATCACGGTGTCGCCGATGGCGAGGGTCGAGACATCCGTGCCGATCTGCTCGATGACGCCGATGGCCTCGTGGCCCATGCGTCGCCCCTCGGGCGTGTCCCCGAGGTCGTGATAGGGGTGGAGGTCGGAACCGCAGACGCACGCATGGGTGACGCGGATGATGGCATCCGTCGCTTCGCGCAGTTCAGGCTCGGGCACCTCGACGACGCGGACGTCGCCGGATTTGTACATCAATGTGGCTCGCATGAGCTTTCCTTTCGAAGTGTGTGGTCAGTGAGACGAGGTGCCGGTGAAGTCGTCGTCGGTGATGTGCTCGAGCCACCTCGTGGTGGCGGACGGGTCGTCGCCGTTCTCGAGCATGGCGATGTGCTCCATGAACACGCCCGGCGCCGCGGCGTGGAAATGCTCCTCACCCGGCGGTGTGTAGATCGTCTGGCCCGGGTGCACGTCGATGATCTGGCCATCGCGCGTGCCGAAGCGGCCGACACCCGCGGTGACCCGCAGGTACTGACCCTTCTCGTGGGAGTGCCACGCGGTGCGGGCGCCGGGTGCAAACCGCACGGTGGCGACGACCAGGTGTTGCCCGTCTTCGTGCGGCAGCGCGATCGGGTCGAGCCACACGTCGCCCGCGAACTGCTCAGGCGGGTTCTTCGTGGTGGGGGTGGCGGGTTCGATGTTCATGTCGCGGCCTTACTCGTCGGCGCCGAAGATGTCTTTGGCGACACCCATCGCGGCCATGCCGTTGGGCCAGCCGGCGTAGAGGGTCACGTGGGTGATCGCCTCGATGAGCTCGTCCGGGGTGACACCGTTCTCGACGGCGCGCCCGAGGTGGAAGCGCAGCTGCTCGGTGTGCCCGCCGGCCGTGAGCACGGCGACGGTGATGAGGCTGCGGTCGCGGGCCGACAGCTCCGGCCGATTCCAAACGTCGGCGAAGAGCACGTCGTCGGTGAGTTCGGCGAGTTTCGGGGCGAAATCTCCGAAGAGGTTCCTCCCGCCGCCGACCTGGAGGGGTTGCTCTGACATGTCTGTCCTTCCTGCCACGGTGAGTGACGAGTTCTGTCTGTCGAGGTGATCCTCGTTAACTGAACCGCGTCAGGCGCCGGTAAGGAAGGTCGCGTCTTGCCCGGTACTCGCAGAACCCCCTTCGATTCGCGCTCTCCTCGGCGACCGGTCAGGGGCGCAGGATGCGGCGCACCGCCTCCACGACGAGTGCATCGTCGGGTCGCGTCACGTCGAGAGCGCGGTGGATGGTGAGCCCCTCGATCAGGGCGTCGAGCAAGCGTGCGGTCGACGGGTCGAAGTGCCGTTCGAGGGCGGCCCGGCTGCGAGCCATCCAGGTTTGAGTGATCGTGCGATATTCGGGTCGACGGGCCGCGAGCGTGTAGAGCTCGTGCGTGAGGACAAGGTCGCGGTCGGTGCCGAAGGTGTCGTGCAGGATGATGTCGACCACGGCGCGCTCGGCCTCCTCCTCGGATGTCGCACTGTCGAGGCGGCGCGCGAACTGTGTCGCGACCTGATCGGCGAAGAGCGTGAACGCCTCGCGCAGGAGCTCGTCCATCCCGGCGAAGTGGTAGGTCATGGACCCGAGTGGGACATCGGCCGCCGCGGCCACGCGCCGGTGGGTCGTGCCGTCGACCCCGACATCGGCGATCACGTCGAGGCAGGCGTCGATCACGCGCTCACGTCGATGCGGATCAGTGCGGCGCGGCGCCCGTGCCTGCATCACCGCGGCTCGTCGATGTCGCGGATCACGCGGGCGGGGTTGCCGACCGCGACGACGCCGGCCGGGATGTCGCGCGTGACGACCGAGCCGGCGCCGATCACGCTGTCCGAGCCGATGGTCACGCCCGGGCACACGATGACGCCGCCGCCGAGCCACACGTTGTCGCCGATCGTGATGGGCCGGGCCCCCTCGATCTTGTCGCGGCGGGGCTGCGCGGCGACGGGATGCGTCGGCGTGAGCAGTTGCACGTTCGGGCCGATCTGGCAGTCCTCACCGATGGTGATGGTGGCGACGTCGAGGGCCGTGAGGTTGTAGTTGACGAAGGTGCGCGCGCCGATGTGGATGTGCTCGCCGTAGTCCACGAAGAGGGGCGGCTTCACGACGGCGTCCGGGCCGAGCGACCCCAGAAGCTCGACGAGCAGGGGGCGGGCGGCCGCCTCATCCGCGAGGGTGGCTCGATAGTAGGCGTCGGCCAGGCGATCCGCGCGGCCGGCCCGGCGGGCCATCTCGGGGTCGTCGGCGATGTAGTCGTCACCGGCGAGCATCCGCTCGTAGTTGCTGCGGGAATCTCCGGGGAAGTGGTCGATCGTCATGTGTACAAGTGTACGCTTGGGCCGTGGTCGGCCCGGCCGCGCTGAGGAGAGGACATCCGCCATGACCGATATCGACTGGAACTCGGGCGCCTGGACGACACCTCCGGCGCGCGTGGAGATCACCGACGACGGCATGCGCGTGACCGCGGTCGAGGAGAGTGACGCCTGGCGCATAACGTCCTACGGCTTCATCCACGACACCGAGCACGCCCTGCTCGTTACGTTCGAGCAAAACTCGGCCATGGAGGTCGCGTTCCACCTCGACTTCGAAGCCCAATTCGATCAGGCGGGCATCTTCGTCAAGGTCGACGACACCACCTGGATCAAGACCGGCGTCGAACGCAGCGACGGCGAAGACAGCCTCGGCGCGGTCGTGACGCGCGGCATGTCCGACTGGTCACTCTCCCCCATCCCCGGCTGGCATGGCCGCCTCGTCACGATTCGCGCCAGCCGATCCGGGGATGCCCTGACCATCCGTGCCCGCGTCGATAACGAAGCTTGGCGGCTCGTTCGCGTCGCGCCCCTCGACCCCGATGCGGCGGTCACGGCGGGCCCGATGTGCTGCGCACCATCCCGAGCCGACCTCACGGTGCACTTCACGTCCTGGCGCGTCGTGGAGGCCGACGAGAGCCTGCACCCCGAGGACTGAGCACTACTCGGATCGCGGAACGGAGAATTCTCAGCGGTGTCGGGCGCTGTGCGAGGATCGAAGGGTGACGACCGAGGACCCGGCACAGCCGCCCGCAGACGCGGCGGGGGCTGACGCTTCAGACGAACGCATCCCTGACCCGGCCCCGAAGCACAGCCCGTTGTGGGTCGTATTGTCGCGGTGGTTGCTGGCGCTCGAGGCCTGGTTGCGGTCGAAGGGCGGCCCCGGGCTGCGCTACAGCCTGCGCGGGTTCTGGGCGCTCGTGGCGTTCGCCGGCATCGTGTTGCTCGTCGGCCCCGTCATCAACAAACCGCTCACGCTCGACGACATCACCGAGTCGGCCTCCAACGTCACCGACACGTGGATCGCGCGGCAGTTCACCGCCGACTACCGCGTCAGCCGCACCGACGACGGCCGCATGGACGTGCAGGTCGAAGAGCGCATCACCGCACAATTTCCGGATGCGGCGAGCGACGCGGGTGACGGCGCGGGCGGCGAGCGCGGCATCCAGCGCACCCTCGCGAGCCAGTACCAGGGCCATGCGCTCACACCGGACGCCATCGAAGCCACGCTGGATGGCACGACACTCGACGTAGGCCGCTCGGAGACACCCACCCAGGTGCGCCTGACGCTCGAGGGCGACGACACCCTGCAGGGCACCCACGAATTCGTGTTGCGCTATAACCTGCACGACCTGGCCTTTTCGTCGATCGACCCCGACACGGGCCGCCCGGTCGACCAGCTGAAATGGGATGTCTTCGGCCCGTCCTGGCCGCAGGGACTCTCGGGCCTCGACGTCTCGGTCACGATCCCACGCGACGTGGACGAGCAGCTCATCCGGCAGCCGCGCAGCAGCCTGACCTGGCTCATGGTGGCGGGCGGCGTCTGGCTCGACCCGGAACCGCAGGCCGCGACGGGTTCGGCCGACGACGTCACCTACCGCTTCATCTCGGACGAGAACGTGCCGCCGCACGCGCACGCCGGTTTCGTGATGTCGTTCGAGCCCGGGGCCTTCACGATGCCCCCGCAGACGCCGCTCTACTGGGTGCAGGTCTACGGCCCGATCGCGCCGCTCGCCTTCCTCGCGCTGACCTTCTTGCTCGCCTTCGCGGCGCGCGCCGTCGCCTGGGGTGACGCGCGCGGTCGGCCCTGGTTCGTGGCGCAGCACGAACCGCCGCCCGGCATCAGCCCACATCTGGCGGCCCAGGTGTTGCGCCGTCCGCGTGCGGCCCAGCTCGCGGCGGCACTCAGCGCCGCCCAACGGCGCGGGCTCGATTCGGATGAGCGCACCTCACGCTTTGCCGAGGCGGCCCGCGTCGCCCGGGGCACCGGCACCATCGGCGACCTCCCTCTTGCGCTGCTGCGATCGGCCGTCGCCTCCGAACGCCGCACCCAGCTGACGATGGGACTGCGCCGCATCCCGCGTGGTTTCGTGCGCGACCTCTTCATCGCGGCACCGCTCGCGCTCACGGTCGTGCAGTGGGGGTTGCTGCGCCAGCTGTCCTATCAGGCCACGCTGTCGGTGGTGTGGTGGCCGGTGGCCTTCGTCGTCGCGTCCTCCGTGCTCGCGCTCTTGGTGCTGACCATCGCCCTCTCGGCGCGGCCTCTCACCCGGCGCGGCGCGTTGGTGAAGCAGCATCTGCGCGGCGTGGGCGTGTACTCCGAGCGCATGCAGCTCACCGCGCGCGGCCCCGTCGGCGACCGCCTCCTGCCCTATGCCGTGCTGTTCGGCCCGCCGCGCCCGGTCGGCAAGCGTGTCGCCGCGCTCATCGCGGGCAGCATCGGCGAGACGGCCCGCGCCCGCGAATCCCGGGGCGACTTCTCGTCGGCGTCCTCCCTCTCGGCGGGTGCCCGCACCGCGATCCGCGGCCTCTCGCTTCTACTCGTTGCCAGTTCGATCGTCGCGGTCGCCGTGCTGCCGAACCCCTACCCGGGCCCGGTCGCCTACCGTTCCTACAGCGGCGACGTGACCGGCACGCTCTTCATGAAGGTGCAGTCCTTCGACGCCGTCGCAGAACTCACGCGCGCGGATGACGGCGGCGCCCGTCTCGCGGTTGCCGAAACCGTGACCGTGTCATTCGGCGACGAGGGCGCCCGGGTTCCCCAATTCGCCCAGCAGTGGCGCAGCAGCATCGACGGCTACGACCTGGGCCTCGAGGTGTCGAGCGTGACCGTCGATGGCGAGCCCGCAAAATTCTCCGTGACCCCGGATGCCGACACCCTCCTGCTCGCCACCGAGCTGTCCCAGGTGCTGACCGGAACTCACGACATCCGCATCGAATACGCCCTCACCTCGCCCGTTGTGCCGGCCGAGGATTCTTCAGGCATCGCCGTTGATCGAATGGCCTGGGGCGCCCTGCTGACCGGATGGGCGAACGACGCGAACTGGGGCGACGACCCCGCTCCCTCTCCGCTGCGACTCGAGCTGCGCGTGCCCGACGAGCTTGCCGCGGAGCAGACGGCCGGTGGCTGGAACACGGCCGGTAGCGAGTCATCCGGCACCTCTGGCCTGCCCGGCGCCCCGGGCGAGGCAGTCATCCCCTTCGGTGAGTTCGAGGCGACACCCGGCACGAAGGTCCCCTCTGTCGAGGAATCCTCAGATGCGGAGGGCATCCAGACGCACGTTCTCGAACTGAAACGCAATGGTGAGTCCGGCTACCCCTCCGAGCTCACGGATGACGATGCGGGAGCAACCCTCGACTTCCCGGCCGGCACGTTTGACCGCCCGAATACCGAGCAAGTGCGCACGCCCGAGCAGCAGACGTCCGCCGCCGTGACGCTCGCCGTGTTCGTGCTCGGCGGCCTCGGCTCTGTGCTCGGTCTCGCCGTCGCATTCGCCGGAGCCCGGAGAAGCCCAGGCATGTTCCGCCGCGGCATCCCCCGCGACCTCGCCCGCTGGCTGATGCCCTCCGTCGTCCTGTCGGGCGCCATCCTCTTCGTCTGGCTCAGCGCGCAAATGCCCGGCGACGAGCCCACGTTCCTGCCGCTCGCGCTCATCACGCTCGCCTCGGTGGTGCTGGGGGTGACGGGACTCGTGCTCACCCGAGCATCCCGAAACCGGTGAGCGTTGTGCGCCCGTTCGAGGCGCAGGCCCATTAGGAGAGGTCGCGACGGGCGCGTCGACGCTCGCTCACGATGAAGACGATGAGCAAGACGAGACCCGTAACAGTGATGAGGTAGGTGCTCAGCGAGGCGAGAATGCTGAGCGGGTTTCCCTTCGACGGATGACCGGCGAACATGATCACCGTCGGGTCGGTCGAGGCGTGCAGCAAGATGGGCCAGATCAGGCGGCCCGTCAGGCGCAGCGCCAGATACATGATGAGGCCGAAGAAGAACGTGTAGACCACCTGAGTGGCCGTCGTCGACAATCCTTGGTCGGTGGTGAAGAAGTTGCCGGCGTGCAGAGCGGCAAACACCGCCGAAGACACCAGCGCCACCGCGATCTCGCCGTGGCCGGCCTTGCGCATGAAGTTGACGACGAATCCGCGGGTCAGAAGCTCCTCGGCGAGCCCCACGAAGAGGCCCGTGAACAGCCACGACGCGATCAACGCCGCGCCCGCCGACTGCGTGTCGATCGACAGGAGCGCCGAGACGTTGATGAGGAGGACGACGACGATGCCGATCCACATCCATCGGCGGCCGCGAACCGGCTGCGGCCCGAAGAGCTCGCGCACCCAACCGAGCGAGGCCGCGAAGCCGAGCAGCACAGCCCCGCCGAGGATGATCGGCAGGCCCGTGCCGAGGAACACATCCATGGCGCTGCCCAGCTCACCGCGAACGCTACCGCCCGCCGGGAAGACGGCGTTCACGGCAATCGACAGCAACTGATAGATGCCGTAGTAGACGGCCGCGAGGAGCACCCCGCGCCACCACCCGCCCCGCTCCCAGAAGCGTTTCCACGGCGACCGCGGCTCGGGGGCGATTGTCGGTGTCGTGTCGCTCATGGCGAGCCTCTCCTCTGGCGGACCGGAATGACACCAACGCTAGCGGCTCCTGCGCACCCGAACAGGCAACGATTCTCACCCCTCGCGGATGTCCCAGCGGAACAGCCGCGCAGCGAGGAGCGTCGCGACGACCGTGGCCGCGGCCATGAGCGCCCACAGCACGTAGACGCTGGTAAAGGGCGTATAGCCCGACAGGTCGGCGCCGGCCGCTTGGATGAACCAGGCGGTGGGGATGGCGTTCAGCACGGGCACCAGCCAGTCGGGAAAGAGCGACGGCGGGAACACGGTGCCCGAGGTGAGCAGCACGACGATCGGGATGAGCCCCGTGAACTGGTTCGCCACCTCGGCGTTGCGCAGCCGCGACGCCAGCAGGTAGCCGAACGAGAACAGCATGACGAGGCCGAGCAGCAGCGTGACGCTGAGACGCAGCGTCTGCAACGGGTCGAGATAGCCGCGCGCGATCGCGATCGCCAGGATGACGACGGCCTCGGCGGCCCCGAGCGCGAAACGGGCGGGGGTCTGCGCCAGCAGGAACGTGAGCCGCTTGAGCGGTGTGGTGCCGAGCAGCCGCAGGGTTCCGCGTTCGCGCAGGGCGACGAGGGGCACGGTCGTTCCCGTGATGGCGATGGCGAGATAGCCGACGACGATGCAGGTGGCCAGGTTCAGGCGCAGATAGTCACCGCCCGGGACATCCGAGCTGCCGGCCAGCACCGCGTTGAGCCACACGATCAGCAGCAGGAAGAAGCCGAACATGAACATCATCGACGCCACGATCTTGCCGTTGCGCAGCAGCTCGAGCGCGCTCGCGCGACTGACCTCGACGAAGGGTGATCGGCGCGCCGGGCCGGCGGCACGCGGGCGGACGGTGGGCGGCGTGACGGCGCTCATTCGGCGCTCCCCTCGGTATGAGTGGGCGCGGGGCCGGATGCCCCGTTCTCGGCCAGCTCGACGAACAGGTCCTGCAACGAGCTGCGATGCACCGCGAACTCGCGCGCCTGCAGCCCCGGCGTGAAGGTGATGGCGCGCAACAGGCTGTCCGGGTCATCCGTTTTCACGACGACACGGATGCCGCCCGCCACGTTCTCGGTCGACACCGCGTTGGCCCCCTCCATCCGCTCGACCGGGCCGAGGTCGGTGCCCGCCGACACCACGAAGCGCACCGCGCTCTCGCCCGCGCTCTGGCGCACGAGCTCGGCCGGCGAACCCGACGCGACGATCTCGCCGCGCACCAGGATGGCCACCCGATCGCACAGGGCCGTGGCCTCCTCCATGTCGTGCGTGGTGAGCAGCACCGTGACGCCGCGGTCACGCAGCGCCCGGATGGTCGACCACAGGTGCAGGCGGGCGCTCGGGTCGAGCCCCGCGGCCGGTTCGTCGAGGATGACGAGCTCGGGGTCGCCGATGAGCGCCACCGCCAGCAGCAGCCGGCGCGTCAGACCGCCCGACAGGTGCTTCGCGCGGATGCCCTGGTCGGCGGTCAAACCGACCTCGGCGAGGAGGGGTTTGAGGGGCGCGGGCTGCGCGTGGAACGACGCGAACAGGCGCAGCGTCTCGGCGACCGTGAGGTGGTCGAAGAGGCTGGCGGCCTGCGGTTGCACGGCCACCCGGGCGGTGAAGGCGGCCCGGTCGGCGACGGGATCGAGGCCGAGCACGCGCACCGAACCCGACGTTGCGGCGCTCAGACCCGCGAGGCAGTCGATGGTCGTCGTCTTGCCGGCACCATTGGGCCCCAGGATGCCGAACACCTCGCCGCGCGCGATCGACAGGTCCACGCCGCGCACCACCTCGGCGTCACCGAAACTCTTGGTCAGCGCGCGCACGTCGATGGCGGTGTCGTGCCGCGGGTCGTGGCCCGCTCGGTCGTCGTCGATCCCCATGATCCGACGCTACCGACCCGGCGCGCGCGGCACCTCCACCGGCAGGCGGAGCGGCCTCCGCCGAGGGGCATCGAACCGGTGCGGCCCGGCGCCCGCGCCTGCACCGCGCTCGCCTCGGTCATGGCGCTCGTCCCGCTCATTCCGCTCATCCCGCGCACCGCATGGCAGGATCGAGGAAGACCAGAGGGGGATGCATGCGTTCAGAGGATGTCGCGGCCAAGAAGTTCGGCACCACGCGGTGGCGCGAGGGCTACGAGCCGCGCGACGTCGACGAGTTGATGGAGCGCGTGCGCGAGACGCTCGCCGGCTATGAGCGACGTCGGTCGATCAACCCGATCACGTCCGTCGAGGTCGTGGAGGCGCTCTTCGCGCCGACGAAGTTCCGCGAGGGGTACGACCAGGACCATGTCGATGACTTCCTCGACGAGATCGTGGCGGCGCTCCGCGAGCACGAGGCGCGCTGAATGACCGGCGACTCCCCTGCTAGCGCCAGCCCAAGCCCCAGCTCTAGCGCCCGCTTCAACTCCAGCTCCACCGCCAGCCCCGTCCCCCGTCGAGCGGATGTCGCCGGTCTCGAGCTCGTGGGCGGCCCCGAGGCCCTGCGCGTGGGCCTGCACGACTACGACGAGCGCTGGCCCGAGATCTTCGAGCAGCACCGCCAGCGCATCGCGGATGCCCTCGCCCCCGCATCCATCGACATCGCGCACATCGGCTCGACCTCCGTGCCCGGCCTGGCGGCGAAACCGATCGTCGACATCGTCGTTGCCGTCGCCGACATCACGGCCGAGGAGGACTACCTCGACGCCCTGCTGGCGGCCGGCTACGCGCTGCGCGTGCGGGAACCGAGGCATCGGATGGTGCGCACGCCCGAGCGCGACATCCACGTGCACATCTACGAACGCGGCAACGCGGCCATCGACGAATACCTGCTGTTGCGCAACCATCTGCGCTCCGACGCCGCCGACCGCGCGCTCTACGAGAGCACGAAACGCGCCCTCATGTCGCGGCAGTGGGACGACATGAACGCCTACGCCGATGCCAAGACCGACGTCATCCTCGAGATCAAGGCGCGGGCGCGGACTAGGCTGGCTTCGAGGTGAAGTAGACGTAGAGGATGGCGGCGATGACGTCGTATCCGTGACTGTTGGGGTGGATGCCATCCGACATGAACTCGGTCGTGGCCGAAGTCGCCCCGAAGTACTTGGGGATGTATTTACCGAGGTCGAAGAAACCGACTTTGGCGTTGGGGTTCGCTTCCAAGAAAGCCGCCACGGCGTCCGTCTGGGCTTTCACATAGTCCGACCACGGCAGCGTCCGCTTCGCCCCGAACTCGTACGGCATGATGATGAGCTTCGTCGCGGCCGGCTTCTTGGCGTGCATGAGCGTCAGGTAATTGATCGTGTGTGTGGTCACATCCGCGGGTGGGACCTGGTTCGCGTAGTCGTTCGTGCCCCACATCGAGGCGATGAGGTCGGGCTCATAGCGCACGAGGCTGTTCGCCCATCCGCTACTTCCCGTGCCCGTGCCGAGCCCTACTGGCGCGCCCGACGCCGCCGAGAACTGCCACGTCATCGAACCCGATTGGCTCGACTCGATTGCCTGGAATCCCGCCTTCTCGTCGCTGTCGTAGATGTCGAATCCCTCGATGAACACGCCTCCCGTCACGGCAGTGACCGTCACGGTCCGCTGTGCGGAGGCGATCGGGTCCATCGTGAATGTGCCCTCGGCGACCGAGCCGGGTGCGACCGGTTTCGGCGCACCGGATCCAATTTGCACGGAGAACGTGGTGCCGGCCGACTGCGCCCGGTAGGCGATGCGGATCGACGTGAACTTCTGCGTGAAAGACATCGATGTGATGACGGTCGGCTCGAGCAGCACCGAACGGCGCCCGAGGCCTTCCTGCGTGCTGCGCTTACCGTTGTAGGTGCTCGCCTGGATGTCGATGACGTTGTTGTTCTTCCCGTAATACGTCAGATAGGTGGCGGTCACGGGCTTCGGCACAGCCCCCGAGAATTGATACCGCGCGGGCACATAACCGAGGCCGCCCAGCGGTTGCTGCTTCGAGCGACGCAACCGGTCGAGCAGCAGCGCGGGGTAACCCTCCTGCGGGTTGGCGGCCCCATACGCCTCGGTGATGGAGTCGCCGTTGAAGACGATGCTCGCCGTCCCCGTTGCTACTTTCTGGAAGAATCCGGCCAGCGGATCGGTGGGCGCATAGGTGAGGCTCGCCGGGATGTAGGGCCGCGTGGCGGCGGCGAAAGCCGGCTGCCCGACGCCGCCGGCGAGCAGCAGACCGGCCGCTCCGGCCGCGGCGCCCTGGAGGAGCGATCGTCGTGTGAAGGCCCGGCCCGGCGCCTCGGATGGGTGGTTCGTGGACATGTTTTCCCCGCTGTCTGTCGACCCGATGATGGATGCGCGGGGTCGACAAGCACCGCCCCCCACGGTCATCCGTGGCCCGTCGGCGTCGCTCCACTCCCCCTGCGAAGGCCACCATAGGTCACGATCGCCGCGAGCGGAATAGGGGATTTCGAACGGCCCGCGAGACACGGCCCGCCGGCTCAGCTCGCGACGCGGGCCAAGGTGCGCCCCTCCACGAGTTCGCACGACAGCCGTGACTGACGCGGATGATCGGCCGGGCTCGAGAGCATATCGACGGCCAAACGGCCCATCTCGCGCCGCGGCAGGCGGAAGCCCGTGAGGCCGTCCGGGGCGTCGATCGAGCCCGACAGGCTGACGAGGGAGAACACCTCGGGAACCGCCAGACCGCGCTCGTCGAGCGCCGCGACCAGGCGGTGGAGGAAGTCATCCTGCTCGACGAAGACGACCGTCGCGCGCGCGGCCTCGATGGCGCGGATCCACTCGTGCGGGTCGCCTTCGGGCGCGACATGTGTGCCGGCCTGGCCGACGTGCGTGTCGAAACCGGCGGCCCGGTCGACGTAGGACTCGGGGCCCGTTCCGTGGCCCAGGTAGACGAAGCGCTCGTGCCCGAGCCCGCGCGCCCGCTCGACAAGCCCGCCCACGGCGTTCTCGTAGTCGGCCGCGACGTAGGGCACGGGACCACCGACGTCGTTGCGGCGACCGATCGAGACGAACGGAAAACCGCTGCCCATCAAGAACTGCAGCTCCTGCGACGGCATGTTCTGGCCGAGCAGGATGCAGCAATCCGCGAGCCTCAGCCGCGTGACACCGGCACTCAAGCCGAGGTTCGAACCCGTGGCCCGCCCGCTCGTCAGCAGCAGCAGGTCGTGGTCGAGCCGCTGCGCCTCCTCCTCGATGCCCGCCAGGAACGGGTAGAAGAAGTCCTCGCGGTCGGCCGGGAACAGCGCCTCGTACGTGTAGACGCCGATCATGCGATTGCCCATCTGCTTCAGGCGTCGCGCGATGGGGTCGGCCACATATCCGGTCTCCTGGATGATGCGCAGCACCCGCGCACGCGTGGCCTCGGGCACCCGCGCCAGATTCTCGTCGCGCTCGTTGAGCACGAAGGACACGACCGTTTGGCTGACGCCCGCGAGCTTGGCGATGTCGCGCTGCGTGACCCGGAAGTTCATAACCACCCTCTTCGTCGAGTAATAGGTATTACGTCTTGACGGTACCAGATGGATGCCGCAGGCTCCTCGTAGGCCGCACGCGCCCCCGGACTGAAAGGCTACGACGATGTCAAAGAAGACACCACGCTCGAGCGACACCACCCACGAGAACGCACCCACCCCGACGGGGCTGGGATCGGCACGCCGCAACTTCCTGACCGCCTCGGCGGTGGCCGCGGCGGGAGCCGTCGCCTCGGTCGCGAGCATCGGGTCGCCGGCCAACGCCGCCACCGACACCTCCCTGGCGGGCAAGCCGAAGCCGCCAAAGGGCCCGAAGCCCACCGCCGTGACCGTCACCGAGGGCCCCATCTCGCCCCTCGACCCCGAGTTCGGTTTCGTCGACGTGGCCGGGGCCGACAACACGTCAGCCGTTCAAGCCGCCATCAACAAAGCCATGACGGCACCGGGCGGCGAGGTATCGCTGCCCGCCGGCCAGATCCACGTGCGCGGCTTGTCGGTCGACTACCGCAACAGCCCCGTGCAGCCGGTGAACGGCCAGCCCTACGGCTACGCGGGCCCCAAGATCATCGGCGCGGGCATGCGTCAGACGAAGATCATCCAGATCGCCGGCGCCACCGAGGACATCTTCACCGTCACGGGGCAGGTGGGCGACAAGGCCGGCCCCGCCAACAACAACAAGGCGACCGGCGTCGTGCTGGCCGACTTCGAGATGACGGGCACCACGGGCGGCGGCCACGGGCTCTACCTGCGCTCGCTCGTGAACTGCGAGTTCCGCAACCTGTGGATCCAGAAAACCGGCAAATCGGGCATCTTCCGCGAGCGCGCGACCTTCGTCTCGGGTGTCAACGACGAGTACTCCTACGCCAACGCGTTCAACAAGATCAAGATCGTGTCGCCCGGCGGCTGGGGCGTGCAGGACTCGGGGCTGGCGTCGATCGGCGGTTCGATGACCAACGTCGAGGCCATCAGCCCGGGGCTCGGCGGGTTCCTGCTGGCGCCCACCAACATGACGCTGCTCGACTGCCAGGCCATCGGCGGCACGGTCGGGCTGCAGTCGGTGCGCAACCAGAACCGCAAGTCCGTGAACTCGGGGCTGACCCTGCTGAACTTCCGCTCCGAGGGGTCGCGCAACGGCTACGAGATCAAGATCGACGCGGGCATCAGTCACATGATCGTCAACCCGAACTTCTTCCCCACGTCGGGCGCGCATTGCCTCGGCGTCGGCGTCGACGGGCAGGGCTCGGACTTCTACGTGCGCAACCTCACGGTCGTGGGCGGCTACTTCGGCGTCATCCGCAGCCAGTTCCCCACCGCCAAGGCCATCGTGCTCGGGCCGGATGCGCGGTCCACCCGTTTCATCACGCCCACCATCGAGTTCGGCTCGGGCGTCGACGACGAGGCCTCCCTCATCGTGGACAACGGCTACCGGTCATCCTTCGACCTGCCGGGCTACACGAGCATGGCGGCCGCCGGTTACACCACGCAGAACCGTTTCGCCGGCTCCGTGCCCACGCCCGCGGCCGGTTCGGTCAACGAGGGGTGGGAACAGAACGGCAGCGGATGGCGCAAGGTGGCCGTGTTTCCCGATGGACGTCGCGTGACCATCGCCTCCTGACCCCGTTTTCTGCCCACGTTTTTCCCCGCACATCCTCCTCACCAGAAAGTCCCCCGATGCACTTCAGTCGTTCCCAGGTCGAACTCCGCGTTGCCCGCTTCCGATCCGAGCGGATCCTTCCGGCGCTCTACCGCGAACGGTCACCGCTGACCATCACGGCGTGGGATGTCCCGGACGAACCCGTCCCCTTCGCCACCATGCGCGAGCACGCCGCCCAGTTCCGCCCTGTCACGATCGGCGAGGCCTGGGGCAAGCCGTGGGGCACGGTGTGGTTCCGCGTGACGGGCGAGCTGCCGGCGAGCTGGACCGATGAGGCACGCACGAACGCCGAACTGGTCGTCGATCTCGGCTACACGGGCGCCCAGTCGGGCTTCGAGGCCGAGGGCACGGTCTACTCCCCCGACGGGCGCATCGTGAAGGCCGTCGAACCCTTCAACCAGGCGGTTCCGCTCGATGGCGTCACCTCGGTCGACCTGTTCATCGAGGCCGCCTCCAACCCCAACGTGACGGGCGATTGGTCGTTCGCGCCCACGCCCTACGGCGACAAGGCCACGGCCGGCACCGACCCGATCTACCGGCTCGCGCGGCTCGAGATCGGCCTGCGCGACCACGCCGTGTGGGAGCTCGAACAGGATCTGCGCGTGCTCGTGCAGCTCGCGGCCGAACTGCCCGAGGCGTCGCAGCGCGCGGCATCCATTCTGCACGCCCTCGACCGCGCCATCGACGCGCTCGACCCGGCCGACGTGCGCGGCACGGCCGACGCTGCCCGAGAGATCCTCGCCCCCGCACTGGCGGCCCCCGCGTCGTCGAGCGCCCACCACCTGCACGCCGTCGGGCACGCCCACATCGACTCGGCGTGGCTGTGGCCGACGCGCGAGACCGTGCGCAAGGTGGCGCGCACGTTCTCGAACGTGTGCGACCTGATCGATCGCAATCCCGACTTCGTGTTCGCCGCGTCATCCGCCCAGCAGTATGCCTGGCTGAAGGCGTCCTACCCCGAGCTGTTCGAGCGCGTGCGCGCGCACGTGGCCACGGGCAACTTCGTTCCCGTCGGCGGCATGTGGGTCGAATCGGACACCAACCTGCCGGGCGGCGAGGCGTTGGCCCGGCAGTTCGTGGCCGGCAAGCGATTCTTCCTCGAGGAATTCGGCATCGACACCGAGGAGGTGTGGCTGCCCGACTCGTTCGGCTATTCGGCGGCCCTGCCCCAGATCGCCGCGGCGGCCGGAGCGCGCTGGTTCCTGACCCAGAAGATCTCGTGGAACGAGACCAACGTCATGCCGCACCACACGTTCCGCTGGGAGGGTATCGACGGCACCCAGATCTTCACGCACTTCCCGCCCGTCGACCTCTACAACTCCGACCTTTCGGGCGAGGACCTCGCTCGCGCCGAGCGGCAATACGCCGAGAAGGGCCGCGGCACCATGTCGCTCGTGCCCTTCGGCTACGGCGACGGCGGCGGCGGGCCCACGCGCGAGATGCTCGCGACGGCGGCCCGCACCGAAAGCCTCGAGGGGTCGCCGACCGTCGAGCTGTCCAGCCCGCGACGCTTCTTCGAAGAGGCCGAGGCCGAATACCCGGCGCCGCCCGTGTGGTCGGGTGAGCTCTACCTCGAGTTCCACCGCGGCACCTACACGTCGCAGGCCCGCACCAAACAGGGCAACCGGCACTCGGAGCACCTGCTGCGCGAGGCCGAACTGTGGGCCACCACGGCGGCCGTGCGGGCGGGTGCCGCCTACCCCGTCGAGGCGCTGACCGAGGCCTGGCACACCGTGCTGCTGCAGCAGTTCCACGATGTGCTGCCCGGCACCTCGATCGCCTGGGTGCACCAGGAGGCCGAGCGCAACTATGCGCGCGTGGCCGCCGTGCTCGAGGACATCATCGCCGCGTCGATCGCCGCCCTCGCGGGCAGCGGTGACGAGACCCTGCGGGTGAACGCGTCGCCGTTCGCCGTCGACGGCGTGCCCGCACTCGGGGGCGGCGCGCCGCTCGCGCAGCAGACGGGCACGGCCGCCATCACCCGCCAAGACGGCGTTGTCGGCAGCAACGGCGGTGCCGACACCGCTCAGTACGTGATCGAGAACGAGCACCTGCGCGTGGTGGTCGACCACCGGGGGCTCATCACGTCGATCGTCGACACGCGTCGGCAGCGCGAGGTCGTGCCCGCCGGGCAGACCGCCAACCTGCTGCAGCTGCACCGCGACACCCCGAACAAATGGGATGCCTGGGACATCGACGACCACTACCGCCGCCACACCGAGAACCTGACCGCGGCAGCCTCCGTCGAGATCGTGTCGCTCGATGGCGCTTTGGGCGGTGGCCAGGCGGGTGGCTCGGGTCAGGCGCTCAAGATCTCGCGCTCCTTCGGCTCGTCGACCGTCGAGCAGCTGGTCTCGGTGCCCGCCGATGCGGCGACCATCGACATCCGCACCACCATCGATTGGCACGAGTCGCAGAAGTTGCTGAAGCTGGCGTTCCCGCTCGACGTGCACGCCGAGCGCGCGGCCTCCGAGATCCAGTTCGGGCACGTCTACCGTCCCACCCACACGAACACGTCGTGGGATGCGGCGCGCTTCGAGACATCCGCCCACCGCTGGGTGCACGTCGGCGAGCGCGACTTCGGCGTGGTCATCGCCAACGACGCCACCTACGGCCACGACATCGGTCGCACACGTGGCGACGCGTCCCAAGGCCGCCGCACGCGCTCGGATGCCACGACCGTGCGCCTCTCGCTGCTGCGCGCACCCGTGTTCCCCGACCCGGCCGCCGACCAGGGCCTGCACACGCTCAACGTCTCGGTGGGCATCGGCGCGACGATCCCGGATGCGGTCGAGGCCGGCTATCGGCGCAACCTGCCGTTGCGCACGCTGAACGGTGTGGCCGAGACATCCATCGCGCCGCTCGTCGTGTCGTCGAATCCGGCCATCGTGGTCGAGGCCGTGAAGCTCGCCGAGGATGGCAGCGGCGACGTCATCGTGCGGCTCTATGAGTCGACGGGGGCCCGCGCCCGGGGCACGCTCGACGCTGCCTTCGACGTGGCGCGCATCGACGAGACCGACCTGCTCGAACGCACCCTCGACGCTGCGGACGGACTCGTCGGCACCGACGGGGCTTCGGCCGAGCTCGACGTGCGCCCCTTCCAGATCGTGACCCTGCGCTTCGTGCGACCGTAGCCGCCCGGTTCGCAGAGACGATACGCCGAAACGCCTGGCCTCCCCTCAGAAGGGATCGGCCAGGCGTTTCGGCGTGCAGCGCGCGGTGCGCGAGAAAGCGGTCAGGCCAGAACCGTCAGGCCAGAGCGGTCGTGAACACCTCGAGCGACAGCGCGCGATCTTCGATGCCGCCGCCCTCGTGACCGTTATACGGCCACACCGTGATCTGCTTCGGCCCGGCGTACTCGTTGAACGATGCGAAGACCGTCGACGGCGGGCAGATGGGGTCCATGAGCGCGACGGTGTACCAGACAGGCGTGCGAGCACGGCGCGCGAAGTTCACGCCGTCGACATAGGCGACCGTGGTGGCGACATCCTCGACACGGGCCCGCTGGTTGGCCAAGAAGTGGGCGATCTCGGCATAGGGGTTCTCGTTCGTGATGGTCGTGGCCCGCATGACATCCGAGAGAAACGGCACGAACGCCACGGCAGCGCGCAGATCGTCGCACAGGGCCGCGGCCGCGATGGCGAGCGCGCCGCCCTGGCTCCCACCCACGACCCCGACGCGCGCGGCGTCGACGATGGGCAGTGCGCGCACCTCGTCGACCGCCAACACGGCGTCGGTGATGAGGCGCCGGTAGTAATAGGTATCGGGATGCTCGATGCCCGCCGTCATCTTGCCGGGGAACGACGGCCCCGCACCGTGCGGATCGGGCGTGTGGCCGGTGGCCTGCCCGCGACCGGCACCCTGCCCGCGCGAGTCGACCACGACGTGCACGAAACCCGCCGACGCATATAAGAGGTGCGACAGCGGGTTGCCGCGGCCGGCGCCGTAGCCCAGGTATTCGACGACGGCCGGCAGCGGGGGTCCGTCGGCGGCACCCGCCGGCGCGATGACCCAGGCGCGGATGCGGTCACCCCCGAACCCCGAGAACTCGAGGTCGCTGATCTCGACCGCGGTCAGCGGGCTGCGGAACGGCCGGCTCGTCTGCGGGGCGCGCGCGGCGCGGGAGTCGGCCAGGGTGCGCGCCCAGAAGTCGTCGAAGTCGTCGGGGCGGGAAACGGCGCTGCGAAACTCTCGCAGCGCCGCCTCGGGCAGATCGGTGAACATGCAGCGATCCTCTCAGCCTTTCAGGCCCGAATGGGCGAGCCCCTCGACGAACTGCCGTTGGGCGATGAGGAACACGATCAGCACGGGCACCACGGTCATGGTCGCCGCCGCCAGCTGCGTGTCCCACATCTCGCCGCCATAGGCGTCGGTGAAACGCGTCAGCGCCTGCGGCAACGTGAAGAGCTCGGGGCTCGTCAGGTAGACCGTCGGCTCGAGGTACATGTTCCACGAGCCGAGGAACGTGAGGATGGCGACCGCCGATAGAGCCGGTTTGGCCAGCGGCAGGCAGATGCGCCACCAGATGGCCACGCGGCCCAGGCCGTCGAGCCGCGCCGCCTCCTCCAGCTCCACGGGCAGCGAGATGAAGAACTGTCGCATGATGAAGGTTCCGAGCACCGCGGGGGCGCCGAACGCGGGCACGAGCAGCAGCGGCAGGTGCGTGTTGATCAGCCCCAGCGTCTTGAAGATCTGGAACAGAGGAATGATCGTCACCTCGCTCGGCACCAGCAACCCCAGCAGCACGATCAGGAACAGCGTGTTCTTGAAGGGGAACGGGATGCGCGCGAACGCGTACCCCGCGAGGCTCGACACCAGCATCGTCACCACCGTGACCGCGATCGCGATGTAGAGGCTGTTGACGTATTGCTGCGCGAACGGCTGGAACGTGAAGGCCTCGGCATAGGCATCCACCGTCGGGTTGGCCGCGAAGAGCGTGGGCGGTGACGCGAAGATCTCGTTGAGCGGTTTGAACGACGACGTGATCATCCAGATGGTCGGCACGGCGAAGGGGATGACCAGCACGATCAACGCGCCGATCAAGATCACCGAACGCCAACGGCTGCGGATGCGGCGCTCCCGCGTGGTGACGAGCGGGTCGGGCTCGATCGGGCGACCAGCGCCACGACCGGGGCCCCGAGCATCCGACCGTGTTCTGAGTGTCGGCTCAGTCTTCATAGAAAACCCACTTTCGTCGGAGCTGCCACTGCACGACCGTGAGCACGAGCACGAAGCTCAGGAGCATCAACGCGAGGGTCGAACCGTAGCCGATGTCGTTGAACTGGAACGCCTGCTGGAAGACGTAGTAGACGAGCACGGTGGTGGACAGGTCGGGGCCACCCTCGGTGAGCACCGCGACCTGCGCGAACGCCTGCAGCGACCCGACGATCGTGATGATGGCCGTGAGCAGCAGCGTGGGCGAGATGAGCGGCAGCGTGATGCGGAAGAACACGGCCGCGGGGCTGGCGCCATCCACGCGCGCGGCCTCATACAGCTCGCGCGGCACGCCCTGCAGCGCCGACAGGAACAGGATCATGTTGACGCCCACGCTGCGGATGACCTGCGTGATGATGACGGCGAACATGGCGGTCGGGCCCTGCTGCAGCCAGTTGGGGCCGTCGACCCCGAACATGAGCAGCAGGTTGTTGATGGCGCCGTTGTCCTGCAGCAGGAAACCCCACACGAGGGTCCACGCCACGACCGAGATGACGACGGGCGAGAAGAACAGGGTGCGGAACAGGGCACCGCCGCGGATCTTGCGGTTGAGCAGCACCGCGAGCCCGAGGCCGACCGCCAGGTTCAGGACGACGACGCCGCCCGAGAAGATGGCCGTGGCCCCGAGCACCGCGGGCAGTTGGGGATCGGCGATCGCGCGGGCGTAGTTGTCGCCCCCGACGAACGTCAGGTTCCCGGTGAAGATGTTCCACTCGTTGAGGCTGAACCAGATGCCGAGGCCCACCGGGATCAACACGAAGGCGATGATCCCGGCGAACTGTGGCGCGATGAAGACGTACCCGGCAACGACGTCACGCCGTTTGGTGGTCCAGAAGCTGCGCTGACGCGTTGTCGGCATGGTCTACTCGGCTGTCAGCAGCGGCTTGAGGGCGACGCACATCTCGTCGAGCACCCCGTCGACATCCGCATCGGGTGTCCACATGCGGTCGAGCACGGTCTTGCCGGTCTGCGCGATCTTGGCGGGACCCGTGTGCACGGGCGGCGACACGGCCTCGGGCAGTTCGTCGACCACGACGCGCTCGAGCTGTTCGGCCGAGAGCTTCGTGTTCACGGCGGCCAGCTTCTCGCCCGTGAGCAGCGATTCGCGGGGCGGCGGGAAGAACTGCGCGAGCTTGGCCGAGTTGGTCGGGTTGGTCAGGAACGCGAGGAAGTCGGTGGATTCCTGCGGGTGCTTGCTCGAGGCGAGCACGCCCATGCCGGCCTGGCCGAGCACCGAGTACTCGCCGGCGGGTCCGGCGGGCAGCGGGTAGATGTCGTACTCGAACGAGCCGTCGAGCAGCGAGGCGCGCGACACCTGGGCCGTCGTGAAGGCCGAGTCGCCGGCGAAGAAGTCCGCCGTCACGCCCGGTCCGGGCATCGACTTGTCCACGTAGATGGCGTCGTGCAAGAACTGGAACGCGTCGACCATCTCGGGCGTGTTCATCTGGCACGTGTCGCCCTTGGCGTTCCAGGCCTCGGCGCCCCAACCGGTCCACACGCTCGGCAGCGTCAGCCACGACGAGTAGTCGAAGTCGCGGATGACGAAGCCGGCCTTGCCCGTCTTCTCATTGACGGCCGAACCCATCGTCGACACGTCGTCCCAGGTCAGACCCTCGGGGTCGAACGTCTGTCCCGCCTCGGCCAGCAGCGTCTTGTTGATGTAGAGGGCGAAGGGCGAGTTCGAGAAGGGGTAGGCGTAGAGCTGCCCGTCCTGCGAGAACGACTTGGCCACGCTCGGCAGGATGTCGTCGAAGTCGTAGCCGTCGGTGGCTTTGAAGGGTTCGGTGAGCGGCACGAGGGCATCCGAGACGATGAGGTCCTTGGCGATGTCACCCACCCACGCCATGTCGGGGGCGTTGCCGCCGGCGATCTGCGTGGTGAGCGTCGTGTTGTAGTCGGCGAAGGGCAGCGACTCGAACGTGATCGAGCCGATCTCGGGGTGGCTCTGCTTGTATTCGTCGGCGACGGAGTTGAAGAGTTCGAGCTGCTTCGCGTCGGAACTCCACACCGACATGCGCAGGTCGACGCTTCCCGCCGCAGCCGTCGTCGGCGCGGTGGACGGGGAGCCGCCCGAACACGCCGTGATGAGCAACGCGCTCGCCGCCATCGCGGCGATCGTCGTCAGCTTCTTTGCTGTTGTCATTGCCTCTCTCATTTCTCGCTAGTAGCCCAGGATCTCGGGCCAGTGGATCTCGATACCGGCCGCCTGGAGGTGTTCCTGGAAGTCGGACGTGAGGTGGTCGTCGTCGTGCACCGCGCGGGGCGTCGTGCCGCCCTCGAGGCAGAACACCGCCAGGTGGCCGGCGGATTCGCCGATGTTCCACTCGACGGGGTGCAGCCGGTAGGCGCCGTTCGTGATGTGCGTGGTGCCGATGTTCTTCGACGCCGCGATCAGGTTCGACGTCGACGAGGGGATGAGCGCACCCAACGGAATCTCGAACGGGCTGCACTCGACGTCGATGTAGTTGTCGCCGCCCGTCGACGGGTGCAGGTCGATGCGATACATGCCGACGCCGATCGATTTGTCGAAGGTCGCGGGCCCGGCGGTGCCGCGACTCGCCACCGAGATGTCCTGCTCGACGATGGTCGTGAGCGCCCGGATGCGACGCGATTCGCGGATGTAGGGCGCCTGGGCGAGACCGTCCGGGGTGCCGAGCACGTCGCCGCGCAGCCGCAGCCCGGGCCAGCCGGCTCCGCCGTCGGGGCGAGGCGCCTCGGTCTGCAACCAATAGAAGTAGGAGAGCGAGAGCTGGCGGGCGGCCTCGAGGTGGGTGGCGGCATCCGCGTTGTCGAGGATGGATGCCTCGAGGTAGTCGAGCATGGGCCAGTTCGCGACCACGATGTCGCTGTCGTAGGCGCCCGGCGTGAAGTTCGAGCGGGCGAGGATGCGGCGGAACATCCACAGGTCGGAATCGCCGCCCGAGAGGCTCTGGTCGGAGTCGCGGCCGTCGACGAGCGCCGGGTTCACGACCATGGTGCGCTTCTCGGGCGTGAGCGTGCGCGGGTTCGGGGCGGTGAACGACAGCAGACGGTCGCCCCAGAACGGCGGCTCATAGCTGCGCCAGAAGTCGTAGTCGGCGGGGCGGTCGATGGTGTTGTCGCCGTCGGTGTGGTCGAAGGCGAAGCACCACGTAATGGCCTGCACGTTGTCGGGTTGAGCGGATGCGGGGGCGCTCGGCTCGTGCGTCTCCGAGCGGGCCTCGGCTCCCGTGACGTAGTCGGTGCCCGTGAGGGGCAGGAGTTCGCCCGTCTCGGTGGCGTCGAGGATGTAGGGCGCCGTGATGGTGATGGTGTCGGCGTCTGCGCGGTGCGAGTCGACGCGGGTGACCGTGACGCTCGAGACGGTTCCGTCGTGGTGCTCGGCGGCGATCGCCACATAGGGCTGCAGCACGACGAGTCGGCCACTCGAGCGGTGGGGCGCGAGCATCCGCTCGATGACGGCGGCCGCGACGCGCGGTTCGTGGCACAGCTTGCTCACGAGGCCGGCGCCGGGGTTTAGACGCGGGTTGAGCCGGGCCTCGGCCGTGAGCGGGTAGTTGTCGCGGTAGTAATCGCGGATGCCCTCGCGCAGGGCCCGGTAGGACGCCGTGACACCGAACTGCTCGACCCATTTGTGCTCGTCGGGCGGAACGGCCTGAGAGGTGAGCTGGCCGCCGAGCCAGGCGAACTCGTCGGTGAGGACGGCCCGCCGGCCCGAGCGCACGACCGCCAGGGCCGCGGCCACGCCGCCGAGTCCGCCGCCGATGATCACGACATCTGTGGTGATCGTGTGGCTGGTCGCCTTCATTCACTGCCCCTTCGCAGGTAATTCGTATTGTGAGCCGATCGGGGTCGGTCCTGTGCGACTCTAACCGCTCGAATACCCGGAGCAAAGCACCCGACAGAGGTAATCTTCATTGCCCGATCGGACCCCCGAACGGGACCTCACCCGGCGGCTAGTGGCCGCCGCCCAGGTTGCCCGCCAGGCGCGTGCGCAGCGAGGTGCTCGCCTCATTGAGGCCCGTGACGGTCACCGTTTTGCCGTGGCGCTCGTATTTGCTGATGATGGCGTCGAGCGCGGCGACGGTCGAGGCATCCCAGATGTGCGATCCCGACATGTCGATGGTCACGCGCTCGGGGTCGTCGGCGTACTCGAATTGGGTCGTGAGGTCGTTGCTCGAGGCGAAGAAGAGCTCGCCATCGACGCGGTAGTACACCGTGGTGTGGCTGCCCGCATCCGAGGCGACCTCGCGGATGTCGCGCGTCACGGTTGCGAAGTGCGCCACCCGCCGCGCGAACAACACCATGGCCGCCAGCACACCGACGATGACGCCGATGGCCAGGTTGTGCGTGATCACGACGACGGCCACCGTGACCACCATGACGAGCGTCTCGCTCTTGGGCAGGGCCTTCAGCGTGGACGGTTTGATGCTGTGCCAGTCGAACGTGCCCACCGACACCATGATCATGACGGCCACGAGCGCGGCCATCGGGATGACGGCCACGATGTCGCCGAACACCACGACGAGGATGAGCAGGAACACGCCCGCGAGGAACGTCGAGATGCGCGTGCGGGCCCCCGACGCCTTCACGTTGATCATGGTCTGGCCGATCATGGCGCAACCGCCCATGCCGCCGAAGACGCCCGACAGCATGTTGGACACACCCTGGCCCCAGGCCTCGCGGGTCTTGCGGGAGTGCGTGTCGGTCACGTCATCCACGAGCTTGGCGGTCATGAGCGATTCGAGCAGGCCGACGAGGGCCATGGCGAGCGCGTAGGGCGCGATGATCGCGAAGGTCTCGCCCGTGAGCGGCACATTCGGGATGAAGAGCTCGGGCAGGCTGCGCGGCAATTCGCCCTGGTCGCCCACCGTCGGCACGTTGAGCGCGGTCACGACCGTGGCCACCGTGAGCAGCACGATCGCGACGAGCGGGGCCGGCACCACCTTGGTCAGCCGCGGCAGAAAGACGAGGATGACGAGGCCGATCGCCACGAGCGGGTAGACGAGCCACGGCACGCCGATCAGGTGCGGCACCTGCGCCGTGAAGATGAGGATGGCTAGCGCGTTCACGAAGCCGACCATGACGCTGCGCGGGATGAACCGCATGAGCTTGGCCACCCCGAGCACGGCGAGCAACACCTGGAAGATGCCCGCCAGGATGACCGTGGCGATGAAATAGTCCATGCCGTAGTCGCGCGCGACGGGCGCGATGACGAGGGCGACCGCGCCCGTGGCCGCCGTGATCATGGCGGGGCGTCCGCCGAGGAACGCGATCGAGACCGCCATGACGAACGAGGAGAAGAGCCCGACGCGCGGGTCGACGCCGGCGATGATCGAGAACGAGATGGCCTCGGGGATGAGGGCCAGCGCGACGACGAGGCCGGCGAGCACCTCGCGCGTCAGGATGCGGGGCGTCTTCAACGCCGTGAGCACCGACGGCTCTGGCCGGTAGCGATTCGCGTCTGACGGGGACTTTTTCTGGGTGATAGCCACAGTGGCTCCTTTATGCTGGGGCACCTCGCGAGGGGCCGTTATTGACGTGTCGAGGCGCCCCGTTGCGCGGCCCACCGGGCCGATATCGGTCGATGTGGTGGGGAAAGAAGAGGGTCGTCGAAGAGGTGGTGACGACATCCCCACTCTACGCGGGCGTTAAACCCCAAGTCGGCGAAGCGCAAGGCCGTGCGCGGGGAGCGGCGCAAACCTAGTGTGAAGTCATGACTTCAGGCGATCAGTACACCTTCGGAAACCCCGTCGAACGATACGGACGGGTCGAGCCCCCCGTGCAGCACCAGCCCGAGCCCGGCGTGCAGGCGCAGATGACGCCCGTGCCCGACCTGGGCGAGAAGACCTACCGCGGCAGCGGACGCCTCGCGGGCCGCAAAGCGCTCATCACGGGCGGCGACTCGGGCATCGGTGGCGCGGTGGCCATCGCTTTCGCACGCGAGGGGGCGGATGTCGTCATCGTGCACCTGCCCGCCGAGCAGGAAGACGCCGACCACATCCTCGGGCTGATCAAGGATGCCGGCACCACCGGTCACGCGATCGCCGCCGACATCAGCGACCCTGCCCGGTGCCGCGCGATCATCGACGAGACCGTGCGCGTGCTCGGCGGCCTCGACATCCTCGTCAACAATGCCGGCAAGCAGGTGGCCGTCGACCGCCTCGAAGACCTGAGCGACGAGCAGTTCGAGCAGACCTTCCGCACCAATGTGTTCGCCAACTTCTGGCTCACGAAGGCGGCGCTCCCCCACCTGCCCGCCGGCGCCAGCATCGTCAACACGGCGTCGCTCGAGGCCTACAAGCCCGCGCCCGACCGCCTCGACTACGCGGCCACGAAGGCGGCGATCAACAACTTCTCGAAGGGTCTGTCGCAGCAACTCGCGCCGCGCGGCATCCGCGTGAACGTCGTGGCCCCCGGCCCCGTCTGGACCGCGCTGCAGGTGTCGGGCGGCGTCTCGGACGAGCAGATGAAGGCCTTCGACGACGAGAGCACCTACCAGCGTTCCGGCCAACCGGCCGAGCTGGCGCCCGCCTACGTGTTCCTGGCTTCGGCCGAGTCGAGCTACGTCTCGGGCGAGACGCTGAACGTCAACGGCGGCATGGTCACTCCGTGAGCGCCGGCACGACAACGACTGAGCACGTCTGCACCGTCTTCTTCCTTCCCGGATTGGGCTTCAGCGCCGCGGCCGCCGCTCCGCTCGCGGCCGAACTGGGCGACCGTTTCCGCGTCATCGGCATCGACCTACCCGGTCAGGGCTCGGCACCCGACGCCGCGAACGGCTCGGTGGCGGCGCAGGTCGACGCCGCCGTGGCAACCATCGAAGCCGAGATCGACGGCGGGCCGTGGATGCTTGCGGCCCACAGCATGGGCGGCAAAGTCGCGGCCCTGGTGATCGCACGCGTCTTCGATGGCCGCGCCGAGGCCTTCGGGCTCGCGGGCGCCGTGCTGCTCGCGCCCTCCCCACCGACGCCCGAACCCATGGACGACGACAAGCGCGCCGAGATGCTGGCGTGGGTGGCCGACGGTCCTCTCGACGAGGCCGCCGCCCGCGAGTTCGTCTCGCAGAACGTGGCGAGCCCCCTCTCCGCGGCCGACGAGAAGGCCGCCGTCGAGCAGGTGCGTGCGACATCCGTGCTGTCCTGGCAACGCTGGCTCGACGTGGGCAGCCTCCAAGACGTGTCGGCCGAGATCGGCACGCTCGACCTGCCCGTGACCGTGCTGGGCGGCGAGGATGACGACGACCTGGGGTCACTCGCGCAGTCACGTCTCATCGCGGACGTCTACCCGCGGGCGCGTTTCGTGTCGCTGCCCGAGACCGGACACCTGCTGCCCTATGAGCGACCCGCCGAGGTGGCGGCCGAGGTGGTGCGCCTCTGGGAGGCTGTGGCCGCGGCATCCCCGACGATTCCTCGCGACTGGGGTCTCGTGATCGCCTCGGGGCGCACCGGCCGCGAGGCCCGCGCCCTGCTCTCGCGCCGCATGCTCGCCGACGACCCGGACTACCGCCCGCGCGCGCTCACCCCCGGGCAGCTCGACACGTTGCGCTCGCTCGCCGACCGCTTGTTGCCGCAAGACGGCCCCGGACACATCGACCTCGCGGCGCGCATCGACCGCGACCTGGCCGATGGGCGCACCGACGGCTGGCGTCCCGCGAAACTGCCCGACGACCCGACCGCCTACCGCCTGGGTCTCGCCGCCCTGGCCGATGCCTGGCCGCACGACGCAGCCGAGCAGGATGCCCTCATCCGCGGAATCATCGACGGCGACGGCATCCCCGGCGGCCCGTGGGAAGGCGACATCGTGCGCCGCTGGTTCGAAGACGTGCGCAACGATCTGACGCGCGTGTGGCTCGCGCATCCGGCCTCGCTCGCCCGCATCGGCTACGACGGTTTCGCCACGAGCGGCGACCACGCCGAACCCGCGGGCTATGTGGCCCTCGCGGCCGGTCGACGCGACCCGTGGGAGCCCGCAGACCTCGGCGATCTCGGGGATATCACGCACGACGACAGGGAGCACACCGCATGAACCTCACCGACATGCGCACCTATGCCGAGGACGACGTCGTCGACGTGGTCGTGGTCGGCACCGGCGCGGGCGGGGCACCCCTGCTGGCGCGGCTCGCCGAACGCGGACTGCGCGTCGTGGCCCTCGAGGCCGGCCCCAACTTCGACCCCGACGACTACACCAACGACGAGGTCGAGGCTCCCCGCATCAACTGGATGTCGGAGCGTCTGAGCGGCGGCGACACCCCGACCGCATTCGGCCCCAACAACAGCGGCTTCGGCGTGGGCGGAAGCACCCTGCACTGGGGTGCCTTCACGCCGCGCCCCGACCCGCGCGACCTGTCGCTGCGCACCGAGACGGGCGAGGGCGCCGATTGGCCCATCGATCCCGCCGAGCTGACCGGCTACCTCGCCGAGGTCGAGCGGGTCATCGGTGTGTCCGGCCCGACGCCCTACCCGTGGGACCCCGAGCGCGAATACCTCGAGCCGCCCGTCGACCGCAACGCCTCCGCCGACATCGTGGCCCTCGGCTGCGAGCGCCTCGGCATTCGCGCGACCGATGCGCCCGCCGCCATCCTGAGCCGCGAGCGCGACCAGCCGCATCACGGGGCCCGGGCGGCGAGCAACAACCTGGGGTCGATTCACCAGGGCGAGCGCTATGGAACCAAGGCCACCACGGCCATCACCTACCTGCCGGCTGCCGTCGCGAACGGCGCCGAGATCCGCCCCGACGCCATGGTGCACGGCATCGAGCTCGACGCGCTCGGCCGCGTGTCGGCCGTCGTCTACCGCCAGGATGGTCGCGAGCACCGGCAGCGCTGTGCCGCTCTCGTTCTGGCGGGCGGCGGCATCGAGACGCCGCGGCTGCTGCTGAACACGGGCCTCGCCAACTCGAGCGGACAGGTGGGGCGCAACTTCCTGGCCCACGGCGCCGTGCAGGTGTGGGGTCGTTTCGAGGAGCAGGTGCGCGGCTATCGCGGCTACCCGTCCGCCCTCATCAGCGAGGACTTCGTGCGCCCGTCAGACGCGGACTTCGCGGGCGGCTACCTCATCCAGAGCCTGGGCGCGATGCCCCTCACCTACGCCACCTCGCTCGTGCGCGGCGGCGGGCTGTGGGGCGACGAGCTTGTCGACGCCCTGCACGCATCCCGGTATTCGGCGGGCATCGGCATCAACGCCGAGTGCCTGCCCTCCGAGGACAACCGCCTCGTGCTCTCTGACGAGCGGGATGACTGGGGTGTCCCGCGCGCGATCGTGTCGTTCACTCCCGGCGACAACGAGAAGGCCATCGACGAGCACGCCACGGCGACGATGACGCGCATCCTCGAGGCGGCCGGAGCCCTCGACACGCGGGTTCTCGCCCGCACCGCGCACACGCTCGGCACGTGCCGCATGAGCGTCGACCCCGCCGAGGGTGTCATCGACGGCGACGGCCGCAGCCACGACATCCCCAACCTCTGGATCTCGGACAACTCCACGTTCCCGAGCGCCCTGAGCGCCAACCCCGGCCTCATCCAGATGGCCCTGTCGCTGCGCACGGCCGATCGGATGCTGCGCTGACCGTGTCGGCGGTCGCGCCCGGTGTGCCCGCCGTGACCGTTTGGCGGCTCCACCCCCGCGCTAGGGTGGAGCCGTGAGCACACCGCCGATTCGCCGCAAACGCGCGACGATTCACGATGTCGCCATCGAGGCGGGGGTATCTCGCGGCACAGTCAGCCGCGTCGTCAACGGCGAGCGATATGTCTCGGCCGAGGCGCGTGAGGCCATCGAGTCGGCCATCGCCAAGGTCGGCTATGTGCCCAACACGGCAGCCCGCAACCTGGTCATGCAGCGCACGCAGGCCGTCGGTTTCGTGGTTCACGAGCCGCACAGCCTGTTCGTCGACGACCCCAACATCGGCAACATCCTGCTGGGCGCCAACGAGGCCCTGAGCGAGGCCGACCATCAGCTCGTGTGCCTGGTCGTCGATTCGGAGCGCGACACCGACCGCATCACGCGCTATCTCTCGGGCGGTTTCGTCGACGGCGTCATCATGGTGTCGGCGCGCCAGAACGACCCGATCACGCGCGTCATCGAGCGCCTGGGCCTGCCCGCCACCTTTGTCGGGCACCCACCCGATCTGCGCGCCCTCCCCTTCGTCGGCATCGACAACCGCAAAGCCGCTGCGGATGTCACGGCCGAGCTCGTGGGCCGGGGCCGTCGTCGCATCGGCATGATCGCCGCGGCGCTCGACCGCGATTCGGGCTCCGACCGCCTCGCCGGTTTTCGGGATGCCCTGGGCGACCGTTTCGACGAGTCCCTCGTGGTCGACGTCCCCCTCTATTCCTATGACGACGGCTTCGAGGGCATGAGCGTGCTGCTCGGCCGGGACCCGTCGATCGACGGCGTGTTCGCCGCGTCGGATGCCGTGGCGGCGGGCGCTCTCGAGGCGCTGCGCGTCTCGGGCCGCCGCGTTCCCGACGATGTGTCGCTCGTCGGTTTCGACGATTCGGCGTGGGCGCTGCGCTGTCATCCCCCTCTCACGACCGTGCACCAGCCGGCCGCCGCGGTGGGCCAGCGCGCCGCCGAGGTGCTGCTCGCTCAGCTGCGCGGTGAGGATGTCTCACTCGAGGGCTCGCTCGTGCCCACCTCGGTCGTCCGCCGCGGCACGGTCTAATCCCGGGGGTACTAGTCGGCCGGCTCGGGAGCGATCGCCGATACGGTGAGCGCGTCGGCGGCCGCGTCGAGGTCGACGCGCACGGTGTCGCCGTCGCGGATCTGGCCGGCCAGGATGCCCGTCGCGAGCCGGTCGTCGATCTCGTTCTGCATGAGTCGTCGCAGCGGCCGGGCCCCGTAGATGGGGTCGTAGCCGCGCTCGGCCAGCCAGCTGCGCGCGTCGGGGGTGACGGCGAGCTCGAGACGGCGTTCGCCGAGGCGGCGCTGCAGCCGCTCGATGTAGAGCTCGACGATCTGGCCGAGGTCTTCTTCGCTGAGCGTCTGGAACACGACGATGTCGTCGAGTCGGTTGACGAACTCGGGCTTGAAGGCCTGGCGCACCATCTGCTGCACGGCCTCCTCTTTGGCGGCCGGGTCGAGCGTCGGGTCGACGAGGTATTGCGAGCCGAGGTTGGAGGTCAGGATCAGGATGGTGTTGCGGAAGTCGACCGTGCGGCCCTGGCCGTCGGTGAGCCGACCGTCGTCGAGCACCTGCAGCAGGATGTCGAACACCTCGGGGTGTGCCTTCTCGACCTCGTCGAGCAGCACGACCGAGTAGGGGCGTCGGCGCACGGCTTCGGTGAGCTGGCCGCCCGCCTCGTAGCCGATGTATCCCGGAGGGGCACCGACGAGCCGCGAGACCGAGTGCTTCTCGCCGTATTCGGACATGTCGATGCGCACGAGGGCTTTTTCGTCGTCGAACAGGAACTCGGCGAGCGCCTTGGCCAGCTCGGTCTTGCCCACACCGGTGGGCCCGAGGAACAGGAACGACCCGGTGGGCCGATCGGGGTCGGAGATGCCGGCCCGCGTGCGGCGCACGGCGTCGGACACCGACCGCACGGCACGCTTCTGCCCGATCAGCCGCTTGGCGAGCTCTTGTTCGAGGTGCAGCAGCTTCTCGGTCTCGCCCTGCAGCAGGCGGCCGACCGGGATGCCGGTCCAGGCCGCGATGACGGCGGCGATGTCTTCGCTCGTGACCTGGTCGTTGACCATGCGCGGCTCGGTGTTCTCGACGAGCTCGGCTTCGGCCAGCTCGCGTTGGATGACGGGGATCTCGCCGTAGAGCAGACGTGAGGCCTGCTCGAGGTTGCCCTCGCGCTGGGCCCGGTCGGCCTTGATGCGCGCGGCGTCGAGTTTCTCTTTCAGTTCACCCACGCGGTTGAGCTGCGACCGTTCGCGATCCCACCGCGCCTCGAGCTCGAGCAGCTCGGCTTCGCGCGTGCGCAGATCCTCGCGCAGCGTCTCGAGGCGTTGCTTGGACGCGTCGTCTTTCTCCTTCTTGAGCGCGAGTTCTTCGAGCTTCAGCCGGTCGACGCTGCGGCGCAGCTCGTCGATCTCGACGGGGGCCGAGTCGATCTCCATGCGCAGCCGGCTCGCGGCCTCGTCGATGAGGTCGATGGCCTTGTCGGGCAGCTGGCGGGCCGGAATATAGCGGTTGGACAGCGAGGCCGCCGAGATGAGCGCCGAGTCGGCGATCGTCACCTTGTGGTGGGCCTCGTAGCGCTCCTTCAGACCGCGCAGGATGGCGACGGTGTCGATGACCGACGGCTCCCCGACGAAGACCTGCTGGAACCGCCGCTCCATAGCGGCGTCTTTCTCGATGTATTCGCGGTATTCGTCGAGCGTTGTGGCGCCGATGAGCCGCAGCTCACCGCGGGCCAGCATGGGCTTGAGCATGTTGGCGGCCGCCACCGAGCCCTCGCCCGCGCCGGCACCCATGAGCGTGTGCAGCTCGTCGATGAACGTGATGACCTGGCCGTCGGCGTCGTTGATCTCTTTCAGCACCGCCTTGAGGCGCTCCTCGAACTCGCCGCGGTACTTCGCACCGGCCACGAGCGCGGCGAGGTCGAGCGAGACGATCTGCTTTCCCTTCAGCGAATCGGCCACGTCGCCCGCGACGATGCGCTGCGCGAGCCCCTCGACCACGGCCGTCTTTCCGACTCCGGGCTCACCGATGAGCACCGGGTTGTTCTTGGTGCGCCGTGTGAGCACCTGGCTGACGCGCCGGATCTCGGCGTCTCGCCCGATGACGGGGTCGAGCTTGCCGGATGCCGCGACGTCGGTGAGATTGACGCCGTATTGCTCGAGCGCGCTCTTCTGGTCTTCCTGCGGCGGCATCTGCCCAGCTTGCATGTGGTTGATCTCCTCCCAGAGATAAGTTGAGTCGTTGTGACTCAATTTTACCTCGCGCCGACCGAGAATGGTAGGACGGGGGGGGGATCAGCGACTGTGGAGAACGGATTCGTAGAGGCGCAGCATCCGGCCCGTTTGATAGCTCTGGCGAAACTCGACCGCCTCGGCCGGCACGATCGTGGGCCATGAACCCGAGCGGATGTCGGCTGCCGCGGCCACCAGCGCATCGGCGAGCGCCCGCACCGAACCATCCTGCGGTTGCCGGAACACACCCGGGGGCAGCTCGCCCGCGATATTGGGGTCGCTCACGATCGAGGGCGTTCCCACGGCCGCGGCCTCGAACACCGTCATGCCCTGCGTCTCGAAACCGATCGACGTCTGCACGAGCGCGTCGGCAGCACGGATGCCCGCAAGTGAATCGGCATAGGGCACCTTGCCCATGAACCGGACGGTCGAGCGCAGGCCCGCCGCCTCGGCCCGCTCGACGAACGCGCGCGCCTTGGCGAGCAGCAGCCCCCCGCCGTAGAGGCGGTACTCGGCGTCGACATCGGCCAGCCGCACGGCCTCGAGGAACTCCATCAACCGTTTCTCGGCGCTCATGCGCCCGGTCCACAAGAAGATCGGCCGGCGCTCCTCGGATGGCTCACCCGCGACATCCCGCGCCAGCACCTGCTCCACGACCTCGTCGTCGACGCCGTTCCAGATGACCTCGACGTGCGGGGCCACACCCTTCTGCTCGAGCAACCGGGCGAAATGGCCGGACGGCGCGGTCACAGCATCCGCCCGCAACGCCAACTCGTTGAGATAGCTCCACGCCGAGGGCGCCAGCGTCGACCGCTTGCGCAACACCCGATGCTGCCACCACAGCAGGCCGCGAATCGCCAGGCGGGGAAAAGGCACCACCTGTTCGATGCCGAACTCCATGTGGTTGTGCATGGTGTGCACCACCGGCAGCCCGTGCCGCTCGGCGAAGCGATAGCCGATCAGCGCGCCCCAGAAATCGCCCTGCACGTGCACGAGGTCGACGGGGGCGTGGGCCGGGATGCGCGCATCGATGAACCGATCCGTGCCGCGCCCGGGCAACGTCAGCGAGTATTCGCGATCCACCGTCACGGGCACCGACGGCAGGTCGAGATAGCCCGCATCGCCCGGATGCTGGCGGTGCATGCGCGGCGCCACGACCGTGACGGTGTGTCCCGCCCGCTCGAGAAAACGCTTCTGCAACCGGATGGAGACCTGCACGCCCCCGAGCGAGTCGGCGTGTTGATCGGTGACGATCAGAATGTGCATCGAGAACCTCCGGAAGACCTCGTCAGCCTATCGGGAACACCCTGCGCGGCATCCGTGTTGACCTCGACATGACTACTCTCGGACTTATCGGCGCAGGCAACATCGGTTCCCAGCTCGCCCGCCTCGCGGCGGCCAACGGCTACGACATCGTGATCAGCAACTCGCGCACCCCCGACACGCTTAGCGACCTCATCCACGAATTGGGCGACAACGCCCGTGCGGCCACCCCGATCGAGGCCGCAGAGGCCGCAGACATCGCCGTCGTCACCATCCCTCTGAAGGCCATCGACCAGGTGCCCGTCGAACAGCTCGAGGGCAAGATCGTGATCGACACCAACAACTACTACCCGCAGCGCGACGGCAACATCGCCGAGCTCGACGACGAGTCGACGACCGTCTCCGAGATGCTGCAGAAGCTCCTGCCCGGCAGCTACGTCGTCAAGGCGTTCAACAACATCGCGGCCGCCGACCTCACCGCCGACGCCCGCCCGGCCGACGCCGACGACCGCCGCGCGCTGCCCATCGCGGGTGACGACGAAGACTCCAAGGCGAGCGTCGTGACGTTCATCGAGAAGCTCGGCTTCGACGTCGTCGACGCGGGCCCGCTGGCCGAGGGATGGCGCTTCCAGCGCGACACCCCCGCCTACGGCCTCAAGATGACGGCCGAAGAAATCCACCCGAAGCTCGCCGAGGCCAAGCGCTACCGCGACATGTAATCGGATGTCTGAGCCGCAGGGCTCATGACGCCACAGGGGCTCGCCGGGTGAGAACTCGTCGGGCCCCTGTGTTCGTGGGGGTCGCGTTAGGCCGGCAGGCTCTCCGAGAGCGCCGTGACCAGCGAGTCTTGAACCCAGCCCAGCCAGTCGTAGATGTCGAAGATCGCCGCGGCGTCTTCGTCGGTCGGCTCGGGCTCGTCGCCGTCTTCCTCGATGCCGAGGCGGGCGGCGAGCGTCAGCCGCAGGTCGGTCAGCGAGCGAATCCACGCCTGCACCTGCGCCGGGTTCAGCCGCACGAGCACATCGTCGGCGCCCGACAGGGTCGCGGCGATCGCCTCGGGGTCGCGCCCGTTCACGAGCGACGCGATCAGGTCTTCCACGTTCTGCAGCTTGCGATCGGTCGACGATTCGATCGTGTAGCGCCGGAAATCGACGGATGCCTCGGGGTCCTCCGGGTAGGCGTCGGGAAAGAGCCGCCGCACGGCCGGGTCGTCCCAGACCGGGTCGAGGTCCCCCTCGGAAACGTCCGCGAAGATGCGGCCGTCATCGTCGCGGAATTCGGCGTCGGGATCGAAGAATGTGCCGGAATCCGAGTCGGCGTCGGAGTCGGAGTCGGAGTCGGAGTCGGAGTCGAAGCCGAATTCCGAGTCGAAGCCCAGTTCGCTCGACGACTCGGAGTCGCTGTTTCGGCTCGAACTGTCAGCCGTTTCGGAGCTTGGCCGCCCGTCATCCAGGCTGCCCCCGTGTTCGCCCGCCGCGAAGCCATCATCGGCTCCACGCGCAGCATCGCCGCCGGCCGCACCATCAGCACCGTCTGAACCGGCCGCGCCGTTCGGGCCCGCCGATCCAGAACCCCAGCCCCGCGACCCCAGGATGCGCGCGGCCTCGTCTTCGTGAAAACCGTCCGTCGAGTCATCCCGAGCCCGCTCGCTGACGGCCTCGAGCAGCGACCGGAACTGCATGCCCAGATCGGCCAGCAACATGACCTCGCCCGGCGTCAACTCGGCCGCGAGCAGCCCGTCGGCGAGGGCGCTGAAACCCTTCACTCCTCGACCCGCGACAGCGTGGCCCACAGGCCGAAGTCGTGCAGCGCCTCGACGTGGCGTTCCATCTCTTCACGGTTGCCCGTGGCCACGACCGCGCGGCCGTCGTTGTGCACGGCCAGCATGAGGGCCTCGGCCTGTTCGCGGCTGTAGCCGAAATAGCTGCGGAACACGTAGGAGACGTAGGACATCAGGTTGACTGGGTCGTTCCACACCACGACCTGCCACGGCCGCGAGAGCGCCGAGGCCAGGTCGACACCCTGTTCGGTGTCGAGGTCGGGCGTGGCAAAATCCATGTCTTCAGCTTTGCACGGTCGGCGGAACGGCGCGACCGGGTTGATTTCGGGCGCGCGAGCGCGTGACCGTGAACTTAGTGTTGCGGCCGCGCTGCTCGGTGGGGCCGACGAGGCGTTCGAGGGCCGGGCGGTAGCCGAGGTGGGTGTTCCAGACCGTCCACAGCTCGCCGCCGGGCTTCAGCACGCGGGATGCGTCGGCGAAGAGTTTGAGCGCGATGCCCGCGTGCACCGTCGAGCCCACGTGGAACGGCGGGTTCAGCACGATCAGGTCGGCCGACGCGTCGGGTTGGGAGGCGAGGGCGTCGTCGCGCACCACCTCCACGCGGTCGGCGACGCCGTTCAGGCGGGCGGTCTCGCGGGCCGAGCGCACGGCCGCAGCTGACTGGTCCGTGGCGATCACGCGCAGCTCGGGCCGGGCGCGGGCAAGCGAGGCGGCCAGGATGCCGGTGCCACAACCCAGATCGATGGCGTACCGAGCGTCGGGCGCCATGTCCGGGAGGAACTCGAGCAGGTAGCGCGTGCCGATATCGACGCGCGTGCCACCGAAAGCGGCGCCGGCGGCGGCGACCCAGAGGTCGAGGGCGTCGTCGTGGCGGGAGGCGAGGGTGAGAGGGGATCGACCCTTGATGTCCTCGCCTGTGGCCGTCCCGGTCGTGGCCTCGCCCGCCTCTGTACTCATGAACCTGATCGCGTCGACATCGGCATCAGCGTCGACATCCGCATCAGCATCGGCATCGGCATCGGCGGAAACCGCGCCTGCAACCCGCGGCTTGCTCGCGATCAGCAGGCGCGACTTCTGGCGCGCCCGAGACACCCGCACGTCGCCGAAGTGCTTCGAGAGCACCTCGTTCATGGCCATGCTCATGTGTTTGATGCGTCCGCCGGCGATGACGACGACGTCGGGGTCGGCCGCGCGCGCAATGAGGGCGGCGAGTTCGTCGAGGGCATCCAGCTGGCGCGGGAGTTGGAGGAGGACGACGCGGGCGCCGTCGACGAGGGAGGGTGCGACATCCATGGACCGGAATGCGGTTGACGCGATGCCTTGCGCTTCAGCGTTGCGGCGGAGGGCCACCTCACCCGAGTAGGCGTCCTGGTGCACACGCACCTCGTGAGCGCCGTGAACGGCGATGGCCCCGAGCGTGAGCGCGCCGTAGCGGTCGTTCGCGACCACGACCGAACCGGCGGGCGCGGCCTCGATCAGCTCGGCGGCCTCGTCGAGGATGAAGCGGTCGGTCGGGTCGACGGCAAAGAGGTTGGGCGCCTCCACATCGGGGGCGCGGCGCAGGGCGTCGAAGTCGAACTCGGGCACACTCCAGGCTAGCCGCCGCGCGCTCCCGCGCGAGCCGCGGCCGAACGCCTACTCGCTCAGAACGCGATCGATCGTCGACTTCATCTGCTCGTACGTCCACAGGTTGATGCGTTGGCCGTTGAGGAAGATCGTGGGTGTGCCCTCGACGCCCGAGAGGGTGCCGTCGGCCAGGTCTTTCTCCACGACGGCGGCCACCTCTGGCGAGGCGAGATCTGCGGCGTATCGCGTCATGTCGAGACCCAGGTCCGCGGCAAATCCGGCGAAGATGGGCAGCGCCTCGGCTTCGGGCAGGTCCTTCCACGACTGCTGCCCGCTGAACAGCGCCGCATACATCTCGGCGAACTTGCCCTGCCGGCTAGCCGCCTCGGCCACGCGCGCGGCCGTCACGGCCTTGTCGTGCATCTCGAGCGGAAAGTTGCGCACCACGATCGTGATGCGGCCGTCGTACTCGTTCGCGATGCGCTCGACGAAGCCCGAGATCTGGGCGCACGGCGGGCACTGGTAGTCGGCATATTCGACGAGCGTCACGGTGTCGTCATCCGAGGTGGTGAGCGTGTTGTGCGCGTCGCCTTCGAGCACGGCGCGGTCGACGACGGGCGACGTTGGCGAGGGCACGGTTGTGGGGATGATGGGAGCCACGGGCTTCGCAGCCGCGCATCCGGACACACTGATGACGGTGGCGAGGAGAAGAGCCGCCGCCGCGATGACCCGGCGGCGTGCCACGGCCCGGGCGGCGTGAGCCGTGAGGGCGAGCGCGGCGGGGTGCGGGCCCGGCGAGAACTCGGGGGCGGGCGTGGCGGCGGATGTCATGGGCTTCTCCGGTCTCGGTCGGCGCTGCTTTCGCACACGCTAACATTGTGACCTACCGAAGTTTCACCACTCAGGATGACGTGTGCGAACCTCCGCGCGGTCGCCACACCATGAGTTCGGTGCGTCGCTGGGCGCGGGTTCCGCTGCGCAGCGAGACCACGTCGCCCGCGGCTCCGGCGGCGAAGATGCGACGGCCGGGGGTGCGCAGCAGGGCGTCGGCGAGCGCGTGTTCGAGTTCGCTGACGCGGCCGGTGAGCTCGGTGACCTGGTTCTCGAGCGCGAGAATGCGCGAGATTCCGGTGAGGCTGACACCTTCGGCGCTGAGCCGGGCGATCTCGCGCAGCTGGGCGACGTCGCGCATCGAGTAGCGGCGGGATTTGCCGGCCGTGCGCGTGGGCGAGACCAGCCCGAGGCGGTCGTATTGGCGCAGGGTCTGGGGGTGCATCCCGGCCAGTTCAGCCGCCATCGCGATCGCGAAAACGGGGGAATTCTCGTCCATCGGTGTCCTCTCTCAACGGCGTGTCGTGGATGCGCGAGGGGCGGCGCACCCGGGAACGACGACTCGTGTCGACATCCTCTGGTGCACCGCCCAACGCAGTGGTGCTTCTAGCCCTTGGCCCGCTGCAGCAGATCTTCGCGCGGGTTCTCGGCGGGTTCGGTGGCGTGGAACTTCTCGAGCGCCTCGCGTGCTTCGGCGCTGAGGTGTGACGGCACGGCCACCTGCACGACGGCCAGCAGGTCGCCGGTGCCCTTGGAGGTGGTGACGCCGCGGCCCTTGACGCGCAGCACGCGGCCCGACGGTGTGCCCGGTGCGACCCGCAGTTTCACGGGGTCGCCGCCCAGCGTCGGCACCTCGATCGTGGCGCCGAGGGTGGCCTCGACGAACGTGATCGGAACGGTGACGCGCAGGTTGAGCCCGTCGCGCTCGAATACCGGATGCTTGCGCACCGACACCGTGAGCACGATGTCGCCCGGCTCGCCGCCATCGGGTGACGGCTGACCTTTGCCGCGCAGCTTGATCTTCTGACCGTCGCTCACGCCGGCCGGAATCTTGACCTTGATCGACTTGCCGTCGGCGCCCTGCAGGGTGATGGTGTCGCCCTGCGTGGCGGTGATGAAGTCGATCGTGGTGTGCGCCGTGACGTCGCGGCCACGGCTGGGCCCGCCGAATCCGCGGTAGCCGCCCGACGGCTGGCCGAAGCCGCCGCCGTTGTTGAACATGCCACCGAGGATGTCTTCGAAGCCGTTCTGTTGGTAGCTGTACCCCTGACGGGCACCGCCACCGAACATGCCACCGAAGACGTCGTCGAATCCGCCGTTGCCGCCGCCACCCGAGCCGGGGGCGGTGAAGCGTGCCCCCGAGCCCATGGCGCGGATCTGGTCGTATTCCTTGCGCTGCTCGGGATCGTTGAGAACCGAGTAGGCCTCGCTGATCTCTTTGAAGCGCGACTCCGACTTGGTGTCTCCCGGGTTGGAGTCAGGATGGTACTGCCGGGCCAGCTTGCGATATGTCTTCTTCAGTTCCGCCGGCGTGACGTCTTTCTTCACGCCGAGGACCTTGTAGAAGTCCTTGTCGAACCAGTCTTGACTTGCCATCGCGCCTACCCAGCAGGAACGGCGACGACCACTTTGGCCGCGCGCAACAGGGTGGAGCCGACGTAGTAGCCGGTCTCGACGACATCGGCGATCTGCTCGCTCGTGACGTCGGGGCTCGGCTGCTGGAAGATCGCCTCGTGGATGGTGGGGTCGAAGGCCTCACCGGCGGCACCGAAGGGGGTCACACCCAGGCGCTCGACGGCCGCGCGCAGTTTCTGCGCGATGGTCGTGAACGGGCCGCCCTCTTCGAGGTCGCCGTGCTTCTGCGCCCGGTCGAGGTCGTCGAGCACCGGAAGCAGCGCCTTGACGGTGTCGCCGACGGAGCGCTCGCGCTCCACCTCGCGGTTCGCCTCGGTGCGCTTGCGGTAGTTCGCGTATTCGGCCGTGACCCGCTGCAGGTCGACGAGGCGCTCGTTGGCGAGATCTTCTGCGCTCGACTGACCCGACAGGAAGTCGAGGTCGGCGTCGCTCAGGGAGGTCTCGACGTCGGGGCCTTCGGCCTCGATGAGCTCTTCGGCCTCGATGTCGGGGCCGGGCACATCGGCGACGGCCTGGTCGTCCTGGGCGCCGGGCGTGGTGCCCGACGCCCCGCCAACCTGACCCTCGCCCGGTTCGCGAACCGCCCCGGTCTCGGGGTCGATCTTGCGCTTGTCGTTGACGACGGGGTCGTCAGACCCCTCGTTTTCGGGGGTGGGGTTCTGGTCGGTCATTGCTTACTTCTTCTCGTTCTTGTCGTCCTCGTCGTCGACCACTTCGGCGTCAACGACGTCTTCGTCAGAGGAGGTCTCCTGCTCGGTGGGCGCCGACTCGTCGGCGGCCGGAGCGGACTCGTCGGCCTGGGCCTGCGCGTAGATGGCTTCGCCGAGCTTGACCTGCGACTCGTTGAGCTTGTCGTAGGCGGTCTTCACGGCATCTTCATCGTCGCCGGCGAGGGCGGACTTGAGCGCGTCGACATCACCCTGCACGTCGTTCTTGACGTCGGCGGGGAGCTTGTCTTCGTTCTCCTTGATGAGCTTGTCGATCGAGTAGGCGAGCTGCTCGGCCGTGTTGCGCGTCTCGGCCTGCTCGCGGCGCTTCTTGTCTTCGGCCGCGTTCTCTTCGCCTTCGCGAACCATGCGCTCGATGTCTTCCTTCGCGAGCGACGAGCCGCCCGTGATGGTCATCGACTGCTCCTTGCCGGTGCCCTTGTCCTTGGCGGACACGTGCACGATGCCGTTGGCGTCGATGTCGAACGTGACCTCGACCTGCGGAACGCCGCGGGGCGCCGGAGCGATACCCGTGAGCTCGAAGGTGCCGAGGTTCTTGTTGTCGCGCGTGAACTCGCGCTCACCCTGGAAGACCTGGATGGCTACGGACGGCTGGTTGTCGTCGGCCGTCGTGAAGGTCTCGCTGCGCTTGGTCGGGATGGCCGTGTTGCGCTCGATGAGCTTCGTCATGATGCCACCCTTGGTCTCGATGCCGAGGGACAGCGGGGTGACGTCGATGAGCAGAACGTCTTTGCGCTCGCCCTTCAGCACGCCGGCCTGCAGGGCGGCACCGACGGCGACGACCTCATCCGGGTTGACACCCTTGTTGGGCTCCTGGCCGCCGGTGAGCTTCTTGACGAGCTCGGAGACGGCGGGCATGCGGGTCGATCCACCGACGAGCACGACGTGCGCGATGTCCTGGACCTTCACGCCGGCCTCTTTGATGACGTCTTCGAACGGCTTCTTGGTGCGGTCGAGCAGGTCGGAGGTCATCTGCTCGAACTGCGCACGCGTGAGCGTCTCGTCGAGGTTGGCGGGGCCGTTCTCGGTGAGCGACAGGTAGGGCAGCTGGATGCTCGTGCTGGTCGAGGAGGAGAGTTCCTTCTTGGCCTGCTCGGCGGCTTCCTTGAGGCGCTGCTTCGCGATCTTGTCGTTCGAGACGTCGACACCGGTCGACTCCTTGAAGCGCTTGATCAGGTGGTCGACGACGCGCTGGTCCCAGTCGTCTCCACCGAGGCGGTTGTCACCGGAGGTGGAGCGCACCTGGATGGTGCTGAAGTCTTCGTCCTTGCCGACTTCGAGCAGCGAGACGTCGAATGTTCCACCACCGAGGTCGAAGACGAGGATGAGCTCGTCTTCCTTGCCCTTGTCGAGGCCGTAGGCCAGGGCGGCGGCGGTGGGCTCGTTGATGATGCGGAGCACGTTAAGGCCCGCGATCTCGCCGGCTTCCTTCGTGGCCTGACGCTCGGCGTCGTTGAAGTAGGCGGGAACCGTGATGACGGCGTCGGTGACCGTGTCACCGAGGTACTGCTCGGCGTCGCGCTTCAGCTTGGCCAGGATGCGGGCCGAGATCTCCTGCGGCGTGTACTTCTTGTCGTCGACCGCGAAGGTCCAGTTGGTGCCCATGTGGCGCTTGACCGACGCGATGGTGCGGTCGACGTTGGTGACGGCCTGACGCTTGGCGGTCTCGCCGACGAGGGTCTCGCCATCCTTCGTGTAAGCGACGACCGAGGGGGTGGTGCGCAGACCCTCGGCGTTGGCGATGACGGTGGGTTCTCCACCTTCGAGGACGGCCACCACAGAGTTGGTGGTTCCGAGGTCGATTCCTACTGCTCGAGCCATGTGTGTTTATCTCCTTAGGGGGTGGAACAAAGTTTCTCCGGCTGCTCAGTAGTTGAGCGCCGATGACTCAAGTTTACTCGGATGCCTCGGAGCGTCAAGTTCTCACGGCGAATCTTGAGCCTTGCCGACTCAACTTCGGGGCGACATCCGATTGTGGGGGTAATCATCCGCCTCGGCGTTACGGCGTCTCGCTAGGATGACCGCATGAGCGACAACAACCAGACCCCGCAGCACGACCCCGAGGGTGCGAACGGCGCCGGTCAGCAGCCGCCCTTCGGTGAGCACGGGGGCGAGCAGCAGGGCTACGGCCAGCAGCCGCCCGCCGGCGACCAGAACCCGGGTTCAACCGGCTACGGCGCCCCCACCTACCCGCAGCAGCCCGAGCAGGGTTATGGATATCCCCCGCAGGGTTACCCGCAGCAGCCCGATCAACAGGGTTACGGCTACCCCCAGCAGGGCCCGGGGCCGCAGGGCTACCCGCAGGACCCGAATCAGCAGGGTTATGGCTACCCGCAGCAGCAGCCGTACGGTCAGCCCGCCTACCCGCCGCCCTACTATGACCCCGAGGCCAAGAGCCGCCTGGTCGCGGGCCTGCTCGGCATTCTGCTCGGCAGCTTGGGCATCCACCGCTTCTACCTCGGCTATGTGGGCATCGGCATCGCCCAGATTCTGGTGACCATCTTCACCTTCGGTTTCGGCGCCCTCTGGGGCTTCATCGAGGGCATCATGATTCTCGTGAAGGCGCAGTCGTTCGCCACGGATGCATCGGGTCGCCCCCTGCGCGACAACTAATCTTTTCGCACCAATTCGGCCGCAGTTCGACCCCTCGAACTGCGGCCGTTTTGCTGCCCTAACGTGGAACATGGCACCCGCCGAGGGCCGCGCACCGGGTGGGGACGCCACGTGCGCGGCCCAATCTGTGCCAGGGCTCTTGAAAAAGCTGGCACTGCCTCAGCTCTTAAAGAATTAGGCCCCGGGGGGTTTCCCTAGCCGTAGCTGGTACGCCGTCAATCCCGGGGCTCTCACGCCCATCTTAGAACAGACGCCTTTGTCGCGGCGAAATGTCGACGAAAGTTCGGGTGGGGGTCGCCGTGGCGAAACCCGCGCGCAGTAGCCTGTGCTCATGAGCGAACTCGCGGGCAGCGGTGCCCCCACCCTCGTGCCGGCCCTGGCCGAAGCACCGGCCGCTGTGCCGAAACGAATCGTGCTGGCGTGGGGCCTGTGGGACTGGGGTTCCGCCTCGTTCAACGCCGTCGTCACCACGTTCGTGTTCACCGTCTACCTCACCACCGCCGAGGGGTTCGGCGGCGAGACCGTCGTGTCGGCGCAGCTCGGTTGGGCGCTCGCGGGCGCCGGCCTGCTGATCGCCCTGCTCGCGCCCGTCACCGGGCAACGCTCCGACAGTTCGGGCCGCCGCAAATTCTGGCTCGGCGTCAACACCTACATCGTCGTCGCCATCACGGCCGCCCTCTTCTTCGTGCAACCCGAGCAGAACTACCTCTGGCTCGGCCTGCTGCTCGTCGCCGCCGGCAACGTGTTCTTCGAGTTCGCGGGCGTCAACTACAACGCCATGCTCGCCCAGATCTCCACACCCAAGACCCTCGGCCGCGTCTCGGGCTTCGGCTGGGGCATGGGCTACATCGGCGGCATCGTGCTGCTGCTCGTCGTCTACTTCGGCTTCATCAGCCCCGACGTCGGCCTCTTCGGGGTCACGGGCGACGACGGCATGGATGTCCGCGTCTCCATGCTCATCGCCGCCGCCTGGTTCGGCATCTTCGCGCTGCCGGTGCTCTTCGCTGTCCCCGAATACAAGGGCGTCGGCGCACGGCGGGAGAAAGTGGGCTTCTTCGCCTCCTACGGACGACTGGCCGGAGACATCCGCCACCTCTGGAGAGACAGCCGCACCACCGTCTACTTCCTCTTCGCGAGCGCCGTCTTCCGAGATGGCCTGGCCGGCGTCTTCACGTTCGGCGGCGTTCTGGCGGCCGGGTCGTTCGGGTTCAGCCCCGGCGAGGTCATCATCTTCGCCATCGCCGCCAACGTGGTCGCCGGCATCTCGACCATCACGGTCGGGTTGCTCGACGACAAGGTCGGGCCGAAACCCGTCATCATCGTGGCCCTCATCGGCATCGTCATCGCCGGCCTCGCCGTGTTCTTCCTGCACGACGGCGGGCAGACCGTGTTCTGGATCTTCGGCCTCGCGCTGTGCCTGTTCGTCGGGCCCGCGCAGTCGGCGTCCCGCTCCTACCTCGCGCGCGTCATCCCCGCCGGCCGCGAAGGCGAAGTGTTCGGCCTCTACGCCACCACCGGGCGCGCGGTCTCATTCCTCGCCCCCACAGCGTTCGCCATCTGCGTGACGATCGGCGGCGCCCAGTACTGGGGAATCCTCGGCATCATCATCGTCGTCCTCATCGGCCTCGCGCTCCTCATCCCCGTCGGCCGCCGCCTCAAGCACTGACGCCGGGCGCGCGAAAAGGCGGTCGGCCTCCAGCTAGACCGACCGCCGCACCCGGCACCCCTGCCGGGAGCAACCGCTGCTACCGAGGTCGCACGCGGAGGTGGGTGACGCCGCCGTCGACGTCGAGCGCCGTTCCGGTGGTGGATGCCGCAGCCGGCGACGCGAGATAGGCGATCGCGTGGGCGACCTCCTCGGGCGACACCATGCGGCCGATGGCCTGGCGCTCGTCGAGGGCTTTGCGCTCGGCCACGGGATCGGCGAAGTTCTGCAGCATGCGGTCCACGAACGGCGTCGCCACCGTGCCCGGGCTGACGCAGTTGACGCGCACGCCCTCGCGCACATGGTCGGTGGCCATCGCAAAAGTGAGAGCCAGCACGCCCCCCTTGGTCGCACCGTAGAGTGCGCGCTGCGGCATGCCGTTCAGCGCCGCGATCGAGCAGACGTTGACGATGGCCGCGTGCGACGAGGCGCGCAGGAGCGGCAGCGCCGCGGCCGAGACCCGCGCCATGCCGACGACGTTGACGTTGAGCACGCGAGCCCACTCGTCGTCGTCGTTGTCCTCGACCGTGCCGATGGCCGAGATGCCGGCGTTGTTGACGACGATGTCGAGGGCTCCGAAACGCGACTCGATCTCGCGGATGGCGTCGGTGACCGAGGCCCGGTCGCCCACGTTGCACGCAATGCCGACGAGCGGGGCGGGGGCATCCTGCGGGTTGAGGTCGAGCACGACGACCTGGGCGCCGCGCGAGGCCAGCAACTGCGCCGTGGCCAGGCCGATGCCCGAGGCGCCGCCCGTGACCGCGGCGACGAGGCCGCTCAGCTCGCCGGCCGGGGTGGATTCGGTGGTGCTCATCGTGCGGCTCCTTCGAGAGTGGTGGGGGAGGCGGGGGCTGAGGCCGGGCTCGTGGCCGAGGCATCCGCAAATTTGTTGGTCATCTCGCCGAGGCCGTCGATCGAGAGCTCGACCACATCGCCCGCGCGCAGGTAGGGCGTGCCCTCGATCCCGAGCGCGACACCCGCGGGCGTGCCCGTGTTGATCAGGTCGCCGGGGCGCAGCACCATGAATTGCGACAGGTACCAGACGATGTGTCGGATGCCGAAGATCATGTCCGCGGTCGAGCCATCCTGGCGCTCCACGCCGTTGACGCTCAAGCGCAGGCGGAGGTTCTGGGGGTCGCCGACCTCGTCGCGCGTGACGAGCACGGGACCGAGCGGATTGAAGGTCTCGCAGCTCTTGCCCTTGTCCCACTGGCCGCCGCGCTCGAGCTGGAACTCGCGCTCGGACACGTCGTGCGACACCACGTAGCCCGCGATCACGGCATCGGCGTCGTCGGGCGAGGCGAGGTAGCGGGCGGTCTGGCCGATGACGACGCCGAGCTCGATCTCCCAGTCGGTCTTCGTGGAATTCAGGGGGATAAGCACCTCGTCGTCTGGACCGACGATGGTCGAGGGGTCCTTCATGAAGACGACGGGTTCGGTGGGCACGGCCAGATTGGATTCGGCGGCATGGTCGGAGTAGTTCACGCCGATGCAGACGATCTTGCCGGGCCGGTCGAGCGGGGCGCCGCGCCGCTGACCCGACGCGTCGAAGGCGGGCAGCGTGCCCTCGGCGAGCGCGGCGCGCACGGCGGCGAAGTCGTCGGCCGCGTGCGTGGCGAAGAAGGCCGGGTCGATCGTCGGGGTCACCGACGACAGGTCGAAGTGGCGCCCCTCCGATTCGACGACGGGGGTTTCGCTTCCGGGCACTCCGAAACGGGCAAATCTCATATTCTTTCTTCCTCTTCTACGTTCGGGTCTGCGGTCGCTTCGGCCCCGCTCTGCGGCTCCCCCGCGAGATACGGCGGGCGAATTCCGCCCGCGGCCGACGACTCGTACGCCGCCTCGACGATGGCCATGGTGTCGAACACGTCGTCGACGCTCGTGGGCAGCTCGGAGACATCGCCGCCGGCGAAACGCTGCACGGCGCCCATCGAGCCGATGAAGGCATCCGGAAACCAACTGCCCTCGAACGGGATCGGCTGCCAACCCGCGGCGTGATCGTCGTCGTACTGCACCTCGAGGCGGTCCTCGCCGCCCGTCGGGTAGTCGAGCAGCAGGCCCATCTGCGCACGGATGGCCCCGCGGGTGCCCTCCCACTTGATGTAGCTCTCCTCGTATTTCTCGCCGTAGTCGTGGTCGTGGTTGGTCGAGATGACCACGCGGATCTGCCGGCCGGGGTAGTACAGGATGATGTCGCTGCGCGAGTTGGCGTGCGCCTTGGCGGGATGCTTCACCGTCACCGCCGCGACCGACGCGGGGTTGCCGAGGAACGACCGCACGAGGTCGATGTAGTGCACGCTATGCATGTTGATCTCAAGTCGGTCGAGCGTGAGCACGTGCGGGAACATCTGCCACGGCGTGTTCACCTGCACGCGGATCTCGAGGTCGTAGAGCTCGCCGATGTCGCCGCGCGCGATGCGTTCGCGGGCCGCCGCCACATAGGGCGCGAACCGCAGCTGCGTGTTGACCGCCGCGACCAGGTTCTTGCGGCGGCACAGCTCCAGAATGGCGCGCCCGTCGGCCAGGTGGTTGCCGAGCGGCTTCTGAATGAGCACGGGCGCGCCGTCGGGCAGCTGCTCGAGCACCTCGAGATACTGCTCGGGCATGAGGGCGATGTCATAGACCGCATCGGATGGCGCGGCCGCCACGGCCTCGGCCACCGACCCGAACACGCGCTCCACGCCGAACTCCGCGGCCAACGCCTCGGCGCGTGCGACCGTGCGGTTGTAGATACCGAACACCGGGTAGCCGGCCTTGCGGTAGGCCGGAAGGTGAGCATCCCGCACGATCCCGCCCGCACCCAGGATGACGATGGGTCGCGGGTTCGAGGGCAGAGCGAGCGTGTAAGCGGCGGCCGGGTGGAACTCGGCGCGATCGGGGGCTGGCACGAACTCGGGTGCGGAGGCGTCCCCGGGGCCCGGCACGCCCTCGGCCGAGGCGGTGGGCGCAGGCGCGGGCGCGCCGACGGGATCGGTATGTGCAGACATCCGCTAGCCCTTCACCGCGCCGACGGTCTGGCCGCGCATCAGGAACCGCTGCGCACCGATGAACACGATGAGCAACGGGATCATGCTGAGGAACGTGGCGAGCGCCAGCTGCGGCATGTAGAGCTTGACGTTGAGGCCGGCCGCGACCGTCGGGTTGAACAGCGGCGACGCCCCGATGAGCTCTTGCAGGCCGATCGAGATAGTCTTGTTGCCCTGCACCGAGCTGAGCAGCGCGAGCGGCAGGAAGTAGTTCGTCCAGTTGGCGACGAAGGCGAAGAACGTGACGAGCGCCACGGCCTGCTTCGAGATGGGCGTGGCCACCTGGAAGAAGATGCCGATCTCGCTGAGCCCGTCGATGCGCGCGGCCTCGACGAGTTCCTGAGGCATCGTCGTCATGAAGTGGATGTAGGCGAGGTACACGCCGAACGGGAAGAAGCCCATGATGACGGCGACGGGCCACAGCTCGCCCGAAGCGCCGATGGCGTTGACCTCGAGGAACAGCGGGATGACGAGCACCGTGTTGGGCATGACCATGGCGAGCAGCGTGACGAAGAGCACGGTGCGGCGAAAACGGAACCGCAGACGGGCGAGCGCATAACCGGCGGGGATGGCGGCGACGACCGCGAGGATCGCTCCGATCACGGCGACGAACAGCGAGTTGCCCACCCACTGCAGGAAGAGGCCGCCCTCGCCCGGGCCGAAGCCGTTGACCTGCGACCAGCTGTAGACGACGTTGTCCCACGAGACACCGCCGAGCCCGAGGATGCCGCCCTCGCCCGCCGCGACCTCGTCCTGGTCGCGGAACGCCATGGCGACGAAGCCGATGATGGGCACGATGAAGATGGCGGCGACGAAGAGCATGGTCGCGACGCGGGCGACCCGGCCCACGCTCATCTGGTTGCTGCCGACGGGGCCGGCGAGCGCCTCCTGGTGGGCGGTCTTGGCGCGCTTCTGCGGTTTGGCCTTGACGAGTGACATTATTTCTCCTCCTCGCCGAACAGGCCGCTGCGGAACACGATGAGCAGGCCGATTCCGAGGGTGATGACGAGCAGGATGAGGGACATCGCCGCTGCGGCCGGGAAGTTGTAGTTCGAGAACGCGAAGGCGTAGCCGAGCTGGGTGGGGGTCGTCTGGTCGGGCAGGGCGTTCGACGACACCTGGTCGAGCAGCTGCGGTTCGAGGAACAGCTGGAACCCGTAAGCCAGGTTCATGAGCGCCGCATACCCGATCCAGGGCCGGATGATGGGCAGCTTGACGTGCCAGGCGGTGTGCCACGCGTTGGCGCCGTCGATCGAGGCGGCCTCGAGCACCTCATCCGGAATGCCGTTGAGGCCGCCGTTGACGACCACGATCCACGTGCCGATGCCCTGGAAGAAGAGCATGCCGGCCAGGATGAAGGGGAGGTTGCCGTCGGTCGCGACGACGGCCTTGATGGTGTCGAGGCCCATGACGTTCCAGAGGCCGGCGATGGGCGACTGCGCGGGGTTCAGCAGGTAGACCCACAGCACGAGGTTCGCGATGCCCGCGAGCGCACCGGGGATGTAGTAGAGGAACCGCATGGTGTTGCCGAAACGGCCGGGGCTGGCGTGCACGAGCAACGCGAGGCCCACGATGCCGAGCATCATGATGGGCAGCCAGACGATCAGAACGCTGAAGATGTTGCCGAAGGTCTGCCAGAAGCGGAAGTCGGAGAAGACCGTGACGAAGCTCGAGATGCCGCCGAAGCCGCCCTCGGGTTGCACGGGCGTGGCCGGTCGCTGCAGCGCGGTGTACACCGCATAGAAGATGGGGATGATTCCGCCGATGAGCAGCAGCACCATGTAGGGGCTCAGCAGGGTCCAGGCCCCGCGCACCTCCCGCTGGTGCAGCTTGCGGCGACCGGCCGCGCTCTGGCGTTTGGTGCGCAGGCCGCGGCCGGGTGGCTGCGACTGGGCCTCCGCCTGGGGCGGGGCGATGGTGCCTTGGCTCATGACATCTTCCTCGATGTGTCGCTGGAACAGCGGGCTGGAGCAGTGGGGTGTGGGTCGTGCGGCGGTGCGGGTAGTGCGGCGGTGCGGTGATGCGGGGAGAGCCGCAGCGCCGAGGCATCCGGTCGGGGGAGCCGGATGCCTCGGCGCGCGTCTTACTTCTCGGTGATCGTGTAACCGAACGTCTTCGCCTGGTTGACGAGTTCGTCGCTGAACTTCTTCCACGCGTCGTCGAACGAGTTGCCCGAGACGAGCGACGGTGCCATGGTCTCGGTCCAGATGCCGCCCGTGTTGTAGAGCATGTAGGAGTGGTCACCCGGCACGGCCGAGGCCGCTTCCTTGAAGGCTGCGAAGGTGGTGTCGTTGTCGGCGAAGTAGTTGGCCGACTTCTGCTTCTCGATCCAGGCATCCTGCACCGGGCCGTAGCCGGGAAGACCGGTCGACAGGTCGACCTGCCAGGCCGGGTCGGTGGCGACGAACTTCATGAAGATCTTCGCGTTCTCGAGCTGCTTGCCCTTGATGTGGCTCGACATGCCCCACAGGCCGCCGCCCTCGTTGCCGGCGGAGGGCTTGGAGTCGCCGTCGAACGCGAGGGGCGCGACGGCCGACATCTCGCCCGCCGGGATCTTCCAGGTCTGGTTGAACAGGTAGTCGCCCCACCAGAGGGCGCCGGGGCTCATGACCATGTCGGGGCCGACGGTCGCGGCATCCGCATCGAAGATGCCGAGCGTGGAGAGTGCCTTGCCGTCGTACATCGTGGCGAGGAGGTCTTGGGCCCGCGTGCACTTCTCGTCGCTGAGGTTGATGTGCACCTCGGTCTCGGATTTACGGTCGTTGGTGGGGCAGCCGCTGGCCCACAGGTAGCGGTCGGGGGCGTAGGCGTCGCCCGTGAAGCCCGAGATCTTGCCGGGGTGCTCGGCGGCGATCTTCACGGCCAGCTCGGAGTACTCCTCCCACGTGGTGGGGACGGTGTAGCCGTTCTCGTCGAAGAACTTCTTGTTGTACCAGAACACGTCCGGGGCGGCGTCGTTGCGCAGGCATCGGATCTTGTCGTCGAAGTTGCACATGGAGAGCACGGCGGGGTCGTAGCCCTCGATGGTGTCGGCCATGATGTCGGTGAGGTCGGCGGCGTAGTTCGACTGCGAGCTCGTGGCCCACGCGATGTCGTCGTTCGAGGGGAAGAAGATGGCGTCGGGCCAGCCCTTGCCGGCCTGGTCGAACTGCGCGAATTGCTGCTGCACGCTCTTGCCGCCGACGGTGCCGTCGATCTGGTTGACGGTGACGTCGATCTCGGGGTGCGCCTTCTTGAAGGCGTCGGCCGCGGGCACGCGGGGCGGGTCGACCCAGACGGTGATGGCGCCGCCCGAGTCGGTCTGCGCATCGGCGCCGCCGCCCGTCGATCCGCCGCCGCTGCACGCGGTGACGGCCAGCATGGTGAGGGCGACGCCGATTCCGGCAGCGCCTTTCAGAACCCGGCGGTGCCGGGGGGTCGAGGTCTTCATTGACGCTCCTTCAGTGTGAACGGGACCGCGGGCACTGCTTCGTGCGCACGGGGTGAGGGCCGATCTGTGTGCGTGATCAAACGTTATATCAGCGGGATGCGCGTGGTCAATCGTTTGTTCACATCGGGTGAGGGGCGGAGATCGCGTCCTCGCTGCGAGCATACATCAGATGAATCGGGCGGCAAAGGGTTGTCTGGCGTTTCGTGCGGGCCAATTTGAGGCTTTTTCACCGCTCGCCTCACGTCAGACATTCGACTAATCGGCGGATGCAGCCTCCGCGCGCTCGAGCAACCCCGCGTCGATGCGATAGAACTCGGCGGCCGTGCCCCCGAAGATGCGGTCGCGATCGGCGGCGCCGAGGCCCGAAGTGACCTCACGCAGCCCCTCCCACACGCGCTCGTAGTCGCCCGCGAGCACCGAGATGGGCCAGTCGCCGCCATACATGAGGCGGTCGGGCCCGAAGAGTTCGAGCGCACGGTCGAAGAAGGGGCGGATGTCGTCGGGCGTCCAGTCGGCCATGCGCCCGGGCACGGCCGAGTAGAGCCCCGAGACCTTCGCGTGCACGAGCGGGTTCTCGGCGGCGCGTTCGATGAGCGACCACCAGGGCTCGCGATCATCCGCGCCGAGGCCGATCGGCGGCTTCGAGAGGTGGTCGATCACGATCCTGAGATTCGGATGCCGCTCCCCCAGCGTCGGCAGCAACTCCAGGTGCTGCGGCAGCACCGAAACGAGGTCGAACGTGACATCCGCTCGTTCGAGAACCGAGAGCCCCTCATCTACGTCCGGACGGAGCAGCCACTCGGGGTCGGGCAGGTCGTGGATGAGGTTGCGCACACCCACGACGTGCGGGTTGCGGCGCACCTCGTCGAGGCGGGCGGCCGCGCGGCGCGGATGCTCGAGCGGAACCGACACGACGACGGCCGCGACCTCGCGGTTTCTCGCCGCGACATCCAGCATGTAGTCGGTGTCGGCGTCGTTGTCGGCGGATTGCACGAGCACCGTGGCGTCGACACCCGCCGCGCGCAGGTGCGGGCGCAGCTCGTCGAACTCGATCGTGCGGTTGATGGGCCCGTGCTCCGGCCCGAGCCACGGGTAGCTCGCGCGGTCGAGGTTCCAGACGTGCTGGTGGGCGTCGATGATCACCGGGCGCTCCCGTCGGCGGGCGCAGCGGGCACGACAGGCGCAGCGGACGCGGCGTGCGCAGCGGGTTCGACCGGCTCGGCCGGCAGCTGCCACACCTGCGGAATGCCGCTGTCGCCACCCGAATAATCGTCGGGCACGTCGAGCAACTCCCCCATGCGCGCCTGCCACGGCACGTTAGCCGGATGCTCGCGCAAGAACGCCCGCATGGCCGCATAGTCCTCGCAGTCCACCACGTGGAAGAGGTCGAGCCCCGAGCGCCAGATCCGCCAGTCGAGCACGCCGGCCTCGCGCAGGGCGACGTCCAGTTCGGGCGGAATGACGGCGTGGATGCGGTCGTAGTCCGCCTCCTTGCCGGGGGCGAGTCGGGTGTGCAGGGCGATCGTTTCCACGGGCAACTCCTTCGTTGGGCCGGGCGGCGGGGTAAAGCGGCTGGCTGGGGGCGCAGGGTGGCGGGCGGGGCCGGGAGGGACCGGCTGCGAAACATCTGACGTTCACGCCATCCGGATGTCTAATCTAGCCACAGAGCGGGCCGACCGCGGAGGTTTTCTGGCAACCCGACGCTCCCTGGCTAGAATGATCGGATGACAGCACAGGCCGGCTCGGCGGCGCAAGGCGCGACAGCGGCACCGGACGGCACGGCGCAGGCCGGCCCCGCGGCGACGGGTCGCTCGCAGACCGACGTCGTGTTGCACGGCATCAAGAAGATGATCACCGACGGCACGCTGCGGGCCGGATCGCGGCTGCCGGTCGAGAAGGATCTCGCCGCCGAGCTCGGCATCTCGCGCGGGTCGCTGCGCGAGGGCGTGCGCGCGCTCTGCATCATGGGCGTGCTCGAGACCCGCCAGGGCGACGGCACCTACGTGACCTCGCTCGACTCGAGCCTGCTGCTCGCGCCCATGAGCTTCATGGTCGACCTGCAGACGCCGGATGGCGCCGAACACCTGCAATCGGTGCGACGCGTCCTCGAATCCGAGGCCGCCGCCCGCGCCGCGCTGCACGCTCAGCCCGAAGCCCTGGCCGAGGCCGAGACCGTGCTCGCGGGCATCGAGGACATGTCGCTCGGCGACGAACCCGTCGACCACCGCCGCGTGCTCGACGCCGACCTGGCATTCCACAGCATCATCGCGCGCGCGAGCTCGAACCCCGCGCTGGCGGCCCTCATCGAGGCGCTGTCGTCACGCACCATCCGCGGCCGCATGTGGCGGGCGATCAGCGAGCAGGGCGCCATCCGCGAGACACACCGCGAGCACCGAGCCATCCTCGCCGCCCTCGTGGCCGGAGACCCCGACCGCGCGCGCCTGGCGATGGGATCGCACCTGCTCGCGGTCGAGGACTTCATGCACACTCACCCGGCCGAGACGAGCGACGCCGCGGCCGACCTCCCCGCCCAGTAGCTGCCGGCCGGGAACGCGAACTCGGCGAGGGAGGCCTCGTGCATCTCGGCGCTGTAGCCGGGCAGCGTGGGCAGACGGTAGGCGCCGTTCTCGACGATGCACGGGTCCACGAAATGCTCGTGCAGGTGGTCGACGTATTCGGTGACGCGACCCTCGAGCGAACCCGAGACGGCCACGTAGTCGAAGATCGACAGGTGCTGCACGAGCTCGCAGAGGCCCACTCCGCCGGCGTGCGGGCACACCGGCACGCCGAACTTCTTGGCCATGAGGTAGACCGACAGGATCTCGTTGATGCTCGCGAGCCGGGCCGAGTCGAGCTGGCAGAAGTCGATGGCCTCGGCCTGGAACATCTGCTTGAAGAGCACGCGGTTCATGCCGTGCTCGCCCGTGGCCACACCGATGGGGGCGACGGCGCGGCGCACGGCAGCATGGCCCAGGATGTCGTCGGGGCTCGTCGGCTCCTCGATCCACAGCGGCTTGAACTCGGCGAGGGCCTTCACCCATTCGATGGCCTCGGGCACATCCCACACCTGGTTGGCGTCGATCATGAGGTTCGCGTCGTCGCCCAATACCTCGCGCGCGATGCGGCAACGGCGGATGTCGTCGTCGAGGTTCGCGCCCACCTTCAACTTCACGTGGCGATAGCCGGCGTCGACGGCCTCCTGGCAGAGGCGGCGCAGTTTCTCGTCGGAGTAGCCCAGCCATCCGGCGCTCGTCGTGTAGCAGGGGTAACCCGTGGCCTCGAGTTCGGCGATGCGGGCCTCGCGTGTGGGCTGCAGCTCGGTGAGCATGGCGATGGCCTCGGAGCGCGTGAGTGCATCGGAGAGGTATTGCAGGTCGGCCACGTCGACGAGTTCTTCGGGCGTCATATCGGCGAGAAGGCGCCAGAGCGGTTTGCCGGCCACGCGCGCGGCGAGATCCCAGACGGCGTTCATGACGGCCGCCATGGCGAGGTGCTCGACACCCTTCTCGGGCCCGAGCCAGCGCAATTGTGAGTCGGATTTGAGCGAGCGGTAGATGCCGCCGAGGTCACCCACGACATCCTCGACCCGGAGGCCGATGAGCGGCAGCGCGCGCTGTTCGGCGGCGAGCACGCAGATGTCGTTGCCGCGGCCGATCGTGAACGTGAAGCCGAAGCCCGACAGCTCGGGATCGTCGGTGCGCAGGATGACGTAGGCCGCCGAGTAGTCGCCGTCCTTGTTCATGGCGTCGGAGCCGTCGGCGGTCAGCGAGGTGGGAAAGCGCACGTCGACGACCTCGGCGGCGGTGATGGTTGTCATAGGGTTTCTCAGTTCTGTGGGGTGGTTTCGTCGGGAGGCAGCAGGCCCTCGTCGGTGAGGTCCTGCCAGAGGTCTTCGGGCACAGGCGCGTCGTAGCGCTCGACGTTGCTCGCCACCTGCCGGGCCGTGCGCGCGCCGATGGGCACCGACACGACGGCCGGGTGGCGCAACACGAACGCGATGGCGGCCTGAGGCAAGGTCACGCCGTGCCGCTCGGTGACGGCCGCGATGGCGTTGGCCCGTTCGATGAGGGATGCCGGCGCCTCGGTGTAGTCGAAGGTGGCGCCCGGTTGCGGATGCTCGGTCGCGAGCAGCCCCGAGTTGTAGACGCCCGCGAGCACGATGCCCACGCCACGTTCGAGCGCGGCCGGCAGCAGATCGGCGGCGGCGCCCTGGTCGAGCAGCGTGTAGCGGCCGGCCAGCATGATGAGGTCGATGTCGGTGCGCCGCACGAACTCGGTGGGCAGGGCCGACTGGTTCATGCCCGCGCCGACCGCGCCGATGACGCCCTCGTCGCGCAGCTTCACGAGCGCCGGGATGGCCTCGTCGATCGCCTGTTGGCCGTGGTCGTCGGGGTCGTGCAGGTAGACGATGTCGATGCGGTCGAGGCCCAGGCGCTCGAGGCTGTCGTCGATCGAGCGGCGCACACCGTCGGCGCTGAAGTCCCAGCGGCGGCGCGTGGCGGCGTTCACCTCGAAGATGTCGTCGTCGCGGTGGTGCTCGCCGCCCGGGTTCGGCTCCAATAATCGTCCGACCTTCGTCGAGAGAACGTACTCGTCGCGGGGATGCTTGCGCAGGGCCTCGCCGAGCCGGCGCTCCGAGAGACCGAGGCCGTAGTGGGGTGCGGTATCGAAGTAGCGGATGCCGCGGGCCCAGGCCTCTTCGACCGCTCCTGCCGCCTCAGCATCGGTCGTTTCGCGGTAGAGGTTGCCGAACTGGGCCGTGCCGAGGCCGATCTCGCTGAGCCGGAGCCCGCCGCGCGTGGTGCGTTGCTTCACCTCGTGTCTCCTTCGTCTCGGGGTGAGTGCTTCTCCTACAGTACGGGATTCATCGGATGTTTCGCAGCAATCACCGCGTCGAGTTCTCGGCGCGCCGACACCGCGCGCCACCGAGGGCGCGCCGGGGACAGCCCGAAGGGGCAACCGAACGGATCACCGCCGGAGGACGCGAGCTCGCCGAGAAGAGGAGTGAGGCGCCCAGAGCAGGCGAGAAGGCGCCGCGGGAGGGGAAAGACGCGCGGTGCGAAGCGCGAGGGGCGAGACGCGCGGTGTGCGAAGCGCGAGGGGCGAGTCGCGCGGTGTGCGAAGCGCGAGGGGCGAGACGCGCGGTGTGCGAAGCGCGAGGGGCGAGACGCGCGCGAAGCGCCCGAGAAGGCGCGGCCACCCCTTGTGCGTGTGTCGCTAAGACGCGCGCTCGTAGCCGGGCAGGTCGGCGACGGTCTCGACACGGGTATCGACCGCGGCCCACAGGTCGTCGAGCGAGAGGTGAAGCACGCTCGCGATCGCCGCGATCGTCGAGAACGAGGGAGTGGCAATGCGGCCGGTCTCGATCTTGCGCAGGGTCTCGGGCGAGATGCCCGCGGCAGTGGCGATGCCCACCATCGTGCGCTCGCCCCGGGCCGCGCGCAGAATAGAGCCGACCTCCCGGCCGCGCGCGAGCTCTTCGGGACCCAACGGAATTCGAACCATACCCACGATTCTAATCACGGGATAGTATTACCGGTATTGTTATTCGAAACGTGAGGATGCCTAGTGATTGAACTGTTCGACAAGACCGACCTCGTGCGCGCCGAGGCCAGCGGCCACTTCGTCGGCAAGGTGCTCAGCACCCTGCGCGATCGCGCGACCGTCGGCATGAACCTGCTCGAGATTGACCGTCTCGCCGCGCAGATGATCGCGAAGGCCGGCGCCACCTCCTGCTACGTCGACTACGCGCCCTCCTTCGGCAGCGGGCCCTTCGGCCACTCCATCTGCACCTCGGTCAACGACGCCGTGCTGCACGGCAAACCGCACGACTACCGCCTCGCCGACGGCGACCTCGTCACGCTCGACTTCGCCGCCTCGCTCGGGGGCATCGTCACCGACGCGGCCGTGTCGTTCATCGTGGGCGGCACCAAGCGGCCCGAGGACGAGAAGCTGATCGCCGCGACATCCGACGCCCTGCAGGCCGCCATCGACATCGCCGGCCCGGGCACGCGCATGGGCGACATCTCGCACACCATCGGCGGCGTGCTCGAAGCCGCCGGCTACCGCGTCAACACCGAATTCGGCGGCCACGGCGTCGGCAGCACCATGCACCAGGACCCGTCCGTGCCCAACAACGGCCGGCCCGGGCGAGGCTTCACACTCCGCCCCGGCATGCTGCTCGCCATCGAACCCTGGGTCATGGCCGACACCGACCGCCTCATCACCGACACGGATGGCTGGACCCTGAAGAGCGCCACCGGCTGCCGCACGGCACACACCGAGCACACCATCGCGATCACCGACGACGGCGCGCAGGTCCTCACGGTGCCGGCGTAAAACCGTCGGCAGCGGCCTCGGACGGCTACCTCGTGCGCTTCCAGTCCCCCATCGGGCCGCGCTGATCGGAAGCTATCGGGTTGCGGCGGCCCGGCCCGCAGCCGGCCGACCCGGACTCAGAGAGACGCCGTCGACTCCCGCTCGATGAGCTCGGGGGCCGCATCGGCGACCGTCACGTCCGAGACGGCTCCCCCCGACATCCGGGCGAAGACGGCCTCGGCCGCACGGCGACCCAGCTCGTAGAGCGGCAGGCGCACGGTGGTGAGCGGCGGCCACGTGTTCTCGGCGGTCCAGGCGTCGTGCAGGGCGACGACCGAGACGTCGTCGGGCACTGAGATTCCCAGGGAGCGCGCCTCGGCGAGCGCCCCGATGGCCGCGTTGACGTTGGCGACGAGGATGGCGGTGGGCGCGTCATCCGTCGTCATGAGTGCGCGGAAGGCCTCGCGGCCGGCGCGCGGCTCATAGCCCAGCCGCGTGATGAGCGCCTCGTCGATGTCGACCGATGCCGCGGCCATCGCCTGGCGAAAACCGTCGGCACGCCGTTGCCCGCTGAACGATTCGGGCACACCCGTGATGAGGCCGATGCGACGATGCCCGAGCGCCAGCAGGTGTTCGACGCCGAGGCGCGCGGCCCGTTCGTCGTCGAGCACGACCGACCCCGGATGCCCCGCCTCGACCGAGTTGATGAGCACGACGGGCGCGCGGCCCGCCATGAGCCGGTCGACGTCGGCCGAGGTGACATCCTCGGCGAGTTGCACGAGCATGCCATCCACGCGCCCCTCGCCGATCAGGCGCTCGATCATGGCGCCGCCCGGCTGCATGTCTTCGGCGCGGCCGAGCAACACCATGTAGTCGCGCGCGATGGCCGCGTCCTCGACCCCGCGCATGAGCTCGGTGAAGATGGCGTTCGTCAGGTCGGGCACGACCAGCGCGATCACCTGCGAGCGGGACGTCTTGAGCGCACGCCCGGCGAAATTGGGCCGGTAGTCGAGGGTTTTCGCCGCCGCGTGGATGCGTTCACGGGTGTCGTCGCTCACGCGCGTGGCCGGGGCGTTCGAGAGCACGCGCGAGACCGCCGACACCGAGACTCCGGCGAGCGCCGCCACGTCACTCAGTGTTGCCATGTGGTCAGTTTGGCTCAGCGCGAGCGGTTACGCCAGGCGCGCCACGCGCCCGTGCACCACAACGCCCACAGCACCAGCACGGGCTGGAAGATGAGGCGCAGACCGCGGGCCGCGTCGCTGTTCAGGCCGAACGCGTCGGTGCGGGTGACCAGCTGCGAGATGTTGCCGGGGAAGATGACGACGAAGAACGCCGCGACGATCCATCCCACGTGCACGCGTTTGCCCGGCAGGGCGAGCAGCGCACCGCCCAGGGTGATCTCGACGATGCCGGATGCCACCACGACCGTGTCCTTGTCGATAGGCAGCCATTCGGGCACCTGGGCGCGGAATTCCTCGCGCACGAACGTGAGGTGGCCGATGCCGGCGAACAGCAGGAAGGACCCCAGCACGATGCGGCCGAGCAGGCGCGGAACGGTGCGCGGAGGATTGGCGGTCGCGGCCTTCACCGTGGCGCCCAACGAACGGGTCGATTCGCGCGCGGCGACGGCCGCTTTCTTCGAGGTACGTGACATTCCTTCAGTCTCACACCGCGAAGCGTCTGGCGCGCGAGAAACTGGTGGAGTGGAACATATGCGCAACATCCTGATCACCGCCCCCGAACTCGCCGCCGCCCTCGACGCGGGGCACCTCGACGGCGCGCCCGTGCGCGTTCTCGACGTGCGCTGGCGGCTCGACCGGCCCGACGGGCGTCCCGCGTTCGCGGCGGGGCACATTCCGGGTGCCGTCTATGTCGACCTCGAGAACCAGTTGGCCGCACATGTGCCCGCGGGCCGGGCACCCGTCGCCGGTCGGCATCCGCTGCCGTCTCTCGAGGCGCTGCAGGCATCGGCGCGCGCCTGGGGTGTGGATGACGGGGACGCGATCGTCGTCTATGACGACCTGAAGAACATGTCGTCGGCGCGGGCGTGGTGGTTGCTGCGCTGGGCGGGGGTCGCCGATGTGCGGCTGCTCGACGGGGCGCTGGAGGCGTGGACGGCGGCGGGGCTTCCGCTCGAGACCGGCCCCGGGACCGACGTGGGCCACGACGCGGATGCTGGGCACCCGGCCGCATCGCACCGGCAGGCTTCGCGGCACGGCTCCGTGACGCTCTCCCCGGGGCATCTGCCCACGATCGACATCGAGGAGGCTTCCCGCTGGCCGTCATCGGGCGCGCTGCTCGACGCGCGCGCCGCCGAGCGGTATCGCGGCGATGTCGAACCCATCGACCCCCGCGCCGGGCACATCCCCGGGGCCGTCAGCACGCCCACGGCAGCCAACGTCGATGCCGAAGGCCGCTTCCTGTCGCCCGACGCGCTGCGCGAACGCTTTGCCGCCGCCGGCATCGCCGAAGACACACCCGTGGCCACCTACTGCGGTTCGGGCGTCACCGCGGCGCACAATGCGGTCGCGCTCACGCTCGCGGGCTTCGACCCCGCGCTCTACCCCGGCTCGTGGAGCGAGTGGTCCACTCATCCGGACCGCCCCGCCGCCACGGGCGACGCCCCCCGCTGACTCTTCCGAAGCGGTTGTGATCGGACACGCCGCTGCGCGCGACATCCCACGAACTATCTCGGCGGCCCCGCACGAAGCGTTTATGGGGACATGAATGGCGGCTTTACGGGAGTGATCGAGACGCCAGTGAAATGATCCTCATCGCTGCCGGTTGCGAGAGCTGTGCGGGCAGAATTCCTGGGCCCGGGAAGCTTCGTGAGCGGGCTACCGTAGCGGTGCACGACAGGCACGGGGCACTGTCGCACGCTATGCATGATGGGGGGCGAATGACGACATGGTCAGCAGAGGCACTAGCGACATTCTGGGCGGCGATACTGGCGAGCGTCATCGGGGTCGGTTCGATCACCGCAACCGCTCTGAGCGGCTCTTCGTCGCGAAAGAGCATCGATCGCCTCGCAACCCGCGAACAGACGTGGACACGCTGGTCGTGGACGATCGAAAAGGCCCTCAGTGAAAACGCCGCCGAGCGAGAAATGGGCCTGGCGATGATGGATGCCTTGGTGGACATGCCCTGGCTGTCCGACGAGGATAGACGGATAGCTCTCGCCATTGCGAACGCCGTCATCGCCCGCAACGAACACGAAGGAGAAGTCGATGAGTAAAGACACAGAAGTGGCTCTGCAGCACGCTCGATCGATTCAGGCCAAGGTGTTGAGAAGCCTCGGCGGGTCGACGAACACGCGTTCCGGCCGTTTCCTGAACGCGCCCGGCGAGCCGCGCCATGCGAGATCGGCGCGCATGCACAGCGAACGCTACGAGTTGGCTTCCGCACGCTAGCGCCTGCCGCTCCTCACGAGGTCGCCGAGAGCGCGCGCTTGTTGCTGAGGTAGAGGTGCGTGAGCACGAGCACGGTGTCGCCCGTCTGGTTCACGACGCTCACCTTCTCGTGCACATAGCCGAGGGTGTCGGGGCGTTTGGTGTGGTCGGTCTTCTCGGTGATCTCGGCCGTCACCGTGATGGTGTCGCCGATGAAGACGGGGCGGATGAATCGCACCCGGTCATAGCCATAGCTCATCGCCTGCGGGTTGATGTCCCCGGCGGTCATGCCCACGGCGACCGACATGATCAGCGTTCCGTGGGCGATGCGCTGCCCGAACGGCTGCGTGGCCGTCCACTCGGCGTCCATGTGGTGGGGGAAGAAGTCTCCCGTCTGGCCGGCGTGCAGCACGATGTCGGTCTCGGTGATCGTGCGCCCCACCGAGGTGCGCGTCTCGCCGATCTCGTAGTCCTCGAAGTAGCGGTCGACGGTATTCATCGGGATGCCTCCAGGGGCAGGTCGGGATGTTCGGGCAGGCCGGGCTGATCGGGCCGGCTTGGCGAGGCCGCGGCGACGTCGAGCAGTTCGGCCGCGGCCTCGTTGAGGCGACGGGCGAGGGTGGCTTCCGGCATCCGACCGGCGACCGCCTCGGTGACCCACGGCGAGACCCGGTCTTGGAACTCGATATAGCCCGGTGTGCGCGGGCGCACGTAGGCGGCTTCGAGCGTGCGGCGCGTGCCGCGGAAGAAGTCGAGGGTTTCGCGGTTGAGGCGGTCGTCATCCCAGGCGGCGGCGTTGCCCGGTTGCCCGCCGCCGTCGAAGTAGACCGAGCGTTGGGCGTGGGCCGAGGCCACCCAGAACGCGTAGCGACGGGCCTCATCGGGATGCGAGGTGTGCGCCGAGACGGCAAGGCCCGCGCCGCCGAGGAGCGACCCGGCCAATGAACGATGTGCAGCAGGGTGCCCCGACCCGGCCGTGCCCTCCAAGCTCTGCCCCCCGCCGGCGCCGCTGGCGCTCGAGGAATCCGGCGCGACCGTCGGGATGTCGCCGTATTGCAAGCGGTGCGGCCGGAAGGTGACGCGCGAGTAGTTCGAGTAGCCGAACAGCAGCGGAGAATACGCCGACGGGTCGTCGGACGCCAGCATCTCGGCAACCTCGATCGGGTTCTGCCCGAGGTTCACGGCGGGCACGAGTTCGGCGAGCCGCCGCATATCGGCGAGCGCCGCGAGCGTGTCCTCCTCGGCCAAGAAATGACCGGGCCGGGATGTCGGCGCCTCCCCGTGCCCGGTCGACGCCCGGTTGCCGGCGATCGTGATGAGGCTCGAATACGCGTCGATCGGTTTGAGGGGCCAGACGACACGGCCGTCGGCGGCCAGCTCGAGCACCTCATCCCAGGTCGTCGGCGGTGTGGCGAGCAGGTCGGGGCGGTGGGCCGAGACCTGGGCGGCGGCATCCGAGGCCAGGCCGTATTGGTGCCCGTCATGCGCATAGCTCTCGTGCGAGCGACCCACGCTCTGGCTGGCGAGCGCGGCCAGCTCGTCGTCGAACCCCGCCCCGTCGAGGCGGGCGAAGGCACCGGCCGCGGCGGCGAGCGGGATGTGCGGATGGTCGATCACCAGCAGGTCGTAGCGTTCGGCGAGATCTTCGATGGGCGCGTCGGCGAAGGCCTGCAGCGAGCGATACTCCCAGCGCACGACGATGTCGGGGTGCAGCAGCCCGAAAGCCGTCGAGCAGGCGACCTGGCAGTCGTAGCCGCGCGGATGTTCCCACGTGATGCCGCGCAGGATGACGGTCATCGCGCGGCCCCGGCCGGCTGCGGGGCGATGGCGCCCGGGGCTCCCTCGGAGGCGGCGGTGGCGGCAGCGGCAGCAGAAGCGGCCGGTGAAGCCTGGTTCGCCGAGTCGCTGGCCGCGCCCGCCCCGAACTCGGCGCGCACGGCGTCGTTGTGCTGTCCGAGCTTGGGGGCCGGCGTCTCGCTCGTCAGGATTCGCCCGTCGATGCGGATGGGGCTGCGCGTCGTGGTGAGCGTGAGGTCCGCGCCCGAGGCGGTGTGCGCGGCATCCCGCACCACGTTCTGCGTCATGCGCACAGCCGCGAACCCGTCGTGCTCGACGAGCTCGTCGAGGGTCAGCACGGGCGCGCACCAGACATCCGCCCGGTCGAGGATGTCTAGCCAATGCTCGGTCGTGTGCGTCGCGAAATGGGCCGCCAGCAGGGCTTCGATCTCCTTCTGCTGCGACCACCACGCGTCGGGGTCGGTCAGGGCCACGAGCTCGTCGATGCCGAGGAGTTCCCCGATCACGGGGATCGGGTTCATGGCCAGCGCGAGGTAACCGTCGGCCGTGGGGTAGGTGCCGTAGGGCGCCGAGAGGAACGCGTGGGCCGAGTGCGCGCCGCCCCGCGTGACGGTGACGGTCGGGTCGTTGAGCCGCGTCGACAGCAGCTCGAATTGCAGGTCGAGCATGGCCTCGAGCAGGCTCGTCTGGGCGTGGCCGCCGCGGCCCGTGCGCTCGCGGCGGAATAGCAGCGCCGTCACACCCTGCGCGATGTGGCAGCTGGTGAGGTGGTCGGCGATCGAGAGGCCCACGGGCACGGGTCCGTCGTCGGCTGAACCGGAGAGCCACGGCAGGCCCGACACCGATTGGGCGAGCAGGTCCTGGCCGGGGCGGTCCTTCCAGGGGCCGTCGTCGCCGTAGCCGCTGGCCGAGCCATAGACGATGCGCGGGTTGATGGCGGCGACCGAGTCGTAGTCGAGGCCGATGCGTTCCATCACGCCGGGGCGGAAGTTCTGGATGATGACGTCGGCCTGCGCTACCAGTTCTTTCACGCGCGCCAGGTCGTCGGGGTTCTTCAGGTCGGCAGTGATGCCCTCTTTGTTGCGGTTCATGGCGTGGAACGAGATCGTGTCGCCGTCGACCGTGCGACCGGCGAAGGCGAGGGTTCGTCCGATGTCGCCCCCCTTCGGCCGCTCGATCTTGATGACGCGCGCGCCCAGGTCGGCGAGGCGCATGGCGGCGACCGGCCCGGCCAAGAACTGGCTGAAGTCGAGCACGAGCACGCCCTCGAGCGGTTTGACGAAATCGTCGGACATGTTCTCTCTTTTCTCGCGACGCTGCGAGCGGTGGATGGCGGTGATCAAACGTTTGTTCACACAGTAGCGCGCGCCCCGGCCCGGCGCAATCGGTCGCCGCCCGGGTCGCGCGGTGCCGGCCGCTCCGCCGCCAGAAGCGATGGACTTCTAAGCTGGAGTCGGGCGGGAGCCGCTCGCACTCCGGTCGCGCTCGAGACCGATCCTCGCGCGCATCCCTTCGCCCCGCACGCACCGCCACCGCCACCACCGCCACCGCCACCGCCACCGCCACCGAGGAAGACATGACCAGCATCGTCTCGCTCATCCATACCGATCGCCTGTCCGACGTGGCCGAATACGCCTACGCGTCGACGATTCCCGCGGATGCCCGGCTGATCTTCCTCGCGGGCTCGTGCCCGCTCGACGCCGCGGGTGCCACGGTCGCGCCCGGCGACTACGCGGCACAGGCGGGCCGGGCCTTCGAGAACCTCGTCGTCGCGCTCGAAGCGGCCGGCGCGACCCCGGCGGATGTCGTCAGCACGCGCGTGCTCGTCGCCTCGTCCCAGCAGGCCGACCTCGTGACCGCGTGGCAGGTCGTGCGCGACGCCTTCGCGCCACACCAGCCGCCGAGCACACTCATGGGCGTCACCGTTCTGGGCTACGACGACCAACTGGTCGAGATCGAGGCGACGGCGGCGGTGGCGCGCTAGGCCTCGCATCCCTGCAGTCGCGTCGCGCGTGAGGCACTCGGCATTGGGCATGCGGCGTCGCCGTCACGGCGTGTCGCATCGGGCCGCGCGAGCGCGCAAGACCCCTCGTCGTGTTTGATGTAGCCATGAACGCCCACCCGTCCCCCGCCGCGGCCCGCCGCCTGCACCTGCGCTCGCGCTGGCAGAACGCGGCGCGCTGGCCGCTCGTCGCGCTCGGCCTCGCGTTCGTCATCGGCTATTCGGTGTACGTGCTCGCCGAGGATCTCCCGCCCGAAACGCACGGCGCGATCTTCGCAATCCTCGCGCTCGCCTGGATCTGCTTCCTCGTCGACTACGTCGTGCGCCTCGCCCTCACACCGCTCGGCCACAAATGGATGTTCGTCCGCCACAACGTCGTCGACCTGCTGTCGGTCCTGCTGCCCGTGTTCCGTGCGTTGCGCGTGCTCGACCTGTTGCGCGACATCCCCTATCTGCAGCGCCGCAGCGGGGCCGCCGTGCGCACGCGGATCATCATCGTCGCCGCGGCCTACGCCGTGTTCTACGTGTACTTCCTGTCGTTGTCGACGCTGCAGGCCGAACGAAACGCGCCGGGAGCCCGCATCCAGGACTTCGGCGACGCGGTCTGGTGGGCCTGCGAAACCCTGTCGACCGTCGGCTACGGCGACATGTACCCGGTGACGACGGCCGGCCGGTTCAGCGCCGTGCTGCTCATGATCGGCGGCATCATCATCGTCGGCGTCGTGTCGGGCACCGTCGTGTCCTACCTGTCCGACCGCATCCGCCACGTGCCCGAGACATCCAACGAGGATGACTGAGCGTCGCTCCTTTCGAGGAGCGGGCCGCTGTTCCGGCACGGAGATGCCGGCTCGGCTCGGCAGAATCCGGTCAGGGCAGCTCGGGCGGCGTGCGCACCATGCGGTAGATCACGCTGCGGTTGACCTGGATCATCTGCTGCGGGTAGAAGCCGAGGCGCTGCAGCTCGGCGATGTCCTCCAGTGAGCGGCCCTCGCGTTCGACGGCCCAGACGGTGTTGTGCTCGAGCAACGCCGGGGCGGCCTCGGGCAGGGGGCGCACGACATCCCACAGCTGATCGCGCGCGGTGAACGGCGTCACGAGGGCCACATCGGTCAACCCCGCGAAACGGTCGGGGTAGAGGTCGATCGACAGGCGCGGCTTCTGCGACGGTTTGATGTCCTCGGCGAAAACGACCGCGTCACCCGGGGATGCATTGCGCTCGATCGCGTCGGCCACCTGCCGCAGATCGCTGCCGCCGTCCTTGCCATACGGCCCGCGCTGGGCCAGGTAGACAGGGGCCGCGAGCGAGGCGACGGTCAGGATGGCGAGGGCGGGAAGCATCCAGCCGGTTGCGCCGCCCTCACGTCGCCGCCGACGCACGAGGGCTGCGAGCGCCGTGACACCGAACCCCATGAGCAGCGCCACGGCGGGGGTGCAGAAGGCCACGTAACGCAGGTTGTACATGGGCGTGACGAGGGCATTGCCGAGGAACAGCAGCGCGGTCGGCGCGATCACCCACACCCCGAGCACGAGCGCCGCCCGCCAACCCGACCGGACGGCCGCCACGAGACCGACGACGATGAGGGCCCACGCCGCGACGGCGAAGAAGGCGGAGCCGAACCACTGGCCGACGAGAGCGGACTCGAGCGTGGCGTAGTTGCGGCGGGCGAGGAAGCCGATCTGTCCGCGCTGCGCCAGGCCGAAGACGACGACGGGGGCGGCGAGCACCGCGGCGAGAACCAGCGAACGAGCCCAGGCCCGCCACATCCGCGCACCCGGTTTGAAGGCCACGAACACCGCGACATGCACGAGGGCGAGGAGCGCCAGGTAGAGGAACAGGTAGAGGCAGGCGGCGACGGCCACCCCGAAGAGTGCCCAGGTGCGCGGGCTGAGGTCGCGGCGGCGCACGAGGGCGACGAGCCAGTTGGTCAGCCAGACGGCGGCGGCCATGCCGAAGGCGTAGGAGCGCGCCTCCTGACCCATCATGGTGACCTGCGGGATGACGGCGAAGAGCAGCCCGGCCACGATCGCCGCCCGGCCGCCGAGCAGTTGTCGGCCGAGCATGACGGTTCCCGCCGCCGCGACACCCACGGCCACGGCACTCGGCAGGCGCACGGCGAATTCGCCCGTGCCCACGAGACCGGTCCAGAAGTGCAGGAACAGGTAGTAACTGCCGTGCACGGCATCGATGTTGCCGAGCAGGGCGAAGAGGTTGGGGATGCTGCGCTCGGCGGACATGACGCTCGCGGCCTCGTCGCCCCAATACGACGCGTTGCCCGATCCGGCGGCCGAGACGAGGGCGGCGAGGAGCCCGATCGCCCAGGGGATCAGGGTGTGCCGGGTGCGCGCGGTGCGGAGCCGGGCGGGCAGGCGAGGGCCGCGGAGGCCGGGGCGCGCTGAATCGCGAGCGGCGAGAGTCACATCCGCCGCGTCAGCAGAGCGAGCCGGGCTGGCGGCGCGGACCGTCGGAGTGGGTTCGGTGAGAGGCGACGTGCTCACGACAAACTCCTCCCGACGTTCCCACTGTGCCGCAGCCGGATGAATCGGCCCGACGTCCGAGGCAACCGCTCGGCGGATTGCCGGTGAACGTTCGGGGAACGGGCCGGGAGCCCTACCGCTTCAGGCTCATCGGGATGTGCGGGATGCCGTCCTCGTCGTACGGTTCTCCGTCGAGCGCGAACCCGAACCGGCCGTACCAGTCCTCGAGGTGCGATTGCGCGCCCAGCAGCACGGTTTCCGCGTCGGCCGTGAGCTCGAGGCCGCGGCGCATCAGCACGGCCGCGAGACCCTGGCCCCGAGCATCCGCCGCCGTCGCCACGCGCCCGATGCGTTGCACGGGCGCACCCAGCCCGAGCACGCGAATGGTCGCCATCACATGGCCGTGCTCGTCTTCGGCCCAGACGAGCAACGTGTCGGATGCCGCATCCAGCCCGTCGAGGTCGGGGTAGGCGCTCTGCTGCTCGACGATGAACACGTCGACCCGCAGTTTCAGGATGGCGTAGAGGGTGGGGGAATCGATGTCGGCGAGCGCCGCTTCCTTCACGATGACGGTCATCCCTCGATCGTAGGTGCCCGGTGCGCGCCTAAACTTCGAGGGTGACCGAGCATGACGACGAGAGGGCCCTCGACGAAACCGCCATCGGCGAGCTGCGGGCGACGATCGCGGCCGCAGCTCAGCGTCTGAGCGCCGCCGACGCCCGCACCGAGGCGCTCGCGCAGTATGTGCCCGAGCACCGCACCCTGCTGATCAAGCGCAACGCGGTGATGACGCCCATCGGGCGCGTGTGGCGGCTGGGCGTCTTCCTGCTGGGCGAGGACGGCACGCTCTATCGCACGGGGTCGCTGACGCGCGCCGTCGAACCGGGCCGGCCTGCCTACCAGTCGCTGTCGGCCGAGACGCGGCGCGAATACCGGGCGGCCGCCTCGCGCGGCAAGTTCACCGAGGGCGAGAGCGTGAACTACGACGCCGAGGTGGTCGAACTCACGCCCGAGGCCCTGCGCGACGCCGATGGGCCGCTGTTCCTGCACGACGGGGCGGCGCTCGTGCGCTGGAATCCGCGCGCCACCGCCGACACCGCCACCCCGTTTTCGGCCTACCTCGCCGACCGCGTCGAGTTGGCGGTCAATCCGCCGGCCGGCGCCAACTGAGCCGTCCCGGGCAGGCCTCGGACGCGTCTCGAGCGGGCGCGGGCTCGGGCACGTCGCGGCCACACCTCGCCCAAGCCTCCAGCAGGCCTCCGCTCTCTCCGCAACCCTCAGCGTGATCGAGGCCGCGCGTCTTACCCTGGATGGATGCTTCTGCCGCGCGTCCTCCGTCCCCTCCACGCCCAGCGCCGCGCCCGGGTGTTGCCCGGCTGGCTGCTGAGCCTCGACCGCACCATCGGATCGCGTATCAACACGCACGCCACCCCCGCCGCGGTCGACACGGCCCTCTCCCGCCTCTCGCGCGCGGCCGACCACAGCAAGCTCTGGTTCGCCATCGGTGGCGTCCTGTTCCTCGTCGGCGGGCGTTCCCGCAGCGGCGCCGTGCGCGGCCTCGCAGGTCTCGCGGCGGCGAGCGCCGTGAGCAACCTCGTCGGCAAGAGCCTCTTCGGCGGCGACCGTCCCCTCCTCTCCGATGTGCCGGTCGGTCGACGCCTGCGCCGCACGCCCACATCCCCGTCGTTCCCCTCGGGCCACTCAGCCAGTGCAGCCGCCTTCGCCACGGGGGTCGCCCTCGAGTCCCCCGCCGCCGGGGCCGTCGTCGCGCCCCTCACGGCCGCCGTCGCCTATTCGCGCATCCACACGGGCGCCCACTGGGTCTCGGATGTCGTGGGCGGCCTCGCCATCGGCGTCGGGGTCGCCCTGGTCGGCCGCGCCCTCGTGCCGACGCGTCATCAGCTGCGCCGCCGCGACCCGGGCCCGCGCGTCTCGTTGCCCGTGCTCGATGAGGGCGCCGGCCTCTTCGTCGTCGTCAACCCGTCGTCCGGTTCCGGCCGCGCGTCGGCGGCCCTCGGGCCCGACCCCGAGCAGCAGATCCGGCAGGCACTCCCCCACGCCGACATCCACGTGCTCGCGTCGGGCGACGATCTGGCGGGCCTCTTCCGCGACGCGGCCGAGCGGCACGGTGTGCTCGCCCTCGGCATGTCGGGCGGCGATGGCTCCGTCGCGGTGGCGGCCCACGCCGCGCGCACGGCCGACCTCCCGCTCGTCGTCTTCCCGGGCGGAACCCTCAACCATTTCGCGGGCGCCGCGGGCATCGACAGCTTCGCCGACACCATCGAGGCCGTGCAGCGCGGCGAGGGTACGACGGTCGATGTCGCCGAGGCGCGCATCGATGGCGACGAGCCCATCACGGTGCTCAACACGGCGTCGATCGGCGTCTATCCCGAGCTGGTCGAGGAGCGAGAGAAGCTCGAGGACAAGATCGGCAAATGGCCCGCAGCACTCGTGGCCGGGCACAAGGTTCTGCGGCGCAGCGAGCCGGTCGAGTTCCGGCGCCAGGACGGGCCCGTCCGGTCGTGGATGCTGTTCGTGGGCGTCAACCGCTACCACCCGCGCAACATCATCCCGCTGTCGCGGCGGTCGCTCTCCGACAACCTGCTCGACATCCGGTCGATTCGGGCGGATGTCTCGGCCTCCCGCCTGCGCGTCTTCGCCAACCTCGCACTCGGCAGCTACCTCTCGTCGTGGCTGCGCTCGGTGCCCGGCGTGGGAACGCTGCTCGCCGTGCACACCGAGACGCGCACGACCATGGATTTCCGGGTGGACGCGTCGGTGGCGTTCGCGCACGACGGCGAGGTGCGCGAGGCCGCGCCCGCCGGTTTCCCGGTGTCGATCGTCACGGTGCCGGGCGAGCTGCGCATCTACCGCAGCGACCGCAAACGCCGCCGCACCGTCAAGTGAGGGTGCAGCGGCGTCAGGAGTGAGGCTGGGCGAAAAGGTGCGGGCACCGGTTGCCGGCCCGCCCCAGACGATCGGCCGGGCTAAACGGCCGACCAGCCGCCATCCGAGGGCAGGATCACGCCGTTCAGGTTCACGGCGTCGTCGCTCAGCAGGAACGTGATCGACGCGGCCAGGGCGTCGGGCTCCACGGCATCCGGCATCGCGGCCATGGCCAGGCGCACGCGTTCGGCGCCGAGCTCCGACCCGAAACGCGCCTCGATGTTCGTGATGGTGGGCCCGGGGGCCACGGCATTCACGCGGATGCCGGTGCCCGTGTACATGAAGGCGCTCGACTTCGTGAGTCCCGCCACCGCGTGCTTCGAGGCCGTGTAGGCGGCACCGGCGGCGGACCCGCGCAGAGCGGCCTCGGACGCGACGTTGACGATCGAACCCGTGCCGCGCGGCAGCATGACGGGCACGACGGCGCGCATGAGCTTCATGGTGCCGGTCACGTTGATCGCGAAGACCCGGTTCCAGATCTCGTCCGAGATCTCGTGCACGGGCGTCATATCGTCCATGATTCCGGCGACGTTGGCGAGCGCGTCGATGCGGTCACCCGCGGCCTCGACGATCGCGGCGACGGAGGCGTCGTCGGTGATGTCGCCGGCCACCGACACGATGTCCGCGTCGGGCAGGCTCGCGGCGAAGTCATCCAGGCGCTCGGTCGAGATGTCGACGGCGACCACGCGGCCGCCTTCGCGTGCAACCCGCGAGGCCACGGCGCGGCCGATGCCCGAGCCGGCGCCCGTCACGACGACGGTCTTGCCCGTGAAGCGCCCCTCGGTCACCTTCTCGACCCACTCGACGCGGGGTGCGCGGGCACGCGCGGGCTGCGCGGGCACGGGTGCGGCGGATGCGGCCCCCTCGGTGCTCGGCAGGTCGCCGGCCGCGGCGCGGGCCACGAGCACGTCGACCATCTCCTGCGGAAAAGCGCCCTGGCTCATGGCCACGAGGCGCCCGAGCGTGAGGTTGCGCACGGGGCGCAGCGAGTCGGGCGTCTGGCCGCCCTGCGCGAGCAGCTCGGCGAAGAGGGCGCCGCCGATCGGGTCGTCGAGCCAGTCGGCGATGGTGGTCTCGGCGGTGAGGTGGGGGGCGTTCTGGGTCACGATCATTCCTTCGTCTCGGTGGAGCGAGCCATACCGGACAACACTGTCCGGTTGTTATGCTACACCGATGCCCTCCACACCGAAAGCGAATCGCGGCCCCAGCGCGGGCCCCGAAAATCGCCGAGCGCTCATCGCCGCGGCGCGCGAGGTGTTCGCCGAATCGGGCTTCGCGGCGCCCCTCTCGGCCATCGCGCGCCGGGCGGGCGTCGGGCAGGGCAGCCTCTACCGACACTTCCCCGACCGCCTGTCCCTCGCGGTGGCCGTCTTCGACGACAACATCGCCGAACTCGAGGTGCTCGTGGCCGACGACGATGCCACCGTCAGCACGCTCTTCGACGCCCTGACCGAGCAGGCCCTCGCGTCGACAGCACTCGTCGAGGTCATGACGACGCATCGCCACGACCCGCTCGCCGAGCCCCTGCGCACGCGCGCCACGGCCATCGTCGAGGCACTCCTCGTGCGCGACCAGGCGGCGGGCCGCATCGGCGATCACGTCGAGACCGAGGATGTCCTCCTGGCCATCGCCATGCTCGCCATCCTCCTCTCGCGCACCGACGAGCGCGATCGCCCCGAGGTCGCCACCCGCGGCCGTCGCCTGTTCCGCGCCGCATTCGCCCTCCCCGGCTGAGCGCGCTCCGCACGCGGACACGACGAAGCCCCCTGCCGGAGAACCGGAGGGGGCTTCGCGTCAGCGCCGAGGCGAGCGGACGAGCTCGCTAGCTCGCTAGCTCGCTAGCTCACGACCGTCAGCGTGTTGGTCACCGAGATGACCGTCACGACCGAGGCGATGATGAAACCACCGAGGTAGGGGTTGTTCGTCGCGCGGTAGATCTTGCGTGAGATCACGGCCGCGGCGGCCAGAATCACGATCACCGGGAACAGCCAGATGCCGAAGATGCCGGCGAATCCGGGGATCAGGTCGCCCGTCACGAAGAACGTCCAGTACTGCGCGATGACGAGCACGAGCACGGGAAGCGCGTTGAACAGCGCCAGGATCGCCGTGTTCACCCACTCCTTCTTGCGGATGGTGAAGCGGTTGAAGCTGTTGATGGCCACCGAGTTCGCCACGTAGTAGACGAGGAACAGGGGCAGGTAGAGCACCGCGATCCACACCTTGTCGGGCGTGAACGCCTTCACCGCGAGCACCCAGATGCGGAAGTCCGTCTTGAAGAAGTAGTCCACGAGGAACACGATGCCGAAGGCGGCGACGACCACGACGAGGCCGAGGCCGATCGACTGCAGGATGGCCTTCCAGCCGGGCAGGATGCCGACCTCGCGCAGATTCTGCCCGTTCTTGCGGCCGAACAGCAGGTAGGAGACGACCATGACGACGATGCTGAACACACCGTTGATGGCGGCCCACAGACCGATGAAGAACGGCGCGCCCTGCACGATGAAGGTCGGTGCCGAGTTGTAGATGATGGGCGCGAGTGCCGTCGACTGGCTGAGGGCGATGTAGCTCCAGCCGGAGAACAGCGCCGAGACCACGAGAGCGCCCCAGAACCAGTAGAGGCCCTTGCGGGTGGACGGGTTGAGCTGGAACGGTTCGGTGCGGCGCAGGCCGGCGAAGGCCCGCGTGCCGAGCAGGGCCTTGGTGAAGGCCACGAGGAACATGCCGAAGCCGATCAGGCCGATGGCGTTGAAGAACGCCTTGATCTGCCAGGTCTGCGAGTCAGCGGCCAGCGGGCCGGGGGCACCGAGGGTCTTCTCGAAGAAGTCGATCGTGTACTCGGTGGTCTGCTTCGAGAACGGGCCCCACGGGTGGGTCTGCGCGGGCGTGTAAAGCACGCGCACGGCGTCCTCGCCGTCGACGGACTGCTCGTAGTACTCGCCGGCCGTGCGCTTGTCGGTGCTGTCGCCCTCACCGAAGTGCAGGAACGACTGCGCGTTGGGGGTTCCGACGAATTCGCGCGGGGTGGTGAGGGCGGCGCCGTCGGCGTCGTAGCTGCGGAAGAAGAACTCGTCGTACTGGTCGGCGACGAGCCCGACATCCCGGGCACCATAGTTGTTCACGTAGGTGGTGGGGTCTTCGAGGTCGGTGTAGAACGCCTCGTTATCGACGAGCAGCACGGCCGAGATGAGGGGCGTCTCGGCCTGGTTGTCGGCGATGACCGAGTAGTTGGCGGCGCGGGCGCCGTTGGAGTGGCCCTCGATACCGATCTTGGCGGGGTCGATGTAGGGCAGCTGGGCCGCGAGCTTCACCGCGTCGTACATGCCCGTGCCGTTCTCGGATTCGCCGCCGAGGGGCAGCGGGTCGGAGTTGCCGTGACCGTACATGTCGATCGAGATGACGACGTAGCCGCGCTTGGCGAGCTCGACGTAGTTGGCGTCCTGCATCTCACGCGAGTTCCACCAGCCGTGGCTCACGACGATGACGGGTGCTTTATTCTCGGCGGTCGCGGTGTCGGGTTTGAACAGCAGGGCGCTGAGTTCGCGGCCCGAGCTGGTCTCCCAGCGCATGTCCTTGACGGCCACGGTGGCACCGTTGGTCTGCACGAAGAACGCGCCGACGGCCGAGACCAGGCAGAGCAGCAGCGAGAGCGCGAGCCAGAAGCTGTTGCGGCGAATGAATGGGAGCGGCGAGGCCGGGCCGGAGTCCGTGGTGCGGGCTTCGGTGTGACGACGCGAGGGGGTGGCCGATCGGCCGGTGGATGAGGTGTCCATGAACTGCTGTGCATCTCCTTTGATTACGAGCGCGCCCATGTTTCTGGCGCCTTGTCGATGCTAGCCGCCGGAAAACCGCGGAATGGCCGCGAGAACTGCACGGTTGTGCGTTTCTCACGGCCCGCATCGTCGGAAGCTCCACTCGAGCAAACTTCAGATGCACGGATGCTTCAACGCGCCGCTGTGCACCCCCTCACGCGCCTCAGAGCCTGATGTTCGCGGCGGTAAGCGCTTCCGCAACGCTTCTCATCCCGTCGGCATCGAGCGAGCGCACGGGACGCGGCAGGTGCATGCGCGGCACCAGCCCCAACTGCTCGGTCAGGGCGGCGACCACGCGGTAGGTGCCGTAGCGCGCGAAGAGCTGCCAGATCGGCTGCAGGCGGGCGGAGGTCGCCGCCGCGTCGTCGGCGGCCCCGCGCTGGGCGGCGCGCACGAGCGCGAGGCACTCGATCGGAAGGGTGCCGCCGAGCACGCTGAACCAGAGGTCGCATCCGGCCGACAGGCCCGCGGCGGCCGCATCGTCTCCGCTCACGCCGATGGCCACGGTGGCGGGCACGAGCGCGCGCAGACGGGTCACGCGTGCCGCCAGGGCCTCCACGCCGACGGCCGGCAGCGGCAGCTTGATAGCGGCGACGGGCCGCAGCTGCGCGACCCGGCTGTGCAACTCGTCGCTGAACGTGACGCGGGTGGCCACGGGGTTGTCATAGATCGCGAGCGGCACGGACAGGTTGGCGCAGACCTCCTCGTAGAGCGCAAACACCTCGTCGTCCGACAGTGCCTCATAGGTCATGGGCGCGAGGATGACGGCCGATGCGCCGGCCTCCTGCGCGTCTTCGACGTGGTGCAGGATGTCGCGCATCCGCAGCGCGCCCACCCCCGCGATCACGGGCACCTCGCCGGCGTGCCGCACCGCTACCGCCACGGCTCGCGCGCGTTCGGCGCGGTCGAGGTAAGCGTAGCTGCCCGTCGAGCCGAGCGCGCCGATCGAGTCGACACCCGCCCGGGCGAGGCGGGCAATCAGGCGACCATACGCCGGTTCGTCGACTGCCGCTTCGGCGAGCGGGGTGGGGGCAAAAGCACTGAGTCCGGTGAACATTGCAGCTCCTTCGATCGATTGGTGATCTTGTGATATGCATATTCTGGTGCTCGAGCATGTTAGCTGGTACGGTCTGTTCATCGGCGGGTGCGCTAGGGTTCACCACCCTCTCGGGCACCGCCGCCTGTCGGCCAGCCGAAGGAGATGCCGTGAAGACAAGGTTCCCGCTCACGCGCCGGGTCGCGAGCCTGCTCGCCGCGGGCGCCCTGGTTCTCGGCCTCGCCGCCGGGCCCGCGCAGGCTTCGAGCAGCGCTCTCTCCGATCCACTCCTCGAAGCCACGGCGCGCGACACCTGGTCATCGCTGGTCGCCATGACCGACGAGCGCACGGGCCTCACCGCCGACGGCATCGCGGGGGACCTCGAGCCCGGCTCCCGATCGGGCTACACCTCCACCACCAACGTGGGCGGCTATCTCTGGTCGACCGTCGCCGCGCGCGACCTCGGCATCATCACGCCCGTCGAAGCGAGCCAACGGCTCGCCGCGACTCTCGGCACCCTCGAGACCATGCCGCGACACGCCGCGAGCGGCATGTTCTGGAACTGGTATCGACCGGTCGACGGGCAACCGGTGATCGATACGAACTCCGACGGGTCGACGAAGCCCCCGTTCGCCAGTTCTGTCGACAACGCCTGGCTGGCCGCCGCCCTGCGCGTCGTCGTGGGCGCCGAAACCCCCCTCGCCGCGCGAGCCACGGCCCTCTACGACAGCATGGACTTCTCGGTGTTCTACGATCCCCGGGCGGCGAGCGCCCGCGGCACGGGCCTCAACCGAAACGGCTTCTGGCCCACCTCGCCCGCCGAATGCAGCATCCCCGGCAATTTTCAGAGCGGTCACACCGAGACGCTCTTCTACAACTGTTCGGCCTACGACACGACGGTCAGCGAGACGCGGATGACGACCTACCTCGGCATCGACAAGGGCGAGGTGCCCGCGAGCTCGTTCTACGGCACCCTGCGCACCATGTCGCCGGGGTGCGACGCCGACTGGCAGGAGCACAAACCGCACGGCGTCTCGCGCACCTACGACGGCATCACGGTCTTCGAGGGCACCTACCGCTACCGCGGCATGAGCATCGTGCCCGGGTGGGGTGGCAGCATGTTCGAGGCGCTCATGCCCGACCTGTTCGTGCCAGAGGCGTCGTGGGGGCCGCGTTCGTGGGGGCTCAATCATCCGCTGACCGTGCGCGCCCAGAAGGAACACGGCATCGACGAGGCAGGGTACGGCTTCTGGGGCTTCTCCCCCGCGAGCGATCCGTTCGGCGGCTATGCCGAATACGGGGTCGACGAGCTGGGCATCAAGGACGACGGCTATCACTCCGACCGCGAGCGCACGAACGTCGACCGCGATCATGCCGACTGCAACACGGGCACCAACCCGGCACCGACCTTCGGCGACGGAGTCGTCACACCGCACGCGAGCTTCCTGGCCCTCGGATACGACCGCGCCGGCGTGCTCGACAACCTGGGCCGGTTGCGGTCGCAATTCGAGTCATACGGCCCCGGCGGTTTCTACGACGCCGTCGCGGTGCGTAGCGGCACGGTGGCGAAGCGCTACCTCTCTCTCGACCAGTCCATGATCATGGGCGCCATCCTCAATGCCGAGCGCGGGGATGCCCTCAAGGGGTACTTCGTCGACGAGCGATTCGAGAACGCCATCCGGCCGCTCATGCAGGCGCAGATCTTCGGCTCGAGCGCCAGCCCCGAGGCCCCCGCGTTCACGGCGCCCGCCTCGGGACATCCGCTTCCGGCCGGGCCGGTCGACTTCGAGGGCACGGGAGAACCGGGCGCGATCGTCACGGTCGGGGGCGTCGACGGACCCGTCGACGGGCCCGTCGCCGACGCCGGCGGCCCGACACCCGATTCGCACGGCGCGAGTTCCGCGGCTGGAGGAGCGGCAGGCCGCGCCGATGAGCTGTGTCGCGCGGTCATCGGGGCGAACGGCACCTGGGCGTGCACGGCCGCCGACACGAGTGGAGTGGGAGACTCCGTCGCCCTGAGCTCGCGCGCCGACGACGGCGTCGTGGCCCGCGGCGAGCCACTGTCGCTCGTCGCCGTCGTCCCCACGGCGACACCCTCGCCCACGGCCACACCCACAACGCCCCCGACACCGACACCGACACCGACACCGACGCCCACCCCCAGTCCGACACCCACGGCCACACCGACGCCGTCGGTCACTCCCGTTCCCAGCCCAACGCCCTCCCCTACCGTCGTGCCTACGCCTACGCCTACGCCTACGCCGACGCCGTCACCGACCGCTCCGCCGACCGGAACCCCCACCGCAGAGCCGACGGCTGAACCCTCACCCGATCCGACGGCAACCCCGTCACCCACCGCCACGCCGTCGCCCACCGCGCCTGCGCCCAACACCCCCACACCTCCAGGCCCCGACGACCCGACGGCGCCGACATCCGCCCCCACCGCGCCGGGCCCGAACGGCCCGTCCACCCCCGGTCTCGTCTCCCCCTGGTCCGCGCCCGCAGACCCCCTCGCCGACCCCTCGAACGTGCACCCGGCCACGGAATGGCCGCACCGGGGGCGGCCATTCCTCTCCCTGACCGGCCCCTCCGAGATCGTCTTGGCGGTCGCCGCCGTCCTCGGCGGCCTGGCGCTCACCCTCGGGCTCCTCGCCACGCGACGAGGCCACCGCCGCCACGGCACCGCAGACGAGTAACCTCCGCCGCACCGCTGGCGAGGAACCCTCGCGGCACCGCCGGTGAGACATCCGATCGCCCGCACACACGCAGAAGCGGCCGCATCCGAGTGGATGCGGCCGCCGACGCGTGTGAGGCCGGGCCTCAGTCGAACGCGATCAGGCGAGACCGCCGCGCTTCGCGACATCCCCGAGCCACGCGAGGCTGGGCTTCGGCGTGCGCACGAACGTCTCGCGGTCGACCGCGATGAGGCCGAACGTGGGGCGGAAACCCGACGCCCACTCATAGTTGTCGAGCGCCGACCAGTGCTGGTAGCCGAGCACCTCGACGCCGTCCTCCATGGCCGCGTGCAGGCCGGAGAGGGCACCCTCGGTGTAGGCGATGCGACGCGTGTCGTCGGCCGTGGCGATACCGTTCTCGGTCACGATGACGGGCGTGTGGTCGCTCTTCTCCCACGCGCTACGCACCCCCATCTGCAGGGCGTCCGGGAAGAATTCCCAGCCCGTGAGCGTGGTCTCGACCTCGTCCGACACGGGCAGGGGGCCTTCGGGCCCGATGAACGTGCGCGTGTAGGCCTGCACGCCGACGAAGTCGTCGCCGGCGGACTGCTCGAGGTACCAATCGTCGCGCGGATAGCCGTATTCGTGCAGCTTCTCGTCGGCGCCGGGCTCACCCGTCGAGTGGAACGCCTGCGTGGCTACCGTCCACCCGCTCTTCACGTGCGACAGCTGCGAGAGCACCTCGCGCGAGCGGTGGTGCGATTCGAGCAGCGTGTCGGCCACGCCGAGGTCGGGGTTCGGCAGGCCGAAGGCGACGAGGTTCGAAGCATCCTCGCCACCGGCCAGCATGGCGGCGATGTTGGGCTCGTTGATGGTGCACACGTAGGTGACGTCGTCGAGGATGGGCAGCACGGCCTCGGTGTAGCGCGCGAACAGGTCGGCGGCGTCATCCGCTCGCCAGAAGCCGTCGTCGAACATCCAGCGCGGCACGGTGAAGTGCATGAGCGTGACGGTGGGGTCGAGGCCCAGGTCGCGCGCGGTGTCGACCATGCGGCGGTAGTGGTCGAGCTCGGCGCGCGAGAAGAAGCCACGCTCGGGTTCGATGCGCGCCCACTCGATGCTGAAGCGGTAGGAGTTGAGCCCGGCTTGTGCCAAGAGCTTCATGTCTTCGGGGTAGCGGTGGTAGCTGTCCATGGCGTCACCCGAGGGTTCGACCATGTTCGAGTTCTCGGCGTGCTCCATCACCCACCAGTTGCTGTTGATGTTGTTGCCTTCGATCTGGTGCGCGGCGGTCGCCGCACCCCAGAGGAATCCGTTCGGGAAGCTCTTCACGATTCTCCTTGAGCTGATGGTTGGGGACGGGAGGGGGCGTCACGCCGCAACGTGCGCGCCCCAGAAATCTGCGAGGGCGTTGGCCGTGGCCTCTGGCGCCTCGACCTGCGGCGAGTGCGCGCCGCGGGGAATGACGGCATAACGGGCACCCAGCCGTTCGGCCATGTCGCGCTGCCAGTCGATGGGCCACTTGTCGTCGTGCTCGCCGTGGGCCACGAGCGTCGGGATGCGGGCCTGCCGCAACTCCTCGGTCGTGTCGGGGTCGTTGCGCAAGATGTCGGCAGCCGCGAGCAGGTTGTCGCTCGACGTGCGTTCGGCGCGCAGCCGCAGGAACGCCAGCTCGGGGTCGAGGTGCGCGTCGGAGACCCCGTGCGTGTCGGGGTTGTCGCGGTACCAGAGCCCGATGCTGCCACCCGCCGCGACGGCGTCGGTCGTGTCCTGGTGTCGGCCCGGCCATCCGTTCGGGCCCGAGCACAGCAGCGTCAGGCTGCGGAACACCGCGGGCTGGGCGATGGCCGCCGCGCGCGCCACGCATCCGCCGAAGCTGTGGCCGAGCAGGTGCACGGGCTGCCCGTCACCGACGAGCCCGGCCACCTCGATGGCGTCCCGGGCGAAGTCGGCGAGCGCATAGTTCTCGACACCCGAGGGCGCCGCCGAATCGGCCTGACCGCGCTGGCTATAGGCATAGACCTCGAAGCCGCGTTCGGCCAGCAGGGGCACGAAGGTGCGGAAGTCCTCTTTCGACCCGGTGAACCCGGGCACGATCAGCACTGTCCCGCGCGCCAGGCCCGAGGGTTTCACGTGGAACGCCGTCAGCTCGCCCACCGCGGCCGGCAGCGCGACGACCGAGACGCCGTCGCCGACCGGGAGCGCCCCGAAGGGAGCGATCTGCCGAAACTCCGCCACTACGCAGCACCCCGCTTCGCCCGCGCCGGGTTCGGCACGGCATCGAGCAACTCGATCGTGTAGGGGTCGGTCGGATGCCGCAGCACATCGGCCGTGGCCCCGCGCTCCACCACGCGGCCCTGGTTCAGCACCATGATGTTGTCGGTCACGAGCCGCGCGCTCAGCAGGTCGTGCGTGATGTAGAGCATCGAGACACCCCACTGCTCGCGCAGGTCCTCGAGCAGCGCCAGCACGCCGGCGCGCAGCGAGACGTCGAGCATCGACACGGGTTCGTCGGCGATCAGCACCTGAGGGTCGCTCGCGAGTGCGCGGGCGATGACCACGCGCTGCCGCTGCCCGCCCGAGAGCTGGTGCGGCAGCTTGGCGGCGAACTGCTCGACGGGCGAGAGCCCCACCGTCTCGAGCAACTCGAGCACGCGCGCGCGGGCGGCGTCGCCGCGCAGGTCGGTGAAGTTGAGCACGGGTCGCGTGAGCGTGTATTCGACCGTGTGCAGCGGGTTGAGCGCGGCATACGGGTCTTGGAACACCATCTGCACGTTCGAGTGCAGCGACCGCAGCTGGCGGCGCCCCAACTTGTCGATCTGCAGGTCGCCGAAGCGCACGGCCCCGGACGTCGGCTTCTCGACGCCCGTGATGAGCTTGGCGATGGTCGACTTGCCCGAGCCCGAGGCGCCGACGAGGGCGAGCGACTGCCCGGGTTCGAGCGTGAAGGACACGTTGTCGACGGCGGTCACGGGCTTCTCGCCCCGGCGCGGTGGCGGGTACACCTTCGACACGGCGTCGACCACGATGGGCGAGTCGGCCGAGCGGGCCCCGCGCGTGCGCACCGAGGCGGGCGAGCTGGCCACGTCGGCGCGCGTCGCTCCGCGGGCCTTGCGCGTGGCCAGGTCGATGAAGCCGGGCAGCTCGACGACCTCGGCGCGCGGGTCGGCGTAGTGGCTCAGCAGCATGCGCGTGTAGTCATCCTGGGGGCGTTCGAGGATGTCGATCGACGACGCGTCTTCGACGATGCGACCCTCGTGCATGACGAGCACGCGGTCGGTGGCCTCGAGCACGATGCCCAGGTCGTGGCTGATGAGCACGGCCGTGAAGTTCTCGCTCTTCTGCAGCGACATGATGGTGTCCATCACGGCGTGCTGCACGAGCACGTCGAGCGCCGTGGTCGGCTCGTCGAACACCATCAACTGGGGTTCGAGCGAGAGCGCGAGGGCGATCGACACGCGCTGCCGCATGCCGCCCGACAGCTCGCCGGGGTAGCGGTCGAGCACCTCGGGCTTGAGCCCCACCTTGGTCACCAATTCGACCTCGCGCGTGGCCCAGCGGGCGCGCTGGACGTGCCCGTGCGCCTTGAAGATGTCCACGAAGTGGTTGCGGATCGTGCGCACCGGGTTGAGCGCGTTCATGCCCGATTGCAGCACCATCGCGAAGCCACCCTGGCGCTGTTCGCGCAGCTGTTCGGCACCCAATTCGCGGATGTCGACGCCGCCGAACAAGATCTGCCCACCGTTGGTGCGTGCCGGAGGTTTCTGCAGTCGCGTGAGCGCGAAGCCCAGCGTGGACTTGCCCGAACCCGACTCCCCCACGAGCCCGATGAACTCGCCGCGCTTCAGCTGGAAGGAGACGTGGTCGACGGCCTGTACGGGCTCGGAGTCGTGCGACTCGTAGACGACCGAGAGGTCGCGCACCTCGAGCAGCGGCTCGGAGGCTGAGGGGGCGGGGGTGGTCACGGCATCCGTGTTCGTCATTTGGAACCCTCTCGTAGGCGCGGGTTCGAGATCCCGTCGACGCCGAAGTTGATCAAGGTGAGGCTCGTCGCGAGCAGGGCGATGCAGAGGCCGGGCGCGAAGAGCAGCACCCACTGGCCGGTCAGCAGCGCGTTGGAGTTCTGCGCCCAGAAGAGCATGGTGCCCCACGAGACGGTGGTCGAGTCGCCGAGCCCCAGGAATTCGAGGCCGGCCTCGGCGAGGATGGCGGCCGTCGCGGCCCCGAAGAAGCTGCCCACGATGAGCGACGTCATGTTGGGCAGGATCTCGCGGAACACGATGCGGAACGCGCTCTCGCCCGAGAACCGAGCGGCCGTCACGAAGTCGCGCGACCGCAGCGACTGCGTCTGGCTGCGCAGCACGCGAGCGCCCCACGCCCATCCCGTGATCACGATGACCGCGATGATCATCGCGATGCCGCCGTTCTGCAGGTAGGCCGCGATGACGATCATGAGCGGCAGGCCCGGAATGACGAGGAACAGGTTGACGATGAAGTTGATGACGTCCGCAATGAAGCCGCGCACATAACCCCAGCTCAAGCCGATCAGCACGGCGACGACGGTGGAGAAGAAGCCGGCGACGAAACCGACGAACACGCTCACACGGGTTCCGTAGATCAGCTGCGAGAGCACGTCTTCGCCGGCCGCCGTGGTGCCCAGCCAGTGGGCGGCCGAGGCGTCCGACGATCGCTCGAAGCCGTCCTGCGAGCCCCCGTAGGGCGCGATCAGCGGCGCGAAGATAGCCACCAGGATGAAGAGGCCCAGGATGATGAGGCCGAGGCGCGACTTCCAGTTCGACCACAGGGTCGATCCGATGCGGGCCACGGTCTTCCAGCGACTCGGGCGCCCGACCGGCGCATCCGACACGGTCTTGATCTGCTCTGTGGTGGTCATCGGCGGGTCCTAGGGTCGAGAACGCCGTACAAGATGTCGACGAGGAAGTTGGCGATGAGCACGCTCACGGTGATCATCAGGAAGAGGGCCTGCATGAGCGGGTAGTCCTGGTTGACCACCGAGTTGTACAGCAGGTAGCCGATGCCCGGGTAGTTGAACACGCGCTCGACCAGGATGGAGCCGCCCACCACACCGCCGAGCGCCAGGCCGAAGCCCGTAAGGTTCGGCAGGATGGCGTTGCGGGCCGCGTAGCGCAGGGCGACCGTGCGACTCTTCAGACCGTTGGCTTCGGCGAACGTCACGTAGTCGTCGCCCAGGGTGTTGATCATGGCGTTGCGCATGCCGAGGATCCAGCCGCCCAGCGAGGTGACGAGAATCGTGAGCGCCGGCAGGGCCGCGTGATAGAGCGCGTCGCTGATGAAGGCCCAGTCGAACGCGGGCGTGGCCGTTGGCCCATAGGCGCCCGAGGTGGGGAACCAGTGGAACACGTAGCCGGCGAAGAAGAGCAGCAGCAGGGCGGTCCAGAAGTAGGGGAACGCGCTGGCGAAGGTGCCCGTCAGGGTGGGCAGGGCGTCGAGCCAGGTGCCACGCTTCCAGGCCGCGAGCACACCGGTCAGGGTGCCGAGCACGAAGGCCACGATGGTCACGGTGCCGACGAGGATGATCGTGTAGGGCAGCGCCTGCGTGACGAGCTCCGAGACGGGCTGCGGGTAGAACGTGAACGAGGTGCCGAAGTCGAGGGTGACGACCTGGCGCAGGTAGTCCACGTACTGCTGCCACAGGTTGCCCGTCGGCAGGCCCAGCTGGGCCTCGATGGCCGCGCGCGTGGCCTCTGAGACGGGGCCGTTCTGCGACAGCTTGGCGATCGCGGCGTCGGCCGGGGTGCCCGGCATCAGTCGCGGCAGGAGGAAGTTCAGGGTGACGGCTGCCCACAGGGTGAGCAGCAGCAGCCCGACTTTACGGAGTGCGTAGGCCACGGATCACTCACCGTCTTTCTGGGTTTTCTTCAGCGACGTGAAGATGAGCAAGGGAGTGGATTCGTAGGTCATGAGCGACGCGTAGGGGTTCTCGGCGGTCGGCCATCCGGTGAATTTGGTCGTGTTGTAGAGGCCCCACGAGCCGCCGTAGTACACGCCGATGGCGGGCACCTGGTCGTACATGACCTTCTGTAGTTGGTAGCCGTAGTCGAGCTGGTCCTTCTCGTCGATGGCCACGCGGAACTTCGCCAGGATGTCGTCGACGGCCGGGTCGGAGAAGCGCTCGAAGTTGTTCGTCGCCTCCTCGCCCGCCGGCACGACGAACTCGCTCGACAGCAGACCGTTGAAGTCGCGGTAGACGTCACCCGTTCCGCCGATCGCGCCGATGGTCATGTCGTATTCGCCGTTGCGCATGGCGAGCTGGTAGGCGGCGGGCTGGGGCTGCACGACCTTCACGGTGATGCCGATGTCGCCGAGCTGCTTCTGGATCTGCTGCACCGCGCGCAGCCAGTCGGTGTACCCGTTGGCCGTCATGAGCGAGAACTCGAGCGGCTTGCCGGCGGCGTCGACGAGTTTGCCGTCGCGCGGCGTGTAGCCGGCCTTCGCGAAGTACTCGAGCGCGAGGGCCGTGTTCTGCGTCACCTTGCCGTCGTTCGGCAGGTCGGGGCTCAGGAAGTCCTTCTGGTTGGGCAGCAGCAGGTTGTTCTGGCCGGCGCCCTGCATGTAACCCTCGGTGGCAGCGTCGGCGATCTTGTCGCGGTCGATGGCGTGCGAGAGGCCTTGACGGAAGTTGATGTCGTTGAACGGAGCCTTCGTCAGGTTCGGCAGCATGGCGATGGTGCCGCCCGGCGGGAACCAGTACTTGTTGTCCTTATTCGCAGCTCCCCACGTGCCCTCGACGTCGGAGATGTACTGGTAGGCCCAGTCATACCCCTTCGAGACCGTGTCGAGCTGCGTGTTGCTCGCGGGCAGCACGAGGTGTTCGGCGGCGACCTTGTCGGCCTGCCAGTAGCGCTTGTTCTTGTCGAGCGTGTACTGCTGCGGCGCGAAGTTGCCGAGCGTGTACGGGCCGGTGCCCACCGGCTCCACGTTGCGGAATGTGCCCGGGTCTTTCACGTCTTTCCAGATGTGCTCGGGCACGATGCGCGTCTGCGCGATCAGGTTGGCCGCCGGCACGTCGGGCTGGCTCAGGTGAATCGTGACGGTGTTGCCGGATGTCTCGACCGTGTCGATGTACTGCCACGCGCCGAGCATGTCGAGCGTCGGGTATTTCTTCAGCAGCTGGAAGGTGAAGTCGACATCCCTGGCCGTGAAGGCCTTGCCGTCGGACCATTTCACGCCTTCGCGCAGGGTGAAAACGATGGTCGAGGCGTCGGGCTGCTCGGTGGATGCCGCGAGCCACGGCGTTCCCTTACCGTCGAGGTTGTTGATGACCGTCAGCGGCTCATAGATGTAGAACGCGCCGATGCGCTTGTTCGCGAGGTAGGGGTTGAAGTTCTTCTCGAACATGGGCGAGCCGTTGTCGGCGCCGATGAGCATGGTGTCGTCGGGGATCGACGGGTCGGGCTGGCTCTCGATCTGAATGCTGCAGCCGGATGCCACGAGCGCGACGGCCGTGAGCAGTGCGACGGCCGCGGCACGCGCGCGTCGTCGAGGTCGGCGCGGGCCGGACCGGACTGGGTTGTCGGCGCGGGATTCGCGCCGGGGTGTGTGCGTCATTGACACCGTTTCGTCCTCATGTCTTCTCTGTCACGAGGCAGTCCGTGGGGGCTGCGCTGTTGTGGGGCTCGACGATCTTTTGTCGACGGACGCTCGGGGGCGCGTCCGCAAAACCGAGTGTAAGCGCATACATTCGTGGAGCGCAAGAGCGGATGTCGAGGCGACCTGCACAGCCACGATGTCCGCCCGAGTCTGAGGGCAGCTCGCAGCGCCCAGCGAACTGCGGCATCGCTCGGCAACCGTCAACCGGGCTCAGCGGCGTTCGGACGACTCGCGCAGCAGCACCTTCACGGGCAACCGGATCGACAGCGGTGCCTGCTCGCGATCGTCGAGCCGGCGGGCCATCACCTGGATGGCCGCGCGCCCCAGGTCGTCCATGGGCTGACGGATCGTGGTGAGTCGCGGCGTGGCGAGCGCACCGGCCTCGATACCGTCGAAACCCGTGACCAGGACGTCTTCGGGCACGCGGATGCCGCGGGCCTGCAACGCCTCCATGAGCCCCAGCGCGGTCTGGTCGTTCGCGCACACGATGGCTCGCGGCATCCGCTCGCCCGCCGCCAGCTCGGCCGCCGCCCGACGACCCGCCTCGCGCGTGAAGTCGCCGCGCAGGATCGGCACGGTCGAGGCGTCGACGCCGCGGGCCTCGAGCGCCTGGCAGAAGCCCTCCCACCGCTCGGCGTCGTCGGGCGAGTCGGCGGGGCCCGAGAGGTAGAGCAGCTCATCGGGTTCGAGCCCCGCGGCGACGTGCTCGGTGAGCGCGCGCATGCCCTCGGTGTTGGCGACCGACACGTGGTCGTAGGCGTCCTCGCGGCGCGGGCCGGCCACCACGACGACGGGCACGCGGCGAGACAACTGCGCCATCACGCCGTCGGGAACGCTCTGCGCCAACATGACGAGCCCGTCGACCCGGCCAGCCATATCGCGCACGGTCTGCTCCGCGTTGTCGCCCCGGCCGATGCCCACCATGAGCACGAACCCGCGGCGCCACGCCTCGAGCTCGGCGCCGCGCAGCACCTCGTCGAAGTAAAGGTTGAGAGGGCGCACTTCGGCCGCTCCCCCGATATCGTCGACGAGTTCGGCGCCCGTCGCGTGCGGGGCATCGTCGACGCCCGTGAACACGGCGTCGTCGATCTCGTCCATGGCGTCGAAACCCGGGAAATACAGGCCCAGCACACCCGTGCGCCGCGCGGCCAGGCCGCGGGCTGCGCCCGACGGAACATAACCGAGCTCGCCCACCGACGCGAGCACCTTCTCGCGCGTCGCCGCGCGCACATCGTCGGGCCGCGTGAGCACGCGCGATACCGTGGCGATCGACACCCCGGCGTGCGCGGCAACGTCATAGACGGTGGGTGCCTTGGCCATCCCGCAATCCTATCGAGCGGCCTCTTCGCTCGGGTCAGCCCCGTCCGCCGACGAACGCGAAGTCGTGGGGCGTGATCAGGAACCAGTACCAGATCATGAGCATCGTCACGAGGAAACCCGTGAGGTAGTTCAGTGTGAGGAAGCGCCGCCATCCCCGGTTCGCGGTTTCGGCCGTGGCGTCGGTCACGTTCCAGAAGACCGCGGAGTTCGCGGCATAGGGCAGCACGAGCAGTGCGGCGAGCGGCCCCGGCCACAGCGTCGGCAGCATGAGCACGCCCGCCAGCAGGTAGACGATGACGGACAGGCGCACGGTGGGTCGCGCCCCGATGACCGTCGCGACCGAGCCGATGCCCGCCTCACGATCGGCCAGGATGTCTTGCACCGCGCCGAACGCGTGGCTCGCGATGCCCCACAGGAAGAATCCGGCGAGCAGCGACAGCAACTGCAGGTCACCCAGGTCGGCGCCCGCGAGCGCCAGCGCATAGACGGCCGGGCTGACGAAGTGCGTGCTCGACGTGAGCGAATCGATGAACGGCCGCTCCTTGAATCGCAGCCCCGGCGCGCTGTAGGCGACGACCGCGAAAACGCTCACCGCGAGCACCAGCCACGACAGCGGCGAACCCACGATCACGAGATATACCAGGAACGGTATGTTCGATCCCACGGCGGCCAGCAGCGTCACGCGGTGCAGTCTGCGATCGAGAACCGCGCCCTCGACGCCGCCCTTGCGCGGATTGCGCATATCGGACTCGTAGTCGAAGACGTCGTTGATGCCATACATCGCGAGGTTGTAGGGGATCAAGAAATAGATCGTGCCCACCCAGAACGTCACGTCGAGACGCCCGGTCGTCAGCAGATAGGCGGCGGCGAACGGAAAGGCCGTGTTCACCCAGCTGATCGGGCGCGACGACAGCAGCAGCGTTCTAACGGTTTTCATTGCGCCTCCCGAGCAGCACCCACAGCGACGGTAGCAGCAGCCCGGCCGCGATCGCGTAGGCGAAGTCCTCGAGCGGGGCCGCTCCGAGGAACGCGCCGCTGATACGCGCCGGGTCATAGGCCACCAGTCCGATGCTGATCATCACGTTGTCGAACACGGCGGTGAAGGCCAGCAGGATGACGAGGGCCCCGGCCACGGCGCCCACGAAACGCCCCGCGCCCCCGCGTCGCTGCGACACGACCACGGCGGCCACGAACACGAGCGCCGCCGGCACCAGGAACCACAGGTTGAGCAACCAATACGTCATCGCGCCGCACCGCCCCGCCGTGCGGTCACGTCGGCACCCGCGCCGCCCCGCACCCGGCGCCGGTCGGCCGCAGCGGTCAACGCCAGCCCCACCCCGGCGAACAGGTTCATCGCGAAGTAACACAGCAGGCACAGGAAGAACACTTCCTCGAGCGGCAGCTCGGTCCCCACGAGAACGCCCGTCATGAAGCTCGTCTCGCCGCGAAAGAAGATGCCCAACGTGATGCCGAAGACATCCCACACCAGGAAAAACACGACCCCCACCACGAGGATCACGGCTGCGCGCACGGGACCGCGCCAGAAGAAGAGGCGGAACCGCCGGTCGAGCATGACCATGCCCGTGAGCGAGACGGCGAGCGCCGCCAGGTAGATGAGCCCCATGCGGTTCAGCGCTGTCGGCGTCGAATCAACGGCTCGGGCAGCGGCCCCGTCGACGTGTCACCGTGCACGCGCTTGAGCACCAGCTCGGCGCTGATGAGGCACATGGGCAGCCCGATGCCGGGAATCGACGACCCGCCGGCGTAGTAGAGCCCGGTCACCTTCTTGCTCACGTTGCCGGCGCGGAAGAAGGCGCTCTGCGACAGGATGTGTGCGGGCCCGAGCACTCCGCCCTTCCACGAGTTCAGGTCCCGCTCGAAGTCGGCCGGTCCCACCTCTTCGCGCACGACGATGCGCTCCTCGAGGTCGGGGATGCCGGCCCACTCGGCGATCTGTCGGATGGCCGCGTCGCCGATCTGGCGCACCCGGTCGTCTCCGGCGCCGCCGATGCTCGGGTCGGCCGGGATCGGGATCAGCACGAAGAGGTTCTCGTGCCCCTCGGGCGCGACACTGTCGTCGGTCGCGCTCGGGCGGCAGACGTAGATCGACGCGGGGTCGGGAACCGAGGTCGGCTCGCCGAAGATGCGGCCGAAGTTGTCGGCCCAGTCCTCGGTGAAGAAGAGCGAGTGGTGCAGCAGCTCGGGCAGTTCGCCGCGCACACCGAGGTACAGCAGCACGGCGCCGGGGCCCGAGGTCTTCTTCTGCCAATACTTCTCGGGGTAGGTCTGCAGGTGCGGCGGCAGCAGGTGCGTCTCGGTGTGGTGCAGGTCCGCGGCCGACACGACGATCTCGGCGTTGAGCGTGCGCGCCTCGCCGTCGGCATCCACATAGGCGACACCGGTTGCGGCCGGGCTCTGACCGCCCGCGGTGAGGATGGCCGTGACATCCGCGTTCGTGACGATCTCGACGCCCTCCTCGCGGGCCAGGTCGGCGATGGTCTCGATGAGCCGCACGAAGCCGCCCTGCGGGTAGAGCACGCCGTCTTCGAGGTCGAGGTGGCTCATGAGGTGGTACATGCTGGGCGTCGAATACGGCGACGACCCGAGAAACACGGCGGGGTAGCCGAGCACCTGGTTCAGCCGCGGGTCTTGCACATAGCGCTTGGTGAACGACGACAGCGGTTCGGCGAGCAGCCGCAGCAGCTTGGGCGTGCGCGAGAGCACATCGGGCCGCAGCAGCGGCAGGAACGACTGGAAGGTCGTGTAGAGGAAGCGCTTCTTCGCCATCTCGTAGGTGTCGGCCGCCGAGTCGAGGTAGTCGGCCATGCGCGCGCCCGCCCCCGGCTCGATCTCGTCGAACAGGGCCAGGCTCTTCTCGCGATCCGAGCGGATGTCGAGGGTGTCGCTTCCCCGCCCCTCGAAGAACACGCGATACCCGGGGTCGAGCGGCGTCAGCTCCAGTTGTTCGGCGCTCGTCGTGCCGAGCAGCTTGTAGAAGTGGTCGAACACCTCCGGCATGAGGTACCAGCTGGGCCCGGCGTCGAAGCGAAAACCGTCGCGTTCGCGCAGCCCGGCGCGGCCACCGACGTCGTCACCGCGTTCGAGCAGGGTGACGCGTTTGCCGTCGCGGGCGAGCAGCGCGGCCGTCGCGAGTCCCGTGATGCCGCCCCCGATGACGACGACCCGTTCGTTCTCGGTGATCTCGATCATCGGGGCATCCTTCCGGCCGCGGCGCGCGCGGCGAGCGCGGCCTTGACGGGGTTGGGCACACGCACGCGCGTGCTGGCGAGGGTGGCGGCGGGGGTCGCGCGAATGCGTTCGTTCAATTCGGCGAAGAGCGACTGGGCGAGCACGACGGCGCGGCGGCTCGACGCGGGCAGCTTGGGCAGCACGGCCGCCGAGATGGCGAGGTCGGTGTCGATATCGGCCACGAGCCGGTTCTTGTCGGCTTCGCCGAAGGCGTCGAGGTGCACACCGGGGAAATAGTTGCGGCCGAGCACATCGAAGTCGGCCGACAGGTCGCGCAGGAAGTTGACCTTCTGGAACGCGGCACCGAGGTGTTGCGCGCCATCCACGAGCCGGCGTTCCTGCTCAGGCGAGACGCGGTGGCCGTGCAGGAAGGTCTTGAGGCACATGAGCCCCACCACCTCGGCCGAGCCGTAGACGTAGGCGTCGAAGCTCTCGGGCGTGTGCTCGGTCTCTGAGCAGTCGGCGCGCATCGACGCGAAGAAGGGTTCCGTCAGCTCGCGCGTGATGCCCACGCGGCGGGCGGTGAGCGCGAAGGCGTGCACGACCAGGTTGGTGCTGTACCCGCGTTCCACGGCCCGGTCGGTCTCGGCCTCGAGCGCGTCGAGTTCGGCCAACACCGCGGCTCCGTCGAGACCGGCATCGGATGCCACACCATCCACGATCTCGTCGGCCAGACGCACCAGCGCATAGATGTTCTGCACGTGCACGCGCACACTCTTGCCGAGCAACCGCGTGGCCAGCCCGAACGACGTCGAGTAGTGCTTGATCACCACGGCGGCCGTCTGCACGGCGACCTCGTCATAGAGGCGGCGGCCCGTCAGCGGTTGGCCCGAGCGCGGGGCCTTCGGCGGCGTCATCGCGCGCGCTCCAGCACGTTCGCCACGATGGGTCGCAGCTCGTCGCGCGTCGCCACGGGGATCGACGGGGAGGTCAGGGCCTCCCACGCCCGGTTCGCGTAGTCGCGCGCCAGCGCCTCGGTGTAGGCCCGCGCGCCACACTCCTCGAGCACCGCGCGGATCTTCTCGGCGCCGTCCTCTTCGAGTGCCGGCGATCCGAACAGTTCGCGCACGCGCATCCATTCTTCGCGGGTCGAGGCGTAGGACACCAGGACGGTGCGCTTGCCCTCGCGCAGGTCACCGATGGTCGACTTGCCGGTCGAGCGCTCGTCGCCGAACACCCCGAGCACATCGTCGACGATCTGGTAGGCAATGCCGATGAGCCGGCCGAATTCGCCGAGAGCCGTCACGGTCGCGTCGTCGGCGCCGGCGAGAACGGCGCCCGATTGCAGGGGCGCCTCGAACGAGTAGACGGCGGTCTTCAGCCGTTCCATGTCGACGACCTCGTCGACGGTCGGGGCTTCGGGCCGCAGCGAGAAGTCCACGTCAGCCAGCTCGCCGGCCGCCGACGCCGACACCGCGCCGTCGAGCAGTTCCCGCAGACGCAGGCGGGTCACGTCATCCGCGCCGGTGCGATCGACGAGACCATAGGCGCCCGACAGGGCGAGGTCGCCCGCGATGACGGCCACCGACATGCCGCGGTGTTCGGCGGCGGGGGTGGCGAAACCGGCGGTCGTGGCCTGGTCGCGATAACTGCCCGACACGTTCGGGATGCCGCGGCGCACGAAGTCCCGGTCGATCACGTCGTCGTGCACGATCAGGGCGGTGTGCAGCATCTCGTAGGCGGCCGCGAGCTGTCCCGCGGCGGGCAGGTCGTCGCCGCCCAGCGACACGTACGCGGTCATCACCATGCGGGGTCGAAAGCGCTTGCCCCCCGACGTGTTCTGCTCGATGACGTTCCACAGTTTCAGGTAGCCGTCGCCCCACTGTTCCGCGCGGCGTTTCGCGAGCACGAAGTAGCGTTCCAGCGCCTCTTCCGCGTGCCGCAGTCCGCGAGAGGAGCTCTCGACCAGATCGGGATGGTCCATACTTTTGAGGCTACTTCATCGTTCTGAGAAATTAGTACGCTGGCTGACCATTTGGAGCACCCCTTGCTGTGGCGCAGAATAGGGGTATGACTTCGTCCGTCGAACAAGTGGTGCTCCTCGCAGAGGATGGCGCCCCGATCGGCGTCGCCGACAAGGCCACCGTGCACGATCTCGATACCCGCCTTCACCTGGCCTTCTCGTGCCACGTGTTCGACGAGGCCGGCCGCATCCTCGTCACGCGCCGCGCGCTGTCGAAGCTCACGTGGCCGGGCGTGTGGACGAACTCGTTCTGCGGCCACCCCGGCCCGGGCGAGGACCTCACCGAGGCCGTGCACCGACGCGCCGAACAGGAGCTCGGCATCCCCGCGGGTGCCCTGCTCTCGCTTGAAGCCGTTTTGCCCGATTTCCGCTACCGCGCGGTCGATGCCTCGGGCGTCGTCGAGAACGAAATCTGCCCCGTCTACCGCGCGATCGTCGACGCGAGCGCATTGCAGCCGAGCGCCGACGAGGTCGCCGAGTACTTCTGGGCCGAGCCGCACACGCTGTTGTCGGCCGTCGAGGCCACGCCTTTCGCGTTCAGCCCCTGGCTCACCCTGCAGCTGCCGGGCGTCATGGCGGCGCTGCACGCGGTCTAGGCTCCCGGCGCTCCCGCGTCGGTCACGCTCACGTCGGTGCGGTGGAAGTTGAACGACGAGCGGGATGCGGTGGGCCCGCGCTGCCCCTGATACCGCGAGCTGTATTCGGCCGAACCATACGGTTTCTCGGTCGGCGACGACAGCTGGAAGAAGCACAGCTGTCCGATCTTCATGCCGGGCCACAGCTTGATGGGCAGGGTCGCCACGTTGCTCAGTTCGAGCGTGACGTGGCCCGAGAACCCGGGGTCGATGAAGCCGGCGGTCGAGTGCGTCAGCAGTCCGAGTCGGCCGAGCGAGCTCTTGCCCTCCAGCCGGGCGGCCACGTCATCCGGCAGCGTCACCTGTTCGTAGGTTGCGCCGAGCACGAACTCGCCCGGGTGCAAGATGAAGGGCTCGTCGGGTTTCGTCTCGATCAGGCGCGTCAGCTCGGGCTGATCCTCGGCCGGGTCGATGAACGGGTACTTGTGGTTGTCGAAGAGCCGGAAGTACCGGTCGAGGCGCACGTCGACGCTGGATGGCTGCACCATCGCGTCGTCGGAGGGCGCGAGCCCGATGCGCCCGGAGGCCAGTTGAGTCTTGATGTCCCTGTCGGATAGCAGCACGCGCACAGTTTATCGACGGCCGGGCCGCCCCCGCTGACACACTTGCTAGGATGTCGGAAGCGCCCACCCCTGCGGCGAGCGCCACCCCGGGCCCCGGCCCGACACTTCGCGGATGTAGTTCAATGGTAGAACTTCAGCTTCCCAAGCTGATAGCGCGGGTTCGATTCCCGTCATCCGCTCACTTTCTTCGCCAGCGCGATCCTCTCAGCGCGTCACGTCCCACAGGTGATGCACCGGGTCGTGCACGAAGTAGCGCGCCAGCGTGTCCACGGTGAACCGCGAGCCGTCGCTCCGCAGCCCCTCGCGTCCGCGCAACTCCGCGGGCACGCGTTCGAAGTCGGCCGCCACCCGCTCGGCCGCCGCGACGAGTTCCCGCGCCACCACGTCGGGGTCCTGCGCGGCGTAGTTCTCCTCCACGGCCGTGCGGTCCTGATCCCAGTCCTCGAACTCGGGCGCATCTTCTTCGAGCATGAGCGCCAACCGCGTGTCGAACCGGCGGAACACGTCGCGCACGTGCGCCGCATACTCGAGCGCCGACCAGGTGGCGTCATCCGGCCGCTCGGCCACATCCGCTCGCTGCAGCACGGCGGGCCACGCCCGAGCGTTCTCGCGCACGAGGCCGGGCACCTCCTCATAGGGCGTCGCCGACGAGTCGAAGCCGCACTCGTCGCACCGCCGCTCCAACACCCAGGTCCAGTTCTTCGTATCAGGCTCGATCGTCATGCCCACACCCTATGAATGGATGCCGCGCCACCGCCGCCCCACAACCGCCACCCTCCCCCGACATCCCGCCACGGGCTAACATCGCACCCATGACCTTCTCCTTCGAGCCCGCGATCGTCGACGCCGTCCTGAAGCACATGAACGAGGACCACCCGGAAGACAACCTGCTCATCGCACGCGCCTTCGCCACCGAGACGGCGGACGGCGCCACGATGACAGGCCTCGACGGCGACGGCGGCCTCTGGCAGGTGCGCTCCGGCACCGCCACGGCCGACGTGCGCGTGCCCTGGTCGAGCGCTATCACGGAACGCTCGGAAATTCGTCGAGAGATCGTCGTCCTTTACGACCGCGCGTGCGAGAAGCTCGGCGTGACGCCCCGCCCGCACGACTGAGCACCGGGCTCGGTGATTCCGCCCGAATTATCCTCTGACCAGGCTTTAGATATTCACCTACCACACGCCTACTCGCGCACGCCAGGCCCCCCACGAATTGGCACCAAACCTATTCTGTGAGTCCTCCGAATGAATAACATGTGCAAACAACCGTTGCACTCAGTTATTTGGAGGAACTCAAATGCGCACATCACCTAACCGCCTCGTGGCATCCGTCTTCGGTGCCGTCTACCTGCTCGTCGGTCTGCTCGGCTTCGTCGTCGCCGGCGGCGTCGGCTTCATCGCCACCGAGGGTGGCCTGCTGCTCGGCATCTTCGAGGTCAACCCGCTGCACAACATCGCCCACCTGCTTATCGGTGCCGCCCTGTTGATCGCCGGTCTGTCCAACACGGCCGCCGCCAAGTCGGTCAACGTCACCATCGGTGCCGTCTACCTGCTGCTCGGTATCGTCGGGTTCTTCCTCGTCGGCACCAGCCTCAACATCCTCGCCCTGAACACGGCCGACCACTTCCTGCACCTCGCCAGCGCCATCGTGCTGCTGGGTGTCGGTCTCGCCGCCGACAAGGCCACGCCCCGCTCGGTTGCCGTCTAACCGATACACACCACCACGATTCGGCCAGGAATAACGGAGAGAGGAGTCACCGTGTCTCACACGACGCGCATCTGGATGGCATTGGCCAGCTTGGGGGCTGGTCTCGTGCACCTCGCCATCGGCGCGGGCTCCCCTCTCCCCCTGGCGATCTTCCTCATCGGTTTCGGTGTGGCCGAGATCGTGTGGGGCCTGTTGGTCATGGCTCGCGCGCACACTGTGTTGCCGCGCACCGTCATGGTGGCCTCGCTCATCCCGGTCGCGCTCTGGGCGCTGCTTCTCACGGTTTCGATCGTGGCGGGCAGTTCATCCCTGGCTTCCACCGTTCCCCTCCTCCCGATGGCAGTCGGGTCCCTGTTGAATCTCTATGTGTCGGGGTCGCTCGCCGTGGCCCGCCGACGTTTCGATCGCGAGTCGGATGCTGCGGCATCCGTGTCGTCGACGACGTGGGCAGATGCGGCGGCGGGTCAGCCCCAAGCGGGCCGCTATGTTCTCGGCCTGGTGTTCGGCGCCCTGCTCGTTTCGGGCATGGTCACGCCGGCGCTGGCCGCCACGAACGCGGGTCAGTATGCCGTTCCCCACGGCTCGCACGGATTCGACGTGACCGATGGGGGTCACAGTAACCACTGAGGCATCCGCGGTTCGCGCCGCACGGTGTCCGATCGAGCGGGCGTCATCCAGACTTCGAGTCGGGATGACGCCCGCTTCGTTTTCGCCCCGAGGAGTGGACAACCGCGGTTCCCCTCCCACTAAACTAAGCCTTACCTAACTTCGCCTTGTCTCTGGGAGCCGCCATGACACCCGTAATCCCCTTCTCCGCCGCCCTGCGCGAGCGCACCCGCACGGGTCACTCCTCGAGCGAGGGCGCCGACTTCATGGGCGATCTCATGAGCGGCAAGGGCACGCGCGACGACTACGTCTCCCTGGTGGCTCAGCACTACTTCATTTACGAGGCCATCGAGCGTTCGGCCGAGCAGATGAAGAACGACCCCGTGGCCGCACCCTTCATCTCCTCCAAGCTCACGCGCCTGCCCGCCATCGAAGAAGACCTGCGCTTCCTCATCGGCGACGACTGGCTCGAGCGCATCGAGCCGCTCGCCACCACGCGCGCCTATGTCGCCCGCATCAACGCGGTCGGCGCCACCTGGGCTGGTGGCTTCGTGGCGCACCACTACACGCGCTACCTCGGCGACCTGTCGGGCGGCCAGATCATCCGCACCCTCATGCAGCGCCAGTTCGGCTTCGACACTAACGGCGTCGGCTTCTACCTCTTCGGCGACATCGCCAAGCCGCGCGAGTTCAAAGACGTCTACCGCGCACAGCTCGACGCCGTGCCGTGGGATGATGCCGAGCGCGATCGCGTCATCGACGAAGTCCTGCTCGCCTACCGCTTCAACACCGAGCTCTTCATCGACCTGGCCGACCAGAAGGCCGTCCGCGAGGGCACGTCCACCGAGGCCGTCGTCGCCTAGCCACCACGGCCGCGGCCCGCTGGGACGTGGTGCGCAGATCGGCGCGGCGCGAGGAAACGCCGCCGTTTCCCGCTTCATCGTCGTGGGCCCGCTGAAGCACGCGTGCCGGTACGCCCGCCGCTCGACACTTCCGGATCATTGAGCCAGCGATCGACTCGGCGACCGCGTCCGCGCCTACGCTTGCGCAACAGCTCACGATTGCGGCCGAGCGCGCCGATCGCGTTTCCTAGCGCTCGATGCCCCGCATGAACCGCTCGACGTCCTTGTCGACGATCACATCGGACGGCCTCAGCGGTCGCGTCAGATACAGCCCCTCGAGCGCGGTCAACCGGCTCAGCGCCACATAGGTCTGCCCGGGACTGAACGCGCGCGCCCCGAGGTCGACGATCGCGCTGTCATACGTCTTGCCCTGCGACTTGTGGATGGTCACGGCCCACGCCAGGCGCAGCGGGAACTGCGTGAACTCCGCGACGATCTCCTTGCGCAGCTGCTTGGTCGCGGCCGAGTACGTGTAGCGGTACTTCTCCCACACGACGGGTTCGACCTCGAACTCGTGCCCCTCGACATCCACCCAGACGTTGGCGTCTATCTTGGTGACTTGCCCGATGGTGCCGTTCACCCAGCGCTGCCCGTCGCCCCCGCCGCCCGCATCGTTGCGCAGGAACATGACCTGGGCGCCGACCTTCAGCTCGAGCGCCTCGTCGGCCGGGTAGGCACCTTTGCCGAAGTCGCCCGACACCTCGGCTTTGGCGGTCAGCGCGCGGCCCGGCAGCTTGGCGAGCGAGGCGTGGTTGATGCGGTTGACGGCGTCGTTGCGGCTCGCCAGCGTGATGGTGCCGTCGTCGGGCGGGGTGCGCGCGCCCGTGCTGTTGAGCACGCCGGCGATCTCGGCCGTCACCTGCCCGTGCCGCACGGCGTTCAGCATGTATTTGAAGTGGTCGTCGGATTGCCGGTGGATCTGCCCCAGCTCGATCACGTTGAGCGGCGTCTCCTGCCACACCTTCGCGTCGAAGAACCAGAACGAGCGGTAGTTGTCGTTGATGTATTCGAGCTCATCGCCGCGTCCGGGCACGGGTGCCAGCTGGTAGGGATCGCCGAAGAGCACCACCTGCACGCCGCCGAAGGGTTCGAGGCGGCGCTGCCGGGCCTGGCGCAGGCTGCGGTCGATGCCGTCCATCAGGTCGGCGTTCACCATCGACACTTCGTCGATCACGAGCGTGTCGATGCTGTTCAGCAGTTTGCGCACGTTGTCGGGCTGGTCGAGGTCGTGGTCGGCGATCAATCCGATGGGCAACCGAAACAGCGAATGGATGGTCTGGCCACCCACATTGAGCGCTGCAACCCCGGTCGGCGCGCAGATGACGATCTGCTTCTCGGTGTTCCACGACAGGTGGTTGAGGAGCGTCGATTTTCCCGTGCCGGCGCGGCCCGTGATGAACAGATTCTCGCGCGTCTCCTCGATCCGCTCGAACACCGCCTGCTGTTCGGCGGAGAGGGTGATCTTGTTCTTCACGGCTGCCTTCGTAGTGCGGCGATCGGGCTCCTTTATGATAGCCGGGTGAGCAACGACCGCCCGACTGACCCCGCCTCCGCCGCGCCGACGCCGGCCCCGGGTGCGCCAGCGGGCCCGTACGCCGCCGGCACGCCCGTCCCGCCCCGCCCGGCCATGCCCCCCGCGGGCGTCCCGCAGCCGCCCTACGGCTCCGCGCCAGCAACCCCCCAGCAGCAGCCCGCGCCGCGCACGCCCGCTTCGCGCCGCCGCTCGGTGATCGCGCTCATCGTCGTCGCCGCCCTGCTCCTCGGTGCCGTGGGCGCCACGATCGGTGCCCTCAACCGCGACGTCTACTCGGCCGCCGGTTTCGTGCGCACCTACCTCGGCCATCTCGCCGCGCGGGATGCCGCAGCCGCCCTCGCCGTGCCGGGGGTCGCCGTCTCGGCCAAACAGCTCGCCGCTGACGATCTTCCCGCCGACGCCTCCGACGCCCTCCTCCGCCGCGCCGCCCTTGGCACCCTCACCGACATCGAGCTGGTCTCCGACACCGATCGCGGCAACGGCCGCCACGAGGTGCGCTACTCCTACAACGCGGGCGGCGTGTTCGGCGAGTCGACCTTCGACGTCGAATCGGCTGGGACCCGGTTCCCGCTCATCCCCGCCTGGCGCTTTCACACGAGCCCGCTGTCGGTCGTGAACCTCACGGTCGAGCATTCGACGTCGTTCCGCGCCAACGGTTTCGCGGTCGACACGCGGCAAGTAGCGCCCGAGGGCGAGAAGCCGGCCTTCAACAACGTCGTCAACCTGCAGGTCTTCACCCCGGGCCGCTACACCTTCGACCACGAGTCCGATCTCCTGACCGCCTCCCCCGACAAGCTCCTGGTCGAGAAGCCCGCCGCCGTCGATGAGGCCACGGTCACGACGGCGCCCACCGACGCTTTCGTCGACGCCGTTCAGAAGGCCGTCGACGACCAGCTCGACGCCTGCGCCGAGCAGACGGTCCTGCTGCCGACCGGCTGCCCCTTCGGCACCACGATCGACGACCGCGTGCAGGGTGATGCGGCCTGGTCCATGACCGAATACCCCGAGATCGAGATCGAAGCCGGTGAGGATGCCTGGAGCATCCCGTCGACGCCCGGCACCGCGCAGATCGAGGTCACCGTGCAGTCCCTCTTCGACGGCTCGGTCAAGCAGCTCGACGACGACGTCGACTTCGACATGGTCGGCTCGGTCTTCGTCACGGGCGACCAGAAGGTCACGGTCGTCACCGAACCGGCCCCCTCCTCCCGCCGCAACTAGCCGTCGCTAGCGAGAGTCGCGCGCGGCCATCTTCTCGAGCCGCTGGTTGTATTCCTTGAGTTCGGCGTCGTCGGTGCGGTCCGCGTTGCGGTCGACGCGCTTCTGTTCCTTCGTGTCGCTCTTCGCCCACTGGATGGCCACGACGATCGCGAGCGCCACGGTCGGAATCTCGCCGACGCTCCACGCGATGCCACCACCGGTCTGCTGATCGATCAACGGCGTGTCACCCCACGTGCGCCCCATCGCCCCGAACCAGTCCGCGAGGAACAGCCCGGTGCTCGACATGATCGCGAGCCCGAAGAACGCGTGGAACGCCATGGTGGCGAGCAGCAACAGCAAGCGGAACGCATACGGCAGGCGGTAGGGCACCGGGTCGATGCCGATGAGCGACTGCACGAACAGGAAGCCGACGATGAGGAAGTGGATGATCATCCACTCGTGTCCGAAGTGGTCGGTCATGGCCCAGCGCAGCAGCGGCGTGTAGTAGAACACCCACAGCGAGCCGGCGAACAGCACGGCCGCGACCAACGGGTTGGCGATGACACCGGCGAACTTGGAGTGCACGGCCAGCAGGATCCACTCACGGGCGCCGCGCGAGCCATCCGACCGCTTCTGAATGGCACGCATGGCGAGCGTCACGGGGGCTCCCGGCACGAGCAGCACGGGCACGGCCATCGTCAGGCCCATGTGCCCCAGCATGTGGATGCTGAACAGGTAGTCCTGGTAGGCGTTGATGCCGCCGTTGGTGAGGTAGAACAGCACGAGCATGCCGAGCACCCACAGCACCGAACGGTAGACCGGCCAGGCGTCGCCGCGTTTGCGCAGGCGCCGCACGCCGGCGAGGTAGAAGAAGATGCCGAACGCGCAGACGAGCACCCAGATGAGGTCGAAGTCCCACGTGGTGAAGAGGCGCACGAAGGTGAGGGGCGCGGGCAGCGGCTCATCGGTCAGCAGCTGCGCGGGCGTCTGCACGGGCGGAACTTCTTCGCCCACGGGCGTCGCCGTGCGGGCGAGTGCCGCGGCCACACCCGTCGCCACTCCCATGAACGCGAGCTCGGCCGTGGCCAGCCACCAGAACCGAGCGGTGATGGATGCCGCAACCGTCGTGCTCGCGGCGGCCATGCGGTCGATGATCCAGTTGCGGTGCAGCGCGCCGAACATGCCCAGCACGATCAGCGCCGCGACCTTGACCAGCACCAGCACGCCGTACGGGGTGAGCAACCGGTCGAGGCTGCCGATGCGCAACTCTGCGCTGACATAGCCCGAGACGGCCACAACGATGAAGCAGACGAGCGCCAGGGTGGAATAGCGTCGCAGCACGGCGATGAGACGCCCCTGCTCGAGATCCTTGCGAATGAAGACCAGCGTGATCAGCCCGCCCAGCCAGACGGCGGCGAACAGCAGGTGCAGCCCGAGCGCCGTGATGGCCGCGTTGTGCCCGGAGGTGCCGGCCGCGTGCCCCTGCTGGGCCATGGGGATGAGCGACGCCACGGCCAGCAGCCCCACGAAGAACATGAGCGTCTGCCCACGAATCGCGAAGCACAGCACCGTGACCGTCGCGCCGATGAGCGTGGTGGCGAGCCAGGCCTGGCCCACCTCGACCTGCGTGAAGAACAGGCCCAGCTTGGCGCCGAACGAGTCGTCGAACGACAACGCCGTGTTCGTGACGCTCAGGAAGGTGAAGAACCCCGTCAGACCGGATGCCACGGTGAAGAACCCGGCGCCGGCCGCGGCGATGTCGAGCGCATGCCCGTATTCGTCGCGTTTCGGGCTCAGCGCGAAGAGTGCCAGCGCCACCGAACCGATCATCACGGCCGCGCCGATGTTGACGAGCATCTTGGATGCCGGCAGCCCCCAGCGCACGAGAGCGCCCGGGTCGGCGAGCAACTGCGCCGTAGCGCCCCCGCCATAAGCGAGTGCGGCGATGAGCGCGAGGAATGCGACCACCAGAAGGGCCGCGGGCGCGGCGATGCGGGGTAAGCGTGGCACTTCATAAGCCTACGCTCTCCACCCGAGCGTTCCCTGCCCGCGCCGGCCCCGCACGGGAGCGTGGGAGCGCGTTAACGCCAGAAGGGGCGCCGCTTGCGCGACGCCCCTTCTGATCAGTGCAGGTGAGACTACTTGACGGCAGCCTTGAGCTTCGAACCAGCCGACACCTTGACCGAGTGGCCGGCGGGGATGGCGATCTCAGCGCCGGTCTGCGGGTTGCGGCCCGTGCGGGCAGCGCGCGAGGTGCGCTCGACGGCGAGCCAGCCCGGGATGGTGACCTTGACGTCGTTCTTCACCGAGTCGGCGAGAACGGAGAAAAGGGAGTCGAGGACGCCACTGACGGCGGCCTGGCTCTGGCCGGACTCGGATGCGACCTTGGCAACCAGTTCGGTCTTGTTAAGCGTCTTATCAGCCATTGAGTTGTCCTCCTCGGACGTGCTGTGTTGCACAGCGAGTTTGTTGTAGACGAATCGATGCGACCTGGGTCACATCCTTACCGGTCTCATCGACCGCCTCGAATGTACCAGGATTCCCCGCGTTTTCGCGGTTCATTGGGCCTAAAAGGCGTTTTCCGTCGGCGTGTCCCAGCAAACGTGGAGGCGTGGGAACGCCGAAAGGGCGACCGACGTGGTGTCGATCGCCCTTTCGGAACGTGAATGTCTGCTGATTACCAGCTGGACTTGGTGATGCCGGGCAGCTCGCCCTTGTGCGCCATGTCGCGGAAACGAACGCGCGAGATGCCGAAGCGCGAGAGGTGTCCACGGGGACGACCGTCGACCGCGTCGCGGTTGCGCAGACGGATGGGCGAAGCGTCGCGGGGAAGCTTCTGCAGGCCGAGGCGTGCGGCCTCGCGGGACTCGTCGGTGCCGTTCGGGTCGACGAGCGCCTTCTTCAGCTCGAGGCGCTTGGCGGCGTAACGCTCGACGATAACCTTGCGCTGCTCGTTCTTGGCGATTTTGCTCTTCTTAGCCATGTTTAGCGCTCCTCACGGAATTCAACGTGCTTGCGCACTACGGGGTCGTACTTCTTGAGCACGAGACGGTCGGGGTCGTTGCGACGGTTCTTGCGGGTCACGTAGGTGTAACCGGTGCCGGCCGTCGAACGGAGCTTGATGATCGGACGTACGTCCTGGTGCTTTGCCATTAGATCTTCTCCCCACGGGCCAGGAGGTCCTTGACGACGGACTCGATGCCGCGTGCGTCGATGACCTTGATGCCCTTAGCGCTCAACGTGAGAGTCACGTTGCGACGCAGGGACGGCACGTAGTACGTCTTCTTCTGAATGTTCGGGTCGAAACGACGCTTGGTGCGTCGGTGCGAGTGCGAAATGTTGTGCCCGAAGCCGGGAGTGGCGCCGGTCACCTGGCAGTTTGCTGCCATGGTTTCCTCCAATTACCGCAGAGCGAATGCCCTGCCCAAGATCTCTTGTCGGCACAGTTCATCCCCAATCTGAAAGAAAGGGGGTATATGTGCGGTCTAGGCAGCGGAATCCACCCAGCCAAACATCAAGCTTAGACGCAGACACCCGGATGCCGCAACTCTCGTCGCCGGACTAGCGGGCGGAGGAGTTGGCCGCGGCCGCTTTCTGCGAGCAGGCCTCGCACAGTCCGAAGATGTCGACGATGTGCTGCGCTTCGGTGAACCCGTGCTCGCCGGCGACGCGGTGCGCCCACTGCTCGACCTCGGTCGCCTCGATCTCGACGGTTTTGCCGCAGTTGCGGCAGATGAGGTGGTGGTGATGGGCGGTCGACTCGCACGCACGATAGAGGCTCTCCCCCTCGGGCGACTGCAGCGAATCTGCCTCACCTTCGGCCTGCAGGTCGGCGAGGGCGCGATACACCGTGGCCAGTCCGATGGGCGATCCGGTGTCGCGCAGCGAGGAGTGCAGGCTCTGCGCGCTGATGAAACCCTCGTTCTGGTCGAGCGCGCCGCGCACGGCCTCGCGCTGCCAGGTGTTCCTCTTCGCAACCATCATGTCTCCTCTGATCCGCCCCGCGATGGAACGTTTACCGCCACACGCGCCCCGGTCTACTGCCGGATGTGCGCCCCACTCGGACTCCCGGGTCAGACCGCGACGTTCTGTCGATGCATCCGACCCGCACGCGCACTCGTCCTCAACCCGATCACCCGGCACACCACGTAGATCGCGAACGAGATCGTGGTGATGTAGGGACTGATCGGCAGCGAGCCACCGATCGCCAACAGGATACCTCCGACCGCTGACACGAACCCGAAGATCATGGAGAGCAGCGGAACGAGCACGGGCGACGCCGACACGCGCAGAGCGGCGGCGGCCGGCGTCACCAGCAGCGCGAGCACCAGCAGGGCGCCGATGATCTGCACCGACACCGCGACGGTGAGGCCGAGTAGCACCATGAAGACGAGCGACACCGCGCGGGTGGGCACACCACGCGCGGCAGCGACATCCGCGTCGAGGCTGTCGAACGTGAGCGGTCGCCACATCAGCAGCAGCGCCACCATCACGACGATGCTGATGGCAATGAGGATGCCGAGCTGCGGGTCGTCGACCGAGATGATCTGCCCGGTCAGCAACCCGAACTTGTTTGCGCTGCGCCCCGGATACAAGGCCAGGAACAGGATGCCGAGCCCCAACCCGAACGGCATGAGCACGCCGATGATCGAGTTGCGATCGCGCGCCTTCGCCCCCAGCAGGCCGATCAGTATGGCGGCCACCAGCGATCCCACGAGCGAACCCGCCACCACATTCGCCCCGAAGAGCAGGGCAGCGGATGCTCCGGCGAACGACAGCTCGCTGATCCCGTGCACCGCGAACGCCATGTCGCGCTGCATCACGAACACGCCGATCAGACCGCCCACGATGCCGAGCACCGCACCCGCGATGATCGAGTTCTGCACCAGTCCGAGCAGCTCGCCGTAGTTCTCGAAGTTGAAGAGACGCCCCCAGAGGGAATCATCCATTTTCACACCGCCGCCCACTGCCGCGACGAATCCCATGACACTCATACCGCCGCTCATCGCGCCCCACCGTCCCGCACATCGGGCAGACGTGTCGGCGCACCGGCGACTGCGCCGCTGCCATCCGATTCGTGATGATGCTGAGGTTCGCTCTCGGGAATCCCGACGACGACCACGCGTCCGCCCGTGCGCAGAACGTCGACCGGGGTGCCGTACAGCTCCGACAACACGTCGGCGCGCAGCACCTCGTCGGGCGTTCCTTCACGGAATCGCCCGCCGGCCAGGTAGAGGATGCGGTCGACCATGCCCAGCACGGGGTTCACGTCGTGTGTGACGAACACGACGGCGGTGTCATGCTCACGCCGGCGCCGATCGATGAGTTCGCTCACGCCGCGCTGGTGCTGCAGGTCGAGGCTCAGCAAGGGCTCGTCGCACAGCAGAAGGAGCGGGTCGCCGGCCAGCGCCTGTCCCACACGCAGCCTCTGCTGTTCTCCACCCGAGAGCACGCCGACGGGATCGTTGCCATAGGCCGTCGCCCCGACATCCGCGAGCAAGCGGTCGACTTCGTCGCGCTCCCGCTTCCCCGTAAAGGGGATGCCGAAGCGATGTCCGTTCACACCGAGCGCCACCAGGTCGCGGCCCCGCATGGGCGTTCCCGCGGGGATCAGCTTCTGCTGCGGAATGTATCCGATGCGACGGTCCCCGCGCCGCGCGATGTGTCCACCGACGTGCACGCTGCCGGCATCCAGCTGCTGCTGCCCCAGAATCGTCTTCAACAGGCTCGTCTTGCCCGAGCCATTGGGGCCCAGCACGGCGAGAAATTCCCCGGGCCGCACATCGAGATCCAGCCCATCCCACAGTGTGCGCCCGCCGAACCCGAGCTTCGCCCCGCTCAACTGCAGAGCGGATGCCGCGGCCCCGGTCTTCCCGCGCCGCCGAGCCTCGGCCCCTCGTGGTCGTGAGGCGCCTTGACTCACTCCCTCAGCACCCGCGGGGCGCGCCGAAGCGCCACCGGCCGTTTCGGCGGTGGCGCCCAGGTCTTCGTTCGGAGAGCTCACTACTCGAGCACGTCCGAGACGGCCTTGATGTTCGCGGTCATCCAGCTCACGTAGGTGTCACCTTCTGGCATCGTTTCAGTGAAGGACACGACCGGGATGCCGGCATCCTTCGCCGCCTTCTCGACCTCAGCCGTTTCGGGCCCGCTCGTCTGCTCATTGTAGGCGAGCAGCGCCACCTCGTGATTGGTGAAGATGGCAAGCGTCTCCTGCAACACGGCCGGCGAAACGTCCGTGCCTTCCTCGATCGCCTCGCTGAACGCATCGGGCGTCTTGTTCTGCAAGCCGATCTCCTCGAGCAGGTACAGCGGCACCGGCTCGGTGATGGCGGCGCCCTTGCCCTCCGCCTGCGTCTTCAGCGCAGCCGCGGATGCTTCGAGCTCCTTCAACTGCGCCGAGAAGTTCTCATAGTTCTTCTCGTAGGTCTCGGCGTTGGCGGCATCCTTCTCCCCCAGCTCGTGAGCGAGCTCATGTGCGACCTCGTCCATCGCCTGGAAGCTGTACCACACGTGCTCGTTGAAGCCCTCGATGTGATCGTGTCCCTCGTGCTCGTCCGCAGCCCCCGTGCTCGTGGCGTCGGCAGCCCCCGTGCTTTCCGCTTCAGCGGCCGGGCTGGATGTCTCGTCCTCGTGTTCGTGGTCGTGCGCCTCGCCCTCATGCCCGGGCATCAGCCCCGACAGCTCGGATGCATTGATCACGACGACGCCCTCGGTCGATCCGGCTTCGAGCAACGTGTCGACGAACGGGTCGTACCCACCACCGTTCTCCACGACGACGTCGGCTCGGGACACGGCCAGGCGGTCTTGCGCACTCGCTTCATAGCTGTGCGGGTCTTGCGCCGCGCTCGTGATGAGGCTCTTCACCTCGACGTCGTCGCCACCCACCTGCTTGGCGATATCCCCATAAACATTGGTGGATGCCACGATCTGCACCTTGCCGGAATCAGCCGTACTACCGCCCGTCGACGAACACCCCGTCAGGATGAGTGCGGCTACGAGCGGAGTGGCGACGATGGCGCCCAGAGCGGTCTTCTTCATGTCGAAAACGCTACCTTATTGATAACCGTAATCAAAATCGCTGGCGGCGCGGAGGGATGGCTGGAGGCTCGAGCTCGTTAACGACGGAAAGGCCGCCTTCGGCGACCTCATCTGGTGGTGTTAAAGCGAAAATGGCCACCCAAACGTGTTGGGTGGCCATTTTCAATGTTAAGTCCGGCGGTGTCCTACTCTCCCACAGGG
>NZ_FUZP01000002.1 GCF_900167575.1 Okibacterium fritillariae
CCACGCCCACCCCGACGCCCACACCGACCCCCACCCCGACCCCGACCCCGACCCCCACCCCGACCCCGACCCCGACCCCGACCCCGACCCCCACACCGACCCCCACCCCGACCCCCACACCGACCGGCACTCCGTCGTCGACGGCGGCACCCACACGGGCGGCGGGCACCCCAGGGAACGTCTCGGGTGATGCAGGGCCGACGGGCTCGAAACTCGACCCGGACGACCACCGGCCGTCGTCGGAGGCACTCTCGCTCGCCCAGTCCGGACCCTCGGATGTGCGGGTGCCCCTCGTCCTCGCTGTCGCCTCGGCCCTTCTCGGCCTCGTGTTGGCGGTCCGACGCCGTCGTTCGCGTGGCATCGGCCGACGCTAACCACGGATAGAGACAGGAGGGGGTTCTCGTGACTACGAGAACCCCCTCCTGTCATGCCGCTGACGACTAGACGACCACTCCGCGCGCGCGCAGGTAGGTGGCCGGGTTGGTGTGGGCCCCGCCGATGAGAACCTTGAGGTCGAGGTGGCATCCCGTCGCAACACCCGTGCGACCGATGGCCGCGATGGCCTGACCCCCCGAGACCTGTTGGCCGACGCTGACGCGGGTCGATCCGCCGAGGATGTGACCGTAGACCGTCTGCACTCCGCCGCCGTGGTCGATGATGACGCGGTTGCCGAACGCGCCGGCGTTGCCCACGAACGAGACGCGCCCGCTCGTGGCCGCCTTGATGGTCGAGCCGCAGCCGCCACCGAAGTCGATGCCCTGGTGGAACGACGTGGAGCAGCCGGTGCCGCCGCAGAGAATCTGACGGGGGCCGTACCACGAGGTGATGCCGCCCGCAGCGGGACGCCACCAGCCCTGTGCCGAGGGCGAGAAGAAGGTTCCGGTGCCGCTTCCGACTCCGCCGCCCGGTGCGGGGGCGGGAGCAGCGCCTCCGCCGCCTCCACCTCCTCCTCCGCCGCCACCGGCGTTGGCCTGGGCAGCAGCAGCTGCGGCTGCGGCGCGACGGGCTTCGGCGGCGCGAGCGGCTGCTTCGGCTGCGGCGCGGGCGGCAGCTTCTGCGGCCGCCTTACGTGCGGCGACGCCGTCCTGGTAGCCCTTTTCAACCTCGGCCGTCGTGCCCTTGAGGCTCGCGAGCTGCTCGGTGAGTCGGTCTTCGTTCTGTTCCTGCTCGCTCAGTGCATCCTGGGCGGCCGAGGCGGCGTCGTTGGCCGCTTGAAGTTTCGTTTCGGCGTCGGCGCGGAGGGCTTCGAGCTCGGTGGCCGCGACCTTCGCCTGGTCGGTCAGCGCCGTGACCTGGTTGGCATCTTTCTTGGCGTTCTCGAGAACATCGGCGCTGCGGCTCGTCAGCTGCGAGAGGGCGCCGAGCTTGTAGAGGGTCTGGTCGGCATTCTTGGCGTCGACGAAGATTCCGGCGCTGGAGTCGCCGTTGTTCATGCGGCCGAGGCGGGCGAAGAGCGAACCCGCCTGTTTCTGCGACGCGGCGGCTTTCTCGGTCGCGGCGGCGAGCTGCGTCTCGAGGGTGGCCTGGGCCTCCTCGGCGGCCGTGGCCTTGTCGAGGGCTTCCTGATACGCGTTGGCCGCGACGACGGCCGCGGACTGGGCCTCGGCGACGCGGGTCGAGAGTTGGTCGATGAGGCCGTTGATCTTGTCGATCTCCGCCGCTTTCGAGGTTTCGTTCTGGCGCGCTTTCTGCACGTCGTCCCAGCTCGGGTAGTCGTCGGCGAATGCCGGTGACGCGATCCCCATCGAGCTGAAGACGAGTGCGAATGCTGCGATCGCCACGACGGCACGCCTGCGTAGACTCATCAAATAATCCCTAACCTTCGAGCTTTCGTTTAATCTTCCCATGCGAAGGGGTCGTCTGTCGCATTTGTCGGGCGCGCCGTTCGAGCCCTCATCACACGGCACGAGGTCTCTGCAACCCCCTGGGTGGCTTTTGGACGACGTTCTCGGCGGGTGAATAGTGGAGGTCATGCCTCTTCTCATCGCACTCATCGTCATCGGAATCATCTTGCTCATCGTCGGCGGCGTCGTCGCCACGTTGAAGTTCCTGATCTGGCTGGGTCTCGCGCTGGTGCTCATCGGCGCGATCATCTGGCTGCTGCGCTACATCCGCAGCCGCGCCTAGTCTTCCCGGCGGAAGCCGTGGCCCGACGGCCCTCGACGTTCGCGTCGAGGGTCGTTTCGCGTGCGCCCGTAAACTGGCGGCATGACGACACCTTCGCCCCTCGGTCTGCTGCTCGATGTCGATGGCCCTCTCGCCAGTCCGGTGACCCGCACTCTCGCCGTTCCGAGCATCGCGGCCGATCTGGTGGCCCTGGCCAATGCGGGGGTGCCCGTCGCTTTCAACACGGGCCGGTCGGATGCTTTCATCCGCGAGGTCGTCGTGCCCGAGTTGCGCCGGGCCGGCCTTGCCGAGACGGCTCGCGTCTATGCGATCTGCGAGAAGGGTGCGGTGTGGTTCCGCATCCCGGCGGCGAGTGAGCACATTGCCGATGAGGACATCTTCGTCGACGCATCCCTCGCCCTTGATGAGGATTACTCACACGAGATCGAGCAGCTCGTTGCCGATCGGTTCGCGGACAGCATGTTCTTCGACCGCACCAAGCGCGCGATGGTGTCGGTCGAGCAGCATGTCGGTGTCGACTCCGCTGACTATCTGGCGGTGCAGCCCGTCTTCGACGAAGAGGCGATGCAGCGGTTGTCGGCACGGGGGATCGGCGTCATGCGCACTGATGATCACCGCCCGGATGCCGAGGGGCTCGTCACGGTCAGGGTCGACCCGACGATCATCTCGACCGATATCGAGTCGGTGCGGGTCGGCAAAGACCTGGGGGCGGCGCGTCTGGTCGAACTGCTCGAGCAGGATGGCGTGATGATGCCCGCTTCGTGGCGCACCTTGGGGGATTCGCGCAGTGATTATGCGATGGCCGATTGGCTGCACGAACACGGTCACGACGTGGCGCACATCGACGTCCGTCCGGCGGACGGTGTGCCCGAGAAGCCGTACCCGATCTATCACCATGAGTCGCTCATTCACGACGAGGCGGGCGCCGTCTTCCTGACGAAGTGGGTAGCGCTCGTGCAGGGCGAAGACATCCGCGACGCCTAGAGAAGCCTGGGCGCGGTCTTATCAGCGCAGAGCGCCGGGGCGCGGTCCTATCAACGCAGAGCGCCTGGGCGCGGTCCTATCAGCGCAGAGCGCCGGGGCGCGGTCCTATCAGCGCAGAGCGCCGACGGAGGCGAGGGCCGCGCGCACGAGTGCCCCGCGGCCGCCCTCCATCTCGGAGGCGACATCGTCGGAGGCTGCCTCTTCGGGCGTCATCCAGGTGATCTCGAGGGCGTCCTGTCGCGGTTCGCACGTGCCGGTCACGGGCACGACGTAGGCCAGGGACACGGCGTGCTGCCGATCGTCGGTATAGGCGCTGACACCGGGAATCGGGAAGTACTCGGCCACCTGGAAGGGCACCGACGAGGCCGGCAACAGCGGGAAGGCCATGGGCCCCAGGTCTTTCTCCAGGTGACGGAAGAGTGCGTCGCGCAGCGTTTCGCCGTAGAGCACGCGGCCCGAAACGATCGTGCGGGTCATCTCGCCGAGCGCGGTGGCGCGCAGCAGCACGCCCACCGACGTGACGTTGCCGAGACCGTCGACGCGCACGGGCACGGCCTCGACGTAGAGCAGGGGCAGACGCCGGCGGATCTGCTCGAGTTCGACATCGCTCAACCACCCGGCGTTGGTGTTGCCACCGGGATCGGGCGTGGGGTCGGGGTCTGGGGTGCGAACGGCCATGGTCCATTCTTACCCCCTCGGGCGAGCGGAAGCGACGTATGCAGTGTCGGTGTGGATGGATATGCTGCCTGACAGGCTGTGGAGAACGATGTGGAGGCGGCATGGACGACGTACGGATCGATGAGAGTGCCGTGCTGTGGTCGGCGGGCCCTCAGCAGCGCGCGGGCCGACCGTTGCTCGTCATCCTGCACGGTTACGGGTCGAACGAAGCAGACCTCTTCTCCCTGTCGCCCTATCTCCCCCTGTCCCCGGTCATCGCCTCGCTGCGCGCCCCGTTCACGGCGCCCTGGCCCGTCGACGGCTACTCCTGGTTCCGCCTGAGACAACGAGCGGATGTCTCCATCCCGGGTCTCCCCGCAGACGATGCCGTCGACCCGGCCGTGCACGCTGACTCCGTCGCAGCCGACCACGCGGCAGCGCTCGACACCGACGGCGTCGCGCCCCGGGTGCCCGTCGTTGCCGCTGACGCCACGCCCGAAGCATCCATCGACGCGGTCGTGGCCTGGCTCGATGCGCTCGAGACGCCTCCCGCGCAGATCGGCCTGCTGGGGTTCTCGCAGGGTGGCGTCATGGCGATCGAGTTGATGCGCCGCCAACCCGAACGCTTCTCGTTCGTCGTGAATCTCTCGGGTTTCGTCTACGAGGGCGAACACGAGGGGGATGTCGCGCTCGCCGAGTCGCTCCCGCCCGTGTTCTGGGGCCGCGGCACCCTCGACGAGGTCATCACCGAGGCCGCGATCGTGCGCACGACCGACTGGCTCCCGGCGCACAGCACCTTGAGCGGCCGCATCTACGAGGGGCTCGGGCACGCCGTTTCGCCGCAGGAGCTCACCGATGTCGCCGGGTTCGTGGAGCGTGGTTTTGCCGCCTGAGTCGCTACTGCACGTCGGTGTCATCCACAAGGTGCCCAGCGCTCCCCGATGAATGTCAGTGGTCGGGGGCAGGATGGTGACATGGGCGACGTTCTGCAACGGTTCTCTCCCGCGACCAGGGAATGGTTCAGCGGGGCCTTTCCCGCGCCCACGGCCGCCCAGGCCGGCGCGTGGGATGCGGTGTCCCGCGGTCACAACGCGCTCGTCGTCGCCCCGACGGGTTCGGGCAAGACGTTGTCCGCCTTCCTGTGGTCGCTCGATCGCCTGATGGCCGAGCCGCGCGAGCAGCCCGGCACGCGCGTCCTCTATATCTCCCCGCTCAAGGCCCTCGGTGTCGACGTCGAGCGCAACCTCCGGGCGCCGCTCGTCGGCATCACGCAGACGGCCAAGCGCCTGGGCCTCGAGCCACCGTCGGTCACGGTCGGCGTGCGCTCGGGCGACACGGCGGCCAACGACCGGCGGGCGCTGCTCAAGCATCCGCCCGAGATTCTCATCACCACGCCCGAGTCGCTCTACCTGATGCTCACGAGCCAGGCACGAGAAACGTTGACGGGCGTCGAGACAGTCATCATCGACGAGGTGCACGCGGTCGCGGCCACCAAGCGTGGGGCGCACCTGGCGCTATCGCTCGAGCGGCTCGACCGGCTGCTCGAGAAGCCCGCGCAGCGCATAGGGCTGTCGGCGACCGTGCGGCCGCGCGAAGAAGTGGCGCGGTTCCTGGGCGGCCGGGCCGAGGTCGAGATCGTGGCGCCGCCCTCCAACAAGAAGTTCGACCTGCGCGTCGTGGTGCCGGTCGACGACATGACCAACCCCGGCGTGGTCGACACGTCCCCGCGCGAGGGTTCCGCCGGGGGCGTGTTCAGCCCCGAAGAGAACACGGGGTCGATCTGGCCGCACGTCGAAGAGGCCATCGTCGATCGCATCCTCGAGCACCGGTCCACCATCGTGTTCACCAACTCGAGGCGTTTGTCTGAGCGCCTGACTGCGCGGCTCAACGAGATCTATGAAGAACGCCTGGCGCTGGGCGCTGAAGCGAGCGGTGGGGCTGACACGCATGCCGCGGGCTCTGTTTCCTCACCCGCAGACGCGTTGACCGCCTCCGTCGCATCCGATGCCCTGGTCGCCGCGGGCGCCCCGCGTCGTGCTCCCGCCGAGATGATGGGCGGCAGCGGCCAGACCCGCGGGTCGGGTGCCGCAGCATCCACCGCCACGGCCGAGGCCGACGAGGCGCCCGTGCTCGCCCGCGCCCACCACGGCTCCGTGTCGAAAGAACAGCGCGCCGTCATCGAAGACGACCTGAAGACAGGTCGCCTGCGCTGCGTGGTCGCCACCTCGAGCCTCGAACTCGGCATCGACATGGGCGAGGTCGATCTGGTCGTCCAGGTCGAGTCGCCGCCGTCGGTCGCCAGTGGCCTGCAGCGCGTCGGTCGCGCCGGCCACCAGGTCGGCGAGACCTCGCGCGGCATCCTCTTCCCCAAGCACCGCGCCGACCTCGTGCACACGGCCGTGGCCTCCGAGCGCATGGTCGACGGTCTGATCGAGTCGCTGCAGGTGCCCACGAACCCGCTCGACATCCTGGCTCAGCAGACCATCGCGGCGGCCTCGGTCGACGACCTCGATGTCGAGGAATGGTTCGAGACCGTGCGGCGCAGCGCGCCCTTCCAGAATCTGCCCCGATCGGCCTACGAGGCCACCCTCGATCTCCTGGCCGGCCGCTATCCGTCCGACGAGTTCGCCGAGCTGCGCCCGCGCATCGTCTGGGATCGCGACGCCGGCAGTATCTCGGGTCGCCCCGGTGCGAAGCGTTTGGCCGTCACCTCGGGTGGCACCATCCCCGACCGCGGTCTCTTCGGCGTGTTCATGGTCGGCGAGGCCGTGCCCGGCGAGAAGAGCACGACGGGCGTCGGGCCGGGCGCGCGCGTCGGCGAGCTCGACGAGGAAATGGTCTACGAGTCCCGGGTGGGGGATGTCTTCGCCCTCGGAGCCACCAGCTGGCGCATCCAAGAGATCACCCACGACCGCGTGCTCGTCACACCGGCGTTCGGGCAGCCCGGTCGGCTGCCGTTCTGGAAGGGCGATGGCCTGGGGCGACCTGCCGAGCTCGGCCGAGCCGTCGGAGCCTTCATCCGAGACATCGACGGGGCGAAACCCGAGGAGAGCGCGCTGCGCCTGCAGGCTGCCGGCCTCGACGAGAAGGCCATCGGCAACCTGACCACCTTCCTCAGCGAGCAACGCGCCGCGACGGGGCACGTGCCCACCGACAAGACGCTCGTCGTCGAAAGGTCTCGCGACGAGCTGGGCGACTGGCGCGTCATCCTGCACTCGCCGTTCGGCATGCAGGTCCACGCTCCCTGGGCCCTCGCCATCGGGGCGCGTGTGCAAGAGCGCCTGGGCGTCGACGGGTCGGCGGTCGCCAGCGACGATGGCATCATCGTGCGCATCCCCGATAGCGACCAAGAACCTCCGGGCGCCGATCTGTTCGTCTTCGAGCCCGACGAGCTGCAGCAGATCGTCACCGAGGAGGTCGGTGGGTCGGCGCTCTTTGCCTCGCGCTTCCGCGAGTGCGCCGCGCGGGCGCTGCTCCTGCCCAACTATTCGCCCGGCAAACGGTCGCCGTTGTGGCAGCAGCGTCAGCGCAGCGCCCAGCTGCTCGACGTGGCGCGAAAATACCCCACGTTCCCGATCATTCTCGAGACAGTGCGCGAGGTGCTGCAAGACGCTTACGACCTGCCGTCGCTGCTCGGCATCGCGCGCGAGATCACGAGCCGCGCCATCCGCATCGTCGACACCACCACCGACGACCCCTCGCCCTTCGCCCGCTCGCTCCTCTTCGGCTATGTCGGCGCCTTCATGTACGAGGGCGACAGCCCCCTGGCCGAGCGCCGCGCCGCCGCGCTCACCATCGACAGCACCATGCTCGGCGAGCTTCTCGGCCGGGTCGAGCTGCGCGAGCTCCTCGACCCCGGGGTCATCGAGCAGACCGAGCTCGAGCTGCAGCGGCTCGCCCCCGAGCGGCAGATGCACGGCGTCGAAGGCGTGGCCGACCTCATGCGCCTCCTCGGCCCGCTCGGCCTCGGCGAGATCGAGGCGCGGCTGACCGAAGAAGACCGGCCGAACGCGCTGCAGCACCTCACGGCCCTCGCCTCGAGCAAGCGGGCGCTGCCCGTCACGTTCGCCGGGCGAGACTGGTGGGTGGCCATCGAAGACGCCTCCCGCCTGCGCGACGCGCTCGGTGTTCCGCTGCCCATCGGCGTGCCCGTGGCCTTTATCGAACCCGTCGCCGATCCGGTGGGCGACCTCGTCGCCCGTTATGCCCGCACCCATGCGCCCTTCACCACGCACACGGTGGCCGAGCGCTTCGGCCTCGGGTCGGCCGTCGTGCAGCAGACCCTCAACCGTCTCGCCGCCGACCGCCGCGTCATCAGCGGGGAATTCCTCCCCGGCGGGAGAGCCGGGCTCACGGCCGACGCCGCCGGTTCCACCGAATGGTGCGACGCCGAGGTGCTGCGACGGCTGCGGCTGCGCTCGCTCGCGGCCCTCCGACACGAGGTCGAACCCGTCGATCAGCAGGCGTTCGGCCGTTTCCTCCCCGCCTGGCAGCACACGGGTGGGCGCCTCAAGGGCGTCGACGGGGTCGCGGCCGTCATCGAGCAGCTGGCCGGCGTGCCCATTCCCGCATCCGCCTGGGAGTCGCTCGTTCTTCCCGAGCGCGTCGCCGACTACTCGCCGACCATGCTCGACGAACTCACGTCGACGGGCGAGGTCGTCTGGTCGGGCGCGGGAACGCTCGCCGGCAATGACGGATGGGTGAGCCTGCACCTCGCCGACACGCTGTCACTGACCCTCACCGACCAGCCCGAACACACGCCCAGCCCCCTGCAGCAGGAAATCCTCGGCACGCTCGGGGGAGGCGGCGCCTACTTCTTCGGGCAGCTCGCCGAGGCCACCGGCTCGACCGATGACAAGATGCTCGTCGAAGCGCTCTGGGACCTCGTCTGGGCCGGCCTGATCACGAACGACACGTTCTCGCCACTGCGCACGTTGCTCGGCGGCGGGGGAGCGCATCGAACGGCGCGTCGCACACCGCGCGCCCGCATGTATCGCGGGCGCAGCGTGCCTCGGCCGACAATGGCCACACGCGTCGGCGGCCCGACCCTCGGGGGGCGCTGGTCCATCCTGCCCCTCGCTGAACAAGACACCACCGTTCGCGCCGCCGCCACGGCGGACTTCCTGCTCGAGCGCTACGGGGTCGTCACGCGCGGCTCGGTCGTGTCCGAGGGCGTGCCCGGCGGGTTCGCCCTCACCTATCGCGTGCTCTCGGGGTTCGAAGAATCCGGGCGCTGCCGCCGCGGCTACTTCGTCGAGAAACTCGGCGCGGCCCAATTCGCCTCCTCCGGCACCATCGATCGCTTGCGCAGCTTCTCGCGTCCCGTCGACAGCACGACCGAGAAGCCCGAACTCCAGGCGCTCACCCTCGCCGCCACCGACCCCGCCAACCCCTACGGCGCGGCGCTCGCCTGGCCCGGCAGCGAAGCCACGGGTGTGAAACACCGACCGGGCCGCAAGGCCGGCGGCCTCGTCACGCTCGTCGACGGCGACCTCGTGCTCTACCTCGAGCGCGGCGGCAAGACCATGCTCGCCTTCACCGACGACGCCGACGTCCTGCACGCTGCCGCGCTGTCACTCGGACGCACCGTCACCTCGGGCCGAGTCGACAAGCTCGCCATCGAAAAGGTCAACGGCGACTTCGCGCTGGGCGCCCCCATCGCCGTCCCGCTGCGCGAGGCCGGATTCACCGAGACGCCGCGAGGATTGCGGATCCGACGTGCCTGAGGGAGATACCGTCTACCGGTCTGCACGCAGCCTCGACCGGGCACTCGCCGGGCGCACCGTCACCGGCTTCGACCTGCGCGTGCCGCGGTTCGCCACCAGCGACCTCACGGGTGACACCATCCATAACGTCGCCAGCCGCGGAAAGCACCTGTTGCACCGCATCGGCACGCACACGCTGCACAGCCACCTCAAGATGGAGGGTGAGTGGCACCTCTACCATCCGGGCACGGCGTGGAAACGCCCCAACTATCAGGCCCGCGCCATCATCGAGACCGACGAGTGGGTCGCGGTCGGCTTCGACCTCGGCATCGTCGAACTGCTCGAGACGCGCGACGAAGACGAGGCCGTGGGATATCTCGGGCCCGACCTGCTCGGCGACGACTGGGACGCTGCCGAAGCCCGGTCCCGCCTCGCCGCCGAACCCGAGCGGCCCTCGGCCGTCGCGCTGCTCGACCAACGCAACCTCGCCGGAATCGGCAACGAGTACGCCAACGAGATCTGCTTCATCCGCGGCATCCTGCCCACCCGGCCCATCGGCGAGATCGACATCGCGGCGGCCGTCGAGCTGTCCTACCGCCTCCTGCACGCCAATCGCGACCGGCCCCGGCGCATCACGACCGGCAACCAGCGGCCCGGTCAAGAGACCTGGGTCTACGGACGCAAGGGGCGCCCGTGCCGCCGCTGCGGAACGCCGATCCGCAAGGGTGAACTCGGCGCCACCGAACTCGAACTGCGCGTCACCTACTGGTGCCCGCGCTGCCAGACCTGAGCCACGCCTCCGACGTCGGGCCCACCAGTGTCGCCGCGCCCGAACCAGATGTTCACCGCCATCCGGGTACGAAAAAGCGGGCCCCGGCAAAAAACCGAGACCCGCTCTTCAGGAGTGCTTAGCGGCGACCCGAACCGCGCGTGTTCACGACCTGGCCGACGCCGAGACCGCCGCTGCGGCCACCGGAGTGGCTGGCGCGACGCGAACCCGCGGGGCGGCTGCGCGTGGCAGAAGCATCCGATGCGCCGTCGTACTGGCGAGCCGAACCCGAACCAGCGCCCGCACCATTCGCGGGGGCACCGGTGGACGTGCTGTAGCTCTGCGTCGCGGCACGACCACCGCGACCCGAGCCTGCGCCCTGGCCGGCGGAAGCGCCGGAACCCGAACGCGCCGGGCGACCCGAACGGTCACGACGCGGCTCACCCGAACGAGCGGAGCCGCCACGCGACTCGCCGCCACGCGAACCGGCACCGGCCGTCGCGCCGTCACGGGCGCCGCGAGCGGCGCGCTTGCGCTGCGCGTTCGCACCGTTCGACGACCCGCCACCCTGTGAGGACGACGCGGCGCGCGGAGCGGGCTTGACGTAGGCAGCCACGTCGCCGACCAAGGCGGTGACCTCGGGAGAAGTGGGCGTGACCTGCTGCGGAACGACCTGGATGTCGGCCTTGCGCATGAGGGTCTTGAGGTCGCTGCGCTGAGCGGGCGTGATGATCGTCAGAACATCTCCCGCGCTGCCGGCGCGAGCCGTGCGGCCCGAGCGGTGCAGGTAGGCCTTGTGCTCGGTGGGCGGGTCGACGTGCACGACCAGCTCGACGTTGTCGACGTGCACACCGCGCGCCGCGACATCCGTTGCCACGAGAACGCGCACCTTGCCCTCGCCGAAAGCGGCGAGGTTGCGGTCACGGGCGGCCTGCGACAGGTTGCCGTGCAGGTCGACGGCGGGGATGCCCGAGTCGGTCAGCTGCTTGGCCAGCTTCTTGGCGTGGTGCTTGGTGCGCATGAAGAGGATGCGGCGACCGGTGCCCGAGGCGACGGCCTGCACGAGGTTCTTCTTCTGGTCGAGGTCGCTGACCTCGAAAACGTGGTGGGTCATGGCGGCGACGGGGGAGTTGGCCTCGTCGACCGAGTGCAGGACCTCGTTGTGCAGGTAGCGCTTGACGAGCTTGTCCACACCGTTGTCGAGCGTGGCCGAGAACAGCAGACGCTGTCCGTCGGTCGGGGTCTTGTCCATGAGGCGCGTGACGACGGGCAGGAAGCCCAGGTCGGCCATGTGGTCGGCCTCGTCGAGCACGGTGATCTCGACGGCGTCGAGCGACACGAAGCCCTGCTTCATGAGGTCTTCGAGGCGGCCGGGGCACGCGACGACGATATCGACGCCGGCCTTGAGGGCGGCGACCTGCCGGCTCTGGTTGACGCCACCGAAGATGGTGGTGGTCTTCATGCTGTAGGCCGCGGCGAGCGGTGCGAGCACGGCGTCGATCTGCGTGGCGAGCTCGCGCGTCGGGGCCAGGATGAGGCCGACGGGGCGACCGGGGCGACGACGGCCACCCGAGAGGGTGGTGCCGAGGCGGGCGGCCATCGGGATGCTGAAGGCCAGGGTCTTGCCCGAGCCCGTCTTTCCGCGGCCCAGCACATCGCGACCCGACAGCGTGTCGGGCAGCGTGTCGACCTGGATGGGGAAGGGCGTGGTCTTGCCATCGGCGATGAGCGCGTTGACGAGGGCGGTGGGAACGCCGAGTGCGGCGAACGTGGTGTCGGTTTCTGTCATGGGGTTGTGCCTTTCAGGCAGGCACCCTGTTCGTGACGCACGCACACCTCGGCCACGCCGCCTTCGGTGCCTGTTCGAATGAACCGGTGCACGGCGAAGAGGTGGGGCAGTGGTCGAACGGCAGAAAGAGCTGCCGGGCGATCCGGTGATGCGTGCTCTGGCACGACGGGTGGATGTGGCGAAAGCGTCGGAAGACGCATCCGTTCGCCGTATGAAATCCGTGAACCGGCCGAGCCGGTGTGAAAGCGTTCTACGACGCAAGGGGCACCGTAGCGCCCACAAGTCCTCCCAGACTACAGCTTCGAGCCGTCGCCGCCGAATCTGGTGTCGTCGCCGGCGGGTGCATCGGATGCGGCATCCCCCGTATTCGCGTCGGGATCGTCCTCGTTCTGCCGGTCGGGATCGAACGCCCACGTCGGCGCCATCTGCACCATTCGGGCACCGCGCCACTGCCACAGCGACCACAGTGGGTACCACAGCGCGGGCGCGACGGCCCCAGAGATCTCGAGCCGGTCGCGATACAGCGTCTTGGTGGGGTCGCCCGGCGCTGGCGCGATGGCCATGCGGTGATCCCAGCGGGTCAGAAGCGTGAGTGGCCCGCTCAACGGCGCGCCGCTGTCGTGCATGATGCGCACGCCGTCGGGCCGCTTCTCCTGAAAGTCGAGACGGATGTCTTGGCCGCCGACCGGCACGAGCCCGAGCGCCTTGAGCGTGACGGCGTGCGACCCGGGCCCCCAGATCGTCGGGAACGCGCCCTCTTGCGACTCGGGCTGCAGCAGCGGGCCATACAGCTCGGTCAGAACCGTCGGCGACTTGATCGCGCGCCAGGCGGCATCGGGGTCGCAGTCCAAGATCAACTTCAGCTGTACATGCATACCCCCATACTCCTCCGCCGGATGCGCTCGCGCAGGGCCTTGCGCCCGGACATCCTGCGCGTCCCCAGTTTTTCTCGGCCGCCCATCCTTCCTCCCGTCCCTCTTCATCACTCGCCGCGCGTGTTCGGCAAGCGCGCCGTGGACGCGCGGCCGCCCCGGTGCGGTAAACAGGTCACGTGGCGATCCGATACTGGCTGGTGGTCGCGCCCCTCGACCGGGTGCGACGCCTGCGCGCGGCCGGCGTCGTCGAGATGACGTTCGGCGGCCGAGACGGTCTCGAGGATTTCTCCGAGGCCGACGGCATCGTCTTCTACTCCCCGCGCTACGAAGCGCCCGAGGGCGAGCGTCTGCGCGCCTTCACGGCCATCGGCCGCATCTCCGACGGTCGGATGTTCCTCGCCGACCAATCCGAGGGCTCGCGCTCGTGGCGGCGGCGCGTCGATTTCATGGACGACACGGTGTTCCAGCCCGTGCGCCCGCTCGTCGGCCTGCTCGAGTTCACGCGCGATCGGCGCACGTGGGGCCAGCAGTTGCGTCGAGGCATCCTCGAGATTTCGCGTCTCGATTTCGAGACCATCCGTGACGGGATGCGGCTGCCGTCGGCCGATGAGAGGCCCCCACGTTCCCTCACAGACAGGGTGTGGTACTGACGCCGGTTCGCGGGCATGTTTCGGCGGGGTTACGATATCCGGATGAGCGTTCAGCAGACCGTCGTATCCCCCCTCACACAGACGAAGTACCAGGTGCGCCTCGACTTCGGCAAGCCGGGGCTGAAGCGCATGACCGATGCCGACGTGATCATCTGGGTCGACTCGCTCGGTCAGTTCGAGACCATGAGCGTTCAGGCGTGCGCCGTCGAAGACGCCACGATCATTGCCGCCGACCTCACGAACCGCACGGCCGCGGCCCAGTGGGTGCTCGAGCACCAGGTGCGCCTCGGCCGTCGCGTTACCATCGCGGTCGTCGCCGCGGGTCGCGAGGGCGCTTTTGCCAGCCATGACGCGCTCGCCGCCGGTGCCGTCATCGACGCACTCGCAACGGCCGGTATCGACTTCACGTCGCCCGAAGCGGCCGTCGTATGCGCGGCCTTCGAGGGTTTGCAGAAGGCGGTCGGTCACCTGTTCACCGCCTCGGTCGTCGGCCAAGAGATGATCGTCGCCGGTGAGCGCGAGAAAGTCGTCCGAGCCGCGCAGGTCGACACACGCACCGATGTGAAGGTTCTTCGTCTGGCATCCTGACGAGTCGCGGGCCCGCGCCGAGCGATTCCTGTGTGAGGGTGCTGAGAGCGTTGTCCAGGCCCTCGCATTCGTGCGGGCGTCGGCGTAGTCTCGCGCCATGAAAGCAACTCTGAATGACACGGTCCTCGCCGAAGCCGAGCAGGACGACCTGATCAAAATCGAGGGCAACTGGTACTTCCCGCCGGCCAGCCTGAAGAAGGAACTCTTCGAGAGCTCCGACACCCCGTACACCTGCCCGTGGAAGGGCGAGGCCCAGTACTGGAACGTGCGCGTCGGCGACGACGTCCACGCCGACAAGGCGTGGAGCTACCCGACCCCCTACGACGGCGCCGCCTCGCGGGTCGGCAAGGACTTCGCAGGCTACGTCGCGTTCGACCCGTCGGTCACTGTCGCTCCGTAACCGACTGTCTGACGCAGACGCCCGCGTTGGCGGTATCGAGAAAGGCTCCGGTTCGACACAGAACCGGAGCCTTTCTGCATGTCGGCCGCCAGCCCGCTACCAGGCCAGCTTGCGCAGAGTTCTCAGATTGCGTGTCGTGATGACCTCGGCACCGGCGCGATACCGGGCCCGTGAGGAGATCTTCGCGAACGGGCTGTTCGTGCTCGAGCCCTTCGCGACCTCCCAATAGATGACGCCGTCGCCCAGGGCGAGTCGTTCCGATCCGGAAGCCGAGGTCGCGGCGAGCAGCCCCGCGGCGTCCTCGGCGAGCGCGGCGATGACGTCCCGGTCGGTGGCGAACGTCACGTACGCATGCCTGTCGGCCACCTCTGCGAACGGATACGCATCGATCACGGCCTGCATCTCGTCGAGACGCACAACCGCCACCTGGACCCCATAGCCGTAGCGCGCATCGATGGCGGTTTCGAGCCGTCGCCGAACCTCAGCGCGCCCGCGGGTGAGGCCCGCTGATAGTCCGCCAACGCCGCTATTGGTGTCCGGGCCAGCACCCATGTCCCCATTGTTGCCAGCGCCCGTGCCCGTCTCCTGGTCGCCATCGTCATCGTCAACCAAGACGTTGCCCGAAGCCAAGACGGCCTTCACCCGCGAAAACCCGACTTCCCGAATCGCCGCGACCAGATCGGCAGACTTGATGGTGTTGCCACCCACGTTCACGCCGCGCAACAACGCCACCCAGGTGTTCGGCATCAGTCGCCCATCCCAGCTGCTGCCGCACGCCGCCGGGTGGCCGCGGAGATCTCACGCCTGCTCCACGAAATCTCGAAAGCCGGATCGAAGCGCTTCGAGCACACCGCGCACGAGCTCTGCCGGGTCGGTTTGCGGTGGCGATATAGCGTGTGCCCGTTGGGGCAAGTGCCCACCCAGGGGGCCAATTCGTCTGCCGTCTCGCCGGAGTGCAGCCGAGAGCCCTCGTAGCCGAGGTCGGCGGCCACCGCGCGCCACTGAGGCCCGTGCCCCGCCCGCGACCCGGCCACGGCGTGCGCGACCTCGTGCAAGAGGATCTGGTGGATCTCGTCGTCGTCGTATCGGGACGCCAGATAGCGGGAGACGGTGATGCGCTTATCGGTGTAGTTGCAGAGACCCGCGCGGCGCTTGGCGTTGTCGAAGTCGAAGGACCAGGCCGCATCGAGGTGCAGAGCAATCAGGGCATCGGCCCACACGCGCACCCGGGCGAGATCAGACATGGCAAAAGGCTACCTCTCGCTTCCGACATCCGCGCATCGAGAGTGTCGAGCGATTCGGGTCATTCCGGCGACCCGGGCGTTTCGAGCACCCCGACCACCCCGAGCACCGCGTGCACCCCGAGCGCCCCGGACACCCCGAGCGCCCCGGACACCTCGATCCAGGGTCGCGGTTGGGCGGTCAGGCGCTTTCGCTGAGAAACGATTCCGTGACGGCGATGGCGATCAGCGACGGCTCGAGCTCGGCCTCGCTGGCGCCCGCCTGATTGCGCAGGAAGACGGCGGCCTTGAAGTCGGCCAGCGCGGCCGCGTACTCACCGGCGTCGAACAACACGCGCCCGCGGTGTTGCAGGGCGACCGACTCGAGGGTCGGCCAGTTCTGGGTGCGGGCATCGTCGGCGCAGAGGGTCAATTCATAGATCGCCTCGTCATAGCGCCCCAAATATTGCAGCACCTGGGTGCGCAGGATGCGGGGCAGCAACAGATCGCGACGGTTGCCGGTGAAGCGGGCGAGGCGCACGGCCTGGCTGGCGACATCCAGTGCCTCATCGAGCTGACCGGTGACCTTCAGCAGCCAGGCTCGCTCACTCAGGGCCTGCAGATTGCGCATGTCGCCGAGTTCGGCCAGACGTTCGCCGGCGGCGCGCAGGTCGACTTTTTCGCGAAGGGTGACGGCGTCCCAGCCGAGCAGGATCTTCATGGGTGCCCCCGGGTGTGACTGAAATGGCGGTGTTGCGTGCCGCTGGGTTGCGGTGTTCCGACCCTAACTCGGTGGGCGTCCAGCGCCCCGCATCCGCTCCCGCCTGTCGCTTTTGACCGACCGATTTCTCAGACGAGCGGATGTCGCGCCGCCAGGTTGCGCCCGGGCCTGTCGACGGCGGCCCGGCCCGCGGCGCGGCGATGAGGCCGACACGCCGTCTGCCACGAACCCGCCGTGATCCGAGCTGGGAAATCCCCGGTAGTCGTCGCGCCGGCCGGGAAGGTCGCTACTTCGCCAGGAAGACCGAACGGTTCGGGGGAGGCGACGGGACCGCGGTCTGGTCGGTCACGATGGGGGCGCTGCGCGTGAATTCGGCGAGTGCGGCGCCGTGCACCGCCTGCGCCGGGTGGGGGCCGCCCGCGAGCAAACGGGGGATGTAGTCGAGCGGCAACGGGTGGGCCGAGGCCACGAGCACGACGTTTCCGAAGCGGCGCCCCTTGAGCACCTGGGCCTCGGCCATCGCGGCGACGTGGGGGAGGACGGAGGCCACGGTGGCTGCTTGCCCACGCGCGAATGCCAACCCCGGGCCATCCGCGATGTTGATGGCGAGGATGCCATCGGGGGACAGCAGCTTCGCGGCCTGCGCGTAGAACTCCTGGCTCGTGACGTGGGCGGGTGTGCGCGAACCGGCGAAGATGTCGACGACCACGATGTCGGCCGTGCCGAACAGGCCGGCCGGCAGTTTCGCGAGGCTCTCGCGGGCGTCACCGTAGCGGACCTTGATGTTCGCGCGGGCGGGGAGTGGCAGGTGTTCGCGCACGAACGGCACGAGATCGGTCTCGAGTTCGAGCACCTGCTGTCGGCTGTTGGGTCGGGTCTCTGCGATGTATCTCGGCAGGGTGAGAGCGCCCGCGCCGAGGTGCACGGCCGTGATGGGGGTTCCCGGTTCGCGCAGCTCGTCGATCACGTGGCCGATGCGCTGGATGTATTCGAAGTGCAACTGCGCGGGATCGTCGAGGTTGACGTGCGATTGAGGTGTGCCGTCGACGACGAGCTGGTAGCTGCCCGGCACGAAGCGGTCGGGCTCGATGACGGCGCGGTAGCCGCTGATGCCGAGGGTGATGGCCGGGTGCGTCGTCATGGTAGCGAGCCTAATCGTTTCCTCGGTGGGGTCACGTGAGCTCCCCATTGTGCGCCTCACCGGCTACAGGTATCTTGATATATTGATGTTGCATAAGCCGCATCTGGCCGGGTGCGGTCAATCCGAATCTCGACCGAGGTCGACTCGGGCGTCAGTCATCCCCCGCCTTTCACGAACAAAATGGAGCACATCACATGAATTCACAGACACACCGGAGTAGTAATCGTCAGGCCGCTGCCAAGCCGGGAGCCAGCTTCCGCCGCAGCAGCCAGGTTGCGCTCGTCGGTGCCGGAGTCGTCGCGCTCGCCGCCTTGGGTTCCCTGCCCGCCTCCGCCGTCATCGCAACCGGATGGACGGGCACCACCGGCGCGAACAGCAGTCAGACTGCAAGCGTCGGCTCCACCAACATCAACATCCAGACCGAGACCCCCGCCAAGGGCAAGGGTGTTCAGATCGAGCAGGGCGGCGGGGATGTCGGCGTCCGCACCACAGACGCCGGCGAATTGGGCCTCGGCATCATCGGTATCGACGAGGCTTTCCCGTGCGCCAACGGCAAAGCCTGCGATCGCGGTGTCGTCGTGATCAAGTTCAGTAAACCCGTCACCAACCCCAAGATTCTCTTCAGTGATCTCGGCGGCGCCACCTTCGCCGTTCCCGTCGCCGGCACTGTGCTCTCGTCTGCGCGCTACACGCTCGAGACGCCCGGGGTCACGCTGTCATCGACATCGGGCGGTCTGAACGTGACGTCCAATCAGATCAGCGCCCCGCAGAACCTCGCTTCGAGCGGCGAAGTGACGGCGACCGGCACGGTCACCGAGCTTCGTTTCAAGGTCACGATGGATTCGCGGGCATCCGGCGTCATCGGGGGAAGCTTCTGGACCAAGGTCCAGCAGGACAGCCACCGCATCAACGTCGACATCACCGACACCCCCACAGGCGCGAACGCCAACCCCGACACCGAGGGGACGAAGGATTCCAACCCGGACGGCTCGTCGAACTCGAACGCATCGCCTGACTCGAACGCGTCGCCGAAGGCGGATGCGACGCCGGACTCGAACTCGAATGCGACGCCGGACTCGAACTCGAATGCGACTCCGGACTCGAACGCGTCTAGTACGTCGCAGGGTGACGTGAACAAGAACGCTGCCGCGTCGGCGTCGGCTGACTCGAAGGCGAATGCGGCATCGCAGGCTGCGGCGCAGGCGGATGCCACCACGCAGGCTTCTGCGGCGGCGAACCCGGATGCGAGCATCGCTGCGCAGTCGGCGTCGACCACGGATGCGTCGCGTGATGCATCGAGCACGTCGAAGACCGACACGAATGCTGCGTCGATCTCGGCGTCGAAGACGTCCGCGAACGCTGACAACTCCTCGAGCACGAACGCCAAGGCGTCGGCTGCCGCGAACGGCGACAACTCGTCGGCGTCGAAGGCCGCTTCGATCGCGAACTCGTCGACGGATGCGTCGATCAACTCCAACGCGAACGCGAACTCGAACGCCTCGCCGAAGGCGGACGCGACACCGGATTCGACTTCGAACTCGAACGCGTCGCCGAAGGCGGACGCGACACCGGATTCGACTTCGAACTCGAACGCGTCGCCGAAGGCGAACGCGACTCCGGACTCGAACGCGTCCAGTACGTCCAAGGGTGACGTGAACAAGAACGCTGCCGCGTCGGCGTCGGCTGACTCGAAGGCGAATGCGGCCTCCAAGGCTGCAGCGCAGGCGGATGCCACCACGCAGGCTTCTGCGGCGGCGAACCCGGATGCGAGCATCGCTGCGCAGTCGGCGTCGACCACGGATGCGTCGCGTGATGCATCGAGCACGTCGAAGACCAACGCGAACGCTGCGTCGATCTCGGCATCGAAGACGTCCGCGAACGCTGACAACTCCTCGAGCACGAACGCCAAGGCGTCCGCTGCCGCGAACGGCGACAACTCGTCGGCATCGAAGGCCGCATCGATCGCGAACTCCTCGGCCGATGCATCAGGCGCCTCGAACGCCACGCCGACTGCGAATTCCTCGAGCTCGTCGAACTCGTCCAGTTCATCGAACTCCGACGTGAAAACGACCGGCTCGGCCTCGGCCTCGTCGAAGGGATCTGCTACGGCAACCGGCCTGAACTACAGCTCGCTCTCCGCGACCGGTGCGGACGATGCGAACGGCTTCACGATCACCGCCCTGTCGCTGATCACCGCGGGTGGCCTCTTCGGTCTCGTCGCGGCCTCGAAGCGTCGCCGCGCGGCCGCTCGGGCATCACAGAACTAGTTCCTCGCCATTCCGAGGGAGCGGGGCGCTCACGTTCTCAACGTGTGTGCCCCGCTTCTGTGTGAAGACCCTCGCAAAATACACTGAAATATATATACTTACATTTATACAAGTCGACCGTTGCGTCAGGAGATTCAGATGACCCGCTCCACTACCCGACCGAGGGGCCCGCTGGTGCGTGGCGTCCTGAGCCTGGGGGTGCTCTTCACCGTCTGGCACGTCTTCGCCAGTTTCCTGTGGATCGGGCCCGTCACGCCGCTGCGCGAACTCATCCCCGGCACCGTCCTGACGAGCTACATGATCCCGTGGTACGGCCAGAGCTGGAGTGTGTTCGCCCCCGAACCGATCAACGGCGACTACAACCTCAGAGTGCGCGCCCTCGTGGTGGACGAGAACGGCGAGCAGCGCGAGACGGAGTGGGTGAGTGCGACCGATGTCGAGCTCGCCATGTCTCGCCATAACCTGCTTCCACCCCGCGCGGCGGGGCTCGGAACGCACCAGTCCTCGCTCCTCAAGGGCGCCTACGACCTGCTGACGCCCGAGCAGCGCGCAACGGCCGCCCTGAACTTCTTCGACGGCGACGCCTGGCTCGGCCGCATGCAGGAGGCGATGAACACTCAGGGCACCGACGACAGCATCGTCGTCCGCTACATCGTCCAAGAGAGATATGCGGATGCCTATGCAACGCAGGTAGCGCGTGCGATCTGGGGTGACTCCGTCGTCCGGGTGCAATACCAATCCAGTCGCCAGAACATCATTCCGTTCTCCGAGCGCAACAACCCGGAAGCGCAGAGACCCGGCGAACAGATCGCCCCGACCGGATGGCGGGGCCTCATCACGATGCCCGGCCAGTCCGGTGACGCCTTCGCCGATGTGTTCCGTGCCGGATACGAGAGGCTCGAAAAATGACCACGACCGACCGGGGCGCACGCGCGCCAGAAGCGCCGTCCGACGTATCCGACGTGTCCGACGGATCCGACGGGACCATCGAGTCCGCCGGGTCCGACTCCGCAGCCGAGACTCGCCCCTCGCCCGTGTCCGAGACCGCGCCTGCACCTGCCTCCGCACCGTCACCTGCAACGCCCGCGCAGGTCAACGCAGGCGCCCGCCGCCGTCTTCCCCTGAGGCAGGCGTGGCGCACGTTCCGCTCGCTGCTCCACGACGGCATCCGCGGGTTCGGCGCACTGGTCAGCCGGCTCTTCGGCCTCGGCGAGGACTGGCTCCTCGATCGCAAGCGGGCCTCCTACGGTCTCGCAATCACCCGGATGCTGCTCGGCCTGACCATTCTCGGCACGCTCGTCTCGAACTTCACTACCCGTCTCTATACGTTCGGCGGGGGCGCCGCCTGGACGGGGCAGCTCGACTATCCGACCAGCGAGTTCGCGCGGCTCTGGCCCTTCAACATCTTCCCCAGCATCGCGGCGAACGACTTCGCATTCACCGAGCTCTATCTCCTGCTCGGCGTCTGCGCGGTCCTCTTCACCATCGGCTATCGCACACGCATCGTGATGATCCCTCTATTCATCCTGTGGGTGGGTTTCGTCGAGATCAACGAGTACGTCAGCGACCAGAGTGACAATCTCACGCGGATGGCTCTCATCGCGATCTTCTTCGCCTCGCCGGCGGAACGATGGTCGATGGATGCTCGCCGCCGACGTCGCAATGCCGGACGCTCCGGCATCTGGCCACTCAGGCTCTGGCGCTTCCAGCGGGTCCTCCCGGAATGGTCGACGAACCTGTCGCACAACCTGGCCATCATCGTGCTCGCGTGCCAGGTGTCCTTCATCTACGTCTCGGGCGGACTCTACAAGGCGGGCGGCGAGCCGTGGTCGGGCGGCTGGGCGATCTACGACCCCATCCACGTCGCTCAGTTCGGCACATGGCCCGAGCTGTCGTCGCTGGTGACGACCTGGGCGCCGGGCGTGGCGTTCGCCACCACCCTCACGTTGCTCGTGCAGGTCTCGTTCCCGCTCCTCTTACTGCGGCGCGGCACCCGCATCTTCGCGCTCGTCGTCATGCTCAGCTTCCACATCGGCATCGCCGTTCTGATGGGACTGCCCTGGTTCTCCCTCGCCATGATCGCAATCGACTCGATCTTCATTCGGGATGTCACGTGGCGCCATATGTCGCAGGGGCTGCGTCGCGCCTGGCTGCGGTCGGACCCTCAGTCAGGTCGTATACAGGAGAAATGAAATCGGGTCAAGGAAGTAACTGGACACGGCGCGTCGGAGGGCATACACTTGACCTTTGCGCTCTTAGACATCCCTCTGCCTTCATATTGCGGTCGGCTTTCGGGCTCGGGCATCATGTCCGGCCGGCTTTATCGCGGGGTCTACGAGTTCTCCATTACTAACAGTAACTTGACCCGACGGGGTCCACGGAGGTTATTTCCTTGGCTGCTGCGCGCAACGCATCCACCAACTCACCCAAGAACGGCCGCGGGGCTTCCCGACTGTCGTTCGCTAAAATCACCGACACGCTGACGGTTCCGGATCTGCTCGCTTTGCAGACCGAGTCGTTCGACTGGCTGGTGGGCAACGACGTGTGGAAGGCACGCGTCGAAGAAGCCACCGCGCAGGGTCGCACCGACCTCGCGAGCCACTCGGGTCTCGAAGAGATCTTTGAAGAGATCTCTCCGATCGAAGACCTCGGCGAGACCATGCAGCTGTCGTTCGCCAACCCCTACCTCGAGCCCGAGAAGTACTCGATCGACGAGTGCAAGGAGCGTGGCAAGACCTACGCTGCTCCTCTCTATGTCGAGGCCGAGTTCATGAACCACCTCACGGGTGAGATCAAGACTCAGACGGTCTTCATGGGTGACTTCCCGCTCATGACCGAGCGTGGCACGTTCATCATCAACGGCACCGAGCGCGTCGTCGTCTCGCAGCTCGTCCGCTCGCCGGGCGTGTACTTCGAGCGTCAGCAGGAGAAGACGTCCGACAAGGACATCTACTCGGCTCGCGTCATCCCGAGCCGTGGTGCCTGGCTCGAGTTCGAGATCGACAAGCGCGACCAGGTCGGCGTCCGCATCGACCGCAAGCGCAAGCAGTCGGTCACGGTGTTCCTCAAGGCTCTCGGTCTGACGACCGAAGAGATCATGGAGGAGTTCAAGGGCTTCGAGTCCATCGAGCTCACCCTCGAGAAGGACACGATCCTCACCAAGGAAGATGCCCTCCGCGACATCTACCGCAAGCTCCGTCCGGGCGAGCAGGTCGCTGCCGAGGCTGCGCGCGCGCTGCTCGACAACTTCTACTTCAACCCGAAGCGTTACGACCTGGCCAAGGTGGGTCGTTACAAGATCAACCGCAAGCTCGGCATCGATGCGCCGCTCAGCGACTCGGTCCTGACCGTCGAAGACATCGTCGCGACGATCAAGTACCTGGTGCGCCTGCACAGCAACGAGACCACCTACTCCGGTGTGCGCGATGGCAAGGGCGTCGACATCCGTCTCGACGTCGACGACATCGACCACTTCGGCAACCGTCGCATCCGCGCCGTGGGTGAGCTCATCCAGAATCAGGTGCGCACCGGCCTCAGCCGCATGGAGCGCGTCGTCCGCGAGCGTATGACCACGCAGGACATCGAGGCGATCACGCCGCAGACCCTGATCAACGTGCGCCCCGTCGTCGCCGCGATCAAGGAGTTCTTCGGAACGTCGCAGCTGTCGCAGTTCATGGACCAGAACAACCCGCTCGCCGGTCTGACGCACAAGCGTCGTCTCTCCGCGCTGGGCCCCGGTGGTCTGTCCCGTGAGCGCGCCGGCGTCGAGGTGCGAGACGTTCACCCGTCCCACTACGGCCGCATGTGCCCCATCGAAACCCCTGAAGGCCCCAACATCGGTCTGATCGGTTCGCTCGCCTCCTTCGCACGCATCAACGCGTTCGGGTTCATCGAGACCCCGTACCGCCGCGTCGTCGACGGTGAAGTCACCACCAACATCGATTACCTCACGGCGAGCGAAGAGGACGACTTCATCGTCGCCCAGGCCAACGCTCCTCTGACGAAGGACGCGCGCTTCGCTGAAGACCGCGTTCTCGCTCGGAAGAAGGGTGGCGAGGTCGACCTCGTTCCCGCCGAAGAAATCGGTTACATGGATGTCTCGCCGCGCCAGATGGTGTCGGTCGCGACCTCGCTCATCCCCTTCCTCGAGCACGACGATGCGAACCGCGCCCTCATGGGTGCCAACATGCAGCGTCAGGCTGTCCCGCTGCTGCGCAGCGAGTCGCCGCTCGTCGGAACCGGTATGGAGGGCTACGCCGCTATCGACGCCGGAGACGTCGTCACCGCGCAGAAGTCGGGCGTCGTGTCCGAGGTCTCCGCCGATGTCGTCACCGTGCAGCTCGACGAGGGTGGAACGCAGGAGTACTACCTGCGCAAGTTCGACCGCTCCAACCAGGGCACCAGCTACAACAACCGCGTTGTCGTCACCGAGGGTGACCGCATCGAGGCCGGCGAGGTCATCGCCGACGGCCCCGCCACCGAGAACGGTGAACTGGCCCTCGGAAAGAACCTCCTCGTCGCCTTCATGACGTGGGAAGGTCACAACTTCGAAGACGCGATCATCCTGAGCCAGAACCTGGTGAAGGACGACGTGCTCTCCTCGATCCACATCGAGGAGTACGAGGTCGACGCCCGCGACACGAAGCTCGGCAAGGAAGAGATCACGCGTGACCTTCCGAACGTGAGCCCCGACCTGCTGAAGGACCTCGACGAGCGCGGAATCATCCGCATCGGCGCCGAGGTTCGCCCCGGCGACATCCTGGTCGGCAAGGTCACGCCCAAGGGTGAGACCGAGCTGAGCGCCGAAGAGCGACTGCTGCGCGCGATCTTCAACGAGAAGAGCCGCGAAGTCCGCGACACGAGCCTCAAGGTTCCCCACGGTGAGCGCGGCACGATCATCGCGGTCAAGGAGTTCAACTCCGAAGACGGCGACGACGAGCTGGGTTCGGGCGTCAACCGTCGTGTGGTCGTCTACATCGCCCAGAAGCGCAAGATCACCGAGGGCGACAAGCTCGCCGGCCGTCACGGCAACAAGGGTGTCATCGCCAAGATCCTGCCGGTCGAGGACATGCCGTTCCTCGCCGACGGAACTCCGGTCGACATCATCCTGAACCCGCTGGGTATCCCCGGTCGAATGAACTTCGGCCAGGTGCTCGAGACCCACCTCGGTTGGGTCGCCAAGCAGGGTTGGGATGTCGAGGGTTCGCCCGCCTGGGCGAAGAAGTTGCCGAAGGAAGCGCACAGCGCGGCCCCCGGCACCAAGGTTGCGACCCCGGTGTTCGACGGTGCCTTCGAGGAGGAGATCGCCGGTCTGCTCGACTCGACGACCCTCACCCGCGATGGTGAGCGCCTGATCGACTCGACCGGAAAGACGCGTCTGTTCGACGGCCGCTCCGGAGAGCCCTTCCCCGCCCCGATCTCGGTCGGCTACATGTATATCTTGAAGCTCCACCACCTGGTAGACGACAAGATCCACGCCCGTTCCACCGGTCCGTACTCCATGATCACCCAGCAGCCGCTGGGTGGTAAGGCGCAGTTCGGTGGACAGCGATTCGGTGAGATGGAGGTGTGGGCGCTCGAAGCATACGGTGCCGCCTACGCTCTGCAGGAACTCCTGACCATCAAGTCCGACGACATCCTCGGCCGCGTGAAGGTGTACGAAGCCATCGTCAAGGGTGAGAACATCCAGGAGCCGGGTATCCCCGAATCCTTCAAGGTGCTCATCAAGGAAATGCAGTCGCTCTGCTTGAACGTCGAGGTCCTCTCGGCTGACGGCACCGCGGTCAGCCTGCGCGACACCGACGACGACGCATTCCGCGCCGCCGAAGAGCTCGGCATCAACATTTCCTCCCGGTTCGAGTCCTCGTCAATCGACGAGATCTAAACCAGGCCCCTGTAAAGAACTCACGAGTTTTCCTAAGTAGGAGAGAAATTGCTCGACGTAACCACTTTTGACGAGCTTCGCATTGGCCTGGCTACCGCTGACGACATCCGTCGTTGGTCGTACGGTGAGGTCAAGAAGCCCGAAACCATCAACTACCGCACCCTGAAGCCCGAGAAGGACGGTCTGTTCGGCGAACAGATCTTCGGACCGTCGCGTGACTGGGAATGTTCCTGTGGCAAGTACAAGCGTGTCCGCTTCAAGGGCATCGTCTGTGAGCGCTGCGGTGTCGAGGTCACGAAGTCGTCTGTGCGCCGTGAGCGCATGGGCCACATCGAACTCGCCGCCCCCGTCACTCACATCTGGTACTTCAAGGGCGTCCCGTCTCGCCTCGGTTACCTGCTCGACATGGCGCCGAAGGACCTCGAAAAGGTCATCTACTTCGCCGCCTACATGGTGATCGACGTCGACGACGAGGCCCGCCACGCTGACATGCCCGGTCTGGAGAACGAGCTCCGTCTCGAGATCAAGACCCTGGGTGACCAGCGCGACAGCCGCATCGCCGACCGTCTGAAGAAGCTCGAAGACGACCTCGCGGCCCTCGAGGCCGAAGGCGCCAAGAGCGACCAGAAGCGTCGCACCAAGGATGCCGCCGAGAAGGAGATGAGCCAGACCCGCAAGTCGTACGACGAGCAGATCGCTCACCTCGAGCGCGTCTGGGACGACTTCCGCAACCTGAAAGTCGGCGACCTGAAGCCGGAAGACGCCGTGTTCCACGAGCTGCAGGACCGCTTCGGCCTGTACTTCGACGCTTACATGGGCGCCGAGGCCATCAAGAAGCGCCTCCTCTCGTTCGACCTCGTGGCCGAAGCCGAGCTGCTGCACCTGCAGATCGCCGAGGGCAAGGGTCAGAAGAAGATCCGCGCCATCAAGCGCCTGCGCGTCGTCAACTCGTTCGTGCAGACCGGCAACTCGCCGGCCGCCATGGTGCTCGACGTGGTCCCCGTGATCCCGCCCGAGCTGCGCCCCATGGTCCAGCTCGACGGTGGCCGCTTCGCCACGTCCGACCTCAACGACCTCTACCGTCGTGTGATCAACCGCAACAACCGTCTGCGTCGTCTGCTCGACCTCGGTGCCCCCGAGATCATCGTCAACAACGAGAAGCGCATGCTTCAGGAGGCTGTTGACGCGCTGTTCGACAACGGTCGTCGTGGCCGCCCCGTCACCGGAACTGGCAACCGTGCCCTCAAGTCCCTCAGCGACATGCTGAAGGGTAAGCAGGGTCGTTTCCGCCAGAACCTGCTGGGTAAGCGTGTCGACTACTCGGGTCGTTCGGTCATCATCGTCGGCCCGCAGCTGAAGCTGCACCAGTGTGGTCTGCCCAAGCAGATGGCCCTGGAGCTCTTCAAGCCGTTCGTCATCAAGCGCCTGATCGACCTGAGCCACGCTCAGAACATCAAGGCGGCAAAGCGTATGGTCGAGCGCTCGCGCGCCGAGGTGTGGGATGTCTTGGAAGAGATCATCCGCGAACGCCCCGTGCTGCTGAACCGCGCGCCCACGCTGCACCGTCTCGGCATCCAGGCGTTCGAGCCTCAGCTCGTCGAGGGTAAGGCCATCCAGCTGCACCCGCTCGTGTGTGCTGCGTTCAACGCAGACTTCGACGGCGACCAGATGGCTGTCCACCTCCCGCTGTCGGTCGAGGCCCAGGCCGAAGCGCGCATCCTGATGCTCGCCTCGAACAACATCCTGAAGCCCTCCGACGGCCGCCCGGTCACCCTGCCCTCGCAGGACATGATCATCGGTCTGCACCACCTCACCACCCTCAAGTCGGGTGTCGAGGGCGAAGGCCGCGCGTTCTCCTCCGTCGCAGAAGCGATTCTCGCGAAGGACCAGGGCTCGCTCGACCTCAACGCCAAGGTGCGCATCCGTCTCGAAGGCGTGCACTTCGCCGAAGGACAGACGCCCGAAGACTTCGACGAGAGCAAGCCGTACCTGCTCGAGACGACGCTCGGTCGCGCGCTCTTCAACGAGGCTCTGCCTTACGACTACCCCTACATCGAAGACGTCGCCGACAAGGGACGCCTCTCGACGCTGGTCAACGACCTCGCCGAGCGGTACCCCAAGACGGTCGTCGCTGCCACCCTCGACAACATCAAGGACGCCGGTTTCCACTGGGCGACCCGAAGTGGTGTCACGGTCGCTCTCTCCGACATCCTCACTCCGCCGAACAAGCGCGAGATCGTGGGTGCCTACGAGAAGCAGGCCGCCAAGGTGCAGTCGCAGTTCGAGAAGGGTCTGATCACCGACTCCGAGCGTCGTCAGGAACTCATCCAGATCTGGACCGAGGCAACCGACAAGGTCGCCGAGGCCATGCGTGCGAACTTCCCCGAAGACAACACCATCAACCGCATGGTGTCGTCGGGTGCACGTGGTAACTGGCTGCAGATCCGCAACATCGCCGGTATGCGAGGCCTGGTGAACAACCCGAAGGGTGAGATCATCCCTCGCCCGATCATCTCGTCCTACCGCGAGGGCCTGTCCGTGGCCGAGTACTTCATCGCCACGCACGGTGCCCGTAAGGGTCTGGCCGACACGGCGCTTCGTACCGCCGACTCGGGTTACCTGACGCGTCGACTCGTCGACGTCTCGCAGGACGTCATCATCCGCGACGAGGACTGTGGCACCACCAAGGGCCTCACCCTCACCATCGCAGCCAAGGATGCCGACGGCACCCTGGTGCGCGACGCCAACGTCGAGAACTCCGTGTTCGCTCGTTCGCTCGCCGCCGAGGCCGTCGACCCCCAGGGCACCGTGGTGGCCGAAGCCGGAGACGACGTCGGAGACGTTCTCATCGACAAGCTCGTTGCTGCTGGCGTCGAGACGATCAAGGTCCGCTCCGTGCTGACCTGTGAGTCCAGCGTCGGTGTCTGCGCCGCCTGCTACGGCCGTTCGCTGGCCACCGGCAAGCTCGTCGACATCGGTGAAGCCGTCGGTATCATCGCGGCCCAGTCGATCGGTGAGCCCGGAACGCAGCTCACGATGCGTACCTTCCACACCGGTGGTTCCGCGTCGGCAGACGACATCACGCAGGGTCTTCCCCGCGTGCAGGAGCTGTTCGAAGCCCGTACCCCGAAGGGTGCGACCCCGATCGCCGAGGCGCCGGGACGCATCACCATCGAGGAGACGGACAAGAGCCGCAAGGTCATCCTGACGCCCGACAACGGCGACGAAGCAGTGATCTACCCGGTGCTGAAGCGTGCAACCCTCCTCGTCGAGGACGGCCAGCACGTGGAGCTCGGTCAGCCGCTGCACATCGGTGCCGTCGACCCGAAGGAAGTCCTGCGCGTGCAGGGCGTCCGCGAAGTGCAGAAGCACCTCGTCGGTGGCGTGCAGGGTGTCTACCGCTCGCAGGGTGTCCCCATCCACGACAAGCACATCGAGGTCATCGTTCGTCAGATGCTCCGCAAGGTGACTGTCGTCGATCACGGTGACACCGACCTGCTGCCCGGTGAGCTCGTCGACCGCATGAAGTACAACGAGCTGAACCGTGCCGCTCTCACCGAGGGCAAGCGCACGGCCTCGGCCCGTCAGGAAGTCATGGGAATCACCAAGGCGTCGCTGGCCACCGAATCGTGGTTGAGCGCGGCTTCCTTCCAGGAGACCACGCGTGTTCTCACGCAGGCCGCCATGGAAGGCAAGTCCGACCCGCTGGTCGGCCTCAAGGAGAACGTCATCATCGGTAAGCTCATCCCCGCCGGAACGGGACTCGCGAAGTACCGCGACGTCACCGTCGAGGCGACGGAAGAGGCGAAGGCGGAGCGTTACCCGAACCGCATCTTCGCGTCCGATGGCGCGTTCGATGAAGCGGACCTCGGATTCGTCGACTTCGACACCTTCTCGAGCGACGACTTCACTCCCGGCACCTACAACTAAGCAGCATCCAACGCCCGGCTTCGGCTGAGTGTGTGAAGAGGGCCCCGGCAGATGCCGGGGCCCTCTTTTTGTGCGTTACGAGACCGTTATGGCGGCATGCTCCTGCGCGAATATGCGGGCTGACATGATGTGGGAACACGCAGTGAGCGTGATGTGCCAGGGGAGCAAAAGTGAGAAACGATGACGGCCGAACCGAGCTGTTCGACAACGATCGCAGCGGGGGTGAGGACGGCGCGGCCGACAGCCTGACCGCGCCCCGAAAGAGCCGCACCGGATGGATCGTCGGCGGCGTGCTCGCGGCAGTCGTCATCGTCGGTGGGATCGTGACCGCCTCACTCCTCGGTGCATCGAATAGCGGCGGTGACGCCGGCGGCGCGGACACGCGGAGCCCCGTGGCAACGGAGAGGCCCGCGACGCCCGACGCGTCGCAGACACCCGGGCCGGCTGCATCCGCTCAACCGACCGATGACGCGAGCGGTGTCGTGGACCAGGTGGCTCTGCCGACCGACTGCGAGGCCATCTACACCCCGCAGCAGTGGAGCGAACTCTCGAACGCGACCGACCTGCCGTTCAATCATCCAGGCGTCGTGTCGAACGATCGCTTGACGATGTACGACGACGTCAACGCGCTTCTGTTGGCCCACGACAAACTCGCGTGCTCGTGGGGCGGACCGAGCGAATACGGCATCATCACCTGGGTGACCGAGGTGACACCCGAAGAGAGCGCCGAGGCAGTGCGCGCGCTCGAGGCAAACGGGAACGACTGCGGTGAGCAGTTGGGCGGCATCCGGTGCACGTTCGAGTTCGCCGAGGACGACGCCGGCACGGGTGTCGCCGGCTACTCCCACGTTCTCCGCGGCAACCTGTGGATCGCCACGCACTGGGTCAACGTGGCACCCAAGAACTACAGCGAGGGCATCGTCGAGACGCTGTTCTCGTAACGAGCGACGTGGCCCGGGCGGAACGACCCGCGGGTCGCGGCCCAGTTCGGCTGGGTAAGGTGAAGGCATCGTGAACCGAGGAGATCGACCGTGACCGCAGACAGTGCCGCCCCCACGCCGAACGACCGCGCGCGCCGCCGCAACATCACGCTCGCCATCGCCGCGGGCATCGTGTTGATCGTCGTGCTCGTGGCCGGTGTGCTGGTCGGTGTGCAGGGTCTCGGCGGTGCCACTGCCGGCGGGTCGGATGGGGGAGCGGGCGGTTCGGGCTCCGGTTCGGGTGGTTCGAGCGAGACGGCCCGGCCGCAGCCCAGCGAGACCGCCGCCGCGGCGCCCGTGATCACCGGACCGAACCCGCAGAGTTGCGACCAGGTCTACAGCAAACGCATGTTCGCCACGCTCGAGAAGGGCGGCCCTCTCAACGACGAGACCATCGCCGAGGAGCCCGCGAGCACGACTCCCGCCGTGGCGGCGCTGCTCGCCGATCTACCCGGCCTGCGCTGCAGCTGGGGCCAGGCGGGCGAATTCGCCATCATCACCGAGGTCAAGCAAGTCACGGCCGAGCAGTCCGCCGCGGCTCTGGCAGCCCTGCGGGCGGCCGACTTCTCCTGCTACGCCGAAGCGGGCGGCACGCGTTGCGTCGTGCAGGACGACTCCGAGGGTGGATCGTCGGGGCAGTCGCACTTCTTGCGGGAGAATGTCTGGCTCGCGACCGACTGGCTCAACTGGCCGCAGGCCGGATACACCGCCGATATGGTCCGCACACTCTGGGGCTGAAAAAAGTCGCGCTGCCCAGGAATGGGCGGGGGAGTGCGTGCGTTGCAGCACGAGGTCGAGCTTTCCGAGCCGGTCGTGCCGAGGCCTGGTGCGACGACGCGGCGGAGGCTGCCGTAACACCGCGACATCGAGTCGCGGGGGCGGTTCGGGCCACGTAACTTGTGCTGAGGCATCCGCTGGTCGTTGCGGGTGCGAACGAGAGGAAACATCCCCATGTCGTCACGTCGTATTTTCGCCGCAGTGGCCGCCGGTGCGCTCGCCCTCGGGCTGAGCGCGTGCTCGTCGGGTGGAGCCGACTCGGGTTCGGGCAGCACCGCCCCCACAAGCCTCGAGCAGATCAAGGATGCCGGCACGATCGTCGTCGGAACCGAGGGCACCTACCGCCCCTTCAGCTACCACGAGGGCGGCGCGGGCGACCTCACGGGCTACGACGTCGAGGTCGTGACGGCCGTTGCCGACAAGCTGGGCGTCGACGTGAAGTTCGAAGAGACCCAGTGGGACGGCATCTTCGCCGGCCTCGAGGCGGGTCGCTTCGACATCATCGCGAATCAGGTGTCGATCAACGACGAGCGCGAAGAGAAGTACACCATGACCGAGCCCTACACGATCTCGCCCGGCGTCGTCATCGTGGCCAAGGACAACACCGACATCTCGTCGCTCGACGACCTGTCGGGCAAGACCACGGCTCAGTCGCTCACGAGCAACTGGCACGATGTGGCCACCGCGGCGGGCGCCAATGTCGAAGACGTCGAGGGATGGGCGCAGGCCGTCGAGCTGCTGCAGCAGGGCCGCGTCGACGCCACCGTCAACGACAAGCTGACCTACCTCGACTACCTAAAGCAGCAGCCGGATGCCGGCATCAAGGTCGCCGCCGAGCTCGACGACGTGTCACGCAACGCCTTCGCCCTGAAGAAGGGCAGTGACGACCTGGCCGACGCCATCAACAAGGCCCTCGACGACCTGCGCGCCGACGGTACGCTCGCCGAGATCTCGGAGAAGTACTTCGGCAGCGACGTCAGCCAGTAAGCACGGACGGCGCCGCTGCGGGTTCTGAACAGGCGGCGGCGGGCTGATTCATCCACAGGGTCGGCAACCCGGGTGCGATGAGCAGGCGCGACTGCGAGGATGGACCGATCGGGGCAATCCGCCCCGTGTGATCAACGAGCGAGAGACGAGAGGCGAGGCATCCGATGGACAATCTCGAGCTCTTCTGGACCTCGCTCTGGCCCATCGTGTCGGGCGCCATCATGGGCACCATCCCGCTCGCGCTCGTGTCATTCGTCGTCGGTCTCGTGCTGGCGCTGGCCGTGGCACTCATGCGGCTGTCGAAGAACCGTCTGCTCTCGGGCATTGCGCGTGTCTACATCTCGATCATCCGCGGCACGCCGCTCCTCGTGCAGCTGTTCGTGATCTTCTACGGCCTGCCCACGATCGGCATCAAGCTCGACCCGTGGCCAAGCGCCATCATCGCGTTCTCGCTCAACGTGGGCGGCTATGCGGCCGAGGTCATCCGCGCGGCGATCCTGTCGGTGCCCAAGGGACAGTGGGAGGCCGGGTACATGCTCGGCATGTCGCCCGCCAAGACCCTGCGTCGCGTGATCCTGCCGCAGGCCGCGCGCGTGTCGGTCCCGCCGCTGTCGAACACCTTCATCAGCCTCGTGAAGGACACCTCGCTCGCCTCGCTGATCCTCGTGACCGAGCTGTTCCGGCAGGCGCAGCGCATCGCCGCGTTCAGCCAGGAGTTCATGCTGCTCTACCTCGAAGCGGCCCTCGTCTACTGGATCATCTGCATGGCCCTGTCGACCGGCCAGAACGTTCTCGAGAAGAGGTTGGATCGCTATGTCGCACACTGAGCCGACCGGGCGCCCCGGGCAGCTGCGCCAGCCCCTGTTGCGGGTCACGGGTCTCGAGAAGCGCTTCGGCGAGAATCGCGTGCTGCGCGGCGTCGACCTCGATGTCGCGCGCGGCCAGGTGCTGGCGCTCATCGGTCCGTCAGGCTCGGGCAAGACAACTCTCTTGCGATCGCTCAACGGCCTCGAGCGGCCCGAGGCCGGTGTGCTCGAGATCGGTTCAGACGTGCGCGTCGACTTCGCCGACCGCGACATCCGACAGGGTGTCCTGGCCGCGCGCAACCGCACCTCGATGGTCTTCCAGCACTACAACCTCTTCCCCCACCGCACCGTGCTCGAGAACGTGATCGAGGGCCCCGTGCAGGTGCAGCGGATGTCGAAGCAACAGGCCACGGCCGAAGCCCTCGTCCTGCTCGAGCGCGTGGGCCTGGCGGACAAACGCGACTCCTACCCGTTCGAACTCTCGGGCGGGCAACAGCAGCGCGTCGGAATCGTGCGCGCCCTCGCCATGAAACCCGATCTTCTGCTCTTCGACGAGCCCACCTCGGCGCTCGACCCCGAGCTCGTGGGCGAGGTGCTCGCCGTCATCGCCGAGCTCGCGGCCGAGGGCTGGACGATGGTCGTCGTCACGCACGAGCTCGCCTTCGCCCGGGAGGTCGCCGACGAGGTCGTCTTCCTCGACGGCGGCGTGATCGTGGAGCGTGGGGCGCCGAAACAGGTGTTCCAGTCGCCGCGGGAAGAACGCACCAAGCAGTTCCTGCGCCGCATCCTGCACCCCTTCGGGAGCGACGACACGGTCGCCGACGCATAAATCGCCTCGCGGCGCCACCTCGTGCGAGCCGTTGGAACCCCGCAGTAGAGTGGGCGCCACGCGGGCCCGGCCCGGAACAGCGAGGAGCACGACATGGCGACGAACGAGCACGACGAGCGCGACGGTCAGGACGGCCGCAACGGCCACGACGGCCGCAACGGCCACGACGGCCGCGACCTGAACGGTGAGCAGCAGGCCGACGTGACGCAGCCGGCGCCGGGCGAAGAGTACGTCGTCGACTACGACGCCGTGCCCGCCGAAGAAGACCGCACCGTTCGCGAATCCGAGATGTACGACCCCGCGGTCGACGGGAACGCCGCAACGGGCCACGACGCCGCGCACACCGACTCGGCGACGGCCGCGACCGGCCACGACACCGAGGCGCCGCACACCGACCACGCTGGAACACCTGCCGCCGAGCGCACGTCAGACGAACGCGTCCGCGACGAAGACACGCGCGACCACACCTTCGCTCCGGCCGCAGCCGGCGTCGCCGGAACGGCGGGTGCCGCATCCGTCGCCGCCGCGCGCCACGACGACTCGCGCGGTGACCGCGCGGAAGACGCCGACCGCGCCGCAAACACAGCGAACACGACGAACACCACTGCCGCCGCCCACACCGACGGCGACCTCACCGATCGCGAGCGCGCCGCCATCCGCGATGAGCGCGGCACCACGACGGCGACCCCGACCGCGACGACGACCGAGACCGCGCACACCGTCAACGACGAAGAACGCCGCTCCATCCAGGTGCAGGCACCGACCACGCCCGTGAAGCGCAGCAACCGCGGCTTCGGCATCGGCGTGATGCTGCTGTCGAGCCTCGTCTTCGCCGCCATCTACGGCGCGATCATCTACCTCGTCACCTTCTACTTCCTCGACCCGTCCGTCGACGACGGCACGCAGGGCGTCCTCCAAGCCCTCGGAACCCCGGTCTTCTGGGTTCCCGTTGTCGTCTATCTGGTGGCCTGCATCCTCTGGGTTCTCATCGTGAACCGGGCCGGCGGATGGCTGCACGTGCTCTTCGGCCTCATCGTCGGTGTGCTGGCCTACGCCAGCGTCGTCGCCGTGCTGTCGGTCACGGCGTCCCTCGCCGAATCGCGCCCCGAGGACTTCGCGGACTTCGTCTTCCGCTCGCTCATCGACTCCCGCGCGCTGCTCGCGTTCATCGTCGCTCGTGAGCTGCCCATCTGGTTCGGCGCCTGGATCGGCCGCCGCGGCCGCAAGCTGCGCGAGCAGCACGCCGAGGCGCGCCGCGTCTATGACGACGAGGTGGCGGCACAGAGCGACCGCTCACAGGTAGGGTAAGACCGTCCCGGGGTGAGACGTGCCGCCGGGCCTGCCCGGTGAAAGGTACGACACCCCATGCGACTGAAGCTCACACTTGCGCGATCCTCGGGCAGCACTGAAGACATCGTCGTCACGACCGATGCCGCCGCCACCATCGCCGAGGTGGCGGCGACGATCGCCCGCGTCGACCCGGCATCGCCGTTCCAGCCCGACGGCAACCCGGGGGCTGGCACACCTGCCGCGGCTCCGGCATCCCCACTGTCGAATGACGCGTTGCCCGACCTCACGCTGCAGGCCGCCCTGCCCGGGCACAGCGAATGGCTCACGCTGCCGCCCGACGCCCCCGTCGGCGAGGCCTGGATCGGTTCGGGCGCCACGGTCGCACTGACCGAGGCCGGCCGCTACTTCTCGCCCGCCAAGACGGGCAACGCGCCCACGCTCGCCACGCTCGAGATCCTGACCGGCTCGGAGAAGGGCCGCACGCTGTCGCTCAGCGAGGGCAGCGTGACGATCGGCCGCGAAGACGTGTGCGACATCGTGCTCGACGACCGCATGGTCTCGAAGAAGCACGTGCGGCTCGAGGTGGGCGACGGCGTGGACGTCATCGACCTGGGTTCGGCGAACGGCGTCGAGGTGGATGGCGGCATCGTCACACGCCTGCACGCGCGCGACGTCGACACCATCCTGCTCGGCGAGACCGAGCTGCGCATCCGGGTGCACGAATCCGTGGCGGGTGCCGGTGCGCCCAAGGCCGGGCCCATCTTCTTCAACCGGTCGCCCCGTGTCGAGCGCCGCTATGCGGGCCAGGAGTTCGCGGCCCCCGAGGTGCCCGCCGAGAAGGAGAACCAACCGTTCCCCCTGCTCGCCATGCTCACGCCCATGCTGCTCGGCGGGGCCATGTTCCTCATCACGAAGAACCCCATCTCGCTGCTCTTCGTCGCCATGACGCCCATGATGCTCATCGGCAACTTCCTCACCACGCGCACGCGCGACAAGCGCCGCCTGAAGAAGGCCATCGCGCAATTCGACACGCACCTCGAAGACCTCGACGAGCGGTTGCAACGCGAGGCCATCACCGAGCGCGAGGTGCGGCTCGCCGAGGCCCCGTCGACGGGTGAGGCGCTCGAGCAGGCCATGCGCCGCGGGCCCGCGCTCTGGACCCGTCGCCCCGAGCACTGGGCCTTCCTCAACGTGCGGCTCGGCGTGGGCTCGATGCGCTCGCGCAACACCATCAAGACGAGCGAGCGCGGCGACCTGCTGCCCAAGTTCCAGGAGCGCCTCGACGCGCTCATCGAGAAGACCGCGTTCGTGCCGGGCGTGCCGCTCATCGACAACCTCTACGACTCCGGCGCGCTGGGCGTTGCCGGCAAGGGCGCCGCCGCCGCGGGGGCGCTCAACAGCATCCTCGTGCAGCTCACGGCCCTGCACTCGCCCGGTGAGATGGCGGTCGCGGCGCTCGTGAGCCCGGCCTGGTCCGAACGCCTCACCTGGCTCAAGTGGATGCCGCACACCTCGTCGCCGCAGAGCCCGATCGAGGGCATCCACCTCGCCGACGGTGCCTCCAGCGCCGCCGCCCTCCTCTCGGAGCTCGAGGGGCTCGTGCAGCAGCGCTCGGCCGATAAGCGCAAGGCGGCGAAACGTGGCGCCCTGCGCGTCGACCGGGCCGCCATCGAACGCGGCGCGGATGTCGGCGAAGGCCAAGACGTCGGCGTGGACGCGCCCCTGCCCGCTGTCGTCGTCATCATCTCGGACGACGTGTCGGTCGACCGCGCGCGGCTCGTGCAGCTCGCCGAGCAGGCCGCGGATGTCGGCATCTACCCGATCTGGGTCGCCAACGACGTGCCCGCGCTGCCGGCCGTCTGCCGCACCTACCTGTCCCTGCCGAACGGTGACGAGAACGCCGTCGTCGGCCTCGTGCGTCTCGGCGAGACCATCGACGACGCCGTGACCGAGCTGATCGACGAGACGGTCGCGCTCGATTATGCAAAGCGCCTCGCATCCGTCATCGATGCGGGTGCCATCGCGGCCGACTCGAGCGACCTGCCGCGTTCGGTCTCGATGGTGAGCCTGCTCGGCCACGAGCTCGTCGAGCAGAGCGACGCCGTGATCGACCGGTGGCGCCAGAACAACTCGATCCACGATCGCCGCCCCGGTGTCGAGCCGAAGAAGCGCCGAGCGGGCAAGCTGCGCGCCACGGTCGGATCGGCCGGCGTCGAGGCCATGCACCTCGACCTGCGCACGCAGGGCCCGCACGCGCTCGTGGGTGGAACGACCGGTGCCGGCAAGAGCGAGTTCCTGCAGGCCTGGGTGCTCGGCATGGCCGCCGAGTACAGCCCCGACCGCGTCACGTTCCTCTTCGTCGACTACAAGGGTGGTTCGGCCTTCGCCGATTGCGTCACGTTGCCGCACTGCGTCGGTCTCGTGACCGACCTGAGCCCGCACCTCGTGCGCCGCGCCCTGACCAGCCTGCGCGCCGAACTGCACTTCCGCGAGCACCTGCTCAACCGCAAGAAGGCGAAAGACCTGCTCGAGTTGGAGAAGCGGGGCGACCCCGACAGCCCGCCGGCCCTCGTGCTCGTGATCGACGAGTTCGCCGCCCTCGTGGGCGAGGTGCCCGAGTTCGTCGACGGTGTCGTGGACATCGCCCAGCGCGGCCGTTCGCTCGGCATCCACCTCATCATGGCCACGCAGCGGCCCGCCGGCGTGATCAAGGACAACCTGCGTGCCAACACCAACCTCCGCGTGGCCCTGCGCATGGCCGACGAGAGCGACAGCCAGGATGTCGTCGGCGTGAAAGACGCCGCGCACTTCGACCCGGCGATCCCGGGCCGCGGCCTCGCCAAGACGGGCCCCGGCCGTCTGCGCACCTTCCAGTCGGGCTATGCGGGCGGCTGGACGGCGCGCGAACCGGAGCGCCCCGGCATCGACGTCTCCGAGCTGCGCTTCGGCGCCGAGAACCGCTGGGAGGAGGCGCGACGCACCGACGTCGACGAGAACCGCGACCTCGGGCCGACCGATCAGCAGCGACTGGTCACCTCGATCATCCAGGCCTCGTCGTCCGCCGCCATCCCCGCCCCTCGCCGCCCCTGGCTCGATGAGCTCGCGAAGGTGTACGACCTCGGCAAGCTGCGGCAGCGGAGCGACGCCGAACTGCTTCTCGGTGTGACCGATCTGCCCGACACCCAGCAGCAGAAGCCCGCCTACTTCCGACCCGACCTCGACGGCCACCTCGTGGTCTATGGCACGGGTGGATCGGGCAAGAGCACGGTTCTGCGCACCATCGCCACGGCCGCGGCCATCACGCCGCGCGGCGGACCCGTCGAGGTCTACGGCCTCGACTTCGGTGCCGGCAGCCTGCGCATGCTCGAGACGCTGCCCCACGTGGGCTCGATCATCAACGGCGACGACAACGAGCGCGTCGTGCGACTCATGCGCTACCTCAAGCAGCAGCTCGAGTCGCGTGCGCCCCGTTTCGCCGAGGCCAATGCGGCGTCGATCGTCGACTACCGGCGGTTGGCGAACAAACCCGAGGAGCCGCGCATCCTGTTGCTCATCGACGGGTTCCCCGCGTTCCGGGCCGACTACGAGGTTCCCTCGGGTCGCACGCAGTGGTACGGGGTGTTCCAGGACATCATCGCCGACGGTCGTCAGCTCGGCATCCACGTGGCGTTCACGGCCGATCGCCCGGGTTCCGTTCCCGGCTCGGTGTCGTCGAGCGTGCAGGGTCGCGTCGTGCTGCGGCTCGCGGATGACGGGGGCTACGGTCTGCTCGATGTGCCCAACGACATCCTGAGCGCCGCGTCACCGGCCGGTCGCGCCATCGTGGAGGGCGAGGAGACTCAGATCGCGGTGCTCGGCGGAACCCCCGTGCTGGCCGAACAGTCGCAGGCCACCGCGGCCCTCGCCGCCGCCATGACCCGCGCGGGGGTCGCACCCGTGCCGCCCGTGCGCTCCCTTCCGCGCGAATACCCGGTCGACGACCTGCCGGCCACGGTCAACGGGCTGCCCGTCGTGGGCATCGGCGACGAGAACCTCGGACCGGTGGGGCTCGAAGCCGCCGGAACGTTCCTCGTGTCGGGCCCGCCCGCCTCCGGTCGGTCGAACGCCCTGCGCGCGCTCGCCGCCACCCTGCGACGCGCGAGCGATGAGACCCGCCTCTACTACGTCGGCAACAAGCGCTCGCCGCTCGCCAGCGATCCCGCGTTCGTCGCCACCGCGACGACCATCGAGCAGGCCGCCGAGCTGGCGAAGGATCTGAGCGCCGCCATGTCCGACGAGGACACCGAGGGCCGCATCGTCGTCATCATCGAGCAGCTCGGCGACTTCTTGCAGACGGCCGCCGACAACCCGCTCGTCGACATGATCCGCACGGCCAAGCGCAGCGACCACCTCGTGATCGGCGAGGCGGAGTCGAGTTCGTGGACCAGCTCGTGGCCGCTGCTCGGCGAATTCAAGAACGCGCGCCGGGGCCTGCTGCTGCAGCCCGAGACCATGGACGGCGAAGTCATCGTGAAGACATCCCTGCCCCGGATGACGCGCGCCGAGTTCCCCGAAGGCCGCGGCGTCATGGTGGCGTCGGGCAAGTTCCAACGCGTGCAGATGCCGCTGGCCTAGGCCGTATGGCGGAGCGGGAGGTGCATGGGGAGTGCTCCCCATCGACGCCGGCCGAGCTGTTCGTTAGGTTTCATGTAGACGGTGACGCACGACCCACCGGCATCCATAACTTGACATCAGTACCACCACGAATTCCACCCATAAAAGGAGCAACATCATGGCAAACCTGAACGTAACCTACGGTGACCTGAAGACCGCTGCCGGCCAGCTGTCGACCGGTAAGGGCGCCCTCGAGGACAAGCTCAACGAGCTGCAGCGTCTGGTCGGCGACCTGGTGTCGTCGGGCTTCGTCACTGACGCGGCGTCGGGTGCTTTCCACGACTCCTACACGCAGTTCACCACGGGTGCCACGCAGGCTGTTTCGGGCATCCAGGGTCTGTCGGACTACCTGAACAAGGCTGCTGACGCTCTGCAGAACACCGACCAGGAGCTGGCCAACGCCATCAAGGGCTAATACCCCTCGGCGGGGTGCGGGTGATCGAGCCCGCATCCCGCCCTTCCTCTGTTCACCCACAGTCGTCGCGACCACATCGAAGGACACATCATGGCGGATTTGAAAATTCGTTCGGAAACACTGGATGACGCGGTGTCGAGCATGTCGACGGCCATCACGGCCTTCGAAGACTCGGAGTCGTTCGCGTCCGACCTCGCGGAGGCCGTCGGAGACGAGAGCCTGCGCGACACCGTCGAGGGCTTCGGCAACAAGTGGAACAAGAAACGCGAAGAGATGATCGCCTCGGCCACCACGCTGCGCGACACCCTCAAAGCGATCAACGACGCCTTCACCGAGGCGGATGCCGAGCTGGCCAAGGCCCTCGATGCTCCGCCCGAGAACGCGCCCGCCCCGAACCCCCACGGACCCACGGCATACTGAACGCGGTTGAGAGAAGATCATGAGTAGAGACTTGAAGCCGATCCCGGGTGACCCCGATGTGATCGAGGCGCGAGCGGCGACCTACCTCGGTGTGGCCGACGCCATTCGGACGGCCAACCAGAAGCTCACGCGCGTCGCCACCCTGAGCGACATGACATCAGACGCGATCAACGCGGTGCGCGAAGACGCATCCAAGGTCGCCGAGTCGATCGACAACGCCGAGGTGCGCTATCGCGGCACGGCTGAAGCGCTCGCCGAATATGCTCCGCTCCTGCGTCAGTACCAGGCCGACGCCGACAAGGCGATCCTCGACGCGGCCGGTGCCGCCGAGGCCGCAGACAACCAGCGCGCCCGCCAAGACGAGTATGCCCAGAAGGCGGCGACGCCCGGGCCCGACCAGGCGAGCGACCAGAAGTGGGCCGACTTCTTCAAAGACCAGGCCGAGTCCAAGGACGCCAGCGCCGCGAGTGCCCAGGCCGCCTACGACACCGCCTACGAAAACTGGAAGGCGGCGGCCGACGCGGCGCGCTCCAAGATCGATGACGCGATCGACGAGAGCAAGCTCAACAACACCGTGTGGGACACCATCGTCGATGGGGCGAAGCTTGTCGGCGAGATCGCCGGTGTGCTCGCCCTCTTCCTCTCCTGGGTTCCCATCCTGGGCCAGATTCTCGTTGCCATCGCCATCATTGCTTCGGTCATCGCTGTTATCGACGCGATCGTGAATCTCGTCAACGGCACCGGAACCTGGGGTGACCTCGCCTTTGCGGTCGTCGGCCTCGTCCTCACGGTCGTCGCCCCCGGCATCATGAAGATCCTCGGCAAGGCGATGAAGGCATCCAACCTCGCGAAGCCCCTCGCCACGATCAGTAAGTCGAAGTTCAAGGGCCTCACGGGTGTGTCGAAATCGAGTGCCGCGAAGCTGGCCCGCCAGCAGAACATCACGTGGAAGGACGCGTTCACGAGTACCTTCAAGCCGCTCTCGAAGTCGCATTTCACGCCCTCCGGATTCGCCTCGCAGGCCAAGACGGGGTTCGCCGAATTCCGCGCGAACCCGCTGGGCCTGAAGTCGCCCGACATCTACGGCGACATGGTGCGCAACGGGGGACCGATCCCGAAGAGCCTGACGGTATCGTTGGCCGTTATGGAGTACCGCGGAATCGCCGGCAAGATCGAGACCCTGTCGAACAACCCCTTCGATCCGACTGACCAGAAGGCGACTCTCAAGCCTGAGTCGATCCTTCAGCAGGCGACGAAGGGCGAGGCGCCCGTGCTGGTGCCCTCTCGATGAGCGAGATGGCCGAGATCGAAACGTACCGCTTCGACGTTCCGCCGGAGTGGTACGCGCTCGATCTCACCGACAGTGTTCCGCCACGACAGGTCGCCCAGGACATCATGGATGAGCTGGGTTCCGTCGACGACGACAATGCGCCGCTGTTCCGTGACGACGTCACGGGGCTCGTCGAGCGTCTGCGTCTCGAGAACGACGGCCTGACATCCGCGGCGGTACTCGTGCGCACCGAGGGCGGCCTCCGCGTCGGCGCCCTCCTCGTGCACGCCGTACGCGACCTCGAAGACGGCGACACACCCGAGTCCTATGAACAATTCGCGCGGCAGGCCCTCGCCAGTGGTCAGCCGGGGCAGCAGAGCCTCGCCGTTCAGTCCTGGCAGCTCGAGAGCTCCGCCGGCCCCGCCGTCGGAGTCGTCCACGTGCTCTCGGCCCGCGAGCCGGGGGAGGCAGATGCCTGGGTCGAGGAACGCGCCATCTATGCCGTCTTCGTCGAGGGCACCCGGCAGCTCGTCCAGTTCACGTTCACGACCGCCGACTTCGGCACATTCGAGGACATGCCGTCCGAGACCTGGAGCATCGCGTCGACCCTGACGGTCGAGTTGAAGGAGTTCGCATGACACAGGCATTCGGCTCGGAGTCGGCGAAGTTCACGATCGTGCTTCCGGGCACGTGGGCGAACATCCCCCTCCACGACCCCGATGAGACCGAGCGTTCGGTGCGGGCGCTCGTGAAGAAGCAGGTCGGGCGGGATGACCGTTTCGCCCGGGTGCGCCGCGATGCCAAGAACCAGCTCATGGACCTGGCCGAGACCGCGGTGGCCACCAATGTCCTGGGGCTTTCGCTCTGGCTGGAGCTCGTTCCGGGGATGCCGTTCCCGGGTTCGCTGACGGTCGACATCGTCAAGCGCCCCGACGAGACCGCCGAGAGCGTGCTGCCCAGCGATTCGGATGAACTGACGCTCTTCCTCGAGCGGCTGTTCCCCGAGGCCATCGTGCTCGATGCAGGGCCCGGACCCACCGCGCGCACCGCCTACGTGACGTCCGTGCGTTCAGGGGAGAGCGACATCCCGCACCTGAAGATCAACTACTTGGTCCCCGATCCGAGCGCTCAGCATCTCCTGCGCTTCCATGTGGACCTGCCGATGGTGGACCGCACCGAGAACTACGTCGATCTGTTCGATCTCGTCATCGATTCGGTCCGACTGACATCGGTGCCGACCGTGCCGGCACCGACTGAGCAGCCGGAAGACTCCGAGGTCGCCTCGACGGGTCGAGAAACGGTGGCCCTGTGACCCGCGGTGTCGCCATCGCCTATGCCGTCGGATCGTTCTTCGCTCTCCTGACGGTTGGTCTCTTCCTCTGGACGACGACGGCGTGGTGGAACGAGGGCTCGGTCTACGACCTTCCCGGTGGCCGCTTCTGGAACCAGAACAGCGTCATCGGCCTCGAGTTCCTCTTTCTCGTTCTCGGGATGGCCGCGATCCTGATGGCCGAATTCTCGCGGCAGGGCATCACGACCGAGTCGGGTGGGCCGCTCGGCCTCGGCACGAACCGTGTCGATGTCACGCGCCGCAGGTACTTCTCACGGGTCGCGTGGATGCTTGTGCCGCTCCTGTCTTGGGCCGCCATCGTCTTCGTGCCCCTCTGGGCCTCGGCGACGGGCGACCCGTATGAAACGCCGGAGTACGGATCGCCCGAGAGCATGTGGGTCGTCATCGCGGCGAACGCCATCATCGCGGCGGGCGCCTTCGGCGTCATGGTCGCCTCGTTCGTCAAGGCCGTGTTCTACGATCGCGCGGCCCGTCTCGGGCGACTCGAACGCTCGAAGAAAGGCAAGCGGAAGGGGCTGACGGCGAAACCTGCCCGCGGGGAGGGCTTCTTCGCCCTCGTGTCCTACCAGGGCAGGCTAGAACTCGTGCTCGCTTTCTTGGCCGTGGGGACCCTCGGTCTGCTGCCGTTCGCCTTCGCCGATGAGGAGGGCGTGGCGAGTTACGTGCCCGCGGTCATGATCGGCGCCGTCGTGACTCTCGTGATCGCTCTCGTCATCGCGGCGAACTCGTGGCGTTCGGGTCGGGCGCTCACGGCGGGTGAGTCGCTCGTGGGCGGCATCGCGCCGGCCTCGCACTGACGCAGGCGCGGCCCGTTCGATCGTTCTCCCCCGGCCGATTCGGCGAGAGTTGTCCACATGGGGAGGGGTACCCATCGCCTTCCGGTGGCGGCCTTGTTAGTTTGAATGCGTAAGGTCGATCCAGTGGGGATGGCCGAGACCGATTGGACACATCATGGCAAACCTGAACGTAACCTACGGTGACCTGAAGACCGCTGCCGGCCAGCTGTCGACCGGTAAGGGCGCCCTCGAGGACAAGCTCAACGAGCTGCAGCGTCTGGTCGGCGACCTGGTGTCGTCGGGTTTCGTCACCGACGCGGCGTCGGGTGCTTTCCACGACTCCTACACGCAGTTCACCACGGGTGCCACGCAGGCTGTTTCGGGCATCCAGGGTCTGTCGGACTACCTGAACAAGGCTGCTGACGCTCTGCAGAACACCGACCAGGAGCTGGCCAACGCCATCAAGGGCTAACACCCCGCTTCGCTCCGAGGCAAGCTGCACTTCCCGACTCCCGGCCCCCATTCAGGGGGTCGGGAGTCCTCCTTTTGGAGGACAGACACGCCGTAAACGTCGAAAACGTACCCTAATTGGGGGTAATCCTCCCTGCCGTCCGCGCGCGGGAGTGTGGTTATCTGACGGGGAAGGCTGGGTGCAGTGAAGTGGTCGAGCGACACGAGCATCCCGGGCGAAGGTGCGCGGTAGTCGTGCCGACATCCGTGTCTGCGTCCAGCCGGGGACACCGTCAGATTTGCCCGAACGCACCACCGGGCCCAGGGGAGAGAGTGCCACGTGTCGCACGCGGGCGAGTCGAGGGGGCTGTCACGGTCGACCCTGCGCGTCGCGCTTCCCGGCATCAGCGCCCCTGAGCTCAGTCTCGACGGCCTGCGCGGGTCTCTCATCGGGGCCCTCTCCGCCGCCACGACCGCCACGCGCCGCCGCATCGTGCGGGTATTACGTCACCCCCGAACGGTCGCGCTGCCGACCCTCGTCGTGGTTGCCAGCCTCGGCGCCGGCATCGGCGTGTCACGGGCCGACGCCATCGTGGTCGCCGGTGAGCAGGTGGCCGCGTCGTTCGTCACCGATCTCAACCTGCTGGCGGGCGAAGGAGCGGGAGCCTTCTCGTGGGTGTCGGCCAACGGGGGAGCCCTGCTCAGCTCCTCGGCCCTGAGCCTGTTCGGCCCCGCCGGCCTCGCGTTCGTCGGTGCCAGCATCGCCCAGCCGGTCGCCGACGGTGGGGGCGTGAACAGCGCGACGGCGTTCGGCGCCACCCGCATCGCCGCCGCCATGGTGTCCATCGGCTCTCTGCTCGGCGCGTTCGGCGATGCCGGCACGGGGCAGGGCGGCGCAGCTCCTTCCGTCGCGCTCCTTCCCGTCCTCGACCGCGCGCTCGTCGACGCCAACCTGCAGGGCGTGTTCCCCGGCGTCGCGGGCCTGGCGGGCGCTGCGTCCGCCGCGGTGGCCGTCGCCGCCGGCGGTTCGACCGCGACCGTGTCGGCCGTGGCCGTGTCGACGACGGCATCGACCGTGGTGGCGCAGGCCAGCTCGACCGCGGCCGGGGTGGTCACGCCGATCGCGGCGGCGCCGCAGCCCGCATCCGACTTCGCGTCGCTCTTCACGGTGCAGCAAGAGATCGACTTGCGCGGGGGGACGTCGTTCGCCGACATCCGCATCACCCGGCTCGACTCGGGCGCGTGGACCGTGCAGATCCCCTCCACCCAGGGCAGCTTCATCGACCCCATGGCGGCGAGCCACCCCAACGACGTCGTGGCCGATGTCGTGGCCATGTCGGGCGCCCAGACGGCGCTCGGCCGCGCGGTGACGGCAGCTATGACCGAGGCCGGCATCGGTGCGAACGACCCCGTCATGATGGTGGGCTTCAGCCTCGGCGGAATCACGGCGGCGCAACTCGTCTCCGACCCCGACTTCCCCTTCACGGTCACGCATATCCTCACGGCCGGGGCGCCCATCGCCAGCTTCGACATTCCCGAGACGGTCTCGGTGCTCTCGCTCGAATTGACGCAGGATGCCGTGCCCAAACTCGACGGCCGTTCCAACCCCAGCCGCTCGACGTGGTCGACGCTCGAGGGCGATGCGCCTAGGCTTCAGGGCGAGACCGCGGCCCCCGGCATCGCGGGTGCCCACAACACGTTGCGCTACGCGGCCTTCGCCCGTCAGCTGGTCGCGGCCGACGATGCGACCGTCGGCACCTTCACCGCGTCGGCCGCGCCGTTCCTCACCGGGATGGGCACGAGCGCCGACTACGCCGTCGTCCGCTGACACCCTGTTCGTGAGGCGCATGGAGAGAACTCCCCATCGCGTCAGCCCGCCAAACCCCTAGGCTGAGGGGGTGATGGCCCGAGAATCCACGATCGCCTCAGCGAAGCGCATCGTCACCGTGACGGTGACGGGTGTCAGCGACACGGGCTGCGTGCGCGAGATCAACGAAGACAGCTTCTTCGCCCAAGCCCCGATCTTCGCGGTCGCGGATGGCATGGGCGGGCACACGCGGGGAGACCTGGCGAGCCGGGCTGTCGTCGAATCGTTGGCTCACAGCATCCGACCCGGTGTCGCCACCAGCCCCGAAGCGGTTTTCACCGCACTGACGGCGGCCAACGCGCAGATCGCATCGTGGTCCGGAGAGGTCGGCATCGCCGGCACGACGGTCGCGGGGCTCGCCCTCGTGACCCTGTCGGCGCAGACCGATCTGCACTGGATGGCGTTCAACATCGGTGACTCCCGCGTCTATCTGCTCGATGACGGCGAGTTCGAGCAGATCACCGTCGACCATTCGGCGGTGCAAGAGCTGCTCGATCAGGGGCGCATCACCACCGACGAGGCCGAGCGGCATCCCGAACGCAACGTCGTCACGCGCGCGGTGGGCGTCGATGCCGATGCCGATGCCGACGTCTGGCTGCTGCCCACGTCGGGTCAACAAACGTTCCTCATCTGTTCAGACGGGCTCACGCGCGAGGTGTCGGACGACAAGATCCGCTCCGTGTTGGCCGCCAACGCCGACGATCCGGCCGGTGAATTGCTGCGCCTCGCGATCGAAAACGGCGCCCGCGATAACGTGACCGTGCTGGTGGTGCGGGCGACGACGCTCGACCCGACCCCGCCGGGCCCGGGATATCATGAAAACCGGTCACTCGGTTATCTCGAGAAGACCCTTCCGAGGCTATAGGGGACACGATGACGGGGTATCTCTACACGCCTGGATCGGCGGGCGACTGGTTGGTCGTCGCGGCGACCGGGCGACTGCTTGTGGCGCGTATCGACGGCGATGCCGCGCGCGCGGAACGCTGCCTGGCGGTGCTCGATGCCGGCACCTCGGTGTCGAACCTCGTCGACATCCTGTCCTCGCAGGGGCTCGAATCGACGGGGCCGTTCGCTCTGCTGTTCTGGGTCGACGGCGAGATGGGCGACAAAGGTCTCGGCGTGATCGTGCGCGGCACACCCGAGGTCACGGTGCACGGGGCTGACGGCGATCAGCGCGTCGTCGCCGGTGGTTTCATGACGTGGAGCGAGCAGCTGGTCGACGGCGCAACCGGGTTCCGGGTCGAGACCGGGTCCGCATCCGACGGCGCCTCGAGCGAACTCGCATCCGCGCTTCTCGACCTGCCGTTCACCGGGGGTGCCGTCTGGGCGACATCGGTGGCCACGGATGCCGCAGCCTCCGCTCTCTCGGGCGCTCGCGGCGCCGAAGCCACCGCCCAGGCCGTCGCGCAACTCTCCGAGGTCGACGACGCCATCGACGGAGCGACGGTCATTGTGCCAACGCGTGCCCGCCGCCGCGAACAGTCCGCCGCGAACGCCGAACCCGAGGCCAGCTCGGCGACGACGGGCGAGAGCGTCGATCAGGATGCCTCGACCTCCGTCGAGAGCGACGCGGCCGGCCCGGCGGCGACATCCGATGCAGCCACCCCGGCCCACCCGTCGAGCGCGTCCACTCCGGCAACCCCTCCAACCCCTGCGGCCACGCCGGTCGAAGAGACCCGCGTCTTCCACACGACGACGGCGCGTCACGACGGAGAAGCGAGCGACGATTCGTCCGAGGGCGCGGCGGCCAACTCCGCCGGTGCCGCCTCCGACGCCGAGAGCTACGACTACCTCTTCGGCGCCACCATCTTCCGCCCCGTCGGCCAGGCGGCCGTGGCCGAGGAAGACGACGAAGATGGCGAGGGCGCCGGCGCTCCCGCTGCAGCGAGCGAGGCCCCGTCGTCGACGGCCACCGCCGCAACCCCCACCGTCGCGACGGGTGACCACGACGGCAGCACCGTGTTCTCGACCGACATCCGTCAGGCCCGCGAGGAGAGTCGCGCCCGCGCCGGCGGCCACGGCGACGGCTCGGCCGAACCCGCAGCCTCCGCGTCGGCCCCGGCCGACCAGACCGACGCCCACCGCTCCGGCGGCTATGTGCTCGTGCTGCCCGACGGCCGGTCGCAAGAACTCAACGCCCCGGTCATCATCGGCCGCGCGCCGAGTGTCTCCAATGTTCCGGCTTCGGTGCTGCCGCACCTCATCACGCTGAGCGCCGACGACATCTCGCGCAACCACGCCCGCATCGCGGTCGAGGGCGGCACCGTCGTGGTCACCGACCTACTGTCCTCGAACGGCACCCAGGTGATCCAGCCCGGCAAACCCCCTCTGTCCCTGCGCGGCGGCGAACCGACGCCCGTCATCGTGGGCACGGTCGTCGACCTCGGCAGCGGCATCACCCTGACGATTGCGGAGGCCTAGGTGCCGCAGCGTCCCGTCGCCGCCCCGCCGCGGCTCACCGGTCTCACCTATGACCGCGTGCTCGGTTCGGGCGGTTTCAGCGACGTCTACCTCTATCAGCAGGAGCTTCCCCGCCGCCTCGTGGCCGTGAAGGTTCTGGCTGCCGAGGAGACGACCGACGAGTCCCGTCGCGCCTTCGTCGCCGAGGCCAACCTGATGGCGCAGCTCTCGGCGCACCCCTATATCGTCACGATCTACAACGCCGCCGTGACCGACGACGGCCGACCCTACTTCGTCATGGAGTACTGTGCCGGCCCGTCACTGGCCGAGCAATACAAGCGAGCGAAGTTCAGCGTTGTCGACGCCCTGCGCACGGGGGTGCGCGTGTCGAGCGCCGTGGCCACCGCGCACGCCGCCGGTATCCTGCACCGCGACATCAAGCCCGCCAACGTCCTCACCAACGCCTACGGGTGGCCCGCGCTCGCCGACTTCGGCATCTCGTCGGCCGTCGACACCGAGTTGCCCGCCCACGAGGCTGCCGACGCCGCGAACGCCCCGCAGGGTGCGACGTCGACGGGCACGGTGGGCATGAGCATCCCGTGGTGCCCGCCCGAGCTCTTCGAAGAACACCCGCAGCCGGATGTCCGCAGCGACGTGTTCTCGCTCGCCGCGACGATCTACACGCTGCTCGCCGGTCACACGCCGTTCGAGGTGCCCGGCAAGCCCAACGGCACGGTCGACCTGATCGGACGCATCGAGCGCGGCACGATCACGCCGCTCAACCGCACCGACGTTCCGCGTTCCCTCGTCGCCGTGCTCAACAAGGGCATGGCCGTCGACCGGTCCAACCGCTATGCCACGGCCGTCGATTTCGCGCGCGCCCTGCAGCGGGTCGAGATGGAGCTGTCCTACTCGCCGACGCCCATCGACGTTCCCAATCTGATCGTCGAACAGCGGCCGGATGACTCGCAGCAGGAGAACGGCGATGCCACGCGCATCCGGCAGGTGTCGACCATCGAGGCGCAGCCCGAGGAACGGCCGCGCACCCCGGCGCCCGCAGCCCCTGCCGCGCCCACGCCGGCGCCCGCCGCCGACCCCACGGTCATCCGCGGCGTCACGCCCGTGAATGCCCAACCCACCGACGCCCCCGCCGCCCCCGGCGCCGGTCAGGCATCCGGTGCGCGCACGGCCGATCCGAAGCGCCCGCGCATCACGCCCGGCGATATGCCCGCGGCGCCCGCGCCCGGCAGCCCTGGTTCACCAGCCTCCGGCGCCCCCGCTCGCCCGCTCGGCGAGAACACCGTCCTGCGCCCGCGCGTCATCGCCGAACCGGGTGCACCCGGCGGCTCCGATTCCGGCGACACCGTCGGCGGCGGCAGCGCACACGGCGACTCCGACGGCACCCGCGCCCCCCGTAAGCGCTGGCCCATCTGGGCCGCCGCGGCAACCGCGGTCGTGCTCGCCGCCGCCGTCACGGCCGCCATCGTCTTGGCCCCGCCCGCCCCGGGCCCGGCCAAGCCCACACCCGAGGCCTCGAGCGATATCGACACGGTCGGCATCCCGAGCCCCGTCGCCGGCGCGATCACGCCCAACGGCGACGCCACGGCGCTTACCTTCACGTGGTCGAACCCCGACGGCGAAGAGGGCGACCGGTATGTCTGGCAGCGCACCGACGGCCCGGCCACCGACCCCATCTCGACGCCCAACACCGAAGCCGTCATCGAGGGTGTCCAGCCCGGCCAGACGGTCTGCATCGAGGTCAGCATCAACCGCGGCGGAAAACTGTCGCTCGAACCCACGGAGATGTGTAGCTGATGAAGCCGCCGCGTATCGAATTCGTGGGGGAGTGGTACGACCTCACGCCCGACCAGCCGTTCTTCGTCGGCCGCGAATCCGACCTGATCATCGACGAGAACCCGTTCCTCCACCGCCGCTTCCTCTCGATCTCGAGCGAGAACGGCCTGTGGTGGCTGTCGAACGTGGGCAACCTGCTCTCGGCCACCGTCACCGACACGACCGGCCAGGTGCAGGCGTGGCTCGCCCCCGGCGCCCGCCTTCCCATCGTGTTCCCGCAGCTCATGGTCATGTTCAGTGCGGGGTCGACCACGTATGAGTTCACCATCCACTCCGAGGCCGAGTTCTTCGGCACGTCGTCGCTGACCACCATGCAGGCCGGCACGACCACGGTCGGCCCCGTGCACCTGACCACCTCGCAGCGGCTGCTGATCGTGGCGCTCGCCGAGAACGTGCTGCGTCAGACATCCCCGGGTCGTGGCGAGATCCCGGCGTCGGCAGAGGCGGCGGCGCGACTCGGATGGACGCAGACCGCGTTCAATCGCAAGCTCGACAACGTGTGCGACAAGCTCGACCGCATCGGCGTGCGCGGGCTGCGAGGCGGCCGCGGAAAGCTGGCCACCGGCCGCCGCGCGCGCCTTGTCGAGTACGCGGTCTCGAGCCGTCTGGTCGACACCGAAGACCTCGTGTTACTCGACCGACCACAGCAGGACAACCCCTGATGCGGGGGCCACAGAAGTGCGTGCTAACTTAAGTGAGCTGATGTGGCCTTTTCGGGTGTCATCACATTGGGCACACATGATTCGATACGCGAGTGAATATCTCCTTGGGCGGGGCGAACGAATATGGGCATGAAAACGTGGCTGCGCGGCCGTAAAGTCACCGCGTCGATCGTCGCCGTTTCGGTCCTCGTCGGTGTGCCCGTCGCCGCCGCCATCATCCACCAGGGTTTCCCCGTCACCGACGTCGAGCTGCAGGCCAAGGATGTCTGGGTCACCAACGGTCAGAAGCTGCTCGCGGGCCGCCTCAACCGCCAGATCGAAGAGCTGGATGCCTCGGTCGCCACGGTCTCGAACGACATCGATGTGCTGCAGAACGGCGACAACGTGCTCATGCACGACCGCTCGGGTTCCACCGTCGAACGCATCGACCCCGCCAACGTCACCCTCGTCGAACGCGCCGAACTGCCGCCCGCCGCAGCCATCGCCCTGGGCGACACGCGCCTCTCGGTGCTCGACCCGTCGAACGGCGAACTCTGGATCACCGACATCCAGAACGGCCTGAACTTCTCGATCACCGACACTAAATCGATCGCCAAGCTCGGCAGGGATGCTCAGGCCACGGTGTCCTCCGAGGGCACGGTCTTCGCGGTCTCGCCCTCGAAGAAGAAGCTCTACACCTACAAGGCCGACGGTGGAGACCCCGTCGTCACCACCATCCCCGCGGTGAAGGACTTTCAGCTGACCGCGGCCGGCGAAGAGGCCGTGCTGCTCGACACCGATAAGAACCGCATCATCACGGGCGAGGGCAAGCCGCTGAAGCTGCCCGACACGGCCCTCAAGATTCAACAGCCGAGCGCCACGCCCGGCAACGTCATCGTCGCCACCGGGTCCACGCTAATCGACGTGCCCCTCGACGGCGGCGACACGCGCACCATCAAGGCCCGCATCACCACGCCCGTGAGCGACCCCAAGGGCGTCTCAGCCCCCGTCAACCTCAACGGGTGCATCCACGGCGCCTGGGCCGGAGCGAGCCGCTACATCGCCGCGTGTGACGCGAAGGTGACCGATGTTCAGGATGTCGAGCCGCTCTCCAAGGGAGCCAACCTCGTCTTCCGAGTGAACCGCAACGTCATCGCGCTCAACAACATCCAGTCGGGCGACGTCTGGCTCGTCGACTCGAACATGCGCCTCGTCAAGAACTGGGAAGAGGTCACCCCGCCCGAAGAAGACGAGGGCGAAGAGGGCGACGAGAAGGCCTCCACCCAATCGTTCGAAGACACTATCGCCGACCGCACCGACCAGAACCGGCCGCCGCTCGCGCGCGACGACGAGTTCGGCGCGCGCCCCGGCAAATCGACCGTGCTGGGCGTGCTCGACAACGACACCGACCCCGACGGCGACGTGCTCGTCATCAACAACTACGACCCCATCCCGCCCGAGACCGGCACGCTCGACACCATCGACGGCGGCCGCGCCCTGCAATTCACGCCCAACCCGAACGCGGGCGCGGGCGCGACGGCGTCCTTCCGCTACTCGGTCTCCGACGGCAGGCCGGGCGGTGTCGCCGAGGCGAACGTCAACGTGAAGCTCGTCGCGGCCGACCAGAACGCCGCGCCCATCACCAACCGCGAGGCCGCGACCACCGTCGAATCGGGCAAGAGCGTCACCTACAACGCCCTCACCGACTGGCGCGACCCCGACGGCGACGACATCTACCTGCAGCAGGCGGCCTCGGATGCCGGTGACCAGGTGCGCTTCTCGCCCGACGGCTACATCACGGTCACGCACACCTCGGGCGAGCTCGGCACACGCGACATCAAGTTCGTGGTCAGCGACGGCACGGCCAGCGCCGAGGGCAAGTTCGTGCTCGACGTGAAGCCGCCGAACTCGCTCAACCCCGTCGGCACGCCCGACTACATCGAAACCTTCGTGGGCGAACCCGTCGACGTGTTCCCGCTCGAGAACGATGTCTCGCCCTCGGGGGAGAAGCTCGACCTGCTCGCCGCCGAGTCGATCACGGCCGGCCTGCAGACCTCGGTCAACCCGGATGACGACAGCATCCGCGTTCTCTCGGGCGCCCCGGGTGCCTTCTACATCAAGTACACGGTCGGCGCCGCGGGCAAGTCGAGCCCCGGAATCATCCGCGTGCAGGTCAACGAGAAGCCGGCCCAGGCGCAGAAACCCATCGCCGTGCGCGACATCGGCTATCTGCGCCCGAATGAGCCCACCTCCATCAACGTGCTCACGAACGACGTCTCGGCCTCGGGCAACGTGCTCGCCGTGCGCTCGGTCGACGTGCCCGACGAGGTCGCCGCGCAGCTCTCCGTCGAGGTGTTGAACCTGCAGGTCATCCGCGTCACCACCTCGGCCGCCGTCACGGGCCAGCTGCAATTCAGTTACACGGTCTCGGATGGCACGCAAGACGCCGTCACGACCGTCACCGTGGTGCCCATCCCGCCGCTCCAGAAGCACCAGGCGCCCATCCCCGCCGACGACCAGATCACGGTGCGTGCGGGCGACATCGTCTCGGTGCCCGTGCTCGACAACGACGTGCACCCCGACAACACCGTCATGAAGGTCGCTCCCGACCTGCAGCAGGCGCCGAGCGCGGGGCTCGCCTTCGTGGCCGACAACGAGGTGCGCTTCCAGGCTCCACGCGAGGCGGGCACCTACACGGCGCAGTACAAGGTGACCGACGAGTTCGAGCAGACAGCCGTTGCCACCGTCACGTTCAACGTGGTCGCCGCCGACGAGAAGAACAACCAGACGCCCACGCCCCGTGCCCTCAACGCCCGCGTCTTCTCGGGCGCGACGGTCACCGTGAACATCCCGCTCGACGGCCTCGACCCTGACGGCGACTCGGTCGTCTATGACGGCCTCGTGCGCCCGCCGTCCCTCGGCACCATCATCGACAGCACATCGACCAGCATCACCTACCGTTCCTTCGAGGGAACGAGTGGCACGGATGCCTTCGAGTACAGCGTGCGCGACACCTACGGCGCAACGGCCACCGGAACCATCAACATCGGCGTCATCGCCCGCCCCGCCGAGGCCGCACCGCCCAAGGCCGTCGACGACATCGTCGAGGTGCAGCCGGGTCGCGTCGTTACCGTGCCCGTGCTCGCCAACGACTCCGACCCCAACGGCTACGAGTTGAAGCTCGAGAAGAAGCTCGTCGAGGTGCCCGCCGAGATCGAGGCGAAGGTGTCCGGCGCCAACGTCGAGATCCAGGCGCCCGACGAGGAGCGCACGTTCGGCGTGCAATACGCCATGAACAACGGCCACGGCGGAACGGACAACGCGTTCATCCAGGTGCGGGTCACCACGGCCGCGCGCCTGCAGCCGCCCATCGTGCAAGACCACATCGTCGAGGCGAAGGATGTCGTCAACAAGAAGACCGTCGACGTCGACGTCAAGCAGGGCGCCAGCAACCCCGGCGGAACGAACGACGAGCTCAAGGTCGACGTCGAGGGACCGAACGCCGGCCAGGCCGAGATCCTCTCGAACGGTCAGGTGCGTGTGACGCTGGGCGATGCGCGAACGGCCATCGCCTACCGCCTGACCAACGAGACCGACAACCTGTCGACGGCCGCCTTCATCGTGGTGCCCCCGTTCTCCGACGGCATGCCGCCCGAGCTGCGCCCCAACCTGCCCGAGCAGATCGTGCCGATGAACGAGTCGCGCACCTGGCGTCTGTCGGATGTCGCCTACTCGCCCGGCGGCAAAGAGATCAGCATCAAGGAGCTGGGCTCGGTCACCTCGACCAACAGCGACGGCAGCAAGAACGCCCCCGACGACAAGACCCTGACCTACACGCCGCGCCGCGACTACCGCGGTCCCGCGTCGATCACGTTCGAGGCGACCGACGGCACGTCGACCGGTCACCAGGTGCTCACGCTGCCCATCACGGTCGGCGACCCCGAGCAAGAGGATGTCCCGCCCACGTTCGTGGCCCAGGAGATCCCGATCGAGGCCGGCGAGGCGCCGCAGACCGTCGACCTGCGCGCGGCGACGAACCACCCGAACCCCGCTCTCATCCCGCAGATGACCTATGACAACCTGGGCGGCGCGAGCGGCGGCATCGAGCCGACCCTCAGCGGTTCGACGATCTCGGTCAGTGCGCCGTTCGGTGTGCAGCCGGGCACCTCCACCACGCTCACCTTCAATGTGAAGTTCAAGCAGTTCACGGTGCCGGGAACCGTCACGGTGCGCGTCGTGAAGTCGACCCGCCCGCTGCCCTCCGCCGTGCAGGACTCGGAGGGCAACGGCCGGCCGTCGAAGCCCGTCACCCTCAACGTGCTGAAGAACGACTTCAACCCCTTCGGCAACGACGGCAAACCCCTCACGATCGTCGATGCGGCCGTCGAGACGGGCAACGCGCAGGCCGCCATCAAGGGCGAGAACATCACGGTGACGCCGGGCCCCGACAAGGCGCAGACGATCAGCGTGCTCTACACGATCGAGGATGCGACCAAGGACCCGTCGAGGCGCGCCCAGGGGCGTGTGTCGGTGACGGTCATGAGCGAGCCGGATGCGCCTGGCGCGCCGAACCTCACGGCGTCCCCGCGCAACATCACCGTCAAAGTGAACCCGTCGAGATCGAGCAACGGCTCGGCCATCACCGACTACACGGTGACGCGCACACCGGGTGGCACGAAGCAGAGCTGCCCGACCGCCGCGCCGTGCACGCTGAAGTTCGCCGGTGAGAACGGTACGAAGTACACCTTCACCGTCGCTGCAACGAACGGCGTCGGCCAGAGCGAGGCTTCGCCTCCCAGCAGCGAGACGTCCTACGACAAGCCGGCGACGCCGGGTCAGCCCACGGCCACGCGTGACGACCAATTCGCCCCGACGACCATCTCGGGCAAATGGCCCGCGACGGCTGACACGGGCGGAAGCGCTGTCACCTACAACTACGAGTTCTCCAACGGGACGAAGGGCTCGACAACAGGGCTCAGCGCCCGATCCGGCACGGTCGGAGTCGGTAGTTACACGTTGCGCGTTCAAGCCTGCAACAACGAGGCCGGCTGTAGTGCTTGGTCGGCGAACAGCAACGGCGCCAACGTCGAAGAAAAGCCGCCGCCCCCACCGCCCAAGCCCTCCGTGACGATGTCGCAGGGTGGCCCCAAGGCCGTAGCCGGTTCCGGCACGGGTTACCACTTCGCCTTCACGGCGAAGAACTTCCCGCCCAACACGACGGTCGAGGTGCGCTGCCGCGGCGTGGATGGTTCCAGCTCCGACTGGAACTACCCGTCGAGCGGTCCGCGACCCGGTTCGCCGGCGTACATCACCGATGGCGACGGCAACCTCACCACCCAGACCGGTTGCTACAACGGCAACCACGGTGACCACTGGGTGAGCGTGAACGGCGTCGAGTCGAACAAGGTCGTCTGGTAGCAAGCATCCGATTCGGTTGTCAGCACCCGCAGCATTTCTAACCCGAGAAAAGAGAGCAAAACGTGAGCGTTAGTCAGGAACAGGCGACGTGGTTCGCCGGGGCGTTCGATTCGTTGGTCACGAACGTCGGCGGCGCCATCCTCGGCAAGGAGGGCGTGATCAAGCTCATCATCGCGTCTCTCTTGTCCGAGGGTCACGTGCTGCTCGAAGACTTCCCGGGCACGGGTAAGACGGTGCTCGCCAAGGCGCTGGCCAACACGCTCGAGGGCACCAACTCGCGCATCCAGTTCACGCCCGACCTGCTGCCCTCCGACGTGACGGGCGTCACGATCTACAACCAGTCGCTCAACCAGTTCGAGTTCCACAAGGGCCCGATCTTCGCCTCCGTGGTGCTGGCCGACGAGATCAACCGTGCGTCGCCGAAAACCCAGAGCGCGCTGCTCGAGGTCATGGAGGAGGGCAAGGTGACGGTCGACGGCGAGAGCTACCCGGTCGGCCGGCCCTTCATGGTCATCGCGACGCAGAACCCCGTCGAGCAGGCCGGAACGTACAAGCTGCCCGAAGCGCAGCTCGACCGTTTCATCATCAAGACCACGCTCGGCTACCCCGACCGCTCGATCGCCGTCGACCTGTTGATGGATGCGGGCAACCGCTCGCGTGCGTCGAAGATCACGCCCATCATCGGGCCGGATGCCCTCATCGCCATGGCCGAGCTGGCCACCGATGTGCACGTCGACCGCAGCGTCATGGAGTACATCACCGACATCGTGGGAGCCACGCGTGACCACAAGGACATCGCGCTCGGCGTGAGCATGCGCGGCAGTCTCTCGCTGGCACGCATGGTCAAGACGTGGGCGCTATCGCAGGGCCGCACCTACGCCACGCCCGACGATGTCGCCGAGTTGGCCGTGCCCGTTCTCGCGCACCGTCTCATCGTCGACTCCGAATCCGAGTTCGCCGGTGTGAAGGCCGAGGACATCATCGCGGGCATCGTCGTCGACCTGCCCGCCCCGGCCTACCGCGCCGCATGAGCGAAACCGTCCGTCCGACGAGACCCCGCCTGAGCGTGCCGTTGACCGGCATCCGCCAGGCGGGGGGCTCTGTCGCGCGGGCGTTCGGCCGGTCGTGGGCCGTCGTCGCCCGCCGACTCGAGCCGCTGTGGCGCGTCGTGTCGTCGTGGGCGCTGTGGGCCTGGCGCTACGTGCGCCCGGTTCTCGCGGTCGTCTCGCCCCTCGGATGGCTCGTGCTCGCGTCCGCGGCCACCGCGCTCGTCGTGGGTGCCGTCTTCGGCTGGGCCGAACTGCTCCTCGTCGGTGCGACGCTGGCCGTGGCCTGCATCGTCGCCGCCTGTTTCCTCTTCGGACGCTCGCGTTTCCGCGTCGAGATCGAGCTCAACCCACGCCGCGTGACGGTGGGGGAGCGGGCCATCGGGCGTGTGCTCATCACCAACATCGGCGACAAGCGCTCGACCGCCACGACGCTCGAGCTGCCCGTCGGGCGTGGCCTCGCCGAGTTCGCCATCCCGGGTCTTGCGGCGAACGCCGACACGGAGGAGCTGTTCGCCGTTCCCACGAACCGCCGCGCGGTCATCCATGCCGGCCCCGCCGTGTCGGTGCGTGGTGACCAGCTCGGGCTGTTCCGCCGCGTCGTGAAGTGGACCGAGCCCATCGAACTCTTCGTGCACCCCGTGACCACGCGCCTGCACCCCACGGCCGCGGGTCTCGTGCGCGACCTCGAGGGTCAGATCACGAAGAAGATCACCAACAACGACATCTCGTTCCACGCGCTGCGCGACTACGTGACGGGCGACGACGTGCGCTACGTGCACTGGCGCTCGTCGGCGCGCACGGGCCAGCTCATGGTGCGCCAGTTCGAGGAGTCCCGCCGCAGCCAGTTGACCATCGTGCACTCGCGCGACCGCCGCTATTACGCCTCCGACGATGAGTTCGAGCTGGCCGTGTCGGCCACCGCCTCGATCGCCTCGCAGGTCATCCGCGACGGCACCCAGATCAGTGTCGTCACCGAGGGCCTGCAGCTGCGCACCCACTCGGTCGTCTCCATCCTCGACGACTCGTGCCGCATCGAACCTCTCGAGGGCGAGACGGGCAACGCGCGCACCTTCGCCCGTGAAGCCACAAAACGTCTGCCCCCGCCCAGCGTCGTCGTCATCGTCGCCGGCTCCCTGATGGATGCCTCGGACTACCGTTCCGTGCAGCGTCTCTTCGGCGGCGACACCAACGTCATCGCCATCGCGGTGGCGCTCGGCCAGAAGGCGCGGTTGACGGATGTCGCGGGCCTCAGCGTGATCTCGATCGGGGCCCTCACCGACCTCCCGCGCGTGATGGCGAGGGCCGTATGAGCGGCGTATTCCCCCAGCCGAACCGCGACGGTTCGCGCATCACCCCGCCGCCGGCCGCTGGTGCTCCCGCCGCGGGCGCTTCTGGTGACGCCGCAGGCGTGCCCTCGATTGGATCCGAGAAGCCCTCACGTCGCGGCCGAGCGGGTCGCGCCGAGGGCGCCGAGGGCGCAGGCCGCGCCGGCCGCACGGATCGCGCCGGCCGAGCCGACCCCGAAGAGTCGTCGACCGGTCGCTCATCGCTCCGCGACCGGTTCAGCCGGTCTAACCGAGCCGACCGTGCCGACACCCGCGGCTCGTCCGGCGGTCGCCCGCCGCGCACCCCCCGTCCACCCGCCGCCCCTCGCCCGCCCCTCCCGCGCGGCACGGTCACGCCGCTCGCCTGGCGCGACCTCGGCGTCGTCTCGTTCCTCAGCCTCATCGGCCTCTGGGGTTTCGCCCCCGCGTTCAGCGACAACTGGTACCTCCTCGCGGGCTTCGGCGGCCTGCTCGTCGGCACGGCCGCGGGCTACCTCTCCCACCGCTGGCGCCTCAACGCCCTCCTCACGGCCCTCCTCGCCCTGGTCGGCTACTTCGTCTTCGGCAGCGCCTTCGCGGTCACGGCGGATGCTCTCGCAGGCGTCGTGCCCACGCTCGTCACGCTGCGTTCCCTCGCCCTCGGCGCGGTCTTCGGATGGCGAGACATCCTCACCCTTGCCCCGCCCGTCGGCGCCCCCGAGTACATCAACGTGCTGCCCTATGTCGCCGCGTGGCTCGTGGGCCTCGTCACCGCCATCCTCACCGTGCGGTGGATGCCGCGCCACGACCGTACGCCCGGTCGACTCGCCGTGCTGCTCTCGGGCCCGGCCGCGCTCTACATCTTCAGCGTCGTCATCGGCACCGAGCGCCCCTTCTTCGCCGCCGCGCGCGGAATCGTCTTTGCCGCCGTCGCGCTCGTGTGGCTGAGCTGGCGCCGCAGCTCGGCCGAGAACGTGAGCCTGCAAGACCGCTCCGGTCTCGTCCGCTCGAAGCTGCTCGGAACAGGCGCCGTCGTCTTGGCCGCCGCCCTCGTGGCCGGGCTGGGCGCCGGTCTCCTCACCCCGCCATCCGCGGATCGTGTCGTCGTGCGCGAACACGTGCAACCTCCCTTCGACCCCGAGGAGTATCCGAGCCCGCTGAGTGGTTTCCGGCAGTACACGAAGAACCTCGCCGAGACCGACCTGTTCGAGGTCACGGGCCTCGAGAAGGGCGACCGCCTGCGCCTCGCGACCATGGACACGTACGACGGCGAGCTCTGGAAGCTCGCGCCGGCCGACGTGCAGACCGACGGTTCTGGCTCGTTCCAGCTCGTCTCGCGCCAGCTGCCCGCTCCCGAACTGCTGACGGCCAAGGGCTCGCGCAACATCGACGTCCAGGTCACCGGTTACCAGGGGCCCTGGCTTCCCGTCGTCGGCTACCCGACCGGCCTCGAACTGCCCGAGACGCCCGATAAGTCGCAGGACCTGCGCTTCAACGCCGACACCGCCACGGCCGTCGTGACCTCGGGCATCGGACCGAAGTTCACCTACGACCTGCAGTCCGTCCTGCAGACGCAGCCCTCCGATGACGCCCTCGCCGATGTGCCCGTCGCCTCGGTCACCCTGCCGGCCGTGCAGCGCGTGCCGAGCATCGTCAAGGCCAAGACCAATGAGTTCGTCGGCGATGCCACGAGCCCGATCGGCAAGTTGCGCGCCATCGAGAACAACCTCAAGACGAGTGGATACCTGAGCCACGGTCTTGCGAGCGACACGGCCACCTCGCGCGCCGGCCACGGTGCCGACCGCATGGAGGAGCTCTTCACGCGCAATCAGCTGATCGGCGACCAGGAGCAGTACGCCTCGGCGTTCGCGCTCATGGCCCGCCAGCTCGGCTACCCCGCCCGTGTGGTGATGGGTTTCGCGCCCGAGAACGTCTCCGAAGACGGCGCCACCAAGGTCACGGGCAACGATGTCACGGCCTGGGTCGAAGTGCCGTTCGAGGGTGTCGGCTGGGTGCAATTCGATCCCACGCCCGACGAGACCGAGATCCCGCAGGACCAGAACCCGAAGCCCAAGACCGAGCCGCAGCCGCAGGTGCGCCAGCCCCCGCGTGTCGACAAGCGCGACGAAGACCTGCTCACCAACGTCGAGATCGACGACAGCAACGACGAGAAGAAGGATGACCAGATCGTCGTCCCGACCTGGATGTACGGTCTCGCCGCCGCGCTGGCCGCGCCGATCCTCGCCTACCTCATCCCGTTCCTGATCGTCATGGCCATCAAGCGCCGCCGCGTGAAGCGTCGTCGTAATGCGCCCACTCCCGACCGTCAGGCTGCCGGAGCCTGGGATGAACTTCTCGACCGCCACGCCGAGTACGGCGTCGAGGTGCCGCAGGGCATGACGCGTCGAGCCACGGCTGCGGCCCTCGCCGCCGCCGTCCCCGCGTCCGCGTCGGCCAAACCGTCACCCGCCGCCGGGCACCGCTCGGCCACGGCCCCTGACCCTCGAGTCCCGGCTCCGTCGGCCTCCTCGATGCCCCCCACGTCGTCGACCGGCGATTCGTTCGCGGCCGTCGCGCGGGATGCCGACCGCGCCGTCTTCGCCGGCGAAGATGTCCCCGCAGCCAACGTCGACGCCATCTGGGACGAAACCGAGCGCCGCATCCGTTCGACCGGTTCGGCCGTCGGCTGGTGGCGTCGCCAGCGCAGCCGTTTCCGCGTCAACTCGAAGCGCCGCGTCAGCGACCGTCTCACAGCCCCGGGCCACAAGCCCAAGCGCTCGGCCCGTCCGGCCGGCACCGAACCGTCGACGGGTGGCGCGCCCGCTCCCGCGCGGCGTAGCGTAGGACGTGCGTCGAAGAAAAACTCGGGTTCGCTCTCGTCGAAGCCGCAGTCCACGACGAAGAAACAGTCCACGTCGAAGCCGAAGCGCCCGCGCGGCAACCGGCCGACATCCGGACAGTCCGAGCAGAAGACGAATCATCCCGAGCAGAAGGGGGAGTAGCAGTGACCGACCGTGAACGCTGGGATGCTGCCATCCCGCCCCGCCCGCCGCTGCCGCCCGTTCCGGGTGCCGCCGGTTCCGACCCGACTCCTCCCGGAGCGCCCTTCCCGCCGCCCCCTCCTCTTCCGCCCGCGCCTCCGCTCCCTCCCGTCGCGTCCGGCGCAGAGCAGCCGCCGTCCTCGCCGCAGCCGCCGTCCTCGCCGCAGTCGCAGTCGCAGCCACAGTCGCAGCCACAGCAGCCGCAGTCGCCGGCCGGGTCTCCCTCGTCCGACCAATCGGCCGGGCAGAGTCCGGCACGCAAAATCGGCCTGCCGCCCGGCATGGCGGCACCCCGCACCGACCAGTCGGCTTTCTCGCGAGACCCGATCCCGGTTCTCAAACCGGAATTCGGCATCACGGGCGGAACGATCCCGGTGGCCCCCGGCTCCCGCAAACCCGGCACGATCGGCGCGTCCCCCCTGCCCACTCCGCCCGATGTTGCACCCGCGCCAGCTGCTCCTTCCGCGGCCCCCTCGGTGCCCGCAGCCCCCTCGGTGCCCGCAGCCCCCTCGGTGCCGGTGGCCCCCGTCGTCCCCACGGACGCGCCGCAAGCCCCCGCCCCGCAAGCCCCTGCCCCGCAAGCCCCTGCCCCGCAAGCCCCCGCCTCGCAAGCCCCCGCCCCGCAAGCTCCTGCCTCGAGCCCCACCGAGTCGGACTCGGCTGGCTCGGCCCTTCCGGAGCCCACCCCGATCTCTTCCGCACACGCTCTTCCCGTAGAGGGCGGGGCGGCTGCGGCATCCGGTTCTCTCGTCGACGCGAATGACCAGCCCGCCGCGCGTCCGGTCGCTCCTGCGACCCCAGCCCGCGGTGTCTCGTCGGCCTCGATCATCGAACTCGAGCTTCCCGACGGCCAGGTCGTCCCGCTCGTGACCGGCATCCTGTTGGGCCGCGACCCGCAGCAACAGCCCCACCTCGACATCACCGCGCGAGCCCGTCTCTACGACACGCAGCGCAGCGTGTCGAAAACCCATGCTGCCGTGGGCCTCGATCCCTCGGGCCTCTGGGTCATCGACCTCGAGTCGACGAACGGAACCTCCCTCATCTCGTCCTCGGGTGCCGAGCGTTTCGTCGACCCCGGTGTCAAAACCCCCATCGCCGACGACGAGTCCCTGCGCTTCGGCGAGTACGCCGTCCACATCCGTCGCCGCTGACGCGCTGCCATGTCGACCCCGTCCGGCGAGCCCAACCGCTATCCCGTCGTTCTGGCGATCTTCGCGGGCATCACCTTCTTTGCCCTCGTCGTCTGCGCTTTCGGTTTCATCAGCCTCTTCACCAACCTCGAGGTCATCGACGAACCGGATGCCGGCCCCCTCGTCGGCCCGTCCATGGTCGCTTTCGCGCTGGCCGCGTTCCTGATCTCGCTCCTCCGCCGCGCTGCAACCCTGCGCGCCCCGCAGACCCCCGCCGCGCACCAGCCGCGCACCCCCGACGCGCAGCACTCCTCCCCTCCGACCCCCGACGCCCGGTCCTTCGATGCCCGGTCCTTCGACGCGCCGCCCTCCTCTCCGCCGGACCCGTCGACGGCATACCCGCGCCGACCCGCCTCCGACGCCTCACGCGTGCCCGTCGGTTGGGCCGTCCTGACCGGCTTGGCGACCTACCTCGTCTACGCCCTCTCCGGCGCGGTTCTCTATGCGGCCACGACGGGCAGCATCCTCGCGGGTGTCATCTTCGCCCGCGATACATTCCTCGGCCCCTTCGCCCTCGCCGCGGGCATCGCCGCGCTGGTCGTCGCGCTGGTCTTCGCGATCCTCGTGATCGTGGGTGGCGAACATCCGCGCCGCCCGCTCTGGCCGTGGGAACGGGATCGCGGGTAACGTATGGTCATGGACCGGTCGCTCGAGACGCGTGTCAGCCAGGCGGTCGACGCGTGGCTGAAGTGGTTGCCCCGGTGGCACCCGTCCACCCACACGGGGCGCACGCGGGTGTGTCGCCGTTGCTTCGGTTCTCCCGTCATGGCGGCTGCGGGTCTCGACCACGATGTCCCGCACGCCGTCCAGCACGGCCTGTCCACGCGCGTGAAGGCCATCGTCGATGACGTCGTCGACGACTACACGAACAAGAATCTGCCTCTCCTTCGCCATGAGCTGATCGAAGCGGAGCGACGCAAGGCGGCCACCTACCGCCCGGAACGCGGCCTCGAGCCGGAGTACGACGGCCTGCCCCTCGACCCCGAGCCCGACCCGTCGGCCCCGTACCTCTTCACGCTCGCCGGCCTCGCCGACCTCGACACGCCGCAGGCCGCAACGCCGCCGCCCCCGCCGCCTCCACTCTCCGACGAGGAGAAAGTGGCCTTGCGCACCGAGATACGCCTGGCCGACGAATGCGCCATCCACGCCGGCAAACTGGTCTGCATCGCGATGGCCGAGCACCGTGGTCGCATCGAGCGCGCCGTCGCGATCTATGTCGAACCGCAGGTCGCGGCCCTCCTCTCCGACCTCAGCCTCGAGCTCGACGCGCCGCCCTCGCAATGGTGATGGATGTCCGAGCCACACGCAGGCGTCACTAAACTCTCAGCAACAACTCATTCCACATCCCGGGGGACACCATGACGCAGCCGACCGACGACGACAACCGCCCCGAGCGCCCGCCGCTCCCGCCCGTCCCCCCGATGCCCGCGAACGGCGCCCCCGCGCCCAGCCCTGCGCAGCACCCCGCGCCCTCCGCGCAGCAGCAAAACCCTGCGCAGCACCCCAACTCGCAGCAGCCGAACTCGCAGCCCTACACCGCGCAGACATCGCCACAACAGCCGGCCCAGCAATACCCCGCGCAGCAGCAGAACCCGCAGCACTACCCCGCCGGGTCAGGCCAGGAGCAGCCGTCGCAGCAGTGGCCCGCCCAGCCGACCCAGCAGTACCCGGCGCAGCAGCCAAGCCAGCAGCAGCCAACCCAGCAGCAGCCGGGCCAGCAGCAGCCGACGCAGCAGTACCCCGCGCAGTCGGGCCAGCAGAACCCCACGCAACAGTATCCGAACCGTCAGACGCCGCCCTCGCCTCAGCAGTACCCCGCTCAGCAGCCCGGCGGCCCTCAACGACCCGCGGGCCCTCAGCAGCCCTCCGGCGCGAGCAACGGCGGCGCCTTCCCGGCTGCTCCCGGCTACTCGGCGCCGAATGCGTCCGCCGCTCCGCACCAGGGCACGCCCTACACCGGCCCCATCCCTCCGACCGGCTCCGGCCCGACCTCGCACACGGATGCCGCCGCCCCGCGCAAGAAGCGCCGCCGCGGTCCCATCATCGCCATCGTCTCCTCCGTCGTCGTCCTGATCCTCCTCATCGCGGGCGGCATCGTCGGCTACTCCGTCGGCACGGCGGCCCACGCGCCGGAACACCAGGTCACGGCCTACCTCGACGCCCTTGTCGAGGGTGACGCCGCCGAGGCGCTGAAGCTGGCCGGCACGGATGTCGACGCCGACGCCGACGTCTTGCTCACGAACAAGGCTTATGCCGAGGTCGCCGACCGCCCCTCCGCCTACGAGATCGGTCGCACCACGACATCCGGCGACACCGCCACCGTCACCGCGACCATCACGCAGGGCGACAACGAGCTCACCGAAGAATTCACCCTGCAGAAAGACGGCAAGGATGCGATCTTCTTCGACAAGTGGGCGCTCGAAGAGGTCCCTCTCGGGACGATCACGGTCGGTATCACGGGCCCCTCGGCCGTAGCCCCCGCCATCGACGGCATCGCGATCCCCGAAGGCGCCGAGTCGCTCCGCGCGCTCCCCGGCACATATGACGTCGCCCTGGCCGAAGACAACGAGTTCTTCTCGGTCGAGGCCCAGCAGGTCACGGTCGAGGGTTTCACGGGCTCAGCTGCAGCCCCGTCAGCCGATCTGACGGTCGGGCTCACGGATGCGGGCACGCAGAAGGCCAACGACGCGGTCAACGCCTGGTTGGACGCCTGCCAGGCGTCGACGGAGTTCGACCCCGCCGGCTGCTCGTTCTACGCGACCGGCAAGAACCCCGCCTACACCTACACGAACACGAAGTGGACGCTCGACCCCCGGCCGACGTTCACGATCGGTGAATGGAACGGCACCGGTTACCGCGTGTCGACGGGCGCCTCCGGTCAGGCCAACCTGACGGCCGACATCCGGGACAACGCATCCGGTGCGACCGGCACGGCGACGGCTGGCCCTATCTCGGTGTTCGTGAACGGTGACATCACCGATATCACGGCGGATGGTGCCACCTTCGTCTCTGCGATTTCGCGCGGCTGAGCGGGCCCCGAGGGTTGTTGCTCCGGCTTGACCGCCTGACCCCCGCCGCGTAACATTGCAGGGGTGTGCGCTTTGTCGTGCCATGAACCGTGCCCGAAAGGGTCTGCTCGGGTTCACATCTCTCACACATCGGGTCGGGTCGACCATCGACCAGCCCCCACGGCATATCCGTCGCCTACTGGCTGAGCCTCTGCTCATCCTGACGGATCCAATCGAACTCGCCGCACCGAGCAATCGGCGCGTCGAATGCTAAAAGCACATCCGCTGTCACCGTGCAGCACAAACAAGGAGAAGTAGTGCCAACTATTCAGCAGTTGGTCCGGAAGGGTCGCACGCCGAAGGTCTCCAAGACCAAGGCTCCCGCCCTGAAGGCAAACCCGCAGCAGCGTGGCGTATGCACCCGTGTGTACACCACCACCCCCAAGAAGCCGAACTCGGCGATGCGCAAGGTCGCTCGTGTGAAGCTCTCCAACGGCACCGAGGTCACCGCTTACATTCCCGGTGAGGGCCACAACCTGCAGGAGCACTCGATGGTGCTCGTTCGCGGCGGTCGTGTGAAAGACCTCCCCGGTGTCCGTTACAAGATCGTTCGCGGCGCCCTCGACACGCAGGCCGTCAAGAACCGCAAGCAGGCTCGCAGCCGTTACGGCGCGAAGATGGAGAAGAAGTAATGCCTCGTAAGGGTCCCGCTCCGAAGCGCCCCGTCGTCGCAGATCCCGTCTACGGCGCGCCGATCGTCTCCCAGCTCGTCAACAAGATCCTCGTTGACGGCAAGAAGGGCCTCGCCGAGCGCATCGTCTATGACGCGCTCTCCGGTGTCTCCACCAAGAACGGCCAGGACGCCGTCGTCACCTTGAAGAAGGCGCTCGACAACGTTCGCCCCACGCTCGAGGTCCGCTCGCGTCGTGTCGGTGGTTCCACCTACCAGGTGCCGGTCGAGGTCAAGCCTCACCGCGCCAACACGCTGGCTCTCCGTTGGCTCGTCAGCTACGCGAAGGGTCGTCGTGAGAAGACCATGACCGAGCGTCTGACCAACGAGATCCTCGACGCCTCGAACGGCCTCGGTGCCGCTGTGAAGCGTCGTGAAGACACTCACAAGATGGCCGAGTCCAACAAGGCCTTCGCGCACTACCGCTGGTAAACCCCGTTTTACCGCACGCCGGCGTCTGGCGATCGAGCTGTTCGATTCGATCATCGGATGCCGGCGCCGGGGCCCTTATCGGGCCCCGGACCCTCGCGGGCAACACCGCGTGGGAATCCGTGAGTAGCACTCGCGGCACACACAACAACTTCCTGGAGGAACCCAGTGGCACTTGACGTGCTCACCGACCTGAACAAGGTCCGCAACATCGGCATCATGGCCCACATCGATGCCGGCAAGACCACGACGACCGAGCGCATCCTGTTCTACACGGGCGTCAACCACAAGATTGGTGAGACCCACGACGGTGCGTCGACCATGGACTGGATGGAGCAGGAGCAGGAGCGCGGCATCACCATCACGTCCGCCGCGACGACGTGCTACTGGGACAAGAACCAGATCAACATCATCGACACCCCCGGTCACGTCGACTTCACCGTCGAGGTGGAGCGTTCGCTCCGCGTGCTCGACGGTGCCGTCGCCGTCTTCGACGGCAAGGAGGGCGTCGAGCCCCAGTCCGAGACCGTCTGGCGTCAGGCCGACAAGTACGACGTGCCCCGCATCTGCTTCGTCAACAAGATGGACAAGCTGGGCGCCGACTTCTACTTCACCGTCGACACGATCATCAACCGCCTGAAGGCCAAGCCGCTGGTTCTCCAGCTGCCGATCGGCTCCGAGAGCGAGTTCGAGGGTGTCGTCGACCTGGTCGAGATGCGCGCGCTCACGTGGCGCGGCGACTCCAAGGGTGACGTCGAGATGGGCGCCAAGTACGCCATCGAGGAGATCCCCGCCGACCTCGCCGACAAGGCCGCCGAGTACCGCAACGCGCTGCTCGAGGTCGTCGCCGAGACCGATGACGCGCTCATGGAGCGTTTCTTCTCCGGTGACGAGATCACGGTCCCCGAGATCAAGGCCGCCATCCGCAAGCTCACCGTCAACAGCGAGATCTACCCGGTCCTCTGTGGTTCGGCGTTCAAGAACCGCGGTGTGCAGCCCATGCTCGATGCCGTCATCGACTACCTGCCGTCGCCGCTCGACGTGCCGGCCGTCGAAGGCCACGACGTCCGCGACGAAGAGAAGATCGTCCTCCGTCACCCCGACTCCACCGAGCCGTTCGCAGCCCTCGCGTTCAAGGTCGCGGTGCACCCGTTCTTCGGTCGTCTCACCTACGTGCGCGTGTACTCCGGTCACCTCGACTCGGGTGCCGCTGTCGCCAACAGCACCAAGGGCAAGAAGGAGCGCATCGGAAAGATCTTCCAGATGCACGCCAACAAGGAAAACCCGGTCCCCTCGGTTACCGCCGGCCACATCTATGCGGTCATCGGTCTGAAGGACACCACCACGGGTGACACCCTCTGTGACCCCAACGACCAGGTCGTCCTCGAGTCGATGACGTTCCCGGCCCCCGTTATCGAGGTCGCGATCGAGCCCAAGACCAAGGCTGACCAGGAGAAGCTCTCCACGGCCATCCAGAAGCTGGCCGAAGAAGACCCGACCTTCCGCGTCGAGCTCAACCCCGAGACCGGTCAGACGGTCATCAAGGGCATGGGCGAGCTGCACCTCGACATCCTCGTCGACCGCATGAAGCGCGAGTTCAAGGTCGAGGCCAACGTCGGAAAGCCTCAGGTCGCCTACCGCGAGACCATCCGCAAGTCGGTCGAGCGTCACGACTACACGCACAAGAAGCAGACCGGTGGTTCCGGTCAGTTCGCCAAGATCCAGTTCGCTCTCGAGCCCATGGAAGTCACTCCCGAAGAGACCTACGTGTTCGAGAACAAGGTCACCGGTGGACGCATCCCGCGTGAATACATCCCTTCCATCGACGCCGGTTTCCAGGATGCCCTCAACGTGGGTATTCTCGCTGGCTACCCGATGGTCGGCGTGAAGGCCATCCTCCTCGATGGTGCGGCGCACGACGTCGACTCCTCCGAAATGGCCTTCAAGATCGCCGGTTCCATGGGCTTCAAAGAGGCCGCACGCAAGGCCAGCCCGGTTCTTCTCGAACCGCTGATGGCTGTCGAGGTGCGCACCCCCGAGGAGTACATGGGCGACGTGATCGGCGACCTCAACTCCCGCCGTGGCATGATCCAGTCGATGGAAGATGCCTCCGGTGTGAAGGTCGTTCGTGCAAACGTTCCGCTGTCGGAAATGTTCGGTTACATCGGTGACCTGCGTTCCAAGACGTCGGGTCGTGCGGTGTTCTCGATGACCTTCGAGAGCTACGCTGAGGTCCCCAAGGCCGTCGCCGAGGAGATCGTGCAAAAGGGCAAGGGCGAATAGCCTCACAGCCCCAATCGTTGACGGGCCCGGTCGCCGCCGGTGTATCGGGCCCAGTCACGATCAAGTAACATAAGTACACAAATCCCGTAGAGAACCGAGCGCATTCCAGCGCCCGGGTTATTTACACCAATGTCCTAGGGAGGACCATAGTGGCTAAGGCCAAGTTCGAGCGGACCAAGCCGCACGTCAACATCGGAACGATCGGTCACGTCGACCACGGCAAGACCACCCTCACCGCAGCTATCTCGAAGGTGCTCGCCGACAAGTTCCCGTCCGCGACCAACGTTCAGCGCGACTTCGCGTCGATCGACTCCGCTCCCGAAGAGCGCCAGCGCGGTATCACGATCAACATCTCGCACGTCGAGTACGAGACCGAGAAGCGCCACTACGCGCACGTTGACGCCCCGGGTCACGCTGACTACATCAAGAACATGATCACCGGTGCTGCTCAGATGGACGGCGCGATCCTCGTTGTCGCCGCCACCGACGGCCCGATGGCTCAGACCCGTGAGCACGTTCTGCTCGCCAAGCAGGTCGGCGTTCCCTACCTGCTCGTCGCGCTGAACAAGTCCGACATGGTTGACGACGAAGAGATCCTCGAGCTCGTCGAGCTCGAGGTTCGCGAGCTCCTCGCGAGCCAGGACTTCGATGGCGACAACGCCCCCGTCGTTCGCGTCTCGGGCCTCAAGGCTCTCGAGGGCGACGAGAAGTGGGTCGACGCAATCGTCGAGCTCATGAACGCCGTCGACGAGTCCATCCCGGACCCGGTGCGCGACAAGGACAAGCCGTTCTTGATGCCCATCGAAGACGTCTTCACGATCACCGGTCGTGGAACCGTCGTCACGGGCCGCGCCGAGCGTGGAACCCTCGCGATCAACTCCGAGGTCGAGATCGTCGGCATCCGCCCGACGCAGAAGACCATCGTCACGGGTATCGAGATGTTCCACAAGCAGCTCGACGAGGCATGGGCCGGCGAGAACTGTGGTCTCCTGCTCCGCGGCACCAAGCGCGAAGACGTTGAGCGCGGCCAGGTCGTCGTCAAGCCGGGTTCGGTCACGCCGCACACCCAGTTCGAGGGCACCGCGTACATCCTGTCCAAGGATGAGGGTGGGCGTCACAACCCGTTCTACGCGAACTACCGTCCGCAGTTCTACTTCCGCACCACCGACGTCACCGGCGTCATCACGCTGCCCGAGGGCACCGAGATGGTCATGCCTAGCGACACCACCGAAATGACCGTTGAGCTGATTCAGCCCATCGCCATGGAAGAGGGCCTCGGCTTCGCGATCCGTGAGGGTGGCCGCACCGTTGGTGCCGGTACCGTCACCAGCATCCTGAAGTAGTTCCCCGCAGCTCAGCTGCATAGCTTCGCCGGCGCCGCCCGGGTCTTCGGATCCGGGCGGCGCTTTTTAACGCCGGGCGGATGGTGTGAGCGGGGCCTCTCAGCGGTGCGCTGAGCGCTGCGGGGCGAGGGTCTCCTGCGCGACACGCCCGGGTTGCATCGATGCCAAACATCTGTCAGACTCTTCTAGTTGAGAACTTCCGGCTACCCGTGTGCGTTCATTCGCCCGAGAGCTTCGGAATCACTGCCAGGCTGTGCATAGACCTCGTCTAGGCCGCAGGCAGCACAACACACACTTAAACGAATCCCCTTCGCAGTCGCGTTTATTCGCGCCTTTCTGTGTAATGCCTCCGCTGGTGCGGAATGCGGCACAGACCGGGTGAAGAGGTGCCGGGCGAGACTTGACAGATGAACAGTGGTGCGACACCAGGAGTGCCCGGCGTATTACTACGCCACGAAGCGCGTCCAATGCGATAAAACGTATGACGCTTAAAAGAGAGTGAGTCACACATGGCGGGACAAAAGATCCGCATTCGACTTAAGTCGTATGACCACGAGGTCATCGACACCTCGGCGCGAAAGATCGTCGACACGGTAACCCGTGCAGGTGCAACCGTCGTCGGCCCCGTGCCGCTTCCGACGGAAAAGAACGTGGTGTGTGTCATCCGTTCGCCGCACAAGTACAAAGACAGCCGCGAGCACTTCGAGATGCGCACACATAAGCGCCTCATCGACATCATCGACCCGACGCCCAAGGCCGTCGACTCGCTCATGCGACTCGACCTCCCCGCGGACGTCAACATCGAGATCAAGCTCTGAGCCGGCGAGGACAAGGGAAACTATGTCTACGACTAACAAGACCACCAAGGGTCTGCTCGGCAAGAAGCTCGGCATGACTCAGGTTTGGGACGAGAACAACAAGCTTGTTCCCGTGACCGTCATCGAAATCACCCCGAACGTCGTCACCCAGGTTCGCACCCCCGAGGTCGATGGTTACGACGCCGTTCAGATCGCCTACGGCCAGATCGACCCGCGCAAGGTCAACAAGCCCGACGCCGGTCACTTCGACAAGGCAGGCGTCACGCCTCGCCGCCACGTCACCGAGGTCCGCACCGCGGATGCCGGCGACTACTCGCTCGGCCAGGAACTCTCTGTCGACGCCACGTTCGAAGCCGGCCAGAAGGTCGACGTCGTCGGAACGTCCAAGGGTAAGGGTTTCGCCGGTGTCATGAAGCGTCACAACTTCAAGGGTGTCTCCGCTTCGCACGGTGCTCACCGCAACCACCGTAAGCCCGGTTCCATCGGTGCTTCGTCGACCCCCAGCCGTGTCTTCAAGGGCATGCGCATGGCCGGACGCATGGGTGGTGAGCGCGTGACCGTGCTCAACCTCCGCGTTCACTCGGTCGACGCCGAGAAGGGCCTGCTGCTGGTCAAGGGTGCCGTTCCCGGCGCTCGCGGCCGCATCGTTTTCGTCCGCAACGCAGTGAAGGGAGCGTAGCCTCCATGTCTACCTCACTCGACGTTATCGACACCCAGGGTAAGAAGACCGGCTCGGTCGACCTCCCCGACGAGGTGTTCGACGTTCAGACCAACATCCCCCTCATCCACCAGGTCGTTGTCGCGCAGCTCGCTGCCGCCCGTCAGGGAACGCACAAGACCAAGAACCGTGGCGAGGTGTCCGGCGCCGGCCGCAAGCCGTTCAAGCAGAAGGGAACCGGTCGCGCTCGTCAGGGCTCGATCCGTGCCCCTCAGATGACCGGCGGTGGCATCGTCCACGGACCGACCCCGCGCAACTACTCGCAGCGCACCCCCAAGAAGATGATCGCCGCCGCCCTGCGCGGAGCGCTCTCCGACCGGGCCCGCGGAGGCCGCCTGCACGTCGTCGAGACCCTCGCGGTGTCGACCGAGCGTGTCACCAAGGCTGCAGCCGAGTACCTGGCGACCATCGCCTCCTCGAAGCACGTGCTCATCGTTATCGAGCGCGGCGACGAGGCGAGCCTGCTCGCCGTCCGCAACATCCCCACCGTTCACGTTCTGGAATACGACCAGCTGAACGCCTACGACGTGCTCGTGTCCGACGACATCGTCTTCACCAAGGCTGCATACGACGCTTTCGTCGCCGGTCCTGTTGGAGGCAAGTCCGTCACCGCATCGGCTTCGTCGGCTGACGTTACTGAGGAGGTCTCGGCATGACCGCGATCAACAAAGACCCCCGCGACATCATCATCGCCCCGGTCATCTCCGAGAAGAGCTACGGCCTGATCGACGAGGGAAAGTACACCTTCGTGGTTGACCCCCGTTCGAACAAGACCGAGATCAAGCTCGCCATCGAGAAGATCTTCAAGGTCGAGGTTGCGTCGATCAACACCCTGAACCGTCAGGGCAAGACCCGCCGTACCAAGTTCGGTCTCGGCAAGCGCAAGGACACGAAGCGTGCGATCGTCACGCTGAAGTCCGGTTCCATCGACATCTTCACGGCAGTCGGCTAAGACGACCGGGATTAGAGGAAATTAGACATGGCTATTCGTAAGTACAAGCCCACGACCCCTGGTCGTCGTGGATCGAGCGTTTCCGATTTCGCAGAAATCACGCGCTCGACCCCGGAGAAGTCGCTTCTGCGTCCGCTCTCCAAGACCGGTGGCCGCAACAACCAGGGCCGCATCACGACCCGTCACATCGGTGGTGGCCACAAGCGCCAGTACCGCGTCATCGACTTCCGTCGCAATGACAAAGACGGCGTGAACGCCAAGGTTGCTCACATCGAGTACGACCCCAACCGCACGGCCCGTATCGCGCTCCTCCACTTCGTGGACGGCACCAAGCGTTACATCCTTGCGCCCAACAAGCTCAAGCAGGGCGACATCATCGAGTCCGGCTCGGGTGCTGACATCAAGCCGGGTAACAACCTGCCCTTGAAGAACATCCCCACAGGTACCGTGATTCACGCCATCGAGCTGAAGCCGGGCGGCGGCGCCAAGATGGCCCGCTCCGCCGGTGCCTCGGTGCGTCTCGTCGCCAAGGACGGCCCCTACGCGCAGCTTCGTCTGCCGTCGGGTGAAATCCGCAACGTCGACGCACGCTGCCGCGCCACCATCGGCGAGGTCGGCAACGCCGAGCAGTCCAACATCAACTGGGGTAAGGCCGGCCGTAACCGCTGGAAGGGCATTCGCCCGACCGTGCGTGGTGTCGCCATGAACCCGGTCGACCACCCCCACGGTGGTGGTGAGGGTAAGACCTCCGGTGGACGTCACCCGGTCAGCCCTTGGGGCCAAAAAGAGGGTCGCACCCGCCACCCCAACAAGGAAAGCGACAAGCTCATCGTTCGTCGCCGTAACGTCGGCAAGAAGCGCTAGTAGGAGTTGTAGAAGATGCCACGCAGTCTCAAGAAGGGCCCCTTCGTTGATGACCACCTGCTCCGCAAGGTAGTTACGGCGAACGAAGCCAACAACAAGAACGTGATCAAGACCTGGTCGCGCCGCTCGATGATCATCCCCGCCATGCTGGGACACACCATCGCCGTGCACGACGGTCGCAAGCACATCCCGGTGTTCGTCACCGAGAGCATGGTGGGCCACAAGCTCGGCGAGTTTGCCCCCACCCGCACCTTCCGTGGACACGTGAAGGACGACAAGAAGGGCCGCCGCCGCTAAGCGGTGGTGTGAAGGAGGAAGAGAAATGGTGGAGTCAATCGCACGTGTGCGACACATCCGCGTCACCCCCCAGAAGGCTCGTCGCGTCATCAACCTGATCCGTGGCCGCCAGGCGCAGGAAGCACTGGCCATCCTGAAGTTCGCCCCTCAGGGCGCTTCGGAGCCCGTGTACAAGTTGGTTGCTTCGGCTATCGCGAACGCTCGCGTCAAGGCCGATGCCTCGAACACCTACCTGGACGAGCAGGACCTCTACGTGGCCCGTGTATTCGTTGATGAGGGCACGACCCTCAAGCGTTTCCAGCCCCGTGCCCAGGGTCGTGCTTTCCGCATCAACAAGCGCACCAGCCACATCACCGTCGTGCTCGCCACGCCGGATGAGACCGTTGCTGCCGCTGGCACGAAGAAGAAGGTGAGCAAGTAATGGGCCAGAAAGTAAACCCGTACGGCTTCCGTCTGGGAATCACCACCGACCACGTGTCGCGTTGGTTCTCCGACAGCACGAAGAAGGGTCAGCGCTACAGCGACTACCTCGCTGAAGACGTCAAGATCCGTGCGCTGCTGAGCACCTCGCTCGACCGTGCCGGCGTCTCCCGCATCGAAATCGAGCGCACCCGCGACCGTGTCCGTGTGGACATCCACACGGCTCGTCCCGGAATCGTTATCGGCCGCCGCGGCGCCGAGGCCGAGCGCATCCGTGGAGATCTCGAGAAGCTCACCGGCAAGCAGATCCAGCTGAACATCCTCGAGGTCAAGAACCCCGAGGCTGACGCTCAGCTGGTCGCCCAGGGCATCGCCGAGCAGCTCTCCGCTCGTGTGGCTTTCCGCCGCGCGATGCGTAAGGGCCTGCAGGGCGCGCAGCGCGCTGGCGCCAAGGGTGTCCGTATCCAGGTCTCCGGCCGCCTCGGCGGCGCCGAGATGAGCCGCTCGGAGTTCTACCGCGAAGGCCGTGTGCCCCTGCACACCCTGCGCGCGAACATCGACTACGGCTTCTACGAGGCGAAGACCACCTTCGGCCGCATCGGCGTGAAGGTCTGGATCTACAAGGGCGACATCACCAACAAGGAACTCGCTCGCGAGCAGGCTAACGCGAAGTCGCCGAGCCGCGAGCGCAACGACCGTCCCCGCCGTGCCCCGCGCACGGAGGCTCCGGTTGCAGAAGGAGCAACGGCATAATGCTGATTCCCCGTCGTGTAAAGCACCGCAAGCAGCACCGTCCGCACCGTACCGGTCAGGCCACTGGTGGAACCCAGGTCAGCTTCGGCGAGTACGGCATCCAGGCACTCACTCCCGCCTACGTGACCAACCGTCAGATCGAGTCCGCTCGTATCGCCATGACGCGTCACATCAAGCGTGGCGGAAAGGTCTGGATCAACATCTACCCCGACCGTCCGCTCACCAAGAAGCCTGCTGAAACCCGCATGGGTTCCGGTAAGGGTTCGCCCGAGTGGTGGGTCGCCAACGTCAAGCCGGGTCGCGTCCTCTTCGAGGTCGCCGGTGTCAGCGAAGAGCTGGCCAAGGAAGCACTGACCCGTGCAATTCACAAGCTGCCCCTCAAGGCACGCATCATCAAGCGCGAGGAGGGCGACGCATAATGGCGATCGGTTCCAAGGAGCTCACCTCGACTGAGCTCGACACTTTCGAAGACGAGCGTCTCGTCGAAGAGCTGCGTAAGGCGAAGGAAGAACTCTTCAACCTGCGCTTCCAGGCCGCTACCGGCCAGCTCGAGACCCACGGCCGCCTGCGTGCCGTGAAGCGCGACATTGCCCGCATCTACACGGTCATCCGTGAGCGCGAGCTGGGCATTCGCGCCACCCCCGTCGTCGAGGCAGCACCTGCCAAGGCGGAGAAGAAGACCAAGAAGAAGGATGCTGCACCCGCGGCAGCCGAGACCGAGACTGAGGAGGCCAAGTAACTATGGCTCAGACCGAAGAGAAGGTCGCCGAGGCTGTTGTCCGCGGCTACCGAAAGACTCGTCGTGGCTACGTCGTCAGCGACAAGATGGATAAGACCATCGTCGTCGAGGTCGAAGACCGCGTGAAGCACCCGCTGTACGGCAAGGTCATCCGCCGCACGTCCAAGGTGAAGGCTCACGACGAGCTCAACACCGCCGGCATCGGCGACCTCGTTCTCATCAGCGAGACCCGTCCCCTGAGCGCTTCGAAGCGCTGGCGCCTGGTCGAGATTCTCGAGAAGGCCAAGTAAGCCCCCGCGGGCTTGCTTCGTAGAAGGAGTATCAAGTGATTCAGCAGGAATCCCGGCTCAAGGTGGCCGACAACACCGGCGCCAAGGAGCTGCTCACCATCCGCGTTCTCGGAGGCTCCGGCCGCCGTTACGCCGGACTGGGTGACACGATCGTGGCAACGGTCAAGGACGCTATCCCCGGTGGAAACGTGAAGAAGGGTGACGTCGTCAAGGCGGTCATCGTTCGCACGAAGAAGGAAGTCCGCCGCCCGGACGGCTCGTACATCAAGTTCGACGAGAACGCCGCAGTGATCTTGAAGAACGACGGTGACCCCCGCGGCACCCGTATCTTCGGACCGGTCGGTCGCGAACTCCGCGACAAGAAGTTCATGAAGATCGTCTCGTTGGCACCGGAGGTTATCTAAGTCATGGCAAAGATCAAAAAGGGCGACCTCGTGCAGGTCATCTCGGGCGCAACCCAGGCCCGCGGCGGAGACCGCGGCAAGCAGGGCAAAGTCATCGAGGTGCTCGTCGAGAAGAACCGCGTGATCGTCGAAGGCGTCAACTACGTCACCAAGCACGTCCGCCAGGGTCAGACCCAGCGCGGATCGAAGACTGGTGGCATCGAGACGCACGAAGCGCCGATCCACATCTCCAACGTCGCACTCGTCGACCCGGAGACCAAGAAGCCGACTCGCGTCGGTCACCGCAACGAAACCGTAACGAAGAACGGCGTCGAGAAGACGGTCCGCGTTCGTTACGCCAAGACGTCTGGTAAGGACCTGTAATGACCGACACCGCAACTGCTGCGCCGGCTGGCAAGATCCAGCCGCGCCTCAAGCAGAAGTACCGCAGCGAAATCGTTCCGGCCCTCAAGGACCAGTTCGGCTTCGGCAACGTGCACCAGGTACCCGGCCTCGTCAAGGTCGTCGTGAACACCGGTGTGGGTGAAGCAGCTCGCGATGGCAAGATCATCGACGGTGCCGTTTCCGACCTCACCAAGATCACGGGCCAGAAGCCGCAGGTCACCAAGGCCCGCAAGTCGATCGCACAATTCAAGCTGCGCGAGGGCCAGCCCATCGGCGCACACGTCACGCTTCGTGGCGACCGTGCCTGGGAATTCCTGGACCGTCTGCTCTCGCTCGCACTGCCCCGCATCCGCGACTTCCGCGGTCTGAGCGACCAGCAGTTCGACGGAAACGGCAACTACACGTTCGGTCTTCAGGAGCAGAGTGTGTTCCACGAGATCGATCAGGATAAGATCGACCGGGTTCGCGGTTTCGACATCACTGTCGTCACCACCGCGAAGACGGACGAAGAGGGTCGTGCGCTGTTGAAGGCGCTCGGTTTCCCGTTCCGTAGTACCGAAACTTCCAACTAACTTTCGAATCATCTGATTCGTCATGTGTTGGGCAACGGGCCCGGGGTTTTCCCGGGCCCGTACCACCACAGGTCGTCGTTCGTGTAACGGGCGCCGAAACCTGGTGACAAAAGGAAAAATCATATGACAATGACAGATCCGGTCGCAGACATGCTGACCAGACTGCGCAACGCGAACTCGGCGCACCACGACACCGTGTCGATGCCGCACTCCAAGCTCAAAGGGCACATCGCCGACATCCTCAAGGCCGAAGGTTACATCTCGGGCTGGGAAGTTGCCGACGCCCGCGTCGGACAGACGCTCACGCTGAACCTCAAGTTCGGTCCGAACCGCGAACGCTCCATCGCCGGCATCAAGCGTGTATCGAAGCCCGGCCTCCGCGTCTACGCGAAGTCGACCGAGATTCCCCGCGTTCTCGGCGGGCTCGGCGTAGCCATCCTGTCCACCTCCTCCGGTCTGCTCACCGACCGTCAGGCTGAGAAGAAGGGCGTAGGCGGAGAAGTACTCGCCTACGTGTGGTAGCCATTCATGTCTCGTATTGGAAGACTCCCCATTCAGATTCCTGCCGGCGTCACCGTTTCGGTTGACGGCCGCCAGGTTGCCGTGAAGGGCCCGAAGGGCGAGCTCGCGCTCACCGTCGCCCAGCCCATCGAAGTTGCGATCGAAGAGGGCCAGGTGCTCGTCACCCGTCCCGACGACGAGCGCGACTCCCGTTCGCTGCACGGCCTCACGCGCACGCTCATCGCCAACCAGATCATCGGTGTCACCGAGGGTTACACCAAGGGCCTCGAGGTCGTTGGTACCGGTTACCGCGTTCAGCAGCGTGGCGCCAACGTCGAGTTCGCACTCGGCTTCTCGCACCCCGTCATGATCGAACCGCCCGCTGGCATCACGCTCACGGTCGAGGGCAACAACAAGCTCACGATCTCGGGCATCGACAAGCAGGCCGTCGGTGAGGCTGCTGCCAACATCCGCAAGATTCGTAAGCCGGAGCCCTACAAGGGCAAGGGTGTCCGTTACGCCGGCGAGAACGTTCGCCGCAAGGCCGGAAAGTCGGGTAAGTAACCATGGCCGTTAAGACCAAGTCTGCTGCGCGTGACCGTCGTCACGCCCGGCTGCGCAAGAAGATCGAAGGCACCGAGGTTCGTCCCCGTCTCGTCGTGAACCGCTCGTCCCGTCACGTTTTCGTGCAGGTCGTCGACGACAGCAAGGGTCACACCCTCGTTTCCGCCTCCACGCTCGAGAGCGACCTCCGGTCGTTCGACGGTGACAAGACCGCTAAGGCCAAGCGCGTCGGCGAACTCGTCGCCGAACGTGCCAAGAGCGCCGGCATCGAAGACGTCGTGTTCGACCGTGGCGGTAACCGCTACGCCGGACGCGTCGCTGCGATCGCCGAAGGCGCACGCGAAGGCGGGTTGAACCTGTGAGCGACAACGAAGTTAAGAAGGAGCAGGAAGTGGCGACTGACCAGACTGCCGCTGAGAAGCCGGTCGAGACCGCTGCTGGCACCGACAACGCGGGTCGCACCGACGCGCGCGGTGAGCGCCGTGGTGGCGGCCGTGGCGAGCGTGGCCAGGGCCGCGACCGCAACAGCCGTGATGCCGACAAGAGCCAGTTCCTGGAGCGCGTCGTCACCATCAACCGCGTGTCGAAGGTCGTAAAGGGTGGACGTCGGTTCAGCTTTACCGCTCTCGTCGTCGTCGGCGATGGCAACGGCCTCGTGGGCGTCGGCTACGGAAAGGCGAAGGAAGTTCCCCTCGCCATTTCGAAGGGTGTTGAAGAGGCGAAGAAGAACTTCTTCCGCGTTCCTCGCACCGGCTCGACCATCCCGCACCCCGTCCAGGGTGAAGCCGCTGCCGGCGTCGTCCTCCTGCGCCCCGCCTCGGGTGGTACCGGTGTTATCGCCGGTGGTCCCGTCCGCGCCGTGCTCGAGTGCGCTGGCATCCACGACGTCCTGAGCAAGTCGCTCGGCTCGTCCAACACGATCAACATCGTGCACGCCACGGTGGCGGCCCTGCAGCAGCTCGAAGAACCTCGTGCCGTTGCCGCCCGTCGCGGTCTGGAATTCGACCAGGTCGCTCCTGCCCGCCTCGTGCGCGCCGAAGCTGAGGCTGTCGCTGCTGCGGCTGCCGCGAAGGTAGGTGCCTAATGGCCGGTCGCCTGAAGGTCACGCAGATCAAGTCCAAAGTTAGTGAGAAGCAGTACCAGCGCGACACTCTGCGCAGCCTGGGACTGAAGCGCATCGGCTCGACGGTCATCCGCCCGGATGACTCGCAGAACCGCGGCTACGTCAACACTGTTGCTCACCTCGTAAAAGTTGAGGAGATCGACTAATGGCTGACGAGAAGAAAGACGTCACCGAGGAGACCCCCAAGAAGGCTCCCGCCAAGAAGGCAGCGCCCAAGGCTGCTGCCGACAAGGCTCCCGCCGCCAAGGCTCCGGCCAAGAAGGCTCCCGCGAAGAAGGCTGCAGCTTCGGCTGACGCCGCTTCCGTCGAGTCGGCTCCTGTCGCCAAGAAGGCTCCGGCCAAGAAGGCAGCAGAAGAGGTCGAGGCCCGCGTGCAGGTTCTGAAGGTGCACCACCTTCGTCCCGCCGCCGGCTCCAAGAAGGAACGCACGCGCGTCGGCCGTGGTGAAGGATCCAAGGGTAAGACCGCGGGTCGTGGAACCAAGGGTACGAAGGCTCGTTACTCCGTTCGTCCCGGTTTCGCCGGTGGTCAGCTGCCGCTGCACATGCGTGCGCCGAAGCTGCGCGGGTTCAAGAACCCGTTCCGCGTCGAATACCAGGTCGTCAACCTGGAGAAGCTGGCCGAGCTCTACCCGGCCGGTGGCGACGTCACCATCCAGGACCTCGTGCTCAAGGGCGCCGTTCGCAAGAACGAGAAGGTCAAGGTTCTCGGCAACGGTGACATTTCAGTTAAGCTGAACGTAGCGGTTGACAAGGTCTCTGACTCTGCCGAGCAGAAGATCGTGGCAGCCGGGGGCTCTGTAAAGTAGCTTTCGGGCTGTTCCGTGTCAGGAACTCACCCGGGTGGTCGTGAAAGCGGCCACCCGGGCCGACCCCGCTTAACCCTCAGGAGGCACCCCCTTGTTTAGCGCCGTAGCGCGGATCTTCCGCACACCCGACTTGCGTCGGAAGATCGGTTTCACTCTGGGCATCATCGCCCTCTACCGCTTGGGGTCCTTCATCCCGGCACCGTTTGTCGACTTCGGCAACGTGCAGGCGTGTCTCGCACAGAACCAGGGAACCTCCGGTCTGTACGAACTCGTCAACCTCTTCTCCGGTGGTGCGCTTCTCCAGCTGTCGATCTTCGCGCTGGGAATCATGCCCTACATCACCGCGTCGATCATTGTGCAGCTCTTGCGCGTGGTCATCCCGCACTTCGAAACCCTGCACAAAGAGGGTCAGGCGGGCCAGGGCAAGCTGACGCAGTACACGCGTTACCTCACCATCTTCCTGGGTGTTCTGCAATCGACCACCCTCATCACCGTCGCCCGATCGGGTGCCCTCTTCGGCACGAACTCCGGCGGCGAGTGCTCGCAGTTGCTCACCAACGACGCGTGGTACGCCATCCTGCTCATGGTCATCACCATGACCGCCGGCACCGGCCTCATCATGTGGATGGGCGAGCTCATCACCGAACGCGGTGTCGGCAACGGCATGTCGCTCCTGATCTTCACGTCGATCTCCGCCACGTTCCCCGCCTCGCTGTGGGCCATCTGGCAGTCGCGTGGCGTCGAGACCTTCCTCCTCGTTCTCGCGGTCGGCCTCTTGATCGTCGGACTCGTGGTCTTCGTCGAACAGTCGCAGCGCCGAATCCCGGTGCAATACGCCAAGCGCATGGTGGGTCGCCGCACCTATGGCGGCAACAACACGTACATCCCGATCAAGGTCAACATGGCCGGCGTCGTGCCCGTCATCTTCGCCTCGTCGCTGCTCTACCTGCCTGCTCTGATCGCGCAGTTCAACCAGCCCGCCGCTGGACAAGAGCCGGCCGCGTGGGTCACCTGGGTCACGAACTACCTGACCAAGGGCGATCACCCGCTCTACATGCTCCTGTACTTCCTGCTCATCGTGGGCTTCACCTACTTCTACGTGGCGATCACCTTCAACCCCGAAGAAGTGGCCGATAACATGAAGAAGTACGGCGGGTTCATCCCCGGCATCCGTGCCGGTCGCCCCACCGCCGAGTACCTCGACTACGTGCTCACCCGCGTGACCCTTCCCGGATCGATCTACCTCGGTTTGATCGCACTCATTCCGCTGATCGCTTTGGCCCTGGTCGGCGCTAACCAGAACTTCCCGTTCGGTGGCGCATCGATCCTGATCATCGTCGGTGTCGGACTCGAGACCGTGAAGCAGATCGACTCGCAGCTGCAGCAGCGTCACTACGAAGGACTCCTGCGTTGAGCGGCGACCGAGGCATCCGTTTGCTCATCGTCGGTCCCCCCGGGGCTGGCAAGGGCACGCAGGCTTCGGCGGTCGCTGAGGCTTACGGCATCCCCGCCATCTCGACGGGGGACATCTTCCGCGCGAACATCGAGCAGGGCACCGAACTGGGCAAACAGGTCCAAGAGGTCATGGCTTCCGGCGGATTCGTTCCCGATGAGCTGACCAACTCGATCGTGGCCGACCGGTTGAAGCAGGAAGACGCGCAGGGCGGCTTCTTGCTCGACGGTTACCCGCGGACGACCGAGCAGGTCCACGAGCTCGATCGCATCCTCGCCGAGAGCGGCGCCGAACTCGACGCCGTGATCCAGCTGCAGGCCGACACGGACGAGGTCGTCAAGCGCCTCACGAAGCGTGCGCTCGAGCAGGGTCGTGTCGACGACACCGAAGACGTCATCCGTCACCGCCAAGATCTCTACCGCGAGCAGACCGAGCCGGTCATCGCGATCTACGCCGAACGCGGCGCGGTCGTCGAGGTCGATGGGCTGGGAACGGTCGACGACGTGGCGGCACGTGTGCGCGATGGTCTCGCTGCCCGCGGTCTTGGCGTCCACGCTTAGTTTCTGCGTCGGCACATAAGGTCGACGCGCCGGGCGTTCGCGCTCTCACAGCGACTGTTTCGCAGACGGAGGTCTCGCGGTGCGAGCACCGAGCCGGCGAATTCTCGGAACAGACATCGCCCAGGGCGACGGTCGCACGGCGCTCACCCCGCACGAGGAGCGCTCCACACAACGAGCATGGTGAGTCGTGGGCGATAGTGCCCCGGGAGGAGTAGCGAATGCTGCGCAGATCTATTTACAAGTCGCCAGCGCAGCTGCGCCTGATGATGGCGCCTGGTGCCGCGACGGCGGCGTCGCTCGAGGCGGCTCGCTCCGGCATCCGCGTCGGGGCGACCACGTTGGACGTGAACGCCGCAGCGGAAGCGGCGATCGTGGCGCTCGGCGGGCAGCCGAACTTCGTGCTGGAGCCCGGCTACCACCACACAATCTGCGCGTCCGTGAACGATGACGTGGTTCACGGCATCCCCAATGCCCGCCCGCTCGAACCCGGGGACATCGTCTCGATCGATAGCGGCGCCATCCTCGACGGTTGGAACGGCGACGCGGCCATCACCGTGGTCATCCCCGACCCGGCGCGCCCCGAGCTCGTGGCCGCGCGGCAGAAGCTGTCCGACGTAACCGAAGGCTCGCTGTGGGCCGGAATCGCTCGTCTTGCGCGCGCCAAACACCTCAACGAGGTCGGTGACGCCGTGCAGGGCTATGTCGAAGCTCGTGGGGACTACGGCATCCTGACTGACTACATCGGACACGGCATCGGCCGGTCGATGCACGAGGCGCCGCCCGTCTTCAACTACCGGGTCTCGCAGAAGGGGCCCGAGGTGAAGCCCGGACTCGTCGTCGCCATCGAGCCCATGGTGGTTGCCGGTTCGATCGATACGTACGTGCGCGACGACGACTGGACGGTGGCCACCGAAGACGGCCTCGACGCCGCCCACTGGGAGCACAGCGTCGCGGTGCACAAAGACGGCATCTGGGTGCTGACCGCACCCGACGGCGGAGCCTCTAAACTGGCCGAGTTCGGCGTGACGCCGACGCCCATCGCCTGAAAGGCCGCCCGATGACCGAGAACGTCTACCGCATCGACCTTGTCGCCGCCGACCAGCAGCAACCCGCCGACGGATGGTGGGGGAGTGTCACGCAGATGGGGCCGGACGAAGCGCTGCTCGACGCGCGCGATCTCGGGGCTTCTCGAGGAGACGGAATCTTCGAGACGTTCGGCACGATGGAGGGGCGCGTGCATGCGCTCGACGCGCACCTCGCGCGACTCGGCAGGTCGGCGCACTCGCTCGACCTGCCCGAGCCGAACGTCGAGCAGTTGGACGCTGTCGTCCGCCGCGCGGCGCAGGAGATCGACGCTCCGGGGCAGGCTTCGATCAAGCTCGTGCTGACGCGGGGCGTCGAGGGCACGGGCATCCCGACCGGATGGATGGTCGTGAGCGCGATCTCCGCCGAGACGTTTGCGAGTCAACGACGCGATGGTATCGACGTGGTCGTGCTCGAGCGGGGGTACCCGAGCGATGTGGCCGAGCGGGCGCCATGGCTCCTTGCCGGCGCCAAGACGTTGTCCTACGCCGTGAACATGGCCGCTCTGCGTGAAGCGAAACGGCAGGGCGCCGACGAGGCGCTCTTCGTATCGACGGACGGCTATGCGCTCGAAGCCCCGACCTCGAACCTGGTCGTGAAGCTCGACGGCGAGTTCGTGACCACGCCACCCGTGAACGGCATCCTCGCCGGCACCACCCAGGGAGACCTCTTCGAGTTGCTCGAGGGGTGGGGTGAGCGAACGGCCTACAGGCTTCTCACCATTGATGAGGTGCGCAGCGCTGACGCCGCCTGGTTGCTGTCGAGCGTTCGTCTGGCCGCACCGCTGCGGTCGCTCGACGGGCAGCCCCTCGAGGTCGACGTCGAGCTCACGGCGCGTATCAACGACGCGCTACTCGGTCGGTGACCCGCTGGCCCGCTGGCCCGCTGGCCCGCTGGCCCGCTGACCCGGTGACCTGCTGGCCCGCTGACCCGGTGACCTGCTGATCCGGTGACCTGCTGGCCCGCTGACCCGGTGGCCTGCTGACCTGCTGATCGGGTGGCCTGCTGATCGGGTGGCCTGCTGATCCGGCAACCCGCTGACCCGCCGACCCGGTGCCCTGTGCACGTTCGCGGGGCCTAGGCGTCGATGACGTGGACGAGCTCGTCGATGAAGCTCGGGAAGTCGACGGCGTTGCGCACGATGCGCTGCACGTCGGCTCGGTTCGAGAAAACCTCGACGAACTGGTCGAAGACGCTCTGGAAGCTGCCGCGGTCAACGGCGGAGAACGCGATGAATGCGACGACGTTGACACGGTATTCGCCCCAGGAGAGCGGCGTCTCGTTGACCGAGATCGCGATGGCGGTGCGGGTTGCCGTCATGGTCATGGCGTGCGGCACGGCCAGCGCCTCGGTGAAGGCGGTGGATGACATGCGCTCGCGTTGCAGGGCCCCCTCGACATAGCCCTGATCGACGACAGAGGCCTCGACCATCCGCTCGCCGAGGGTGCGAATCATGGTGTCGCTGTCGGCGACCGTGAGGTTGCGGAAGAAAAGATCCACGCGGAAGTACTTCAGCAACTGGCCCTTGATGCGCTCGCGCCGACGCATGCGCTTGATCTCGGCGATCTCGCGGCGTGCCCGGTCAATGTCGCCCGCGGTGAGGAACGGCTGGATGACGACGACCCCGGGGGAGGGCACTGGCGGCTCGATAGTGGATAGCACGAGGTCGGTGTCGATGGTCGACCAGTCCACGTCGCTGCGCGTGACCACCTGGCGCACACGCAGCTCGGTGCCGAGCGACCCCTCGACGCGCTGCAGCAGCAGGCTGTGCAGGTCGTAGTAGTTGGGGCACACGATGGTGCAGGTGACCAGGTCGTCACCGTACATCTGCCGCTCGAGCTGCGCCCCCACGTGCATGGCGATGTAGGCGATCTCGTCGTCGTTGACCGTGATGGCGGCGCGTTCCTGCAGGCGGCTGGCGATGTAGACGGCGAGTTCGTAGATCATCGGGAACGAGCTCTTGATGCTCTTGGTGAGCGGGTTGCGCGAGTACGAGCGATCTTTGGCGCGCCGCACGAGGTTCTGCACGTGCATCGACAGGCGCACGAGGAAATCCTCGTCCGAGAGGTCGACGACGTACTGCTCGCTCGCGGCCTGCGTGATGTCGCGCATGGTCTCGAGGATGTAGCGGTCGAGGTAGTCGTCGCCCTCGTGAGCGTGCGCATGTGCCGGTTCGGCCCCCGGCGTGATGACGCGCGTGCCCAGCAGATGCGCCAGGTAGTCGATCTCTGCTCCACCGAGGTCGACCTCGAAATGCGTCTGGATGAGCGAGTGAAGGTCCTGCCCGACACCCTCGGGTGGCAGATCCGCCTGGGGTGCGTTCGTCTCGATGTCGCGGTGCTTCGAGACCCGGTCGACAGCGATGGCGATGTGGAGGAGGACATCCGCGATGCCGTATTCATTGACGTAGTAGCCGCGCGCCGTGAGCGCCTGCACCAGATCGGTCTTGAAGGCGCCGAGGGTCTGTGCCGAGAATTCACGCTGGATGGCGACAAGCTCGACCATTCCACGCTCGGTCTCTTCGCGGAACATGCGGCTGAGCAGGCGCCGCCGGGCGGTCTCGGTTCCGGTCAGGGTGACGATGCTGCCGGCGCGCCCGAGGCGGAGTGTCTCACCGGAGAGCAGCTGACGCACCCGCCCGAGATCGGCCTCGATCGTGGAGTCGCTCACGTGCAGCGTCGCGGCGAGCTCGTACACGTCGAGCCCATCGGGGCTGTCGATGAGCCGTCGCACGATGGCGTAGAGCCGGTCGCGGGGCGTCTCTGCATCGCCCGCGCCCGTGTGCACGAACTGCGTGTAGGCCTCACGATCGATGCGATAGCCCTCGCCGCCCGAGCGGATGGGCGCGAGCGGTGCAGCCTCGTCTTTGATCTGCGTCACATAGCTGCGCACACTGCGCGGGGTCACGCCCAGGACGTCGCTCAATTCGCCGGCCGTCACCCAGCCGCCGTCGCGAGCGAGGTAGGTGAGGAGCCGTTCGTGTTTGTCGCGGATCACCGAACCTCCTTCCCGCGTTATTCGAGTTAACCATCTCGAACCCGTATAGGAGGTCAGCGCACCCGCCTTTCCGGGGTGGCGGAAAGCGATCTAGTGGCACGGATGCTTGTGCGAGACGAATATGGCATTGTCGGCAGCATCCTGCCGAAGCAACAGTTGTAAAGCGGAGGCAGTCAATGAGGATCCTCATTGTGTGTGGCGCGGGCGCGTCCAGCACATTCGTCGCTCTGCGCGTTCGACGCACCGTTGCATCCCGCGGACTCGACCATGTCGTCGAAGCCGGGTCGGTCGAGCGCATCCCCGAGGCGAACGAAACGCTGGGTGGCGAGTTGCGCCCCGCCGAGGCATCCGCCAACCGTGCCGACGTCGTCCTCATCGGCCCGCACCTCGCCGACCGGTTCGACGAGCTGAACGAGCGCGTCGAGCGTTCCGGCGGCCGTGCCGTTCTGCTGCCCACCGACATCTTCACCGACGCATCCGGCGACCGGGCCCTCGACCTGGCACTGGCCGCACCCATCACCACCCCATAAGGAACCCCATGATTGAACGCACTGTCAGCATCGGCTCGGCCAACGGGCTGCACGCGCGCCCCGCGAAGCTGTTCGCGCAGGCGGCGTCGGGCGCCGGCATCCCCGTCACGATTCAGAAAGACGGCGGCAAGGCTGTCAACGCGGCGAGCATCCTGGGCGTCATCTCGCTCGGCATCGAACACGGCGACACGGTGACCGTCACGGCCGACGGCTCGGGCGACGACGCCGAGCAGGTTCTCGACACCCTGACCGAGCTGCTGGCCACGGACCACGACAATGCCTAGCGCCACCGCCACGAGCGCCACCACCACTCAGGGCCAGGCGCCCGAGATCACCACGCTCACGGGTGTCGGCATCGGCACCGGCGCCGCGGTCGGCCCCGTCGCCTTCATGGCTCCCGCCCTTCCCGAGCCGAAGGATGTCGCCTCCACGCGTTCGGTCGACGAAGAAACCGCCCGCGTGCGCACGTCCGTCGCCGTCGTCTCGCAGGAGCTCGACGCGCGCGGCCAGAAGGCGGGCGGCGCGGCACAGGAAGTGCTCGAAGCGCAGGCCATGATGGCCGAGGACCCGGCCCTCACCGAGCTCATCGACCAGAAGATCGTCGCGGGCGGCACCGCCGAGCGCGCGGTATTCGAAGCGTTCTCGTCGTTCCGCGCCCAGCTCGAGGCCCTCGGCGGCTATCTCGCCGAGCGCGCCGCCGACCTCGACGACGTGTCGCAGCGCGTGATCGCCGACCTCAGCGGTGTCGCGGCCCCCGGCGTTCCCGAGCGCGACGAGCCGTTCATCCTGATCGCGCGTGACCTGGCACCGGCCGACACCGCCGTGCTCGACCTCGACCGCGTCCTCGCCCTCGTGACCACGGACGGCGGGCCCACCTCGCACACGGCGATCCTCGCCCGCGAGAAGTCGATCGTCGCCATCGTCGGCACGCAGACCTCCGAGGGCTTGGCCGACGGCGACGTCGTCGTGGTCGACGCCGCCACCGGCCAGGTGACGCTCAACCCCGATGCCGCTCTCATCGAGGCGACGACCGAGCGCATCCGCGCCCGCGCCGCCCAGGCCGAGCTGCCCGCCGAGCCCGGCCGCCTCGCCGACGGCACGCCCCTGCCCCTCCTCGCCAACCTCGGCGACGTGGCCGGCGCGGCCCCCGCCGTCGCACGCGGCGCCGAGGGTGTGGGACTCTTCCGCACCGAGTTCCTCTTCCTCGACTCGACGACGGCCCCCACGGTCGCCGACCAGCGCGCCTCCTACACGGCGCTGCTCGAAGCCTTCCCCGGCAAGAAAGTCGTCGTGCGCCTGCTCGACGCCGGGGCCGACAAGCCGCTGCCGTTCCTCAACGACGCACACGAAGAGAACCCCGCGATGGGGTTGCGCGGCCTGCGTGCCCTGCGCGCCAGCGAAAACCTGCTGCGCGACCAGCTCACGGCGCTCGCCGAAGCAGACGCCGCGACATCCGCCGATCTGTGGGTCATGGCACCCATGGTGTCGACGGTCGAAGAGACGGTCTACTTCGTCACCATCGCCGCCGAATACGGCATCCGCACGGCCGGCGTCATGGTCGAGGTCCCCTCGGCCGCGCTCCTCGCCGACCGCATTCTGCCGCACGCCGCCTTCGCGTCGATCGGCACCAACGACCTCACCCAGTACACGCTCGCCGCCGACCGCCAGCTCGGCTCGGTGGCCGCCTTCCAGAGCCCCTGGCACCCCGCGGTGCTGCGGCTCATCCAGGAGGTTGCGCGTGCGGGGGAGTCGACGGGCAAACCCGTCGGCGTGTGCGGCGAGGCTGCTGCAGACCCGCTGCTCGCGATCGTTCTCGCGGGCCTCGGTGTCACCTCCCTGTCCATGTCCCCGGCGGCGCTCGCAGATGTGCGCGCCTCCCTTCTCACCGTCACCCTCGACGAGGCACGCACCATCGCCGAGTCCGCCCTGGCCGCCGACGAGGCAGCCGACGCCAAGACCGCAGCGCTCGCCGCGGCAACCCGAATCACAACGAAAGAGAACTGATCATGACGACGACGTCAACGCCCACCCAAAAGGGTGGATTCCGGGTCGGGGTGCAGCGCTTCGGCACCTTCCTCTCGGGCATGGTGATGCCCAACATCGCCGCCTTCATCGCGTGGGGCCTCATCACGGCCCTGTTCATCCCCACCGGCTGGCTGCCGAACGAGCAGATCGCGACCCTGGTCAACCCGACGCTGTTCTTCCTGCTGCCGCTCCTCATCGCCAACACCGGTGGTCGGATGATCTATGACACCCGTGGTGGCGTCGTGGCAACCATCGCGACCATGGGCGTCATCGCCTCGACCATGGGCACCCCCGTGTTCGACGGCGGAACCCCCATGTTCCTCGGCGCCATGATCGTCGGCCCCCTCGCGGCCTGGATCATGAAGCAGGTCGACAAGCTCTGGGACGGCAAGATCAAGGCCGGCTTCGAGATGCTCGTCAACAACTTCTCCGCCGGCATCCTGGGCGCCATCCTCGCCATCGGCGCGTTCTTCGCCATCGGCCCGGTCATCAGCACCATCACGGCGTGGCTCGAGTCGGCCGTCGACTGGCTGGTCGCCGCGCAGCTGCTGCCCCTCGCCTCGATCTTCATCGAGCCCGGCAAGGTGCTGTTCCTGAACAACGCCATCAACCACGGCGTGCTCACCCCCATCGGCACCGCGCAGGCACAGGATGCCGGCAAGAGCGTGCTGTTCCTACTCGAGGCGAACCCCGGCCCCGGCCTCGGTCTGCTGCTCGCCTTCGCGTTCTTCGGTCTCGGCAGCGCCCGCGCCACCGCTCCCGGCGCGATCGTGATCCAGTTCCTCGGCGGAATTCACGAGATCTACTTCCCCTACATCCTCGCCAAGCCCATCCTGCTGCTCTCGGTCATCGCCGGTGGCGCGGCCGGTATCGCCACCAACGTGGCTTTCAACTCGGGTCTCGTGAGCCCCGCGTCGCCCGGCAGCATCTTCGCGATCCTCGCGGTCACGGAGAAGGGCAGCTACGTCGGCGTCATCCTGTCGGTCATCCTGGCCGCCGCCGTGTCGTTCATCATCTCGGCCATCATCCTGCGGGCCACCCGCAAGCGCGACATCGCTGCGGGCAACGCCGGTGACCTGAGCGCCGCCATCGCGCAGACCGAAGCCAACAAGGGCAAGAAGTCCAGCGTGCTCGGCAACATCCAGCACGACGGCGCCGCAGCCGGTGCCACCGCCACCGACGAAGGCCTCGTGGCCACGCTCGAGCGCAAGCCGATCAACAAGATCGTCTTCGCGTGCGACGCCGGCATGGGTTCGAGCGCCATGGGCGCCTCGGTGCTGCGCAACAAGATCAAGAAGGCCGGCATCGACGGCGTCGACGTGACCAACAAGTCGATCGCCAACCTCGACGGCTCTGAAGACCTCGTGATCACGCAGCGCGAGCTCACCGACCGTGCCAAGGGCAAGACCCCTGAAGCCACCCACCTCTCGGTGGACAACTTCATGAACAGCCCCAAGTACGACGAGGTCGTCGAACTGCTTCGCGCCGAAGGGCACTGAGCACAAGAAATAACCGGATGACAGGGCCGGGCGGGTGGCGGCAACTCACAGCCACCCGCCCGGTCGTGTTTGCCAGACTGGGTTCGTCCACCGGCGAACCGAACGTAAGGAAGAAACAGGACCATGAGCGAACAGATTCTTGCCGCCGATCAGATCGAGATCGTGTCGGATGCCGTGACGAAAGAGCAGGCGATCCGCCGGGCCGCCGACATCCTCGAGCGAGTCGGAGCCGTCTCGGACGGGTACTACGCCGCCATGCTGCAGCGCGAAGAGACCGTCAGCACCTACATGGGCAACTTCCTGGCGATCCCGCACGGCACCAACGACGCGAAAGACACCATCACGCGTTCGGCCCTGTCGTTCACGCGGTACGAGCAGCCCATCGACTGGGCGGGTGAAGAAGTGCGTTTCGTCGTCGGCATCGCGGGCGTCAACAACGAGCACCTCGACATCCTGTCGCGCATCGCCATCATCTTCTCCGATGAGGACGAGGTCGCCAAGCTCGCAGATGCCTCCACCACCGACGAGATCTTCGCCCTGCTCGGGGATGTGAACGCCGAATGAAGGCCGTCCACTTCGGCGCCGGCAACATCGGGCGCGGGTTCATCGGAGTCCTCCTGCACGAGGCCGGCTACGACCTCGTCTTCGCCGACGTCAACGGCGAGCTGACCGAGCGCATCGACCGCGTCGGCCACTTCACGGTGCATGAAGTCGGCGAGGGTGGCACCGACCACGTCGTCGACAACGTGCGCGCCATCGACAGCCGGTCGCACGAAGACGCACTCGTCGCCGAGATCGCCTCGGCCGATATCGTGACCACGGCCGTCGGCCCCAACATCCTGCGCTTCGTCGCGCCCGCCATTGCGCGCGGCATCGCCGAACGGCCCGCGGATGCCGCACCCCTCGCCGTCATGGCGTGCGAGAACGCGGTCAACGCCACCGACATCCTGCAGACCGAAGTGCGTGCCGCCGTCGGCGACGCCGCCTGGGAGCAGCTGGCCGCGAAGGCTGTCTTCGCCAACACCGCGGTCGACCGCATCGTCCCCGCCCAGGAGCCCACCGGCCCCGACGGCATCGACGTCACGGTCGAGACGTTCTCGGAGTGGGCCATCGAGGAGCCGCCCTTCGGCGGCAACGCCCCCCGCATCCCGGGCGCACACTTCGTGCCCGACCTCGAGCCCTACATCGAGCGCAAGCTCTTCACCGTCAACACGGGCCACGCCACGACCGCCTACTTCGGCGCTCTCGCGGGGCACGACGCCATCGCCGACGCCATCGGTGATCCGGATGTCGCGGCCAAGGTGCGCGCCACGCTCGAAGAGACCTCGGCTCTCCTCGTCGAGAAGCACGGTCTCGACGTCTCCGAGCAGGACGCGTACCGCGCCACCATCCTGCAGCGTTTCGCCAACCCGCACCTGCCCGACACCGTGTCGCGTGTGGGCCGCCAGCCCCTGCGCAAGCTGTCGCGCGACGAACGTTTCATCTCGCCCGCCGCCCAGCTGGCCGAGCGCGGCACCGACCCCGTAGCCCTCGTCGCCGCCATCGGTGCGGCCCTGCGCTTCGACGACGTGGATGACGAGCAGAGCGTGCTGATGAAGACGGCGCTCTCGACGCTCACGACCGAGCAATTCATCGAGGAACACCTCGGGTTGGCGCCCGAACACCCCCTCTATGCATCCGTGTTCGACGTCGTCGCGGCGCGTGCGCAGGAATTATAGAGACGGACTGGTAAATAGCAAGGACATCGCATAAGATCGTTCTTTGGTGCTTTAGGCACGCTTTTGGCGTGTCCGGCACCGCATGCAACGCATGACCAGCACACCCTACCTATTGCGACAGTGAGGCTATGGCCAAAAAAGACGGCGTCATCGAAATTGAAGGCTCAGTGGTTGAGGCTCTGCCCAACGCGATGTTCCGCGTTGAGCTGACCAACGGCCACAAGGTGCTTGCCCACATCTCGGGCAAAATGCGCCAGCACTACATCCGCATCCTCCCCGAGGACCGCGTGATCGTCGAGCTGAGCCCCTACGACCTGACCCGCGGCCGGATCGTCTACCGCTACAAGTAGACACTCATCTTTCACACGGGCACGCGCGAGCAATCGGGCGTGTCGATCGGAAAGGTGTGCTGTAAGTAACGGCCGGGAAGGTCGCGGAGTTCGCTCCGCTCCCTGCTGAAGACAGCATCCGGCACGAGGACAGCGACACAAAGGAAAAGAACAATGAAGGTCAACCCCAGCGTCAAGCGCATCTGCGAAAAATGCAAAGTCATTCGTCGCAACGGCCGCGTCATGGTGATCTGCGAGAACCCGCGTCACAAGCAGCGTCAGGGCTAGTCCCGACCGCAGGCCTCACGGCCGGCACCGCCGCTTCGCGGAATGGTGGAGACATCCACCACAACTGAATATGTATTGAGGCAGGTCCAGAACTCGTCGGCGTGAGTCGGCGGGGGACACCCCGGGTTGGAGGCCCGGGCACCGGATCTGCTGCAGACCTCCACTTCAAATAACAGGAGAAGCCACAATGGCACGTCTCGCCGGAGTAGACATTCCCCGCGATAAGCGCGTGGAAGTTGCACTGACGTACATCTACGGTGTTGGCCGCACGAGGGCCCTCAAGACCCTCGCCGACACCTCCATCGATGGAAACATCCGCGTGAAGGATCTGAGCGACGATCAGCTCGTTCTCCTCCGCGACTACATCGAGGGCAACTACAAGGTTGAGGGTGACCTTCGCCGTGAGGTTGCCGCCGACATTCGCCGCAAGGTCGAGATCGGAAGCTACGAGGGCATCCGCCACCGTCGCGGCCTGCCCGTCCGCGGACAGCGCACCAAGACCAACGCTCGTACCCGCAAGGGCCCGAAGCGCACCGTAGCCGGCAAGAAGAAGGCTCGCTAGGCCCTCGGCCAGCGCAGCCCGCCTCAGGATTCAGGAGTAATCATGGCAGCACCCAAGTCGGCTATCCGCAAGCCGCGTAAGAAAGAAAAGAAGAACGTCGCCGTGGGCCAGGCCCACATCAAGTCGACCTTCAACAACACCATCGTCTCGATCACCGACACCACCGGTGCGGTCATCAGCTGGGCCTCCTCGGGTGGCGTCGGCTTCAAGGGTTCGCGTAAGTCGACCCCGTTCGCTGCGCAGCTCGCTGCCGAGTCGGCCGCGCGCCAGGCTCAGGAGCACGGCATGAAGAAGGTCGACGTTTTCGTCAAGGGACCGGGTTCGGGTCGTGAGACCGCGATCCGTTCGCTGCAGGCCGCTGGTCTCGAGGTCGGTTCGATCAACGACGTCACCCCGCAGGCGCACAACGGTTGCCGCCCGCCCAAGCGTCGTCGCGTCTAATCCTTTAGATGTCAGTCCGGCGGAGCCCCAGGCTCCGCCGGCGCTGGCGTCTCAGGGTCGCGATGCGATACCAGAGCTCCAGCGCGCACCTCACAACCTCGCCAACGCAAGTGTCATATAGCGGACACTTAGCCGAAAGGACCACATAGTGCTTATTGCACAGCGCCCAACGCTCACCGAAGAGAACATCTCCGAGTTCCGCAGCCGGTTCGTCATCGAACCCCTCGAGCCCGGCTTCGGTTACACCCTCGGAAACTCCCTTCGCCGCACGCTGCTCTCCTCGATCCCCGGCGCTGCTGTCACCAGCATCCGCATCGATGGTGTTCTGCACGAGTTCTCGACGATCCCCGGTGTGCGTGAAGACGTCACCGAGATCATCCTCAACATCAAGGGCCTCGTCGTCTCCTCCGAGCACGACGAACCCATCACCGCTTACCTGCGCAAGACGGGTGCCGGCCAGGTTACGGCCGCCGACATCTCCGCTCCCGCGGGTGTCGAGGTGCACAACCCCGACCTCGTCATCGCGACGCTCAACGAGAAGGCCAAGTTCGAACTCGAGCTGACCATCGAGCGTGGCCGTGGCTACGTGTCGTCGGCCCAGAACCGCAACGAGTTCAGCGAAGCCGGCCAGATTCCGGTCGACTCGATCTACTCGCCCGTTCTCAAGGTCACCTACCGCGTCGAGGCAACTCGTGCCGGTGAGCGCACCGACTTCGACCGCCTCGTGGTCGACGTCGAAACCAAGAACGCGATCACCCCGCGCGACGCCATCGCGTCGGCAGGACGCACCCTCACCGAGCTGTTCGGTCTCGCCCGCGAGCTGAACAACCAGGCTGAGGGCATCGAGATTGGCCCGGCACCCGTCGACGCCGTTCTCTCGAACGAGCTCTCGATCCCGATCGAAGATCTCGACCTCTCGGTTCGCTCCTACAACTGCCTGAAGCGCGAAGGCATCAACACGGTCTCCGAGCTCGTCGCTCTGAGCGAGACCCAGCTGATGAACATCCGCAACTTCGGCCAGAAGTCGGTCGACGAGGTTCGCGACAAGCTCACCGAAATGGGTCTGTCGCTGAAGGATTCGGTGCCCGGTTTCGATGGCGCCCACTTCTACAGCGGCTACGAAGAAGAGACCATCTAAGTCTCGTCCTCGAGACACTTTTCACCACATAACTCTGGAGAACGACAAGAATGCCTAAGCCAACTAAGGGCCCCCGCCTCGGAGGCGGTCCTGCACACGAGCGCCTCATGCTGGCGAACCTCGCCGCCGCGCTGTTCACCCACAAGCGCATCACCACCACCGAGACGAAGGCCAAGCGCCTGCGTCCCGTCGCCGAGCGTCTCGTGACGTTCGCGAAGCGTGGCGACCTGCACGCGCGTCGTCGCGTCATGGGAATCATCAGCGACAAGTCCGTCGTGCACGAGCTCTTCACCGAGATCGCGCCCCTCGTGGCAGAGCGCGAAGGTGGCTACACCCGCATCATCAAGACCGGCTACCGCAAGGGCGACAACGCCCCCATGGCCGTGATCGAGCTCGTTCTCGAGCCCGTCACGCCCAAGGTGAAGTCGGCCAAGAAGTCCGCTGCCGCTCAGCCGGTCGCCACCGAGGCTCCGGCCGAGGAAGCGCCCGTCGAGGAGACGGCCGCTGACGAGACGGTTGTCGCCGATGACGCTGCCGAGGCTGACACCTCCGCTGCCGCCACCGACGAGGCTGCCGCCGACGAGAAGGCCGACGACGCCAAGTAGTCGACCTCGTCATCACGAACGAAACCCCCGCGCCCTCGAGGCGGCGGGGGTTTCGTCGTTTCCGAGCGGCGAGGGAAAGGGGCGGCCAGTCGAGGTGGGGTGACGACGCCGAAACCGCCTCAGTAGGGTGGATGGATGACCGAGAGCCTGAGACCCCTGGACGAACGAGTCGACGAGCCCCGCGAATTGCCGGGGCTCGAGCATCCCGATGTCGCGGTGTGGCGGCCGGCCACCGAGGAAGACCTGGACGCCCTCGTCGAGGCGCAGCACGCGATCGACGCGGCCGATCACCCCACGCATGCGACCACGCGGGAGTGGATCGCCGAGCAGTTGACGTCGTCGGCCGTCGACAACGCCGCGGATACGATCGTGGGATTCGACGCGGCGGGCGTCGTCGTGGCCTATGGCGCGGTGGTGCTGCATCCGTTGCATGACACGCGCGTGCAGGTGTACCTGATGGGCGGCGTGCATCCGGAGTATCGGGCACGCGGGATCGGACGGCTCTTATTCGCGTGGCAGCATGCCCGGGCGCAACAGCAACTGGCCGCGACATCCGCGACGCTGCCGGGGTGGGTGATGGCGTATGAGGATGAGGGGAACGCGGATGCCGTTTCGGTGGCGATACGCACGGGGCTGAAGGTTGCTCGGTACTTCACGACGATGGTGCGAGAGGTGGGCGATCCGATTCCCGAGCTGGTGCCGCCCGAGGGGGTCGAGATCAGGGCCTTCGGCGCTGATGTGGCCGAAGAGACGCGGCTGGCGCGCAATGATGCATTTCGCGATCACTGGGGGAGTCAGCCGACCGCGCCGGAGCGGTGGGGGCACTTCACCGGGGCCCCGAACTTCCGCAACGAGCTGTCGCGCGTGGCCGTCGAGGTGGCGACGGGTCGCGTCGTCGCGTTCTGCCTCGTGACCGTGAACGAGGCGGACTGGGCGGCGCAGGGGTTCACCAGCGGATACATCGAGCTCGTCGGTGTGGTCAGGGATTTTCGCCGGCAGGGGCTCGCGCCCGCGACCATCGCGGCGACGCTCGCGGCGCTGCGGACCGTGGGGTACGAACGCGCCATTCTCGACGTCGACTCGGAGAGCCCGACCGGTGCCGACACGCTGTACACGAATCTGGGGTTCCGGCCCGATACGCGCGAGGTCGCGCTGGTGGCCGCCTACTAGAACAGCGCGGGCGGGCAGGATGCAGAAGAGCGGTCGGGATGTGAAGACATCCCGACCGCTCTTGCGTGTGTTGCGTGTGGCGCGCGCCGGCTAGCCGAGCGGGCCGTAGAGCGCCGGGGTGGTGCGGTAGTGGGTGGCCTGCTCGAACGCGTAGGCGAGCCCGATGATGGTGCCCTCGGCGTAGTCGCGGCCGAGGAACTCGAGGTTGACGCCCGCGCCCGTGATGGTGTTGTCGGCCGCGATGGCCTGGCCCATGGGGACCGAGATGGCCGGCATGCCCGTGTTGGGGCTGAGGCGCATGTTGGTCGACTGGGTGTTGTAGGGCGTGCCCGACGGGTAGACGAGCGAGTCGAGGGCGAGGTCATCCATCATCTTGGTGACGAGTGCCTGACCCGTGGCGATCTGCGTGGTGTGTGTGCCCGTCGGGCCCGCCCAGGCCTGGTACTGCGCCTCGGTGATGGCGTCGCGGCCCGTGTAGGTGGACTTGCGGCTCGGAACGTACTTTCCCGAATCGACGATGCCCTGCAGCGAGCGGGCGGCCACGTTCGGGGCGAGGTGGTTGGCGATGTACTCGTTCAGGTCGTGCTTGAACTCGTTGGTCGAGCCGCTGCCCTCGTCGAGGACGCGCTTGAAGGCCGGCGTCTGTTCGACGGCGACGACCGTTGCGCCCTGAGCCTCGAGCGTGGCCTTGGCCTGGTTCCAGAGCCGCACGTTGGTGGGGTTGGTGCCGATCATGGTCGTCACGTAACCGATGCGCTTACCCTTCAGCGCCTCGGGGTCGAGCGAGGACGTGTAGGACTCGGGCACCTTTCCGGTCTGCTCGGATGTGACGGGGTCGGCCGCATCCACGCCCGTGACCGCATCGAGTGCCACGGCGGCATCCGTCACGCTGCGGGCGATGGGACCACCCGTGTCCTGGCTGAGGGCGAGGGGAATGATGCCGTCGCGGCTGGCGAGACCCACGGTGGGGCGGATGCCGACCAGCTGGTTGTACGTGGACGGGATGCGGATCGAGCCACCCGTGTCGGTGCCGAAGCCGATGCCCGCGAGGTTGGCGGCGATCGATGCGCCCGTGCCACCCGAGGAACCGCCCGCCGTGCGCGACAGGTTGTAGGGGCTGGCGACGAGCGTGGAGGTGCCGGCCAGCTGGTAGGAGGAGAACTCGGAGGCGAACCCGAACGCGAACTCGTCGAGGCTGGCCTTGGCGAGGATCACGGCACCCGCGTTGCGCAGGCCCGCGACCATCGCGGCATCCGTGGTCGTCTGGTTGTCGTCCCAGCAGCCGCAGCCGCCCGTGGTGGGCATGTCCTTGGTGTCGTAGTTGTCCTTGACCGCGATCGGGATGCCGAGCAGCATGCTCGTCATGCCCTTCGAGGCGCGTTCGGCGTCGGCGGCGGCGGCTGCCGTCAGGGCCTGCTTGTTGACGGTGATGATGGAGTTGAGCGCGCGACCCACGGCCGAGGCATCCGGTGTGGCCTTGTCGTAGGCGGCGATGCGGTCGATGTAGTCCTGCGTGAGCTCGACGGATGTCAGCACGCCCGCGTTCATGGCGGCCTGCATGTCGATGGTCGACGCCTCGATCAGCTCGAAGTCGCCGTCGTCGTAGATCATGCGCTGCGAGAGGGCGGCGATGTCCGTGGCGGTGATGGTCTTATCGCCGTCGGTGTCGGCCGCGGCGACCGCTGACCAGCCGGTGGATGCATCGGTGTCGCCGAGGTGCGAGGCGAGCAGTTCGAGGTCGGCCGTCGTCACCTGACGGTCGCCCGTGAGGTCGAGGTCGGTGTAGTACGGCGCGAGCAGGGCGGCGGCCGCCGGCTCGGCCACGGGGGTGGCGGCCGTGGCGGTGGGCACGACGGCGAGCGTGCCGAGAGCGAGCACCGAGGCGAGGCCGGTGGCGGCCGTCACCGTGAGGCGCGAGCGCCTTGAGAATGCGGAGTTGGTGGGCACGGAGCGGTTCCTCTGGGAGACAAGGGGTCGGTCGACCCCGCTAGCGGTGGGGGAGGAGCGGAAGGAGCGCATCAGCGGGTACCCGCCTTGCGACGTCGGGCCACGACGAGTCCGGCGCCCATGGCGGCGACGGCTGCGGCGGCGAGACCGGCCACGCCGAAGCCGACACCGGTCGAGGCGAGGGGGCTGGTCGGGCGGTCGGCGACGGGGAGGGGGGTCGCCGTCGAGGAGGCCGCGGGGGCCGGAGCGGCGGTGGCCGAGGAGGTGGGCTCGGGCGACGCAGTGGGGGTGGGGGTCGCGACGGGTTCGACGACGATATCGGCGGCTGCGGCATCCGCGACCGTCGCCGTGGTGTTGGCCGAGTCGACGATCGTGACCGAAGAAACCTCGATGGTCGTGTCGCCAGCGCCGATCGTGGCGAACTCGAGACCCGCCGCCAGGTCGCCCGAGACGGTGGGGGACGTGCCGAGGCGCGTGTGCACGATCGTGAGGCTGCCATCGTTCTCGTCGACCGTGTCGAAGCCTCCGGCCGGGCCCGTGATGCTGTCGTCGACATAGTCGAAGACGGCCGGGTCGTAGTCGAGCGTCACGGTGTAGGTGAAGACATCCGTGGTGCCGACGAGGCCGACGCTGAGGTCGACGGTGTCACCGACGGTGACAGAGGCCGGAGTGGCGGTGAGGGTGACCGAGCCGGGCGCCGAGGCGGCGAGAGCGGGGCCGGCCGACAGGGCGGTGAGGCCCAGGGCGAGGGTTCCGACGACGAGAGCCGATCGGAGTGGGGGGCGACGCAGGGCAGAGATATGCATCAGGACGCAGTCCTACTTTCTTTCACGAAGAACGGCTCCAACGGCGGGGAAGACGAGGCCGTGGGGAGAGAAACCGTCGGGGAGTGGTGCAGGGTGCCTCACTGTATCCACGGCGTATTGCCGCCCCGGATCGGCCGTGTTTCTCGCGCGTTACGATGGTCGGATGGCTGAAACCCGATCGGATGGCGCGACCACGCGACTGCGCCTCGACATCGCCTACGACGGCACGGCGTTCGCGGGGTGGGCCAAGCAGCCGGGTCTGCGCACCGTGCAGGGCGTGCTCGAAGAGGCGATCTCGCGCGTGCTCGGCAATCGCGGCCGCCCCATCGTGCTGACGGTCGCCGGCCGCACCGACGCCGGGGTGCACGCGACGGGCCAGGTGGCTCACGTCGACCTCGACGACTGGCAGCTCACGCGGTTCTCGACCTCGCAGAACGACCCGACCGTGACGCACGACCCCGGCCACATGCTCCTGCGGCGGGCCAACGGCGCGATCGGCACCTACGCGGATGTCCTCATCCGCCGTGCTCGCATCGTTCCCGACGGCTTCGACGCCCGCTTCTCCGCCCTCTGGCGCCGCTACGAGTACCGCATCGCCGACAGCGTCTCGGTGCGGAACCCCCTCGACCGCAACCCCGTCCTCTGGCTCAATGAAACGCTCGACGTCGATGCCATGCAGAGCGCCGCCGATGCGCTCGTCGGGCTGCACGACTTCGCCGCCTTCTGCAAACCGCGCGAGGGCGCCACCACCATCCGCACACTGCAGGAGTTCCGCTGGCGTCGCGACGAGCACGGCGAGCTGCGCGCCCACCTGCAGGCCGATGCCTTCTGCCACAGCATGGTGCGCGCGCTCGTGGGTGGATGCGTGGCGGTCGGCCTCGGGCGCATCCGGGTGTCCGATCTCCTCCCGCTCTTTGACCAGCAGAACCGCGCGGCGCTGTTCCCCGTCATGCCGGCCCGGGGCCTCACCTTCGTCGAGGTCGGTTATCCGGATGACGCCGAGCTCGCCGAGCGTGCGCAACTCACGCGCCAGCGCCGCACGCTCAGCGGCCTCGTGGATGATGACGACGATGACGAGTAGCCGCGCCGAGCGCCCATCCGGCGCCGCCCTGAATTGACCGTCACAACGCCCGTGGGGTAATGTTGACCCTTGGTGTCTGCGCATGCTGTCAGGCACCCGTAGTTGAGCCCTCCACCTGGCGCGTTCCCCGAGAATCTTCTCGCGAGAACACGCCGCACGGAGTGGGATTCACGAACGACCAACTTACGACAAGAAAGCAGCACTACTGTGACGCGCACTTACACCCCGAAGGCCAGTGAGATCCAGCGTGACTGGGTCATCATCGACGCCGAAGACGTGGTTCTCGGCCGCCTGGCCAGCCACGCCGCCGTTCTCCTCCGCGGCAAGCACAAGCCGACGTTCGCTCCCCACATGGACATGGGCGACTTCGTCATCATCATCAACGCCGACAAGGTGGCCCTGACCGGCTCGAAGGCCGACCAGAAGAAGGCTTACCGCCACTCCGGTTACCCGGGCGGCCTCAAGGCTGTCACCTACTCCGAGCTCTTGGAGAAGAACCCGGCCCGCGCCGTCGAGAAGGCCGTCCGCGGCATGCTCCCCAAGAACTCCATCGGCCGCGCCCAGCTGCGCAAGCTGAAGGTCTACACGGGCAGCGAGCACCCTCACGCTGCTCAGCAGCCGAAGACCTACACCCTCGACCAGGTCGCCCAGTAAGCGCCGAGTAGACAGACTTTAAGGATTCCCACAGTGGCGAAGATCGCAGATTCCATCGAAACCCCGGAGACGTTCTCCACCGAGACGCCCGTCGAGGCCGCACCGTCGACCCCGCGCGCACCCCTCAGCGTCCCCGGCGCAGCCGTCGGACGTCGCAAGCAGGCTATTGCCCGCGTGCGTTTGATCCCCGGCTCGGGCACCATCACGGTCAACGGCCGTGCGCTCGACGAGTACTTCCCCAACAAGCTGCACCAGCAGCTGATCAACGACCCGTTCACGGTTCTCGACCTCGCGGGTGGCTACGACGTCATCGCCCGCATCTCGGGTGGTGGCCCCTCCGGCCAGGCCGGCGCCCTGCGCCTCGGCATCGCTCGTGCCCTGAACGAGATCGACGAAGAGAACAACCGCGCCACCCTCAAGAAGGCCGGCTTCCTCTCGCGTGACGCTCGCGTCAAGGAGCGCAAGAAGGCTGGTCTCAAGAAGGCTCGTAAGGCTCCGCAGTTCTCCAAGCGTTAATCGCTCGCCGAACCTAGACTCAAGCTTTATGCCCCGTCTTTTCGGAACCGACGGCGTCCGTGGCGTCGCGAACCAACACCTCACTGTCGAGCTCGCGCTCGGTCTGGCTCAGGCCGCCGCGCGCGTGCTCGGCGCGGAGGCGCGCGACGCCGGACGCCGTCCGGTTGCAGTTCTCGCCCGAGACCCTCGTGTCTCGGGCGAGTTCATTTCCGCCGCCGTCGCCGCCGGGCTCGCCTCGGCCGGCGTCGACGTGCTGGAAGCGGGCGTGCTGCCCACCCCGGCAGCCGCCTACCTGATCGCCGACATCGGCGCCGACTTCGGCGTCATGATCTCGGCATCGCACAATCCCGCCCCCGACAACGGCATCAAGTTCTTCGCCCGCGGGGGCCGCAAACTTGCCGATGAGGTCGAAGACCGCATCGAAGAGGCACTCGCCGAACCGAAACTCGCACCCATCGGAGCCGATGTGGGGCGCATTCGTCGGTTCGCCGACGCCGAAGACCGCTACGTCGTTCACCTGCTCAGCACTCTGCCGCATCCGCTCGCCGGCATCCACGTCGTGCTCGACTGCGCGCACGGTGCCGCCGCCGGCGTCTCGCCCGAGGCCTTCCGCGACGCGGGGGCCCAGGTCACCGTGATCGGCAACGATCCCGACGGCATGAACATCAACGACGGCGTCGGGTCGACACATCTCGACCTGCTGGCCGAAGCCGTGCTCGCCCACGGCGCCCAGGTGGGCATCGCGCACGACGGAGACGCCGACCGCTGCCTGGCCGTCGACGCCGACGGCAACATCATCGACGGCGACCAGATCATGGCCATCCTCGCGGTCTCGATGAAAGAGCGCGGGCGCCTGCGCGACGACACGCTCGTCGCCACGGTCATGTCCAACCTCGGACTGCGCATGGCCATGGCGGACAACGGCATCACCATGCTGCAGACGCGCGTGGGTGACCGCTACGTGCTCGAGGCCATGAACGAGGGCGGCTTCTCTCTCGGCGGCGAGCAGTCAGGCCACGTGATCATGAGTGATTTCGCGACGACGGGTGACGGCATCCTCACGGGGCTGCACCTCGTCAGCGAGATGGCGCGCACCGGCAAGAGCCTGAAAGAACTGGCCGGCGTCATGTCGGTCTACCCGCAGATCCTGGTCAACGTGAGCGGGGTCGATCGGGCCGCGCTGCACACCGACGAGCCCCTCGCTGTCGCGCTGGCCGAGGCTGAGGCCGAGCTGGGCGAATCGGGTCGTGTGTTGCTGCGACCGAGTGGCACCGAGCCGCTCGTGCGCGTCATGGTGGAAGCCGCCGATCAGCCCACGGCCGATCGACTCGCGCACCGCCTCGCGGATGTCGTGCGCGACCGCTTGGGCGTCTGACGCGTTCTCCGAACGCCGGTGTCGCTGACGCGTTCTCCGAACGCCGGTGTCGCTGACGCGTTCTCCGACCGCCCGGGCGTCTGACGCGTTCCCGGGAGGGGCCCGCTAGACCTTGCGCAGGAGGACCGAGCTGACCGAGTGGTTCGAGTCCTTGCGCAGGACGAGTTTGGCGCGCGCCTTGGTCGGGCGGATGTTGTCGACCAGGTTGGGCTCGTTGATCTCGGTCCAGTAGAGGCGAGCCCGCTTGCGCGCCTCCTCGGCCGTGAGATCGGTGAACACGTTGAAGTAGGAGTTGGGGTTGGCGAAGGCGCCCTGCTGCAATTGCATGAAACGATCCTCGTACCACTGCGCGATATCCGAGGTGCGGGCGTCGACATAGATGCTGAAGTCGAAGAGGTCGCTCACCGCGAGGCTGCGACCGTTGGGCGCCGGCTGCAGCACGTTGAGACCCTCGACGATGAGGACATCCGGTCGGCGCACCACGACGTGCGCATCTTCGACGATGTCGTACTTCATATGCGAATAGACGGGTGTGCGCACCTCGGAGCGGCCGCTTTTCACCTCAGTGATGAAGCGCAGCAGGGCCCGCCGGTCGTAGGACTCGGGGAAACCCTTGCGGGCCATGATGCCGCGGCGCTCGAGCTCGACGTTGGGGTAGAGGAACCCGTCGGTGGTGACGAGTTCGACGCGCGGGGTGTCGGGCCAGCGGGCCATGAGTTCGCGCAGGAGCCGGGCGACGGTCGACTTGCCGACGGCGACCGAACCCGCCACGCCGATGACGAAGGGCGTGCGGGCGGTGCTGCCGCCCAAGAAAGCGGTGGTGTCGTCGTGGAGCTTCTTCGCGTTGGCCACGTAGAGGCTGAGCAGGCGGCTGAGCGGCAGGTACACCTCGGCGACCTCGCCCATGTCGAGCCGGTCGCCGATGCCGCGCAATTGCACGATCTCGGCATCCGTCAGGGGAGACGACGTGGTGGGGGCCAGTCGCGCCCAGTCGGAGCGCAGGATCTCGACGAAGGGCGTCGACTCGGAGGCGGTCGTGACCTGGCCCGTCGCGGGGGAGTGGGGCGTGGCCGACGGGTCGGCTCGAGGGGCTCCTGACATAGGGACACAGTCTATTCCGGGTAGGCTGTCGAACATGTGTGGAATCGTTGGATACGTCGGAAACGGCGACTCACTTGATGTCTTGCTCACCGGTCTCGGCCGCCTCGAATACCGGGGATACGACTCCGCGGGCGTGGCCGTGATCGACGACGACGGGGTCATGCACACGCGCAAACGCGCCGGCAAGCTCAAGGTCCTGGTCGACGACATCCAGGCCGACCCGCTGCCCTCAGGTCACACCGGAATCGGGCACACGCGCTGGGCCACGCACGGCGGCCCCACCGACGGCAACGCGCACCCGCACCTGGGCGACGACGGCCGCCTGGCTCTCATTCACAACGGCATCATCGAGAACTTCAACACGCTGAAGACCGAGCTGCTGGCCGAGGGCTTCACGTTCGAGAGCGAGACCGACACCGAGGTCGCCGCTGTCATGATCGGCCGCGAATACCGACGCGTCGGCAACCTCGAAGAGGCCTTCCGCCTGGTCGTTTCGCGCCTCGAGGGTGCTTTCACCCTCCTCGCCGTGCACCAAGACTCGCCCGGCGTGGTCGTCGGCGCCCGTCGCAACTCACCCCTCGTCATCGGCCTGGGTGACGGCGAAAACTTCCTCGGTTCGGATGTCGCGGCCTTCGTCGCCTTCACGCGCCGCGCCCTCGCCATCGGCCAGGACCAGATCGTCACGATCACGCCCGAGTCGGTCACCGTCACGGACTTCGACGGCGCGCCCGTCGAGGTCGAAGCCTTCGAGGTGCAGTGGGATGCCGCGGCCGCCGAGAAGGGCGGATGGCCGAGCTTCATGGCCAAGGAGATCGACGAAGAGCCCGACGCGGTGGCCAACACGCTGCGCGGTCGCATCGACGACGGGCAGATCGTCATCCCCGAGCTCGCCGAACTCGACCAGCTCTTCAGCGACATCGACCGCATCGTCGTGATCGCCTGTGGCACGGCTGCCTACGCCGGCATGGTGGGCAAGTACGCGCTCGAGAAGTGGGCCGGCATCCCGGTCGACGTCGAGTTGAGCCACGAGTTCCGCTACCGCGAGCCCGTCATCACGCCCCGTACCCTGGTCGTCTCGATCAGCCAGTCGGGCGAGACCATGGACACGCTCATGGCCGTGAAGTTCGCGCGCGAGTCGGGTGCCAAGACGCTGTCGGTCTGCAACACGCAGGGTGCCACCATCCCGCGTGAATCGGATGCCGTTGTCTACACGCACGCGGGGCCCGAGGTCGCCGTCGCGTCGACCAAGGCATTCGTCGCCCAGATCACGGCCCTCTACCTCTTCGCGCTGCACCTCGCGCGCATCCGCGGCACGCAGACCCCCGAGTTCCTCGCCGAGCAGGTCGAGGAGCTGCGCTCGATCCCCGAGAAGATCCGCTTCGTGCTCGACGAGAAGAAGGTCATCGGCGAGCTCGCGTACTGGATGTCCGACAGCCGCGCCGTGCTGTTCCTCGGCCGTCACGTGGGCTACCCGATCGCACTCGAGGGCGCGCTCAAGCTCAAGGAGCTGGCCTACATCCACGCCGAGGGCTTCGCGGCGGGAGAGCTGAAGCACGGACCGATCGCGCTGATCGAGCCCGGCCAGCCCGTGTTCGTCATCGTGCCGAGCCCGCGCGGTTCGGCCATGCTGCACGCCAAGGTCGTCTCGAACATTCAGGAGATCCGGGCTCGCGGCGCGCGTATCATCGCGATTGCCGAAGAGGGCGACGCCGCGGTGCTGCCCTTCGCCGACGAGGTGCTGCGGATTCCGCTCGCCGCGCCGCTGTTCGAACCGCTGCTCGCCGTCATCCCGATGCAGATCTTCGCGATGGAACTGTCGACGGCCAAGGGTCTCGACGTCGACCAGCCGCGCAACCTGGCCAAGTCCGTCACCGTCGAGTAACGACCACAGCATGCCGGTCGTCGGTCGTTCGTCTCGCCCCGTCGGTCTGCGGCCGTCGGCTGAGGCGGCGGTACGTGCTGCAGGAGGTGCACGGTGATCGTCGGTATCGGCGTCGACCTCGTTGACCTCGCGCGTTTCGAGCGCTCGGTGTCGCGCACGCCGCGGTTGAAGGAGCGCCTGTTCACGACGGCCGAGCGGGAGAAACCGCTGCGGTCGCTGGCCGGGCGGTTTGCCGCGAAGGAAGCCCTGATTAAGGCGCTCGGTTCGTCGGACGGCATCCGCTGGCTCGAGATCGAGGTGTCGAACAACGCCGAGGGCGACCCGATGTTCCGTTTCTCGGGTGGCACGGCCGAGCGGGTCGCTGCGCGCGGCATCGACGTCGTGCATCTGTCGATGAGCCACGACGGTGGCGCCGCGATGGCATTCGTCGTCGCCGAGCGCAACGCACCCGCCGATCGGGCCCCCGAAGCTGAGGCAAAATAGCAGCATGACCGACTTCCGAAGCGCCACCATCGACCTCGACGCGGTGGCCGCCAACCTGCGCCGCGTGCGCGAGATCGTCGGCGACGTCAAGGTGCTCACGGTCGTGAAGGCAGACGCCTACGGCCACGGCGCGATCGAGGTGGCGCGCGCGGCGGTCGCGGCGGGCGCCGACTACCTGGGCACGGCCGACCTCGATGAGGCGCTGGCGCTGCGGGCGGCGGGCATCGAGGCGCCGATCCTGTGCTGGTTGCACGGGCCCGACGCGGCCTTCGACGACGCGTTGGATGCGGGCATCGAGATCGGTGTGTCGTCGGCGTCGCAGCTGGAGCGCGTGGCGGCCGCGGCATCCCGCGAGCGGCCGGCCGTCGTGCAGCTGAAACTCGAGACGGGTTTGAGCCGCAATGGAGCCTCCGAGAACGAATGGGATGCGTTGTTCGCGCGGGCCCAGGCGCTCGAATCGGACGGGCTGCTGCACGTGCACGGGCTGTTCACGCACGTGTCGAACACCTCGCCCGAGGACGATCGCGCGGCCCTGGCCTGCTTCGAGCGCGGCATCCGCTTGGCCGCTCAGGCCGGGCTTCGACCCGTTCTGCTGCATGCGGCGGCGACGGCGGCGGCCATCGACCTGCCCGAGTCGCGCTACGACATGGTTCGGCTGGGCGTCGGGCTCTACGGCCTGAGCCCCTTCGACGACCGCACGTCGGCGGACCTCGGCCTCGTGCCCGTGATGCGGCTGACGGCGCGCGTGGCGGCGGTCAGAACCGTGGATGCCGGAGCCGGCGTCTCCTACAACTACACGTACCGCACCGAAGCGCCCACACGACTCGCACTCGTGCCGCTGGGGTATGCCGACGGCATCCCGCGGCACGCCTCGAACCGCGGGCCCGTGTCGATCAACGGCCGCCGTTACACCGTGGCCGGGCGCGTGGCGATGGACCAGTTCGTCGTCGACGTGGGCTCCGACGAGGTCGCGGTGGGCGACGAGGTGGTGCTGTTCGGCGCGGGGAACGACGGCGAGCCGACCGCGGATGACTGGGCCGATGCCGCCGACACCATCAACTACGAGATCGTGACGCGGATCGGGCCGCGGGTGCGGAAGGAGTACCGCTCGTGAGCGGGCCCCAGGGGACAAGCGGCCCGGGCGACGGTGCCGGCGCCGATTCCCGGGCGGAGGCTGGCGCGGCGGTGGCGTCCGAGATCTTCGAGCTGCCGTTCGACGCGGAGGTGCCGACGGCCGAGGACATGCACGAGCTGGGCATCCGCTTCGCGGGGCTGCTGCGGGCGGGCGACCTGGTCGTGCTCGACGGGCCCCTCGGCGCGGGGAAGACCACGCTGAGCCGTGGCATCGGCGAGGGCCTCGGCATCCGTGGCCCTGTCACCAGCCCCACGTTCGTACTCGCGCGCACGCACCCCTCGCTCGTGGGCGGACCGCCGCTCGTGCACGTCGACGCCTACCGCCTCGGCAGCGCGCTCGAACTCGACGACCTCGACATCGACTTCGAGCGCTCGGTCGTGGTGGTCGAGTGGGGCAACGGCATGCTGGATGGGGTGGCCGACGCCTGGTACGAGGTGCGCCTCGAGCGCCCCACCGACGTGCGCCGCGTGCGCATCGAACGGCGGGCGGCCCCGGCGGCCCCGGAGGCCTGAGCCGAATGCGGTCCTCGCCGCGGGCCTGAGCCGAATGCGGCCCGCGCCCCGAAGGTAGGCTGGGGGAGTGCTATTGGTCCTGGATTCCTCCATCGGAACGAGCGTCGCCGTCGTCGACCTCGAACGCGGCGTGATCGCCGAACGCGGCGAGGCCGACACCATGCGCCACGCCGAGGTCGTGGGCGCGCTCATCCGCGATGTGCTGGCCGAGGCGGGCGTCACGGTCGACGAACTCTCGGGTGTCGTCGCGGGCATGGGCCCCGGCCCCTTCACGGGTCTGCGCATCGGCATCGCCGCGGCCCGGGTGTTCGCGCTCGGCGCCGGCAAACCGCTCGTGCCCATGGTCAGCCACGACGCCATCGCCGCCGACTGGTACGAAGCCGGCGGAACGGGCGAACTGCTCGTCGTCACAGATGCCCGCCGCCGCGAGCGCTACTACTCCACCTACAGCGACGCCGACACGCGCGTGCAGGGACCCGCCCTGGCGAAGCCCGACGACCTGCCCGAGGCCGCGAACCGGGTGGATGCGACATCCGTGTCGGCCGGCGCCCTCGGCATGGTGGCCGAGCGACGCTATGCCGCCGGGCTGCCCTTCCCCGCCGACGAACCGCTCTACCTGCGCTCGCCCGACGTGACGCTGTCGGCGGGCCCGAAGCGGGTGACGGCGTGACCTGGCAGCTGCGCCGCGCCACGCTCGACGACGTTGCGGCCATCATGGCCATCGAGACAAGCGTGTTCGAGACCGACGCGTGGAGCGACGAGATGATGCGAGCGGATGTCGCCTCGCCGCACACCTATTACGTGGTCGCCTTCCATCCCGAAACCCCCGACGCCATCGACGGCTACGCGGGTTTCCTCGCCCCCGCCGGATCGCGCGACGGCGACGTGCAGACCATCGCCGTTGCCGAGCACGCGCGACGCCGAGGCCTCGGCCGCGTGCTCATGGGGGCCCTCCTCGGCGAAGCCCGACGTCGGCGCGTCTCAGAAGTGTTCCTCGAGGTGCGCGAAGACAACCCGGTCGCGCAGGGGCTCTATGACAGCCTCGGTTTCGTGCCCATCGCGGTGCGTCCGCACTATTACCAACCGGATGACGTCGCCGCCGTCGTCATGAAACTCACCGTCCCCGCGCCGCAACCCGGCCTGGCGGTCGGCCACGAGATCACCGCCACGGAGGCCCCCGCGTGAACACCGACAACCCGCTCGTCCTGGGCATCGAGACGTCGTGCGACGAGACCGGCATCGGCATCGTGCGCGGCCGCGAGCTGCTGAGCAACACGATCGCCTCGTCGATGGACGAGCATGCCCGGTATGGCGGCGTCGTGCCCGAGGTCGCCGCGCGCGCCCACCTCGAGGCCATCGTTCCCGCCATCCACGAGGCCGTCGCCGAGGCGGGCATCAGCCTGCACGACCTCGATGCGATCGCCGTCACGTCGGGCCCCGGGCTCTCGGGTGCGCTCATGGTGGGCATCGGTGCGGCCAAGGCGCTCGCCGTGTCGCTGGACAAACCGCTCTACGCCGTGAACCACCTCGTCGGACACGTCGGCGCCGACATCCTCGACCCCGCGGGGGATGCTTTCGAATACCCGACCGTGGCGCTGCTCGTGTCGGGCGGGCACACGTCGCTGCTGCTCGTGCGCGACCTCGTGAGCAACGTCGAGCTGCTGGGCGAGACCATCGACGACGCGGCCGGCGAGGCCTTCGACAAGGTGGCCCGCGTCTTGGGGCTGCCCTACCCGGGCGGACCGCAGATCGACCGGGTGGCGGCATCCGGAGACCCGAAGGCGATTCGTTTTCCCCGTGGGTTGACGCTGCCGAAGGACCTCGAGAAGCACCGCTACGACTTCTCGTTCTCGGGGCTGAAGACGGCCGTTGCGCGCTGGGTCGAGAAGAAACGCGACGACGGCGACGAGGTGCCGGTGGCAGATGTCGCGGCGAGTTTCCGAGAGGCCGTGGCGGATGTTCTGCTGACCAAGGCCATCGCGGCGTGCCACGACTACGACGTCCCCCGTTTGCTGCTGGGCGGAGGCGTCGTCGCGAACGCGCGCGTGCGCGAGCTGGCCGCGGAGCGTGCTCAGGCCGCCGGGGTGCAGTTGCGCATTCCGCCGCTGTCGCTGTGCACCGACAACGGGGCGATGATCGCCGAACTCGGGGCGCAGCTGATCATGAACGGGCACGCGCCGTCGACGCTCGACTTCCCGGCCGACTCGTCGCTGCCCGTGACCGAGATCCAGGTGCGCTGAGGGTCTGCGAGGGGTCTGCGTGGGCCCTGCGCGGAAGTTCGGTGCGGAGTTATCCACAGGCGGCTCCGTCGGTGGAGTCTGAGTCGGGAACTCAATACGCTAGACCCGGCGGCAGACGCCCGGCGAAGGAGACCTCATGACCGACGAACAACGTCCCCAGGGCGAGCCGTCCGTGCCGCCCACGCCTCCGCAGTCGTGGCAGGCTCCCGGCGCGAACGGGCAGGCTGCCGGGCAGCCCGTGCCGACATGGCAGCAGGGCGGGGCGCCGCAGCAGCCGTATGGGCAGCCGCAATCATATGGGCAGACGCAGTCATATGGGCAGCCGCAGTCTGCCGGTCAGCCTCCGCAGCCGCAGGGCTACGGCCAGGCGCAGCAGCCCGGCCAGCCTCAGGGCAACGGCCAGCCGCAGCGGTACGGGCAGTCTCAGCCCTCTGGTCAGCCGCAGCAGTATGGGCAGCCGCAGCAGTTCGGCCAAGCTCAGCAGTACGGGCAGCCGCAGACGTTCGGTCAGCAGCCGTCGCAGAATGCTCAGCCCCCGTCGGCCGCGCAACAGGGCCAAGCATCGGGCCAGGCATCGGGACAGGCGCCGGCATACGGGCAGCAGGCTCAGCAGTACGGTCAGCCGCAGGCGTTCGGTCAGCCGCAGCAGTATGGGCAGTCTCAGCAGTACGGCCAGTCCTCGCCCGCTTCTCAACCGTCGGCTCAGCAGGCCACGCAACAGCCGCAGAGCTCCGGCCAGACGCACTACCCGAGTCAGACGCAGTACCCGGGCCAGCCGCAGGGCTCCGGCCAGACGCACTACCCGAGTCAGCCGCAGCAGTATGGACAGCCACAGCAGTATGGACAGCCGCAGCAGTATGGCCAGCCTCAGTCCGGTGGCCAGGGCGGCGCGGGCGGGCAGGCCGTCTACGGCGCGCCCGCGCAGGCACCGGTCGGCTACGGGGCATACCCCGGGTATGACCAGGGCATCGCGGCGGCCAGCGCGATCCCGGTGAAACCGTCGAAGCCCCGGCATCCGCTCGCCACGACCGGCGTCGTGCTGGGCGTCATCGGCGTGATCGGCGGCATCATCTTCGGGTGGACACTGCCCGTGGCCATCGTCGCGCTCGTACTGGGCCTGCGCGCCCGCCGCAAAGAACCCCACGCGTCGGGCATGGCGCTCGCCGCGGTCGTGACGGGAGGCGTGGGAACGCTGCTGTCGCTCGCCTGGTTGGCCTACAGCATCCTGACGATCATCGACTATCTGAAGTAACGCGCTCCACGAGAAGCGCCGTGTGGCGGCCGGCGACCCGGGTCAAGATCAGGGTCGCCGAGCCGCGGCCCTTCGGGGCCAGGCGCTTGCGGAACGCGGCGGGATCGACATCCACACCGCGCTTCTTGATCTCGACGGTGCCCACGCCACGCTCCTTCAGCTCGCGCTTGATGCGCTTCTCGTCGAGCGGCCACCGCTCGAGCACCCGGAACACCGACGCGAAAGGCGTCTGCACGGCTTCGTCGCCCGTCAGATAAGCGATCCCGTCGCTCACCATGCCGGCACCCACCTGCGTCGCCAGCTGACCGATCAGACGCGCCCGGATGACCGCGCCATCCGGCTCGTAGACGAACTCACCCAGCTCGCGCACGTCCACGTCGGCGCTGTCGGCATCCGACACCAACTCGTCGCTGCCCGCCGCCGACAACACCAGGGCCGCGCGACGCACACCCGCCCGCGCCAGCGAGCCGAACCACAAACCCATCTCCACCACCTGGCCGTCGACGCTCACCCACTGCGCCTCGGCCTCGGCCGGAATCAGTTCGCGATCGAACCCGGGCCCGAGCTTCACACCCGTCGGCAGGCGCGACGCCACATCGAACACCAGATCGAGCGACGGCGAATAGTCCGACGGCTTCGTCAGCCGCGACGTGTTCTGGTGCCCCGCCGTGCGCCGGGCCGGATCGAAGAACACGGCGTCCACCGCATCCACATCGAAAGCCGCCGCATCGCCGTGCTCGGCCCGCGCCGAAGGGAACGGCGCCAGGTTGTAACTCGCCACGACCGCCGTCACCTCGTCGGAATCGACCGCCGTGACATCGAGATCGAGGGCGGCCAGAGCCATCGCATCGCCGCCGTTGCCGCAGCCGAGGTCGGCGACCGAACGGATGCCGGCCGCCTGGAACCGCCCCGCGTGCACCGCCGCGACCCGCAACCGGGTGGCCTGCTCGAGGCCCGCCTCGGTGAACAACATGCGGCTCGCGAAATCACCGAACTTCGTGACGGCCTTGCGGCGCAGACGCGCCTGCGTGAGCACGGCCTGCACGAGCGCCGGCGCATGACCCGCCTCGCGCAACCGGGCGACGGTCGACACCGGATCGGACGCCAGCGCATCGACGTCGATCGAGTCGAGTAGCGTGAGGCCTGCGGGGGTCAGAAGTTCGACGAGCTCGGTTTTCTCCACCACGTCAACCTACCGTCAACCTTCCCGGGCCGAGGCCAGCCGTCCGCGCACGGATCGCCGCAATAATTGGCACTCACGTTGCACGAGTGCCAGCCCGTTGCCTACACTGGCATTAGCACTCTCGCAGTGAGGGTGCTAACGCCCGCCGGGCCTCTCGTCCATCGGGCCACCAGTCCATTTCGTACGTTGTTCAGAAAGAGGTCAACCGTGTCGGTCTCCATCAAGCCGCTCGAGGATCGCATCGTCATCAAGCAGGTCGAAGCCGAGCAGACCACTGCTTCCGGTCTCGTCATCCCCGACACCGCCAAAGAAAAGCCCCAGGAGGGCGAAGTCGTCGCCGTCGGCCCCGGCCGCATCGACGACAACGGCAACCGCGTTCCTCTCGACGTCGCCACCGGCGACCGCGTCATCTACTCCAAGTACGGCGGAACCGAAGTGAAGTTCGACGGCAACGACTACCTCGTGCTCTCGGCTCGCGACGTGCTCGCGGTCATCGTCCGATAACGACGACCCCCCCGCGCGGCAGCTACGCAGCGCACCAGAACCACCGCAACGCCCCGGATGCTTCGGCACCGGGGCGTTGTCGCGTTCGTGGACGGGTGTCGGCCCGCCGACAGCCGGCTCGCGCTGGCAGGAACACGAGCATTCGTGGCCGTTCTTCCGCGCAACCAAGCCCGGGCGCAGGTCTAACATCGAGAGAGTGCAAAACCCCTCGGACCCGTCAGAGGTCGACCTCGACCTGAACCTCGCGAACACCCCCGCCACCGCGCCCGGCGCCGCCTCGAACGCCGCGCCCGACGCATCCGACGGCCCGGCCGCACCCGCCGCCGCGCCCGCACCTGCGCTCACCGATGCCGCGCACCGCCGCGCCGGCCTCATCTACGCCGTCTCCGCCTACGGCCTCTGGGGCGTACTGCCCCTCTACTTCCTCACGCTCGTGCCCGCCGGCCCGTGGGAGGTCGTCGCCCTCCGCATCCTGTTCTCGCTCGTCTTCTGCGCCATCCTCATCGCCGTCACGCGCGCGTGGAAACCCTTCGTCGCCGTCGTCAAGCAGCCGCGCATCCTCTTCACCATGGGGCTCGCGGGCCTCTTCATCTATGCCAACTGGCAGACCTACGTCATCGCCACGCTCACGGGCCACGTGGTCGAGGCGGCGCTCGGCTACTTCATCAACCCCATCGTGACGATCTTCCTCGGCGTGCTCCTGCTCAAGGAACGCCTGCGCGTGTCGCAGTGGCTGGCCGTGGGCATCAGCATCCTCGCCGTCGTCGTGCTCACCGTCGGCTACGGCCGGCTGCCCTGGATCTCGCTCGTGCTCGCGTTCTCCTTCGGCTTCTACGGCCTGATCAAGAAACGCGTCGGCGGGTCGGTGGATGCCGTGTCCGGCCTCGCGCTCGAGACCGTGTGGCTCGCGCCCGTCGCCATCGTGCAACTCGTCATCGTGGGGCTCACGACGGGCATCACGTTCGGAAACGTGAGCATCTGGCACACGCTGCTGCTCATTGCATCCGGTGTGATCACGGCCGTTCCGCTGCTGTTCTTCGCCTCGGCCGCCCGGCGGCTGCCGCTCGTGTGGATGGGGTTCATCCAGTACGTGGCGCCCATCATCCAGTTCGCCGTCGGCGTGGCGATTCTGCACGAGGCCATGCCCCTCGAGCGCTGGGTCGGATTCGGTCTCGTGTGGGTCGCGCTGGTCATTCTCAGCGTCGACGCGATAGTGGCCACAAAACGCCAGCGCAAATAAACCTTCCCCCAGAGCGTTACACGCGCGTAACATGACCGGAACGTGGCGGGACCTTCCCGCCTTTAACGTGACCTAACGGCACCTTCGCAGTTGTCGTGCCCTTACATCAGCGACGTCATAAGGAGCACCATGAGCAACACAGCGCCACTTAGTTCCATTCGCAAGAAGCCGCTGCGCTACGCAGCGGGTATCGCCGCCTTCACCGTGTCAGCTCTCGTGCTGACCGGATGTACGAGCGGTGGGTCCGGCGAGGAGACGACCTCTTCCGCCTCGGCCGAATCGTGCGGGCCCGACGCGGCCACCTCGACTCCGAACCTCAGCCCCGCAGAACCCGCGGCGGCCGTTGCTCGTGACACCAAACTCAAGATCGGCACCATCCTGCCGACGACCGGTAGCCTCGCCTTCCTCGGCCCGCCCGAGATCGCCGGTGTGCAGCTCGCCGCCGACGACATCAACGCGTCGAAGGACGGCGTCCTCGGCGGTAACGTCGAGATCATCAACCGCGACTCCGGTGACACCACCACCGACATCGCCACCCAGTCGGCCACCGACCTCATCAGCCAGGGCGTTTCGGGCATCGTCGGTGCGGCATCCTCGGGTGTCACCAAGACGTTCATCGACCAGGTGACGCAGGCTCAGGTCGTGCAGATCTCGCCGGCCAACACGGCGCCCGAGTTCAGCGACTACCCCGACGGCGGCTACTACTTCCGCACCGCCCCCTCCGATGTGCTGCAGGGCCGCGTGCTCGGCAACACCATCGTGGGCGACGGCAACGAGAACGTCGGCATCATCTACCTGAACGATGCCTACGGCACCGGACTGACCGACAACGTGACGCAGGCTATTGAGGCAGCCGGCGGCAAGGTCGTCGCATCCGAAGCCTTCAACGAGGGTGACAGCCAGTTCAGCGCCCAGATCGACGCCGTGCTCGCCGAAGACCCCGACGCCATCGCTGTGATCGCGTTCGACCAGACCAAGGTCATCATGCCCGAGCTCGTCGGCACCAAGGGCTTCTCCGGCGGCAAGACGTACTTCGTCGACGGCAACCTGTCCGACTACTCGAAGGACTTCGACAAGGGCCTCCTCAACTGCGCCAAGGGCACCCTGCCCGGCGTGTTCGCCGAGGATGACTTCAAGTCGAAGCTGCTGGGTGTCGATCCCGACCTGGCCGACTACAGCTACTCCGCCGAGTCATACGACGCCGTGATCCTCATGGGTCTCGCCGCGATCGCCGCCGGTGACACCACCGGCCCGGCCATCCAGTCGAAGCTGAAGGATGTTTCGGAGGGCGGCACCAAGTGCACGGCCTTCGAAGAGTGCGCCGACCTGCTCGCAGCCGGCACCGACATCGACTACGACGGCATCTCCGGACCGATCACCTTCGACGACAACGGTGACCCCACCGAGGCGTACATGGGCATCTACCAGTACGGCAAGGACAACACCTACGCCCCGCTGAACGTCGAGTTCGGCTCGCTCAAGTAAGGCACAACTGCAACGGTCTCGGGCCGGGTCTCCTCACGGAGGCCCGGCCCGTTCGCGTGGCACCCCGTGAGATGCCGCGACCGAGGCTGTGCCGCGAACAGGGGAGTGCCGCCACTGGCCCGTCGGCCCCGGCGGTGTCTTAGCCCCGCCGGCGCCTCAGCCCTGCTGGTGCCTCAGCCCTGCCGGCGCCTCAGCCCTGCCGGCGCGACGCCGCGAAGGTGATCCATCCATCGACGATGCGCCAGGCCGCGACCGCGCCGACCGCGATGGCCGCGACGATGTTGACGACCTTGCCGCGCCCCGTCCACTCGGCAATGCCGACGGCGCGCGCGAACTCGGGGTTGATCACATCCTGCGTGAGAAGGATGGAGGCGATCACCGCGAAAGCGACGGAGAGCGCCGCACCGGTGAGGAACAGCATCCGGGTGTATCGGCCCGTCGACCACAGTGCATATGCCCAGACGATCTCGAGCACAGCGAGCAGGACGAAGACGCCGACCCACAGCGGCCACAGCGCGGGCGCGAGAACCGGGATGGTCTCGCCCGACGCGTCGGTCACGAACGGCCAGAACTGCTGCCCGATGAGCGCGGCGATCCAGGCCGCGAGCAGCACGGTGGTGCAGACGAATCCGGCCAGACCCGGCTGCCCGGCACGCGGCGGCTGTGGCAGCGCGTCGAGCGAGAACGGCACGAGGGGCGACCGGTCGGTGCGCGTGCGCTCGACGACGACGAAGGCGAAAGTGGTCCAGAACGCGACGTGCACGCCCGCCGAGATCGCGAGCCCGATGGCCGAACCGATGACGCCGCCGAAGGTCGCACCCGTGAGCGCCTGGATAGTGGCCGAGGCGACGGCGGCGAGCGGCACGATGATCGCCAGCAGGAGGATGAGCAGCTGCTTCCACGCCAGGTAGTACTCGGGGCCGAGCAGGTGTAGGGGGCGATCGGCGTAGCGGGCCGCCAGGCGGGCGGGTTCGCCGAGACCGGTCAGGATGTCGCGCTCGGCGTGTGAGGCGTCCTCACCGCCCTCCAGGCGCGCCTCGAGGGCATCGGTGATGCTGGCGCGCAGTTCGCGATCGACGTCGGCGCGCTGCGCCTCGGGGAGAGCGCGCACGACGGCCCAGATGTAGCGGTCGGTGAGAGTAACACCGGAGGCGGCGGTGGCGCCGGCGCCGGGGGTGGGAGCGGAAGCAGAGGCGGAGGCGTTCATCGTGCGGTCCCTTCGGTCAGGTGCCGGAGCGAGTCGGTGAGACGCTCCCAGTCGGCAGACAAGCGCTGGGCGAGGTCGATGCCCGCCTGGCTCGTGCGGTAGAACTTGCGCGGGCGGGCCTCGTCGGTGTTCCACTCGCTCGTGAGCAGGCCCTGCGCCTCGAGGCGCCGGAGCAGCGGGTAGAGCGTATTGCCCTCGACCTCGATGCCCGCGGCCTCGAGATGCTCGAGCAGGGCGTAGCCGTAGTTGGGCGTGCGCAGCGCGAGGAGGCAGGCGAGCACGGCCGTGCCGCGCCTGAGCTCCTGAAAGTACGTCGCATCCTTGTCTTGCATGTGCCACACGTTAGTGTGTGCCACACAGTATGTCAACGACAAGAGCCCGAGCGGCGCCGGGCGCGCCCCCGGACCCGGCGCACACAAAGAAGCCCCGACCGTGCACGCGGTCGGGGCTTCCTGCGTCGCGGGTCGCGCAACGCGTGGGGGATGCTCGGGGCTAGATCCCCCGGGCCGCATCCTGATCGGCGGCCAGGGTGCCGAGGTACAGCTCGATCACCTTGGGGTCCTTCATGAGGTCACGACCGGTGCCCGTGTAGGCATCGCGGCCTTGGTCGAGCACATAGCCGCGGTCGCAGATCTGCAGGCAGCGGCGAGCGTTCTGCTCGACCATGATGACCGAGACGCCCGTCTTGTTGATCTGCTTCACGCGCAGGAACGTCTCGTCCTGGCGCACGGGGGAGAGGCCGGCGGACGGCTCGTCGAGCAGCAGCACGCTCGGCTCCATCATGAGTGCGCGGCCCATGGCGACCATCTGGCGCTCGCCGCCCGAGAGCGACCCGGCGCGCTGCTTGCGACGCTTGCCGAGCTCGGGGAACAGCGTCGTGACGAAGTCGATGCGCTCGTTCAGCAGCTTGGGCTTCTGGAAGATGCCCATCTCCAGGTTCTCTTCGATCGTCAGGCCGGGGAACACGTTGTTGTTCTGCGGCACCATGCCCACGCCCTTGGCGACGAGCTTGTCGGCCTTGAGCCCCGTGATGTCCTCGCCGTTCAGGTGCACGGTGCCGGAGCGCACGTTCACCTGTCCGAAGATCGCCTTCAGCAGCGTCGACTTGCCGGCGCCGTTGGGGCCGATGATGCCGATGAGCTCACCGGGCAGGGCCTCGATGCTGCATCCGTTCAAGATGTTGACGCCCGGCAGATAACCGGCGACGAGCACATCGGTGCGGATGACGGCGCGCTCGGCGGTGGCGGTGCCGGCTGTCGTGGCAGCCCCGGTGGTGGGGGTTCCGGATGCATCCGGCTCGGCTGCGTGGCTCATGCCTCGTCCTTCCCGTGCTTCTGTTCGTGGTCATCGTGCTCGTCGGCGTGACGCGCGGCGGCGGCCTTCTCGGCCTCCTCGACCGGGTTGGGCCCGTCGATGTCGCCGAGGTCGGTGTCGTGGTGCGCGCCCAGGTAGGCGTCGATCACGGCCGGATCCTCCATGACCTTCTCGGGCGGCCCCTCGGCCACGATCTTGCCCTCGGCCATGACGATGACCCAGTCGGAGATGTGGCGCACCATGTGCATGTCGTGCTCGACGAAGAGCACGCTCATGCCCTCGCTCTTCAGGTCCTTGATGTGCCCGAGGAGCGACTGCGTGAGGGCCGGGTTGACGCCGGCCATGGGCTCGTCGAGCATGACGAGGCGCGGGTTGGTCATGAGGGCGCGCGCCATTTCGAGCAGCTTGCGCTGGCCACCCGACAGGGATGCCGCGTAGTCCTCGGACTTCTCGTCGAGCTTGAAGCGCGCGAGCAGTTCCTCGGCTTTGGTCGTGATGTCGGCCTCCTCACCCTTCCACAGGGCGCGGAACAGGGCGCGGAACAGGTTCTCGCCCTTCTGCTTCTGCGCACCGAGCAGCATGTTTTGCAGCACGGTGAGGCGGCCGAGGGACTTGGTCAGCTGGAACGTGCGCACCATGCCCGAGCGCGACACCTTGTAGGCCGAGACGCCCGCGAGGGACTTGCCGTCGAATTGCCAGGTGCCCGTGTTGGGCTTGTCGAAGCCCGTCAGCAGGTTGAAGAGCGTGGTCTTGCCGGCGCCGTTCGGTCCGATGAGGGCGGTGATCTGGCCGCGCGGAATCTCGACGTGCTCGACGTCGACGGCCGTCAGGCCCCCGAACTGCCGCGTCACGCCGTCGGCGATCACGATGGGGTCGGTCTTGCGACATCCGGGGCCGACGGGGCCGTCGACGAGCGGATGTTCGAGCACGGAGGTCGCCGTGCCCGCGGGCGTTGCTGCAGAAGACGAGTGATCAGACACTGAACGACAGCTCCTTCTTGTTACCGAATATGCCTTGTGGCCTGAATATCACCAGCAGCATGAGTGCGAGACCCACGAGGATGAATCGGATCTGGCCGGCCTGGCTGGTCGAGATGAACGACAGGATGCCGACATCGATGAGTCCATAGAGGATGCCCTGCGTGAGCGACAGCACGACCCAGAAGATCATGGCGCCGATGATCGGGCCGAAGAGGGTCGCGGCCCCACCGAGGAGCATGATCGTCCAGATGAAGAACGTGAGCGCCGTTCCGTAGTTAGCGGGCTGGACGGCACGCGGCAGGATGAAGATCACGCCGGCGAGCGAGCCGAAGACACCACCGAGCACGAGTGCCTGCATCTTGTAGGAGTAGACGTTCTTGCCGAGGGCGCGCACGGCATCCTCGTCTTCACGCACGGCCTTGACGACGCGACCCCAGGGGCTGCGCATCAGCAGGAACACGAGCAGGGTGGCGAGGAGCACGATGCCCCAGCCGACGAGGCGCACCCACCACTGGTCCGCCGAATAGACGAACGGGCCGAAACCGTAGCGGCCCTCGGGCAGCGGGTTGATGTCGTAGAAACCGCCCGAGAAGTTGCTCAGGCCGTTGGCGGCACCCGTCACGTTCGTGAGCGAGGTCGTCGTCACGACGAAACGCATGATCTCGGCCGACGCGATGGTCACGATGGCCAGATAGTCCGCCCTCAGCCTCAGCGTCGGAATGCCGAGCACGAAGGCGAAAAGAATGGATGCCGCGAACGCCGCCAGCACGGCCACCCAGAGCGGCGCGCCGAACGTGAGAACCGAGATGGCGAACGCATATGCGCCGATGAGCATGAAGGCTGCCTGGCCGAAGTTCAGCAGGCCCGTGTAGCCGAAGTGAATGTTCAGGCCGATGGCCGCGAGGGCGTAGGCGGCGGTGGTCGGGCTGATCAGCTCGCCCGCCGCATTGCCGAGAATATTTCCCCAGTCCATGAGTATCTCCCTAACCGATCCGCTCGCGGCGGCCGAGTATGCCCTGCGGGCGAACGAGCAAAACGAGAATGAGAACGACGAGAGCCGAGGCGTACTTCAGGTCGGGCGGCAGCACGAGCGTCGAGAGCTCGACGAACAGCCCCACGACGATCGAGCCGATGAGCGCCCCGAAGGCCGTTCCGAGCCCGCCGAGTGTGACCGCGGCGAACATCATCAGCAGGATCTGGAACCCCATGTCCCACGAGACCTGGCGGTACAGCGCGAACATCACACCGGCCAGGGCCGACAGGGCGCCGGCCAAGATCCACACGATGCGGATGATGCGGTCGACGTTGATGCCGGACGCGGCGGCGAGCGACGCATTGTCCGACACGGCGCGCGTAGCCTTACCGATGCGCGTTCGGGTGAGGAAGTATCCGACCGCCAGCAGCACGACGACGCTGAGGCCCATGCTGATGAGCGTGGCGACCGTCAAACGCAGCGGACCAATGATGACGGGTGTCGAGAGGCCCACGTTCATGGTCTTCGTCTGGCCGCCGATGTTGAAGAGGTAGACGTAGCGCAACACGATCGAGAGGCCGATGGACACCACCATGGCCTGCACGAGTCTCACCCCCCTGCGCCTCAAGGGTTTCCAGATCACGGCGTCGTTCAGATAGCCGAAGACGGCGCCCAGCAGCACGGCGACGATGGTCGCAACCACGATGTTGAGGCCGAGCAGCACGCCGAACACCCACGACATGATGGCGCCGAACGTGACCATCTCGCCCTGGGCGAAGTTGTTGAGGCCCGTGGTGCCGAAGATCAGCGTGATGCCGATGGCCGCGAGGGCCAGCAGCAGGCCGAAGTTGAGGCCGGCGACGATGCGGATGAGCAGCTGTTCGCCGAACCCCGTGGTCTGCCGGGTGTCCTCACCCGTGGGGAACAGCACGCTGACCGAGTTGGTCTGAGCGAGCGTGATCTCTTTGCTGGCCTCGGTGCCGTCGCGCAGGGCGACGCCGTCGGGCAGGGTCGACTCGTCGAGCGCGACCGTGTACGTGCCGGGTTCCGGAACGTTGACGGTCCAGCGGCCCTGGGCGTTCGTGCTGACGGTTTCGTCGAATCCGTTGCCCGAGACGGCGACGTCGACGCTTTCGACGCCCTCGTCCCCGGACTTGATGATTCCCGACACCGTGAAGGTGCTGGTGAAGTCGCTCGTGGGTTCCGGGCTGGGTGCCGGGGTCGCCGACAGGTGCACGGTGTCGACGGATGCCGGGGCGGCCGCAGAGGCGCTGGCGGCCGGCATCCCGATACTGACGACGAGAGCGAAACAGACGGATAAGACACTGGCAAATACCAGGGCGAGGCGACCCACCATCGCGTGTGGTCGTGAACGGCCCAAGCTGCACCTCCATTGTGTGAGACGGGAGGGCGGTTGCCCCCAGTTTCCGTCTTCGTGCGCTGACTGGTGGCCGACGCTACAGCGGGTATGTGTCGAATATGTTTCCGGCACAGCACTCGTTTTTTTCACCCCGTCCACTTTGACGGCCACTGCCCGATAGTGGGGCCTGGAGCCGAGGAATACAAGGGGGTACAGCTCGTTTAGTATTAAGTACCGGATCCCCAGAGGTGTGAATCCGCCTTCTGCTCGGCCTCGAACATGGAAAAGAGAAATGATGGATCAGCCGGATCCCTTCGGTTTTGTCGGTCTCACCTACGACGATGTGCTGCTTCTGCCCGGGCACACCGACGTCATCCCCAGTGAAGCCGAGACGTCATCGCGTCTCACGAAGCGCATCCGGTTGAATACCCCGCTGCTCTCGAGTGCTATGGACACCGTCACCGAGGCGCGCATGGCCATCGCCATGGCCCGCGAGGGTGGCATCGGCATCCTGCACCGCAACCTCTCGATCCAAGACCAGGCCGACCAGGTCGACCGCGTCAAGCGCAGCGAATCGGGCATGATCACCAACCCCGTCACGACCACACCCACCGCCACGGTGGCCGAAGTCGATGCGCTGTGCGGACAGTTCCGCGTCTCGGGCCTGCCCGTGGTCGACGGCGAGGGCGTGCTCGTGGGCATCGTCACCAACCGCGACATGCGCTTCGTCTCGCCGTTCGAAAAGGCCACCACGCTCGTGCGCGACGTCATGACGAGCGACAACCTCGTCACGGCGCCCGTGGGCGTCTCCTCCGACGAGGCCATGGCTTTGCTGGCGCAGCACCGCATCGAGAAGCTGCCGCTCGTCGACGAGCGCCGCAAGCTCAAGGGCCTCATCACGGTCAAGGACTTCGTCAAAACCGAGCAGTACCCGCTCTCGACCAAGGATGACGAGGGCCGCCTGCGCGTGGGCGCTGCGATCGGCTTCTTCGGTGACGCGTGGCAGCGTGCCGGCGCCCTGCTCGACGCCGGTGTCGACGTGCTCGTCGTCGACACGGCCAACGGTGACTCGGCCGGTGTGCTCGACGTCATCCGCAAGCTGAAGAACGACCCGGCCTTCGCGGGCGTCGACATCATCGGCGGCAACGTGGCGACGCGTTCGGGCGCTCAGGCCATCATCGACGCCGGTGCGGACGCCATCAAGGTGGGCGTCGGGCCCGGCTCCATCTGCACCACCCGCGTCGTGGCCGGGGTGGGCGTTCCCCAGGTGACCGCGGTGTACGAGGCATCCCTCGCGGCCCGCGAATCGGGAACTCCCGTGATCGCCGACGGTGGCCTGCAGTACTCGGGCGACATTGCCAAGGCGCTCGTCGCCGGCGCCGACACCGTCATGCTGGGCTCGCTGCTCGCGGGCACCGACGAGAGCCCCGGCGACCTGATCTTCCAGGGCGGCAAGCAGTTCAAGAGCTACCGCGGCATGGGTTCGCTCGGCGCTCTGCAGACGCGCGGCACCAAGACGTCCTACTCGAAGGACCGCTACTTCCAGTCGGATGTCCCCTCCGACGACAAGTTGATCCCCGAGGGCATCGAGGGTCAGGTTCCCTACCGCGGGCCGGTCTCGGCGGTCTCGTACCAGCTCATCGGCGGCCTGCGTCAGTCCATGTTCTACGTGGGCGCTCGCTCGATCGAGGAGCTCAAGATGAAGGGCAAGTTCGTGCGCATCACGCCGGCCGGCCTCAAGGAATCGCACCCGCACGACGTGCAGATTGTCGTCGAGGCCCCGAACTACCGCTAGCGCGCACGCGCACGCGCACCGCTGGACCGAAACCCCCGTCTCGACTGCGAGGCGGGGGTTTCGTCCTGCCGGAGGCCGGATGGGAAGGGCCGGAGGGAGTGGCGCAAGGGAGCGGCGGGGCAATTGTCGGGGGCGTCCGTGGGCCTCGCCGGGGATGGGAAGCCGATGCCGCGCGAGAGGGGCCGGGCGTCGGCGACGATAAGGTAGGGGGGTGAGCTACGAAAACGAGATCGGCGTGTCCAAACGCGCCCGACGTGCCTATGCCTTCGATGACATCGCGGTCGTTCCCTCGCGCAGGACGCGCGATCCCGAAGACGTGTCGGTGTCGTGGTCGATCGACGCCTACCAGTTCGGCATCCCGTTCCTCGCGGCACCGATGGACTCGGTGGTGTCGCCGTCGACGGCCATCATGATGGGGCAGCTCGGGGGACTCGGCGTGCTCGACCTCGAGGGGCTGTGGACGCGGTACGAGAACCCCGAGCCCTACCTGGCCGAGATCGCGCAGCTGAGCGCGGCCCAGGCCACCGCTCGGATGCAGGAGATCTACTCCGAGCCCATCAAGCCCGAGCTCGTCACGGCGCGACTGGCCGAGATCCGCGCGGCCGGTGTAACGGTTGCGGGTGCGCTGTCGCCGCAGCGCACGCAGGAGCTCTATGAGACCGTCGTCGCGGCCGGCGTCGACCTGTTCGTCATCCGCGGCACCACGGTGTCGGCCGAGCACGTCTCGAAGAACCAAGAGCCGCTCAACCTGAAGAAGTTCATCTACGAGCTCGACGTTCCCGTCATCGTGGGTGGGGCATCCACCTACACTGCGGCGCTGCACCTCATGCGCACGGGCGCGGCCGGCGTGCTCGTCGGCTTCGGCGGGGGAGCGGCGTCGACCACGCGCGCCACTCTCGGCATCCACGCCCCCATGGCAACCGCCGTCGCCGATGTGGCCGGCGCTCGCCGCGACTACATGGACGAATCGGGCGGCCGATACGTGCACGTCATCGCCGACGGTGGCCTCGGCACGTCGGGCGATATCGTCAAGGCGATCGCCTGCGGTGCCGATGCGGTCATGCTCGGCAGCGCCCTCGCGCGCTCGACCGATGCGCCCGGCCACGGCTACCACTGGGGTGCCGAGGCGCACCACTCGAAGCTGCCGCGCGGCAACCGCGTTCCCGTCGAACAGATCGGCACGCTCGAAGAGGTCCTCTACGGGCCCGCGACCTCGGCGGATGGCACGGCCAACCTGGTCGGCGCCCTGCGACGCTCGATGGCGACGACGGGTTACTCCGACCTCAAGGAATTCCAGCGCATCGACGTCGTCGTGGCGCCGTACCGCGTGAGCTAGTCTCTCGAATTCATCATGTTCTCGTGATGCCGGTCCTTTCGGGGGCCGGCATCACCTCGTTAACGCGCTCACGCCGGGATACGAACGGACAGGCGTGAGGTGTGAGCAGTTCTCTTACTGTGAGCGGATGCACGGCACAAGCGCTTGTCCGCATGACGCTCGCGTATTAGCGTCGGGACCGTGGCCGACATCGCCTGTCGTGGCGGTCACCGATCCGGCGGAAGCGGCAGGCGGTTACCCAGGAGGACTCCGATGGCGCATCCGAATCACGGCCGAGACGACAACGGCAGAACGACGAAGCTCGGGCCGGAGGAACGCGCCCAGGCGATCGCCGCCCTGAAGGAGAAAGAGCTCGACATCTTGGTCGTGGGCGGCGGCATCGTGGGCGCGGGCAGTGCGCTCGACGCCGTGACGCGCGGCCTGTCGACGGGCATCCTCGAGGCCCGGGACTGGTCGTCGGGAACGTCGAGCCGGTCGTCGAAACTCGTGCACGGCGGCATCCGCTATCTCGAGCAGCTCGACTTCCGGTTGGTGCGCGAGGCCCTGACCGAGCGTGGCCTGCTCCTGCAGCGCATCGCGCCGCACCTCGTGAAGCCCGTGCGTTTTCTCTACCCGCTGAAGAAGCGGTTCTATGAGCGTTTCTACATCGGCGCGGGCATGCTGCTGTATGACCTGTTCTCCTACACGGGTGGTCGGCCGCCCGGTGTGCCGCACCACCGTCACCTGTCGAAGCGTGGTGTGCAGCGGGCTCTCCCATCGCTGGCATCCGACGCGTTTGTCGGTGGGCTCACCTACTACGACGCGCAGGTGGATGACGCGCGCTATGGCGCGTCCGTGGTGCGGACCGCCGCCTACTATGGCGCGCACGCCGCGAGCCGGGTGCGGGTCGAAGGATTCCTCAAGGTCGGCCAGCGGGTCGTCGGCGTGAAGGCGCACGATCTGGAGACGGGCGAGCGATTCGACGTGCGCGCGAAGCAGGTCGTGAACGCGACCGGCGTGTGGACCGACGACACCCAGTCGATGGTGGGGGAGCGCGGGCAGTTCAAGGTGCGCGCGTCGAAGGGTGTGCACCTTGTGGTGCCGCGCGACCGCTTCCAGTCGAACATGGGTCTGCTGCTGCGCACCGAGAAGAGTGTGCTCTTCGTGATTCCGTGGGGCCGGCACTGGCTGATCGGCACGACCGACACGGATTGGCACCTCGACAAGGCTCACCCGGCCGCGACAGCCGCCGACATCGATTACATCCTCGAACACGTGAACTCGGTGCTCGCGGTGCCGCTGACGCGCGACGACGTCGAGGGCGTCTATGCCGGGCTGCGACCTCTGCTCGCCGGGGAGAGTGACCAGACATCGAAGCTGTCGCGTGAGCACCTGGTGGCGCATTCGGTGCCGGGGCTCGTGGTGATCGCGGGTGGCAAGTGGACGACGTATCGGATCATGGCGAAGGACGCGGTGGATGCTGCGGCATCCGCTCTCGACGGCAAGATCCCCGAGAGTGTGACCGAGAACGTGGCGCTGCTGGGCGCCGAGGGTTACCAGGCGGCGTGGAACAAGCGCGCGAAGATCGCCAAGGCGTTCGACGTGCACCCCACGCGCGTCGAACACCTGCTCAACCGCTTCGGTGTCCTGTCGGATGAGGTGCTCGATCTCATTCGCGAACGTCCCGAGTTGAAGGAGCCCCTGCCGGGCGCCGACGACTACCTGCAGGCGGAGGTCGTTTATGCGGCCACGCACGAGGGTGCCCTGCACCTCGAGGATGTCCTGGCCCGCCGCACGCGCATCTCGATCGAGGCCTGGGACCGCGGCGTCTCTGCCGCGCCGGTCGCGGCCGCGCTCATGCAGGAGGCGCTCGGCTGGGACGATGAGCGCACGCAGCGCGAGATCGACAACTACCTCAAGCGGGTGGAAGCCGAGCGCGCCTCGCAGGAGCAGCCCGACGACGAGTCGGCCGACCGCATCCGTCTCGCGGCCCCCGACATCCAGTCGGGCGCGCACGAATCGGATGTCTCGACCGCCGAAGACCCGCAGCAGCCCGACGAGTCCGCTGCCGGGGCGTCAGCCGACGAGCCGTCGCGCGACGAGGTCACCCACGGCGACACCGACGGCACGGCCGACGACCCGGGCCACGAGAACGACACATCCGGCGTCGAAAAGAGCTAGCAGCCCCTGACTCGGGGGCGTGGGAGCGCATGCGCGCGCCACGCCCCCCTCTCACGCCCAACCGCGACGGACTTTTTTTTCTCGATTTTCCTCTTCCCGGCGAACTATTCCGGATGGAATATTCCAACCGGAACAGTCCTCTCCCGCGACGAGGGCGAAGACCGGGGTAGTTGCGGTGACGGCGAGCGTGAAACCGGGGTAGGACGCCGCTAGCAGTGAGGTCTCGTCCGCATTCCACATGGAATATTCCGGCGGGAATGGTTCAGATGGAATATCCCAGATGCGAAAAAGATGTTCCGTGAGGCTGGTCAGTCGAAGATGCGGCGCAGGACGTTGGTGTTGGCGAGGTCGAGGAGTTCGTCGCCGCGGCCGGACATGACCGTGCGCAGCGCGTAGAGCGTGAAGCCGCTGGCCTGCTCGGCCGTGATGGTCGGCGGGATCGAGAGCTCCTGGCGCGCCGTGACAACGTCGATGAGCGCGGGGCCGTCGTGCTCGAAGGCCTCGAGGAGGGCATCCGACAGGTCGTTGGGCTTCTCGACGCGCACGCCGTGGATGCCCATGGCCTTCGCCACCTCGGCGAAGTTCGGGTTCACCAGGTCGGTGCCGTAGTTGACGATGCCCGCGGCCTTCATCTCGACCTCGACGAAGTTGAGCGACGAGTTGTTGAAGACGACGATCTTGACGGGCAGCTTGTTCTGCACCAGCGACAGCAACTCGCCCATGAGCATGGTGAGGCCGCCGTCGCCCGCCAGCGCGATGATCTGGCGATCCGGGTGGGATGCCTGCGCACCCAGCCCCTGCGACACGGCGTTCGCCATGGTGCCGTGGCTGAACGATCCGATGAGGCGGCGCCTGCCGTTCATGTGCAGGTAGCGAGCCGCCCAGGTGACGGGGGAGCCGACATCCGGAATGAAGACGGCATCATCGTCGGCCAACTCGTCGATCAGGCGCGTCAGGTATTGCGGGTGGATGGGCGAGCGGTTGTGGTCGTTGTCGGCGAGGTCGTCGAGGCCCTTGCGCGACTTCTTGTAGTGCTTCAGGGCGTCCTCGAGGTGAGAACGCTTCTTCTTGCGCTCCACGAGGTTGGTGAGGGCCGCCGCGGTGTCCTTGACGGTTCCGACGAGGCCCAGCGTGAGCGGGGTGCGGCGGCCAAGCTGTTCGCCGCGGACATCCACCTGGATTTTGACGGCCTTCTCGGGGAAGAACTGTTGGTAGGGGAAATCGGAGCCGAGCACGAGGAGCGTGTCGCACGTCTCCATGGCGCGGTAGCCCGACGCGAAACCGAGCAGACCCGTCATGCCGACGTCGAAGGGATTGTCGTATTCGACGTGCTCCTTGCCACGCAGCGCGTGCACGATCGGGGCGCCCAGCGTGTCGGCCAGCGCCAACAACTCGTCGTGCGCGCCAGCGGCACCCGCGCCCGCCAAGATCGTGACCTTCTCGCCCTTGTTCAGCAGCGCGGCGGCCTCGGCGAGACCCTCGGCCGACGGCAGCACCGAACTCTGGGTCGGGCGGATCGAGACCGTGCGCGGGCTGTCGGCCTTCTTCAACAGGATGTCGCCCGGGATCACGATCACCGCGACACCCTTCTTCTCGATGGCCGTGCGCATGGCGATCTCGAGCACGCGCGGCATCTGGGCGGGATCGGAGACGAGCTCGCAATAAACGCTGCACTCGCGGAACAACTCCTGCGGGTGCGTCTCCTGGAAGTAGTTCGAGCCGATCTCGGCGCTCGGGATGTGGGCGGCGATCGCGAGCACGGGCACCCGCGAACGGTTAGCGTCGTAGAGGCCGTTGACGAGGTGCGTGTTGCCGGGGCCGCAGCTGGCCGCGCAGACCGCCAACTCGCCCGTGAGCGCGGCCTCGGCCGACGCGGCGAACGCGGCGCCCTCCTCGTGGCGCACGTGCACCCACTCGAGGGTGCCGTCGGCGCGCAACGCATCCGTGAAACCGTTGAGCGAATCGCCCGGCAGGCCGTAGACCCGTTTCACCCCCGACGCCGTGAGTGTGTCGACGATGTTCGCTGCGATCGTGCCCATGTTTCAGCCCTTCGTGTGCGGATGATTCGTCGGGCGGTCCGCGCTGATCGCCCCCAACCATCCGATCACATCGGGCCGTGGAATGTGAGGGGTTGCCACGTTATTCTCGGCGGCGGCGGCGGCGGCGGGCAAGGCGGGCGGACGGGCAAGGCGGGCAGGCAAGGCGGGCGCGACGACGGGGCGGTGGGCAGCGGAAAGGGTCGGCGGGGCGGCTCGGCTAGGGGGTCGTTGCGACGCGGGCGGCAAAGGGGGCCGTCGATGCCCGCTCGACGAGGCGGACCGGCACGATGGTGGTGCCCGCCGCTGCCGCGTTCTGCTCGATCTCGGCGAGAAGGCGCTGCACGCAGATGCGGCCGACAGCCGAGAAGTCCTGATGCACCGTCGTGAGCGGCGGCCAGTAGGACGAGGATTCCTCGGTGTCGTCGAAGCCCACGACGCTCACGTCGTCCGGCACGGGCCGGCCCGCCTCGTGCAGGGCCCGCAGCACGCCGAGGGCCATCTGGTCATTGGCCGCGAAAATGGCCGTGACGGCCGGGTTCTGCGCGAGCTGCGCGCCGATGCGGTAGCCCGACTCGGCCGACCAGTCGCCCACGAGCGGTTCGTCGACGGGCGCGCCGACGGCCTCGAGCGACGCGCGCCACGCCTCGGTGCGTCGCGCCGACGAGAACGAGGTCGGAGGGCCGGCCACGTGGTGCACGGTCGGGTGTCCGAGCGCCAGCAGATGCTCCGTGGCGAGCCGGGCGCCCTGGCGCTGATCGGTGTCGACCACGGTGTAGGGGTCTGCGGCATCCGAATCGACGATCACGACGGGGATTCCCGCGGGCAGCGAGATATCGGCGCGGTCGAGGATGTGCGCCTCGATGATGATGAGGATGCCGTCGACGGCCTGCTCGCTCAAACGCGTGAAGGCGCCCGCGACCTCACCCTGGGTCGGATGACTGAGCGGCATGAGCGTGATCGAATAACCCGCCTCGGCCGTGGCCGTCGCGATGGCGTCGAGCGTGCGCATGTTGCCGAAGGTCGAGAGAGTGAACATGATGACGCCGATGGTGCGGAAGCGACCCGTCTTCAGCGCACGAGCGGCACTATTGGGGCGGTAGCCGACCGCGGCCATGGCGGCCAGCACGCGGTCGCGAGTGTCGGCGTCGACGTTCTGGTGGCCGTTCGACACGCGCGACACCGTCTGCGACGAGACGCCCGCGCGCTTCGCCACGTCGGCCATCGACGGGCCGCGCACACGCGAGGACGCGGCCGATTGAGTGGATGGTGACGCCGATCGAACGTCACCAACCAGCGGCTGAGTGGCAAGCGGAACGGGGGAGGTGGCGTCGTCGACAGGCACTCGAGACCCCCTTCTCGCCGCACTTGACGCGACGCTGTTGTCGTGTAAAGGTGTAACCCACACCCCATGTTTACGTAAACACGCTACCATCAGAACGCAAATGTTTACGCAAACATCGCACCACACCGAAACTCGCTCCCAACGAACCGGATTTCCCATGACGACGCTGTCAGCAGACGCCCCCGCCACCCCGCGGCCGGCCGCTCTCCGGCGAGACAAGCGCAGATGGACGGGCTGGGCCTTCGTGGCCCCGTTCCTCGTCGTCTTCGCGCTCGTGCTCGTCGCACCCGTGATCTATGCGATCTACCTCAGCCTCTTCAAAGAGCAGCTGATCGGCGGCAACGCGTTCGTCGGCATCTCGAACTACACGCAGGCCCTCTCGGACCCCAAGTTCTGGGACTCGCTCGGCCGCGTCGCCCTGTTCCTCTGCGTGCAGGTGCCCATCATGCTGGGCCTCGCCCTCTTCGCGGCGCTCGCCATCGACTCGGCCCGCCTCTACCTGTCGTCGTTCTTCCGCATCTCGATCTTCCTGCCCTACGCCGTTCCCGCCGTCGTCGCCACACTCATGTGGGGCTTCATGTACGGCAACCGCTTCGGCCTCGTCGGAAACGTCAACGACTTCTTCGGCATCCAGCTGCCCGACCCGCTCTCGAACAACTGGGTGCTGCTGTCGATCGGCAACATCGTGACGTGGGAGTTCGTGGGCTACAACATGCTCATCTTCTACGCCGCGCTGCGCGTCATCTCGACCGACCTCTATGAGGCAGCCGAGCTCGACGGTGCCAGCCAGTGGCGCATCATCCGCAGCATCAAGCTGCCCGCCATCCGCGGTGCCATCGTGATCGCCGGCATCTTCTCGGTCATCGGCAGCTTCCAGCTGTTCAACGAGCCGAACATCCTGCAATCGCTGGCGCCCAACACGATCTCGACGTTCTTCACGCCGAACATGTACGCCTACAACCTGTCGTTCTCGGGCCAGCAGTACAACTACTCGGCCGCCATCGCCATCATCATGGGCGTCGTCACCGCCGTGATCGCCTACATCGTGCAGAACTCCGGTTCGCGCAAGGAGAAGTGACGCCATGACCAGCGTGCAACAGGGCGCAGCGCCCGCCCCCTCGAACCAGCCCACCGACAAGATCGACGCCACGACCGGCCGCGTGCGCCCCGCCCGACGTTCGTCGACCGGCCAGCGCCGCCCGCGTTTCGCCAAACCTCAGGAGGGCGGCTTCCGCAAGAAGCGTTCCGTCTGGCTGACCGTCGTCATGGCCGTCATGCTCGTCTACGCGCTGCTTCCGCTGTTCTGGCTCTTCGTCAACTCGACCAAGACGCAGGACGTTCTCTTCAACTCGTTCGGCCTGTGGTTCTCGGGTGACTTCTCGTTGTTCGCGAACATCGGCGAGACGCTGGCCTACCACGACGGCGAATTCATCCGCTGGTTCGGCAACACCGTGCTCTATGTGGTGGTCGGCGCCGGCGGGGCCACGTTCCTCGCCACGCTCGCGGGTTACGGCCTGGCCAAGTACGACTTCCCCGGCAAGAAGGGCGTTTTCGCGGTCGTGCTCGGCGCCGTGGCCGTGCCCGGAACCGCCTTGGCCGTTCCCACGTTCCTCATGTTCAGCCAGCTGGGCCTGACCAACACGCCGTGGGCGATCATCCTGCCCTCGCTCATCAGCCCCTTCGGCCTCTACCTCATCTGGACCTACGCCATCGATTCGGTGCCCACCGAGTTGCTCGAGGCGGCGCGGATGGATGGGGCGGGCGAATTCCGAACCTTCTTCACCATCTCGCTCAAGTTGCTGAGCCCCGGTCTCATCACGGTGTTGCTCTTCACCATGGTCGCCACCTGGAACAACTACTTCCTGCCGCTCATCATGCTGTCCGAGTCGACGTGGTACCCCCTCACGGTGGGTCTCAACCAGTGGAACAACCAGGCCTCGACGGCCGGCGGCGAGGCCATCTACAACCTCGTCATCACGGGCTCGTTCCTCACCATCATCCCGATCGTCATCGCGTTCCTCTTCATGCAGCGCTACTGGCAGTCGGGGCTCGCCGCGGGCAGCGTCAAGCAGTAACGACGACCCGCGGATGTCTCACCCGCAGCACCCTTCACCGCACCAACCGCATCACCCGCAACACAGCTCCGCATCCACACCAGAACCCGAACACCGTTTACAACGACGTGAAAGGAAAACGATGAACAGTCGTTTCAAGAAGACCGTTTGGCGCACGCTCGCCACGGCAACCGTCGGCATCGCCGCCGGCGCCTCGCTCGTGGCCTGCTCGTCGGGCCCCGGAGGCTCGGCCGACTCCGGCACCGCCGAGGACCTCGAGAAGGCCCTGCAGACCGAATCATCCATCACCGTCTGGGCCTGGGCCCCCGCGGTCGAGGACATCGCCAAGGCCTTCGAGGAGAAGTACCCGAAGATCACCGTCAACGTGGAGAACGTCGGCACCGGCAACGACCAGTACACCAAGTTGCAGAACGCGATCAAGGCCGGCTCGGGCGCCCCCGACGTGGCCCAGATCGAGTACTACGCGCTGCCGCAGTTCGCGCTCGGCAAGTCGCTCGCCGACCTGTCGAAGTTCGGCTTCGACGACCTGGAAGACAAGTTCACGGCCTCGACGTGGAACTCGGTCAACCTGAACGACAAGCTCTACGCGCTGCCGCAGGACTCCGGCCCCATGGCGATGTTCTATCGCAAGGACGTCTTCGACAAGTACGGCATCGCCGTGCCCGAGACCTGGGACCAGTACATCGCGGCCGCGAAGACCATCCACGACGCCGACCCCAACGCCTACATCACCAACGACACGGGCGACGCGGGCTTCACCACGAGCATGATCTGGCAGGCCGGCGGAAAGCCGTACACGGTCGACGGCGAGAACGTGGGCATCAACCTGCAGGACGAGGGCTCGAAGAAGTGGGCCGATAAGTGGAACCAGCTGGTCGAGGGCGGCTACGTGGCCCAGACCTCCTCGTGGAGCGACGAATGGTTCCGCGGCCTGTCGGACGGTTCGATCGCCACGCTCATCATCGGCTCGTGGATGCCCGGCAACCTCGAAGGCCAGGCCCCCGACGGCTCCGGCCAGTGGCGCGTCGCCCCCATGCCCCAGTACGAGGCCGGCGGAACCGCGACGGCCGAGAACGGTGGCGGTGGAGACGCCGTGCTCGAGCAGTCGAAGAACAAGCTCGTCGCCGCAGCCTTCCTGAAGTACATGAACGCCGAAGAGGGCACGCAGATCTCGATCGACAAGGGCGGCTTCCCGTCGACCAACGCCGACCTCGAATCCGACGAATTCCTCGGCTACGAGAGCGAGTACTTCGGCGGTCAGAAGATCAACGAGGTCTTTGCCGACTCGGCCAAGAACGTCGTCAAGGGATGGCAGTACCTGCCCTTCCAGGTCTACGCCAACAGCATCTACAACGACACCGTGGGCCAGGCCTACGCCAACAAGTCCGACCTCAACGAGGGTCTGACCGACTGGCAGAAGGCTTCGGCCAGCTACGGCTCCGAGCAGGGCTTCACGGTCTCCGAGAAGTAGCCAGCCCGTGAAGTAACCGGCCCGGGGAGCAGTCAGCTCCGGCCAGAACGACCAGATGGCGGGCGGATCCCCCTCCGCCCGCCATCTCCTTCCCCCCCTCGAAAGGTTCCCCGTGCTCACCGCCTCGCTGCGCCTGAACACCCGCACCCCGATCGCGCCCGTCAACCCGCGGCTCTTCGGCTCGTTCGTCGAGCACATGGGCCGCGCGGTCTACACGGGCATCTTCGAACCCGGCCACGACACGGCGGATGCGGCGGGCTTCCGTTCCGATGTCGCCGACCTCGTGCGTGAGCTCGGCGTCAGCATCGTGCGCTACCCGGGCGGCAACTTCGTCTCGGGCTTCAAATGGGAAGACAGCGTGGGACCGGTCGACGAGCGACCCGTGCGATTGGATGCCGCATGGCACTCGATCGAGACGAATCGCGTCGGCATCCACGAGTTCGCCGCCTGGGCCGCATCGGCGGGCGTCGAGGTCATGCAAGCCGTGAACCTCGGCACCCGCGGCGTCGCCGAAGCCGCAGAACTGCTCGAATACTGCAACATTCCGCGCGGCACGGCGTTGAGCGACGCCCGCCGGGCCAACGGGTCCGACGAGCCCTTCGACATCCGTGTCTGGTGCCTCGGCAACGAGATGGACGGGCCCTGGCAGATCGGCCACAAGACGGCCGACGAGTATGGCCGCCTTGCCGCCGAGACCGCTCGCCTCATGCGCTTCGTCGACCCGCGCATCGAATTGGTGGCCGCGGGTTCGTCGAACGCCGAGATGCCCACGTTCGGCAGCTGGGAGCGCACGGTGCTCACGCACACGGCCGGGCTCGTCGACCACATCTCGGTGCACGCCTACTACGAGGAGCTCGATGGCGACGCCGACAGCTTCCTGGCCTCGGCCGTGGGCCTCGACCGCTACCTCGACGAGGTCGCCCAGATCATCGACGAGGTGCGCGCCGAGGCCGGCATCGAGCGGCCCATCGGCATCAGCGTCGACGAGTGGAACGTCTGGTATCAGACGCGTTTCAACGAGGTCGACAAGGAACCCCTGCTGACGGGGGAGTGGAACGAGGCACCGCGGCTGATCGAAGACGAGTACGGCGTGACCGACGCCGTGGTGGTCGGATCGCTGCTGAACTCGCTGCTGCGCCACGGCGACCGCGTGTCGATGGCCAACCTCGCGCAGCTCGTCAACGTGATCGCGCCCATCCGCTCCGAGCCCGGCGGGCCCGCGTGGCGGCAGACCACCTTCCACCCGTTCGAGCGCACCGCCCGGTTCGCGCGCGGCGAGATCCTCGAGGTGGATGTCTCGGGCGCGCCCGTCGTCGAGACGCAGAAGTACGGCGCCGTTCCCGTCGTCGATGCCGCGGCGACGCGCGACGGCGACGACGTGGTGCTGTTCCTCGTGAACCGGTCGACGACCGACGTGCTTGCCCTGAGCGTCGAGATCCCGGATGTCGCGGGGCTCGCGCTCGTCGACGCCGAGACGTTGACCGTGCCGGACGGGCTCGACCGGCACGCCTCGAACACGGCGACCGAACCGGCGCGCGTGGGGCTCGTGCGGCTCGCGGGCGTCGAGGTTTCCTCCGAGTCTGGCGCCGCCGCCGCTGGCTCTGCCGCCGTCTCGGCCACCCTGCCCGCGCTGTCGTGGTCGATCATTCGCCTCGCCGCGACCGCCGCCGCCGAGACGCTTCCTGCCGCGACATCCGCTTCTTCATCCGCCGCTTCTCCGTCGGACTCTTCCGACGCAACGACATCTTCCCTGGGGGACACCCGTGCCTGACTTCCGCATCGGCGACACCGACTTCGAGCTCGACGGGCAGCCGTTCCGTGTGCTGGCGGGGGCGCTGCACTACTTCCGCGTGCACCCCGAACAGTGGGCCGACCGCATCCACAAGGCCAAGCTCATGGGCCTCAACACCATCGAGACCTACGTGCCGTGGAACCTGCACGAGCCCAACCCCGGACACTTCGACCTGACGGGCCGCCTCGACCTCGAGCGCTTCCTGCAGCTCATCGCCGACGCGGGCATGTACGCCATCGTGCGCCCGGGCCCCTACATCTGCGCCGAGTGGGACAACGGCGGCCTGCCCGCCTGGCTGTTCCGCGACGAGGCCGTGGGTGTGCGCCGCTTCGAGCCGCTCTACATGGCCGAGGTCGAGCGCTACTTCGACCGCGTGCTGCCCATCGTCGAACGCGCGCAGATCACGAACGGCGGCCCCGTCATCCTCGTGCAGATCGAGAACGAGTACGGCGCCTACGGCGACGACAAGCAGTATCTCGAGGCGCTCGTCGCGCTCAACCGCGCGCACGGCATCACGGTGCCGCTCACGACCATCGACCAGCCCACCGACGAGATGCTCGCCAACGGCAGCCTGCCGGGCCTGCACAAGACCGGTTCGTTCGGGTCGCGCGCCATCGAGCGTCTCGCCACGCTGCGCCGCCACCAGCCCACCGGCCCCCTCATGTGCGCCGAGTTCTGGAACGGCTGGTTCGACTTCTGGGGCTCGCACCACCACACCACGCCGGCCGCCGAGGCCGCGCGCGAGCTCGACGAACTGCTCGCGACCGGGGCATCCGTCAACCTGTACATGTTCCACGGCGGCACCAACTTCGGCTTCACGAACGGCGCCAACGACAAGGGCGTCTATCAGCCCACCGTCACGAGCTACGACTACGACGCCCCGCTCGACGAGGCCGGCAACCCGGGCCCCAAGTTCTGGGCGTTCCGCGACGTGATCGCGAAGTATGCGCCGGTTCCCGACGAGGTTCCGGATGCCGCGACCCCCGCTCCGGCGTTCCGGGCCCCGGCCGACGCCGTCGTCCCCTTCTGGCAGGTCGCGTCGGCGCTCGGCGAGAGCATTCCGCACCGCAGCATCCCGACCTTCGACCAGGTGGAGCACTACACGGGCTTCGGCGTCTACTGCACCGAGATCGACTTCCGCGGCACGGGGCGCGCGCCGGTTCTCTCGATCGGCGAGGTGCGCGACCGCGCGCTCGTCTACCTGAACCGTCAGCCCGTCGGCGTGCTGTCGCGCGACAACCACGACCGCGCCATCGGCCTGCCGTTCGAGGCCTTGGGCACGCTCGAGATCCTCGTCGAAGACCAGGGTCGCGTGAACTACGGGCACCGCATCGGCGAGGACAAGGGCCTGATCGGGCCCGTCACGATCGACGGTCACGCGCACGAGCGCTGGGAGTTGCAGCCGCTCGGGCTCGACGACCTGTCGCCCGTGTCCGAGGCGTTCGCGCGGTCAGCGGCACCCGACCCCGAGGCATCCGCCATCGCCGGCCCCGCGTTCGTGCGCGCCACCGTCGAGCTCGACGCCCCCACCGACCTGTTCCTCGACACGACCACGCTCGGCAAGGGCGTGGCCTGGGTGAACGGTTTCAACCTGGGCCGCTATTGGCGCCGGGGCCCGCAGAACACGCTCTACGTGCCCGCCTCGACCCTGAAGCCCGGCGCCAACGAGATCGTGCTCTTCGAACTGCACGCCATCCCCGACGCGACCCTCACGTTCGTGAGCGCGGCCGACCTCGGACACACCGAGTTCTAGATCTCCGCGGGCCGGCCACGGTCGGCCCGCGGGTCCAACCCCGAAGTACGACATACCCGCAGCACCAGCACATCCGCACCACCGCAGCACCCGCATGACCCGATGCACCCTCATCACACGCAATGAAGCGAAAGGGCACGTCCTATGACAGCACGAACACCCCGGGGGCGCCGACTCCGGCGCACCGTCTCGATGGCACTGACGGGCGCGCTCGCCGCGTCCGGTGTCGCCCTCGCCGGAGCGGGGGCGCACGCAGCGCCCACGGCGACCGCGCCGGCCCAGGCCGCCACGACCCAGGCGGTCACGTCCCCGGCGGCGGTGGCCGCGGCATCCGCCACGCAGACGATCACGCCGGATCCGTCCTACCAGCAGCCCGAATTCGAGGGCTGGGGCACGAGCCTCGTGTGGTTCGCCAACGCCACGGGCGACTACCCCGACGAGGTGCGCAACAAGCTCGCCGACATGGTCTTCGGAAAAGACGGCCTCAACCTCAACATCGCGCGCTACAACGTGGGCGGCGGCGACGCGCCCGAAACGCGCTCCTACCTGCGCCCGGGCGGCGACGTCGAGGGCTGGTGGAAGCGCCCGGCCGGCCTCGACCAGAACGCGCGCGACTGGTGGAACCCCGACGACGACAGCATGTGGAACTTCGACGCCGACCCCACGCAGCGCTGGTGGGTGCAGGCCGCCAAGGCCCGCGGCGTCGACACATGGGAGACGTTCTCTAACTCGCCGCCCTACTTCATGACCAACAGCGGCGTGGTCTCGGGCGCCGTCGACAAGAACGCCGATCAGATGCGCGCGGCCGATATCGACGACTTCGCGGCCTACATGGCCCGCGCCACCGAGCACCTCGAAGACGCCGAGGGCATCACGGTCGACACGATCGATCCGCTGAACGAGCCCTGGAATGGGTACTGGACCGCTTACGGGCGACAGGAGGGCGCGAACATCCCGCCCGCCACGCAGGAGAAGATCTTCGCCGCGCTGGCGAAGGCCCAGGCGAAGTACGGCAGCGACTCGAAGATCTCGGGCATGGACGAGACCAACCCGGGCCGGTTCGCCAGCACCTGGAACGGTTACGCCGACGCCACCAAGAACCTCATCGAGCAACTCAACGTGCACACCTACGGCACGGGTCAGCGCACGAGCGTGCGCGACATCGCCAAGGCCGCCGACAAACCGCTGTGGATGAGCGAGGTCGAGGGGTCGTGGGGCAACGGCCAGAACTTCGAGTCGATGGCCCCCGGCCTCGGCATGGCCGGTCGCATCACCGACGACCTGCGGGAACTCGAGCCGTCGGCCTGGGTGTTCTGGCAGCCCGTCGAGGACTACGACAACATGACGCCCGCCGCCGAGAACGCCAACTGGGGAAGCATCCAGCTGCCCTTCAACGGCAACGAGACGGGCGACTACACGATTCGCACGAACACCAAATACAACACCGTGCGCAACTACACGCACTACATCGAGCCGGGCGACCACATCGTCGGCGTCAACGACACCAAGACGACGGCCGCGATCGACGGGGATGGTTCGGGCGCGACGCTCGTCTCCATCAACGACGCGACGGCCGCCAAGACCGTGGCGATCGACCTGACGAAGTTCGCCTCGACCGCGGGTGCCACCGTGACGCCCATCGTGACCGACGCCTCGGGTGCGCTCGTCGCGCAGCCCGCCATCCCCGTGACCGACGGATCGGCCACCGTCACGCTGCCCGCCGCCTCCGTCACGACCCTCGTGGTCGACGGTGTCTCGGGTGTTGCCGCCGACGCGAGCGTCTTCACCGACCGGGGTGTCTACCAGCTGACGAGCGCCCACGCCTCGAAGGCTCTCTCGGCCACCGCCGGGAAGGTCACGCAAGAGAACGTCGACCAGACGAAGGGCGCGCAGCACTGGCGCGTCGAGAAGCTGACCGACGGCGTCTCGAACCGCGAGGAATACCGCGTGCTCAACGTGGCGAGCGGGCAGGCCCTGTCGGCGTCGTCGCGCACGGCTCTGACCACCGCGGTCGCCGCTGCAAACGCGGGCGCGCAGCCCGCCGCCTCGCGGTGGATCCTGTCGACGACGGGTGACGGCAGCTACACGTTCGTGAACAAGGCCTACGGCACGCTGCTCGACGTGGGCGGTCAATCGACGGCGGCCGGAGCATCCGTGGGTCTGTGGACGGGATCGTCGGCCGACAACCAGCGCTTCATCGTGTCTGACCTGTCGCTGTCGGATGTTTCTCCCGTGCGCGTCTTCACGGCACCCGGCGTGACGCCCGCGCTGCCCGAAACGGTTTCGGCCACTCAGGCCTCCGGCGCCACGGCGCAGGTGCCCGTCGCCTGGACCACCGACGGGGTCGACTTCTCGGCCGCCGGCGTCGTCACCGTGACGGGTGTCGCGACGGGGCCCGCGGGGGACACGCGCGACGTGACCGCCGAGGTGGTCGTCGGAACGCTCGCCTCGACGCTGCCCGCCCGCGCCAAGACGTGGCTGGGGCACGAACCCGAGCTGCCCGCCACCGTCACCGCGGTGACCGAGGGCGGCGAACAGGTCGACGTGGCCGTGACGTGGGACCTCGACGAGGTCGCCGCGGATGCCTGGGACGCGGTCGGAACCGTGACCGTTGCGGGCGCGACGACGGCGGGCTCCGTGCCCGCGACCGTGCGCGTGCAGGTGACGAACCCGTCGCTCGTGAACGTGGCGCTGGCGCCGAACGGCACGCCCACGGCATCCTTCAGCGGACAGTGGGACAAGGTGACCAACGTGAACGACGGCGTGGTCGACTCGAACCGCTGGACGAACTGGGTGTCGGGTCAGTGGCGCCCGAGCGACTGGGTGCAGATGGATCTCGCCACCGAGACCACCATCGACCACGTCACGCTGCGCTTCTACAACGACAACGGCGGAACGCTGCCGGCCGACACCGTGCAGCTGAGCTGGTGGGATGCCGCGGCCTCGGCCTGGGTGCCCGTCAACGCCGAGCCCACCACGGTGACCGACGATGTCTTCGAGCTCGCCACCCCGGTGACGACGTCGAAGCTGCGCGCCACCATGACGGCCCGCGCCAACGCGTGCATCGCGCTGTCGGAGTTCGAGGTGTGGGCGCCCGGTGCGCCCGGCGTCGGAACCGATGCGACGCTCGACCAGCTGACCGTGAACGGTGAGGCCGTCGACGGGTTCGATGCCGAGACGCTCGAGTACCGGGTGCCGATTGCGGCGCTGACCGACGGTGCGGATGCGGCAGCCGATGCCGCGCCGGCCGCGCGGGTGTCGTCTGCCGCGGGATCGGCCGCTGTGGTTGCGCCGGGTGCGTCCGCGCTCGCGGTTGCCGCCGAGGCTCCCGTGCTGGGCGCTCGCTCGGCCGACCCGTATGCCACCGTGACGATCGCGCAGCCCGATGCGGCCGCGGCCGAACCCGTCGGAACCGTGACGGTCGCCGCCGAGAACGGCGAGGCGTCGTCGACCTACACGGTGCGTTTCGTGGCCGATGCCGTGGAGCCGGTCGACCCGACCGACCCGGGCACCGACGGCGGCACGCCCGGAACCGGCACGCCCGGTGCGGGTAGTGGTTCTGGCGCTGGTTCGGGCGCCGGCTCGGGCTCCGGGGCCGGCACGGCCAACGGTTCCGACTGGCTCGCGAACTCGGGTGCGCAGGTGGGCGGCTTCGCGGCCCTCGGCGCGCTGCTGCTCGCGGCCGGTGCGGCGCTCGTCTTCGTGCGTCGACGCCGCGCGGGTTCGACCAGCGCTGAGTAGGTGAGAGGGGTGCGGGTCGTTCGTCGGCCCGCACCCGCTCATCGCTCGCTCATCGCTCGCCGTTCGTTCGTTCGTTCCACGACGCGTTCCCCTTTCCTCTTTCCTTTTTCTCCTTCCCCATTCCTCTTTCTTCTTTCCTCTGCACCTCTCTTCTCCTTCCACACCGACGTGAAAGCGATTCAATGACCTCTCGTTCCTTCAAGCGGCCGTGCGCGGCCGCCCTCGCCCTCGCCGGGGGTCTCCTCCTGGCGACGGGCCCGGTCTCGGCGGCGCTCGCCGCGGCCGCCCCGGCTCCGGCTCCTTCTGCCGGCGACCCCGCAACCACTCCCGTGGGCTGGGGTTCATCGACCGTTCCCGCCGAGCTCGCCTCGGCACCGGGCGCGGGCCTCGCCACCGGCCTCGACCACACCCTCTTCCTCGCCGCCGACGGTGGCGTGGCGGCCTGGGGTGCGAACGGTTTCGGCCAAGCATCCGTGCCCGCCGCCCTCGCCGACCGCACCGTGACGCAGATCGCGGCCGGCGCCAACCACTCGCTCGCGCTCACATCCGCAGGCGATGTCGTGGCTTGGGGTCGCGATGGCGACGACCAGACCGAGGTGCCGCCCGCCGCCTCACGCGTGCTGCAGATCGCCGCGGGGGGTTCCAACTCGCTCGCCGTGCTCGAAAACGGGTCCCTTGTGGCGTGGGGCGACAACGGCTTCGGCCAGAACGACGTCCCCGCCGCACTCGACGGCGAAACGGTCACGAGCGCGGCCATTGGCTCGGGCTTCACGCTCGCCGCCACCGCCGACGGGGATGTCGTGGCCTGGGGTCGCTCCGATGTGGGCCAGCTCGAGGTTCCCGACGCCCTCGCCGACGAAGAGGTCGTGCAGGTCGCGGCCGGCACCGACCAGGCGCTCGCGCTCACCGACGACGGACGCGTCTTCGCCTGGGGTGGCGACGCCTTCGGTCAGGCGGATGCGCCGGCCACCGTCACCGCGCCCGGTTCCGACATCGCGGCCCTCGCCGCGGGCCCGTACTTCTCGGCGGCACTGACCGCAGACGGCGATGCGATCGTGTGGGGCAAACAGGATGCCCGCGCAGCCGACCTGCCGGACGGACCCCTCGCCGCGATCGCTGCCACCGAAACGGGTGCGACGGCTCTCGCCGGCGCGGCGCCCGCGTTCGCTGCAGCACCGGGCGGCGCGGGCAACACGCCCGAATCGCTTCCCGGCGATCCGACGACGCCCACCGAGCCCGGCCAACCGGGCACGCAGCCCGGCACCGGCTCGGGAACCGGCTCCGGAACGGGTGCCGGCACAGGCGCCGGAACGACAACCGGTTCGGGAACGACCGGCTCGGCCCCCGGAGGCCTCGCGCTCTCAGGTGTCGACCTCGCCACGATGTTCGCGCTCGCCGTCGCCATCCTCGGTGCCGCGACCGGCCTGCTCGTCGCTGTCCGCCGTTCGCGCCACGCCGTTTCGTCGGCCAGCGCAGCGTCGTTCCTCGACGAGGATGCGGCCTCCTCTTCGTCCGCGCCGGCAGCAGCTACCTCGGCTGAAACCGAGACGGCAGCCGCCGCATCCGCAACCCGCCGCACCCGCACCTCGAAGCTGCGTCGCACCCTCGGCCGCGGCGCCGCGCTCACAACGGCCCTCGGCCTCGCCGTCACGGGTTCGCTCGCCGCCGAGCCGCCCACCGCGGCCGACGCCGCCGCGCTCGCCCCCAGCTATCCGAGCCCCACCCTGCAGCAGCTCGTCGACAACGACTTCGTGCTCTACTTCGCCAACGCGGGAACGTCCAACCCCGGCGCCGTATCGCCGGGCGACCACATCGGCCTCTTCCAGAAGAAGACCGACCAGCCCTACGGCGTCGACCAGACCACGGGCGGCAGCTGGGGCTTCGTGTCCGATGCCAACAGCACGCCGACCGCCAACGATTCGGCGGGCACCGACAAGACGGCCTCGCTGCGCTACGACAAGCCGCCGACCGGTGCCAAGCTCGACACCCGTTCCGTCGACTACGCCTTCGACCTTCCCGAGGGTTCGTATGACGTGAGCTTCGGTTTCCAGCTGCCCTCGGGCTGGACCAACCGCGACGTCGACCTGCGGGCAGAGGGCCGCAGCCTCGAACAGGTCAACGCGCCATCCGGAAGCCTGCTCGAGCGCACCTACACGGTCGAGGTCACCGACGGCACGCTCGACCTCGAGGTGCACAGCCCAGCCGGCCGCACCAATGCCTACACCGATCCGGCCGTCAACTACCTGATCGTGCGCGCGCCGAAGACCTACGGCGCCGAGCTGCTGGCCGAGAAGATCCGCACCGTCACCCTGGGTGCCGCCCAGCGCGAGGGGTATGCGGATGACTCGCTCGCCGCCCTCGACGCCGAGATCGCCCGCGCGCAGAAGCTCGTGACCGACGGCTCGACCGACACCGCCGCCATCCGGGCCTCGTATGACGCCCTCGGCACGGCGTTCCTGGCTCTCCGCCCGCTCGTCACCTACGACTCGTTCCGCCCGGGACAGGCGTGGGTCGACGACAACGGAAACCCGATCCAGGCTCACGGCGGGCAGGTCGTGCCGTCGAAGGACGCCGACGGCCGCACGCTCTACTACTGGTACGGCGAGGACCGCTGGAACGGATACTCGGCCAGCCGCGGCGTGCACGTCTACTCGTCGTACGACCTCTACAACTGGCACGACGAGGGTCTCGCCCTGCAGGCCATGTCGGCGCCCGCCCAATTCGAGGACGACCCCTACTTCGCCGAGCTCTATGCCGACTACACGGTCGAGCAGAAGGCCGCCGTCTACCGCGACCTCGGAACGGTGCAGACCGACCCGAACGTGAACGCCGCCATCCTCGAACGCCCGAAGGTGATCTACAACGAGAGCACCGACCAGTGGGTGCTGTGGGTGCACGCCGACGGCCCGAGCGCGACCTCCAACGCGCAATACGCCAAGGCCAACGCGGGTGTCGCGGTGTCGGATTCGCCCACGGGCCCGTTCCGCTACGTTGACAGCTACCGGCTGAACGTGGCGCCAGAAGGTGAGCCGAACTACCAGCCCGACAGCCCCGGGATGGCGCGCGACATGAACCTCTTCGTCGACACCGACAAGACCGGTTACATCATCTACGCCAGCGAAGAGAACCTCACCCTGTTCGTCTCGAAACTGAGCTCGAACTACATGTTCCTCTCGACATCCGTGGAGAAAGCCGAAAAGGGTGTCGACTTCACCCGCACCTATATCGGCGGACAACGTGAGGCCCCGGCCGTGTTCCTCTACCAGGGCACGTACTACCTGATCACGTCGGGCGCCACCGGCTGGAACCCGAACCCGGCGAAATACGCCACGGCGACGAGCATGCTGGGGGAGTGGACCGATAAGGGCAACCCGGCGACGGGTCCCACGGCATCCACCACGCACGGCAGCCAGTCGACGTCGGTCATTCCGATCGACCCGGCCGCCGGCAAGTTCATCTACATGGGCGACCGCTGGACGCCCAACGACCTGAAGAACGCACCCGCCGTGTGGCTTCCACTCGAATTCGGTGAGCAAGGCCAGCTGTCGCTCAACTGGTACGACGAGTGGACGCTCGACGACCTCGAGGGCAAGGGCTCGGTGAGCGTCGACCTCCAGCTCCCGGCGACCGTGACGCTGGGGGATGCGGCCAGCCTGCCGACCTCCGCCACCGTCACGTCCTCGGGCGTCACGTCCACGCGCGGCGTCACCTGGGCCGCCGGATCCCTCGACGTCCCCGGCCCTGTCACCCTCACGGCATCCGTCGACGGCATCGCCAAACCCATCACCCGCCAGACGATCGTCGTGCCGAAGGGCCTGCGCTACCTGGTGGATGCCGGGGGCGCCGCCTCACCCGAATATGACGCCATCCGTGCCGCCGTCGCCGACCAGTCGCCCCTGCTGAACTCGACGTTCGATCAGCAACTCGCCGCCGATCCGGTGACGGGTCTCCGCTGGGGCAGCACCAACCCGGCCACGGGCACGAACACGGGGTCGCTGTTCGAGTCGCTGCGCTACGTCTCGGCGACGGCGACCGACAAGCGCCTCGGCTACCGCTTCGAGGGTCTGGATGCCGGCAGCTACGACGTCTACGTGGGCCTCTACGACCCGTGGTCGCAGTGGGCCAAGAACCGCCGCGCGGCCATCGCGGTCAATGGCGAGCAGGTCGTCGCGGCCCAACCCATCACGGGCCAGAACACGGTCGCGTCGCTCACGAACCGGGCCGTAGCGGCCGACGGCGCCCTCGACCTGACGCTCACCCCGGTGGGCTCGGGCGACGGCACCGACGTGCAACTCAGCTGGATCATGATCGTCCAGCGCTAGCGCGCCGCGCGAAAAGTCAGGGGTGGGTGCCGTAACGGCACCCACCCCTTTCGCTTGCTCTTCCCGGTGAACTATCAGTATGAGAAATACTCACCAGGAAAGGTGGAGGTATCGAAGTTCAACGTCGAATAGGAGATCCCCATGAAGCCTTCGCTCATCTTGAGAGGCGCAGCGCCGCCACTCATCGAGGTCTTTTGCCGAGCTATCGCCTCTGCGGTCGAACACGGTTGCGGCCGATGAGTATCCGCACCCTTTTCGCCGCCGACAGCCGTCGAGCCGTGTCGGCTACACCGGCGCGTCGACTCGCCTCGCTCGGGTCGTTCGTTCTTCTAGCCGGCGGCGCGGTCCTCTTGGGGCAGCAGGCTTCGCCCTGGGTATGGCCAGGTCTGGTTGTCATAGACATCCTGATTTTCGCCGTTCTCGGAAACCGGTGGGCCGATCAGGATGCTTACCGAGCCGCTGCGTTGAAACGGCAGGACCGCGCATGAGCGGCCAGTCTTTGTGATGAAGTCCAGCTTGCTCCGACTGGTCGGTCGTCTTTTCATATCAGCTTCGGTAGCAACATTGCCCGTGCTCCTCGTCTGCGCTGTGACAGAGGAGGTGTGGCCACGGAGGGCTGCGCTCGTGGTCAGTGTCTTCGTTCTTGCGGCGATGATGCGGGTGACGCGAGCCTTCGAGCCGTAAAGGCGGCGCAACACCAGGCCTAGGGGTTCCTTCCACAGAGAGGCGGGTCGGGAACACCACGTTCCCGACCCGCCTCTCGTCAAGCGTTATCCGTGGGGTCAGCCCTGGGCCAGCACCGACACGTCGTTCCATTTCTCCCACGTGGCGATGCGGTTCTCGTAGTCGTGCTTGGCAATGCCGAGCGGCTGAGAACCGAAGAACACGCGCAGGGGTGGCTCGTCGGCATCAACGATCTTCAGGATGGCTGCGGCGCTCGCCGTGGGGTCGCCGGGGGTCCCGCCGCGCTGCTTGCGTCCCTCCTCCATCGCCCGGTGTGCGTCGGCGTAGGCCGGCAGCTCCTCGGAACGTTTCGCCGACGGGCCCGACCAGTCGGTCGAGAAGCCGCCGGGTTCGATGAGCGTGACATGGATGCCGAACGACTCGACCTCCTGCGCCAGCGACTGGCTGAAGCCCTCGAGCGCCCACTTCGATGCGTGGTAGAGCCCGATGCCGGGGAACGCGCTGATGCCGCCGATCGACGACACCTGGATGATGTGTCCGCTCTTCTGCTCGCGCAGGTAGGGCAGCGCGGCCTGCGTCACCCAGAGGGCGCCGAAGACGTTGGTCTCGATCTGCGCGCGCGCCTCCTCCTCGGTGACCTCTTCGATGAAGCCGAAGTGCCCGTAACCGGCGTTGTTGACGACGACGTCAAGGCGGCCGAAGTGTTCGGCGGCCTGCTTCACGGCGGCGAGGTCGGCCTCGCGGTCGGTGACGTCGAGGGTGAGGGGCAGAATGTTGTCGCCGTACTTCTCGACGAGATCGTCGAGCGTGTCGACGTTGCGGGCGGTGGCGGCGACTTTGTCGCCGCGTTCGAGTGCGGCCGTGGCCCACTCGCGGCCGAAGCCCTTGGATGTGCCGGTGATGAACCAGGCTTTCTCGGTCATGCGATTCCTTTCGATGACGACGGGCCCCGTCGAGGGGTCACCTCTGATCGAACGCGGTGTGTGGTGTCGTCATTCCCCTCAAGCCGTCGCGGCGCGCGGTGAACGCGCGGTCTGTCCGCGGCGGGAGGCGATGACGGCGTCGATGCTGAAGGCACCGGCGCCCGTGAGGGCGGGCACGACGGAGGCGACGGCGAGCAGCAGCGTGAACTCGATGCCGCCGTCCTGAGCGAAGAAGCCGGCCGGCAGGTGTGCGGTGACGAGAGCGCCCACCGACACGACGGCGAGCGCGATGCCGGCGATGCGGGTGCCGAGGCCCAGCACGAGTAGAAGGCCTCCGAGCAACTCGACGAGCGCAACGACGGGGGCGAGGATGGCGGGGGCCGGAAGTCCCATGCCCTCGAACATCTGCTGCACACCGGGCAGCCCGATGACGAACAGTTTCTGGGCGCCGTGGGCGATGAAGATGCCGCCGACGGCGAGGCGCAGCAACAGAAGGCCGGCAGAGGTCGAGGTGCGCTGGAACATGTGTCTCCTGACGTGGAACGAGTGACGGACGGGAGACCGGGCGGGGGACATCGGTGGCCGGCCTCCGCGCAAACAGCTTGGCGAAGCATCCCGACAGCGAGCCGCCTGTCCCCTGAAAGAGGGGTGGATGCCGGTGTGTCGCACTCACGACTGCGGTATGGGATCGGGAGCGTCAACGGGGTTTCGCCGGAGCACACCGCGGCGTAGCGTTGCAGGCAACCGAAGGAGACAGCATGAGCGATATCAACGGCTTCGCGGCCGCCGACTTCCCCGACGACGCACGCACCCCGGTCGGCGACGACCTGCCGGGTCAGGAGACCGACGCCGAGGCGATCTTCCGCGAGCGCCTCGAAGAAAAGGACGACGAGGCCGCCGGCAAGAAGCCGTAGCCTCCCGCATCCCATGCCCGCAGCACCTGAGGCCCTCTCCGCACAGGAGGGGGCTTCGCTGCGCACGCCAAGCAGGTAGCCGCAGACCCTCCCACGCCGCATTCGCAGCGCGTACCGTGGGCGTATGGGAGATGTACGCGCCGACATTCGTGAGTTCCTGAGTTCGCGCCGGGCCCGGATCACGCCCGAGCAGGCCGGGCTGCCCGCTTACGGTGGCAACCGCCGCGTGCAGGGCCTGCGCCGCGAAGAGGTCGCCATGCTCACGGGCGTCTCGGTCGACTATTACGTGCGACTCGAGCGCGGCAACCTGGCCGGCGCCTCCGAAAGCGTGCTGGATGCCCTCGCCACGACCCTGAAGCTCGACGACGCCGAGCGTTCCTATCTGTTCGACCTGGCGCGGGCCGCCGGTCCCGGGCGCCGTCCCGTCACGAAACCCGCCGCCTCGGTGCGGGCGCCCGTGCAGCAGGTTCTCGACGCCATGTCCGACGCGCCGGCGTGGGTGCGCAACGGGCGCCACGACATCCTGGCCGCCAATCGCATGGGGCGCGCGCTCTATTCACCCGTCTTCGACAGCCCGAGCCGCCCGGTCAACACGACCCGTTTCACCTACCTCGACCCTGCGGCGCGCGACTTCTGGCGCGACTACGACCAGGTCGCGAAAGACGGTGCCGCCATGCTGCGACTCGAGGCCGGCCGCAACCCGCACGACCCCGACCTCATCCGCCTCGTCGGCGAGCTCTCCACGCAGAGCGAGCTGTTCCGCGAGCGCTGGGCGTCGCGCGATGTCATGTTCCACCGCAGCGGCGTGAAGCGCCTGCACCACCCGGTGGTCGGCGACCTCGACCTCAACTACGAGTCCATGGAGCTGCCGAGCGAGCCCGGCCTCGTCATGAACGTCTATACGGCCCCCGCCGGTTCGCCCACCGCCGACGCCCTGCGCATGCTCGCCTCCTGGGCCGCCACCCTCACCCCCGACGAGCACCCGGCGGCCACCCCCGCACCCTGATTCGCCGGGCCGCGGGGTGAGGCCGTATCAGCCGAATTCGATGAACTGGATGGCGATGCCCACGATCGCGGCCACGATGCCGATGCCGAGCAGCAGCCACCCGATCAGCCGGAAGGTGCGGCCGTCAATCTCGGGCTCGCGCGTGCGGCAGATCCACGGGGCGCGGTGGTTGAACCACAGGGGGATGTCGTCGCCCACCTGCGCGCGCAACGCCTCGGCGGTCGAGGCGGGGGCCTCGTGCACGTCGTGGTCGTCGTCGAGCCAGCGCACGATGGTGCCCTTCGGGCCCGTGGCGATGACGCCGTCCACCTGGATCCACCGTTTGCGCACGCTGCCGAGGATGAGCCCGATGCCGAGCAACACGATGCCGAGACCCAGGCCGAACCACGTGAAGACCTCGCTGATCAGGCCGACAGCGGTGTGACCATCCATGTCGTGCCTTTCGCGTCGATCGGTTCTTCGTCGATGCTAGCGGAGGCGCGTGACGCCTACCTGCGCGCTAGACGACGCCGAGCGGGCGGTGCGGTTCGGCGGGCAGCTCGATCTCGATGGGGTCGCCCGCGCGCACCGTGCCGCCCGTGACGACGATGCTCATGATGCCGGCTTTGCGGATGACCTGTCCCTCGGCATCCTTGCCCAACACCGCTTTCATCAGCCCGCGCTCTTTGCCGTTGATCTGGGTGCACGGGTTGCGCAACCCCGTGATCTCGATGAGCGCGTCGGAGCCGAGCCGCAGCCGTGTGCCCTCGGGCAGCCCCAGCAGGTCGATGCCCGCGGTGGTCACGTTCTCGCCCAGCTCGCCGGGTGCCACCTCGAAGCCCTGCTCGCCGAGCTCGTCGAACAGCTCGCTGTGAATGAGGTGGACTTGCCGCAGGTTGGGCGCCTCGGGATCTTTCTTCAGGCGGTGCACGTGTTGCACGGTCTCGCCGAAGTGGGCATCGCCCTCGACCCCGCGGCCCGCGACCAGGCGGATGTCGGGGGCGGTCGGTTTGCTGAAATTGTGGGCGTCGTCGCGGCTCACGGCGACGACGCGGGCGGCGGTTCCCTGTGCGCTCATGCCTCGAGTCTGCCACCCCGACGAATGTCGGTGGTGGCGGCTAGCATTGGGTTCGTGGTCACCGCCTTATATCGCCGTTATCGGCCAGAGAATTTCGCCGAAATGATCGGTCAGTCGCAGGTGACCGATCCGCTCATGACGGCGTTGCGCACCAACCGTGTCAATCACGCCTACCTCTTCAGCGGCCCGCGCGGCTGCGGCAAGACGACGTCGGCCCGCATCCTCGCGCGCTGCCTCAACTGTGCCGAGGGCCCGACCGACACCCCGTGCGGCGTGTGCCCCAGCTGTGTCGAGCTGGGTCGCGACGGCGGCGGGTCGCTCGACGTCGTCGAGATCGACGCGGCGAGCCACAACGGTGTCGACGACGCGCGTGATCTGCGCGAGCGCGCCGTGTTCGCCCCCGCGCGCGACCGCTACAAGATCTTCATCCTCGACGAGGCCCACATGGTCACGCCGCAGGGCTTCAACGCGCTGCTCAAGATCGTCGAAGAGCCGCCCGAGCACATCAAGTTCATCTTCGCCACGACCGAGCCCGACAAAGTCATCGGCACCATCCGGTCGCGCACCCACCACTACCCGTTCCGGCTCATCCCGTCGGCGCAGATGCTCGAATACGTGCAGCACATGTGCGATCTCGAGGGCGTCACGGTCGAGCCCGGCGTGCTGCCGTTGGTCGTGCGCGCCGGCGGCGGTTCGGCCCGCGACACGTTGTCGCTGCTCGACCAGCTGATGGCGGGGTCCGACGGCACGAGCGTCGACTACGAGCGGGCCGTCGCCCTGCTGGGCTACACGCACGCCACGCTGCTCGACGACGCCGTCGAGGCGCTCGGGGCCCGAGACGCAGCCGCGGCCTTCAACGCGGTCGACCGGGTCATCCAGACGGGTCAAGACCCCCGCCGCTTCGTCGACGATCTGCTCGAGCGCCTGCGCGACCTCATCGTCGTGGGCGCGACCGGTGCGGCCGGTGCGCAGGCGGTGCTGCGCGGCATCCCGCAAGACGAGCTCGACCGCATGGCCGTGCAGGCCGACAGCTTCGGGCAGGCCGAGCTGAGCCGCACGGCCGACATCGTCAACGCGGCCCTCAGCGAAATGACGGGCGCCACGTCGCCCAAGCTGCACCTCGAACTCATGACGGCGCGCATTCTGGTGCCCTCGATGGACGACAGCTCGCGCGGCGCCCTCGCGCGCGTCGAGCGGCTCGAACGGCGCGTAGGCGTCGACGGCTCGGGCGGAAACAACGCCGAGCACGCGCCTCGGGCCGAGAGCACGCGCTCCGCCGGGGGAGCGGCTGTCGCCCCCACACGGGCTCCCGCTCCGACGCGGGCTCCGGCTGCGACGCGCGCTCCGGTGCCCTCTCCGGCGCCGACTCCTTCGCAGGGCCCGGCGGCCTCACACGATCAGGCACCCGCAGGTGATGTCCCCTCGTCTCGGGATCAGGCTGGGGGCGATGCCGCCTCGACCGGCGCTCAGACGTCGGGTTCTGTTGCGTCTGCCGATATTTCGGCGTCCGGTTCCGCCGATACCGCCGCAACCGGCGAAGCTCTGGCCAAAGCCGCGGCCGCCTCGTGGGGACTCGAGGTTGCCGACAGCACGGCGCAGCCGACGTCTGCGCAGCCGGCGTCCGCCCAGCCGGCGTCCGCAGTGCCCTCTCCTGCAGTGCCCTCTTCTGCCGAGTCCACTTCCGCCGAGCCCACAGAGGCGCAGTCCACCTCCGCCGACCTCGCTCGCGATGCGGCCGATCAGAATCCGTCCGATGGTGACGAGACGTCGGCTAATGCGTCGTCCGGTCTCGCCGAGCAGCCGCTCGTCGACGCCGCCGACACGGCATCGCCCGGCGCAGACCAGGTCGACGCTCCGACCGCTGCCGACCCTCACCCGGCTGCTGCTTCCGCACCGGGGGCCGCCGAAAAGGCACCCGACCTCGCCGCGACCGCGTCGGTTCCCTCGAGTGACCTCTCCTCTCCCGTGACCGAGACCGCCGCCGCACCCGTGTCGCTGCAGCAGCTCAAAGACGCCTGGCCCGAGATCCTCGAGCGCGTGGCCGACAGGAGCCGTCCGGCATGGCTCGTGGCCGCGACGGCAACCGTGCGCGCCCTGCAGGGCGACATCCTCACGCTCACCTTCCCGAGCCACAACGACGTCGAAGGCTTCAAACGCGCCGACGCCGGCGAGGGGCCGAGCGAGTGGCTGCGCCGCGCAATCGTCGACGTGCTCGGCATCCGCGTGAAATACATCGCGCGCGTCGACCCCGGCCCCGGCTCGGGCGGAACACGCGGCCCGGCTGCGGGCCCACGAGACGGTGAACCCGGCACGCCGGCGACCACGCCGCATGCGACATCGGCACCCACCGGTCCGCGCATCGACGACGCCCCCGCGGCTACCTCCGGCGGTGCGTCCGTGTCCGCTGCGTCGGTTCGCGCCTCGTCCACCGCACCCGCCTCGACCACGGGGCGTGCTGCGAACCGCGCCGCTGCCGCTCCGAGCGCGCCCGCGGCGAACGTCGACGGCTCGGGATGGCACGTCGTCGCCATCCCGCAATCCGACGTCCCTTCCGACGCCGACGGCGACATTGCCGCCACACCCGCCGAGGCACGCGTCACCACCCCGGCAACCGCTGACGACACAGCGGGCAGCGCGGCCGATCATGACGCCGGCGCCGAAGCCCGCGGCGCCGAAGCCCGCGGCGCAACAGACCCGGTCGCAACAGGCCCGAGCGCGTCAGCTGCGACATCCGCCCCTGCCGGCGCGCCGGCGAAGACCGCCGCGAAGAGCGCCCCGAAGACCGACGCCGAGGCGCCGCCCGTCGACGACGAGCCCCCCTATGACGACATGCCCCCGCCCGAAGACGACGAGGCCCCGTTCCCCGACCCCGGGTTCGGATCGGCCGCACCCGTCGAGGCCTCGCCCTGGGCCACACCGTCGTCGGGCCCCGCCATCATCCCGCCCGTCGGCCCCCCACCCGTCGTTCCGCCGCGCGCCCGCCCCGCCGCCGCACCGGCAGCGCCCGCGCCCGATGTGCCCGCGCCCGCCGTCGCGCGCGCCAAGAAGCGCGCCGCCGAACCGAAGGTCGATCCGGGCCCCACCGCCGGACACCAGAGCCACCCCGCCGCCTCCACCCGCTACGGCGAGGCGGTCGTCCGCGAACTCCTCGGGGCCACCTTCCTCGAAGAACAGCCGCACGTTCCCGCCACACGATTCAATCGAGGCCAATAAGCAATGTACGAAGGAATCGTTCAAGAACTCATCGACGAATTCGGCCGCCTGCCCGGCATCGGCCCGAAATCGGCACAGCGCATCGCATTCCACATCGTTCAGACCGAGACATTCGACGTGGCCCACCTCGCCGAACTCCTCACCATCGTGCGCGATAAGGTGCACTTCTGCGTCATCTGCGGAAACGTCGCCGAACAAGAGACCTGCTCCATCTGCCGCGACCCGCGTCGTGACCTCAGCCTCATCTGCGTCGTCGAAGAAGCCAAAGACGTCGTCGCCATCGAACGCACCCGCGAATTCCGGGGCCGCTACCACGTGCTCGGCGGCGCCATCAGCCCCATCGACGGAATCGGGCCCGACGACCTCCGCATCCGCCAACTCATGCAGCGCCTCGCCGACGACACCGTCACCGAAGTCATCATCGCCACCGACCCCAACCTCGAAGGCGAAGCGACCGCCACCTACCTCTCCCGCCTGCTCAGCCCCCTCGGCATGCGCATCACACGCCTCGCCTCCGGGCTCCCCGTCGGCGGCGACCTCGAATACGCCGACGAAGTCACCCTCGGGCGCGCCTTCGAAGGCCGCACCGTCGTCAAATAGGCCAGCCGCACCCCCGGACGTCAGCGTTCTGTCAAGCAACGGGACCGCGGCGTGAGGGTCACCGACACATTGACGAAGCGACATGTCGTCGCCCCTACAATGGTGATTCGGGCCCCGGCCCCACGCCCCCACAGGAGAACCACGTGAGCCTCATCGTGCAGAAGTTCGGCGGATCATCCGTCGCCGACGCCGAAAGCATCAAACGCGTCGCCAAGCGGATCGTCGAAACACGCCGCGCCGGAAACGACGTCGTCGTCGCCGTCTCCGCCATGGGAGACACCACCGACGAACTCCTCGACCTCGCCCACCAGGTCACGCCGCTGCCCGAGCCCCGCGAGCTCGACATGCTGCTCTCGAGCGGAGAACGCATCAGCATGGCGCTCCTCGCCATGGCCATCAAGAGCATGGGCTACGACGCGCGCTCGTTCACCGGCAGTCAAGCCGGCATGATCACCGACGCGCAGCACGGCGCCGCCCGCATCGTCGACGTCACGCCCGTGCGCCTGCGCGAAGCCCTCGACGAAGGCTCCATCGTCATCGTCGCCGGCTTCCAGGGCTTCAACCGCGACACGCGGGACATCACCACCCTCGGCCGCGGCGGCTCCGACACCACGGCCGTGGCCCTCGCCGCCGCCCTCGGGGCCGACGTCTGCGAGATCTACACCGACGTCGATGGCATCTTCACCATGGACCCCCGCGTCGTGCCGCGGGCCCGCAAGATCCAGACCATCACGAGCGAAGAGATGCTCGAACTCGCAGCGGCCGGCGCGAAAGTGCTCTACATCCGCGCCGTGGAGTACGCTCGACGCCACGGTGTCACCCTGCACGTGCGGTCGTCGTTCAACAACAACGAGGGAACCCTCGTCATCAACCCGAAAGAAGGCGAACAGGTGGAACAGCCCATCGTCACCGGCATCGCGACCGACCTCTCCGAAGCCAAGATCACGGTCGTCGGCGTTCCTGACGTCCCCGGCAAAGCCGCCCAGATCTTCAAGATCGTCGCCAAAACCAACGCCAACGTCGACATGATCGTGCAGAACGTGTCCGCCGCCGCGACCGGGCTCACCGACATCTCGTTCACGCTGCCCAAATCCGAAGCCCAGGCGGTGCTCAAGGCCCTACAAGCCGACCAGGGCGAAGTCGGGTTCCTCGGTCTGCAGCACGACGACCAGATCGGCAAGCTCGCCCTCGTCGGCGCCGGCATGCGCACCAACACGGGCGTCTCCGCCAAGCTCTTCGAGGCCCTGCACCTCGCCTCGATCAACATCGAGATGATTTCGACCTCCGAGATCCGCATCAGCGTCGTCACGCGCGCCGACAGCGTCAACGACGCCGCGCGCGTGCTGCACGCCGCATTCGACCTCGACGCCGACGAAGAGGCAATCGTCTACGCGGGCACCGGCCGCTAAGAGCGACGCACCGCACCACCCCGAGAACCCCACTCCCCGAACAAGCGAGGTCCCCGCCATGGCAACAGGAGTACACGTCGGCATCGTCGGCGCCACCGGACAGGTCGGACGCGTCATGCGTCAACTGCTCGAAGAGCGCGGGTTCCCGCTCGCCAGCATCCGCTTCTTCGCCACCGCGCGATCCGCCGGCACCACCATCCGCTTCGCGGGAGAAGACATCGTCGTCGAAGACGTCGCCACGGCCGACCCCTCGGGGCTCGACATCGCACTCTTCTCGGCCGGCGCCACCGGTTCACGCGCCCACGCACCCCGCTTCGCCGAGGCCGGCGCAACCGTCATCGACAACTCCAGCGCCTGGCGCATGGACCCCGAGGTGCCGCTCGTCGTCAGCGAGGTCAACCCGCACGCCATCGACCAGGCCGTCAAGGGCATCATCGCCAACCCGAACTGCACCACCATGGCCGCCATGCCCGTGCTCAAGGTGCTCGACGCCGAAGCGGGCCTGCAGCGCCTCATCGTCTCCACCTACCAGGCCGTCTCGGGCTCGGGACTGGCGGGCGCCGAAGAATTGGCCACGCAGATCCGTGTGGCCACGGCATCCCCCAACCTTCTCGGCCTCGTGCACGACGGCCGCGCGGTCGAGCTGCCCGAACCCGTCAACTACGTGCGGCCCATCGCCTTCGACGTCATCCCCTTCGCGGGCAACCTCGTCGACGACGGCGACAACGAGACCGACGAAGAGAAGAAGCTGCGCAACGAGAGCCGCAAGATCCTCGAGCTGCCCGAATTGCTCGTCTCGGGCACGTGCGTGCGCGTCCCCGTCTTCACCGGTCACTCGCTCTCGATCAACGTCGAGTTCGAGCGCGAGCTCACCCCCGAGCGCGCCACCGAACTGCTGTCCGAGGCGCCGGGCGTGCAGCTCAGCGATGTGCCCACGCCACTCGAGGCTGCCGGGCAGGACCCGTCGTTCGTCGGGCGCATCCGAGCCGACCAGAGTGCCCCGGCCGGCCGCGGCCTGGCGCTGTTCATCAGCAACGACAACCTGCGCAAGGGCGCCGCCCTCAACGCCGTCCAGATCGCCGAACTCATCGCCGCACGCGTCGCCGCCGTCTGAGCTAGTCTCATGCAATGACCACTTCCGCCGCGCCCGTCGAGGAATTGGCCGGGCAACGCGAGAGGCTCGAGAGAAACGTCTTCCTGACGCAGCTGCTGCTGTCCGTCGCCGTGCTCATCCTCGTCTGCGTGGTCATCGTCTTGAGTCCCGAGACGGCGTCGTCGCCGATGTTCCTCATCGGTGCGGGTGTCGTCTTCGTCTCGACCGTGCTGTCGGCGGTGATCCCCTGGGGCCTGGTGCCGCGGGCCGTCGTCATCGTGCTGCCGCTGCTCGACCTCATCGCCCTCGCGTTCCTGCGCGAGGGCGAACCCGCGCTCGCGGCCTCCCTCTTCATGGTCTTCCCCATCATCTGGTTGTCGACCTACTTCGGGTTCACAGCCGCGGTCGTGGCGCCGTTCCTCGCATCCCTCTACCTCTGGATGTCGGCGACGCTCAGCCCCGGCGACCTGCAGGTCGACGACCTCCCGCGCCTCTTGGTGCTGCCCATCACGTTCTTCTTCGTCTCGACCACGGCCTACCTCACGGCCAAACGCTCGCGCGCCCAGCGCACGCTCCTGCGCCAACAGGCCCTGCTCCTCGAGGACGCGCTGTCCCGGGCCCGCCGCGACAAGCGCACGCTCGACGAGGTGCTCAACGCCGTCAACTTCGGTGTCGTCGGCTTCGACGATGTGGGCCGCGTCACCATCTCGAACGAGCCCTACCGCCGCCTGCTCGACCAATACGGCGCCCTCGAGGGAACCTCGTTCATCTCCAACCTCTACGGCGAGGACCGCACCACCCCGCTCTCGGTCGAACAGCGTCCGTCGACCCGGGCCATGCACGGCGAGACGTTCGACAACGTCACGGTGTGGATGGCGTCGCCCGACAGTCCCTCGACGGCGCACTCGTTCTCGGGCCGCCAGCTCGTCTCCGAGAAGGGCGAACGCGACGGGTCGGTCATCGTGTCGCGCGACGTCACGACCGAGCTGAAAGCCATCAAAGCGCGCGACGACCTGGTGGCCTCGGTGTCGCACGAACTGCGAACGCCGCTCACCTCCATCCTGGGTTATCTCGAGTTGGTGCTCGACTCGGAGAGCGTCGACGAGGACTCGCGCGCCATGATCGAGGTCGCGCTGAACAACGCCGACCGCATGCTCGCCCTCGTGGCCGATCTGCTCACGACGGCCGCCGACTCGGAGCACCTCTACCTGCTCACGTTCAGCCGCACCGACCTGAACCAGGTCGTCGAACAGTCGCTCGAGGGCCTGCGACCCGCGGCATCGGAGCGCGGCATCACGCTCGAGACCGTCGCCGATCCCGGCATCGTGCTGCAGGCCGACGGCTTCCGCCTGCGCCAGGTGATCGACAACCTCGTCTCGAACGCCATCAAGTACAACACCGAGAACGGCATCGTCATGGTGAGCATCTCCGAGACCGACGACACCGTCACCCTGCGCGTCGCCGACACCGGCATCGGCATGTCGGCCGAAGAGCAGAAGGGGCTGTTCGAGAAGTTCTATCGGGCCGACTCGGTGCGGCAATCGAGTGTGCACGGCACGGGCCTCGGGCTCAACATCACCCGCAACATCATCGAACAACACAACGGCCAGGTCCAGGTCGAAAGCATCCCGGGAGAGGGCACGACCATCATCGTCACGCTGCCCCGCCAGGCTGTCCTGGGCGCCTGAGCGCGAAAGGCCCTCATGAATCTCGACCTGAACACGCTGCTTGTCGTCAACGGCCTCGTCGTCGTGCTGTGCGGCGTGTCCTTCGTGTTGAACACGGCCCTGCGTCGCAACGACCCCGTGGGTCGCCTGTGGTCGATCGCGTTCGTCATGGGTATGCTCACGGCGCTGAGCTACGCCGTCTGGGGCAGCATTCCGGATGCCTGGTGGGCCGTGGCCATCGGCAACGCGGCTTTCGTCACCTCGATCGGGGCCATGTGGTCGGGTGCGCGTGTCTTCAACGGCCGCCGCTCGTGGTTCTTCATCGTCGGCATCGCCGCCCTCCTCGTGGCCGCGAACGCGGTCCTCTACGGCCCGAACGGCGGCGACTGGGCCGGCGGCGAGAGCCAGCTCGGGGGAGTGGCCCTCTTCGCGGCGCTCGGCGGCATCGAGACGCTGCGCGGCCGCCTGAACGACAAGATCAACGCGCGCATCCTGTCGGCCGTGCTGTGGACGGTCGCTGTCTTCTACGGCACCCGCCTCGCCGTCTTCCTCACCCTGGGCCCCCTCAGCGACGTGTTCCAGACCTACTTCAACACCCTCATCACGACGTTCGTCGCCACGCTGCTCACCCTGTCGGCGGCGCTCTCGATGTCGATCCTGCGTGCCGAATGGTCGAGCCAACGCCCAGGCGGCTTCTTGGGCCGCGGTCGCGGCTCGGCCGATGAGGCGCAGTTCTCGATGGGCGTTCTGAGCGACGGCGCCTTCGCCCGCGGGGCCGAGGACCGCGTCGAGCGTGCGCGCATGCAGAAGCAGCCCATCGCCATGATCGGCGCCGAGGTCGACAACCTCACCGACCTCAACAACGCCTTCAGCCGCTCGCTCGGCGATCAGGCCATCGCGCGGTTCGCGGCGGCGCTGCGCGAACAGGCGCCGTTGTCGGCGATCATCGGCCACAACGGCGGCGGCCGCTTCACGATCCTCGCGATCATCAATCACGAGCGCGAGGTGCAGCCCCTCATCGAGCGGGTGCAGACGGCGCTCGTCGATCAGCCCCTCGATCGCGTGACCGGAATTCGCATCTCGGCCAGTTTCGGTGTGGCGACGACGACGCGCGGCCCGGCCGATTACGCCACGCTCTCCGACCAGGTGAAGGCGGCTCTGCGCGCGGCGAAGGCCGCCGGCGGCAACCGTTCGCAGTCGTTCGCGGCCCTGCGCTGATCGGCGAGCTACGGCGCGATGGCGATCGTCAGCGTGTCGGTCGCGGTCTGCTTGGCGTATTCGCTCGACGTGGGCGTGGTCTGCAGCAGCAGCTCATACGTGAACGACAAAGTGACCTCGGTGGCCGCGGCATCCACGGCCGGCAGCACGAACGTCTGGCTGTAGCTGTAGGGCGACTTCACGAGATATCCCGGCGCCACGGATGCCTGGTCGCTCAACGCCCCCGGAGCGGGCAGCGATACGCCACCCTTGCCCTGCACCGACGTTGTCACGCTCACGCGCGACAGGAAGATGTCCTGCCCATCGTCGTCCGTCGCCAACGCGGCAGTGAGCGAGAAGCTGATGGGCTTGTTGGCCCCGGCTGTCCACTCGTTCATCATGAGCGTCGAGAAGTAGTCGACCGTGATGTTGATGTTGCCGGCCCCGAGGTTGCGCTTGGTGCTGCCCGCCGCGAGGTCGTTCTGGATCGTCTCGATCGTGGGAACGGGCGTGGGCGTGGGGATGGCGACGGCGGTGGACGTAGCCGACGGCGTCGCCGAGGGGGTGCGCCCCGTCATCCACGGCGGTGTGCCGCAGGCGGTCAGCGACGCGACAACGACGGCGGCGAGTGCGGTGCTGACGAGTCGTCGGCGCAACGGCATGGGGTCCCCCCGGGAGGTATGAGCTGGTCTCGGGTTTCGGGCCCCGACCGGAGCTGAGCAAATCTTGAGCAAGTCTTGACGCGATCCTAGCCGATCCTCGCGCAAACCCTGTGGTGGGCCGTGGAGACTCTAAACAGCACCCCGAAGTGCCACGGAAACACCAGCACGAACCCCAGACTTCAGCTCGACCCGCTCAGCATCTATCCGAACCCTCAAACGAATGGAGTAGGCAATGTCCAATCCGACACCCGAGAAAGCATTGCCGGAACCCATCATGGCAACGAACGAGAACCCCTACGTCTCTTCCCGCGTCGAGATCGACCCTGACCTCGAGGCCTACGCCGCCGACTTCATGGAGTCGGTCGAAGCATTGCCCACCTACAAGCCGACCATCGGCTGCATCATCCCGGCCTACAACGAGGCCGAGTCCATCGCATCGGTGCTGGATTCGCTGCTGAACCAGACGCGCATCCCCGACGTCATCCACGTGATCGTCAACAACACGACCGACGACACCGTCGAGATCGCCAGCCACTACGCCGGCCCGCATACCCGCGGCCAGGGCGAGGGCAAGCAGTCGACCGAGATCTACGTGCACGACATCGGCGAGAACAAGGACAAGAAGGTCGGCGCCCTGAACTACGGCTTCTCGCTCGTCGAGGGCTGCGACTACCTGCTCGGTGTCGACGGCGACACCACGGCCGAGCCCATCGCCGTCGAACAGCTCGAAGCCGAGATCGCCTCGGACAGCCGCATCGGTGGCATCTCGGCGATCTACTCGATCGACGACAGCGACATGAAGGGCGTCATCCCCTCGTTCCTCATCGCCGGCCAGCGCGCCCAGTTCGCCGCCTTCAACATGCAGAACATGCTGAAGGGCCGCAACATGGCCGTGCTCGGCGGCCAGTTCTCCATCTTCGCCGTCAAGACGCTGCGCGAGGTCATGGTCGAGAACCACCAGGCCACCCCGTGGGTGAAGGACTCCGAGGTCGAGGATTCGCTCCTCTCGCTGCAGATCAAGAGCGCCGGCTACCTGACCAAGATCAGCGCCCAGTCGCGCGCCAACGTGGGCGGCATGACCACCCTGCGCGGCCTCGACGCCCAGCAGGTGAAGTGGAACTTCGGCGCCATCGAGCTCATGTGGCCCGGCCAGCGCGGCGACACCAAGGGCCAGCCGTTCCACCCCAACCTGCGCCTGCGCTGGTTCGAGCACTTCTCCATGCTGATCAACATGTTCAGCCGCCTACTCTTCGTCACGCTGCTCGTCGCATCGCTCTCGATCAGCGCCTTCGTCTTCAGCCCGATCTGGCTCATCCCGCCGATCACGGCCACGCTGCTCAACCTGCGCGTGGCGCTGTCGATGAAGAACCGCAACGCCAAGGACATCCTGTTCGCCGCGCTGTACATCCCGGCCGAGATCTACATGATCGTGCGCCTCGGACACTTCGTCCGCGCCTGGACCAAGTTCGCCAGCCGCAAGCAGGTCGACAACTGGGCCGCCCAGGCCAAGGCCGAGCGCGGTGCCGGACAGGCCTACCTCGTGCCCCTCGTCGTGGCCGTCGCCATCTTCGCGGTACTGGTTTTCACCTGGTTCCAGCTCTCGGTGGTCGTGCAGTCCACCGTGCTGTGGATCGGCTGGCCTATCCTGGGCGTCATCACCGTGCTGCAGACCCTCAGCATGTTCACCAAATTGATCCGTCGTCAGCGAGGCTACAAAGTTTGATCCAGACCAGATACATCGAACACCACCGCTACTCGCGGCTCCTCGACCACCTGTCGGGGGACGCCGCGAGTCAGCGGCGCTTCGTCCTCGACTTCGTGAGCCTGTGGACACCGCGCACCGAACGCCTGCAACAGGCCCTCGCCACCAACAATCTGCAAGACGCGGATGTCGTGCTCCTCTCCATCCGCTCCTCCTCCACGATGATCGGCGCGATGATGCTCGAGGCCGCCGCGGGGCTCATCCACTCGGCCGTCAAACGCCGCGACGTGGCCGGAGCTGAGAAGCACGTGGCCCGCCTGCACGAACTGGGCGGCCTGACCTGCGCCGAGCTGATCTGGATGCTCGAGCATCCCGAGCCCGCCGGCACAAGCGCTTCCTGAGCTTCTCTCGCTCCTGGACGGCTCCCCGGCCGTCGCCCGCACCACCGCAAGACCGCACCACCGCAACACCCGCCGCGGATGCTCCCAGCCACCGCCGCGGATCTCCCCCTCCCCGTTCTTCCCCGCTTTTCCCCGTTCGCCCCCGCGACTCCGCCAGATTCGCCGCAGCTCCCGCCGAGCGCTCCTCGTCGTACCCGCCGAGCGCTCCTCGTCGTACCCACCGGGCATCCCCGTCGTACCCGTCGAGCATCTCTGTCGTACCCGTCGAGCATCCCCGTCGTGCCCGCCGAGTATCCCCGTCGTACCCGCCGCATCCCTCCTCGCCCCGCCGGGCACACAAAAGCCCCGCCAGGAGCGGGGCTTCATGGTGTGTATCGTCGGAGCGTCAGGCCTCGACCGCGGCCAGGCGATAGCCGACACCGCGCACGGTCTCGATCCAGCGCGGCGAGGTGATGCTGTCGCCCAATTTGCGCCGCAGGTTGCCCATGTGCACTTCGACGACGCGTTTGTCGGCTTCATTGATGTAATAGGCGGTGACGTAGCTCTCGCCGCGCAGCAGCAGCGCCAGGTCGGCCTTCGAGCGCACGCGTCGATTCGATTCCATGAGCGCGTGGATCAGGTCGAATTCGCTGCGCGTGAGGTCCACTTCTTTTTTGTCGAGCTCGACGATGCGCATCTCGGGGTGCAGGCGCAGCCCGTTGTGGGTCAGCCATCCCTCGGTCTGGGTGTGGGCGGCGGATGCGGGGGCGGCATCGGCATCGGTCGACCCGGGTGCGGCGGGCGCATCGTCGAGATGCGCTGCGGCGGAGCCACCGGCAGGGCTGGCCGCCGATTCGACCGGGGTGGGCGCATCGGGCGTCGCCGAAGCCGGTGCCGACGCGGCGGGCGCGGCGGGGGAGTAGGTGACGGGTGCCGGGGCAGCGGGCGTGTGGGTGGTCTGCTCGGGCGGGGCGCTCACGGGCGTGATGACGCCGGGGGCCGCGGGGGCGCTCGATTCCGAGCCGAAGGGCTGAACGGCCACGGCGTCGGCGCTGCCGAGGGGAGACCCCGCAGCGCGAGGGCGGCGCAACATGGCCTCGATGCGGGCGCGCAGTTCGCGCGGCCGGAAGGGCTTGGTCAGATAGTCGTCGGCGCCCGCTTCGAGCCCCTGCAGGGTGTCGATCTCCTCGTTCATGGCCGTGAGCATGACGATGTAGGTCGATGAGAAGGCGCGGATGCGGCGGGCGGCCTCGAAGCCGTCGATGCCGGGAAGGCTCACGTCGAGCGTGGTGACGATGGGGTCGTAGGCGCGCACGGCCTGCACGCCGTCCAGCCCGTTGCCGGTCGAAACGGTCTCGAAACCGGCCTGTGTGAGCACGGTCTCCAACAGGTGCCGGATGTCCGGGTCGTCTTCGATTATGACGGCGACGCGCCGTTCCCCCTGAGTCATCATCAGGCCGATGCTACCAATGGAGAAGTGCTAAAACGCATAATTCCTCGGATCAAGTGATAAACGGTATCATTTGCCCCCGCGCGGGTGACGCGGCTACCACCCGGCGTTGCGCGTGAGTTCGAGTGCCGACGTCGGCCACCAGGCGCCCGCGACCGGTCCACCGTTGCACTGCCCGTCGCTTTCGCCCGGTGCCTTGATCCAGAGGTTGGCGTCGTGGTGGCTGCCGTCCGAGACGATCCCGGGGGTGGCTCCGAGGGCGCGGCCGCTCGGGTTGCACCAGTCGCCGTTCGATCCGTTGCCATTGCGCGAGGTGTCGATCACGTAGTGGCTGTTGCCCGTGAGCTGCGAGAGCTTCTCGGCATAGTCGTGTTCGATGTCGTCGGCGTTGTAGTTCGAGACGTTGCTGGCGAAACCGCGCGCCTCGCCGATGCCCGCGTCGGTCAGCAGGCGAGCCATGTCTTCGGCGCTGCGCCACGTCGAGTGCCCGCCGTCGAGGTAGATGGTGGCGTCGGCCTTGTGCAAGATGTCGACGGCCGACCGCACCTCGCCCACGCGCTGCGACTCGTTGTTGCACTGCTGGGCGAGGGCCAGGGCATCCGGTTCGACGATGTAGATGGGGGATTTCTCGGAATCGGCCGAGCTCTCTTGGCCCGCCGTCGCAATCTCGCCGACCCAGCTGTAATAGTCCTGGGTGCTCGACAGGCCACCCGAGGACTCGTTGCCGCAGTCTCGATTGGGCACGCCGTAGATGACGAAGACGGGGAGGTGGCCCGTGCGGAACGCATCGCCCGTGACCTGGCGCACATAGGTGCCGACCTCGCCGCGCGGGTATTCCTCGGGCGTCAGCCAGATGGCCGTCGGGGTGTCGGCCAGGCGTTGGTAGAGGGCGGCGTTCGCGGTCTGACCCGCTCGTGTCGCGTCCGAGGCCGCGTTGGCTGCAAGCGAGTCGGGGTCTGCGTAGAGGCTCACCTCGGTGAACGGGTTGCGATCGGGCGGCGGCGTGAGGAACACGATGGCGAACACACTCCCAATGGCGAGCAGCGGAGCGAAGATGATCGCCAGCGTCGCCGTGAGGCGTCGGCGTTTCGGGGCAGCGCCCACGGTGTCCTCGCGATTCTTTCGGGGCCTGAAGTGTGGATAACTCTATCCCGCGAAACGGGGCGAATTGAGCGAGATCGTGTCCCCAGTTTGTGCCGCGCGCAATCCGGCATGTCGCCCGCGCCGAACAAGGGATATGACGTCGTCTCCCTCTGTGCGTTCCCGCCTCTCCCGTTGGGGTGCCGTCCTCGCGGGACTCGTCGCCGTGCCGCTCGCGCTCGCCGGCTGTGCACCGGGCGGTGGGGATGCCTCGGGCCCGACATCCACCGTGCCCGCCCCCGACCTGCCGGCCGACGCCCCGGTCGTCGCGTTCTATGGCGACTCCTACACGCTCGGCACGGGCGCCACGGATGCCGCCAACCGCTGGTCGACGGTCATCTGCCGCGAGAACGGCTGGCGCGAGGTGAACCCCAGCGTCAACGGCCTGGGCTTCGTCAACAACCGCACGCCCGATGTCGACCTCGTCGAGCAGGTCATCGACGCCGATCCCGACATCGTGTTCGTGACGATGGGTTTGAACGACAATTTCTCGTATGACAGCCGGGCGGATGACATCCACGCGGCCATCGACCGCGACATCGACGCCTTGCACGGTGCCCTGCCCGACGCGCGCCTCATCGTGGTCGAACCGTTCTGGTACACCGACGACCGTCCCGAATCGCTCGGCGTGATCAGCGGCTGGGTGAAGGATGCCGCGAAAGAGGCCGATGCCGACTACATTCCGGGTGCCTCGCACTGGATCGAAGGCCACCCCGAATGGATGGCGGGAGACGGCCTGCACCCCAACGACGAGGGCTACACCGAGATGGCCGATCGGATGCGTGAAGAGCTCACGAAACTCGGCATAAGCTAGGGGAATGACCGATAAAAAGCCGGTTGACGTCGTCCTCATCGGCGGCGGCATCATGAGTGCCACCCTCGCCGTTCTGCTGAAGCAATTGCAGCCCGATTGGACCATCGAGGTCTTCGAGCGACTGGGCGACGTTGCCCTCGAATCATCCAACCCGTGGAACAACGCGGGAACGGGCCACGCGGCCCTGTGCGAGCTCAACTACATGCCCCAGGGTGCCGACGGCGAGGTCGACCCGGGCAAGGCGATCAGCATCAACGAGCAGTTCCAGCTCAGCCGCCAGTTTTGGGCTCACCTCGTGCGTGAGGGCCAGCTGGGCGACCCGTCGTCGTTCATCAACACGGCGCCGCACATGACGTTCGTGCGCGGTGAACGCGACGTCGAATACCTGAAGAAGCGCTACGAGTCGCTGAAGGAACAGCCGCTCTTCGGTGATATCGAGTATTCCGAAGACAGCCGCGTCATCAATCAGTGGGCGCCGTTGCTCATGAAGAAGCGCCGTGCGGGCGAGCCGTTCGCGGCCACGCGCGTGCACACGGGCACCGACGTCGACTTCGGCGCGCTCACCCACAAGCTCTTCGACGCGGCGGTCGCTGACGGCGGTGTGGGCCTCAACCTCAACTTCGAGGTGCGCGGGCTCAAGAAGCACAAGGACGGCACGTGGGGCATCCGCTTCCGCGACCTGGTCGGCCGCACGCCCGGCACCATCAACGCGCGCTTCGTCTTCGTGGGCGCCGGCGGATGGGCCCTCAAGCTGCTGCAGAAGTCGGGCATCCCCGAGGTCAAGGGCTACGGCGTCTTCCCCATCTCGGGCCAGTTCCTGCGCACCGACAACCCGAAGGTCGTCGCCGAGCACACCGCCAAGGTTTACAGCCAGGCCGCCGTGGGCGCGCCGCCCATGTCGGTGCCGCACCTCGACACGCGCGTGGTCGACGGCGAGGCCAGCCTGCTGTTCGGGCCCTATGCCGGCTTCAGCCCGAAGTTCTTGAAGAACGGCTCGATCACCGACCTGGTCACGCAGGTGCGCCCGCACAACCTGGTGCCCATGCTGGCGGTCGCCAAGGACAACCCGTCGCTGCTGAAGTACCTCATCGGCGAGCTGCTGGCGTCGCGCGCCAAGAAGTTCGAGGCGCTGCGCGAGTTCATGCCCACGGCGCGCGAAGAGGATTGGTACCTCATCACGGCCGGCCAGCGCGCCCAGGTCATGAAGAAGGACGCGAAGAAGGGCGGCGTGCTGCAGTTCGGCACCGAGGTCATCGCGGCGGCCGACGGATCGATCGCGGGTCTCCTGGGCGCCTCGCCCGGCGCCTCGACGGCCGTTCCCATCATGTTGGATGTCCTGAAGCGCTGCTTCCCCGACGAGCTCGCCTCGTGGCAGCCCCGCATCCGCGAGATGATCCCCACTTACGGCGAGACGCTCAACGACAACCCCGAGAAGGCCCGCGCCGTCATGGCGTCGACCGCCGAGGCGTTGAAGATCGCCGACTGACGCGCGCATTCCTCCGCGCGACCGAGCGCGGAACTCGAGGCGGTATCCGGTTGAGGCCGGGTGCCGCCTCTTCGTGTCTGCGGCCGGGCGTTTCGATCCCGGGACGCGATCCCGTCGAGCGCTGTCGAATAAGGCGTCCTTCTTGCTAGCATTGATATATCAATGTATCGACGAGAGGGATCTGTATGTCTGTCGGAAACACAAAGAGGGCGACCGCCCTGCAGCTCGGAGCTGTTGGCATCCTGCTGGGGGCGGTGATCACGGCCCCGGCGCTCAGTGCGGCCCTGGCGGCCGAGCCGTCGTCCGTCGAGAAGATCAGCGAGACAGAGGCTCGCTTCGTGCTGCCGGGTGGGGTGACGGCGACGATGTCGCTCGCCGGTGGTTCGCGCACGTTCGACGAGGTCGGCGTGCTCAATCTCGGCAACTCGACGGCGGGCATGTACAGCCCCCAGATCGACCCCGATCAGACACAGTCCGTCAGGGTCGATGTTCCCACGAGCTGCCGCCGGGGACAGACCTGCAACGACGGCCAGATCATCCTGAGCTTCAGCAAGCCCGTCACGGGGTTGTCCGTGCATATCGCCGAATTCGGTGGCGGAAACGGGGCCGACGGCTGGAAGCTGGCGTCGTCGATCCCCGCCGGTGCTGCGATGAGCCCGTCGAGCGGTAACACGTTCCTCGACGATGGCGACGGTTTCCTGAGCGGAATATCGACCGGATGTTCGACGAGCACCGGTGGCTGTGGTTCCCTGGTCATCGCGAGCGACAAGCCCGTTACGGAGCTTCGATTCGACGCGCGCACAACCGGGACGATGATCCTGGGTGGGGGCGGCATCGATGGATACAAGGTCTCGGTGAGTGCTGCGGCCGTGCCGACTCCGACGCCTACTCCGACGCCGACGCCTACGCCTACGCCTACGCCTACGCCTACGCCTACGCCTACGCCTACGCCGACGCCGACGCCGACGCCGACGCCTACTCCTACCCCGACTCCCACGCCGACACCGACGCCCACTCCGACGCCGAGGCCTACGGCGACTCCGACCCCAACCCCGACGCCTACTCCTACCCCGACTCCTACCCCGACTCCTACCCCGACTCCGACGCCCACGCCCACGCCCACGCCCACGCCCACGCCCACGCCCACGCCCACCCCGACCGCAACCTCGACGCCGACTCCGGCGGCCGTGATCGTTCCCGAGAAGCCGAAGCCGACCCCGGCCACGCTTCCGTCGACCGGTGCGGGTGACGTGTCGCTCGTCGCGGGTGGTGTCGCCGTACTCGCGCTCGCCGGCGCGGTCATCGCCGTGACGCGTCGGGTGCGACGCAACCGCTAGAACGACGCACACGATCATCCCGCCGCCCCGCACGGTGGCCGGATGACCACGGAGGCCCGGACGATATCGATCGTCCGGGCCTCCCGTCGTGCGCCGGCCGTGCCGCCGACTAGGCTTTCCGCGTGGCAAAACTCTACTTCCGCTACGGCGCGATGAACTCGGGCAAGTCGACGGCGCTCCTGCAGGCGGCCTACAACTATGAGGAGCGCGGGCACAGCGTGCTGCTCGCGAAGCCCGCCGTCGACACAAAGGGCGACCGCCACATCCAGAGCCGCCTGGGCGTCGCGCGCGAGGTCGACTACGTCATCACGGGTGCCGACGATTCGTACGACCTCTTCCAGCGCCATCGCGCCGAGCGGCTGGCCGCCGACAAGCTAGACGTCAGCTGCCTGCTCGTCGACGAGGCCCAATTTTTGACGGATGCCCAGGTGGACGGGTTGTTGCGCATTGCCCTGCTCGAGGGCATCCCTGTTCTTGCCTATGGCATCCGCACCGACTTTCTGACCGTTGCCTTTCCCGGCAGCCGGCGGTTGCTCGAGGTGGCCCACAGCCTCGAAGAGCTGAAGACCATCTGCCGGTGCGGCCGCAAGGCCATCTTCAACGGGCGGCTCATCGGTGACCGCTTCACGTTCGATGGCGCCCAGGTGGCGATCGACGGCGAAGAGGTCGCCTACGAGTCGCTGTGTGGCGTGTGCTACCTGCAGGAGTCGGGCGGTGTTCTGGGCGCGGGGCGCACGGCCGGCGGCGACCGCGACGGCGACCGCGATCGAGACGGCGGCCGCCCGTGAGCGGTGGGGGAGGCCGACCGTTCATCGGCACGATCCTGTGCGGGGTGGCGGCGGTCGTCTTCGCGAGCCTCGCCGCGCTCGCCTTCACGGGCGGCGACGCCGGAACGGGCGTGCTCTACCTCGTGCTCACGGCCCTGTGGGTCGGCATGGCCGCCGTGCTGCAGCGGCGCCGGGGTGGACGTCGCCGGGATGGGCGACGCCGCTAGTTCCGCCCGTGCGCGGCCGTTCTCAACAGGCCGCAGTCGTGCTTCTTGTCCACGGATGCGTGCGACACGCCGATTTTCGGCACGCGATGTGAGTTGTTTGTTTGTGTCCCCCGCGCGGGTGCCCCTCGTCCGAGGGCTGCAACTGCGCCGCACGGGCCGGTGCATGACCCTCCTGAACTGAGGATGTCTCGAGTTGCTGGGTCGCGAGCGGGGCGGGCGTCGAGTCGGATTTGCCATTCTGGAATTCCACTCAACGACACAAGGGATGCATCATGCAGCTGTCTCATTCGTCCACCCCAGCCGCTCGCCCCGGGCGTTCGCCTCATCGCGTCGCCGGGCTGCTCTCCGCGGCCATCGCCTCCGGTGTGGTGCTCGCCGCCCTGGGTGCGCCCGCCGCCTTCGCCGAGGATACGAAGTCCGTGACGATCAACTCGCCGACCTCGGCCACTCTGGCGCTCCCCTCCGGTGCCACAGCCAACCTCACCTTCTCGGGCTCGCCCGACCGCTACTTCATGAGCGGCGTCACGAACGACCAATTCTCCTACCTCGGCGCGGCCGGCCAGTATGCGCTCGACGGCCCCTTCGATGCGGCGGTCGGCGCCAAGGTGCAGACCGTCACCGATTGCCCCGGTGAGACGACCACGTGCGCGCCCGGGCGCCTCGTCGTCGAGCTGAGCGAGCCGATGACCGACGTCAAGGTGCACCTGTCCGATATCGGCTCACGCGGCCCCATCATCGTCGGACAGCCGACGGCCTTCTTCAGCGACGCCTACCGCCTGGTTTCGTCGCAGCCGGCCGGCGCTACGGTGAAGCCGTCCCCGGGTGCCTCGTTCACCACGGATGCATCCGGTGCGGTGTGGGGCCTGAACAGCCCGTGCACCGAGACACCGGGGGCCGGATGCGGGTCGCTCGTCGTCTCGTCGCCGACCCCCATCACGCGGCTCGAGTTCGAGGTCGCGCTGCGCACCGTGTCGCCCGTCGCGAGCGACAGCAACGACAACACCATCATCTCGGTCTCGGGAACGCCCGTGCCGAAGCCGACCCCCACTCCCACGCCGACCCCGACGGCGCCGCAGCCGACCACGCCCGCCACCCCTGTGGTGACGCCGACCGCTCCCGCCACCCCGACGGCCGGCCCGACGCCGGTCGCCCCGGTGCACTCGGCTTCGGCGACCCCGACGATCACCCCCGCGGCCGTCGTCCCCGGTAAGCCGGCGGGCGCCAAGCCCGCGGGCAGCGGCCTGGCGGCAACGGGTGCCGAGGCATCCGTGTTGCCGATCGTCGCCGGTTCGGCGCTCGCGGCCGGTCTCACGTTCGTCGGAATCGCCGCGTTCCGCCGCCGTGCCCACCGCGCGTAAGCGGGATCGGGGCATGACCCCGTAACAGAAGGGCGTCGGATGACATCATCCGGCGCACTTCTCGCGTTCGAGCAGAGTCCCGAAGCCCGAGTCCCGAAGCTAGAGTCCCGAAGCCCGAGCCCCGAAGCCCGAGCCCCGAAGCCCGAAGTTTGGGGCCGCGCCTCAGCACTGAAGCGACGTGGTTCAGCCGGCCGCCGACAGCTCGGCGACGGCGCGCTCGGCGTGGTGGCACGCGACGGTGCGCGCGGCACCCGCCGGGAACTCGCGCCGCAACGGCACGTCGGTGCGGCATTCGTCGGTCGCGAGCCAGCAGCGCGGGTTGAAGCGGCATCCGGTGGGCGGGTTCACGGGCGACGGTGGCTCGCCCTGCAACACGCGTCGACGGGCCAGGCGGCCCCGGTCGGCGCGGTCGAGCGTGGGCGAGGCCGACAGCAGGGCCTGCGTGTAGGGATGCGAGGGCTGGTCGTAGATCGTGGCCGTGTCGCCCTCTTCGGCGATGCGCCCGAGATACATGACGGCCACGCGATCGGCGATGTGGCGAACCACCGACAGGTCGTGCGCGATGAATAGGATCGAGACGCCCAACCGTGTCTGCAGATCGCCCAGCAGGTTGATCACCTGCGCCTGCACCGACACGTCGAGCGCCGACACGGGTTCGTCGCACACCAACACGTCGGGGTCGAGCGCGAGCGCCCGGGCGATGCCGATGCGCTGCCGCTGCCCGCCCGAGAATTGGTGCGGAAAACGGCTCATCATGCTGGGGGCGAGCCCCACGAGTTCGAGCAGCTCGGCCACACGTTCGCGGCGCGAGGCGGCGGTGCCCGTGCGCGTGGCGGCGAGGGGCTCGGCGATCAAATCGGCCACGGTCATGCGCGGGTCGAGCGACGTGTACGGGTCTTGGAAGATCATCTGCACGCCGCGCCGCAGCAGCCGCCGGTCGCGTACGCGCCCCGCCGTGACATCGTCGCCGTGGTAGCGCAGGGTGCCGCCATCCGGTTTCTCGAGGCCCACGAGCATGCGCGCGAGCGTGGACTTGCCGCAGCCCGACTCGCCCACGATGCCGAGCGTCTCGCCGGCCCGCAGCGTCAGGCTCACGCCATCCACCGCCGAGACGTGCCGCGGTTTCAGGCGGCTGCCGCCCGAGAACGTGCGCACCAGATCGGATGCCTCGAGCACGACTTCTGGCTCGGTGCGCGTCGGTCCGAGCTCGATGAGGGGTGAAGAGGTGTCGCTCATGACAGGGCTCCCGTCAGCAGTTCGTCGCTCCGGTGGCAGGCGGCCGCACGGCCCGGTGCCACGTCGGCGAGCGGTGGTCTGGTGGTGCGGCACACGTCGACCGCGAAGAGGCAGCGCGTGTGGAACGAGCATCCGGTGGGCACCTGACCGGGGCTCGGCGGCGACCCGGGGATCGTGAGCAACCTTCCGCCGCGCAGGCTCGCCTGCGGCACCGAACGCAGCAGCGCCTCGGTGTAGGGGTGCGCCGGCCGGGCCAGCACGGTGTCGGCGTCTCCGCGTTCGACGACGCGCCCCGCATACATGACGGCCAGGCGGTCGGCGACCTCGGTGACGACGCCCAGGTCGTGCGTGATCAAGAGGATGCCCATGCCGAGCTCCGAGCGCAGCCGGTCGAGCAGGTCGAGGATCTGCGCCTGCACCGTGACGTCGAGGGCCGTGGTCGGCTCGTCGGCGATGAGCAGCTCGGGTTCGAGTGCGATGGCCATGGCGATGAGGATGCGCTGACGCATGCCGCCCGAGAATTGGTGGGGGTAGTCATCCACCCGCTGTTGGGGCGCCGGGATGCCCACGAGCCCGAGCAGTTCGACCGCCGACGCCTTGGCCTGTTTGCGCGTGGCGCCGCGGTGCACGCGGAAGAGCTCGCCGATCTGGTCGCCGATCGACAATACGGGGTTGAGGGCCGAGAGCGCGTCTTGCAGCACGAGGCTCATGCGCTCGCCCCGCAACCGGCGCCGTTGCTCGGGCGTGATGGCGAGCAGGTCGGTGTCGCCGAGGCGCAGCGTGTCGGCACTGACGCGCGTGTGCTCGTCGACGAGGCCCATGATGGCGCGCGCCGTGACCGATTTGCCCGAGCCCGATTCGCCGAGCAGGGCCACGACCTCACCGCGGCGGATGTCGAGGCCCACGTCGCGCACGGCCGGAATGTCGTCGGGGCCGCCCGTGAAACTGACGCTCAGCCCGTCGACGCGCAGGACGACGGGTGGGGCGAGCGTCGCCTGAGCCGTTGATGCGTTGTTCTCTGAGATGTCCACAAATTCATAATGCCACGGGAAAAGCGCCGAAATGTTTCAAATTGGTAAACACTGCGCCGGATATCTTCGATTTTGTTGACACCAGCGCCGGTCGTAACCGACAGTGGGGTCTACCACGCCGAGAACAGTCGGTGCACCACGCCGCTTGCGGCACCGCAATCGTTAGGAGAACCACGCGTGCTTGAACCCTCTGAGCGCTACACCGGCTACACCGCCTACGACTACCTCGAAGCCGGCAAGGACTACCGCCACTTCGATTACGCCAAGCAGATCGGGCGTGTGCCCGAATACACCGGCCTCGACCTGTCCGACGCCGAGAAGGAACGCACGACGAAGCTGTTGCGCGAAGAGACCGTCATCTCGCTGCACGACCACGTGCAGGTGTTCCCCGAAGACATGACGCAGCTGCGCGACCACATCCGCCAGGGCCGCGAACCCACGGGCTATGAGGGCCTCTCGCGTTCGGGCATCACGGCCGTCTTCGACAACGGCATGGACGGCACGTGCTGCATCTCGAGCGACGCCGGCTGGAAGTACCAGGACGTGCTCTTCGACCTCGGCGTGCGCATGGCCGACCTCGCCCACCAGGACTTCGTCATCAAGGGCGAGACCATCAAGGACATCGAGTACGCCGCCGCGACGGGCCGCATCGCCCACGTGTTCGCGCTCGAGGCATCCACCATGATCGAGAACGAGGTCGACCGGCTCGACGTGCTCTACGGTTTCGGCGTGCGTCAGATGGGCATCGCCTACTCCGAGGCCAACACGCTCGGCTCCGGCCTGAAGGAACGCGGCGACGGCGGCCTGACCTACTTCGGCGAGCGCGCCGTCGAACGCATGAACAAGCTCGGCATCGCCATCGACGTGTCCCACTCGGGCGACGTCACGGCCGTCGACGCCATCAAGGCCTCGAAGAAGCCCGTCTTCATCACGCACGCCGGCGCCCGCGCCGTCTGGCCCACCAACCGCATGAAGACCGACGAGACCATCGTCGAATGCGCCAAACGTGGCGGCGTGATCGGCCTCGAGGCCGCACCCCACACGACGCTGTCCCCGAAGCATCCCCGCCACTCGATCGAGTCGGTCATGGATCACTTCGAGTACTGCGTCGACCTCGTCGGCCTCGAGCACGTGAGCTTCGGGCCCGACACGCTGTTCGGCGACCACGTCGGACTGCACGATGCCTTCAGCTCCAACCTGTCCCTCGGGCAGGCCCACGGCGCTGTCGAATACGAGAAGGTCGCCTATGTCGACGGTCTCGAGAACCCGGCCGAAGAGTTCTTCAACATCATCGGCTGGTTGGTCAAACACGGTTATTCCGATGACGAAATCCGCGCCGTCGTCGGTGGAAACACTCTGCGGGTACTGAAGGAGGTTTGGGTCTAAATGAAAAAAACTACGCGAATCGCCGCGGTGGCCGCCCTGGCCGCATCGGCACTCGCACTCAGCGCGTGCGCCCCGAGCGCTCCGCCCGAAGCCGGCGGGGGAGAGGCGACGGCGTCGAGTGAGACGCTCACCATCGCCACCACCACCGACGTCGTGAACTACAACCCGCTCATCGGCAACAGCCGCAGCGACTACTGGATCACCAACCTGATGTACCCCCACCTGTTGTCGATCGCCGACGACGGTTCGAAGGAAGCCCAGGTGGCGACCAAGTGGGGGTATGTCGACGAGACCACCGGTTATTACGAGATCCGCGACGACCTGTCGTGGTCGGACGGCGAGAAGCTGACGGCCGAGGACGTGGCCTGGACCATGAACGCGGTCAAGCAGGATCAGCCCTCCGGCACGTTCTACGGTCAGCTCGCCAACTTCGAGTCGGCCGAGGCCGTCTCGGACACGCGCGTCGAGATCCAGCTGACCCAGCCCGACTCCTCGATCGTCGAGGAGATCGGCTTCTGGGGCAACGTCGTGCCGCAGCACGTCTTCGAGAAGGCCGACTCGGTCGCGAACTTCCCGAACGACGGCAGCGACGGCGGCTGGGTCTCGGCCGGTCCCTACGTGCTCACCGACGTGCAGGTCGGCCAGAGCTATTCGATGGACCGCGTCGACGACTACCCGCTCATCGAGGGTGGCACCCCGTCATCCGCCAAGGTCGTCTACCGCGTGTTCCCCGACATCAACACCGAGATCCTCGCGCTGCAGTCGGGTGAGGTGGATGTCATCGCCAACGCGCTGCCCCCGGCGCAGGTGAAGACGCTGCAGAACACGCCCGGCATCGAGGTGGAGGAGTCGGTGGGTCTCGGTTATGCCCACATGACCTACAACATGACGAAGCCCGACCTGGCCAAGGTCGAGGTGCGCCAGGCCCTCGCACACGCCGTGGACTACGACGCGATTCGCAAGGTCGTGCTGCAGGACCAGGCCGTGTCGACGGGTTCGAGCCCGCTCATGCCCGTGCTGGCCGACTACTACGACAAGTCGATCAAGGAGTATAAGTTCGACACCGACCTGTCACGTGAGCTCATGGAGAAGGCCGGCTACACGGCCGACGGTTCGGGCATGTTCCCCGTGTCGTTCCGCCTGATCTACTCGCTGCAGGACTCGGTGACGAGCCAGTGGGCCACCCTCGTGAAGGATTCGGCCGCCAAGGCCGGCATCACGATCGAGCTGCAGGGCACCGAGCGCAACACCTACCTGGCACAGACGAACGCCGGCGACTTCGACATCTATGCGGGCAACTTCGCCATCATGGATGACCCGGTCACCAACATGACGCTCGCCTACCTGCCCGACGGCGCCATCAACTACAGCTACGTCGACGACCCCGAGCTGAACGAACTCATCACGACCGCATCGGCCACCACCGACAAGGACGAGAAGATCAAGCTCATGCAAGAGGCCGCCGCCATCGTCAACGAGAACGTGTACGACAACATCATGTACACGCAGAACCTCTACTTCGCACACAGCGACAAGTGGACCGGGTTCGTCTCGAAGCCGAGTGAGTTGCTGTCGATCGTCAACCCGATCAGCGTGGCATCCGCTCACCTGAAGTAACGAGCAGAGCGGCATCCGCCCGAGCCCCCAACCGGGCGGATGCCGCCTCCACGCGTTTTTCCCACGCTCCACCTTCTCTCTGGAAAGGGCCGCGCCTCGTGTCTCTGTGGTCATTCGTCCTCCGCCGCTTCGGCCGAGGAATCCTCACGATCTGGTTCGCCGTGACCGTGACGTTCCTGCTGCTGCGCCTGCTGCCCGGCGACCCCGCGCTCGCCGTGGCCAGCCCGAACATGACCGACGAGGCCCGCGAGGCCCTGCTCACGCAATACGGCCTCAATCAGCCCCTCATCGTGCAATACGGCCTCTACCTCTGGCAGCTCGTGCAGGGCAACCTCGGCGTCTCGTTCACGCAGTCGATCCCCGTGCTCGACGTGCTCATGCAGCGCCTGCCCTGGACGCTCCTCCTCACCGGAACGGCCCTCGTCTTCACGGTTCTCGTGGGCGTGCCGCTCGGTGTCCTGGCCGCCGCCCGCCGCGGAACCGGCTGGGACCGCCTCGTGCAGATCGTCGGCGTCACGGGCCAGTCGCTCTTCGTTCCGAGCGTCGGTGTGCTGCTGCTCTTCACGTTCGGGCTCACGCTCGGGTGGTTCCCCATCGGCGGCGCCTACACGAACGGCACCTACGGCGGCGAGTGGTACCTGAGCGTCATTCAGCACCTGGTCTTGCCCGCGACATCCCTCGTCTTGATTCAGCTCGGGTCGTATGTCTTGACCATGCGCTCGACGCTGATCGACGCCCTGGGCGAGGACTACACGACCCTGGCCCACGCCAACGGCATGCCGCCCCGCCGCGTGCTGTGGAAGCACGCCCTGCGCAACGCCCTGCTGCCGACCACGACGCTCATCGGCCTGCAGCTCGGGTTCCTCGTGGGCGGCGCGGTGCTCACCGAGACCGTCTTCGCCTACCCGGGCATCGGCCGCGGCATCTTCGAGGCCGTCACGCAGCTCGACTTCCCCGTCCTCCAGGGCGCGTTCCTCATGTTGGCGCTCACCGTCGTGGTCATCAACATGCTCACCGACCTCGTCTACGGACTCCTCGACCCCCGGGTGAAAACCTCATGAGCGCGATGAAAGGCGAGCGGATGTCTTCTCCCACCGACTCTTCGACCGATACGGGCGCCGGCCCCGACGCGGGCACGACCGCGGGCGTCGACCCCGCCGAGACCGCCGCCGCGACTGACGCTGCGACCGGTCAGCCGGCCGACGCCAGCGAGAACGCGGAGCGCGATCGCGCGGCCGTGGCCTCGACCGGCGCAGAGCCCGTCGCGACGGAAAGCCTGCGCGCGAGCGCGGCAACGTGGCGGGCCTTCCGCAAGGAACCCCTCGGCCTGCTCGCGCTCGCCGTCATGGCGGTCCTCGTGTTCGTGGCCGTCGCCGCGCCGCTGCTCGCTCCCTACCCGGGCAGCTACGGCGACACCGTGCTCGAGGGCCCGACCGGCGCGCACTGGTTCGGCACCGACTCGCTCGGCCGCGACGTCTTCGGCGAGGTCATCTGGGGCACGCAACAGAGCCTGCTCGTGGCCGTGCTCGCGAGCCTCATCGCCATCGCCGTCGGCACGCTCGTCGCCGTCGTCGGCGCCTACTTCCGCAAGCTCGACGGCCCCATCTCGGTGCTCGTCGACCTCATGCTGTCGCTGCCCGTCTTGCCCCTCATGATCCTTATCGCGGCGCTCGTCGGGCCGTCGACCACCACGATCATCCTCGTCGTCGCCGCGTTCTCGTGGCCCGAGGTGACGCGCATCGTGCGCTCGCAGGCCCTGACGGTGGTGGGCCTGCCCTATGTCGACGCGGCGCGTTTGATGACGACATCCCCGGCGTGGATCATCACGAAACACATCATCCCGGCCGTGACGCCCGTCATCGTCGTGTCGGTCGTCGTCACCGCGTCGCGCGCCGTGCTCTCGGCGGCCGGGCTTGCGTTCCTCGGCCTCGGCGACCCGAACACGTGGTCGTGGGGACGCATCCTCTATGAGGCGCAGCAGTCGGGCGCCATGTCGAGCGCCTGGTGGCTGACGCTGTTCCCCTCGCTCGCCATCCTCGCGCTCGTGCTGTCGGCCACGCTCCTGTCGATCGCCTACAACGACGCGCGCAACCCCAAGTCCCGCCGGAGGTAGACATGGTTTTCACACAACGCCTCGGCTCTGACTTCTTCGAGAGCGTGCAGCAGGGCGTCATCGAGCGCCTGCGACAGGCCGGGCTCGATGCCGTCGTCACGGCCGACCCCGAAGACGTGGCCTACCTCACGGGCTTCTTCCACCACCCGGGCGAGCGGCCCGTGGTGGTGTGGCTCGAGGCATCCGGTCGGTGCGTGCTGCTGCTGCCGGTGCTCGAACGTGAGCACGCCGAGAGTCAGTCGGCGCACGCCGAGCTTGTCGACTACCCCGAGTTTCCGGGCGTCGTCAGCCCGTGGGATGTCCTGGCCGAGCGGGTGCGACCCGCGACGGTCTCGTCGTCCTCCGCGACCGCCCGGTTGCGGGTCGGCCACTCGACCACGATCTCCTATGAGCGGCTCGTCGCGGCCACGCGCGCCTTCTCCTTCGCGGCGCTCGAGCCCACCGATGTGATCCTGCGCTCACGTTTCATCAAGCAGCCCGGCGAGGTCGAGCTGCACCGCGAGGCCGCGCGCATCACCGACCGCATGCTCGACGCGGGCGTGCGACTCGTGCGCGACGCCGTCGTGGCGGGCGGCCAGATGCCGAGCGAAGCCGAGCTGGCGGCCCACGTCGGGCGCATCGGCACGGGCATCATGTACGACGAGCACGCGGATGTCGTGGTGGGCTCGTTCCTGGCCGGCGGCCTCGTCTATTCGGGCGCCAACAGTTCGAAACCCCACGGGCTGCCCTCGAGTTATCGCCTGCGACCCGGAGACACCTTCATGTTGTCGCTCGGCTGCGCCGTGGGCGGACGTTTCGTCGAGGGGGAGCGCACGTTCGTGATGGGCGAGCCCACGGCATCCCAGATTCGCTATCACGACGCCATCTACGAGGCGCAGAAGCGCGGCCGCGAGACCATCCGGGCCGGGCTCGAGTGCCGCGAGGCCAACGAGCTGTGCCTCGACGTGATCCGGGATGCGGGGCTCGGCGAGTACATCCTGCACCGGCAGGGGCACGGCATCGGGCTGGGCATGCACGAACCGCCCTGGCTCGAGGCGGGCGACGCCACGGTGCTCGAGGCCGGCATGGTCGTCTCGAACGAACCGGGCATTTATGTAACGGGGCACGCGGGCTACCGCATCTCGGACAGCATGCTCGTCACGGCCGAGGGCGCCGAACCCCTCACCTCCTTCCCGCGGCGGCTCGACGATTGCCTCATCGAGCTGTGATGGACACCGAACGCACCGAATGCACCGAACGCAGACAGAAAGGTCAGCGATGACATCCGAAACCGTTTCCCCCGAATTCGCCCGCGCCACGAGCGATGCCCAGATGGTCGAGATCAACGGCAACCACCTGGCCGTCGAGGTTCTCGGCCCCGAGGGCGCGCCCGTCATCCTCACCCACCACGGCGCGCCGGGCCTCGGCTCACGGGCCGAACCGCGCGCGAGCTTCGGGCGCCTGGCCGACGAATACCGCGTCATCGTGTTCGACGCGCGCGGCTCGGGCCAGAGCGAGGGCAACGGTGAGTTCTCGCACGAGCAGTGGGCGGCCGACCTCGACGCGCTGCGCGAGTGGGCGGGCGTCGAGCAGGTCGTCATGGCCGGCGGCTCCTACGGCGGCTTCATGTCGATGGAGTACGCCATCCGCTACCCCCACCGCGTCGCCGCCATGGTGTTGCGCGACACGGCCGCCGACAACAGCCACTCCGAGCTGTCGCGCGCCAACGCGCTCGCGAGCGATCGGGTCACGGTCGACATGGAGAAGTTCGACCGCATCGACGAGGGCCGCGTGCGCGACAACGACGACCTGCGCGACTGCTGGCGCGAGATTCTGCCCCTCTACGACTTCGAATACGACCCCGCGGCCGTCGAGCGCAAGGTCGAGGCCACGCCGTATCGATACGAAGCTCATAATTACGCGTTTTCGCACAACCTTCCGCACTACGATCTGAAAGAGGCGCTGCCGGGGGTGACAGCGCCGACTCTCATCACGGTGGGGCGTACCGACTGGATCACGCCCGTATCGTGCAGTGAGACGATCGATCGGCTGATTCCCGACAGCACGTTGAGAATCTTCGAGAAGTCGGGCCACTCACCCCAGATCGAGGAGGCGGAAGCATGGACCGACGAGGTGCGCACGTTCCTGCACCGGGTCTACCCGCCCACGACGGCGACCAGCCCGGCGAGCGACCCGAGCGACATGCCGAGCCCGACCCCGACGGCGCCGTAGGGCAGCCGAACGTGCCGGTGAAGATGCTCGACGAGCTGACCGAACTCGACCGCCGCATCATCGTGGCGTTGCAGCACGACGGCCGGGCCAGCTGGCGCGCCATCGCCGAGATGGTGGGCGGCACGGTCGCCACCGTCACCCGGCGTGGGCAGCAGTTGCTCAGCTCGGGCGTGGCGCGCATCGCTGTGCTGCCGGCGCTCGGCTCCGAGGGTCCCGTCGATGCGTTCCTCGTGCGCATCAACTGCGCGCCGGGCACGCAGTTGCAGGTGGCTGAAGAGTTGGTCGGGCATCCGGATGTGCGCTTCATCACGCTCGTGACGGGCGGCTACGACCTGATCGCCGAGCTCGTGGTGCACGGCGGGTCCACGCACTACCCCCAGATCATCCAGCAATTGCAGTCGATTCGCGGCGTGGAGCGGTGGCGCAGCGACCTCATCATGCACGTCTACAAGGTGAGCTACGACTGGAGCCGGCAGCTGTTCGCCAGCACCATGAAGCTGCCCGAGTCGGCGGCCGAATCGCTCGCGCAGGTCGACGCCGGGGTGTGCGACCCGAGCCACTTCGACGACCAGGATCGAGCCATCCTCACCGCTTTGCGTGACGACGGCCGCCTCACCTTCAAGTCGGTGGCCGACGGCCTGGGCATGAACGAGTCGAGCGTGCGTCGCCGTTTCGAGCGCATGCGGCAACTCGGATGCATGGACACCCTCACGCTCGTGCCCGCCTCGGCCCTCGGCATGGGCGCCGAGACGCTGCTCACCGTGAACGTGGCGCCCGGCCAGCTCGAGGCCGTGGCCCAGGCCCTGCGCGCCTACCCCGCCGTGCGCTATCTCGCGGCGACGCTCGACCAGAACTCGCTGTTCTGCGAGGTCATCACGCCGTCGACCGAGGATCTCTATAGCTTCATCACGTCGTCGCTGTCGACGCTCGAGGGCGTTCTCGGCTGGAACGCGGCCATGGAGTTGCTGTTCTTGAAGCGCGGTTTCGTCGAGACGCCGTGGTGGCGGGCGCAGGTGGGCCTGCCCGCGCGGCGCGGCGCCTCGACGACGTCGGTTTAGCGGCTCACGTCGCTGGGCGCAATCGCTCAGCTGCGCGCAACCGCCCGGTAGGTGCGCTGCAGGGCTGAGGTCGACGCCTCGTAGTTCGCCTGCGCCACCCCGGTGAACAGGCAGTCGACGACGAGCAACTGCGCGATGCGGCTTCCGAGCGCCCCTGATCGCAGCGGGCTCTCCCGCGCGGCCGTGCGCAAAACGGTGTCGGCCAGCCCCGCGAGCGGCGAGTTCTCGTCGTTGGTGATCGCGATCGTCGCGGCCCCCGACTCCTTCGCCAGCCGCAAGAACTCATAGGTGTCGGTCGTCGCGCCCGAGTGCGAGATCGCCACGGCCACGGCGTCGGCGTCGAGCACGGCTGCGGCGGTCCAGGCGGTGTGCGCCTCCGACCACTCGAGCGCCACCCGCCCGATGCGCGAGAGCTTGCGCTGCAGGTCCATGGCCACGATCGCGCTCGCACCCACGCCAGAGATATCCACACGGCGTGCGCCCGTGATCGCGTCGACGGCCGCCTGCAGGTTGTCGATATCGAGGATCTCGGCCGTATCCGCGATCGACCGCGCCTCGGTGGCCGCGATCTTGGCCACCACGTCGGCGAGCGAATCATCCGGCGAGATATCGGATGTCGGCACCGACGATTCGTCGGCCGCCAACCGTTCGCGCAGGTTCTGCTCGGTCAGGTCCTGCCGCAGGTCGCGGTATTTCTCATAACCCATGCGCCGCGTGAACCGCACGACCGTGGTCGTCGAGGTCTCGGACTGCTCGGCGATCTCGCCGATCGATCGCCCCGCAAACGCCTCGGGGTCGGCCAGCAGGGCCTCGGCGATGCGTCGCTCGGCCGGCCGCAGCGTGGGCAGCAGTGCGCGAACCTCGATGAGCACGGTGCGCGAACCCGGGCGCCCCTTGCGTGGATTCATGTTCTGCGCTTTCGTCGGGGCGGGTGGTGTCATCGCCAGCCTATTGTCCCGCGTCCGACCATGAGGAACAAAAGTTACACAGAAGAAACAAATGAGGTAACTTTATGTCCTACGGTTGGTGACATCCCCGCCGGAACCAAAGGAGGTACCCCCGTGTCTATCGCCACCGCTCCCACCGTGAGCCCGAAAGCACGCCGCCGCGCCATCGTCGCCGGCAGTGTCGGAAACTTCATCGAATGGTATGAATTCGGCATCTACGGCTTCTTCGCCACCATTATCGCCAGCCAATTCTTCAGCGGCGGCCAGCAGTCGGGGGTCGAGGCCCTCATCGCCACCTACGCCTCCTTCGCCATCAGCTTCTTCTTCCGCCCCGTCGGCGCCGCCCTCTTCGGGCGCATCGGCGACCGCATCGGCCGCAAACCCACGCTCATCATCGTGCTCATCATGATGTCGGTGGCCACGGCCCTCATCGGCGTGCTGCCCACCTACGCCTCGATCGGCATCGCCGCGCCCATTCTGCTGACGCTCGTGCGCATCCTGCAGGGTCTGTCGGCCGGTGGCGAGTTCGGCGGCGCCGTGTCGGTCATGACCGAGTTCGCGCCCGCCGGCAAGCGCGGCATCTACGGTGCGTGGCAATCGTTCACGGTCGCCCTCGGCCTGCTCGCGGGTGCCGGCACGAGCGCCCTGCTCGCCACCCTGCTGAGCGAGGCCGACCTCGCGGCCTGGGGATGGCGCATCGCCTTCCTCGTGGCTCTTCCCCTCGGTGCCGTGGCGCTCCTGTTGCGCCTGAACCTCGAAGAGACCCCCGCGTTCCAGAAGGTGGAGCAGGCGAAGGCAGCCGGTGCGCCCGCCGGGGCTGATGCTGCCGCTCGCGCCGATGCCGCCGCCCTGGCCGACGCCCCCGTCATCCGTGCCGGTGCCGCCGAGACTGCCAAGGCCATCGTCGTGGGCATCGCGCGCCTCATGGGCTGGTCGGCCGCCGGCTACACGTTCCTCGTCGTCATCCCCTCCTACCTGCAGAGCACGCTCAACGCGTCGTTCCAGCAGGCGCTGCTCGCCACGGTGTTCGCCAACCTCGGTTTCGCCGCCGCGATCCTTCCGGCCGGATGGCTCTCCGACCGCATCGGCCGGCGCTGGGTCATGCTCACGGGCTCGCTCGCCATCCTGGTGCTGGCCCTGCCGCTGCTCAACCTGCTGCAAGACCCGAACTCCACTGTCGAGGTTCGCTCGTTCGCCGTGATCGTCGCGGGCTTCGCCGTCGGCCTCATCGCGGGTCCCGGGCCGGCCATGCTCGCCGAGATGTTCCCCACCACGGTGCGTTACACGGGTCTCGGCCTCGCCTACTCCATCTCGAACGCCGTGTTCTCGGGCAGCGCGGGCCTCATCATCACGTCGCTCATCGCGGCGACGGGCAACATCGACGTGCCGGCCTACTACGTCATGGCCACGTGCTTCGTGAGCGCGATCGCGATCGCCACGCTCAAGGGCGACGCCCACCGCAAGGAGCTGCGCAAATGACTTCTGCATCCACCCGTGTGATCGGCTTGATGTCGGGCACATCGCACGACGCCATCGACGCCGCGGCAGCCGACATCCGGGTCGAGGGGGACACGCTCGTGGTCACGCCGCTCGGCCTGATCAGCGTGCCCTACGCCCCCGAGTTGCGGTCCGCCATCTCGGCCGCCCTGCCGCCCGCGCGCACCTCGGTCGACGAGGTCTGCCGGCTCGACACGCGCATCGGCCAGGCGTTCGCGGATGTCGCCGCCCGGGCCCTCGACGAACTCTGCGACGGCCGCGCCGACCTCATCGTCTCGCACGGCCAGACGCTCTACCACTGGGTCGAGGACGGCCGCGTCGAGGGCACGCTGCAGCTCGGCCAACCCGCCTGGATCGCCGAGAAGACGGGCCTCACCGTGGTCGCCGACCTGCGTTCGCGCGACGTCGCGGCGGGCGGGCAGGGTGCGCCGCTCGTGAGCATCATCGACGCGCTGTGGCTGGCCGGCGGTTCGGCCGCCGCCGTCAACCTCGGGGGCATCGCCAACGCCACGCTCGTGTCGCCCTCGGCCGACCCCATCGCCTTCGACACCGGGCCCGCCAACGCCCTCATCGACGCCGTGGTGACCGAACACACGCTGGGCGCCGAGCGCTTTGACGCCGATGGCGCGCTCGCGGCCGCCGGCACGGTCGACGAGGCGCTGCTCGAACGCCTGCTCGACGAGGACTACTACGCGCTTCCGGCCCCGAAGTCCACGGGCAAGGAGCTCTTCCACCTGGGCTATCTCGCGCCATTCCTGGCGGGCCACGAGACGCCCGGCATCCACGACCTCGTCGCCACGCTGACTGCCTTGACGGCGCGCACCGTGGCCGATGCCGTGCGGGGCGCCGACCGCGTGATCGTGGCGGGCGGCGGCACCCACAACCCCGTGCTGATGGGCATGCTGCGCGCCGAGTTGCCGCACGCAGACGTGGTCACGAGCGACACGCTGGGCCTGCCGTCGGCCGCGAAGGAGGCGCTCGCGTTCGCCGTGCTGGGCTTCCTGACCGTCAACGGACAGACCGGAACGCTGCCGTCGTGCACCGGCGCGCGTCACGCGAGCGTGCTGGGCGCCATCGTGCCGGGGGAGTCGCTGCCCGAGCGCGTGCTCACCGGCCCGCCCCGCCGCCTGCGCTTCGAGCGCTGACCAACCGACCGGCTGCCTCGGCCACACCTCGCCGAACGTGAACCAAGGAACACAGATGTCCTCAGAAGAACTCGACTCCCTCGCCTCGCTCTACACCGAGGGCCCCAACCCGAAGACCACCGACCTCGACACCTTCGACACCGTGCGCGTGCTCGAGGTCATGAACGACGAAGACCAGCTCGTCGCGCCCGCCGTGCGCCGTGTGCTGCCGCAGATCGCGCAGGCCGTGGACCTCATCGCGGCGGCGCGACGCGCGGGCGGACGGCTCATCTACATCGGCGCCGGCACGAGCGGTCGCCTCGGCCTGCTCGACGCCGTCGAATGCCCGCCGACCTTCGGCACCGACCCCTCCGAGGTGCTCGGCCTCATCGCGGGCGGCGAGAACGCCTTCGTGCGCGCCGTCGAGGGGGCCGAAGACGATCCGGCGCTCGCCGTCACCGAACTCGAGGCGGCGCACGTCGGACCATCCGATGTCGTCGTCGGCCTCGCCGCCAGCGGTCGCACGCCCTATGTGATCGGCGGCCTGCGCTATGCGCGCGAGCGGGGGGCCGCAACGGTCGCCATCTCGTGCAACCCCGGCGCCCGCATCAGCGCCGAAGCGGATGTCGCGATCGAGGTGCTCACGGGCCCCGAAGTGCTCACGGGCTCCACGCGCCTGAAGGCCGGCACCGCCCAGAAGCTCGTCTGCAACATGCTCACGACCGCCAGCATGGTGCGCACGGGCAAGGCCTACGGAAACCTCATGGTCGACCTGCGCCCCACCAACGCCAAACTCGTCGACCGGGCGCAACGCATCGTGGCCGAGGCCGCGCACGTCGACCGCGATCGGGCCGACCGGGCACTCGAGGCCGCGAGCGACCACGCCAAGACGGCCGTCGTCATGCTGCTCGCCGACCGTGACGCCTCGCAGGCCGCGGCGTTGTTGGCGCTCGCCGACGGCAACGTGCGGCGGGCCGTGGCTCTCGCCGCCTCGCCCTCCGAGCGCTCCGTCTAGCGAAACCGTATTCAGGAGAATCACGTGGAAGTCATCATCGTTCCGACCGCTCAGGACGTCGGCGAGCTCGCCGCCGCCCGCATCGCCGACCTCGTCGCGAGCAATCCCGACGCCGTCCTCGGCCTCGCCACCGGCTCGAGCCCGCAGGGTGTCTACGCCGAGCTGCACCGCCGCGTGCAGGCGGGTTCGCTTTCATTCGCCGGGGTGCGCGGTTTCGCGCTCGACGAATACGTGGGCCTGCCGCTCGAGCATCCCGAGTCCTACGCGAGCGTCATCACTCGGGATGTCGTCGAGCCGCTCGGTTTCGACCCGTCGAACGTGCGCGTGCCCGACGGCCGCGCCGACGACCTCGACCGCGCCGCCCAGGAGTACGACGAGGCCATTGCGCAGGCCGGCGGAATCGACCTGCAGATCCTCGGCATCGGCGCCAACGGCCACATCGGTTTCAACGAGCCCACGTCGTCGTTCGCGTCGCGCACGCGTATCAAGACCCTGGCCCCGCAGACCCGGCTCGACAACGCGCGCTTCTTCGACAACCCCGACCAGGTGCCCACGCACTGCCTGACGCAGGGGCTCGGAACCATCCTCGAAGCGCGCGAGGTCGTGCTCGTCGCCCAGGGCGCGGGCAAGGCTGCGGCCATCGCGGCGGCGGTCGAGGGTCCGCTGACCGCGCTCGTGCCGGGCTCGGCGCTGCAGCTGCATCGACGTGCCACGGTCATCGTCGACGAGGATGCCGCATCCGGCCTGAAGCTCGCCGACTACTACCGCTACACCTACGCCCACAAACCCGCCTAGCGGGCGGGCGCCCCGGCGGACGCCCCGGCGGACGCGCCAGCGGGCTCGATGCGTGGAATGGCGGCGAGCAGCTGCTGCGTATACGCGTGTTGCGGCCGCGCGAACACGTCGTCGATGTCGCCCTGCTCGACCACGCGGCCGTCTTTCAGCACGAGCACGCGGTCGCTGACGTGTGAGATCACGCCGAGGTCGTGCGAGATGAAGAGGTAGGCCACGCCCGTCGCCCCCTGCACATCGGCGAGCAGATCGAGCACCTGGGCCTGCACCGACACGTCGAGCGCCGACACCGGTTCGTCGAGCAGGATGAGGCGCGGCTCGGTGGCCAGGGCGCGCGCGATGGCCACGCGTTGCCGCTGCCCGCCCGAGAGCGTCAGCGGACGCCGGGCGAGGTGTTCGGCGCCCAGGCCGACCTGCTCGAGCAGCTCGATGCTGCGCACCCGCACGCCGGTCGAGCGGGTTGCACGCCCACTCACCGTGAGCGCCTCTGCCAGCACGCGCCCCACCGTGTAGCGCGGGTCGAACGACGACAGCGGGTCTTGATAAATGATCTGCACGTCACGGCGCAGGGCGCGGCGGTCCGCCCGGGATGCCGTCGCCCAATCGTGCTGGACGGGCTCGCCGTCGTCGCGTCGCCCGACGATCCACACGCTCCCGCGGGTCGGCGCCTCCAGCCCGACGACGATGCGCCCCGTCGTCGTCTTCCCCGAGCCGGATTCGCCGACGATGCCGAGCGTCTCACCCGCGCGCACCTCGAACGACACGTCGTCGACGACCGTGCGGCTCACGCCATCCGGCCCGACGAAGTCTTTAGAAACGCCCTCGGCTCGCGCGACGACCTCGCCGACCTCGCCGACGTGCGTCGCGGCGCCGTCAACGCTCCCGGACGAAGCCCACGGCACCGGAGCCGCGCCAACCGCGCCCACCAGCGTCGGTTCCCAGCCCGAGCCCGCCCCCGGCACCAACCGCGTCCCGCGCGCATGCTCCGCCGGGATCGCCGCCAACAACGCCCGCGTGTACTCGTGCTGAGGCGCGGCGAACACCGCCCGTGTGTCACCCGCTTCCACGACGCGCCCCTGCCGCACCACGAGCAGCCGCTCGGCCACGCGCGACACGACGGCCAGGTCGTGGCTGATCACGAGCAGCGCGCGCCCGTCGTTCTTCAGGTCGTCGAGCAGGTCGAGAATCTGCGCCTGCACGGTCACGTCCAGCGCGGTCGTCGGCTCGTCGGCGATCAGCAGCTCGGGGTCGCCCGCGATGGCCGACGCGATGAGCGCCCGCTGTCGCAACCCGCCCGACAGCTGAGACGGCAGTTGCCGCGCCCGCAGCTCGGGATGCGGCACCCCCACGCGCCCGAGCAACTCGATCACCCGGCGGTCGCGCTCGGCCCGCCCGAGCGCCGTGCTCACGCGCAGCGCCTCGTCGATCTCACGACCGACGGGTCGGATCGGGTCGAGGCTCACGAGCGCATCCTGCATGACGAAGCCGATGCGCGACCCCCGGATGCCGCGCCACTGCCTCTCGCGCAACCGCGTCAGGTCGATGCCGTCGAACGTCGCACGGCGGGCCGCCACGCACGCCCCGTCGCCCGTCAGGCCGATGAGCGTGCGCGCCGTGACCGACTTGCCCGACCCCGATTCGCCGACGATCGCGACGCCCTCGCCTCGATCGATCGTGAACGAGACATCCGAAACCGCCTCATGGCCGCCGAAGCTGACCGTGAGGTTTTCAATCGAAACGAGGCTCATGCGCCTCTCCCTTCGCTGCGCTGCTGCAGATACCGACCGATCAGGGTCGTGCTGATCACGAGACCCGTGATGGCGAGCCCGGGAAAGGCCCCGTACCACCAGGCCAGGTCGAGAAAGTTGCGCGCCGACGACAACATCGAGCCCCACTCGGGTTCGGGCGGCGCCGTGCCGAGCCCCAAGAAGCTGAGTGCGCTTCCCGCCACGGTGGCCGTGCCGATGCCGATCGTCGCCAGAATCACCACGGGTTTCACGGCATTCGGCAGCACATGCCGCCACACCACGTGGCTCTCGCGCACCCCCAGAGCGCGCGCCGCCTCGATATAGGGCGCCTGCCGAATCGCGAACGTCTGCGCCCGCACCAGCCGCGCATAGCTCGGGATGGACGCGAGCCCGATCGCGAGCAGCGCATTCGTCGTGCCGCCGCCCACGATCGAGATGACGACCAGCGCGAGCAGCAATTCGGGAAACGCGAGCCCGACATCCATGGTGCGCATGATCAGGCCATCGAGGAAGCGGTTGCCGAGCCCCGCCGCCAGCCCGAACACCACGCCGCCCACCACCGCGATGGCGATGGCGCCGAAGCCCAGCAGCAGCGAGGCCCGCGCCCCATAGATGAGCCGGCTCAGGATGTCGCGCCCATTCTCGTCGGTGCCGAGCGGGTGTGCCCCACCGGGCGCCGCGAGCGCGTTGGTCGTATCGACCGCATACGGATCGAACGGCGCCAACAGCGAGGGCCACGCGGCGGCCACGGCAAGGGCGGCCAGGAACAGGGCCGCCGCGACGAGGGGGATGCGCCCCAGCCATCCGGCCGCTCGTGTGGGTGCCGCCGACGTGAAGGCCACGAGACCCCGGTCGGCGGGCGTGTCGGTCGATGCGGCGAGCCGATCGCCGGGTGCGCGCAGACTCATGCGGACACCTCCTCGGTCTCGGTGGTCTCCGTGCCCTCGTTGGCGGTCACGGTCTCCCTGGCCTCAGTTGCCGTCACGGTCTTCAACCGCGGATCGAGCACGGGATAGAGCAGATCCACCACGAGATTCACCACCACATAGACCACCGCCGACAGCAACACCACGCCGAGCACCACGGGCATATCTTTGGCATTCACCGCGGCCAACAGCGTGCGCCCGAGCCCCTGCCGCGTGAAGAGCGATTCGACGATGACGGTTCCGCCGAGCAAACCGCCCACCACGAACCCCGTCATGGTGGCCAGCGGAATGAGCGAGTGCCGCAACCCGTGTCGCACGCGCACGGCCGCGTCGCTCAGTCCGCGCGCCCGGGCCGTCGTGATGAACGGCTGCTCGAGCACCTCCTCGAGCGACGACCGCAGCACCTGCGACAGCACGGCCGCGATCGGCAGGGCCAGCGTCAGGGCCGGCAACACGAGCGCCCGGCCATCCGCGTTGCCCACCGACGGCAGCCAGTGCAGCGCATAGGAGAACACCGACAGCAGCAGAATGCCGAGCCAGAACGACGGCGACGACGCGAGGAACAATTCGATGGATGTCGCGCCACCGCGCACGACGGGCCCGCGTCGGGCCGTGAACACCGCCACGACCACGGCAAGCACAGCGGCCAGCAGGGCAGCGACACCGGCCAGCTGCACGGTGCCGCCGATCTGCTCGCCGAGCACCTGGGTCACGGGCGATTGCAGCCGATACGACGTGCCGAGATCGCCCACCGCCAGCCGCCCGAGGTAACGCACGTATTGCACGAGCAACGGCTGGTCGAAGCCGTATTCGGCGCGCACCTGCGCGATGACCTCGGGCGACGGGTTGGCCTCCGGGCCGCCCACGATGGCATAGGCGGGGTCGCCCGGCGTGATCTGCACGGCCAGGAACGTGAGGGTGGCGGCGCCCCAGGCCACCCCCACACCCGCGGCCAGGCGCACGCCGATCTTCGCGACATCCATTATTCGGCGGCCAACCAGGTGTCCTGGAACCACAGGGCACCATACGCGCTCTCGAACGTCACGCCGCCCACGCGGTCGCTGTGGCTCACGAGGTCGGGTCGCACATAGAGCGGCACGGCGGGCGCCAGCTCGACGAGTCGTTCCTGCGCCTGCTCATACAGTGAGGCGCGCTCGGCCTCGTCGGTGGTCTGCCGGGCGCTGTCGAGCAGCCCGTCGAGCTCGTCGTCGCGCGTGTAGGACCCGTTCTGGCCGCGGCGCTCGGGCGTCGTGATGTTGTCCGACGAATAGCGGATCCACAGCACGTCGGCCGTGTTGGTCGTCCAGATGCCCGAGGTCAGGTCGTAGTCGCCCACGGCCGCGCGGTCGGTCGCCTCCTGCGTCGATACCAGCTGAATCTGCACGTCGAAGCCCACCTTCTTGGCGGCGGCCTGCGCGAGTTCGATGATCTGCGTCGTCTGCGCCACCGTGCCCGTGTGCGGCAGGAACGCGGTCAGGCGCTCGCCGTTCTTGGTGCGGTATCCCTGGGAGTCGCGGCCCGTCCAGCCGGCCTCGTCGAGCAGCTCATTGGCGCGATCGGGGTCGAAGTCGATGGCCGAGGCGTTCTCGGCATAGTCGGGCGTCACGGGCGTGATGTAGCCGTTCGACACCTCCCACTGCCCGAACGACACGGTGTCGACGATGTCCTTGCGATCGATCGAGGCCACGAATGCCTGCCGCACGGCCACGTCGTCGAAGGGCGCGCGTTCGCTGTTCAACCACAGCGAGAACGGATGCCCGGGGCGGTCGGTCGACGTGAACGAGAAGCCCTCCTTCTTCTCGATCTGGGCCACGTTCTGCGGCGGCGTCCACTCGATGATGTCGAAGTCGTCGGCGAGCAGGCCGTTGTAGCGCACGGCATCCTCGGGCACGAAGGTGAACGTGATGCCGTCGAGGTAGGGCGCGCCCTGGTTCTTCGCTTCCTTCGGCGCCCAGGCGTAGTCCTCGTTGCGCACGAGCGAGATGCTCTCGCCCTTCACCCACTTGTGGAACTTGTAGGGGCCGCTGCCGATGGGGTGCTCGGCGATCGTCTCCGGCGCCTCCACGATCTGCTTCGGCGACACGATCGACAGGTAGGTCTGGGCGAGCACGTTGAGGAACGCCGAGTACGGCGTCGCGAGCGTCACCTTCAGCGTGTATTCGTCGACGACCTCGCTCGAGCGGTAGGGCGCGATGTAGGAGGCGGCGAGCGGCGACTTCGTGGCGGGGTCGATGATGTGCTCGAAGTTGGCCTTCAGACCCGCGGCGTTCCAGGGCGAACCGTCGTGGAAGGTGACGCCCTCTCGCAGGTGGAACGTGTACTCGAGGCCGTCGGGCGAGACATCCCAGCTATCGGCCAGGCCGCCCGCGAACGAGCCATCCGTGTTCTGCCACACGAGCGTGTCGAAGATGGGTCGCAGCAGCGTGGTCGTGTTGGTGGTCGAGAGCTGGTGCGGGTCGAGCAGTGTGGGCTCGTCGGCGTTTTCGCCCACGCGCAGGGTGCCGCCGGCGACCGGTTTCGTGTCGGCGGCGGGGGAGCCACCCGGTTCGGCGGCGCAGGCCCCGAGCCCCGCGAGCAGGGCGGTGGCCAGGGTCAGTGCGGCGATGCGCCGTCGTGTAGTCATGGTTCCTCATTCACAGGTCGTCGGATGCGTGAGCCCCGAGGTGCGGGGTGGCCTCATGTAACCGGGCCGGGCGCCCCGCCGACAACTGCGGGCTGTCACACAGTCGCCTTTGTGTCGCGGCGTTTCCCCCCATGACGGGGGCCGTTGACGTGTGGATCGAACGTCGCCAGGATCGCGGGGACTGTGCCTGCCCCGCGGCGGGCGGCCTGTGCGCATTCTGGATATTGCCTCCCCGGGGTATTGCGCGGGAAAATAGGCATGAGATATGAACGACGACTTCACCGCCTCGCGGTTCCGCACACGCGATCCCGAAGAGGCCCTGCCGCACCTGGCGCGGCACTATTCAGCGGTGTCTCTGTCGGCCGACGAGCCCGAGCGCTTCGCCATCGATCACGCGATTTCGGGGGACAGCAGGCTCGCGGTCAGCCGAGTCGCTTTCGACTCGCGCGCCGAGGGCAACGTGCAGCTCGAGGACCGCTACTTCGTCGGGCACCTCCTCGCCGGCCGCATGAGCCTCGTCACGGGCCGCGATTCGGTGGATGTCACGCAGCCCATGCTCTACCCGCGCACCCTCTGCACGATCGGGTGGAGCGACCTGCGCCTGGCCATCGTCACGATCGACGTCACCGAGGTCGATCGCCTCGTGCGCCTCATGGGCGGCGACCCTCGCCGGCACTCCTTCAGGGGCGTCAACCCGATCTCGCCCGCCCTCGGCACGCAGTGGGCGGCCATGGTCAAACACCTGAATCGGGATGTCTTCGGCCCCGCCAACCCCGAGCCCACCCCGTTGCAGCGCGCCGAGGCTCGAGAAAAACTCGCCTCCACCATGCTGCGCGTCTTCCCCAACACCACGATGGATTCCCCCGACCTGCGCGAGCAGCTGTGGGCTCCGGCCAACCTGCGGCGTGCGCTGCGCTTCATCGAGGAGAACGCGACAGGGGTGGTGACGGTGGCGTCGGTCGCCGAGGCGTCGGGCTACAGCATCCGCGGCCTGCAGAATGCGTTCCGTCGGTCGATGGACATGACCCCGCTGGCCTACCTCCGCCGTGTGCGCCTCGACGCGGTGTATTCGACGCTGCGCGGGGCGACCCCTGAGGATGGCACGATCGCCGACATCGCGCGCCGGGCCGGGTTCACGCACATCGGCCGCTTCACCGAGCAGTTCCGCGCGGAGTTCGGCATGACCCCGCGCCAGACCCGGGGTCTCTGAGGCAGGGGCTCAGTCGTTGTAGCGCTCGGCGCCGAGACTGCGGTCGTCGAGCCGGCGCAGCACGTTCTCGACGAGATAGGCCGCGCGGTTCGGCGGCATGCGCGGCGGCTCAGAGGCCCGGGCCAGCGCGATCCCGTCGAGAGTGGCGAGCAAAAGCGCACTCTCCGAACCCGCATGCAGTTCGGGGTATATCTCGGCGACGACCTTTTCGAGCCGTTCCTCAAGACGCTTCCAGGCGCCCTGGTAGTTCTTCGCGAACGCGTCGTTCGACGTCGATTTCGCAGCGAACCACAGCCACACGATGGCGGCCTCGCGCCCGTCGTCGGTCACGCAGGCCAGCGCCATGCACATCTGCTCGAACCGGTCCCGCACGCTCGGCGTGGCGGCCTCCATTGCCTCGAAGCGGCGGCGGAAGCCCGCGATGATGTGATCCATCGCCGCCTGCAGCAGCTCGTCCTTCGAGGGAAAATGCGTGGTCAGCTCGGCGACAGTCACGTCCAGCTCGGCCGCGAGGCCGTCGATCGATGCCGCTTCGAGCCCGTCGCGCGCGATCACGTGCACGAGTGCGTCGAGAACGTGGGCCGTCGCCGTTGACGCCCGAGGTTCAGTTTCCATACCCGTAAGTATCCGCTATACGCAGGCTTCTCCCGCGCACAATGCGTATTCGCGCCCATCTTGCGCATTCGGCAAGACCTCTTGCTCCTCGCGCTCGACCCGTCGAGGATGGAGGAGAAGGAGATCACCATGACATTCGTTTCACAGCCCGACACCGCACCCACCGCAGCCCGCCCGAACGACGTCGACGTCCTCATCGTCGGGGGAGGCGCCGCCGGCCTCTCGGCCGGACTCGTCCTCGGCCGCGCCCGCCGCAGCGTGCTCATCGTCGACGGCGGCCAGCCCCGCAACGCGCCCGCCGAGGGTGTGCATGGCTACCTCACGCGCGACGGAATCCCGCCCGCCGAGCTCGTCGCCCGCGGCCGCGCCGAGGTCGAGCACTACGGCGGCGTCATCCGCGACGGCCAGGTCGTCGACACGCGCCGCGACCCCGACGGTCTCTTCGTCGCCACGCTCGAGGACGGCTCCGAGGTGCTCGGGCGCCGGCTGCTGATCGCGACCGGTCTCGTCGACGTGCTGCCCGACATCCCGGGCCTCGCGCCGCTCTGGGGCAAGGATGTGCTGCACTGCCCCTACTGCCACGGCTGGGAGGTGCGCGACCGCCGCATCGGCGTGCTGGCGACGAGCCCGCTGTCGTTCCACCAGGCCTGGATGTTCCGCCAGTGGACCGCCGACCTCACCTTCTTCCTCGACGACGTCTTCGAGCCGAGCGACGAGCAGTGGGAGCAGCTGGCGGCCCGCGGCATCCGTGTCGTGCGCGGCCCCGTCGCCGAGGTCACGCTGAACGACGACGGCCGGATGTCGGGCGTCACGCTCGCCGACGGCACCGCCTTCTCGCTCGACGCCCTGGCGGTCGGCTCCCGCGTCGAGGCCCGCATCACCCCGTTCGCGTCCCTCGGGGTCGAGGCCACGGAACACATGACCGGCATGGGCACCTACATCACGGTCGACGAAGCGGGCGCCACCGGCATCCCGGGCGTCTGGGCCATCGGCAACGTCTCCGAGCTGCGCACTCAGGTCTCGACCGCGGTCGCCGCGGGCAACTTCGCGGCCGCCCAGATCAACGCCGACCTCATCATCGAAGACACGGCCGAGGCCGTCGCCGCCTACCGCGCCCGCGCAACCGACGCCTAGCGGCATCGATGCGGGCCGAGAGGCCTAAGCAGCCGTGAGCCCCGCGATAATGATGAGCCCGTTGAACGTGGCGTGCGCGATGATGGCGCCGCCGAGGCGCCCGGTGTAGGCCGCGAGGGCTCCGGTGCCGAGGCCGAGGATGAGGGTCGAGAGCCCGACCGACCACATGCCCACGCCGAACTGCGTCTGCAGCACGTGCACCACCGCGAAGACGACCGACGAGGCGATGATGGCCGTCACGGTGGCGCGGCGGCGGTCGCGCGAGACGCCGACGGGGCGGGCCGCGGCCAGGGCGGCCGCATCGGCGAGGGTCGGATGCGGGTGGGTGTGCGAGGCATCCCGGTGCGCGTGGTCGAGCGCCGAGGCGGTGTGGCCGAGGCCGGTGGTGGGCTGCGGACCGGTCGCGGCCAGCACCACGGGCGCGGTGGCCGTTGCGAGGTCGCCGGCCGCGTCATCCGTGAGCCCGTCTCGCGATGCCGCGACGGCCCCGTTATAGACGGAGCGTTGCAGCAGCCCGCGGAAGAACAGCTCTTCGATCAGCGGTGCCAACACGATGGGCGCCAGCAGTGTGCCGAACACCCAGACCGCGTTGTATTCGACCTCGCCGATGGTGACATAGCCGATGCTCATGCGCCCGTAGAAGGCGATCTCGATGAGGCTGGCGGCGACGCGCGCGAGCAGCCCCACGCCGAGGCCCCACAGGATGTCGATGAACCGGAAGCGCAGTCCGAAGTCCGCGGTGAGCGAGCGGCGCCCCCGCAGGAACGAGGCGATGAGCACGGCGCCGAGCAGCGGAACCCACACCACCAGATAGCTGAGGAACGTGGCGACGCCGATGGTGGTCGTCCACCCGGAGGTGAGGATGAGGGGCAGGAGGGCGGCGAAAACGAGCGCCAGACCGACCCCGATGGCCGCGTCGGTGGCACCCCAGCGCGGCACGCGGGGCGTGGCGAGGGGTCGTGACGTGGCGGCATCCATGTCACCAATGTAGGGGTTCGGCCCCCTCCTGTGGGTGTGGCTGGCGGGGTTAACCTGCTTGTAACCCGCCAAATGCGCGCATCCACCCGCCGTGTGGGATCATGAACCCGGGCGTTCTCACGTTCTGCCCGCTCGTTCAATAGGGGAGGACGCTCGAGTGGAGCTTCGCGACTACATCCGTATCCTGCGCAAGAGTTGGTTGCTCATCGTGTTGCTCACCCTCGTGGGTGTGGCGGCGGCGGCCACGTTCTCTCTGCTGCAGAAACCCATGTACACGGCATCCACGAAGGTCTTCGTGAGCACGTCGTCGGGGCAGAACGTCTCCGATCTGGCGCAGGGCAACTCGTTCACGGTGCAGCGGGTCAAGACCTACTCCGACCTGGTGACGACCCCCATCGTGCTGCAGCCCGTCATCGCGGCGCTCGAGCTCAACATGACGTCGGATGACTTGGCGTCGGCCGTCTCGGCCTCGGCTCCTCTCGACACCACTCTCATCGAGATCAGCGTGTCGAACGAAGACCCGGTGCTCGCCGCCGACCTGGCCAACGCCATCTCGCAGTCGCTCACGGCCGTCGTGCAAGACATCGAGGCCCCCGAGGCCGGCAGCGAGAACACCAGCCCGGTGAAGCTCACGCGCGTGCAGGATGCCCCGGTGCCGCAGTCGCCCGTCAGCCCCAAGGTTCCGCTCAACGTGGCCCTCGGCGCGCTCGTCGGCCTGGCCCTCGGCCTCGCCATCGCGGTGCTGCGCGAGACGCTCGACAACCGCGTGCGCAACGAGCGCGACGTGGCGCAGCTCACCGACGCCCCCATCATCGGCGGCATCGCGTTCGACCCCAAGGCCAAGACGCGCCCCCTCATCGTGCAGGCCGATCCGCGCAGCCCGCGGGCCGAGTCGTTCCGAACGCTGCGCACCAACCTGTCGTTCCTCGACATTGGCTCAGAGGACCGCAGCTTCGTGGTCACGAGCTCGGTGCAGTCCGAGGGCAAGAGCACGACGGCCGCCAACCTGGCCATCTCGCTGGCCGACTCGGGTGCCCGCGTGCTGCTCGTCGACGCCGACCTGCGCCGCCCGAAGGTGGCCGAGTACATGGGCCTCGAGGGCGCCGTCGGCATCACCGATGTGCTCATCGGCCGCGCCGAACTGCTCGACGTGGTGCAGCCGTGGGGCCGCTCGAAGCTCTTCGTGCTGCCGGCCGGCAAGATCCCGCCGAACCCGTCCGAGTTGCTGGGCTCGTCGGCCATGGCCGACCTCATCGCCCTGTTCAACCGCGAGTTCGACGCCGTCATCTTCGACGCGCCGCCGCTTCTGCCCGTCACCGACGCGGCCATCCTCTCGAAGAGCGTCGGCGGCTCGATCCTCGTGGTCGCCGCGGGTCACACGCACAAGAACCAGCTCAAGGGCGCCGTCTCGGCGCTCGAGAACGTGGGTGCGCCGATCTCGGGCCTCGTGCTGACGATGCTGCCCACCAAGGGCCCCGACGCCTACGGTTACGGCCGCTACGGCTACGCCTACGGGTATGGCTACGGCGACGAAGAGACGGTCGACCAGTCGGCCGTGGCCGAAGACGGTTCGCGCCCCGCCAAGCCCACCCCCTCCAAGAAGACCACCACCAAGGGCGCCTAGCCCGTCACACACGTTGTTCGCGCGATGCCGCGCACCGCGTCGGGCGTCCGCCAGCCAGCCCGTTCACCCGCGGTGCAGCGCGCAGTTCTACCCTGGGATGAAGTTCGGGAAAGGTTTCGCTCGTGTCTGACGCAATCCGTGTACTACCCACTGTGAAGGTTCCTGCTTTGCGCGTTCTCACCGTCTGCACCGGCAACATCTGCCGCTCACCGATGGCCGAGCAGATGCTCGAGTCGGCCTTCCTGCAGGCGGGCATCGCGGCGCACGTGTCGAGCGCGGGCACGCAGGCCATGGTCGGGCACGATCTCACGCCCGAGACGGCCGCGCAGCTCAACGCGCACGGAGTGGCCCCCAAGGCGCACCGGTCGACGCAGCTCACCGAGGGCCTCGTCTCGGCCGCCGACCTCGTGCTCGTCGCCACGCGCGCCCACCGCAGCGAGGTCGTCTCGCTGCTGCCGCGCGCGTCGCGCTACACGTTCACCATCCGCCAGTTCGCGCGGCTGGTCGACTCGCTGGAGGAGGGGGAGTGGCGCGACATCCGCTCGCTCTCCGACCTGGTGATGTCGGTGGCGGCGCAGCGCGGTTTCGCCCTGCCGCCCGAAGACCCCACGATCGATGACGTCGTCGACCCCTACCGTCAGTCCGAGGCCGTCTATGCCGAGGTCGCCGACGAGCTCGACTCCTCGGTCGCCACGATCACGGCCGCGTTCGCGCGAGCCGCGAAGTAGCGGACGGCGCGCATGGCACGGGGTAAGGGTTCGGGGGCGCCGCGGTCGCTGTGGCGTCGCGACGGCGGTTCGTCGGACCAGCCGCGGTGGCGCACCTGGTTGATCGTCGGCGTGGCGCTGTTCCTCGTCATCGACGTCGTCGTCATCGCCCTGGCGTTGGCGCAGAACCGCACGCCGGCCGATGTGTCGACGTCCCGCCCCATCCCCACGTTCACCGACACGCCCGCGACCCCGGCCACCCCGGCTCCGGGTGCGGGCTCCGGCGGCGCCGGTTCGGGCTCGGGAGCTCCGGCGACGGGTGCCCCCGGCACCATCGACGACACCCTGCCGGCCACCCGCTTCATCGCTGCCGACAACGGCACGTCCGCCTGGCGGGCCACGCAGGGCTCGTGCCCCACGGGTGCCGGCGTGATCGAGCGCACCACCGACGGCGGCGTCACCTGGGTCAACGTGCCCGCGGCATCCCTCGACCTGCGCCAGATCTTCCGCTTCACGTCGCTCGGTGCCTCCTCGGCCGCCGTGGTCGGCACCACGGGTGACGACTGCGCGCTCGAGGCGTTCCGCACGTTCTCGGCCGGCAGCACCTGGTCGGCCAACGCGGCCGAGCTCGCCGCCGCCACCTACATCGACCCGGCGCAGCCCACCGTCGTGCAGACGCCGGCCGGACCCGTCACGCCGCCGTGCCCCAACCCGCGTCAGGTCGTTCCGGGCACCGCGAACCTCACGGTGTTGTGCACCGACCAGCTTCTGTCGCAGCAGTCAGACGGCGCGTGGTCGAGCGCGCAGGTTGCCGGGGCTTTGGCCGCAACATCCACGTCGGATGGTCTCACCGTCGTGCGCGCGGGAGTGCAGGGGTGCGCGGGCCTCTCGATCGCCACGCTGCCCGCCGACCTCTCGGGTGCGCGCCTGACCCCGGTCGGATGCCTCGCCGCCGAAACATCGCCCGCCGAGGTCGCCATTTCGGAGTCGATGGGGTCGCTGTGGCTCTGGTCGAACGCCGCCAGCTATGTCTCGTCCGACGGCGGGGCAACCTGGTAGGTCGTTCCCCCCGTTGCGGGGTGATGTGTGCGCTTACACTGCGTTCTGTGTCATTTCGGACGGAATATCAGACCGTGCACGTACTAAACTGATTCTCACGCTATGTAACCTCTTCGGGGGTCGCAATGGGCGCGTATGTCCCCTCTTCGGACACTTGTTGTATGACCAGCATGTGCCGAAGTATTAAAGGTGCATTAACGCTCATATCTCCAGCCATAGCGCCAGATATGGTTGGCAAACCGGTCAACGTTGACGAACTCAGCACCACCACAGCGGGGACACCATGATCGAGGACGTTTCGACGACAGCACGTGACCGTGCTGCGTCTGCCGCGCAGTCTGGGTCACACGCATCGGCCGCCTCGCGCGCCGCCGGTCGGCCCGGCACCTTCGACGACGCCAGCGCCGACGCCACCGCTGCCCCCACATCGGGCTTCGGCTCCGAGGGTGCTGCCGCCGCCGCCTCGGCATCCACCCCCGACGGCCCCGGCGCAGGCCGCCCCTCCGGCCTCCCCGGCACCCTGTCGGCCGCCCGCGCCGCCGCTCGCAACTGGCGCTCGGCTTACGGCTCCCGCCTCGTCTTCAGTGACCTGCTCGTGCTCGTCTGGGTGGTCTTCGGCGTGCAAATCGGCTACTTCGGCTACGACACCGCCAACGCCAACTTCGTGGGCGACCTGGCCGGCACGGTCGTCAGCTACACGGCCATCTCGTTGGCCATCATCGTCGGCTGGATGGTCTCGCTCACCGCTTTCGGCAGCCGCGGCTATCGCGTGGTCGGCGTGGGCGTCGCCGAATACAAACTGATCGCCGATGCATCCGTGCGCTGGTTCGGTCTCGTGGCCATCATCGCGTTCCTGTTCAAGATCGACCTGGCCCGCGGCTACATCCTCATCGCTTTTCCGGTGGGCATGGTCGTGCTCATGTTCTCGCGCTGGATGTGGCGGCAGTGGCTGGGTGTGCAGCGGGCGCGCGGCGCGTATTCGTCGCAGGTGCTGCTGGTCGGCAGCGAGGAGTCCACGTCGCATATCGCCCGCGAACTGCAGCGTCAGCCGGCCGCCGGCTACCGCGTGGTGGGCGCCTGCATTCCGTCGGGCCGCGTTGCCGACTATCTGCCCGGCACCACCATCCCCGTCTCGGGCAACGTCGATTCGGTGATGGAAGCCATGGATGCCACGGGCGCCGACACCCTGGTGATCACGTCGTCAGATGAGCTGTCGCCCCAGAAGGTGCGCGAGCTCAGCTGGAACCTCGAGCCCGGCCGCCAACACCTCGTCGTGGCGCCCGCGCTGACCGACCTGGGTGGCCCCCGCATCCACACCCGCCCCGTCGCCGGCCTGCCGCTCATTCACGTGGAAACGCCGCGCTATGAGGGCCGCAAGCAGGTGGCGAAACGCCTCTTCGACATCGTCGCCTCGGGCGTGCTCATTCTGGTGCTCTCGCCCGTGCTCGCCCTGATCGCCCTCACGGTGCGCCTCACCAGCCCGGGCCCGGTGCTGTTCCGCCAGCAGCGCGTGGGCATTCGCGGCAGCATGTTCTCGATGCTCAAGTTCCGCAGCATGGTCACGGATGCCGAAGCCCTCCTCCCCGCCCTGCAAGCCGAATCCCGGGGCGCCGGCAACGAGGTCCTCTTCAAGATGAAGGACGACCCCCGCATCACCCGCATCGGCAAGGTGCTGCGCCGCTACTCTCTCGACGAGCTGCCCCAACTCTTCAACGTCTTCGGCGGCAGCATGTCCCTCGTCGGCCCCCGCCCGCCCCTCGAATCCGAGGTCTCGTCCTACGAGAAGCACGTGCACCGCCGCTTCCTCGTCAAACCCGGCGTCACCGGCCTCTGGCAGGTCTCGGGCCGCTCCAACCTTTCCTGGGAGGACAGCGTGCGCCTCGACCTCTACTACGTCGAGAACTGGTCCATCACGGGGGACATCATCATCCTCTGGCGCACGGCCAAGGCCGTCGTAGCAAAAGAAGGCGCATATTGATTCACGAAGGTCGGGAACTTCACCGTCTAGCGAAGAACTTTCAGTGCCACCGATGAGAACTACAAAGCAATGTGAGGCCCAGATTTGACCGCTACAGAAGAGCGGATTCCCATCCATTCAGGCGAATCGGACCAGCGTGGACGCCAAGCCACTGTGATAACACAAGTTGTTGTCGCGGTACTTTTCCCCATGCCAGCTACTGTTGCGATTCTCTCGGGAATTGTTGAGCCAGCCTTGGTTATCACTCTCATCTTGGCCGTCGTGTTTTGCGTGGATCGTGGACGGGCGGCCCTGAAGGAGCCCAGCCGATACCGCTTCGCGCTGGGTCTAGATTCGATCCTCTTCCTAGTGGCGGGATTACTGACGCTGGTTGTCCTCGGATCCCTTGCGAGCCCCGGTGACAGCAAGCTGTTCCGGCTTGGTTTAAGTGGGTTCTCTGGGGCTGACGTGGTTCCTAGTTACCTCATCATTCTGTGGTGCATAAGTCTGGCAACACTGCCTATTCCCAGGGGCCGAGGCAAGGTTACTTCTGCGTTCTCGAGGCTAGAGGCGAGAACCGCGATAGCCATGGGACTTATGGGCGCGGTGGGGCTTGCATTATCGCTCACGGTGTCGAGGTTTGAGGTCTTCTCTAACCGTGGCGAGACGACAGGCAATGGCCTCAACAGCTTGCTTTACTGGGCTGCCGCCGCCTTCGTTTCTTACGTAATCACGGCTTGGAGGAGAGGGGACGGGAAGCTTTACTTGTTCGCGGCGGCTGCTGCGTCGCTAGGTTTACTCGCTACCGGTAATCGAAGCCCCTTAGCGTTGATCGCAATAGCCGTAGTCGTTCGTATAATTGCAGATCACCGGACAAAGCTCTTCCTAGTAGTGGCGCTGTCAGTACCAATCGGCTTGCTTGTTTTTGCATATCAATCGGCGTGGCGATCCCGGGTGAGCCATGGGCTTCCCTCAGGCCCCATCGATGTCTTGAGTGCAATATCGGCGAACCCGACCCAAGAGTTTCTCCGACTGGGCTTCGACACGGTCGAGGGCCACACACTCGTGTCTCGTATCCTCGAAGCCGGATATGACGCGCGCTGGCTAGATCCACTTCTTGCGGTGACCAATTTCGTGCCCAGGGCCCTTTGGGAAGGAAAACCGGTGCTTCTCGGCTCTGAGATTGGCAATCAGTATCTGGGCTTGAGTGCCGGTGGGATCTTCCTGTCTGGGCCCGGTTATTTTGCCTTGGTAACCGGCAGCGTTGCACTCGGAGCAATTGTCTTTGTGGCATTCATTCTTGGCTTGCGTTGGCTAGCCTCGCGACCGAGTCTGGCTCCGATTGGTTTGGTAGCCGTCTTCTACTTGACCATTCGGATCGTCGTTGCGGGCGACGCATTCGACATTTTCCTCAGCGTACAAATTTTCGCGATATTTCTCATTGCTCGCGGTTTAGGATGGCTACTTCCATGGTCTCGGTAATCGTACTTTCGACAGCTGATATGAATTCGGCGGTTTGGACTAACAAACAGCACTTGGCTACGCGGCTCTCAGAGACCCATGACGTCATTTACATCGAATCTCTTGGTCTGCGGACCCCGCGCTTTACGCGAGAAGACTGGAAGCGAGTTGCCTCACGCCTGACGGCATCGAGAGTCCGGCCCGCCGACGCCACCCCCATCCCGACTGCGCCCTTCCGCGGAAGAATCATTAAGCCTCTAGTCGTTCCATTCCATACGTCGAGAATGGTCAGACGATTGAACAGGCTTCTTCTTCAGCGCCAGGTTCGACGGGTTGTAGGCAAGACCCAAGGGGCCCTCATCCTCTGGACGTTCTCTCCCCTCACTTATGGGCTCGAGGACCTGGTCGAAAAGGTGGTGTATCACTCTGTCGATTTACTGCACCAGATTGATGGTCTACCCGCCGCGCTCATTCTTCGCGAAGAGATGAAGCTCCTGTCAAGAGCCGATGCCGTCATAACAAGTAGTGCGATGGTGCAACAACATGTCCTATCTCAAGGAGCGAACGAAGCGCGCCTCTGGGAGAACGTAGCGGACGTCGAGCTCTATCAGGCGGCCACTCCTGAGCGGGTCGAGGGGGCAGTCTTTGCAGGCAATCTGAGTCCGTCGAAAATCAACGTCGAACTTTTGCTCGCTGTGGCTGACGCAAACATCCCTCTTGCGGTGGCGGGTCCGCGGGAGATTGACGGCGTACGCGAGGATCGGAGATGGAATGAGCTGCTCAGCCATAGAAGTGTTTCTTACCATGGGAATCTTGCTCCTGGTGAGCTGGCGCAGCTTCTCAATGCGAATACGGTCGGCCTCATCCCTTATGAACTCAACGCTTACACGGAAGGCGTTTTTCCAATGAAGGTGTACGAGTACGTCGCCTCGGGCTTGTCTGTGGTCACGACGCCACTCCCCAGTCTCGCGACGCGTGAGCGGGCTCATGTTCACTTGACTGACGACGCGCGTTTTGTCGAAGAGGTAAGCCAGAACTTGCAACTCGTTGAGGAAGATGTTCAGGAGCGCAAGGCTGCCGCCACGCAGTTTTCCTGGACGAGCCGCGCCGCCCAGGCCCGTGAGCTCATCTCACAGCTTGTCGGTCCGAATGAGTGAGCTGCATCTAATTTCACCAAACGATGAGCTTTCTAGACGTAATGGATCAGCGATTTTGACAGTGGCCCGGGAGCTTTCGTATGCGGCCCACGCTAGGGGAACCCAGTCCGTCGTAGGAGGCGGGCGCAACCAGTTGAAGGATCTCGACTTCGCAGTAGAGGCAATTCAACCTCCGAGCGCCAACCGGGCCGCCGAGATCGCTGACGGTGTCACAAAGTTGCTATTCGGGAAGAGTTTGCGCGCGGCTAAGATAGATGCACTTCCGGATGTACAGTACGTCTTTGCACACAATTTGCCCTGGCTGGGAGGGGAAATTGCCAAGAAGTTCCCTGAAGCTAGGCGGATTCTTTACGTGCACAACCGGATACTCACGGGCGCGCCTCCCATAACGATACGGCGTGTCCTCAGCGCTTTCGACGTAGTGATATGCGTTAGTGAATACATCCGGACCGATTTGCTTCGTCGCGCTGGACGTGCCCCCGCCTGCCGAATCGTCGTCGTTTACAATGGCGTCGATTATGAGAAGTTCTCGGCGGCCGAAGCGGGGAAGGAGTTCGCATCCGATGTGGCATTTGTTGGCCGCATAATCCCAGAGAAGGGGGCCTCCGAGTTTGCTAAAGCCGTTGCGAAAGTATCGTCCGTCCGTCCGCTGACTGTCACTTTCGTCGGAGGGAAGAGCTTTTTGCCCTCAGACCATGAGTCGGGATATGAACGCGAAGTTAGGCAGATCCTCGAGAACTCCGAGGCCGAGGTCAACCGCACTGGTCCAATACCGCCGGCTCGTATTCCGGCCATCATGAATGCCGCGAAAGTGGTAGCTGTGCCGTCGGTTTGGCCCGAACCGTGCGCTTTGGTCTTCCTTGAGGCGATGGCTAGCGATGCTGCGGTCTTAGCGAGCCGCGTGGGTGGATTGCCCGAGGTCGGTCTAGATGCGGGGGTCACCTTTGTCGAGCCTGGAGACTCGGATGGCCTCTCGCGAGCATTGATTGAATTGTTGGATAACCAAGAGAGACGAGAAGTTCAGTCACAGAAAAGCAGGCAATGGGCTGAAGAAAGACCTTGGGCTGTCGTCTACGCTGATGTACGCAGAGTCGTTTCTTGATGAGCACTAATAGGCGCCATTTACGGCTGCCGTGGTCCACTCTGCGGAGTTGGTTCGCCTACGCCGCCCTGCCTTTAGTCGGTGTTCTCACGGCGCCTCTCCTCGCGCGAGCCCTTGGGCCCGAAGGTCGCGGAGAACTTGCAGCGATTCTGCAGCCTCTATCGGTTGCTGATGCGTTCGCAGCAATTGGGGTTCCCGCCGCCGCGACCTACTTTGTTGCTCGAGGTTTTTCGCGGCAACGCATTAGAAAGACATCTGTGCTGCTCTTGTCGATTGCTATGTCGATAGTGAGTGTTGTTCTCTTCTTCTATTCAGACGTAATTGCGGACGCATCTGACACTCCGCGCGGGCTCATCTTGCTGTTGTGGGGGAGTGTCATCGTCGGTGCTTTTGTTGCGTTTCGCCGAGGGGTTTGGCAAGGGCTCCGGGAATACCGCGTGCTTGATGCGGAGAGGGCCTCGTCTGCTCTGATCAGGTTGTTGATTATCGTCGTTTTGTTTGGAATAGGGGTGCATATTGCATTCCCATTCGCTGTCGGGTACATAGCTGCGGGCATTTTGGCGTCGGCGATTCTGTTTCTCCGCCCCATTAAGAAGTTCGAGCTCCGTGACACAATTGCGGACTCCGAATTCAGGGCATCTGATCTCACTCGCTATGCGCTCCTGACTAGTCTTTCGACGGTGGCGATGACTCTCAACAACCGACTCGATCAAGCGGCTCTACCTGCTTTTGTCACTTCGAGAGAACTTGGCTTTTACTCGGTAGCAGTAACAGTCGCCGAGATCCCCGTGATCATCACGACTGTCATGACTAGAAACTTGCTCGCAGAAGCGAGCGCGGGCGCTCCGCGATCGGCTTTGGTCAAGACCACGGCGATCGGCCTGGGTGGCGTTCTATTCTCAGCGTTGGTTCTTGCAGCGCTCGCTCCCTGGGCTATTCCCTTCGTGTTCGGTCCAGGTTTTGTAGGATCGGTTTCTCTAGTTTGGGTGCTTCTACTGGGAACCTTCGTGGGCGCTGCGTCCACAACGTGCGCTGTGCTTCTCGCGGCGCGCGGACGGCCAGGGCTTGGCTCGCTGGGGCCCGCAGTAGGCGCTCTAACGACTATCGCCGCCTTCTTCGTTTTTCGGGACGTAATGACGGTATGGATAGCTGCCTATGTGGCGGTTGTGGCCCAGATGCTGGCGTTTGCAACAGCGTATTACGCACTGCGTTCCGCGACACTACAACGAAAGAAGGCGTGATGAAGATCGCGATCGCCCATGACTACCTATTGCAGTTCGGCGGAGCTGAGCGTGTTGTGTCTACATGGGCCGATATGTTGCCAAAAAGCTCCGTGAGTTGCCTTGCCTACTTGCCTGATCGGACATTTCCGAATTTTCGGGACAGATCTGTGACCGCCTCGATAGTGAATGCGAAACTTGCGGCGCGTATCGAGTATCTACTTCCCTTACTTCCCTCGTTTGCCTCTAGCACGCGGGTTGGGGCTGGGGACGTCGCGTTAGTCTCGTCGAGCGGGTGGGCGCACATGTTCAGCTATGAGATGCCAACCGTGGCGTATCTCCATAGCCCAGCGCGCTGGCTCTACGCCGCTCATGACTATAAGAAAAGTCTGGGCGCAATAGGGAGAATCGGGTTGGGCATGTCAAAGAGCTACCTAATTGGGCGTGACCGACGTGCGATGTCATCGATGAGCGCGCTAGTGAGCAATTCTGAAACCACTCGCTTGAGAGTCAAGCAAGCGTACGGAAGGGACTCAATCGTGATTCATCCCCCCGTTACTTCGGTTTCGTCGACTGAAGAGGAGCCTTCGCGTAGGCTGCCCTCGTCTTACGCGCTGGTGGTATCCCGCAACAAGGGGTACAAGAACGTCACTTTGGCGCTCGATGCAGCAAAGATCGCTGGCATTGCCGTGGCAGTCGTGGGATCAGGAAGTGAGCAGTACGATTCGCCCGAAGACCGCGTTTTCGGCCTGGGGAGGCTTAGCGATGCTCAGCTTCTCTGGCTTTATTCGCATGCGTCGGTGATTGTCGGAAGTGCCCATGAAGACTTTGGTCTTACGGTGCTTGAAGCGGGGCTGTGTGGCACTCCGGCTGCAACGTTGAATAGGGGGGGGGTACCTGGAGACGGTGTCTCCGGGAGTAAGCGGCATATTCGCGCAAGACGAATCCGATAGGGCACTGGCGCGCTCAATATCTGAAGCGCTCGAGCTAGATCGCGCTGCAGTCGCGGCATGGAGCGAGAAGTTCTCCCCTGCCGAACACATGCGAAAGCTCGAAGCAGTGATGAACGATGTTGCCTAATCGGAAAGTCCTGATCGTCGCAAGGTCGACAGGTGCGCACAGTGGAGCGGGCGGCATGGAGAGGGTCTACGAGGATGTTGCCGAGAGGCTGATCGGTGACGGCTTTGATGTTGCACTTCTGACGACGGGCGGATTCGAAGGGGACGAACTCAAGATCCCATACAAAAGGGTTTGGACTGTTCAAGGTGGTCGACCTGGACGCTATTCTCGAACTTGGTGGAAACAAACCAGGCGTGCCGATGCGCCCTGGCTGACTTGGGCGCCGGATGTCGTTTTGAGCGTCAGCATTGCCGGCCGCCGTCTCTCTCGCGCGATGCCTTCGCTACCCATATTGGCGCAGTGTCATGGGACCGCCTGGGCAGAGGTTCGTAGTTCGCTGGCGACTCCATCTCCACGTGAACTCGCGAAAGTGGTCTTAAACCTGGCCCGCATCCCGAGGGAAGCAATGTCATATCGCCAGTTCACAAGAATCGTGGCTATAGGCCCAGGAGTGGAGAAACAGTTAATTGATTTTCCTTTGAGAATTGCGAAGTCGAAAGTTGTCAAGATTGCTAACGGGATAGACGTCGAGGCGTTCGAATATTCGGCAGTCGCCGCTGCGAAGTTCCGCAATCAGCACGGTATCCCGGCGGTCGCGAGAGTCGGCCTCTTTGCCTCTCGGCTACACGTGCAAAAAGGAGCTGACGTAGCGTTGGATGCATTCGCCCGCATCTCGGAAGGACCTTTGCCCTTCCTCCTGATATGCGGCACTGGTCCCGCGGAGGAGGATCTGCGTCGCCAGGCGCGTCGCTTGGGTGTCATGAACCGGGTGATATTTACGGGCGCCCTTGATCGCAAAGGGATGTCGGCAGCAATGTCGGCCGCCGATGTTTTGGTCTTCCCTACCAGGCGTCGCGAAGGCCTGCCTTTGACGATTCTGGAGGCGCGCGCTAACGGTTTGCCCGTCGTAACAGTCCAGAACGCAGGAGTGCCGGCCGACCTCACGCGGAACGTCGCGATGACTTCCGGCACCGCCGAGGACATCGCGATGGCGTGGAGCCGGAGCCCAGAGCGGCAGCATCGCAATGCTCTGCCTGTCGAGTATCAGGCCCTCACAGCACTGCGCAAGTATTCGGCACTAGTTGGCTCAATCGCACTTGGGGAGGCGCTGGATGATGTTCACTGACCCAGCGTCTCTCTGGTATCGATCGACCGTACTTCACCGCCATCGGCGCTATGTACTGGCGCGAATCATAAAGATGTATAACTACGCGGTTTTTCGAGCAATCCTGCCTCCGGAGGCGCAGCTTGAAGAGCCCCCTACGCTCGGGCATTTTGCGATGAACGTCGTTGTGCACCCAAATACGGTGCTTGGCCGAAACGTGCGTATTTGGCACGGAGTTACCATTGCTGTTAGTGATAGCCCGGGTGGCCGATCCAGTGTTCGCATCGGCGACGATGTAATGATCGGAACAGGAACTGTCATTATCTCTCGGGAGCAGGAAGATTTGATCATCTGTGCCGGCGTGAAGATTGGATCGAATTCCACAGTGACGCGCTCGATTACCACACCGGGAAATTACTCCGGTAACCCGGCAAAGTTGCACGTTCGCACCGGATCGGAAAATACATGATGACCCGCCTGGGGAAGGCTGTTTCGCGAGTCGGGCGCGGCCTCCGAACTATTACGGTCATGTCGCGCCTTGCCGTTCGCAACCGATTGGCGAAGCAAAGCGTCTTGGGCCAAGAGAATGTCGTGGTTTCGCTGACAAGTTACGGAAAACGCGTTCAAACCGTTTTCTATTCGATTGAGTCGGTAGGCATTGGTCTTGACCGTCCAGCTCGGCTCATTCTGTGGCTAGACGACAGAGATATATTCGAAAATCTGCCCAAAAATCTGCAGCGGCTCCAAGCCCGGGGCCTCGAGATTCGCCTGACGTCAAACTACGGGCCTCATACCAAGTACTATCCAGCAGCTAGGGAGCTGGCTCCCTTGCAGTCGCCATTGGTGACTGCTGATGACGACGTGCTTTACTCCCGAGAATGGCTGAGTTCGTTGCTGAACGCATACCGGGAAGACGAGACAGCCATTGTCGCTCATCGGGTTCATTTGATAACTACTGAACTGGACGGGTCGATCAAACCCTATTCGACATGGGGTGCAGCGGAAGGCACCGCTTCCTCACCTCGTAACTTCGGGACGGGTGTTTCGGGTGTTATCTATCCGCCAGATTTTCTTGAGTTTGTCGGTGAACATGGAGAGGCCTTCAAGGAGTGCGCGCCACAAGCTGACGATGTTTGGCTACACGCGATGGCAATTCGGGGTCGGTTCAAGGTGCGGCAGGCTGATCGCGCACCTGCGCACTACCCGACAATTTTCGGTTCCCAAAGGGTAAACCTCTGGTCGACGAACGTCTTCAATGGAGGAAATGATCAGCAAATCCGAGAAACTTATTCGGCGACAGATCGCTCCATCATCGCCGGACTGGACCTAGATGACTAGATGGAGCGGTTCGGTCGATTGCGAGGATTCCAGTGATTACTAGGCGAGGTTTGCCCCGGAGCGTACTAAGCAAATTGCATCAGTACCGTTGTCGTAGCAGGGGATGGTTCTTGACGCTATGGATTCGAGCGTGGGGAGGAAATGTAGGCGCTGGTCTCACGGTCGAGAGAGGGGCAACTCTGCGTCACCCGCCGAGCTCAGGGTGGGACATCGGTACGGCGGTCTACCTGGGTAGAAATTGCATATTGGACATCCAACCCGGAGCCGTGTTGGCGATAGGTTCTAGGACTAAGATCATGCATTTTGTCGTCATCGGCGCGGAAACAAGGATCGAGATAGGTGAAGACGTGCAGATCTCCGAATTCTCTAGCGTCAGAGATGCTAACCACGTGATCGATTCCCCGGTAGTCATTGCGAAGAGCGGGATGAAATCATCGGCGATTTCGATAGGTAACGATGTCTGGGTGGGGCGGGGGAGTGCCGTTCTTTCCGGCGCGAAAATCGAGAGCGGTGCCGTAGTGGGAGCGAACAGTGTTGTGAATAAAGGTGTCGATTCCGATTCGATTGTGGCGGGCGCACCGGCGCGTCTCCTTCGGAAGAGACAAAATCGCTAGCTGAGAAATTCCGTCAGTGATGACCATGAACTCGACTCGCTAGTGAATCAAAGGAAGAACGAATGCCCGATAACGAAAACGTGTTCGACCCGCAAGCCGGAGGGCATAGAGCGGGACGGAGGCGCACTCGCCGCCGGGGTAACAGGAGAGGACGAGTTCTCATCTGGTCCGTGACCGCGGCGGCGGTTCTTCTCGTGGGGTTGACCGCCTGGGTTGGGATTCGCGCGTCATTAGCGAAGGCAGAACTCGAAGCTGTCATCCCAGCGGCAGATTCACTTCGCGACGCCGTGCTGGCTCAGGACTCTGCCGCCGTGTCGAGATCAGCTTCGAAACTGAACGCTCATGCTTCCGCGGCTCATCGGCTCACCAGCGACCCGATATGGAGAGCAGCGGAGTTCGTGCCGGTTGTCGGGCCAAACCTAACCGCTGGTAGACAACTGGCATCGACAATGAACGATCTCGCCGCCGACGCTGTGCGTCCCGTAGCGCAAGCTGTCGCCGGAACATCGCTCGCTGATTTCAAACCATCAAACGGCACTATCAACCTCGACGCTTTAACGGATGCTGCGCCGGCTGTAGCTTCAGCGAATACTGCCTTGAATAGAGCCAAGGCCGACGTGGAAACCATCGACACAGCACCAGTCCTTGAGCCTGTGAGGAGCGCCGTTCTTCGTCTCTCGAAGCAACTTAATCAGATCGCACCAGGAATACAGGCGTTGTCCAACGCCTTGGAGTTGGCGCCAAAAATGCTGGGTTCGGATGGGCCGCGAAATTATCTGATGATCTTCCAAAATCCGGCAGAGCTCAGGGCAACTGGCGGCATACCGGGTGCCATGGCTCTAATCCACACTGAGGACGGCGTCATTAGTCTGGGGCAACAAGCATCTTCCGCAGACTTTCCTCAGTATGCCGATCCCGTAATCGAGGTGCCGCAAGAAACTCGAGGGCTGTACGGGGACATAGTTGGCAAATATATCCAGGACGTCAACCTAACTCCGAACTTCGGCCTCACAGGCCAGCTGGTTCAGCAGATGTGGGAGGAGAGATATGGGCTAAAGGTTGACGGAGTGATCTCAATCGATCCGGTCACGCTGTCCTATGTTCTGGGTGCCACCGGTCCCGTCAGCACTCCGACTGGCGACGTTTTGACGTCCGACAACGTCGTACGGACGCTTCTAAACGAGACTTACATTAAGTATTCGGATTCGGCGCGGCAGGACCTCTTCTTCGCGTCCGCAGCGAAAACCGTTTTTGACGTGGTTTCGAGTGGTGTTGGTGACACTCCGAAATTGATCGATGCGCTCTCTCGTGGAGCGAATGAGCGGCGAATTCTCATCTGGAGTTCTCGAGATGACGAGCGGGCGATCATTCAGGACACGACTTTTGCGGGCGATTTGGTGGGCGAACATGAAGGCGACCCGCGTGTCGGACTTTTCCTGAACGATGCCACCGGCGCCAAGATGGACTTCTATTTAGGCGTAAGTGTTTCCGTGGGCGAAATGGCCTGTCGGAAGGACGGCAAGTCCTACGTCGCCGTAGAAGTGACACTCACAAATAATGCCCCAAGTAATGCAGGCTCAGTGTTACCGCGTTACTTGACGGGCGGAGGAGTGTTCGGTGTAGCTCCAGGGCACATTAAAACGGTCGTTTCAGCCTATGGAAGTAGCGACATGCTGAATCTAGGAGTCGAGCGCGATGGATCGAAAGTCTCGGCCCACAGTGCGTCAGATGAAGGTCGGCCGGTTAGCCAAATTGATTTGGAGCTAGCCCCGGGAGAATCGGGAACGTTCCGATTTGGGTTCCTCTCCTCCGCCAGGGAGTCGAGCCCGGTGCCGACGCAGGTGACACCAACAATTAACATGAATGAAACCTCAGAGTTGGCACTGACCTGTGAATCTGCTCTATGGTAGAGACTGTCTACTCAGGAGAGCGTGGCCACACGGCTCCTATCACAATCCAATTCGGGGGTTACATCCACATGGCAAAGAAGATTTTCGCAGGCCTCGTGCTTGCGGTCCTCGCTTTCTTCTCGGTTCCCGCCGCAGCAAACGCTGCTGGCTACGTTCCGAGCACCAACATCTCGGGTGACAACACTGTTGTCTCCGGTGGCACGACGATCATCAACTTCGCTCCTGGCTCTTTCGCCGGTAGCGAGAACGTCTCCATCACCATCACCGGCGCTGGCTCCGTCACCGTCGGTGCTTTCAAGGCTGAGACCATCACCGCCACCAAGCAGGCTGCTGCTGATGGCTCGCTCAGCATCTCCGTCAAGCTCCCCGCCGGCGCCACCGGCACCTACTCGCTGACCGCGACCGGTGTCACCTCGGGCAACGTGGGAACCTACACCATCACGGTCGTTCCGGCCGACTCGGCTAACGGCTCGGGCGCACTGCCCGACACCGGTTCGTCCGTCTCGATGCTGGCCGTCTGGGCCGGTGCCGGTGCGCTCCTCCTCGGTGCCGCTCTGATCGCCGTCATGACGGTCGTTCGTCGCCAGCGCCTCGCGCAGGACTAATAAAACCTAAGAGCCTAACCGCTCTGCGAGAAGGGCCCCAGATCCTCACGGAACTGGGGCCCTTCTTTTATGAGTTGGCGAGCTCGCTTTGTAAATTCTTCGTGGACATGAAGCGACGTGTACGCTGCCCTCCCTGGGTGGGTGCCCTGCGCAGATAGGCTTGCAGCACTATGAAAATGTCAGTAATCGGATGTGGATACCTCGGCGCAGTGCACGCGGCCTCAATGGTCAAGCTCGGCCATGAAGTTGTGGGCATCGACGTGGACAACGCGAAGATCGAGGCCCTCGCCGCCGGGCAGTCTCCTATCTACGAACCGGGGCTCCCCGAACTTTTGGTCGAGTCAGTGGGCAGCGGGCGTCTGACGTTCAGTACTGACCCTGCCGCCGCCAAGGGAAGCAAGGTTCACTTCGTTGCGGTTGGAACCCCTCAGAAGGCCGGAAGCTACGCGGCAGACCTTCGGTTCGTCGACGCAGCAGTTCAAGGGTTGTTGCCCTACCTCTCTGAAGGCGATCTCGTTGTAGGAAAGTCCACGGTCCCGGTCGGGACCGCTGAGCGCCTGGCGAAGATGGTTGAACCGACCGGTGCGCGCCTGGCCTGGAACCCTGAGTTCCTCCGCGAAGGATTCGCCGTGAAGGACACCATTAGCCCGGACCGGCTCGTCTATGGTCTCCCGGCCGACGCTGGCGATGCCGCTCGAGCTAAGGCCTTGCTGGACGAGGTGTACGCAGAAGCGCTAGCTGCGGACACCCCGCTCGTTTCGACCGACTACGCGACGGCCGAGCTCGTTAAGGTTGCTGCCAACGCCTTCCTCGCGACGAAGATCTCCTTCATCAATGCGATGGCAGAGATTTCAGAGGCTACCGGTGCTGACGTGACCCAGCTTGCCGACGCGATCGGGTATGACGCTCGCATCGGGCGTCGCTTCCTGAACGCGGGCGCCGGGTTTGGCGGCGGCTGCCTTCCGAAAGACATTCGTGCTTTCTCTGCCAGGGCCGAAGAGCTCGGCAAGGGCGAAGCGCTCAACTTCCTCAAGGAAGTGGACGGCATCAACCTGCGTCGCCGCGACCGTGTCGTCGAGCTGGTAGTCGAAGCGTTGGGCGGAAGCGCCTACAACAAGAAGGTCGCCGTCCTTGGCCTTGCGTTCAAGCCGGATAGTGACGACATCCGTGACTCGCCGTCGCTCGACGTTGCCGTGCGCCTGAATGGTCTAGGTGCGAACGTTGTCGCTAGCGATCCTCAGGCCATCGCCAACTCTCGGCGTATGCACCCGCAGCTCGTGTTTGGAACGACCGAGGAGGCTCTGCGGGATGCAGATGCCGTGGTCGTCGTGACCGAGTGGAAAGAGTACCGAGAGCTGGACCCGAAGGCTGTCGGCGAGATGGTGACGTCGAAGATCGTAATCGACGGACGCAACTGCCTCGATGTCGCAGCCTGGCGCGATGCGGGTTGGAAGTACACCGGGATGGGCCGTCGGTAAAGGACTAGCAAAGATCTGAAAAGGCGGGCTCTCATTCGTGGGAGCCCGTCCTTTTTGCCAAAGACGCGACGTCCTAGCCGCGTGCCCTCTCAATTGTAATCTCGCTTTCGTCCGGCCAAGTGGACTCATTCGAGAGACTGAGGCCCAGGTTGGTTAGCGCCATTTCTACTTGTGGTTCCCCGTAGTCATCTGTCCAGGGGTGCAAATGACCCGCCACGACCAAAGTTGGATTTTGGTCGCTCTCGCGGAGTGACGTGAGATGTTTCGCAGCGTCGTTCATGATTAGTACGTGAAAGACATCGGGCGGGCCGTCGGTGCAGCGGACTTGGGCTCGGATGTGCTGGTTAGGTCCGTCTGTTATGAGCTCGGACGTTGCGATGATGACGGCTTCGCGGATAGTGAATGCCACGTTGGCTCCCGGGCTAGTGATTGGCAAAGGTGTCGGAAACATAGCAAGGGCTAGGGCGGCAGCCTTCATAGTGGCTGGGGGCTCGAGCATCCAATTGGGCCTGAGGGCTTTCTTCTGGCGGAGATGCATGGGAGAAAGAGGGGCCGGCGTTGAGTTCGGTAGCGGCGTGTCGGTTGAGGGGGAATGGCTTGTGAGTAGGCAGAACGATTTTGAGTTTGATGTGAGTGGATCGGACCGGCGCTTTGCCGGAGATGTGCCGCCGGTGCGGCAGCCGGAGGCAGGTGCAAGTCGGCCGCGGGTATGGGGGTTGATCGCGTGGGCGGCCGTAGCGGTTGCTATTGGAGCGGTGTTGGCTGTGCCCGTGATGATGCTGGCGCAGCTGGTGTCGCTGGGGCGGGTGTCGGGGGATTGGACGAGCGACGAGTACGGGTTGTTTGCGTGGATTGCGTATACGGCCCTGGCCGTGCTGCCGATTGCGTTGCCGGGGGTGTTCAACATTGTGGCGACCGTGGTGTTTGCGGTGCTGGCGCGGGGGGAGCGCGGCATCCTGTGGGTTCAGGGGTGGGTGTGGGCGTTGAGCGGGGTGGCTGTGCTGCCCGCGGTCGTGCTTGGCCTGGTGGGACCGGAGGCGGCGGTGCTTGGAGGGAACTTCACCTTTGTGCTGATGAGTGCGAACGCTGTTGGCTGGGTGGTGATGGTTGCTGTGTGGGGTGTTGTGCAGCGGAATCGTCTGAAGAAGCAGGGGATTCAGGCGATGGGTGGCGCGGAGGTAGCAGCACGAGTGTGATGGCGGCGGCTCCGAGGAGGAGACCGGCGGCTGTGGCGAGGGTGAAGGGTTCGCCGAAGATGAGGGCTCCGAGGACCGAGGTTGCTGGCGCCACCAGGAAGAGCAGCGCATTGAGGCCTGTGATGCCGAGGTAGCGGAGGAGCGCCCAGTAGAGGGCGTAGGCCAGGAGGCTGGGGATGAGGGCGGTGAGGGCCGTCGCGAACCAGAAGCTGGACTCGGCTGGTGGGGCCCAGGTGTGCGTGGCGATAGCGACGATCGTGATTGCCACGAGGGAGACGCCCGAGTGAACGGAGAGGGTGGAGAAGACTCCGAGGGTCGACGAGGTGCGGCGCTCGAGGAACGTGGCTGCGACGAGGCAGGCTAGCGCGACGAGGGGGAGCAGGTAGGCGGGGTTGGGGGATGCGGCGGTTGCGGCATCCGACCAGACGATCATGACGACGCCTGCTGCGCCAAGCGCGAGGCCGAGCCATTGGAGTGCGCGGACGCGGAGGCCCAGGAGAGGGCCGACGAGGGTTGCGACCACGAGAGGTTGAACGGCGTCGATGAGGGCGGTGGTTCCCGAGGAGACGCCGGCTGCGACGGCCAGGTAGATGGGGGCGACGTAGCCGAACTGGGCGAAGAGGCCGATAAGTAGGTGCGGGCGTATATTGCGCCACGACGGCATGCGTAGGCGGCGGCGGGCGGCGAGGAAGAGGGCGCCGGCGGCGAGGAGGCCCGCGACGAGAACGAAGCGCCACAGGACGAACGTGATGGGGTGCGTCTCGGCGGTGCCGGCTTTGGCGATGAGGAAGCCGGAGCTCCAGCTGAGGACGAAGAGTACTGACGCCGCGGTCAGGAGGATGGGTCGAGGTATACCGATCTGTTTACTCATGGGCTCGACTATACAGGGCGGTATAGTTGGGGGATGCGAAAAGAGTTCGAGCCCGAGGTAGCGCCCGTGATGACATCTGGGGCGACGAAGGTGTTGGCGGCCGCGACCGACCTGTTCTATCGCGAAGGGATCCACGCAGTTGGGGTTGACGCGATTGCTGCGGCGGCCGGGGTGACGAAGAAGACGCTGTATGACCGGTTCGGGTCGAAGGATGCGCTCGCCGTGGCTTATCTGCGCGGGCGCGATGAGCGGTGGCGGGCCTACTTAGACAAAGGCCTCGAGAAGCTGCCCGCGGGAACGATCGAGCGAGTGCTGGCCGTGTTCGACATCACGGATGCGTGGGCGCGCGAGAACCTGTCGAAGGGGTGCGGGGCGATCAATGCGCGCGCCGAGTTCGAGGGAATGGGGCATCCGATCGCGGGTGAGGCGATTAGGCAGAAGAAATGGATGCGCGAATTCTTTGCCGACCTGTGCCGCGAAGCGGGGGTTGCCGATGCTGAAGCGATGGCCGACACGCTCATGTTGCTGCACGAGGGCGGGCTTGTGACCGGCGGGATGGGGACGTTTGAGAAGCCGTTCGCGGTAGCGCGAGCAGCGGCGGAACGGTTACTGCAGCCTCGGATCAAGGCATAGGGCAGATTCGGCTTGGATCTGTTAAACGGCCATTCGTCTTGTTGACGGTTTGAGCCAAACCAGTACATACGGGAATTGGCTACCAACCGATGCAGCTGTTTAGAGCTCATCCGCGGCGTATCTAGGGCCGATATGGTTGCGCTGCGCCGGGTGCGGAGAGGAGGAGGTGTTTCCTTCGAGTTTTTTCGGCGCGGTAGTTGAGTGGTTGATGGGATGGTCAGTCCTCTACCGAAAGCTCTGCGCTCCTTGTTGGGCATCCCATATCCAGGATGTGTGGGATGGGCCAAAAAATGCAGGTTGATCCGCGCGAAGCGTCAAACCACTATGGTTACGCGGTGACCACAACGAGCCGCGCCAAACCTGGCCCCTCCGCCGCCACCGATCCACGCGAACCATGGATCGACACAGCGAAGGGAATTGCGATGGTGCTCGTGGTGCTCCATCACACCTGGTTATTCCTCGGCGCCAAAGGCTGGTCTGTTGAGTGGTGGGATGTCGCCGATGATGCCCTCACCACCCTCCGCATGCCTTTGTTCTTCGTCGTGTCGGGCATGCTTGCAGCAAATATCGTCACCAAAACGCTTCGAGAACTGTTCGTTGGAAAGATGGCTCTACTGCTGTACCTATACCTGCTCTGGAGTCTTGCGCGTTCAATTTGGTTCTCATTCGTAGAATGGCCGTTCAGTGCATTCTCGCCAGTCGGAAACTTCGTTCTCGCCCTGGTGTGGCCGACGAACGGTCTCTGGTACCTGTATGCGCTGGCTGTGTTTACCTTCGCTCTCTGGTCCCTCCGGAAAGTTCCGAGCAAGGTGGTGATCCCTGCAGTCGCCATGATTTCCATTGCCTTCGCATCGACGCCCCTCACCACGGGCAACTGGGTATTCAATAACTTTCTGGCGTATTTCGTATTCTTCGTCGCGGGTAGCCGCTTGCGGCAAGTGATAGTTGCAGCGGTAAGGGCGTCAACGCTCTGGCATGCCATCGGACTTGCAGCCGGCTATATCGCCTTGACCGCCGGCGTCGCTATCACCAGCGGGCGGTCAGACAGTCTGGCTCGCATGCCCTTATCTGCCCTTGCAGTCGTCGCAGGCATAGCTCTCTCACTCCAATTGTCGCGATCTGTCGTGGGTCGGCCGCTCGAGAAGCTTGGCCAACAGACTCTCCCCATCTACGTCACTCACAGCTTCATCATCTCGCTCGTCGTCTTTATACCGATATCGAGCAGCGTCCCATTGTCCGTACTGGTGTTTATGGCGACGGCTGCAGCTGCGATTGCGGCACCGTTGGCCATCTATCGTGTTGTGTTAATTCCGGGTGTCTATACGCTGCCTTGGGTTAGACCAAGAAAGCGCGGCTAGCCCCTCTGTGCCACTCATTGAGGGTCTGGCGGCTGAACTTGCTTCCTGAAAAGCACGCCCTAAATCGGGTCCGGAGGGCGCTCGGTCAGCAATCGTGCCAATGTCCGCAGTTTTGCCGTCCACATTCACCGTTACGGTAGTGCCGATCGCTCGCTTCGATTGGGCTCGAACTCGCGACGGCGGCAATCGTGCTGTCGATCAGCGTCATATTGTTCGGCATTCGTAAGTCAACGCGGGGTGAGGGCTCGGAGCGGTCAATGCGCGTTCGCTCCGAAAGCCGAGCGGATCGCGGACAAATTGTGACAAACCGGAAACGATTGTGTGGAGGCGCTGCCCGGGGGAGAACGCGTTCGATAGCGTGAACGCAGCGCGGGTGCCGTGCGGGCAATGGGGGAAAGATGCGAACGATGACGTCGATGAGGGTGGCTGCCCTTGGTGCGGTGGCCGTGGCGGGGGTGCTGGTGTTGAGCGCTTGCACGAATAGTCCCGAGCCCACGGGGTCGCCGACCGCAACCGCGACCAAGAGTGCGACGCCGGTGCCGACATCCACCACGACGATCACCGCGACACCCACGGCTAGCGCGACGCCAACGGCTGCGCCGCCCGCCGAGGGAGGGGATGGGGGAGCTGCACTCGCCCCCATCAGCAAGACCGCTGCCTATAACGAGTGTGTGCCGTGGGCGAGCATTAGTTCGTCGAACCCCGGGGCCGTGACGGTGAACAGTGAGGCCGAGTCGACGATCATTCGCCGGGCCGATGGTCAGTGGTTCCTGCACATTCCGTACAAAGACCCCGCTTACAGCAGCGCCGACCCCACCGTGGTCGTGTGCGTGATCGGTGGGTCGGATGCGGCCCCCGAGATGGAGTTCGCCAACCGCCAGGCGCTCGTCGAGCCGTTCCCGTTCAGCCCGGACACCTGGGAAGACGACATCCCGATCGACTGAGTTGCTCGGGTGACGAGTGATTCAGCCATTCAGTAGCTGAGTGGCTCTCTAAGTGCGCTACTCCGACGGGTGGATGACCGTGATGCCCGTGGGTGGGGCCGTGGCCGTGAGGGGGAGCAGGGTGGCGCCCTCGGCGAGGGTGACGGCGCCGCCGACCAGGTCTTGGGGGCGCAGCGTGCCGTCGGCGACGAGGGTGAGCATGGCGGCGTAGTCGGCGGCGGCCATGCCGTGGCTGCCCAGCAGATCGAGTTCCCAGCCGATGACGCGGTCGAGGGGGAGGCGCGGCAGTTCGTCGGCCGAGAGGAGGCCGATCTGCACGTGGCGGCCGCGGCGGCGCAGCGACAGGAGTGCGTCGGTGCTGGTGGAGGCTGAACCGACGGCGTCGAGGGCCACGTGGGCTCCGCCATCCGTGATGTCGATGACCTGGTCGACGACGGATGGCGCCACCTCGGAGGACGAGCTGGGCACCGCGACGGTGGCCTCGGCGCCCACGCTGCGGGCGAGGGCCAGGGCGTCCGGGTTGCGGTCGACGGCGATGACGCGGGCGCCCAGGGCCGAGGCGATCATGACGGTGCTGAGGCCCACGCCTCCGGCGCCGAAGACGGCCACCCACTCGCCCGGCTGCACGTCGGCTCGGGCACGCACCGCGCGGAAGGCTGTGGCGAAACGGCAGCCGAGACTGGCGGCCGCGTCATCCGAGATCGTGTCGGGAACCGCGACCAGGTTGGTGTCGGCGGCGTGGATGGCCACCAGTTCGGCGTGTGAGCCCCAGCCCGTGAAACCCGGCTGCGTCTGGTTCGGGCACACCTGCGCGTTGCCGCCGAGGCACCACTCGCACACGCCGCAGCCGCACACGAACGGCGACGTGACGCGGTCGCCGACCGACCAGCGGCTGACGCCCGCGCCGACGTGCTCGATGGTTCCCACGAACTCGTGGCCCGGAACGTGCGGCAGGTGCACCGTGTCGTCGTGCCCGGCCCACGCGTGCCAGTCGCTGCGGCACAGGCCCGACGCGGCCACCCGGATGACGACGCCACCCTCGGGTGCGGTCGGGGCCTCCACCTCGCGCACCTCGGGTGCGGTGCCGAAACGGTCGTAGACGATTGCTCGCATCGGGGGAGCTCCAATCGGGGTTCACGCGCCAGAAAAGCCGAACGGCTTCTGAGTCTCGGGGGAGGGGCTCAGAAGCCGTTCGCGGCCTGTTGTCTGGGCAGGTCGTGGCTACAGCATACGTCCTTCTTAAGGTGGACAACCTGAACATTTGGTCGAAAACATCGGCGTGTTGCCAAGAAGACGGGTTTGCGGAAACCCGCAACGCTCACATTCGCATTATTGCGCCGCGACGAGCCGTTTATGCGCGCTACCGCTCCCCGGCGTCACCGACCGCGCAGGATGCTTTCGCGCGCCGCCTGCATGTGCACGAGGTCGCTGGCGCGCTGACGTTCGCGGTCACGGCGCCGCACGCGCTTGACGATGACGATGGCGATGAGGGTGCCGAGGATGGCGCCGGATGTGTTGGCTGCGACATCCAGGATGCTGGCGAAGCGGTGCGGTAACAGGAGCGCCTGGCAGAGCTCGATGGCGAGGCTGAGGCTGGCGCACAGCAGCGGCGAGAACCAAAGCAGCCAGCGGGGGAGCGCGAGCGCGACGAGCAGGCCGAGCGGCAGGAACATGACGATGTTGGCGCTGAACTCGACCACGCCGTAGGTGACGAAGCGCGGCAGGCCCACGCCGTAAAGGGTGTCGAGCACGCGCGCGATGGTGCCGCGGGCGCCCGCGTCGACGGGGGTCGGCCAGAAGACGATGACGAGCACCGCGACCGTGACGACCGCGAGCAGCCAGCTCGAGAGCTGTCGGAGTCGGATGTCGGTCATGCGGTCCTCGCGCTCGGAAGAGTGGCCCGGGGGCCGTCGGTGAGGATCCGCGCCGATCGTGTGCGCCAGCCTACCCCCGACCGCCGACGCGCGTAGTGTGGATGTGCGCGCCACGCCGTTCTATGTTTCGAACACTTGTTCGACTGCGGGTTTTTCTCTACACTCGTCATATGGAAGTTCTGTTCGATCACCTCGCCCGTGCCGCCGCCAAGGTGGGCACGCAACGTCTTCGCTCGCCGTCGGCCACGTCGCCCTCGGCCGTCTATCGCCAACTGCCCGACGATGCGCTCAACCAGGCGCTGTGGCAGCTCGGCGAACTGCAGCGCGCCACCGAGGCGCTATCCGCCGTCATCGCCGGAGAAATGCTCACGCGGGATGAGGGTCGCGCCGACGTCACCCTGCGACGCATCCGCGGCCTCACGCACGCTTCGGGCGACACCGTCGAGCGCCTGCTGCGCGTCGGCACGGTCGTGGCCGAAACCGAGCAGGCCATCGACGCGGCCGCCACGTTCGACGAGGCGCAGCCGCTGTGGCGCGAGCGGGGTGTCGCGGATGCGGCATCGAGCGCGGACGAGGAGGGCGACACGCCGCTCGGCTCGCAGCCCGTGCACCTCCCGTGGGCCGCGCCCGTTGCGCTCGCCGTCGTCGCTGGCGAGCTGTCGGCCGAGACCGCCGGGGTCATCCTGCGCGGCCTCGCGCCGGCTGTCGAGCGCGCCGATGTGCGGGAGTTGCAGGCCGCCGCCGAGTCGCTCGTGATCGCCGCCACCGAGCACACGCCCGAATGGTTGGAGCGCCAGGCATCCAAGATCTGCTGGCGGCTGTCGTCACCCGTGTCGGTCGCTAGCCGTGTACGCGAGGGCCGAGAATATCGGCTATCCTTAGTGAGGCCTTAGGGCCAATCGGGGTGTGGCGCAGCTTGGTAGCGCGCCTCGTTCGGGACGAGGAGGTCGTGGGTTCGAATCCCGCCACCCCGACACACACAGAGAAAGCCCGGCCAGACAGCAATGTCAGGCCGGGCTTTTTCGTTGAGCGTCGTTGGTTCTCCAGCGGAAACGGTCGACGAGTGCCGCCCCTCTGCGCGTGCGAACGACGAGCAGGAAGAGCACGTAGCCGAGTGCGGCGCCCGTCACGTTGAAGAGGAAGTCGTTGACGTCGGCGATGTGGCCGCCGCCGGCGAATCGTTGCGCGGCGAGCTGCAGGAGTTCGATCGCCAGGCTCGCGCCGGCGGCTATCGCCAGCACCGTGCGCCATCGTGGGCGGGTGACGAGGAGGGCAATGAGTACGCCCAGCGGCACGAACACGGCGACGTTGATGAGAGCATCCTCGACCTCGTAGTCCACGAAGGGGACGAGCGCCACCGACGGCGTCCACGGTTCGTCGCGGCCGGGTGCGTTGAGGAAGATCGGGAAGATCGTATTCGCCACGATTCCGGCGACGTAGATCGAGAGGGCGGCCGCGACGGCGACGCGGGGGAGCGACAGGAACCGCCGCGCACGCAACCACAGAACCAGGATGGCGAAGAGCACGATGCTGAGGGGTATCACCACGGGCAACACGGGCACCTGGTCGAAGGGGTTACTCACGATCCCTCAAGATACCCGAGACGCTGACCGCCGACGGCGCATCGGCGTCGACCTGGACGCATGCCAGTATGCAGATGAGCCTTCGCGCACAGCGGGATCGGCTTGGCTGCATCGACGACCTCGACGAGAGCAGAATCAGCCTGCGAATTCCTCGTATGAATGAGCTATTGTTTGTGGCAGAGGGAAAAATTCCCGCTCTGTTCAGCGAGCGGGACCGCGCACGCGTCTCACCGGAGTCGCCACTTCTTCGTCGAAAGAGTGCGCTCATGTCCCTGCAAACCGTCGCTGCAGCCCGAATCCCGTCTGCCCCTCCTCGTCTTCGAGACGCAAGGATGGCGTTGTCAGACCTCCCCGCAGAATCCCTCGTCGAGATGCACCTCCGGGAGACCTCCAATGTCTGATGCCGTCAACCGCCCCCCGTTCGACCCCGAACTCGCCACTTTCCTCGCCGCCCTCGAAGCTCGCGGCCCGTTCACCCTCACCGCCGATATGGTTCCGCATATGCGCCAGCTCGACGTGACCGAGGAGGTCCTCGATGAGAGGCTTCGATCCCGCGGTTATGAACGACGCACCGTGACTGTCCCCGGATATCGCGGAGACTCGATCCAACTCGCCGTCATCCAGCGCACGCAACGGACGGGTAAGACGGCTGCCGTCTACGGGATCCACGGAGGCGGAATGATGTTCGGCCACTACCTGTCCAACCTGGACTCCTACGACGACTGGCTCCTGGTGCACGACGTCACGCTCATCAGCGTGGATTACCGCCTCGCCCCCGAATACCCCGACCCGTACCCGGTCGAAGATTGCTACGCCGGACTCGTGTGGATCACCGAACATTCCGAGGAACTCGGTATCGACCCTGAGCGCATCGTCATCGCGGGGCAGAGCGCGGGCGCGGGACTCGCCGCAGGCACCACGCTCCTCGCGCGTGACCGTCGCGGCCCGGCGTTGATGGCGCAGATCCTCGTGTCTCCGATGCTCGACGACCGCGACAGCACCGTCTCGACCACGCAGATCGACGGTGTCGGCATCGCAGATCGGCAGATGACCCGCTTCGGCTGGGATGCCTACCTCGGCCAACGCCGCGCCACAGACGACGTATCGGTATACGCCGCACCCGCACGCGCGTCAGACCTTTCGGCGCTGCCGTGCACCTACATCGACTGCGGCAGTGCCGAGGTCTTTCGGGACGAGACAGTCGCTTACGCCAGCCGGATGTGGGCTGACGGCGTTGATGCGGAGTTGCACGTCTGGCCGGGCGCCTTCCACGGCTTTACCAGCATGATGCCGCAGGCGGCCATCTCGAGGAGCGCGATCGGGGCGCTCGCCGACTGGACCCGACGACTCCTCGGGGCGCCATCGCCGGCATCTGGGAGCGACAGGTAGGAGATGCGCGGGACCTCATCCGTGACGCACGCGCGGTGGCGCCGCGCGTGACAGGGTAGAGGGGCGCGCACGCGCACAACGAAAGGTGGATGCCGTGGCAGATGTCGTCGTCATCGGGGATGCTCTCATCGACGAGTTCGAGCACGACGGGCAGACGGTCGAAGCCGTCGGTGGCGCCGCGCTCAACGTGGCCCTCGGCATCCGCATTCTGAAGCGGCGCTCGGCTCTCATCGCCATGGTGGGGGATGACGAGGCCGGTGACGCCATCGCCCAGCACGTGCGCGAGGCCGATGTGGCTCTGCTGCGCACCGACGCGCCCTACGGAACGGCGCGCGCGGTGTCGACGCGTGTCGGCGGTGAGCCCACGTATGTGTTCAACGAGGCTGCGCAGAAACGACGGGTCGAGTTCGATCGGGATGCGCTGCTGCTCGTGCGCACCGCATCCATCGTGGCCGTCAGCTGCCTCGCGCTCGACAACGACGCCCAGGTCGACGACCTGCTCACTGTCGTCACCGACCCCGAACGTCGCCTCGTGCTCGACCCCAACCCGCGCCCCGGCATGATGAACAACCTTCCGCTCTTCGCCGCCAACCTGCGCCGCATCGCCGCCGTCAGCCTGCTCGTCAAGGTCAGCGACGAGGATGCCGCGCTGCTCGGCTACCTCGACCTCGAATCGTTGGCCGAGGACCTGCTCACCTCCGGCGCCCGCTACGTGCTCGGCACGGCCGGGGCCCAGGGCGCCACGCTTTACGGCGACGGCCTCGAGGTCAGCGTGCCCATCGCGCAGCTCGACGCGCCGATCGTCGACACCATGGGCGCGGGCGACTCGGTCCTGGCGACGACGGTCGCGGCCCTGCTCGGCGGCATCCCCGAAGACGAGGATGACTGGCAAGAAATCCTCGAGCGCGCGATGTCGGTTGCCGCGGCCACCTGCCGCGTCGCCGGCCCCACGCTGCAGCTCCCGCGCGGCTGAAGCTCGTGAATCCGGAACCGTCAGACGGCTCGCGGGCCGATATCGACGCCCATGCCGATACCGATACCGATGCCCACGTCGATACGGATGCCCACGTCGATACCGATGCCGATGTCGACGAAGCGCCGCCGAGGGAGGGTCCCGCGTTCGACGACGTGCCGCCGAGCCCCCAGGCCGCGGTCCAGGCGTTCTACCCCTACCCCGATCACCCCGGCTGGTATCGATATCACGACGGCACGTCCTGGATGGGCGAACCGCAGCTTTTCCCTTGGTGGAAGCGACCCGTGGCGTGGTGGACGGGGCGACCGCCCGTCTGGCTCGTTCTCGGTTGGATGGCGCTCATGGGCGCAACTGTCGCCGTATGCGTGACCATCGACGCGATCAATTCCTGACGCGTTTAGGGCGCTTCGAAGGGGAGCGGCTGATAGACGCGGTCGGCCGTGTCGTAGAAGAACGCGCGCTTTTCGGCGGCCGTGAGCGGCGCCGTGATGTCGAGGTAGCTGTCGAGCAGCTGGTCGTAGCGGGCGAAGAGGCCATCGACGGGAAAGTTGCTGCCGAACATGAGGCGGTCTGCGCCGAAGAGTGAGACCAGCTCGAAGACCACGTCGCGGTTGAGGTCGGTGGTCCAGGGCTGCCCCTCGACACACAGGCCGGATGCCTTGACCACGACGTTCGGCCGCTCGGCCATGCGTGCCATCGCCTCGCGCCAGCCGGCAACCGTCTCGGGCCGGCGATCGAGCAGCACGCCCGAGTGGTTGACGATGAGAAGCGTGTCGGGAAAGTCGCGTGCGAGGTCAGCCGCGGCATCCAGGTTCTGCCACGGGGTCTGCAGCTCGAAGTGCAGACCGTGCTCGGCCAGGAGCGCATAGCCGGCCCGCCACGTGTCGTCGCGCATGAGCGTCTCGCCCGGCTTGTGCCGCACGCTCCTGACGAGCGGGAACGAGGCTTGCTCGGCGAGGACACCCGCCACGTCGGGGGCATCCAGCCAGGCCTGTGCGGCCATGGCACCGGGAACGCCCGACGACGCCGACAGCTCGCTCACATAACGCGTCTCGCCGATCGGGTCGGTGTCCTCCCACTCGGCTTCCATGTAGACGCTCGCCACCACGCCCGTGCCTTGGATGTCGCGGCGGTAGTCGCCCGGCAGATACGTGTGCTTGATCGCCGAGTAATCCCCGTAACGGTGCGGAACGCGCGCACCCGGCTCGAGCCACGGGTAGCTATTGCGCTCGAGATCCCACACGTGGTGGTGGGCATCGATGATGGGGCCGTCGTAGCGCTCGCTCATGCGAGTCAGACCTTCTCGGGGGTGCGGGTCGGGGCCACGGGGGCGTGCTTGTTGCCCTCGAAGTTGATCGACAGCGACGCCACCAGGTAGACGGCCGCGGCGGCCGCGAGGAACACGAGCACGGCGATGAAATCACCCGTGACATCGAGCAGCACACCGGCGACGATCGGAACGATGATGCCGGCCGAGGTGCCCGCGAAGTTCATGACGCCGCCCACGAGGCCGACCTTCTCCTTCTTGGCGAGCATGGCGGGGATGGTCCAGTAGAGCCCGCCGAACAGGTTGAAGAAGACACCGACGCAGAGCAGCACGACGGCGGTCGTGGCATCCGTGACGAAGGGGAGGGCGATGAGCGCGGCCAGGCTGAGCGCGCCCGAGCCGCCGAAGAGCAGCTTGAACGAGAAGTTGCGCGAGAACCGCTTCTGCAGCTTGTCGGCCAGGAAACCCGAGAGGATCTCACCGACGGCGCCGCACAGGAAGATGAGGAAGGTTGCGAAGCCCATGGCCTGCAGGTCGAGACCGCGAGCCTGGCTCAGGTAGGTGGGGCCCCACGTGACGAGACCCCAAAACACCATGGCCCAGCCGAGGCGGCCGATCACCATGGCCGTGACATTCTTGGCGCTCACACCGGGCTTGGGGCCCTCGGCCTCGTCCTCGGCGCTGACGAGCTCGACCTCGGCCGCGTTCACGAGCTTGTGCTCGAACGGGTGGTTGCGAATGTAGAGGAACACGAGGAACCCGATGGCCACCGTGGAGATGCCGACGATGACGAACGACCAACGCCACGACCCCGTCGCCGTGATCAACCACGCGATGAGCAGACCACCGAACGCGGCACCGAGAGGCGCACCCGAGTCGATGAGCGTCACCCCCGAGGCGCGGCGCTTCGGGGGCATCCAGTTGGAGACGAGCTTCGACGCCGACGCCATGTAGGGCGCCTCGAACGCGCCGAGACCCAGACGGGCGAGGATGAGCATGAAGCCGTTGACCGCCAGGCCCGTGAGCGCCGTGAACGTGCCCCAGATGGCCGACGCGATACCGATGACCCTGCGCGGCCCGAAGCGGTCGGCGGCCAGGCCACCCGGAATCTGCAACAGGCAGTAGGTCCAGAAGAAGGCGCTGAGGATGACGCCCTTCATGGTCGCCGTCAGCTCGAAGTCCTCGCTGATCGACGGCAGGGCCACGCCGAGCGCCGACCGGTCGATCGAGTTCACCGTATAGAAGACGAACAGGATGACGACGACGCTCCACCGGATGTTGGTGGGGCGCGACGAACGCCGCGCGGCGTCGGTATTGGTGCGGGTCTGGCTCACGGGAAGCTCCTCAGGATGGTTCGAGGTCAGGCTATGCAGGGATTGCGGGGAACGCGAAAAAGGGGGAGGGCGTGACCCGGAGTGGGCCCCCTGGGTCACGCCCGGCTGGGGAGGGCAACGATAGAGTCACGCCCGGCTGGGGAGGGCGACGATGGGAGTCACGCCCGGCTGGGGAGGGCGACGACGGGAGTCGCGCCCGGTCTATCGGCCTAGGACCGCCCGGTCAGTGCCGGATCGGCCGGCTGCTCGACGCGAGCATTCTTCGCCGCCCGCACCGACAACACCAGAACGGCACCCAGCACCATGAATCCGGCCGACACCACCAGCGCGATGTTGGGGCTGCCCGTCGCATCGCGCACGAAGCCGATGAGGTAGGGCGCCGCGAAGCCGGCCAGGTTGCCCGTCGAGTTGATGAGCGCGATGCCGCCGGCCAGCGCCGTGCCCGTGAGCATGGCGGTCTGGAAGCTCCAGAAGATGGCCGGGATGGCGAGGGCACCCGCGTTGGCGAGACTCAGGCCGATGATGCCCACGACGGGGTTCGGTCCGGCGACCACACAGATGATGAAGCCCGCGCAGCTGAGCGCGAAGGCCGCCGCGATGTGCTTCTTGCGCTCGCCATGACGGTCGGAGCTGAAGCCGAACAGCACCATGGCGACCATGGCCGCGAGGCTCGGGATGGCCGAGATGAAGCCGATCTGCAGTGACCCCTCGATGCCGAGCCCCTGAATGAGGCTGGGCAGCCAGAAGCTGATGCCATAGAGCGCGAAGTTATAGGAGAAGTAGATGAGCGCCAGCAGCCAGATGAGAGGGCTTTTGAAGACATCCACCAATTTGGCGTGACCGCCGACGGGTCGCTCGGCGTCGAGCATCTCACCGAGACGGTGCTTCTCGGCATCCGTCAAGAACGTCACCGTGCGGTAGTCCTCCTTGAGGAACTTGAGAATGACGAAACCGAGGATGACGGTGGGCACGGCCTCGATGATGAACAGCCACTGCCAGCCGGCCAGGTCGAACACCTGGTGCGTGCTGTTCAGGATGATGCCGGAGAGCGGTCCGCCGATGACACCCGACAGCGCGAGCGCCAGGTAGAAGATGCCCCAGGCGCGGCCGCGGCGGCTGGCCGGGAACCATTGAGACATGTAATAGAGCACACCGGGGATGAAGCCGGCCTCGGCGACACCCAGCAGGAAGCGCAGCAGGTAGAAGAGCCACTCCGAGTTCACGAGGAACATGCATCCCGAGATGATGCCCCACGTGATCATGATGCGGGCGATCCAGACGCGCGCACCGACCTTCGAGAGGATCAGGTTCGAGGGGATCTCGAAGATGAAGTAACCGATGAAGAACACACCGGCGCCGAGGCCGAAGACGGCATCCGAGAAGCCGAGGTCCGAGCTCATCTCGAGTTTGGCGAACCCGACGTTGACGCGGTCGAGGTAGGAGAGGAAGAAGCCGACCATGACGAGCGGCAGAATGCGGGTATAGATCTTGCGGAACAGCTTGTCGTCGTTGACGCCCATGTCGGGTCCTTCTCGTGTGGGGGTGCTGCGGGAACGGGGATGCGGGGGGATGCTTCGGGGTGGTGTGGGTCAGGCGGGGGAGGCGCCGGGCAGTCGCACGCGGTAGAAGCGGGCGGCCGTGCCCGAGAAGATGCTCTCGAGCTGGTCGGGCGTGGCGCTCGGAAGCGCGGCGAAGACGGTGTCGACGATCTCGCCGAAGGTGGGGGCGGTGAGCGTCGAGACGGGCAGGTTCGAGGCGAACATGGAGCGGTCGGCCCCGAAGATCGCCACGGTGTCGGCCACGACGCGCTCGTTGGATGCGCGGTCCCAGCGGTTGCGCGGCAACCCGAGCTCCGAGACCTTCACGGTCACCTGCGGCAGGGCGGCGAGCTTCTCCAGCCCGGCGCGCCAGGCGGCGAGTCCCTCGTCGGAGCGGTCGAGCGGCAGCCCGCAGTGGTTGACGACCACGGGGATGCCGGGCAGATCGGCCAGCACGTCGGCCGCCTCGGCGAGATGCCAGAACGGAACGCGCAGGTCCCACGAGAAGGCGTGCTGCTCGAGCAGCGCGAGGCCCGCGACGAAGTGCGGGTCCTGCAGGGTGCCGGGCTGTCCGAACACCGAATCCGCCGGGGCCGCGGTGGCGGCCGTGACGGGCTTCGAGCGGATGCCGCGAATCAACTCGATGCGGGCGTGCGCGTCGAGCACCTCGGCCACATCGGGTTGGGTGAAGGACACGTGCCCGACGGCCGCAGCGGGGAACGCCGCATCCGCCTCGTGCAGGCCCTCGAGGAACAGGCTCTCGGCGACCTGCTCGGTGCGCGAGCGCTCGGCCTCGACGTGCACGGTGCCGACCACGCGGAAACCGGCGGTCGCGCGGCGGTACTGCTCGGGCAGGAACGTCTGCAGCATGGCCGTGTAGTCGCCGAGGAAGAAGGCGTCGTTGTATTCGCCCTGCAGCCAGGGGTAGTAGCCGTCGCCCTCGAAGTCCCAGAAGTGGTGGTGCGCATCGAGGATGGCGAGGTCGGCCGCGCGCACACCGTTGGGGTGCACGAGGGGGGATGCGGCGGGGTCAGCGTGCTGCGGCGTGCTCACTCGGTGCCTCCCGACAGGGCGCGGCCGGCCTGGAATGCGGCCCACAGGTTGAGGTCGACGCCGTCGAGGTCGTCGATCGTGAGAAGTTCGCCCGCGGTGACGGGCCGCGACAGCGTGCAGCCACCCAGCAGATAGAAGGGCGCGACGTTGGGCGCGGTTTCGGGCGTCGCGCGCAGCACGGGGGCCACACCGGCGATCTCGTGGTGGTGGCCCGCAACCGTGAGCGCGGTGCCGGCGGCGAGGTCGATCTCGGCACGACCCGACAGGATGGTGTGCTGCCGCGGCTCGGCGGCCACGCGGTGCGGGTCGACGGCACTCAGCACCGAGAGCGGGGTCTCGATGCCCATCAGGTGGTAGGGGTGGAAGATAGCGGCGTAGCGTCCGTCGCGGCTGACGACGTGGCCCTTGCCGCGCAGCATGCGCCAGGTCTCGGCGTCGTGCGTCTTGACGATGACGAACTCACCGCCCGCGAAGCTGGCCTCGCCCGGCAGACGCAGCATGCTGAAGACATCCGTGGCGCCCGAGTTCTCGAGGATTCCTCCGTGCTCGCGCAGGGAGTAGATGTCGGCCAGCTCGTCGGGGCGCGCGATGGGGTAGTGCATGGTCTCGACGTCGGGCGTGAAACCCGTGTACTGCGAGACGACGGCCATCTCGCAATAGTCGGCGGCCGCGGCGCGCTTGAAGGCGCGGGTGGCCTCGTGGCGTGAGGCGAGCGTGGCCGCGAGGTCGTCGCCGAGCTCGAGCAGATCGCCGAGCGCCGGGGCGTGGGTGTCGACATCCAACTGGCGGGCCATGCCGGTCGCGGGGTCGTAGGTGAGGTCGTATTCGCTCGACTTGCCGACGGCGACGACCTCGAGGCCGACCGCCTGCACCCAGGAGAGCAGGGCGAGCAGGTTGGCGGGCTGGTCGCCCATGCCGGGCTGGTAGCTGACGCCGCGCTCGCGGGCGAGTTCAGAGAGGAAGACGCCCGAGAGGCTCTCTACTTCTTTGCTCACCATGACGACGTGACGTTCGGCGTCGAGCGCCTGCCGGGCGAAGGCGAACCCGGCTCGCATGTTGCCCGTGGCCTCGACGAGAACGCGGTAGGAGGAGGGGACGAGGAGCGCGGCATCCGAGATCAGGGCCGTGCGGCCGTCGGCGACGACGCTTTCGACGTCGGCGGCCGAGTCGACGATCTGCCAGGTGGCGCGGTCATAGCCGAGGTCGTCGAGCAGGGCGGAGAGCGCGGGAAGGTTGAGGTCCACGAGAATGCTCGGTCGCATGGTCGGGATGACGGCGAGCTGGGCCAGGAACGTGCGGCCGAAGCCTCCGCTCGCACCCGTGAGGGCGACGGTGATGGGTTCGGATGGGGCCGGGGCCGTGTGGGCGTACGTCATCGTGGTACCGGGTTCTCCTCTGAACGGGGCACCGAGCGTGCCTCACAGCGTTTCACACAAGTTAGGACGGATTTATACTATTGTCAAATATGTGCACAGATCTTAACAACGTGCTTGACTAGTCCTGCTGCCACCACCGCTGTTGCCACCCCACAGAAGGAGTTCGATCCGTGAGAAGACTGGGCGCGATCGCCGACGACTTCACCGGGGCCACCGACCTCGCCACCAATTTGGCCAAACGCGGCTTTCGCGTGGTCGTCATCCCGGGCGGTGCGCTCGACGCCGCCGAGGCCCGCGTGCGCGCCCTGCCTGACCGACCGGATGCCGTCGTCATCGCGCTCAAGAGCCGCACCGCGCCCGTCGCCACCGCCGTCGCCGACTCGCTGCGCGCGCTCGACCTGCTCGAATCGCTCGACTGCGACCGCTTCTACCTCAAATACTGCAGCACGTTCGACTCCACCGACGAGGGCAATATCGGCCCCGTGCTCGACGCTCTCTCAAAACGTCTCGATGCCGGCCGCGTGGTCGTCGTGCCGTCGTTCCCCGCCAACGGCCGCACGGTCGAGGGCGGCATCCTGAGCGTGCACGGCGTTCCGCTGGCCGAATCGCCCATGAAAGACCACCCGCTCACGCCCATGCGCCGGTCACGGGTGGCCGATCTGCTGGCGCCTCAGACATCCGCCCCGGTGGGTGAGGTTTACTCCGACGTGGTCGACCGGGGGAGCGAGGCGCTCGCCGAGGCTTTATCGCAGTCGTCCGCGCGCTACGTGGTCGTGGATGCCGCGACCGATGCCCAGCTCGACACCATCGCCGGCGCGACCGCGGGTGACGTGCTCGTCTCGGGCGGCTCGGGTCTGGCGCTCGGCATGACGCCTCCGCAGGCTGATGTCGAGCAAGGCTCGGGGTCGTTGCCGGCCGCGGTCGATGCTGGCGCCGACACCGACGACACGCTGGATGTTGCCGCCCGCCCGCACGCCGGCAGCCTCGTCGTCTCGGGCAGTGCTTCGTCGATGACCCGCACCCAGGTGGCCCACGGGCGCGCGCACCTGCCCGCGCGCAAGATCGACGTGCAGGCGCTCATCGACGATGCGCCGGCGGAGCTCGGACGGGCCGTCGTCTGGGTGCTCGCCCACGCCTTCGACGAGGATGCCGATGGCGCGCCGCGACCCCCGCTCGTCTACGCCGTCGACTCGCTCGACGACCTCTCGGTCTCCTACCGCTACCCCGACGGCCTCGCGCCCGCCGACCGCCCGCACCCCTCCGAGCTCATCGAGCAGCACCTGGGCGCGCTGGTGGCGACCGTGGCCGAACGCGGGGTGACGCACATCCTGGTCGCGGGCGGCGAGACCTCGGGCTCGACCGTCACGGCGCTCGGCCTCTCGGAACTCGTGATCGGCGCCGAGATCGCCCCCGGCGTCTGCTGGGCTCAGGGTCACACGGCCCACGGCACGCTCGTCGACATCGCACTCAAATCGGGCAACTTCGGCTCGGAAGACATGTTCACCTCCGCCTGGAAGGTTCTGCACCCATGACCCCCTCACCCCTCCACACGCGCGAGGATGTCTCGACACACCCGGATGCCGGTGCCCTCGCCTCGGCCGCCGAGACCCTGGTCGACGCCGGCGTGCGCATCGTCGACGCGGGCCTCAGCCCCGGCTCGAGCGGCAACGTCAGCGTGCGCGTGGGCGACCGCGTGCTCATCACCCCCGGCGGTTCCAGCCTCGGGCGACTCGACGCGGCCCGGCTCTCGGTGCTGACGATGGACGGCGACTGGCTCGCGGGCGACAAACCCTCGAAAGAGGCATCCCTGCACCTGGCGTTCTATCGCAAGAACCCGGCTCACACCGCCGTGGTGCACGTGCATTCGGCGCAGGCCGTCGCCGCATCGTGCCTCGAACCGTGGGCCGAGAACAGCGCGCTGCCGCCGCTCACGCCCTACTTCGTCATGCGCGCCGGCCAGACGCCGCTTGTCGCCTATCGCGCGCCGGGCTCGCCGGAGCTGGGCGACCTGCTGCTCGACATCCCGTTCGCCTTTCATGCCGCGCTGCTGCAGAACCACGGGCAGATCACGAGCGGCGCCACGCTCGACGCCGCCCTCGACGCCGCCATCGAGGTCGAAGAAGCCGCGCGCATCGCGCTCGTGACCGCCGGGCAGCCACGCCGCCTGCTCGCCGCCGACGAGATCGCCGCGCTGACCGCAGCGCACGGATCGAATTGGGCCACGCCCGAGCGGTAATCTTCTACACAGCGCCGCACGACAACACAACCAACGGGGAGGGGACGACATGGGATCGGATGCCGCAGAGCTCGCCCCGCTCATTCCCGAGCAGCGCCGCGAACTCATCCTCAAACACCTGCGCCGCGAACAGGTGCTGAGCTTCAATCAGTTGTCGGCCCTGCTCGACGTGAGCCACATGACGATCCGCCGCGACATCTCTGTGCTCGAAGAAGAGGGTCGCGCGCTGTCCGTGCCGGGCGGCGCCAAGATCGCGAGCCGCCTGCACGTCGAGCCCAGCCACGACGAGAAGGCGCTCGTCGATTCGGCCGAGAAGACCGCCATGGCCGCCGTCGCCGCCACGCTGGTGCGCGACGCCATGACCATCTACCTCGACGCCGGCACGACCATGCTCGCCATGGTGCCGCACCTCGCCGACCGCCGGGACCTCACGGTCGTCACCAACGACGTCGCCATCGCGCGCGAGCTCATGGACCACCCCACCACCGAGCTGCTGCTCGTCGGCGGCCGCGTCGACACGCACAACCAGTCGACGGTGGGGCGTCTCGCGGCCATGATGCTGCGCGAACTGGTGGTCGACGTGGCGTTCATCTCGACCAGCTCGTGGGACCTCAAACGAGGCGTCACGACACCCGCCGAGTCGAAGGTCGAGGTGAAGCAGGCCGCCGTCTCGGTGTCGAGCGAGACCGTGCTCGTCGCGGCCAGCTCGAAATACGGCACGTTCGGCAAATACAAGGCGCTGGATGTCGCGGACGTCGACGTCGTCGTCAGCGACGCGGGCCTGAGCGACGCCACGGTCACGGGCATCGGGGCGCTCGGCGTGCGCGTGCTGCGCGCCTAGGGCTTCTTCGCCCATTGGTCAACCCCGCGCGCCCTGCATACGACGCGCCTAGCGTTGAAGCATGTCGAACATCTACGAACCGCAGAACCCCCTGACTCAGTACAAGCAGCCGCCCTTCAAGCCGCAGCAGCAGCCCGACCCGGGTGACACGTTCCAGATGGACCCGAAGCCCGACCACGGCGAAGAGTCGTACATCGGCCACGGCCGTCTCGCGGGCCGCAAGGCGCTCATCACGGGTGGCGACTCGGGCATCGGCCGCGCCGTCGCCATCGCGTTCGCGCGCGAGGGTGCGGATGTCGTGCTCAACTACCTGCCCGACGAGCAGGCCAACGCCGAAGACACCAAGAAGGTCGTCGCCGAGACCGGCCGCACCGTCGAGCTCATCCCCGGCGACCTCACCGACGAGAAGTTCAACTACGAGCTCGTCGAGAAGGCCGTCGAAGCCCTCGGTGGCCTCGACCTGCTCGTCATGGTCGGCGGCTACATGCAGACCGTCGACAGCTTCGACGATTTCACCACCGAGCTGCTCGACCACACGTTCAAGACCAACGTGTACTCGCTCTTCTGGCTGACGGATGCCGCGCTGCCGCACCTCAAGCCCGGCTCGGCGATCATCACCACGTCGTCCATCCAGGGCTTCAACCCTTCGCCCGGACTGCTCGAGTACGCCGGCACCAAGGCTGCCATCGTCAACGTGACGCGCGGTCTCGCCACGCAGCTCGCCGAGAAGGGCATCCGTGTGAACGGCGTCGCTCCCGGCCCGTTCTGGACCCCGCTGCAGCCGTCGTCGGTGCCCAACGAGAAGATCGAGTCGTTCGGTTCGGAGGCCGCCTACGGTCGCCCCGGCCAGCCGGTCGAACTGTCGAGCACGTATGTCTACCTCGCCTCGCAGGAAGCCAGCTACACGAGCGGCGAGACCATCGCCGTCACCGGTGGCACCGCGGTTCACTAACCCGCGGGCTCGCTAGACCGCCCGGCGGCGCATCCTCGGATGCCGCGGCCGTTGCGGAAGGTCCGGAACACGACTCTCGGGGGAGGTCGTGTCCCGGACCTTTTTCGTGCGCGGCCCGCCCAGCCGCCCACGACGAATTGCCTAGGACTTGTGAGGAAGGTTGCGACAGTGAAGCAGAGCGCTGAAGACGCCGCTTCCCACCATGCCTGCGGCAGCGCCGCCGAGGCCGCCGACGAAAAGTCCGGCGCCCGCTCCTTGGAGCCCTGCCTCGGAGACGCACTTATCCCAGCTGCCCTCCCAGCCTTGTTTCTTCTTCTTTGCTCGGGTGCTGATGCCCGGCGTGACTGCGAGGGAGCTCTCGACGTGGAAGCTGGTGACTTCGATATGGTTCACGGAGGCCGTATCGCCGCCCGTCATCCGCCCGAAGCTGAGCGGGATCTTCTCAGTTACGACCCCATATTGGTTCACAATTTCTATGTGGCTTCCGGCGTGTCGCACGGTCCCATTTCGCAGCGTGACCTTGATTTCGCTCGTGCCTGCCACCGATTCAAGTGTGTAAGACGGGTGCGACGGGCCGGTGGTGCTGTGCGTCTGACCGGGGAGCTGGGACGCCGACGCCGGCGACGCGGTAGGCCCAAGCGTGAGGCCCGCGCACAGGAGGACGGCAGTTGAGATGAGGGCTGGATTCTTCACGGTTATCTCCATCGATAGAACGCTTCAGTTGCGAGTTCGCGCTCGCGCCGCAGGTTGCGGTAGAGCAATTCTGAATGTCAGAATTTCTCCTTCCTGTGAGCGTGAAGTTCCTTACGGCGCAGATACTCCTCCTGGTTGAGTGCTCGGACCTTCCGCAAGATCCGGGGCAGAAGAGCGATCGGGAGGACGACGGCGAGAGTGACCGCCCAGCCCGTGTGGAAGAGGATCCAGGCGATCGGCGCCAGCACGGCGCCGATCGCAAGCGGGAGGAGGACGAGGCCGAGTTGTTTCATTGGGCTTCCTTTCGGTGTTGTCGCGAGCATAGGGCGGCCGCTCAGGCGAATCTGAGTGAGCGAGATTGCGGCGGCTCCAGCCGCACACGACGAAGCCCCGGCCGCCAAGAGGCGGGCCGGGGCTTCGGGTGGTGCGTCGCGCGTGTTACTTGGTGCGCGAGGTGACGCGGTTTTCGGCGCTAACCATCCACGCGTACTGCTCGAGCTTCGCGATGATGGCGTGCAGGATGTCGGCGCTCGTGGGGTCTTCTTCGTCGATCTCGTCGTGGACCTCACGCATGGTGCCGACCGTGTTCTCGAGGCGCACCGTGATGAGGTCGACCGTCTCGGCGGTGTCGATCTCGCCGTGCGGGTATTCGGGCAGCGTGGTGGTGGCGGCGACCGTGTCGCTGCGGCCGTCGGGAACGGCGTGCAGGGCGCGCAGTCGCTCGGCGACCTCGTCGCTGAATTCGCGCGCGGCGTCGATGATCTCGTCGAGCTGCAGGTGCAGGTCGCGGAAGTTCTTGCCCACGACGTTCCAGTGAGCCTGCTTGCCCTGCAGGTGCAGCTCGATCAGGTCGACGAGCACCTTCTGCATGTTGTCGGTGAGGGTCTTCGACGCCTTGAAGCCCTTTTCGGCGTTCTGGCGGCGGGTGGTCTTGGCGCCGGCGCCGGCGGGTGCTTCGACGTGGCGTTCGAGTGTGGTGGTCATATGCGACTCCTTTTTCGTGGGCTGATTAGACAGTGGCGACCGAACCGGAAGAAACCCGGTGGCGGCGTTCGCAAGCGCCCTTCTTCAGGGTACGACTGCGTCGGAACTTTGGCGAGGGCTTGCGCTCGCTCACGATTGCGTCAACTCCTCGATCGTGATCGCCGCGTTGATGAGGGCCAGGTGGCTGAGGCCCTGCGGCAGGTTGCCCCAGAACGACCCGTCGTGTTCCGAGATCATCTCGGCGAAGATGCCGACGTCGTTGGATGTTTTGACGAGCTTGTTCATGCGCGCGATCGCCTCGTCGTGCCGGCCGACACACACGAGCGCGGATGCCGCCCAGAAGCCGCACGCCACGAATTGGTGTTCCTCCTGCTCGACGCCCGAGTAGCGATACATATGAGCGCCGCGGCCGAGCTCTTTCTGCAGGGCGTCGATGCTGCGCGACATGCGCTCGCCGCGCTCGAACCCGCTCGGGCCGTGCAACAGCACCGACGCGTCGAGGTCGGTCGTGCCGGGGAACATGACATAGCTGCCGAGTTCTTCGTCCCAGCAGTTCTCCTCGACCCACGCCTTGATGCGATCGCGTTCGGCGGCCCAGCGCTCGGAACTGCCGGCCACCTGGCCGAGGTCGGCGAGGTGCACGGCCGCGTCGAGCGCCTGCCAGCATCCCATCTTCGACGAGGTGTAGTGCTGTTCTTCGGGTAGCTCCCACATGCCGGCGTCGCGGTTGCGCCACAGGTCGCACGTGCGGTCGGCGATGGATGCGAGCAGCCGGCCGGTCTCGACGTCGAGCACGTTGCCCGCGTCGACGTAGAGCCGGCAGATGTCGAAGAGGTCGCCGAACACGCCGAGCTGCAGCTGGCCGTGCGCGGGGTTGCCCGAGACGACGGGGCCTACGCCGCGCCAGCCCGGAACGTCGTGCGTGGTGACGCCGTCGCTCACGTTGCCGCCGAGGTCGTAGAAGATCGCCAGTTCAGGGCCGTTCTCCTTGATGGTGCGCAGCAGCCACGAGATGGCCGCCTGGGTCTCTTCACGCAGACCGAAGCGCACGAGCGCGTGCGCCGTGTAGGCGAGGTCGCGCACCCACGCGAAGCGGTAGTCCCAGTTCTTGCCGCCCGTCGGGTTTTCGGGCAACGAGGTCGTCGCGGCCGCCGCGATGGCGCCCGTGGGGCTGTAGATCAGCAGCTTGAGTGCGAGCGCGCTGCGCTGCACATGCGGCGCCCAGGGCCCCGAATAGTGGAACTCGCGCGACCAGTTGCGCCAGTTGTCGATAGTGCGATCGATGCCCTTGTCGACGTTTTCGGGCACCGGGAAGTGCAGGGGCTCGTTGTCGGTGGCGACCATGACGAGCAGGTGCCGCGAATCGGATCGGGTGGTGAACTCGCCCTGGATCGACCCGCTGTTGCCGTTGTCTTCACGGGGCTTGGACGCGCCGTGGTCGAGGCCCGTGACGGCGATGTTGGTGTGACCGACGCGGATGATCGTGCCCTCGGTGGTGGTCTGCAACCACGGCGAGCCGGTGCCGAGCTTCGTGCCGGGCTGCACCTTCCACGCCATCTTGACCGAACCCTCGAGGCCCTCGATGCGGCGCGCGAACTCGGCCCACGGGAGGCGGCCCGCGATGCCCGTGACGAGCGCGTCGGTGACGCGCACCGAACCCTTGGCCGTGGTGAACGTGGTCTGCAGCACGTTGGTGCCCTGAACGTAGCGGCGCTTGACGTCGAAGTCGTCGACGGGCGCGAGCTGAATGCATCCCCCCGTCTGTGCATCGAGGATGGCGGCGAAGACGGGCGGGCTGTCGAGATTGGGGATGGGCAGCCAGTCGACCTGGCCGCGCCTGCCGATCAAGGCCACCGTGCGCCCGTCGCCGATCGCCGCGTAGTCGCGCAGATCGGAGTAGTCGGGCCCGGCGGAGTCATCAGTCATGCTCGAACCGTAGCCGTGACCTCTGACAGCGGGCCCGGAGTTCCGCCCCGAGCGAACGGCACTCCGGACCCCTTGCATCACAGTTCGACGGCCTCGTTCTCGCCCACATCGGGCGACTTCTTCTGCGTCGTGGCCTTGGCCACCTTGAACAGCGTCACGATCTTGGGGTCGTTGTTGACCCAGTACTCGGCCGAGTCGGCGCTGACCTTGACGAGCGCGATGCGCGGGTCTTCACGGCCCTTCTCGAACCAGGCCTCGGCCGACGGCCCCCACAGCTCGTCGATCTTCGCCTCGTCGACGACGATCGATGCCGTGCCCGCGATCGAGAGGTAGCCGTCGCCGCCGTGAACGGCCACGTTGACGTTCGGGTTCTGCGCGATCTCGTCGGTCTTCTCCGTGGGCTTTGGCGTGAAGAACCAGAGGTCGCCGTCGAACTCCCGCTCCTGCAGGGCCAGCGGCCGGCTGTGCAGCGCGCCGTCCGACGCCACCGTGGTCAGGGTGGCGATGCGCGCCTTGGTCAAAACCTTCGAGATGTTGTCGAGTTCTTCCTGCGTGGCCATGTGGCTCTCCTTCTCTCGTGTCGTTCTCGTGTCGCGGGGCGGTGAGCGGATGCATCGCCGCACGTGCGCGGACCGGGCATAGCAGCCCGTCCTCTTCTCACGCTAGCCCCGCCAGCTCTCTGCGCAAGGGGGAGAACGGAGTCGGTGGTTCCCCGTACGATCGGAAGGAAGCTGAATACCGTTGGACCTCTTGTTGAACCCTCCGCCCGGGCTTTTCCCGCGGACGGAAACCCCCGCACGAATGGATACTGATGGAAACCTGGCCCGGAACCCCCTACCCGCTCGGAGCGACCTTCGACGGCAGTGGCACGAACTTCGCCATCTTCAGCGAGACGGCCGATCGCGTCGAGCTGTGCCTGTTCGACCCCGACGGCACCGAGCACTGCGTGGACCTCGTCGAGGTCGACGCCTATGTCTGGCACGCCTATCTGCCGCAGGTGCACCCCGGGCAGTCCTATGGATACCGTGTGCACGGCGAGTACGACCCCGAGTCCGGAAAGCGTTCCGACCCGTCGAAGCTCCTGCTCGACCCCTACGCCAAGGCCGTCCAGGGCGAGATCGACTGGAACCCGGCGATGTACTCCTACAGCTTCGACGACCCCACCGTGCGCAACGAGGACGACTCCGCCCCCTTCGCGTCGAAGAGCGTCGTCATCAACCCGTTCTTCGATTGGGAGGGCGACCGGCTGCTGAAGACGCCCTACAACGAGACCGTCATCTATGAGGCGCACGTCAAGGGCCTCACCGAGATGCACCCCGATGTTCCCGAAGAGCAGCGCGGCACCTATGCGGGAATCGCGCACCCGTCGGTCATCCAGCACCTCGAGCGCCTCGGCGTCACCGCCATCGAGCTCATGCCCGTGCACCAGTTCGTGCACGACTCCACGCTCGAGGAGAAGGGCCTGCGCAACTACTGGGGCTACAACACCATCGGCTTCTTCGCACCCCACAACGGCTACTCGTCCACGGGCGACGCCGGCCAGCAGGTGCAAGAGTTCAAGTCCATGGTGCGCGCCCTGCACCGCGCGGGCATCGAGGTCATCCTCGACGTGGTCTACAACCACACCGCCGAGGGAAACCACCTCGGCCCCACCCTCTCCATGCGCGGCATCGACAACGAGGCCTACTACCGCCTCGTCGACGACGACAAGCAGTACTACATGGACTACACCGGCACGGGCAACTCGCTCAACGTGGGCCACCCTCACGCCCTGCAGCTGATCATGGACAGCCTGCGCTACTGGGTCAACGAGATGCACGTCGACGGCTTCCGCTTCGACCTCGCCTCCACGCTGGCGCGCGAGTTCTACGACGTCGACAAGCTCGCGACATTCTTCGAGCTCGTGCAGCAGGACCCGGTGGTCTCGCAGGTCAAACTCATCGCCGAGCCGTGGGATGTCGGCCCCGGCGGCTACCAAGTGGGCAACTTCCCGCCGCAGTGGACCGAGTGGAACGGTAAATACCGCGACACGGTGCGCGACTTCTGGCGCGGCGAGCCCTCCACGCTCGGTGAGTTCGCGGCCCGCCTCACGGGTTCGGCCGATCTCTACGAGCGTGACGGACGACGCCCCGTGGCATCCATCAACTTCGTCACGGCCCACGACGGCTTCACGCTGCGCGACCTCGTCTCCTACAACGAGAAGCACAACGATGCCAACGGCGAGGACAACAACGACGGCGAATCGCACAACCGTTCCTGGAACTCGGGCGTCGAGGGTGAGACCGACGACCCCGCCGTGCTCGCCATCCGCACACGCCAGCAGCGCAACATCCTCGCCACCCTTCTGCTCTCGCAGGGCGTGCCGATGGTGCTGCACGGCGACGAACTGGGCCGCACCCAGAACGGAAACAACAACACCTACGCGCAGGACTCCGAGATCGCCTGGCTCAACTGGGCCGACGCCGACGAATCGCTCATCGAGTTCACCTCGGCCGTGATCCGTCTGCGTCGCGAACACCCCACCTTCCGCCGCATCCGCTACTTCGACGGCCGACCCGTGTCGCGCACGAACGAAGACCCGCTGCCCGACATCGTGTGGCTCAACACCAACGGTGCCGAGATGGAAGAAAGCGACTGGGACTCGAGCTACGCCAAGGCTGTCGCCGTGTTCCTCAACGGAAACGGCATCCGCGGGCGCGACCGTCAGGGCCGCGAGGTCACCGACCAGCACTTCATCCTGGCGTTCAACGCGTCCGACTCCGATGTGCCGTTCACGCTGCCGCCCACCGAATACTCCGAGAAGTGGGACACCGTCATCAACACCGCCGGGGGAGTCGCGGGGCTGAGCGCCCTGCCCGCCGGCAGTGAACTCACGGTCGCCGGCCGCTCCATCGTGGTGCTGCGCGAACACGTCGAGAAGCCCATCGCGGCCGATGACTCGATCGCCGAAAGCCTCACGCAGACGGCCAGCCACCCCATCATCGAATCGGGATCACCGGAGGTCTGATGAGAATCCCCGCCAACACCTACCGCCTGCAGCTGCAGAAGGACTTCACGTTCGACGACGCGGCGAAGGTGCTTCCCTACCTGAAGCGCCTCGGCGTCGACTGGATCTACCTGTCGCCCATCCTGAAGGCCGAGCCGGGGTCGAACCACGGCTACGACGTCGTCGACCACACGCAGGTCGACGACGAGCGTGGGGGCCGAGAGGCCTTCGCGCGCCTCGCCGAGCGGGCCCACGAGATGGGCTTCGGCGTGCTCGTCGACATCGTGCCCAACCACGTGGGCGTCGCCACGCCGCACATCAACGGCTGGTGGTGGGATGTCCTCACGCACGGTCCCTCGTCGCAATACGCGTCGTTCTTCGACGTCGACTGGGCGGCGGGTGGCGGCAAGCTCGTCATCCCCGTGCTCGGAGACGAGTCGGCCGAGGGGCTCGAGGTGGTCGGCGACCAGCTGCACTACTACGAGAACCGTTACCCCATCGCACCCGGCAGCACCGAGGGGCTCGACGCTCAGGCATCCGACTATGCCCTGTCGGTGCACGAGCGTCAGAACTACCGCCTCGTGCACTGGAAGCTCGCCGACACCGACCTGAACTATCGCCGGTTCTTCGCGGTCAACACGCTGGCCGCGATCCGGGTCGAAGACACCACGGTGTTCAACGCCTCGCACGTCGAGATCGAGAGCTGGTTCCAGGAGGGGCTGGCCGACGGTCTGCGCATCGACCACCCCGACGGCCTCTACGACCCGTCCGGCTACCTCGAGGGCCTCTCGGCTCTCACCGGGGACGCCTATCTGCTGGTCGAGAAGATCACCGAGCCCGGCGAACAGTTGCCGACCGAGTGGCGCACCGCGGGCACCACCGGCTACGACATGCTGGCCACGATCGACCGCCTGTTCGTCGACCCTGCCGGAGAGTCGGCGCTCGACGCCCTCGACGCCGACCTGCGGGCACACAGCGACATGGGCGAGGCGCCCACGTGGGCCGACCTCATCCACGACACCAAGCGCGGCATCGCCACCGGCATCCTCGGCAGCGAGACCCTGCGCCTGGCGCGCGAGCTGGGCCAGGCCAACGACGACAACACCATCGATGCGCTCAGCGAGATCCTGGCGAGCTTCCCCGTCTATCGCAGCTACCTGCCCGAGGGCTCGAGTGCCCCGCTCATGGTGGCAGCGGGGGATGCCGCGGCCAGACGTCCGGAGCTCGAACCCACGATCTCGGCCCTCGTCAAGCGCCTCGCCGACCCCTCCGAGCCGGCCGCGCGCCGCCTGCAGCAGACCTCCGGCATGGTGATGGCGAAGGGCGTCGAAGACACGGCGTTCTACCGCTACACGCGCCTCACATCGCTCACCGAGGTGGGCGCCGACCCGAGCATCTTCGCCACCGACACGGCCGAGTTCCACCGGGTGCAGGCCGAGCGCGTGGGGCGGTGGGAGCGTGCCATGACGACGCTCTCCACGCACGACACCAAGCGCGGCGAAGACGTGCGCGCCCGCATCAGCACGATCGCCGAGATCCCCGGCGAGTGGGCCGAGACGCTACGCGGCATCCGCGCGACGCCCCACGGCTCGACGGGCGACGGCCCCTTCGACAACCTGCTCTGGCAGGCCATCGTCGGCGCCTGGCCGCTCAGCCGCGAACGCGCGCACGCCTATGTCGAGAAGGCCTCGCGTGAGGCCGGCAACTCCACCACGTGGACGGCCCCCGACGAGGCGTTCGAAGAGCGCATGCACGCGGCCGTCGACGCGGCGTTCGACGATGAGACCGTCAACGGCCTCGTCACGTCGTTCGTCTCGCGCGTGGCCGACGCCGGGCGCAGCAACGCGCTCGCGGCGAAGCTCGTGCAGATCACCTCGGTGGGCGTCCCCGACGTCTACCAGGGCACCGAACTGTGGGAGGACTCGCTCGTCGACCCCGACAACCGTCGCCTCATCGACTACGACGCGCACATCTCCACGCTCGACCGCCTCGACGCGCTCGAGTCGGGCACCGTGCCGGCCGTGGACGACGACGGGCTCGCCAAGCTGCTCGTCACGCAGCGCGCCCTGACGCTCACGCGCGACCGCGCCGAGCTGTTCGCCGGCTATGCGCCCGTGACCGTGGCGGGGCCCGCGGCCGCGCACCTCATCGCATTCGACCGCGGTGGCGCGCTCACGCTCGCCACGCGTCTGCCCCTCGGTCTCGCCGCTCGCGGCGGGTGGGAGGGCACGACCGTTGCGCTTCCCGAGGGCCGTTGGCGCGACGCGCTCAGCGGGCGCCCCATCGGATCGGGCGAGGTGACGGCCGCCGAGATCCTCACGGCGCTGCCCGTGGCCCTCCTCGTTCGCGACGACAGCGATGCGGATGCTGATGCTTCCGCCGGTAACGCGAGTGCTGCTGCATCCGAGCCCGCCGCCTCCGAACACGGTGCCGACGGCTCGGTCGAGGCCGAGGTCGAGCACGCCCCCGACCACACACCGACCGACACATTCGCCCAGCCGGATGCCGAAGGAACTTCATGACTCGCCACGAACCGTTCTCCGTCTGGGCGCCCCGCGCCGACAACGCCGAGCTCGTCCTCGGTTCCGACACGGTAGCCCTCGAACCGGCCGGCGACGGCTGGTTCGTCGCACCGGCCGACACGGTCGCTCAGGCATCCGCCGCGGGTGACGTCGATTACGGCTACCTGCTCGACGACGAGGGCCCGTTCCCCGACCCGCGTTCGCGCCGCCAGCCGAAGGGTGTGCACGAGCTCTCGCGCACCTGGGATGCCTCGGCCTACGCCTGGGGCGACCACGCCTGGTCGGGCCGCCCGCTCGCCGGCGGTGTCATCTACGAACTGCACATCGGCACGTTCACGCCCGGCGGCACGTTCGACAGCGCCATCGAGAAGCTCGATCACCTCGTCGAGCTCGGCATCGACTTCGTCGAGGTGCTGCCCGTCAACGGCTTCAACGGTCTGTACAACTGGGGTTATGACGGTGTGCTGTGGTACGCGGTGCACGAGCAGTACGGCGGCCCGACCGGCTACCAGCGGTTCGTCGACGCCTGCCACCAGCGCGGTCTGGCCGTCATCCAGGATGTCGTCTACAACCACCTCGGCCCCTCGGGCAACTACCTGCCGAAGTTCGGGCCCTACCTGCACGACGGCAGCAGCAACACCTGGGGCGCGTCGCTCAACCTCGACGGCGAAGAGTCGGATGCGGTGCGCGACTACATCGTCGACAACGTGCTGTCCTGGTTCACCGACATGCACGTCGACGGCCTGCGTCTCGACGCCGTGCACGCGCTGCGTGACAATCGGGCCACCCACATCCTGCAGGAGATGGCCATCCAGACCGAGCGCGTCAGCGCCCGTCTGAACAAGCCGCTCACGCTCATCGCCGAATCCGACCGCAACGACCCGCGCACCATCACGCCGCTCGAGGCGGGCGGCATCGGCATGGCGGGGCAGTGGTCCGACGACTTCCACCACGCCGTGCACGCCAACGTCACGGGCGAGCACGACGGCTACTACGCGGATTTCGCCGGCATCGAAAGCCTCGTCAAGGTGCTCACGCGCGGCTTCTTCCACGACGGCACCTACTCGTCGTTCCGCGGCCACCACCACGGCGCGCCCATCGACACGCTGCGCACGCCCGCCTGGCGGCTCGTGGTGTGCAACCAGAACCACGACCAGATCGGCAACCGCGCCATCGGCGACCGCCTCACGGCCACGCTCGACGAGAATCAGCTGGCACTCGTCGCGGGCCTCACGCTGCTGTCGCCCTTCACGCCCATGCTGTTCATGGGCGAGGAGTGGGCCGCCTCGACGCCGTGGCAGTTCTTCACGTCGCACCCCGAGCCCGAGCTGGGCACGGCCACGGCCGAGGGGCGCATCGCCGAGTTCGCGAAGCTGGGCTGGGACCCGAGCATCGTTCCCGACCCGCAAGACCCCGAGACGTTCGAGGGCTCGAAGTTGCAGTGGGGCGAGATCGAGGGCGACGGCATTCACGGGCGCACGCTCGAGCTCTACCGCCGCCTCATTCACCTGCGCCGCAGCATCCCGTCGATCACCGACCCGTCGTTCCGTGACGTCACGGTGCACGCGCCGGCCGAGACGCTGCTCGTGATCGAACGACCGGATGTCGCCATCCTCGTCAACCTGGCAGCCGACACCGTCGAGCTGCCCGACGCCCTGGCGGCGCGCCTCACCGGATGGTCGGAGGCCCTTGTCTCGGGCGACTACACCGCCACGCCCACCCTCGGAGCGCACACGCTCGTCGTCCTGACGCGCGAGCCCCTCGCGGCCTCGGCCTGACCGGAGCCAGCTCCTTCCGCTCCTCGGAACACACGAAGACCCCCTCACGAATAGGTGAGGGGGTCTTCGCTGTCTCTGTGTCTGTTTCTCGCTCACTGCTCGGAAGACGAGCAATCACACGAACCCGGGTCGAGACGGGGTGGTGGGAGCGAGACGGGGGCGTGCAGTGCGGTGCGGCGCCTATGGCTTCGGAACGAGCGTGAGCAGCGTGGCCTCGGGACGGCACGCGAAACGCACGGGGGCGTAGATCGAGGTGCCGAGGCCGGCCGAGACGTGCAGGTGTGCTGCGCGCCAGGCGTGACGCCAGATGCTGAGGCCCTTCACCTGGGCACGAGGGATGTCGCAATTGGTGACGAGCGCGCCATAGCCCGGAACGCAGACCTGCCCGCCGTGCGTGTGCCCGGCGAGGATGAGGTCGGCGCCGTGCGTGACGAACGAGTTGAGCACGCGCTGGTAGGGCGCGTGGGCGACACCGATGGTGACGACATCGCGCGTGGTGCGCTGCGCCTCGACCGTGTCTTCGTCCTCGAAGTCTTCATCCTCGCGCTGGGCATCGATGAGCCCCGTGAGGAGGTCGAGGCGGTCGACGCCGATGTGCGGGTCGTCGACGCCGAAGAAGTCGAGCCGGGTGCCCTTGATGGTGACGCCACCGACGGCGTTGTTGAGGTTCTGCCAGCCGAGCGAGTCGGTGAAGAATCGCTCGAGCCGCGCGGTGTCGAGGTCGCGTGCGCGGCGCTTGGGGCGGCCGGCGGCGCGAGAACTCGGACCGAAGAAGTAGCGCAGCCAGTTCTTCTTGACGGGGCCGTAGTAGTCGTTGGAGCCGTTGACGTAGGCCCCGGGCACGCCACCGAAGTTGGCGAACGCGAGCTCGATGCCCGAGATGCCGTCTTTGTGGCCGAGGTTGTCGCCCGTGTCGACGATGAGGTCGGGCTTGAGCTCTGCCAGCTCGCGCACCCACTGCTGCTTGTCGGCCTGCCACGGTGCCATGTGCAGATCGGAGAGATGCAGGATGGTGAGCGGCTCGGCACCGTGCGGCAGCACCGGCACGTCGACGCGGCGCAAGGTGAAGAGGCGCCGCTCGATAAGCGACCCCCAGGCAAAGGCCAGAAGCCCGGAGAGGGCCAGGGCGCCTACGGCGACCCCGGCCCCTCCGGTGGTGCGGCGGAGCGTCTTACTCAACCGCAGTTCTTCTTCTTCAATGCGACGGTGACCGTGGTGTTCTCGGGGTTGGCGTTGGTGTTCGCCGCCGGGTTCTGGCCGGTCACCTGGCCGTCGTTCGGCGCGTTGGGGTCGGCCGTGCACATGAACTGCACCCCGAACCCGGCGTCTTCGAGCGACTTTTGGGCCCGTTGCTGGTTTTGGTTGGCCACATCGGGCACGGCGACCTCGGCCGGCTGCCCGCTCGACGGACGCAACGTGATGGTCGATCCGACCGACACGTTGGCACCGGCACCCGGCTCGGTGGCCGCGACGACGCCTTCCTGCAGCTGCGACGCGATGGGCTCGCCCGTGGCGACGGTGAAGCCCGCGGACTGCAGCGTGGTGGTGGCGTCGGCGACGGACTTGCCGCGCACATCGGGAACAGCGACCTGCTTGGCGCGGATGAGGCTCTGCGAGGGCTGCGGGAACGCATCCCCGCCGAACTTCGCGACGGCCGAGTTCATGATCTGCGACCAGACTCGGAACTTCGCGCTGAAGCCGGTTTGCCCGCCGAGCACCCGCACGTTGTACATGCTAGCCTTACCCGAGACGTTGCCGATCCACAGCGAGGTGACGGCCTTGGTGGTGCCACCCGTAATCCAGGAGTGCAGGGCGTCGTCGGCGGTTCCCGTCTTGCCGAACAGCGGGGCGCCGCGCACGGTGGTGGCCGCGGCGGTTCCGCCGGGCTGGAAGATCGTCTGCATGGCGTAGGCGGCCGTGTTCGCGATCTCGGGCGTGACACCCTGCTTGCAGTTGGCGCTCGGGGGTGTGAACTTCTCGCCGTCGGGCTTGACGATCTCGTCGATGACGATGGGCTCGCAGTACTTGCCCTGGGCGGCGATGCCGGCAAACGACGCAGCCATGGTGAGGCCAGCGATGTCGTTCGAGCCGAGGATGGAACCGGGGAAGTCGACGAGCTGCTTGCCGTCGGCGCGGTGCACGCCCATGGATTCAGCGGTCTGACGGATCTCGCACAGGTCGAGCTTCTGCGCCATGGCGACGAAGGCAGAGTTGACGCTTCGCTTGGTGGCGTCGATGGCCGTGATCGCTCCGGGGCTCGAGCCGTCAAAGTTCTGCGGGTTCCACGCTCCGCGCCAGTTGCCTTCACACGTGTTGGTGAAGGAGGTGAAGGTGCGGCGCTTGCCGTCGACCGTCTCGTTGAGCGAGTGCCCGTTCTTCAGCCAGTCGAGCAGCGTGTACACCTTGTACGACGATCCGACGGGGAAGCCGGTGGACCCGCCATAGGCCTGATCGGTGTTGTAGTTGACCGCCGTGTAGCTCGGGTCGGGGGAGTCACCCGCCGTGTAGTTCTTGTTCTGCGCCATGGCGAGAACGCGGCCGGTGCCGGGCTCGACGGTTGCCGCGGTGGCTCCGATGTCTACCCGGGCCATGGACTTCGGGATGTAGGCATCGATGGCGGCCTGCGACGTGTTCTGCATGTCGATGTCGAGCGTGGTGTAGACGTCGAGCCCGCCTCGCTTCAGAAGCGCCAGTCGCTCTTCGTCGGTGGCGCCGAATGCCGCATTGCGCTTGATGACCCAGGTCACGTAGTCGCAGAAATAGGCCGCGTTGCCGGCGGTCTGGCAGCCGGATGACGGCTGCACGATGTTGGGCTCGACGGCCGACGCGAGAGCCGCGTCGTGCTCTTCTTGCGTGATCTTGTTCTCTTCGAGCATCTTGTTGATGACGTAGTCGCGCCGCACCTTCGTCAGCGAGTAGCCGTCGGCTGCGCCGTTGACCTCTTGGTCGGGCCGGTCGATACGCAGCCCGGACGGGTTGTTCAACATGGCGATGAGCGTGGCCGCCTGCTGGATGTTGACGTCCTTCGACGAGACCCCGAAGTAGTACTTCGACGCTGCCTCGACGCCGTAGCTCTGCCCGCCGAAGTTGGCGATGTTGAGGTAACCCAGAAGGATCTGGTCTTTGGTGTAGTTCTTCTCGACGCCGACCGCGAGACGCATCTCTTTCAGCTTGCGCTCGGGTGTGGTCTTGGTGGCCTCTTTGTAGGCGGCGTCGCGCTTGTCTTTGTCGGCGATCTGCTCGGCCTGCTGCACGAGGACGTTCTTCACGTATTGCTGCGTGATCGACGAACCACCCTGGGTGTCGCCACCGACCACGTAGGTCTTGATGACGGCACGGGCCGTGCCCATGATGTCGATGCCGCCGTGCTCGTAGAAACGCGGGTCCTCGGCCGAGACCGCCCCGTCCTTCAAGAACTGGGAAACGTTCTCCCACGCCACGTCTTCGCGGTTCTGGTCGAAGAAGGATGCCAGGAGGACGGGCGAGCCGTCGGCGTTCTTGGCGTAGATGTTCGACTTCTCCATGGGAGCGTCGACGTTGAGGTAGTTCGGCAGGTTGTCGAAGACGCTGATGGCGTTGTTCGCGGTCATGCCGGTGAGGGCGAGAGCGGGTGTGACGGCGGCGGTAACCAGGACCCCGGCTGCAACGCTGAGGCCGACAAATCCGAGGAGGCCGCCGAGCGCACCCCTACCCGTACGTTTTTCTTGAGGCATAGGATCGAGCCTAAGCGACAAAACTGTAAAAGTGCCCGAATAACGAGGAGAACCATGCCCCGCTGGGAGTACGTCACGACCCCCCTGCTCATCCATAACACCGCCGCGATCCTCAACAACTGGGGCAGCGACGGCTGGGAGCTCGTCCAAATCGTTACCGGACCGGAAGGCGGCCTCGTGGCCTACCTGAAGCGCCCGGTCGGCGACGCCGGAGCGGGCGCCTGATGGCGGTCATCGCCGACCGGCTCGCCGAGCTGGGAATCGAGCTGCCCGAGGTGGCCGCCCCGGTGGCTGCCTATGTGCCCGCCGTCGTGCAGGGCAACCTCGTCTACACGTCGGGCCAGCTGCCCTTCGTCGCGGGCGCCCTGCCCGCCACCGGCAAGGTCGGCGACGGCCACGGCCTGGTGCCCGCCGCCGACGCGCAAGCCTTCGCGCGCACCGCCGCGCTCAACGCTCTCGCCGCCGTGCAGAGCGTCATCGGCTCGCTCGACCGCGTGACCCAAATCGTCAAGGTCACGGGTTTCGTGGCGTCCGCACCCGAGTTCACCGGGCAGCCGGGTGTCATCAACGGCGCCTCCACGGTGCTCGGCGAGATCTTCGGCGACCTGGGCGTGCACGCGCGTTCGGCCGTCGGCGTCGCCGTACTGCCCCTCGACTCGCCCGTCGAGGTCGAGATCATCGTCGCCTTCGCCTAGGGCGCGGGCGTCGGAGCCGGAACGGTGGGGGCCGACGTCGACCCCGGTTCGCCGGGCAGCGGTGTCGGCATCCCGAACGGATCGGTGGGCGGCGTCGTGAGCGACGGGTCGACGTAGTCCTCGGGCGGGGCGCCTCGCGTGGGAGCATCCCCGTCGTCGGTCGTCACGCGCTCGAAGCGCAAGACGTTTACGCCCGTGAGTTTCCACTGCTCGGTGATCGAGAAGCCGAGGGGTGCCAGGCGTGCGGCGACGCCCCCGCGCCAGTCGCGTTTGTTGCTGGTGATCAGGTAGATGACATCCGCTTCGTTGGCCACGTCGAGGCGCTCCGAGAGCGGGTGGATGCTTTCCCAGAGGGTGCCGCGCAGGGCGCCGGGCGTGTCGAGGTTGATGTCGGTCATGCCCGCGAAGGCGTCGGGGTAGGCGACCTCGATCACGCGTGAGGTGGCCGTGGGGTGGCGCCTGACGGGACCGAAGATCACGGCATCCTTCGTGCCCACCGTCTCGGCCGCACGCTCGCGCGCGATGAGGTCGGCCACCTGCGACCACGCCGAGTTGTCCTTGGCCTCGGGCAGGCGCTGGGCGACGATGGATGGCGCGGCCACCGCAGCGATGACCGTGACGGCGATCGCGATCTGCCACTTCTTGCGCAGCACGGCCACGATCGGCACGGCCATGAGCAGCGCGAGCGCGGGGGCGGTGAACGCCAGGTAGCGCGGCGAATACAGCGGCGAGAAGATCTCGGAGGCGACGACGAGGCCCGACAGCGGCACGACGAGCCACGGCACGGCGACCTGCAGCAGCGTGAGACCGCCGCCCGCGATGCCGCCCGGTTTGGCGGGGGAGCGGAACCGCACCCAGCCGCCCCAGGCCAAGATGAGGACGCCGATCGCGCCGAGGGGCCAGCCGATCCAGGCGAGCACGGGATTCTCGGTGAAGAACTGGGTGGTGAAGATCTGGCCGCGGGTGGCATCGCTGATGGGGGCGATCCAGCTGACCTGTTTGGCTTGCGCGCGGATGGCGAGCACGAGCGGCAGGGCGCCGGCGGCCGCGATGCCGGCGGCGACGAGGAAAGACCCGAAGACGCGGGCCGTGTTGGCCGCGCGCGCCTTGCCCCGCAGGCGTGTGAGCGCCCACCACACCATCGTGACGCCGTGCGCGGCGAGCAGCAGTGCGAGGTAGGCGAAGATCGCGACGCCGCCCACGGCGAGGATCACGTAGGCCACCCAGGGCCAGACGCGGCGGCGGCTGCGCACCGCGTAGACGAGCACGAGCGTGAGCGTGATGGCGATGAGCGTGGTCAGGGCGAACGAGCGGCCCTCGGTTCCCATCCAGGCCACGCGCGGCATGAGGAAGAACAGGATGCCCGCCACCACGGCGATGCGGTGCGTGACGAGGCGGCCGCCCAGCCACACGATGAAGCCGGAGGCCAGGCCGATGCAGATGGCGCTCGGCAGGCGTAGCGTGAGCGGGCTGTAGCCGACCAGGTCGAACCACAGATGCATGAGCGAGTAGTAGGCGGCGTGGACGGCGTCGACGCTCTGCACCATCTGCCAGAGCTGGCCGAAGCTGCGCGTGGCCGACGTGACCGTGGCGGCCTCGTCGTACCAGACCGAGGGAACCCAGAGGAAGGCGCCCGAGACGATGAGACCCGCGAGGCCCACCAGGATGGCGTCGCGCACGCGTCGGCCGCGGCCGGGGGCCGAGGGGGAACGCTTCGACGGGCGGCGGGGTGTGCCGGTCGAGGCGGCGGCCGAGGATGTCTCGGGTGAGGGCGACTCGGTGGAGGGCGTTGCCGGTGAGGATGTCTCGCGTGACGATGTCTCGTGTGAGGAGATCTCGGGCGTGGAGGTGCTCGCCGGGTTCTCGTGCGCCGGGGGAGAAGCCGAGGCATCCTTGCGCTCGTCGGCGGATGTGGTGGCATCGGGGGTGCCGAACACCTGGGTGGCACGCGTGATGGCCGCGTCGAGGTCTGCGGGCGAGGATGCGCCGGGGGAGCGCTCGGGCTCGCCGGGGCGGCGGGGCTCGTCGGGCCGGTCGGAGGCGGGAGGGACGGCGCTCTCACCCGCGGTTAGGCTGGGTTCGTCGCTGCCGCGCGCCGAGTGTGCGCGAGGAAGGTCAGTCATGAATTCTCTGCCTCCGCTAGTGGAACCCGGGCCGGCGCTCAGCCCTGCCCAACTCGAACGTTTTTCACGTCATGTGGCCTTGCCCGGCCTCGGACTCACCGGGCAACGACGGCTCGCGAACGCGCGTGTGCTGGTGGTGGGGGCCGGGGGTTTGGGCTCACCCGTGCTGCACTACCTTACCGCGGCGGGCATCGGAACCCTGGGAGTGCTCGACGACGACACCGTGGATGTGAGCAATCTTCAGCGCCAGGTCATCCACTCGACGGCCACCGTCGGCATGCCGAAAGCCGAGTCGGCGGCGCGGGCCATGTGCGCCATCAACCCGGATGTGCGCGTCGAGGTGCACCCCGTGCGACTGACGCCCGAGAACGCGCTCGACCTGTTTGCGCGCTACGACGTGATCGTCGATGGAACCGACAACTTCTTCACCCGTTACCTCGCGAATGACACGGCGGCGGTGCTCGGCAAACCGTATGTCTGGGGCTCGGTGCTGCGCTACGACGCGCAGGTGAGCGTGTTCTGGCAGGGTGCCCCCGACGGGCGCTCGCTCGACTACCGCGACCTGCTGCCCATTCCACCGAACGACGACGATGTGCTCTCGTGTTCGGATGCCGGGGTGCTCGGCGCCGTGTGCGGCCTCGTCGGCTCGATGATGGCGACCGAGACGATCAAGCTCGTGGCGGGCGTGGGGGACGTGCTGCTCGGGCGCGTGCAAAACTTCGACGCCCTGGCCGGCACCTGGCGCGAGTTCGAGCTGCGCCGCGATGCTGCCCGGCGGCCGATCACGCTCGACGAGTGGCACGAGCGGTGGGGCGACGCGGCGACGGGCTCGTCAGCTGATCGCGCGGCGGTCGACTCGACCGTCCCCCTCATCGAGCCGCGCGAGCTGGCAACGCTTCTGCGCGACCCGGATGCCGGTGTCGAACTCGTCGATGTGCGCCAGCCGTTCGAGCGCGACATCGTGTCGATCGCGGGCTCGACCTGGCTCGACCCCGAGGCGCCCGTCGAGGGCCTGCGCCGACGCGGTGTGGATGCCGCAACGCCCGTCGTCGTGCTGTGCAAGTCGGGCGTGCGCTCGGCCCGCGCCGTGTGGGAGCTGCGGGAACACGGCGTCGATGCTCGGTCGCTGCGGGGCGGCATCCTGGCCTGGGTCGACGAGGTCGAACCCGAGTTACCGCGCTACTGAGCGAGCCTCAGCCACCGGCGAACGGGGGCATGACGTCGATCCGGTCGTCCGCCGCGAGGGTGCGGGCGTGGTCGGTGACCGCCACCCCGTTGACGAGGAACGAGCAGCGCCGGAAGACTGCTTCGGCGTGCGCGACCGCATCGGCGTCGTGGGATGTCGGCGCCGCAGGTTGTCGAGTAACCGCCGCGAGGGCATCCGCGATGGTGGAGCCGGCGGGGAGCTCGACGTCGAGGGTGTCGCGACCGACGGCGGCACGGGCGGCCGCGAAGAAGCGCAGGGTGACGCGCAGGGCTGTGGTGGAGGCATCCGCTCGGGTCGTCACGCCTCAGCCCCCGATCGCGCTCATGCTGCGGGCGGGTTGCACGAAGTCGGGGTTGTCGAGGCCGTGCCCGGCCGGTTTGCCCCACATGGCCTCGCGCCACAGGTCGGCGACCTCGGCGTCGGACGCGCCGGCGCGCATCGGGGTGAGCAGGTCGGTCTCGGTGTGCGAGAAGAGGCAGCTGCGGACGCGACCGTCGGCCGTGAGGCGCGTGCGGCGGCAGTCGGCGCAGAACGGCTCGGAGACCGAGGCGATGATGCCGACCGTGCCGAGCTCGATGCCCGACCGGTCGAACACGCGGAACAGTTCGGCGGGGGCGCCGTCGCGCGGGGCGTCGTGGGGCGTGAGCGTGAAGCGCTCGGAGACGCGGGCTCGGATCTCGGTGGCCGTCACCATATCGGAGCGGCTCCACGTGTGGTCGGCGTCGAGGGGCATCTGCTCGATGAACCGCAGCTGATAGCCGCGCTCGAGGCACCAGGCGAGCAGCTCGGCCGCCTCGCCGTCGTTGACGCCGCGCAGCAGCACGGCGTTGATCTTGATGGGACCGAGACCCGCCTCGGCGGCCTTCTCGATGCCATCGAGCACGCGGTCGAGGAACGGCCGACGCGTGACCTCGAGGAAAGTGGCCGCGTGCACGGTGTCGAGCGACACGTTGATGCGGTCGAGGCCCGCCGCTGCGAGACCGGCGGCGCGCGAGGACAGGCCGATGGCGTTGGTCGTGAGCGAGACCTCGGGGCGCGGTTCGAGGGCGGCGCAGGCCGCGATGATCGAGGCGAGGTCGGCGCGCAGCAGTGGCTCGCCGCCCGTGAAGCGCAGCTGACGGACGCCGAGCAGCGAGACGGCGATGTGAGACATCCTCACGACTTCGTCGGCCTGCATGAGGGCCGCGGCGGGTTTGGTGGGCAGCCCCTCGGCGGGCATGCAGTAGGTGCAGCGCAGGTTGCAGCGCTCGGTGAGCGAGATGCGCAGGTCGGTGGCCGAGCGGTTCCAGCGGTCGACGAGGCCGGATGTCGCGGGCCGGGCGCCGGCGTGCACGATCGGGCCGAGCCCGAGACCGACCGGGGTGGCGGCGGCTCGCGAGTCGGCCGGGGCGGCAGGCCGGGAGGCCGGGGCGACCTGCTCGGGCGCTCCGCGATGCGCGCCGGCGGACGGCACGGCGGGAAGTCCGAGAGAGACGGTCACAGGTTGAGGCTAAGCGACATCGGGTCGATCCGCCACGTCGGGCGTCCCCGCGGCGACACTCGAGCCGGTCGCGGCGTCTCTACCCCGCCCCGGCAGCCGACGACGGATGCCGCGCCACACCTGCTGCGGAGCATCCGGCCCGTGACGCCACCACGACACAGCCACGAGCACGACGATCGAGACCGCGATGCCCCAGCGCTGCACGGCGAGGCTCGGGAAGATCTGCCGGTTGAGGATGGACAGGCCGATGACGAACCACTCCCAGCGCCCGCTCATGGCGATGAACGGCACGAGCAGCAGGGCATACCAGGGGTAGCGGGGGCTGACGATCAGCAGCGTGACACCGATCATCACCAGCTGCGCCACCCAGGGCCGCTCGGGGTCGGTCGCGACGATGACGGCGACCGCCGTGACCACGAGCAGGATGGCCGCCACCGGCAACGCCGCGCTGCCCGGCGCGAAGAGGGAGATGAGACCGAATCTGCTGCCATCCTCGTAACCCTCTTCGCTGAGATAGCCGGGCAGATAGCCGAGCACGCCGATGCCGGTCGACAGGATGTAGGGGATGTAGAGCACGGCGAACGTGGCGATGGCCGCGGCGATCACCTTCCAGCCCTCGCGACGCAGGAGGGCGGGGGCCGCGATCACCGGGATGAGCTTGACGGCGATGGCGCCGCCCAGGGCCACACCACCGAGCGCGCGTCGGCCGATCGTCACCGACAGGGTGGCCACGAGGATGAGGACGGCCCCGACGAGATCGACGTGCGAGTTCGTGACCCCCTCGGCCAAGACGAGTGGACACCAGGCCCAGAGCGCCGCCTGCCACCCGGGCAGATTGCGCCGGCGGAGGGCCCGCAGCAGCAGGGCGGCCGTGCCCAGCACGAAGAGGAGACCGACGGCCTGCAACGGCCAATACTCGGCGGAGGGCCCGACGAAGAAGCGCACGCCCGCGAACAGCATCTCGGCCAGCGGGGGATAGATGGTCGGCACCTGCGGGCGGTTGATGGCCGTACACAGCACATCGTCCGTGCCGACCTCGCGTGTTTTCGAGATGCGCTCACCATCGCAACTCTCGGAGCCGTCGGCCGCGACCGTGGGGGCCGGGAACAGCCAATCGGTGCGCAGCTCGGCGAGGGCCGGGTCGGCCGGCACGTACTCGTACGGCGAGATGCCCGCGTTCTGCACGATTCCGTCCCAGGCATACCGGGCCGAATCGGTGCTCGTGTTGGGCGGACCCGCCATGGCCGAGGCGCCGAGCACCGCGCATCCGATGAGCACCAGGGCCGTCACGGCGCGGCCACGCACACCCCGCAGCGCCCACACCGACAGGGCGAACAGCGCCCACAACGTGTAGGTCGCCCACGCCATGGCCGGACGGTCGTCGTCGCTGTAGACGCCCAGGTTGAGCACCGTGAAGGCCGTCAGAACGGTGGAGGCCGCCAGCAGAACGGCGGTGAGAGCGATACGCACGTCCCCATCTTGAAGGAAAAGCGGCCCGAGACCCATCCCGAACGGCCACGGTGACGAATAAAGGTCAGCAATACGGGTCGGCAGGCATCCGCCCGCCTAGGCTCAGATCCACACCGCTCTGGGCCACGCCGCTCAGGGCCACACCGCGCAGACGCGCTCGACGAAGGGACCGGCATGCGATTCCTTCTCTATCGACTGCGCCGCAGCATCGACTCGCCCTCGCGCAACCCGCGCATGGCCACCGTCACCGGTCGGCTGCTCGGGCTCGCATTCCTGATCTGCTTCGGCACGGGGCTCTACAGCCACTTCCTGCAGGAGCCGCTGGCTTGGATGACGTTCACCACGCGCCCGCTGTGGCTCTATCAGGTGACCCAGGGCATCCACATCACGGCCGGCATCCTGTGCTTCCCGCTGCTGCTCGGCAAGCTCTACGTGGTGTTCCCCGACCTGTTCCAGTTTCCGCCCGTGCGCAGCCTGAAGAAGGGCGGCGCCGTCGACCTGCTCGAGCGGGGGTCCATCGCGCTGTTCGTGGGGGCGTCGCTCGTCGAGATCACGATCGGGTTGCTGAACACGTTTCAGCTCTACCTCTGGCCGTTCGGGTTTCGGCAGGTGCACTATGCGCTCGCCTATGTGATCATCGGGTCGCTCGCGATCCACATCGCGGTGAAGTTGCCCATCATTCGGCGGTATTGGTTCAAGGCCCGGATGCCTGAGGGCGAGCCGGTTCTGGCGAGCGGGCGCGAGGACGCCGCGATCGGCCGGGACCTGGCGGATGCTCGCGCATCGAGTGTGTCGAACGACGCAGCGGCATCGACGCCCGCGGCCGCCTCCGCTTCTGCTGCCGCCGCCGCCGCTGCCGCCGCGCCGGATTCGGGGGATCAGGTGCCGCAGAAGGCCGCCCAGGCGCCGTTCGCCGCTCGCGGGATCACCGGCCGCGTCTTCGACTGGATCGACACGACCCCTGCCCCGAACAAGGCCGTCAGCCGGCGCGGCTTCGTCGCCACCCTCGCCGTCGCCGCCGCCGCGCTCGTGGCGTTCACGGGTGGGCAGTCGTTCCGCGTGCTCGACCGCCTCAACGCGTTCGCCCCGCGCAAGGCCGGCATCGGCCCGCAGTCGCTGCCCATCAACCGCACGGCCGCCGCCGCGAAGGTCACCGAGACGGCCGTCGACCCCGCCTGGACGCTCACCGTCGCCAACGGCGACCGCAGCATCGACCTCAGCTACGCCGACCTCACGGGGATGCCGCAGACCTCCGTCGACCTGCCGATCGCGTGTGTCGAGGGGTGGAGCCAGATGGCGAGCTGGAGGGGCGTGCGCATGAGTGAGTTGGCGGCGCTCGTGGGCGCGACATCCGAGGATGCTTTCAAGGCCACGAGCCTCGAGACAAACTCGCGCTACGGCGTGATGACGATGGGCCCCGAATACGTGAACGATCCTCTGACCCTGGTGGCCGTGCAGCTCAATGGCGAGCCGCTCGACATCGACCACGGCTACCCCGCGCGCATGATCGCGCCCGGCCGGCCGGGTGTGCTGCAAACCAAATGGCTGAGCCGACTGGAAGTGACCTCATGACCGACGTCGAGGCAGAAGCCCCCGAGAGCGTGGGGCGCGGCGTGACCGTGGTGCGAGGCATCCTCATTGCCCTGGGCGTGGCCCTCATCGGGTTCGGCGGATACACCCTCGTGATGCTGCAGCCGCGGCCGAATCAGCTCATCGGCGTGGCCGTGTGGCTCATCGGGGCGATCGTGTTGCACGACGCGATCCTGTCGCCGCTGCTCGTGGGCATCGGCCTGCTCATGCGTCGCGCCGGGCACCGCGTGCCCTGGACCGTGATCGCGCTCGTGCAGGGCGCCGTCGTCATCGGATGCCTCTTCACCCTCATGTTCCTGCCCGAGATCACGGTGCAGCAGCGCGGGCCCAAGAACGCCACCGTGGTGCCGCTCGACTACGCGCAGAACCTCGTCATCATGTGGGCTGTGCTCGCCGTGATCGTGGCCGTCGGAAGCATCGTGCTCGTGCGACGCACGCGCAGCGGGGGACGCAGCCACAGCAACGTGCGGCCGCCCCGCGCATAGCGCTCAGGGTCTAGGAGGCGCTGAGGTCTTAGGCGGCGCTCGGTGCCAGCGACACGAACGTGCGGCCGTCGGCCACCCAGACCTGGTCGGCCTCGAGGCCGGCGTGGGCGGCGCGGGCCGTCAGCGCACGCTGGCCGATCTCGGCCCACGGGAACGGGTCGCTCTGGTGGCCGTGGCCGTTGACCACGGCGCCCTCGAAGGCGCGGTCGTGGTCGTCGTCGGGGTGGGTTTCGACGATGACACGTCCGTCGGGTGCCAGCAGCTCGGCGACGCGCGCGAGCAGGGCGCCCGGGTCGCCGCCGATGCCGATGTTGCCGTCGAGCAGCAGGGCCGTGCCCCAGGCCCCCTCGCGCGGCAGCGGGTCGAAGACCGAGCGGCGCAGCACGTCGAGCCCGGCCGCCTCGGCGATCTCGAGGGCCGCGGGCGACACGTCGATTCCGAAGGCTTCGAAACCCGCATCGGCGGCGGCCTTCACCATGCGCCCGGGGCCACAACCGATGTCGAGCACGGGGCCGGTCGCGCGGGTCAAAACGTCGCGGTCGGTGTCATCCGCGTCGGCACTCCACTTCGACACGTCGAACGGCGCGGGATGCCGCGGCGAATCGCTCGCGGTCTCGCGCAGGTAGAGCACCTCGTCGTCGTGGCGCAGCGCCCGAGCGTAGGGTTCGCCGCCACCCGAGCCGAAAGTGGCGGGGACGACGGGGATAGCGGGGGTGGCGACATCGTCGGAACGGTTAGTTTCGATCGTGCTCATGGCGGGCTCCTTCGGCGGTGGCGGAGGTAGTGCTCTCGATGCGGCGCAGGGTCTCGGCGAAACGCGTGTGCGGGGCGAGAGTCGCCACGGTGCGCGCGTCGTCGATGGTGTCGACGTCGACGAGTTCCGGCACGAGGCTCACGCGCAGGCCGGCCGCTTCGAGGCGGTCGAGTTGCACGCGGCCGGTGTCGTCCTGCGACATCGGCACGCCGCGGATGAGCGAACCGTCGGGTTCGCGCATGCCGAGTGTCCAGAAGCCGCCGTCGTTGGCGAAGCCGAAGAAGACGTCGGTCGTGCCGGCATCCGCGTCGGTGTCGCCTGTGTTCGCATCGGCTGTCGCTGCTTCGTCTTCGGCGGCCCACTGCGCGAACATGTCGCGCAGAACCCGGGCGTCGAGCTGGGGCGTGTCCATGCCGATCAGCACGGTCGGACCCGTGCAGTGATCGAAAATGTGCGCCAGCCTCACGTCGAGGTCTCCTGTCCCTTGAGGTACTACCTCGTAGTGTTCGGAGCCGGGCGGGAAAAGGTTTCCATCGAAGTACAGAATGCGGCGATCGACGTCGACGGCGCTCGCCGCGGCAAGCGTGTCTTGGATGGCGGCGGCCGCAACCTCGGCGGCCTCCTCGTAGCTCAGCGGCGGGTGCAGACGCGTCTTCACCTTGCCGGGAATGGTCTCTTTCGCGATGACGATCAACGTGGTCACGGGCGGCGCACCTCTCGCAGCAGTCGGGACATATCTTGGATGGCGACCACGGTGCCCTTCAGCGTTCCCGTCACCTTCGAGCGGCCGACGCGTTCCGTATAGGGGGTGTCGGTTTCTTCGATGCGCCAGCCCTCGGCTTTCGCGCGCAGCACCATCTCGAGCGGGTAGCCGCTGCGGCGGTCCTGCAGGTCGAGGGCGAGCAGGCGTTCGCGGTGGCCGGCGCGCATGGGGCCAAGGTCGTGGATGTCGACGTGAGCGCGTCGACGAATGAGGAACGACAGCGCCAGGTTGGCGGCGCGGGCGTGCAGCGGCCACGACCGAGCGGATGTCGGGCGCCGTCGTCCCAGCATCAGGTCGACGTCGCCGCGTTCCACGGGGTCGACGACGAGTGGCAGATCGGCGGGGTCCATCGACGAGTCGGCGTCGCAGAACGCCACGATCGGGGCGGATGCGGCGAGCAGTCCCGTGTGGGCCGCCGAGCCGAAGCCGCGGCGGGATTCCGAGACGACGACGGCGCCGTGCTCGCGGGCGACCTCCGCCGACCGGTCGGTCGAACCGTTGTCCACGACGATGGCGCGATAGCCCTCCGGCAGGCGGGACATGATCCAGGGCAGCGAGCCTTCCTCGTTCAAACAGGGGAAGATGACGTCGACTCGGGGGTGAACCATTTTCCGAGAGTACAAGCATGCGGCGCGGCATCCGTGCACCGGGAGTTGGCCTTGACATCTGACCGCGGGGCGTCGAAACGCCGTGGGGCGACTTATTCTGAGGCGATGAGCACAGACGACGAGCGGGCCGACCCGGCGACGACGTGGGACGCGCTAGCCGCCGACGCCAGCGTGGGCGAACGCGGCGACGTCAGGAGCTCGACCGCTACCGCTCGCGGTGGGGAAGGGCCCGGTGCCGATGACACAGACGCTCGCACTGCGAGCCCGGGCCGGAACTCGGGCTCGCGCGATCTCGACGCGGGCCGACGCCCTCCACTCTTCCGAGACCCGGCCACCTGGTGGGCCGCGCTCGCCGGCATCGTCTCGGCCATCGTGGTTCTCGCGGTCGCCGAGGTCATCGCGGTGTTCCTCGGCTTGGCCGGCAGCCCGCTCTTCGCGGTCGGCGCCTGGGTCATCGACCTCGTCCCCGGCTGGCTGAAGGATGCGGTCATCCAGGCGTTCGGCACCGCCGACAAGGTCGTCCTGCTCGGCGTTCTCGCCGTCGTCGTGCTGCTCCTCGCCGCCGCGGCTGGCATCGTGCAATTTCGTCGCGCGCCGTGGGGCGTCGTCATCCTGGTTGCGGTCTCGGCCTTAGCCGCCGTCGCGGTGACGACCCGGCCCGAGGCGACCGGGGTGGATGCCATCCCCACCGTCGTCGGCATGATCGCGGGTGCCGTGCTGCTGCGGCAGGCCGTGCGGGCGCTCGCCGACTGGCGCGAATCGGCCGCGCGCGAGCGTGGAACCGTCGCGCGTTCGGGCGGGCTCGCCCAGCTCGATCGCCGCAAGTTCCTCGGCCTGACGCTCATCGCGGGCGTCGCTGCGGCGGCGGCCGGTGCGGGCGCGCGAGCCTTCAACCAGGCCGTCACCTATGTCTCCGATCTGCGCGCCAAGATCACGCTGCCCGCCGCCGCCACGACGGAGGCCCCCGCCCCGGCCGGTGCCGACCTCGACATCGACGGCGTGGTCTCGTACATCACCCCAAATGAGGAGTTCTATCGCATCGACACGGCCCTGCAGGTGCCCAACATCGACCCGGATGCGTGGAGCCTGAAGGTCACGGGGATGGTCGACCGCGAGGTCGAGATCACCTTCGACGAGCTGCTGGCCAAACCCCTCATCGAGCACACGACGACGCTCGCGTGCGTGTCGAACGAGGTCGGCGGAACCCTCATCGGGAACGCCGTGTGGCTGGGGTATCCGATTCGTGAGGTGCTGGCCGAGGCGGGTGTGCAGGCGGGAGCCGACATGGTGTTGTCGCGCAGCCAGGACGGTTTCACGGCATCCACCCCGCTCGAGGTGTTGCAGGACGAGGGCCGTGAGGCGCTGTTGGCGGTCGGCATGAACGGCGAGCCGTTGCCGCTCGAGCACGGTTTCCCGGTGCGCATGGTCGTGCCGGGATTGTACGGCTACGTGTCGGCGACGAAGTGGGTGGTCGAGCTGTCGGTGACGACGTTCGCGGCCGAGGCCGCCTATTGGACCGACCGCGGCTGGGGCGAGCGCGGCCCGATCAAGCAGTCGTCGCGCATCGACACGCCGCGTCAACTGGGCAAGATCGCCCCGGGGCGCACGGCGGTCGCGGGTGTGGCGTGGGCACAACACACGGGCATCCGCGGGGTCGACGTGCGCATCGACGACGGCCCGTGGCAGCCGGCCCGCCTCGCCGACACCGTCGGTCCCGACACGTGGGTGCAGTGGGTCTACGAATGGGATGCCGCGGCCGGCCAGCACCAGGTGCAGGTGCGCTCGACCGACGCCACGGGCCAGCCGCAGACGGAAGCTCTCGCGGGCGTCCTCCCCGACGGGGCCACCGGCCTCCACACCATCACGGTGAACGTGGGCTGACCCTTCGCATCGCTTCGCCAGCAGTTCCGGGCGAGACAGCGGAGGCATCGCATGATCTCTCCGATCGGCTGAGAGAGCGTCGGCTACTCGTCGGGAGGGCTTTCAGCTGTCGCTGTGGGGGAGGGAGTGCCGTAGTACTCCTCGTAGGGATCCGGCAGCGTCGCCGCTATCGCCTTCCTGATGCTGAGCCAATCGCCCTCGACGCACGGCCCACTCACATCGATGCCTACCCGCCCGAGATCGATCGAGAAGTAGACGGACGCGCCTTCTGGAGTCACTGCGGAGATGCCGCGGTGTTCTTTGTCATACGAATAGGGCTTCGTAGCGAAACCCAATCCCCGCCAATACGTAAGCACGCGATCCGTGACCTCGACCATGTCGGCACGATCATCTTGGCGTCTTCTCCCGATCCAGAACACCCCGTCGTCTTTGCCAACGATGTTGCATTGCTCCGGAAGGGGCGACTCCTCTATCGCCCAATCCCCGCCGATCACATTGGAGGTGTTCTCCAGAAGCTCGTGCGTGCGAGCGCGCGCTTGGTCCGGGGTCATCATGCTCTCAATACCTTCCTTTACCTTGAGATGGTCTTCAGTGATCGCAGAGCTGCACGACGTAAGGATGAGGCTGAGGGCGACGGCTGCGGCACAGGGGAGGCCTCTCACCCGACATACCTCATTGAGTTCGGGCGCGCGCCCCTCGTGATGGACTCGCCCATGAGGATGCGCCTGATGTTGTGCAGGCTCTCCGTCCCGTCTCCGAAGTACTTTCCGCGATCATCGTCCTCGCTCGAGCCAACGGCGTTGTGCTGCTGAACCGCGTCCAGCACTGTCCCGTCGGCCAAAGCGACTCCGTCGACACCGAAGGCGCGCGCGCCCCACTCCTCCTGCTCCGGATTCGCACGTCCCGAAAGTCGGCCAACCGTCGCCAGCCCGTCCTTTTCTGCTTGGGCAACGAATATGGATGCGGACGGCACGTGGAGATCGGCTGCCACGATCCCGTCCGCGATACCCGCCGAACCGACAATGATGACCGAGTCGACGCCGAGTGGTTGCTGCGCTAAGGCCATCGTCGCAACGGTGGAGCCGTAGGAATGCGCAATCACGGATGTCGTGGCGGATGATCCTGCGGCGCCCCGCTCGATGCCCTGCTGCAGAATCCCGCGCGCCAGGCGATCGGCGCCCACCCGCGCGCGGTCAGAAGCAAGAACGTCGCTGGGCCCTGGACTCATATAGTCCAGCCACACGATGACGGCCTGGTCCTGTTCGCCGTCCCGAATTCTCCCCGCCGCTCGGGCATAGTCTGGAAGCTCCGCGGCACTGCTGTTCATTCCCGGTACGACGTAGCTGACGCTTTTCGCCGTCTCGAGGTTCCCTATCGAAACGGCAAGGAGCGGTTGTCCTGGCGACGAGGCATCCAAGGTGATGAGGAATTCTGGTGGGTCGAGCCGACGACCGTCGCCATTGCCATAACGCGCGAGGAGAAGACGAAAGGCATTCAGACGCCGGCCCGTATCAGCGGCGGCGGGGTCGCCGTCGTATGAACGTGCACCGCGGTTAGTCGCGGCATTTTTGTATCCGGACACCGCAGCGTCATATAACCCCTGCAGGCGCTGCACGTTTGCGTAGTCGCGGTCGAGCGGGGACACCCCCGGCATGGTCCCCACCCGCTCGGGATTTCGGTCGGCCAGACGTTTGCGAAACGCCGGGCTCAGGCCCGCCCAGATTCCGGCCACCTGCGCAACGGGCATCGTGCCCAGAGCCGCTAGCGCCCCATCGGCGTCGGTGCCGTAAGCGCTTTCGAACGCGGCGCCGTCGAGCGTAGCCCAGGCGCGCAGGAGGTCGGAGGTGTCGGCGTCGAGTCGCGAGCCCACGTGGCCCGTCCGTGGCACCCCCGCGGCGTCGAAAACGGGGAGGTCGTCGAGACCACGGACGGCGGCCTCGTCGGCGCGGGCGCGGGCGTCGACCTGTGCTTGCCAGAGCTGCCTGACGGTGGCCAGCTGGTTGAGACATTCGCGCCACGCGGCCTGTGCGCGTTCGACGGTGGCCACATCCGCCGCGTCGATGCCGAACGGCGGTGTGCCAGAAGACGAGCTGGGGGAGACCGCGGCCGCCGGAGTATCCGGAATGACGTCCCACCGGAATGTCCAGTCGCCCAACGCCTCGCTTCCGAGAACGCGATCGATCGCGCGGGCGTGAGAGCGAATGTCTGCAAGTTCCGCCGTGGCCCGTGCGCGAAGCCGTGAGCATTCGCTAGCGATCGCCTCGACGGACACCGCATAGGCGATAAAGGTCGCCCGATAGCCGTCGAACGTGGCCGCGGCCGTGCCGAGTCGTTCCTGGAGAAGCGAGGCGGTGCCGGTGAGCGCCGCCGTAGCCTGCGACACGTTCGCGTCGAACAGGGCCCCGGCGCCGCTGATGTTCTCGGCCATGGCGCGGTACGTCTGTGCCTGCAGAGCGAACCCCTGGCCGCTCCTCAGGATCTCGGCGAAGTCGCCTCGGCCGGGATCGTCGAGTCCACCGAGCGGGCCGCCCGCTGCGAACAGTTCGTCGCCCGTCTCCACCCGTCTCGCGTGCCTCACGGGGCGACCGCCCGGGCGAGTGCGTCATCAGCATCGCGGAGCCCTGCACGAGCCGCAGACACCGATTCGGACATCCGGCCCACCGATTCGACGAGACCGGCGCCCATCATCTGCACGGCGTGCCCCGCGTTCTGCATCGCCCGCGCCACCACAGCCGACCCGATCGTCTCGATTGAGGCCATGCGCATGCGCGCGAGAAGCAGCGGCACCGTCACACCCGCGATGTAGGCCGCGACGGCTCGATCGACGAGCGCCTTTCCTTCGTCGATGTCTGAATACGTGATCGTGAGATCGGCCATGGCGCCCCGCCCCGGAACCGTCGGCTACTGCGCAGGGCGGCGGTTCCCTCATCCGCGATGCCCTGTCAAAGTAGCCCGCTTGCGCGACCTCCCGAGGGCGTATCGGGCGGTCGAAAACGGCGAACGTGAGGCTTATTTCAGAACGACGACGAAGTGGCCCCTGTTCGGGTGGGTCGGCCCTGTCGAGGCCTGTTGCAGCCGCCGAGAAGTCGGCCCCAAAATCTGCGCCCCCGACGGCGTGTCAGCAGAAACTACCGCTGCACGGCATCCCGCAGCGGCGCGTTCGCGAACTCCCGCATCCCGTCGTCGAACCCGACGCGCGCCCGGTAACCCAGCTCAGTCGCCAGACGCTCCGACGACGCCGTGATGTGGCGCACATCGCCCAGGCGGTACTCGCCGGTCACGACGGGGGCCGGGCCACCCGCGTGGCGACTCAACGCCTCGGCCATGTCGCCGATCGTGTGTACGTGGCCCGACCCGACGTTATAGGCGCGGAATGATCCGGATGCCGCATCCGCCGTCGCTGCCAACGCCGCGAGGTTCGCCCCCGCAATGTCGTCGACGTGCACGAAGTCGCGGCGCTGACCGCCGTCCTCGAACACGCGCGGCGCCTCGCCGCGAGCCAGGGCCGAACGGAACAGCGACGCCACCCCCGCATAGGGCGTGTTCTGCGGCATACCGGGGCCGTAGACGTTGTGATAGCGCAGGGCAATCGCGCGACCGCCCGTGCTGCGCGCCCACGACGTGGCCAGATACTCCTGGGTCAGCTTCGTGATGGCATAGACGTTGCGCGGGTCGAGCGGCGCATCCTCTTCGATCAGCACGGATTCGAGCGGCTCGCCTGTGGTCTCGTCGAGCGGGTCGAAGCGCCCGGCGTCGAGGTCGGAGATGTGCCGCGGCCCGGGGCGCACGAAGCGCTCGCCCGCACGGTAGCGCCCCTCGCCGTAGACGACCATCGACGAGGCCACGACGAGCCGGTCGATGCCGGCGGTGTCGAGGGCCGCCAACAGCACGGCGGTGCCCAGGTCGTTCGAGCCGACATAGTCGGGGGCGTCCTGGAAGTCGACGCCGAGGCCCACCTTCGCGGCCTGGTGGCACACGGCGTCGACGCCGTCGAGGAGCGCCGGCATGGCATGCGGGTCGGTCACATCGGCGCGGATGAATTCGGCGCGCGGGTCGATGGTGGGCGGGCCGCCGTGCACGTCGGCCCGCAGGTTGTCTGCGATGCGCACCTGCCACCCGGCGTCGAGGGCCGCGCGCACGATGGCGCTGCCGATGAAGCCGGCGCCGCCCGTGACGAGCAGCCGCCCGGGCGACGACGGCGACGGGGCTGCTGCCGCGGGAGTGCCGTCGGGTGACATCGCGTCGCTCACAGCGTGGCGGTGGGCGCGGCGTGGGCTCCGGCATCCGCGCGTCGAACCGGGCGCGAGAGCACCTCGGCCACGGCGTCGGGAGCCACCTGATCGCGCGGCACGAAGTCGGCGGGGATGGAGCGGATGATCGCCTCGAGCGCTGCGACGATGCGCGGCTGGGCGTCGGCGAGGCGCTGCAGCACGAGCTGGTGGCTCACCGCATCCTCGTCCTTCTCGGCCCCGGCTTCGGGCGCCAGGCCGGCGTCGCTGTCGGTCACGAACGAGAGGTTGATGGTCTCGATGTTGAGCTCTCCGGCGAGCGGCACCTCGGGATACATCGTCATGTTGATGGTGTGCGCCCCGGCGGCACGGAACCACAGGGATTCGGCGCGCGTGGAGAAACGCGGTCCCTGGATGACGACGCACGTGCCCGAGGCGCGGAACGGCCCGCCATCCTGACGCACGGCTTCGACAGCCAGCGCGTGCAGCTCGGGCGAGAACGGGTCGGCCTGCATGAGGTGCTGCACGGCGCCCTGGTCGTAGAACGTGTCGGGGCGCGACGACGTGCGGTCGATGTACTGGTCGGTGACGACGAGCGTGCCCGGCGGAACCTCGGGGCTGACGCCGCCGACGGCCGACGACGACAGGATGGTCTTCACGCCGAGTGAGGCCAGCGCCCAGATGTTGGCGCGGAAGTTGATGAGGTGCGGCGGCACCGAGTGGTCGGAGCCGTGCCGGGTGAGGAACGCGACGCGGCGCCCGCCCATCTCGCCCACCGTGACGGGGCTCGAGGGCCGGCCGTAGGGGGTGTCGATGTCGACGGTTTCGGCGGTGCCCTCGGCGAAGAGCCGGTAGAGGCCCGAGCCGCCGATGACGGCGATGTCGGCGTGCAGGGCGGGGGATGTCGTGTCGGTCACGGTGCTCCAGACGTGTGCGTGCGCGAGGGGCGCGGGCGAGGTGGGCGGCGAACCGCCCAGAACAAGTATGCGGGTGGCCGTCGGGCGCGCCAAGATAGGGGGAGGAGCGGGGCGAGCCTTGCGGGCCCTCCGCCGGGCGACTATGAGACGAGACGGTCATGAGTGACGGGATGGTGCCGACATCCGTTCGTGTGGTGCGTTCGGTCGATGAACACCGCGAGGTCGTGCGCGTTCTGCTCGCGCCCCTGGCGGCACGGCTCGGCGCCGACGAGCTGGCGGTCTCGGCCGAGCGGATGTCGCGGCATCCTCATGATTACGACGGCCGGGTCTTAGCCGCCGATGTCACCGCGCCGATCGATCTGCCGCCCTTCGACAACTCCCAAATGGATGGCTATGCCGTGGCGAGCGACGACCTGATGGATGCCTCGGGCGAGCGACCCGTGGCACTGCGTGTGGCCGCGCACATCCCCGCCGGGTCGACGGGCCGGCCGCTCGAGCGCGGGTGGGCGGCACCGATCATGACGGGCGCGCCGATCCCCGATGGCGCCGATGCCGTCGTGCCCATCGAGCAGGTCGATCCGCCCCGGTTCTTCCCCGACGCCGATGTCTCCCAGCACGCCGTGGCCCCGCCCGTCGCGCGATTCACCCGCCCCGTCGCCCCCGGCACGTATCGTCGCGCGCGCGGAAGCGACATCGCGGCGGGCAGCCTCCTCCTCGCGGTCGGCACGCGGCTCGGTGCCGCCCAGTGGGGTGTGCTCGCAGCATCCGGCGTCGCCACCGTGCCCGTGCGCCGCCGCGTGCGCGTCACGGTGCTCTCGACCGGTCACGAGCTGCGTCAGCCCGGCGACGAGCTCGGTCCTGGCCAGATCTTCGACGCCAACAGCGCGGCGCTGACGCGTGCGCTCGCCGAGGTCGGCGCCGACGTGCGCACGGTGGCCGCCGTCTCCGACGATCCCGAGGCGTTCTCGCGGCAACTCGCGGCCCTGGGTGCCGAGACCGATCTTCTCGTCACCACGGGCGGGGTCAGCGCGGGCGCCTACGAGGTCGTGCGCGAAACCCTGGCCGGGGCCGGAGTCGATTTCGTGGGTGTGCGCATGCAGCCGGGCGGGCCGCAGGGCTCGGGCGCGCTGCGCGACACGGGGATGCCGGTCGTCACGTTCCCCGGAAACCCCGTCTCGGCGCTCATCTCGTTCGAGGTGTTCCTCCGGCCCGTGTTGCTCGAACTCGCCGGGGCCCGCGCATCCGATCGTCAGCGCCTGCGTGTCACCCTCGCCGAGGATGCGACGTCGCCGGTCGAGAAGCACCAGATCCGCCGCGGGCGCCTGCGCGAGGACGGCCGTGTCGAGCTCATCGGCGGCCCCGGATCCCATCTCTTACACGCCTACGCCGCCTCGGCGTTGCTCGTGCACATCCCCGCCGGTGTGGCATCCGTCACGGCCGGCGACACCCTCGACGCCTGGAGGATCGATGACTGATCTGCCCCTCACCCACCTGCGGCCCGACGGGTCGGCCCACATGGTCGACGTCAGCGACAAGCCGGTGACGACGCGCATCGCCACCGCGCAGGCCGTGCTGCACACGCGCGCCGATGTGGTGGCGCAGGTGACGTCGGGCACGCTGCCGAAGGGTGAGGCGCTGGGAACGGCTCGCATCGCGGGCATCATGGCCGCCAAACAGACGTCCACGCTGATTCCGCTGTGTCATCCCTTGCCGATCAGCTCGGTCACGATCGACATCGAGCCGCAGGGGGCCGATCTGCTGGTGCTCGCCTCGGTGAAGACATCGGGGGTCACGGGCGTCGAGATGGAGGCGCTCACGGCGGCCAGCGTTGCGGCCCTCACCCTCTACGACATGATCAAGGCGGTCGACCGCGAGGCCGTTATCGGCGAGATCCTCGTGCGACAGAAGTCCGGCGGACGCTCGGGCGATTGGAGCCGGTCATGATCGACGAACGATCGGATGACGCGGGCGACACGTCCTCGGGGCACGCCTCGGGTGCAGCGGGGGAGCACGCCCCGACCGGCGCGGGCACGGGTGCCGGTGCTGGCGCTGGCGCGGCGGACAGCGGAGACTCGTCGTTCGTCTCGAGCACGGGCGCTACGTCGCTCGAGGATCTGTCGATGCCGGGCTCGGGCGGCCCCGACGAGGTCGTCGACGGTGTCCCCGCGGCGGCGGCAGCGGGGCGCGCCCGCGTGATCGTCGCCTCCACCCGCGCCGCGGAGGGCACCTTCATCGACCGCACGGGTCCGCTCATCGAGGCGTGGCTGCGGCAGCGCGCGTTCGACACCCCCGACCCGCTCGTGGTCGCGGACGGTCCGGCCGTGGGCGATGCGCTGCGTCAGGCTCTCGCGGAGGACGTCGACATCGTCGTCACGACGGGCGGCACGGGCATCTCGCCGACCGATGCGACGCCCGAGCAGACATCCGCCCTGCTCGACCGCACGATCCCGGGTTTTGCCGAGGAACTGCGCCGGCGCGGAGCCCAGGTATCCTCGCGCGCGCTGCTTAGCCGCGGAATCGCAGGTGTCGCCGGGCGCACCCTGGTCGTCAACCTGCCGGGTTCGCCGGGCGGTGTCGAGGACGGCCTGCAACTCCTCGGCGAGATCCTGGAGCACGCCCTCGACCAGCTGTCGGGCGGCACGCATGACGCCTGATCCGAGCCGAACGGGTGTCGTCGCGCTCGCCGATGTCGTCGACCGGACGATCTCGATCGCAGAATGCGAGACGCTCGTGGCCGACGACCGTTTCGGCGCCGTCGTCACCTTCGCGGGAGTCGTTCGCAATCACGACGAGGGCCGGGGCGTGCTGACGCTCTCCTACACGGCCCACCCCTCGGCGGCGTCGGTCATCGCGGATGTCGCGCGCGACGTCGCGGCCCGCTTCCCGGATGTCTCGCTCGCCGTTCTCCACCGCGTCGGCGACCTCGGTATCGGCGATATCGCCCTGGCTGCGGCGGTTGCCTCGGCCCACCGCGCGCCAGCCTTCGAGGCCGCCGCGCTGCTCGTCGACCTCGTCAAGGAGCGGGTACCGATCTGGAAGGAACAGTCCTTCGACGACGGCCAGACCGAGTGGGTGTCCGCCCTCGGTTGAGCCGGAGTCGGTCAGCCCACCTTTTCGGTGATGATCTGCATCACGGTGGTGTCGGCCAGCGTCGTGGTGTCGCCGATCTCGCGCCCCTCGGCGACGTCCCGCAGCAGCCGCCGCATGATCTTGCCCGACCGCGTCTTCGGCAGCTCGTTCACGACGAAGATCTGGCGGGGCCGGGCGATGGGCCCGATCTGCTCGCCGACGTGCGTGCGGAGAACGGCCTGAATATCTTCGACGGCCTTCGATTCCTCCAGCTGGCTCTCCTTGATGATGACGAAGGCGACGACCGCCTGGCCGGTGGTCTCATCGGATGCCCCGACGACGGCCGCTTCGGCCGTGAACGGGTGTGACACCAGCGCCGATTCGATCTCGGCCGTCGACAGGCGGTGCCCGGACACGTTCATGACGTCGTCGACGCGGCCGAGCAGCCACACGTCGCCGTCGTCGTCGAGGCGAGCGCCGTCGCCCGCGAAGTATTTGTCGCCGAACTTCTCCCAGTAGGTTTCCTGGAACCGCTCGGGGTCGCCCCAGATGCCGCGCAGCATGCTGGGCCAGGGCTCGGTCACGACGAGCAGGCCGCCGTTGCCCTCGCCGACCGGGTTGCCGTCGTCGTCGACCACGTCGATGGCGATTCCGGGCAGGGGAACCTGCGCGCTTCCCGGCTTCGTCTCGGTGATGCCCGGCAGCGCCGAGATCATGATGGCGCCGGTCTCGGTCTGCCACCACGTGTCCACGATGGGGGCCGTCTTGCCGCCGATGACCTTGCGGTACCACATCCAGGCTTCGGGGTTGATGGGTTCGCCCACCGAGCCGAGCAGCCGCAACGACGACAGGTCGAACTGCTTGGGGATCTTGCGGCCGAGCTTCATGAACGAGCGGATGGCCGTGGGGGCCGTGTAGAAGATCGAGACCTTGTACTTCTCGATGATCTCCCACCAGCGACCGGGATGCGGGCTGTCGGGTGTTCCCTCGTAGATGACCTGCGTGGCGCCGTTGGCGAGCGGGCCGTAGGTCACATAGGTGTGGCCCGTGATCCAGCCGATGTCGGCCGTGCACCAGTACACGTCGCTGTCGGCGTGCAGGTCGAAGACGTTCTTGTGGGTGAAGGCCGCTTGGGTGAGATATCCGCCCGAGGTGTGCAGAATCCCCTTCGGCTTTCCCGTCGTCCCCGAGGTGTAGAGGATGAACAGAGGGTTCTCGGCGGGAAAGGCCTCGGCGGTGTGGTCGGGGGATGCCGCGGCGAGCTCGTCGTGCCACCACCGGTCGCGCTCGGGGTTCCAGTCCACGGTGTTCTCGCCGCGTTTGACGACGAGCACGTTCGTGACGGTGTCTTGCGGACCGAGGTCACCGCGCGCCTCGAGAGCGGCGTCGACGGCGGGTTTGAGCGGCGAGACCTTGCCCTTGCGCCAGCCGCCGTCGGCCGTGATGACGAGTTTCGCGGCGGCGTCGTCGATGCGCGAGCGCAGGCTGTCGGCGCTGAATCCGCCGAACACGACGGAGTGCACGGCGCCGAGGCGTGCGACCGCGAGCATGGCGATGACGGCCTCGGGAATCATGGGCAGGTAGATGGCCACGCGGTCGCCCGCGCGGATGCCGAGACCGGTCAAGACATTGGCGGCCCGCTTCACCTCGGCGGTCAGCTCGGCGTAGGTGAGGCTGCGGCTGTCGCCGGGCTCGCCCTCGAAGTGCAGGGCCACGCGGTCGCCGTTGCCGGCGTCGACATGGCGATCGAGGCAGTTGTAGGCCACGTTGAGCGTGCCGTCGTCGAACCACTTGGCGAAGGGCGGGTTGCTCCAGTCGAGCGTCTGTGTGAACGGCTTCTCCCACGTCACCAGTTCGCGCGCCTGGCGCGCCCAGAACCCGAGGCGATCATCGGATGCTTCGGCATAGAGTTCGGCGTTCGCCACCGCGTTGGCGGCGAATTCGTCGCTCGGCGCGAACCGGCGGTCTTCGTGTAAGAGGTTGTCGATCCTGTTGCTCATTGCGGCTCGGCGCTCCTTTGCGTTGCTGTTCGGACGGCGGTGTCCTGGCTGCAGACGACTGTACTCCGATTCGGCGAACTGCTTGCCGGGGCGGATATGCACCGACCACAGGGATGTAAAAAACCGACCAGTTTGTTCTCAGGAAGCTCCCAGATCCTTGTCGGCATTTAGGGGGACACGCCGGTTTGCGCATCTGCTGTTTCCGCGTACACTTGAACACGGCCGAATCTTCGTATTCGTGCATGCGGCGCCCGGATTCCCCCCAATCCCGCGTCGCATCTGGCGGCACCCATTCCCCCCAATGGGTGCCGCCCCCTTCTTTTTAAGCGCTCATCTCTCACGCCTGCCTGCTCTGTAGGCACAATGCGTCCCCCGGTGCGTGCGCCGAGCGGCTGATGCCGGTGCGATCGCTGTCTTTTCGGCACCCCACTTCGGGTGTTCCCACTTCGGGTGTTCCCCGTTCGGGTCGTCAGATCGTTCTCCACAGGTGGGAATCGCCGAAAGTCTCCACAGATTGCCGGTGGCTCGCCGCCGGGATCGATCGCGCACATACCGTCGCAGGCATGAATCTTTTCGAGCAACAGCGCGTCAGGGGTCGGGCCCGGGCTGCGTTCGGCACCGGTTCCGGTCCTGAACCAGCGCGTGCAGCGGCACTTACTCCAGCATCAGGACTCGCGCCTGCGCGTGCGCCGGGTGTCGACTCAGCACGTTCTCCCCTCATCGGGGTCCACCCGCCGGGTTCCGAGCCGACGGGTGGCCAGGCCGCGCCTCCGCCTGTGGTCTCGGTGTCGGCACCGCGGCCGCTGTTGCTCGATCGGTATCGGCATCGCGCGATCGACCGTCCCGTTCGCCTCGATCACGCACGCGACCGGCAGCGACCGGCGCGTCTCCCTGCTGCCGCGCCGGTGGCTCCGCTTCGCATCGACACCGCGTCGCGTTTCGGCAACCTCGGCCCCTACCTCCTGCTCGATGATGTGACCGACATCGTCGTGACCGGATCGAGCGGAGCGTGGGTCGACCGGGGCCGGGGTTTCGAGCGCGTGACCGAATGGATGCCCAGCCCCGACGTCGTCCATGCGCTGGCGGTCCGGCTCATCGCCGAAGGCGGCCGCCACGTCGATGAGGTGACCCCCTTCGTCGATGTTCGGCTACCGGGAGGCATCCGAGTGCACGCGGTGCTGCCGCCCCTTTCCGTCGGGGGAGCGGCTCTGAGCATCCGTGTCCCGGCGCAGCGTCCTCTGCGGCTCGCCGACCTCGAGGCGCGCGGCATGTTCTCTCTGCCCGGTGGTGCCGTGGCGCGGCGTTTGCGCGAGGCCGTCAGCTCTCGCACCAATGTGCTCATCTCAGGTGGTGCCGGAACGGGGAAGACCACGCTGCTCGCCGCGCTCTTATCCCACGCCGACCCGGCCGAGCGCATCATCTGCGTCGAGGATGTCTCCGAGCTTCTGCTCGATCATCCGCACGTTGTCTCGCTCGAAGCGCGGCAGCCCAATGCCGAGGGCAGTGGCGGAGTCGACATCGCCCGACTCCTCCGCGAGTCGCTGCGCATGCGGCCCGATCGGCTCGTGCTCGGCGAATGTCGCGGAAGCGAGATCCGCGACATGCTCGGCGCACTCAACACCGGCCACGAAGGCGGGGCCTGCACGGTGCACGCCAACTCCCTCGACGACGTTCCGGCGCGTCTCGAAGCGCTCGGCGCCCTCGCCCATATGACGGCAGAATCCGTGGCTCGGCAATCGGCCAGCGCCATCGGTCTCATCGTCCATCTGCGGCGCATCGATGGCGTGCGGCGCGTCAGCGCCCTGGGCCACTTACGGCGTGACGAGCACGGTCGCCTCGCTGTCGCCACCGAGGTCGCGTCATGACGGTGCAGCGCCTGTCGGCCGCTCGCACCACCGTGGTTCGGCGCATCGTGCATGCCGCGGCCGTCGACGAGCGGCCCCACGCCGAGAACATCGCTACGGTCGTTCAGCGGCTCGCCGTCGTTCTCGAGGCGGGTGTCGCGCCCGGCTCCGCATGGCGTTATCTCGACGACGATTCGGCCGCCGTGTCCTCCGACAGCGTCGCGCCCGTCGTTCATGCGATGCGTCGGCTCCGGCGCGGAGGGAGCGTCGTGCCGGTGCTTCTCGAGGCCGCTCCGCGAACGGGTCCGGCGGCGCCCCTCTGGCGGGCCGTAGCCGCCGCATGGCAGGTGTCCGAGACGACCGGCGCGCCACTCGCTCCCTGCCTGACCTCCATTGCTGCCTCGCTTCTCGACGTCGGGTCCACCGAGCGCGCGGTGCAGATCGCTCTCGCCGGGCCCACCGCAACGTCTCGCCTGGTGCTCGGCCTCCCGGTCGTCGGCCTCTTCTTTGGCGCTCTCCTGGGCTTCGATACGCTCCAGTTCCTCTTCACCACGACTCTCGGGGCGGTCTGCGGTCTCGCCGCCGTCGTGCTCGTGCTCATCGCCCGACGGTGGAGCAACCGCCTGGTGCGCGCCGTCGCCCCGCGGGGACGCGCCCCCGGCCTGCTGCTCGACCTCACGATCATCGCGCTCGCCTCCGGCCGATCCGCTCTCTCAGCCGTAGCCGCCGTGTCGACCGCCATCACCGATTGCGAACTCGAGTCGGCCACCGAGAGCGCCGAACACTCCGACCGAGAGGCGGTCCTCGTTCTCTCGAAACGAGCCGGGATCCCGGCGTCGCTCCTGCTCGCCTCCGAGGCACAGTCCTACCGTCGCATAGCGCGCACCGCCGCGGCCCGCAACGCCGAAAAGCTCGGCACGCAGCTGCTTCTCCCGCTCGGCCTCTGCATCCTCCCCGCTTTCATCCTGCTCGGCGTCGTACCCATCGTCGCCGGCATCCTCTCGAGCTCGATCAGCGCGCTCTAATCCATCCATCCACACCATCCACGCCACGACAACCCACGGAGCACCATGTACACCTTCGAGACCCCCGCACTCTCCGGCCCGTCATTCCCCACACGACGACGATCGCTTGCCGACGACACCGGGGCGGCCATCGCCGAATACGTCATCACGACCATGGCCGCCGTCGCATTCGCCGGGCTACTCGTCATCATCATGCGCAGCGACGAGGTCAAGGGCATTCTCCTCGACCTCGTTCGCCGCGCCCTCAATGTCGGCTGATCGTGAACGAGCTATCTGCTGGCCGGCCGAGCAACGTCCACGGAGCAGTCCTACCCGTACCGGCTCCGATATCGGGGGCGCTTCTGCCGCGGTTCACGGCCGCCTCGGGCGTGCCGCTGCACAGGTTCGCGCAGGATCGCGGGTCGGTCGCAGCCGAGTTCGCCGTGACGATGCCCGCCGTCCTCCTCGTGCTGGCGCTGTCGGTCGGAGCACTGGGTGCCGCGGTGCACCAGGTGCGGCTCGCCGACGCCGCGGCCGACGCGGCGCGTGCGCTCGGTCGCGGAGAACCCGTCTCGTCCGCCGGAGCCCTCTCCGCCCAGCTCGCACCCGGCTCCACGCTCACCACGTCGTCCGAGGGCGACCTCGTGTGCGCCGAGGTGTCGCGGCCCTGGGCATTACCCGGCGGTCGTGCCACAGGCATCAGGCTGGCGGCACGCGCCTGTGCACTGGGCGGAGGGCGATGATGGCATCCCGCCCGGTAACGGCGACACGCCGACGCCTCAGCGGTGGATCGGCGAGACTGCACGAGGGGTGCCCGGTTGCGACTCCGCTCTTGCGATGTCGCTGCGGCTCGGGGACCCTGCTCTCGGTTGCCCTCATCGCCTGCGGGGCCATGACCGCTATCGGCTTGACCGCGTCGACCGCAGCCGCGCTGGCCCGACAGAACCTGAACCATGCCGCCGACGCGTCGGCGCTCGCCGCCTCAGACACACGAAACGGATTCTCCGACGGGGAGCCCTGTGCCCGAGCGGGAAGCGTTGCCGCGGCATACGACGCTCGGGTCACCCAGTGCCGACCCTGCGGCGACGACATGTGCGTCGAGGTGAGCGACGTGTTCCTCGGCCTCGCGTTCTCGGCGCGCGCCCGCGCGAGCGGGGCGATCGCGTGAGCCACACGCCCCTCGTCGACCCGCGCCTACGAGAAGTTCGTGGTGAGGAACCGATAGGCGACAGCGCTCGGCAGGGCGGAGCCCGCCGACTCGAACTCCTGGCCGGCGGAGCGCGCATAGATATAGGTCTTGCCGCCTGGCGCAGGAATCTCGACCGTGGGCTTCGGTTGCCCGTCATCGAGGAAACCCGTGGCGACCGTGCGGCCCTCGAGGGGGCCGTCGGTGAGCTTGGCAGTGTACGTCGTCTTCGTCGTGTCACTCATACCTCTTATTGTCCTCACAACCGAAACGGGCACAAGGGGCCACGGCCATCCGCGGCGGAATCACGCGGCAGCCGATTAGGTGGAGGCCCAGTGGGTGTGTGTATGGTGTGGCTGACGAGAGGAGTCTGGTGACAGGCACAAAGAAGCTGGTCATCGTAGAGTCGCCCACCAAGATGAAGTCGATTGCCGGCTATCTGGGCGACGGATACGAGGTCCTGAGTTCGGTGGGGCACATTCGTGACCTGGCCGAGCCGAAGAACCTGCCCGCCGACCTCAAAAAGGGTGGCCTCGGCAAGTTCGCCGTCGACGTCGACAACGGGTTCGAACCGTACTACGTCGTCTCCGACAGCAAGAAGAAAACTGTCGCCGAACTCAAACGAGCCCTGAAAGACGCCGACGAACTCCTGCTCGCCACCGATGAAGACCGCGAAGGCGAAGCCATCGCATGGCACCTGCTGCAGGTCCTCAAGCCCAAGGTGCCCGTCCGCCGCATGGTCTTCCACGAGATCACCAAAGACGCCATCCTCGCGGCCACCGACAACACCCGTGAACTCGACGTCGCCCTGGTCGACGCGCAGGAGACACGCCGCATCCTCGACCGCATCTACGGCTACGAGATCTCCCCGGTCCTCTGGCGCAAGGTCGGTCCGGCGCTGTCCGCCGGTCGTGTCCAGTCCGCCGCCACCCGTCTCGTCGTCGACCGCGAGCGCGAACGCCTCGCCTTCACCGCCGCCAGCTACTGGGACCTCACGGCCCACGTCGCCGCCGACGAAGCCACGCCGTTCGAAGCGCGTCTCGTGCGACTCGACGGCGAGCGCGTCGCCACCGGTCGCGACTACGACGACACCGGTGCGCTGAAGAGCAAGGCCGTGCCGCTCGACGAAGCCACCGCCACGAGCCTGGCCGCCGCGCTCTCCGCGCCCGGCACACCCGTTCGCGTCAGCAAGGTCGAGTCGAAGCCCTACTCGCGTCGACCGGCGGCGCCCTTCACCACGTCGACCCTGCAGCAGGAGGCCGCGCGCAAGCTGCGGTTCTCGGCCCGTCAGACGATGAGCGTCGCTCAGTCGCTGTACGAAAACGGTTACATCACCTATATGCGAACCGACTCGGCGTCCCTGTCGAGCCAGGCCATCAATGCGGCCCGTGCGCAGGCGACAAGCCTCTACGGCGCCGAGACCATTCCCGACAAGCCGCGTCAATACGCCGGCAAGTCCAAGAACGCTCAAGAGGCACACGAGGCCATCCGCCCCTCGGGTGACACCTTCCGCACGCCGTCCTCACTCGCGTCGACGCTGCACGGCAACGACTTCAAGCTCTACGACCTGATCTGGAAGCGCACCGTCGCCAGCCAGATGGCCGATGCCAAGGGGCAGACCGCAACGGTCACCATCGAGGCGACCGCCGACAAGGTCGCCGAGTTCACGGCATCCGGCACCGTCATCACGTTCCGTGGGTTCCTCAACGCCTACGAAGAGGGCCAGGACGAAGACCGCAACGCCGACGCCAGCGCCAAGGAAGCGAAGCTCCCGCCGCTGACCGAAGGTCAGCAGGTCGCACTGCGCGACGTCGAGGCGAAGGGTCACGAGACCAGCCCGCCGCCCCGCTACACCGAAGCAAGCCTCGTCAAGCAGCTCGAAGAGCTCGGCATCGGCCGCCCGTCGACATACGCGCAAACCATCGCCACCATCATGGACCGCGGATATGTGACGCAGCGGGGGCAGGCACTCATCCCCAGCTGGATCGCGTTCAGCGTCGTGCGTTTGCTCGAGCAGCACTTCGGCGACCTGGTGCAGTACGACTTCACCGCCGCAATGGAAGAAGATCTCGACCGCATCGCCAACGGCAGCCAAGACCGCACGGCCTGGCTGCAGAACTTCTACTACGGGGGCGACGACCACACCGGTCTCCGTCAGGTCATCGACAACCTCGGAGAAATCGACGCGCGCGACATCAACTCTCTGCGCATCGACGACGACATCACGCTGCGCATCGGAAAATACGGCCCTTACCTCGAGGTTCCCGACGCCGACAACGCCGAGGGCACGCCGCGCCGCGTCAACATCCCCGAAGAACTCGCGCCCGACGAGCTCACACCGGCCAAGGCGCGCGAGCTGATCGACGCGCCCGTCATCGGAGACCGCGTTTTGGGCGTCAACCCCGAGAACGGCAAGCAGATCGTGGCGAAGGACGGCCGCTTCGGCCCCTATGTCACCGAGGTCGACCCCGAGCCCGCAGAAGTCGCAGCGCCCGAAGCGGATGCCACCACCGTCGACCCGGCAACGGGCGAAGTGCTCGAGGGTGCCAAGAAGCCCGCCAAGAAGAAGGCGCCGGCTAAGAAGGCCGCCGAGAAGCCGCGCACCGCGTCTCTGTTCAAGTCGATGTCGCCCGACACCATCGACTTCGATACCGCCATGCAGCTGCTCAACCTGCCGCGAGTCGTGGGGAACGACCCCGAGAGCGGGGAAGAAATCACGGCCCAGAACGGCCGCTACGGCCCCTACCTGAAGAAGGGCGCCGACACCCGTTCGCTCACGAGCGAGGACGAGATCTTCACGATCGACATCCCCGGAGCCGTCGAACTCTACGCCCAGCCCAAGTACGGTGCGAAGCGCGCGTCGAGCGCCCTGAAAGAGTTCGAGGCCGACCCCGAGAGCGGCAAGCCCATCAAGGTGAAGGACGGCCGATTCGGGCCCTACGTCACCGACGGCGTCACGAACGCGACCATCCCCAAGGCCGAATCGGTCGAAGAGATCACGTTCGACCGTGCCGTTCAGCTGCTGGCCGACAAACGCGCAAAGGGTCCGGCCGCACCGCGGGCGAAGAAGGCACCGGCGAAGAAGGCTCCGGCCAAAAAGGCCCCGGTGAAAAAGACGGTCGCTGCGAAGACGACGACGGCGAAGGCGACCGCGGCCAAGACGACGGCCGCGAAGACCACCGCCGCGAAGACCACCGCCGCGAAGGCGCCGGCCAAGAAACCCGCCGCCAGGAAAACTGCCGCCACGAAAACTGCCGCCGACACGAAATGAGCGAGCGACCGCATCCCGGCCTCTTCGTCACCATCGAGGGAGGGGACGGCTCGGGTAAATCGACCCAAGCCGCCCTCCTCGAACAGTGGTTGACCGACGAGGGATACACCGTGGTTCGCACGCGCGAACCCGGCGGCACCGAGGTCGGTCTGCTGCTGCGTGAAATCGTGCTGCACCATCGGGGGGACATCCCGCCGCGCGCCGAAGCGCTCCTGTATGCCGCCGATCGCGCGCAACACGTGGCCACGCTCGTCCGGCCCGCCTTGCAGCGCGGAGACATCGTCCTGCAAGACCGGTATATCGACTCCTCCGTCGCCTACCAGGGCGCAGGCCGCACCCTCGGCGGCGACGAGATCCGCGCCCTGTCCGACTGGGCAACCGACGGTCTCGCACCCGACATCACCCTTCTTCTCGACCTCGACGAAGAAACGGCCCGGGCGCGGATGGGGGCAACCGAACGGCGTTTCGACCGCCTCGAAGCCGAGAAACAAGACTTCCACCGCCGGGTGCGCGGGGCTTTCCTCGCGATCGCCGACAACGAACCCGACAGGGTCGCCGTGATCGACGCCGCCGAACCCGTCGAACTCGTCGCCGAGACGATCGCCGCACGCATCCGCCCGCTTCTGCCGTAAGGGACGTCGCTCCGAGCGCCCGTCCGCTGTCAGGGGCCGCCGGTAAGGTGGAACCGTGGGAGCTTGGGACGACATCATCGGGCAGACGGACGCCGTCGAGCTGCTGACCGACGCCAGCCGCAACCCGCAGGCCATGACGCACGCCTGGCTCATCACGGGGCCACCCGGGTCGGGCCGCTCCAACCTGGCCTACGCGTTCGCCAAAGCGCTCCTCAGCCGCGTGCCCGGCGGCGACGAGCACACCGACCAGCAGGTCGACGCACGCACACATCCTGATCTGACATCCCTGTCCACCAGCAAAGTCATCATCTCGATCGACGAGGTGCGACACCTCGTCACCGGCGCCTCCTATGCGCCCTCCGTCGGCCGCTACCGTGTGCTCGTCGTCGAAGACGCCGATCGGATGGCCGAGCGCACCTCCAACGTGCTCCTCAAAGCGCTCGAAGAGCCGCCCGAGCGCACCGTGTGGATCCTGTGCGCACCGAGCGAAGCCGACCTCATTCCCACCATCCGCTCACGCGTGCGCAGCGTGCGGCTGCGCGTGCCCGACGTCACCGAGGTGGCCGCGCTCCTGCAGCGCCGAGACGGCGTCGACGCCGAGACGGCCGAGCGTGCGGCCCGGCACGCCCAGAACCACATCGGCATGGCGCACCGTCTGGCCACCGACGAGACGGCGAGACAGCGGCGCGACGAGACGCTGCGCGTGGCGCTCACGGTGCGCACCGTTTCAGACGCCGTCGTGGGCGCCGCCACCCTGCTCGAACTCGCCGGCTCCGACGCGAGCGCCTACACCGAGCAGCGCGACGCCGAAGAACGCGAACACGCCCTACGCTCGCTGGGCATCGAACCCGGCAAACCCGTTCCGCCCGCGCTGCGCGCCCAGATCCGCGGGCTCGAAGAAGAACAGAAACGCCGGGCCACCCGCAGCCTGCGCGACGGCATCGATCGCATCCTCGTCGACCTGCAATCGGTCTACCGCGACATCGCGCTGCTGCAATTCGGCATCGACGACACCATCATCAACCGCGAGCTGCTGCCGCACCTGCGACAATCAGCAGAATCATCGAGCCAGGCCAGCACCATGGCCACGCTCGACGCCATCGCCACCGCCCGCCACCGCATAGAGGGGAACGTCGCGCCCGCACTGGCTCTCGAAGCCATGCTCGTCGCGGCACAACGCTGACATGAACAACGACGATATGGGCAACGCCGACCAGAACGCTCCGGGTGCCGGCCACAACGCTCCGGGCGCCGGCCACAACGCCCCGGGTGCCGGAAACGATGCTCCGGGTGCGCGCCACACCCCGCACGGCTCGACCCCGTGGGAACTCAGGTCCGCCGACACGGCCATCGAGGGCCGCCGCCCGCGCCGGTCTCTGCGCCGCCGCGCGGCCAGCGTCGTGGCCACCGTCACCGTCGCCGCACTCGCCCTGAGCGGCTGTGTCACGGCCTTTCTCCCGAGCGACCATAACGGGGGCGGCAGCAGCACCTCCACGCCCGTAGCCGAAGACGTGGCCGCCGACCTCACACCCTTCTACAGCCAAACCCTCACCTGGAAGAGCTGCGAAGGCGGCGATCTCGAGTGCACCACCTTCGACACCCCCGAGAACTGGGATGACCCCTCGGCCGGTTCCGTCGAGATCGCCGCCGTGCGCTCCCGAGCCACCGGCTCCGACCGCGTCGGCTCTCTGCTCGTCAACCCGGGCGGACCCGGCGGCTCCGGCTACGACTTCGTCGCCGACAGCCTCGACTTCGCCACCGACCAGAAGCTGCAGGCATCCTTCGACATCGTCGGCTTCGACCCCCGCGGCGTCGGCCGATCGACACCCGTCACCTGCTTCGACCCGAAAGCGCTCGACGCCTACCTCTACGACATCCCGGCCAACGCGCGCGGAACAGAGGCGTGGCAGCAGGAGAGCGCCCAGAGCGCCACCGACTTCGGTCAGGCCTGCGCCGACAACACGGGCGAGTTCCTGCACTACGTGAACACCGTGCAGTCGGCCCACGACATGGACCTGCTGCGCGCGCTCGTCGGCGACAGCAAGCTCTACTACCTCGGCTACTCCTACGGCACGTTCCTCGGCGCCACCTACGCCGAGCTCTTCCCCGACAAAGTCGGCCGCCTCGTGCTCGACGGCGCCATCGACCCCTCGGTCAGCAACTTCGAGGTCACCAAGACGCAGTCGATCGGCTTCGAGAACGCCCTCAAGGCCTACCTCGAGAGCTGCCTCGCCGGCTCCGACTGCCCCTTCACCGGGTCGGTCGACCAAGCCATGACGCAGATCCGTGCGCTGCTCGAATCCGTCGACAAGACGCCCATCCGCAACTCGGACGGGCGCATGCTCGGCTCGGGCACCCTCGTCACCGCCATCATCTACCCGCTCTACTCGCAGTCCAGCTGGAGCTACCTCACCCAGATGTTCGACGACGTCATGAAGGGCTCCGCCAGCGTCGCCTTCACGCTCGCCGACGGCTACAACGGGCGCAACCCCGACGGCACCTACGCCGACAACTCCACCGAGTCGTTCACGGCCTACAACTGCCTCGACTACACCTACGACGCCGACCCCGCCGTCATGGCCGAGCAGGCCGCCGAAATCGAGAAGGCCGCGCCCGTCATCGGCAGCTACATGACCTACGGCGACATCGGATGCGCCAACTGGCCCTACACCGACGGCGCCGAGCGGGTCGCCATCAACGCCCCCGGCGCCCCGCCCATCATGGTCGTCGGCACCACCAACGACCCGGCCACGCCCTACGAATGGGCCGTCTCGCTCGCCGACCAGCTCGAGAGTGGATTCCTCCTCACCTATCAGGGCGAGGGGCACACCGGCTACAACAAGGGCTCCGACTGCGTGGACAAGGCCGTCGACGACTACCTGGTCAACGGCACCGCGCTGAGCTCCGATCCGAAATGCACCTGATCACCAAATAAATGACACGCCGATGGCCGCGGTGGGGCTGTGCCCGATTCACACTCGGGCCCAGAAACCGCTAAGATCATTCCTTGTGTTGCCGTACACGCGAAAGCGAACGGCAAACACGCCGCCCTAGCTCAGTCGGCAGAGCGATTCACTCGTAATGAATAGGTCAGGGGTTCGATTCCCCTGGGCGGCTCCACTTCTTCATCCCCTCGTGCGGTCCACGAACACGCACTAAGCTTGCGCCGTGACTAAAGACGGCACGCTCCGCTGGGGCATCCTCGGACCAGGCGGCATCGCACACGCGTTCACCGCAGACCTCATCCAGAACGGCCTCATCGTGCAGGCCGTCGGCTCGCGCCAGCTCATCAAGGCGCAAGAATTCGCCGACGAATTCGACATCGCCACCGCGCACGGCAGCTACGAAGACCTCGTGGCCGACCCCGACGTCGACGTCATCTACATCGCCACGCCGCATCCCTTCCACGCCGAGAACGCCCTGCTCGCGCTGAACGCCGGCAAGCACGTCCTCGTCGAAAAACCCTTCACCCTCAACCAGGCCGAAGCGGAACGCGTCGTCGCGCGCGCCACCGAGCTCGGCCTCGTCGTGCTCGAAGCCATGTGGACCCGCTTCCTGCCGCACATGGTGCGCCTGCGCGAGATCCTCGCCGAAGGCCTCCTCGGCGACCTGGTGGGCGTCGTCGCCGACCACACGCAGTCACTGCCGCAGAACCCCGAGCACCGCATCAACAACCTCGAGCTGGGTGGCGGCGCGCTCCTCGACCTCGGCATCTACCCGATCTCCTTCACGGTCGACGTGCTCGGCCTCCCCGACACCATCCAGGCATCGGCGGCCTTCGCCGAGACGGGCGCCGACTCCACCGTCGCCACCGTGTTCGGATACGACGGCGGCCGCACCGCCACGAGCTTCAGCACCAGCACGGCCAAGGGCACGAACGTCGCGTCGGTGCTCGGCACGCGCGGGCGCATCGACCTCGACGCCGTGTGGTACTCGCCGACCACGTTCCGCCGCTACGACGCCGACGGCGAGCTGCAGGAGACCTACACGTCGACCGTCGTCGGCCGCGGCATGCACTATCAGGCGCTCGAGCTCGAGCGACTCGTCGCCGAGGAGCACCTGACGGGCGACATCCTGCCGACCAGCGAATCCATCGCGATCATGGGCGTGCTCGACGCGATCAGACGCCAGATCGGGCTCGTCTACCCGGGCGAGCGCGACACCGCGGTCTGACGCCAGGGGGTCGCCGCCCCGAACTCCGCACAGATTCCACAATCGATGGGGCGAAACCGCGAACCCCGGTTTAGGATCTTCGGGTGCGCGAAACCTCTGACGACACCACCGAACCTTCTTCGGAACCGTCGACGAACCCGCGCGGCATCGGAGCCTTCTTCGCCCGCCACCGCACCGCCTGGCTGATCACGGCCGCCGCGGCCGGCTTCGCGCTCATCGGCTCGGGGGCCGTGGCCGTCGGCGCGGCAACGTCGCCCGTCGTCACGTCGAGCGCGCAAACGGCAGAAGTGCAAGAAGTCGCGCCCTCGACATCCGCGAGCCCCGCGCCCACCCCGACCGCCACCACGCCGCCGCCGCGCCCCGTGCCCGCCGACGCCGTGCCGGCGTCGAAACTGCGCACCTGCTCCGTGCAGGGCCTCACGACCGACCCCCGTTTCGGCAACATGCAGGCGCAGGCCCTCAACGCCGACACGGGGGAGGTGCTCTTCGACCGCGACGCCGGCACGCCCAACCGCACCGCCAGCGTCTTGAAGCTGCTGACCACGTCGGCCGCCCTCGCCGCCCTCGGCCCCGACTACCGCGCCACCACGCGTGTCGTGCAGGGCTCCGAGCCGGGCACCATCGTGCTGGTGGGCGGTGGAGACGTGACGCTCACGCGTCTGCCCACGGGTCAGGAATCCATCTACAAGGGGGCGGCGCACCTCGACGACCTCGCCGCGCGCGCCAAAGCCGCCTACGAAGCATCCAACCCGGGTGTGCCCATCACGAAGATCGTGCTCGACGCGAGCTACTTCGGCGGCGACGGCTGGCAGCCCAGCTGGGAGACGTCGGAGCGCTGGAACGGCTGGATGTCGATCATCACGGCCCTGCAGGTCGACGGTGACCGCGACAACCCCGTGTTGCAGGATTCGCCGCGCAGCACCGACCCGGTTGCACGCGCGGGAACGGCCTTCGCCAGCTACTTCGGCGGCGTTCCCACGGTCGTCGGCACGGCTCCGGTCGGCGCGGCCGAACTGGCCCAGGTGCAGTCGCAGCCGGTTTCGGTGCTGGTGAAGCAGACGCTCGTGCCCTCGGACAACTCGGTCGCCGAGATGCTCGGCCGCCTCACGGCCATCAAGCTCGGCGCCGGCAACACGTTCGACGCCATCCGCCAGGCCACGCCCCAGGCGCTGCAGGCCTACGGCATCGACGTGTCGGGCATCGTGACGGTCGACGGTTCCGGGCTCAGCGACAACAACGCCGTGCCGCCCACGTACCTCACGCAGCTCATGTTGAAGATCAACAAGCGCGAGGGCAACCTCGGCAACATCTACGACGGCCTGCCGGTGGCGGGTCGATCGGGCACCCTGTCGTTCAGCGACCGCTTCAACGGCGGCAACACCGTCGCGCGCGGTCACATCTTTGCCAAGACCGGTTCGATCAAGACCGGCTACACCCTCTCGGGCATCGTCAAGGCCAAGGATGGCAGCACCCTCGTGTTCGCGATCTTCGCCCTCGGCAAGGTCTCGGCAACCGCTCGCCAGGCCATCGACACGCTCGCGACCGGCTTCTACAATTGTGGAAACAATCTCTCGAACAACTGAAGCGGGGTAGTGAGCGGATGTCGCGGGCACTCTTCATTGTCGACGTGCAGAACGATTTCACCGAGGGTGGCGCTCTGGGCGTCGACGGCGGCATCCAGGTGGCGGGTGCCATCACCGAGTACCTCGCGGATCACGCCGACGACTATGCGCTCATCGTGGCCTCGCGTGACTGGCACGACGCCGACAACGACAATGGCGGCCACTTCGCGGTCGACACCGACCCGAACTTCGTGGACACGTGGCCCGAGCACTGCGTCGCCGGCACGCCCGGGGCTGACTATCATCCGGCTTTCGTCACCGACGAGGTGGACGTGCACGTGCATAAGGGGCAGGGCGAGCCCGCTTATTCGGCCTACGAGGGAGTCGCCGAGAATGGCAGCGCCGTGCCCGCGCTCGTGGAGGAGCGAGGCATCACCGATATCGACGTGGTGGGCATCGCGACCGACCACTGCGTGCGCGCGACCGTGCTCGACGCGCTGGCGCATGGCCGGCGCGTGCGGGTCTTCGAGGACCTCGTCGCGGGCGTGGCACCCGAGAGCACCGTCGCCGCGCTCGAAGAGATGAAGGCCGCGGGGGCTGAAATCATGGGGCGCCCCACGATCGACCTCGTCGAAGCGTCGCTCACGACCGAACCCCGGTGACGCCACCGGCTCGCTGACGGCGGGCCCTCGACGCCGACTGAGCTGCGCCGACGCCAGGGTCGCCTCGACCAGCTAGCCCGCTAGCCAGCCAGCCCGTTATTCGCCCTCGTGCCGCTCGAGGAACGCGTACACCTCGGCGTCGTCGACACCCGGGAACGTGCCGCTCGGCAGCGGCGACAACACGTGCGCGTGCAGCCGCGCACTCGGCCATGCCTGATCGGCCCAGCGCTCGGCCTGCTCGGGCCGCGGGGTCTTGCAGCACGACGGGTCGGGGCACGTCGACACGGCGCGCGCCGTCGTCTCGCGCCCGCGGAACCACTTCGCCTGCGCGAACGGCACGCCCACCGAGATGCTGAACTCCCCGTCGCTCGTCGTGCCCGTCTGAGTGGCGCACCAGAACGTGCCGGCGGGCGTATCGGTGTACTGGTACAGCTCGGTGGTGCGGTTCGTGCGGTCGAACGCGGCGCGGGCGCTCCACCGCCGGCACAGAATCTGGCCCTCCACGGCGCCGGTGACATCGGTGGGCAGGGGCAACCGGTCGTTCTCATAGGCCTTCGCGATCGCGCCATCCTCGTCGACCCGCAAGAAGTGCAGGGGCATATCGAGCGTGGATGTCGCCAGGTTCGTCATGCGCAACGCCGCCGCCTCATGCGTCACACCGAAGGCGTCGCGAAAGTCCTCGACCGCGAGGTTGCGATCCTTCTTCGCCTTCGCGAGGAACTCGACGGCGGCCGTGCGCGGCATGAGGCAGGCGGCCGAGAAGTAGTTGATCTCGAGACGCTGCTGCAGGAACTCGGCATAGCTGGCGGGGCGTTCGTGGTCGATCAGCCGGTGCGCCATGGCCTGCAACGCCATGGCTCGCAGGCCGTGCCCGCCGGGGATGGAGGCGGGCGGCAGATAGATGCGTCCGTTCGCGAGGTCGGTGACACTGCGGGTGGAATGCGGAAGATCGTTCACGTAGATCAATTGGAAGCCGAGGCGTTCGGCCATGATGCTGACCGTGCGGTGCGTGACGGCGCCGACGCTGTGCCCGGCCGCCTTGATCTGTTTCTCGGCGAGGGCGTCGATATCGGGCAGATAGTTGTTGCGGGCGCGCATCCACGCCCGCAGCTCGGTGTTCGCACGCCGAGCCTCCTCGGGGGTGGCGATGGCGTCTGAGGCGCGGCGCTGCAGCTCGCGGTGCAGGCCCACGAGCGCCGTGAGCGCATCATCCGCCATGCCCTTCGTCGGTTTCACGCGGGGGAGCGCCAAGCTGCTGTAGAGGGCGCTGCGCTGCGCACGGTCGAGCTCGATCTCGAGGGCGGCGCGCGGGCTCGGAGGTGCGCTGTCGAGCAGCGTGGCGAGGCTGACGTCGAGGGCCTGGGCGAGCTCACCGAGCTGAGACAGTCTCGGCTCGCGCTTGCCGTTCTCGATGAGGGAGAGCTGGCTGCCCGCGAGGCCGACTCGCGTTCCGAGGTCGTCGAGGGTCAGGCCTCGCTCGAGGCGGTGATGGCGGATGCGGTGGCCCAGAGTCACCGGATCGGTAGCGTCGCTGCTCATTTCTTCACGATAGCGAAAGAATGACCATTCTTAACACCCCGGGTTAGCGAAAGTCTGTCGATTGCTGCATCAGGCTGGAGTTACGGATCACCGACGACCGGCCTGACGCCGAGAAGGAGACGCGACCATGACGATCGCTCCCGACCGAAAAGAACGTGCCACCATCGAGCGCGCGGACGCCGGCCTTCGCTCCGCCGGACATCGCTCCACAGCCGCTGCTTCCACCACCGCTTCCTCCACAGCCACCGCTGCCGCCACCGCTCCCGCCACCGCTCCCGCCTCGGCCCCCGTTGCTCGCGCCACCCGAGCCGAGCGAGTGACCCCGGCCGCCGACAACCCCTACGAGGGCCGCGGGCTGGCCGGGTTGCGCGCCTGGGTGGCCGAGGTCGCCGCGCTGACGACGCCCGACAGCATCCACTGGTGCACGGGTTCGACCGCCGAGAATTACGAGCTGACGCGGCAGGCCGTGGCCGACGGTTCCCTGTTGCAGCTCAACCCCGAGTGGCGCCCCAACAGCTACCTGGCGCGTTCGGCGGCCTCCGATGTCGCCCGCGTCGAGGCGCGCACGTTCATCTGCTCGGCCGACGAGGCGGAGGCCGGCCCCACCAACAATTGGCGCGAGCCATCCGCCCTGCGCGCCGAGCTCGAGGGCGTTCTGGCGGGCAGCATGCGCGGCCGCACCCTCTACGTCGTCCCGTTCTCGCTCGGCCCCGTCGGCGGCCCGCTCTCGCTCATCGGCGTGCAGCTGACCGACTCGCCCTACGCCGTGCTCTCGATGGGCATCATGACGCGTACCGGCGATCGCGTGCTCGACCAGATCGCCGCGGGAACCCCCTGGGTGCGCACGCTGCACTCCCTCGGCGCGCCGCTCGAGGAGGGCCAGGCCGATGTCGCCTGGCCCTGCAACGACGACAAGTACATCGCGCATTTCCCCGACACCCGCGAGGTCATCTCCTACGGGTCGGGCTACGGCGGCAACGCGCTGCTGGCCAAGAAGTGTGTGGCTCTGCGCATCGCGTCGGTCATCGGGCGCGACGAGGGATGGCTGGCCGAGCACATGCTCCTCATCCGCATCACGTCGCCCGAGGGCAATCGCTACCACGTGGCCGCGGCGTTCCCGTCGGCGTGCGGCAAGACGAACCTGGCCATGCTGCGCTCGTCGCGCCCCGGATGGCGGGTCGAGACGCTCGGCGACGACATCACGTGGATGAAGCCGGGCGCCGACGGCCGATTGTGGGCGATCAACCCCGAGGCGGGTTTCTTCGGCGTTGCGCCGGGCACGGGCGAGGCGACGAACCGCACGGCCGTCGAGACGCTGTGGGGCAACACGATCTTCACGAACGTGGCCCTGCGCGACGACGGCGACGTCTGGTGGGAGGGCCTCACCGAGACGCCGCCCGCGCACCTCGTCGACTGGCGGGGCGAGCACTGGACGCCCGACGCGGGTCGACCGGCCGCGCATCCGAATTCGCGGTTCACGGTGTCGGCGTCGCAGTGCCCGACGCTCGCCGAGGGATGGGATGAGCCCGTCGCCCTCGACGCGATCGTGTTCGGCGGGCGCCGCGCCACCAACGTGCCGCTCGTCACCGAGGCGAGCGACTGGGCGAACGGTGTGTTCTTCGGCGCCACGATCTCGTCGGAGAAGACCGCGGCGGCCGAGGGCACGGTGGGCGAGTTGCGCCGCGACCCGTTCGCCATGCTGCCGTTCTGCGGCTACAACATGGCCGACTACTGGGCCCACTGGCTGCGCGTCGGCCGCACGCTGTCGCCCGCGGGCACCCCCAAGATCTTCCAGGTCAACTGGTTCCGCAAGGGTGAGGATGGCTCGTTCCTCTGGCCCGGCTTCGGCGAGAACATGCGCGTGCTCGAGTGGATGGTGCGCCGCATCGAACGCTCTGTGCCCGCCGCCCAGTCGCCCCTCGGCCTCGTGCCGGCGCCCGGCGACCTGAACGTCGACGGCCTCGATGTCGCACCGGATGCCCTCGCCGAACTGTTCGCGGTCGATCGAGAGTCCTGGCTGGCCGAGGCTCAGCTGACCGAGGACTTCTTCGACACGTTCGGCACCCGGGTTCCCGCGGCCCTGCGCGCGGAGCTAGCCGCCCTGCGCTACCGCCTCCGTCAGGCGGAGTAGCGCCCCACAGACGACGAAGCCGGACTGCGGCCCGCTGGGGGCCTGGGCAGTCCGGCTTCGTTTTGTGCGCGGGGGCATGACGCGGCATCGAGCCCCGCAGAGCAGAGCAGAGCAGAGCAGTGCCGAGCAGCGCAGTGCCGAGCAGTGCCGCTACACGAGCAACTGGTGCTTGGCGAGGTCGCGGTAGAGCGGCGTGGTCTGCACGAGCTCGGAGTGTGTGCCCACGCCGACGACCTTGCCCTGGTCGATGACGACGATCTGGTCGCTGTCGACGACGGTGGAGAGGCGGTGCGCGATGACGATCATGGTGCGGTCTTCGGCCACCGCGTCGATGGCTTCGCGCATCTTCTGCTCGTTCGCGCCGTCGAGGGACGACGTGGACTCGTCGAGCAGCAGGATCGGGGGAGCGGACAGCAGCGCGCGGGCGATGGCGAGCCGCTGGCGTTCGCCGCCCGACAGCATGATGCCGTCTTCGCCGACGAGGGCGCTGAGCCCGGCCGGGTCGCGATCGAGCACGTCGCCCAGGTTCACCGAGCGCAGCACGTGCACGCACGCTTCGTCGGTGGCGTTGGGCGAGGCCAGCAGCAGGTTGTCGCGCAGTGTTCCAGCGAGCACGGGTGCGTCTTGTTCGACGTAGCCCAGCTGGCCGCGCAGCGCCGTGCGCTCGAGGGTGCGGATATCGACGCCGCCCATGCGCACGCTGCCCGACTCGGGGTCGTAGAAGCGCTCGATGAGTCCGAGGATGGTGGACTTGCCGGCGCCGGACGGACCGACAAGGGCGGTGCGCTTGCCACGCGGGACCTCGAAGCTGATGCCCCGCAGGATGGGGTCGCCCGCGACGCGCTTGGTGACCGTGGAGGAGATCGCCGCGGCATCCTCGGCCTGTGTATCGGCGATCTGGGTTTCTGCGTCGGCGAGCTGGGCCTCGACGGCGGCGAGTTCGGCAGCGCGCGTTTCCTCACGCGCAACCGTGTCGACGCCGCCGAGAGCGTCGGCGACAACCGCCGATGTGGGCTCGCCGGCAGGGGTCAGCGCCGAGTCATCCGCACCCGGCGGGATGGCCGCGGGGGAGTAGCGGAACGTGACGTCGACGAACTCGATGGCGGGTGCGTCGTGGTTCCACGAGCCCGGGTCGGCGACGGTGCGCGCGATGGCCTCGTCGTTGGCGTTCTCGAGGGGCAGGTCGATGATCTCCTGGATGCGGCCGAGCGCGCCGAGAGCCTGGTTGGTGGCGCTGATGGCGCCGAAGGCCTGGCCGAGCGGCATGATCATCATGAACAGGAACAGGATGAACGCGACCAGGTTGGCCACCGTGATGGCGCCTGAGGCGACGCGGAAACCGCCGACGCCCAGCACCACGAGGAACGATACCTGCATGGCGACGCCGGCGACGGGCACGACGAGGGCCGAGATCTTGGCCACGTCGATGCCCATGTCGAAGGCACCCTTGGCGTCTTTCTCGACGCTGGCGATCTCGCGCTCGGTGGCGTTGGAGGCGCGCACCGTGCGCACCGAGCTGATGGCGCGCTCTACGGCCGCGGCGAGGTCGCCGACCTTGGCCTGGGCGCGCGCGCTGGCCTGGCGGATGCGGCCCGAGAGCACGGTGACGACGACGACCGACACGGCGATGACCAGCACGGTGAGGCCCAAGAGGACGGGGTCGATGATGAGCATGGCGATGAGCGCGCCGACGAACGTGAGCGAACCGCCGATGGCCTCGACGAGACCTTGCGTGAGCACGGCGCGCAGCAGCGTGGTGTCGCTGCCGACGCGGGAGACGAGGTCGCCCGTGCGGCGCGTGTCGAACTCGGAGATGGGCAGGTGCAGCATGCGCGCTACGAGACGGCGGCGGCTCGAGAGCACGACGCCCTCACCCGTGCGCTGCAGCAGGTAGTGCTGGTAGCCCGAGATGATCGACGACACGACGACGAGCGCGATGAGCCCCCATACGAGGCCGCCGAGCCCGCCGCCTTCGCCCACGACCGAGATGACCTGCGACACGAGCAGCGGCTGTGCCAGGGATGCGGCCGCGCCGAGGATCGACAGGCCGATCACGAAGTAGAGCACCTTCTTGTGCTCGAACAGATAAGGGAGCAGCTGCCCGAAGGTGGCGCGCGGCCCCTCGGGCGTGCCGCCACGGCGCCCGAAGGGGCTGCGGCGGGCGGAGGACGTGCGCGGGGTCTCAGAGGATGACATCTGTTCTTTCATCTGTCGTGGTTCGTGATCGACCCCTCTAATCTACGTCTCTTTCCCGGGGGCGGCGTCAGAGGCCCGGACCTCTCTCGGAGCGAGCTGTGTTCGGCAGAAGGCCGAGGGGATCGGCTGCGCAATCGAGGAAGATCGCATCGTTCTTGCTGAACGGATAGGCGCCTGATCGTCTATCGCGGTCGAAGTCCTTGCTCGAGTAGCCCTCGGGTGCCAATCCTCGATCGACCAGGCAGGCGGCCATGATGCTCTGCTCGGGTTCGTGGGCGGGGTTTCGGGCGATCGACCAGAACAGTGGCGACACCGACTCATACGACCCGCTACAGGCGAGGAACTCCTCACCCGGGTCGGACGGATCGAACGACTCTGGAGCTCCGTCTTGCGTGTACCCGCCGCCGGGTGTGAACGCTCGCACCTCGAAACCCAGGGTGAGCGCGCAGGCGGCGAACTCCTGCTCGACCCGCGTGAGTTCGTCGGCCGTGATCAGACCGTCCGACAGGATGTCTTTGCTCGTCGGATCTTCTGCGCTCGACAGTGCTTCGTCGAATTCGAGTGCCCACGGTCCTGTGAACAGGCTCGACGCCGGGCCCGAGCTGGCACTCGCGGAGGTGGTCGCTCCAGACCGAGCTCCGTCTGCGGATACCGTCGACATGGAACACGCGGTTGTACCGAGGCCGCACGCCGCGGCGACTGCCACGGCGGCGATGAAGCGGCGGCGCGCCGACGTAGGCCTTCTTCTGTAGGCCGCACATAAGGCACCCATGTCAGTAGGTCGTCGTGCCTGACGAGCGCCAATCGACATATGACGGCACCGCGCTTGTGCCGTAGAGACCCACCCGTGGGCCGCGCACGATTGTCTTGGCCGGTCCCCGTTTGACCCAGTGCCGGATGTCGAAGCATTTGTAGTTGTAGGACGCATCGCGACGTGTCTGGTAACACGTCACCGCCGACGCGTCATCGATCGCCACAGGCACCAAGCCGCTGCCCAGAACCATCCCAGCGAGCAGCGCAGCGCTCGCGCGCAGTCCGTTCCGTCGTCTCATGTCGTCCTCCTGATCCGGCAGCGCACGCTGCATCACAGCGAGTGTGCTCCTTTCACGTCTCACGAGGAGGGGCTCGGACGCGTTCCTGATGGATGCTCATTCGCGAAGTAGCGGCTGAGCAGGGAAAAGTACCCGTGAATGCGCCGCAACTAGCGTCGAAAAGATTCCCCCTCCCGTAGCGTGTCGCGCGTGAGTCGGACGCAGACGACGAAAACGGGGGCGGATGCCGGGCCGAAGCTCCGACATCCGCCCCCGTTCGGCCGCGCGAGGCGGTCAGGAGGTGTGCTGGCTAGGCGACATCGTTCTCGTAGTCGACGTCCTTGGTCTCCTTGCTCAGGAAGAGCGCGATGAGCGTGAGCACGGCGGCGGCGCTCAGGTAGGTGCCCACGAGGAACACGCTGCCGTCGGCCAGCTGCCACAGGAAGACGGCGATGAACGGTGCGACGGCCGCACCGAGGATCGACGACACGTTGTAGCTGATCGCCGAGCCGGTGTAACGCACGTTGCCGGGGAACAGTTCGGGCAGCTGCGCACCCATCGGGCCGAAGGTGAGGCCCATGAGCGTGAAGCCGATGACGAGCAGCGCCATGACGCCCACGAAGCCGGCGCCGAACAGCGGCACCCAGAGCAGACCGAAGACGAGGATGCCGAGGGTCACGGTCATGAGCATCTTGCGGCGACCGAACTTCTCGGCCAGCGGCCCGGCGACGAGCGTGAAGATTCCGAAGAACACGACGCCGACGATGAGCATGATGAGGAAGTCGTTGCGGGCGTAGCCGAGCCCGGGCACGAACGTGTCGATCGCCTCGGCCGACATGGGCTTGCCCTTGGCCTCGGCGCCCGCCTGAGCGGCCTCGAGTGTGGAGGCGGTGGTGCCGAACGTGAGCGTGAACGTGGTCATCAGGTAGAACAGCACGTAGGTGGCCAACATGATGAACGTTCCGAGGATGAGCTGACGCCAGCTCGTCTTGAACACGCGGGCGAGCGGCAGCTTGGCCACCTCACCCTTCTCGACGACCTTCTGGAACGCGGGCGTCTCGACGAGCTTTAGACGCACGTAGAGGCCGACGATGACGAGCACGGCCGAGATCAGGAACGGGATGCGCCAGCCCCACGCCGCGAACGCCTCGGGGGAGAGGCCCACGCTCAACCACAGGAAGATGAGGTTGGCGATGATGAAGCCGATGGGGGCGCCCAGCTGCGGGAACGTTCCGTAGATGGCGCGCTTGTTCTTGGGGGCGTTCTCGGTGGCGAGGAGGGCTGCGCCGCTCCATTCGCCGCCGAGGCCGAGGCCCTGCGCGAAACGCATGATGACGAGGAGGGCCGGGGCCCAGAACTCCCAGCCGGGGACCTGGGCGGTGGGCAGGCATCCGATCAGGACGGTAGCGATGCCCATGGTCAGCAGGGAGGCGACGAGCGTGCCCTTGCGGCCGATGCGGTCACCGAAGTGGCCGAAGAGGATGGAGCCGATGGGGCGCGCGACGAAGGCGGCACCGAAGGCGGCGAACGACGAGAGCAGGGCGGTGGCCGGGTCTTGGTTCGGGAAGAAGAGCGCCGGGAAGACGAGCACGGCGGCCGTGGCGTAGACGTAGAAGTCGTAGAACTCGATCGACGTGCCGACGAGGCTCGCGATGACGACGCGCGAACGCGGATTGACGGGGGCCGGGGCGGCGGATGCGGATGACGAAACTGATGTGGACATTGACCTGTGCTTACCTGCGTAGCTGTGAAGGTTCGCGCGCGAGCGGCTGCGGAACCACGAAACACCGTTGGGCGGGTGCGCCGGTCTCGCGCGGGCCGCCTCGGAAAAGGGGGAGATCCGCTTGTGGCGGACCTGAAAACCATACGCCAGCGCGGCGTGTCGCGCTAATCGGCGCGGATTTCCGTCCCGTGAGAGAGCCCCGATCATCCCAACGCCCGTACACACACGCACACATGCACACACGCGAAAGCCGCGGGGCCCGTCTGACACGGCCCCGCGGCTTGTTCGCCTCGATCTGTCTACGCGTTCGACGCGCCCCGCAGCTCGCGCAGGAGGACGGCGGTCGCCACGGCCGCCTGAGCCGCCTCGCGCCCCTTGTCCTCTTTCGAGTCGGGCAAGCCGGCGCGGTCGAGCCCCTGCTTCTCGTCGTCGAGCGTGAGCACGCCGAATCCGACCGGCTTGCCGGTCGTGATGGTCACCTGCGTGAGGCCGGAGGTCGCGGCATCCGACACATATTCGAAGTGCGGGGTGCCCCCGCGGATGATGACGCCCAGCGCCACGACCGCGTCGGCCCCGGACTCGAGGGCCACCTTCGAGGCCACGGGCAGTTCGAAGCTGCCGGCCACGCGCACGAGGCGGTGCGTGACGCCCATCTCGTCGAGCGCCTTCTCAGCACCCGCGATGAGCCCGTTGGTGATGACCTCGTGCCACTGACCCGCGATCACGACCACGTTCAGTCCGGTTCCGTCGACGTGCAGGTCGGGCTGTCCTTCGCCACTCATGTGTTCCTCTTTCTCTCGGTTCTGTGTTCGGCGTTTTGTGTTCGATGTTCGATGTTCGATGCAGACCGCATCGAATGTCGCGGGTCTAGTTGTCGTGCAGCGCGATGATGTGTCCCATGCGATCGCGCTTCGTGCTCAGGTAGGCCTCGTTGAACGCGCCGACCCCCACGATGAGCGGAACGCGCTCCGACACCGTGACGCCGTGCATCGTGAGCTGGCGCTCCTTCTCGGGGTTGTTGGTCAACAGGCGCACCGAGGTCATGCCCAGGTCGTCGAGAATCGCCGAGGCGGCCTCATAGTTGCGGGCGTCGGCGGGCAGCCCGAGCGCCAGATTGGCGTCGAGCGTGTCGAGACCGTCCTCCTGCAGGCGGTAGGCGCGCAGCTTGTTGACGAGGCCGATGCCGCGACCCTCCTGACCGCGCAGGTAGATGACGACGCCGCCGTGGCGCTGGATGGTGTCGAGTGCGGCGTCGAGCTGCGGGCCGCATTCGCATTTCAGCGACCCGAAGGCCTCGCCGGTCAGGCATTCGCTGTGCACGCGCACGAGCGCGCCCTCGGCCGCGGGGTCGCCCGAGACGATGGCCACGTGATCGGCGCCCGTGCGGCGGTCGTGATAGGCGCGCATGCGGAAGCTGCCGTGCGTGGTGGGCACGGTGGTCTCGACCTCGAAGCGCACGGCGGGGTCGGCGGGCGCCGCGTTCTCGCCGGGCGCGGTGCCGTCGCAGAGGGCTTCGGCGTCGGGGTGCTCGACGATGTAGGCGATGAGATCGGCGATCGTGATGACGGGCAGCCCGAATTCGGCGCCGAGCGCGAGGAGGCCGGGCAGGCGGGTCATCTCACCCGTGTCCTCGACGACCTCGCAGATGGCGCCGACGGGGGTGAGGCCCGCGAGGCGCATGAGGTCGACCGCGGCCTCGGTGTGGCCGGGCCGTTCGCGCACGCCGCCGTCGCGCGCCCGCAGGGGCACGATGTGGCCGGGGCGGATGACGCTCGTGGCGGTCGACAGCGGGTCGCCCAGCACGCGCAGGGTCTTGGCCCGGTCGGACGCCGAGATGCCCGTGGTCACGCCCGTCGCGGCATCCACCGTCACGGTGTAGGCGGTCTGGCGCAGGTCTTCGTTGCGCGCCACCATGGGCGGCAGTTCGAGCCGGTCGGCGTATTCGTTCGACATGGGCGCGCAGATGTAACCGCTCGTGTGCCGGATGGTCCAGGCCAACCACTCCTGTGTGGCATATTGCGCCGACAGGATGACGTCGCCTTCGTTCTCGCGCCCCTCATCGTCGGCCACGAGCACGGGTTTGCCCGCGCGCAGCGCCTCGAGCGCCTCGGGAATCGTCGACAGGCTCATGAGTGGGTTTCCGTTCTGCGGGTGGTGATGGCCAGCATGCGTTCCATGTGGCGGGCCAGGATGTCGGTCTCGATGTTCACGGTGTCGCCCACGACGCGCTCGCCGAGGGTCGTGGCCGCGAGCGTCTCGGGGATGAGTGACACCTCGAACCACTGCGCGGGTTCGGCCGGGTCGCTCACGGCCGAGACGGTCAGCGAGACGCCGTCGATGGCGATGGAGCCCTTGTCGACGACGAGCGGGGCGTGCTTCTCGTCGAGGCTGAAGCGCAGCACGCGCCAGGCGCTGCCGTCGGTGATCGAGAGCAGCTGCGACGTGCCGTCGATGTGTCCCTGCACGATGTGGCCGCCGAGACGGTCGCCCACCTGGGCGGCGCGTTCCAGGTTGACGCGACGCCCGACATCCGCGCCGGAGAGGGTGGACATGGCCAGGGTCTGCGCCATGACATCGGCCGTGAACGAGTCGGGGGTCTGGTCGACGACCGTGAGGCAGACGCCCGAGACCGAGATGGAGTCGCCGTGTGCGGCGCCCGTGACGGCGAGCGGCCCGCGCACGGTGAAGCGCGCGGCGTCGCCCGTGTGCTCGATGGCCGTGATGGTGCCTGTTTCTTCGATGATTCCGGTGAACATCAGTGCGTCCCTTCTGGGCGGGCGGTGACCACGAGGTCGTCTCCCAGCCGTTCGATCCCGTCGATGACGAGGCGTCGTTGTGCGTCGATGGTGCCGACCCCGAGGTCGGTGGTGGCGAGGCGCCCGCCGCCCAGCAGCGTCGGCGCGAGGTAGATGAGGTAGCTGTCGACGAGGCCCGCGCGCACGATGGCGCTGGCCAGGGTGGGCCCGCCCTCGACGAACAGGGTGCGGATGCCTCGGGCGCGCAGGTCGGCGAGGTCGGCCGCGAGGTCGCCCCCCGACAGTGTGACGAGTTCGTGCGGATGCCGGCGCACGGCGGCGTCGGCCGGAACGGGTCGCGTGCCGAACACCACGGGAACGGGCTGCGTGTCGAGGAGCGAACCGTCGTCGGCGCGCGCCGTGAGCGACGCGTCGTCGGCCAGGATCGTGCCCGTGCCCACGGCGATGGCATCGGATGCCGCGCGCCGGCGGTGAACATCGGCGCGCGCCTCGGGCCCCGTGATCCACTGGCTGGTGCCGTCGTCGGCGGCGGCACGACCGTCGAGGCTCGACGCCCACTTCACGGTGACGAGCGGCCGGCCGAGGCGTGCCGTGACGAGCCAATCGCCGAGCAGTTCGGTGGCCGCTGCCTCTTCGAGACCCTCGATGACCTCGACCCCGCCGGCGCGCAGCCGTTCGGCGCCCCCGCCGGAGTGGCGGCCCGGGTCGGCCACGGCGTAGACGACGCGCGCGACACCGGCCGCGAGGAGGGCCTCGGAGCAGGGCCCCGTGCGCCCCGTGTGATTGCAGGGCTCGAGTGTGACGACGGCCGTGGCCCCGGCCGCGGCGCCCGCGGGCAGCTGCGACAGGGCGTCGACTTCGGCGTGTGGCGTTCCGGCGCCGCGGTGCCACCCCTCGGCGATGACAGCGTATTCGCCGGTCGCGGGATCGGGCTGGGCGGCCAGGATGACGCAACCGACCTGCGGGTTGACGCCTCGCGCCGGCCCGTTGCCCGCGTCGCCGATGGCGCGGCGCATGGCGCGTCGAAGCTCCGCCTCGGTGGGGGCTGGATTCCCGGTCATGTCGTCCTTGTGGTCTCTGTCGAGACGGACTCCGGGTGCGTTCTGAGCGCTCGCCGTCTGGGCGCGCGCTCTCGCCGGCCGCCGACATCGGTCGACGACCCGTGCTTCCTCTCATCCGGACTCGAGCCTGCTGGTGCAGACCCATAACCGTCGGTTCCGGAATTCCACCGGATCGGCCCTCGACGCGTTCTCGTCGCCGTGGGCCGGAGCTTCGGCGGCAGGAACGTTTCTCGGGTTCGCGGACTATCACCGCCGGTTCGGACTCTCACCGACCCCGGAGCACGTTTCTGTTGCTGACTCTACCGAACGCCGCCGACCACGGGGTTATTCCGAGCGTCTTCGCGGCCTAATCCGACGAATTGTGACGGCGCCAGCGCTCGGCCTGCGTTGCATCCGCGGGTGCCCCGTCGACCAGTTCGCGCGCCGTGCGCGAGTCGAGGATGAGGTCGGTGATGAGTCCGGCGGCGAGGGCTCCGCGCAGGCTCGCGAGCTTCGAGGTGCCCGCCACGATGCACACGCGGCGCGACACCCGGCGCAGCACCTGCAGGTCGGGGCCCGACGAGCGTTGGTTGAGCGCGATGCCGTCGTCCGAGCCATCCTCGCGGAAGAAGACCGTCGCCACGTCGCCGACCACCTTGGCCTCGGCTAGGGACGCGAAATCGTCGTCGTCGAGGTAGCCGCCGATGTAGACGTGGCTCGGCACCCCGGCGAACGGCGAACCGAGGCCGAAGACCGCGACATCCATGCCGGCCTGGATATCGATGACACGGTGGATGCTGCGCTCGCGCCACAGTGCCTTCTTGGTGCCCGGGTCGTCGAAGAACGCGGGCACGGGGAACTGCTGCACGTAGGCGCCGTAGGCCCCGCCGAACCGTTGCAGGATCTCGCTGGCGTAGAGGATGCCCGTGGTGCGCGGGTTGGCCGCGCCGTTCAACTGCACGATCGACGAGTTGTGGGTGGCCTTGGCCACGAGGTGCCGCGAGACGGCGCTCATGGTGCTGCCCCAGGCCACGCCCATGGTCATGTTCGAATCGAAGAAGCTGCCGAGAATCCGTGCAGCCGAGATGGCCACGCGTTCAAGCCGGTCGACATCGCTCGTGAGCTCGGGAACGGGCACCACGTGGGCGACCACGCCATACCGTCGGCGGATGTCTGCCTCGACCTGTCGGGGCATGTCGAGGGGCGAGCGCACCTGGATCTCGACGAGGCCGGTTTCGCGGGCGTGACTGAGCAGCCGGGAGACCGAGGAGCGCGAGGTGTGCAGCTCGGAGGCAATGGCCTCCATCGTGAGGTCTTGCATGTAATACAACTGCGCGGCGGTCAGTGCGTCACGCGTTTTCGGCGTCAGTGCCGTGGTGGGCGAAGGAACCATGAGGCCATCCTTGCACGTTTGTGCACGAGATTTGACCGAGTGTGATCGAGGGCGTTCACTGATACGGACACAGACACAGTGCCGTGCTCCACACCCCCTGAAGCAATGGCGCGTAACAAGAGGAGTGACCGTCGTGAACGCCGCATCATCTTCATCCGCAACCCGTTCCAGCGTCCAGAGCCTGACCGAGCGTCCCCACGCCCAGGTTCTCGTCATCGGCGGCGGCATCAACGGCATCGCAACTTTCCGCGACCTGGCCCTGCAGGGCGTCGACGTCGTGCTCGTCGAGCGCGGCGACTACTGCTCGGGCGCCTCGGCCGCGTCGTCGCACATGATCCACGGTGGCGTGCGCTACCTCGAGAACGGCGAGTTCCGCCTGGTCAAGGAGTCGGTCACCGAGCGCAACGGCCTGCTCAAGATCGCGCCGCACTACGTGAAGCCGCTCGAGACCACCATCCCCATCTTCACCACCGTCTCAGGCGTGCTGTCGGCCCCCGGCCGCATCCTCACGCACAAGGGCGGCAAGCCGAAGGAGCGCGGGGCTGCGCTCATCAAGATCGGCCTGACCATGTACGACTCCTTCTCGCGTGACGGCGGCGCCGTTCCCCGCCACCGCTTCCACGGATACAAGAAGTCCATGGCCGACCTGCCGAAGCTCAACGACAACCTCAAGTACACGGCCACCTACTACGACGCCTCGGTGCACGACCCCGAGCGTCTGGCCCTCGACGTGCTGCGCGACGGCCTGGCCCAGGGCCCGCACGCCCGCGCCGCCAACTACGTCGAGGCCGTCGGTGCCTCCGACGGCGGTGTCGTGCTGCGCGACGTTGTCTCGGGCGAAGAATTCGCCGTGAAGGCGGATGTCGTCGTCAACACGTCCGGCCCCTGGACCGACCTCACCAACGAGGCCCTCGGCGAGAAGACGGCGTACATGGGCGGCACCAAGGGTTCGCACATCGTGCTCGACAACCCCGAGCTGCTCGCCGCCACCAAGGGTCGCGAGATCTTCTTCGAGAACAACGACGGCCGCATCGTGCTGATCTACCCGCTCAAGGGCAAGGTCATGGTCGGCACCACCGACCTCGAGGCGGATGTCCGCGAGCCCGCCGTCTGCACCGAGGAAGAGGTCGACTACTTCTTCGGGCTCGTGAAGCACGTCTTCCCGACCATCGACGTCAACCGCGAGCAGATCGTCTACCGCTTCTCCGGCATCCGCCCGCTGCCCGGCCACGGCGACACGGCCCCCGGCTTCGTGTCCCGCGACTACCGCATCGTGCCCTCGACCTTCGGCACGGCCACGCTGCTCAGCCTCGTCGGCGGCAAGTGGACCACGTTCCGGGCCCTGGCCGAGCACCTCAGCAACGAGGTCCTCGAGCGCCTGCACCAGACCCGCAGCGTCTCGACGCTCGGCATGCCCATCGGTGGCGGCCGCGACTACCCGATCACGGATGACGCGCGCACCGTCTGGGTTACGAGCCACGGTCGCGAGGTGAGCCGCGCCCGCGCCGACATGCTGCTCGAGCGCTACGGCACGCGCGCCGCCGCCGTGATCGACGAACTGGCCGAATCGGGCGACACCCCGCTCGAGAACGCCGCCGAATACAGCGCGCAGGAGATCGAATACCTCGTGCGCACCGAGTCGGTCGTGCACCTTTCCGACGTGCTGCAGCGCCGCACGAGCCTTGCCTTCACGGGCCAGGCCACCGACGCGCTGCTCGCCGAGCTCGGCTCGATCACGGCCGGTGTCCTCGGCTGGTCGAGCGACGAGACCGCCGCCGAGATCGCCGAGGCCGCGCGCATCCTGCGTGAGGCGCACGGTGTCGCGGTGGGCAGCACCAGCACCAAGGAGGACGCGCTCAGCAAGTAGTCGGTCTGCGGGGAGGCCCGGCGCCCTCGGGCGCGGCCTCCCCGCAAACCAACATTGAACGCATTCTCACGCGGAAGTCTTGTTTGCACGCTAGCGCGGTCGCTAGCGTGCAGATAGGTCGATATATAACCCGGAAGGGTCACCCGCCAGGGGAGGCCCGAGAGTACTCGCAAGGAAGGTCAACGTGGACGTCAATTTGGGAACGATATTCCTCTCGGAAACCGTGGGAACAGCGATGCTGCTCCTGCTCGGTGGAGGTGTAGTCGCAAACGTAGTACTCGCTAAGTCCAAGGGCTTCGACGGCGGTTGGTTGCTGATCAACTTCGGATGGGGCCTCGCGGTCTTCTCCGGTGTGATCGTCTCCTACGCCTCCGGAGCCCACCTCAACCCGGCCGTCACGGTCGGCATCATCACGTCGGGCGCCGAAGAGTTCGTGCCCGGCATCCCCGTCGACTTCCTGTCGACGATCGTCTATCTCGCGGCGCAGATGCTCGGTGCCATCATCGGTGCGGTGCTCGTGTTCCTCGCCTACAAGAAGCACTTCGACGAGACGGAAGACGCCGGCGCCAAGCTCGGTGTGTTCTCGACGGGCCCCGGCATCCGCAGCTACGGCTGGAACTTCCTCACCGAGGTCATCGGCACCTTCGTGCTCGTGTTCGTCGTTCTCGGCTTCGGCCGCAACGGTGACGCCGCCGGTCTTGCCTCGCTCGGTGCCCTTCCGGTCGCCCTCGTCGTGATCGCCATCGGTGCATCGCTCGGTGGTCCCACCGGATACGCCATCAACCCCGCACGTGACCTCGGTCCGCGCATCGTGCACGCCCTCCTCCCCATCAAGGGCAAGGGCACGAGCGACTGGTCCTACGCATGGGTTCCGGTCGCCGGCCCCCTCGTCGGTGGTGCCATCGCCGGTCTCGCCTCGCAGGTCCTCCTGCCCGTCCTGACCTGATCTGATTTCTTTTCTCTTCGCCTGATCGACCCGGTGCGGATGCGCGCCTCACCCCCGACGCGCATCCGCCCACCCGAATAACCCTCTACAAAGGAGTAACTCTCATGACGGACTACGTCATCGCCATCGACCAGGGAACGACCTCGACGCGTGCGATCGTTTTCGACAAGAACGGCAACATCATCTCGACCGGTCAGCTCGAGCACGAGCAGATCTTCCCCAAGGCCGGCTGGGTCGAGCACGACCCGAAAGAGATCTGGAACAACACGCGTGAGGTGATCGGTACCGCGCTGTCGAAGGCGAACATCACGCGCCACGACATCCAGGCCATCGGTATCACCAACCAGCGCGAGACCGCCGTGGTGTGGGACAAGAACACCGGCGAGCCCGTCTACAACGCCATCGTCTGGCAGGACACCCGCACGCAGTCGATCGTCGACCGCCTCGCCGGTGACGAAGGCCTCGAGCGCTTCAAGTCGAAGGTCGGCCTGCCGCTCGCCACCTACTTCTCGGGCACCAAGATCGTCTGGATCCTCGAAAACGTCGAGGGTGCGCGCGAAAAGGCCGAGGCCGGCGACCTGCTCTTCGGCACGACCGACAGCTGGGTTCTCTGGAACCTGACCGGCGGCACCGACGGCGGCGTGCACGTGACCGATGTCACCAACGCCAGCCGCACGCTCTTCATGGACCTCGAGACCCTCAGCTGGGATGACGAGATCCTCGAGATCTTCGGTGTGCCTAAGTCGATGCTGCCCGAGATCAAGTCCTCTTCCGAGGTCTACGGCCACGCGTCGGGCCACAGCCTGCTGCGCGAGGTTCCTATCGCCGGCATCCTGGGCGACCAGCAGGCCGCCACGTTCGGTCAGGCTGCCTTCCAGCAGGGCGAGGCCAAGAACACCTACGGCACCGGTAACTTCCTCATCTTCAACACGGGTGAGGAAATCATCCACTCGGAGAACGGCCTGCTCACGACGCTCGGCTACAAGCTGGGCGACGCCAAGCCGCACTACGCGCTCGAGGGTTCGATCGCCGTCACGGGTTCGCTGATCCAGTGGCTGCGCGACAACCTGGGCATCATCAACTCGGCGCCCGATGTCGAGAAGCTCGCCGCGACCGTCGAAGACAACGGTGGCGCCTACTTCGTGCCCGCGTTCTCGGGTCTCTTCGCGCCGTATTGGCGTTCGGATGCCCGCGGTGCCCTCGTCGGTATGACCCGTTACGTGAACAAGGGTCACATCGCCCGCGCTGCCCTCGAGGCGACGGCCTACCAGACCGCCGAGGTGCTGGATGCCGTCAACGCCGACTCCGGCGTTCCGCTCACCGAGCTCAAGGTCGACGGCGGTATGACGGCCAACGACACGCTCATGCAGTTCCAGGCCGACATCCTCGGCGTTCCCGTCGTGCGCCCCGTCGTTGCCGAGACCACCGCGCTCGGTGCCGCCTACGCTGCCGGCCTCGCCGTCGGCTTCTGGAGCGACCTCGACGACCTGGCCAAGAACTGGCAGGAAGACAAGCGCTGGGAGCCCTCGATGGACCAGGACGAGCGCGACCGCCTCTACCGCAACTGGAAGAAGGCCGTCACGAAGACCTTCGACTGGGTCGACGAGGACGTGCAGTAATTCTCAGGCAGTGATTCCCGGGTCGGTTGCGATCCGCTGAGAGAGAGAAAGAGCCCCGAGGCTGATGCCTCGGGGCTCTTTCGTGTGCGGGGACGCCGCGCGGGAACCGAACGAGGGGATCGCGTATCGGGACCGGTGGCGCGGCCGCTCAAGGTGACTGCGCGCACGGCGAGGCGCCCGCGCCGACGCCTGGGGCTGAGACGTGGTGCGGAGACGTGCGGCGCGGGGGAGCGCCGGAGCCGGTCGGTCTAGAGGACGCCGGCGGTGGCGAGGCCCGCGAGGGCGATGAGGGTGGTCGAGACGGCGGCGATGCCCGCGGCGGCCTCGAGGATGCTCTGGCGGCGCTGGCGAAGTTGGAGGGTCTTCTCGAGGGAGCCGGGCTCGAGGCTGGCCTGCGCTTCGCGGCGCGTGTCGAACGTGCCGATGACGTTGCCGCGCGCGTCGGTAGCGATGTAGCGACCGTTGAGATGTTCGATGAGACCCGCGTAGTTGCCATCGGCGTTGCCGACGGTGAGTCGGTCGTCGATCTCGGTCCAGCTCGCGGGGGCGAAGGTCGTGCTCATCGTCGGTGATCTCTCTCTGTGTGCGCCAATGCTGACGTCATTCAGAGTATAGGTAGTTAGAGACTCTAGCTAAATAAAAAGAACCGGTTGCGGAAGTAGCCGTTGTCGTGCGAGTGTCGCGCCGTTGTGCGCCGGGCGCGCGACGTTGGTCGGCGAGGCTCGCGCGCCGACGTGCGCCTTTAGATCGCCTGGCGGCGGGGGAGGAGCCCCACGCGGTCGTAGACCGTGCGCAGAGTCGTATTGGCGTGCTCGGCCGCGCGGTCGGCGGCGGCGGCGAGCAGGCGATCAAGCTCGGCGGGGTCGGCGAGCAGCTCGTTCGTGCGCGCACGGATGGGCTCGAGCGTGGACGTGACCACCTCGGCGACACCCTTCTTCAGGTCACCGTAGCCGCGGCCCGCATAGTCGCTCTCGAGCGTCTCGATCGGGGTGCCGGAGAGGGCCGAAAAGATCGTGAGCAGGTTGGAGACACCCGGCTTCTCGTCGCGGTCGAAGCGGATGGCGTTGTCGGTGTCGGTGACCGCGCGCATGATCTTCTTGGCCGTGACCTTGGGCTCGTCGAGCACGCGGATGAGGCCCGCGTCGGTATCGGCCGACTTCGACATCTTGGCCGTCGGGTTTTGCAGGTCGTAGATCTTGGCCGTGGCCTTCAGGATGTAGGGCTCGGGCACCGTGAACGTCTCGCCGAAGCGGTGGTTGAAGCGCCCCGCGAGGTCGCGCGTGAGCTCGAGGTGCTGGCGCTGGTCTTCGCCGACCGGCACGACATTTGTCTGATAGAGCAGGATGTCGGATGCCATCAGCACGGGGTAGGTGAAGAGGCCGACGGATGCCTGGTCGGCGCCCTGCTTCTGCGACTTGTCCTTGAACTGGGTCATGCGCCCGGCCTCGCCGAAGCCCGTGATGGTGTTGAGGATCCACGCCAGCTCGGGGTGGGCCGCCACGTGCGATTGCACGAACAGCGTCGACTTGGCGGGGTCGATGCCCGCCGCGATGTATTGCGCGGCCGTGGTGCGCGTGCGCTCCCGCAGCTCGGCGGGGTCTTGCGGCACGGTGAGGGCGTGCAGGTCGACGACGCAGTAGTAGGCGTCGAACTCGTCTTGCAGCGCGACCCACTGCGTGAGCGCCCCGATGTAGTTGCCGAGGTGCAGCGACGACGACGACGGCTGCATGCCGGAGAAGATGATGGGCTTGGTCATGAGGTTCTGGTTCTCTCTAGAGTGCGTAGTCGACGACGACGGGGGCATGGTCGGACCAGCGCTTGTCGTAGGCCTCGGCCCGGTCGACCGTGTAGTTGGTGGCGACGGCCGCGAGTGCCGGGGTGGCGAGGTGGTAATCGATGCGCCATCCGGTGTCGTTGTCGAAGGCTTGACCGCGCCACGACCACCAGGTGTAGGGGCCCTCCGCCTCGCCCGCGGCCTGACGGCCCACGTCGACCCAGCCGAGACCCGGGCCGGTCGACCCGTCGGCGCCCTCGACCTGCTCGCCGGCAGGGCCCAGGAAGCGGTCGAAGTAGGCACGCTCGCGCGGCAGGAACCCCGAGCGCTTCACGTTGCCCTTCCAGTTCTTGATGTCGAGCTTCTGGTGCCCTACGTTGAGGTCGCCCAGCACGAGCGCGTAGTCGGAGTGTTTCGCCAGCTCGGGCAGGCGCTCGGACATGGCGTCGAGGAATTTCCACTTCTCGTCTTGTTTGGGGGTCTCTGCCTCGCCCGAATGCACGTAGGTGCTGACGACCGTGACGACCGTGCCGTTGACCTCATAGTCGGCCTCGAGCCAGCGGCCGGCGCTGTCGAACTCGGCGGCGCCCAGCTCGACGCGGTGGATGTGGGCGCGGTCTCGGCTGGCGAGGGCGACGCCCGCGCGGCCCTTGGCCGTGGCCGGGTCGTGCAAGATGTTCCAGTCGGGGCCGAGCAGGCCCTCGAGGTCTTCGGTGGAGGCGCGCACCTCTTGCAGCGCGAGGATGTCGACGCCGCGCCCGTCGAGCCACTCGCCCATGCCCTTGCGGAACGCGGCGCGCACGCCGTTCACGTTGACACTGGCGATGCGGAGGGGAGCTTTCGACGACATGGACCCAGCTTATAGGGGGCCTCCGACACCCGTTCGGCCGGTCGGACGGGTGGCCGTCGGGGCGGGCATCGCGCCCGTCGGGGAGGCCTCGGCCAGGGCCTCGCGCGCGGCCTGCCACTCGCGGTGGGCCTGGCGCAGGCGGCGGCGGGAGAGGGGGCGCGACATCCATGAGGCGTTTTCGTATTCATCGCGGGCATCGCGCAGCTCGGCCTCGGCCACGACGAGGCGCGCGCGGCGTTCGGCGTCGAGACGCTCGGCGCGCGACATCCGATGCAATTGCACGCCCCGGTCTTCGACGCTGACGGCGATCCACGAGGCGGCCAGCAGGATGATGCGGCAGATCGCGTTGAACCAGATCAGCAGGCCGATGAAGACGGCGAACGTGGCGAGAAGCGGATTGCGGGACGCTGCCTGGATGACCCAGCCGCTGAAGACGCTGAGCGCCGAGAGCGCGACGCTGCCGATGAGGGCCCCGCCCGCGAGATCGCGCCACGGGATGGGGATGCGGCTGAGGATGCGGTACATCGAGCCGATGGTGACGAGGTTGACCATGACGGCGACGAGCAGGCCGATCGCGCCCGCGGCGACCGTGCTCGCGCCCGAGTTCGAGTCAATGCCGAAGAGGAAGAGGACCCAGGTGACGGCCTGCGTGCTCAGCACCGAGAAGACCGCCGAGGCGAACAACATGAGGCCGAATACGAGGGCGAGCCCGAGGTCGACGACCTTCTGCAAGAGATAGGGGCGGCTGTCGCGGGGGAGGGAGAAGACCGAGCGGATGGCCTGGCGCGTGTAGGCCAGCCAGCTGATCGCGGTCCAGAGGAGGCCGACGAGGGCGACGGTTCCGGTCCATCCATACAACCCGAGGCCCAGCAGATCGTCGGTGTTGATGAGGCCGCCGGGCCCGATCAGACCGGGGATGGCGCGATCGATGATGTCGACCAGCGCCGAGTAGATGGCGGCATTCGATGTGAGCCAGATGCCGGCCACCGAGAACACCACGACGAGTGCCGCGAAGACGGCGAAGAGCGACTGGAAGCTCATGCCGGACGCCAGAAGGTTGCCGTCGTTGAGGTTGTAGTTCGTGACGACGCGGTAGAGCTTCTGGCGCTGCACCCACCGGGTCACGCGCGTGGCCTGTTTGACCGGCCGGTCGAGCCGTTTCACGAGCGCGTTGTCGCTCTGTTCGATGGCGCGCTCGAGGGGTGTGACGCCGGGGCCGTTGGATGCGGCGGGCGGCACACTCTCGTCGCGGGGTGCTGGCACGGTCACAGCGTAGCGAAACCGTTGGGCGGATTACCCGGCAGAGGCGGCGAACTCTTGGCAGAATGGGGGAACCGCGACTCGCCGAGGGTGGCGGGCCGCACCGACAGAAGCCACAGGGATCACCACATTGAGCATCGCCGACACCAGCACATCATCGTCATCGACGCCGTCGCCGACCGCGCCGACTCGCGACGTCGAGGCCGTCCGTTACACGCTCGCCGAACAGGGCTCACCGTGGATCTTCGTGGTCGCCGAGCGAAGTGCCGTCGCCATCAAGGCGCCGTCCGAGCCCGATGTGGTCGAGGGTTTGTGGGCGCTGATGCGGGGCGGCGAGTCCCGCGCCGACGCCTTGGCAGCGCTCATCCCCGAGTTCTCGGGCGAGCGCCGAACGGCCTTCGCGGTGGTCGGTGACGACGAGCCCACCGCGGCCGTCGATGCGCAGAGTGCGGGTGCCACGGTCACGGTGATCGCTCACGGGCGAGCGGCCGTCGATGTCCTCGCCGCGGCCGGCACGCGCCACGTCGGCGACGAGCGCAGCGGCTGGGAGCGCATCGAGCCCGACGGCGACGCGCCGTGGGCTCGCGAAGTTCTCGCCGGTTCTCGCAAATTCGCACTGGGTGATCTTGCTCAGCAGGCGGGCGCGGATGCCGTGGGCGTCTCGTTCCCGCTCGATGCCGGTGTCGTCGTGGCGAACCGCCTCGACATCGTGCTGGCGGGGGCCGAGGATGCCGACGGGGCAGGCTCCGACGCCGCGGACATCGGTGCTGCGGACATCGGTGCTGCGGACGCCGGCGCCGCGGCTCCCGCTGCCGCTGCTCCCGCTGCCTTGGGTCACGACGCAGTGGATTCGGACGCGGCGGCCAATGACGCCGCACGCGCCGCTGCGCCGAGTGCCGTCGACGAGACCACACGCCTCGAGCCGCTGGAGCAGACCTCAGGTGCCCCGGACGATGTGTTCTCCGAGGAGACGGTCCTGACTCGTCGGCCCGCGGCCCCGGCCGAGGCACGGGTGCTCGACGTGAGTGACCAGGCGGGCGGCATGGACGGTGAGCCGTTGACCAAAGCGCCGGGTGTCGCCGCATCCATCGAAGCAGAGACCGAGACGGTCATCCGCCCCCGACGCAGCGTGGTGCCGCGACTGGCCGACGACAGCCTCCTGCAGCACGATGGCGAGACCGTGCTGCGCCCCGACATCGCACGCCCGGTCGAGGACGAGACCGTGTTCCGCCACGTGCCGTTCGTGCCCGACGACCCGCAGACCGTTATGTACGGGTTCCGCGTCAACGGCGGGCAGGCCTACCCGCTCGACGCCGTGCACTACTTCGGGCGCAACCCGCGGCAGCCCCGCATCCCGCTGCCCGACCCGTCTCGCCTCGTGCCCGTCGTGTCGTCGACCAAATCGGTGTCGGCCACGCACCTCGAGATCAAGCAGGTGGGTGACTCGATCGTGGCCACCGACCTGAAGTCGACCAACGGCACGAGCGTCAACCTGCCGCATAAGCACTGGCAGCGCCTGCGTCAGGGAGAATCGATCGTGGTCGTGCCCGGCACGCTCATCGACATCGGCGACGGTAACGTGATCGAGATCCTCCCGCCCTGGCGCGGCGAGTAGGAACGCGCCGCCAGAACCAGAGCCAGACCCGAACAAGGAAAGAGAACCGTGGGGAGACGACTGCCGTCACAGCCGCCGACGCTGCCCGGTTTCTCGTTCGTGCGCATACTCGGGTCGGGCGGGTTCGCCGATGTGTTCCTCTATGAGCAGGACAGCCCGCGGCGGCAGGTCGCCGTCAAGGTGATGCTGGCCGAATACGCGAACAACCACGTGCGGCAGATGTTCGCGGCCGAGGCCGACCTGATGGCGCAGCTGGGCGCACATCCCTCCATCCTCACCGTCTATCAATCGGGTGTTGCGGGTGATGGGCGGCCCTATCTCGTGATGGAGCTGTGCTCGCAGACGCTCGGCACGGGCTATCGCAACAACCGCCTCTCGGCTGCCGAGGCGTTGCGCGTGGGCATCAAGATCGGCGGCGCGGCCGAGAGCGCCCACCGCACGGGCGTGCTGCACCGCGACATCAAACCGTCCAACATTCTCATGACGGCATATGGCAATCCGGTGCTGAGCGACTTCGGCATCGCGGGCGCGGTCGACGAGATCGACGATGACGCGGTCGTGGGCATGAGCGTGCCGTGGACGGCCGCCGAGGTGCTGCGCGCCGACACCAACGGCACCATCGCGAGCGAAGTCTTCTCCCTCGGCGCCACCGTCTACACGCTGCTCGCCGGGCGGTCGCCATTCGAGATCGAAGGCGGTGACAATTCTTCGGCTCAACTCATGTCGCGCATCAACCGCGGGGTCGTCACCCCCATCGGCCGCGACGACGTGCCCGAGAGTCTCGAGCGTGTGCTGCGCAAATCGCTGGCCCGAAAACCCGAGAACCGCCAGCGCTCGGCCATGGAGTTCATCCGCGAATTGCAGGCCGTCGAAGCGTCGATGGGATTGGCGCAGACACAACCCGACGTGAGCGTCGACGAGTGGGCGGATGTTGCGCCCGACGACCCCGACGACCGCACGCGTGTGAACCCCATCCGCGATGTGCAGCCCCCGGCGCGCCGACGTCGTGCACGCGGTGGACAGTCGGTCGGTGAGCCGAGCGGGGTTGCCGGGGCGCCGGTCGCGCCCGCGACGGGAACGGTGGGCGCCGGTGCACGGGCCCCCGGCCGCACCGCCGCCGGGTCGACGGGCACCCGGGCGCGCGGCACCGCCGCCGATGCGCAGTCACGCTCGCGCCGCCGCGGAACGGCGACCGGGGGCGCCGGTGCTTCGTCCGCCCCCGCCGCATCGTGGCGATCGGGCCGCTGGTTCGTGGCTGCCATCGTGGCGTGCGCGGTCCTCGTGCTCGCCCTGGCCGCGACGGCCGTGTATGTCGTCGTTCGCGCGGGGAGCGCCGAAGCGGTGCCGGCGGTACGAGATGTGGTCGCGACATCCGCCGACGGTTCCTTGACGTTCAGCTGGCCCGATCCGGGCATCAGAGACGACGATCTCTATGAGATCGAGGTCGATGACAGCAGCTCGAGCACCCAGCGCAGCACGACCTTCGTCGTGGCCGGCGAACCGGGCGACACGGTCTGCATCACGGTGCGCATCAACCGCGAGGGCTCGCTCGGCGACCGCAGCCCCGAAAGCTGCGGCGTGGTGCCCGATGCGGTCACGGGCACCGGATGATCCGCGCATTCCTCGCCCGACGCGGCGCGGCCCTCGCCACCGTGCTGGCCGGTGTGCTCGTGGTCGCGCTCATCGCCGTGATCTCGCTCGTGAGCACGGGCTATCGGGCCGACAAACTGAGCCTCGACGACGACTCGGTGTGGGTCACCAACCAGAGCCGGCAGGCGATCGGCCGCGCCAATGTGCGCGTGGGTGAACTCAACGCCGCACTGGCCGTCGAACGCGCGGGCACCGGCGAAACGGGCGTCGACGTCGTGCAAGACGGGTCGACCGTGCTGCTCGTCGACCGTGCGGCCGGGAGTGTCGGCCGCGTCGATCTGGCCACGGCCACCGTCGATGAACCGATTCCACTGCCGCCCGGTGCCTCAGAGGTGCACGTGGCCCGAGGCCGCATCGTCATCGCGCGCGGTGGCGACCTCTGGCTCCTTCCCACGGCTTCGCTCGAGGATTTCCGGTCCGACGACGAGCCGACGGTGTCGCTCGGCGCCGATGCGCTCGCGGCGGTGGCGCCGACGGGAGACATCTTCGTCTACCGCGCCGAGACGGGGCGGCTCTCGCACCTCGGGCCGGGAAGCGACCGTGTCGACGACGCGACGACGATCAACACGGGCGCGACCGATGCCCCGCAAGACCGCGGAGCGGACGGCGCGCCGGCGGTGGCCGATTCCCCGGGGGCACTGCAACTGACGGCCACGGGCGATCGGTATGCGCTGCTCGACCGCGACGCCGGGCTGCTGCACACGCCATCCGGCCAGATCGACCTGAGCCGGATCGACGGGTTGGATGCCGCCACCGCCGTCCTGCAGCGACCCTCGGCCGCCCGCGACGGCGTGCTCGTCGCAACCGCCGATTCGCTCGTCGATGTGCCGCCTTCTGGCACGGCGCGCGTGCTCGCGACGGGGGCCTTCGGACCGGCTGTGGCCCCCGCCATCGCTCCGAACCCCGCCGCGGGCGCTGTGGGCGAATGCCTCGTGGGGGCCTGGCAAAGTGGGACCGTCGCGACCCTCTGCGGCCGGCCGTCGAGCGATGCCGACGCCCGCGTGTCGACCGTCAGCGGGTTGGTTCCCGGCGCCGACCTCGCCTTCCGGGTGCTCGAGGACCGCGTCGTGCTGAACGACCGGGTGGGCGGCGGCTCCTGGGCCGTTCTCGACGGCAACCGGTCGATCGACAACTGGGACGACCTGCTGGCCGACACCGACACCGAGGAACAGGTCGAAGAGAACACCGACGACACCCCGCCCGAATTCGACGAAGAACAGAAGCCCCCGGTCGCGGTCGCCGACGGCCTCGGGGCGCGGCCCGGACGGTCGACGCTGCTTCCCGTGCTGCTGAACGACTACGACCCCAACGGCGATGTGCTCGTGATCGACAGCGTCGGCGAGGTGCCGACGGACACCGGGCGCGTCGACCTCGTGAACGACGGGCAGAGCATCAAGTTGACTCTCTCGCCCGAGGCCAGGGGTGACATCCGTTTCGCCTACTCCATCAGCGACGGCCGTGGCGGCACGGCGACGGCCGATGTTACCGTGACGGTGCGCGGGGACGACGAGAACGGCCCGCCCGCGCAGGTGCGGCCGACGCGCACGACCGTCGCTTCGGGCGGACGCGTGAGCACCCAGGTTCTTGGCGACTGGGTCGACCCCGACGGAGACCCCCTCTACCTCACGCGCGCCAGTGTCGACGCACCCGACCTGACGCAGTTCACGCCCGCGGGTGAGGTCGTCTACACCGACGGCGGCACGGGAGCGGAAGCCGGCGACATCCCGCTGCTGGTGTCGGACGGCCGGGCCGAGGGCGCTGGCGTCTTGACGGTGGGCATCAAACCGTCGGGTCAGGTGCCCATCGTCGCCGACGGGTTCGCCGTCACCGCCTATGCGGGCGAGGATGTGCGCATCGCGCCGCTCGATCACGCGCGCGGAGGCTCGGCACCCCTGCGTCTCGTCAACGTTCCGAGCCGCGACGGGTCGACCGTCGTGCCCGACTACGACCTCGGCACGTTCCGATTCTCGAGCGGCGAGGCGCGCACCCACTTGCTCGAATACACCGTGACCGACGGCGTGCTCACCGAGACCGGCCAGGCGCGCATCGACGTGCTGCCGAATCCCACCGGCGCGGCACCCGTCACGGTTCCGCACACGGCTTTCGTGCGCGAACAATCGAGTCAAGACGTCGCCGTGCTCGAGCAGGACTTCGACCCGGCCGGTGGCGTGCTCGTCATCACGGGCGTCGACGACGCGCCCGCCGAGAGCGGCATCCGCGTGGAGGTCGTCGAACAGCGGCTCGTGCGCATCACCCTGACGCGGCCGCTCGAGGCGCCGACGCCCATCGGCTACCACGTGTCGAACGGCTCGGCCGAGAGCGACGGCACGATCACGGTCATCCAGGTGCCGACGCCCGCCGTGCGACAGGCGCCCATCGCCAACCCCGACACGGCGTCGGTGCGTGTCGGTGACGCCATCGACATCCCCGTGCTCGCCAATGACCGGCACCCCGACGGCGACGCACTCACCCTCGACGCCACCCTCAGCCGACAGGTTCCGGGCAACGCTGGTCTGCTCTTCGCCTCGGGCACGGTTCTGCGCTACCTCGCTCCGCGCGAGCCCGGAAACTACACGGCGACCTATCGCGTGCGCGGGCCCGACGGGCAGTGGGCCGACGCCGACGTCACGCTCACCGTGCGCGAGGCCGACGCGGCCGGCAACCGTCCGCCCGTGCCCAAGACCGTGACGAGCCGCGTGCTCGCGGGCGACACCGTCCGCGTGCCGATCCCGCTGCAGGGCATCGACCCCGACGGTGACTCGGTCAAGCTCGCTGGGCAGGCCAGCAACCCTGAAAAGGGTGCGGTGACGGCATCCGGAACCGATTGGTTCGAGTACGAAGCGGGCGCCTATTCGACCGGAACCGACGAGTTCTCGTACACGGTCGTGGATACGCTCGGCCAGACCGCGACGGGCACCGTGCGCATCGGCATCAGCCCGCCGCGGGACGGTGCCCGCAACCCCGTCGCGACCTCCGACGAGGTGACAACCCGGCCGGGCCGCACCATCACGGTGCGACCGCTCGACAACGATTCCGACCCCGATGGCGACAACCTCACCATCACGGGCGTCACGCCGACGACTCCGGGGGCGGCGGCCGAGGTGCGCGGCAGCACCATCCGTGTCACGGTTCCCGACGGGCGCGGTCGCTACGGCTTCGTGTACGACATCGAGAACGGCCGCGGCGGCACGGCATCCACCTTCCTCACGGTCGTCGCCGACCCGGATGCTGTGGCCGCCAGGCCCCTCGCTCGCGACACCGTCCTCTCGCTCAGCGATATCGAGGACGCCGACGAGGTGACCGTCAACCCGCTGAAGAACGTGTTCTTCGCCGAGGGCGAAGTGTCCGCGCTCGACCTCACGATTCCCGGCGATTTCGCCCAGGCGGCGCGCGTCACCGGATCGAAGCGTGTCGTGGTCGCCGTGACGAACGAGAGTCAGATCATCCCCTTCGTGGTCGCCCACCCCGACGACGCCGACGTCACGGCCACGGCGTTCATCTGGGTGCCGGGCAAGCGGGATGCCGTGCCGCAGCTGAAGGCCGGTGTGAAGCCCATTCGCGTGACCAGCGGTGAGAGCGTCGACATCCGGCTCGCGGACTACGTGATCGCGCCAGACGGCCGGGAGGTGCGCCTGACCGATACCGCCACGGTGCGCGCCACCCACGCCGACGGCTCGGCTCTGACGGCGGATGATCGCACCCTGCGTTTCCGCAGCGCCGACGGGTACTTCGGGCCGGCATCGATCTCGTTCGAGGTCACCGACTCGGGCGGGGGCGGCGCAGGGGGTGCGGCGAAGGCGGCCACGCTCGTCCTGCCCATCGACGTCGTTCCCACCGAGAATCAGCCACCCGTCTTCACGGGCGGCCAGATCGACTTCGAACCCGGGCAGTCGAAGGACATCGACCTCACGAAGCTCACGCGCTATCCCTACGCCGACGACCTGGACCAGCTCGCATTCAGTGTGCTCGACCCGCGCGCCACCGGTTTCGACGTCGCCCTGTCGGGCAGCACCCTGACGGTCACGGCCCGCGCCGATACGCCCAAGGGGTCGGCATCGAGTGCGCTCATCGGCGTGCGCGACGCCGCGAACCCCGGTCAGAACGGGCGTCTCGACCTGCGCGTCGTCGCCTCGACGCGCCCGCTCGCGCAGCCCGCCACCGATCAGGTCATCGCGCCCCGCGGCCAGACCACCACGGTCAACGTGCTGCAGAACGACCAGGCCACCAACCCCTTCCCGGGTGAACCCCTCACGGTCGTCGCGGTGCGCGGCGCCGACGGGCAGAACGTGCCAGCGGGGGTTAGCATCACGCCGTCGGCCGACCGCTCGACGCTCTCCATCCAGGTCTCGGGCGATGCGGCCGCACGCGACACCACCGTGCAATACCAGGTCGCGGATGCCACGGGCGATCCGGCCAGGCACACGTGGGGCACCGTGCGCATCAGCGTTCAAGACACACCCGACCCGGTGAGTGCCGTGCGCGTCACCGGGTTCGACGACCGCGGCATCACCGTCACGTGGGTGCCGGGCGCCGCCAACAACGCGAGCATCACCGGATTCCGTGTCGGCGTGCGTCCCGCGGGTGGCGGGGCCGCAACGACCACGGCCTGTGCCGCGACGACGTGCCGCGTGCCGACCCCGGGCAATGGCAGCGACAACGCCGTCACGCTCGAGGTGGTGGCCGAGAACAGCATCGGGGCGTCGACGCCGACCGGGCTGGCCGAACGCGTCTGGTCCGACGTGATTCCGGCCGCGCCCGCCGGCATCTCCGCCGAACCCCTCGATGGGGGCCTCCGCATCGGCTGGGATGCCGTGGGCATGCCGTCCGGCGCGAGCCCCGTGCGCACCTATGTGGTCACGGTCGGCGGCCGCGAACGCAGCATCGCCGCCGCCGGAAACTGTTCGGGCGGCCGATGCACGACCGAGGTGCAGGGCCTGCCCAACGGCAGCCGAGTCGACCTCACCATCTCGGCGCGTAACGACGCGTACCCGGCCCTCTCGAAGTGGAACAGCGCCGCGGGTCAGGGCACACCCTTCGGCGCCCCGAGCGGCGGCGGCGTGCGCGCCGACGGCGACTCCGGCAGCGGCACCGTGACGGTGTCGTGGTCGGGCTTCGGGTCGAACGGCGACCCCATCGCCGGGTACTTCGTCGAGCGGCTCGCGAACGGGCAGACCCCGACGGGCTCCGGCGCCTGCCGCGTGTCGAGTCCCGCGCCCGGCACCGTCACACCGCCCGTCGCCGGCGGATCGGTCGTCGAGGTCCGTTCAGAAGGGGCGGGAGCGTCATCCACCGTCTTCAGTGGCCTCGACGAGGCGAACAGGACGTACTACTTCGCCGTCTGGGCCTACAACCGCGCGGGCTGCGCCGTCTCGAACGTGACCGAGGTGCGCATCCGGCCGACGCCTGGCGACGCCCCGCGCGCCGACGGGGTCATGGTCGAGACCGCACGTTCCACCTACGACTACCGCGTCACCAACCTGCAGCCGCGGGCCGACCGCTATCAGATCGCAACGGTCGACGCAGCCGGCAACCGGCTCGGATCCTGGGTGTCGTTCGCCGCCGGATCGTTCCCGCGCGAGGTGCTCGAACTGCCCACCGGTCAGCGCGTGCAATTCGCGCTGCGGGCGTGCAACGTCTACGCCGTCGTCGAGGTGTGCGGCGACCCCGCGGTCATGACCGCGCCCGAGACATCCCTCGCGTTCCGGCCCGTCGACCTGCGCTACGACGGGGCGGCCGGTGCCTACAGCTGGACCGCGCTCCCCGTGAACGGGCCGGATTACCCGGCCGCCAGCGCGTGCGTCGACCAGGCCAACCCCGAGAACACGGGCACCAGCACGGCAACGGGATGCACGTTCCCCGCGCCGCCCGTCGACCCCGCGCTGTTCATCACCATCGGCGGCAAGAGGGTCCAGGTGACCCCGTGACGCGCGCCCCGGCATCCCACCCCCGAAAGGATCCCTCGTGACCCTCACCCCCGAAGAGGCGCGCTGGTTCGCCGGCACCTTCGACTCCCTCGTCGCGAACGTGGAGCAGGTGCTGCTCGGCAAGAGCCACGTCGTGCGGCTGGCATTCACCACCCTGATGAGCCGTGGCCACCTGCTGCTCGAAGACGTGCCCGGCACCGGCAAGACGTCGCTCGCGCGGGCCATCGCGGCGTCGATCGATGGCACGCATTCGCGTGTGCAGTTCACGCCAGACCTGCTGCCCGGTGACATCACGGGTGTGAGCATCTATGACCAGCGCAGCGGCAGCTTCGAGTTCCACCGCGGCCCGATTTTCGCGAACATCGTGCTCGCCGACGAGATCAACCGCGCGAGCCCCAAGACGCAGTCGGCGCTGCTCGAGGTGATGGAGGAGCTGACGGTGACGGTCGACGGGACGACGCACCCCGTGCATCCGCCGTTCATGGTGCTCGCCACGCAGAACCCCATCGAGCAGGCCGGAACCTACCGCCTGCCAGAGGCCCAGCTCGACCGGTTCCTGCTGAAGACGTCGATCGGATACCCCGACCACCAGTCGACGATGCAGATCCTCGAGGGGGCCTCGGCTCCCGCGACCATCTCGCCCGTCGTGCCGGCGTCGACCATCCGCGACATGTTGTCCATCGCGCGCACCACCTTCGTCGACCCGACGATCAACGACTACATCGTGCGCATCGTCGAGGCCACGAGGCAGGCCGAAGAGGTGCGGCTCGGCGCGAGTGTGCGTGGGGCGCTGGCATTGCTCGCCGCGGTGCGCACGTGGGCCGTGTCGCAGGGCCGCACGTTCGTCACCCCCGACGACGTGAAGGCGCTCGCCGAACCCGTGCTCGCGCACCGGCTCGTGCTCGACGCCGAGGCGGAATACGACGGGGTGACGCCCTCGAGCGTCATCTCGCAGGTGCTCATCGACGCGCCGCCGCCCGGAGACGGGGTTGGCCGTGCCGGCTGAAGAACGGATGACGGGGGAGGGGACTGAGCGCAACACCAGCGGCAGCGCGGGTGAGCCCGTGGTCGCGCGCGCGAGCGCCGACACGCGCTCGCGCACGCACAGCAAAGCGCGCATCAACGGGCGAACGTCGACGCGGACCTCGGCGCGCGGCGCGACAGGTCTGCGCGACCTGACGTCCACGTCCCTGCGAGCCGATGCCGCAGACGACGCGGGGCGGGCCGCTAGTGCTCGCCTGAGCCTGGCCCGCACGCTCCGTCGCGCTCGCCGAGCGCTCGCGCGCGCCTGGTCGGCCGTCACGGCGGTCGTCACGCCCCTCGGCTGGGCCGTCGCCGCGCTCGCCATCGCCGGGCTCGGCGCCGGCTACGCGCTCGGGTGGACCGAGTTCGTGGTCATCGGCTGGGCCGCCGTCATCGCGGCCGCGGTCGCCGCCCTGTTCCTCATCGGCCGCATCCGGCACCGCGTCACGCTGCACCTCGCCGACGACCGCGTCGTCGTGGGAGCCACGGCCGTCGGCCAGCTCACGATCGACAACCCCGGCCTCCGGCTGTTGCCGGCCATCACGGTCGACGTGCCCGTGGGCGAGGCGACCCTCGACGTGCCCGTCCCGCCACTGGCCCCCCGGCAGCAGATCGAAGAACTCTTCCGTGTGCCGGCGACCAGGCGGGGGGTTTTTCCCGTCGGGCCGGCACGTGCCACCCGTCGCGACCCGCTCGGGCTCGTGCGGCGCGAACACGCCTGGACCGACGCATCCGCCCTGTATGTGCATCCGCTCACCGTGTCCGTGCCGAGCCTCAGCACGGGTTTCGTGCGCGACCTCGAGGGCAGCCCGACGCGCGACCTCACGAGCGACGATGTGTCGTTCCACGCGCTGCGCGAGTATGCGCCGGGCGACGAGAGGCGCAGCATCCATTGGCGGTCGACAGCGAAGACCGGGCGTTTCATGGTGCGCCAGTACGAGGAGACCCGCCGTAGCCACCTCATGGTGGCGCTGTCGGGACGGGCGGACGAGTACGCGAGCGACGAGGAGTTCGAGCTGGCCGTGAGCGTCGCGGCGTCGCTCGGCGTGCGTGCCATCCGCGACACGCGCACCGTCTCGGTCGTGACGGGCGAGGTGACGCCCGAGTTCTCGCGGCGCACCGTGCGGTCGGTGCGGGCGTTCGCCTCGGTCACGCCCACGCGCCTGCTCGACGATCTGGCCGCGGTCGAGCTCGAGGACCGTGCACTCGACCTCGCCGCCACGGCCCGCGCGGCCGCCGACACGATCGGTGGCATCTCGCTCGCCTTCCTCGTCTGCGGCAGCGCCACCGAACCCGCCGCTATCCGCGAGGCCGCTCGCCAGCTTCCGCTCGGCGTGGATGTCGTCGCAATCGTGTGCGAATCGGAGGGCGTGCCCACGCAACGTGTGTCGGCCGGCCTCACGGTCGTGACGATCGGATACCTCGACGACCTGCGCCCGGCCCTCAATCGGGCGGTGGCGCGATGAGCCGCCTGGACTCGCAGAAGGGCGCGCCGGGTCAGGCTCCCGCCGCGGGCGGCAGGTCGCGGTGGACCCCGCGATCAACCCGTCGTGCGCCCGACGGACGCCCGGGCTGGACCAGGCTTCTCCTCGGCGTGCTCGCGCCCCTCCTCGCGACGGCCGTCGCCCTCGCCGCGTTCTGGCCCGTCTACCAGTCCATCGAGTTCGTGCGAATGGCCGCCGTCACCGTCGTCGTCGCGGGCGCTCTCGCGGTGCTGGGCGCCCGTTTCCGCTGGTCGCCCCTCCTCGTCGCGGCGCTCACGGCCGCGGTCGTCCTCATCGCGGGTGTGCCCCTCGCCATCCCCAGCGAGGCGACCGCGGGTGGATGGCTGCCCACCGGGCCGGCACTCGTGCACCTCCTCGAGGCCACGGCGCTCTCCTGGCGGCAACTCGTCACCATCGTGACCCCCGTCGGCGCCTACCAAGCCCTCCTCGTGCCCGCATTCCTCCTCGGCCTCGTCACGGCTGTCCTGTCGGCCTCGCTGGCATTGCGTTCGCGGCATCCTCGTCTGGCCCTCGTGCCCCCGTTCCTGCTCCTCGCGGCCGCCGTCGCCCTCGGGCCGACCGAGGTGGCGCCGGCCTGGACGATCGCCGTCGGTGCCCTTCTCGTGCTCGTGTCGGCCGTCTGGGCGGTCCTTTTGCCCGCCGGTCCGACCACGTCCGAGCTCCCCGGATCACGCCGCTCCCGGCAGCATGCCGACCGCGCCGCAGCAACACCCCTCATCGGCCACTCGGTGAGCCGCAGCCGCTCCCTCCGCCTCGCCATCACGCGCGTCGCCGCCATCGCCGTCGTCCTCGCCGTCGCCCTCGCGGGCAGCACCGTCTTGGCCACGACTCTCGCCCCGGCCTCCGATCGGGATGTCATCAGGGCCCATGTCGAGCAGCCGTTCGTGCCGCGGGACTACCCGTCCCCGCTCGCCGGGTTCCGCTCCTATCTCGACCCCGCCACGCGCGACGAGACCCTGTTGACGGTCGAGGGGCTTCCGGCCGATGCGCGCCTGCGTCTTGCGACCGTCGACACCTACACGGGAGTGGTCTATGCGGTGGGTGACGCCTCGGCGGGCGCGGGCAACGCCTCCGGATCCGGCAACGCGTCTCGATCCGGAAACGCCTCTGGATCCGGCACCGACGCTGACGGCGAGGATGGTTCGTCCTCCTCGGCGGATGCCGCGGGCTCGGCGTCCGCGTCCGGCTCTGGCGTCTTCACGCGCGTCCCCTACCGCCTCACGCCGACCGCCACCGGAACCCGCGTCGACCTCACGGTGCGCGTCGACCGGTTCAGCGACGTCTGGGTTCCCGACGCCGGCGCGCTCGAGCAACTCCGCTTCCTCGGCCCCCGCGCCGACGCCCTGACCGACAGTTTCAGCTACAACGCCGCCACGGGAACGGCCGCGGTTTCGGCGGGCCTTCGGCCGGGAGACTCCTACCGCCTCACCGCCATCCTGCCGCCCGCGACAGACGATGTGGATGTCGCAAGCCTCCGCCCCGGCACCGCACCCCTACCCGAACCGGCCGCCGTGCCCGATGCCCTCACCGAGTGGTTGACGCGCAACGCCGCCGCTCCCGCTTCGAGCGACGAGCCCGCCGCCCCCGGCGGGTCCCTGCAGCGCGCCCTCGACGCCCTCGCCTCGACGGGCTACGTCAGCCACGGCATCGACCCCGACACCCCGCGCAGCGTCTCCGGTCACGGCATCGCCCGCCTCGAGACGCTCTTCACCGAACAACCCATGGTCGGCGATCAGGAACAGTACGCGACGGCCGCCGCCTTGATCGCGCGCCAGCTGGGGTTCCCGGCCCGCGTCGTCCTGGGTTTCCGTCCGGACGGCGCCGCCGCGGGCGATACCTCGGGCCCTGTCGCCGTCACGGGCGCGGATATCGACGCCTGGGTCGAGATCCAGGACTCCTCGGGCCGCTGGGTCACGATCGATCCCACGCCCGCCGTCCGCGACATCCCCGAGCGTGCCCCCGACGAACCGACGCCCATCTCGAAGCCGCAGACGGTCGTCCCCCCGCCCGTCGTCGAAGACCCGGAGGAGAGCACTCCCGCGGCCCCCGACAGCGAGGTCTCCGACCCGCCCGCCGAGCAGCCGTGGTGGCTCGCGGCGGTCCGCATCGTGCTGACCGTGGCGGGCTGGACGCTCCTCATCGCAGCGATCCTGGCTGCGCCGTTCCTGGCGGTCATCGCCGCCAAGGCCCGTCGCCGCCGCACCCGGCGCCGGCGGGGGAGTGCCGACGCCCGCATCCGCGCCGGCTGGCTCGAAGCGCGCGACACGGCCGTCGACTACGGCATCGACATCCCGGCCTCGGCGACGCGTCGCGAAGCCGCTGCCCGCATCGGCAGCAAGACGGCCGTCACGCTGGCCTCGGTCGCCGATCGGGTGTCGTTCTCACCCGACCGCCCCGACGACGACGACGCCGACAAGGTCTGGCAGGGCGTCGACGAACTCCGCCGCCGCGTCGCCGAACGACACACGCGACGCGAACGCCTCCGCGCCCGCATCGCCCTCACGTCCCTCCGCCGCCCGCGCTAACCCGCCCGCGCTAACCCGCCCGCGCCAACCCAGCCGCGTAATACCGTCCGCGTAAACCCGCCCGCGCAAAACGCCCGCCGACGCAAAACGCCCGCCCACGCATAACGCCCGCCCGCGCAAAACGCCCGCCCGCACCTCTCGGCACGAACGGGCGTTCCCAGCGCATCTGACGCGTCAGGCGCGACCGCGCATCACGGCCTGCTTCACTTCGGCGATAGCCTGCGTCACCTGGATGCCACGGGGGCATGCGTCGGTGCAGTTGAAGGTCGTGCGGCAGCGCCACACGCCTTCCTTGTCGTTGAGGATGTCGAGGCGCACGTTCGAGGCATCGTCGCGCGAGTCGAAGATGAACCGGTGCGCGTTGACGATCGCGGCGGGGCCGAAGTACTGCCCGTCGGTCCAGAACACGGGGCAGCTCGACGTGCACGCGGCGCACAGGATGCACTTGGTGGTGTCGTCGAAGCGGGCACGGTCGGCGACCGACTGGATGCGCTCCTTGCCGGCGCCGGGCTTCGACGTGGCCTGCAGGAAGGGCTGCACTTCGCGGTAGGAGGCGAAGAACGGCTCCATGTCGACGACGAGGTCCTTCTCGAGCGGCAGACCCTTGATGGCCTCGACATAGATCGGCTTCGAGATGTCGAGGTCTTTGATCAGGGTCTTGCAGGCGAGACGGTTGCGGCCGTTGATGCGCATGGCGTCGGAGCCGCAGATGCCGTGGGCGCAGGAGCGACGGAACGTGAGCGAACCGTCCTGATCCCACTTGATCTTGTGCAGCGCGTCGAGGATGCGGTCGGTCGCGAACATCTCGACGTCGTAGTCGACCCACTTGGGCTCTTCGTCGACCTCCGGGTTGAACCGGCGGATGATGAGCGTGACGGTGAAGGGTTTGAGGGCGTCGTCGGCGGGGGCGTCGGCGGGAGCGTCGAGTGTGGCGGTAGCCATGTCTAGTACTTCCTCTCCATCGGCTGGTAGCGCGTGATCGTGACGGGCTTCCAGTCGAGCGTGATGTGGTCTGCCGCGTCGGACGACAGGGGGTCGCCGGTCAAGTAGGCCATGGTGTGTTTCATGTAGTTCTCGTCGTCGCGCTTCGGGAAGTCGTCGCGCATGTGGCCGCCGCGGCTTTCCTTGCGGTTGCGGGCCGAGTAGACGACGACCTCGGCGAGGTCGAGCAGGAAGCCGAGTTCGATGGCCTCGAGCAGGTCGGTGTTGAAGCGACGACCTTTGTCTTGCACGGCGATGTTGCGGTAACGGTCGCGTAGGTTGTGGATGGTCTCGGTGACCTCGGCGAGCGACTCGTCGGTGCGGAACACCTGGGCGTTGCGGTCCATGTGCTCTTGCAGCTCTTTACGGATGGTCGAGAGCCGCTCGGTTCCGTTGGAGTTGCGGGCGTTCTCGACGAGCTCCTGCACGAAGGCGGCCGGGTTTTCGGGCAGCGGCGTGAAGTCGACGTTCTGCACGTATTCGACGGCGTTGTTGCCGGCGCGCTTGCCGAACACGTTGATGTCGAGCAGCGAGTTGGTGCCGAGACGGTTGGAGCCGTGTACCGAGACGCAGGCGCATTCGCCGGCCGCGTAGAGGCCGGGCACGACGGTGTCGTTGTCGCTCAGCACCTCGGCGCGGACGTTGGTGGGGATGCCGCCCATGGCGTAGTGGGCGGTAGGCATGACGGGCACGGGCTCGACGACCGGGTCGACGCCCAGGTAGGTGCGGGCGAACTCGGTGATGTCGGGCAGCTTCGTCTCGAGCACCTCGGCACCGAGGTGCGTGCAGTCGAGGTAGACGTAGTCCTTGTGGGGTCCGGCGCCGCGGCCCTCGGCCACCTCTTGCACCATGCAGCGGGCGACGATGTCGCGCGGCGCGAGGTCTTTGATGGTGGGGGCGTAGCGCTCCATAAAGCGCTCACCCGAGGCGTTTCGCAGGATGGCACCCTCACCGCGCGCACCCTCGGTGAGCAGGATGCCGAGGCCCGCCAATCCGGTCGGGTGGAACTGGAAGAACTCCATGTCCTCGAGCGGCAGGCCCTTGCGCCAGATGATTCCGACGCCGTCGCCCGTGAGGGTGTGCGCGTTGGAGGTGGTTTTGTAGATCTTGCCGAAGCCGCCCGTGGCGAAGATGATCGCCTTGGCCTGGAAGACGTGGATGTCGCCCGTGGCGAGCTCGTAGGCGACGACGCCCGACGGCTTCTTGACGCCGTCGACCTCGGTCATGATCAGGTCGAGCGCGTAGTACTCGTTGAAGAAGTTGATGCCGAGGCGCACGCAGTTCTGGAACAGCGTCTGCAGGATCATGTGACCCGTGCGGTCGGCGGCGTAGCAGGCGCGGCGCACGGGCGACTTGCCGTGGTCACGCGTGTGGCCACCGAAGCGGCGCTGGTCGATCTTGCCCTCGGGCGTGCGGTTGAACGGCAGGCCCATGTTCTCGAGGTCGATGACGGCGTCGATGGCCTCTTTCGCGAGGATCTCGGCCGCATCCTGGTCGACCAGGTAGTCGCCACCCTTGATGGTGTCGAACGTGTGCCACTCCCACGAGTCCTCTTCGACGTTGGCGAGGGCCGCAGCCATACCGCCCTGCGCCGCACCGGTGTGCGAACGCGTGGGGTAGAGCTTCGAGATGACGGCCGTCTTGGCGCCCGGACCGGCCTCGATGGCGGCGCGCATTCCGGCACCACCGGCTCCGACGATGACGATGTCGAATTGGTGGTAGTGGACTCCGTCGATGACGGTGGATTCAGCGGTCGTGTCGGCCGAGAATGATGAGGTCACAGGTACATCCGTAATTCTGGTGGGTGGTGAAGCGGGGCCGGAATTCGTGGGGCTGAGGCCAGCTCGTGGTGCGAAGGGATCAGCTCGTGGGGCAGAAGGACGCGACCAGGTCGGCGGGGGCGCCGGCGGGGCACGGGTCGAACGTGAAGACCACGAGGGTGCCGAGCACGATGAGAACGACGGCCGAGACGAAGATGGCGCCCTTCAAGATCTTGCCGACCGTCTGGTTGCGCGAGTAGTCGTTCACGAGCGTGCGCATGCCGTTGGAGCCGTGGATGAGCGCGAGCCAGAGCATCGCGACATCCCACCACTGCCAGAACGGGCTCGAGAGCTTGCCGCCCACGAACGCGAAGTCGATGGCGCTCACGCCGTCGCCCACCATGAGGTTGACGAAGAGGTGGCCGAAGATGAGCACGACCAGCACCACACCGGAGGCGCGCATGTAGATCCAGCCCCACTTCTCCCAGTTCACGCCTTTTTTGGGCGCCGGGCGGATGGGAGTGCGGGGGGCGTCGATTGTCGTCGTCATGATCTGGCCCCTTCTAGTGCGAGAACACGTTGATCAGGTGCCGGGGCACGAAACCGAGCATGGTGATGACCCAGAGGCCGATGACCACGTAGAACATGACCTTCTGGTACTTGGAACCCTTGGACCAGAAGTCGATGAGCACGATGCGCAGGCCGTTGTAGGCGTGATACGCGATCGCACCGACGAGGGCGACCTCACCGAGGCCCATGATGGGCGTCTGGTAGGTGCCGATGACGGCGTTGTAGGCCTCGGGGGAGACCCGGATGAGGGCCGTATCGAGGATGTGGACCAGCAGGAAGAAGAAGATGGCGACACCCGTGATTCGGTGAAGCACCCACGACCACATGCCTTCGCGACCGCGGTACAGAGTACCTGCGGGTCGTTTGGGACCGGACTGAGTTATCGGTGGAGTCCCTGCCGTCTTCAGTGACACGAACGACCCTCCCTGACTTTTGCGGCTGACGGTGGCCGTCATGGCCTCCGTCGCGTCAAATCGGCGCGTAATGGAAGTCTATGTCGTTCACCTGTGTAGCGCCGGTTAGGTGTGCCTAAGAAGGGGGGTCGAATGCGGGGAATCGTCACGCGCCGCCGCTATGGTGAGGGCATGACGACTGCCCTCGAACGCTTCTACAGTGTGATCCCCGCCGGCGGGATCGGTTCCCGCCTCTGGCCCCTGTCTCGCGCCGATGCGCCGAAGTTCCTGCACGACCTCACGGGGTCGGGTCAGTCGTTGCTGCGCGCCACGTGGGATCGCCTCGAGCCGCTCGCCGGCCCCGACCGCATCATGGTCGTCACGGGCCGAGCCCACCGCGCCGCCGTCGAGGGTCAGCTTCCCGACCTCGACGACCACAACATCGTCCTCGAGAGCGAGCCGCGCGACTCCACGGCCGCGATCGCCCTGGCTGCAGCCATCCTCATGAAGCGCGAACCGGATGTCATCATCGGCTCGTTCGCGGCCGACCACGTGATCCGCGGCGATCGCCTCTTCCGCAGCACCGTCACGCAGGCCGTGCAGACCGCCGAGGCGGGCTACATCACGACCATCGGCATCCAGCCCACCGAGCCGGCCATCGGCTTCGGCTACATCAAGACGGGCACGCAGCTCGATGTCCCGGGGGCCGAGCTCGCCACGAAGGTCGATTCGTTCGTAGAGAAGCCCGACCTGAAGACGGCCAAGCGCTACCTGCACTCGGGCGACTACCTCTGGAACGCGGGCATGTACATCTCCCGCGCCGATGTGCTGCTCACCGAACTCGAGCGGCACGAGCCCGAGATGCACGCGCTCGTCATGGAACTCGCCGAGGCCTGGGATGATCCCGCCACACGCGGTCCCGCCGTCGACCACATCTGGCCGCGCCTCAAGAAGATCGCCATCGACTACTCGGTGGCCGAGCCCGCCGCGGCCGCGGGTCGCCTCGCGGTCATCCCCGGTCACTTCGACTGGGACGATGTGGGCGACTTCGCCTCGCTCGCCAAGCTCAACTCGTCGGGCCGCAAGACCGATCTCGCGATCCTGGGCGAGAACGCGCGTGTGCTGTCGGATGCCTCGAGCGGCATCGTCGTCAGCCAGTCGAACCGCGTCATCAGCCTCATCGGCGTGACCGACATCGTCGTGGTCGACACCCCCGACGCGCTCCTCGTCACCACGAGCCAGAACGCGCAGCGCGTGAAGAGCGTTGTCGACGCCCTCAAGCTCTCGGGTCGCGACGACGTCCTCTGATCTGACGTCCTCTCCTCTTCCGCATCGGTTTCGGCCGGGGTCTGGCATCGCGCCGCCCCGGCCGTTATCGTTGGTGCCATGAAGTTGTAACGTCGGCACATCCGGCCCGTTCGCGGTTGCGCTCCCCGTCCTCGTTCCGGAGGGCGTCGGTCGAGCAGAGCACCCGGCGGGCATTCCCCATCCGGATGCCGACGCACGTGCCCTGCCCCGGGCGCCGTGTCCTCCTGCCGCTGCCCGTCGCTCGTTCGCGCATCCTCGCGCCTGAAGCGTCGGTCGCGCCCGGCCGAGAACGGTGCCGCCCGGCCTCCGCACGTGACGACCCCTCGGGTTCGTCGGCTCCGCCCACGAAAGGCGGTCCCTATGCGACCACAGCACGACACCCATTCCTCCTCCGCACGAACGAACGAGGTTTACCCGGCCGAAACCGCGACCGTGCCCGGAAGGTCAGCCCTCGTCGACTACCTCAAGGTCAGCCACGTCGACCGGCGTTTCGGCGACCGCCGCGTGCTCACCGACGTCTCCTTCAGCGTGCCGGCCGGCAGCCGCACGGGCCTCGTCGGCGAGAACGGCTCGGGCAAGTCGACCCTGCTCGGCATCGTCGCGGGCGAGGCCGAAGCGGATGGCGGCGACATCCTGCGCCCCGTGCGCACCGGCTACCTGCCTCAAGAGGTGCGATACGACCGCAGCGGGAGCGTCGGGGCGCTACTCGAACGCGCGCTCGCCGAGGCGCGCGGTCTCGAACGCGAGCTCGAAAAGGCGGCGGCGGCGCTGGAAGAAGGCTCCGAGGCATCCGCCCGCCGTTTCGACCGCGCGCTGACGGCGGCCGAGCGCGCGGATGTCTGGTCGGCCGACGCGCGTCTCGCCGAGGCCGTGCAGGCGCTCGGCGTCGACACGATCCCGCGGCAACGCCTGCTCGACGAGGTGTCGGGCGGCCAGCGCTCGCGCCTCGCCCTCGCCGCCGTTCTGACCTCGCGGCCCACGGCCCTGCTGCTCGACGAGCCGACGAACCATCTCGATGACGCGGCTGCGGCGTTCCTCACGCGCGTGCTGCACGGATGGTCGGGGCCCGTGCTCTTCGCGAGCCACGACCGCGCGTTCCTGGACGAGGCCGCGACGACCCTGGTCGATCTGGACCTGCGCGATTCGGCCGACGGGGTGACCCAATTCGGGGGAGGTTTCTCGGAGTATCTCTCGGAGAAGCGGCTGGCGCGGGAACGCTGGGAGCGCCGTTATGCCGAGGAGCAGGACGAGCTCGACCGGCTGCGCGGCGAGGCGCAGGAGACGGCGCGCGCGGTCTCGCACAACGCGCCGATCTCGGACAACAACAAGATGGCGTTCGGGATGCGGGGCGACCGCGTCGTGCAACAGATCAGTCGCCGCATCCGCAACGCCGCCGGCCGGCTCGAACGCCTCGAGGCCGAGCAGGTGCGCAAACCGCCGGCACCGCTCACCTTCCAAGGAATCCCGGCGGGCACGACGGTCTCGGCGGACGAGGGTGCGCTGGTCGACCTCCGCGATGTCGAGGTGGCCGGGCGGCTGTCGCTCGACCGCCTGACCGTCGCGCCGCGCACGCGCCTGCTCATCACGGGCGCGAACGGCTCGGGCAAGTCCACGGCGCTCGCCGTTCTCGCCGGGCGCCTGCCGCTGGCATCCGCCCGGGGCACCCGCCGTCAGCGCCCCGGCCTCCGCATCGGCCTGCTCGAACAAGACGTGCGCTTCGCCGACCCGGATGCCTCACCCCGCCGTCACTACGAACGCGCCCTGGGCGAGCAACGCGCCGAGCGCACGCCCCTCGTCTCGCTCGGGCTCGTGGCGCCGCGCGACCTCGACCGCCCCGTCGGCGTGCTCTCGGTGGGGCAGCAGCGGCGCCTCGCGCTCGCCCTCATCATCGCGCGGCCGCCGCACCTGTTCCTGCTCGACGAGCCCACCAACCACCTCTCGCTCGCGCTCGCCACGGAACTCGAGGAAGCGCTCGACTCCTACCCGGGCGCCGTGGTGCTGGCGAGCCACGACCGGTGGCTGCGGCGGCGCTGGTCGGGGGAGGTGCTGCCGCTCGTCTGAACACCGCAGTGCGCAGGCGCGCGGGCGACTTTTCCCTGCTGCTCATGTGAGCAGACGCGTGCACCACCCAAATGTTTCGGCCTAATATCCGGGGAGGAACTGCTTTGTAACGCTTCTGCGGCAAAGCCCGACCCGGCATCGTGGCCTCCGTAACATTGGGTAACGTATGCCCATATGGCTCCGAGAAATCTTCCGGAGCAGCATTCATGGAGGAAACCTTGACAATCACATTCCGTAAGGCAGCAGCGAGCTCCCTCGCCGGTGTCGGACTCGTGGCACTTCTGGCCGGCTGCGGATCAGCACCGTCGTCGGACAACACCTCCGGTGGTGCCGCCGCTTCCGACTTCCTGCCGTGCATCGTCTCCGACGCCGGTGGCTTCGACGACAAGTCCTTCAACCAGTCCTCGTACGAGGGCCTGGTCGAGGCGGCCGACACCCTGGGCGTCGAGCCCAAGGACGTCCAGTCCGACAAGGAAGACGACTACGCTCCGAACATCACCAACCTCGTCGACCAGGGCTGCGGCCTGATCGTCACGGTCGGATTCGCCCTCGCCGACGCCACCAAGGCCGCCGCCGAAGAGAACACCGACGTCGACTTCGTCATGCTCGACGACAACTCGATCGACCTCGAGAACGTCAAGCCGGTCGTCTACGACACCGCGCAGGCCGCGTTCCTCGCCGGCTACACGGCCGCCGCCTACTCGAAGACCGGCGTCGTCGGCACCTTCGGTGGCAGCCAGTTCCCGACCGTCACCATCTTCATGGACGGCTTCGCCGATGGCGTCGCCTACTTCAACGAGCAGAAGAGCAAGGACGTCAAGGTCGTCGGCTGGGACGTCAAGGGCCAGACCGGTTCCTTCACGGGCGGCTTCGAGGCCAACGACACGGCCAAGCAGCTCGCCAACGCGCTCATCGACCAGAACGCCGACGTGCTGCTGCCCGTCGGTGGCCCGATCTTCCTGTCGGCCATCGAGGCCGTCAAGGACTCGGGCAAGGACATCGCGATGATCGGTGTCGACGCCGACCTCTACGAGACGGCTGCTGCCGACAACGGCCTGTTCCTGACCTCCATCCTGAAGCAGATGAAGTCCGGTGTCACCGACATCGTCGAGGCCGCCGGTAAGGGCGACTTCGACGCCACGCCGTACGTGGGCACGCTCGAGAACGACGGCGTCGGAATCGCCCCGTTCCACGACTACGAGTCCAAGGTCCCCGCCGACCTGCAGGGCGAGCTCGACACCATCAAGGCCGGCATCATCGACGGCTCGATCACGGTCGAGTCGCCGTCGTCGCCGAGCACCAAGTAACACCCGCACACAGCACCAAGGCGAGGGGGGCCCAGCCGCAGGCTGGGCCCCCCGACCCGTTCTCTACGACGTAGGATTCAACAACATGAAGCTCGAACTGCGCGGCATCACGAAGAGGTTCGGATCTCTCGTAGCCAACGACCACATCGACCTGGTGGTCGAACCGGGAGAGATCCACTGCCTGCTCGGCGAGAACGGTGCCGGCAAATCCACCCTGATGAACGTGCTCTACGGTCTCTACCAGGCCGAAGAGGGCGACATCCTGCTCGACGACAGCGTGCAGCACTTCGAGGGCCCCGGCGACGCCATGCGCGCCGGCATCGGCATGGTGCACCAGCACTTCATGCTCATCCCCGTGTTCACGGTCGCCGAGAACGTCATGCTCGGTCACGAAGAGACGAAGGCCGGCGGTCGCCTCAACCTCGACGCCGCCCGCGCCCGTGTGCGCGAGATCTCGGCCCGCTTCGGGTTCGACGTCGACCCGGATGCCCTCGTCGGCGACCTTCCCGTCGGCATCCAGCAGCGCGTCGAGATCATCAAGGCCCTGTCTCGGGATGCCTCGGTCCTCGTGTTCGATGAGCCCACCGCCGTGCTTACGCCGCAGGAGACCGACGAGCTCATGACGATCATGCGCCAGCTGAAGAGCGAGGGCACCTCGATCGTCTTCATCACCCACAAACTCCGCGAGGTGCGCGAGGTCGCCGACCGCATCACGGTCGTGCGTCTCGGCAAGATCGTCGGCGAAGCATCCCCGACCGCCTCCAACTCCGAGCTCGCCGCCCTCATGGTGGGCCGCAACGTCGAGCTCACGGTGCACAAAGAGCCCGCGCGCCCGGGCGCCGCCAGCCTCGTCGTCGAACACCTCGACGTCATCGACGCCAACGGCATCAAGGTCGTCAACGACGTCAGCTTCGAGGTGCATGAGGGCGAGATCCTCGCGATCGCCGGCGTGCAGGGCAACGGCCAGACCGAGCTCACCGAGGCCATCCTCGGCATCCAGCCGCGCACCAACGGCTCGATCAGCCTCAACGGCACGCGCCTCAACGGCCAAAGCGTGAAGAAGGTGCTCAACGCGGGCGTCGGCTTCGTGCCCGAGGACCGCACGCACGACGGCCTCGTGGGCGAGTTCACCATCGCCGAAAACCTCATGCTCGACCGCAGCGACCAGCAGCCCTTCGTCAAGGGTGGCACGCTGCAGCTGAAGGCCCTCAACGACTTCGCCGAGGAAAAGAAGCGCGAGTTCGACATCCGCGCCGAATCGATCACCACGCACGCCGGACGCCTGTCGGGCGGAAACCAGCAGAAGGTCGTGCTGGCACGCGAACTGAGCCGCGAACTGAAACTGTTCGTGGCCTCGCAGCCCACGCGCGGCATCGACGTGGGCTCGATCGAGTTCGTGCACAAACGCATGGTCGAGACGCGCGACGCGGGGGTTCCCGTGATCGTCGTGTCCACCGAACTGGACGAGGTGGTGGCTTTGGCCGACCGCATCGCCGTGATGTACCGCGGGAGCATCGTCGGCATTGTTCCAGGGGATACCCCGCGAGACGTACTGGGCCTCATGATGGCCGGAGAAACGGGAGTAGCCGCGTGAGCGACAACAACCAGCAGAACACCCCGGCGCCCGGCGCCGCACCCGAACCCGCGGCCGCCTCGGCATCCGCGTCGGCACCGGCATCCGCGTCGGCACCGGCATCGTCGCCGGCCCCCCAGCCCGCGGCCGCACCCGCGCCGAAGCCCGACACCGAGGCGCCCCGCTCGAACAAGATCCTCAACGAGATCCTCGGCGGCAGCTTCCTCATCTCGATCCTGGCCGTGCTGCTGGCGCTCATCGCCGGCGCCATCCTGATCGCCGCCACCAACGAAGACGTGCAGACGGCATCGGGCTACTTCTTCAGCCGCCCCGGCGACACGCTCGGCGCGATCTGGCAGGCCGTCTCGGGCGCCTACTCGGCGCTCTTCCAGGGCTCGGTCTACAACTTCCGCCGCGACAGCTTCGCCGACGGCATCAAGCCCCTCACCGAGACGCTCACCTTCGCCACGCCGCTCATCGCGGCCGGTCTGGGTGTCGGCCTCGCCTTCCGCGTGGGCCTGTTCAACATCGGTGGCCGCGGCCAGATGCTCATCGCGGCCGCGTGTGCCGGATGGGTGGGCTTCTCGTTCCAGCTGCCCGCACCGTTGCACATCACCCTCGCCGTCCTGGCGGGAATCGCGGGTGGCGCCATCTGGGGCGGTCTCGTCGGCTTCTTGAAGGCACGCACGGGCGCGCACGAGGTCATCCTGACGATCATGCTCAACTACGTGGCGTTCTACCTGATCAGCTACATGCTGCGCACGCCCGGCCTGCTGCAGGCACCCGGCTCGCCCAACCCGAAGTCGCCGCCCATGGCCGAGACGGCCGTGTTCCCCGCGCTCTTCGGTTCGAAATACAACTTGCACCTCGGGTTCATCCTCGTCATCGTCGCCACCGCCCTGGTCTGGTACCTGCTCAACCGCTCGAGCCTCGGCTTCCGGTTCCGCGCCGTGGGTGAGAACCCGAACGCCGCCAAGGTCGCGGGCATCGACGTCAAGAACACCTACGTCTACGCCATGCTCTTCTCCGGCGGGCTCGTAGGTCTTGCCGGCGTCTCGCAGGTGCTCGGCACCGTGACGGGCGGTTTCTCGGGTGGCATCGACGCGGGCATCGGCTTCGACGCCATCACCGTGGCGCTGCTCGGACGTTCGAAGCCCATCGGCATCTTCTTCGCCGGCATCCTGTTCGGCGCGTTCAAGGCCGGCGGATTCTCGATGCAGGCCGCCGAAGGTGTCCCCGTTGACATCGTCGTGGTCGTGCAGTCGCTCATCGTGCTGTTCATCGCCGCCCCGCCGCTCGTGCGCGCGATCTTCTTCCTGCCGAAGCCCGGCGGCCGCGCCCGCAGAGTGCTTCCCAACGTTTCGAAGGAGGTGGCCGCGAAATGAGCGTCACCACACCCAACACCCCGCACGAGACGGTCGACCCGGTCGACGACGGACTCGAGAAAGCGGTCGTGAAGAAGTGGAAGGCTCCCATCGCCTTCGCCATCTTCGTCATCATCTCGGCCCTCTTGTTCTTCGTGGCCCGCCGCGACGGCGTCACCGAGCTGCGCTTGTCGGCCGAGAACGACGCCATCAAGCTGCCGTCGATCGAGGCACCCGTCATGGCCACGGGCATCGTGGTCGTCATCCTGCTCGCGCTCATGACCGCCGGCGCGTTCTGGCTCGCGAACCAGGCCAAGCGCATCCCGCTGTGGCTGACCGCGGTCTTCGGAATCGTCTTCATGTACGGCTTCCTCACCTGGGCCGGCGCCGACAAGTCCATCCCGATCACGGGTCTGCTGCTCGGCAGCGTCGCTCTCAGCGCGCCGCTCATCTTCGGTGCCCTCGGCGGCGTCATCTCCGAGCGCGTCGGCGTGGTCAACGTGGCCATCGAGGGCCAGCTCCTGGCGGGCGCGTTCCTGTCGGCGTTCGTCGCCTCGATCACGCGCAACCCCTTCGCGGGACTGCTCGCCGCCATCGTGGCCGGTGTGCTCGTGAGCTTCGTGCTCGCGGCCTTCGCCATCAAGTACCTGGTCGACCAGGTGATCGTCGGCGTCGTGCTCAACGTGCTGGTGGCGGGGCTCACGAGCTTCCTCTACTCGACCGTGCTGTCCTCCAACACCGAGGCCTTCAACACGCCGCCGCGTCTGCCGCGCATCCCGATCCCGCTGTTGAGCGACATCCCCATCCTGGGCCGCGTGTTGTTCGACCAGACGATCATCATCTACCTGATGTACATCGCCATCGCGCTCGTCTTCTACGGCCTGTTCTTCACCAAGTGGGGCCTGCGCCTGCGCGCCGTCGGTGAGCACCCGCAGGCCGCCGACACGGTGGGCATCCGCGTGAACTCGACGCGCTTCTGGAACGTCTCGATCGCGGGCGCCATCGCCGGCCTGGGTGGCGCATACTTTACCCTCGGCTCGGTCGGCGGGTTCACGAAAGAGATGACGGCGGGTGCCGGCTTCATCGCCCTGGCCGCCGTGATCTTCGGCCGCTGGGACCCCATCCGCGCCACGCTCGCGGCCCTGCTCTTCGGTTTCGCGACCAACCTGCAGAACACGCTCGGAGCCATCGGCTCGGGCGTGCCGAGCGAATTCCTGCTGATGCTGCCCTACCTCGTGACGATCTTCGCGGTCGCCGGCCTCGTGGGCCAAGTGCGCGGGCCCGCGGCATCCGGCAAACCGTATATCAAGTCTTAGCAAGCGACAGGTCGGAGAACCACACGATGAGTCAATCACCCATGCATTCGAGCGACGAGGTCCACTCGGGCGATATCGACTGGGGCCAGCTGCGGGATGCCGCGATGGAGGCCATGCAGAAGGCCTACGTGCCCTACTCGAAGTTCCCCGTCGGCGTGGCCGCCATCGCCACCGACGGACGCATCATCGCGGGCTGCAATGTCGAGAACGCCAGCTATGGCCTGACGCTGTGCGCCGAATGCGCGCTCGTCTCCACGCTGCACCTCACGGGTGGTGGACAGCTCGTGGCCTTCACGTGCGTCGACGGCCAGGGCAACACGCTCATGCCGTGCGGGCGCTGCCGCCAGCTGCTCTACGAACACGCGGTTCCGGGCATGCTGCTCGAGACCCTCAGCGGAATCCGAACCATCGACGAGGTGCTGCCGGATGCGTTCGGCCCCCGCACCCTCAACGCCTACACAGAAGAGAACCATGAGTAACACGACCCCCGCCGCATCCGCTTCGTCCGCCGTCGAGTCCTTCGACGCCGTCGACCTCATCCGCACCAAACGCGACAAGGGCGAGCTGTCGACGGCCGAGATCGACTGGCTCATCGACGCCTTCACACGCCGCTATGTGGCCGACGAGCAGATGTCGGCCCTCGCCATGGCGATCCTGTTGAACGGCATGACGCGCCGCGAGATCCGCGACATGACGCTCGCGATGATCCGCTCCGGCGAGACCATGGACTTCTCGAACCTCGGCAAGGTCACGGTCGACAAGCACTCCACCGGCGGCGTCGGCGACAAGATCACGCTTCCCCTCATGCCCCTCGTCGCCTCCTTCGGCGTGGCGGTGCCGCAGCTGTCCGGCCGCGGCCTCGGCCACACGGGCGGCACGCTCGACAAGCTCGAGTCGATTCCCGGCTGGCGCGCCGAAATCTCGAACGAAGAGATGTTCGCCCAGCTGCGCGACGTCGGCGGCGTCATCTGCGCCGCGGGCAAGGGTCTCGCCCCGGCCGACAAGCGTCTCTACGCGCTGCGCGACACGACGGGAACGGTCGAGGCCATCCCGCTCATCGCCTCCTCGATCATGTCCAAGAAGATCGCCGAGGGCACCAGCGCACTCGTGCTCGACGTGAAGTTCGGCTCCGGCGCGTTCATGACCGACTACGACAAGGCGCTCGAATTGGCGCAGACCATGGTCGACCTCGGCAAGGATGCGGGCGTCAACACGTCCGCGCTACTCACCGACATGAGCGTTCCCCTGGGTCTCGCCATCGGCAACGCCAACGAGGTGCGCGAATCGGTCGAGGTGCTCGAGGGTGGGGGACCGGCCGACATCGTCGAGCTCACGGTCGCCCTGGCCCGAGAAATGCTCACGCTCGCGGGTCAGCCCGATGCCGACGTCGAGGCCGCGCTGGCCGACGGTCGCGCCATGGACACGTGGCGTCGTGCCATCCGTGCCCAGGGTGGCGATCCGGATGCCGCGCTGCCCGTCGCCCGCAACACCCACACGGTCACGGCCGACGCCGACGGTGTGCTCGGCACGCAGGAGGCGCTGCCCTTCGGCATCGCCGCCTGGCGCCTGGGCGCCGGACGCGCGCGTCAGCAGGACCCGGTGCTGCACGCATCCGGAATCGATCTGCACGCGAAGCTCGGCGACACCGTGAAGAAGGGTCAGCCGCTGTTCACGCTGTCGGCCGACGACGAGGCCCGCTTCCCGCGCGCGCTCGAGGCGCTCGAGGGTGCCTACGAGATCCACGCCCCCGGAACAGTGGTGCACCGCTCGCCCCTCGTCGCTTCCCGCGTGTCCTAGGTCACGGGTACGCTGAGACCGTGACTACGACCGAAGAATTCCTGCTCCCCGGCGGCATCGACCTGCGCCAGCTGCCCAAGATCTCGCTGCACGACCACCTCGACGGTGGCCTGCGCCCCCAGACCATCCTCGAGCTCGCCGACGCCCACGGCGTCGACGTCCCGGCCGGCACCTCGTCCGAGCTCGCGCAGTGGTTCCTCGACCAGTGCAACGCCGGCAACCTGCCCGACTACCTCAAGACGTTCGACCTGACCATCGCGGTCATGCAGACGCGCGAGGGGCTGGCCCGTGTGGCCCGCGAGTTCGTGCAAGACCTGGCCGAAGACGGCGTCATCTACGGCGAGATCCGGTGGGCTCCCGAGCAGCACCTGCAGCAGGGCCTGTCGCTCGACGAGACCGTCGAGGCCGTGCAAGAGGGCATCGAGCAGGGCATCGACGATGTCTCGCGCGAGGGCTTCGACATCCAGATCGGTCAGCTCATCACGGCCATGCGTCACGCCGACCGCGGCCTCGAGATCGCCGAGCTGGCCGTGCGCCACCGCGAGAACGGCGTCGTCGGCTTCGACATCGCGGGGGCCGAGAAGGGCTTCCCGGCGTCGAAGCACCGCGCGGCGTTCGACTACCTGCAGTCCGAGTTCTTCCCCGTCACGGTGCACGCGGGCGAGGCCGACGGCCTCGACTCGATCAAGAGCGCCCTGATCGACGGCCGCGCGCTGCGCCTCGGTCACGGTGTGCGCATCGCCGAAGACATCCACACGGTGCGCTCCGACGACGAGAACCAGTACGTCTCGCTCGGCCCGATCGCCCAGTGGGTGCGCGACCGCGAGATCCCGCTCGAGACGAGCCCGTCGTCCAACCTGCAGACGGGCGCCGTCGAGGCGTGGGGTGAAGACCTGATCGACCACCCGATCGACCTGCTCTACCAGCTGGGCTTCCGGGTCACGGTCAACGTCGACAACCGCACCATGTCGGGCACCACGCTCACGCGCGAGCTCGGCCTGCTGTCCGACGCCTTCGGCTACGACCTCGACGACCTCGAGACGTTCCAGCTCAACGCGGCCGCCGCGGCCTTCCTGCCCATCGAAGATCGCGAAGAGCTGTCCGAGGCGATCGAAGAGGGCTTCGAGGACGCCCAGAACTCACTCTCCTAACAGCCGCGCCGACCCCGGACGGGCTACTCTGACAGGGTGGCCCGCCCCGGGCCGAGCGCGACAGGATGTGTGATGTCATGACCCTTCCCCCTCTTCCGGACAACGCGGTGCGGTTGGGTGTCACGGTCGACGACTGGCGAGCGGCCATCCGGGCATCGGGTGACGCCCTCGTGGCGGCCGGTGCGACGCTCGACGCCTACACCGACCGCATGATCCAGGTGATCGACGAATTCGGCAGCTACATCGTCATCGCTCCCGGGCTCGCCCTGGCGCATGCCCGGCCCGGCGCCGACATCCTGAGCGACGCGCTCTCGGTGGTCACGCTCGCCGAGCCCGTGTCGTTCGGGCACCCGCACAACGACCCCGTGCGCGTCATCCTCGGCCTGGCCGTGACGACGCCCGACAGCCACGTGACGAGCGTTGCGAGCCTCGCCAATGTGTTCAACGACAGCGCGGCCATCCCGGCCCTCGCCGACGCGCAGAGCATCGACGAGGTGCGTTCGGTGCTCGGCATCGCCGTCGATCCGGCAGCCTGACCGTCCATTTTGTAGGAAGAGAGTCCACGATGAAGATCGTCGCCATCTGCGGTGCCGGGGTCGGCACCTCCGCCATCCTCAAACTCAACGCCGAGCGCGCGCTCGAGCGTCTCGACCTCGAGGCGGATGTCTCGGCCACCGATGTGGCGAGCGTTCAGACGGTCGGCGCCGACGCCCAGATCATCCTCACCTCGCCCGAGCTGGTCGACCGCATCGGCAAGACCTACGCCGACGTCATCGTGATCGAGAACTACTTCGACCTCGACGAGCTCACGCGCAAGCTCGAGATCGCCCTGGGCTGAGGCGAACTCGCGCCGTGTGCACGAACGGCGAGGCACAGAGACGGCGCCACGATCGGCGGCGGCCCGCCATGTGGTGCCGCAGTCAGGCGGAGCCCCCCCCGAGACAAGGCGGTGAGCCAGGTGGGCCGACCGGCCGACCGGCCGACACGCCGACACGCCGACACGCGAAAGGCCGCCCGACGTTTATCGGGCGGCCTTTCCTTGTGCGCGGAGCGACTCTGACGCTCACGCTCCAGCGTTTAGCGCGCGATGACCTCGTCGGCGATGCGCTGCAGATCGGCACGCAAGGCCTCGATGCGGTGCGCCGCGGCCTCCGGCTCGCTCTGCTCGCTGCGCGCGTCGAGATAGAACTTCAGCTTCGGCTCGGTTCCGGAGGGGCGTGCCATAACGCGCGACCCGTCGGCCAGGTGGAAGCGCAGCGCGTCGGTGGGAGGCAGCTGCTCGAAACCGTCGCTCAGGTCGTCGATCTGCTCGACCTTCACCCCGCCGAGCTCGGCGGGCGGCTGGTCGCGCAGCGCCGCCATGATGCGGCCGATGATCGACAGGTCCGTGACGCGGATGGACAGCTGCCCGCTGGCGTAGACGCCGAACGTCGACGCGAACTGCCCGAGCAGCCCCGCCACGTCGGTGCCGGCCGTGTGCGCCTCGGACGCCAGGTCGAGGAACGCGAGGGCGGCCGAGATGCCGTCCTTGTCGCGCACCACGCCCGGGTTCACGAGGTAGCCGAGGGCTTCTTCATAGCCGAAGATGAGCCCGGGCACGCGTGACACCCACTTGAAACCCGTGAGCGTCTCGGCGAAGCGCAGCCCGTGCGCCTTCGCCACCTCGCCGAGGGCGGGGGAGGAGACGATCGAGCAGGCGAGCACGCCGTCCACGCCGTCGCGTTCGGCCTGCTGGGCGGCGTGCCAGCCGAGCAACCAGCCGACCTCGTTGCCGGTCAACTGGCGGAACCCGGCGGGCGCCGAGGTGTCGGGGATGGCGACGGAGAAACGGTCGGCGTCGGGGTCGTTCGCGATCACGAGGTCGGCGTGCGCGTCGCGGGCCGCCTGGAACGCCAGGTCGAGCGCGCCGGGCTCCTCGGGGTTGGGGAACGACACGGTCGGGAACGCGGCATCCGGGTCGCGCTGTTCGACGACGGGTTCGACGGGCGGATAACCGGCGGCGTCGATCACGCGTGAGAAGGTCTCCCATCCGACGCCGTGCATGGCCGTGTAGACGACCCGCAACGGCGAGTCGAAGGAGCGCACGGGCCCGGCGGTGGCGGCGACATAGGCATCGACGACCTCTTCGGGGGCTGTTTCATAAGAGGTCGAGCGCGGCAGCTCGAGCACGTTGCCCGTCTCGGCGACGCGCAGGATGTGGGCGGCGATATCGGCGTCGGCGGGCGACACGATCTGCGAGCCGCGGTCTCCGTCGCCGAGGTAGACCTTGTAGCCGTTGTCGGCGGGCGGGTTGTGGCTCGCCGTGACCATGACGCCGGCCGAGGCGTCGAGGTGCCGCACGGCGAACGCCAGCACGGGGGTGGGAAGCAAACGGGGCAGCAGGATGGCGCGCACCCCGGCACCGGCCATGATCTCGGCCGTGTCGGTCGCGAAGACGCGCGAATTCTTGCGGCCGTCATAGCCGATGACGACGCTCGCGGTCTGGCCGGGCGCCGCGCGCTCGATCAGGTAGGCGGCGAGACCCGCGGCGGCCTGCGACACGAGCACGCGGTTCATGCGCGCCGAACCGGCCTCGATGCGGCCGCGCAACCCGGCGGTGCCGAACTCGAGGCGCGTGTCGAACCGCTCGTGCAACTCGTCGAGCGCGATCTCGTTGCCGGCCTCGGCATCTTTCAGCAGCAGCTCGATCTCGGTGCGCGTCTCGTCGTCGGGGTCTTGCCCCGCCCAGGCGCGCGCGGCCTGCAACACCTGGTCGCGGTCGAGCGTCATTACAGCGCCCCCACGATGCGGGCGAGCAGGGCGCTGATGACGGGCTCGGCTTCGCGGCCGGCCTCGATGACCTCTTCGTGCGACAGCGGCGTCTTCTGGATGCCGGCGGCCAGGTTGGTGATGAGCGACATGCCCAGGATTTCCATGCCGGCCTGGCGGGCGGCGATGGCCTCGAGCGCCGTCGACATGCCGACGATGTGCCCGCCGATGGCCTTGGCCATCTGCACTTCGGCGGGGGTCTCGTAGTGCGGCCCGCGGAACTGCGTGTAGACGCCCTCGTCGAGGGACGGCTCGATCTCGTGCGCCAGCTGGCGCAGGCGGCTGGAGTAGAGGTCGGTCAGGTCGATGAAGGTCGCGCCCTCGAGCGGAGAGTCGGCCGTGAGGTTGATGTGGTCGCTGATGAGCACGGGCGTGCCGGGCTTCCAGTGCTCCTTGATGCCACCGGCACCGTTGGTGAGGATCATGGTGGTCGCGCCCGTGGCGGCGGCCGTGCGCACCGAGTGCACGACGCGGCGCACGCCGTGGTTCTCGTAGTAGTGGGTGCGGGCGCCGATGACGAGCGCGCGCTTGCCGCTCGGCAGCAGGATGCTGCGCAGGGTGCCGGGGTGGCCGGCCAGGGCGGGCTTCGAGAATCCGACGATCTCGTCGGCCGGGATGGTGGCCGTGGTCTCGCCGAGCAGTTCGGCGGCCTTGCCCCAGCCGCTGCCGAGCGTCAGGGCGATGTCGTGGCGGTCGACGCCGGTCTTCTCGGCGATCTGGGCCGCAGCGTTGCGGGCGATCTCGAAGGGATCGGTGGCCGGATCGTCGAGGGGGTGAGAGAAGTGTTCAGACATGAATCCACTCTATTGGCTGGCGCGGGCGCGGCCAGGGCTTGACGCTCGCCTGAGCCGGTGTGGCGACATCCGTGCGCGCGTGAGCGGATCCGTTTTGGTGCGCATCGTCGTGACCCGCGAGAATGGAGCAATGGCTTATGAGTTCGAGCGCAAACAGCGAATCGCCGTCCTGGGTGGCGGCCCGGGCGGTTACGAGGCGGCCCTCGCGGGCGCTCAGCTCGGGGCGGATGTCACGCTCATCGAGCGCACGGGAGTGGGCGGTTCGGCCGTCATCACCGATGTCGTGCCCTCGAAGTCGCTCATCGCCACGGCCGAGGCCGCCATCAGCATCTCCGAGGCCGAAGACCTGGGTGTGCAGTTCTTCAGCCGCAGCGCCGAGGGGCGCCCCGTGCGGCCCGAGGTGGCCGTCAACCTCGCGGCTGTCAACAAGCGTCTGCTGGGGCTCGCGCGCCAGCAGTCCGAAGACATGCGCACCAACCTCGTGCGCGAGGGCGTGCGCATCATCCAGGGCGAGGGCCGGCTCGACGGGCGCAACAACGTGGTCGTCTCGACGGGCGGCGATGCGCCGACCGACTTCGACGGCGTCGAGGCCGACACGATCGTCATCTCGGTGGGTGCGAGCCCGCGTCAGCTTCCGTCGGCCAAACCCGATGGCGAACGCATCCTCACGTGGACGCAGCTCTACAACCTGAAGAGCGTGCCCGAGCACCTCATCGTCGTGGGGTCGGGTGTCACGGGCGCCGAGTTCGCCAGCGCCTACACGGCCCTCGGCTCGAAGGTCACGCTCATCTCCAGCCGCGACCAGGTGCTGCCGGGCGAAGACGCCGACGCGGCAGCCGTCATCGAGAAGGTCTTCAAACGCAACGGCATGACGGTGCTGTCGAAGTCGCGCGCCGACAGCGTGGCGCGCACCGAGAACGGCGTCGTCGCCACGCTCTCCGACGGGCGCACGGTCGAGGGCAGCCACTGCCTCGTGGCCGTCGGGTCGGTGCCCAACACGTCCGGCATCGGGCTCGAAGAGGCGGGCGTGCAGCTCACCGAATCGGGCCACATCCGCGTGAACCGCGTGGCGCGGACATCCATGCCCAACATCTATGCGGCCGGCGATTGCACCACGCTGCTGCCGCTCGCCTCGGTGGCCTCGATGCAGGGCCGCACGGCCATGTTCCACGCCATGGGCGACGCCGTGAGCCCCATCGAGGTGCGCAACGTGGCCGCAAACATCTTCACGCAGCCCGAGATTGCCACCGTCGGCTGGACGCAGAAGCAGATCGAAGAGGGCATCGCGCAGGGCGACATCTACAAGCTGCCCCTGGCGTCCAACCCGCGCGCCAAGATGATGGGCATCAAGGATGGCTTCGTCAAATTGTTCGCGCGCACGGGGTCGGGCACCGTCATCGGCGGCGTGATCGTGGCGCCCAAGGCATCCGAACTCGTCTTCCCGCTGGCGCTCGCCGTCGAGCACCGGCTCACGGTCGATCAGGTGGCGCGCGCCTTCGCGGTCTACCCGTCGCTCACGGGGTCGATCGCCGACGCGGCCCGCGCCATGCACATCGTTCTCTAACGCATGGGCGGTGTGCTGGTCGGTTTCGGCATCATCGGCTTCGTCATCCTGGTGGGGTACATCGCCGGGCGGCTGAAGATCGGTGGGCCCGACGCCGGCTACACGCTCAACCGCATCGCGTTCTTCGTCACCAACCCGGCGCTGCTCTTCACGGTTCTGGCGCACGCCGACCTGCACGTGGTGTTCTCGTCGTTCATCCTCGTGGCCGGCATCGCGGCCGTGGCGGTGGCGCTCGTCTACGTGCTCGTGGCGCGGCTGTGGTTCAAGTCCGGCGCCTCTGAGACGACCATCGGGGCCATGGCCTCGGGCTACGTCAACGCCAATAACATCGGCATCCCGGTGGCCGTCTACGTGCTGGGCGACGCACAATACGTGGCACCCATCCTGCTGCTGCAGCTCATCGTCTTCGCGCCCATCGCGCTGGGTGTGCTCGATGTGGCCGACCGCGGTTCGGCGTCGTTCCGCACCATCGCCACGCAGCCGTTCCGCAACCCCATGATCATCGCGTCGGTCATCGGCGTCGTCGTGGCGGCGACCGGGCTGCCCGTGCCCGACGAGGTCTACGCGCCCTTCGAGCTGCTGGGCGGCGCGGCCGTGCCCCTCATCCTGCTGGCGTTCGGCATGTCGCTCAACGGCCAGCGCCCGTTCCAGGCGGGCACGGGCCGCAAGGCCGTCCTCGTATCCTCGTTGCTCAAGTCGGTGGGCATGCCCGTCGCGGCCTACCTCCTCGCCCATTTCGCTTTCGGGATGTCGGGGGCGCCGCTCTTCGCGGCCGTCGTGCTCGCGGCCCTGCCCAGCGCGCAGAACGTCTTCAACTTCGCGAGCCGTTACGGTCGCGGAGTCGTCCTCGCCCGCGACACGGTCCTGCTGACCACGATCGCCTCGGTCCCGGTCCTCCTCGTCATCGCGGCGCTCCTCGCCCCGCTCTAGCCCGCTAGCCCGCCAGCCCACGGGTGCGTCGCACCACGCAGAAGGCCGCCCCGGCTTTCGCGGGGCGGCCTTCTCGTGATCGTGCGAAGAGGTGGCTCTTACTCCGAGATCGTCAGCAGCTGGTGGCCGCTCGACACGGTCGTGCCGACCTCGGCCTTGACGTTGCCGACGACGCCGTCTTTGTGGGCCGTGATGGGCTGCTCCATCTTCATGGCCTCGAGCACAAGCAGCAGGTCGCCCTTGACGACGCGTTCGCCCTCGGATACCTGCAGCTTCACGATGGTGGCCTGCATGGGGGAGGAGACGCTGTCGCCCGTGGCGGTGACGACGGAGCCGGAGCCGCCGCCGCGTCGACCGGGAGGCGTGGCCGAACGACCCGCGCCAGACGCGCCGGCCGAGCCGACCTGGCCGAGACCCTCGGGCAGGCTCACGGCGATGCGCTTGCCGCCGACCTCGACGACCACGGTGTCGCGGCCGCCCTGCGGCGAGGAGGGTTCGAGTTCGCCGTTCCAGGGCTCGATGTCGTTCTCGAACTCGTTCTCGATCCACAGCGTGTAGACGCCGAACGTGCCGTCGGCGGCCGTGAAGGCGGGCTCGCGCACGATCTTGCGGTGGAAGGGCAACACCGTGGGCAGGCCGGCGACCTCGAACTCGTCGAGGGCGCGGCGGGCGCGCTCGAGTGCCTGCTCGCGCGTGGCGCCCGTGACGATGACCTTGCCGAGCAGCGAGTCGAACGCGCCCGAGATCTCGTCGCCGGCCGTGACGCCCGAGTCGACGCGCACGCCGGGGCCGCCGAGCGAGGAGAACACGTGGATGGGGCCGGGCTGCGGCAGGAACCCGCGGCCCGGGTCTTCACCGTTGATGCGGAACTCGAACGAGTGCCCGACGGGGGCCGGGTCGCCGTAGTCGAGCGTGCCGCCCGCGGCGATGCGGAACTGTTCGCGCACGAGGTCGATGCCCGTGACCTCTTCGGAGACGGGGTGTTCGACCTGCAGGCGCGTGTTGACCTCGAGGAACGACACCGTGCCGTCGCCGCCGATCAGGAACTCGCACGTGCCGGCGCCCACATAGCCGACCTCTTTCAGGATGGCCTTGGAGGCGCGGTAGAGCTCGGTGTTCTGGGCCTCGGTGAGGAACGGCGCGGGAGCCTCTTCGACGAGCTTCTGGTGGCGGCGCTGCAGCGAGCAGTCCCGCGTCGACACGACGACGACGTTGCCCTCGGCGTCGGCCAGGCACTGAGTCTCGACATGGCGCGGCTTGTCGAGGTACTTCTCGACGAAGCACTCGCCGCGGCCGAAGGCGGCGACGGCCTCGCGCGTGGCCGATTCGAAGAGCTCGGGGATGGAGTCGCGGTCGCGGGCCACCTTGAGGCCGCGCCCGCCGCCGCCGAACGCGGCCTTGATGGCCACGGGCAGGCCGTGGGTGTCGACGAAGTCGAGCACCTCCTGCGCGCCCGAGACCGGGTTGATGGTGCCGGGGGCGAGCGGCGCGCCCACCTTCTCGGCCACGTGGCGGGCCGAGACCTTGTCGCCCAGACGTTCGATGGCCTCGGGCGAGGGCCCGATCCACACGAGCCCGGCGTCGATGACGGCGCGCGCGAAGTCGGCGTTCTCGGCGAGGAAGCCGTAGCCCGGGTGCACGGCGTCGGCGCCGGACCGTCGGGCCACCGAGAGAAGCTTCTCAATGGAGAGGTAGGTGGTGGCGCTCGTGGCACCGTCGAGCGCGTAGGCCTCGTCGGCGAGTTTCGCGTGCAGGGCGTCGCGATCCTGATCGGCGTAGACGGCGACACTGCCGAGGTTGCTGTCGCGCGCGGCGCGGATCACCCGAACGGCGATCTCGCCCCGGTTGGCAATGAGGACTTTGGAGATAGCTGGCACAGTCCCTTAGCCTATTGCCCTTTTCGCGAGGCCCTTTGGTCATTCCTCACAAAAATGCCGGTCGAACCAGGGCGCACATCGACAAGCCTCAGCGGTTGCGCAGCGACGACCAGGAGCCGCCCAGGGCGTTCACGGTGCGCCGGAGCGCGGGCAGCGACATCCCCACCACGGTCGACGGATCGCCCTCGATGCGCTGGATGAACGGGGCCCCGAGGCTGTCGATCGTGAACGCACCGGCGACCTCGAGCGGTTCGCCCGTCGCGATGTAGTCGTCGATCTCGTCGTCGGTGATGTCGTCGGCGAAGGTCACGGTGGCCGACGTCGTGCCGCCCGTCGCGCCGTTCACGCGGCCGCCGCGGTGGTCGATGACCCAGAGGCCCGAGTGCAGGGTGCCCGTCGCGCCGCGCTGCATCTGCCAGCGTTCGCGCGCCCGCTCGGGCGTGTGTGGTTTGCCGTAGGCCACGCCGTCGATCTCGAACGCCGAGTCGCCGCCCACGACGAACCCGTCGAGCACTTCGGATGCCTCGGCCGCCGCCTCGACGACCGCCTCCGCCTTCACGCGCCCCAAGAAAGCGACCATCTCGGCGGGGGACAGGGTGCCGTGCTCGGCCTCGTGACGTTCCACCGCGGCATCCTCGTCGACCTCGGAGGGGATGACGACGGGTTCGACGCCCGCCTGGCGCAGCAGCATGAGCCGGGCGGGGGAGGTGCTTGCCAGGTAGAGGGTCACGGCGATCCTGTCTTCGTATCGGGCGGTGGGGCGGAGGGGGCGGGCGGGCACGGCAGTGTTGGTGTGCCGCGGCATCCGTGTAATGCTCGACGGATGAGCATTTCAGGTGACACCGCCGACAGCATCGTTCTCGAGATTAGCAATGTGGCCCACGGGGGCGTCTTCGTGGCCCGCCACGAGGGCCGCGTCGTCTTCGTGCCCGACACCATGCCGGGCGAGACGGTGCGCGCGCGCATCACGGATGACTCGAAGAAGAGCTTCTGGCGCGCCGAGACGCTCGAGGTGCTCACGCCCGCGCCCGAGCGGGTGCCGCACATCTGGTCGGCGGCCGCGATCGACCGCGCGCCCGACGAGCGTGCCGGCGGAGCCGAGTTCGGCCACATCGCGTTGCCGCACCAGCGCGAGCTGAAGCGCCACGTGCTCGTCGACGCCCTGCAGCGTTTCGGCGGCATCGAACGCGACGTCGAGGTCGAGGCGGCCCCGGGCGACGACGAGGCCAACGGTCTCGGCTACCGCAGCCGCGTCAGCCTGCACGTCGACGAAGAGGGCCGCGTGGGCCCGTTCGCCGCGCGCAGCCACCGCGTCGTGCCGGTCGACGACCTGCCGCTCGCCACCAGCGCCGTGCAGCAGGCCGCGCCGCTCGGCACCCCGATGCCCGGCCTCGAACGCGTCGATGTCATCGCACCGTCGGTGGGCGCCACGCGCGTCGTCGGCACCGACCCCGACGGCCGCCGCCGCGCCGGTGAGCCGCTCGTCGAGCGCGTCGGCACGCGTGAATTCCAGGTCGCCGAAGAGGGCTTCTGGCAGGTGCACCGCCACGCGGCGGATGTGCTCACGCGCGCCGTGCAAGACATCCTGGTCGACGACGAGTTCGACCCCCAGGCCTTCAACCTCGACCTCTACGGCGGCGTCGGCCTGTTCGCGGCGGCCCTGGGTGACAAGTTCGGTCGCACCACGCGCATCACGACCGTCGAATCCGAGACCACGGCCACCGACTGGGCGGCCGAGAACCTCGCCGAATGGGTGGGTGCGCAGGCCATCACCGACCGTGTCGACCGCTACCTGCAGCGTCTCGTGCGTTCGGTGGGGGCCTCCGAGCGGCGTCGTCTGCAGGCCGCCACGATCGTGCTCGACCCGCCCCGCTCGGGTGCCGGCAAGAACGTCGTGTCGGCTCTCGTCGACCTGCACCCCGCCCAGATCGTCTACGTGGCCTGCGACCCGGTCGCCCTCGCTCGAGACCTCGGCTCGTTCCGCGATGCGGGCTACGAGCTCGACCGCCTGCGCGCCTTCGACCTGTTCCCGCACACGCACCACCTCGAATCGGTGGCCCTCCTCCGTCCGACGAACCGTTAGGCCCGTCGTGTCGGGCTACGATGAGCACGTGGTACGCGTGGCGATAATCGACGATCATGAATCGGTCCGACTGGGGCTGGCTGCCGTGTGTGCGGCGTCCGGTTACGACGTGGTGCAATCCGTCGCCACCGTCAATGATTTCCTGAGCCGCTCTCAGGCCACGCGCGGTCCCTCGGCTGATGTCGTCATCCTCGACCTGTCGCTCGGCGACGGTTCGCGCATCGCCGACAACGTGCGCCGCGTGCACGACACGGGTTCGGCCGTGCTCATCCATTCGATCGCCGATCGGATGGCCGGGGTGCGTGAGGCTCTCGCGGCTGGCGCGGCAGCCGTCATCCCCAAGTCGTCGCCCACCGGCACGGTCGTCTCGGCCATTCGCACGGTCGCCAACGGACAGGTTCTCAACAACCTCGAGTGGGCCAGCGCCATCGATGCGGATTCCGAGTTCGCGCAGGTGCAGCTGGGCCGGCGCGAGCGCGATGTGTTGCACCTCTATGCATCCGGCCTGCCGATGAAAGACGTCGCCGCCCAGCTCGGCATCGCGCAGTCGACGGCCAAAGAATATCTGTCGCGCATCCGCACCAAGTACGTCGATGTCGGGCGTCCCGCGCCCACTAAAGTAGATCTATTGCGCCGAGCCGTCGAAGACGGCATTCTTCCGGATCTCGGCCCGGGTCAGGGCGACGCGTAGAGACAGACGGGGGGTGCTGGGTGACAACGGGAATTCCCGAGAACATCAACCGCGTCGCGGCTCCGCGACAGCGGCTGTTCAGCACCGAGCGTGTCGAACGTCTCTATGACCGATCCGTCGCCGCCATCTCACTGCTGTTCGGTCTGCAGACCTTCTCGGTCGTCCTGAGCGACGGCAGCCTGATCGACGGTCCGGCTGGAAACGCCACTCTCATCCTGGTCTTCGGCACCCTCACGCTGTTCATCGCGGCGGGTTTCGCCGGTCGTTTCGCGCGACCGATGGCCACGCTGTTCGCGTTCGTCTATCTCGCCGCCGTCATCGCCTGGCCGTTCCTCACGGGCGGAGCCCAAGCGGCATCCGATACCGAGCCGTGGCTGTGGTACCTGTGCGGGGCCGTTGCCTGTGCAACCGCCGCGCTCGCCTTCCCCACGGCGCTCGCCATCGCCTACAGCGTCGCCACGCCCGTGATCTACGGCGTCGTGCGCACCATCGGTCCGGGCGGCCAGATCGTCAACGCCGAGATCGGCGTGTTGGATGCGTCCTACGGCGCCATGATCGGGCTCATCATCGTCATGCTGGGCGTCACATTTCGGCACGCGGCCCGCGCGGTCGACGAGGCCCGGGTGACGGCCCTGAACCGCTACGACGAGGCGGTGCACCAGCATGCGCGCGAGGTGCAACGCATCGAGGTCGACGCGCTCGTGCACGACATGGTGCTCGCAGCGCTGCAGGCCGCCGAGCGCGCGACGACGCCCGCACAATCCCGGGCCGCCGTGGCTCTTGCCGAGAACGCCATCAAACATCTCGCCACGCACGGTGACACGCTCACGGCAGCCTCCAGGGACGACGGCGATCTCGAACCGACCTACGGCACGGGCGAATTGGTCGCCGCCATCTCGCGCGCGGCCCGGTCGCACAGCGTGCCCTTCGAGGTGCACGACGAGACGAGCGAACACTTCCCGCTGCCGGCGCGCGTCCTCGCCATTCTGTCGAGCGCTACCGAGCAGGCCATGGCCAACAGCGCGCAGCATGCCGGCAGCCGTGTGACTTCCCGCACGGTCACTCTCCGCACGACGTCCGGCCGCGTCGAGATCGTCGTGCGCGATGACGGCGTCGGTTTCGATCCGACGATGGTCGACGAGCGTCGCCTCGGGTTGCGGGTGTCCATCATCGAACGTGTCGTGAAATCGGGCGGCAGCGTCGCCATCGACAGCACGGCGGGTTCGGGGGCGACCATCGTCATCCGCTGGGCACCCAATCAGACCATCCAGCCGCCGCGCCCGGCGGCCGCCGATGAGATCGCCGAGCGGGGAGCCGTCTCGTGATCGCGCTCAACCGCTACGCCCTGCTGGCCTTGGCCGCGGCGTTCTCCATCTACAACGTCATCCGGGGTGTCATCACTCTGCCGCAGGCCGAATCGCCGTGGCCGAGCATCGTGGGCATGGCGCTCTACCTCGTCGTCACGGTCATCAGCCTGTGGCCGTCGTCGCCCACGGCCATGCCGTTGTGGCTCGCGAGCCTCAACCTCGGCACCGCGGTCGCCCTCCCGCTGCTCGTGACGTCCCAGCTCGATCCGTCGGTCAATAACGGCTACGCCACGTGGCATGTGGCATCGATCGGCGCCCTGATGACCATCACGGCCGTGCGGCGCCGCGAGGCCTTCGCCTGGATCGGCATCATCTTCCTGACCGCCCAGTCCATCATGTGGGCGGGGGCGGGCGTGGCCCTGCAGATCGGCATCCCCGGCAGCATCCTGTGGGTGGCGCTGGCATCCGTGCTGACGCGGTCGCTCGTGCGGGTCGGGCGCGACGAGCAGAACCTCGCGATCGCCGAACGCGAGGCCGCGCAGTGGCAGGCGGCGCAAGACGCCCACCACGAGGAACGGCGTGTGCGCCTCAAGCAGGCCGAACGCGTCGCCTTGCCGACGCTGCGCAACATCATCCTCGCGGGCGGCTCTCTCAGCCCGCAGGAGCGCGCCGAGGCCAAGGTGCTCGAGGCGGGGCTGCGCGACGAGATCCGCGGTCGCATGCTGTTGAACGATGCCGTGCGGGCGCGCGTAGCCGAGGCCCGCCGCCGCGGAAGCGTCATCTCGCTGCTCGACGAAGGCACCCTCGACGAAATCGCCGAGGAGGACCGTCAGCGCGTGCTCGACCGGGTGGCCGAGGCCGTCGCATCGACGAGGGCCCACCGCATGATCGTGCGCACCGCCCCGGTGGATTCGCCGACGGCGGTCACGGTCGTGGCCCTCAACCCGTCGGGCGACCCGGACGACGACGAGGACGAAGTGCAGCTCTGGCTCGAGATTCCCCGCAAGGCGGCCGTCGAGTCGCACTGACCTGTGTCTGTCAGTTAACAGTCGGAAGGGCCGGCTCCAGAGGAACCGGCCCTTCACAAACCCCAGGTCGAACGGTAACCCGAATACCAGTCCGACCCGCCCCCAGTCATTCGTACATACCCTTGTTCACACGAGTGACTGGTGGTGAATCTCTTGCGAGAGCCACCTAGCACTACTTATTGTGGCGGTCGGCCGCGAAGCGTACCAGTCGGCATTTCGGAGGACACCCCCGTGTTCGTGGGGTGGGCTCGCGGGCTTCGCCGAGGCGTGTGCGAGGCCGGGGAGGTCAGCCGCTGAAGCCGCGCCAGTGGCCGGGGCCGGGCACGTGGGGCCGACGCAAGCCGCGCTGACTCCGCTGCCACGCGGTCACGCGCACGGGGCGCGGCGCGGCTGCCGCGGCATTCGCGCGGGCCTGCAGCGTGGCGAGGAGCACGGCCGTGACGGCGGCGAGCTCGACATCCGAGGGCGCTCCCGAGACCACGCGGAACGCGGGGGATGCCGCAGCCGGCGTCGGTGGGGCATCCGCCGAGTTTTCGGCCGGGGCGGCACTCACAGCGGGATGTTCCCGTGCTTCTTGGCCGGCAGGCTCGCGCGTTTGGTGCGCAGGGCACGCAGCGCCTTGATCACGGAGACGCGCGTGGCGGCCGGCTCGATGACGCCATCGAGTTCACCGCGCTCGGCCGCGAGGAACGGGCTGGCCACGTTGTAGGTGTACTCGTTGGCGAGCTTGGTGCGCACGGCCTGCACGTCTTCGCCGGCCTCTTCGGCGCGCTTGATCTCGCCGCGGTAGAGGATGTTGACGGCGCCCTGGCCACCCATGACGGCGATCTCGGCCGTGGGCCACGCCAGGTTGATGTCGGCGCCCAGCTGCTTCGAGCCCATGACGATGTACGCGCCGCCGTAGGCCTTCCGCAGGATCACGGTGACGAGCGGCACGGTGGCCTCGGCGTAGGCGTAGAGCAGCTTGGCGCCGCGGCGGATGACGCCCGTCCACTCCTGGTCGGTGCCGGGCAGGTAGCCGGGCACATCGACGAGCGTGAGGATGGGAATCGAGAAGGCGTCGCAGAAGCGCACGAAGCGCGAGGCCTTCTCACCGGCCTCGATGTTCAGGGTTCCCGCCATGGCCTGCGGCTGGTTGGCGATGACGCCCACCGTGCGTCCCTCGACGCGGGCGAACCCGATGACGATGTTGGGCGCGAACAGCGGCTGCACCTCGAGGAAGTCGCCGTGGTCGACGACATGCTCGATGACGGTCTTCACGTCATAGGGCTGGTTGGGGGAGTCGGGGATGAGCGTGTTGAGGCGCCGGTCGTCGTCGGTGGTCTCGAGCTCGACGACGGTGTCGAATTCGGGCAGCTCGGCCAGGTTGTTGTCGGGCAGGAAGCTCACGAGCGAACGCGCGTAGTCCAGGGCATCCTGTTCGTCGCTCGCCAGGTAGTGGGCCACACCCGAACGCGTGTTGTGGGTGAGCGCGCCACCCAGCTCTTCCATGCCGACGTCCTCGCCCGTGACGGTCTTGATGACGTCGGGGCCCGTGACGAACATCTGGCTGGTCTTGTCGACCATGATGACGAAGTCGGTGAGGGCGGGGGAGTAGACGGCGCCACCGGCGGCCGGGCCCATGATGAGCGAAATCTGGGGGATGACACCCGAGGCGGCCGTGTTGCGGCGGAAGATCTCGCCGTACTTGCCGAGGGCCACGACACCCTCCTGGATGCGGGCTCCACCCGAGTCGAGGATGCCGAGGATGGGGACGCCCGTCTTGAGCGCGAGGTCCATGACCTTGATGATCTTCTCGCCGGCCACCTCGCCGAGCGACCCGCCGAAGACCGTGAAGTCCTGCGAGTAGACGGCCACCTGGCGGCCGTGGATGGTGCCCGTTCCCGTGACGACCGCGTCGCCGTAAGGCCGGGACTTGTCCATGCCGAAGGCGTGCGTGCGGTGGCGCACGAACTCGTCGAGCTCGACGAAGCTGCCCGGGTCGAGCAGCAGATCGATGCGCTCACGGGCCGTCATCTTGCCCTTGGCGTGCTGCTTCTTGATGGCGGCTTCACCCGACGCGGTCACCGCCTCGTGGTAGCGACGCGAGAGGTCGGCCAGCTTGCCGGCCGTCGTCATCATGTCGGGGGTGTCAGGGGCGCCCTGGACCTCGGTCGGTTGAGCAGCGTCTTTGGCGTTCACGTCAAGGTTCTCCGTCACGGGCTTCACTCTACCGTGCACGGAGGGGCCCCAACCGTTGGAGGAACCCCACAAGGTGCACGCACGAGCCTTGTCGGTATCGCGTTTCCGAGCGCGTCGAGCGCGTCGCGCGCGTCCGAGAGTGTCCGGATGTCGCGGGCCGCCGTCTCGCGCACGCTTCCGTACTCTTGGGCGCATGCCTCTTACCTCAGCACTGCTTCCTCGGTCGTCCGCTGCGGCCGGCCGGCTCGTCGCCCTACCGCACGCCCAGTCGACGAACGACGAGCTGACGGAGCGCGTCCACACGGCACCGTCGGAGTGGCCGCATCTCTCGGTCGTGGTCACCGACGATCAGCGCGCGGGCCGGGGACGCCTCGGACGTGTGTGGGCGGCCGAGGCGGGAACATCCCTGGCCGTTTCGGTGCTGCTGCGCCCACAACCCGCCTTCTCGCCCGACGTCTACGGCTGGATCCCGTTGGCCGCGGGGGCCGCTATGACGCTGGCCGTGCGAGAGGCGCTCGCCGACGCATCCGGTACCGGCGACGATGCGGATGCGGTGGCCGAAGCCGCCGCCCGCCGCGTGCAGCTCAAGTGGCCGAACGACGTGCTCATCGAGGGCCGCAAGGTGGCGGGAGTGCTCTCGGAACTGCTCGCGCTGCCGAACGCCCCGGCGGTCGTCGTCGGCGTGGGCCTCAACCTCTCGATGACGGCCGAGCAGCTGCCCGTGCCCACCGCGACGTCGCTCGCGCTCGCCGGGGTGCGCGACATCGACGTCGACGCGGTGCTCGCACGGTTCCTCACCGAGCTCGACGGGATGCTGCGAGCCCTGCAGCGGGCCAACGGTGACGCGGTCGCGGCCGGCGTGCACGCGCGCGTGGCCGCACTGCTCGGAACGGTGGGCCGCGACATCCGCGCCGACCTGCCGGGGGGTGACGCGCTCGAGGGCCGGGCCACGGGGCTCGCCCCCGACGGCCGCCTGCTCGTGCGCCGACGCGACGCCAGCGTCGGGCACCCCGCCGAGGTCGCCGTCGCGGCGGGGGACATCACCCACCTCAGGCTGACCGGTTCGGGAGAGACCCTGGGCTGACCGGCGCGTACACCCGCCGAGGCATGCGCGGTACGGTACAAAGGAGACATGGCCCAGCAGCAGACGAATACGGAGACATCCGCGTTCGACGTGCTCTCGCGCCCCGTGGTTCCCACCGAACGCGTCGTCGCCCGGCTTCGCCCGCACGGCCGCAGGCTGCTCTGGCCGGCGCTCGCGCTCATCCTCGGCTCGGGTGCGGCGGCCTACGCCTTCGGCCTCTTCACCGAGACCTGGCAGATGTGGACCATCGCGGGCCTCCTCGCGGCCTGGGTTCTCCTCGCCGTCCTGCTGCCCTACGCGCTCTGGCTCAACCGCCGCTACATCATCACGACCCGCCGGGTCATCTCGCGCCGCGGTTTCTTCGTGCGCGAGCGCACGGAGATCTTCCACGGTCGGGGTTATTCCACGGCACTGCGTCGCGGGCCGTTGCAGTCGATGTTCCGCTCGGGCACGCTCGTGCTGACCTCGGGCATCGACAAACCGCTCGTGCTCGCCGACGTGCCGCGCGCCGACCTGGTGTCCGAGGCGCTCAACGAGCTCGTCGAGCGCAGCCAGACCGCGGGCGCCTCGCTGCGTTCGTCGGCCGGTTCGATCGTGCCGCCGCGCCCGCCGCTCCCCGGCAGCTAGCTCGACCTGACCGCCGCACGCGGCGCGGCGCGCGTTCCGCAGATGCGGCAGGATGGTTCCTGGTGGAACGGCCGACCCCAGGCCGTGCGACGTGAGGAGCGATGATGGTGACAGTCGGTGTGATCGGCGGCGGACAGCTGGCACGGATGATGATCCCCCCGGCGGTGAACCTCGGCCTCGACATCCGCATTCTCGCGGAGCAAGAGGGCATGTCGGCGGCCCTCGCGGCGACGGCGGTCGGCGACTACCGCGACCTCGACACGGTTCTGGCGTTCGCCGAGACGGTCGACGTCATCACCTTCGACCACGAGCACGTGCCGGCCCCGATCCTGCGCGAACTGCAGGCCCGCGGCATCCCCGTGCACCCCGGCCCCGACGCCCTGCACTTCGCCCAGGACAAGATCGCCATGCGCGAGAAACTGTCCGAGATCGGCGTACCCGTTCCCGAGTGGGCGGCCGTCACCAACGCCGACGAGCTGTCCGCGTTCCTGGCCGACAACGGCGGTGCGGCCGTGCTGAAGACGCCCCGCGGCGGCTACGACGGCAAGGGTGTGCGCGTCGTGCGCTCGGCCGACGAGGCCGCCGACTGGTTCGCCACGCTCGACGAGGATGGCCGCGGCGGCGCCCTCCTGGTCGAAGAACTCGTCGACTTCCGCCGCGAGCTCGCGCAGCTCGTGGCCCGCCGCCCGAGCGGACAGATCGTGGCCTGGCCCGTCGTCGAGACCGTGCAGAAGGACGGCGTGTGCAGCGAGGTCTTCGCGCCCGCTCCGCGTTCGGCCGGCCGCGTCGCCGAGATGGCCGAACAGATCGCCCTGACGATCGCCGAGACGCTCGGCGTGACGGGTGTGCTGGCCGTCGAACTCTTCGAGACCACCGACGACCGCATCCTCGTCAACGAGCTCGCCATGCGCCCGCACAACTCCGGGCACTGGACGCAAGACGGCTGCACCACGAGCCAGTTCGAGCAGCACCTGCGCGCCGTGCTCGACTTGCCGCTCGGCGCCACGGGATGCCACGACGACCACACGGTCATGGCCAACATCCTGGGCGGCCCCACCGAGGGCACGCTCGCCGACCGCTATGCCGCCGCACTCGAGGCGCACCCCACCGTCAAGGTGCACAACTACGGCAAGGAGCCGCGCCCGGGCCGCAAGGTCGGCCACGTCAACGTTTCGGGTTCCGATCTCGACGAGGTTGCCTACCAGGCGCGTGCCGCAGCCGCCTTCTTCCAGGACTGAACCTTACGATGGGGGCTATGTCTCCGCTCTCCTCATCTTCTCCCGTCGTCGGCGTCGTCATGGGCAGTGACTCCGACTGGTCCGTCATGCGCGATGCGCGCGACGTGCTCGAGGAGTTCGGCGTGCCCTACGAGGTCGAGGTCGTCTCGGCCCACCGCACGCCCGAGAAGATGATCGACTACGGGCGCCAGGCCCGGGGCCGCGGCATCCGTGTCATCATCGCCGGTGCGGGAGGTGCCGCGCACCTGCCCGGCATGCTTGCGGCCGTGACCGAGCTGCCCGTCATCGGTGTGCCCGTTCCCCTCGCGCGCCTCGACGGCCTCGACTCGCTGCTCTCGATTGTGCAGATGCCGGGCGGCGTGCCCGTCGCCACCGTGTCGATCGGCGGTGCCAAGAACGCTGGGCTGCTCGCCGTGCAGATCCTCGGCACCTCGGATGAGGCGCTCGCCGACGCTATGGCCGCCTACCAGGTGGGGCTCGCCGACACGGTCGCCGAGAAGAACGACGCCCTCAAAAAGACCCTATGAGCACCTATACCGCGCTGCCGATCCGGCACCCCAATACCCAGTCGCGCACGGTGATGACGCGGCGTGCCTGGTGGCTCGTCGCGATGAACTTCCTCATCCCGGGTTCGGCTCAGGTGCTTGCGGGCAATCGCCGTCTCGGCCGCATCGGCCTCATCGCCACGCTGACCATGTGGGTGCTCGTCGTCGCGGCCCTGTTGCTCTATATCGCGACGCCGCAGACGATCTACAACCTGGCCACGAACTCCTACGCCCTGCTCCTGGCCCAGATCCTGCTGGTGGCCTACGCGTTCCTCTGGATCGTCCTCACGATCAACACGCTCTCGCTCGTGAAGCTCATCCGGGCGCGGCCGTCGTCGCGCGCCTGGATCGCGCTCGCCACGGTGGCGCTGCTCGTGGTGTCGGTGGGCGGTGCGGGAGCGGGCGCCTACTACGCGGGCATCACGCGCGGAACGCTGCAGTCGATCTTCGGCGGGGGCGCGGCATCGGTGCCGCCCGTCGACGGGCACTACAACATCCTGCTGTTGGGCGGTGACGCCGGGCCCGACCGCGAGGGCCTGCGACCCGACAGCATGTCGGTCGTGTCGGTGGATGCCGAGACGGGTGCCGCCACCATGATCGGCCTGCCGCGCGACCTGCACAACATGCCCTTCTCCGACGGCTCGCCCATGAAGAAGCTCTATCCCAACGGGTACGGCTACAACGGCCGATGCGATGTGAGCGCGTGCATGCTGAACTCCGTCTACACCGAGGCCGAGGTGCGGCATCCCGACCTCTACCCCGACGCCATCAAGAACGGGTCGCGTCCCGGCATCGAGGCCACGAAAGAGGCCATCGAGGGAACGCTCGACCTCGAGATCCAGTACTACGTGCTCATCGACATGCAGGGCTTCAGCGACCTCATCGACGCGCTCGGCGGCGTGGACATCACGGTGCCGAAGCGCGTGCCCGTCGGCGGCGACGAGAACCTCGTGGGTGTCGCCGAGTGGATCGAGGTGGGCGAGCACCACATGAACGGCTACTACGCGCTCTGGTACGCGCGGTCGCGGCACGGTTCGAGCGACTACGAGCGCATGGAACGGCAGCGGCAACTGCAGGCGGCCATCCTGAAGCAGTTCACGCCAGCCAACGTCCTGAGCAAATTCCAGGTCATCGCACAGGCCGGGTCGCAGGTCGTGAAGACCGACATCCCGCAGGACATGCTCGGCTACTTCGTCGAGTTGGCGCTCAAGACCAAAGAGCTGCCGATCACCAACATCGAGCTCACGCCGGCCTCGGGTATCCAGCCCGAAGAGCCCGACTTCGACAAGATCCGCAGCATGGTGGATGCCGCACTCCACCCGGCATCGCCGGCGCCGTCCGGCGGCTAGCCGTCACAAGATACGTGGAAGGGCCCTCACACAGGATGTGAGGGCCCTTCAGTGTTTCGAAGATGCCGTGTGCCGTCCGTGCCGTCCGTGCCGTCCGTGCTGCCCGTGACGCCCGTGACGTCCGCGCCGCCCGGTGGCTCGCGCGCAGGCGCACAATGCTGATGAAGGCTCCGGGGAAGCGGCCGGCATCCGGTGTGCGCAGCGGCGCCTAGAGATCGGCGTGCAGCTGCCAGACGCGTTCGGCCGAGTCGCGCCAGCTGAACGCCCGCGCACGGTCGGAGCCGGCCACGCTGAGGCGCGAGCGCAGGTCGCTGTCGTCGAGCACCTGGGCAATGGCCTCGGCCAAACGCTCGGGGTAGCCCTTCTTGCCGCCGCGTTCGACGACGAGCCCGGCGCCGCCCGCAACCTCGACGAGCGCGGGGTCGTCGGAATGCACGACGGGCGTGCCGAACGACAGCGCTTCGACGAGCGGCAGCCCGAAGCCCTCACGGATGCTGGGGTAGACGAACACGGTCGCGCGATCGAGCACGACGGCCAGGTCGGCGTCGGACAGGAAGCCCAGCGAGCGCACGCGGCCCTCGGGCAGCCCGGCCTCGTCGGCGACGGACGCCAACGTGAGGTCTCCCCAGCTGTCGGGCCCGATCACGAGCACGGGCAGGTCGGGAGCATCCGTCGCACCCAGGCCGCTGATGAGCGACAAGAGGCCGCGGCGCGGGTCTAACGTGCCAAACGTGAGGATGTATTCATCGGGAAGTTCGAGGTTGCCCGCACGCCACTCGGCGTCGCTCGTGAGCTGCAGGCCCGAACCGACGGCGCCCGGGATGACGCGCACGCGGTCGCCGAAGTCGATGATCTCGGCGAGCTGCTCGGCCACGGCGTGCGTCGGCACCACGATGGCGTCGGCGTGCTTCTTGGCGCGCTTGGCCATCGACTTCGTGAACGACACCGACGTGGGCGTGAGCGACTTCGGATGCGTCCACGCCAGGGTGTCGTGGATCGTGACGACCGTCTGCTTGCGGTCGTAGGCCCGGTTGTGCCGCACCAGGGGGGCGAGCAGCGTGGGCGAGTGCACCATGCCGTCGCCGTAGCCCGCCACGAGGCCCAGCTGCCACGCGGCCGACAGCTCGCGTCGGGCCAACGTGGTCTTGTGCAGCTCGGCGAGACCGGGCAGGCGCGTCTCGACATCGGCGATCTTCTCGGGCGGCAGGCTCGACACGATGCCCTCGACCTGGCAGTTGCGCGGGGCCGTGAGGATGAGGGCCTTCGTCATCTCTTCGGTGTAGCGGCCGATGCCGCCGGGAACGGGCGCGACCATCTGGTCGACCACCATGGTCAGTGTCGTGGGCATGAGTGCTCCTGCTCCGGCCGGGGCCTAGGCCTGGGCCGGGGTGGACGTGTCGGCCGGGCGCGCGACCGCGCCGGTCTCGACGGCCTCGTGCAGGGCCTCGCGCCAGTCGCGCAGGGGCGACAGCCCGGCGGCGGACCAGCCGTCGTGGCCGAGCACCGAGTAAGCGGGGCGGGGCGCCGGGCGCACGAAGCTCGCGCTGTCGGTCTTGCCCACACGCTCGGGGTCGAGGCCCACCTCGCTGAAGATGGCGCGCGTGAAGTCGAACCACGAGCCCTGGCCCGCGTTGGTGCCGTGGTAGACGCCCGCGGGGGCGTCGGCGTCGGCGAGGGCCACGATCTGGCGGGCGAGGTCTTTCGTCCAGGTGGGCTGGCCCAGCTGATCGGTGACGACGCTGACGGTGGGGTGGCTCGCCGAGAGACGGATCATGGTGGCGGCGAAGTTGGGGCCGTGCTGGCCGTAGAGCCACGCCGTGCGCACGATGTAGGTGCCGTCGGGGTGCTCGTCGAGCGCGAGCTTCTCGCCCGCGGCCTTGGTGCGGCCATAGGCCGAGATGGGGGCGTGCGGGGTGTTCTCGGCATAGGGCGTCGTCGCCGAACCGTCGAAGACGTAGTCGGTGGACACCTGGATGAGCTTGACCCCGGCTTCGCGCGCAGCGATCGCCAGGTTCTGGGCCCCGAGTGCGTTCACCGCGTAGGCGGCGTCCTCGTTCGTCTCGGCGTCGTCGACCTTGGTGTAGGCGGCGGCGTTGACCACGACATCGTGGCCGGCGACGGCCTGGCGCACCGCGTCGAGGTCGGTCACGTCGAGGTCGGCGCGCCCGAGGGCGGTCACCTCACGGCCCTGCAGAACGTCGATCAGGTCGGTGCCGAGCATGCCGGATGCTCCGGTGATGAGGTAACGCGTCATGGTGTCCTTCGCCAGCTGAGTCGGCGACGAAATGGCCGCCGAATGTGCGACCCCAGTCTAGCGAGGGGCCACCCTAGCGTCGGCTGAACAGGCCGGTGAGCTGCCGCATCCGACGCTGGAAACCCCACAGCGTGACCTTGCCCATGGCCTCGAAGATGATGTTGCCGCTCATCTTCGATTCGCCGATCTCGCGCTCGCGGAACACGATGGGGACTTCTTCGATGCGGAAGCCCGCCGTGTCGACCCGCAGCGTCATGTCGATCTGGAAGCAGTAGCCGTGCGAGTTGACGTTCTCGAGCGAGAGCGCGCGCAGCACCTCGGCGTTGTAGACGCGGTAGCCGGCCGTGGCGTCTTTCACGCCGACGCCCAGCGCCAGACGCGCATAGACGTTGGCCGCGCGGCTGAGGATCTCGCGGCGCTTCGGCCAGTTGACGACGCGCCCACCCGGCACCCAGCGCGAGCCGATGACGAGGGCCGAGCCGCCCTGGGCGATCGGACGAGCCTTGGCGCGGGCCACCATCTCGGGCAGCGTCTCGGGCGGGTGCGAGCCGTCGGCATCCATCTCGATGAGGTAGTCGTAGCCTTCGCCGAGGCCCCACGCGAAGCCCTGCAGATAGGCCGAGCCGAGGCCCAGCTTGCCCGTGCGGTGCTTCACATGGATGTGCGGGTCGGCCGCGGCCATGTCGTCGGCCACCTGTCCGGTGCCGTCGGGGCTGCCGTCGTCGACGACGAGCACATGCCCCTCGGGCAGAACCTCGCGCACACGCCCCACGATCTTCGGCAGGTTCTCGCGCTCGTTGAACGTCGGGATGATGACGAGCGCGGATGCTCCGGAATCGCTGGGTGTCACGGTCGTGCAGCTCCCTTGTCGCTGGCGGGCGCGGCGGTGCCGGCGTCGTCGATCGGATGTCCGGGCTCCTCGAACAGCGAGCGCTGTCCCTCTTCGACGCGCGCGCGGGAGGACAGACCGTCGCTGCGGTGCATGCCGTAGACCCAGTAGCGGTAGAGCAGGAACCGGAAGATGGTGCCGAGCACGAGTCCGATCACGTTGGCCGAGATGTTGTCGGCGATGATGTTGTCGAAACCGAGCAGGTGGTGCGACACCCACAGGCAGAGCAGGCTGATGAGCAGGCCGCCGACGGCCACGACGACGTATTCGAGCAGCTCGAGCACGAAGTTCTTGCGGCGGTGCTCGCGGAAGGTCCAGTACCGGTTGCCGATCCAGTTGAAGACGATGGCGACGCTCGTGGACAGCACCTTGGCGCCGAGCGCGGTGCTCCACCATCCCTCGCCGAATACGCCGAGGCGCAGGAGGTTGAACAGACCCGTGTCGATAGCGAAGCCGATGAGGCCGACGACCCCGAATTTCAGGGCGTACAGCACGATGCCGTGCCAGGCGCGTTCGGCCAGCTGGCGTATTCTTCTCATCAGACCTCGGAGGGGATCGTCGCGTGAAAGCGACCTCATTCGGTGACCTTCGTCGGTCTCTTCCGGACAGCGTCGCCGTGCAGATGCACGATGACAGACTCATCATCGTATCCGAGGACCGCCTGCATATTGGCTGACCATTCGGCGTGCGTCGTCCATCGACCGCGCGTATATCGTGACGGGCCGCTCATCTCTGCGCTGATCAGCCCGGTCTTGCTAGGATTTCGAGCGTGCAAATACGCGAACTCCGAGTCCCCGACAGTTACGAGATCACCCCGAAGCAGTTCGGCGACGACCGGGGCGTGTTCCTCGAGTGGTACCGCTTCGACAAGCTCGAAGAGACCATCGGGCACTCGCTGAACCTCGCCCAGGGCAACACGTCCGTGTCGAAGCGGGGCGTCGTGCGCGGCATCCACTTCGCCGACGTGCCGCCGAGCCAGGCCAAATACGTCACCGCCACGCACGGTGCCGTGCTCGACTATGTGATCGACATCCGCGTGGGTTCGCCCACCTTCGGCGAGTGGGACACGGTGCTGCTCGACGACACCGACCGCCGCGCCATCTACCTGGCCGAGGGCCTCGGCCACGCCTTCGTCGCATTGACCGACGACGCCACCGTGAGCTACCTCGTCACCTCCACGTTCAACGCCGAGCGCGAGCACGGCATCAACCCGCTTGACGCCGAGATCGGGCTCGTCTTCCCCGAAGAAGCGGGCGAACCGCTGCTGTCGCCGAAAGACACCGACGCCCCGGGGCTTTCCGAGGCCGCCGCGCAGGGACTCCTGCCCACCTGGGAGGCCGCCCGCGCCTACTACGAAACGCTGAACAAGGGACAGGGACACTAGATATGCGCGGAATCATCCTCGCCGGCGGGTCCGGCACGCGGCTGTGGCCGATCACCAAGGGCATCTCGAAGCAGCTCATGCCCATCTACGACAAGCCCATGATCTACTACCCCCTGTCGACGCTCATGATGGCCGACATCCGTGAGGTTCTGATCATCACGACGCCCGAATACAACGAGCAGTTCAAGGCGTTGCTGGGGGATGGCTCCGAGCTCGGCATGCGCATCGAATACGCCGTGCAGCCCTCGCCCGACGGCCTCGCCCAGGCGTTCATCATCGGCGAAGAGTTCATCGGTGACGAGAGCGTCGCGCTCGTGCTCGGCGACAACATCTTCCACGGAACCGGCCTCGGTTCGTCGCTGCGCACGCACAGCGAAATCGAGGGCGCCACCATCTTCGCCTACCACGTGGCGAACCCGAAGGCCTACGGAGTCGTCGAGTTCGACGAGAACTTCACGGCCGTCTCGATCGAAGAGAAGCCCACCGAGCCGAAGAGCAACTACGCGGTTCCGGGCCTCTACTTCTACGACAACAACGTCGTCGAGATCGCGAAGACCATCGAGCCGTCCGCGCGCGGCGAGCTCGAGATCTCCACCGTCAACGAGCGCTATCTCGACGCCGGCAACCTCAGCGTGCAGGTCCTCGACCGCGGCACCGCCTGGCTCGACACGGGCACATTCGAGTCGATGATGCAGGCCTCCGAATACGTGCGCGTGATCGAAGACCGTCAGGGCTTCAAGGTCGGCTGCATCGAGGAGGTCGCCTGGCGCGCCGGCTGGATCGACGACGACCAGCTCGCCAAGCTCGCGGCGCCCCTCGTCAAGAGCGGCTACGGCACCTACCTGCAGGGTCTGCTCGGCGCCTGATCAGCGCTCGATCCATCTCGCAGAGACGGATGGCGGGGTCCTTCGGGGCCCCGCCATTTTCGTGCGCCGCGGCAGGGCCGCCCCATGCCAGCCGATATCGAACATCGGCTGGCGTCGGATCTCCGGTCGCTCCGAATGTCAGCTGGCGTCGTCGGGACCGACGACCGTGCCGGGTGCCTCATGGAGCGGCTTCGGGTAATCGTCGCGATAGCGGGCGACGATCGAGCTGCGCTCCTGGTCGAGCTGCGCATCCGATTCGATCGGGGTCCAGGCCGTTCGCGCGTGCACGCGGTGATTCACGATATCGTCACGCACCGGCACGGCGTCGTTGAGGTACAGCGAGAAGTCGGTCTTCAGATCGAAGATGCCGTGGTGCTGGTCGGCCTCGCGCATGGCAAAATCGCCCGGGGTGTCGACCTTCGAGAGCCTCCACCCGTTCCAGCGCGCGAAGGCAGACATCCACATGTCTTCGAGGAAGAGGTATCGCTCGGGGAGGGCGTCGAAGAACGCCCGGGAACGCACGAGCCGGGAGTCACACGCCGCGCCGCCCGTGCCGATGTAATTGGCCTCTTCGCCGTGATGCAGGGTGCGGCGCGCGTAATAGGTGCCGTCGTAGCGGTACGCCCACCACCCGGTGATCGAACCGGGTCGATAGGCCGCCAGCAGGTCGCGCAGGAAGTACGGGCTGACCACTTCGTCGTCGTCGAACATGACGAAAGGACCGTCGTATCCCGTGCGGGTGAGCTCCCGCATGGCGAGGAACCGCCCGATGCCGCCCATGTTGATGCCGCTGGAGTGCAGCTCGATGCTCGAGATGTTGCGGAAGATGCGGTGGGCGAAGACATCCTGATAAAGGTCATCGTTCTCGGGGGCGTTGTTCCACAACACGAGGCGGATGGGGCGGCCGACGTTCTGCGCCTCGAGCGTGTCGAGGATTTCGCTCATCCGGGAGGGACGGTGCCACAGGCACATGACCACGGGCAAGGCGTTCACGCGGGGGCGCCCGGACACGACTTCGAGGCGCACGCCGAACTTCACGTCGCGTCGATACCCCCACCAGCGGCGTTTCTCGTCGAGAGCACGAGCGCGGTCGTGCGCGACGCGAACGGCGGTCTGCGCGCCGGAGCTCGTTGCTCGAGCACCCTTCAGTGCCGCGCGGGCCACCGGTCCCAGGCCGAGCCGTTGCGCGGTGCGGCCGACGGCATTGCGGAGCGCCACTCAGGCGCCCTTCCTGAGGCTCCAGCGCAGCCGCGCCCAGAGACCGAAGCGGATGGCGATGCGCAGGGGTGCTTGATACCAGTGCGGGTAGCGCCGCGAGAGGAAGAGGTAGGCGCTGGAGTGGTGAGCGGCGAGCATTTTCCCGGACTCCTGAGAGGTCGAACGGGCGCCCATGTGCACGACGCTCGCCTCGGGAACGTAGCGGATGTCCCAGCCGGCTTCGCGCAACCGGCGGCCGAGGTCGACGTCCTCGAAGTACATGAAGTAGCTCTCGTCGAAACCGCCGATTCCGTCGAATGCCGAGCGGCGCAGCAGCAGGCACGCGCCGGAGAGCCATCCGACCGACGACGCGAGCGTCGGGCCGGCGACGTCGTTGTGGTAGCGCTGCGTCCACGGATTGTTGCGCCAAATGCGCGAGAAGAGGGCGTGGCCGGCGCCCGTGACGAGCGACGGCTGTGCCCGGGCGGACGGGTAGACGTCGCCCTCCTCGGTCAGGATGCGCGGACCGACCGCTCCCACGCGCGGGTCGGCGTCGAGCGCCGCGGCGAGCGTGGCCACGCTGCCCGGAGACACGATGACATCCGGGTTGCTGATCAGCACATACTCGATGTCGGGTTCGAGCGAGGCGACGCCCGCGTTGATCCCGCCGCCGTAGCCGTGGTTGTCATCGAGCAGGAGAAAACGCGCCCCCGCCTCCTCGGCCTGCGCGCGCGTGTCGTCGTGGCGCGGGGAGGCGTTGTCGACGACGACCGCTGCCTCGGCGGTCGTCCCGCCCTCGTGCAAGGAATGGAGGAACGGGCCGATCTGGTCACCCGAGTTGTAGGTGACCGTGACGACGGCGATCTTCCGGGTGCCCACGGGTCAGGACAGCTCGGCCATCTCGGGGCGTGCATGCACGATCCCGACGGCCAAGGGGTAGTCCGGCGTGTTGAAGGAGGTCGCCTGCGGAAGGTCGTGCAGGTGACGGCCACTCATGTCCATCAGGGAAGCGTTGATGAAGTACTTACCCGTGCCGAGGTTGACATCGTGAAGCGTCAGCTCGACGGTGCGACGCCCTCGCAGCGGCTGGAGCTCGATGCCCAGGCGCTTGGATGTCGTGCCGTAGGCGACCTGGCCCAATTCGTTGTCGATCTGGATGGCGCAGACCCAATCGGTGAGCCCGGTGGGATGCTCGAGCTCGACGCGGATCTTGAGATCGGCCCCCGGTGCGACCGGATCTCCGACCGCGTGACCCGCGGCAAACGCCGTGACGCCCACGACGGTGCCCTCATCGATGGGCGCGACCTCTTCGTGCTTCTCCTTGGCGGTCTCCTGCTCCTGCTCCTTCTCGCGCAGACGGCGTCCCTCGAGGATGTCGCGGAAGTCGGCGACGGCCTCGCGGGGATTGCCGTCGAGCACGACCTGGCCCTGGTTCAGCAGGATTGCACGGTCGCAGAGTTCGACGACCTGGCCGAGCGAGTGGGTGACGAGGATGATCGTGCGCCCCTCCTGCTGGAACGAACGGATCTTGTCGAGGCATTTGCGCTGGAAGGCCTCATCGCCCACGGCGAGAACCTCGTCGACGAGCAAGAGGTCGGGGTCGGTGTGCACGGCGACCGAGAATGCGAGCCGCACGTACATGCCCGACGAATAGAACTTAACCTGGGTGTCGATGAAGTCGCCGATGCCCGAGAACGCGAGAATCGAGTCGAACTTCTCCTCGGTCTCCTCGCGACTGAGACCCAGAATGGATGCATTGAGGAAGACGTTCTCGCGCCCCGTCAGGTCGGGGTGGAAACCCGCTCCGAGCTCGAGCAGGGCCGCGATGCGCCCGCGGCGTTTCACCGATCCCTTGGTGGGGTCGATGATCCCGCCGATGACCTTGAGCAGCGTGCTCTTGCCCGACCCGTTGTGGCCGATCAGGCCGACCGTGGTGCCCGCCTTGATATCGATGCTGACCCCGTTGAGGGCCCAGAAGTCTTCTTTGTGACGCTTGCCCGCGCGCCCGAGCGTGACGATGCGCTCTTTGAGCGAGTTGTCTTTGCGAATGGTGAAGCGCTTGGCGACGTTGTCGATCTCGACGATGTTCGGTCGCGTGTCGACGGGAGTGGATTCGCTGATGTCGGTGCTCATGGATTCGACCTACAGTTCCTGTGCGAAGTTGCCCTGCAGCTTGGCGAAGACGCGCTGCGAGATGAAGAGGAAGACGAGCCCGACGAGGATAGCGATGACCATCTTCAGCATGAGGCCGCCGGGGGCCGAGCCGGCGATGTCGTGACCCGAGATCCAGAACGTGCGCTGGAAGCCGAGAATCGCCAGGGTGATCGGGTTGTTGGTGTAGATCTGCACCGCGAGCTGCGAGATGCCGGGCGTCTCGGTGACCATCTTCCAGGAGTAGACGATGGGGGAGGCCCACATGAGCAGCATGACGACGACCTCGACGAGGTACTGCACGTCACGCAGATAGACGTTGACCGCCGACAAGAGAATGGCGAACGCGGTAGCCCAGATCAGCAGGATCGCCAGCGCGGGCAGGAAGTAGATCGCCTCTTTCGAGAAGGGCGGGCTGCCGAACACGAAGCAGGCCACGATCAGGATCACGAGCTGGATCATGAAGTTGAAGAGCGCCGAGCCGACGGATGCGAGGGGGAACACCTCTCGCGGCAGGTAGATCTTCTTGATCAGGCCGGCGTTCGTGACGATCGACGACGTTCCTCCCGCGACGATTTCGCTGAAGAGGCCGTAGGCGGTCAGACCCGTGTAGACGTAGATGGCGAACTCGGGGATGCCGCGCTCGGCGCCGAGGATTTTGCCGAGGACGATGTAGTAGATCGCGAGCTGCGTAAGGGGGCGCACGAGCGCCCAGATGAAGCCGAGGCTCGAATCCTTGTAGCGGGATTTGATGTCCCGTCGCACGAGCAGAGAGAGCATCTGCCGGTGCTGCAGCACGCCGCGCAGCGATGCCCAGGTCGAGACGACCTTGCCTTCGGACGAGCCGATGGCGACGAGGGGCTGCTTACTGAGCGCGTCGAAACGTTCCTGAGCTTTCATACCTATGTGATCCGTTCCGCTCCACGGGCAAGAAAGCCGACGGGAGCACAGTACAACTCAGGTAGCGTACCCCACCCGTCTGCGGCGGCGGGGTACGCCTCGCAGCACTCGTTCAGCGTCGACGGATAGTGCCGCGCACGTTCCGGGCTGCCTGTCCCACCCAGTCGGCGGCCCGGACGACCCGGCGCCCGTGCAGCTCGTGGTACTGGTTCTCCAGGGCGCGAATGTGCTCGTCGCGCTCCCGCAACTCGTCTTCGAGTGCGTTCATCTTGTGGGCGCCCGTGTGCAAGAGCGTGTCCAGGTCGCTTTCGAGGCGGGCCTTGTCTGCCTCGGCTGCAGCCCGGGTCTCGCGCAACTCCGTCTCGAGGGAGGCGATGTGGTCGAGCTTCTGCACGAGGCTGACGGCGGCCGCACGACCGACCTCGATGGCACCCTCGGGAAGCGCGACATCCGGGATGGCGGGCAAACCCAGGTCGGCGATCGTGCGGTCCACCGTGAGCGTGCCGTCGGCCAAACCCTGCTCGATCTGCTCGGCGCTCGGGTGGCGCGCGATATAGAAGGAGACGAGCGTCCCGTCTTGCAGGCGACGGTAGTCCCGCATGCCGTGGTGATTCGGGCTCGGCACCAGACCGCTCTCGGCATAGGCCCGGCCGGAGTTGTCCACCTTGCGATAGAACTGGTCGAAGGATCGCCAGGGAAAATGCAGCACCTCGATGGCGAACGCGGGGTCGGGCTCGCCCTGGCTCTCGATGTTGACGAAGTGATTGCCCTGAGACACCTCGACGTTCGGGTCGCCTACGTGCACCGAGTCGGGGGTTGCGTGAGCGTGCAGCCCGATCGTGAGCAGATGGTCGACGCTGCGCTGGTCGCGGTAGATCAGCCGCTCGAAACCGGTGCCCGACGCGGCGGGGGCGCCGGTCATATCGATGACCGGCACGACGAACGAGCCGAGGTCGGTCGGGATGTTCTCGAACGCCTGCTTCAGGGTCAGCGAGCGGTCGACCGGCACCCAGAACTCATCGGTGTCGGCGTTGATGACCCAGTCGGCGCCGTGCAGGGTCGCCGCATCCCTGGCCATCCGCGTGACGGCCTCGCCCTGGCGTTTGTTGTGGTGCGGATTGTGACGCAGATCGATGACGCCGGCATCGGCATAACGCTGCAGGATGTCAGTGGTGCCATCGATCGACCCGTTGTCGGTGACGATCAGCAGGTCCACGCCCTGAGCGAGGTGATGATCGACCATGGCCTCGACGATGTCCGCCTCGTCGCGGACCATCAGTGTCATGACGAGTTTCATTCGTTCGGTTCCTTTACTCAGACGACTCGGGGCGGACGGGGGGCTCGACCCGTGGCCATCCACGAGCCTCTAGTATTGGCTAATACCCGCGCGAGGTCGAACCGCCGCGCTGCCTGGTGGGAGAACTTCACAGCCCGGGGCGGCACACTCGATCTTCGCGAGGCCGGGCGCGAACCGGCCGCGGGCAGACACGCGATGAGTACGGGAGAAAACACGGAATGGTAGAGACGAAACCGGGCGTTGTATCGGTGATCCTGGTGAACTTCCGGGGATCAGCAGACACCCTCGAGGCCATCCGTCAGCTCGAGCTGCTCGACTGGCCCGCCGACCGACTCGAGATCATCGTGGTCGAAAACGCCTCGGGCGACGACAGCCTCGAGATCCTCAAGAAGGGTGCGCCTCAGGTGCGCCTGATCGAGTCGTCCGAAAACCTCGGCTTCGCGGGTGGCTGCAACCTCGGTGTGCGCGAGAGCTCGGGCGAATACCTGGCGTTCCTCAACAACGACGCCAAGCCCGACAAGAACTGGATCCGCGCGGCGGTCGAGCGTTTCGAGAAGTCGCCCTCCATCGGCGGCGTTGCCAGCAAGGTGCTCGACTGGGACGGCAAGCTCGTCGACTTCATCGACGCGGGCCTGACCTGGTTCGGCATGGGCTACAAGCCGCTCACGGCGCAGCCCGCACCGAAGAACGACAACGACGCTCCCGAGAACGTCCTCTTCGGCACCGGCTCGGCCATGTTCGTGCGGCGCGATGTATACGACCAGCTCGGCGGCTTCGACGAGCGTTACTTCATGTTCTTCGAGGACGTCGACCTCGGATGGCGCCTCAACCTCCTCGGTTATCACTTCGCCTACGAGCCGAAGTCGCTGGCCTACCACAAGCACCACGCGTCGATGGAGAACTTCGGCGCCTATAAAGAGACCTACCTGCTCGAGCGCAACGCGCTCTACACGATGTACAAAAACATGGGCGACGAGGCTCTGCGCAACAACTTGGCGCCCGCGCTGCTCTTGGCCACGCGCCGAGCCGTCGCGCGCAGCGAACGCGATTCCACCGAGTTCGATCTGCGCAAGCCCGGAGGCGACCGCGACCAGAACATCGAGTTCTCTCGCGCCGCCGTATCCACCCTCTACGGGGTCGACCAGTTCGTCGAGCACCTCGCCGACTTCCGTGGCTCGCGCGCCCAGATCCAGGCCACGCGTCAGGTCTCCGATCAGGCCATCTGGCGCCTCTTCGGCGAGACCAACGCCCCGTCGTTCGGCGGTGAGCACTTCATGCGTGGCTACAGCAACATCATCGAGACCTTCCCCGTGCTCGACGCTCCTGATTCCACGCACGTGCTCATCATCACGGGCGACCCGATCGGGCCCAAGATGGCCGGCCCGGCCATCCGTGCCTTCCACATGGGCGAGGCCCTGGCGGTCGACAACGCCGTGCGGCTCGTGACGCTGTCCGGGGTCACCCCGGTCGACGCTCCGTTCGAGATCGCCCACGTCTCTCCGGGCAGCGAGCGGGAGATGTCGAAGCACGAGGAGTGGGCCGACGTCATCATCTTCCAGGGGCTCGCGCTCGCGCTCTTCAAGACGCTGCGCGACAGCTCGAAGATCATCGTCGCCGACGTCTACGACCCCATGCACCTCGAACAGCTCGAGCAGTCGCGCGAGCTGGGTGCGGCGCAGTGGGACCTCCAGGTCACGAACGCCACCGATGTGCTCAACCAGCAGCTCGAACGCGGCGACTTCTTCCTCTGCGCCTCCGAGCGTCAGCGCCACTTCTACCTCGGCCAGCTGGCCGCTTTGGGTCGGGTCAACACGCTCAACTACCAGGATGACCCCGATCTGACCGACCTGATCAGCGTCGTTCCGTTCGGCCTCTCGTCGACGCCGCCGTCGCACCAGGAAGACGTCATGAAGGGCGTCATCCCGGGCATCGGTAAGAACGACAAGGTCCTGCTGTGGTCGGGTGGTCTGTACAACTGGTTCGATCCCAAGACCCTCATCCGGGCGGTCGCGCAGCTCGCCCAGACCGAGAAGTCGGTCAAGCTCTTCTTCCAGGGCACGAAGCACCCGCACCCCGGCGTCCCCGAGATGTCGATCGTGGCCGAATGCCGCGCGCTCGCCGCCGAACTCGACGTGCTGAACACCGCCGTCTTCTTCAACGACTCCTGGGTCGACTACACGAGCCGCCAGAACTATCTCACCGAGGCCGACGCGGGAGTCTCCACGCACTACTCGCACGTCGAGACCACGTTCTCCTTCCGCACGCGCATTCTCGACTACCTGTGGGCGGAGCTTCCCATGGTCGTCACCGAGGGTGATCACTTCGCCGATCTGGTGCGCGCAGAGGGATTGGGCGTCGCGGTGCCGTCCGAGGACGTCGACGCTCTGGCGGCGGCGCTCGAGCGTGTCCTGTTCGACGAGGACTTCCGTCAGGAGTCGATCGAGAACGTTCGTCGAGTGCGCGAAAGCTACACCTGGGAGAAGGTTCTCGAGCCCCTCACCTCGTTCGTGAAGGACGCGCGTCACGCCGACGACCTCATCGCCTCGGGCATGGTGTCGGTGGCCTCCACGGGGGTGCGCCAGCAGCGCCAGACCTTCGCGCCCTATGGTGCCAAGCGCAACGCGCAGCTCGCCTGGTTCTACCTCAACAACGGTGGGCCGAAGGTGCTGGTGTCCAAGATCAACGCGAAACTTCGACGCCGCTAAAGCTTCAAGTTATACTTCGACGTGAGAGTGCCCATAGCGCTCGCTTTGTTTGCTGTCATGTCGAAGGGCGCTCGCGTTGTCTCTCCCCAAAATCGCATCCTCGATAGTCGCGGTGCTCGCCCTCATCGGCTCGATCGCGTTGACGGCGCCCGCGGCTCCGGCCCAGGCGGCAAACGGCGCCGACTTCCGCGCGGACATGATCATCTCGGACGAGGCGTTCTTCAACAACAACGCCATGACCGAAGCGCAGGTCCAGTCCTTCCTTGAATCCAAGGAGGCGGGCTGCACCGCCAAGAACGGCCAGCCGTGCCTCAAGGACTATCGGGTCACGAGTTCCGATAAGGCCCCGCAGGGTGCGAACCACTGTGGTGCTTACACGGGCGAGGCCAATGAGCGCGCGTCTCGTGTGATCTGGAAGGTCGCCCAGGCGTGCCGCATCAACCCGCAGGTCCTGCTGGTCACGCTCCAGAAGGAGCGCGGTCTCGTGACCAACACGGCTCCGATCTCGGCCGACTACAAGGTGTCGATGGGCTACGCCTGCCCCGACACAGCGGCGTGCGACACGCAGTTCTTCGGCTTCTTCAACCAGATGTACAAGGCCGCCTGGCAGTTCCGTCAGTACACGGTGAGCCCCAACTACTGGCGGTACAAGATCGGCAACGTGTCGGTGCAGTGGCATCCGAACGCCGCGTGCGGCTCGACGGTCGTCAACATCAAGAACCAGGCGACAGCCAACCTCTACAACTACACGCCCTACCAGCCCAACGCTGCTGCCCTGCGCAACATGTACGCCGTCGGCGACAGCTGCTCGTCGTACGGTAACCGAAACTTCTTCGCGTACTTCACCGACTGGTTCGGCAGCACCAGCTACCAGAAGCCGCTCGTGGGTTCCGTCGACAACATCACAGCCAGCTTCGACACCGTTCAGGTGCGGGGCTGGGCTCTCGACCCGGACTCCAAGGCCAACCTCGCCGCGCTCGTCAAGATCGACGGCAAGGATGCCGGAATGCTCAACACCGACAAGAGCCGGCCGGATGTGGCGCGGGTCTACCCGGACTGGGGCGCCCAGCGCGGGTATGAGGGTGAGTTCACTGTCGCGGGCGGCGGTAAGCACGAGGTCTGTGTGCTTGCCGTCAGCGCCTCGCAGATCACGCCCCTGAAGTGCTCGACCGTCGATGTGCCCTCAGCGTCGCCGACAACGGCGCTCGACGTCGTTTCGGGCATCGGAAAAGTGCACATCGAAGGATGGGCTTTCGATCCCGAACAGCCGCAGAAACAGCTCGAAGTGCATGTCTACGTCGATGGACGTGGAACGCCGTATGTCGCAAACAGCCCCCGCGCCGATGTCGGCCGCGTGTACCCGGCCGCTGGGCCGAACCACGGGTTCAACCTCGATATCGCCGCGAGTGACGGAACGCACGACGTGTGTGTCTTCGCGATCAACATCGGTAAGGGGTCAAACAAGCTGCTGACCTGCGAGTCCGTTACGGTGCGATCTGGCGCCCCGATTGGCGTGGTTGACAGTGTGGCGGTCAAGCCGGGCAGCGTGACGGTCACCGGCTGGACCCTCGACCCGGACACGGCCGCTTCGAATGACGTGCACATCTACGTCGACGGAAAGGGGCAGTCGCTGACCGCCTCCGCGAACCGGCCGGACATCGCGCGTGTCTACCCCGGATACGGATCCGCGCACGGTTTCTCGAAGTCCTTCGACCTGAAACCGGGTGCCCATTCAGTGTGCGTCTTCGGTATCAATAAAGTCGGCCCGGGCGGGAACACCTTGATGAACTGCTCCGACGTCACGGTGCCGGGCGGGTCTCCGTTCGGTGTTGTGGACTCGGTTAGCGTGTCGGGCAAGGACATCACGGCGCAGGGTTGGGTCATCGACCCCGATACCCAGGCCGCGGCCGATGTGCACCTGTACGTCAACGGCAAGGGTTACTCCTTCCCGGCCAATGCGGTGCGGCCGGATATCGCACGCATCTACCCGATGTATGGCGGAAATCACGGGTTCGCAAAGACGGTCACCGTCGACAAGGCCGGCTCGTACAGTGTGTGCGCCTTCGGTATCAACACCGGATCCGGTTCGGACACGCTGATGTACTGCACAGACGTGACAGTCCGGTAGCGTTCCGCGTTCGGTGAGGTGCGGCCCGGTAGGCTCCTACGGGGCGTCACCGGAGCCATCGGATCGGCGTGCCTTACCGATCGAGATGCTCTGAGGACTACCCGTGAGAACACCACTGCCCGGCGCGCGCAAGCTCTACGTCGACGCGCACATCCGCTTCGAGAAGTGGGTCGAACCCACTGAATTCGGCCTGCCGAACGCTCGCGTTCTGTGGGTCTTCCCCGGAGTGATCGCCCTGCTCTTCGTGGTGCTCGTCGCCCTGGGCGTTTCCGGCTCCTCGACGGGGGTGTACTGGTCCGTCTTCGGCTCGGGCGGGGCCGACCCCGACCTGCTCAACGGTGTACCCCGTCCCATCCGCAGTGACGAGTGGCTCGTGCAGTCGAGCTGGGTCGTCTCTCAAGTGCAGCAGGGTTTTCCCGCCCTGAATCAGACGTTCCCGGGTGGCATGGACGCCACCGTGCAGAACGACTTGCCCGCGTGGGACTGGTCGACGCTCTTCCGGCCGCACCTGCTGGGTTTCCTGGCTCTTCCCCTCGACCAGGGCATGGCCATCCGCTGGTGGTTGCCTGGCTTCTCGGTCGTCGTCGGCGCGTATCTCTTCATCGTCACGATGCTGCCCAAGCGGCCTCTCACCGCGGCCCTCCTCGCGATCGCGGTCTACTACACGCCGATCTTCCAGTGGTGGTACATGCCCACCACGCTGTGGCCCGCAGCCCTCGCTTTCATCGCCATGGCGGCAACCGTCTGGTGTCTCCGGAGCCCCCGCCTCGGTGTGCGTATCGCGTGGGCCGCTGTGACGGGCTATCTGGCCGTGACCACCGCCATGTCGATCTACGCGCCGTTCATCGTGCCGGCGGCCCTCGTCGTCCTGTTCTTCTTCGTCGGTGCCTGGATCGCCGAAGCGAAACGACAAAGCCTCGGTTTCCGCGGGTCTTTCCGGCGAGTGCTGCCCCTCATCCTCGCGGCCGTCGGCGCCGGCGTCATTCTCGTGGTGTGGATCCTCACACGGTGGTCGACCATCCGCGCCCTGTTCGCGACCGTGTACCCCGGTCAGCGACTGGAGCCCACGGGAACCGTCGACGCCAAACGTCTCATCGGCCTGCTGGGTGGGCCGTTCAACGAACTGCTCGCGGGGGATACCTCGGGTGCACAGGGCATCACCCTGGGGCCCAACCAGTCCGAAGCGTCGAGCGTCGTCCTCTACGCGTTGTTCTTCCTCATCCCGCTCTGCTGGCTCATTGCGGCGGACTGGCGCAGCAAGCGTCACGTCAACTGGATCGCCGTCAGCATCGCCGGGTGCACGGTCTTCGTCTTCGCCTTCCTCTTGATTCCCGGTTGGGACCCGATCGCGCATCTCCTGCTCGTCGACCGGACCACGGAAGCGCGCATGCGCCTCGCCTTCGTCATGTTGGGCATCGCCTCGATCGTCGTGATCGTCAAGCGCCTCGATCGCCGAGACATCGCCCTGCCGGGTGGGGTCGTATGGTCCTCCGTCGCGGTGACGGCGTCGTCGATCGCGCTCGTCGCGGCCGTTCTGACCGTGCGCAACCCGGCCGCGCTCGCGCTCGCCACGAACTGGCGCATCACCGCGGTTCTGATCGTGCTCGGGGTCTTCTTCATCCTGAAGCGGTGGGCCTTTGCCGGGGCGGCAGCCATCCTCATCGCGGCACTCTTCGTCGGATCGGGCATCAGCCCGCTCTACCGCGGCGTCTTCGACCTCAATGACACCGAGGTCGGCCAGGCCGTCCGCGCGGTCGACGAGAAGGACCCGGGGACCTGGGTCGGCATCGGCGCTTTCGTGCCGACGGCCGTTCTCGTCGAGTCGGGCGTGCGCGCGCTGAACGGTGTGCAGACCTACCCGCCGACCGAGATGTGGTCCATGATCGATCCCGACAAGCGTTCGGAGAACGAGTGGAACCGTCTGGCCAACGTCAATTGGGAGCTCGGTGCCGGTGAACCCGTCGTCACCAACCCCGTGCGGGATCAGATTCGCGTGAGCTTCGACGCCTGCAGCGATTTCGCTCAGAAGAATGTGTCATACGTCCTGTCGGAGACGCCCATCGATTCCGAGTGTGTGACGGCCGTCGAGACGGTGTCCGAAGGCAGCTCCTCGTTCACGATCTACCGGGTCACGAACGGCGGTTAGACACCGGTCCGGCGACGGGTGTGGGTCCGGTACGTGACGGCCGGACCTGTCAGCGGGCCGATTACGCGCCGGCCGTTCCCGTCAGCGGCTCGTCGCGCCCGTCGGCGTCCTCTGAACTCTCCGGTGCATCTGTCGATCCTGCGCTCTCGGCGGGAAAAACGAAACGGCCATACGTCACGTAGCGGAAGGCCGTGGCGAGAATCTGGCCGATGAAGGTGCCGAAGATGTTGTCGGCGACCGGATCATCGAGATGGAGCACATATCGGGAGAACCCGAGACAGGCCAATTGGAGGCCGCCCGCGATGAGGTTGATCGTGATGAAGATCGCGATCTGCCTGACGGACACGCGCGTCGGGCGGTCTCGGTAGGTGAGTAGCTTGTTGCCGACATAGGTCGCGGCAGATGCCGTGGCGATCGAGATGATCTTGGCCAGCAGGGGAAGGTCGTGCAGAGGGCCGTGCCCGCCCCAGTAGACCAACAGGTTATAGAGCCCGGCATCGACGAGGAAAGCTATGCCGCCGATGAACAGGAACGAACTTCCCCGGGCGATCTCGATCAGCGCTCGGCTTCTCGGCATGATGATGTCTCCTTGAACCCCGGTGCGAGATGGTATGCCGGCCGGGCCCGACTCTGCACGATTCTACGTGGCGCAGGCGTGTGCACCCCGTGCAGGTCTATGGGGAGACCACCAGGCGATAGAGGGGCACGCGATGGCGGCATTGGGAGCGTGCCTCCGTCACCCTCCTGCGCCTCTCGGCTATGCTCGGGGACGGCTCAAATCATCCTGTGCCCCACTCGTCTTTATCTTTACCGTGATCTTTATGGAGTCTTTCGTGCCCAGCTTTGACGGCCTCACCATCGCTTGCATCGTTCCCTGCCACAACGAAGAAGTTGCCGTGGGAACGGTCGTCGCCGATCTGAAGCGCGCGCTGCCGACGGCCGACATCTATGTCTATGACAACCGCTCCACCGACAGAACGGTCGAGGTCGCCCTGGCGGCCGGCGCCATCGTGCGGCACGAGCACATCAAGGGCAAGGGAAACGTGGTGCGCCGCGCCTTCGCCGACATCGAGGCCGACATCTACCTCATGATCGACGGCGACGACACCTACGACGCCTCGGCTGCCCCGCGCATGATCGAGACCCTGCTCGCGGGCCCCTACGACCACGTGTTGGGCGTGCGCAAAGAGACGACCTCCACGTCCTACCGCCCCGGCCACTCCACGGGCAACAAGGCCTTCAACAACCTGATCTCGGGCGTCTTCGGCGCGCGCGTCAATGACATGCTCTCGGGCTACCGCATCTTCTCCCGCCGCTTCGTGAAGTCGTTCCCCGCCGTTTCGCGCGAGTTCGAAATCGAGACCGAGCTCACGGTGCACAGCGTCAGCCTGCGGGTGCCGCAGACCGAGGTCGAGGTGGGCTTCAAGGATCGGCCCGAGGGCAGCGAGTCCAAGCTCAGCACCTACCGCGACGGCTTCAAGATCTTGAACCTCATCGTGAGCCTCGTGCGTCACGAGCGCCCCGTGCTGTTCCACGGCCTCATCGCCGCGCTGCTCGCCATCATCTCGATCATCGTGGCGATTCCGGTGGTCATCGACTTCTTCCAGACGGGGCTCGTGCCGCGGCTGCCTACGGCGGTGGCGGCATCCTCGCTGTTCGTCATTGCGGCACTCGTGCTGTTCCTCGGTTTCGTGCTCGACGGCATCACCAAGTCGCGGCACGAGAACGCGCGGTTGACCTACCTCGAGTTCCCGGCCGTCGGCCACAAGGCCCGCTAGGTTCACCGATTCCTGTTGCCGCCGATTCGTTGACCCGCCGCCTCCTGACGAGAACCGCTCCGTGACCTTCACCGTTTCCGTCGCGCTGTGCACCTACAACGGCGCACGGTTCATCGGCGAGCAGTTGTCTAGCATCCTGGCGCAGAGCCGGCTGCCCGATGAGATCGTGGTGTCCGACGACGGTTCGCGCGACGGCACGATCGCGATCGTCGAGCGGATGGCTGGCACAGCGCCCCTTCCCGTGCGCGTGCTCTCGGGGCTCGAACCGCTCGGGGTGACGCGTAACTTCGAGCGCGCCATCCGGGCCACATCGGGTGAGATCATCGTGTTGAGCGACCAGGACGACATCTGGAAGGCCGACCGCGTCGAGCGCTGCCTGCGCCTATTCGACCAGCAGGATGATGTCGACTTCGTGTTCGGCGACGCGCAGATGGTCGATGCGGCCGGGGCAGACCTCGGCTACACGCTCTTCGAAGCCCTCGAGTTCCGGCCCGACGAACGTCGAGACGTGCAGTGTCCGTCGGCGTTCGACACGCTGCTGCGACGCAACGTGGCCACGGGCGCGACCGCGGCATTCCGGCGCCGATTGGCCGACGCCGCCATGCCGTTCCCCGCCGACTGGGTGCACGACGAGTGGCTCGCCATCATCGCCTCGTTGACCGGCCGCCTGGCCGTGATCGACGAACCGCTCATCGACTACCGGCAGCACGGCGCCAACCAGATCGGCATGCGCAAACCCGGTTTCGCGCAGAAGGTGTCGCGCGTGCTCGAACCGCGCGGCGACCGCAACCGGGCGCTCGTGCGCCGCACCGAGGCCCTCGTCGAACGCATGCTCGAGGCCGATTTCCCGGCCGAGCACGAACACCTCGAAGCGGCCGAGGGCAAGCTGCGCATCGAACGCGTGCGCGCGGCGTTGCCCAAGAACCGCCTGCTGCGGCTGCCGACCGTGCTGCGCGAGGCCAAGACGGGCGACTACGAGCGTTATACGAGCCAAGGGCGCGCCGAGGTCTTACGCGACCTCCTCCAGCCCGCCTGACGGCTGCCTGGGCCCTACTCCAGCGGCGGCTGCGGCACGAGGGCGTCCTTCGAGCGCAGGCGGCGGCGCCAGCTCTGACCCTGGGACGCGTTCGCTGCACACACCACGAGCAGCAGCCAGCCGGCATCCAGCAGGGCGAAGCTCTCGGCGGCCGACGTGGCGATGACGACCACGAGCACGAGCGCCGGCCACGTGTAGGTGACGACGCGGCGGTTGGAGGCCAACAGCCAGGAGCGCACGAACGCCAAGCCGATGAGCGCGACGAAGGCCAGCAGCCCCACGAGCCCCACCTGCAGGTAGACGTCGAGGAAGGCGTTGAGGCCCGTGGAGTGCCCCTGCGAGAGCGCGAAGTCGATATTGGCGAAGGGCGGGATGCCGGTGCGCCAGAATCCGGCCCACCCCCAGCCCTCGAGGGGATGCACAGGGATGAGCTGCCACATCTGGATCCAGAGCGAGTAGCGGTATTCGAACTCGCTGCCGACGTTCAGCAGGTTGATGACGCGCACGCGCGCGAAATAGGTGGCGACGGCACCCACCACCGTCAGGCCGAGAAGCGCCCACTGCAAGCGCAGCCGCACATCGGGTTTGGCCTTGCGCAGCCCGTAGAGGGCCAACGTGGCGAACAGCAGCACCGTGACGACCAGCCAGGTGACGGGCGAGCCGCTGAAGAGCAGGGCGGCCCCGCCGAGGATCGCCGAGAAGATGAACAGGCCTCGGGTGATGGAGCGCGTGCGCCACTCGATCACGAACGTGACGATGGCGATGAGGGCCACGAAGCCCAGCATGTTGCGCGTGCCGAAGATGCCCTGGATGGGGCCGCCGAGCGCGAGCGCACCGTCGACGCCGAGGAAGCGGAACGGCACGTCGAGGATGAGACCCGACAGGATCTCGACTCCGAAGGACACGACGAGCAGGAATCGCAGCACCGTGCCGACCGAGCGCACGATCTGGATCAGGTCGCGCGTCAGGACGATGGTGATGCCGAGGAACGCGAAGGCCGCCTGATAGAGCACGCTCGACGCCGTGACCCACTGGTACTCGGTCCAGAACGCCGAGAGGCCGCACCATCCGATGAAGATGAGGATGGAGATGGGCAGCAGGCCGTGCCATTCGATGGCGTCGCGCCGGGCGATGAGGATGCCGATGCCGAGCACCACGAGGACCACGAGGGCACCGATGAGCCCGGGCCAGCCGATGATCGAGCGGATGGCGGGTGTGGCGAAGGCCAGGCCAAAGGTGATCAGGCTGAAGGCGGCCGCGGCGTGGGGGCTCTGAAAGGCCTCGGGCACCTCGCGTACGGCCCGCGGCCCGCGACGATCACTCACGCCGGTTCGACCTCGTAGCGCACGGGGTCGGCGGCTGCGGCATCCGAATCGATCACGGGGTGCTGCTTCGATTTGAGGGCGAAGAGCGTGAGCAGCACCCATCCCGATTCGATGAGGATGCGGCTCTCGGCGAAGCTCTGCACGATGAGCACCGTGATGATGAGCAGCGGCAGCAGGCTGAGCGCCGTGTAGGGCCGGTCGTCGCGGAGGTCGAAGCGGGGCCGGTCGACGGCCAGGAACCACACGCGCCACAGCGTGGCGAACACGACGGCCGCGAAGACGATGACACCCAGGATGCCGAGCTGCAGCCAGACGTCGAGCCAGGCGTTGTGCGCCTGCAGCTGCACGACACCGTGCCGCACCACGAGGGAGTCGAACGGTTTGACCCACGGCACCCACGGGCTCGAGAAACCGAGGCCGAACACGGGGGTCTGGGCCGCGAGCGACTGCACCGTGTCCCAGATCTCGAGTCGGCCCGTGAGGTCGGAACTCTTGCCGAGCAGGCCGAGCAGCGGGCGCGAGAACACCGTGGCGCCGAGAACGAGGCCGGCACCCACGACGACCACGCCGAGGCTCAGGGCGCGCCGGGCGGCGGCCGATGCTGCGTGCCGGAACCCGAGGGCCGCGGCCAGGGCCACCGCGGCGATGGCGGCGGCCACGATCATGGTGCTCGACCGCGTGAGCAGGAACTCGAGCACCGCGAGACCCAGCCAGAACCAGCCGCGGAAGCCGCGCGCGGTCTTGCCGGCCAGCTGCAGCGCAAAAACGATGATGCCGATGAGCGCGATGACGCCCAACAGGTTGGCGTTGCCCACGATGCCCTGGATGCGGTCGCCCGTGAACAGCTCGTTGCGCGACCAGTAGGACAGCGCCGGATGCTTGCCCTCGGTGCCGATCAGCGTGACGGGCAGCAACGGATGCCGCAGCACCACGCTCACGAGCAACTCGAACAGGATCGACAGCCCGAGCACCCACTTGACCGCGGCGCCCAGCGCCCGCAAGACCTCGGGCCAGCTCAGCATGGTGGCCACGAACAGCCCGGCGAATGTGCACACGACGACGCCCAGCAGCGTGAACGCGCTGGCCCCCGGATAGGCCGACCACGCGAGCGACGCGAAGGCGAGCAGCAGATAGGCGATGAGCGACTTGGGCAGGCGCGTCGAATCGATGCGCGGGCGTTGCATGACGAACAAGACGACGAGCCACACCGTGACGGCCACCGCGATGATCGAGAAACCCCACATGGTGAAGGCGTTGCGTAGCGCATCGCCGGCGAAGGCGACGAAGAGCGCGGTCGCGGCGGCGGCCCGAACCTGGAGTCGCCAGGTGCTCTCCGACGCTGGCGGGAGAACACGCGTGCGGGTCATGGGTTCTACGGTAGCGCGTCGAAGCCGTGAGGAGACGGGGGAGGGCATGGGAATCCACCGCCCCGGCGCCCGGCAGCCACGATCATCCGGCGTTTAGACGAACGCGGCCTCGCCAGTGATGGCGCGGCCGACGATGAGCGCGTTCATCTCACGGGTGCCCTCATAGGAGTAGAGCGCCTCGGCATCCGCGAAGAACCGGGCCACGTCGTAGTCGAGCACGATGCCGTTGCCGCCGAAGATCTCGCGCGCCCACGCGACGGTCTCGCGCATGCGAGCGGTGCAGTATGCCTTCGCGAGAGCCGAGTGTTCGTCTCGTTGCGTGCCCGCGTCGTGCATCTCGGAGACGCGCACGCACATGGCGAGCGACGCCGTGATGTTGCCGAGGCACTTCGAGAGCAGGTCCTGGATGAGCTGGTGCGCGGCGATGGGCTTGCCGAACTGGATGCGCTCCTTCGAGTAGCGCACGGCCGCCTCGTAGGCCCCGATGGCGACGCCGACGCTCGACCAGGCCACCCCCGCACGGGTCAGCCGCAGCACGGCCGCCGTGTCGCGGAAGGAGTTGGCGTTCTGCAGGCGCAGGCGCTCGGGCACCCGCACGTTCTCGAGCGTGATGTCGGCGTTCTGCACGGCGCGCAGGCTGATCTTGCCCGCGATCTTGGTGGCCGTGTATCCGGGGGTGTCGGTCGGCACGATGAAACCCAGCACCTTGCCCGTCTCGGCGTCCTTCGCCCAGATGATGGTGATGTCGCTGAAGGTGGCGTTGCCGATCCAGCGCTTTTGGCCGTTCAGCAGCCAGTCTCCCGTGTCGGCGTCGCGCGTCGCGGTGGTGCGCAGGCCCTGCGCGCTGTCGCTGCCCGAGAGGGGTTCGGTCAGGCCGAAGGCGCCGATGATCTCGCCCGACGCGAGTTTGGGCAGCCACTCGGCACGCTGCTCGTCCGAGCCGCAGACGCCGATCGAACCCATGGTGAGGCCGTCTTGCACGCCCAGGAATGTGGCGACCGAGGCATCCACGCGCGAGAGTTCGAGGGCGAGCATCCCCCGGAACACGGCCGAGTTCGCGAACGGCGCGGTCTCGGGCCACGAATAGCGGGCGGCGTCGGTAGCAAAGAGCCCCGGCAGGATGTCATGGGGGAACTCGGCCTTCTCCCACGCCTCGTTCACGACCGGTTTCACCTCGCGTTCGAGGTGCTCGCGCAGGCGGCCGAGCGCCTCGCGCTCATCGTCGGTGAGGGTGGACGCGAAGTCATAGAAATCGCTGGCGAGGGTGTCGAACGGCATGTCGTGCTCCAGTGCTCGAGAGGCGTGATCGGATGCCCGTCGAGGCGACAGCGCGTCGACGAGCGTCACGGTCAGCCTAGGCACGCGATCGCGGGGTGCCTCAATCGCTTGGGTGTTTGGACGAAAGCGTGCGCGAGCCCGCCGGGCGGCTTTGTAGGGTGCCGCCAACCGGGCCGGGTCGGCCGGTCACGCGCGCCGCACCGACTGCGCCCGACTGCGCGCGACCACGTCCGACGTGTTAGCCCGCCAGCTCCCGCATGCGCTCCTCGGCGCTCGGCAGGCTGCGCCCGAAGGTGCGCCGATAGTCGTTCGGTGTGGTGTGCAGCACCTTGACGAAGTGGTGCCGCATGACGGATGCCGAGCCGAAGCCCGACTCCTGGGCCACGCGCTCGAGCCCGTCGTCACCGTGTTCGAGCAGGTGCTGGGCGCGCAGCAACCGCTGGCGGTTGAGCCATGCGGCCGGGGTGGCCCCGAGCTCGGCCCGGAACCGGCGCGCGAACGTGCGCTCCGACATATGCGCCTTCTGCGCCAGTAGCTCGACGGGCAGTTCCTCGGCCAGGTTCTCGAGCATCCAGTCGGTCACGGCCGCCAGCGAGTCGCTCGCCCGAGTGGGCACGGGGTAGGGGATGTATTGGGCCTGGCCCCCGTCGCGGTGCGGCGGCACGACCATGCGACGCGCGATGACGTTGGCCGCGGCCTGGCCGTGTTCGCGCCGCACGAGGTGCAGGCACGCGTCGATGCCGGCCGCGGTGCCGGCGCCCGTGATGACGCCGCGGTCCTCGATGTAGAGCACGTTGGGATCGACCTCGGTGAGGGGAAACTGGGTGGCCAGGCGCGCGCTGTGGTCCCAGTGCGTGGTGCTGCGGCGTCCGTCGAGCAGCCCCGCCTCGGCCAGCACGAACGCGCCCGTGCAGAGGCTCAGCACCCAGGCGCCGCGGGCCTCGGCGCGGCGCAGCAGGTCGAGGGATGCCTCGTCGATCGAATTCGCGACCGAGGTCATGTTCGCGACCACGGCGATGAGGTCGGCGTCCTCGGCCGCCTCGAGCCCGTGCTCGACCGTGATGTCGAAGCCCAGGCTCGTGCGAATGGGGCCGGGGTGGGCGGTGACGACCGTGAAATCGAACGGGGGAGCGCCTTCGCGGGTGCGGTCGATGCCGAAGACCTCGCACACGACGCCGAACTCGAACGGGGCGACGCCGGGGGCCACGAGCAGGGCGACTTTTCTCAGCATGGGTGGTCCGTTCGTCGAATGGCAGGAATAACGCGAAGTGTGGCAACTCTGCCACTCGTGGCAGAAAAGCGCAAGGAGAAGGATTACTGCCATGACCTCCTCCTTCCTTCTCCTCGCCGGGCTCGGCGTCCTCGCCCTCACCGCCTCGGCCTACACGATCGTCGACCTCCTGCGGGACGGGTATCGCCGCCGGGCAACCCTCGACGGACCGGAACCCGACCGCACGATGCCGCGCTCACCGGAGCGCTCGCCGGAGAGCCTGTCCGACTCCGCTGTCGGCCGTCCCCGCTTCCCCGCCCGCGATAAGGTAGCGAGGAAAACGTCGACGTCCTCCGCGGCGAAAGCGGCCGCGCGCCGCACCGCTCGGGCGTCGCATCACGCGATGGAGGGCGAATGACCTGGTTGGTCACCGGCGGTGCCGGATATATCGGAGCTCATGTGGTTCGAGCATTCCAACGGGAGGGCATCGGGGTCGTCGTCCTCGACGATCTCTCGTCGGGCCATGAGCGCTTCGTGCCGGCCGATGTGCCGTTCGTGCGGGGCAGCATCCTCGACGGCGCCCTTGTGCTCGACACCCTGCAGAAGCACCAGATCACGGGCGTCGTGCACGTCGCGGGTTACAAATACGCCGGCGTCTCGGTGCAGCGCCCCCTGCACACCTATGAGCAGAACGTCACGGGAACGCAGGTGCTGCTCGCCGCCATGGACGAAGCGGATGTCTCGAGCATCGTCTTCTCGTCGAGCGCCGCCGTCTATGGCACGCCCGACACCGACCTCGTCACCGAGGACACCCCCAAGAACCCCCAGTCGCCCTACGGCGAGTCGAAGCTCATCGGCGAGTGGCTGCTGCGCGACCAGGGCGTGGCCCGCGGCCTCGCCCACACGAGCCTGCGCTACTTCAACGTCGTCGGGTCGGGCTATCCCGATGTCTACGACACGAGCCCCCACAACCTGTTCCCGCTGGTGTTCGAGGCGCTGCTCGAGGGGCGCACCCCGAAGATCAACGGCAACGACTACCCGACCGCCGACGGCACCTGCGAGCGTGACTACATCCACGTGGCCGATCTCGCGACCTCGCACGTGGCCGCCGCGAAGCGCCTCGACGCCGGTCAGAGCATCGAGCCCGTCTACAACCTGGGTTCGGGCGACGGCGCCTCGGTCGGCCAGATCATGTCGACGGTCGCTCAGGTGACGGGCATCGCTTTCGAGCCCGAGATCACCCCGCGCCGCCCGGGCGACCCGGCCCGCATCGTGGCCTCCGGCGAGAAGGCCGCGCGTGACCTCGACTGGACCATGCGGCACACGCTCGCCGAGATGGTCGAATCCGCCTGGTCGGCCCGCAAGGCCTCCGCCGTGGCCGACGACGCCGCGGAATAACGAGTCGTGCTCGGATGTCTCGCGAGGGGCATCCGGGCCGCGACACGCCGATGAACCCTCAACAACTCTCCATCCGAACTTGAGGGTTTACTATCCGCGACTTGACGGCAGGGTAATGACAACGGTGTAATTATGTCGAGGCACCGGTCGGTGCATAGGGGATTTTCACCAGAAAGGGGCAGCCATGGCACCCGAGTATCGCGCTGGCGTCCCCGACGACTGGTTCGTCGATCCCGTTCAGCTCGGCGTTCCCGGGGTGCGCAAGCCCGTCGAGGACGACGCGCTCGCCTGGCAGACCGATTCGCTCTGCGCGCAGACCGACCCCGAGGCCTTCTTCCCCGAAAAGGGCGGCTCGACCCGCGATGCCAAGCGCATCTGCTCGAGCTGCGAAGTGCGCTCGCAGTGCCTCGAATACGCTCTCGAAAACGACGAGCGCTTCGGCATCTGGGGCGGCCTCTCCGAGCGCGAGCGCCGCAAGCTCAAGAAGCGCGCGGGCTAACAGCGCGCTTTCGGCGGGGCGGCGAATGTAAGCCACGCCACCGCGCCTGACGGGCGCAACCAGAACGCGAGCTTAGGGTTGAGCCGATGTCTCCCCGAGTAACAGCGATCATCGTCGTCCACGACGGAACAGGTCCCACCGCGTCCCCCCGTGCACACGACCCCGCCGACGACCAGCGGCACCTTCGTCGTACCCTCGATGCCCTCGCGGCGCAGACGCGTCGGCCCGACAACGTGATCGTCGTCGCCTGCGCCACGCCCGAGGCGGAGCTCGAGCTCGTGCGCCGCGCCGTGCCCGATCGCATCGTCACCTCGAACGACCGCTTGTCCTTCGGCCAGGCGGTGGCCGCGGGTCTGCGCGTCGCCGAGCCGCCCACCTCCGACGACGACTTCCTCTGGCTGCTGGCCCAGGACACGGCGCCCGAACCCGAGGCGCTCGCCCGCCTCGTCGGCTCGCTCGAGGTCTCGCCCTCGGTGGCCGTCGCCGCCCCCAAGAACGTGGATTGGCCCGACGGCTCGACGCTCGTCTCCTTCGGTCAATCGATGACCCCCTTCGGCACGACCGTCGAGCTGGTCGAGAACGAACTCGACCAGGGACAACACGACACCGCGAGCGATGTCCTGGGCGCCGCTCCCGCGGGCCTGCTCGTGCGCCACCGCGTCTGGGACGAGGTCGGCGGCTTCGACCCCGGGCTGCCCACGACCGACGACGGCCTCGACTTCTCCACGCGCGTGCGCCTGGCCGGCCACCGCGTCGCGCTCGTGCCCGACGCCGTCATCCTCACGGCCGGTGACGGCGTCGCGGGCCCCAACCGCTCGACGCGTGCGCACGCCCGGCGCCGTCGCGCCCGTGCCGCCCGCACCGCCCAGTTGCACCGCCGCCTCGTCTATGCGCCCACCGCCGTCGTGTGGCTGCACTGGCTGAGCCTCGTTCCGCTCGCCGTGCTGCGTGCCGTCTGGCGCCTACTCTCGAAAACCCCCGAGTTCGTCGGCGGCGAGCTCGCGGCCGCCTTCGTCACGGCCTTCGGCGGCACCAAAGTGCTCGCGGGCCGCAAACGCCTGAAGAACGGCAAGACGGTCGGATGGTCGTCGGTGCAACCGCTCCGTCTGCCCTTCGCCGAGGTGCGCCGTCGCCGCCGCCTGAGCCGCGAGGCCGGCCAGGTCGTCTACACGGTCGAGCGCAGCGAACTCCGCTTCTTCTCGGGCGGAGCGGCGTGGGTCGTGCTCGCCTCCGCTCTCGCGGGCGTCATCGCGTTCTTCAACCTGCTGCCCGCGACGGCCCTGCAGGGCGGTGGACTGCTGCCCCTGTCCGAGCAGGTCCCCCAGCTGTGGCAGCACATCGGCTATGGCTGGCGCGACATCGGGCTCGGCTTCGTCGGTGCGGCGGACCCGTTCTCGGCCGTGCTCGCGGTGCTCGGGTCGATCACGTTCTGGGAGCCCTCCTACGCGCTCGTGCTGCTGTGGCTGCTGGCCTTCCCGCTCGCCACCCTCGGCGCGTGGTTCGCCGCCACCCGTCTCACCGAGCGCAGCGGCTACCGCATCTTCGCGGCCATCGTGTGGACGCTCGCCCCCACCTTCCTGTCGTCGCTCGCCGACGGTCGCCCGGCCGCCGTGCTCGTGCACCTCCTCCTGCCGTGGCTGTTCTATGTCGGAGCCGTCGTGGCACGCTCCTGGGCCTCTGCCGGCACGGCCTCGCTTCTGCTCGCGGCAACGGTCGCCGCGGCGCCCTCGCTCGCGCCCGCCATGGCCGTCTTGTGGGTGCTCGCGCTCATCCTGTCGCGCAAGGCCATCGTGCGGGTGGTGTGGACGATCATCCCCACCGCCGCGTTGTTCGCGCCGCTCGTGTGGCAGCAGGGCATCGTGGGCGGCACCTGGCTGCGCCTACTGGCGGATCCGGGTGTGCCCATCCTCGGCCCGCAGCCGACCGGATGGCAGCTCGCCCTCGGTTTCCCGGCCGGTGACGAGGGCGGATGGCTGGCGTTCGGCGAGTCCCTCGGACTGCCCGCCGAGGTGCTGCACGTGCTCGTGCCCGTGCTGCTCGCGCCCCTCGCGCTCCTCGCCCTGGCCGCCCTGTTCCTGCGCGGCAGCGTGCGCGCGGCCGTGCTGCTCTTCGTGGGGCTGCTCGGCCTCGCCACCGCGGTCGGCGCCTCGCACCTCATGCTCACATTCGTCGGATCGTTCAACACCTCGGTGTGGGCCGGCCCCGCGCTCAGCCTCTACTGGATCGGCCTCGTGGGCGCGGCCGTCGTCGGCCTCGACAGCCTGCGCCGGGCCGGCCGTGCGCCCGCCGTCGTCTCGGCGCTGCTGCTCGCCGCCGTCGCTGTGCCCCTCGTCGCCGCCGGCGCCCTCGGCACCTCGGTCGTGCAGCGCACCGACGGCCGCACCCTGCCCGCCTATGTGGCCGCGGCCGCCGCCCAGGAGCCCCGCGCCGGAACCCTCATCCTCACGCCCCAGCCCGACGGTGGCCTCGCGGCTCAGCTCGTGCGCGGAGCCGGAGAGACGCTCGACCGGCAGTCCACGATCGTGAGCACCGACCCCGTGGTCGAGGACGACGATCTGCGCCTGGCCACCCTCGCGGGCAACCTGGTGTCGCAGTCGGGCTACGACCTGCAGGCGGGCCTGGCCGAGAACGGCATCCGCTTCATCCTCGTCGCGCCGCCCGCCACCAACCGCGGCGAATCGGCGACCACACGTTCCGAAGAGCTGCGTGTGCGCGCGATCTCGGCCCTCGACGGCAACGCCCAGCTGGCTCACGTCGGTGAAACAGGGCGCGGGATGCTGTGGCGCAACGACGGCGAGGCCACCACGGGCCCGGCCCCCGAGACGGCCCCGCTCTGGTCGAACATCGTGCTCATCGGCACGGGCGTCGTATTCCTCATCGCGCTGCTGCTGTCGATCCCCACCGCGGCGTCGCGCCGTGCCACCGAGTCGACGCCCCGCACGGTCGGCCGCCGCGACCGTATCCGCCCCGAACGTCGCCGCCGCCGGGCCAAGAAGCCCGCGGTGGATGCCACCGAGGTGGGTGTGACAGCCGCGGGCACCCAGCATCCGGAGCCCATCGAGGTTGCCGCAGAGGATCTGCCGGACGACCGGACGGTGGCAGACGCCCCCGACGAAGACCGAACCGCCGAGCGAGAGGAACACCCCCGTGGCTAACACACGTCGCGCGGCAGCCGTGGGCGGCCGCATCGTCTCGGGCGTCGTCGGCCTCGCCCTCGCCGGAGCCGCCGTCTTCGCCGCGGGAACGGTGCAGCTGCCCGACCTCGGTCGCGAGGCGCCGCGCACCTCGATCACGCCCGAGGGCGCGAGCCAGCTGCGCGCGTGCGCCGGCCCGCTGCTGCAGCTCGCCTCGACCGATACGGCCCTCGCGGCCGTGCAATCGATCGGGGCCGCCAACACCACGCTCTCCGGTCGCGATGCCGCCCAGGAGCCCCTGGCCTCGCCCGACAACACGTCCGGCGATGCGTCGGGCCTGCCCCTGCGACTCACCGCACCCACCGACGACAGCTCCGACGCGGCCGCGCTGCTCGCGGGCGCGCAATCGCAATTCGCCGACCAGGAGAACGTCTTCGGGGCCGCGGCCGCCGATTGCGCCGAACCGTCCGCGAACAGCTGGGTCGTCGCCGGGTCGACCGAGGTCGGCCGCACCAGCCTGCTCGTGCTCACCAACCCCACGGCCCAGGATGCCGTCGTCGACCTCGAGTTCTCGGGCGAGAACGGTCCCATCCAGGCGCCCGGCTCGCAGGGCATCATCGTGCAGACCGGACAGCAGAAGGTCTTCTCCCTCGCCGCCTTCGCGCCCAATGTGGTCATGCCCGTCGTGCACGTGACGACGCGCGGCGGACAGGTCAGCGCCGTCATCCAGCAATCGGTCGTGCGCGGCTTGACCCCGACGGGTGTCGACTGGGCCGGTGCGACGGTTGCTCCGCGCACCGAGGTCACGATCCCCGGCTTCGTCGTTCCGGGCGATATCCCCGCTTCGGCGAATGACGACGCCTACGACGACCAGGCCCCCGTCATCCGTGTCTTCGTGCCGGGGGAGGACGACGCCGACGTGGCGCTCAACTTCATCGGCGAGGGCGACGACCAGAATGCGCCGGCTCCGCTCAGCGTCACGGTGCCGCACCAGTCGGCGGGCGAGATCAACCTCGCGAGCCTCGACCCCGGCAACTACACCATCGTGCTCACGTCGACGCAGCCGCTCGTGGCCGCCGGGCGCTCGACCGCCGTCGCGGGCGACAAGAGCGACTTCACGTGGTCACCCGCCTCGGATGCACTGGGCGCGGCCGCCTCGTTCGCCGTGCCCGCCGGGCAGAACCCCGTGTTGCACCTCTCGAACCCGGGATCGACGGCGCTCGACGCGACACTGGATGGCGGCGGCGAGAACCGTTCGCTCACCGTGATGCCCGGCACCGCCGTGACCGTGCCGCTGACCGAGAATTCGGGTTACACGTTGACGGGGGCCGTCGGGGCCTTCGGGCGCGTCGTCTATTCGGGGGACCGCGGAATCGCGGGCTTCTCGATCGCGCCGACCAATCCGGCCGCCGACACCGTCACGGTCTACGTGCGCTGATCGCCGCTCCACGCGGGGCGGATCGAGCGGCGTGCGTGACCCGAGCGGGTTGTGCGGTCTGAGCGCCTGGTGACTCTTTAGAGGAAGCGGAACCGCTCGGGGCCCAGGTCCCACGGGTCGCGGCCGAGCATCTCGGCCGTGGCGCGGAACACGCAGCTCTCGATCATCATGCGCTGGTGCAGCTCGTCGTCGCGGTGCAGGCGGCTGAGACGCTGGATGGGCAGCCGGTAGAGAACGATGCGCCGCGCCGCCGGGAACGTGGCCCAGCGGGGGACGCCGCCGCCCTCGGGCGCCTCGGCGGGCATGGGCGCCACCTCGTAGCGCACGTTCGACAGCTCTTCGGGCCAGGAGCCGCGCAGGAATTCGGCCGTCGACGCGACCGTCGAGTCGAACAGGTCGAGGCGGTTCTGCAACATGGGCAGGTGCGGCCCGGTGACCGCGCTGCGGCCCGAGCGCCCATGCCGGTCGTGTCGCACCGCGCGCTGGGAGGCGTTGCGCTCGGGGTAGGAGCTTCCCCGGGTTCGTCTGGCCATGCATCCAGTGTAGGCCGCTGTCAGGCACAGCCCGGCCCCCAGCTTGTACGCTGTCTGACTGTGACCGAACGACTCTGCACCAAGGTGGGATGCCGCCGCCCGGCCGTCGCCACGCTCACGTACGATTATTCGGATTCCCTGGTCGTCGTCGGTCCGCTCGGCCTCACGCCCGACCCGCACAGCTACGACCTGTGCGCGCTGCACGCCGACCGCCTGAGTGTTCCCCAGGGGTGGTCCGTCATACGCCATGCGTCGATGCGAGAATAAGACCATGAGCATCGCAACCCCCGACGTGGCCACGAGCCCCGCATTCAAAGTCGCCGACATCTCGCTGGCCGAGTCCGGCCGCCACCAGATCCGCCTCGCCGAAAACGAGATGCCGGGCCTGATGTCCCTGCGCGAGGAGTTCGGCCCCTCGCAGCCGCTCGCCGGCGCCCGCATCGCCGGTTCGCTGCACATGACCGTGCAGACCGCCGTGCTGATCGAGACCCTCGTCGCGCTCGGCGCGCAGGTGCGCTGGGCCAGCTGCAACATCTTCTCGACGCAAGACGAGGCCGCCGCAGCCATCGCCGTCGGTCCCACGGGCACGCCCGCCGAGCCCGCCGGCGTGCCGGTCTTCGCTTGGAAGGGCGAGACGCTCGACGAGTACTGGTGGTGCACCGATCGCATCTTCGACTGGAGCGCGGAAGCCTCCGCCCAGGGTGCCGACTTCACGGGCCCCAACCTCATCCTCGACGACGGCGGCGACGCCACGCTGCTCGTGCACAAGGGCCGCGAGTTCGAGCTCGCCGGCGCCGTGCCCGAGACGACGGATGCCGACAGCCACGAGTACTCGGTCATCCTGGGTCTCCTGCGCCGCTCGCTCGCCACGTCCACCGACCGCTGGACCACGGTCGCCGCCGAGTTGCAGGGCGTCACCGAAGAAACCACCACGGGTGTGCACCGCCTCTACGAGCTGGCGCGCAACGGCGAGCTGCTCTTCCCGGCCATCAACGTCAACGACTCGGTGACGAAGTCGAAGTTCGACAACAAGTACGGCATCCGCCACTCGCTGCCCGACGGCCTCAACCGCGCCACCGACGTGCTCATCGGCGGCAAGGTCGCGTTCGTCGTGGGCTACGGCGACGTGGGCAAGGGTGCCGCCGAGGCTCTGCGCGGCCAGGGTGCGCGCGTCATCGTCTCCGAGGTCGACCCGATCTGCGCCCTGCAGGCGGCCATGGATGGCTACCAGGTCGCGCGCCTCGAATCGGTCGTGTCCGAGGTCGACATCTTCGTGACCGGCACGGGCAACCTGGGTGTCATCCGCCCCGAGCACATGCTCGAGATGAAGCACCTCGCCATCGTCGCCAACGTCGGTCACTTCGACAACGAGATCGACATGACGGGCCTCGAGAAGATCGAGGGCGTCGAGAAGGTCGAGATCAAGCCGCAGGTGCACGAGTGGCGCCTGCCGACCGGCCGCAGCATCCTGGTGCTGTCCGAGGGCCGCCTGATGAACCTCGGCAACGCCACCGGCCACCCGTCGTTCGTCATGAGCAACTCGTTCACCAACCAGGTGCTCGCTCAGATCGAGCTGTGGGTGTCGAACGACAACTACCCGATCGGTGTCTACGTGCTGCCGAAGCACCTCGACGAGAAGGTCGCGCGTCTGCACCTCGACGCGCTGGGTGTCGAGCTCACCGAGCTGAGCCCCGAGCAGGCCGCCTACATCGGCGTGTCGGTCGAGGGCCCCTACAAGGTCGACCACTACCGCTACTAAGCGATCGTGAGGGCGGGCGTCTGGCTGAGAGCCGGGCGCCCGTTCGTCATTAACAGATGAAGGTTCTCGTCCATCGTTCGCACGAGGGTTCCGGCCGGGAGGCGCTCGCGCGTTGGCACGGCGGTGAGCCTGTGCGCGGGGCTGGCTCAGCGGGCAGGCCTAGCGGTCGGGAAAGTCGTGCGGCAGCCCGCGGAGGGCGGGTTCGAGGCGCGCGAGCCGCTGCTTCTCGAGGTGCAGGGCGGCGAACTCGCGATCGCGGCGGAGCGCCGATACCCCCGCGAGGAAGATCTCGGGAGCCACGGGTGGCACGGGGGAGACGTAGGCGGAGACCTCCGCTGCCAGCTCGTAGCCCCGGCGGGCCCGCGATTCGGGGGTCAGCTTGTCGGCCTCGCGCAGGTATTGCGCCACGCGGCGCGCCAAGGGGTCTGGCAGGCGACCCACGTCGGCGAGAGGCGCCCATCGGGCCAGCTGGGGCGGCAGGCCGAGGGCGGGGTCGGGGATGCGCGGCACGCGTTCGTGTTGCGAGTAGGTGCCGGCGAGCAGATCGCCGAGGCGTTTCGATCGCTCCGAGAGCAGACCCGTGATCGCGGCGACACCGCCGAACGTGAGGTAGATCTCAAAGAAGCCGACGAGGGCTCGGATGAGGGCGTGGCGGAACGATGTGGCGCCCCCGTCATCCCGCACGATGCGCGCGCCGATGATCAGGCGGCCGAGCGAGCGCCCGTGCGTGACGGTCTCGACGACGCACGGAACGATGACCGTGGAGGTGACGAGGATGACCGAGGACAGCGCGGCCACGGCGGCCTGATCGAGCTCGACCGCGACGCTCGCCGCGCCGAGCAGCAGGAACCCTCCGAGCAGCAGCAGACCGCTCACGAGAACGTCGACGATATCGCCGACCGCCCGCAGCATGAAGCCCGTGGGCCGCACCTCGAGGGCGACGGCCTCACCCGTGATGAGTTCGGAGCCGGGATCGACGCGCGAGCGGGACCCGCCCCCGGGGGTGTAACTCGACGCCGACATGAATAGTATCTAAGCAGATGGATCTGGATGCCTACACCGCCGCCCACCGACAGGAGTGGGACCGACTCGACGCCCTCGGCGCGAAGCGGTCCTTCAGCGGTGCCGAAGCCGACGAGCTGATCGAGCACTACCAGGCCGGCGCCACCCAGCTGTCACAGATCGCCAGCGTCGCCGGCTCGAGCGTGCAGGGGGCCCGGCTGAGTGTCTCGCTGTCGCGGGCGCGCATGCGGTTCACCGCGGCATCCAGCAACGTGCTCAGTCAATTGCCGCGCTTCTTCGTCGTGCAGCTGCCGGCCGCGCTCTACCAGCTGCGCTGGCTCACGCTCATCGTCGCGCTCGTCACGGTGGTCGTCGCCGCCCTGTGGTCGTTCTGGGTGCTGAACGACCCGCAGGTGCTCGCCAATTTCGGCACCGACGCCCAGTTGCAGAAGATCGCCAACGACGAGTTCATCAACTACTACTCCGAGAACCCGGCGGCCTCCTTCGCTGGCCAGGTCTGGACCAACAACGCCTGGATCGCCGCGCAGTGCATCGCGTTCGGCGTGACGGGCATCTGGGTGCCCTACATCATCCTGCAGAACGCCCAGGGCCTCGGCACGACCTCCGCCGTGCTGTTCAGCCAGGGCGAGGCCGACACCTTCTTCCTCTACATCGCGCCGCACGGGCTGCTCGAGCTCACGAGCGTGTTCGTGGCCGCGGCCGCCGGCCTGCGCATCTTCTGGGCCTGGGTGGCACCCGGCGGCCTGCCCCGCGCGGTGTCGCTCGCGCGCCAGGCCCGCTCCATGTTCACGGTCGTGATCGGGCTCGTGCTGTCGCTGTTCGTCTCGGGCATCATCGAGGGGTTCGTCACGCCGCAGCCGTGGCCGTGGCCCGTGAAGATCGGCATCGGGGCGCTCGCGCTGGCCGCGTTCCTGGCCTACATGCTCGTTCTCGGGCGGCGCGCCGTCCGGGCGGGCGAGACGGGGGATCTGTCGGCCTTCGAGGCGGGCGCCGAGCGCATCTACGCGGCCTAGGAGCCGGGACGCACGACAGCTTCCTGCGCCGCTGTGCAGCTGTGCCGCCGTGCCGCTGTGCCGCCTCGAGCAGAAAAGCGCAGCGGCTCAAGACGGCACTGCAGTCGGGCGTTACAGCTGGCCCGTAGCTTTCAGCTGCAGGTACAGGTCCGACAGGGCGGGCGGCAGATCCTCGGGTGATCCCGTCACGACCTGAGCCCCGACCTGTGTGAGCGCCGTGCGCACGCGCTCGATGTCGAGCAGCTGGCGTTCGGCGGCGGCGGCCCGATAGACGTCTTCGAGCGTGGCGCGGGAGGCCGCGGCATCCAGCGCTTCGGGGTCGGTGACCGAGGCCACGACGACGCGGTGCCGACGGGTCAGCTGAGGCAACATCGACAACAGCCCTCGGGATGCGGCGGGCGCGTCGATCGTGGTCAGCAACACGACGAGCGCCCGCTGGTTCGTGATCTGGCGGATCTCACCGGGAACGGACGCCCAGTCGGTCTCGATCAGCTCGGGGTCGACCGGAGCCAACGCATCGACCATGCGCGACAGCAGGGCGGCTCCCGTGGCGCCCTGGATGCGCGCGCGGACCCGACGGTCGAAGGCCAACACGTCGACGCGGTCGCCCGCCTTCGAGGCGAGGGCCGCGAGCAGCAGGGATGATTCGAAGGCCGTGTCGATGCGCGGCTCGTCGGCGATGCGAGCGGCCGAGGTGCGGCCGGTGTCGATGACGATCACGATGCGGCGGTCGCGTTCGGGCCGCCAGGTGCGCACCACGACGTCTTGGCGGCGGGCGGTCGCGCGCCAGTCGATCGAGCGCACGTCGTCTCCGCGCACATACTCGCGCAGCGAGTCGAACTCGGTTCCGGCGCCGCGCACCATGACGCTCGTCGAGCCGTCGAGTTCGCGCAGCCGCGCGAGGCGAGAGGGCAGGTGCTTGCGCGCGTTGAAGGGCGGCAGCACGCGCAGGGTGCCGGGGGCGCGCAGCGTGACCTGGCGCGCGGCCAGGCCGAGGGGCCCGAAGCTCCGCAGCGTCACGGTCTCGACGTGGCGTTCGCCGCGGCGCGTGGGCGTCAACCGGCTGAGGATCTGGCGTCGTTCACCGGCCGGAATGGTGAGTCGCGGCCGGATGCCGGGCGCACCGGCCGAGGGTTGCCAGGCGTCGCGCACGCGTACGCGCAGCGTGCGCCGACCGGTGTTGGTGACGAGCAGTTCGGTGTCGGCGGCCTCTCCGAGTCGCACGCGCTCGGGGAGGCGGCGTTCGAGCGCCGTCGCGCGCGGGGACGCCGCGGCGGCCAGGTCGATGGCGAGCAGCACGACGACGAGCACGAGCCACGCGCCGAGAAGCAGGCCGGGTTCGCCCGTGGCTTGGCCGAGCACGACGACGGGCACGAGCCCGAGCGCCGTGAGCCAGACGAGGCGGCCGGTGATCGCCATTTAGATCGGCACCTGAACCTGCTGCAGCACCTGGCGCAGGATGGTGTCGGTGCCGACGCCCTCGAGCTCGGCCTCGGGTCGCAGCTGCAGACGGTGGCGCCACACGGGCAGCACCATGGCCTGCACGTGGTCGGGCGTGAGTGACGGGTAGCCCGTGAGCCAGGCCCACGCCTTGGCGGCGGCCAGCAGCGCCGTGGTGCCGCGGGGGCTGACGCCGAGCCGCACGGAGGGGCTGCGGCGCGTGGCGCGCGCGAGGTCGACGACGTAGCCGAGCACATCGGTCGAGACGCCCGTCGCCGCGGCGGCCGCCTGGGCCGCCACGAGGTCGGCGGGCGAGAGCACCGCGCGCAGGCCGGCGCCCGCGAGGTCGCGCGGGTTGAAGCCCGCGGCGTGGCGGCGCAGCACCTCGATCTCGGTGTCGCGCTCGGGCAGGTCGAGCACGAGCTTCAGCAGGAAGCGGTCGAGCTGCGCCTCGGGCAGGGTGTAGGTGCCCTCGTATTCGATGGGGTTCTGCGTGGCGGCCACGAGGAAGGGGGTGGGCACGGGCTTCGCGAGACCGTCGACCGAGACCTGGCGTTCCTCCATGGCCTCGAGCAGCGCCGACTGCGTCTTCGGGGGCGTGCGGTTGATCTCATCCGCGAGCAGGATGTTCGTGAACACGGGGCCCTCGCGAAACTCGAACTCGCCCGTCTTGGCGTCGTAGACGAGCGAACCCGTCACGTCACCCGGCATGAGGTCGGGCGTGAACTGCACGCGCTTCGTGTCGAGCTGCAGCGCCGTCGACAGCGAGCGCACGAGCAGCGTCTTGGCCACGCCGGGCACACCCTCGAGCAGCACGTGCCCGCGGGCGAGCAGCGCGATGATGAGGCCCGTCACGGCGGCATCCTGGCCCACGACGGCCTTCCCGACCTCGAGGCGCACGGCCTGCAGGCGTTGGCGCAGGTCGTCGTCGGTGGGGCGGGACGGCGAGGTGGCGTCGGTCATGAGTTCCTCCCAAGAGGGTCGGTGGCGTGGCGGATGTCGCGTTCAAGATCGTTCAGGCGGTCGGACAGCGCGACGACGTCGCGGTCGGACGTGGGCGGCGCGTCGACCAGCAGGGCCCGGATCTCGGACGGATGCCGCCCGAGCGTGGCCGCGGCCGTGTCGGCGACCTCGACGACCGCCGACGAGCGGGGCAGTTTGAGGCGCGCGGCGATGCGGCCGGTCGCCCCGATGCGCAGCGCGTCGACGGCGCGACCGCGGGCCGAGCTGCGCTGATAGAGCCGCGCGCGCCCCTCGCGGGTCTCACCGGAGGGCACGGTCACGGGCAAGTCTTCGACCACGAGCGGGCCGAAGCGTCGCCCGCGCCAGAAGATGGCGACGAGCGCCGTGATGGCGAGAAGAGAGGTGGCGGGCACGAGCCAGTCGGGCGTCAGCGCCTGCAACGTGGGCGGGCCGCTCGCCTCGAGGTCGGCGGTGGTCGGCAGGTACCAGACGAGGTCGCCGGTCTCGCCCAACAGATTGAGCGCCAGGGCCGCGTTTCCGCGCTGCACGATGTGCTCGTTGTCGAAGACGGCGCGCGGGCCCACGATGCTGATGCCGTCGTTCGTCACGACGAGGGGGTAGCTCGGGGCGTCGGCCGGGCCGCTGCCGAAGCATCCGATGCTCGTGTCGTCGTCGATGCCGAAGGACAGGCCGGATGCCATGCTGCCGGCTCGCTCGGCCGCCGGGACCGTGCACGCGGCCGCGGGTGCGTCGGCCGCATCCTCGTCCTCATCGGGTGAACCGGCGAGCCGCACGCTGGGGGCGACAGCCTGCAACATGCCGAAGTCGGGCGCGATGAGCACCGTGCGGCCCGCCTCGGAGACGATCTCTGAGAGCCGGTCGCTGTCGAGATATCCCGCGCCGTCGAACACGGCGAGCGTGGCTCCCGGGTTCTCGACGAGTGCGGCATCGGCCTCGGCCGCGGTGTCGGCGACGTGCACGGTCACGCCCTGGTTCTTCAGCACCTCGATGACGGCCTTGGCGCCGTCGGGCGCGGGGGAGTCGGCCGCGAGCGGGATGCTCGTGCCCGACGCCCCGCCGCGCAGGATGGCGGACAGCAGCACGACGCCGAGGGCGACGATGCCGAGCAGGATCCAGAAGGTGTTGCGGCGGAAGAACTGCCGGACGGTCGGCGTCTCGGCGGACGATTCGGAGGCGGTCCGCACCGGGTTGCTCGCGGGGGAGTCGGTCGGGGCCGAGGCGACGGGGACAGCGTTGATCGGGGTCGTCATCGAAGACCTCCCGCCGCGGATGCCCCGTCGACCGGCGCGGAATCGAACCCGACAGGCGCCTGGCCGGCCAGATCGTCATCGAGTCGGGCGATGTCCGCATAGCGCTCGGCCGTGCCCGGTTCGCCGAGGTAACGCACCTCGTCGAAGGCGCGCGCGGTATGCGCCAGCCGGTCGGAGGAAGCGGGGAAGGATGTCGCGGCGCGCGTGGCGACCTCGTGCGCCGTCGTTCCGGGGGTGACCGTCACGATCGTGCGCTCGGACAGGCTGCGGGCCAGGGCGCGGAAACGCTCGGCGATCGCGAGCGACCAGTCGCCCGCGTGGGCGGCACGCTCGGCATCGACGCGGATCTGGCGCGCATCCCGCTCGTCTTCGGCGCTGAATACGCCGGGATCGCCGGCGCTGCGGCGGTTGAGGCGGGGAACTCCCCAGATGAGCAGTGCCACCACGATCGCCACGACCACGATGGTCACGACGATGGCCGGCAGCAGGCCGTCGGGTGTGCCGCCGCCCCCGGTGAAGAGCGACATGAGCCACTCCCAGATGGCCTGCGAGATGCGGTCGAAAAGGCTCGGCTGGGCCTCGGCGTATCCCGGTTTCGAGAGTTCCTCGAGCAGCAGGCGTTTGGCTTCGGGCGCGTCGGGGTCGACCGGAACCGCGAGCGCGACATCCCGAGCCCAGGCCGAAACCTGGGTCAGTGCTGCCGCCTGCGCGCTGCCGGCCCCCACGACGATGCCCGCGATCACGCCCCGTTACCGCCCCAGGTGCCGGGGCCGGTGTTGCTGCCGGGGCCGCCGCCGGGGTAGCCCTGCGCCGGGCCGCCCTGCTGCTGCTGGCGAGGATCGCCCTCGAATGCATACGGGTTCTCGGTGTCGGAGGCCTGGCCGCGTTCGCGGCTCTCGACGAAGCGCATGAGCTGCAGGTCGAGTCCTTCTTTGCGCATGCGCAGGTCGATGTAGATGAGCGCGCTCGTGGCGCTCTGAGCCACGGCGGTCACCGACGACGTGATGATCGACAGCAGCGCCAACACGATGTAGAGCACGATGATCGTGGTGATGTTGTTGTCGGTAATGGCCGAACCCGTCGGGTCGAGCGACCCCGCCACGACCGAGAAGATGACCGAGACGGGCGTGGTCACGACCTGGCTGACGGTGCCGACGATGAAGGCGACGAGCAGCTGAATTCCGAGCGTCTTCCAGAAGTACCCGGTGGTGAGCGACCACGAGCGGCGGATGGCGGCGGCGAAGCCGAGGCGTTCGAGCACGATTCCGCTCGGGACGAGCGAGAGCTTGGTCGACAGCCAGAAGACGGCCGCAATGAGAACGAGGAACCCGAGGATGCCGACGGCCACCGAGGCCCCGACGAACCCACCCCCGAGCGACACCAAGAGAACGATGAGTCCGATCAGGAGGCCGATCGCGAGCAGCATGGCGAGCGAGGCGACGAGCGTCCAGGCCACGAGCGCCCAGAACCTGGGCCAGGTCGCCTTCCACGCCTCGCCGAGCCGCAGCTTCTCGCCGAGCGTCGCCCGGGCCACCTCGGTGACGATGACGCCCTGCAGGAACACGGCGCCCGCAATGGTCAACAGGAACGGGATGAGGCTGGCGAGCACGATCTGCAGAACGGCGCCGGCCGCGATGGTGTCGCGATCTTCGACGGCCGCCTGCGCGATGCGGCCGAAAGCGAAGTAGCTGACGAGGCCGACGACCAACAACGTGAGGATGGTGGTGACACCCGTGATGAGCAGGGCGCTGCCGAAGGTGGTCTTCGGGTTGCGGCGCAGCGTCTGGAACGGCGCACTGATGAGCGTGCCGAAGGACAGCGGGCGCAGCGGGATGAGGCCGGGCTTGGGCGGGGGAGCCCAGCCCTGGTTCTGCTGCCCGAACGGCTGTTGGCCGTAGGGGTTGTTGGGATCGAACGGTGCCTGCTGGCCGAACTGCGGCTGACCGTATTGCTGGCCGTAGGGTGCCTGCTGACCGTATTGGGGCTGACCGTAGGGCTGCTGCTGACCGTAGGGCCCGGGTTGCCCGTACTGCGGCTGCTGGCCATACGGTTGCGGCTGCTCGCCATACGGCTGCTGCTGCCCGGTCGGCTGCCCGTACGGCTGCGGCGCCTGACCCTCGGGCAGACGCTCCCCGTAGCGCGGAGGAGTTTCGTCGCCCCGCCCCCCGGCGGAACCGTTGGTGTTCGAATCGGCGCCGGGTGAGCGCCATCCATCGTCGTTGGTCATCCAGCGAATCCTCACCGCTCACGGACAGGGTCTTTCCACCATGCTGTCATAGTGCGGGCCCGGTTTACCATCGATCGGACTGCGGCCCCTCAGCGTCCGCCGTTAGGATGACTCGACGACCACTCGCCTTATCGGGCGAGTCACCCAACTGTGACGTGTCCAGGCGCGCAGGCGAAACGAGAACGAGGCGAATGAGCGCACGCATCTTGGTGGTTGACGACGACACTGCGTTGGCCGAAATGATCGGCATCGTGTTGCGGACCGAGGGTTTCGACCCCGAGTTCTGCGCCGACGGCGACGAAGCCGTCGAGGCCTTCCACCGCACCAAACCCGACCTGGTGCTGCTCGACCTCATGCTGCCCGGCATCGATGGCATCGAGGTGTGCAACCGCATCCGCAGCGAGTCCGGCGTGCCCATCATCATGTTGACGGCCAAATCCGACACGGCGGATGTCGTGAAGGGCCTCGAATCGGGCGCCGACGACTACATCGTCAAACCGTTCAACCCCAAGGAGCTGGTGGCCCGCATCCGCACGCGCCTGCGGCCCGCTCCCACCGAGACCAACGAATCCATCACGGTGGGGGATGTCACGGTCGACGTCTCGGGCCACGAGGTGCGCCGCGGCGACCAGACCATCGGCCTGACCCCGCTCGAATTCGATCTGCTGCTCGCGCTCGCGTCGAAACCGCAGCAGGTGTTCACGCGCGAGATGCTGCTCGAGCAGGTCTGGGGCTATCACTACAAGGCCGATACCCGCCTCGTCAATGTGCATGTGCAGCGGCTGCGAGCCAAGGTCGAGCTCGACCCCGACAACCCCAAGATCGTCATGACGGTGCGCGGCGTCGGCTATCGCGCCGGCTCCGTGGCCTGACCGAACTCCCATGTCTCAGACCGGCCAGGCGCGAAGCAGCCAGGCGCGAACCAGCGGGGCGCGAACCGGCTCAGCGCTGACGGGCACCCAGCGCGCGGCCGCGTTCTTCCGCTCCTGGCGCTCGTGGCCGACCTCCCTCGTGGCCACGTGGCGCCGGTCGCTGCAGTTCCGCACGGTGGCGATCACGTTCGTGCTCGCCTTCCTCGCCGTTCTGATCACGAGCATGTACATGTCGTTCTCGATCGGCAACGACCTCTTCCAGTCGCGCCTCAACCAGGTGCTGGCCGAGTCGAACCGGGCCGTCGCGTCGGCTCAGCGCATCCTCGATTCGTCGAATGCCGAAGACAAAGCGGCGGTGCAAGACCTCATGATCTCGGCGCGCACCGAGATCGCCCAGGCATCCTCGTCGCAGCTCATCGCCGGATATCGCGCGCCCGGCCAGGAGTCGACACCGCTGGCGCCGCAGGACTTCGAGGCGGCCCGGCTCGGCGGCGATGTCATCAGCGAGGATCTGCGGGAGAGTGTGCGGTCGAGCGCCACCGATCAGTGGTGGCAGTCGACCACGCTTACGGCCGACGACGGGTCGCAGAGCGCGGGCATCATCGTGGGCTCCGAGGTGACCGTGCCGGGTGCCGGCCGCTATGAGATCTATATCGGCTACGACCTGGCCGACTCCGAGCAGACCCTCTTGTTCGTGCAGCGCACGCTCATCCTCGGCGGGCTCGCCCTCATGCTGCTGGTCGGCGCCGTCGCGTGGGTGGTGGTGCGCCTCGTCGTGACGCCCATCCGGGTCGCGGCCGACACGAGCGAGCGGCTGGCCTCGGGCGATCTGGCGGTGCGCATCCCCGAGCGGGGCGAAGACGAGCTCGCCACCCTCGCCCGGTCGTTCAACGGCATGGCCGACAGCCTGCAGGCGCAGATCAAGAAGCTCGCCGACCTGTCGATGGTGCAGCAGCGCTTCGTCTCGGATGTCTCGCACGAACTGCGCACGCCGCTCACCACCATCCGGCTCGCGGGTGACGTGCTGTTCGATCAGCGCGACGACTTCCCGCCCGCCACGGCCCGCACCGCCGAGCTGCTGCACACGCAGACGCAGCGCTTCGAATTGCTCTTGAGCGACCTGCTCGAGATCAGCCGCTACGACGCCGGTTCGGTCGAGCTCGAGGCCGAGGCGGTCAGCCTCGTGCACCTGGCCGAGGACTCCGTCGAGGAGATGCGCAGCCTGGCCGAGTCGAAGGGCAGCGATCTGCGCCTCGTCGCGCCGGGCGGCTATTCCGAGGTCGAGGTCGATCCGCGCCGCATCCGCCGCATCGTGCGCAACCTGGTGGGCAACGCCGTCGAGCACGGCGAGGGTCGCCCCATCGTGGTCACGGTCGACAGCAACGAGCGCGCCGTGGCCCTGTCGGTGCGCGACTACGGTCTCGGGATGTCGCAGGCCGACGCCCGGCGCGTCTTCGACCGTTTCTGGCGCGCCGACCCCTCCCGCAAACGCACCATCGGCGGCACGGGCCTCGGCCTCGCCATCTCGCTCGAGGACGCCCAATCGCACGGCGGAGCGCTCGAACTCTGGTCGGAGGAGGGCCGAGGAACCTGCTTCCGTCTCACCCTGCCGCGGCGCTTCGGCCAGGCCTACTCCGTGTCGCCGCTGCCGCTGCCGCCCGAGGATGCCGAGGGCACGGCGCCGACCTTCGCCGATGCCCCCGCCACCGACGCCTTCGACGCCGCCGTCGATCTGCCCTCGGAAGCCGACTACCGACGGGAGAACCGGCTATGACCGCCCCACGTTCATCCATCCTCGCCCTCCTCGTCGCGGGCCTGCTCGTGCTCACGGGGTGCGCCGTCATCCCGCGCCAGGGCCCCGTCGAACAGGGCGAGAGCGTGCAGGAGGACACCGACCCCGGGTTCCTCTTCGTGCCGAAGGGCCCCGAACAGGATGCCGATCAACAGGCCATTCTCGAGGGCTTCGTCGAGGCGGCATCCAGCCCGTTGAACAACTACGAGATCGCGCGCGAATTCCTGGCCCCCGGTGCCAAGGTCGACTGGAATCCCGATGCGAGCGTCACGGTCGACGAGCAGTCCAAGCGCCTCTACTCGGCGGTCGACGATCGCACGATCGCGCTCACCACGACGGCCACGGCCGATGTCAGCGCCGCCGGCGAATATCGTGAAGCATCCTCGAATGAGCCCGTCAGCCGCAGCTACCACTTCACCGAGGTCAACGGGCAGTGGCGGCTGAGCGAGGTGCCCGACGGGATCGTGCTCGAACGCAGCAAGTTCGACAGCGTCTTCAGCGCCCACGCGCTCAGCTTCTTCGACCCGAGCTGGACCTACCTCGTGCCCGACCTGCGCTGGTTCCCGTCACGCGCCTCGACCGGCACTCGCATCGTCACGGCGCTGCTCGACGGGCCGAGCGAATGGTTGCAGCAGGCCGTCGTCACGGCGTTCCCCGAGGGCACGGCGCTCAGCAAGGACTCGGTTCCGCTGCGGGGAACGACGGCCGAGATCGACCTCAACCGTGAGGCCCTGCAGGCCGAGACCATCGCGCTGCAACGCATGCAGGCGCAGGTCACGGCGAGCCTCACGGGTGTGTCGTCCATCACGGCCGTGCAGATCTCGATCGCGGGCACGGTCGAAGAGATCCCCACGCTCACGGTGGCCACGCCGCGCGTCGACTCGCGCGCCCTCGTCTTCGACGGCAAGACGTTCGGTTTCCAGAACGCGTCGGCCATCCAGCGCATCGAGGGCCTCTCGACCCAGATCGAAGGGGTCAACCCCCGGGCGGCCACCGTCAACGCGGCGCAAACCCAGGCCGCCGTCCTCACGGCCGGGGGAGTGGCATCCGTGCGATCGGGCGCCTCGTCACCGACCATGGTGGATGAACGCGCCAACCTCATCGCCCCGGCGCTCGACAATTTCGGCTACGTGTGGACCGTCCCGTCCGACCGCCCGGGAGACGTGCACGCCATCGCGGCCGACGGCACCCAGACGCCCGTCGTGACGAGTTGGCCCGAGGCCTCGCAAATCGTGTCGCTACAGGTGTCACGGGATGGCACGCGTGTGCTGGCCCTCCTGCGGAGCGGCGGTCAGAACCGCCTGCTCGTGGCCGGCATCGAACGCAACAATGCGAACCTGCCGCTCACGCTCGGCGAACCCGTGGAGCTGACGATCGGCTCGGGCACGGCGATCGGTGCCACGTGGGTGGACAGCGTGTCTGTCGCGTCGGTGACCGCGGGCGAGGGCGACGAGCGCACGGTCGTGCAGCAGGCGGTGCGCGGGCAGTCCGAGCAGCTTCCCTCCAGTGAGGGCGCGATCGCGGTGGCGGGCGGCAACACGGCCCGGCAGCTGCGCACGCTCGACGCCGACGGCGAATTGTCGATCTTCCAGGGGTCGTCGTGGCAACAGGTGGCCGACGGCATCCGTTTCGTGGCGACGCAGATGGGCTCGCCCGACTAGCGTTTCGTTCTCCACAGCCGCGATCCGGCGGTCCTCTCCACAGATCGTCAATCCGCGGTTCGGTGGATGCTGCCACGCGGAATGCTCGTGGCATGACCGATTCCGCCCCCGCTCCCGAGCGGCACTCCCCGTTTGCTGCTGCCCTCGGGTGGGCCCTGCCGCTCAGCTGTGTGGGCTGCCAGATGCCCGACCACCCCCTGTGCGGGTCCTGCCTGCGCCGCGCGGCCGCGTCGGCGCCGCCGCCGCGCACGCTCCCCGACGGCACGATCGTGTTCGCGGGCAGCTCCTACGCCGACGAGGTGCGGCGGGCTATCGTCGCCTTCAAGACCGAGGGGTTCACGGTCATCGATAAGCGCCTCGCCGTGCTGCTGGGCACTGCGGTGACGGCTGCGTGTCTCGACATCGCCGACGCCGATCCGGCGGGCATCCCTCCGCCCGTCGCCCGTCGGGCAGACGCGCCTCAGGCTGGCGCCACCCCGCTCGCGGCGGTGCGCGAACGCGACGGCCTCGCCACGCGACGCCGTCCGGTGCTCTACGTGCCCGTCCCGTCCTCCCGCCGCGGCTACCGAGCTCGCGGCTATCGGCCGGTCGACCGCGTCCTCGGCCGCACCGACCGCATCGCGACGCCCGCGCTCGCCTATCTGCGCCAGCCGTCCGATCAGATCGGTCTCGACGCCGACGAGCGCGCGGCCAACATGCGGGGCAGCATGCGCACGACGCGCCGCGTCGCGGGCCGCACGGTCATCCTGATCGACGACGTCTGCACAACCGGAGCAACCCTCACAGAAGCCGCGACGGTGCTCCGTGACGCCGGCGCTCGCCGAGTGTCTGCCGCCGTGATCGCCGCCACGCCGCTCCGTTCGCTGTTGGCACAACCCGCCCAGACTGTCAGTGACTTCTCCGAGGAGGGGGACTACGGTGGGGCGAAAGGCGTGGAAGAACCGCCCGAACTTTCAGGCGGCACGCCCTATCGAGGAGGTCGCTATGGAAACTAACATCGTCGGACTAGGTCTCGGACTCACCGATCGATTTCGCGATTACGTCGAAGAGAAATCCGAGAAAATCGAGCACCTCAACGAGAAGGCCTTGGCCTTCGAGGTAAAAGTCTCGCGTCATAACGACAAATCGGGCCGCGCGGGTGACGACCGCGTCGAGCTCACTCTCATCGGCCCCGGCCCGCTCGTTCGCGCCGAGAGCTCGGGTTCCGACAAGTACGTCGCCTTCGATCTCGCGATCGCCAAACTCATCGAGCAGGTGCGCCGCGCCAAAGATCGCCGCAAGGTGCACCGCGGAAAGCACCGCACCTCGCTGCACGCTGCGGCCGCCGAAGGCTTCAGCGGCATCGACATCCAGCCTGCCGACGGCGAGATCATCGAGGCTGTCGCGACGGGTGCCGTGCCCACACAACGGGTCGACGACGACGAGCAGCCCGAAGACTACAGCCCCGTAGTCATCCGCCAGAAGGTCTTCCCGGCCGAGTGGATGACGGTCGACGACGCCGTCGATCGCATGGAACTCGTCGGACACGACTTCTTCCTGTTCATCGACGCCAAGACCGACCGCCCGAGTGTCGTCTACCGGCGCAAGGGCTGGGACTACGGTGTCATCGGCCTCGACGAAGAGGCGGGCGCCTCGCAGAAACGAGCCTGAGCCCACGCCGTCACGCGCAGAATCGCGCGCGCTCTCACGAACGCCGCGTGCAGCCATCCGAGCTGCACGCGGCGTTCACTGATTTACAGCGTGTGCACACCGATCGCCCCGCTAACATAGAGTGCGGTCCGGGCAGAATTGCCCGACGTCAGTCGTGCACACGGCACGACGCGCTCATACGATCGGAGCCCCCGGGCACCGAACATCGCGCGGCGCAGATGACGCGCACCGAGACAACTGGAGTTCAATTCGTGGCCTCAATTCTGGAGAAGGTCCTTCGCGTCGGCGAAGGTCGCACGCTGAGGAAGCTAGAGAACCTCGCGAAAGCGGTCAACGCGCTCGAAGACGACTTCGCCGACCTCACCGACGAAGAACTGAAGAACGAAACCGCCGAGCTGCGCGGCCGGCACGAGAAGGGCGAGTCGCTCGACGACCTGCTGCCCGAGGCGTTCGCCGCCGTTCGCGAGGCCTCCAAGCGCACCCTCGGCCTGCGCCACTTCGACGTGCAGCTCATGGGTGGCGCCGCGCTCCACCTCGGCAACATCGCCGAGATGAAGACCGGTGAGGGCAAGACGCTCGTCGCCACGCTCCCGGCCTACCTCAACGCCATCGCGGGCAAGGGCGTCCACGTCATCACGGTGAACGACTACCTCGCCACCTACCAGTCCGAGCTCATGGGTCGCGTCTTCCGCGCCCTCGGCATGACCACGGGTGTCATCCTCTCGGGCCAGACCCCCGTCGAGCGCCGCGAGCAGTACGCCGCCGACATCACCTACGGCACGAACAACGAGTTCGGCTTCGACTACCTGCGCGACAACATGGCGTGGCAGTCGGCGGACCTCGTGCAGCGCGGCCACTTCTTCGCCGTGGTCGACGAGGTCGACTCCATCCTCATCGACGAGGCCCGCACCCCGCTCATCATCTCCGGCCCGTCGTCGGGCGAGGCCAACCGGTGGTTCACCGAGTTCGCGCGCATCGCCAAGACGCTCACGCCCGGTGAAGACTACGAGGTCGACGAGAAGAAGCGCACCGTCGGCGTGCTCGAGCCCGGCATCGAGAAGATCGAGGACTACCTCGGCATCGACAACCTCTACGAGTCGGCCAACACGCCGCTCATCTCGTTCCTCAACAACAGCATAAAGGCCGTCGCCCTGTTCAAGAAAGACAAGGACTACGTCGTGATGAACGGCGAGGTCATGATCGTCGACGAGCACACCGGCCGCATTCTGATGGGTCGCCGCTACAACGAGGGCATCCACCAGGCCATCGAGGCCAAGGAAGGCGTGGCCGTCAAGGCCGAGAACCAGACGCTCGCCACGGTCACACTGCAGAACTACTTCCGCCTCTACGAGAAGCTGTCCGGCATGACCGGAACGGCCGAGACCGAGGCCGCCGAGTTCATGTCCACCTACAAGCTCGGCGTCGTGGCCATCCCCACCAACCGCAGCATGCAGCGCATCGACCAGTCCGACCTCGTCTACAAGAACGAAGAGACGAAGTTCCAGCAGGTCGTCGAAGACATCGCCGAGCGCCACGAGAAGGGTCAGCCCGTCCTCGTCGGCACGACGAGCGTCGAGAAGAGCGAATACCTCTCGCGCCTGCTCGCCAAGAAGGGCATCCGTCACGAGGTCCTCAACGCCAAGAACCACGCGCGTGAGGCCGCCATCGTGGCCCAGGCCGGGCGCCTCGGCTCCGTCACGGTAGCCACCAACATGGCCGGCCGTGGAACGGACATCATGCTGGGTGGCAACGCCGAGTTCCTCGCGGTTCAGGAGATGAACCAGAAGGGCCTCAGCCCCGTCGAGACCCCCGACGAATACGAAGCCCAGTGGGACGACGTGTTCAAGGCCGTCAAGGCCGAGGTCGGCGAAGAGGCCGAGAAGGTCATCGCCGCCGGTGGTCTCTACGTGCTCGGCACCGAGCGTCACGAGTCGCGACGCATCGACAATCAGCTGCGCGGTCGTTCCGGCCGTCAGGGAGACCCGGGCGAGAGCCGCTTCTACCTGTCCCTCACCGACGACCTCATGCGCCTGTTCAACTCGGGTGCCGCCGAAGCCCTCATGGGCCGCAACGGCGTGCCCGACGACATCGCCATCGAGTCGAAGGTCGTCAGCCGCGCCATCCGCAGCGCTCAGTCGCAGGTCGAGTCGCGCAACGCCGAGATCCGCAAGAACGTCCTCAAGTACGATGACGTCCTCAACCGCCAGCGCGAAGCCATCTACTCCGACCGCCGCCACATCCTCGAGGGTGACGACCTGCACGAACGCACGCAGAAGTTCCTCGAGAGCGTCATCGACGAGGTGCTCGACGTGCACGTGGCCGACGGCAACGGTGACGATTGGGACTTCGACGCCCTGTGGGTCGAGCTGAAGACGCTCTACCCGATCGGCCTCACGGTCGACGAGGTCGTCGCCGAGGCCGGCCGCAAGGGCAAGCTCGACCGCGACTTCCTGCGCCGCGAGATCCTGTCCGATGCCAAGCTGGCCTACAAGCGCCGCGAAGAGCAGCTCGGCTCCGAGGCTATGCGCGAGCTCGAGCGCCGCGTCGTGCTGCAGGTCATCGACCGCCGCTGGCGCGACCACCTCTACGAGATGGACTACCTGAAGGACGGCATCGGCCTGCGCGCCATGGCCCAGCGCGACCCGCTGGTCGAGTACCAGCGCGAGGGCTACGCCATGTTCCAGCAGATGATGGGCCAGATCCGCGAGGAGTCCGTCGGCTACCTCTTCAACCTCGAGGTCGAAGTCAACCGCCCGTCGGCCGACGACATCGCGGCCACGGTCTCGGCCAAGGGACTCGAACGCCCCGCCGGCGAAGAAGAGAAGCTGAGCTTCACGGCTGCCAACGACGCGGGCGAAGTCGAGGTGCGCAACCAGAAGGGCCAGATCGAGAAGGCGGCCACCAACCGCGCACAGCGTCAGGCCGAGAGCCAGAAGGCCGCGGCTGCAGCGGACGACGACGAGGCCCCCGAGGCCCCCAACCGCCCGCAAGAGGCACCCAAGGCTGGTGGTGCCCGCGGCGCCTTCGGCCAGTCATCCGGTGCAGCACCCGCCGCCGCCAACCGTGCCGAACGTCGCGGTCAGGCCAAGAAGAAGTAACCATACGAGCGCTGCACCGCCACGCGAATGGCGACACAGCGGCTCGAGTGAGGCGATGGGCGCCACCCCCTGGGGTGGCGCCCATCGCTCGTTAACGGGGCGTCGGCTCGTCACAGCACATGGATGGCGCTCGCGCGCCACCGGCCGCGCACCCACTCGATGCGCAGGGCCACGGCACGCGTGCGGTCGCGCATCGTGACCGTCACCACGCCGTCGACAATGGTGTCGCCGGTGTGAAAGGCGCTGACGCGGGTGCCGAGGATCACGGGGCGCTTACCGACCGCTCCGCGCACCCGGCGCGCCCGGCTCGCCACCGTGACACGGATGCTGAGGTGCTCATAGACCTCGCGCGTCACCCATCGGCCCAATTGCTCGAGGTCGCGCGCGCCCGCGATCACCTCGATGGCTGACAGGGCCAGGTTCTCGAGCACGGGTTCGGGGGTCGCGCGATCGCCAGCACCGGGGGCAGCGGCAGGATCCGCATCGGGTGAATGGGGGGCCCTGTGTTCGGTGAGAGGTGAGGCCGATCGGCCCGCGGATACCTCGGTGCCCAGACCCACCTGCGCGGGTGAGGGCCGCGACCGCCCCGGCACGCGTGTCGCTGCCGCCCGGGCCGGGCTGCGGATGGGAGCGCCCGCTCCGGCTGCGGACCTGTCGCGGAGATCGTCGTGTTCGGTTGTGGAGGTTGTCTGTGTCGTGTGTGTCAGGTGTGTTGCCGTGGGGGAGTCGGACGGGGTGTTCGGAAAAGGCGGTGTCATTCGGCTCCTTGATCTCTCGGCGCCGGCCGAGAGACATGATGCCCTCCCGGCGCGCGCCGAGTGACCGTCAGGAATTCTGACGGTCGGTTCGGATACGGTGCCGCCGGGTGGGGGAGGAGCGACGAAGGGCAACTCAACCAGGTGTGCCACCGGTCGGTCTAGAGCATCGTTGCCCTGTGGACAACCGAGCAGGGTCGCTCCGCCCGCATAGACTGGTCGGGTGTCAACGCTCAGTGATTTGGTTCATGCCCAGGGTCTTTCCTCCGATGCCGAGGTCGACTGGTTGCACATGCTCGTGGGCGATGCTCAGCTGCTCGCCGATCTCGCCTTCGCCGATATTGTGTTGTGGATCCCCACGCCCGACGAGGGGTTCATCGCCGTGGCGCACTACCGGCCGTCGAGCGCGGCCACCCTGTTCTATCGGGACTTCGTCGGCCAAGCGATCAAACCGCAGTGGCGCAAACAGGTCACCGACGCCTTCGAGTCCGGCAAGATCATCGACTCGTCGGCACCCGATTGGTATGAGGAGACCCCGACGCGCGTGCGAGCGGTTCCCGTCATCCGCCGTCTGACCTCATCGGGCTCGGAGAACGCGCCGACGCCCATCGCCGTGCTCACGCGCCACACCAACCTTGGCGAGGCGCGCACGCCCAGCCGCCAGGAGCTCACGTTCAACGACTGCGCCAATGATCTGTTCCAGATGATCGCGACGGGTGACTTCCCCGACCTCTCGGCTCCGACCGGTCCGCGCCGAGGAGCCCCGCGCGCTTCTGACGGACTCATCCGCCTCGATGTCGAGGGCATCACCACCTTCGCCAGCCCCAACGCTCTGTCGGCCTTCAACCGCATGGGCTTCGCCGAAGAACTCGAGGGCGAATCGCTCGCCGAGGTCACGACGCAGATCCTGCCGTCCAAACAGGACATCGACGAATCCCTGCCGCTGGTGGTCACGGGTCGTGCTCCCTGGCGCACGGACATCGAAGCCCGCGGCGTGACGGTGTCGTTGCGCGCGATTCCCCTGCGCCACAACGGCGAGCGGGTCGGTGCCATCGTGCTCTGCCGCGATGTGTCCGAGCTGCGGCACCAGGAGCGCGAGCTCATCACCAAAGACGCGACGATCCGTGAGATCCACCACCGCGTGAAGAACAACCTCCAGACGGTCGCGTCGCTGCTCCGCATCCAGGCCCGGCGCACTCACTCCGACGGGGCCCGCGAGGCGCTCACGCAGGCTATGCGCCGTGTTGCGGCCATTGCGGTCGTGCACGACACGCTGTCTGAGGGCCTCAACCAGCAGGTCGACTTCGACGACGTCTTCGATCGTGTGCTCATGCTCATCGCCGAGGTGGCGTCGTCGCACAACACCACCGTGCACCCCAAGAAGACGGGCGCGTTCGGTGTCTTGCCGAGCGAATACGCCACGCCGCTCGCCCTGGCCCTCACCGAGCTGGTGACGAACGCCGTCGAGCACGGCTTGGCCGGCCGCGAGGGCGAGGTCGAGATCGTCGCCGAGCGCACGGATGAGGGTCTGTCCGTGCTCGTGCGCGACAACGGCTATGGCCTTCCCGAGGGCAAGGTCGGCTCGGGTCTCGGCACGCAGATCGTGCGCACACTCATCCAGGGTGAGTTGGGCGGCACCATCGATTGGCACACCGTCACGGGCAGCGGCACCGAGGTCACTATCGAGATGCCGTTCCGCTACATCGAGACGTCTTAGCGCCACATACAGAAACGTCCCGGTGCGAACCTGGTGAGGATTCGCACCGGGACGTCGGTGCTGTGTGCGGAATGCGGCGGTGCTAGGTGGCCGCGTATGAGTCTGTGGGGGAGTGCGCGACTAGGAGGCGCGGCGGGCGCGGGCGGCGCGACGCTTGAGGGCGCGACGCTCGTCTTCGCTGAGGCCGCCCCAGACACCCGAGTCCTGACCGGTCTCGAGCGCGTACTGCAGGCACACCTCCGTGACGGAGCAACGTGCGCACACGGCCTTCGCCTTGTCGATTTGGTCGACAGCCGGGCCCGTGTTCCCGACGGGGAAGAAGAGTTCGGGGTCCGCCGTGAGGCAAGCAGCCTTATCGCGCCAATCCATGGGGGTGCTCCTTTTGTGATTCTCGGGGATGTCGACCGATCGGTCGAGAGTTCGTCGAGGCCGAGTTGCAGAGTGGTTTCCGTCTGGATGTCTTGTGCAGCGTTCGCACCCTCCGAAGTCGTGTTTTCATGAGCACGCCACAAAACGCGTCGATGTGACGCGAATTGTCGTGTGAAATGAACCCAGTAGACTTCGGTATCATCGCCCGCTCGCAGCGGTTCGATAAAGAGGGTGCTCTTCGTGCACCGATCACCGATCGGAATGTGCTCACCACCCTGTGAGCGTCAACTCAGCCTCAAATATGGTCGCATACTGGGTGTGGCAAATCAATAGTTTTGTATGGGATTCGTGGTGACTTCGCACATGTCTGATTCTGAGAGTTCAACTTCCGTTCACGGGCGACACGCCGGTGGACCGCTGTTTACGGCACTCATCATCCTGCTGTTCATCGAGGCGGCGGGCATGATCGCGGTGACCTGTTGGCTCGTGGTGGACCTCTTCACGCTCACGCCCGACTCCTACACGAGCGCTATCGCGATCCTCGTTCTCGCGATTCTGGCGTCGATCTGGATCAGCGCCGTCGCTGTCTCGTCGATTCGCCGTGCGCCGTGGATTCGTGCGGGCGCCGTCATCTGGCAGATCTTGCAGCTGTCGGTCGCGGTCGGCGCGCTGCAGGGCACGTTCGCGCGCGCCGATATCGGCCTCGCTCTGCTGATCCCGTCGCTGCTCGGCCTCGTCCTGCTGTTCATGCCGCGGGTGGTCGCCGCCGTCAAGCGTCCCGACGAATACCCGGCCGAATAGCTCACCGTTCAGGCTGGGCGGCGGCCTGCGGCCGCGTGATCAGGCGTCGACGCCGAGCTTCTTGCGCAGCGACGCGACGTGTCCGGTGGCCTTGACGTTGTAGAGCGCCAGCTCGATGAGCCCGTCGGTGCCGATGACGAAGGTCGAACGCAGCACACCCGTGACGACCTTGCCGTAGAGGTTCTTCTCGCCGTAAGCGCCATAGGCCTGGTGCACGGCGAGGTCGGCGTCGCTCAGCAGAGGGAACGTGAGTTCATCGCGCGCGGCGAACTCGGCCAGCTTGGCGGGGGAGTCCTTCGAGACCCCGAGCACCGTGTAGCCCGCACCCGCGAGCGACGCGATGTTGTCGCGAAAATCGCACGCCTGCGTGGTGCAACCGGGCGTCATGGCGGCGGGGTAGAAGTAGAGGATGACCTTCTGGCCGGCGTAGTCGGCGTTGCTGACCATCTCTCCGTCTTGGTTCTGCAGCGAGAAGACGGGGGCCGGGTCGCCGGCGGACAAACGGATGCTTTCGGTCATGCATCCATTCTAGGTTCGCGGTCTGACAACGCCGTCGCGCGGTCGAGTTCGCGGGCCCGGCGGAAGCTCACGCCGGTGAAGCCGCGCGATCGCGTTCGCGAACGACCGCGCGAGCTCAAGCGAAGGTCGTGAGCAACCGCTGCAACGAGTCGAGCCGGGCCGGGCCGTTGTCGCCGAGTTCGCCCGATTCGGCCGCTTCGATGATGGCGCAATCGGGGGCGTCGGGCAGGTGCGTGCACCCGCGCGGGCAGCGTTCGGCCACGACGGCGAGGTCGCTGAAGGCTTTGAGGATGTTGTCGGTGTTGATGTGCCCGAGACCGAAGGAGCGGACGCCGGGCGTATCGATGACCCATCCGGCCCCCTCCGGCCGCTGGAAGCGGTAGGAGATCGTGGAGGAGGACGTGTGCCGCCCACGGCCCGTCACGAGGTTCACGTGGCCCGTGGCGCGTTCGGCCGTCGGCACGAGTGCGTTGACGAGCGTGGATTTGCCCACGCCCGAGTGGCCCACGAAGACCGTGCTGTGCCCGACGAGGGCCGCGCCGATCTCGTCGACGGGCATGGCGCCCTGACGCGAGGTGTAGACGGGGAAGTCGAGTCCCGTGAAGTTCTTGAGGAACTCGTCCGGGTCGGCGAGGTCGGTTTTGGTGATGCAGAGGATGGGCTCGATGCCGGCGTCGTAGGCCGCGATGAGGTAGCGGTCGACCAGTCGGGCCCGCGGTTCGGGGTTCGCGGCGGCCACGACGAGCAGCATCTGGTCGGCGTTCGCCACGATCACGCGCTCGACCTCGTCGGTGTCGTCGGCGCTCCGGCGCAACAGGGTGGAGCGTTCGCGCACGCGCACGACGCGCCCGAGCGTGCCCTCGTCGCCGGTGAGGTCGCCCACGACATCCACCTGATCGCCCGTGACCGGTTTCATGCGCAATTCGCGGGCTCGGGATGCCGAGATGCGGTGTTCGTTGTCGCCGTCCTCGTCGACGAGCAGCGAGTAGCGCCCGCGGTCGACGCCGAGCACGCGCGCGATCTGGGCGTCCTCGTGAGCCGGGCGGGTCTTGGTGCGCGGCCGGTTTCCCTTGGGGTTCGGCCGCACCTTGATACGCGATTCGTCGTAGTCGGGCTCGTCGTCCTCGCCCGTGTCCCACCAGGTCATCAGGCGTCCTGCTCCGTCTCGGGGGATGACACGGTCTCGGGGGATGACACGGTCGGTTTCAGGGGTGACGTGGCGGACGACGTGACGGGCGAGGCCAGCTGGCCAGCGACGGGCGCGGCCGGCACGGCGGACCCCTGCAACATCTGGCCCCACAGCTCGGTGAACTGCGGCAACGTCTTGGCGGTCGTCGCCACGTTCTCGATCACAACGCCCGGCACGGCCAACCCGATGATGGCGCCGGCCGTGGCCATGCGGTGATCGTGGTAGCTGTGCCAGAGGCCGCCCTGCAGCGGCTTCGGCTCGATGAAGAGGCCGTCCTCGAGTTCGGTCACGGACCCGCCCAGCGCATTGATCTCGGTGGCCAGCGCGGCGAGGCGGTCGGTCTCGTGGTGGCGGATGTGGCCGATACCCGTGATGGTCGACGGCGAATCGGCCAGCGCGGCGAGGGCCACGAGGGGAGGAGCGAGCTCGCCACCCGTCGTCAGGTCGAGCGTGACGCCCGAAATTGTTCCGGATGCCTCCACCGTCAGCCTGTCGCCGTCCCGCGTCACGGTCGCGCCGAAGTGGGGCAGCAGCTCGATGAGGTCGGCACCGACCTGCGTCGTGGTCTCGGGCCATCCGGTTATGGTCACGCGGCCACCGGCCACGAGCACGGCGGCCAAGAACGGCGCGGCGTTCGAGAGGTCGGGTTCGATGTCGATCGTGCGCCCGGCGATGGGTTGCGGGGCGACCTGCCAGTGGCCCACCTCGGGCTGCTCGACGAGCACGCCGCGGGCCGCCAGGGCGTCGATGGTCATCTCGATATGGGGGATGCTGGGCAGCCGTTCGCCCGCGTGCGTGAGGTCGAGCCCCTCGTCGAACCGTGCGGCCGCGAGCAACAGGCCCGACACGAACTGGCTCGAGCTGGAGGCGTCGATGGTGACGGCGCCGCCGCGCACCGAACCCGTGCCGTGCACCGTGAAGGGCAGCGAGCCGCGGCCGTCGTCGTTGATGTCGACGCCGAGCGCCCGCAGCGACGCGATCATGGTGCGCATGGGGCGGCCGCGCGCCGACGTATCGGCGTCGAACGACGTGGGCCCGAGCGCAAGGCCAGCGACGGGCGGAACGAAACGCATGACCGTGCCGGCCAGGCCGCAGTCGATGGTGGTACTGCCGAACAGCTCGCCCGGCGTGACGCGCCAGTCGGCCCCGAAGGGACCGGCACCCGGCACCTCGTCGATGGTGGCGCCCAGGGCACGCAGAGCGTCGACCATGTTGCGGCTGTCCATGGAGTGCAGCGGTGCGCGCAGAAGCGACTCGCCGTCGGCCAGGGCCGCGAGCACGAGCTCCCGGTTGGTCAGTGACTTCGAGCCGGGCAGGCTGAGCGTGGCGTCGAGCGGCGCGTCGGCCACCGGAGCCGGCCAGCTGCCGTCATCCGGGACCTTGTCGCTCTCGCCGAAGATGTTGAACTCGGGCGCGGAATATTTCGATTCGAGCATCGTTTACCTAGGGTAGCGGCGAAATTGCCGCGTGATGTCGAACGGAAGGCGAGAGCGGATGTCAATCGCAGTGCTCGAGCGGGAAGCCGATCAGGTCGCAGCCCTAGACTGGGACTCGATGACTACCGTCGATGACGAGGCTACGCCGAACGAGCCCACCGAATCAGAAGTTCGCGCGCTGTTCGAGGAGCAGGCACTGCCGTTCCTCGATCAGCTCTACGGTGCTGCGATGCGCATGACGAAGAACCCGCCCGACGCGCAAGATCTGGTGCAAGAGACATTCGCCAAGGCATACGGGGCGTTCGGTCAGTTCCAGCAGGGCACCAATCTCAAGGCGTGGCTCTACCGCATCCTCACGAACACGTACATCAACGTGTATCGCAAGAAGCAGCGCGAGCCCTATCAGGGCACCATCGACGACCTCGAGGACTGGCAGCTGGGCGGCGCCGAGTCGACCACCGCGTCATCCTCGCGTTCGGCCGAGGCCGAGGCCATCGACCACATGCCCGACAGCGCCGTGAAAGATGCTCTGCAGTCGATCCCCGAAGACTTCCGTCTGGCGGTGTACCTCGCCGATGTCGAGGGCTTCGCCTACCAGGAGATCGCCGACATCATGAAAACCCCCATCGGGACGGTCATGAGCCGCTTGCACCGTGGCAGGCGCTTGCTCCGCGACCTTCTCGCCGACTATGCGCGCGACCGTGGTGTGGCCGCGCCCCCCGCAAGGAGAGCACGATGAGCGACTGCGGTTGCGACAAGGCAAAGAAAGACCTCGAGGAGTACCTGCGGAACGAAGTCTGCAGCACCGAGGCCTCTGATATTCGCGCGCACCTCGAAACGTGCGTCGACTGCCAGAACGAAGCTTTGGTGGCGCGCACGCTCACCGAGGCCGTGCAGCGCGCCTGCACCGAGGTGGCCCCCGAAGAGCTGAAGAATCAGGTCCTCGCCCGCCTCCGCGAGGTGCAGGGCACGCACTAGCGCGCTGCCCCTGGCTCAGGTCTCCAGCACTGGCTCGGGGATCGAGGCCTACGCCTCGGACTAGTGAAGCCTGTTTTGGCGGTGCCGGCGAACGCGAGCGACGTGCACGATAGCTAAGCCCGCAATGCCGACGACTGTGCCGAGCGCTACCGGTGTGACGCTGGTCCAGACATCACGCCAGGAGAACGACCCGGACCCCGATTCTCTGACGACGGCGACGGTGAAGGCAGCGGTCAACAGGACCAGGCCGGTCACGACATAGGAGGTGACCAAGGCCCTCACATCTTGGGGGTCTGGTTTCTTGGCCCATCTGATCAGCGAAGCCTTCGCGGTCATCGTCGCTTCTTGCATGCGCTGTCCCAGTTGATTCCAGACGTCGCCACGTGAACTCCAATGCCGCAAGCGGCACCGCCGATGCCACCGGTGGCAACGCCCGCTGCGCCACAAACAACGGCGGTCCCCACACCCTGAACGAGGAAGCTTCCCCACCATGCCTGGGGGCACGCGGCGCGTGTCTGAATGGCGTTGACCTGCGAAGTCGCGGTCAAGACATTTCCATCGAACGATAACGTCGCCGGCCGCGAAGCGCCGTGCCCGACAGTCGTCACGGGCGCCGCGATGTTGAACAGAGTAGCTCCGTTGCCGTCAATTACGTGTGCGGAAGTGGCGTCGGCCGCCAAGACTACGCGGTCGCCGGGAGCGAGGGCCAGGCGCGCTGTCATCGCGCCGCGAATCGGAACGCTGAGGCCCGTGGTCACTGTTCGAATGAACCCGTCACTGCCTTGAATCGAGCTGAATTCACTTGTCGGGGTTTGCACGTTTGAAGAGGGTGACGCGGATGCGGATGCGGGCTGCCCCAGCGTTAGTGGAATAAGAGCCATCACAAGGACGAGCGTTCCGGCGAACGTCGCGCGATGAGCGTGTGCAAAAGCCATTCTGTCTCCTTCGACGATGAAGGCGGACGCCTTCGGTACGGTCAGGATAATGAAATGTCGGAAGATGTTGAATGGCGACGGAAAGGATTGAGTAGGAGAGCCGCGAAGTTGAGTAGCGCGGCCCCTGGTCTGAGTACCCGAAGTCGGCGCGGCGTGCGTAAAGAGACCGCGCCCAGGTGCGCCCTGGGTATCTACTCAGTCGTGGGTGGCCTGGTCGAAGCGGGATTCTTCGATGTCGAGGAGTTGCTGGGCGCGCGCGAGCGTGCGAGAGCTGTAGCTGCCGGCCGAGCGGGCGTCGAGCAAGGCGGCGCGTTCGGCGTCGAGCACGATGCGCCGCAGCTCGCGGTATTGCTCGTGCGGGCCGACGTCTGACGAGGCATCCATGACCTCGGATGCCGCAGCCGACCGGGACTCGCTGTCGCCACGCACGCGGTCGACGACTTCGGGTTCGTAGTCGCCGCCATCCGCCCGTTTCAAGTCGGGGTTCTTGAGCGCCTCGACGCCCACCGACGACATGTCCTGGATGAGCGAGGCATACTCCTGGCGGTCGGCCTGCTCGTCGGTGCCGCGCACGCCCAGGAGGCGGATGACGGCGGGCAGGGTTCCGCCCTGCAGCAGCAGCGTGATGACGGCGATGAAGAACGCGAGCAGGATGAGCTGCGGGCGGTAGGGCGTGTCGGCGGGCAGCGACTGGGCTGCCGCCAGGGTGACGACGCCGCGCATGCCGGACCAGGCGAGAACCGCCCCGCCCCGCCATCCGAGGCCCTCTGACTGCAGGAAGTCGAGGTCGGCCGCGCGTCTCGTGAAGAAGAGAGCCGCGCGGTTGCGTCGGTGCGGTTCAATGGCATCGTCGGGCATGGCGTCGAAGCGCCGGCGGGCGGCCTCGAAGCGGCCCGACTCGCGGGCGGCACGGCGGCCCTCGCGGCGCAGGAGCGCGATGAGCGGCACCACGAAGAGGAACCGCAACACGATGAGCACGACTGTCACGAGCAGCGCCAACACGAGCGTGCGCTCGACCGAGAGCACGTTGTCGTCGACCGAGGCGATGAGCGTCGACAGCTCGGCGCCCATCAGCAGGAACACGCCGTTCTCGAGCACGAATTGCAGTGTGCGCCAGTTGAGGCGCTCGCTGATGCGGTCCTGCGCCGAGAAGTAGCGCGCGCTCTGGTGGCCCGTGACGAGACCCGCGACGACGACCGCGAGCACGCCAGAGGCGTTGAGTTCCTCGGCGGGCAGGTAGGCGATGAAGGGCACGGCGAAGGAGATAGCCGTGGTGAGCACGCTGTCCTTGAGCTTCGAGCGCACGAACACGGTGACCAGGCCGATCACGAGCCCCACGACGAGAGCGACGGCGACGGCGTAGAAGAAGTCGCCGACGACGCCCCAGAGCGAGACGGCTCCGGCGGTTGCGGCGATGGCGGAGCGCAGCAGCACCAGGGCGGAGGCGTCGTTCACGAGACCCTCGCCCTCGAGCACCGTGACCAGGCGGGGTGGCAGGCCGAGTTTCTTGCCGATGGAGGTGGCGGCCACGGCATCCGTGGGGCTGATGACGGCGCCGAGCGCGATGGCGGCCGCGAGGTTGAGGTCGGGCAGCAGCCAGAAGAGCAGCAGGCCGACGCCCAGCGCCGTCACGACGACGAGCAGCACCGACAGGCCGGTGATGGCTTTGAGGTTGCGTCGAAAGTCGACGAGCGGCACGTTGACGGCCGCCGAGTAGAGGAGCGGCGGCAGCACGCCGGCGAGGATCCACTCGGGCGGGATGTCGATCGACGGCACGCCCGGGATGAAGCTGTAGGCGACGCCGACGACGACGAGCACGAGGGGCGCGGCCACGCCGAGGCGCGACGAGAAAGCCGAGACGGCGACGATCGTGACGAGGGCGACGACGGCGGTCAGGGCGAGGTCCATGCAGCCAGCCTAAACCGCCGCGCGCACGACTCATCCCCGGCCCCGCGAGACGTGTCTCGGGCGGGACCGGGGATGCGAGGGACGATCGGTTACTGCTGGCGGAGCGCCTCTTTCAGGAGGTTCGACTGCTCGATGCCGTGGCGCTTCGCCGAACCCGTGGCGGGCGAGGCGGATGCCGGGCGCGAGACCACGCCGAGCGCGCGGTTGCCGAGGCGCTCGGAGAGTTCGAACTCCATGAACGGCCACGCACCCTGGTTGGCGGGCTCATCTTGCACCCAGACGATCTCGGCGTTCGGGTAGCCGTCGACGATGTGCTTGATCTCGGCGGCGGGCAGCGGGTAGAGCTGCTCGACGCGCACGAGGGCGATCGTCTCGTCGGGCGCCTTCTCGAGCTCGTTGGCGAGGTCGTAGTGGATCTTGCCCGAGTGCAGCAGCACGCGCGTGACGGCGTTCTTGTCGGTGATGCGCTGGTCGTCGATCACGGGTTCGAACACACCCGAGGTGAAGGCCTCGACGTCGCTCGTGGCGCCGCGCAGGCGCAGCATCGACTTCGGCGTGAAGACGACGAGCGGGCGGCGGGGGCGGGCGTAGGCCTGGCGGCGCAGCAGGTGGAAGTACGACGCGGGCGTCGACGGGCGGGCCACGGTCATGTTGTTCTCGGCGCACAGCTGCAGGTAGCGCTCGATGCGGGCCGACGAGTGGTCGGGGCCCTGGCCCTCGTAGCCGTGGGGCAGCAGCAGCACGAGGCCGGATCGCTGATCCCACTTCTGCTCGGCGCTCGACACGAACTCGTCGATGATCGTCTGCGCGCCGTTGCCGAAGTCTCCGAACTGGGCTTCCCAGAGCACGAGCGCGTCGGGGCGTTCGACCGAGTAGCCGTATTCGAAGCCCATGACGGCGTATTCCGAGAGCAGCGAGTCGTAGATCCAGAAGCGGGCCTGGTCGTCGGACAGGTTGGCGAGCGGCAGCCATTCCTGGCCGTTGAGGCGGTCGTGCAGCACAGCGTGGCGCTGGACGAACGTGCCGCGGCGCGAGTCCTGACCGCTCATGCGCACCGGGGTGCCCTCGAGCAGCAGCGAGCCCAGGGCGAGCAGCTCGCCGAAGGCCCAGTCGACCTTGCCGTTGCGGCTCATCTCGAAGCGCTTCTGCAGCAGCTGCTTGAGCTTCGGGTGCACCGTGAAGCCCTCGGGCGCGTTGTTGAACGCGTCGCCGATGTGCTCGATGACACTCTGCTTGACGCCGGTCTCGTCGGGCTCGCCCGAATAGCCGTCGTCGTCCTGCTCCTGCACGATGACGGGGATCGAGGATGTCTGGGCGGCGTGCGTCTCTTGGAAGGCCCGCTCGAGGCGGTCCTGGAAGTCGCGGTGCGACGCGTCGTATTCCTCTTGCGTGATGTCGCCGCGGCCGATGAGCGATTCGGTGTAGAGCTTGCGCACCGAACGCTTGGCCTCGATGAGGTTGTACATGAGGGGCTGCGTCATCGAGGGGTCGTCGCCCTCGTTGTGGCCGCGTCGGCGGTAGCAGACGAGGTCGATGACGACGTCTTTGTGGAACGCCTGGCGGAATTCGAACGCCAGCTCGGCCACGCGCACGACGGCTTCGGGGTCGTCGCCGTTCACGTGCCAGATGGGCGCCTGGATGGCCTTGGCCACATCGGTCGAGTAGACCGAGGTGCGGCCTTCTCCGGGGGGAGTCGTGAAGCCGACCTGGTTGTTGACGACGATGTGGATGGTGCCGCCCGTGCGGTAGCCGCGCAGCTGAGAGAGCTGCATGGTCTCGAGCACGACGCCCTGGCCGGCCATGGCCGCGTCGCCGTGCACAAGGATCGGCAGCGTGGAGAACGTGCCGATGGGTTTGCGGTCCTGCTTGGCGCGGACGATGCCCTCGAGCACGCCGTCGACCGCTTCGAGGTGCGACGGGTTGGCGGCGAGGTAGACGGGCAGCTCGGAGCCGTCGGCGGCGCGGAAGGTGCCCTCGTTGCCCAGGTGGTACTTCACGTCGCCCGAACCGTGGCTGTCGCGCGAGGACTGCGTGCCTTCGAACTCGCGGAAGATCTGGCCGTAGGTCTTGCCGGCGATGTTGCTCAGCACGTTGAGGCGGCCGCGGTGGGCCATGCCGATGGCCGCGCCGTCGAGCCCGGCCGAGGCCGCACCCTGCAGGATGGTGTCGAGCAGCGCGATCGTCGACTCGGAGCCCTCGAGGCTGAAGCGCTTCTGGCCCACGTACTTGGTCTGCAGGAACGTCTCGAACGCCTCGGCCTCGTTGAGCTTGCCCAGGATGCGCATCTGCTCGTCGTGCATGGGCTTGGCGTAGGGGCGCTCGACCTTGGACTGGATCCACTTGCGCTGGGCCGGGTCTTGGATGTGCATGTACTCGAGGCCGATGGTGCGGCAGTACGAGTCGCGCAGAACACCCAGGATGTCGCGCAGCTTGGCCTGGCGCTTGTCGCCGAACTCACCCGTGACGAACTCGCGGTCCAAGTCCCAGAAGGTGAGGCCGTGGTTGGCGATGTCGAGGTCGGGGTGCGAGCGCTGCACGTATTCGAGCGGGTCGATATCGGCCATGAGGTGGCCGCGCACACGGAACGCGTTGATGAGCTCCTGCACACGGGCCGTCTTCGACACCGTGTCGCTCAGGTCGACCGAGATGTCGGAGGCCCAGTCGATGGGCGCGTAGGGGATGCGCAGCGCCGCGAAGATGTCGTTGTAGAAACCGCGCTGCCCGATGAGCAGCTCGTGAACCTTTTTCAGGTATTCGCCCGAACCGGCGCCCTGGATGACGCGGTGGTCATACGTGGAGGTCAGCGTGATGGTCTTGCCGATGCCGAGCTCGACGAGCGTGTGCTCGGACGCGCCCTGGAACTCGGCGGGGTATTCGAGGGCACCGGCGCCGATGATGCAGCCCTGGCCCTTCATGAGGCGGGGCACCGAGTGCACGGTGCCGATGCCGCCCGGGTTGGTGAGCGAGATCGTCACGCCCTGGAAGTCGGCCGCCGCGAGCTTGCCGCCGCGGGCGCGCTTGACGAGGTCTTCGTAGGCGACGAGGTATTCGCCGAACGTGAGGGTGTCGGCCTTCTTGATGCCGGGAACCATGAGCGAGCGCGTGCCGTCGGGCTTCGGCAGGTCGATGGCGATGCCGAGGTTGATGTGCGCGGGCGCGATGACGCTGGGCTTGCCGTCGATCTCGCCGTAGGCCACGTTCTGGCTCGGGAACTCTTTCAACGCCTGGATGAGCGCCCAGCCGATGAGGTGGGTGAAGCTCACCTTTCCGCCGCGGGCGCGCTTGAGGTGGTTGTTGATCACGATGCGGTTGTCGATCATGAGCTTGGCCGGGATGGTGCGCACACTCGTGGCCGTGGGCACCGTGAGCGAGGCATCCATGTTGGTGGCGAGCGTCTTGGACATGCCGCGCAGGGGAGTGACGGTGTCTTGCGGCTCGTCGGCCGGGGTGTCAGAGGAGACGGTCTTCTGGGGGGCCGTGACGGGCGCGTCGGCCGGGATCGGCGCGGGTTTGGCGGGGGCCGAGGTGGTGCGGGCCACGGGCTGGGCCTTCGACTCCTCGGTGGACTGCGTGGCGGTCGCGGCCGAGGTCTGGGGGGCGGCCTGCGGCGGGGTGCCGAGCGCGGGAGCCGAGGTGGTGGGCGCGGCCGGCGTGCCGGGCTTCTGCGCCTGGTCGGCGGCGGGCGCGGATGCGGGGGCCGCCGGAGCTGCGGACGCGGTGGTGGCCGGTGCCGAAGCTCCCTGCCCCTTCACGGAGTGGTAGCGCTCGAGGGTGTGCCACCACGACTCGTCGACGGAATTCTTATCGACGACGTACTGTTCGTACAGTTCTTCGACGAGCCATTCGTTGGCTCCAAATTCGGCCGACGAACCCTCGTCGGTTCCTACGCCGGTCACCTGGCTCGACACTAAGGATCGCCCACTCTCTCCGTTGATATCTGATCGACGAGGCGCAGTCCTACGACGCTCGTCGCGTCCAATCATCAAGCCTAAACCCTTCCTCGGACCGTCGCATTGTCAGGAGGTGGCGTTAGCGTTACAGGTATGGAGTTCTACGGCCAAGCGCCCGCCTTCGATCTGACCTATTCCGATGTGTTCCTGGTGCCCTCGCGTTCCGGCATCACGAGCAGAATGGATGTCTCGCTCGCCACCGACGACGGCACGGGAGCCCAGATCCCCATCGTGTCGGCCAACATGAACTCGGTCACGGGCCCGCGGCTGGCGGCATCCCTCGCCCGACGGGGCGGACTCGGCGTGCTTCCGCAAGACCTGCCGCTGCAAGACCTCGACCACGCCATCCGGTGGGTCAAAGACCAGCCGACCGCGTTCGACACGCCCGTGCGCATGACAGCCGACGCGACCGTGGCCGACGCGCTGCTCGCGCTGCCGCCCGTCTCGGGGCACGGCGTCGTGGTCGAAGACGATCACGGGCGCTTCCTCGGCGCCATCCCCTCGACCCGTCTGGGCTCGGCGCTCGCCGATGCCACCCTCGGCAACCTGCTGCACGGTTCGGTCGCCTCGATCGACGCCGACGACGTGCCCACCGCTCGCGCCGCCTTCGACATCATGGTCGCCGCCGACCTCGACTTCGCGCCCGTGCTGCGGCACGGCATCGTCGTGGGCACGCTCAGCCGCACCTCGGCCCTGCGCTCCACGCTCTACACACCGGCGCTCGACAGCGATGGGCGACTCGTCGTGGCCTCGGCGCTCGGCATCAACGGAGACGTGGCGGCCAAGGCATCCGCTCTGGCCCGCGCGGGCGTCGACGTGCTCGTGCTCGACACGGCACACGGACACCAGGAGGGCATGCTCGAGGCGCTCGCCACGGTGTCGAAGCTCGACCTCGGCATTCCGCTCGTGGCCGGCAACGTCGTGTCCGAGGCCGGTGTGCGTGACCTCGTGGGCGCGGGCGCCACCATCATCAAGGTGGGCGTCGGGCCGGGCGCCATGTGCACGACGCGCATGATGACGGCCGTCGGGCGGCCGCAGTTCTCGGCCGTGCTCGAGACCGCCGAGACGGCGACCGAGCTGGGCGCGCACGTGTGGGCCGACGGCGGGGTGCGTTACCCGCGCGATGTGGCCCTCGCGCTGGCCGCCGGGGCATCCAGCGTCATGGTCGGCTCGTGGTTCGCCGGCACGATCGAGGCGCCGGGCAATCTGCGCACCGACGACGACGGCCGCCTCTACAAAGAGAGCTGGGGCATGGCCTCGACCAAGGCCGTGGTCGAGCGCTTCGGCCGCCTCGACCCCTACGAGCTCGCGCGCAAGATGCTCTTCGCCGAGGGCATCTCGTCGTCCAAGATCTATCTCGACCCGCTGCGGCCCTCGCTCGAAGACCTGCTCGACATGATCACGTCGGGCCTGCGTTCGTCGTTCACCTACGCGGGTGCCACGTCGCTGGCCGAGTTCCGCGAGCGAGCCCGCGTGGGCCTGCAGTCGGCATCGGGTTACGAAGAAGGCAAGGCCCTCCCCGTCTCCTGGTGAGACACAGAGTTCGCCGGTATAGTTGGGCGAATAATGGATGACCCTCCTTCATCGTCTGTGTCCCTGCCCTCCTCTTCTGAGCCCTCTGCTTCGGGCCCCTCTGCCTCGGGTCCCTCTGCTTCGGGCCCCTCTGGCGCGGGCCCCCTCCGCGGCGCTCGCGTGCCGAGCACCCGAATCGGGGTGGTGTTCGCGTGATGTACGAGTGGATCATGCTCGGCGTGGGCGTCGTGCTCACGATCGGCACCGGCCTTTTCGTGGCCAGCGAGTTCGCGCTCGTCAACCTCGACCGTTCCGACCTCGAAGCCCGGCGCGAGCGCGGCGAGACGAAGCTCAGCATGACGATCGCCGCGCTGCGCATCACCTCGACGCACCTGTCGAGCGCGCAGCTGGGCATCACGCTCACCACGCTGCTCACGGGTTACACCATGGAGCCGGCGCTGTCGTCGCTCCTGGCGGGCCCGCTCGGCGCCGTCGGTCTGCCCGAGGACGTCGTGCCCGTGATCGCCACACCCATCGCGCTCGTGATCGCCACGCTCGCCTCGATGGTCATCGGCGAGCTCGTGCCCAAGAACTTCGCGCTGGCCCTGCCCATTCAGACCGCCAAGCTCGTCATCCCCTTCCAGACGCTCTTCACGACCGTGTTCAAACCGGCCATCGTCGTGCTGAACGGCAGTGCCAACGGGCTGCTGCGGTCGGTCGGCATCGAGCCGAAGGAAGAGTTGTCGGGCGCCCGCACGGCCGAAGAGCTCTCGAGCCTGGTGCGGCGTTCCGCCAGCGCGGGTGTGCTCGAGCAGGACACGGCCACATTGCTCAACCGCACGCTGCAATTCGCCAACCACGACGCCTCCGATGTGATGACGCCCCGGCCGCGTGTGGCGTGGGTGCAGCGCACCGACTCCGCCCAGGCCGTCGTCGACCTCGCCCGGTCGACGGGTTACTCGCGGTTCCCCGTGGTCGACGAGGGCATCGACGACATCGTCGGCGTCGTGCACGTGAAGCAGGCCGTCGCCGTGCCGCGCGCCCGACGCTCCGAGGTGCCGGCATCCGCTCTCATGACCGAGGCGATCCGGGTGCCCGAGACCATGCGTCTCGACACGCTCCTCTCCGAGTTGCGCGGCCGCGGCTATCAGATGGCCGTGGTGCTCGACGAATACGGTGGAACGGCCGGCGTCGCCACGCTCGAAGACCTGGTCGAAGAGATCGTCGGCGAAGTGGTCGACGAACACGACCGCACGCGCGCCGGTATCGTGCGTGCCCGCGGATCGATCGCGTTCCCCGGCAGCCTGCGGCCCGACGAGCTGCTCGAGAGCACCGGCATCCAGGTGCCCGAGGACGGGCCATATGAGACCGTCGCCGGATTCGTGATGAGCGAGCTCGGCCGGCTGCCCGAACAGGGCGACGAGGTCGAGACCGCCGACGGCACGCTGAAGGTGGAACGCCTCGACGGGCGCCGCATCGACCGTCTGCGCTTCACTGAACGGCCCGTCGACGAGAGCGACGACGCCGACGGGCGCGACGGGTCGTCGGCGCGCGCCGCGCGATCAGCCGAGCGCGAAGCCACTCGCGCGGCTGACCGCGCCGAACGGGCGTCCGATCGAGCAGATCGTGCCGCAGACCGGGCCGACCGCGACGCGACGCGCGACGCGACACGGGAAGCCGCCCGCGCCGCGCAGTCCGAGAAACGCGAGCAGAGCGCGAGTTCCGCGAAGTCGGCCCGCACCCGCGCGGCCGACGCCGTGCTCGAGGGGCGCGGCGAGTCCGCCGAAAGCGTCGACCCCACCGAACGCACCAGCACGAAGAAGGGAGACCGATCATGAGCGATTGGGCAGGAATAGCCTGGCTCGTCGTGCTGCTGCTCGGCAACGCCTTCTTCGTCGGCGCCGAGTTCGCCGTCATCTCGGCCCGCCGCTCGCAGATCGAACCGCTCGCCGAGCAGGGCAAACGCAGCGCCATCACGGCGCTCTGGGCCATGGAGCACGCCACGCTCATGCTGGCCACGAGCCAGCTCGGCATCACGGTGTGTTCGCTGCTGATCTTGAACGTGTCCGAGCCCGCCATCCATCACCTGCTCGAGGTGCCGCTGGCGCTCACCGGGCTGCCCGAGGAGTTCATCTCGACCATCGCGTTCGTCATCGCGCTGATCGTCGTGTCCTACCTGCACGTGGTTTTCGGCGAGATGGTGCCCAAGAACCTGTCGTTCTCGATTCCCGACCGCGCCGTGCTGCTCTTGGCGCCGCCGCTCGTGTTCGTGTCGCGCGTGTTCAAGCCCATCATCTGGTCGCTCAACGCCGTCGCCAACCTCGTGCTGCGGCTGTTCCGCGTCGAGCCGAAAGACGAGGCTGCCTCGACATTCACGCTGGATGAGGTGGCCACCATCGTCGGTCAGTCGACGCGAGAGGGCGTGCTCGAAGACTCGACCGGCGCGCTCGTGGCGGCGTTCGAATTCACCGAGAAGAAGGCCCGCGATGTGGCCGTGCCCCTCGACCAGCTCGTGACGCTCGGCGAGAACGCGACGACCGAAGACCTCGAGCGCTCGGTGGCCCGCCACGGGTTCTCGCGCTACGTGGTCGTCGACGACGAGTCCGCCCCGGTCGGCTACCTGCACCTGAAAGACGTGCTGAAGCTCGAAGCCGACGAGGAGCCGGGGGAGGAGACCCTGCCGATCCCGTCGAAGCGCGTGCGCCAGCTGGTGTCCATCTTCGACGACACCGACCTCGAAGATGCGCTCACGTCGATGCGCCGCAGCGGTTCGCACCTCGCGCGCACCTTCGACACCGAGGGGACGACGACCGGCGTGCTGTTCCTCGAGGACATCATCGAGGAGCTGGTCGGAGAAGTCGAGGACGCCACGCAGCGCGGGCAGCGGCAGCGCGGCTGACAGGTTGGCTGACGAACTGACTCGCCGACGAGCTGCCTGCGTAGCATCCGTCTCACCGTGAAAAAGGCGGCCACCCCCGAGGGGATGGCCGCCTTTTCACGTCTCCGGTGTGTGAGGGCCAGCTAGCTGCGCGGCGCGCGCTCGTACTGACCGGGCAGGTAGTCGAGCGTGTCGCCCAGCTCGAAGGCTGCACGGGCCGCGAAGTGCGGGTCGCGCAGGAACTCGCGGCCGGCCATGACGGCGTCGGCGTCGCCCGTTGCGACGATCTTGTCGGCCTGGGCCGGCTCGGTGATGAGTCCGACGGCCGAGACGGGCACGCCGGCCTGTTGCTTCACGTGCGCGGCGAACGGCACCTGGTAGCCGGGTCCGACCGTGATGTTGGCGGCCGGCACGTTGCCGCCCGACGAGATGTCGAAGAGGTCGGCGCCGGCGTCTCGGGCCCAGCCGGCCACGGTGGCGGTGTCATCCTCGTTCCAGCCGCCCTCGGTCCAGTCGCTGGCCGAGAAGCGCACGAAGAGGGCCAGGTCGCCGGCGACCTCGCGGATGGCCTCGACCACGCGCAGCAGCAGGCGGGCACGGTTCTCGAGCGATCCACCGTATTCGTCGGTGCGGTCGTTCGACAGGGGAGACAGGAACTGGTGCAGCAGGTAGCCGTGGGCGGCGTGGACCTCGAGCACGTCGAACCCGGCGAGGCGCGCGCGCACGGCGGCGCTGCGGAAGTCCTCGACGACCTTCTCGATGCCGTCGGCGTCGAGCGCCTCGGGCGTGGCATAGTCGCCGAACGGAACGGCCGAGGGGCCGACGGTCTGCCATCCGCCGTCGGCGAGGGGCACCGAGCCGTGGCCCGTGTGCGGTCCCCACGGCGCGAAGGTGGAAGCCTTGCGACCCGCGTGAGCGAGCTGGATGCCGGCGGCGGCACCCTGGGAGTGCAGGAAGTCGACGATGCGCACCCAGGCATCCTTCTGCGCGTCGTTCCAGATGCCGGTGTCTTCGGGCGAGATGCGGCCCTCGGGGCTGACGGCCGTGGCCTCGGTGACGACGAGCCCGGCGCCGCCCGACGCGTACTGGCCGAGGTGCACGAGGTGCCAGTCGACGGGGATGCCGTCGCGCTCCATGACCGAGTACTGGCACATGGGCGCCACCCAGAGACGGTTGCGCAGTGTGAGGGTGCGGACGGTGAGGGGGCTGAAGAGGTGAGACATCCTGCTCCTTGTGAGGCTGAACGAGCTGACCGACGGGGAGAGCCGCCGATCGACGGTGGTGAGGGTGACGCGGTGCGAGCACGCGCGCGCCACAGGGGACAAGCGGCCTGCGCCGCCAGATATTCCGGCCGTAGGGTGGAGGCATGAGCGAGTGGACGGCATTCACCGACGACGACGCGGCACGCTGGATTTCCGTGCCCGCACCCGACGACGACAAGTACTCGCGGGGGGTGCTGGGCGCGATCACGGGGTCGACGTCCTACCCGGGGGCCGCCGTGCTGAGCGTGCAGGCGGCGCACCGCACGGGCGTGGGGATGGTGCGCTACCTGGGGCCGCGGCATCCGAGCGAGTTGGTTCTGGCCCGGCGGCCCGAGGTCGTCACGGCCGACGGACGCGTGCAGGCCTGGGTGATTGGCTCGGGCATCGACGAGCAGGCGTTGAAGCCGAAGCGTCGCGCCCGCATCATCCGTGCCCTCGAATCGGGCGACCCCGCCGTGATCGACGCGGGTGTGCTGGGCCTCTTCGCCGAACATCGCTTGACGGCGGGCGGCGGCGGGCGCACGAAAAGCATTCTCACGCCGCATTTCTCGGAGCTCGTGGCGCTGCTCGGACGCACGGGCATCGACACCGATGTGGATGCCGTGAAGCAGGCCCCGGCCGACTGGGCCGTGCGCGCCGCCGAGGCCTCGGGTTCCGTGGTGCTGCTGAAGGGCAACACCACCTACATCGCCGACCCGGATGGCGCACGCCTCACGGTCTCGGGCGCGCCGTCGTGGCTCGCGACCGCCGGCTCGGGCGATGTGCTGGGCGGAGTCTTGGGCGCGCTCGTGGCCACCCACCGTGACGCGATCGACGCGGACGCCGGGGCCCTGGCACCCCTGGCCGCCACGGGAGCGCTGCTGCACGCGCGCGCCGCCGAGCTCGCGTCGGCCGGGGGACCGATCGCGGCGCTCGACGTGGCCGACGCCCTCGGATCGGCCATAAAAAGTTGGCTGAACTCGGCCTCACACTAACGTTCAGGTAACCCATCGGCGTCGCCCGGATTCACGGGCACTTCTCCGACCGCCCCGACATTCCGGGCCCGTGGCGCATAGCCTGTTCATAGAATGTTCCCAGTAGTAGCCGCGGTTCGCTTCCTACGGTTGAACCACATCTACCGCCACAGGGAGCAGATCACCATGAAGACCAGTACTCGACAGAACACCGCCGTAGCACTCGCCGGAATCGCCGTGATCGGTGGCCTCGCGGGGTGCTCCTCCGCCGGAGCCGACGCCGAGGGCACGGGCAGCACGTCCGGCAGCGGCAGCACGAGCGCGAGCACGCCCGCCGCGGGCGCCACCTCGGAATCGTCGTCGGGCGCGGCCGGCTCGGGCGCCGACGCCAGCGCGCTGAAAGACGGCACCTACACCGAAGACGGCTCGTACAACTCCCCGGGTGGAGAAGAGTCGATCACCGTGAAGCTGACCCTCGCGGGTGGTGTGGTCGAGGACCTCGACGTCACGTCGAACGCCACCAACCCGAACTCGAAGAAGTATCAGGGCGAGTTCGTCGACGGCATCAACGACATCGTCGTGGGCAAGTCGATCGACGACCTCAACGTGTCGAAGGTGGCCGGGTCGTCGCTCACGAGCGGCGGGTTCAATGACGCCATCGACAAGATCATCGCCGACGCCTCCTAGTGTCGGGCGAGGCCGTGGCACCGACATCCGCCCCGCGTGGGCCCGAGCCTTACGTTTTCGACGCCATCGGCACGCGGTGGCAGATCGACACCGACCGTGAGGTGCCAACGGCCCTGCGCCAGGCGATCGCCGCGCGCATCGATCAATTCGACCGCGACTACTCGCGATTTCGCGAGGATTCGCTGGTGACGCGGCTGGCGCGGTCGGCGGGGGCCTATCGGGTTCCCGCCGACGCGCAGCCGCTCATCGAGGTGTATGAGCGGCTCTATCGCGTGACGTCGGGGGCCGTGACGCCGTTCGTCGGGGACGCGCTCGTCTCGTTGGGGTACGACGCGCAGTATTCGCTCGTGCCCGCCGCCGCCGAGCCCGCCCCCTCGACCGTGCTGCGACTGGCGGATGTCGTCGACGACACGTCCGCGGTGCGGGCCGGGTCCGTCGTGCACACCACGCGTCCCGTGACCGTCGACGTCGGCGCGGCCGGTAAGGGCTATCTCGTCGACCTCGTCGTGGCGCTGCTCGATGACGCCGGCTTCGACAGCTTCACGGTAGATGCCTCGGGCGATCTGTTCCGTCGCGGTGCGCCCATCCGCGTGGCCCTCGAGCATCCGTACGACCCCTCGAAGGCCGTCGGAGTCGTCGAGCTCGGCGACGCCGCCCTGTGCGCCTCGGCTACCAACCGCCGGGCGTGGGGCAACGGCCTGCACCACGTGATCGACGGCCGCACGGGACTCCCGACGCCGCAGGTCGCCGCCACCTGGGCGCTCGCGGCCGACGCCCGCACGGCCGACGGCGTGGCCACGGCCCTCTTCTTCACCGACCCGTCGGCACTCCGCGAGGAGTTCGGCGCCGACGGGGTCCGCATCTTCTCGTCGGGTCGCCTCGAACGCACCCCCACTTTCCAGGGAGAGATCTTCGTATGAAACGACTGCTCGATGTGCGCTTGGGGCGCGTGGGCATGTACACCCTCGTGGTGGGCGTGCTGTTCGCTCTCCTCGCGGTCACGCTCATCTTCTCGGTGCTCTCGCCCGACCTCATCTCGTTCGACCCGCTGGTGCTGCTCGGCAGCGCCGCGGCCGCCGTGCTCACGTGCCTCGTCGCGGGTCGCGTGTTCGGGCTGCTGTTCCGCGTGCGCCCGCAAGACGGCTCGGCCATCATCACGGGCCTGCTGCTCTTCTTCATCCTGCAGCCGTCGCTCGAACCGGCGGGTCTCGGCGGCATCGTGCTGGCCGGCGCGGTCGCCACGGCGAGCAAGTACGCGCTCGCGGTGCGGGGACGCCACATCTTCAACCCGGCGGCCTTCGGCGCGTTCTTCGTCACCGTCACGGCCATCGACCCGTCGATCTGGTGGGTGGCCACCACGCCGCTGCTGCCGTTCGTGGCCATCGGCGCGTTCCTCATCCTCTACCGCACGCGCCGGCTCGGCATCGGCGGATGGTTCATCCTCGTCTCGCTCGTCATCGTCACGATCCGCCTGCTCCTCTTCGGCCAGGATGTCGGGGGAGCCGTCGGCACGGCCCTGGCGTCCTACCCGATCATCTTCATCGCGGGTTTCATGCTCTCGGAGCCGCTCACTCTGCCGCCGAGGCGCTGGCAGCAGTTCGTGGTGGCGACCATCGCGGCCGTGCTGTTCGCCATCCCGTTCAACCTGTTCGAGGTGCTGTTCTCCTCGCCCGAGCTCGCCCTACTCGTTGCGAACCTCGTGGCCTTCGGCTTCGGTCAGCGCCGCCGCATCCGCCTGAGCCTCGTCGGCCAGCGGCGCCCGACCCCCGGAACCGTCGAGCTCACGTTCCAGCCGAGCGCGCCCGTGCGCTACCACGCGGGCCAATACCTCGAGGTCACGGTGCCGCACGGACCCGCCGACAGGAGGGGCAGCCGCCGCGTGTTCAGTCTCGTCTCGGCGCCGTCGGCCGCGCATCCGACCGATGCGCCGACACCCGTCGCCATCGCATTCAGCCTGCCCGAGCCGGCATCGTCGCTGAAGCGCGCCCTCGTCAGCCTCGAGCCCGGCCAGCGCATCTCGGCCACGGGGGTGTGGGGCGACTTCCTGCTGCCCGCCGACCCGGCCGCGCCCCTGCTGCTCGTCGCCGCGGGCATCGGCGTCACACCCTTCGTCTCGCAGCTGACCGAGGCGCACCGGCGCGGCGAGAAGCGTGACGTCGTGCTCGTCTACGCCGTGTCGGATGTCGAGGCCCTCGCCTATCTGCCCGAGCTCGAAGCCTCGGGGGCCCGCGTGTTCATCTCGGCGCCCGAAGCACCCGACACGCTGCCGACCGGGTGGAAGTACATCGGCGCGGGGCGTATCGACGGCGACCGGCTGCGCGAACACGTGCCCGACCTCACCGCGCGCACGACGCTGATCTCGGGCCCTCCCGGCCTCGTCGACGCGCTCAAGCCCGCGCTGCGACAGGCCGGTGTGCGCCGGGTTCACAGCGACTACTTCTCCGGGTATTGATCGGCGGCGGGGCGCGGCCGAACAATAGGATGAGGGCGATGTCTTCCGATCCGTCTTCGTCGTCCGCCGCCGCGCCCCGCTCCGTGCCCCGCTCCGCGCCTGGCTCGGCGCCAGTCCCGGCCTCCGTCCCGTCTGACGGACTGCTCTGGTCGGCCCCGGTCCTGTGGGTGGCTTTCCTCGTCGTCCACGTCATCGTCTCGCTCGGCGTCATCTACGCCCCGAACACGCCGCTCAACGACGTCACGGGTGTCTACCTCGGCTGGATGCGCGAGGCGCTCGCCGGGGGACCGGTCGTCGGCATCGACGCCGTCTGGGTCTACCCCATCGCGGCGCTCGTGCCCATGGCGATCCCGCTTCTCGGCGGCACGAGCGTGGTGGGCTACGGCTTCGCCTGGCTCGTGCTCGTGGCTGCGTTGGACGCCGTGGCGTTCTGGTTCCTCCTCGGCAGCGCCCAACGCGGCACCCGCACGCGTGCCCGCTGCCTGGCCGCCTGGTGGTGCCTCGCGTTCCTGCTGCTGTTCGGCGTGATCGGCGTGGCCCGGCTCGATGCGCTCACGGCATCCCTGTCACTCATCGCCATGCTCATCGCCGTGAACCGCCCGATCGTCGCGTCGGTGCTGCTCGCCGTGGCCACGTGGATCAAGATCTGGCCGGCCGCGATCCTGGCGGCGGCCTTCATCGTGTTGCGCAGTCGCTGGCGCGTGGCCGCTGCGGCCGCTGGCACCTCGGTCGTCATCGTCGCCGCGGCGCTCGTCGCGGGCTCGGGCCTCACGGTCTTCAGCTTCATCACCGAGCAGACGGGCCGCGGCATCCAGATCGAATCGCCCGTCGCCGTGCCCTACCTCTGGGCGACGTCGTTCGGGGCGCCCGGTTTCACGACCTACTTCGATCGAGAAATCCTCACCTTCCAGCTCACCGGAACGGGCGCGGGCGTCGTCTCGACCCTCATGACGCCGCTGCTCGTCATCGCCCTCGCCGTCGTGGCCTGGTTCGGATGGCGCGCCACCCGGGCCGGCGCCTCGGCCGTGCGCCTCTTCCCCCAGGTGGCCCTCGCGCTCGTGCTGGTGTTCATCGTCTTCAACAAGGTCGGGTCGCCGCAGTACCTCTCCTGGCTCGTCGCGCCCGTCGCGGCGCTCATCGTGGTCGGCGGCCGGCGCGTGCCCCTGCTGGCCGGACTCACGCTGGTCGTCGCGGCCATGACGCAGATCATCTACCCCTACTACTACGACGCGCTCGTGCAGACCCAGACGTGGATGGTGCTGCTCATCACCCTGCGCAACGCCGGCCTCGCCGTCATGCTCGTCATCGTCGCCGTCGAGATCTGGCGCGCGGGCTCCGAGGCCCGGGCCGCGGTCCCACTCGCATCCGCCTAACTATCCGAGGAGAAATCATGTTGGTCGCCTTCAGCGTCGCCCCATCCGGCGGTTCGAACGAGGATGCCTCGGTGCACGACGCCGTGGCCGCCGCCGTCAAGATCGTGCGCGAATCGGGTCTGCCCAACCACACCGACTCGATGTTCACGACACTCGAGGGGGAGTGGGACGAGGTCTTCGACGTCATCCGCCGCGCCACCGAGGCCGTCGGTGCGTTCGGCCCGCGCGTCTCGCTCGTGCTGAAGGCCGACATCCGCCCCGGCCACACGGGCGAGCTCACGGGCAAGGTCGACCGTCTCGAGAGCGCCCTCGACCACATCCGGGAGTAGCGCGTTCGGTGGCGGGGCGGTGCGGTCGCTTGACTCCTCCGCTGCCCGCCGGTCTGTCCGTTTGGCCCTCGCGCCGGGTTGCGGATTCACCGCTTCGCCGCCGCTTCATCGCCACTCCGTGTCGCCGCCGGAACCCGATGATCGAATCGATTCGATTCCGGATCGGAACGCGCCTAGACTGAGCGCATGCCTGCCGCCACCGACGGGTCGACACCGCTGTCGTCGACCCGCATTCGTCTTGCCCTGATCGCCCTCGCCATCGGGTCGTTCGGCATCGGCACGACCGAGTTCGTCGCCATGGGTCTGCTGCCCGATATCGCGCGCGACCTGCTGCCCGCGCTCTTCGCCGATTCGGCCGAGCACGCCAACGCCCAGGCCGGCTGGCTCATCAGCGCCTATGCCCTCGGCGTCGTCGTCGGCGCGCCCACGATCGCGGCCTTCGTCGCCCGCTACCCCCGGCGTTACGTGCTCGTCATCCTGGGCGCGGCCTTCACGATCGCGACCGTCGCCACGTCGCTCGCGCCCACCTTCGAGACGGTGCTCATCTCGCGTTTCATCGCAGGCATCCCGCACGGCGCCTACTTCGGCATCGCCTCGCTCGTCGCGGCCCGGCTCATGGGCCCGGGCCGGCGCGCACGCGGCGTTGCCCTCGTCATGTCGGGCCTCACGATCGCCAACATGATCGGCGTGCCGCTCGCCACCTTTGTCGGCCAATCGTTCGGCTGGCGCTCGGCCTACTTCCTGGTCGCCATCGTCTTCGCCCTCGCCACCGCGGCCGTGTGGTTCGCGGTGCCGCAGCAGCCGGGCGACGCGGGTCAGACCATGCGCAAAGAGCTCAAGGCGTTCACGCGCGCCCAGGTGTGGTTCGCGCTGCTCATCGGCTCGATCGGTTTCGGCGGTTTCTTCGCCGTCTACAGCTACATCGCTCCCATCGTCACCGATGTCACGGGCGAGAGCGCCGGCCTCGTGCCCTGGGTGCTGTTCGCCATCGGCCTCGGCATGACCATCGGCAATTTCGTGGGCGGCCACATCGCCGACAAGAGCGTCAAGCTCTCGCTCTTCGTGTTCTTCCCGCTCATGCTCGTGGTGCTCGTCGGCCTCGCTCTCACGGCCGCGTGGCTGCCGGCGCTGTTCTTCTTCGTGTTCGCGACCGGTTTCGCGGCACAGGGCATCGGCCCCACCATCCAGACCCGCTTGATGGATGTCGCGGGCGACAGCCAATCGATCGCCGCCGCCCTGAACCACTCCGCCCTCAATATCGGCAACGCCCTCGGAGCGTTCCTCGGCGGTGTCACCATCGCGGCCGGCGCCGGCTACCTCTCGCCCGTCTGGGTGGGCGCCGTGCTGACTGTCGCGGGTATCGCCCTCGCCGTGCTGAGCTACGCCACCGAGAGCCGCAGCGCCGCATCTCGTGGCGTGAAACCGCTCGACCAGAATGCAGAACGGGCGGATGCCGCAGCATCCACCCGTTCGTAAGCTCGCCCTCGCGGGGCCGGCCCGCCGCTAGTCGACGATGATGCCGTCGAGGATGGCGCGCTTGCGCAGCGCCACCTTGGTGCCGACGTCGTGGCCGGCGAGGCGGTACTTCTCGCGGATGCGCTTGAGGTAGCTCTTGGCCGTCTCTTCCGAGATGCTGAGCTCGAACGCGACCGTCTTGACGGGTTCGCCGGCGGCATAGAGCGCCATGACACGGCGCTCCTGCGCGCTGAGCTTCGGCCCACCCGACACGGTCGCGTTGAGCGCCAGGTCGAGTTCGGCCGAGATGTAGGACTCGCCGCGGTTGGCGGCACGGATGGCCTCGGCGATCATGGAGGCGTCCTCGCTCTTGACGAGGTAGCCGACTGCGCCGGCCGCCAGCGCCTCGCGCACGACGGCGGGGTCGGAGTACGTGCTCATGAGCACGGTCCTGACGCCGGCGGCCTTCAGCGTGGACAGCTTGAGCGAGACGGGGATGTTGTCCTTGAGGTCGAGGTCGAGCAGCACGACGTCGACGGGGAACTCTTTCGCGGTCAGGAGTTCGGGCCAGGTGGGCACGGCGACGACCATGTCGATGTCGTCGGCGGCGCTGCGCACCCACTCGGTGAGGGCTCCGAGGAGCATCCTGTGATCGTCGACGATCGCCAGGCGGATGTTGCTCAGGGTGTTCGGCATCGGTTCTCCTGTCAGTGACGGCTCGGTGTGCGAGCGGCAGGGCTCTCGACCGTGCATTCAATTTCTACCGTAATTCCGAGCGGGCGTGCGGCATCGACATAGCTTCCCACTCGCGAGAATCCCAGCCAGGTGCCCGGTTCGACGGCCGTGCGGCGCACGCCCTCGACCACGATGACGAGCGGGAAACGTTGCATGGGCGTGTCGACGGGCGGCAGCGGCAGGGCCGGGAAACGCAGTTCGACCGACGGAACCTGTCTCGGGTTGGCGCTGATGAGCAGCCAGAGGGCGCTCAGCAGACCGTCGCGTTGCCGCTGATCGAGCGTGGCGGCGAGGCCGTGCGGGTCGACGACGTCGATCGAGTCGCCGAGGAATTCGGATTCGGCGATGGCGTGCACCAGCCAGCTCGTGCTGCGGTTTTGCACGAGGTGTTGCCGCAGCTCGGTGGCGAGCTCCTGCGCCCGCGAGGCGCGCGCGGGTGTCAGCGGCAGTGGTTCACGCCCCGACGACACGTCGGCGAAGAGTTCTTCGACCTCACGGTCGAGCGCCGCGAGCTCTTCTGTTTCGAGCATGCTGACGCCGAAGGCCGGCGCGGCGACGGTCGACTGGATGAGCACACGGTCGAGCGCCATGCGCACCATGCGCCGGTAGGACGCGACGACGGCGCACCCGACGAAGGCGGGCCCGACCGTGAGGGTCAGCGTGAGCAGCTGCGGCGCGATGGTGGCGGGGGAGGAGCGCTGCTCCGAGAGGAACACGGCGACGAGCGCGAGGCCGAGCAGGGCCGTGACCACGGCGACCTCGCGCGCCGGACGCAGCGTGACGGCGGCGAGAAGCGCACCGCCGACCGCGACGGACGCCGAGGGGTAGAGACGGGCCCCGCTGAGCCCCCAGATGGCCGTGAGGTCGAGCGCCACGGTGGCGCCCAGGGCCGCGAGCAGCAGGATGAAGACGGGCAGGTCGAGCAGATAGCCGCGGCGCCGCACGAGCCAGGCGATGAGCGCGACCGAGACCGCGAAGACCGCCCACGCGGCCACGTTGAGGGGCAGGCGTGGGTAGTCGCCGATGTGCGTGAGGAACCGCCACAGGCCGTTGGCCACGATGAAGGCGCCCGCCACCGCGAGCCCGCTGCCGAGCTGGGACGTGCCGAGGTTCGACCGCACGCGTTCGGTGCGGCGACCGGCCCGCGGGTTGGTGTCGAGGGGAACGCTCATTGTTTCGTGACCTCCAGCACGACGGTCGTGCCGGCGCCGCGTGCCGAGAAGACGCGCACGGTGCCCCCGATGTCGTCGAGCCGCGCGATGACCGATTCGCGAAAACCGAGTCGTCCGCCGGGGATCTCGTCGGGGTCGAATCCGACCCCCGCGTCGGTCACGACGGCGCGTGCGGCGGTCTCGTCGTCGCTCAGCGTGACGTGGGCCCGGGTCACCTGCGCGTGACGGCGCACGTTCTCGAGGCACTCCGACAGAGCGAGCACGAAGGCCTCGAGGTGTTCGGGCGGCAGGTCGACCTCGCCCGCGCCGTGCCAGTCGATCTCGAGGCCGCGCCCGTCGAGTCGCGAGCGCAGCCCGGCGAGTGACGCCCCGACGGGCACCTCGGCCGTCGTGGTGAGTGAATAGTCACCGGATGCTTCGGGCTGCGGTGTCTCGCCGAGGCGCAGTCGTCTGAGCAACTCGCCGTCGGATTCGGCTTGCCGCCGCAGGGCCTCCCCGTTGACGCCGACACCTGAGTGAGCGAGCAGTGTGAGGGTGGCGAGTGCCGTGTCGTGCAGCAACCGGGCGTCGCGCAGCCGGCGCGCCTCGGTCTCGCTCGCGCGGCGCTCGATGTTGTAGGCCCGCCCGATGCGGCCAATGCGACGCATCACGCGCGGGAAGCTGGCGCCCAACCATCCACCGAATGTGGCGGCGACGCCCCAGCCCGTGATGATGAGCGCGACGCCGCCCGACAGGTTGGCGGGGGTGCCCGCGAGCAGCGCGAGGTAGAGGGCGATCGTGAGCATGAATGCGACGGCACCCAGGATGATTTCGCGCCAGCTGACGACGAGGACGGCCGCGACGCCGCCGATGCCGAGCGCCGCGATCAGGCCCATGGCGGACGAACTGCCCACGTTCCAGGCGCCGTCCATGAGCACGCCGATGGTCAGCAGTGACACGAAGCCCAGCGAGACGACGGCGACGATGAGGAAGTCTCGGGGACGCCACGCGGCCAGGGTGTGCGCTGCCGCGAGGAGCACGAGGGGAATGCTGGCGACGAGAGCCTGCCCAGGCCCGAGGACGCCGGGGATCCAGAGGATGACGAGGCTCACGACCGTGCCGATGAGCCCGAACGCGGCGGCGCTCACGGCCAGCAGGCGGCCCATCTGGTAGGAGAAGCGGTCCTGTTCCCGCCTCGAGAGCCGGGCCTCGGCCGCGCCGAACGACGTCCGGGGGAGGGTGCCCGCCGGGCCCCTGCCGGCGGCGACTCGAGGCGCGCGTGGCATACGAAGAATCCTATCCGGCGCGGGTGACGCGGCGGGTGCGGGTTCGTCAGGCCGCGAGCAACCGCGCCAGGTGCCGCGCCACGGCCTCGTGTTCGATCAGGAAGCCGTCGTGACCGAACGAGGACGACAGCACGGTCGCGTCCGCGTCGATCGACGTGCGGATGCCGCGGGCGATGCGGCTCTGCCCCTCGACGGGGAACAACCGGTCGGAGTCGATGCCGATGACCACGGTGCGGGCCGTGACGCGTTCGAGCGCGGCATCCACCCCACCGCGCCCGCGGCCCACGTCGTGCGAATTCATGGCCTCGACGAGCACGAGATAGCTATTGGCGTCGAAGCGCCTCGTGAACTTGTTGCCGTGGAAGTCGAGGTAGGACTCGACGGCCCAGCGCCCGTTGTCGCCGAGCGGCGAGATCTCGGACTGCCACGACCGCCCGAACCGCTCGTTGAGCTCTTCGGGGCTGCGGTAGTTGAGCAGCGCCATGCGCCGGGCCAGCGCGAGCCCCCGGTGCGGCCCCTGCCCGACGGCGGCATCGTAGTAGTCGCCACCCGCCCACTGCGGGTCGATGCGGATGGCCTCGAGCTGCAACGAGTTCAACGCCACCTGATCGGATGTCGTCACGGGGGGCGCCGACAACAGCCCGAGCCGCGCGACCCGCTCGGGATGCGTGACAGCCCACTCGAGCGCGTGCATGCCGCCCATCGAGCCGCCGATGACGGCGAAGAACCGGTCGATGCCGAGCGCGTCGGCGAAGAGCGTCTGCGCGGCGACCTGATCGCGGATGGTCGTGAAGGGGAACCGGGCACCCCACTCGGTGCCGTCGGGGGAGAAGGAGGACGGACCGGTGGAGCCCTGGCATCCGCCCAGCATGTTGGGGGCGACGACGAAGTAGCGGTCGGTGTCGATGGCGAGGCCGGGCCCGACGATGCCGTTCCACCAGCCGCCCGTCTTGTGCCCGGGGCCGCCCTGGCCGACGACGTGGCTGTCACCCGTGAGGGCGTGCAGGATGAGGATGGCGTTGTCGCGCTCGGGCGTGAGCTCGCCCCAGCTCTCGTAGGCCAGGCGCACATGCGGCAGGTGGCCGCCCGATTCGAAGTCGAGGGGGCCCAGCTCGGCGAAGCGGCGGTCGCCCGGCCGGTCGCCGTCGCGCCAGGCGCCCGAGGCCGGCGGCTTGCCGAGCACGGTGCGCGCCTCCGCCTCGGTGACGAAGCGCGACGGAACGGTGTCCGCGGAAGTCTGCCAGTCCATGTCTTCAATTCTGTCGGTACGACGCCGCCCCGGTGTCCATGTTACGGACGCCGGGGCGGCGGGGGAGGTGCGCGCGGACCGCGCGGTTGCTACACGCGCGCGGCGTCGGCCACGCGCTTGGCGGCGGCGAGCGCCTGCGTGAGGTCGGCCTTCAGGTCGTCGATGTTCTCGAGTCCCACCGAGAGGCGCACGAGGCCGGGCGTGACACCCGTCGTGAGCTGCTGTTCGGGCGTGAGCTGCGAGTGGGTGGTCGACGCGGGGTGGATCACGAGCGAGCGCACGTCACCGATGTTGGCGAGGTGCGAGAAGAGGGTGAGGCTGTTGACGAGTTCGCGCCCGGCATCCACCCCGCCCTTCAGCTCGAAGCTCAGCACGGCGCCGACACCCTTGGGGGCGTAACGGTTGGCCGCGGCATACCAGGGGCTCGAGGGCAGGCCCGAGTAGTTGACGCTCGCGATGTCGGGGTGCTGGTCGAGCCACTCGGCGATCTCCTGCGCGTTCTGCACGTGACGCTCGATGCGCAGCGACAGCGTCTCGATGCCCTGGATGAGCAGCCACGCGCTGTTGGGCGAGATGGCGGCGCCGAGGTCGCGCAGCAGCTGCACGCGCGCCTTGATGATGTAGGCCAGGGAGTCACCGACCGCGGTCGTGTAGCTGGCGCCGTGGTAGGACGGGTCGGGCTCGGTGAGCCCCGGGAACTTCTCGACGTTCTTCGACCACTCGAATTTTCCGCCGTCGATGATGATGCCGCCGATGGTCGTGCCGTGTCCGCCCAAGAACTTGGTCGCCGAGTGCACCACGATGTCGGCGCCGTGCTCGAGGGGGCGGATGAGGTAGGGCGTGGCGATGGTGCTGTCGACGATGAGCGGAAGTCCGGCGTCGTGCGCGACATCCGCGACGAGACGGATGTCGAGCACGTTGATCTTGGGGTTGCCGATGGTCTCGGCGAACAGCAGCTTGGTGTTGGGGCGGATGGCGCGCGCCCACTCTTCGGAGTCGTCCTGGTTCTCGACGAACGTCGTCTCGATGCCGAGCTTCTGCAGCGTGTACTTGAACAGGTTGTAAGTGCCGCCGTAGATGGAGGACGACGACACGATGTGGTCGCCCGCCTGCGCGATATTGAGCACGGCGATGGTGGTGGCCGACTGGCCGCTGGCCACGAGCAGGGCGCCCGTGCCACCCTCGAGGGCCGCGAGACGCTGCTCGACGACATCCTGCGTGGGGTTCTGGATGCGCGTGTAGATGTTGCCGAACTCGGACAGCGCGAACAGGTTCTGCGCGTGCTCGGCGTTGTCGAAGACGTAGCTGGTGGTCTGGTAGATCGGGGTGGCCCGGGCCTTCGTGACCGGGTCGGGCTGCGCGCCCGTGTGGATCTGCTTGGTCTCGAATTTCCAGTCGGGGTTGTTCAGGTCGGTCATGAGATCTCCCGGGTCATGGTGCGGATGATGCGAGCGGATGTTCGTGCGGATGTCTGGGGTACTGCGGCGATGCGGTGCAGTGCCGACGCGACGGTGCGTGGTGGACGACGTGTGCGGTGCCTCGCTTCGAGACTAGGAGTGCGGCCGGGTGCGGGCAAATGGCCCGCAACGTGGCGCAATGTGGGGCAACGTTGCCGCTCGCACCGGCGATACGCTGAGGGTATGACGACGACGACCAGACGTGCAGTGGTGACGGGTGCGAGTTCAGGCATTGGGGCGGCGACCGTGCGGTTGTTCCGCGAGCGCGGCTGGGAGGTCGTCGGCGTGGCCCGCCGTGCCGACCGGCTCGAGGCGCTCGCCGCCGAGACGGGTTGCGACTGGGTGGTGGCCGATCTGACGAAGCAGGCGGATGTCGATGCCCTCGCCGCGCGCGTGGACGAGATCGGCGACATCCATGTTCTCGTCAACAACGCGGGCGGCGCGTTCGGGCTCGATTCGGTCGAGGACGGCGACGTCGACGACTGGGCGCGCATGTACGACATCAACGTGCTCGGCACGAAGCGCGTCATCTCGGCGCTGCTGCCGGCCCTGCGGCGCGGAATCCCCGAGGGCGGATCGGCATCCATCGTGGGTGTGACATCGATCGCAGGTCATGTGGCCTATGCGGGCGGCGGCGGGTACAACGCGGCCAAGTTCGCCGAGCGCGCGCTCTTCGAGGTGCTGCGGCTCGAGCTGAACGGTGAGCCCCTGCGTGTCATCGAGGTGGCGCCCGGCATGGTGCACACCGAAGAATTCTCGCTCGTGCGCTTCGGCGGCGACCAGGCCAAGGCCGATGCCGTCTACTCCGAGGTGCCCGACCCGTTGTACGCCGACGACATCGCCGAGACGATCGTGCACGCCGTCGAGCTGCCGCCGTTCGTCAACCTCGACCTCATCACGGTGAAGCCGGTTGCCCAGGCCGCGCCCTACAAGGTGTCGAAGGGCGCGCTGCGGGTGCGCCAAGCCGACGAAGACTGACTCAGGCCGATCAGGCCGATCAGGCCGATCTGGCCGACCGGGGCTGAGCTCGCCAACTCGGGCCGACCCGGGCGCTCAGGCGACGGGCGACGTGGCGGATGCCGCATCCGCCGTCATCTCGTCGCTGAACGCCAGCTTCGGCACGAAGAACAGCAGCACGGCGGCCACCAACGCGCCGCCGCCGCACACCGACCACACGACGAGGTAGCCGCCGAGGCTCGACGCAGTGGACGTGACCGCGCCCGCCGCGCCCGCGAACAGCACGATGCCGAACGTGGCCGACGCGAACGACCCACCGATGGTCTTGGTCGTATTCGTCAGGGCCGACGCCACCCCGGTCTGCCCGCGCGGTGCGGCCGCCGCGGCCGCGGCGGGCATCGCTCCGACGAGCGCCCCCGAACCGAGACCCGCGATGGCCATATTGGTGAACACCTGCCACGTCTCGAGATGGAACGGCAGGAACAACAGGTATCCGCCCGCCACGAGGAACGCGGCGACGATGAGCGCAATGCGCGGGCTCGTGCGCTTCGACACGAGCGGGAACAGCAGCGCGCCGACGATCATCGACAACAGATAGGCGCCGATCAGGATGGATCGCTGCGACGCGCTCAGCCCGAGCCCGTAGCCGTTGACGGGGTCGGTGCCCGCATAGGTGCTGAGCGGTGCCTGCGCCCCCAGCAGGCTGATGCCCACGAGGCCCGCCGTCAGCTGCACGGGCCACATGGTCGGCTGCCGCAGCACGCGCAGGTCGATGGCCGGGTCCTTCTGCCGCAGCTCCCACCGGCCGAACGGCACGATCGCCGCCACGCCGACCAGGATGATGGCCCACACCCACCACGTCTCGGGCCCGTTCAGCCGCAGGAACGTGAGCCCCGAGGTCACGAGCAGCAGCGACAGCGAGAGCAGCACGAAGCCCACGACGTCGAGCGTGCGCCCGGGCAGGGGTTCCGATTCGGGCACCTTGAACAGGATCACGAAGAACACGGCCGTGACGGCCACGGCCGGCACCATGAGCGCGAGCGTGACGTTCTCGCTGAGCGCCGCGAAGATGCTGCCCGCGCCGAGCGCGCCGAGGATGGCCCCCGCCTCGAGCGCCACGACGAGCAGTCCGGCGGCGCGGCGCGTATCCGATGCCGCCTGGCCGCTCGTCCGCCCGCGCTCGAAGATGAGGGCGATCTCGAGCGGCAGCCACACCACGTAGAAGCCCTGCAGCGCCCAGGCCGCGAGGAACGACCAGAAGTCGTTCGCGAAGCACAGCCACCACGTCGCGCCCGCCGTGAGCACGGTCGCGATGAGAAGCATCCGTTTGTGGCCCATCATGTCGCCGAGCTTGGCGAGCACGGGCACCACGAGGGCCGACAACAGCAGCTGCGCGGCCTCGAACCAGTTGAAGTCGGCGTCGACGATGCCGAGGTGCGCCACCAGGTCGCTGATGAGCGGCACGTAGTAGCCCTGCAGGATGCCGCTCGTCAGCTCGACGAAGAAGAACCATCCGATGAGGGATGCACTGACCCCCACCATCGAGCGCGGCAGGCGTGAGGTGCGGGCGGGCGGCGTCGTCATTGTCGGATGCTACAGCGAGCCCGGGAAGGCCGCTAGCGTTGGAACATGACGAACGATGTGACTCCTCCCGCCGCCGAGAACACGCCCGCCCCCGAGCGCGAGGTGCTCACCTGGGATGACTTCGGCGAGGCCACGCGCACGCTCGCGCACGACGTCCTCTCCTCGGGTTTCACCCCCGACATCGTCGTCGCCATCGCGCGCGGCGGCCTGCTTCTCGGCGGGTCGATCGCCTACGCCCTCGGCGTGAAGAGCTGCGGCGCCCTCAACGTCGAGTTCTACACGGGCGTCGACGAGCGCTTGCCCGAACCCGTCGTCATCCCGCCCATGCTCGACGGAGGTTCGCTGCGCGACAAGAACATCCTGCTCGTCGACGATGTCTCGGACTCGGGCCGCACGCTCGCCCTCGTGCGCGAGCTGGTGGGAGCCTCGGGCGCCCGCGTCAAAACCGTCACGCTCTACACGAAGCCCGGCACCGTGCTCGTGCCCGACTACTACTGGAAGAGCACGTCGCAGTGGATCACGTTCCCCTGGTCGGCGCTCCCTCCCGTCGAGGTGGGCGACGCCGCGGCTCGCTAAGCTGACGGGATGAGTATTCACCTCGTGGGCGGACCGATGCCGGCCGACACAGAACCGGCCATCTACGGGGCGTTCATCGCCGAAGCCGCCGAGCGGGCCGTGCACGGCGAGCGCCTGATCCCGCGCATCGCCGTCGTCATCGTGCACGACGGCAACGGCACCGACGACGCGGCCGCCTGGCGCCGCACGCTCGAGCGCTCGGGCGCCTGCGAGCCCGTGGTCGCGCTCGTGCGCGAGGGCGGAACACTCGAACCGACCGCGCTCGTCGACATCGACGGCCTCATCGTCGCCGGTGGCCTCACGCCCGCCTACGCCGTCGCGCTCGAACCCGTCACGGGTGAGATCCGCCGCCAGGTGGCCGACGGGCTGCCCTACCTCGGCTATTCGGCCGGTGCCGCGCTCGCCGCCGACCGCGCCCTCATCGGCGGCTGGCAGATCGGCGGGGTGCCCGTCTGCCCCGAGGATGCCTCAGAAGAACTCGACGACGTCACCATCCAGCAGGGCATCGGCCTCATCGACGTGACCGTCGACGTGCACGCCGCGCAGTGGGGCACGGTGGCCCGCGCCATCGCCGCCACCGAGGCGGGGCTCGTCGAGGGTGTGCTCGCGATCGACGAGGCGACGGCGCTCGTGGTGGGCGAAGGCCCGCTGCGCGTGGTCGGCCCGGGTAGCGTCTGGCAGATCTCCGGCAGCGAGAACGGCGTGCGCGTCGTGACGCTCGCCGAGGGCTGATCGACCGCCCCGTATGAAACATTCGCTGGCCGAACTGGCCGCCGACGGGTCGATGGATGCCGCGTGGGCGGCAGCCCTCGAACCCGTCGAGGACGACATTCACCGTCTGGGCGACTTCCTGCGGCAGGAGACGGCCGAGGGGCGCGGATACCTGCCCGCGGGCGAGAACGTGCTGCGGGCCTTTCGGGCGCCGCTTCGCGACGTGCGGGTGCTGATCGTCGGTCAAGATCCCTACCCGACGCCCGGGCATCCCATCGGTCTGTCATTCGCGGTCGAGAAGCACGTGCGACCCGTGCCGCGCAGCCTGCAGAACATCTATCGCGAGCTGGCGGATGACACGGGGGTCACGCCGCCCGAACACGGCGACCTGAGCGCATGGACCGACAACGGCGTGATGCTGCTGAACCGTGTGCTGACGGTGCGACCGGGGGAGGCGGCATCCCACCGCGGGAAGGGCTGGGAGGCCGTGACCGACCACGCCATCCGCACGCTCGTGGCGCGCGACCAGCCGCTCGTCGCCATTCTGTGGGGCAAGGATGCTCAGGGGCTCAAGCCGTTGCTCGGCGACACCCCCGTGATCGAGAGCGCGCACCCGAGCCCGCTATCGGCTCGGCGAGGATTCTTCGGGTCGAAACCGTTCTCGCGTGCCAACGAGCTGCTGGCTGGGCGCGGCGCGAAACCGGTCGACTGGACGCTTTACACTTGAGCCGTGCTCGAAGAGGAATACCAGCCCCGACGCCGGCTCCCGCCCCACCTGCGGAAGAAGCCCAGCGAAGAACCGCCGTTCGACTATGAGATCCGCGACGCGCGGCTCGAAGACATGCCCGACGTGCGCGAGATCTACAACCACTACGTCGCCAACAGCGTCGTCACCTTCGATGAAGATGCCATGACGCTCAAGGAGTGGAAGACCAAGTTCGAGCGCCTGCACAAGGCCGGCATGCCGTTCATCGTGGCCGTCTCGCCGAGCGAACAGATCCTCGGCTATGCGCTTGTGGCGCCCTGGAAAGAGAAGCGCGCCTACCGCTACACGGTCGAGAACTCGATCTACCTGCGCGCGGCGTCCACGGGCAAGGGACTCGGGCGCGTGCTGCTCGGCGAGCTCATCGAACGGTCGAAGGCGGCGGGGCTCAAAGAGATGCTGGCCGTGATCGCCGACAAGGGCGCCGAATCATCCATCGCGCTGCACGAGAAGTTCGGTTTCGTCGAGATCGGGCGCATGGGGCGCGTGGGCTTCAAGTTCGAGCGTTGGCTCGGCACCGTGCTCATGCAGAAGTCGCTCAAGTAGCGCTTAGCGGCCCGAGACGCGCCCGGCGACATCGAGCACGAGCCCGCGGGGGAGGACGCCCGCACCCACGGCCTGCACCTTGTTGCGCAGCCCCGACACGACACTCGCGGGGGTGCGCGCCCGATCGAGCGCCCGAAAAGTCGTCTGGATGACCTGATCCACCGTCTCGCGCGGCCCGAACGACTGGTCGTCGTTGCCCGCCACGGCGAAGAACTCGGTCTCAGTGGGGCCGGGCGACAGAGCCAGAACCTTCACGCCCGTCTCCTTGAGCTCGAACGCGAGCGCCTCGGTGAACGACAACACGAAAGCCTTCGTGGCCGCATAGATCGCGAAGTCGGGCACCGGGGCGTGACCGGCGACACTCGACACCGTGAGAAGCACGCCCGTGCCCGGTTTCGTGGCGGCGTGGGCCGTGAGATGCGGCAGCAGCGCGTGCGTGAGCTTGACGAGCGCCGTGATGTTCAGGTCGATCTGGCCCGTGGCATCCTTCGACGAGGAGCGCAGGAACGGGCCCGCCACGCCATAGCCCGCGTTGTTCACGAGACTGGCGATGCGGATGCCGCGCCCCTCGAGCCCCGACACCACCTCGTCGACGCCGCCCGGTGCCGCGAGGTCGGCCGCGATCACGGTGGATGTCGTGCCATACCGTTCGCTCAGTTCATCCGCGAGCGCCTGCAGCTTGTCCCGGCGGCGCGCGACGAGCACGAGGTCGGCGCCGCGGCGGGCGAACTCGGCGGCGAAACCGCGCCCTAGGCCGCTCGAAGCGCCCGTGATCAGAACAGTGGTACCCATGGGGTCGAAGACGAAAGCCATGGGGCGAGAGTAGCGCGCCGGGCCGGGCGTGGGCGGCGAGTAGGCTCGGAACGTGTACGAGATTCACGATTTGGGTGCCGTCGAACTCTGGGTGTCGCTGCAACGGGGCGAGCTCGGCCCCGTCGAGGTCACCCGCCACTTCCTCGAGCGCATCGAGGCAATCGAGCCGCAGATCGGCGCCTTCCTGCAGGTCAACGCCGACGCCGCCCTGGAGCGAGCGCGGTTCGTCGAGAAGGAGGTGCCGCAGACGTCGCCGCTCTGGGGCATCCCGCTGGCCGACAAAGATCTCGTGCAGCGCGCCGGAACCGTCACCACCTTCGGCTCGAAGGCCTTCGAGGGCGTGGTGTCGCAGGCCTCGGACGAGATCGTGCGCGTGCTCGACGACGCCGGGTCGATCAGCCTCGGCAAGACGAACACGCCCGAGTTCGGCCTCTTCGGCTACACCGAGAATGCGATCGCCGAGCCCACGCGCAACCCCTACGACCTCGACACCAACGCGGGAGGTTCCTCGGGCGGTGCCGCGGCGGCCGTGGCGGCGCGCCTGCTGCCGTTCGCGCCCGCGAGCGACGGCGGCGGCTCCATCCGCATCCCCGCCGCCGCAACGGGCTTGGTCGGCATCAAACCGTCGCGCGGCCTCGTGCCGTCGGGCTCCGGCATCGACTCGCTGGCCGGGCTCGCCGTCAAAGGGCCAATCGCCCGCAGCGTGCGTGACGCGGCCATGCTGCTCGACGCCATGATCGGGCGCGAGAACGGGCGCATCCCGCATCCCTTCGCCCTGCGCGCGCCCGACGACGACGACGGCGATCTGTTGGGCGTCGCGATCCGGGGTGAGGGCCGCTTCAACATCGGGGTGCTCACCAACACGCCGTGGGATGACGCCTACGACATCGTCGTCGCACCCGAGGCCCGCGCCGCCGTGGCCCAGGCCGTCGAGCTGCTGGCCACGTTCGGGTACGGCATCGAGGAGGTCACGCTCGACCACGGCAACGTCTACCCGGATGCCTTCCGCACGGTGTGGCGCGTTTCGGCCGCCACGCTGCCCGTCGACGGCGACCGCATCGGCCTGCTCGAGCCCATCACGCAGGAGTTGCTGCGCGCCGGCCGGCAGATCGGCGCGCGCGAGCTGTCACAGGTCTTGTCGGTGCTCGGTCGCTTCGAGCGCAGCGTCATCCGCCAATTCGCCCGCTTCGATGCCGTGCTGAGTCCCAGCCTCGCGCTCACACCCCGGCCGAACGGATGGCACGACCAGACCGACCCGGCCCGCAACTTCGAGCAGCAGGTGCTCTATGCCCCGCACACCTCGTTCGTGAACGCCTCGGGTCTGCCCGCCATCACGCTGCCCGTCGCGGTCACGGCCGACGGACAACCCATGGGTGTGCAGCTCATCGGTCGCCCCGGTGGCGAGGCCGCGCTCATCTCGATCGGCACGCAGCTCGAGCGCAAGCTCCGCTGGCAGAACCGGATGCCGGCGCTCGCCGCGTCCCGCTGAGCCCGGGTCGCGTCAGGCGTCGAGCGTCAGGCGTCGAGCGTCGGCACGGCGCTCAGCAGGCGGCGCGTATAAGGATGCTCGGGCCGCCCCAGCACACGAGTGGTCGGCCCCTGCTCCACGATCTCGCCCTCGGTCATGACGGCCACGCGGTTGCTGAGGTGCTGGATCACCCCGATGTCGTGCGACACGATGACGAGCGTGAGCCCCAGCGACGCCCGCAGCTCGGCGAGCAGGTCGAGGATGCGGGCCCGCACCGTGACGTCGAGCGCCGACAGCGGTTCGTCGCCGACGAGCAGGCGCGGCCCGTGCACGATGGCGCGGGCCAGGGCGATGCGTTGACGCTGCCCGCCCGAGAACTCGTGCGGATACCGCGAGGCCGCTTCGGCGTCGAGCCCGACGGCCTCGAGCACCTCGACGACGCGCCGTCGGTGATCGCCCTCGCTGTGGATGCCGAGGCCCGTGAGCGGTTCGGCGACGATGCGTCCGACGCTCATGCGCGGATCGAGCGACGCATACGGGTCTTGGAAGATGATGCCGGTCTCGCGGCGCAACCAGCGCAGCTTCGCGGCCGGGCCGGGTTCGACCGCACGGCCGTCGAAGGTCACGGTGCCGCTGCTCGGGGCATCGAGTGCGAGGAGGAGGCGCACGAGCGTGGACTTGCCCGAACCGGACTCGCCGATGACCGCGAGTGTGTCGCCCTCGTAGACGTCGAGGTCGACGGGTTTCAGCGCATCGGTCACGCGCCCCGGCTGGAAGAGGTTCTCGCGCGGCGACACGAACCGCCGCGACAGCCCGCGCGCGCTCAGCAGCGGCGTGCGGGTCGGGGTGTTCGTCTCGTCTCCGTGGGCGGCCGCGCGCGGCGTCGAGCCGCGCCCATCGCGGGCCGCCGCATCGTCGCCGGTCAGACCGTCGTCGGGGTTCCGGGCGTCGCGGCCCGGCACAGCTTCGTCGCGGCTCACAGCGCCCCCTCGTCTGTCGCTCGGTCGTCGTCGTGATCCGTTGTAGCACCCGCCGTCCACGTCGTCGCCCGTGCGGCCTCGAGCAGCGCGCGCGTCACCGGGGATGCCGGATCGTGCAGCAGCGTCTCGATCGACGCCTCCTCGACCACCCGCCCCTCGGCCAGCACCGAGGCGCGATCGACGGTGCGCTGCAGCACGGCCAGGTCGTGCGTGATGAACAGCAGCGACATGCCGCGCTCCCGCTGGATGCGTGCGAAGAGGTCGAGGATCTCGGCCTGGATGGTCACGTCGAGCGCCGTCGTCGGCTCGTCGGCGATGAGCACCTCGGGGTCGGCCGCCAGGGCGATGGCGATGGCGACGCGCTGCCGCTGTCCACCCGAGAGCTGGTGCGGGTAGCGGTCGACGATGCGGTCGGGCTCGGGCAGGCGCACGAGGGTGGCGAGCTCGATGGCGCGCCGCCGGGCGTCGTGCTTCGAAGCATCCGTGTGTCGTCGGATGGGGGTCATGATCTGGCGGCCGACCGTGCGGATGGGGTTGAGGGCCGTGCGCGGTTCTTGGAAGACGATGCCGAGGCGGCGGCCGCGGATGCGCGCGAGCTCGCGTTCGGAGAGCCCGACGATCTCCACGTCGCCCAGACGGATGCTGCCCGTCACACGCGCCCCGTCGGGGAGGAGCCCCAGCAGCGCGAGCGCCGTGAGCGATTTGCCCGAGCCGGATTCGCCGATCAGGCCGAAGCGTTCGCCGCCGTCGATATGGAACGACACGTCGTCGATGACCACGCGGCCACCCACCTCGATCGTGAGGTTCGACACGGTCAGGCCCGACGCGGCCAGGTCGGCCGCAGCGGGATTCGCGGCGGCGGGATTCGGCGGTGTGGAATTCATCGGTTTCCTCCCTGACGCACGCGCGGATCGGTGGCGTCGCGCAGCCCGTCGCCCAGCAGGTTGAAGCCCAGCACGGTGAGCGTGATGACGAGCCCCGGCCACAGCACGGCGAGTGGGTGCACGCCGATGTAGGGCTGCAACTCGGCGAGCAGGCGGCCCCAACTGGGCGTCGACGCGGGTGCGCCGTAACCGAGGTAGGAGAGCCCCGCCTCGGCGAGCACGGCCAGCGCCATCGACCACGACAACTGCACGATGAAGACGGGCGCGATGTTGGGCAGCAGGTGCCGCGTGAGCACCCGCCCGCGACCGAGACCGGATGCCGTCGCCGCCAGCACGTATTCGCTGCGGGCGATGCGCCGGATTTCGCCGCGCGAGACCCGGGCGATGTTCACGCCGAAGCTCACGCCGACGGCCACGATGACGACGCCGAGCGAGCCGCCGAACACGCTCGCGAGCATGAGGGCCACGAGGATGGTGGGGAACGCGATGAGGATGTCGATGAGTACGGCGATGCCCTCGCGCACCCAGCGCGCCGTCAGCGATCCGAGAGCCGCCAGCGCCACGCCGACGACGGCCGCGATGAGCGCCGAACCGACGGCCACCTGCACGGTGGTGCGGCTGCCGGCGAGCAGCACGCTGAAGATGTCCCGCCCCACGTTGTCGGTGCCCATGAGATGGGTCAGCGACGGCCCGAACCACTGGTCGTACGGGTTCGCGGCCCCCGGATCGTAGGGCGTGTAGACGAGCGAGACGCCCGCGGCCGCGACGAGCACGACAACGGCGACGACGCCGTAGAGCCCCGACGGTGTCGCGAGCAGGGCCCGCCACCACGTGCGGCGACCGGCCGGCCTGCCGCCGCGGCGTGCGGCGGATGAGCGACGCGCGAGCTGTCGCACGCGGCGCGGGTCGGGTGTGGGGGCGCCGGTCTGGATGGTGGTCATGCGGTCTCCCGCTGTCGGGGGTCGAGCAGCCGGTGCACGATGTCGACGACCGTGCCGATGACGAGCACGATGGCCGTCAGGGCCAGGAGCTCGCCCTGCACCTTGGTGAGGTCGCGATTGCCCACGTCGGACACGAGCATGCGCCCGATGCCCGGCAGGCTGAAGAGCTGTTCGATGATGATGGCGCCCACGATGAGGCCCGCGACCTGCAGGCCGAGCACCGAGACCACGGAGAGCGCCACGTTGGGCATGCCCTGCGTGATGAGGGCCCGGGTGCGCGTCATCCCCGTCGCCGCGGCCGTGCGCACGTAGTCCTCACCGCTCGCCTCGACGGCGGCCGAACGGATGAAGCGCAGCAGCACGGCGCCCTCGATGATGCCGATCGTGAGGGATGGCAGGACGAGGGATTGGAGGGCGCGCCCGGGCTCCTCCCAGCCATCGAGCGGGAAGCCCTGCGGGGGCAGCCAACCGAGCCACACCGCGAAGATCGCGATGAGGACGAGCCCGGCCCAGACGGCGGGCACGGCGGCGAGACCCTGCGACACGAAGCTGACGACCGTGCCCGAGACCCGGCGGCGGCGAACGGCCGCGAGGATGCCGAGGGGAACGCTGAACAGCAGTGCGATGACGAGCGAGAACACGGCGAGCGGCACGGTGACCTGCGCCTTCTCGGCCAGCTCGTCGGCCACCGACGACGACGTGATGAGTGACGAACCCAGATCGCCCCGCAGAAGCCCGCCCAGCCAGTCGCCGTATTGCACCAGGATGGGGCGGTCGAGCCCGAGAGACAGCCGAATCGCGGCCACCTGCTCGGGCGTCGACTGCGTTCCGGCGATCACCTGAGCGACGTCACCCGGCAGAATGCGCAGGGTGAAGAAGATCAGGGCGCTGGCCACCAGGAGCCCGACGGCGAGGAGCAGCAGCCTCGTCAGGACGAAGCGGATCACTCTTGGACGGCTAGTTCGCCGAGGTCGAGACGCGTCGAGGTCGAGTCGGTCGGGAACCCGGTGACCCCCTGGCGCACGGCGGTGAGCGTCACGGCGTTGTAGAGCCAGTCGGCGCCGGCTTGCTCGCTGACGATGCGCGCCGCCTCCTTCAGCTTGGCGGCCGCGGTCTCGGGGTCGGCCGCGGCGACCGACTCCTGGTAGAGGCGCTGCACGTCGGCGTTGTCGAAGCCGAAGTAGTAGTCGGGGTTGGCCCAGTTGCCGAAGTCACGCGATTCGGCGTGGTCGACGTAGCTCAGCTGGAAGTCCTTGTTGGTGTAGACGTCGTTCAGCCAGGTCGCGAACTCGACGCTCTTCACGTTCAGCGTGATGCCCACCTTCTCGAGCTCGGAGACGAGCAGCGTGGCCACGCTCGTGCCGTAGAAGGACGGGATGGTGAGGTCGAGCGTGAGGTTCGACTGGCCGGCCTCGGCGAGCAGCTCCTTGGCTTTGGTCGGGTCGTAGGGTGCGACATCCGTCAGGTCTTCGTAGCCCGGGTCGAGCTCGGGGATGGGCCCGCCTTGTTCGACGGCGGCGCCGCCCACGGCCTTGACGACGGCGGCGTGGTCGATGGCCATGCGGATGGCCTGGCGCACGCGCATATCGTTCAAGGGCGCGACCTTGTTATTGAACGCGAGCGTGTACTTGTCGGTGGTCTTGCCGCGCGCGATCTCGATGTCGGCGTTGCCGTCGAACTGCGTCGCGAGGTTGGCGTCGACGGCCGTCTGCACGTCGAGGTCGCCGGCCAGCATGGCGTTGATGCCCGCGTTGGCGTCGGTGATGTAGCGGAACACAACGCTCTTCACCCGGGCCTTCTCGCCCCAGTAGTCGTCGTTGCGCTCGAGCGTCAGGCTGTCGCCCTGTTTCCAGCTCTTGAGCGTGTAGGGGCCCGTGCCGACCGCGGTCGTGGACAGGTCGTTGGTGGCGGCCTCGTCGAGCACCAGGCCGGCGCGGCCCGCGAGGTTCCACAGCAGGTTCGAGTCGGGGGCCGAGAGCGCGAGCGTGACGGTGTCGTCGTCGGTGGCCGTGATCGAGGTCACGTTGGCCAGATCGGTGTGGCCCTGCATCCCCTCGTCGTCTTTGACCTGCGAGATCGACCAGACGACATCGTCGGCCGTGACCTCGTCGCCGTTCTGGAACGTGACGCCGTCGTTGAGGTCGAACGTGTAGGTGAGGCCGTCGTCAGAGACCTCGTGCGACTTCGCGATGGTGTCGACGATCTCGCCCGCAGCCGTGCGCGACACGAGCCCCTCGTAGACGTTGTCGATGAGCACCTGGTCGAGCGCGATGCCGTCGGTGGTGCGGATGTCGAGATCGGTCGGCTCGAGCACCAGGCCCACGTTGACCGTGGCGTCGGCGTCGGGGCTGCCCGACTCGGACGAGCCTCCGCCCGGCGTGCAGGCGGTGAGGACGAGGGCTGCGGCGGCGACGGTGCCGGCGGCGGCGAGGATTCGGGGGGAACGCATGTCGATCCTTTCGGGATGCTTCTGCAGTGCAAGTGTCGGTCATCCCGCCCGCCCGGCCGGGGCCCTCACGGGGTGGCGGTAGAGAGGCGGAGATGAGAGGTGCTGTCCTGGCCGACGGGGCCCGACCGGTGGTGCGGGTGCGTGGCTTTCGGACTCGAGGTGGCTGGCGGCTGCGGCTGGTGCTGCAGGGGCCTGATGCTGTCGATGGTGCGGATGGGCGCGCTGCCCGGGAGAGCGGCGGCGTTGCCGGTTTCAGCGCGCTGCGGGGAGGGTGAACCTTGCCCGGGCACGTGATCGCCGGCGCGAAATGCGCGGCGTCAAGAGAGCGTACCGGATGCCGGGACCTGAGCCGGAATCGGCGCGGACTCGTCCACGAAATCGCGGATGGCTTCGGCGAGTCGCACGTGAGCGAACTCCTGCACGTTGTGCCCCGCCTCGATCCGTACCGAACGTGAACCGGGAACGCGGTCGAGGAATTCCCGCTCGGTCGCGTCATCGAGGAAACCGTGCGAGGCGCGCACGAGCAGCACGGGGATGTCGAGCCGCTCGAACGACGCCCACACGCTCGCCAGCTCGAAGGTGAGGGGCACGCGGTCGCCCAGGTTGGCGAGGTGGTGCTTGAAGATGATGGTGCCGTCGGGCTGCTCGCGCGTGTTCAGCCACACGCCGCGCTCGAGGGCCCGGCGGTCGGTGCCGATGCCGAACGCGATCGCGCGGTCGACGATCTCGTCGCGCGAGCGGAACGGCTCGGGCGCCTGCAAGAAATCACGCACCGACTGGGCACCCTGCTCGTGCAGCCCCGGCGTGATGTCGACGATCACGAGAGCGTCGACGGATGCCCGATCCTCGGCCGCGATGACCGCCGCGGTCAGGCCGCCGAGCGATTGGCCGACGAGCACCTGGGGGCCCGGGCCATCCGTGACCCGTTCGATGAGCGGGCGCAGCGACCGAGCGTTGGTGGCGGGGGAGTAGTCGGCGTCGTCGCGCCACGCCGAATCGCCGTGACCCGGCAGGTCGACCGCAACGGCGTTCTGCCCGAGCGCCTGCACGGTGGCATCCCACGTGTGGGCGTTGAGGCCCGCGCCGTGCAGGAACGTGACCTCGGGGCCGCCGTCGCCCCACTGCAGATAGGAGATGGCACGGCCATCCGGGTCGATCACGCTGTCGCGCCGCCCGGGCAACGGCACATGCTCGGGGGTGTTGCGGATGCCGCGGTGCTCGAGTTCGCCGGCGAGGAACCGGAATTCGTCCGGGCCGTCGACGTCGCTGTGATCGAGAGTCATGCCTCTAGTCTCTGACATCGGGGGCGGGCGCACGAGTCGGCGGGTCGGATCGTGACCTCTCGTGACATCTCCAGACGCGCGGGGAGAAGATAGGGGTATGAGCACCCCGCGCCGCTACCCCCTGCCCGGCACCTACAACTTCCGCGAGGTGGGTGGCTATCACGCGGGGTCGTCGACCACGAAGTGGGGCAAGCTCTACCGGTCGGATGCCCTGAACCGCCTGACCGACGAGGCGCGCGACGATCTGCGGCAGCGCGACATCCGCACCGTCATCGACCTGCGCGACGACGAGGAGCGGCGGCACAACCCCAGCCTGCTCGAGGGGCTGCCCGTGCGCGTCGTCGAATCGCCCATCTTCAGCGGGTCGGCGTCGTCGTTCCTGGCCTCCGACATCACGCTCGCGCGGCTCTATGAGACCGTCGTGACCGAGAATGCGGATGCCATCGTGCGCGCCATCCGCGTGATCGCGTCGTCGGGCGACGGCGACGGCGACGGCGACGGTGCCGTTCTCGTGCACTGCACCGCGGGCAAGGACCGCACCGGGCTCGTCGTGGCGTTCGCGCTGCTGGCGGTCGGTGTCGACCGCCAGCAGGTCGTCGCCGATTACGCCATGACCCAGCAGAATTTGCCCGACTCGCTCATGGCGCCCATCATCGCGCGGTTGAAGGCGATGCACGTGCCCGACTCGACCACGATCGACGAGCTCGTGTCGGGGTCGCCCGCGCATGTGCTCGAGGAGACCATCGACCTCGTGGTGCGCCAGCACGGCAGCGTGCGCGCGTTCCTGACCGACAACGGGATGACCGAGGGTGAGCTGGATGACCTCGCCCACGTCCTGCTCGAGCGCGCCTGAACGAACGCCCCGAGAAGTTCTCAAGATAGGTAAGGCATGCCTATACTGAGAGCGTTATGACGAACGATTCCGTCCTCCCCGAGCACGCCGACAACGGCTCTTTCGCGCACCTCGGTCACGGGGCCCACGGCGGCCGTCACCGCACGCGCGTGCAGTATCTGCTCGCGGGGGACGAGACGGTTCTCGCCGAGATGCAGGCGCTCGCCGCCACGTTGCCGCTGTGCGCAACGGGCCGCATCTTCGTCGAGGTCGCCTCAGAGGCCGATGTCTTCGAGCTGTCGGCGCCGCCGCGCATGACGGTCACCTGGTTGGCGCGCTCGTCGCGCCGCGGGTCGGCCGGTTCGGGCCGTGCCTGCGCCCGAGGCGAGGCTGTGTCACGCGCCGCGCGCGCCTGGGCGAGCGAGATGCTGTGCGACGATCCCGAGTCGGCGCACATCTGGCTGGGCGGGGACGAGCGCGGGGTGGCCGAGACGTATCGGCACCTGACCGTGGGGCTCGACATCCTGCCTGATCACATTCACGGCGCAGCGCGGGCCTAAGACCCGGTTGGCCGGCGGCAGCCGATTGCTCAGCCGCCGCCGACGTCAGTGTCGGCGCGTCTAGCCGCGCGGGCTCGCACCGAGCTCCTTGTCGACCTGCGGCAGAACCTCGGTCGCGAAGAGCTCGATCGAGCGCATCATGAGCGGCTGCGGCACGCCCGACCAGTCCATCTGCAGGGCGTGGCGGTCGTAGTCGAGGTGCTGGTGCAGCGCGATCATGCGGTCGGCGACCTCGTTGGGGCTGCCGGCGAAGATGGCGCCGCGGGGTGCGGCCTGCGCGTCGAACGAGGCGCGGTCGGGGGTCGCGAAGCCGCGTTCGGCCGAGATGCGCGCCATGCTGTCGATCCAGTAGGGGAAGAACGTGTCGCGCGCCTCTTGGCTCGTGGGGGCGATGAAGCCGGGGCCCGAGATGGCCACCTTGAGGGCGTTGGCATCGTGGCCGGCCTCGGTCGCGGCGCGGCGGTAGAGGTCCACGAGCGGTGCGAAGCGCTCGGGGTAGCCGCCGATGACGGCGTAGTTGATGGGCAGGCCGAGAACGCCGGCGCGGATGCTGGACTCCGGGTTTCCGCCCGTCGCCACCCAGATGTCGAGGTCGTGTCCGTCGGGGCGGGGCAGGATCTGAGCATCCGTCAGCCCGGCGCGGAACTTGCCGCGCCACGTGACGCGTTCCTGGGCGCTGATGCGCAGCAGGAGGTCGAGCTTTTCTTCGTAGAGGGCGTCATAGTCCTCGAGGTTCTGACCGAAGAGGGGGAACGATTCGATGAACGACCCTCGGCCTGCGGTGAGCTCGGCGCGGCCGTTCGACAGCAGGTCGATGGTGCTGAACTGCTGGTAGACGCGCACGGGGTCCTCGGTCGAGAGCACCGTGACGGCGCTGCCTAAGCGGATCTTCGACGTAACGGTCGCGGCGGCCGCGAGCACGGTCGCGGGGGAGGAGATGGCGTAATCGGGGCGGTGGTGCTCGCCGATGCCGAACCAGTGCAGGCCGAGTTCGTCGGCGAGCTTGATGCGCTCGATCGTGTTCGCGAGCTGTTGACGGGGTGAGATCTGCTCGCCCGTGACGGGATCGCGGTGGATGTCACCAAAACTGTAGACGCCTAATTCCATACTTATGAATACAACCAGAGGTTGGAGAATATTCCGGCATTCTCTCGGGGATTCGCCTGACCACGTTGCGGGCTTTAGGTAAGGCAAGCCATACTTAGGTAGTGCTTACTACGACGGATGCCCCGACCGCCGCCCCTGCTCCCGAGCCCGTGCTGCCCTACCGCTGCTTCGCCGTCCGCGTGAAACGCGTCGATCGCCTCACGCCGCACTTCATCCGCGTGACGTTCCACGCCGACGACCTGCAATACTTTGGCACCGACTGCCTCGACCAGCGCATCAAGGTCGTGCTGCCCCTCGCCGAGACGGGCCTCGACACGTTCCCGCAGGGCGGTGACTGGTGGGATGCCTGGCGCGCGCTGCCCAACGAGCAGCGCAACCCGTTCCGCACCTACACCGTGCGTGCCGTGCGCCCCGCCGAGCGCGAGGTCGATGTGCTCTTCGTCTCGCACGGCGACTCCGGGCCGGCCTCCTCGTGGGTGGCGAACGTCGTGGCCGGCGACGAAGCCATCCTGGTCGGCCCCAACGCTCTGAGCCCCGACAGCGCGTCGGGCATCGCCTGGAACCCCGGTGCCAGCCGCCGCCTGCTGCTCGCGGGCGACGAGACGGCTGCCCCGGCCATCCTCGCCATTCTCGAGTCCCTGCCGCAGGACGCGACGGGCAGTGTGTTCATCGAGGTGCCCGACGCGGCCGATGTGCTGCCCGTCGTGGCGCCCGAGGGTGTCGACGTGACGTGGTTGCCGCGTGCCGACGCCGCGAGCGCAACGACGCACGTCACACCCGCCGGCTACGGCGCCCGCCTCGTCGAGGCCGTCAACGCGTGGGTCGACAAATTCTGCCTCGACTGCGAACCCGTGGCCGACGCATCCGCTCTCGCCCGCGCCGTGGCCGACGACGAGGGCGAAACCGACAACGGCGTGCTATGGGATGTCCCGGCCGACTCTGCATCCGACGCCGCCGCGGGTGACCAGACCGCCGCCGACGCCCCGCGCCGCGACGACCTCTACGCCTGGCTCGCGGGCGAGGCCGGGGCCATCAAGACCTTGCGCCGCCACATCGTCACCACCAACGGCATCGATCGTCGCCAGGTGGCCTTCATGGGTTACTGGCGCATCGGCAAGAGCGAGATCTAGCCCCAACCGGCTCGAACTCGGCCCACCCCGAAACACGGCCCACCCCGTCATTCCACCCGCTCCGGGCCAGAACCCCTGTTGCTCCGACGCCCGTGGCACACCCTCGCCGTGCCTCGGCACCGTTCCACCCGCCCTCTCGAAAGGACCCCGTGACCACCTCACGCCGCCTCCGCCTCCCCGCCCTGGCCCTCGCCGCCCTGACCGCCACCGCGCTCCTCGCCGGTTGCTCGTCCGCGACCGAACCCGCGTCGACCGCGGGCGGTTCCGCCGACGGCGCCTTCCCCGTCACGATCGACTCGACGCTCGGCGAGGCCGTCATCGACGCGAAGCCGAAGCGCATCGTGACCATCGGTCAGGGGTCGGCCGACACGGCCGTCGCACTCGGCACCACGCCCGTCGCCGTCGAGGAGCAGGTGTGGGGCGGCGACGCCGACGCGCAGCAGCCCTGGGTGCGCGAGGCCATCGAGAAGCGCGGCGACGCGCTGCCGACCACCTTCACGGTCACGCCCGAGATCGACATGGACGCCGTCGCCGAGGCCGAACCCGACCTCATCCTGGCGCCGCAGTCGGGCATCACGCAGGAGCAGTTCGACGTCCTCTCGCAGCTGGCGCCCACGGTCGCCTACCCGGGCGAGGCGTGGTCGACCGCCTGGGACGACCAGATCGAGATCGTGGGGGAGGCACTCGGCCAGAAGGACGACGCCGAGAAGCTCATCGACGACATCCGCTCGACTCTCGGAAAGGTCGGCGAGGAGCACCCCGAGTTCTCCGACCTGACGTTCGCATACCTCTACACGGGCGAGCCGGGCACGCTCGGCGTCTTCCAGCCGAACGAGCCGCGCGCCGCCATCCTCGAGCTCATGGGCTTGAAGAGCGACCCGATCGTCGCCCAGCAGGAGGTCACGGCCGGCACCGCGTCGAGCGTGTTGGGACTCGAGAACGCCGACCTCTTCAACGACACCGACCTCATCTTCAGCTGGTTCTCCGACGCCGAGGAGCAGGCCACGATCGAGGCGCAGCCGCTCTACGCGCAGATCCCCGCCGTCGAGCGCGGTTCGGATGTCGTCACCTACGACAAGCAGTTCGTCAACGCCGCGAGCATCATCACGCCTCTGTCGGTGCCGTGGGTGCTCGACGAGTACGTGGACCTCATCGCCGACGCCGCGACGCGCGTTCCCCGCTAGGCCGCATTCAGTCCCGCTGGGCCCCGCTCATCCCCGCCGCTCGCCGCGCGAGCACCCCGCACCATCCACGTTCAGGAGAACCCCCCATGTCCACCATCTCGTCCCGCCGTCTCGGGCTGCGCGCCCTCTCGGCCACTCTCGCCGCGGGCCTCGCCCTCGACGGCCTCGCCGGATGCTCGACCGCGGCGTCGACCGACACGGGCTCGTCGTCGTCATCCGATGCCGCCTTCCCGGTCACGATCGACTCGGCGCTCGGCAAGGCCGTCATCGAGAAGAAGCCCGAGCGCGTCGTGACGATCGGCTGGGGCTCGGCCGACACGGTCTACTCGCTCGGCACGACCCCCGTGGCCATCGAGGCCGACCGCTGGGCGGGCGACAAGGATGGCCTGCTGCCCTGGTTCCGCGAGGCCGTCGAGAAGAACGGCGACACGTTGCCGGCCACGTTCGACGTCTACCCCGAGATCGACGTCGACAGTATCGTCGAGGCCGACCCCGACCTCATCCTGGCGCCGCAATCGGGTCTCACGGCCGACCAGTACGACGTGCTCTCGCAGCTCGCCCCCACGGTCGCCTACCCCGACCAGGCGTGGCAGACCCCCTACGACACCCAGATCGAGATCATCGGCAAGGCGCTCGGCAAGACCGACGAGGCGAAGGGTCTGGTCGACGAGATCGACACGACGCTCGCCGACGCCGCGGCATCCCACCCCGAATACGCCGACCACACGTTCGCCTACGTCTATGCGGGCGGCGACCCGGGAACCCTGTCGTTCTACCAGAAGGGTTCGGCGCGCGTCGACCTGCTGTCGGCCCTCGGCCTGAAGATGGACGAGACGGTCGCGAAGCAGCCCATCACACAGGGCACCTTCACGTCGGTCGTGGGTCTCGAGAACGCCGACATGCTCAAGAACGTCGACCTGCTGATCACCTGGTTCAACGACGAGGCCGAGGAGAAGGCCACCGAGCAGCAGCCGCTCTACGCGCAGATCCCCGCCGTGCAGCGCGGCTCCTACATGGTGTCGCTCGACCGCCAGCTGGGCATGGCCGTCTCGGCTCTGACGCCGCTGACGGTGCCGTGGGCGCTCGACACGTACCTGCCGCAGATCGATGAGGCGCTCGCGAAGGTCGGCGAGTAGCCTCACCGCATGACCGCCGTCTCCACGCCCCGCGCGAAGGCGCCGCACGACGAGGTTTCCGTCGCCGTGCAGCGTCGTCGCGCGTGGGCGCGGTCGGCGGGGCTCGTGACCGCCGTCGTGGTGCTGGGCCTCCTCGTGCTCGTTAGCCTCTCGGTCGGCTCGAAAGAGATCCCGCTGGGGGATGTCTGGGCGGCACTCTTCGGCAACCCGCCCGACGACTACACCGCCACCGTGGTCGAGTCACGCATCCCGCGCACGCTCCTGGCCGTCGTGGTCGGAGCGGCGCTGGCCGTGGCGGGGGCGGTCATGCAGGGCATCACGCGCAACCCGCTCGGTGACCCGGGACTTCTCGGCGTCAATTCGGGCGCCGCCGCCACGGTCGTCACGTCGATCGCGTTCTTCGGCGTCTCGGCCGCGGGCAACGTCTGGGTGGCGCTGCCCGGCGCTGTCGCCGCGGTCGTCATCGTCTATGCCATTGGCCACGGTCGGGGACATGGCTCGCCGGCGCGCCTGGTGTTGGCGGGTGCCGTCGTCACGGCGGTCTTCTCGGCCTATGTGCAGGCGATCTCACTCAGTTTTCCCGATGCCTTCGCCGCCTACCGGTTCTGGGTCATCGGCTCGGTCGCGGGCCGCGGCTTCGACACGTTCTGGAGCATCCTGCCGTTCATCGTCGTGGGTCTGGTGCTCTGCCTGAGCCTCGTCGGGCCGCTCAACGCCCTGGCGCTGGGCGAGGATTCCGCGGTCGCTCTCGGTGCGCGCCCGGGTGTCACACGGCTCGTCGGGGGAGCGGGCACCACGCTGCTCGCGGCGGCGTCGACGGCGGGTGTCGGCCCGATCGGTTTCGTGGGTCTGGCCGTGCCGCATATCGTGCGCGCCCTCATCGGCGGCGATCACCGCTGGTTGCTGCCGTTCTGCGTGGTGCTGGGGCCGGCCCTCGTGCTCACGGCCGATGTCGTGGGGCGCGTCATCGCGCGGCCCGACGAGCTGATGGTGGGCGTCATCACGGCGTTCATCGGCGCGCCCGTGTTGTTCGTCGTCGTGCGCCGGCTGGGGGCCCGCGCATGACGCGCGTCGATGCGGCGGCCATCGCGGCGGGGGGCGCGGCGGGCGGTGCGTCCCGCACGCCGGCTCGCACATTCCGGCTGGGCTCGTGGCTCTCGTTCCGCTACCGGCTGCGCCCTGTCGTGGTGTCGGTGCTGCTGGTCGTCGTGACCGTCATCCTGGGGGTCGCAACCCTGACGCTCGGCCGCCTCGGCATCGCGCTTCCCGACCTTCCGGGCGCCCTGCTCGGCGACGTCTCGGGCAAAGAAAAGTTCATCCTGGGGGTCATCCGCGGCCCCCGTCTCGTGGTCGCCCTGGGCGCGGGTTTCGCCTTCGGGGTGGCGGGCAGCATCTTCCAGCGCGTGACGCGCAACCCGCTCGGCAGCCCGGATGTCATCGGTCTGACGGCCGGGGCATCGGCCGGTGCCGTGTCGGTCAGCCTGTTGTGGCCGAATATCATCCCCGTGCCCGTCGGAGCCCTCATCGGCGCCGTCGCCGCCATGATCGTCGTCTATGCGTCGACGGGTCGCGGTTTCGCCGCCCCGCAGCGCCTGATCGTGGCGGGCATCGGCGTCTCGGCGCTGTCGCTCGCGTTCGTGCAATTCGTGCTGAGCCGCGCGCAGCAGGAGCAGGCCACGGTGGTCTCGGGATGGTTGAACGGCAGCCTCGAGGCCAAGGACTGGTCCGATGCGGCCGTCGTCTGGGTCTCGGTCATCGTCTTCACGGTCTTGGCCCTCGCCCTCGCGCCGCGCACCCTGCTGGTCGAGCTGGGCGACGACATCGCGGATGGCGTGGGCGCGCGCTCGTCGGCCACGCGCGTGTTCATCGTGCTCATCGCCATCGCGCTGTCGGCGGCGGCCGTGAGCGTCTGCGGACCCATCGCCTTCATCGCGCTGACGGCGCCGCACATCGCCCGGGCGCTGACGCGGGATTCGGGCGCGGGCCTCGTGGCCGCGGGTCTCACGGGTTCGGCCCTGCTCGTGGCCGCCGATCTGCTCGTGCAACAGGCGCCGCTGCCTCAGCAGTTGCCGGTCGGCATCGTCACGGCGGGGATGGGCGGCCTGTTCCTCGGCTTCCTCCTCATCCGCCAGTGGCGCCGCACGGGCTGAGCTCTGCCACTTGCCCCGTCCGGCGGGGCCGGCAGAAGGCATGCGCGATCCGGCCGGGGCGGGCAGAGCCGGCCGTTCACCCCGAACGCCCGGCCCCCCGCATCCGCTACCCGCGCTTCTTCGGCAGGTAGCCGCCCTTCTCCAAACCGGCCTCGATCTCGAACCGGTTTTTCAACGGATTGCGCCCGCTCGCCGCGTAGTACAGCGGGAACAACATGCCGTAGGTCTTCCACTGCTGCTTGTGTACGGCCTCGTGTTCGAGCACATCGTCGGACACGTTGTGGTCGGTCAGGTAGCAGGCGCCCACGCAGCTCCCGCCGCGCCCGAACGTCCACTTCGGCATGCCCGTGAACACGAAGAGCCCGTTGCGCCGCTGCACCCGCCCGGTACTCCAGATGGTGCCCCACACCAACCCGACGAGTGTGGCATAGAGGTAGCCCAGCCAGGAGAGGGGAGAGCTCAGGAGCGTTCCTCTCACGCCTCGGCCCGGTAGGTCTCGAGCAGGCGCAGCCAGATCTCGCTGATCGTGGGGTAGGACGGCACGGCGTGCCACAGTCGGGACAGCGGCACTTCGCCGACGACGGCGATGGTCGCCGAGTGGATCAGCTCGGACACGTCGGGTCCGACGAAGGTGACGCCGACGATGACCTGGCGGCTCTCGTCGACGATCATGCGGGCTTGGCCCTCGTAGCCGTCGGCGTGCAGCGCGCTTCCCGCAACGTTGCCGAGCGCGTAGTCGACGACGCGGATGTCGAGCCCCTGGTCGGTGGCCTGCTTGGCGGTCAGGCCGACCGATGCCACCTCCGGCTCGGTGAACACGACCTGCGGAACCGCCTGGTGGTCGGCCGTCGCCACGTAGTCACTCCACGGCACGGGGTTGGATGCCTCGTCGCCCTGCGCGCGCGCCGCGATGACCATGCCGGCGGCCCGCGCCTGGTACTTGCCCTGGTGGGTGAGCAGCGCGCGGTGGTTCACGTCGCCGGCGGCGTAGAGCCAGCCGCCCTCGACGTCGGTGACGCGCATGGTGTCGTCGACGCTCAGCCAGTCGCCGTCGCTGAGGCCGACGCTCGAGAGCCCGAGGTCTTCGGTGCGCGGGGTGCGGCCCGTGGCCACGATGATTTCGTCGGCGACGACGTGTTCGCCGTCGTCGAGCGTCACGGTGACCTCTCCGCTGTCGGCGCGCGACACGGTGGCCGGCGAGCCGTGCACGATGGTGGCACCGCGCGAGCGCAGTTCGGCGGCGACGAGGTCGCCCGCGAAGGGTTCGGAGGCGCCGAGCAGCCCGGAGCGCGCGATCACGGTGACGGTCGAGCCGAGTGCCTGGTAGGCCGTGGCCATCTCGGCCGCGACGACGCCGCCGCCGATGATGACGGTGCGGGCGGGGATCTGTTCGACGGCCGTGGCTTCGCGGCTCGTCCACGGTGCCACGTCGGCGAGGCCGTCGATGTGGGGGAGGAGCGCGGCCGAGCCGGTGCAGACGACGACGGCGTGGGTGGCGTGCAGCGTGCGCGTGCCGTTCTCGGTGGTCACCTCGACGACCTTCTCGCCCGCGAGGCGTCCGTGTCCGCGCACGAGGTCGATGCCCGCGCCGGTCAGCCATTCGACCTGGCCCGAGTCGTTCCATTCGCTCGTGAACGAGTCGCGGCGCTTCAGCACGGCGGCCACGTCGAGCGTGCCGGTCACGCCCACCTTCTCGGCGGCGTGCAGGGCCTGACCGGTGCGCAGCAGGGCCTTCGACGGCATGCAGGCCCAGTAGGAGCATTCGCCGCCGACGAGTTCGCTTTCGACGATGGCCACGCTGAGTCCGGCTTTATGCGCGTAGTCGGCCACGTTCTCGCCGACGGGGCCGGCGCCGATCACGATCAGGTCGTAGGTGTGTGAGGTCATGGCTATCTTCCTTCGAATTGCGGGGTCGTTCGGGTGAGGAATGCTTCCATCCCGATGCGGGCGTCTTTCGACGCGCTCAGCCGGGCCAACAGCGCGGGGAGCTGCGCTTCGGCGGCGGCGTCGGGCCCGCGGTGGGCGAGCTTGGCGTTCTGCAGGGCGGCTTGCACGGCGAGCGGGGCTTGGGCGGCGACGCGTTCGGCCAGGGCGATGGCGTGTTCGAGCTGCTGCCCGTTCGGCACGATGTCCTGCACGAGCCCCAGCCGGCGCGCCTCGTCGGCGTCGAATTCGTCGCCCGTGAGCACCCAGCGCATGGCGTTCGACCATCCCGCGGTCTTGGCGAATCGCGTGGTCGCGCCACCGAACGGCAGGATGCCGCGGCTCACCTCGAGCTGGGCGAACCGCGTCCCCTCAGCCGCCACGACGATCTCGGAGGCGAGGGCCAGTTCGATGCCGAGCGTGAAGCAGATGCCCTGCACGGCGAGCACGACGGGTTTCGACAGCTGCGTGCCGTCGACCTGCCATGGGTGCAGTCCGTCGGGCGGCACGATGTCGAGCGTTCCCGACTGCACGCGCGGACCGATGTCGGCCAGGTCGAGTCCGGCCGTGAAGTGCTCGCCGACGGCGTAGACGACGCCGACCCGCAACTCGGGGTCTCGGTCGAGCAGTCCGTACGCCGACGACAACTCGCTGAGCATGCGCGCGTCGGCGGCGTTGCGTTTCTCGGGACGGTTCAGGCCGATCAGCAGCAGGTGACCGCGTCGTTCGACGAGCACGCGCGCGTCGGAGTCGGGCACAGGCGTCGTTGCAGGTGTCATATCGCTCACGTTACCCGCCTCCCGTCCGCGGTCAGCGGGCGAGTGCTCCGATGATCCGCAGGATGGTGCCCAGGTCGTCGTCGGCCGCGTCGGCACTGGCGGGCGCAAACCCCGTGAGGCTCGCACCGACCAGCGTGAAGCGCTCTTTCAGGGCCACGATCGCGGGCACGAGCGTGGCGGGTTCGACGCCGAAGGGTTCGGGCCCGGTGATGCCGGCGATGCGGGCGGGGTCGAGCACATCGAGATCGACGTGCACATAAACGCAACGCGCCCCGGATGCTTCGACGGCGGCTACGAGGTCATCCCCCGTCGTGCGTTCCACCGTCAGGGCGGTCATGCCCGACCCCTCGATGAAGGTGGCTTCGGCGTCGTCGAAGGACCGCGCACCGGCCAGCACGATGCGCTCGTCGGCCACGGGATGTTCGGCCGTCAGCGGCCAGGCCCCGTCGCCCATAACGGCACGCAGAACCATGCCCCCGAATGCGCCGGATGTCGATGACTCGGGTGTGTTCAGATCGCCGTGTGCATCGAACCACACGACGGCCAGGTCGCTGCCGTGCGCGCGAGAAGCGTGGTCGATGGCGCCGAGCGCGACACCGCAGTCGCCGCCGACGACGAGCACGGGTTCGGCTTTCGCGGCACCCTCGGTGTTCTCCGCGGCGCTTGTCGCGCTGCCGGTGTCGGGCCCGCTGTCGGCGCTCTGCGCGGTATCAGCCGCGGCGGCCTCGTCGCCCTCGCGGGCGATCCGGTCATACCGCTCGAGCGTGGCGACGACGGCCTCGCGCACCATCTGAATCGACGACGCGCGATGAACGCCGGTGTCCATGGCCGACCCGGCTTCGAGGGGCACCTGGACGACCTCGGTGCGCGAGGCGGGCAGGTCGTCCCGAATCGCCTCGGCCCCGTCGATCAGCTGCATGGCCCGAGCGGAGGGCGAACCCTGCCACTCGGGCACCACGAGGTAGCGCATGGGTTTAGCTCCGCAGCCCTGAGCTTAGAATCCGGCGCCCGGCGTGTAGGGCGGGTTGGGCGCCTCGACGGCGGCGCGGCTGGGGCTGCCCGACTTGAGCGCGGCCAGTCGGGCCTCGACCTCGGTCAGCTCGCCGAGGTCGTCGAGCGATTCGAACTGGGCGTCGAGGCTGGAGGCCGACAGCTCGGCCTGACCCTTCACCTTGGCTTCTTCGCGGCGGATCTTCTCCTCGAAGCGGCTGACCTCGCTGGTCGGGTCCATGATGTCGATGCTCTTGACGGCGTCGTGCACGCGCGCCTGGGCCTCGGCCGACTTGGCACGGGCGACGAGCTCGTTGCGCTTCGACTTGAGCTGCTCGAGCTTCTGCTTCATGCCGTTCAGCCCGTTCTTCAGCTGATCGACGACCTGCGTCTGCGACGCGATCTGCGGCTCGGCGGCCTTGGCCTCGTTCTCCGACCCGATCTGGCGCTGCAGGGCGACCTTGGCCAGGTTGTCGAACTTGTCGGCGTCGGCGGCGTGCCCGCTGCTGCGGTATTCGTCGGCCTTGCGGCTCGCGGCGATGGCCTTGTTGCCCCAGTCGGCCGCGGCCTGCACGTCTTCGCGGTGGTCTTCTTCGAGTAGGCGCAGGTTGCCGATGGTCTCGGCGATGGCGCTCTCGGCGTCGGCGATGGAGGCGGTGTAGTCACGCACCATCTGGTCGAGCATCTTCTGCGGGTCTTCCGCTCCGTCGAGCAGGGCGTTGATGTTCGCCTTCGCCAACTGCGTGATCCGGCCGAAAATGGACTGCTTCGCCATGGTGCTCCCTCTCGTCAAGCGGTGTGATTCCCACTCTAGGGCGGGCCACCGACACCGTCATCAGCTTTTGCAGAGAGAACGCACAGAATAGGATGTCGCGCCCACACGCCCTTCTGTGTCACCGTGTTACACACCCGTTGCCCCTGTCGGGGGTGCGGTGCAGGATAGAACCACCACCACAACTCGCTCTTCAGAAAGGGGGCCACCCATGCACGATCTCCACACCGATCTGCGTCTCGCTGTCATCGAGGTCGCGAGCATGCGTGAGCACGCCCCCGACTACGACGAGTTCGTGGCCCAGCTCATCGGGCGCACCGTGTCCGAGGCCGAGAACGCCGGGTGGCAGGTGTCGCGTCACGCGGCCGCCGATCTCGGGGCCGAGGCCCTGCTCGAGGTCACCGACAAGGCCGACGCCATCGTCATCCTCGGGGGAGAAGACATCCACCCGCGTCATTACGGCGAAGAGGTCGGCTACCCGGGCGAGGGCGTGCACTACGACGACGCCGATCTGGCGCAGATCGCCGTTGCGCGCCGTGCCGTCGAGCGCGCAACGCCCCTCCTCGGCATCTGCCGTGGACACCAGGTCATCAACGTCGCCCTGGGTGGCACGCTCATCCCCGATCTGGGCGACGAGAGCGGCCACCGCAACATCGACGTCCCCATCGAAGACGTGCTCACGCCGCACGAGATCCAGCTCGAGCGATCCTCCACGCTGGCGCTCCGCCTCGGCGGGGCGGCGGTCACGGTGCAGAGCGCGCACCACCAGGCCGTGGGTCGCCTGGGCGAAGGTCTCATCGCGGTCGGCTGGTCGCACGACGGTCACGTCGAAGCCATCGAGCACGAGGTGCTGCCCATCACGGGCGTGCAGTTCCACCCCGAGGCACCGTCGTCGCCCGCCGGTCAGCTCGCGGGTCTCCTCGAGGGTCTCGCCCGCGAGGCCGAGCGCGCCCAGCTCCTGGCGGCTTAGGCTCCCATTCCACGCGTGGCATCCGCCCCGTGTCGGCGCGGTCGCCTAGCGTTGATCCCATGCACGACGACCGCTACTCCACCGATGTCCTCGCCGGCGACTGGAAGGGCCGCAACAAGCCCGTCATCCCCACGCAGCCGGCCACACTCGACCTCGTCGTCGAAGACATCCGCACGGGATGGGCGGGTGCCATCACGCGCGTCGAGGGCAAGATGGTCGAGCTCGAAGACTGGAAGGGCCGCCGCCGCACGTTCCCCCTGGGTGGCGGCTTCCTGCTCGAGGGGCAACCGATCACACTGGTCGCGGCGCCTCGGGCGTCGGCCGGGCGGGCGCGCACGGCATCCGGGTCGTTCGCGGTCGAGCAGGAGCGCGCCCGGGTCGCCCGCAGCAGCCGCATCTTCGTCGAGGGCAAGCACGACGCCGAGCTGGTCGAGCGCGTGTGGGGCGACGACCTGCGCATCGAGGGCGTGGTCGTCGAGTTCCTCTCGGGTGTCGACGACCTCGACCAAATCGTGCGCGACTTCACACCCACCCGCGAGCGACGCGTCGGTGTGCTCGTCGACCACCTGGTGCCGGGCTCGAAGGAGAGCCGCATCGCCGAGACGGTGGCGCGCGGGCCTTTCGGTGCGCACGTGCTGGTGGTCGGGCATCCCTATGTCGACGTCTGGCAGGCCGTGAAGCCCGAGCGTCTGGGGCTCGCCGAGTGGCCCACCATCCCGCGTTCGATGGAGTGGAAGAAGGGCATCTGCAAGGCGCTCGGATGGCCGCACGAGACGCAGGCCGACACGGCCCGGGCCTGGCAGCGCATCCTCGGTCAGGTGCGCACCTTCGCCGACCTCGAACCCCAGCTGCTCGGCCGCGTCGAACAACTCATCGACTTCGTCACCGAACCCACCGCGTAAAGCAGCGGAACGGAACGAATTGCATCGCCGGAACGGCGAGCCACAAACACGGTGCCTCTGACAGGATTTGAACCTGCGACTTCTTCCTCCGGAGGGAAGCGCTCTATCCACTGAGCTACAGAGGCGGACTACTCGTAGAATCTACCAGACATCCCGCGCCCGCCATCGCCCCGCTCAGGGGGTGATCGGGCCCCGCAAACGCGTGCGAAGATATCTCACATGCAGCGCACCGTATCGGCCGACCTCCGCTTCGACCTGGGTGCCACGAGCGATGTGATCCTCTCGCTCGCGGTGGCCGCCGCCACCGGGCTGTTCACCGAAACGCTCACGTGCATGCGCAACGGCGAGGCGGTTCCGGTGACCGAGCTCATCGACCGGCACGGCGCCCGTCTGCACCGCGTGCGAGCGGATGCCGGCAGCTATGTCGTGCGTTACGACGCCGTCATCGCGGCCGATCGCCTGCCCGAGCCCCTCGACCCCGTCGACGTCATCCGCTACCTGCGCCCGTCGCGCTACGCCGAGTCCGACCGCATCGCCTCGTTCGCCGCCCAGACCTTCGGGGGAGCGCAGGGTTTCGAGCTGCTCGACCGCGTCGTCGACTGGGTCTCGAACACGCTGTCCTATGTGCCGGGTTCGAGCGTCGGCACCGACAGTGCCATGTCCACCTTCGCGTCGTCCGAGGGGGTCTGCCGCGACTACGCGCATCTGACGATCGCGTTGCTGCGCGCCCGCGACCTGCCGGCCCGCATGGTCTCGGTCTATGCCCCGGGCCTCTCGCCCATGGACTTCCACGCCGTCGTCGAGGCCTATGTTGACGGCGCCTGGTATGTGGTCGACGCCACGCGTCTCGCGCCCCGGCAGTCGCTCGTGCGTATCGCCACGGGCCGGGATGCCTCGGATGTCGCGTTCCTCACCAACCACTGGACGGGCCTCACCCTCGGCGACGTCTCGGTCACCGCAACCGCCGAGGCGCTCCCGCGCGACGACGGCTGGTCGCGCGTCCAACTCGGCTGAACCGCTGACCGACGCGTTAACGCACGAATGCCCCGGCCGAAACCGGGGCATTCGTCATCCAGCGTCTAGGACGCGGGCAGGTGGGGGATCGCCGCCATGAGCAGCTGCTGCGCGTCGCCCGGCTCGAGGAACTCGTCCGACGACAGCGTCAGCCAGTAGGAGCCGGTGAAGACCTGCGCCTGGCCCTTCGCGCCGTCGACGGTGAAGTAGCCCTCGACTTGGCTCGGGTCACCGTAGGTCGGCACGGATCCGCCGGCGGCGAAGGCGATGTTCTTGAGTGACGTCAATTGGTCGGCCGTGAGCTTCGCCAGCCCGAGGTCGATCGTGTAGTCGCTTGTGCCGTTCTTCCACTGGCAGGTGAGGCCATTCATGCCAGCGATCTGGCCGGCCTTCGAGTCCACGGCGGGAGCTGCCTTCGGCAGCGCGACGTAGTTGGGATTGTAGTTGTACACGTCCTGTGCCGAGAGCAGCTGTTCGCACGTCACGCCGACGGGGGCCGAGATGACGGCATCCGACGTGGGGGCGGCGGTCGCGGCGGGGGTCTCGGTGGCGGTCGGGGTGGCGCTCGCCGTCTCGACAGGGGTGGGCGAGCCGGTCGAGCCCGACGACGCGCCGCACGCGGTCAGCGCGGTGAGAGCGACGATTGCGGCGACGGACAGTGTGGCGGCGCGCGATGCGCGGGCTACCCGGGGCGACAGGGCCATGACTTTTCCTCCTGTTGAGCGGTCTCGTGAACCATACCAAGCACAGATCACGTGCTCCGTTATATAGCCCCGATTCCGCGTTCGATTCCCGGCAGATGGTTACATTCGGTGCACGGTAGAGTTGATCGCTGTGACTCCCGCAGACCTCTCCCGCAGCCTCTTCGACCTCCTCGTCCCGCTCGTCGAGGGGCGACGACCGGGTGCCGCAGCCGAGCTTTCGCCCACCGATGTGGTGCTCGAGCGCCCGAAGAACCGCGAGCACGGCGACTGGTCCTCCAATATCGCGATGCGCTTGGCCAAGAAGCTCGGCACCAACCCGCGCGAGCTGGCTACCGAGATCGCCGAGCGCCTCGCTTCGGTCGACGGCGTGCAGGGCGTGGATGTCGCGGGCCCCGGTTTCATCAACGTGCGCCTCGACGCGGCCGCCGCCGGCCAGATCGCGCACACCATCGTCGAGCGCGCCCACGACTACGGCCGCAACGAGTCGCTCGCCGGGCACGTCATCAACCTCGAATTCGTGTCGGGCAACCCGACCGGTCCTCTGCACCTCGCGCACACGCGTTGGGCGGCCGTGGGCGATTCCCTCGGACGCGTGCTGCGCGCATCCGGAGCCGAGGTCGGCACCGAGTACTACATCAACGACGCGGGCAACCAGATGGACAAGTTCGGCCTCTCCGTGCAGGCCGCCGCCTTCGGTGAGCCCACGCCCGACAAGGGCTACCCCGGCGAGTACATCGGCGAGCTCGCGGCGCGTGTCGTGGCCGCCGACCCGTCGCTGCTCGAGCGCCCGCGTGACGAGACGCTGGCCGAGTTCCGCGAACGCGCCTATCAGCTGCAAATGGCCGAGATCAAAGATTCTCTCCAGCGCTTCAACGTGCACTTCGACGTCTTCTTCACCGAGCAGACGCTGCACGAGAAAGACCCGGCCACGGGCCGCAGCGCCATCGACGACGCGGCCGAGCGCCTCAAGGCCCAGGGCCACGTGTTCGAAGACGACGACGCCGTCTGGGTGCGCACGACCGATTTCGGCGACGACAAAGACCGCGTCATGATCCGCGGCAACGGCATCTACACCTACTTCGCGGCCGACGCCGCCTACTACCTGTCCAAGAAGGACCGCGGCTACACCGAGAAGATCTACCTGCTGGGCGCCGACCACCACGGCTACGTCCACCGCCTGCGCGCTCTGTCGGGTGCCGCGGGAGACGACCCCGATGTCAACATCCAGGTCCTCATCGGCCAGATGGTCACGGTCAACGGCGCCAAGCTGTCGAAGCGTGCCGGCAACATCGTCGAGCTCGACGACCTGCTCGAATGGGTCGGTGCCGACTCGCTGCGCTACGAGCTGGCACGCTACCCCAGCGACACGCCGCTCGACCTCGACGGCGAGCAGCTGCGCAAGCGCAGCAACGAGAACCCCGTCTTCTATGTGCAGTACGCACATGCGCGCACGCGCAGCGTCGCCCGCAACGCGGCCGAGGCGGGTGTCGACCGCAGCGTGTTCCGTCCCGAAATGCTCGAGCACGAGACCGAGTCGGCGCTCCTCGGCGCGCTGCAGGAGTTCCCGCGCATCGTGGCCCAGGCCGCCGAGCTGCGCGAACCGCACCGCGTCGCGCGCTACCTCGAAGAGATCGCCGGCCTCTATCACCGCTGGTACGACAATTGCCGCGTCATCCCGCTCGGCGAGCAGCCCGTAAAAGACGTGCACCGCACGCGCCTGTGGCTGAACGACGCCACGGGCACGGTGCTGCGCAACGGGCTCGACCTGCTCGGTGTGACGGCACCCGACCGCATGTAGCGGAGAAGGTCGGAGTGGGGGGAACGATGGGGGAGCAGGAGCAGATGAGCGACGGTTTCGATTTCGCGTTCGAGGAATCCGATGTCCCGCGGCGCGCCCGCTTCGGCTGGGTGCTGTGGCTGTTCCTCATCCCGGCCATCGTCGGCGTGGGATGGCTGGCGCTCTGGATGCTCGACAGCGCGCTCAGCGACGTCGCCGAAGGTGTCGTGAAGAAGCAGATCGAGGACAACCTGCCCGCGGGTGTCGTCGCCGATGTCGATGTCGAGATCAGCGGCCCGCCGTTCATCTATCAATACGTGACGGGCGTTTTCGAGACCGTGACGGTGACGGCTCGGGATGCGACGATCAACGACATCCCGATCTCGGCCCGGGCCGTTTTGAGCGATGTACCGAAGGACACCACCGAACCGGTGGGACACGTGGACGCCTCGTTCTCGATCTCGCAGCAGGCGCTCGATGTGCTGGCCGAGGCCCCCGACGCCGACCAGGCCCTCACGCTGGGTGACGGCGTCGTCACCTACGACTCCACGCAGACCGTCCTGGGCTTCTCGATTCCCTACACGCTCACGGCGACGCCCACGGTGGCGGGAAACGCCGTCGAGCTGGTGCCCGAGAAGGCGTCGGTCGATGTGGGGTCGCTCAACATCGACGTGCAGCCCGTCATCGACCTGCTCCTGCAGCAGCAGCCCCTCTCGATCTGCGTCGCATCGCGCCTGCCGGAGGCCGTCACGTTGACGGGCCTCACCGTGACCCCCGACAAGGCCACCGTCACGGCTTCGGCCGACGACGTTGTTCTCTCGGGCAGCTCGCTCCGCACGCCGGGCACCTGCGGCTAGCCGGCCCGCTTCATATGCCGTTTCGAGGATGACCTCTCGGTAGGTTTGTTCTTCACAGCGCGCCCCGCGCAGAATCGTCCACTGCCCCTCCGCGGGTTCGTGGCCCACAGGCGTTCTCGGTACACTTTGGGAGTCGTCCTCTGCCGGGCGACTGCTCCCTCCGCACGATTGGTTCCCCGGTGGCAACACACCCCCTCGCACCCGACTGGCTGGCCCTGCCTGCCGACGCCAATGACTTAGGCGACGGTCTCTTCTCGGCCAACACCGAGCGCGACCAATACGGCCAGATCCAGGTGGCCGGTGTCACCGCGGGCGAGCTCGTCGAGACCTTCGGCACTCCTCTCTATGTCGTCGACGAGGCCGACGCCCGTGCCCGTGCCGCCCGCACGCTCGCCGCGTTCCGTTCCGCCGTCGCAGCCCAAGCCGACTCTGCAGCTCACGCCGGTTCTGTCGCGCGCGCCGGCTCGGCCGCCGAAGCGCCCGCCGGGTCCGACTCAGGCGCCGCAGGTTCCGGTGACACGCCGCGCGTGCCCGATGTGACGATCTATTACGCCGCGAAGGCGTTCCTGTCGGCCGAGGTTGCGCGATGGATGATCGACGAGGGCCTCAACATCGACGTGTGCTCGGGCGGTGAGCTCGCTCTGGCTCTCGCAGCCGGCGCACCGGCCGCTCGACTCGGGTTCCACGGCAACAACAAGTCCCTCGCCGAGATCGAACGCGCCGTCGCGGCGGGCATCGGCACCATCGTGCTCGACAGCCTCGAAGAGATCGAACGGGTCGCCGAAGCATCCGCGCGCCACGGGCGCCGCCAGGGCGTCCGCCTGCGGGTCAACAGTGGCGTGCACGCGCACACACACGAATTCCTCGCCACGTCGCACGAAGATCAGAAGTTCGGGCTGCCGCTCACCGACACGGCAGCCGCCGTGGCCCAGATCCGCAGTCACGACTCGCTCGACTTCCGCGGGCTGCACTGCCACATCGGCTCACAGATCTTCGACGCGTCGGGCTTCGGCGAGTCGGCCGCCCGCCTCCTCGTCGCTCACCGCGAACTGCTCGAGGGTGGGCCGGTGCCCGAGCTCAACCTCGGCGGCGGCTTCGGCATCGCCTACACGACCGCCGACGACCCGCAGCCCATCGAGCAGATCGCCGCGGGCATCGCCGACGCCGTCTTCCGTGCCGCCGCCGACCTCGGCGTCGAGGTGCCGAACCTCGCGTTCGAGCCGGGCCGCAGCATCATCGGCCCCGCCGGCATGACCCTCTACACGGTCGGCACGCGCAAAGACGTGCAGGTCGCGGGCGACGACGGCTCATCGTCGGTGCGCCGCTACCTGAGCGTGGACGGCGGCATGAGCGATAACGCCCGCCCCGCCCTCTACGGGGCCGACTATTCGGTGCGCCTGGCCAACCGGGTCTCCGACGCACCGGCTGCGCTCGTGCGGCTCGCCGGCAAGCACTGCGAATCAGGCGATATCGTCGTCAACGCCGACTTCCTGCCGGGCGACGCCGCCTCCGGTGACATCGTCGCCGTGCCCGCCACGGGCGCCTACTGCTGGTCGCTCGCGAGCAACTACAACTATCTCGGTCGTCCCGCCGTCGTCGCGGTCGTCGACGGCACCGCGCGCGTGATCGTGCGTGGCGAGACCGAGGCCGAACTACTGGCGCGTGACGCCGGATTGGACGCACGATGATCGAATACCGCACGCTCCGGGTGGCCCTCCTGGGTGCCGGCTCCGTTGGTTCGCAGGTGGCGCGTCTGCTCCTCGAGAACCGCGAAGAGTTGGCGGCCCGATCGGGAGCCGACCTGCAGCTCGTCGGCATCGCCGTGCGCAACCTCGACGCCAAACGGGATGTCGAGCTGCCTCGAGAGCTCTACACGACCGACGCCGAAACCCTCATCGTGGGCGCCGACATCGTCATCGAGCTCATGGGCGGCATCGAGCCGGCCAAGACCTACATCCTGCAGGCCCTCAACGCCGGGGCCGACGTCATCACGGGCAACAAGGCGCTGCTCGCCGAGCACGGTGCCGAGATCTTCGGTGCGGCCGAGCAGGTCGGGGCCGAGGTCTACTACGAGGCAGCCGTCGCCGCAGCCATCCCGATCATCCGTCCGCTGCGCGACAGCCTGGCCGGCGACAACATCAAGCGCATCCTCGCGATCGTCAACGGCAGCACCAACTACATCCTCGACCGCATGGATCGCTTCGGCGACAGCATGGCCGACGCCCAGAAGACCGCCTTCGAGCTCGGGTTCCTCGAGGCCGACCCCACGCTCGACGTCGAGGGATACGACGCCGCGCAGAAGGCCACCCTGTTGGCCAGCCTCGCGTTCCACTCGAGCGTGCCCGCCAGCGGTGTGCACCGCGAGGGCATCAGCCAGATCACGCCCGAGCAGATCCAGGCGGCGAAAGACGCCGGCTACGTCATCAAGCTCCTCGCCATCGCCGAGCGCATCACCGACGAAGACGGCACCGAGGGTGTCTCGGCCCGGGTCTACCCCGCGCTCGTCGACCGCAATCATCCGCTCGCCTCGGTGCACGGGGGCAACAACGCCGTCTTCGTCGAAGCCGAGGCAGCCGGCCCCCTCATGTTCTATGGCGCGGGAGCCGGCGGCGTGCAGACCGCCTCGGCCATCCTCGGCGACCTCGTCTCGGCGGCCCGTCGCCACGTCGCCGGCGGCCCCGGCCTTGGCGAGTCGACGCACGCCGACCTCCCACTCCTGCCCATCGGCAGTGTCACCACCAAATATCAGATCAGCCTTCTCGTCACCGACCGTCCGGGCGTCCTCGCCCGGATCGCTGGCATCCTCAGCGACGGTGGCGTCTCGGTCGAAACGGTCCAGCAGACCGTCCAACCCGGCGAAGAAGACGACGCCACCGGCACCGCCACCCTGGTGATCGGAACCCACGCGGCCCGCGAGGCCGCGCTGCAGGCAACAGTCGAGGCGTTGACGGCCAGCGAAGACACGCAGGCCGTCGTCAGTGTTCTACGAGTTGAAGGAGCCGAATAATGGCGAAGCAGTGGCGCGGAGTTCTGCACGAATATGCAGACCGTCTCGACATCAGTGACAAGACCCCCATCATCAGCCTCGGCGAGGGTGGCACGCCGCTCATCGCCGCCCGGGCCCTCTCCGAGCGCACGGGCGCCCGCGTCTACGTGAAGTTCGAGGGCATGAACCCCACGGGGTCGTTCAAAGACCGCGGCATGACGATGGCCGTCTCCAAGGCCGTCGAACACGGCGCCAAGGCCATCATCTGCGCCTCCACCGGCAACACGTCGGCCTCGGCCGCCGCCTATGCCGCGCACGCCGGCATCACGGCCGCCGTGCTCGTGCCCGAGGGCAAGATCGCCATGGGCAAGCTCAGCCAGGCCGTCGCGCACAACGGTCAGCTCATCCAGATCCAGGGCAACTTCGACGACTGCCTGAACATCGCGCGTGACCTCGCCGAGAACTACCCCGTGCACCTCGTCAACTCGGTCAACAACGACCGCATCGAGGGCCAGAAGACGGCGGCGTTCGAGATCGTCGAGGTGCTCGAAGACGCGCCCGACTTCCACTTCATCCCGGTCGGCAACGCGGGCAACTACACCGCCTACACGCGCGGCTACACCGAAGAGCTCGAGCGCGGCGCCACCACCAAGCTGCCCCGCATGTTCGGGTTCCAGGCATCCGGCAGCGCCCCCATCGTGCGCGGCGAGCTCGTGCGCCACCCCGAGACCATCGCCAGCGCCATCCGCATCGGCAACCCCGCCTCGTGGGAGCTCGCCCTCACGGCTCGCGAGAAGACCGACGGCTACTTCGGTGCCATCGACGACGACAAGATCCTGCTCGCGCAGAAGATCCTGGCCTCCGAGGTCGGCGTCTTCGTCGAACCCGCGTCGGCCATCAGCGTCGCCGGCCTGCTCGAACGCGCCGAAGCCGGCCAGGTCCCCGCGGGCAGTACGGTCGTGCTCACGGTCACGGGTCACGGGCTGAAGGACCCGCAGTGGGCCCTGCGCACCGAAGACGGTGGCCAGGTCACTCCCACTATCGTTCCCGTCGACACGGCCGAGGTCGCGAGCGTGCTCGGCCTCGTCGCCGAACGTTAGGCGTGACCACCACCCCGCGCCGGGTGGCGGTGAAGGTTCCGGCCACCACCGCCAACCTCGGCCCCGGCTTCGACACGCTCGGTCTCGCACTCAGCGTCTACGACGAACTCGACGTGCAGGTGCGCGACGAGCCCGGCGCTCATGTCACCGTGCACGGTGTCGGCGCGGGCGAGGTCCCGACCGACGAGAGCAACCTCGTCGTCTCCTCCATGGCCTACACGTTCGAGGCCATGGGGCGACGCATGCCCGGCGTGAACGTCACGGCTCGCAACACCATTCCGCACGGGCGGGGGCTCGGCTCGTCGGGCGCCGCCGTCGTCTCGGGCATCATGGCCGCGAAGGGCCTGCTGCAGGGTGACGTCGAGATCGACGCCGACACGCTGTTGCGCATCGCGACCGACCTCGAGGGCCACCCCGACAACGTGGCGCCGGCCCTGTTCGGTGGACTCACGATCGCGTGGCTCACGACATCCGGGCCGAAGCAGAAACGGCTCATCGTGCACCGCGGCGTGGCCCCGCTCGTCTTCGTGCCGCAGTTCACCATGTCCACGAAGCTCGCGCGCAGCCTCCAGCCCGCCTCGGTGCCGCACGAAGACGCCATCTTCAACGTGTCCCGTTCGGCGCTGCTCATCGCGGCCCTCACGCAGAGTCCCGAGCTCATGCTCGCCGCCACCGAAGACAAGCTGCACCAGAACTACCGCGCGGCCGCCATGCCCGAAACGGCCAAGCTCGTCACACTGCTGCGCAACGCCGGCTACGCGGCCGTCGTCTCGGGTGCCGGGCCCTCCATCCTCGTGCTGGCGGATGGCCCCGGCCAACGTCTCGCGGCCGCCGAACTCGTCGCCACCCAGGCCGACACGCCGTGGCAGGCCATGATGCTCGCGGTCGACTTCAAGGGCGCCACGGTGACCCCGGTCGACGATGACGAACGCCTCGCTCCCGAGAGCAGATGAGGCATCCGACGCGCCAGCGCAACCCCCGGTGCGCGTGGCGGGAGGCCCGAAGTTTGAGTGCTACAGTGGTAGCGATCCCGGGGGAAATGCCGTTCAGGTAAATCTGTCCGCCGGGTGAATCCGCACATTCAATGCTGTTGCCTCCGCAACGTGTGCTCTCTACCGTGTTCACTCGAACGTTCTCTCTCCGGTAGGCACGTTCAGGAGAAGCCCCCAGACGCGTAGGCAACCGGCGCTCCCGACGAGCCGTATGCGCCCGGGCGGGGGGAAGGAAAATACTTTTCGTGACTGACGTCAACATCCACACACCCGTGGAATCCGGCGCTCCGCTGACCTCGCTCAAAGTGGCAGACCTCCAGGTCCTGGCCGCGCAGCTGGGAATCCCGGGCGCATCCAAACTCCGTAAGGGAGCCCTCGTCGAGGCGATCCAGGCAGCGCAGGGCGGCGCACAGCCGACCATCGCGGCCGAAGGTTCCGCCGCGGCACCCGCGATCGACGCGGTACAGGTCCCCGAATCATCCGCCGCTGTGACGGCCGACAGCGTGGCGACGCAGCTGCCCGCCACCGAGCAGGCGCCCGAAACCGCCGCCGCTCCGGCTCGCAAGCGTGCACCGCGTCGTGCCACCACGCAGACCGCTCTCGAGGGTGCCCAGGCGCCCGCGACGGGCCCCGTCTCGGCGGTCGGCCACGTGAATGCCGACCAGCCCGCGCAGATCCCCGCGACGCCGGCCGACGACTCGGCCGCTGGCGCGCCTGAGGCCGCGGACTCGAGCAACGGCACCGACGCCCAGAACGGCGCCGACTCCCAGAACGGCACCGACGAGCCCCGCCGCGGCAACCGTCGCCAGCGCGGCAACCGTGCCGACCGCGGCACCGAGCAGGAAACGCTGCCCGACCTCGGCATCGAGCTGCCCAACGAGCCGCGCAAGAACGGCCGCAAGCAGAACGACAACGCCGAACAGGGTGACGAGCCCACCGGCCGCGGGCGCAACCGCAACTCTCGCCAGGGCCGCGCGGCCCAGGGTGCCGACGCGCAGTCGTCCGACCAGGTCGACGACAAGCAGCAGAACGACGATGCCTCCGACCGTCAGGGCGGCGACACCGATGGCGACAACGGCCAGGGCGAGCGCCAGGGCCGCGGCCGCAACCGCAACCGCGCACGTAACGGCGACGGCGACAACGCCCAGAACGCCGGCAACGGCAACGGTCGCGACAACAACGCTCGCGCCGACGACAAGAACAACGGCAACCCCCGTCAGCAGGGCCCCGCAGCGGGTCAGGACGACGAAGCAGGCCGTGGCCGCGGGCGTTACCGCGACCGCAAGCGCGGCCGCAACGGCGAAGACGTCGAGCCCGAGATCGCTGAAGACGACGTCCTCATCCCCGTGGCCGGCATCCTCGACGTGCTCGACAACTACGCTTTCGTGCGCACGACCGGTTACCTCGCCGGCCCGAGCGACGTCTACGTCTCCCTCGGCCAGGTCAAGAAGTACGGCCTGCGCAAGGGCGACGCCGTGGTCGGAGCCATCCGTCAGCCGCGCGACAACGAGAACAACGCCCGTCAGAAGTACAACGCGATCGTCAAGGTCGACTCGGTCAACGGCCTGAGCGTCGAAGACGCCGTCGAGCGTGTCGAGTTCGGCAACCTGACTCCGCTCTACCCGCAGGAGCGTCTGCGCCTCGAGACCGAGCCCAACAAGCTCACGCAGCGCATCATCGACCTGGTCGCCCCGATCGGCAAGGGCCAGCGCGGCCTGATCGTCGCGCCCCCCAAGGCCGGCAAGACCATCGTGCTGCAGCAGATCGCCAACGCCATCGCGACGAACAACCCCGAGGTGCATCTCATGGTCGTCCTCGTGGACGAGCGTCCCGAAGAAGTCACCGACATGCAGCGCACGGTCAAGGGCGAGGTCATCGCCTCGACGTTCGACCGCCCGGCCGAAGACCACACCACGGTCGCCGAGCTGGCCATCGAGCGCGCCAAGCGTCTCGTCGAGCTGGGCCACGACGTCGTCGTGCTGCTCGACTCGATCACGCGCCTCGGCCGTGCCTACAACCTGGCCGCGCCCACCTCGGGTCGCGTGCTCTCCGGTGGTGTCGACGCCGCGGCCCTCTACCCGCCGAAGCGTTTCTTCGGAGCCGCCCGCAACATCGAGAACGGTGGATCTCTCACCATCCTCGCCACGGCTCTCGTCGAGACCGGGTCCAAGATGGACGAGGTCATCTTCGAAGAGTTCAAGGGCACGGGCAACTCCGAGCTGCGCCTCAGCCGTCAGCTCGCCGACAAGCGCATCTTCCCGGCCGTCGACGTCAACGCGTCGTCCACCCGTCGCGAAGAGATGCTGCTCGGCGCCGACGAGGTCAAGGTCACGTGGAAGCTGCGTCGCGCCCTCGCAGGTCTCGACCAGCAGCAGGCCCTCGAGGTCGTCCTCGGCAAGCTGAAAGAGACCTCGTCCAACGTCGAGTTCCTCGTGCAGATGCAGAAGACCATGCCGCAGCCGACGGGCCACAGCCACAGCCACGAGCGCGACCACCGCTAGCCTTCTCACCGAACCCGCCTGACCCGCGGCATCCGCTCTGGATGCTCTCGGGCAGGCGGGTTCTCTGATGAGGCAGGATGGTTCAACGGGAGGAAAGCGACATGTTCGAATCGGTACAGGTGCTGCTCGACGAGCACAAAGATCTGCAAGACCAGTTGGCCGACCCGGCGGTACACGCCGACCCGGCACGCTCGAAGAAGATCAACCGGCGTTACGCCGAGTTGTCGCGCATCCAGGCGGCGTACAACACCTGGCACCAGGCGCAGGAAGACCTCGCGGCCGCCCGCGAGCTGGCCAAAGAGGACGAGGCGTTCGCCGAAGAGGTGCCCTCGCTCGAGGAGCACCTGGCCACCTCGCAAGAGAAGCTGCGACGCCTGCTGATCCCGCGCGACCCGGATGACGGGCGCGACGTGATCATGGAGATCAAGGGTGGCGAGGGCGGCGCCGAGAGCGCGCTGTTCGCCGCCGACCTGCTGCGCATGTACATGCACTACGCCGAGTCGAAGGGCTGGAAGACGGAGCTCCTCGAGCGCACCGAATCCGACCTCGGCGGCTACAAAGACGTGCAGGTGGCCATCAAGTCCAACGCCACCGACCCGTCGCAGGGGGTCTGGGCGCACCTCAAATACGAGGGTGGCGTGCACCGCGTGCAGCGCGTTCCCGCGACCGAGTCGCAGGGACGCATCCACACCTCGACGACGGGTGTGCTCGTCTTCCCCGAGGTCGACGCGCCCGAAGAGGTCGAGATCAGCCAGAACGACCTCAAGATCGATGTCTACCGCTCGTCGGGCCCCGGCGGACAGTCCGTGAACACGACCGACTCGGCCGTGCGCATCACGCACCTTCCCACGGGCATCACGGTGGCCATGCAGAACGAGAAGAGCCAGCTGCAGAACCGCGAGGCCGGCATGCGCGTGCTGCGCGCCCGCATCCTCGCGCGTCAGCAGGAGGAGCAGGCGGCCCTCGACAGCGCCGCGCGCAAAACGCAGATCCGCACCATGGACCGCTCGGAGCGCATCCGCACGTACAACTTCCCCGAGAACCGCATCGCGGACCACCGCACGGGATACAAGGCGTACAACCTCGACTCTGTGATGAACGGGGCGCTCGAGCCCGTCATCGAGTCGGCAATCCTGGCCGACGAAGAGGCCCGTCTCGCCGACATCGGCGACCAGAGCTAGTCCACAACACCCCGTTAAACCGACAGAAGGCCGACCCGATCATCCGGGTCGGCCTTCTGCGTGCGATCGTGTCGATTGCACAGAGAGCCACTGGCCGGCCGACGGTGATCGCCCGAGCCCGCGCACCGCGGGTGGTCACTCGGAGGCGGGAGCCGCCTCCGCGTCGTCGCCCAGCTGAGCACGCTCGATGGGCGTCGCCTGATTGCGGGGCCGAGCCGTCGCCGGGATGCCGGTGATGATCGAATGCGGGGGAGCGTCGCGCGTCACGACGGCGTTCGCGCCCACGACCGAATGCGCGCCAATGACGATATCGCCCAGAACCTTGGCCCCGGCTCCGATCATCACGCCGTCGCCGATCGTCGGATGACGCTTCTGTCGTCCGAGGCTCTTCCCGCCGAGCGTCACGCCGTGATAGATCATCACGTCGTCACCCACCACGGCGGTTTCGCCGATGACGACACCCATACCGTGATCGATGAAGAATCGTCGGCCGATCTGGGCACCCGGATGAATCTCGATGCCGGTCAGGAAGCGAGCGAACGCCGACCCGGCGCGGGCGGGCAACCGGATGCCGCGCCGCCACAATCGCGCGTTGAACCGGTGCGCCCAGATGGCGTGCAAACCGGGGTAGGTCAGAAAGATCTCCACCCGGCCGCGCGCGGCAGGATCGTGCACGCGCGCGGCTGTCAGGTCTTCCCTGATGCGGGTGAAAACACTCATAGAGTGTCGAGCCTAGTCGCTGAGGCCAGCCCAGAGAGGCGTCGAGATGTAGCGCTCACCGGTGTCGCAGACGATGGCGACGATCTTCTTGCCAGCGTTCTCGGGGCGCTTCGCGAGCTCGCGGGCGGCCCAGATGATGGCACCCGACGAAATACCGGCGAGGATGCCCTCTTCGGCGGCGAGACGCTTGGCGACGTCGATCGAGTCTTCGAACGACACGTCGATGACCTCGTCGTAGACGGTCGTGTCGAGGATCTCGGGAATGAAGTTGGCGCCGATGCCCTGGATCTTGTGCGGCCCGGGCTTGCCACCGTTCAGGATGGGGGAGTCGAGCGGTTCGACGGCCACGATCTGCACGTCAGGCTTCAGCTCCTTGAGCACCTGGCCGACGCCCGTGATGGTTCCGCCCGTTCCGACGCCCGCGATGAAGATGTCGACGTCACCGTCGGTGTCGCGCCAGATCTCCTGCGCCGTGGTCTTGCGGTGGATCTCGGCGTTGGCCTCGTTCGCGAACTGCTTGGCCCAGATGGCGCCGGGGGTCTCGTCGACGATCTCTTTCGCCTTCTCGACGGCACCCTTCATGCCGAGCGCCGGTTCGGTGAGCACGAGTTCAGCGCCGAAGGCCCGCAGCAGCACACGGCGTTCCTGGCTCATCGAGGCCGGCATCGTGAGGATGACTTTGTAACCGCGGGCCGCTCCGACGAGTGCCAGGGCGATTCCGGTGTTACCGCTCGTGCCCTCGACGATCGTGCCTCCGGGCTTCAGGGCGCCGGATGCTTCGGCCGCGTCGACGATGGCGACGCCGAGGCGGTCCTTCACGCTCGACCCGGGGTTGTAGTACTCGAGCTTGGCCAGCACGGTCGCGCCCGCGCCATCCGTGACGCGGTTGAGCTGCACCAGGGGCGTGTTGCCGAATGCCTCGGTGATGTTCGAATAGATCTTGCCTGCCACGATCTGCCTCCCTGTGCGGTGTGCCGCACGACATCCTTCTGGTGCACGCCGTTCGGCGCATCCTCAAGCCTATTCGTCTGAATGGGGTGTGGGTCGAAGATGACGAGACGTTCGTCATCTTCTCGGCTCGGCCCCGAGATGAGGGTCCGCCGCCTCTGCGCTAGGCTTCCGGGCGGAACGGTCGCCGTCAACGGCCGTCAGCGTATGCCTCACACACCTTCTTCCCCCCAGCCCTCCTCGAGCCCGTCGCCCGAGCCCGTCGCGCTCCTGTCTGAGCTGCGCGATTCGGCCGTCGAGCGTCTCGCACGCGCGGGTGTGCCCAGCCCGGATGTCGACGGCGAACTCCTTCTCGGCCACGTGACGGGCCTCGGCCGCGGCGAGTTGCAAGCTGCCTTCATCACGGGGCGTCGCGCAGACGCCGACGCCGCGACCGCGCTCGAGTCGTTGCTCGAGCGCCGCGCCGCGCGCGAACCCCTGCAGCACATCCTCGGCGTCGCCTGGTTCCGCTCGCTCGAATTGCGCGTCGGCCCCGGGGTCTTCGTACCCCGGCCCGAAACCGAGGGCGTCGTGCAGATCGCGATCGATGCGCTGCGCCAGGTGCCGACCCCCGAACCCGTCGCGGTCGACCTCGGCACGGGCTCGGGCGCGATCGCGCTGGCGATGGCGACCGAGGTGCCGAACGCGCGCGTGCACGCCGTCGAAGCCTCCGTCGACGCCTTCATCTGGGCCCGCGAGAATTTCGCGGCGGTGGATGCATCCAACGCCCGCCTGGTCTTCGACGACATGGGTCGCGCGCTGCCCGAGCTCGACGGAACGGTCGACGTCGTCATCTCGAACCCGCCCTACGTTCCGGATGACGCGATCCCACGTGACCCCGAGGTGCGACTGTTCGACCCGGCCATGGCTCTCTACGGTGGCCCCGACGGCCTCGACCTCGTCCGCTCGCTCGAACGCACGGCGCACCGGCTCCTCCGCGAGGGTGGGCTGCTCGTCATCGAGCACGGCGAGCTCCAGGGCGCCGACATCCGATCGATCCTCACTGAACGCGGGTGGCGCGCCGCCGCCACGCACGTCGACCTCACGCTGCGCGACCGCACCACGACGGCCGTCCGCTAGAGCGGCCTACGGTCGCGCCGCAAACTCCTCGACCGCGGCCATCAAGCCGTCGGTGTCATACCCGTCGGCCGTCTTCGTCAGATGGAAGGCCGTGATGCCCACGGCGCGCGCGGCCTCGACGTTGGCGTGCGAATCATCCGCGAAGAAGGCATCGGATGCCTCGACCCCCAGCCGGCCGAGCGCGCGCGTGTAGATGCGGCGCTCGGGTTTCGCCGCCCCCAGCACGGCCGAGACCAGGTCGTTGTCGCCGCCAATGATCTCGGCGGCCTCCGGGGCCAACACCGACAACTCCTCGCGGAAGATGATCGGGTTGTTGCTCAGCAACGCCGCGGTGCCGAGCTCCGAGGCGCGTTTCAACGCCGCGATCGACCCCGGGATGATCGTCATGGCCGACTTGCGTGACTCGCACCATTGCTCGCGCGTGAGCGGCACCCCGGTCACTTCGGCGAACGCCTCGAGGTATTCGTCGCCCGTGGCGAACTCGCCCGCGTTGGCCGCCCGCTCGAACCCGCCCACCCACCAGGTCGAGGCCAGGTGGTACTGCGTCGACCCCGTCAGCCGCGCCAGATTGGGCAGCCGCTTGAGAAAATCGTAGTCATAGAGGGTCTTGTCGCAGTCGAAGAAGAACACGGATGGTTTCACCCATCCAGTATCTCTCTCCGTTCTCACACGCGGCGGCCCGTTCGCTCTCGGCGGGTGACGATAGAATCGATCCCAATGTCCCGCATTCATGACTGCTCTGACGACACCGAGCTGCTGATCGGCATGCGAATGGCCCGAGCCGCGATTGCCCGCGGAGAGCTCGTGGTCATCCCCACCGACACCGTCTACGGTGTGGCCGCCGACGCATTTTCCCCCCGCGCCGTGCAGCGTTTGCTCGACGCCAAGGGCCGCACGCGCCAGTCGCCGCCGCCCGTTCTCGTCCCCGGCATCCACACGCTCGAGGCCCTCGCTGCCGAGGTGCCCGATGCCGTGCGCGATCTCGTCGAGGCGTTCTGGCCGGGCGGACTCACCATCGTGCTTCCGGCCCAGCCGTCGCTCGCGTGGGATCTGGGCGATACCGACGGCACGGTCGCCGTGCGCATGCCGAGCCACCACATCGCGCTCGAGCTGCTCGAAGAAACGGGCCCGCTCGCGGTGTCCTCGGCCAACCTCACGGGTCTCCCCGCCGCGACCACGGCGGCCGAAGCCGAACGGATGCTGGGCGACAGCGTCTCCTCCTACCTCGACGCGGGCCCCTCGGGCGACACCGCCTCGACCATCGTCGACGCCACGCGCCTGCAGACCCCGGGCGGCCGCGTCACCGTGCTGCGCGAGGGCGCGATCAGCCGCGCCCAGCTCGCCGAGGTCTTGGGCGACCTGCTCGAACCGCTCGACGCCGCTCCCGCAGTCGACGCGGCCCCTGCCGTCGACGCCGAGTCGGCCGACACCGAGCCGGCCGACACCGAGCCGGCCGACTCCGAGACAGCCCGCGACGCATGATCCAGTATCTGATCATCGCCGCGATCACGGCGGTCATCACATTCGTCGTCTCCCTGGCGGTGTATCGCGGGGCCCTCAAGTACAAGCTCTACCCGAGCATCCGCGAACGCGACGTGCACACGCGTCCCACCCCGCGCCTCGGCGGAGTCGCGATGTTCGTGGGTGTGATCGCGGCCTTCGTCATCGCCTCGCAGAACCCGTTCTTCGCCTCGACGTTCGGCAGCCCGGGCCCCATCCTCGCCATCGGGGGAGCGGCGCTCCTCACGGTGCTCATCGGTGTCGCCGACGACATCTGGGACCTCGACTGGATGATCAAGCTCGCGGGTCAGTTCCTCGCCGCGGGCCTCATCGCCTGGCTCGGTGTGCAGATCTACTCGCTCCCGATCGGCGGCCTCACGGTCGGCTCCTCCTGGATGTCCTTCACGATGACGGTCTTCGCCATCGTGCTGGTCATGAACGCCATCAACTTCATCGACGGGCTCGACGGCCTGGTCGCGGGTGTCGCGCTCATCGCCAACGGAACCTTCCTCATCTACGGCTACCTCCTCGTGCGCGAGACGGGTCAGACGAGCTTCTTCAACCTGTCGCTCCTCATCTCGGCCGTTCTGGTCGGTGCCTGCGCCGGATTCCTGCCGCTTAACTGGCATCCCGCCCGCATGTTCATGGGCGACGCGGGCGCGCTCCTCGTCGGCCTGCTCATGGCCACGAGCGCCGTCGCGATCACGGGCACGGTCGACCCCACGTCGCTCGGCCGCAGCCAGCTGCTCGGAATCTACATCCCGATCATTTTGCCCTTCGCCATCCTCGTGGTGCCCTTGCTCGACTTCGGGCTCGCGGTCTTCCGCCGTCTCCGAGCCGGCAAGTCGCCGTTCAGCGCCGATCGCAAGCACTTGCACCACCGCCTGCTCGACATGGGCCACACGCACTTCCAGGCCGTCCTCATCTTCTACGCGTGGACATCCGTCATCGCCATCTCGTGCCTGCTGTTCTTCGTGTTCCAGCCCTATTGGGTGGCCCTCGTGTTCCTCATCGCGGGTGTCATCATCTGCGCCGTGGTCACGCTCGCGCCCCTCGGTCGCCGCAAGACCCTCGAGTTCTCGGCCCAGACCGTCGGCGCCGACGATCCCGCGTTCGAGCGCGTCCGCGAATTCGACCCGCTGGATGCCGCGAGCGAAGACCGGCCCCACGACGCGCCCATCTCGCACGAACTCGTCGCCGAGGTCGTCGCGGTCGCCGAAGCCCAACGCACTGAACCAGAAGCATCCCCGGTCCGACGCTCGGACGATGACGCCCCCGCCCCGAAGGACACCCCATGAGCTCCAACAAAGTATTCGTCGACGCCCTCAAGTACGGCGCGCTCCTCGCCCTCGGCATCGCCCTGGTCGGGGGAGTGATCGGTTTCTTCCTCGACGGCAGCCGAGGCGTCGTCTCGGCCCTGATCGGCACGGCGCTCTCGGCCATCATGCTCGGCATCACCGCCGGCAGCATCCTCTTCGCCAATCGCTTCCACGGCTCAGACCTCTTCGTGGGTGCGTTCTTCGGCATCGTGCTGGGTGGATGGCTGCTCAAATTCGTGGTCTTCCTCGTGCTGGTCTTCCTCCTCGCCGATCAGCCCTGGGTCAACCGTGTGATCATGCTCGTCTGTGTCATCGTGGGCGTCATCGGCTCCCTCGTGGTGGACATGGTGGTCGTCGCTCGTTCGCGCGTGGGGTATGTCAGCGACGCACAGTTGCCCGGAGACCAGAAAAACGCGCAATAACGGGCAAACCGATTCGTCAGCACGCCCAAATGTTGATAGGCTCACTGGAGATTCCCCAAGCATATTTACACGCATTTCGCGTGAGTTGTTTGGCGTCTTCCGAATGTTCGTCGCTCGGAGAGCAGTTCGCTCTCCGCCCCGAAACAGGAGATAGCGCTGTTAGGTAACGCTGTGCTGTTAAGTAACTCGGTGCTGAGTAGCTCCGTTCACTTCAGCGAAAAAATCAACTCTGTGATCAACGCCCCGATCTTCGCGGCTGCTGGCGACGACAACACGTTCCACGGTCCGACCATCAACGAGTTCTTCCCCGAGATCGTTCTCTTCGAAGGCACGCCCTTCGCGATGAACCGGATCATGATCATCCGACTCATCTCGGTGCTGGCAATCGTGGTCCTCTTCTGGCTCGGCACGCGCCGCATGAAGATCGTTCCGGGCCGAGGCCAGTCGATCATCGAGATGGGCCTCGACTTCGTGCGAGTCAACATCGCCGAAGATCTTCTGGGCAAGAAAGACGGCAAGCGATTCCTGCCGATCATCACGACGATCTTCTTCATGGTCCTGTTCATGAACATCACGGGCATCATCCCGTTCATGAACATCGCCGGAACGTCGGTCATCGGCGTTCCACTGGTGCTGGCGCTCGTGGCCTACGTCACATTCATCTACGCCGGCGTCAAGAAGCACCCGGGTGCATTCTTCAAGAACGCGCTCTTCCCGCCCGGAGTGCCGAAGTTCCTCTACATCATCGTGACCCCCATCGAACTGGTCTCCACGTTCGTGCTGCGCCCCATCACGCTGACGCTCCGACTCCTTATGAACATGGTCGTCGGGCACCTGCTCCTCGTCCTCTTTTTCGGAGCAACCTGGTTCTTCTTCTTCAACGCCGACGGCATCTTCAAGGCCTTCGGTGTGGGCACGCTCGCCTTCGGTTTCGTCTTCACTCTCTTCGAGATCCTGGTGGCGGTCCTGCAGGCCTACGTCTTCGCACTACTTACGACTGTTTACATCCAGCTCGCGCTGGCTGAAGAACACTAAACGACGTCAGCATCCGCTGACATCGCCATCACGGAAGGAAACAACACGTGGACGCAACAACCGTTCTCGCCGAGATCAACGGAAACATCGCGACGGTCGGTTACGGTCTCGCTGCAATCGGCCCGGCCATCGGCGTGGGTATCGTGGTCGGCAAGACCATCGAGGGTGTCGCCCGTCAGCCTGAGCTGGCCGGTCGTCTCCAGGTTCTGATGTACATCGGTATCGCCTTCACCGAGGCGCTGGCCTTCATCGGCATCGCGACCTACTTCATCTTCACCAACTAAGCCCTTCGTCATTCGTAGCAAGGAGGCGTGATGATTCACGCACTAGTGAGGGCCGCCGCAGAGGGTGAGGCCTCGCCCAACCCGCTCATCCCCGAGCTGTACGACATCGTTTGGTCGTCGGTCTGCTTCATCATCATCCTCGTCGCGTTCTGGAAGGTCTTCCTTCCCAAGATGCAGAAGATGCTCGATGAGCGTTCTGCCGCCATCGAGGGCAACATCGCCAAGGCCGACGAGGCTCAGCGTGACGCCGAGGCTGCTCTCGAGCAGTACACGGCTCAGCTCGCCGACGCCCGTCAAGAAGCCGCCGCCATTCGTGACCAGGCTCGTGTCGACGGTCAGCGCATCCTCGCTGAACTGAAGGAACAGGCTGCCACCGATGCCGCGCGCATCACGCAGAGCGCCCAGGCCCAGATCGAAGCCGAACGTCAGGCAGCGGTCGTCAGCCTGCGCAACGAGGTCGGCTCGCTCGCGATCGACCTCGCGTCCGGCGTGATCGGCGAGAGCCTGTCCGACGACGCCCGTGCAACCGCGGTCGTCGACCGATTCCTGGCCGACCTCGAAGCATCCGAGGCCTCGAACCAGGCAGAGAAGGCGTAACGCATCATGGGTAGCGCGACTAGAGAAGCACTGCACGAATCGCTGCGCGAGTTGGACTCGACGGGAGCCGTTGGCGACAACGGTTCCGGTCGCGACCTGACGACCGTCAGCGAGCTGTTCGCCGTCGGCCGCGTCGTCGCTCGCACGGCGCACCTGCGCTCGGCCCTGTCCGACAAGGCCGCACCCGCCGAGGTGAAGCGTCAGCTCGTGCAGACGGTCTTCGTATCGTCTGTCTCCGAGCGCACGCTGCGCCTCGTCAGTGCCGCCGCTGCAGGCCGCTGGTCCGACGAGGACGGCTTCGTCGCCGGCCTCGAAGAGCTCGGCATCCGTGCCGCTGTTCAGTCGGTCGGGTCGGACGTGTCGATCGAGCAGGAGCTGTTCGAATTCGGTCGCTACGTCGCAAGCGACGCCGAACTCGAGCTCGCGCTCGGTTCGAAGCTCGGCGACGTGCAGGCCAAGGTCGCTCTCGTCGAATCCCTGCTCGCGGGCAAGGCGTCGCCGCAGACGGTCGAGATCGTCCGTCAGTTGGTGCAGCAGCCGCGAGGTCGCCGCATCCGCACGCTTCTGCGTTACGCGGCCGGCATCGCCGCCGACCAGAGCAACCTCACGGTCGCAACCGTCACGGCTGCGACACCGCTCACCGAGGGGCAGCTCGCCCGGCTTCGCGCCGGACTCAGCTCGCTCTACGGTCGAGATGTCAAGATCAACGTGATCGTAGACGCATCCATCATGGGCGGTCTGCGGGTGCAGGTCGGTGACGATGTCATCGACGGCAGCGTTGCATCTCGCCTGCACGACCTGAAGCTCCAGCTCGCCGGCTGATACCGCCTCACCGCTGATCCAGTCGCACACAACACAGACGCACGATCCCTGGGATCGACACATCGGAAGCGCGAACCGTTTCCGCAACTCAAAGGAAAATGATGGCAGAACTAACGATTAGTCCTGATGAGATCCGCAGTGCTCTCAAGGACTTCGTCGCCGCATACGAGCCGGGCAAGGCCGGAACGACCGAAGTAGGCCACGTGATCGACGCCGGCGACGGCATCGCGCACGTCGAAGGTCTGCCGGGCGTCATGGCCAACGAGTTGATCCGCTTCTCCGATGGCACCCTGGGCCTCGCCCAGAACCTCGACGAGAACGAGATCGGCGTCGTCATCCTCGGTGAGTTCGCCGGCATCGAAGAAGGCATGGAAGTCACGCGCACGGGCGAGGTCCTCTCGGTCCCCGTCGGCGACGGCTACCTCGGCCGCGTGGTCGACCCGCTCGGCAACCCGATCGACGGCCTCGGCGAGATCGCCAGCGAAGGCCGCCGCGCCCTCGAGCTGCAAGCGCCCGGCGTCATGCAGCGTAAGAGCGTGCACGAGCCCCTGCAGACCGGCATTAAGGCCATCGACGCCATGATCCCCGTCGGCCGCGGCCAGCGCCAGCTGATCATCGGTGACCGCCAGACCGGTAAGACGGCCATCGCGATCGACACCATCATCAACCAGAAGGCCAACTGGGAGTCGGGCGACACCAACAAGCAGGTGCGCTGCATCTACGTCGCCATCGGCCAGAAGGGCTCCACCATCGCTTCGGTGAAGGGTGCCCTCGAAGACGCCGGAGCGATGGAGTACACGACGATCGTCGCGTCACCGGCCTCCGACCCCGCCGGCTTCAAGTACCTCGCCCCCTACACCGGTTCGGCCATCGGCCAGCACTGGATGTACGGCGGCAAGCACGTCCTCATCATCTTCGATGACCTGTCGAAGCAGGCCGAGGCCTACCGTGCCGTTTCGCTCCTCCTGCGTCGCCCGCCGGGCCGCGAGGCTTACCCCGGCGACGTCTTCTACCTGCACTCTCGTCTGCTCGAGCGTTGCGCGAAGCTGTCCGACGAGCTCGGTGCCGGATCGATGACGGGTCTGCCCATCATCGAGACCAAGGCCAACGACGTCTCGGCCTACATCCCCACCAACGTGATCTCGATCACCGACGGCCAGATCTTCCTGCAGTCCGACCTCTTCAACGCCAACCAGCGTCCCGCGGTCGACGTGGGAATCTCGGTCTCGCGTGTCGGTGGTGACGCTCAGGTCAAGTCGATCAAGAAGGTTTCGGGAACGCTGAAGCTCGAGCTGGCTCAGTACCGCTCGCTCGAAGCATTCGCCATGTTCGCGTCCGACCTCGACGCCGCCAGCCGCCGTCAGCTCGCCCGAGGCGCCCGCCTCACCGAGCTGCTCAAGCAGCCGCAGTACTCGCCCTACCCGGTCGAAGACCAGGTCGTCGCGATCTGGGCCGGCACCAACGGCAAGCTCGACGAGGTCCCCGTCGAAGACATCCTGCGCTTCGAGCGCGAGCTGCTCGACTACCTGGGTCGCAACACCGACGTCCTGTCCAAGCTGCGCGACACCAACGTGCTGAGCGACGACATCGTCACCAACCTCGAGTCGTCGATCGACACCTTCAAGAAGGAGTTCCAGACCGGCGAGGGCAAGCCCCTCAACTCGGTCGGCTCCGAGAAGTTCGAAGAGCTTCCCGCCGAAGAGGTCAACCAGGAAAAGATCGTCAAGGGACGTCGATAACCGATGGGCGCACAGCTCCGGGTCTACACGCAGAGGATCAAGTCTGCGCAGACGACCAAGAAGATCACGAGGGCGATGGAGTTGATCTCCGCCTCGCGCATTCAAAAAGCGCAGGCGCGAGTCGCCGCCTCCGGCCCGTACAGCCGGGCGATCACGCGTGCTGTATCGGCCGTGGCGACCTACTCCAACGTCGACCACGTGCTCACCACCGAACCCGAGAAGATCGAGCGCGCAGCGGTTGTCATCTTCGCCTCGGACCGCGGTCTCGCCGGTGCATTCAGCTCACAGGTGCTTCGTCAGGCCAATGAGCTCACCGAGCTGCTGCAGTCTCAGGGCAAAGAGGTCACCTACTTCCTCGTCGGTCGCAAGTCGGTGGCGTACTTCGCCTTCCGCAAGCGCGCCTCCGAGGGGCAGTGGACCGGCGGCACCGACTCGCCGTCGTTCGAGACGGCGCAGGAGATCGGTCAGGCCCTGCTGAAGAGCTTCCTCACGGATGCCTCTGAAGGCGGAGTCGACGAGATCCACGTGGTCTACAACCGCTTCGTCAGCATGGTCACGCAGACCCCCGAGGTCGTCCGTCTCCTGCCGCTCGAGGTCGTCGAGGGTGTCGAAGAACCCGACTCCAAGACCGTCCTGCCGCTGTACGAGTTCGAGCCCGACGCCGCAAACGTGCTGGATGCGCTGCTCCCGGTCTACATCGAGAGCCGCCTGTTCAACGCCATGCTGCAGTCGGCGGCGAGCGAGCACGCTGCCCGCCAGAAAGCCATGAAGTCCGCGAGCGACAACGCGGACAAGCTGATCACCGATTACACCCGTCTGCGCAACAACGCGCGTCAGGCGGAGATCACCCAGCAGATCGCCGAGATCGTCGGCGGCGCCGACGCTCTGTCGGGCGCCAAGTAAGACTCGACGGATAAAGAGAGAAGAAGAGCAATGACAGATACAGCGACAGCTGAGGCGGGAAGCGCCGGAGTGGCCACGCTCGCCGCCGGCCGCATCGCTCGCGTCACCGGCCCCGTGGTGGACATCGAGTTCCCCCACGACTCGATCCCCGAGGTCTACAACGCCCTCGAAACGACGATCACCATCGGCGACGAGCACACCGACATCACCCTCGAGGTTGCCCAGCACCTCGGTGACGACCTGGTTCGCGCCATCGCCCTGAAGCCGACGGACGGCCTCGTCCGCGGCCAGGAAGTGCGCAACACGGGCGCGCCGATCTCGGTTCCCGTCGGTGACGTCACCAAGGGTAAGGTCTTCGACGTCACGGGCAAGATCCTCAACGGCAAGCCCGGCGAGACCGTCGAGATCACCGAGCGTTGGCCCATCCACCGCCGCCCGCCAGCGTTCGACCAGCTCGAATCGAAGACGCAGCTCTTCGAGACCGGCATCAAGGTCATCGACCTCCTGACCCCCTACGTGCAGGGTGGAAAGATCGGTCTGTTCGGTGGTGCCGGTGTCGGTAAGACCGTTCTGATCCAGGAAATGATCCAGCGCGTTGCGCAGGATCACGGTGGTGTGTCGGTGTTCGCCGGTGTGGGCGAGCGCACCCGTGAGGGCAACGACCTCATCGCCGAGATGGAAGAGGCGGGCGTCTTCGACAAGACCGCCCTTGTCTTCGGCCAGATGGACGAGCCGCCGGGAACGCGTCTGCGCGTGGCCCTGTCGGCCCTGACCATGGCGGAGTACTTCCGTGACGTGCAGAAGCAGGACGTGCTGTTGTTCATCGACAACATCTTCCGCTTCACGCAGGCCGGTTCCGAGGTGTCGACCCTTCTGGGTCGTATGCCTTCGGCCGTGGGTTACCAGCCGAACCTCGCCGACGAGATGGGTGTTCTCCAGGAGCGCATCACCTCGACGCGTGGTCACTCGATCACCTCGCTGCAGGCGATCTACGTGCCGGCCGACGACTACACCGACCCGGCCCCCGCGACCACGTTCGCCCACCTCGACGCCACCACCGAGCTGTCGCGTGAAATCGCGTCGAAGGGCCTCTACCCGGCCGTCGACCCGCTGACCTCGACCAGCCGCATCCTCGACCCCCGTTACTTGGGCGAGGACCACTACCGCGTGGCCACCACGGTCAAGCAGATCCTCCAGAAGAACAAGGAACTGCAGGAGATCATCGCCATCCTCGGTGTCGACGAGCTCTCCGAAGAAGACAAGGTCACCGTTTCGCGGGCCCGTCGTATTCAGCAGTTCCTCTCGCAGAACACCTACATGGCGAAGAAGTTCACCGGTGTCGAGGGTTCCACGGTTCCTCTCAAGGAGACCGTCGAGTCGTTCGACGCCATCGCCAAGGGTGAGTTCGACCACGTGGCCGAGCAGGCCTTCTTCAACGTCGGTGCAATCTCCGACGTCGAAGAGAAGTGGGCTCAGATCCAGAAGGAGAACGGCTGATCATGGCTTCCTCGAAGCTGCAGGTCAGCGTCGTCGCCGCCGACCACGAAGTGTGGTCGGGCCAGGCGTCGATGGTGGTCGCGAAGACGGTCGAAGGCGAAATCGGCATTCTGCCCGGACACGAGCCCATGCTCGCTGTCCTGGCAGAGGGCCAGGTCCGCGTGACGACCGACAATGGTCAGAAGATCACCGCTGATGCGTCTGACGGATTCCTCTCCGTCGAGAACAACACGGTGACCGTCGTGGCTGGCAACGCCAGCCTCGTCAAGTAACTCCTCCTCTCTTCACCGCGTACGCCCCGTGCTTGTCATCCTGCCTCCGTCTGAGACGAAGCGGGATGGCGGCACGGGGCGTTCGTCGTACCTGGAGGACTTGCGTTTTCCCGCCCTGACCCCGTATCGGCAGTCGCTCATCGAGCAGCTCGCCGACCTTGCGGGCGACCCCGAAGCATCCATGAAGGCCCTGAAGATCAGTGCCCGGCAGATCGGTGAGATCGAGCGCAACCGTGGGCTGCACGAGGCCCCCGTCATGCCCGCCATCGACCGTTACACGGGCGTGCTCTTCGATGCTCTCGGCGCCCCGACACTCACGGCCGACGAACGTGCGTTCGCACACGCGCACGTGGCGGTGCATTCGGCCCTCTTCGGCCCGGTCGGCGCACTCGATCCCATCCCCGCCTACCGCCTTTCGCACAGCTCCAGGCTGCCTGAGGGGGGACTTCGGCAGCAGTGGGGTCGCGGCATTCGCCACGAGCTCGCGCAGGTGCCCGGTTTGGTGCTCGACTTGCGCTCGGAGGGGTATTCCGAACTGGGGCCCCTCGAGTTGTCTCCCGAGCGGCTCTATGTGCGCGTGATGGCACGCGGCGCCAATGGTGAAACTCGAGCGCTGAACCACTTCAACAAGAAGACCAAGGGGGCGTTCACCCGCGCCCTGGTGCAGAGCGGGCTTCGATTCGAGAGCGTCGCTGGACTGCGCGACTGGGCCGCCAGCGTCGGCTTCGAGCTCGGGGAGCCCACCCCCGCGCACGAGATCGCCCTCATCGCACCGTCTCCGGAGATGGCACGCGCGGTTTCGTGACCTGGAAGGCGATGCTCTCGTGGCGAAGGAGCCAGAGCTTCGTGTCGAGCCCCGCGCCGCGGTCATAACCGACCGGATCGCGACGGGTGCCGAGCACCCTGTGGCACGGCACGAGGAGCGGCACAGGATTGACGGCGACGGCCGCGCCCACCGCACGGCCGGCTCGAGGCACACCCACAGCAACCGCGATTTCCCCGTAGCTCATCGTCGCGCCAAACGGGATGCTGGCGAGCGTTCGCCACACGGCGTGCTGGAACGCCGTGCCCGAGACCTCGACGTGTAGGTCGAAGGACACCCGGTCGCCGTCGAGGTAATCGAGGATCTGCTTCGCCGCGTCGACAAGGAATGGCGGGGGAGGCTTCGTGGCCGCTCGAGGCGAGTTCAGCGACTCGGGTTGCCAGGATTCGCGGCCGATGTCGCACCCGGTGATGAACTCGCCCTCGGACTGGAGAGTGATGTTCCCCAGAGGGGACGGAAACGCGATGAAGGCTGGCATGGGGCTCCGTTCGTAGTGAGTCCAGGCTAGGGATAGCGTGCGGGGGCGGGGGAGCGCGGATGTCATCTGTGGAGAAAAGGGCGCTGAGACGGGTTGTGGAGAACAAGGCGTCGTAGGGTGGATGGCATGAACGACATGCTCTACCGTCCGCTCGGGCGCTCCGGTTTGATGGTCTCGGCCGTAGGAATCGGCTGCAACAATTTCGGGCGAGCCGACACGCTGACCGAAACGCAGGACGGCACGACATCCGTCGTGGATGCAGCGCTCGACAGCGGCGTGAACTTCTTCGACACGGCGGACGTCTACGGAAAGCGACCCGGGCTCAGCGAGGAGCTTCTCGGGCGCGCGCTGGCGGGCCGTCGCGACGACGTGGTCGTGGCCACCAAGTTTGGACACGCGACGCTCGACGGCGGCATCGATCAGCCCTCGGCCCGCGGGTCGAGGCGTTACGTGCGACGCGCGGTGGAAGCATCCCTGCGCCGGCTCGACACGGAGTGGATCGACCTCTATCAGCTCCACACCCCCGACCCGATCACACCCATCGACGAGACGCTGAGTGTGCTCGACGACCTCATCACCGAGGGCAAGGTGCGCTACATCGGCCACTCCAACCTGAGCGGGTGGCAGATCGCCGAGGCGGACTACGAAGCGGTCCTGGGCTCGCATCCCCGCTTCATCTCGGCGCAGAACGAGTTCAGCCTGATCGTCCGGGATGCCGAACGCGAGGTCCTTCCGGCAGCGCGCCGATTCGGGCTGGGTTTCCTGCCCTTCTTTCCGCTCTATAACGGACTCTTCACGGGCAAGTTCTCGCGCGATGGCGGTCCAGCCGATTCGCGCATCATGCGCATTCGCAGACACCTCCTCGACGATGCTCCCTGGGATGCCATCGAAGCACTCGAATCCTTCGCCGAGACCCGCGGGCGCACTCTTCTCGAGGTCACTTTCGGGTGGTTGCTGGCCCAGCCGAGCCTCGCGAGCGTCATCGCGGGCGCGACCTCACCGGCGCAGATCCGCGAGAATGCCGCCGCCGGAGTTGCCTGGACGCCAACGCCCGACGAGGTTGCCGAGATCGACCGGTTGTTCCCTGGCCCCGCGCAGACGTCCTAGCTCATCGACAGAACTCCGCGCTCGTCCGGCACCCGCAACCCGCCACCCGGCACCGGGCGCCCAGGCCCCGACCGGTGAGCGTGACCTCGGCTGAGCTCGGCTATCGAGCACACCCAGGGCTGCGCTCAGCTATTGAGCACGGCCAGGGCCGCGTTCAGAGTCGTTGCAAAGAGAACCCACGCCCAGTAGGGGATGAGCATGACGGCCGACGCTTTTCGGATGGGCCAGAACCGGATCATGGTGACGAGGACGGCGATGTCGAGCAGCACGATAATGGCAAGTGCGATCCACAGCGCTGCGGGACCCATCGCGGGATATAGCCCGAAGAAGACCGGGGTCCAGATGCTGTTGAGAACGATTTGCACGACATAAGCGGTCAGCGCGGGGCGAGTGTCGACGCTGTGGCGCCGACGCCAGACGAGCCATGCGGCCACCGACATCACCAGGTACAGCACGGTCCACACGGGGCCGAACAGCACGTTCGGCGGGTTCCAGGGGGCCTTCTCAGCCGTGGCATACCAGCCGTCGACGTTCCCCGCGGTGCCGATCGACCCGATCGCGGCCACGGCGAACGAGATGGCGATGAACACGACCAGCATCAGGATGTCGCGGCCGATGCTCGCCGATCGCCCCGGCGTTGCGCGTGACGCGGTGCCGTTCGTGCGGGTGTCGGGGTTCCTGTCGGTCATGGTGCTGCCTCCTCGATGTCGTCCCTCCAACTTAGTAAGCTAGCTGACTATTGTGAAGGGCTTGAACCGGCGCGCGCCGTATGCCACTGAGACCTGCTCGAAGACACTAGACTTTTGCACACTGCCTTGTTCCCCTGCCGAAAGGACCCCGGGTGACCGACATCGACGTGCGAACCGGTTCGGGCGCTGTCGACCTCTCCGACGGGCGCACTCTGTCCCTGAACTGGGCCGCAGTCACCGACACCGGCCGCAAACGCCAGGTCAACCAAGACGCGCTCATCGTCGAGCTGCCCGTCTTCGCCGTGGCCGACGGCATGGGCGGTCATGACGCCGGCGAGGTCGCGAGTGCGGCCGTCGTCGAGCGATTCCGCGGGCTCGTCGGCGAAGGTAAACACGTCGACCGCGAGACCATCGAAGAGGCTCTGCGCGACGCCGTCGAGGACATGTTCAACCAGGTCGGTCAAAGCGATCTCGGCACCGGCACGACCGTGACGGGCCTCATGCTCGCCAGCACGCCGAGCCCCGGTTGGACCGTGTTCAACATCGGCGACTCGCGGGTCTACCGGCTGCTGGGAGACGAGCTCATCCAGGTCACCCTCGACCACTCGGTCGTGCAAGAACTCATCGCCATCGGCGCCATCACGCCCGACGAGGCCGAGACGCACCCGCACGGCAATGTCATCACGCGCGCGGTCGGCTTCACCGAAGATCCTGTGCCCGATTACACGGATGTCCCCGCCACCTCGGGTGCGCGCTGGCTCGTCTGCTCAGACGGACTGACGAAAGAACTGACCGACTACGGCCTGCAGCATTTCCTCATGCGCGCCGAGTCGCCGAAGGAAGCCGTCGAGCTCATGGTCACGGCGGCCCTCGACAACGGTGGCCGCGACAACGTCTCGGCCATCGTGCTCGACGAGCTCATCACGCCGTAGCGCGCGCCCCGCTGAGGCCGTCGACCACGCGCCGACGGCACCCGCCCCTCAGAGAGACGGCGAGACCTGGATCATGCCGACCGGCTGGCCGCCGCCCAGAACCTCGAGGTGCAGCTGCGGCAGGAGATCGTCGACGTCGTTCTGGCTGAGCGCGCCCGCATCGGTCAGCAACCGCAGGGCGACGACCGTCGCCGCGCGCAGGCTGCCGTCGAGGATCTTCGCCGCGACGGTCGTGCCATCGGGGGCCGCCATGACCATGACGCCCTCGGCCCCGAGCTTCGCGAGCACGCCCAGGCGATCGATGACGAGTGTGTTGTCACGGCCGACGCCGTCGAGCGCCCAGCCATCCGCCAAAACGGCCTGCGTCAGGATTCCCGCGTTGCGGTACAGCGCGAAGGGCGACGTGGGTGACGACGTGCGCACACGGCCGATGCCGCGGGCGAGACCGGCGAGGCTGATCGCGTGCACGGGCGCCCCGCATCCGTCGACCGCCGTCGCCTGGGGCTTCTCGCCCGTGAAGCGCTCGATCACGTCGAGGATGGCGCGCTGCAGCGGGTGGTCGACGTCGAGGTAGGTGTCGATGGGCCAGCCGTTGGTGGCACACGCGAGCAGCATGGCGGCGTGTTTGCCCGAGCAGTTCATGTAGACGGGGGAGGGGCCGCTGCCGTCGCGCACCAGCTCGTCGCGCGCGGCCCGATCGGCCGGCCAATCGGCGGGGCACTGCAGCGCATCCTCGGTGAGGCCCGCCTGGGCCAGGATGCTGCGCACCACCGACACGTGACGCTGCGTGCCCGCGTGGCTCGCCGTCGCCAGCACGGCCGCCGCACCGCGCAGGCCCACACCCGCGTTCATGACGGCGATGGCCTGGAACGGCTTGAGGGTGGAGCGCGGGATCACGGGCGCCTGCGGGTCGCCGATCTCACGGATGACGTCGGCGTGCTGGTCGATGACGATCGCCGAACCCAGGTGCCGCGACTCGACGAAGCCGTTGCGCACCACCACCGCGAGCTCTCGGGCCGAGGACGCGGGGAAGGTTTCTGCGGTGATGTCTGACACGTGTTGGTTCTCCGTTTTTCTGCGGCGCCCGACGCTCCGCCGCAACAAGCGTAGCGGCCCGAGCGCACCTGTGCCGAGCGTGGCAGACTGGTGCCATGACCGGTCCCGAGCATGTGTACACGATCAGCGCCGAGTGGACGGGTAACACCGGAACGGGCACGTCGAGCTATCGCGAGTACAGCCGCGATCTGACGGTGCGCGCGTCGGGCAAACCCGACATCCTGGGCTCGGCCGATGTTCCCTTCCGCGGCGACCCGGCGCGCTGGAACCCCGAGGAGCTGCTGCTCGCGGCCCTCGCCCAGTGCCACATGCTGTCCTACCTCTACGTGGTCACGACGGTCGGGGTCGTCGTCACCGACTACCGCGACGAGGCCGTGGGCACCATGGTCGAAGACGGCAAGGCGGGCGGCGAGTTCACGCAGGTCGTGTTGCGGCCCGTCGTGACGGTGGCCGATGCATCCATGGTGGATGCCGCGCGCACGGCGCACAAGCGCGCCTCAGAGCTGTGCTTCATCGCGCGTTCGATGAATTTCCCGGTGCTGCACGAGCCGGAGATCCGCGTCGCGTCCTAGAGGCCTGTTCGGCGCCCGCTAGAACCGCCCGCGCCTGCTAGAACCGCTCGCGCCGCAGGATGTTGCGCTTGAACTTCTCCATGGCGTCGGCCGGGGGAGACTCGTTGTAGGCGTGCGCCAACTCCTGACCCGTCAGCGCATGGATGGCCGCCATGATCTCGTCGGTCGCCGCTCGCCTCGCGCGTCCGCTCGTCGCCGGCCCGTGGTGCGACACGTCGATGGGCTCGCCGAAGACGACGCTGACTTTTTTGAGCTTCGGCATTTTGGTGCCGACGGGCATGAGCTCGTCGGTGCCGATCAGACCGACGGGCACGACGGGGGCGCCGGTCGACAGGGCGAGCCAGGCCACACCGGTGCGGCCGCGATAGAGGCGACCGTCGAGCGAGCGGGTGCCCTCGGGGTAGATGGCGAAGGCGCTCTCGGATTCGAGGATCTTCTTGCCCTCGTCGAGTGCCTCCTGCGCGGCCGCTCCCGCACCGCGGCGCACGGCGACGGCCCCGATGGACTCGAAGAAGACTCGAGACATCCACCCCTTTGCGCCGGTGCCCTCGAAGTAGGTCGATTTGGCGAGGAACTGCACGCGCCGCGGCGTGACCACCGGGATGGCGATGCTGTCGATGAACGACTGGTGGTTGCTGGCCAGGATCACCCGACCGTGGCGCGGCACGTTCTTGCGCCCGACGACCTTGGGTCGGTAGATGAGGCGCGCAATGGGCATGAGCACGAGGCGCCCGAGCGCATAGACGGGGCCCGACGACGACGCGACGTCGGCGGTTTCTCGTGTTTCTTCCTCGGCTGGCACGCAGATGAGGCTACAGGGCGAGACATTCCACGGCCGGAATGGTCTGGTCCTCCGCGTGTTGCGTGACGGGCGGGGCGGATGATCGGAGCGCGATCGGGTGCGGCAATACACAGTTTCGTCGGGCAGACTAGTCGCATTCCCCTTCAACGAAAGTGATCGTCGTGCAGAAACGTGTTCCCGCGCTGTTGGCCGCTGCCGCAGCATCCGCCCTTCTGTTGAGCGCATGTTCGGGCGGCGCCAGCCCCACCAGCACGCCGTCGGCCTCATCGAGCGCCGCCGCCACCGCGTCGCCGTGCAAGGACACGCCGTCGGGCAGCGAAGTCGAATCGGTCAAGGTCTCGGGCAACCTGGGAGAAGCGCCCACGGTCGAGATCCCCGCGCCTCTCGCCATCGACGCCACGCAGCGCACCCTGGCGATCACGGGCACGGGCGACGAGACGAAGACGGGCGACACCGTCGAGGTCTCGATCACCATGTACAACGCTCAGACGGGCGCCGAAGTCGCTCCCATGCAGAAGGCCGCCGCCACGGTCGATGACACGAAGTTCCTGCCCGGATTCGTGCGCGCCATCGAGTGCGTTCCGGTCGGTTCGCGCGTGGTGGCCCTGGTCGACTCGGCCGACGCCTTCGGCACGACCGGCTCGAGCGACAGCGCCGTCAAGGCCGACGAAGACGTCGTCATCGTGGCCGACATCCTGAGCATCACCCCCGACCGTGCCACGGGCGAACCGCAGCCCGAGGTCGAGGGCATGCCCAAGGTCACGCTCGACGACTCCGGCCGCCCCACGGTCACGATCCCCGACGCCGAGGCGCCGAAAGACCTGAAGCTCGCCGTGCTGAAGCAGGGCGACGGCGAAGAAGTGCAAGAGGGCGACACGGTCTCGGTGCAGTACCAGGGCACCAACTGGTCCACGGGCAAGGTCTTCGATGAGAGCTGGGGCAAGCAGATCGCGTCCTTCCAGACCACCGGCGTCGTGAAGGGCTTCTCGCAGGCCCTCGTCGGCCAGAAGGTCGGCTCGCAGGTGATCGTCGTCATCCCGCCGGCTCTCGGCTACGGCGATGCCGGCCAGCCGAGCGCGGGAATCAGCGGCACGGATGACCTCATCTTCGTGATCGACATCCTGCAGACCACGCGCTAAGAGGTTCTGCCGCCACACATGGCTGCAGGCGACGCCCCGGATGCCGACAGGCCCGGGGCGTCGCGTCGTTAACGCGTGCGCGTGCCCGGTCGTGTTCGCGCCTGTGCCGGCCTCGGTGCGAGCATCCGCGCCTGGGCAGAGGTCATGCTTCCGACCCGCCGGACTAGGGTGGACAGCATGCGACGCGTCATCATCCTCGGCAGCAGCGGTTCGATCGGCACCCAGGCGCTCGACGTCATCCGTGCCAACCCCGAGAAGTTCGAGGTCGTCGGCCTCGGCACGGGCTCCAACGCCGCCGTGCTGGCCGAGCAGGCCGAGGCGTTCGGCGTCGAGCACACGGCCCTCGGTGCCGACGAGGCCGAGCAATTGGTGCGGGATGTCGACGCCGACGTCGTCCTCAACGGCATCACGGGTTCGATCGGCCTCGGCCCGACCCTCGCCACGCTGCGCGCGGGAAAACAGCTGGCCCTTGCCAACAAGGAATCGCTCATCGTGGGCGGCGACCTCGTGAAGCAGCTCGCCGCGCCCGGCCAGCTCGTGCCCGTCGATTCCGAGCACTCGGCCATCGCCCAGGCCCTGCGGTCCGGCACGGCCGCCGAGGTGCGTCGACTCGTGCTGACGGCATCCGGTGGCCCCTTCCGCGGGCGCACGCGCGCCTCGCTCGCCGATGTGACGCCTCAGGAAGCTCTCGCCCACCCCACGTGGGACATGGGCCTCATGATCACGACCAACTCGTCGACCCTCGTCAACAAGGGCCTCGAGGTAATCGAAGCTCACTTGCTGTTCGACGTCGCCTATGAAGACATCGCCGTGACCGTGCATCCGCAGTCGATCGTGCACTCGATGGTCGAGTTCGTGGATGGTTCGACGATCGCGCAGGCCTCGCCGCCGAACATGCGTCTGCCCATCTCGCTCGGCCTGGACTGGCCCAGCCGCGTCTCGGGCGTCGGCACGCCACTCGATTGGACGACGGCGCAGAGCTGGACGTTCGAACCGCTCGACGACGAGGCCTTCCCCGCCGTGTCGCTGGCCAAGAAGGTCGGGCGCGCCGGGGGCACCTACCCGGCGGTGTTCAACGCGGCCAACGAACAGGCCGTGCTCGCGTTCCACGACGGACGCATCGGCTATCTCGACATCCTCGACACGGTCGACCAGGTCGTCGACGAGCACGCCGAGGTCGACACGCTCACGCTCGAGTCACTGGCCGCCGTCGAGCAGGACGCCCGCCGGGCGGCCGACGCCGTCATCGCCCGCCGCAGCACGCGCGGCTAAAACCAGCGCCGAGCGCCCAGGGTCGGCAGCGCCTAGGACGCGTCCCAGCCGGCCTCTCGCAGCGCCTTGCGGGCCTCTTCGCGCGCCGAGTAGGGCGTGCGCACACCGCGGATGTCGCGGTAGTCCTGGTGTCCGGGACCGGCCCAGAGGATCGCGTCGCCCTCGCGCGCCAGCGAGACGGCCTCGCGGATGGCGGCCTCGGGCGGCGACACTTCGTGGATGTCCCCGTCGGGTCTGGCCGCACGAGCGCCCTCGACGAGCGTCGCCCGGATCGAGTCCGGGTCTTCGAAGCGCGGGTGGTGATCGGTGATCACGAGAATGTCGCTGCCGAGCACGGCTTCCTTCGCCATGTCGTGCCGCTTGGTCGCATCGCGGTCGCCGTCGGCGCCGAAGACCATGATCACGCGGCCCGGGGTGACGCGCCGCACGGCCGCGAGCGTCTTCTCGAAGGCATCCGGGCTGTGACCGAAGTCGACATAGACGGTAGGCCCGGTGTCGCCCGACACGCGTTCGGTTCGGCCGGGCAGGAAGGCCTTCACGCCGCCGTCACGCGTCAGTGCGGCATCGATGTCGGCGAACGGGATGCCGCCCTCGACCATCATGGCGATCGCGAGTCCGGCGTTCGCGGCCATGTGGGCCCCGATGAGCGGAATGCGCGAGTGCAGCGTGCCGTGGGCCGCGTGCGTGAGCGAGAACTCCGTGTATTCGGGCTTCTCGTCGCCGATGGTGACGGTCCAGTGCGCCTCGGTGTCGGGGAGCGACGTGATGGTCACGACGGGGATGCCCGCGCGCTTCACGAGACCCTCGCCCCATTTCGTGTCGAGCGATACCACGCCGCGGCGAGCTCGGTCGGGCTGGAACAGGGCGACCTTCGCATCCATGTAGTCGTCGAAGTCGCGGTAGTCGTCGAAGTGGTCGTGGCTCAGGTTGGTGAAGGCCGCGACGTCGAACATGATGCCGTCGACGCGGTGGCGGCTGAGGGCCTGCGCGCTGACCTCGACGGCCACGGCTTCGACGCCCGACTCGCGCATGCGGGCGAGCAACGCGTGCATCTCGCTCGACTCGGGCGTGGTGAGGCGCGACACGATGGTCAGGTCGCCGATGTGGCGCTCGGCCGTGGAGCTCAGGCCCGTGACGAGGCCGACCTGCTGCAGGATGCCCTCGAGCAGGTGCGCGGTCGACGTCTTGCCGTTGGTGCCCGTGATGGCGTAGAGCGTGGGCATGTCGGCGGTGGTGTCATAGACCCAGGCCGAGATCATGCCGAGCACGACGCGCGGCGACTCGGTGATGAGGATGGGGAGACCCGCGTCTCGGGCCAACTCGGCGCCCGCGGCATCCGTCAGAATCGCGACGGCACCCTTGTCACGCGCGTCGGCGGCGAAGGATGCTCCGTGCCGGTTCGCACCCTGGATCGCGACGTAGACCTCGCCCCGCTGCAGATCGTTGGTGGAAAGGGTGATGCCGTTCAGGCTGACCCCGTCGATGTCGCCCTCGACCCCGAGTCCGAAATGCGTCGCCAGTTCGGCGAGGGATTTCACGGGCGGGGTGTCGGGCCGGAGTACCGGCGGCATACGCGATTCCACGGAGATTCGTCCTTCTTTCTCGCTTGCCTGGTGGGAAGCCATCCCATCGTCTCATAGCCCGCACAGCAACTTTCGAGCGCCGGGCGGTATCGTCGCAAGGTGGAATCGGCGCTTCTCTATGTTCTCGGTGTGCTCATCGTTCTGGTGGGCCTCATCGTGTCTATCGGCCTGCACGAAGTGGGGCACCTCGTGCCCGCCAAACTCTTCGGGGTCAAGGTCACGCAATACATGATCGGCTTCGGGCGCACGCTGTTCTCGCGGCGCCGGGGTGAGACCGAATATGGAATCAAGCTCATTCCCCTGGGTGGTTACATCTCGATGATCGGCATGTACCCGCCGTCCAAGACCGGTGGGGCCGCGCGCAATGCCACCACCAGCGTGTTCGAGGCGATGGTGCAAGAGGGCAGCGCGGTCAAGACGCGGCGCGATGCCCGGCAGGCCGAGGGTGGGGCTGCGGATGACTCGGGCGACGCGCTCGAGGGTGCCCCGGGAGCATCCGTGCCCATCGATCAGTCGCCAGATGCTCGCGTCGAGGTCGTCTCGGCCGGGGCCACCGATTTCCCCCCTCTCGACGAGGGGGAGCGGCGCCGCTTCTTCGGATCGATGGCCGAGGATGCCCGCGAGGCCAGCGCCGAGACCATCGGCGAGGGTGAAGACCACCGCGCCTTCTACCGCCTGCCGGTCTACAAGCGCATCATCATCATGCTGGGCGGGCCCTTCATGAACCTCGTGCTCGCCTTCGTGTTCTTCGGCATCTCGCTCGTGGCCTTCGGGGCGCCCGTGCAGACGACCACCCTGTCGATGGTGAGCGAGTGCGTGCTTCCCGCGGGCAGCACGAAAACGTCGTGCGATGCCTCCGACCCCCTCGCCCCGGGGGCCGCGGCCGGTCTCAAGCCGGGCGACACGATCGTGTCGATCGACGGCACGCCGGTCTCGAGCTGGGCCGAGTCGACCGAGATCATCCGCCAGTCCTCCGGTGACGCGCTCGACGTCGTCATCGAGCGCGGGGGTGCCGAGCAGAGCGTCACACTCACGCCGCTGCTGACGAAACGTTACGTTCTCGACACCGCCAACCGCGTGGTGAAGAACGCCGATGGCTCGCCGAAGACCGAAGAGGTCGGCTTCGTCGGCATCTCGTCGACGCAGGAGGTGCAGCAGCAGCCCATCACGGCCACGGGCCCCATGGTCTGGCAGAGCATCTCGGGCGTCGGGGACATCATCATCCACCTGCCCCAGCGCATGGGCGATGTGCTGAACGCGGCGTTCGGGCCGGGCGAGCGCGACCCGAACGGCCCCATCAGCGTGGTCGGCGTCGGGCGAATCGCCGGCGAGGTGGCGGCCTCCGACCAGATCCCGTTCGTGTCGAAGGGGGCCTCGCTGTTCGCCGTGTTGGGGTCGCTCAACATCGCGCTGTTCGTGATCAACCTGGTGCCGCTCATGCCGCTCGACGGCGGACACGTCGTCACGGCGCTGTGGGAGGGTATTCGCCGGTTCTTCGCCAAGCTGTTCGGGCGGCCCGATCCCGGTCCGATCGACGCGGCCAAGCTCATGCCCCTGACGTTCGTCGTGGTGATCTTCTTCATGGCGATGAGCGCCATCCTCATCTACGCCGACATCGTGAAGCCGGCGAACCTCTTCGGCTGACGGCTGACGCCTGACGGCTAATGCCTGACGGCTCATGGCCGCAGGCCCTCCCGCTCGTGTACTCCCGGGGGAGTAGTGCCTCCTCGATGCTCGTTCGGTGGGCCGATTCGTCCGGTATGAGCGACGGGTACGCTTCAGGAATGACGCCGCCCACTCTGCCCGCTTCGCCGCTCGACGGGCGTCTTTCCGGCCCGCCGCGCGCCGTGCGGGTGTGGATGCCTGTCGTGGTGTCCCTGGTCGTGCAGGTTCCGATAGCGGTCCTCCTCCTTGTCCATCAGATCGCCGGATCCATCGACGCCGACGGTCCCGATCGCGGCCGGGGGCCGGAACTCGGCAACGGTGTGGGGCCCGGCTCGGGACTCGTCGAGTTCGAATCCGCGGGCAGCGCGATCTGGGTTGCCGTCGTGGCACTCCTCCTCGCGGTACTCACCGCTCTCGCGCTCGCCGTCATCCGACGCTATCCGCGCTCCGTCGTCGTCGCCATCATCGCGGCCACCGCCGGCGAGGCGTTGCTCTCGCCCATCGGCCCGCCGTTCGTCTCGGTGGCCTTCGCCGTGATTCTCGCGGTGCGCCACGGCGCTCGGGCGTGGGCTTACATCGCTCTCGCGACGGCCTGGATGCTCGTGCTCTTCGTCGGCCCGTTGACGGGCGCACCGTGGTCCGCGCATCTCGTGGCCCCCACCACCCTCGCCCTCCTCGTCGTCGTGGGCGCGGCCGAATTCTCGAAGCGTCGCAGTGATGTGCGCCAGAAGCTCTACGACGATGCCCTCGCCCGGCGCCGGGCCGAAGAGGCTCGACAGGAGGCGGCGGGTCAGCTGGAGCGGGTTCGCATCGCCCGCGAATTGCACGACGTGCTCGGGCACTCGCTCTCGCAGATCACCGTGCAGGCCAACGCGGGACTGCACCTCATGGACCGAGACCCGGGCGAGGCGCGACGTGCGCTCGTCAACGTGAAAGAGACCTCGGCGGCGGCGCTCGCCGAGGTGCGCAATGTGCTCGGCATTTTGCGCGACCCGGCGCCCGGCTCTGCGGTCGTGCGCGATCGCCGGTCCGGTCCGGCTCGGCCGCATCCCGCCTCCGAGGCCGATACCGACGTCCCGCCGGAACCCGGCTTTGCTCCGCGAACGCCCGGCCCGGGCCTCAGCCAGCTCGACAACCTCTTCGACACGGTGCGCGCTGGTGGGGTCGCGGTCCACGAATCGCTCTCGCTCGGAGACGCCGCGACGATTCCGCTGGGTGTCGGGCAATCCATCTACCGGATCGTTCAAGAATCCCTCACGAATGTGGTGCGCCACAGCGCGGCGCGCTCGGCCCGCGTCCGGGTCGATCGTGCGGGAGACGCGCTGACCGTGACGGTCGAGGACGACGGGACGGGCAGGACGGCAGCTCTGTCGTCGTCGACCGACGCCACCACGGCAGCGCCCGGCAACGGCCTGCTCGGCATGCGTGAGCGCGCCGAGCTCCTGGGCGGCACGTTCGCTGCCGGGCCCACGCCCACCGGCGGCTGGCGCGTCGTCGCCAGCATGCCCGTGCAGGTGCGCGCATGATCCGCGTGTTGCTGGCCGACGACCAGGCCCTCATCCGTGCGGGATTCCGCGCCATCCTGCACGCCGAAGACGGTATCGAGGTCGTGGCCGAAGCGTCGTCGGGCGAAGAAGCGGTGGCGCTCGCCGCCGTGCACCACCCCGATGTCGTGCTCATGGATATCCGCATGCCGCACGGCGACGGCATCTGGGCCACCGGCCAGATCGTCGCCGATCCCGCCCTCGCCTCGACGCGTGTGGTCGTCGTCACGACGTTCGAACTCGACGACTACGTCATCGACGCGATAGCCGCCGGCGCGAGCGGGTTCCTCGTGAAAGACACCGAGCCCGTCGAACTCATCCGGGCGGTGCGCGTGGTCGCCTCGGGCGACGCGCTGCTCTCGCCCGGGGTGACGCGCACATTGCTGCAACGCGTGTCACCCGCGCTGAAGCAAACGGTCGATGCCACGGCGCTCGCCCCGCTCACCGAGCGCGAACGCGAAGTGCTCGGCCTCGTCGGCCGGGGGCTCAGCAACGACGAGATCGGCGCGGCGCTCTTCCTCAGCCCGCTGACCGCCAAGACCCATGTGTCCCGCATCATGCAGAAACTCGACGCCCGCGACCGCGTGCGACTCGTGGTCGTGGCCTATGAGTCGGGGCTCGTCGCGCCCGGGTGGGGGTAGCGCGGCCGCTCGTGCGCCCGGGGGAGTAGCGGCGAAGCATCCCGACGGCAGATGTGGCGCGAGCCGGGCCCGACGAGGCTGGACTCAGGGCGGTCGACGAGCGACCGCCGAGGAGGAAAGATGCTTCACACCGCACTCGCCACACTGGCGCAGCACTATCCGGGCTACGGCCCCGGCCCGGGAGCACACCTGTGGTTCCTGCTCATCCCGTTCTTCTGGCTGATCCTGGCGGTCGTCCTGCTCGCCATCTTCGGACGCCGCTGGTCGAAGCGCGCCGGCGAACGCCGCGAGTACATGCGCCAGCACTGGCAGTCCGAGGCCCAGGGCGGCGCCGAGAAGGTGCTGGCCGAGCGTTTCGCGCGCGGCGACATCGACGAGGTCGAATACCGAGCCCGGCTCGAGGTCATCCGCGCGTCCAGCCTGCACGCGACACAGGGCCCCGGTGCGGGCCCCGGTTTCGGTGGTGGTTTCGGGCCCGGCGCGGGCACCGGCCCGGGGATGCCGCCACAGCGCTGATCGCGACAGCCCGGCTCGCTGCGGCACGGCCCGCAGTGTAGCCGGGCGGCGCGGCGCAGGCATCCCTCACCGATTCGCAGCGCGTGCACACCAAGAGGACCTAAACTGAGCGAGTGGTAGCAGTCAATTTGGGTCTCCCTAAAGTCCCTGAAGTTCTGGCGCCGAGGCGTAAGTCCCGTCAGATCAAGGTCGGTAAAGTTCTCGTCGGTGGCGACGCTCCCGTGAGCGTGCAGTCGATGACCACGACGCCCACCCCCAACATCAACGCGACACTGCAGCAGATTGCCGAACTCACGGCATCCGGCTGCGACATCGTGCGGGTGGCCGTTCCGAGCCGCGACGACGCCGAAGCTCTTCCGATCATCGCGAAGAAGAGCCAGATCCCGGTGATCGCCGACATTCACTTCCAGCCGAACTACGTCTATGCGGCCATCGACGCCGGCTGCGCCGCGGTTCGCGTGAACCCCGGCAACATCCGCAAGTTCGACGACCAGGTCGGCGAGATCGCGCGCCGCGCGAAGGCAGCCGGCGTGTCGGTGCGCATCGGTGTGAACGCCGGTTCGCTCGACCCGCGCCTGCTGCAGAAGTACGGTAAGGCCACGCCCGAGGCTCTCGTCGAGAGCGCCGTGTGGGAGGCGAGCCTCTTCGAGGAGCACGACTTCCACGACTTCAAGATCTCGGTCAAGCACAACGACCCCATCATCATGGTCAAGGCCTACCGCCTGCTCGCCGAGCGTGGTGACTGGCCCCTGCACCTCGGCGTCACCGAGGCCGGCCCGTCGTTCCAGGGCACCATCAAGAGCGCCACGGCGTTCGGCATCCTGCTGTCCGAGGGCATTGGCGACACCATCCGCGTGTCGCTGTCGGCGCCTCCCGCCGAAGAGGTCAAGGTCGGCCTGCAGATTCTGCAGTCGCTCAACCTGCGCGAGCGCAAGCTCGAGATCGTCTCCTGCCCGAGTTGTGGCCGCGCCCAGGTCGACGTCTACAAGCTCGCCAACGACGTCACCGACGGCCTCGAAGGCATGACCGTTCCGCTGCGCGTGGCCGTCATGGGCTGCGTCGTCAACGGTCCCGGCGAAGCGCGCGAGGCCGACCTCGGTGTCGCCTCCGGCAACGGCAAGGGGCAGATCTTCGTCAAGGGTGAGGTCATCAAGACCGTTCCCGAGTCCGAGATCGTCCAGACCCTGATCGACGAAGCCAACCGGCTCGCCGCGGAGATGCCCGCCGACGACACGTCGACCGGCAGCCCGGTAGTGACGGTCGGTTCCTAACGAAGGCAGTGGCCGCATGACCATTACCCCGCCTCCCGCAGCCGGACCGATCGGTGCGCCTCCCGCGCCCGGTCCGGCTTCCGGCGCGGGCACCGGTCCCATCACGCCCGACGAGTTGCAGCGCGCGCGCCGCATCTTCGACACGATCGTGGCGGGATACAGCCAGAAGGTCGTCGGACAAGACAGTCTGCGCACCACGCTGCTCGTGGCGCTGATCACGGGCGGCCATGTGCTGCTCGAGAGCGTTCCCGGTCTGGCGAAGACGACGGCGGCCGAGTCGATCGCCGAGTCGGTGTCGGCCAGCTTCCGCCGCATCCAGTGCACGCCCGACCTCCTGCCCGCCGACATCATCGGCACGCAGATCTACGATCCGTCCACGGCCACGTTCGGCACGCAGCTCGGGCCCGTGCACGCCAACTTCGTGTTACTCGACGAAATCAACCGGTCGAGCGCCAAGACGCAGTCGGCCATGCTCGAGGCCATGCAGGAGCGGCAGACGACGATCGGCGGGGAGAATCATCCGCTGCCCTCGCCGTTCCTCGTGCTCGCCACGCAGAACCCCATCGAGCAGGAGGGCACGTATCACCTGCCCGAGGCCCAGCTCGACCGCTTCCTCGTGAAAGAGGTGCTCGGCTACCCGAGCCCCGCCGAAGAAGCCGAGATCGTGCGCCGCGTCAATGCCGGCGTCTACGAACCGGGCGGCACCCACGGCCAGGCGGTCACCCTCGACGATGTGCGGTTCCTGCAAAAGCTCGTCCACCGCGTCTATCTCGACCCCGCCGTGCTCAACTACATCGTGCAGGCCGTCTATGTCACGCGTCACGCCGAGCAATACCTTCCGCCGGCACTCGCGGGGTATGTCGAATACGGTGCCAGCCCGCGCGCCAGCATCGCCTTCGCCAGCGTGGCCCGTGCGCTCGCGCTGCTGTCCGGCCGCGGCCACGTGATCCCCGAAGACGTGAAGAGCTATCGCTATCAGGTGTTGCGGCACCGACTCATCCTCGGGTTCGAGGCCGATGCCGACGGCGTGACGCCCGAGACCATCATCGACGCGATCTTCGGCGCCATCCAGGCACCCTGAGCGCCCCCGAAGCCGAAACGTGCCTGCGCTCCTGCCCCGCGTGAAGACCACGCTGTCGATCGTTGCCCATCGCCGAGTGCGCGGCTGGCTCGACGGTGAGTATCGCTCGGTTTTCCACGGCAAATCCCACGACTTCGACGACCTGCGGCCCTACGTGCCGGGCGACGAGATCCGCGACATCGACTGGAAGGCGACCGCTCGGCACGGGTCGCCGCTCACGAAGCGGTACATCGCCTCGCGCAAGCAAGCCGTCATGATCGTCGTCGACTCGGGGCGCGACCTGGCGGCCGTGAGCGCGTCGGGCGAACCCAAGCGTGACCTCGCGATTCAGGCGGCCGGCGTGCTGGGCTACCTCGCTCACCGTCACGGCGACCAGGTCGGACTCGTCACCGGTGACGCGTCGGGCAGTGCATTAGTGCCGTTGGGCGGCACCGAGGGGCACCTCGAACGATTGCTGCAGATTATCCACGCCCGCGCCAGTCTGGAGGGTAGCCCGAGCGACTTCGTCGGCCAGCTCGACTACGTGGCCCGGCGGTTCCGGCGGCGCATGCTGCTCGTCGTCATCAGCGACGATCAGGCCTTGGCGGGCACGGGGCACGGCACCGGCGGCACCGGCGGCGCGAGCAGTGCCAGCGGCGCGAATGCGCGCACGCAGAGCACACCAGGTGCCCCCGCATCCGATCTGCGCCCCCTGCTGCGACGCCTGCACGCGCAGCACGAGATGATCTGGGTGTCGATCGCCGACGCCGACCTCGTGGCGGCGACCCCGCGCGGCGCCGAGCTGCTCGACGTGCAGACGTTCGGCGAGCTGCCCGAATTCCTGCGCCGCGACCCGCAGGTGCGGCGGGAGTACGCCGAACGCGCGACCGCGCAAAAGACCGAGACCCGAGACATCCTCGATCGCATCGGCATCGCGTCGACACGCATCGAGTCGACGCGCGACGTCGTGCCGAAGCTCTTCCGCCTGCTCGAGAGGCACAATCATGCCGGGCGGTGAGTACTATCCGCTGGCCGACTTCTCGCCGTGGTGGGCCGTCATCGCGGTGGCCCTCGTGCTGCTCGTGGCCGCCTGGTATGCCTTCGTCATCTGGTTCCCGCGCTGGAAGCACCGGCCGAGGGGCGCCGCGGCGATTCCCGAGCCGGCGCCGTGGCAGCGTCAGCAGCGCATCAGCGAGCATTACCTCGCCGAGATCGACCGCGTCGAGCGTGACTACGCCGACGGGCGCATCGACGTGCGTGCGGCCCACGTGCGCCTAGCCGAGATCGTGCGGCGCTACACGCTCGAGGCCCGCGGCATCCCCACGCTGCCCATGACGCTGCAGGAGCTGCGGCAGGCACGTCTGCCCGAACTGGCCGAGGTCGTGCAGGGTCTCTACCCGAGCGAGTTCGGGGCCGAAGCCTCCGGTTCGGTGCGCGGTTCGGCCCAAGCGGCCCGGCGGGCGGTGACGTCGGCATGGAACTGAGCTTCTGGTGGATGCCCCTCCTCTGGGCGTTCGTGATCGCGGGCGTCCTGGCCCTGGCCTTCGTTCTCACCCGTCGGCGGATGCGGCGGCGCCCGGCCCGCGCGGCCGTCCCCGTCGCCCACACCGAACGTCTCACGGCGCTGCCCGCCTACCGCCGCGCGCTCACGCGATACCGCGCGCTCCTGGCGCTGAGCGTGGCTGCCGTGGTCGTGGCTCTCGCGGCCGCCGTCGTGCTGAGCGCCCGCCCCGTGGCGGTGTCGGCCTACCAACCCGAGCTGCGCAACCGTGACATCGTGCTGTGCCTCGACGTCTCGGGTTCGATGGTCGACTACGACGCCGAGATCGTGGACACGTTCAGCGATCTGGTCGACGAGTTCGACGGCGAGCGCATCGGCCTCGTGCTCTTCAATGCCTCGGCGGCCACGGCCTTCCCGCTGACGAGCGATTACGCGTTCGTCGAGAAGCAGCTCAGCGAGCTGGGCGACAAGATGAGGAATGCAGACGAGGACTACTCGTTCGCGAACGGAACCCTGCTCGGCAACGGCTCCTCGCTCATCGGCGATGGGCTCGGCTCGTGCGTCATGCGCTTCGACGACATCGGGCAGGAGAGGTCGCGCTCGATCATCCTGGCCACGGACAACTTCGTCGCGGGCGAGCAGATCGTCACGCTGCCCGAGGCGGGCGAATTCGCCACCGAGAACGACGTCACCGTCTATGGCATCAACCCGGGCGATGTCGCCAGCAAGTCCTACATCAAGGATCTCGCCGACGAGTTCGAGAAGGTCGTCGCCGACACGGGCGGGGCCTACTACGCGCTCGACGACCCGGGCGCGATTCCCGCCATCGTCGGGCAGATCCAGTCTGAGCAGGCCGCCGATATGACGGGCGCCACGCAGATCGTCAAGACCGACATCCCGGTCTGGCCCATCGTGGCGGGTCTCGTCGGCACGGCCGGCCTCATGTTCCTCGGGTGGAGGCTCAAGCGATGATCGTCCACCCCATCTTCACGCCGCCCGTGCTCATCGTCGTCTTCGGCGGGCTCGCGGCCTTCGCGCTGTGGCAGGCGGCCCGCAACATCCGACGCCCGGGCGGGTGGCACTGGTTCGTGCGGCTCGCGCTGGTGGGCCTCCTCTTCGGCATGTCCTTGCGGCCGGGACTGCCCGAGACCGAGCATCCGCCCGTCGCCGCCGCCCAAACCGACGTCTACTTCGTGCTCGACACGACCTCGAGCATGGCCGCCGAGGACTACGGCGACGACCAGCCGCGCCTCACGGGGGCCAAAGCCGACATCGAGGCCATCGCCGACCGCCTCGCCGGCTCGCGATTCTCCCTCATCACCTTCGACGCCGACACGGTGCAGCGCCTGCCCCTCACCACGGATGCCTCGGCCCTCGCGTCGGGCGTCGCCTCCACCACGCAGGAGATCAGCGTCTACTCGCGCGGCAGCAGCATCGGCGCGCCCGCCGCGTTCCTCGAGAAACAGCTCGCCGCCGACAAGGACGCCGCTCCCGACCGCACGCGCATCGTCTACTACCTGGGCGACGGCGAACAGACCGTCAGCACGGCGCCCGAGTCGTTCGCGCCGCTCGCCGACCTGGTCGACGGGGGAGCGGTGCTGGGCTACGGCACCGACGAAGGCGGGCCCATGCGCACGTTCTCGGGCTACCGCGACGAATTCTTCGGCGACGATCAGTCGGATGATTCGGGTTCGGATGGTTCGAGCACCGACGACCCCGGCACCGCCGACGACTACATCCAGTACTACGGCCCGAACGGCCAGGAGACCGCCATCTCGAAGATCGACGAGAAGGCGCTCGGCACCATCGCCGGGCAACTCAGCGTCGAGTACGTGCACTCCGAGCCCGGTAGCGACGTCGTGCTGCAGGCGACGCGCGGCATCGATGTCGGGGCCGCGACCTCCGCCCCCAGCGGGCCGCCCTCGGCGCCCGAGTTCTATTGGCTGCTCGCCATCCCGTTCGGCCTGCTGTTGCTGACCGAACTCGTGCCGCTGCTGCTCGCGCTGCGCGCGCTGCGTCGCCCCACCACCAGCAGCAGCCCGGCCCCGACGGAGGTTCCCCGATGACCCTGTTCGAGCACGACCTCCAGTCGCCCCAGCCCGTGTCGCCCGCGCACGGCGGGCCGCACGAACCCCCGCGCCGACCCCAGCCCCCGCAGCACCTCGTCCGGCGCACACGCCGCCGCCTCTTCTGGTGGTCGCTGCCCGTCGTGCTCGTCATCCTCGCGATCGCGTGGAAGCTCGTGAGCCTGCAACTCGTGACCGACGGCGCGAAGAACGACTTCGAGGCCGGCGACTACGAGGGCAGCGCCGACCGTTCGGGCTCCCTGCTCGTGGGCAACGTCATCGAACCGTGGATCCCGTACTACAACCGCGGAACCGCCCTCGCCACGTTCCAGAACTACACGCCCGCCACCGACGACCTGGGCGAGGCGCTCACGCGGGCTCCGGCATCCGAACGCTGCATGGTGCGCGTCAACCTCGCGCTCGCGTGGGAACAGCAGGGGGATGCTTACCGTGGCGCCGGCTATGAGGAGGGGGCCATCCGTCTCTACGAGACGTCGCTCGCCGTCATCCGCGACGGAGCCGCCGACGGGTGCCAGACCGACGAGACATCCCGCGCGCTCGAACAGCGCGACACGCTGCAGACCGCCGACGAGCGCGTGCAGGCGAAGATCGATCAGCAACCGCCGCAGGTGCTGCCGCAGCCCGGCCAGGATGACGCGCAGGGCGAGGGCTCATCGGGGGAGAACGACCCGAGCGCCGAGGAGAAGCTGCAGGAACGCGGCGATCAGGCGGCCGAAGAGAAGGCCCAGCAAGACGCCGAGGAGCGCGGTCGCGGCGGCGCCGGACGCACCACCGACAAGCCCTGGTGACCTCGTGACCGCGCTCGCCCGGCGCGGTCACCCGACGCGCTCGACCGGCCCCTGCCACTAACATGGTCAGGTGGTCACGCGTCTCAGTAATTACTTCCTCCGCACCCTCCGTGAAGATCCCTCCGATGCGGAGGTGACGAGTCACCGGTTGCTGGTGCGCGCGGGCTACATCCGCCGCCAGGCCCCCGGCGTCTTCGCCTGGCTGCCCATCGGCCTGCGGGTCAAGAACAAGATCGAGCAGATCATCCGCGAGGAGATGGCCGCGGCCGGCGCGCACGAGGTGCATTTCCCCGCCCTGCTGCCGCGAGAGCCCTACGAGATCACCAACCGGTGGACCGAATACGGCGACGCCCTGTTCCGCCTGCACGACCGCAAGGGTGCCGACTACCTGCTGGCCCCCACGCACGAAGAAGCGTTCACGCTCCTCGTCAAGGACCTCTACGGCAGCTACAAAGACCTGCCGCTGTCGATCTTCCAGATCCAGGACAAGTACCGCGACGAGGCCCGCCCCCGCGCCGGCCTCCTGCGCGGCCGCGAGTTCACCATGAAGGACGCCTACTCCTTCGACTACACCGACGCCGGCCTCGACGCGAGCTACCAGGCCCAGCGCGACGCCTACGAGCGCATCTTCCAGCGCCTCGGCCTCGAATACGTCATCGTCAAGGCGGATGCCGGGGCCATGGGTGGCTCGCGCAGCGAAGAGTTCCTGCACCCCACGCCCGTCGGCGAGGACACGTTCGTGCGCTCCGACCACGGCTACGCGGCCAACGTCGAGGCGTTCACGACCGTCGTGCCCGAGGCGCTCCCCATCGAGGGGCTGCCCGAGGCCGTCGTGCGCGACACACCCGACACCCCCACCATCCAGACGCTCGTCGACGTGGCCAACGCCCAGGCGCCCCGCGACGGAGAGCCCTGGACGGCAGCCGACACCCTGAAGAACGTCGTGCTCGCGCTCACCCACCTCGACGGAACGCGTGAGCTCGTCATCGTGGGCCTGCCGGGCGACCGCGACGTCGACCTGAAGCGCGCCGAGGTGGCGTTCGCCCCCGCCGAGGTCGAAGCCGCCACGGCCGAGGACTTCGCCAAGCACCCCGGGCTCGTCAAGGGCTACATCGGGCCCGGCGACCAGCGCGGCCTCGTGCTCGGCGAGAACGGCAGCACGGGCATCCGCTACGTGCTCGACCCCCGCGTCGTCGACGGCACGTCGTGGATCACGGGCGCCAACGTCGAGGGCAAGCACGTCTTCGGTCTGGTCGCCGGTCGCGACTTCACGGCCGATGGCGTCGTCGAGACGGCCGCCGTGCGCGAGGGCGACGAGGCACCGGATGGCTCGGGCCCCGTGCACCTCGCCCGCGGCATGGAAATCGGCCACGTGTTCCAGCTCGGCCGCAAGTACGCCGAAGCGCTCGGCCTGAAGGTGCTCGACGAGAACGGCAAGCTCGTCACGGTGACCATGGGCTCCTACGGCATCGGCGTCACGCGCGCCCTGGCGATCATCGCCGAGGGCAACAACGACGAGAAGGGCCTCATCTGGCCCGAGAACGTCGCCCCGTTCGACGCCTACGTCATCGCCACGGGCCGCGACCAGGCGGTCTTCGAGGCCGCCGACGGCGTAGCCCAGGCGCTCGAGGGTGCCGGCTACGACGTGCTCTACGACAACCGCCCCAAGGTGTCGCCCGGTGTGAAGTTCGGCGATGCCGAGCTCATCGGCGTGCCGAAGATCGTCATCGTCGGCCGCGGCGTGGCCGACGGCGTCGTCGAGCTGTGGGACCGCCGTTCGGGCGAGCGCACCGAGGTGCCCATCGCCGAGGTCGTCGAGCGCCTGCAGGCCCAGCGCACAATCTGAGTCACGCTCGACTCTCTACCGCAGGGGCTCGTTCGAAAGCCCGCTCGTCGTCCTGCACGTCTCCCCGCTCACTGCGTGGTGTCGTGCGGGCCCCGAGTCCGGTACGCTAGCAAGTTGTTCCGTTCTTGGTGAACGGATGTATCTGAATAGAGGAGGCCGCCGGTGGATATCGACCTCACCGTTTTGAAGATGATGGAGCGGGAACGAGAGATCCCGTTCGACGAGCTCGTGCACATCATCGAGCAGGCGATCTTGACCGCCTACATCAAGAGTGAGACGCAGGGCGGCCAGGATGCTCCAGAAGCCCGGGTCGAACTCAACCGCAAGACCGGCCACGTGTCGGTTCTCATTCCCGAGCGCGACGAAGAGGGTGTCGTCATCGGTGAGTCCGAGACCATGCCGGATGACTTCGGCCGCATCGCCGCTTTCGCCGCCAAGCAGGTCATCAACCAGCGTCTGCGCGATATCGCTGACGACGCTGTTCTCGGCCAGTTCAAGGGCCGCGAGGGCGACATCGTCGCCGGTGTGATCCAGCAGGGTCCGAACCCGCGTATGATCCACGTCGACCTGGGAACGGTCGAGGCCATCATGCCTCCCGAGGAGCAGGTGCCGGGCGAGGACTACAAGCACGGTTCACGCATCCGTGTCTACGTCACCTCGGTGGCGAAGGGGCAGAAGGGTCCGCAGATCACGGTCTCGCGCACCCACCCGGGTCTCGTGCGCAAGCTGTTCGCGCTCGAGGTTCCCGAGATCGCGTCGGGCGTCGTCGAGATCATCTCGCTGGCCCGCGAGGCCGGCCACCGCACGAAGATCGCGGTCAAGGCCAACGACCCGAGCGTCAACGCCAAGGGCGCCTGCATCGGCGAGCTCGGCCGCCGCGTGCGCGCCGTCACCGACGAGCTCGGCAACGAGAAGATCGACATCGTCGACTACTCGCCGAACCTGCCGGTCTTCGTCGCCAACGCGCTGTCGCCCGCCAAGGTCTCGAGCGCTTTCGTGCTCGACGAGGCCACCAAGGCCGTTCGCGCCCTGGTGCCCGACTACCAGCTCTCGCTCGCGATCGGCAAGGAGGGCCAGAACGCCCGCCTCGCCGCGAAGCTAACGGGCGCGAAGATTGATATCCAACCGGATTCCGTCATGGAATCCGACTGATATCAATCTTCGCGCCGGGGAGAGACGGCGAATCAGCCGTCTCTCCCCGGTCTCGGGCTTCGCCCGAGCACAAACACAGCCATCCAGCCACCACGGCGCGGCCTCTAGCTCATGCAACCCCAACGCGTCACCCCTACCAGCCACTCACCCTTCCCCCCAAAAGTGAGTGGCTGAACCCATGTCAGGAGGGGAGTGCTACGATGGAACCACTACGAACGTGCGTCGGATGCCGTTCACGTGCCCCACAAACCCACCTCTTGCGATTCGTCGCGCGCGGTACGGAGCTCGTCGTCGATGAGGCGGCGGTTCTGCCCGGTCGAGGGGCATGGATCCATCCGAATCTCGATTGTTACCACCTCGCAGAGAAACGCCGAGCTTTCGGTCGCGCTCTTCGCGCTGGTAACGCCATCGACACGACACACCTAGAGAAATGGCTGAACGGCTAATGGACAACTAATGAGCGGCTCGAAATGAGACCCGTCCGTAAGTGAGGTCTGCCCTGTCCGGGGTCAGACCCAGACAGGAGAATAGTGGCTGGAAAACCACGCGTACACGAGATCGCATCCGAACTCGGTGTCGACAGCAAGGTCGCCCTTGCGAAATTGAAAGAGCTTGGCGAGTTCGTCAAGTCCCCGTCTTCGACGATCGAACCCCCCGTCGCGCGCAAGCTGCGTGCGGCGCTGGAGTCCGAGGCGTCGAAGGCTCCCGCAGAGTCTGGCGCACCCGCGCCCAAGGCTCCCGCGGCCAAGGCTCCCGCAACGGGTGCCAAGTCCGCCGCGAAGCCGTCGTCGGGCCCCACGCCCGCAACGGCCAAGAAGGCTCAGGATGCTCCGGCTCCCGCGCCCGCCGCGGCAACCCCCGCTCCGGCCCCGGCTGCGCCCGCCGCACCGGCCGCCGAGAAGCCCGCCGCCGCATCCGCTCCGACGCCCGCAGCTGCCGCGCCGAAGACCGAAGCTGCTGCAGCGCCTGACGCCGCCTCGGCAGAGTCGTCGGCCGCTCCCTCGTCCTCCAAGCCGACCCCTGGCCCCGCCGCTCCTCCCCGTCCGGGTGGCGCAGCAGGTGCCCGTCCCGGCGCCCCGCGTCCGGGCAACAACCCCTTCGCGTCGTCGCAGGGCATGGGTCAGCGCCCGCCGCGTCCCGGCAACAACCCCTTCGCCAGCGCGCAGGGCATGGGCCAGCGTCCGACGCCGGCCAACATTCCTCGCCCGCAGGCTCCTCGCCCCGGCAGCCCCCGTCCCGGTCAGCCGGCTCAGGGTCAGCGCCCCGGCGGTCCCGGTCGTCCGGGTGGAGCCGGTCGCCCCGGTGGCGGCGGCTTCCAGCGTCCCGGCGGTGCCGGTGGCGCCCCCGCGGCTGGTGGCTTCCAGCGTCCCGGCTTCGGCCCCTCGCGTCCCGCGGGTGGCGGCGGCGGTCGCGGCCGTGGCCCCGGTGGTGGAACCGCCGGTGCGTTCGGTCGTGGTGGCGGCAAGAGCAAGTCGCGCAAGTCGAAGCGTACGAAGAGGCAGGAATTCGAGCTGCGGGAGGCCCCGTCGCTGGGTGGCGTGAGCGTTCCCCGCGGCGACGGCAACACGGTCGTCCGCCTGCGACGCGGTGCCTCGATCTCGGACTTCGCCGACAAGATCGACGCGAGCCCCGGAAACCTGGTCACGGTTCTCTTCCACCTCGGTGAGATGGCCACGGCCACGGAGTCGCTCGACGAGGCCACCTTCGAGGTGCTCGGCGACGAACTCGGCTACAAGATCCAGATGGTTTCGCCCGAGGACGAAGACCGCGAGCTGCTCGAGGGCTTCGACATCGACCTCGACCAGGAGCTCGAAGACGAGGGCGACGACCAGCTGGTCATCCGTCCCCCCGTCGTCACGGTCATGGGTCACGTCGACCACGGTAAGACCCGTCTGCTCGATGCCATCCGTAACGCCAACGTCGTCGCCGGCGAGGCCGGTGGCATCACGCAGCACATCGGTGCCTACCAGGTCGTCACCGAGCACGAGGGCCTCGAGCGCGCCATCACCTTCATCGACACCCCGGGTCACGAGGCGTTCACCGCCATGCGTGCACGTGGTGCGCAGGTGACCGACATCGCGATCCTCGTGGTCGCGGCCGACGACGGCATCATGCCGCAGACGGTCGAGGCCTTGAACCACGCCCAGGCGGCCAACGTGCCGATCGTGGTCGCGGTGAACAAGATCGACAAGCCCGACGCCAACCCCGCCAAGGTTCGTCAGCAGCTGACCGAATACGGTCTGGTTGCCGAGGAATACGGTGGAGACGTCATGTTCGTCAACGTCTCGGCTCGCGAGAACGTGGGCATCCAGGACCTGCTCGACGCCGTTCTGCTCACCGCAGACGCCGGGCTCGACCTGCGCGCCAACCCCGACAAGGACGCACGCGGTGTGGCCATCGAAGCGAAGCTCGACAAGGGCCGCGGTTCGGTTGCCACCGTGCTCATCCAGTCGGGAACGCTGCGCGTCGGAGACGCCATCGTCGCCGGCACGGCTTACGGCCGTGTGCGAGCGATGGTCGACGAGAACGGCGACACCGTCGCCGAGGCCGGCCCGTCGCGCCCCGTGCAGGTTCAGGGTCTGTCGAGCGTTCCCCGCGCCGGCGACACGTTCCTCGTCACCGAGGAAGACCGCACCGCCCGTCAGATCGCCGAGAAGCGTGAAGCCGCCGAGCGCAACGCGTCGCTGGCCAAGGCCCGCAAGCGCATCAGCCTCGAGGACTTCACCCGCGCACTCGAAGAGGGCAAGGTCGAGTCGCTCAACCTCATCATCAAGGGCGACGTGTCGGGTGCTGTCGAAGCGCTCGAAGAATCGCTGCTCAAGATCGAGGTCGACGACAGCGTGCAGCTGCGCATCATCCACCGTGGTGTGGGTGCCGTCACCGAGTCCGACGTCAACCTGGCGACGATCGACAACGCGATCATCATCGGGTTCAACGTCCGCCCCGACCCGAAGGCCCGTGAGCGCGCCGCCCGCGAGGGTGTCGACATCCGGTTCTACTCGGTCATCTACAACGCACTCGAGGACGTCGAGCAGAGCCTCACCGGCATGCTCAAGCCCGAGTACGAAGAGGTCCAGTCGGGTGTGGCCGAGATCCGCGAGGTGTTCCGTTCCTCCAAGTTCGGAAACATCGCCGGTGTCATCGTCCGCTCCGGAACGATCACGCGAAACGCTAAGGCTCGCGTCATCCGCGACGGCGTCGTGGTCGGCGACAACCTGGCCATCGAATCGCTGCGTCGTTTCAAGGACGACGTCACCGAGGTGCGCACGGACTTCGAGGCCGGTATCGGTCTCGGCAAGTTCAACGACATCCAGATCGGCGATGAGATCGAAACCACCGAGATGAAGGAAAAGCCGCGCGGCTAATCCCCACCTCCGAACCGGAGCCGGTCGGTCGCCTCAGGGCGGGCCGACCGGCTCCGGCCGTTAACGGATGTCCGAGCCACAACGGGGCGCGCAGGCATCCGATCACCGAGCGATAAGCTCGAACTCGCAGATTGAAAGAAAGAGGACACCATGGTCGATCACGCACGCGCCCGCAAGATGGCTGACCGCATCAAAGTGGTCATCGCCGAACGCCTCGACCGCGGCATCAAAGACCCGCGGCTCGGGTTCGTCACCATCACCGACGTTCAGGTGACGGGCGACCTGCAGCACGCCAGCGTCTTCTACACCGTCTACGGTTCCGACCAGGAGCGTGCTGACACGCAGGCCGCGCTGAAGTCCGCGACCGGCATGCTGCGCTCCGAGGTGGGCAAGAACATCACGGCGCGCCTGACGCCGTCGCTCGAGTTCATCCTCGACGCCATCCCCGAGAACGCTCAGCACATCGAAGACCTGCTGCGCACGGCGCGCGAACGTGACGCCGAAGCGCTGAAGTTGGCGCAGGGCGCGAGCTATGCAGGTGACGAGAACCCGTATGTCACCGATGACGACGAAGACGATGAGGCGGATGCTGCCGCGGCCCCCGTTGCGGCCAGTGCCCCTGTCGCAGCCGACGAGACCGCCGCGTCTGACGCGAGCACCTCGGAAGATGACGAAGCCGTCTCGGGCAACGACGACGCGAAGTAGCGTGAGCGTTCTCCGGCGCTGAGCCGAGGAACAGAACGGATCGGTAGACCGGCGGGCACAGGGTGTCCGCCGGTTTGCTGTTCCTGTCGCGGCGTCGGTCTCGGGCAGCAGCCGGAGCTACGGCAGGACGTAGCCCTCGTCTTCGGGCACGGCCAGGCCATCGGCCACGAGTCCGGAGAGGGCGCGTTGCAGCTGGTCGACGTCGGGCCAGAGGCCGGCGATCTCGGCGGGGGTGACGGGGCGATGCGTGTGCCGCAGCTCGGCCATGATGAGCCCGCGCACGTGGCGGTCCGAGCCCTCGTACTTCTTCTGCACGGCCTTCTTCTGGCCCGTGTACTCCGGGTAGCCGGCGGCGCGCCAGCGGCAGATGTCGCGGAGCGGGCAGTCGTCGCATTGCGGGGAACGGGCGGTGCAGCGGATAGCGCCGAGCTCCATGATGCCCGCGTTGAACGCACGCGCGTCGGCGAGATCATCCGGGAGCAGTGCCGTCATGGCGGGGAGGTCGCGTTTGGCCGACGGGGGACCGGGCTGGCCGTTGCCGTCGACGGCGCGCGCGATGACCCGGCGCACGTTGGTGTCGACGACGGGGTGCCGCAGGCCATAGGCGAAGACGCTGACGGCCCGCGCGGTGTAGTCGCCGATGCCCGTGAGCGCCAGCAGCTGATCGACGTCGGAGGGCACGACGCCGCCGTGCCGTTCGGTGATCTCGACGGCCGCGCGATGCAGCCACAGGGCGCGCCTCGGATAGCCGAGGTTGGCCCAGGCGCGCACGGCCTCTCCGGGCGGCGAGGCGGCGAGGTCGGCGGGTGTCGGCCAGCGGGCGAGCCACTCCTCGAGGCGCGGGATGACGCGGGCCACGGGGGTCTGCTGCAGCATGAATTCGCTGACCAGGGTTCCCCACGCCGTGAAGCCGGGGCGACGCCAGGGCAGGTCGCGGGCGTTCTCGGCGAACCACGCGATGATCGGCGTCGCGACATCCGGGCCCGAGGATTGCTCATGTGCGGCGGCGTCGGACAGCGGCGACTCGGATGATTCGGGCATCGGTTTCAGAGTACCCGCTGGTCGAGCACTCGAACGCCTGTCGGGCGCGCGGAGTAGGCTGAAAACATGATGCTGGCGAATACTCCGAGGGTTGTCCTTCTGCGCGATCTGCGCGACGAGATCTCGCACAACTACGGTGTCGGGCGCACGATCGTGGCGGTCGACGGTATCGGTGGTTCGGGCTCGGCGGAGTTCGCCGACGGCCTGGCCGAGGTGTTCCGCGAGCAGGGTCGCGCGTCCTTTCGCGCCTCCATCGACGACTTCCACCGGCCGCGCACCGAGCGCTACCGCCGCGGAGAGAACGATCCTCACGGTTACTTCGAGGATTCGTTCGACTACAGCCTGTTTCGCCGCGTGCTCATCGAGCCCTATCGTCTGGGTGGCAGCGCGGGCTTCCAGCTCGTGGGCTTCGACGAGCGGCGCGACCAGACGGCGCAACCGGCCTGGACGACCGCGCCGCGCGACGCCGTGCTGATCGTCGATGGCGTCTTCCTCAACCGCACCGAGCTGCGCGGGCTGTGGCACTACTCCATCCGCCTCGACGTGCCCTACGGCGAGGCCTACCGCCGGCTGCACGAGACGCTGGGGGTCGACGCCGATCCCGAGGCTCCCTCGAACGCGCGCTACGTGGGCGGGCAGGATCTGTACCAGGCCGAAGGCGATCCGCGCACGCGGGCATCGGCCGTGATCGACAACGCCGACCCCGCGCATCCACGTCGCTTGTTCCTCGATAGCTGCTGACCGAACAGCCGACGGCTGTTCTGCCCGCACGGCTGACGGCTGTTCGATATGCACGGCTGACGGCTCCGCTGAGTCCCGGCACCGACCCTCGACCCGCCCCCGCGCGGGCCGGCACACGGGTTATGGCAAGATTCTTGCGGGGCTGAACGAGGAGTGACGAACGTGGTGTCTGCAATTCTGCTGGTCGACAAGCCGATGGGCGTGACCAGCCACGACGTCGTCGCCAAAACCCGCCGCGCGGCCGGCACGCGCAAGGTGGGGCACGCGGGAACGCTCGACCCCATGGCGACCGGCCTCCTCATCCTGGGCATCGAATCGGCCACGCGGCTGCTCACCTATGTGGTGGGCGCCGACAAGGAGTACTTCGCGACCATCCGCCTCGGGCAGACGTCGTCGACGGATGACGCCGAAGGGGAGCTGGGGGAGCGCGCAGAGTCAGCGGCGTTGGCCGCGGCATCCGACGACGCGATCGCTCAGGGCATCGCCGCACTCACGGGCGAGATCTCGCAGCGGCCCTCGAGCGTCAGCGCCATCAAGGTCGACGGGAAACGGGCCTACGCGCGCGTGCGCGACGGCGAAGAGGTCGTGCTCGCCGAGCGCGTCGTCACGGTCTCCACGTTCGAGGTGCTCGAGCGACGCGACGAGGACGGCTTCGTGGACCTCGACGTGCGCGTCGAATGCTCGTCGGGCACCTACATCCGTGCCCTTGCGCGCGACCTGGGCGAAGCGCTCGGCGTCGGCGGACACCTCACGGCGCTGCGGCGCACGCGCGTGGGCCCCTTCCACGTCGACGGCGCGCCCACGCTGGCTGATGTCATGGCCGAGGGGTTCGATGTCGCCGGAGCGTCCATCACTCCCGCGGATGCCGCCGCTGCCCTCTTCCCGGTCGTGCACCTCGACGAGCACACGGCCGTCGACCTGGGCCACGGCAAGCGCATCCCCGCCGACATCCTGCCCGACACCGACGGCCCGATCGCCGCGATCGCTCCCGACGGGCGCCTCATCGGGCTCGTCGAGAAGCGGGGCGGCGCCGGAAAGACCGTCGTGAACTTCCCGCCTGATCCGGCCCAGGGAGGCACGAAATGATCGAATGGTTCACCTACGTGCAGGTGGGAGTCGCCGTCGTGGCGGCGCTGATCTGCTTCATCGCGGGGCTCGCCGGGAAGAAGCCCAACGATCTCACCATGGGGGCGACCGCCCTCGTCGAGGTGCTCCTCATCGTGCAGCTCATCGTCGCCATCGCTGCGCCGTTCGTCGGCAACGAGGCATCCGGCAGCGTGCCCGAGTTCTACGTCTACCTCATCTCGGCCCTCATCCTGCCCGCCGCGGCCGGGTTCTGGGCGCTGCTCGACCGCAGCAAGTGGAGCACCGTCATCCTGGGGGTCGCGTGTATCGCCATAGCCGTCATGGTCTACCGCATGTACCAGATCTGGGCGGTCCAGGGCGCCTGAGCGCGGGCGGCCTGCGGCAACGAGAATAGAATCGATACGACATGACTGAGCAGAGCGCACCCGCCCCCACACCCGCCGGAACCCCCGCATCCGGTCGCATCACCGGCATCGGCCGACTCCTCGTGGTCGTCTACGCCATCCTGGCGCTCGGCGCCACCGGCCGCTCGGTGTTCCAGCTGGCCACCAAGTTCGACGAAGCGCCCGTGGCGTATTCGCTGTCGGCCGTCGCCGCCGTGGTCTACATCGTCGCGACCGTGGCGCTCGTGCTTTCCCGGCGCGGTGCCGCTCGCCTCGCCTGGATCACCATCGGCTTCGAGCTCGCCGGTGTGCTCGTCGTGGGCCTCTGGAGCGTGCTCGACCCGGCGCTCTTCGCGCACCCGACCGTGTGGTCGTACTTCGGCGTGGGCTACCTGTTCATCCCGCTCGTGTTGCCCGTGCTCGGCCTGATGTGGCTCGCCGGTCAGCGCAAGCGCGAGCGGACGGCCGCCTGATGCTCTACACCGATCTCAGCGAGATCCCCGCGGGCTACGGCCCGTCGGCGGTCACGATCGGCAAGTTCGACGGTGTGCACGCCGGGCACCGCGCCGTGATCGGCGAACTCCTGGAAGAGGCATCCGCACGCCACGCGCGCAGCGTCGTCGTCACCTTCGACCGGCATCCGCTCGCGCTGCTGAAACCCGAGAAATGCCCGTCGTCCCTCGTCGGCAACCGACAGAAGACCGACCTCATCGCGCAGACGGGCGTCGACGACACCGTGCTGCTGCGCTTCGACGAGGCGTTCAGCCAGAAAAGCCCCGACGCCTTCGTGCGCGACATCCTGGTCGAGGCCCTGCACGCCGTCGTCGTGCTCGTCGGCGCCGACTTTCGCTTCGGTCACAAGGGCGCCGGCACGGTCGACACCCTCACCGAGTTCGGCCGGCAGCACGGCTTCGAGGTGCGCGTCGTCGAAGACGTCGCCCCGAAAGACGGCCGGCGCGTGTCGTCCACGTGGATCCGCGAACTGCTCGCCCAGGGCGAGGTGCGCCAGGCCGCCGAGTTGCTGGGCCACCTGCCCACCGTCAGCGGCGTCGTCGTACACGGCGCGAAACGCGGACGCGAGCTCGGCTTTCCCACCGCCAACCTCTCACCCGACTCGGATGGTCTCATCCCGAGCGACGGCGTCTACGCGGGCTGGTTGGTGCGCGGCGACGTCTCCTACCCGGCCGCCATCTCCGTGGGCAACAACCCCACCTTCGACGGCGTGCCGCAGAAACAGGTCGAGGCCTACGTGCTCGACGAGACGCTCGACCTCTACGACGACGTCGTCGACGTGAAGTTCGTCGAGCGGTTGCGTGGCCAGGTGGCCTATCGCGGCATCGAACCGCTCATCGAGCAGATGCACAACGATGTCGCCAAGGTGCGAGACATCCTCACTCAGACTGCCTGACGAGCTCCGGCCTGGCGCCTTGACCGCGCCGGCACGGAGCCGCGACGGGGATGGCGCATTGCGGCAAGCTACGCCAGCTCGGGCCCGCGGAACGGCGCATTACCCGGCGCCTCGATATGCGTGCGCGCCAGCTTCGCCGGGTTGGGCCCCTGCGCCTTGCGGCCCGCGAGATAGAGAATGATGCTCGCGGCGTCGGCCACGATGGGCGAGCCGTTGCCGATGCTCCAGCCCGCGTCGGCCGCCACGAGGCGACGGTTGCGCAGCAGGAGCCGGGCGTCGCGGCCGGCCGTGGCCTGAGCCATCCGAGCCACCTGATGGGTCGACTCGGGCGCGAAACCGAGCGGCACCGAGAGTGGCTGCAGGGCGTCGTAGCCGTGCACGATCACTTCCATGAGCTCGCCCGGGTTGGTGCGGCCGACCCCCTTCGACTTCTGAGCCGCGATGCGCCGGAGCTCGGCGACGAGCATGGGGATGCTGCGCGCCTGCCCCTCGCGCCGCGCGATGTCGTCCATCGAGGCCATGGGGTTGAGGTGCCGCTTCTGCGCCGTCGTGACGAGGATGTCGCCCACGAAACGGTGGGTCGGGCTGCCGACGCGCCACACGAGGTGGCCCACGACGTCGCGTGTCGACCATCCGTCGCACAGGCTCTGGAAGCCCCACTGCTCGTCGCTGAGCGTGTCGAGCGCGTCGGCGACGACCCCGAGGGCCATGCCGATCGGGCGCCCCCGCGATGCGGTGCGGCCGGAGTGCAAACGCTGAGCTGCCATGGAGCAACTTTAGTCCGAGGTGCGCTCGGGGGACAGGGTGCGAGTGCGGCGGGGCGCGCCAACGGCCGCGGGCCAACCCCGCCAAAACCTGCTCACATGAGCAAAACACCCCGCATGTGTTGAAACGAGCAGGGGCCGGCCCTAGCCTGGAGGGAGCCCCCTCGGGCGCCCACCACGATCGTGAAGGAGTGCAGCATGTCCGACAGCGACGAACTCCTCTCCATCCGCGCGGCCGAGCTCTACTACGACGAAGACAAGACGCAAGACGAGGTCGGCCAGATTCTCGGCCTCACGCGCTGGAAGGTCGGGCGGCTGCTCGCCCAGGCCAAGGAAAAGGGCTACATCCGCATCGAGATCGTGCACCCGCGCGCCCGCAAGCTCGGCCTCGAGCGCGAACTGCGCGATGCCTTCGGCCTGGCCGACGCCATCGTGGTGCCCGTCTCGGGTGCCAAGAACGACGCCGAGATCCGCGACCGGGTCGCCCAGGGTGCCGCCGACTACCTCACCGCTCTGCGCCCCGTTCCGCGCACGCTCGGCATCAGCTGGGGCCGCACGCTCGACGATGTCGCCGCCAAACTCACCGACGGCTGGGCTACGCGTGTCAGCGTGGTGCAGATCAACGGCGGCGTCACCCTCAACCAGCGCGCGGGCACGGCCGCGGCAACGGCCGTCTCGATCGCCAAGAAGGCCTCGGGCGACGCCACTCTGCTGCCGAGCCCCGCCATCCTCGAACGCCTCGAGACGAAGAAGAGCATCGAGGGCGACCGCATGGTCGCACAGGTGCTGGGCATGGCCGCCGAGGCATCCGCTTATCTCTATTCGGCCGGTGTGGCCGGGCCCGACAGTGCCCACGTGCACAGCGGCTACCTGACCACCGAGAACGTGCGCGAACTCGTGCGCCGCGGCGCCGTGGGGGATGTCGTGGGCCGCTACATCGACGCCAACGGCATGATCGTCGACCCCTCGCTCGACGAGCGCACGCTCGGCCTGAGCCTCGATCAACTGCGCGCCGCCCCCACGAGCATCGCCGTCATCGCCGGGCTGGCCAAACAAGCCGTCGCCCGCGCCATGGTGTCGTCGGGCCTCTGCACGGTGCTCGTCACCGACGAAGAGACCGCCCGCGCGGTGCTCAACCCCTAAACCTCTGAACCTCTGAACCTCTGAACCCCAGCACCACAGAACGAGAAGAGACCTCATGCACGACGCCGGAAAAGAACTGGCACGGCCGACGGCCCTCGAGATGCTCGACGGCCCCATCACCGACGCGAGCCTGCGCCGTTACCTCGACGGCATCCCGGGTGTCGACGCCGTGGGCCTCGAGCAGCGCGCCGCCGATCTCGGCAGCCGCAGCATCAAGACCACCTCGAAGGCCTGGGCGCTCGACACCATCATCCGCCTGATCGACCTGACCACGCTCGAGGGTGCCGACACCCCCGGCAAGGTGCGCTCGCTCTCGGCCAAGGCCGTGACGCCGGATGCTTCAGACCGCAGCACCCCGCAGGTGGCGGCCGTGTGCGTCTACGGCGACATGGTGCCCTACGCCGTCGAGGCGCTCGGCGCCCACCACTCCGTGGGAGGCGAGGGCGGCATCAACGTGGCCGCCGTAGCGACCGCGTTCCCGTCGGGCCGCGCCTCGCTCGCCGTCAAGCTGGCCGACACGGCCGACGCCGTCGACGCGGGGGCCGACGAGATCGACATGGTCATCGACCGCGGCGCGTTCCTCTCGGGCCGCTACGGCCAGGTCTACGACGAGATCGTCGCCGTGAAAGAGGCGTGCCGCCGCAGCGACGGCAGCTACGCGCACCTCAAGGTCATCCTCGAGACCGGCGAACTGAACACCTACGACAACGTGCGCCGCGCCTCGTGGCTCTCGATCCTGGCGGGCGGCGACTTCATCAAGACGTCGACCGGCAAGGTCTCGCCCGCCGCCACGCTGCCCGTCACGCTGCTCATGCTGCAGGTCGTGCGCGATTGGCACCTGCTGACGGGCGAGAAGGTGGGTGTGAAGCCCGCCGGCGGCATCCGCTCGTCGAAGGATGCCATCAAATATCTCGTGACCGTTGCCGAGACCGTGGGCGAGGAATGGCTGCAGCCGCACCTGTTCCGGTTCGGCGCCTCCAGCCTGTTGAACGACGTGCTGCTGCAGCGCCAGAAGCTCACGACGGGCCAGTACTCGGGCGCCGACTACGTGACCATCGACTGACCCGCAGCCGGCCCACCCCACCCACTTTCGCTCTGCCAGTATCCATAGAAAGGCACGACATGAGTTTTCTCGATTACGCTCCGGCGCCCGAGTCCACCTCCGTCCTGAACCTGAAGAAGCAGTACGGCCTCTTCATCAACGGCGAATTCGTCGACGGTCGCGGGGATGGTTTCGCCACCATCTCGCCCGCCACCGAGAAGCACATCGCCCAGATCGCCACGGCCACCGACGCCGACGTCGACGACGCCGTGCGCGCCGCCCGCCGTGCCTACGACACCGTGTGGTCCACCATGTCGGGAAGTGACCGCGGCAAGTACCTCTTCCGCATCGCGCGCCTCGTGCAGGAGCGCGCCCGCGAGCTCGCCGTGGCCGAGAGCCTCGACAACGGCAAGCCCATCAAGGAGAGCCGCGACGTGGACGTGCCCCTCGTGGCCGCCTGGTTCTTCTACTACGCCGGCTGGGCCGACAAGCTCGACCACGCCGGCCTCGGCGCCAACCCGCGTTCGCTGGGCGTTGCCGGTCAGGTCATCCCGTGGAACTTCCCGCTGCTCATGCTGGCGTGGAAGATCGCGCCCGCCCTCGCCGCCGGAAACACCGTCGTGCTGAAGCCCGCCGAGACGACGCCGCTCACGGCGCTCATCTTCGCCGAGATCCTGCAGCAGGCCGAATTGCCCGCGGGCGTCGTCAACATCGTGACCGGCGCGGGAGCGACGGGCCGCGCGCTCGTGGCCCACCCGGGTATCGACAAGGTGGCGTTCACCGGGTCGACCGCCGTGGGCCGCGAGATCGCCCGCACCATCGCGGGAACCTCGAAGCGCGTCACGCTCGAACTGGGCGGCAAGGCCGCCAACATCGTCTTCGACGACGCGCCCATCGACGAGGCCGTCGAGGGCATCGTCAACGGCATCTTCTTCAACCAGGGCCACGTGTGCTGCGCCGGCTCGCGCCTGCTCGTGCAGGAATCCATCCACGACGAGGTCATCGAGCGTCTGAAGCGCCGCATGTCCACGCTGCGCGTCGGCGACCCGCTCGACAAGAACACCGACGTCGGCGCCATCAACTCGCGCGAACAGCTCGACCGCATCCGCGCGCTGAGCGACCAGGGCGAGGCAGAAGGCGCCGAGCGCTGGAGCCCCGACTGCGAGCTGCCCACCGACGGCTTCTGGTTCAAGCCCACCATCTTCACGGGCGTCTCGACGAGCGACACGATCGCGCGCGAAGAGATCTTCGGACCGGTGCTCTCGGTCCTCACGTTCCGCACCCCGGCCGAGGCCATCGCGAAGGCCAACAACACGCCCTACGGCCTGTCTGCGGGCATCTGGAGCGACAAGGGCAGCCGCATCCTGGCCGTGGCCGACAAGCTGCGCGCCGGCGTGATCTGGGCCAACACGTTCAACAAGTTCGACCCGTCGTCGCCGTTCGGCGGCTACAAGGAGTCGGGCTACGGGCGTGAGGGCGGCAAGCACGGGCTCGGCGCCTACCTCGCCACCGCGGCATCCGGCACGTCGCTGCCGTCGAGCATCGCCCCGTCGGTGCCGGCCGAGCTGAGCGCGCCCGCCGAGCTGAGCGCGCCCGCCGAGCCGGCCACGCCCGCCGAGCCGACCGCCGCCGAGCCGACCGCCGCCGAGCCGGCATCCACGACCGAGACCACCACCGCCCCGAACGGAGCAGCAGAATGAGCCGCCTGACCGTGCCCAAGACGTACAAGCTCTACATCGGCGGAAAGTTCCCGCGCAGCGAATCCGGCCGCACCTACGAGGTGCGCGCGGCCGACGGCGGGTTCCTCGCCAACGCCGCCAAGGCCTCGCGCAAGGATGCCCGCGATGCCGTGGTCGCCGCGCGCGCCGCGCTTTCCGGATGGTCGGGTGCAACGGCCTACAACCGCGGACAGGTGCTCTACCGCATCGCCGAGCTGCTCGAGGGCCGTCGCGCGCAGTTCATCGACGAGATCGTGCACGTCGAAGGCGTCTCGCCGGCCGAGGCGGCCGCGCAGGTCGACGCCGCCATCGACCGTTGGGTCTGGTACGCCGGCTGGGCGGACAAGTATCAGCAGGTCACGGGCAACGCCAACCCGGTCTCGGGCCCGTACTTCAACCTGAGCGTGGCCGAGCCCACGGGCGTCGTTGCGGTCATCGCGCCGCAGCAGAACAGCCTCATCGGCCTGGTCGGCGTCGTCGCCCCGGCGCTCGTCGCCGGCAACACGGTCGTCGTCGTGGCCTCCGAGGCCGCGCCCCTGTCGGCCATCAGCCTGGCCGAGGTGCTCGCCACGAGCGACGTGCCCGGGGGAGTCGTCAACATCCTCACGGGTTCGCCCGCCGAGATGGCGCCGTGGCTCGCCGGTCACGCCGACGTCAACGCCATCGACCTCACGGGTGCGACCGAGCTCGACTGGGTGGACCTCGAGATCGCGGCCGCCGAGACGCTCAAGCGCGTGCTGCGGCCCGCCGGCGGTGTGGATGCCGCAGCCCCTGCCCTCGAGCGCATCACGTGGCTCACCGAGACGAAGACCGTCTGGCACACCAAGGCGCTCATCTAGCGCACCCTGCCGAAGCGCTCTGCGCATCCCCTCGACGGCCCCGCCCCGTGCTCGCATGCACAGGTCGGGGCCGTCGTCAACGCATCGGACGGTGTCGGTGGTCACGCGTAGTGTCGGAACATGGACCAGCCTCACGCATCTTCCCGCCACATCCTCGTCACCGGTGCCACCGGTTACATCGGCGGGCGCCTGGTTCCGCGGCTGCTCGAGGCGGGGCACACGGTCACGGTGCTCGCGCGCAGCCCGCAGAAGCTGAGCGATGTGCCCTGGGCGTCGGAGGTGACGGTCGTCGAGGGCGACCTCTCCGATCGCGAAGCCGTGCGGCGCGCGGTCGATGGCGTCGACGTCGTCTATTACCTCGTGCACTCCATGGGGCAGAAGGGCGACTTCGAGCAGGCCGACCGCGAGGCCGCAGCCACGATGGCCGAGGCATCGGCGCGTGCGGGTGTCGCACGCATCGTCTACGTGGGCGGGCTGCATCCCGACGACCCCGACCTGTCTCGCCACCTGCGCTCGCGCGTCGAGGTGGGCAACGTGTTCCTCGAGTCTGCGGTGCCCTCGATCGTCTTGCAGGCGGGCGTCGTCATCGGTTCGGGTTCGACGTCGTTCGAGATGATCCGCCACCTCACCGATGTGCTGCCCTACATGCCCGCGCCCAAGTGGGTGCGCAACAAGATCCAGCCCATCGCCGTGCGCGATCTGCTCTACTACCTGGTCGAGGCGGCCGTCGTGCCGGGTGAGATCAACCGCACGTTCGACGTGGGCGGCCCCGATGTGCTGCGCTACGGCCAGATGATGAACGGCTACGCCCTCGAGGCCGGTCTGCGCCAGCGGGGCATCGCCGCCCTGCCCGTGCTGACACCGTGGCTGGCGTCGCAGTGGGTCAACCTGGTCACGCCCGTGCCGCGCTCGCTGGCCGTGCCGATCATCGCGTCGCTGCAACAGAACTGCGTCATGCGCGAACACGATATCGACGGCGTGATCCCACGCCCGCCCGAGGGCCTGCTCACCTACCGCCAGTCGGTGCGCCTGGCCCTGCAGCGCGTGAAAGACGGCGAGGTCGAGACCAGTTGGCGCAACGCATCGGTCGAGGGTGCACCGAGCGACCCGCTGCCGAGCGACCCCGATTGGGCCGGTCACACGGTGTGCATCGACAAGCGCCAGCAAGAGACGGATGCCTCACCCGCCGAGTTGTGGCGCGTCATCGAGGGCATCGGCGGCGAAAACGGGTGGTACTCGTTCCCGCTAGCCTGGGCCATCCGCGGCTGGATGGACCGCATCGTCGGGGGAGTGGGCCTGCGCCGCGGCCGCAGCAACCCCGCGCGACTCAACACGGGCGACGCCCTCGACTTCTGGCGCGTCGAGCACATCGAGCGTGGGCGCCTGCTGCGGCTGCGCGCCGAGATGCGCGTGCCCGGTGGTGCCTGGCTCGAGATGGGCGTCGAACCGCGCGGCGACGGCGGCTCGACCTACACGCAGCGCGCCGTCTTCTTCCCCAAAGGACTGGGCGGGCGCCTCTACTGGTATTCGTTGGTGCCGTTCCACGGCGTGATCTTCACGGGCATGGCCAACCGCATCACGGCGGCTGCCCTCGCCCAGACGAAGAAAGACGTCCCGACGGACGAGAACGTCCCGGCCTAAGCCTCCTCGCACCCGGCGCGGCACACCGTAGCCACGCCGGTGCCACACCGGCGTCATCCAGGCCCCGCAGAGTAGACTGGTCACGCGCCCGTCGTTTGTGATGCCGAGCCGCGAGTCTTCTCGCGTTGATCGATCATCCCCGCGCCGCCCGCACTCATCGACCACCGGCCTGTCGGCCGGTACTTCGACTGCTCAGGAGGAGCATGCCGTACTCCGGCTTCGGCCAATCATCGGGGGGCCGTTCTGCCGGCTCCCGCTCGTCAGGGGGCCGTTCGACCGGCCGCGCCACCACCCGGGGCGGTTCCTCGGGCCGCTCGAGCCGTGGGCAGGGCAACCGCCAGTCGTCCCGCCACGACGACGCCGCGCCCATCATCCCGATCCTCGCCCGCAAGGTGCGCGAGGTCGAGGCCAAGGCGCAGAAGGGCAAGGTCGGCCCCACCAACCGCACCAAATTCCAGGTCATCGCGTTCCTGGTGCGCGAAGAGCGTGCCAAGGTCAAAGCCGACCAGGAGATGGACCCGGCGATCCGCACCGAGCTGCTCAAGCGCCTCGACGGTGTCGCCACCATCCTCGCCAAGACCGCCGCGCGCGACACCTCGCTCATCACACTGCTCGAAGCGGATGCCGCCACCACCCCCGTCGCCCAGAAGCTGCGCCGCGACTGGCTGCTCGAATCGGGGGCCGAGCTGAGCCCCGACGAGCTCATCATCACGACGACCAAGCCCGCGCCCGCCGAGGTCGTTCCGCCCGAATTGGCGCAGCGCCAGGTCATCCCGCAGTCGGTCAAGGCCCGTCAGCTGGCGAACCCGTTCCTGCCGCCCGACTTCAGCAAGGTTCAGCCCACCGAGGCCCCGCGCCGTCGCCTCGACAGCTGGGAACTCATGGGCCCGCTGTACAAGGCGTTCGAAATGGGATCGGGTGGGTCCGTCGCCTCGATGGAACTGCCCGAGGCCCCCAAACTCGACCGCATCTCGCCTCCCGGCCGCGAGGTCATGAAGCACCAGGCGCGTTTCGTCGAGAGCGTGCGCCTCGGCCACCGCAGCTTCCTGTTGGCCGATGAGCCCGGCCTCGGCAAGACCGCGCAGTCGGTGCTCGCCGCGTCGGTCGCCGACGCCTACCCGCTGCTCGCCGTCGTGCCCAACGTCGTCAAGATGAACTGGGCGCGCGAGGTCGAGCGGTGGACCCCCAATCGCCGGGCCACCGTCATCCACGGGGATGGCGCCACCCTCGACGCCTTCGCCGACATCGTCGTCGTCAACTACGAGGTTCTCGACCGGCACCTCGCCTGGCTCGGCACCCTCGGGTTCCGCGGCATGGTCGTCGACGAGGCGCACTTCATCAAGAACCTGCACTCGCAGCGCTCGCAGCACGTGCTCAACCTGGCCAACCGCATCCGCAGCAACACGCCGGGCGGCGACCCGCTCATGCTCGCGCTCACGGGAACGCCGCTCATCAACGACGTCGAAGACTTCAACGCCATCTGGCAGTTCCTCGGCTGGGTCAAGGGCGACCGTCCCTCGCCCGAGCTCATGGAGCGGCTCGAAGAGACGGGTCTCACGCCCGCCGACCACGGCTTCTATCCCGCGGCCCGCACGGCCGTCATCGACATGGGCATCGTGCGCCGGCGCAAGACCGACGTGGCGAAGGACCTGCCCGACAAGCTCGTGGCCGATCTGCCCGTCGAACTCGACGACGAGGTGGGTCGCAGCATCCGCCAGGCCGAGCGCGAGCTGGGCGATCGCCTGCGCGCGCGCTACGACCGCATCATCGAGGCACGCCCCGACCGCCCCGACCGCATCACGCGCTTCGGTGAGCCCGACGAAGACATCATGCGCCTCGTGGCGCAGGGCGAACTCGACGAGGCCAAGGGTTCGGGCGGCGCCGAGAACGTCTTCACCATGGTGCGCAAGATCGGCCAGGCCAAGGCCGGGCTCGCGGCCGACTACACGGCCCAGCTCGTGCGCTCGGTGGGCAAGGTCGTGTTCTTCGCCAAGCACATCGACGTCATGGACACGGCCGAGCGCGTCTTCGCCGAGCGCGGCCTCAAGACCGTCTCGATCCGCGGCGACCAGACCACGCCCGTGCGCCAGAACGCCATCGACGCGTTCAACGGCGACCCGGATGTGCAGGTCGCGGTGTGTTCGCTGACCGCCGCCGGCGTGGGCCTCAACCTGCAGGCCGCGTCGAACGTGGTGCTCGCCGAGCTCAGCTGGACGGCCGCCGAGCAGACGCAGGCCATCGACCGCGTGCACCGCATCGGCCAGGGCGAACCCGTCACGGCCTGGCGCATCATCGCGGCGCACACGATCGACACCAAGATCGCCGAGCTCATCGACTCGAAGCAGGGTCTCGCGGCCCGCGCGCTCGACGGCAGCGATCAGGATGTCGCGTCGAGCGATTCGGTGCAGCTCAACGCCCTCATCCACCTGTTGCGGTCGTCGTTCGAGGTCATCTAGTGGCGGGGCGCACGTCACGCCCGGCCGCCGGTGGCGGCGACGGGCGCAAGAGCGCGTTCCAGCGCGGCCGTGAGGCGGCGGCTCGGGGCGACTCGTTCCGCTCGGGTTCCGGTGGGGCTTCGGCCTCCTCCGGTGGGCGCGGCCGCGGCCGCACGCCCGAACCGATCCCGACCCGCCCGGCGCTCGCGCCCGCCCTCGTGGCGGCCATCGCGTTGTTCGCGGGTGTCGCCCTCATCGGCAACACCTGGTTCGTCGTCATCCTCTATGTCGTGGCCATCTTCGCCGCGATCATGGCCGTCTATGCCGTGCAGGCGGGCAAACCGTTCTGGCTTGCGCTCTTCGTTCCGGTCATCGTGCTGTGGAATCCGATCTACCCGCTGCCCTACGCGGACTGGTTCGCCAGCAGCGAGGGGCTGCCGTGGATACTCGCGCAACCGATCGCGGCCGTGTTGCTCGTGCTCGCGGGCATCTTCATCCGGGGCGAGCGCATCCCCGAACGCGACTGAGCGCGCATCCAGCGCATTCAGCGCGCCAGCGCCGACAACAAGAAAGGGCCGATCGCACAAGCGATCGGCCCTTTTCCTCACCGGGGAACTACACGCCGAGGCGCTGCTTCACCTCGATGACGGACGGGTTCGTGGCCGTCGAGCCGTCCGGGAAGATGACGGTGGGCACGGTCTGGTTGCCGCCGTTGGCCTTCTCGACGATCTCGGCGGTGCCGGGCACCTCTTCGATGTTGACCTCGGTGTAGCCGATGCCGGCCGACGTCAGCTGCTGCTTCAAGCGGTTGCAGTAGCCGCACCACGAGGTGCTGAACATGGTGATGGTTCCGTTTTCGGGGGTGTAATCCATGATGTCGATCCTCTCAGACGCTGGGGCGCGCTATCTTGGTTGAAGCGCAGACGCTGCCTCTTTCATTCCCCCAGCACTAGAGGAAACGAACTTTATGAGAATTGGTGTGCTCACCAGCGGTGGAGATTGTCCGGGACTCAACGCGGTCATCCGCGGGGCCGTGCTCAAGGGCACGAAGATCTACAACCAGGAGTTCGTCGGCATCCGCGACGGCTGGCGGGGGGTCGTCGAGGGTCTGACGATGCCGCTCGATCGGCACAGCGTGCGCGGTCTATCGAAGCAGGGCGGCACGGTGCTCGGCACGAGCCGCACCAACCCGTTCGAGGGTCCGCACGGCGGCCCCAAGAACGTGCAGGCCACGCTCGACCGCCTCGGCATCGATGCGCTCATCGCCATCGGCGGCGAGGGCACCCTGGCCGCGGCCAAGCGTCTCACCGACGAGGGCCTCAAGATCGTGGGCGTGCCGAAGACCATCGACAACGACCTCGACGCCACCGATTACTCGTTCGGCTTCGACACGGCCGTCGAGATCGCCACCGAGGCCATCGACCGCTTGCGCACCACGGGCGAGTCGCACAAACGCTGCATGGTGGTCGAGGTCATGGGCCGCCACGTCGGCTGGATCGCGTTGCACGCCGGCATGGCCGCCGGGGCCCACGCCATCCTGATTCCCGAGCGCCCGCAATCGGTCGAGCAGATCTGCGATTGGGCGAAGAGCGTCGCCGACCGCGGCCGCGCACCCGTCATCGTCGTGTCCGAGGGTTTCACGCTCGACACCATGGAATCGGCGCACTCCGAGAAGGGCCTCGACGCCTTCAACCGCCCCCGCCTGGGCGGCATCGGCGATGTGCTCGCCCCCATCATCGAGGAGCGCACGGGCATCGAGTCGCGCTCGACCGTCCTCGGTCACCTGCAGCGCGGCGGCGTGCCGAGCGCCTACGACCGCGTGCTGTCCACGCGCCTCGGCATGGCGGCCATCGACTCGGTCATGAACGGCGAGTGGGGCACCATGGTGGCGCTCCGCGGCACCGACCTCGTCAACGTTCCGTTCGCCGACGCGCTCGGCGGGTTGAAGAAGGTCCCCGCGGCACGCTACGACGAGGCCGCGATCCTCTTCGGCTGATCGGCTTGCCGATACAACGGGCCCCGGATGCTTCAGCGTGACGCTGGGACATCCGGGGCCCGTTTCGTGCAATCTGGCGCTTAGGCCTCGGCGCCAGCCTCGTCGGCCAACCCCAGCACGTCGAGAATCCACGCGAGCTCGTAGGCGCGCTCGTGCCAGGCGTTGTACCGCCCGCTCACGCCGCCGTGCCCGGCGCTCATCTCGGTTTTCAGCAGCACGGGTGCCCCGACCTCGCGCAGCCGCGCCACCCACTTCGCGGGTTCGACGTAGAGCACACGCGTGTCGTTGATGCTCGTCACGGCCAGGATGCGCGGGTACTGCACATCGTCGCGCACGTTCTCATACGGGCTATAGGACTTCATATAGGCATACACGTCGGCGTTGTCGAGCGGGTTGCCCCATTCATCCCACTCGATGACCGTGAGGGGCAGCGACGGGTCGAGGATGCTGGTGAGCGGGTCGACGAATGGCACGGCGGCCAGGATGCCCGCGAAGGTCTCGGGGGCGAGGTTCGCGACGGCGCCCATCAGCAGGCCTCCCGCGCTGCCACCCTCGGCGACGAGTCGCTGCGGCTCGGTGTAGCCCGCCTCGATGAGGTGGTGCGCGGCATCCACGAAGTCGGTGAACGTGTTCTTCTTCGTGAGCGTCTTGCCGTTCTCGTACCAGGTGCGACCCATCTCGCCGCCGCCCCGCACGTGCGCGATGGCGAACACGACGCCGCGGTCGAGCAGCGAGAGCCGGGCGACCGACATCGACGGGTCCATGCTGGCCTCGTAGGAGCCGTAGCCATAGAGCTCGAGCGGCGCGGGCAGTGTGACGCCCTTCTTCCAGACGAGCGAGATCGGAACGCGCGTTCCGTCGGCCGCCGTGGCCCATTCGCGCTTCTGCTCGTAGTCGGAGGCGTCATAGCCGCCGCGCACGGGCTGCTGCTTCAAGAGCGCGCTCGTGCCCGTGACCACGTCATAGTCGAAGACGGTCGAGGGTGTGACGAGCGAGCCGTAGCCGTAGCGCACGGTCGGCTGCGACCATTCGGGGTTGGAGGACGCGCCCACCGAGAACAGCGGCTCGTCGAACGACAGCTCGCGCGGCACGAGGTCGTCGATCGACGAGTCGGCGTCGAGGGGCCACACGGCCAGGCGCGTGAGGCCGTCGCGGCGGTAGCCGAACAGCAGGTGTTTCTCGAACGCCTCGACGTCTTCCAGGCGAACATCGTCGCGGTGGGGGAGGACGGCCCGCGCGTCGGCCGGCCCGGTTCCCGGGTTCGACGGGGACACGGTGACGAGCTCGAAGTTCAGCGCGCCGTCGTTGTGCAGGATGAGGAGGTGGTCTTCGCCCCCGATCACGGCGTGCTCGACCGAGTATTCGACGTCGTCGTGCCGCGGCCACACGACGGTCGCCTCGCCCTCGGGGTCGGCGGCGTCGAGCAGGTGCCACTCGCTCGTCACGCTCGACGACGACACGAAGACGATGTATTTGCCCGAGCGGGTCGTGCCGGCCCCCACCCAGAAGCTCTCGTCGGGTTCGGTGAACACGGCCACATCGTCGGATGCTGCGCTGCCCACCCGGTGACGCCACACGGTGTCGGGCCGCCAGCTGTCGTCGACGGTCGTGTAGAACACGTAGCGCCCGTCGGGGGAGAACGACGCCCCGTGGAACGTGTTGGGGATCTCGTCGGGCAGGTTCTGCCCGGTTTCGAGGTCGCGGATCTTCAGCGTGAAGCGCTCGTCACCCGACGTGTCAACGCCGTAGGCGAGGTAGCGCCCGTCGAGCGAGACATCGTAGGAGCCGATCGAGAAGAAGTCCGAGCCGGCCGATTCGACGTTGCCGTCGAGCAGGATCTGTTCGCCCGGCACGGGTTCACCGGCGACGAGCTGCGGCGGCGTCCAGTCGTTGGGGGAGTCGAGCGGAGCGCGGCAGTTCAGCGTGTACTGCTGCCCTTCGACGCTGCGTGAGTAGTACCACCACGAGCCCTCGCGCACGGGCACGCTCAGGTCGGTCTCCTGCGTGCGGCTCTTGATCTCGTCGAAGATGCGGCCGCGCAGGCCTTCCAGGTGGCCGAGCTGCTGCTCGGTGTAGGCGTTCTCGGCCTCGAGGTGGCCGATGACGGCGGGGTCTTCTTTGTCGCGCAACCACTCGTAGGGGTCGATCACGGTGTCGCCGTGGTGTTCGCGGGTGCTCGGTCGTCGGGCCGCGGTGGGCGGCGTCAGTTCTGGCATGACTTCAGGCTAGTCGGCGCGGGCGCGCGCGTTCGATCCCGCAAGGGGCTGTGCGCTCCCAGCGAGCGGGCATAGTGTCGTTTTCATGACGACTATTCCGGTTCATGCACTCAACGACGGCAACCAGCTTCCGGCCATCGGCTTCGGAACCTACCCCCTGAAGGGCGACGAGGGCGCGGATGCCGTGGCCAGCGCACTCTCGTTCGGCTACCGTCTTCTCGACACCGCGGTCAACTACCGCAACGAGGATGCCGTGGGCCGCGGCATCCGCCAATCGGGTCTGCCGCGCGACGAGGTGCAGGTCACGACGAAGTTGCCGGGCCGCCACCACGCCTACGAAGATGCGCTGCGCTCGTTCGAGGAGTCGCGCAAGCTGCTGGGTGTCGAATACGTCGACCTCTACATCATCCACTGGCCGAACCCGTCGGTGGGCAAGTTCGTGGATGCCTGGAAGGCGCTCGTGACCCTGCAGAACGACGGCCTCGCCCGCTCGATCGGCGTGTCGAACTTCACGCCCGAGCACATCGGCCAGATCGTCGACGCGACGGGTGTGGTGCCAGCGGTCAACCAGATCGAGGTGCACCCGTACTTCCCGCAGGAGGAGCTGATCTCGTTCCACCGCGAGCACAACATCCTCACCGAGGCGTGGTCGCCGCTCGGCAAGGGTTCGGCGCCGGGGGAGGAGCAGGTGGTGCAGGATGCCGCCGCGGCCCACGGTGTGAGCCCCGCTCAGGTGCTGCTGCGCTGGCACACCCAGCGCGGCGTGGTGCCCATCCCCAAGTCGTCGAAGCCCGAGCGTCAGCGCGAGAACCTCGACATCTTCGGCTTCGAGCTGAGCGACGACGAGGTCTCGGCCATCACCGCTCTCGGCCGCACGGACGGACGCCTCTTCGGGGGTGACCCGAACACGCACGAAGAGCAGTAGACCACCGCGCGGGAGGCGATGCATCCCGCAACTGCCCGGGTCGGCGCACATATCGGCGTATATGCCGTGTGTGCCGCCCCGGGCAGTGTCATGCCCACGGGTGTCCCCGTCAAAGTTGACGCCCGCCGCGCGGGGTGTAAGTATCGATACGGCCTCGCCAATTGGCAACCTCACCCGCACGAATTCTCCCCGAACTTTGGGTGAACGGTGTGTGGCGGGGGTGTCCCGAACCAGAGAATCGTGCCGGTGGACATCACCCTCATTGTTGTACTCGTCGTAGCGTTCGCGCTCTTCTTCGACTTCACGAACGGTTTCCACGACACCGCGAATGCGATGGCCACGCCCATCGCCACCGGTGCCATGAAACCCAAGGTCGCGGTCGGTCTCGCCGCCATCCTCAACCTGGTGGGAGCCTTCCTCTCCACCGAGGTGGCCAAGACCATTTCCGGCGGCTTGATCAAAGAGGGCGACGGTGGCGTGCTGATCACGCCCGAGCTCATCTTCGCGGGCCTCATCGGCGCCATCGTCTGGAACATGGTGACCTGGCTCTTCGGCCTGCCGTCCTCCTCGTCGCACGCGCTCTTCGGCGGCCTCATCGGTGCCGCCATCGTGGGCTTCAGCTTCGGGGCCATCGACTACGGCGTGCTGCTGTCGAAGGTCATCCTGCCCGCCCTCATCGCGCCCGTCACGGCCGGCCTCATCGCCTTCACGGCCACGCGCCTCGCCTACGCCATGACGCGTCGCTACGACGGCAAACCCGACGGCCGCGACGGCTTCCGCTACGGCCAGATCTTCACCTCCTCGCTCGTCGCCCTCGCGCACGGCACCAACGACGCGCAGAAGACCATGGGTGTTATCACGCTGACGCTCATCACGGTCGGCGCCCAGGCTGCCGGCACGGGCCCCGAATTCTGGGTCATCGCGGTCTGCGCCCTGGCCATCGCGCTCGGCACCTACATGGGCGGATGGCGCATCATCAAGACGCTCGGAACGGGCCTCACCGACGTGAAGCCCGCCCAGGGTTTCGCGGCCGAGACCGGCACGGCGGCCACCATCTTGGCGTCGTCGCACCTCGGTTTCGCGCTCTCTACCACGCAGGTCGCCTCGGGCTCGGTCATCGGCTCGGGTCTCGGCCGCCGCGGCTCGAAGGTGCGCTGGGGCACGGCCGGCCGCATCGCGCTCGGCTGGTTGCTCACCCTGCCCGCCGCCGGAATCGTGGGCGCGCTCGCGGCCCTGATCGCGCACCTCGGACCCATCGGCATCACGATTGACGCCATCATCGGCATCGGCGTGATCCTCGGCATCTTCCTGCGTTCGCGCAAGGACAAGGTCGACCCGCACTCGGTCTCCGAGGTCGCGGCGTCGGGTCAGGCCGTCAAGATCAAGCGGAACCCCAAGCCCAAGAAGGTGCGCAAATGATCGACTGGGGTGCGTTCCTCATCGTCTTCGTCTCGGCCATCATCGCGACGATCATCGTCGTGGGGCTGTATTCGCTCGGACTGCGGCTCTTGACGCGCGCGGGCCGCGTGCCCGTCGTCGGCCCCGCCGAGTTCACCGACGCCATCACGGTCATCACCGAGGCCGAGGCGCAGCATGCCGCCAAGCGGGCGGCCAAGGCGGCGCGCAAGAGCCCGCTCACCGACGCGCAGAAGAACGTCGCTCGCTTCGGCGCCTACCTGTGCTTCGCGGCGTGTGGCGCGGCCGTGCTCTACGGCATCTACCTGATCGTCCCGTACTTCCACCAGTAGCGCGCTGGGTTAACGAGAAGAGCGGATGCCGAGGCATCCGCTCTTCTCGTTGGGGGCGCGTGTCAGTCGGTGCCGCGCACCCGACCGATGGCGTTCATGACGTGATAGATCACGATGGCGGCGATGGTGCCGAGCGCGATGCCGTTGAACACGAGCGAACCGGCCGTGAACGAGAAGTTCGCGATGCCGACGATGAGCGCCGTCGCGGCCGTGAACTGGTTCTTGGGCTTCGAGAAGTCCACGCGGTTGTCGAGCCAGATCTTCACGCCGATGATGCCGATCAGGCCGTAGAGCGCCGTCGTGACGCCGCCCAGCACGCCCGCGGGCACGGTGGCGATGAGCTCTCCGAACTTCGGCGACAGGCTCAGCAGGATGGCGAAGATGCCGGCCACCCAGTAGGCGGCCGTCGAGTAGACGCGCGTGGCGGCCATGACGCCGATGTTCTCGCCGTAGGTGGTCGTGCCCGAACCGCCGCCGAAGCCGGCCAGCAGCGTGGCGAGGCCGTCGGCGAAGAGCGCCCGGCCGGTGACCTTGTTGACGCTCGGGTCGGTCATCTGGGCGACGCCGCGGATGTGACCCACGTTTTCGGCGATGAGCACCAGCACGACGGGGATGAAGGCCGGCAGGATGGCCCAGAGCGCCGGGTTCTGGAACGGGTTGTCCATGATCTGAAAAGCGGGGAGCCCGATCCAGTCGGCCTTCTCGACCTTGCTGAAGTCGAGCTGGCCCTGGAACGCCGCGGCGATGTAGCCCACGACGACGCCGACGAAGATCGAGAGTCGCCCGAGCATCCCGCGGAAGAGCACGGTCGTGAGGATGACGGCGGCCAGCGTGATGAGCGCCGTCAGGGGGCCCTTGTTGTAGTTGTCGAGGGCTGCGGGCGCGAGGTTCAGGCCGATGAGCGCGACGATCGCGCCCGAGACGACGGGAGGCATGAGCGCGTCGATCCAGCCGCTGCCCGTGACGCGCACGATGAGGCCGATGATCGCGAGCAGCAGGCCCACCAGGAAGATGCCGAAGAGCGCGCTGCCCATGCCCTGAGCGGTCGTGGCCACCGTGATCGGCGCGATGAACGCGAACGACGAGCCGAGGTAGCTGGGCAGGCGGTTGCCCGTGATGAGAAGGAACAGCAGCGTGCCCACACCCGAGAAGAACAGCGTCGCGCTCGGCGGGAAGCCCGTGAGCACGGGCACGAGGAACGTGGCGCCGAACATGGCGACCACGTGCTGGGCGCCGAACCCGATGGTGCGCGGCCAGCTCAAGCGTTCGCCCGGCTGAACCACCTCCAACGCTCCGACGTTCTTACCGTCTCCGTGCAGTTTCCAGGGCAGCGCCATCGTTCTCCAGCTTTCGTCGCGGGGCGGGGGTGGGGTCCGGCGACGTTGCCGGCGAGAATTGCTCTCGTTACCGTATCGGTCCCTAGCGCATTACGATGAAATCTTCCCGCACATTCTCCGAGAGGACGCCTTCGGTGGCATCGACTCCCACGCGTACGACCCCCACGCGCTCAGCCCCCAGCCGGATCGACACCTTCTTCGACATCACGAAACGTGGGTCGAACATCGCCACCGAGATCCGCGGTGGTGTCGTCACCTTCGTGGCGATGGCCTACATCGTCATCCTCAACCCCATCATCCTGTCGAGCGGTCAGGATGTCGCGGGCAACGCCCTCGGCTTCCCGCAGGTCGCCGCGGTCACGGCGCTCACCGCCGGCGTCATGACGATCCTGTTCGGCATCGTCGCGCGCCTGCCCTTCGCGTTCGCGGCCGGTCTCGGCATCAACTCGTTCTTGGCCGTGAGCGTCGTCGGCCAGGTGACGTGGCCCGAGGCCATGGGCCTCGTCGTCATCAACGGTCTCATCATCGTGCTCTTGGCCGCCACGGGCCTCCGCCGCCTCATCTTCAACGCCGTGCCCGTGCAGCTCAAGATCGCCATCACGGTGGGCATCGGCCTCTTCATCGCGTTCATCGGCTTCGTCGACGCGGGCTTCGTGCGCACGACGGGTTCGGCATCCCCGCCCATCGGTCTCGGCATCGCGGGTTCGGTCGCCACCATCCCGACCGTCATCTTCGTGGTGTCGCTGCTCATCACGGGCATTCTGGTGGCCCGCAAGGTCAAGGGTGCGCTGCTCATCGGCATCGTGGCGTCGACCATCATCGCGGTCATCGCCGAGCTCATCTTCAAGGTGGGCGCCTCGAACGGCGGCGAGAACCCGGCCGGCTGGAACCTCAGCGTGCCCGCCCTGCCCGCGCAGATCGTGAGCCTGCCCGACCTCAGCCTCATCGGCCAGGTCAGCTTCGGCAGCTTCGAGCGCATCGGCGCCCTGGCCGCGCTCATGCTCGTCTTCACGCTCGTCTTCACCAACTTCTTCGACGCCATGGGCACCATGACGGGCCTGTCGCGCGAGGCGAACCTGGCCGACGCCGAGGGCAACTTCCCGCGCCTGCGTTCGGCCCTGATCGTCGAGGGCATCGGCGCCGTGGCGGGTGGCGCCACCTCCGGGTCGTCCAACACGGTCTTCATCGAATCGGGTGCCGGCATCGGCGAGGGCGCCCGCACGGGTCTCGCCAACGTGGTCACGGGTCTGCTCTTCATCCTGGCCATGTTCTTCACGCCGCTCACGCAGGTCGTGCCGACCGAGGTCGCCGCGGCCGCGCTGGTGATCGTCGGAACGCTCATGATGGCGCAGATCAAGGACATCGTCTGGACCGAGTTCTCGGCCGCCCTGCCGGTGTTCCTCACGGTCACGGTCATGCCGCTGACCTACTCGATCGCCAACGGCATCGGCGCGGGCTTCATCTCCTGGGTCATCTTGCGGGCGTTCAGCGGCAAGGCCCGCGAGATCAGCCCGCTCCTGTGGGTGGTGGCGGCCGGTTTCGCGATCTTCTTCGCGCGCGGTCCCATCGAGATGCTCATCGGCTAGTCGACGGCCGGCTCTGTTCATCCGAAGCCCCATCGACGGCCCCGTGCTGTCGGTGGGGCTTCGTACACTGGATGCATGAGCGCCCAGTTCGGTCAGTACCCGCCCGCCCGTCAGACCATCGTTCACCTGAGCGATCCCCACTTCTTGGGCGGCAACGCGCCCCTCTACGGAGTGGTCGACACCGAGCAGCACCTCGCCCAGACGCTCGAACAGATCCGCGCCATGCAGATCCACCCCTCCGCCTTCGTCTTCACGGGCGACCTGGCCGACCTCGGCGAACCGGATGCCTACGCCCGCCTGCGTGCGCTCGTCGAACCGGTCGCGGCCGACCTCGGCGCGCAGCTCATCTGGCTCATGGGCAACCACGACGAGCGGGCCGAGTTCCGCGCGGGACTGTTCGGGGCGGCCGGCTCGACGCACGCTTCAAGCTCGACGCCACAGACGCATGCTCCCGGCGCCAGCGTTTCGGCCTCGGCTCAGCAGGTCACCGATGCCCCCGTCGACGTTGTCTACGATTTGGGAGGCCTGCGCTTCATCGGCCTCGACTCCTCGGTGCCGGGCTGGCATCACGGCGCACTGGCCGATGAGCAGCTCGAGTGGCTGGCCGACGTCTTGTCGGAGCCCGCCGAGCACGGCACGATCGTGGGGCTGCATCATCCGCCCGTGCCGTCGCCGCTGTCGTTCTTCGACATCCTCGAGCTGCAGGAGCAGCACCGCCTCGAGAGCGTCCTGCGGGGCAGCGATGTGCGCGCCATCCTGGGTGGTCATCTGCACTACAGCACGCATTCGGTGTTCGCGGGCATCCCGGTCTCGGTGGCCGCGGCAACCTGTTACACCATGAACCTCACGCGCCCGCTCGACCACCCGGGCGGCGTCGACGGCGGCCAGTCTTTCAGCCTCGTGCACGTCTACGACGACCGCGTCACGTTCTCCACTGTGCCCGTGGGTGACTACCCGCCGTCGAACACGTTCCCGGCCGATTTCGTCGAGCGGATGTCGCGCCTGACGCCCGCCGAGCGCCTCGAGGCCTTCTCGCGCAAACGCTGAGCCCGCCGTTCTCCCCAGCGTCGGAACGCCGTTTTTCTCCACAGGTGCGCGCCCTGCCGAGACAGCGCCACGGCCCCCGGAGTAGGGTGGAGGCATCCGGTCACGAGCCGGATTTCCTCTGCGTCGGCCACAAATTCGGCGCGCCCCGATGAGGCAATGGAGCCACAGTGAACCCTTTCCGAAGTGCGAAGAAGACGTCGACCGCCACGCGCGCGATCGACCACCCCTACCTGCAGGAGGCCGAGATGCCCGAGACCGATACCGCTACGCGCGTCGAGTCCGATTCGCTCGGCAGCATGCAGATCCCGGCCGACGTCTATTGGGGCATCCACACGGCCCGCGCGCTCGATAACTTCCCGATCTCGAAGCGGCCCATCTCGGTCTACCCCGACCTCATCGTCGGTCTCGCGTGTGTCAAGCAGGCGGCCGCCCGGGCCAACGTCGAGCTCGGTTCGCTCGATGCCGAGAAGGGTGAGCTCATCGATCGCGCCTGCCAAGAGGTCATCGAGGGCCGGTTCCACGACCAGTTCGTGGTGGGCGTCATCCAGGGCGGCGCCGGCACGTCGACCAACATGAACGCCAACGAGGTCATCACCAACATCGCGCTCGAGCTGGCGGGCCGCGAGAAGGGCGACTACGCCTTCCTCTCGCCTATTGACCACACCAACCGCTCGCAGTCCACCAACGACACCTATCCCACCGCCATCAAGATCGGCCTGGCGCTGTCGCTGCGCACCCTCCTCACCGAGCTCGAGCTGTTGCGCCGCTCGTTCTCCGTGAAGGCCGATGAGTTCCGGCACGTGCTGAAGGTCGGGCGCACGCAGCTGCAAGACGCCGTTCCCATGACCCTCGGGCAAGAGTTCCACGGCTTCGCGACCACGCTGGGCGAAGACCACGAGCGCCTTGGCGAGACCACCTGGTTGCTGGCCGAGGTCAACCTCGGGGCCACGGCCATCGGCACGGGCATCACGGCCGATCCGCGCTACGCGTCCACCGTCATCCGCCACCTCAACGAGATCACGGGCCTCACGCTCGAGACCGCGCCCGACCTCGTCGAGTCGACGAGCGACGCCGGCGCGTTCATGTCGTTCAGCGGCACGCTCAAGCGGTCCGCCATCAAGCTGTCCAAGATCTGCAACGACCTGCGCCTGCTGTCCTCGGGCCCCCAGGCCGGCTTCGGCGAGATCAACCTGCCGGCCAAGCAGGCGGGTTCGTCGATCATGCCGGGCAAGGTCAACCCCGTCATCCCCGAAGTCGTCAACCAGGTCGCCTTCTCGGTCGTCGGCGCCGACATGACCGTCACGATGGCGGCCGAGGCTGGGCAGCTGCAGCTCAACGCCTTCGAGCCCGTCATCGCGCACTCGCTCTTCCAGTCGATCACGTGGATGGCCGGGGCGTGCCACACCCTGCGCGTCAACTGCATCGACGGCATCACCGCCAACCACGAGCGCCTCGAGACCATGGTGGGCTCGTCGGTGGGCGTCATCACGGCGCTCACGCCCTATATCGGTTACACGGCCGCCGCGGCCCTCGCCAAGACGGCCCTGCTCACCGGTCGCAACATCGCCGACCTCGTCGTCGAGTCCAAACTCATGTCGCGCGACGAGGTCACCAAGCAGCTGTCACCGGCACGCCTGTCGGGCCTCGAGGTCATCACGACCGCCATCCCCGTCATCGACGGCAGCGCGGCGAGCGAGAAGGCCTCGACGCAGGCGCACTCAGACCATGCGGCAATGGGTGGTGAGTTCGCCGATACCCTCGACGGACACGGTGACCGTTGACCGGTCCCGCAAGAAGACCTGGGGGTCGCGGCTATAACCCGCGCCCCCGGGGCTGCCCGTCGAGATGAGGGTGCCCGGCAGCAGCGTGATCGAGCGCGAGATCTGCTCGATCAAGATGGCCACGCTCCGCACCATGTGCGACGTGTCCGAGTCCTGCATCACGTGACCGTCGAGCACCGTGCCGACGTGCAGATTCTGCGGGTCGGCGATCTCGTCGCGCGTGACCACGAGCGGCCCGGTCGGAGTGAAACCGTCGAAGCTCTTGCACCTGGTCCACTGCGCCTCTGAATACTGGATGTCGCGCGCCGTGATGTCGTTCACCACCGTGTAGCCGAACACATAGTCGAGCGCATCGTCGCGGCTCACGTTCTTGGCCGGCTTGCCGATGATCACGCCGAGCTCGGCCTCGTAGTCGATCGACTCGGACAGGCTGCGCGGCCACGTCGTCGTGCCACCGTGCCCCGCCAGTGAGTTCGTCCACAGCGAGAACAGCGTGGGGGAGTTGTCGGTCTTCAGGTTGAGCTCGCTCGAGTGGGCCGCATAGTTGAGGCCCACCGCGATCACCTGCGGCGGTCGCAGAACGGCGGATGCGTGCGTGAAACCGCCGAGCGGATAGACACGTTCGTGCTGCCACCCCGCCGCCTCGACGGCCGCGCGGATGCGTGCGTCCTCGGAGTCGCCGCGCTCGATGAGCTGTTGCAGATCGACGGGGGAATCCTCGACGAGATCCTCGACGTATTGGACGAGGTCGTCGTGTCGCACCACCAGCCTCGTCGTCTCGGAACGGTCGTCGGCAATGAGATGGGCGTACTTCACCTCTTCAGGCTATCGGGTCGGATGACCCCCGTTCGGGTTTTGTGCGATTCGTTCACCCAGGCGAGAGCGCTTATTCTAGGTCGATGACGTACCCGACCCCGCGCGACGACCCGAACTCGTCGCACGGCCGGTTGCCCTCCGGCCCACCCATCCTCAACGCGCCCCCGGGCGCGCCCTCCGCCCCGAACAGCGCCCAGCCCGAGCAGCAGCATGCCTACGCCGCCCCCGATCGCTCGGGTCAGCAGGCGCCGCTCGCCCCACAAGAACCGCCGCTCACCCCGCGCGATCCCTACGCCACCGACGGTCGCGCCCCCGGCGCCGACGCCCAGAACGCACCGTCCTCCGCCCCCAATTCGGGGCGTTATTACCCGCCGCAGCCCGTCTATGGCGGCCCCGGGTTCACCCAGCCGGCGCGCGACGCGCAGCCGCAATACGCGCAGCCGGCCAAGGCGCCCTACTTCGTGCAACCCGTCTGGTCGCAGCGCGTCAAGCCGTCCTCCGTCATGGCCGTCCTCGCCCTGTCCGCGATAGCCGTGCTCGGCCTCCTGCTCGGCGGGCTCATCATCTACTTCGTCTCGCAGCTCGGCGCCATGGCGGTCGGACTCTCGTTCTTCGGCGCGCTCATCCCGCTCGCCGTCGTGCTCGCCGCCGTCGCCTGGGTCGACCGGTGGGAGCCGGAACCCCGTCTCGCGCTCGTCTTCTCGTTCCTGTGGGGTGCCGCGGCCGCAGCATCCATGGCCCTGCTCGTCGGGCTCGGGGTCGAGGTCGCCGCCTATCTGGCCACGGGCTCCGGTCCGGGTGCGTTCTTCTCGGCCGCCATCCAGGCACCCGTCGTCGAAGAGATCGCCAAGGGTCTCGGCATCCTCATCGTGTTCTATGCCGCGCGCCGCCACTTCGACGGCCCGCTCGACGGCATGGTCTATGCGGCCGTCATCGCCGCCGGGTTCGCCTTCACCGAGAACATCCTCTACTTCGCGCAGGCGCTGTGGGATGGCGGCTTCAGCGGGTTGAGCGTCACCTTCGTGCTGCGCGCCGTGCTCTCGCCGTTCGCGCACGTCATGTTCACGACCATGACGGGTCTCGCCCTCGGTTTCGCCGCCCGACGTTCCACGTCTCTCGGCGCACTGCTCTACTTCCTGGTCGGCCTCGTGCCGGCCATTTTGCTGCACGCCCTCTGGAACGGTGCGCTCTTCTTCATCGACTCCCTCGGCAGCTACATCGTCTACTACCTGCTCGTGCAGGTGCCGCTCTTCGCGGGCGCGGTCACGCTCACGGTGCTGGTGCGCCGCCACGAGATCAAGCTCACGCAGGCACGACTCAACGAGTATGCGGCCGCCGGCTGGTTCACGCCCGCCGAGGTCACGATGCTGGCCACCTGGTCGGGTCGCCGCCGCGCCCGCGCCTGGGCCGCGACGCTTCCGGGCGACAAGGGTAAGGTCATGCGCCAGTTCGCCCGCGACGCCACGCGCCTCGCCTACACGCGCCAGCGCATCATCACGGGCCGCAACCACCTGGTCAACCGCCGCACCGAACAAGAACTCCTCGCCGCGGTCACCACCGACCGCGCGGTCCTTCTCGGCCCCTAGCCCGGCTCACCCACCCTCGCGAGGCAGATCGTGGGCTAACACAGACTCATCGCCCGGTGCTGCGGCACTGCCTGCAAGTCTCCCGGGCGACGAGTTATGTTCTCAGAATGCTCCCGTCGCGCCAGAAATGCAACACTTTTCTGGCGATCGGATGACGCGCCGCCCCGCCCGCCGGGACCGCCCCGTTTTTGACTCCCGAGCCCCGCTCGGCTTGGATGGTTGCATGACTGATTCTGCGAAGAGCAAGCCCGAGATCGAAGCCCCCTCCGGCCCCGCGCCCGAGACCCTCGAGGTCGTCGACCTCATCATCGGCGATGGTGACGAGGCGGCCGCGTCCTCCACCGTCGACGTGCACTACCTGGGCGTTGCCTACGACTCCGGCGAGGAGTTCGACTCCTCGTGGAGCCGCGGCCAGTCCATCAACTTCCCCCTGCGCAACCTCATCGCCGGCTGGCAGGAAGGCATCCCCGGCATGAAGGTCGGCGGGCGCCGCCAGCTCACGGTTCCGCCGCACCTGGCCTACGGCCCGGCCGGTGGGGGACACCCGCTCTCGGGCGAGACCCTCATCTTCGTCATCGACCTGTTGGGTGTGAAGTAACCCTTGACCGTCGAAGAGATGGTGCTCTCGCTGAGTGACACCATCCCGGACTTCCCGAAGCCGGGAATCCTGTTCCGCGACCTGACCCCCGTGTTCGCCGATGCCGACGCTTTCCGCGCCGTCATCGACGATCTGGCGGGCCGCTTCGCGGGGCGGTATGACGCGGTGGCGGGCGTCGAGGCGCGCGGCTTCTTGCTGGCCTCGGCGTTGGCCTATGCATCCCACACGCCCCTCGCGATCGTGCGCAAGGCCGGAAAGCTCCCGGGCGAGGTGCTGAGCGAGGACTACGGCCTCGAATACGGTGCCGCCACGCTCGAGATCCGCCCCGGGCAGTTGCCGCAGGGTTCGCGCGTGCTGATCCTCGACGATGTGCTCGCCACGGGCGGGTCGTCGAATGCGGCGGCCACGCTCATCGAGCGCGCGGGCTACGTCGTCGCCGGCATCGGGCTCGTGCTCGAACTCGACGGCCTCGGCGGCCGCCAGGTGCTCTCCGACTACGACGTTTACTCGATCGTGGCCGAATAGCCCCGACAGCAAGAGCAACACGCACAGCGAGCACGACAGACACGCTCCACACACGAAACGCGCCGCCCCGAGGGACGGCGCGTTTCGTGTGTCACGGCGCGAAGAGGAACGCGGGCGGTCAGACGAGACCGGGATTCAGCCATCCGACGATGTAGAGCACCACGGTGATGAGCGGCAGCGTGCCCTGCACGATGGCCGGCTTGATGCGGCCCGGGCCCGTGGTGGTGAGAACGATCGCGGCGGCGAGCATGCATGCGACGGAGAACAGTCCGATCGCGAATCCGGCCTGCTGCACGCCCACGCCATAGAGGATGCCGCCGAGCAGGGCGCCGACCGCGAGGAAGAGGTTGTAATACCCCTGGTTGTACATGAGCGCCTTGACGGCGGGCTGGTCGGCCTCCTCCTGCGACGACAGGCCGAAGCGGCGCCAGACCGTCGGGCGGGAGAACGCATACGACTCCCAGTAGAAGATGACGATGTGCAGAACGGCCGACAGTGTCGCCGCGATAGTTACCAGGATCACCATGCCCCGAGCGTAGGACGCCCGGGTGCCGCGCGTCACCACGCCGCGCCGCTCTCATTTCGGCCGATCCGGGAATGGAGCGGCCTCGCCGGCGTTGTCTCTACGGTGAGAAAGGATGTGCGTTGAAACTCTCCGTACTCGACCTGGTGCCCGTTCGCACCGATCAGAACTCCTCAGAGGCGATCGCCGCGTCGATCGGGCTGGCTCAGGCCGCCGACCGTCTGGGGTACACCCGCTACTGGGTGGCCGAACACCACAACATGGCGTCCGTCGCTTCGACCAACCCGCCCATCATCATCGCGATCCTGGCGTCGCGCACCGAGCGCATTCGTGTGGGGTCGGGCGGCGTCATGCTGCCGAACCACGCGCCGCTCGTCGTGGCCGAGCAGTTCGCCGCTCTCGAGGCCGTCGCACCGGGCCGCATCGACCTGGCCCTCGGCCGTGCCCCCGGCAGCGATCCCCTCGTCACGGCGGTGCTCAACCGCTCGGGCGCCACGTCCGATGTCAACGCGTTCCCCAACTCGGTCGGCGACATCATCGCCCTGCTCTCGCCCGAGGGTGCCACGGTGCGCCTGACGTCCGGTCAGGAGTACGGCCTCAAGGCCACTCCGCGCGCCACGAGCGTTCCGGATGTCTGGCTGCTGGGTTCGAGCGACTACTCGGCGCAACTCGCCGCATCGATGGGACTGCCCTACGTGTTCGCGCACCACTTCAGCGGCGAGGGCACCGAGCGCGCGCTCGACCTCTACCGCTCGCAGTTCCGCCCGTCCGAGTTCCTCGAGGCTCCGCGCACGTTCTTGACCGCCAACGTGGTCGCCGCCGACACGGCCGACGAGGCTTCCCTCCTGGCGCTCCCGCAGATGCAGCAGATGGCGCGCCTGCGCACCAACGACCCTCTCGGCGCCCTGCTGACGGTGGAGGAGGCGCTCGCCGCCGACGTCACCGACCTGCAGAAGGAGTTCGTCGAGCGCATGCGCGGCACCTGGATCGTCGACGACGGTGCCGGTGCGGCCGCGCGCGTGCGCCAGCTGGGCGAGCGCTTCGGTGTCGACGAGGTCATGGTCTCGCCGGGTGCCTCGGCGCGCCAGGGCACCGCTTCGGATGCCGCGCCCGCCCGCATCCGCACGCTCGAACTCCTGGCCGAGCAGCTGCTCACGAGCGACGCGGCCTGATCCGTCGCACTGCACACGCATGAAGAAGGGCCCCGGATGATTCCGGGGCCCTTCTTCTGTGTCCGATGCTCCTCGATGTCGGGGAGCGCGGGGTGACCGGTGGGTCAGAACCCGCCGAAGTCTCCGCCGCCGAAGTCGCCGCCGCCACCGAAGTCGCCGAAGCCGCCTCCGCCGAAGTCTCCGCCGCCGTCGGCCGAGATCGTGTCGGCACCGGGGTCGCCGCCCGCGTCGGATCCGGCGCCCGAGTCGGCCCCGGCATCCTGCGAGCCGTCGCCCGAACCGTCCTGTGAGCCGTCACCCGAGCCATCGCCCGCCGCATCGTTGCCGCCCATGTCGTTCGGCAGGAACGCGGACATCAGCGCCGAGGCCACGAAGAAGCCGGCCACCGTGCCCATCAACGAACCGGCGAACATGCTGCCCATGCCGGGCCCGCCGCGACCGCCCTGGTTCGAGAACGAGCGCTCGAGTGTGCCGGGCTGACGCATCTCGGATCGCGTCGCCGACGAGGCAAGAGCCGCGGGGGAGTCGTCGCGCGGGGCGTCACCCTGCGGCGCGTTCTGGCTGAGCTCCTGGAACACCTGCTGGCGCTGCTCGTTCGTCAGCTTGCCGAACGCCTCGCGGTGCACCTCTTCGATCTGCTCGGGGGGAGCCGTGCGCAGCAGGTAGCGGTAGCGCTCGATGGCGATCTCGTCCTCGCTGCGAGCTTGGCCGTTCTGGCCAGCGCCGTTCTGCCCGGCGCCCTGCTGACCGGGGTTCTGCGGCCCGCCCTGCGGCGCGTAGCCGCCCTGCGGCTGATCGTAGGACTGCTGCCCGTAGCGGTACTGCCCCTGGCCGTACTGCCCGCCGGGGTTTTGCTGATTCTGCGGGTTCTGCTGGTTCGGTTCTTCGCGTCCGAGAAGTCGGTCGAGGAATCCCATGTCGGTGGCCCTTCAGCTATGAACGAGGTATGTTCACACGAGCCTAGGCACGCGGCATCCCGGATGTCTGTGCCCCCACTGTGAGAGCACTGGCAGCGCCCAGCCTCTGATAGACTCGCTCAGTTGCCGTCTGAACGGCCGCGGATAAAGAGAGCCACAGCATCCCGCTGGTAGGCACCGCGCAACGAGAGAAAGGGGATCGGCTCTATGGCACTTAATGGAGAAGCTAAGAAGGCGATCATCGAAGAATATGCGACCCACCCTGGCGACACCGGTTCCCCCGAGGTTCAGGTAGCCATCATGAGCGCTCGAATCAAGGAATTGACCGAGCACCTCAAGGAGCACAAGCACGACCACCACTCGCGTCGTGGCCTGCTTCTGCTGGTTGGTCAGCGCCGTCGTCTGCTCGGCTACCTCGCCGACGTCGACATCGCCCGCTACCGTACGCTCATCGAGCGTCTCGGACTGCGCCGCTAATTCTCGTCAGAGAACGAAGGCGTTGCGGGTCTCTTCGCTGAGACCGCGATCTTCTTCACGAATGGCCGTCACCTTCGGGTGGCGGCCATTCGTCGTTCCCGCCGCAGGTCCCGGGCGCGCACATCGTCACCGCCGAGTCCGCCGCCGAGTCCGCCGCCGAGCCCGCCGCCGAGCCCGCCACCGGGCGCGCGCATGCGGTCGTTGCACTCGTCACCGGTTCACGGCGTGCGGCGAGACCCCGTCGGGTCGGTGCGCGACGGCCCCACGCGCTCCTCGTCGGCCGGGCGCACGAACAACCAGCGCGGTTTCGGTTCGATGAGCGGCCGGAACACGCGGCGCACGGGCGCGGTCGACAGAACGACGGCGATGCCCACGGCCGCGACGAGCATGATCACGAGCCAGACATCTGGATCGAGCCCCTGCCGCAGCATCCCGGATTGTCGGATGGGATAGAGCACGAAGCTGTGCAGCAGGTAGACGTACATGGTGGCCTGCCCGAACCCCGTCATCCAGGTCTGGCGCCGCGGCACGAGCACGAAGAACGCCGCGCTCATTAGCACGGCGAGGGAGATCAACCCGAGTCTCACGAGCCCGGCCCACCACACGCCCTCGCCGAGACCCTGATACGAGTCGTCGTAGAAGAACCACAGCCGCAGGTCGATGTCCCGCCACACGTCGATGAAGGCGACGAACACGGCCGCGAGCGCCGCGAAGAGGCCGAGCGCCACCGCACGCACCGGCCAGGTCTGCCGCTCGGTCACGCGCCACCGGTCGACGAGCTTCCACGACCGCAGTTTCCAGCCCAGCACGAAGAACGGCAGGATGCCGAGCGTGCGGCTGAGCGAGAACGTACTGTCCACGTTGTCGAGATAGCCGACGCCCACCGAGACGACCACGGCCCAGAGCAGAGGCCACCGGATGAGCGCGAGATACGGCAGGATCAGCCGGAAGATGCCGAGCGCCAGCAGGAACCACAGCGTCCACGACGGCTGCGTGGGGTTCACGTTGAGCTCGCCCTCCACCCCGAACTGCACGAGCGTCCAGATGCTCTCCATGATCAGATACGGCAGCAGGATGTCGGTGATCACGCGCGCCATCTGCCGCCGCCCGGGCGGGTCCGACTTCGAGAAGTAGCCGCTCACGATCGCGAACGCGGGCATGTGGAACGCGTAGATGAGCAGATAGACCGTGAGTGCGGCATCCGAATCTTCGGTCAGGCGCTGGATGCCGTGGCCCATGACGACCAGCACGATGCAGGCGAACCGCGCGTTGTCCCAGAACGGCACGCGTTTCTTCTGAGGGCGGGCGGCGGATGGCGTGGCGCCCGGCTCGGTCTCGTCGGGGGAGAGCGTCATGACTCCTCGTTTCGGTCGGCACCAAACCTATCGCGACGTGCACCGCCCGGCCCCGCTGTTCGGCCCGTGAAAACGCGTCACGGCACGCCCGGCCCGAGCCCCCGGCATCCGCCCGTTCCTGAATGCAATATGTGCGCCTCCGGTGCAAACGAACCCTTCTCTGGTAGAATTTCGATGTCCGTTCACCTGTGATCGGGCGTGAGTAACACGGAGCAGGCCGGCAGGAAGCTGGTCCTCGGTGGTGAACTCCCTTCCCTCGGTCGACAGAGCTGGTCCCCAGATCCGTTCGATGCGCGCGGGATGGTGGCTTTCTACTGGAGATCAGCCAAGTCCCAAAAGTTCGGCGACTTGAGTACGTACTGCCTGTTCCTGCTTTGGTATGTCTGAATCGGGCGCGAATGACCGCGCCCCCTGCCGCGTGAACCCGCGGCACCAACGTAAGGAGTGACCTGTGGAAGGTCCAGAAATCAAATTCGCCGAAGCCGTGCTCGATAACGGCTCCTACGGCAAGCGAACGGTCCGCTTCGAGACCGGTCGCCTCGCGCAGCAGGCTCAGGGAGCCGTCGCTGCCTACCTCGATGAAGAAACCATGCTTCTCTCGGCCACCTCGGCCTCGAAGCACCCGAAAGACAACTTCGACTTCTTCCCGCTGACGGTCGATGTCGAAGAGCGCAGCTACGCTGCCGGCAAGATCCCCGGTTCGTTCTTCCGCCGCGAAGGCCGTCCCTCCACCGAGGCCATCCTCGTGTGCCGCCTCATCGACCGCCCGTTGCGTCCGTCCTTCGTGACCGGCCTGCGCAACGAGGTCCAGATCGTCGTCACCGTGCTGTCGATCGCCCCCGGCGAGTTCTACGACGCGCTGGCCATCAACGCGGCTTCCGCCTCCACCCAGATCTCCGGCCTGCCCTTCAGCGGCCCGATCGCCGGTGTGCGCCTCGCCCTCATCCCCGGTGCCAACAACGGCTCCGGTCAGTGGGTCGCGTTCCCCAAGGCTGAGCAGCTCGAAGAGGCGGTTTTCGACCTCATCGTCGCCGGCCGCGTCGTCACCGACGCCGAGGGCAACCAAGACGTCGCGATCATGATGGTCGAGGCCGAAGCCACCGAGAACAGCTGGAACCTCATCCAGGGCGGCGCCATCAAGCCCAACGAAGAGGTCGTGGCCGAGGGCCTCGAGGCCTCGAAGCCCTTCATCAAGGAGCTCGTCGCGGCACAGAGCTCGCTCGCCGCCCAGGCTGCGAAGGAGATCGCCGACTACCCGGTGTTCCTGCCCTACAGCAAGGAAACCTACGACCACGTCGCGGGCCTCGCCTACGACGACCTGGTGAACGTCTACCAGATCGCCGACAAGGTCGAGCGTCAGAACGCCGACGACTCGCTCAAGGAGCGCGTCAAGGCTTCGCTCACCGAGCGCGTCGAAGCCGGCGAGATCGACGGCGAGGTCCTGCGCGACTTCTCGGCGGCCTACAAGTCCGTCACCAAGGTGGTCGTCCGCGGCCGCATCCTGCGTGAGGGCATCCGCATGGACGGGCGCGGCCTGGCCGACATCCGCCCGCTCGACGCCGAAGTCCAGGTCATCCCGCGCGTTCACGGTTCCGCCGTGTTCCAGCGTGGCGAGACCCAGATCCTCGGTGTCACCACCCTCAACATGTTGAAGATGGAACAGCAGATCGACTCGCTCTCGCCCGTCAAGAGCAAGCGTTACCTGCACCACTACAACTTCCCGCCCTACTCCACCGGTGAGACCGGTCGTGTCGGCACCCCGAAGCGTCGCGAGATCGGGCACGGCTTCCTCGCCGAGCGCGCCCTCGTTCCGGTTCTGCCGAGCCGCGACGAGTTCCCCTACGCCATCCGTCAGGTCTCCGAGGCGCTGTCCTCCAACGGCTCGACCTCGATGGGCTCCGTCTGCGCGTCGACCCTGTCGCTGCTGAACGCCGGTGTGCCGCTGCGCGCACCCGTCGCCGGCATCGCCATGGGCCTCGTGTCCGACACCGTCGACGGTCAGACGCGCTACGCGGCTCTGACCGACATCCTCGGTGCCGAAGACGCGCTCGGCGACATGGACTTCAAGGTCGCCGGCACCAGCGAATTCGTCACCGCGATCCAGCTCGACACGAAGCTCGACGGCATCCCCGCCTCCGTGCTCGCTGCCGCTCTGACGCAGGCGAAGGATGCCCGCACCACGATCCTCTCCGTGCTCAACGCGGCGATCGACGCTCCCGACGAGATGGCGCCCACGGCTCCTCGCGTCATCAGCGTGCAGATCCCCGTCGACAAGATCGGCGAGCTCATCGGACCCAAGGGCAAGACGATCAACGCCATCCAGGACGAGACCGGCGCCGACATCTCGATCGAAGAGAACGGCACCGTCTACATCGGCGCCGTCGACGGTCCGTCGGCCGAGGCAGCTCGCGCCCAGGTGAACGCCATCGCCAACCCGACCAACCCCGAGGTCGGCGAGCAGTTCCTCGGAACCGTCGTGAAGATCGCCGCCTTCGGCGCGTTCGTCTCGCTGCTCCCCGGCAAGGACGGCCTGCTGCACATCTCCGAGGTGCGCAAGCTCGCCGGTGGCAAGCGCGTCGAGAACGTCGAAGACGTGCTCGGTGTCGGCCAGAAGATCCTCGTCGAGATCACCAAGATCGATGACCGCGGCAAGCTGTCGCTCGCACCGGTCGTCGCCGAAGAAGCTGACACGCAGTCGAGTGCTGCCGCCAGCGAGGGCCCCGAGGCTCCGGCCGAAGGCTAAACCCTTCCCGGTCACACGCCGCTGGAGTATCTCTCCCAGAGCTCCGGTCCGTGCGACCTGTCGCCCACGGCGACTCACGAACGCGCTCGTCCCACATCGGGGCGGGCGCGTTCGTCGTTGTCGAATCGTTATGATCCAATCTGTCAAGGGCGCGCGAGATATCCATTGCGGCTGTCGGAAGTGACCTACCCTCGAAGTAGGCGATGGGGGTCGCCTGATACGTGTCCGGGCAGTACCGCAGGCGAGAGGGGGCGGAGATGGCGAAGTTCATCCCGCGGCTCTTCACCGTGTCCGAACCGGCTGAAGCGGCGGTCGATGAGACCGATTCCGCCCTTCCCCTGACCTCCGGCGTCGCCGTGCGGACCGGACGCCATGCGGCTCGAGCGAACGCGGTCACGGCGACGGCCGAAGCGGTCGCCGAAGCCGAGGCCGAGTCGGTTGCAACGGGCGGCATCGACGCGATCGCTGCGGTAGAAGCACGGTTGCGTGCCTCTGCGCCCGTCGTCACCGGCGTGATGCCGGCAGACGCCAGCGTTACCACCGGGTCGACCCCGGCACAGACCACTCCGCGGGCCGATGTGCCCGCCCACCCGTCCGCCCCGATCCCGGTTCTCGGTGATGGCGTGGGGGCGAGCATCCGCAACACCGTCGGCGACAGCGACCTCGAGGTCTTCCCGGTCTCGCTCGGCACCAGCGTGTTCGGGTGGACGGCCGAGTCGGCAGCGTCCGAGGCCATCCTCAACCGCTACGCCGACTTCGGCGGCAACTTCATCGATACGGCCGACAGCTACTCGGGCGGGCGCAGCGAACACATCATCGGGCGCTGGATGTCGCGTCGGCGCAACCGCGACGATATGGTCGTCGCCACGAAGATCGGCCGCCACCCGGACAGCCCGGGCCTCGGCCCCGTGAACATGGTGCGCGCCGTCGAGGCCAGCCTCGAGCGGCTCGACACCGACCACATCGACCTGCTCTACTTCCACGACGACGACGATTCCGTGCGGCTCGAAGACGCCCTGGGCACGGCCCAATGGCTCATCGAGACGGGCAAGGTGCGCTACCTCGGCGTATCGAACTTCACGCCCGAACGCCTGATCGAGGCACGGATCCTCGCGGCGGCCGGTTACCCGCGCTTCGAGGCCATCGAGACGCACTACAGCCTGCTCACGCGCGAGCGTTACGAGGGTGGCCTGCAGCTCGTCGCTCAGGGTCAGGGGCTCGGCGTCATGCCGTACTACGCGTTGGAAAACGGGTTCCTCACGGGCAAGTACCGCTCGCGCGCCGATTTCGCCGACCGTTTGCGGTCCGCCAAGGCCGCTGAGCACCTCGGCCGACGCGGCCTGCGCGTGTTGAAGGCTCTCGACCAGGTGGCACTCGAGATCGGTGTGAGTGTGACGACCATCGCGGTCGCGTGGCTGCAACACCGCCCGGGGGTCGCAGCGCCCGTCGTGAGTGCATCCCGACCCGAGCAGGTCGATGCCATCGTGCAGTCGGCCGGCGTGCAGCTCACGCGCACGCAGGTGCTCGACCTCGAGCGCGCCTCACGGAATTAGGGCCGCGTCGACTTTTGTCGAGATGCCCTGCGGGCTCCCAGGCGCGCACCCCACCCCTGTCGTAAGCTGAATGCTGGAAAACGTACCCCGTCGACACCGACGATCCCGGCGCCGAAGGCGGGAACGCGGGCCGCGCGGGGCCAAGGAGTAGCACCGGTGTCACACTACATTTACCTCGTCCGCCACGGAGAACAACAAAACGCCGAGCACGGCATGCCCGATGGGCCGCTGTCCGCTCGGGGGCGTCGTCAGGCGCAGCTCTTGGCCGAGCGGCTCGGGGGAGTGCATATGGATAACGCCTGGCATTCGCCCCTGCAGCGGGCATCCGAGACGGCCAAGATCATCGCCGAGCGCCTGCCCGCCCTCGAGCCCGAGCCCTCTGCCCTGCTGTTCGACTGTGTTCCCTCGGGCAAGACGGCCAATACGCCGGCCGCCTACGATGCGTTCTTCGGATCGGTGACCGACGACGAGGTCGACGCAGGGTCGGCGCAGATGTCCGATGCCGTGGCCGAGTTTCTGGCGCCCGTGCGCGGCGAGCGTCACGATCTGCTCATCACCCACAACTTCGTCATCGGATGGTTCGTGCGCGAGGTGCTCGAGGCGCCCGAGTGGCGATGGACGACGTTGAATCAGGCCAATTGCGGGCTGACGATCATCCACCAGAAGGCCGGACGGCCGTGGACGCTCGTCACGCACAACGATCTGTCGCATCTGCCGTTCGAGATTCGCACGGGGCTGCCCGACACGATCCCGGCCTAGAGCGGATTCGCCGGCACGGGCAGGGCCTCGGGCGCAGTCGTGTGGCGCTTGGTAGGTTTGAGGTATGACAACGAGAGTCGCCGTCGTCGGCGCCACCGGAAAGATGGGCACCCTCATTCGTGAGCTGGTCGAGCAGACCGACGGCTTCGAGGTGGTGGCCACGCTCGATTCCTCATCGCCGCTGACCGACATGGATGATGCCGACCTCGTCGTCGACGTCACGTCGCCGGCGGTCAGCCCTCAGGTGGTGCAGCACGCCGTCGAGCGAGGGCTCAAGGTGCTCGTCGGGTCGTCCGGGTGGTCGAGTTCGCGCATCACGTCACTCGAGGCGCAGGTCGCCCAGTCGACCAGCGGCGTCGTCATCGTCCCGAACTTCTCCCTCGGATCCGTTCTGGCTACGGCGTTCGCCGCCATGGCGGGCCGTTTCTACGACTCGATCGAGATCATCGAGGCGCACCGGTCGTCCAAGGTCGACTCGCCGAGCGGCACGGCCGTGCGCACCGCCGAGCTCATCCAGGCCGCCCGCGCCGGTCAGGGCCCCGTCGAGGCGCCGCACACCGACCAGCGGGCCCGCGGCCAGCAGGTGTCCAGCATCCCCATTCACAGCCTGCGCATGCGCGGCGTGGTGGCGAAACAGGATGTCGTGTTCGGCGGCACCGGCGAACTGCTCACGATCTCTCACGACACGCTCGACCCGTCGGCCTATGAGCGCGGCATCGTCATTGCGCTCGAGGCGGCTCGATCGGCCGTCGGCGTGACCGTCGGCCTCGACAAGCTCCTCGACCTCGATCTGTCGGCCTCGCGTTCGGCGGATGCCGCGGCCCCCGTCGACGACACCGCCCCGGGCCCCGAGAACACCTCGGGCCAGGCCGCTCAGGCGGCGACCCCTCGATGACCACGCGCCTGCTCGTCGGCGTCATGGCCGTGCTGTTGCTGCTCTACATCGTGCTGGTCGGCCAGCGGGCCATGCTCCTCGTGGCGACGGGCGAGCCGATCGCCATCGTCATGGGCATCGCACTGATGGTCATCCCGCTTATCGGATTGTGGGCACTCGCGCGTGAGCTGCTGTTCGGCATCCGCGCCGACAAACTGGGGCGCCAGCTGGGCGACGAGCACGCTTTGCCCGACGAGGAGCTGCCCGTGCGTCCGTCGGGCCGACCTCTGCGTGAGGCGGCTGACGAGGTCTTCCCGCGCTATCGCGCCGAGGTGGAACAGAACCCCGAGGATTGGCGAGCGTGGTACCGCCTCGGCCTCGCCTACGACGGGGCGGGCGATCGTCGCCGGGCCCGCCAGGCGATCCGCGAGGCGATCAGCCTCGAGCGCCGCGCCGTGTGAACCCCATCGGCATCACGCTGTGCCCGGACTCGAGTCAGGACGTTCAGCGTTCAGCGTTCGGCGTTCGGCGTTCGGCTGAGCGCCACCGCGGGGTGGGGCGATGAGCCTCGACCGAGGCGCTACCGAGAGACGGGGCCGGGCGGTTAGCCTGCTGCCAGCGCCGCGTCGACGGCCTCCTCGACCGTGCGGTGCGTGAATGTGAACCCCGTGCGCTCGAGCACACCGGGTTCGATGCGCTGATCGATGAGCAACAGATCGTCGGCCGCCTGCTGCAGCGCGGCCTTGAGCGCGAACTTCGGCGCACGCAGCAGGTAGGGCCGCTCGAGTCGCCGTGCGAGGTGGAACATGAGGTCGTTGGCGCTCGAGGGCGTGGGCCCCACGAGGTTGACGGGCCCGTCGATGTCGGTGTCGAGAACGTGTCGGATGCCGCGCACCTCGTCGTCGAGACTCACCCAGGGCCAGCGCTGTGTGCCCGAGCCGAGGGGCCCGGCCAGGCCGAACCGCGTGAGCGGCATGAGCGGTTTGAGAATCCCCCCGAGGGCGAGCACGACACCCGTGCGCAGGCGCACGGTGCGCACCGAGTCGGGTGCCTTCAGCGCCTCGGCTTCCCAGCGCACGCATACGCCCGCGAGGAACCCCTCGCCGTAGCTCGACTCCTCGGTGAGCGTCTCACCGGGCCGGGACCCGTAATAGCCGGAGGCCGACCCGCTCGCGAAGATGGCCGGGGGAGTGCTCGTGCGATGCAGTGCCTCGACGAGCGTGCGTGTCGCCTGCACGCGCGACGACAGGAGTGTGCGGCGGTAGGACGCCGTCCAGGGCAGCTTTGAGATCGACGCGCCCGAGAGGTTGACCACGGCATCGACGCCGTCGAAGGCCGACACGTCGAGCCGACCGGCGGCGGGATCCCACGAGACCTCACCGGCGCCCGCGGCGTCGCGCCGCACGAGATGAACGACCTCGTGCTGATCGTCGCGCAGCGAGCGCGTGAGGGCCGTGCCGATGAGACCGGATGCTCCGGCGATGAGAACGCGCATGTTTAGGCCAGGCTCGCTTCCAGCGTGATGGTGATGCCGGTCAGGGCCTGTGACACCGGGCAGTTGACCTTGGCGTCTTCGGCAATGCGCTCGAAGGTTTCTTCGTCGAGACCCGGCACGACGGCCGACACCAGCAGGTGACTCGAGGTGATGCCCGTGCCCGGCTGGAAGGTGACGGCGGCTGTGGTCTGCACGCGCTCGGGAGGCGTGCCGTTCTCGGTCAGCGCGTTCGAGAAGGCCATCGAGTAGCACGCGGCATGCGCGGCGCCGAGCAACTCCTCGGGCGTCGTCACGCTCGCCGAACCCTCGGATCGTGCCTTCCAGTCGACGGGCAGGCTCGCGCCCTTCGACGAATCGAGGGTGACCGCTCCCGAGCCCTCGAAAAGCGTTCCGTTCCAGACCGTCGTGGCTTCGCTGGTAACCGCCATGGTGCACCTCCGTGAGTTGTTCAGGCGCTCGATACGCCTGCCGTCAGCCTAACGAGGGCGTCCGACATCCGGGTAGGGTTGACGCGTGCCAGAGATTGAATTCCGTTCCGATGTAACCGTCGAGCTCGTGCGTTCGAGCGCCTCCGATTCCGATGTGCTGTTCGCCGCGCGCGTGTCGACGCAGGGTGAGCAGACGCTCGAGGCCGCGCAAGACGGGCACGACGCGACATCCCGCGATCGGGGTCTCATCAACTACCTGATGCGCGACCGCCACGGCTCGCCGTTCGAGCACAACTCGATGACGTTCTATGTGCAAGCTCCCATCTTCGTGTTCCGCGAGTTCATGCGGCACCGCATGGCCAGCTACAACGAAGAATCGGGCCGCTATCGCGAGCTGCGCCCCGTGTTCTACGTGCCGTCCGACGATCGCAACCTGGTGCAGGTCGGCAAACCCGGTGCCTACGACTTCCTGCCCGGCACGCCCGAGCAGACCGCGCTCGTGCGCGACGAGACCGTGCGGGCATCGACGCAGGCCTTCGAGGCCTACCAGCGCATGCTCGACGCCGGCGTTGCCCGCGAGGTGGCGCGCATCGTTCTGCCGCTCAACATCTATTCGTCGATGTACGTCACGGTCAACGCGCGCTCGCTCATGAACTTCCTGTCGCTGCGCACTAAGCGCGAGGGCAGCCAGTTCCCGTCGTTCCCGCAGCGCGAGATCGAGATGTGCGCCGAGAAGATGGAAGACGTGTGGCAGACGCTCATGCCGCTCACGCACGAGGCGTTCCAGAGCAAGGGTCGCGTTGCGCCGTAGCGTTCGGGTCGCTCGAGGCGCTGGCAGCGGGGCGGCGGATGTCGCCGGCCCCCGTCGAACCGGTAACCTAAGACCGTGAGTGTTGAGAATCCTTTCGGGCAGGTCCTCGTCGCGTTGGTGACACCGTTCTTGAGCGACGGAGAGGTCGACTGGCCCGGCGTCGAGAAGCACATCGACGACGTCATCACGGCCGGCGCCGACGGCATCGTCGTCACGGGCACGACGGGTGAGACATCCACCCTCACCGACCCCGAGAAGCTGCGCCTCGTCGAGGTCGGCAAATCGGTTTCGGCCGGGCGCGCCAAGATCATCACGGGCGGTGGCTCCAACGAGACCGCGCACGCCATCGAGCTCTACAAGGCCAGCGAGAAGGCCGGGGCCGACGGGGTCATGATCGTCACGCCCTATTACAACAAGCCGACCCAGGCGGGCATCCTCACGCATTTCCGCATGATCGCCGACGCCACCGATCTGCCCGTCATCCTCTATGACATCCCGGGTCGCACGGGTGTGCCCATCAAGTACGAGACGATCCTGCGGGCCGCGAAGCACCCCAACATCCTCGCCGTGAAAGACGCCAAGGGCGACTTCAGCGAGGTCAGCCGCGTGCTCAACCAGACCGACCTCATGTACTTCTCGGGTGACGACGCCAACGCGCTGCCGCACATGGCGATCGGCGCGGCGGGCCTCATCGGCGTGACGGCCAACATTGCGGCGCGCCCCTACCGCCAGATGGTTGATGCCGTCAACGCGGGCGATCTGCACACCGCAACGCTCGCGCACCAGCAGCTCGAGCCCCTCGTGCGCGCCGTCATGACGCACGTTCCCGGCACCGTTGCCGCCAAATACATCCTGCACGGCCTCGGCCGCATCCAGACCCCGCGCGTGCGCCTGCCGCTCGTCGGACCGGAAGAGGCGGAAGCCGCGCAGATCGAAGACGAACTCGCCCTCGTGCGAGACATCCCGGGTGTCGACCTCTCGAGGTTCCGCCCAGACCGCAATGCGGCCGCCGGAGGTGCCCTGCCGAAAGTGCACGGCACCACACGGTAGCCCCATAACTCAACAAGGAGGGCGCATGCCCGTTTCCGTATACGAACCGCCGGCTCTCGAACCCGGCACACTCCGCGTCATCCCGATCGGCGGTCTCGGCGAGATCGGCCGAAACATGACCATGTTCGAGATCGACGGCAAGATCCTCATCGTCGACTGCGGCGTGCTCTTCCCCGAGGAGCACCAGCCGGGCGTCGACCTGATCCTGCCCGATTTCAGCCCCATCAAGGATCGCCTCGGCGACATCGTGGGCGTCGTGTTGACGCACGGCCACGAAGACCACATCGGCGCCGTTCCCTACCTGCTGCGTCTGCGCAACGACATCCCGCTCATCGGCTCCGGGCTCACCCTCGCGCTCGTCGAGGCGAAGCTCAAAGAGCACCGCATCAAGCCGTACAGCCTCACCGTGACCGAGGGTCAGACCGAGAAGCTCGGCCCGTTCGACCTCGAATTCGTGGCCGTCAACCACTCCATTCCGGATGCCCTCGCCGTCGCCATCTCGACGAGCGCCGGCACGGTGCTCGCCACGGGTGACTTCAAGATGGACCAGCTGCCGCTCGACGGCCGCCTGACCGACCTGCGGGCGTTCGCGCGCCTCGGCGAGAAGGGCATCGACCTGTTCATGGTCGACTCCACCAACGCCGATGTTCCCGGCTTCACGCCGCTCGAATCATCCATCGGGCCCGTGCTCGACCAGGTCATCCAGAAGGCCACGCGCCGCGTCGTCGTCGCCAGCTTCTCATCGCACGTGCACCGCGTGCAGCAGGTCCTCGACGCGGCCGCCGCCAATGGTCGCCGCGTCGCGTTCCTCGGCCGCAGCATGGTGCGCAACATGGGCATCGCCGCCGACCTCGGCTACCTGAAGGTGCCGAAAGACGTGCTCATCGATTACAAGAAGGCGAAAGACCTTCCCGACGATCGCATCGTCTACATGTCGACGGGTTCGCAGGGCGAGCCCATGGCCGTCCTCAGCCGCATGGCCAACCTCGACCACGCGATCGAGCCGGGCCCGGGCGACACCGTCATCCTCGCCTCGAGCCTCATCCCCGGCAACGAGAACGCCGTCTACCGCGTCATCGACGGCCTCACCAAGCTGGGCGCCAACGTCGTGCACAAGGGCAACGCCAAGGTGCACGTCTCCGGCCACGCGGCCGCGGGCGAGCTGCTCTACTGCTACAACATCCTGAAGCCCAAGAACGTGCTGCCCGTGCACGGCGAATACCGCCACCTCGTGGCCAACGCCAAGCTCGCTATGCAGACCGGCATCCCCGAAGAGAACACCATCCTCGGCGAAGACGGCACGGTCGTCGACCTCAAGGACGGCGTGGCCAAGGTCGTCGGTCAGCTCGATCTCGGTTTCGTCTACGTCGACGGCTCGACCGTGGGCGAGATCACCGACGCCGACCTCAAGGACCGCCGCATCCTGGGCGAAGAGGGCTTCATCTCGATCATCGTCGTGGTCGAGGCTGCGACGGGCAAGGTCGTGGTCGGGCCCGAGATCCACGCGCGTGGTTTCGCCGAGGACGACGCCGTGTTCAACGAGGTCAAACCCAAGATCGTATCCGCCCTGGCCGAGGCCGCGAAGAGCGGAACGCGCGACCCGCACGCCCTCACGCAGGTCGTGCGTCGCACGGTCGGCCGCTGGGTGAACACGTCTTACCGTCGCCGCCCCATGATCGTTCCCCTCGTGATCGAGGCGTAGAGACGCTTCTCGTTCGATGCCCCGCCGGTCTGCATGACGGCGGGGCATCGTCGTGTGCGCTGAGCGACGAGACGAACGCGGGGTGGGTCGGTGCCGCGATCCTGCGCGACACGCCGCACCTCGGCAACTTCGTCCGAGGCCGCCGTTCGTGCAGAGAGACACGCCTCGCCCGATATTGCGGGGTAGTTCGGGTTGCCATCGTCGTCGGCCCGATCTGGGGGCACGCGTCAGGCCCGTTCGGCCCGCGCGGCCGCAACCATGCTGGCTACGATCGAGCCACGGATATTCGCCCGCACAGCGGTGATCGGCTTCCGTCACCAGTCCGGCCTCACGGCGCGGGCGAGCCGGAAAATCTTCGGCGGGGGAGAGCCTTCGGGCCGTGAGGGGAACGTTATGGGTGGGTGGCGACGGATCATTCTGCCGATCGTGCGGGTGGTGCTGGTGGCGGCGATCGCGGTCGCCCTGGTGAAGATCGCTTTCTTCCCCGATGCGTCTGCCGAAAGCACACCGGCCGAGGCTTCGGCATCGATCGAAGAGCCCGTCGTGACGGCGCAGGTGTCGTCTCTCGAGAATGCGCTCACGGTGCCGGCGAGCGTGCGGGCCGATACGGCCGTCGATGCCAAGGCGACGTTGCAGGGCACCGTGTCCGAGCTCACGGTCACGGTCGGCCAGAAGGTGGCGGCGGGCGAACGCATCGGCGCCGTGCGCCAGGAGACTCCCGTCGACCCGGTGACTCGCGTCGCTCCTGACGGCACCGAGACCGTCGTGCCGCAGAAGCCCAAGGTGGTTGCCGAGGCGATCGTCGCACCGGCGGCGGGAACGATCAGTGCCCTTTCCGTCATTCAGAAGCAAGATGTCGCGGTGGGCGACGTCGTCGCCACGATCACGCCGGATGCCTTCGTCGTGCAGGGTTCCTTGAAACCCAAAGACCTCTATCGCCTGTCATCGATTCCGGGCGAGGCAAGTGTGAGCCTGAAGGGCGGCCCGGGCGAGTTCACCTGCACCTCACTGCGGATAGCCACGCCTGCCGCCTCGGGCGACGGGTCGGCCGCGAACGGAGCGGACCCATCTGCCGGTGCCGCGGGTGGCGACGGCGCGTCGACGGCGCTGACCTGCCGCGTTCCGGTGGAGGTTCGGGTGTTCTCGGGCCTGACGGGAGCGCTCACCATCCAGGCCGGTTCGGCGGAGAACGTCGTGACGCTGCCGACGACAGCCGTGAAAGGCAACGCCGACAGCGGGTCGGTGTGGGTGCAGAATGCCGAGGGCGGTGCCGAGGAGCGCCCGGTGAAGCTCGGCATCACCGATGGGGTCCAGATCCAGATCGTCGAAGGCATCGCCGAGGGTGACACCGTCTACGAATTCGTTCCCGGCACGGACGTGACCGACCCGGAGTCGACCGGGTGCGCACTCCAGCCCGACGGCACGGAGGTTTGCGAGGACGGTCTCGTCCCGTGAGTCTCGTCGCTGCAGAGGGCATCGGGCGTGTCATTGAGCGCGTCGACGACGAACCCCTCACGATCCTCACCGATGTCTCACTCCGGGTCGAGCCGGGCGAGCGCGTCTCGATCGTCGGCCGATCGGGATCGGGCAAGTCGACCCTCCTCAATCTGCTCGGCATGCTCGATCTTCCGACGAGTGGTCGCCTCGAGATCGCGGGGGAGGACGTCCTCTCGATGTCGAGTCGCAGACGCGACCGGTTGCGGGGCGCGAACATCGGCTTCGTGTTCCAGCAGTTCAATCTGCTCGACGGGCGGACCGCCTCCGAAAACGTGCAGATGCCGCTTGTCTACGCCGGTGGCTCGAGTTATTGGCGGCGCGAAGCCATGGCCGACGACATGCTCGACCGGGTGGGTTTGTCCCACCGACGCCGGTCACTGCCGCAGAGCCTTTCGGGCGGTGAGCAGCAGCGTGTCGCAATCGCCCGCGCCTTGGTGAGGCGACCGCGCCTCATCCTTGCCGACGAACCCACCGGCGCGCTCGACGTCGACACGGGCATCTCGATCATGGATCTGCTCGACGAGATCGTCGCCGAAGAACAATCGGCCAGCATCACCATCACCCACGATCCGGCAATTGCGGCGCTCAGTGAACGCCATTACCGTTTGGCATCCGGGTCGCTCGATGAGGCGGTGTTCGCATGAATGCGATGGTGACGAGCGTTCTCGGCGTCCTGGTCGAGGCCTGGCAGGAGATCCGCGTGCACCGTGCGCGGGTGCTTCTCTCGCTCCTCGGTGTGGCCATCGCCGTCTGCGCGCTGAGCGCATCGGTCGCGGCGGCGAGCCTCGCGCAGCAGGCCATCGCCGAGCAGAATGAGGTGTCGGGCGGTCGCGATGCCACGTTGTCCATCAACGCCTATCCCTCGGATGCCTCGCCCGCAGCCCTGGACGCGATCGACGAGGCGTGGGCGAAGTCGGTCGAGCGCCACCGCATGGACTTCGTCTCGAACGTTACCAACACCGGTCTCTCGGTGCGCTTCCCGAGTGGAGCGGTCGAGACGAATGTCACGATCGTCAACCCGTCTTACCTCGAAATGCATCGGGTGCGCCTCACGGACGGCACCTGGTTCGCCGCGGATGACGATGAGCGGCTGGTGCCGGCCGTCGTCGTCGACGAGCACTTCTATGAAGCTCTCGGGTCGCCGCCGCTCGACAGCCATCCCGTGACATCCATCGACGGTGACCCGGCGCACCGCGTCGTCGTGATCGGCACCTTCACACCGCCCTATGACATGGGCATGCCGGCGGCTTACATCCTGCCCGATGGTGCCGAGAGGGTGTTGCCGCATGACGCGCTGGCGGCCAGCGGGCGCACATTCGAGGCGTGGGTTCCGCCGGCCGATATCGACGTCTTGATGGGCCAGCTCGAGGCCGAGATGCGGGCGTCCCTCGGGTCGTCGGTGAGCGTCGACGTCTCACGCACCGACGCGGCCGCTTATACGAACGGGGAAGACCCCCTGCTCCCGCTGCGCATGTTGACCAACGCCGTCGCCGTGGTCATCCTCGTCCTCGGCGCTCTGAGCCTTCTGAACATCTCCGTTGTCACCATGCGGCAGCGCATCCGCGAGGTGGGCATCCGGCGCAGCTTCGGGGCATCGTCCGCGCGCGTTTTCTCGGCGGTGCTCCTCGAGAGTGTGCTGGGCACGCTGGTCGCGGGGTTCGCCGGCGTCACCGCCGCCGTCCTCATCCTGAGCATGCCGTCCGTGCGCGAACTCTTTGCGGCGGGAGGCCTGAGCGACCCGCCTCCGTTCCCCATGGATGCCGCGTTCCTCGGAATCGGTTCGGCGCTCGCCGTGGGGGTGCTTGCCGGGGCCCTGCCTGCGACGATCGCTGTGCGGGTCAAAGTGATCGATGCGATCCGGTCATGATGGCCGACCGGCCGCGTCAATCCGGACGAACGACGGTGGTGCGGGCTACCGTGGACGGTATGGCTCCGAGTACAGCACCGACGGGCCGCGGCCGCACGAAGGCTAGCGGCAGTGCGTCCAGCGCGCCCAAGAAGGGTGCGGCGAAATCATCGGCGTCCCCACGAACCGCGTCGGGTGGTGCGGCAGCCAAGGGGTCCGCCACCAAGACCGCAGCGGCGGCGAGCAAGACATCCTCCCGCACCGTCGCCTACCCGACCGCCGACGAGCAGTCTCCGAGCACCAACATCCTGGCCCGAGCCTGGATGGGCCTGGCCCACCTCGCGGGCGGTGGTGCACGCGCTTTCGGCCCGGAGAACCTCGCCAGGGACGAGCGCCGCGACGGCGTCCCCTTCTTCCTTCTCCTTCTCGCCATCGCGGGAGTCGTCATCGAGTGGTTCGGCGTCAACGACCCCGTCGCGCAAAACCTCGACGCCTACACGTTCGGCGGCATTTTCGGCCGCGCGGCATTCATCATGCCCATCGTCATGTTCGCCCTGGCCGTGTGGTTGTTCCGTCACCCGAGCTCGGTCAACGACAACGGCCGCATCGGCATCGGCGTCGGACTCGCGGTCGTCTCGATCTCCGGGCTCTGCCATTCGTTCTCGGCGCTGCCCAACCCGAGCGACGGCATGCCCGCCCTCGCGGCGGCCGGTGGCGTCATCGGCTGGATGGCGGGGGCCCCACTCACGGCGTTGCTCACGCCCGTCGGCTCCGGCATCATCCTGTCGCTGCTGCTCCTGCTCAGCCTCTTCATCATCACCAAGACGCCACCCAACAAGGTCGGCCAGCGCTTCCGCGAGCTTTATGCGTGGATGTTCGGCACCGACGTCGTCGAGACCGCCGAGCGCGATGCGGCCAAGCGTTCCGCTCCGTCCGACGATGACGACGCGTCCGACGCTGCCGACACGGACTCACTTCCGTGGTGGCGACGCAACAAGAACCAGCGCGAAGAAGACCCCGACTTCGAGGCGTCATCGGACGACGCCGTCACCGAGTTGTTGGGGGGCAAGGCGGGCCGTGGCGTCGGTGGCTTCGACACGGCGCTCGAGCAGCCCGACAACGATCGTCCCGCGCCCGTCGTGCCCGCCGCGCCTCTGCCGACTGACGAGGGCATGACGGCCGTCATCGGCGACCTCTCCCGGGCCGAAGCCGCTCTCGGAGAATGGGAACAGTCGAAGCGCCTGGCGAGTGCGGGCGGGTCGACGCCCAGCACCTCAGGCCTGCGCGACGACGGCCCCGAGAGCGTCACCGAGGTGTTGCCCGGCATGGGCAGCATCGGCCTGCTCGACGAAGACGGCCTCGGCACGCCCGAACCGTCCGACTCGCCCGAAAACCCCTATCGACTGCCCTCTGTCACGACACTCGCCGCGGGTGAACCCGCAAAGCAGCGGTCCGAAGCCAACGACGATGTCGTTCGAGCCATCACCGAGGTCCTGACACAGTTCAGCGTCGACGCGCGGGTCACCGGCTTCTCGCGGGGCCCGACCGTCACGCAGTACGAGATCGAACTCGGCCCGGGTGTCAAGGTCGAGCGGGTCACGGCTCTCTCGAAGAACCTCTCCTACGCCGTCGCGTCGAACGAGGTCCGCATCCTGTCGCCCATCCCGGGCAAATCGGCCATCGGTGTCGAGATCCCGAACAGCGACCGCGAGATCGTCACGCTCGGCGATGTGCTCCGCTCCGGCGCCGCCGTCAAGAGCACGCACCCGATGACGATCGGCGTGGGCAAAGACGTGGGCGGCGGATATGTCGTCGCCAACCTCGCCAAGATGCCTCACCTTCTGGTCGCTGGAAGCACGGGCTCGGGTAAGTCCAGCTTCGTCAACTCCATGATCACGAGCCTCCTCATGCGGGCCAAGCCCAACGAAGTACGCATGGTGCTCATCGACCCCAAGCGCGTCGAGCTCGCCCCCTACGCCGGTGTGCCCCACCTCATCACGCCCATCATCACGAACCCGAAGAAGGCCGCCGAAGCGCTGCAGTGGGTCGTCAAAGAGATGGACATGCGATACGACGACCTGGCATCGTTCGGTTTCCGCCACATCGACGACTTCAACAAGGCCGTCGTCAACGACGAGATCGTCCTGCCCGCCGGCAGCGAGCGTGTGCTCAAGCCCTACCCCTACCTGCTCGTCGTCGTCGACGAGCTCGCCGACCTCATGCTCGTTGCCCCGCGCGATGTCGAAGAGTCGATCGTGCGCATTACGCAGCTGGCGCGAGCATCCGGCATCCACCTCGTCCTCGCCACGCAGCGCCCGTCGGTCGACGTGGTCACGGGTCTGATCAAGGCCAACGTGCCGTCTCGACTGGCCTTCGCCGTGACGAGCGTCACCGATTCGCGGGTCATCCTCGACCAGCCGGGTGCCGACAAGCTCATCGGCCAGGGCGACGGCCTGTTCTTGCCCATGGGCACGTCCAAGGCTATTCGTGTGCAGGGTGCCTGGGTGAACGAGGCCGAGATCGAAAAGGTCGTCAAACACGTCACGCAACAGGCCCGCCCCGATTATCGCAAAGACGTCGAGGCCGTGGTCGAGCGCAAGGAGATCGACGCCGATATCGGAGACGACCTCGAGTTGCTCCTGGCAGCGGCCGAGCTCGTCGTCTCGACGCAATTCGGTTCGACCTCGATGCTGCAGCGCAAGTTGCGCGTCGGTTTTGCCAAGGCTGGTCGCCTCATGGACCTCATGGAATCCCGCGACATCGTGGGCCCCTCCGAGGGTTCCAAGGCCCGCGATGTGCTGGTAACGGCCGAGCAACTGCCCGCTTTGATGGCGCGCATCAAGGGAGAAGACGGCCCGTCGGCGCCGTCCTTCACGCCGCCGTCCGCGAACAACGGGGGTGCTGCAGGAATGGCTTCCGGGGCTGCCTCCACATCCCAGGGCTCGCCCCACAGCGACCCCGACGATTCGGATGACCGCTACCACGACGATCCGGTCGCGCGAATGTCTCACGGGTATCCTGAGGTCGAGGGCGAACCCGATGAAGACGCCTGGCAGCTGACCGGCAGGGAGTAACACATGGCGTCACGCGACGCGTCGTTCGAACAGGGCGGCCAGCCTATCCGCGATCCGGCTGCTCGGCCGTCCAACCTCAACCTGCCGAATGCCATCACGGTGGCCCGCATCATTCTGGCCCCGATCTTCGTCTGGCTCTTGTTGGCCGACAACGGCGAGAACGGCACGCTGCGGTGGGTCGCCGGCATCCTCTTCATTCTGGCGATCGCCACGGATGGCATCGACGGCGCGATCGCCCGCCGCCGCAACCTGGTCACCGATCTGGGCAAGCTCCTCGACCCCATCGCCGACAAGGTGCTGACGGGAGCCGCCCTGGTGGCCCTGTCGAGTCTCGGAGAGCTTCCCTGGTTGATCACGGCGGTCGTGCTCGTGCGCGAGGTCGGCGTCACCGTGCACCGCATGATCGTCGCGAGCGACCATGTCGTCGCAGCCGCGTGGATGGGCAAGCTCAAGACCGTCATGCAGGCGGTCGCCATTTCGCTCGCGCTCCTCCCGCTTGCCGGCGTCGTGGGGGAGTGGGTCGTCGTGCTCAACATCATCACGATGACCGCGGCCGTGGTGCTCACGATCGCGAGCGGCATCGACTACGTTCTCACCGAGGTGCGCGGTCGACGCTCCCCGCGGTGACGCTGACGACATGACTCGCGCACTCGACTCGGCCGCCATCGTCGCCCTACTGCGTGACAAGGGGTGGTCCATCGCGGTCGCCGAGTCGCTGACGGGTGGCCTTCTCGTCTCGGCCTTGATCGACACCCCCGGGGCCTCTCGCGCGGTCCGTGGCGGCATCGTGGCATACGACACCCGCCTCAAACACTCGCTCGTGGGCGTCGACGCTCAGCTGCTCGCTGAGAGCGGCGCCGTTCATCCGGATGTCGCACATCAGCTCGCCGACCGCGTGCGTCATGCCGCCGCCATCGACGGGGCTTCGGCGGATGTCGGCGTCGGAACCACGGGCGTCGCGGGTCCCGACCCGCAAGACGGTCAACCGGTCGGAACGGTCTTCGTGGGCATCAGCATCCGGGGCGAAGTACATGTCGTCGCTCTCCAGCTCGAGGGAACGCGCGACGAGATCCGACGCTCGACGGTCGAGCAGGCGCTCCGCGAGCTACGGACCGCGCTCGAGAGGCTCTGAATCGACGTCCGATGCGGGCTCGGCGCATTCGGATCCCTACCCGAATAACGAGCTGGAATAGTTCTCGTTTCGGTCGCGTTACAGGTTACTGATTCACAAGAAAAGCCCAGTGATCGTGGTTAGTGTTTTTTTCACGGCAGCAGGTATTGTTAGCCATCCCCGAAGCGCATGCTCCGGCGGTCGAAAGGGCACCAGGCCCGCGGGCTCACGGGTTTCGTCCCTGAGGTTCAGGGCACAGAGAGGGAGGCTGCAATGGTTTTAGTTCGTCAAGAGATCGGCGACGTTCTTCGCGACTTCCGCCTGCAAAAGGGGCGCACGCTTCGTCAGGTCGCGAGCAAGGCGAGCGTCGCGCTCGGTTATCTCAGTGAGGTAGAGCGCGGTCAGAAAGAGGCGTCGAGCGAGATTCTCGCCTCGGTTGCCGAAGCGCTCGAGACTCCGATATCCACAATCATGCGCGAGGTCGGCGATCGCTTGGCCGTCATCGAGGGCATCGATCCGATTCCCGACACCGTTCCCGACGCTTTCGTCGCCGAACTGGATGCCGATCTGGTCACTCGCTAAACCGGCCCTCCTCGATTGCCCGGCTTCGGCCTCAGCTTCAGAAACCCCGCCTGACACCAGGCGGGGTTTCTGCGTTCCCCCGGCGTCGGGTTCTGATCTGGTTCTCACTGTCGGCCGTGCTTGATAGCGTTGAGGACGTGAAGCAGAGTGAGTTCAAGCAAGCGATCGCCGATGAATTCGGTGCCGGCTACGGTCGTGTCCTCGCCGCTGATCTCGTCCTCGGGGATATCGGGTCCCGCACCGCTAACCAGGCCATTGCCGACGGCGTTCCCCCTCGTGAGGTCTGGCTTGCCCTGTGCCGGGCCACCGATGTGCCTCGCGAGCGCTGGTATGGCGTGGGAACGCCTCCGCCGCGCGCCTGACACCATTACGTCGTGCTCGTCGCGCTCGTCGTGCTCGTGGTGGCCGTCGCGCCCGCTGCGCCCTTTATGCCCGTTGTCGTTCGGGATGCTTGCGCTCCCGGTACCTTCCCTGCCGAAACGGTATTCGACACGCCCGAACGATTCTCTCGAACATCCGTTCGGATCGCGCTAAGCTCCTCACAGGAGCGGAAACTCGGATTTCTCCACAGATCGCCTCGTGCCATTCGCAATGTCGGTGGTGGGTCGTACTGTCGAAAACGTCGAGGAGAAACCTCCAGCCTTGTCACCGGCCGCCCTGGTCGCGACAGCCTATAGGCGCATCGAGAACGAGCAGAGAAAAGAGTGACGACATGCCTTCACCCGCAGATCGTGAAAAATCATTAGAAACCGCGCTGGCCCAGATCGATCGCCAGTTCGGCAAGGGATCCGTTATGCGGTTGGGCAGCGACGAGCGCGCTCCCGTCGAGGTCATTCCGACCGGATCGATCGCGCTGGACGTCGCTCTCGGCATCGGGGGCATCCCGCGCGGCCGCATCGTCGAGATCTACGGCCCCGAGTCGTCGGGTAAGACGACCCTCACACTCCACGCCATCGCTAACGCGCAGCGTGCCGGCGGCATCGCCGCCTTCATCGATGCCGAGCACGCGCTCGATCCCGAATACGCCCGCAAGCTCGGCGTCGACATCGACGCGCTGCTCGTGTCCCAGCCCGACACGGGTGAGCAGGCTCTCGAGATCGCCGACATGCTGATCCGTTCCGGCTCGATCGACCTCGTCGTCATCGACTCTGTCGCGGCCCTGGTGCCGCGTGCCGAGATCGAGGGTGAGATGGGTGATTCGCATGTCGGTCTCCAGGCTCGACTCATGTCGCAGGCCCTGCGCAAGCTCACCGGTGGGCTGAGCCAGACCAAGACCACGGCCATCTTCATCAACCAGCTGCGCGAGAAGATCGGTGTCTTCTTCGGAAGCCCCGAAACGACCGCCGGTGGTAAGGCGCTGAAGTTCTACGCTTCCGTCCGCATGGACATCCGTCGCATCGAGACGTTGAAAGATGGCACCGAGGCCGTGGGAAACCGCACGCGCGTCAAGGTGGTCAAGAACAAGATGGCTCCGCCCTTCAAGCAGGCCGAGTTCGACATCCTCTACGGCATCGGCATCTCGCGAGAGGGCAGCCTCATCGACTTCGGTGTCGAGCACGCCATCGTGAAGAAGTCCGGCGCCTGGTACACCTACGGTGGCGACCAGCTCGGTCAGGGCAAGGAAAAGGCGCGCGACTTCCTGCTGAAGAACCCCGACATCGCCAACGAGATCGAAGACAAGATCAAGTCGAAGCTCGGCATCGGTGGGGCGGCCCCGCTCGAAGAGGCCGAGACGACGGATCAGCTCACCGCCCGCCGCGGCGCCTGATCGCTGCGCGACACTGTCGCGCAGCACCCATCCATAGAGCGAGAAGGAGGTCACCATGGTGGTCAGATTCACAGCAGGTCCCGCAGACGAGAGCGACGCGGGCCAGCACGAACTGGCTCCGGTGATCTCCTTCTCGGCGTCGCGCAAGGCGAAACGAGGCGAAGAGCATGGCCGGGCTCGGGGAAACCATCCCGCCGGCTCCGCCCTCGATCCCGTCGATGACACGGCACCCAGCACCGGCGATGGCTCGAGCACTTCGGGCGTCGAAGCTGTGGCACCTGTCGGCTCGCGCCGACCGTCGACACGCCACGACGTCGCCACGATCGCGCCCGTGTCGGCTTCTTCGACACCGCACGCCGGTGAGTTCTCACCCGCTCCCGGCGAGGAGCGCTCCGCAGGGGGACACCTCTCCGGGTCCGCGGCTTCGGGCACCGGGCCCGGTGACATCGGCGGTGAGTCCGCACGGCGGGCGCCGGTGGCGAGCCTCGCCCGCAAACGCGGTGGCGCCGACGTCTCCGCGATTGATGACGACATGGTCGGCGAGCTTCCGCCGTCGATCGACGACGTCGAAAACGCCATTCTCAAGAAATTGCGGCGTCGAGGCCTCAGTGAGGCCGAGATCCTCGCCGAATGCCTGGCCCTCGACCTCACGGCGCACCAGGCCAACGAGCTCCTCGAGCGCCTCCGCGAACTCGGTTACGTCGACGATCGGGCCTTGGCCGAGCAGCTGCGTTACTCCCACTACGAGCGCAAGAGCCAGAGCCGTCAGGTCGTGGCGCGCCTCATGAGCACGCGCAAGATCCCCGCCGAAGTAATCGATGAGGTGCTCGAAGACATCGACTCCGACGACGAGCTGAGCGCAGCCCGCGAGGTGGCCGAGAAGCGGGCGTCGCAGATGACCTCTCTCGACGACGCCACGATGGAGCGCCGCCTAGTGGGGTTCCTCGCACGGCGCGGCTATCCGGGCGGGGTCGTGCGCACGGTGGTCGGCGAGATCATCCGCGGGCGCCGATCCAGCGTTCGCTTTCGCTAGTCCGTAAGCTAGTCCCATCATGAGTGACCTGCTTGAAGCCCCACGCCACATCAGCCCCTCCGTCGCGGCCCACAAGTCCGACGGGAGTGCCCGCACCTACGAGGTGCGCACATTCGGGTGCCAGATGAACGTGCACGACTCCGAGCGCCTCAGCGGTTCTCTCGAGGCCGCGGGATACGTCAAGGCCGACGGCGTCGAGGCCGACATCGTCGTCATTAACACATGCGCGGTGCGAGAAAACGCCGACAACAAGCTCTACGGCAACCTGGGCCACCTCGCCTCCGTGAAGAAGCGGCACGAGGGCATGCAGATCGCCGTCGGCGGATGCCTCGCCCAGAAAGACAAGAACACTATCCTCGAAAAGGCCCCCTGGGTCGACGTCGTCTTCGGCACCCACAACATGGGCGCCCTGCCCAACCTCCTCGAGCGCGCCCGCCACAACGACGAAGCGCAGATCGAGATCCTCGAGTCGCTCGAGACCTTCCCGTCCACGTTGCCCACCAAGCGCGACTCCAACTACAGCGGCTGGGTGTCCATTTCGGTGGGCTGCAACAACACCTGCACGTTCTGCATCGTTCCGTCACTGCGCGGCAAGGAGAAGGACCGCCGCCCGGGAGACATCCTCGCCGAGGTGCAGGCCCTCGTCGACGACGGGGCCATCGAGGTCACCCTGCTGGGCCAGAACGTGAACAGCTACGGCGTCGAGTTCGGCGATCGTCAGGCCTTCGGAAAACTGCTGCGTGCCGCCGGCCAGATCGACGGTCTCGAGCGCGTGCGCTTCACGAGCCCCCACCCCGCCGCCTTCACCGACGATGTGATCGACGCCATGGCCGAGACCCCCAACGTCATGCCGCAGCTGCACATGCCCCTGCAGTCGGGCTCCGACCGCATCCTGAAAGCCATGCGGCGGTCCTACCGCTCGAGCAAATTCCTCGGCATCCTCGACCGCGTTCGCGAGAAGATGCCGCACGCAGCGATCTCCACCGACATCATCGTCGGGTTCCCCGGAGAAACCGAAGAAGACTTCGCCGAGACACTGCGGGTCGTCGAGGCCGCGCGTTTCGCAACCGCGTTCACGTTCCAATACTCCGTGCGCCCCGGCACACCGGCCGCAACCCTACCCGACCAGATCCCCAAAGCGATCGTGCAGGAGCGTTACGAACGGCTCCTGGCCCTTCAAGACCGCATCTCCCTCCAAGAGAACCGCGGCATCATCGGCCGGCAGGTCAACGTGCTCGTCGCAACGGGCGAGGGCAAGAAAGACTCCGAAACCCTGCGCATGAGCGGCCGAGCCGAAGACTCCCGCCTCGTGCACTTCGACCTGCCCGAGGGGTCCGACGTCCCGCGGCCCGGCGACGTCGTCACGGTGACCATCACGCAGGCTGCGCCATTCCACCTGATCGCCGATTCTCTCGACGGAGCGCCTCTCGTGGTCCGCCGCACGCGCGCAGGCGACGCCTGGGATCGCGCCCAAGCCGACAGCTGCGGCGTTCCGACGCCCGCCGGCGCCGTGACGTCCTCGTCGGCAGCCGGGGGAGCCGTGTCCCTTGGGCTTCCGACCATCCGTATCGGCTCGCGCGAACCGCTCACGAGCCCCGGGGTCGGCACGATGCCCATCTACCACCCCGACGACGCCCAACGGTGACCGACGGCTCCACCGGCGGCGGCGCGCCTCTGATCGTCGTCGTCGGCCCGACCGGAACCGGCAAGAGCGATCTCTCACTGGCACTCGCCGAACGCCTCACCGGCACGACCGGCGACGTCGAGATCGTCAACGCCGACTCGATGCAGCTCTACCGCGGTATGGACATCGGCACAGCCAAACTCCGACCGGAGGAACGCCGCGGCGTCCCGCACCATCTCCTCGACGTCCTCGACGTCACCGAAGAGGCGACGGTCGCCCGCTACCAGCCGACCGCGCGGCAAGCCATCCGGAACATTCTTGACCGCGGCAAGACCCCCGTGCTCGTCGGCGGGTCGGGGCTCTACGTGTCGAGCGTCATCTACGAATTCGATTTCCCCGGCACCGATCCGGTCATTCGGCAACGACTCGAAGACGAGCTGGCGGCCGTCGGCCCCGGCATGTTGCACCGGCGGCTCACCGTCATCGACCCGATCACGGCTGAACGCGTCGGTCCGCATAATGGTCGTCGCATCGTGCGCGCCCTCGAGGTCGCCGAAATGACGGGGGATGCCCCGAGCGCCGCGCTGCCCGACGAGCCCACGCCGTGGCATCCCAGCGTCATCCTCGGCCTCCGAGCGCCCCGAGAGCAGCTGGTCGAACGCCTCGACCGCCGCGTCGACCGCATGTGGGCGGACGGTCTCGTCGCCGAAGCCGACGCCCTGCGGCAGGCGGGCATCGAGCGCGGGGTCACCGCCAGTCGCGCGATCGGTTACGCTCAGGCCCTGGCGCAACTCTCCGGCGCACTCACGGCCGACGAGGCGCGCGCCCAAACAGCTTCTCTCACCCGCCGTTACGCCCGGCGCCAGGTGAGCTGGTTCAAGCGCTACCCGCACGCGCACTGGCTCGACTATGACGACCCACGGCTCGTCGACCACGCCCTGCGCCTGATCGCGGAGCATCAGGCCCCGTAGGTTGGATCGCACGGAAGGGCTCCAATCGCCCGATGTTCCTGACATGACCGATGTTGCTGACATGACCGATGTTGCTGACATGACCGATGTTCCTGCCATGCCCGACGTTCCCGACGTTCTCGACGTTCCTGACGTTCCTGACGTTCCTGACGTGCTCGACGTGTCGAGAGTGCCCGATGTGCCCCGGTGTGCCGGGGATGCGCCCTCCGTCGCCATAAACTGGTCCCATGTCGACGCTGCACTTCACCAAAGGCCACGGTACGGGCAATGATTTCGTCCTGTACTCCGACCCCGACGGTGAGCGCGAGCTGACGCCCGCGCAGATCGCCGCGATTTGCGACCGGCATTTCGGTGTGGGGGCCGACGGCGTCATCCGTGCGGTCCGCTCGGCGAACATCGACGCGGGTGCAGCGGCCCTCGCCGAAGACCCTGACGCCGAATGGTTCATGGACTACCGCAACGCCGACGGCTCGATCGCCGAGATGTGTGGCAACGGCATCCGTGTCTATGTGAAGTACCTCATCGAGCAGGGCCTCGCCACCATCGAGCCCGGCAGCACCATGGCCGTGGGCACGCGTGCCGGCGTGCGCGACGTGCAGGCGTCGAACAACGGTTTCCAGGTCGACCTCGGCCGGTGGCGCCTCGACGGCAACGAGCCCCTCGTGCGCGCCAAGAACCTCAAGGTCGCACGCCCGGGCCTCGGCATCGATGTGGGCAACCCGCACGTCGTCGTCGCCCTCGCCGACGACAGCGAACTCGAACAGGCCGACCTCAGTTACATCCCGCACCTCGAGCCCGAACAGCTCGCGGGCGCCAACGTCGAATTCGTCGTGCCGGCAGAGCCGCTCGTGAGCGACGGGGTCGCCCGCATCCGCATGCGCGTGCACGAGCGGGGCAGCGGCGAGACGCTCTCCTGCGGAACCGGTGTCGCGGCGGCCGCGCTGGCGACCCGTCACTGGGCCGGTCAGGCGGCGCCGAATCACTGGCGCGTCGACGTTCCCGGCGGAACCCTCGGCGTGCGCATGTTCCCGACGCAGGACGGCGAGCACGTCTCACTCTCAGGGCCCGCCGAACTCGTCTACTCCGGGTCGCTCGAGATCAACTGAGCACCGGAGCGGCGGGCGCGCAACACGCGATAGCCCTTGCCGGTCGCGGCGCGCGTCACGTGGAAGTCGTCGGGAAGCGTGTCCGAGAGCCATCGGTGCAGGCTGTCCGAGCCGAGGTTGCGCTGCACCACGAGCCAGGCGTCCGAGGACGGCTCGAGCCGCGGCATCCACTTCTCGAGCATGCCGTGCAGTTCGTTCTTGCCGACACGGATGGGCGGGTTCGACCAGATCGTGCGAAAACGCACGTCGTCAGGAACATCTGAGGGCAGAACGGCGTTGATGTTTGTAACGCCGGCCTTCTCGGCATTACGACGCACCAGATCGACGGCGCGCTCGTTCACATCGACGGCCCAGACCCGCGCATGCGGGCTCGACAGGGCCAGGGTCAGAGAAATCGGCCCCCAGCCACACCCGAGATCCAAGAAGTCGCCACCCGGCGGCGGCTCGGGGGTATTGGCCAACAGAACCTGAGTCCCCTGATCGAGACGGTCGGGACTGAAAATGCCTGACGCGGTGACCAGATCGAGGTCCTGCCCCGCGAGCTTCACCGACAACGGTCGGAGTTTCAGCTCGCTCTCCGGCACCCCGGTGAAGTAGTGATCGCTAGACATACAGGCAACCTACAAGAGGAAGAGGAAGTAAGGTTAACCGGATGAATGAACCCCGCACGCTCCCCGAAGACGAGGCGCGCAACGATGACGTCGTAGCGCGGGTCCTCAACAGTGCCGCCAGCACATCGGCGGGCTTCACGCTCTTCGGTGCCAACCGTGCGGCAGCTCTCCAAGACGAGTCCACGGCTCGCCACACCGACCCGAATGGCGTCAACCACGACGGCGACCAGTTCGACCGCTCCGACCGGCAGGCGCTTCGACGCGTCGCGGGTCTCTCCACCGAGCTCGAAGACGTCACCGAAGTCGAGTATCGCCAGCTGCGCCTCGAGAACGTCGTCCTCATCGGCGTCTACTCCCAGGGCACGCTGAGCGACGCCGAGAACTCCATGCGCGAACTCGCGGCACTCGCCGAGACGGCGGGCGCGCTCGTGCTCGACGGCCTCCTGCAGCGCCGACCGCACCCCGACCCGAGCACCTACCTCGGCAGCGGTAAGGCCGAAGAGCTGCGCGGCATCGTGCAGGCGCTCGGTGCGGACACGGTCATCGCCGACACCGAGCTCGCCCCCAGCCAGCGGCGTGCCCTCGAAGATGTGGTGAAGGTCAAGGTCATCGACCGCACGGCCGTCATCCTCGACATCTTCAGCCAGCACGCCAAGAGCCGCGAGGGCAAGGCCCAGGTCGAGCTCGCCCAGCTCGAATACCTCCTGCCGCGACTGCGCGGTTGGGGTGACTCGATGAGCCGACAGGCCGGTGGCCAGGTCGGTGGCGCGGGTGCCGGTATGGGTTCGCGTGGCCCCGGTGAGACGAAGATTGAACTCGACCGTCGCCGCATCCACACCCGCATGTCGAAGCTGCGCAAGCAGATCATCGCGATGAAGCCGGCCCGTGAGGCCAAGCGTGCCAACCGTCGCCGCAATGCGGTGCCGTCGGTTGCCATCGCCGGATACACCAACGCCGGCAAGTCGAGCCTGCTCAACCGCATCACGCGCGCCGGTGTGCTCGTCGAGAACGCGCTGTTCGCCACGCTCGACTCGACGGTGCGTCGCGCCGAGACCGAAGACGGCCGCCTGTACACGCTCGCCGACACCGTCGGTTTCGTGCGCAACCTGCCACACCAGCTGGTCGAGGCGTTCCGCTCCACTCTCGAAGAGGTCGCCGATTCGGATGTGATCGTCCACGTCGTCGACGCGTCGCACCCCGACCCGGGCAGCCAGATCGCCACGGTTCGGGATGTCATCGGCGAGGTCGGTGCCCGCGATATCACCGAGTTGATCGTCTTCAACAAGAGCGACCTGATCTCGGATGACGACAGGCTCGTCCTGCGCGGCATCGAGCCCAACGCGATCTTCGCGTCCGCACGCACGGGCGAGGGCATCGAGGAGATCCTGTCGCGTATCTCCGATCTGCTGCCGCGCCCGGCGGTCGACCTCGAGGTCGTGTTGCCCTACGATCGCGGTGAACTCGTCGCGGCGCTGCACGAGCGCGGTCAGGTGCTCGACACCCGCTATGAAGAAGAGGGCACGCGTGTGCACGCGCATGTGTCCGAGGAGCTTGCCGCCCAGCTCGGCGAGTTCACGGTCGCCCGCCAGCAGACGGCTCCGCAGTAGAGTCGTCGCACATCCCGGCGCAGCCCGGCACAGCCTGGCACGACAACGCGAAAGCCCCCTCGACGCATCGAGGGGGCTTTCGCGTGTCCGAGGGCCGAGGCGGCTCGGCTGCTAGACGGCCCGCAACACGGCGACGATCTTGCCGAGCACGTCGGCCTGGTCGCCGAGGATCGGCTCGAAGTTGGAGTTGCGGGGGAGCAGCCACGTGTGACCGTCGCGCTGGCGGAAGACCTTGACGGTCGCCTCGCCATCGAGCATGGCGGCGACGATGTCGCCGTTCTCCGCGGTCTGCTGCTGGCGCACGACCACCCAGTCGCCGTCGCAGATGGCGGCGTCGATCATGGATTCGCCCTGCACCTTGAGCATGAACAGGTCGCCCTTGCCGACGAGCTGGCGGGGCAGAGGGAACACCTCTTCGACCTGCTGGTCGGCGGTGATGGGCACGCCGGCCGCGATGCGACCGACGAGGGGCACCATGGCCGCGTCGCCGACGGGCGTCGCATTCTCGAAGTCCACGGAGGGCGACGACGTGGGCAGGTCGATGAGAATCTCGAGCGCACGAGGGCGGTTCGGGTCGCGACGCAGGTAACCGCTGAGCTCGAGCTGGTTGAGCTGGTGGGTCACGCTCGACAGTGAGGCGAGCCCGACGGCGTCGCCGATCTCGCGCATGCTCGGCGGATAACCCCGCTGGCTGACCGACCTCTGGATGACCTCGAGGATGGCGATCTGCTTCTCGCTGAGGCTCTTGCGGCGGCGCGTTCCGCCCTTCTCGCCGGGGTCGGCACTCGGCTTGTTGAGGGTCATCTCGCTCCTGTCGCACCAATGTCAGTGGTCCCTGGTTGAGTAACAACCATCAGTCGAAACTGTATCCACATCAGCGCGGCTGAACAAACATCTGTTCGAGTGTGTCGCCGAATTCGAAACCTAAAAGTTCGAATCAAAGGTTGAATGTTCGAACATTCGAAGATATATTCGGAACAGAGATTCGTTCCCGGCCCTCCCGGCCGAGGGTCGGGAACGCTCTCGTAACGGACACGACCCCGTGACCCCAGGAGGACACCATGTACACCGCAACCGCTCAGCGCCCCACCGCCTTCGGCATCACCGAATTCGGCGCCCAGGTCTCGCCGCGCGTCGCACCCACGGCGCCCCGGCTCAAGATCACCCGCCGCGGCCGCCTCGTGCTCAGTGCGCTTGTGGCTGCACCCCTGGTCATCGGAGCTGTTGCTGTCGGCATGAACGCGGGAGGTGCCGTCGCGAACTCGTCGACCGGCCACACGTCGTTCGACTACGAGACCATCGCCTCGGGCGAGACCCTCTGGCACCTCGCCGAGACCGTCGCGCCCACCGCCGACCCGCGTGACGTGATCGCCGACATCATGCGCCTGAACGGGCTCGAGACGGCAAGCGTCGTCCCCGGCCAGCGCATCGCCATTCCCACGCAGTACAGCTAGAGGCGGCACAGCCCTAAGCAGCAGGGCCTGACGCCGTAACACGGGAAGGCGTCACCTAAAATAGCCAGGTGACTTCTCTCGACGATCTGCCCGTCCGCGACGACCTGCGCGGTAAGAACCCCTATGGCGCACCGCAGCTCGCCGTGCCCGTGGCCCTGAACGTCAACGAGAACACGCATCCGATTCCCGAGGGCGTGGCCACCGACATCGTCGCGTCGCTGGCTGCCGCGATCCTGGGCGTCAACCGCTACCCCGACCGCGAGTTCACCGAGCTGCGCACGTCTCTCGCCGACTACCTCGGGTATGACCTCTCGCCCGAGAACCTCTGGGCCGCCAACGGGTCCAACGAGGTGTTGCAACACATCCTGCAGGCCTTCGGCGGTCCCGGCCGTTCGCTTCTGGGCTACGTTCCTACCTATTCCATGTACTCGATCCTCGCCTCGGGCACGGGAACGCGATGGATCGGCGCCGAGCGCGACGAGCGCTACGAGCTCACCCCCGAGACCGCCGTGGCGGCGATCCAGCGCGAACAGCCCGACATCGTCTTCCTGTGCTCGCCCAACAACCCGACGGGCACGCCGCTGTCGCTCGAGACCATCGAAGCCGTCTACGCGGCCAGCACCGGCATCGTCGTCGTCGACGAGGCGTACGCCGAGTTCTCGACAACAGGGGAGGAGAGTGCGCTCTCCCTTCTCCCCGGCCGCCCGCGACTCCTCATCTCGCGCACCATGAGCAAGGCCTTCGCATTCGCCGGCGTTCGCGTCGGTTATCTCGCCGCCGACCCCGCGGTGATCGACGCCCTCCGCCTGGTCCGCCTGCCGTACCACCTGTCGGCGCTCACGCAGGCTGCCGCCGTCGCCGCTCTCCGCCACAGCGGCGAGATGCTGCGCATGGTCGACGAGATCATCGGGCAGCGCGATCGCATCGTCGACGGGTTGCGCGACTTGGGCTATGACCCGTTCCGCACGGGCAGCAACTTCGTCCTGTTCGGGGGTGTCGACGACCCGCAGGCCACCTTCCGCGCGCTGCTCGATCGAGGCGTGCTGATCAGGGATGTCGGCATCCCGAATTCTCTGCGCGTGTCGGCTGGTACCACGGCCGAGACCACGGCCTTCCTCGACGCCATGGCCGCACTAAACTCGAACGCATGAGCGACACACACCGCACCGCCCGCATCAGCCGCACCACCAGCGAGTCCTCGATCGAGCTGCACCTGGACCTCGACGGCACGGGTCAGTCGACGATCAACACCAGTGTGCCGTTCTACGACCACCTGCTCACGGCCTTCGCCAAGCACTCGCTCACCGACCTCACGGTCACGGCCACGGGCGACACCCACATCGACGTTCACCACACGGTCGAAGACATCGGCATCGCGCTCGGCCTCGCCATCCGCGAGGCGCTGGGCGACAAGGCCGGCATCTCCCGCTTCGGCGACGCCCTCGTGCCCCTCGACGAGGCGCTCGTGCAGGCCGTCGTCGACATCTCCGGTCGCCCCTACCTCGTGCACACGGGGGAGCCCGCCGGTTTCGAGCTGCACCTGATCGGCGGCCACTTCACGGGTTCCATGGTGCGACACGTCTTCGAGGCGATCACGTTCAACGCCGGCCTCACCGTGCACGTCACGGTTCTGGGTGGCCGCGATCCGCACCACATTGCCGAGGCCGAGTTCAAGGCCTTCGCGCGCGCCTTCCGTGAAGCCAAGGCGCTCGACCCGCTCGTCTCCGGCATCCCCTCCACCAAGGGTGTGCTGTGAGCGCCGACAGGCCTCGTGTCGTCGTCCTCGACTACGGCAGCGGCAACGTCCACTCGGCCGTCAAGGCCCTCGAACGAGCCGGGGCGGATGTCGAATTGACGGGCAACCGTCAGCGCGCGCTCGAGGCCGATGGTCTCCTCGTTCCGGGCGTCGGTGCCTTCGCCGCCGTCATGGATTCACTCGAGGCCTCCCGCGGGGGCGAGGTCATCGATCGCCGCCTGGCGGGCGGCCGACCGGTGCTCGGCATCTGCGTCGGCATGCAGGTCATGTTCGATCGCGGCCTCGAGCACGGCGTCGACCGCGAGGGTCTCGGCGAATGGCCGGGCGATGTTGCCAAGCTCAACGCGCCCGTGCTGCCCCACATGGGCTGGAATACCGTCGAGGCGCCCAGCCACTCCCGCCTGTTCGCGGGTCTCGACAACGAGCGTTTCTACTTCGTCCACTCCTACGCCGCGCGCGACTGGACTCTCGAGGTGCAGCCCCCGTTCCCCGAGCCTGCCGTCACGTGGTCAAACCACGGCGAGCGGTTCGTCGCGGCGGTCGAGAACGGACCGTTGAGCGCCACGCAGTTCCACCCCGAGAAGTCGGGGGAGGCCGGCATCCGCCTGCTGCGCAATTGGATCGACGGGCTGAACGACAACTAGTATCAGGTGCTTGTGCGCGAGACGCCGCGCCGTCACTTCCGAGCAAGGGAAACAATGAGCGAGTTCAACGAGACGCCCGATCTGGTGTTGCTTCCGGCCGTCGACGTCGCCGACGGCAAGGCCGTCCGTCTGACGCAGGGTGAAGCCGGCAGCGAGACGAACTACGGCGATCCCGTCGATGCGGCGGCCGACTGGGTTAGCCAGGGCGCCGAATGGATTCACCTCGTCGACCTCGATGCGGCTTTCGGGCGCGGCAACAACGCATCCGTCATCCGCAAGGTCATCAAGCAGGTGCGCGGCGTGAACGTCGAGCTGTCGGGCGGCATTCGGGATGACGCATCCCTCGAAGCCGCGCTGGCCACGGGTGCCAAGCGCATCAACCTGGGCACGGCCGCCCTCGAGAACCCCGAATGGGCCGCCAACGTCATCGGCCAGTACGGCGAAGCGATCGCCGTGGGCCTCGACGTGCGCGGCACGACCCTCGCGGCTCGCGGCTGGACCCGCGACGGCGGCGACTTGTGGACCGTGCTCGAACGGCTCGAAGACGCGGGCTGTGCACGCTACGTGCTGACCGATGTCACGAAGGACGGCACGCTGCAGGGCCCCAACGTCGAGCTGCTCACGCAGGTCATGGAGCGCACGAACCGCCCGGTCATCGCGTCGGGCGGCATCTCGAGCCTCGACGACATCCAGGCGCTGCGCGATCTCGTGCCGCTCGGCCTCGAGGGTGCCATCGTGGGCAAGGCTCTCTACGCCGGCGCGTTCACGCTGGCAGAGGCGTTGGATGTCGCAACCGACTGATCCTCACGACGCCCACGCGGCCTCGCACCACCACGGTGCTGCCGATGCTGCGTCGAACCACCTGACCGACTCGGCCGGCCAGCCCTGGAAGGGCCGCAGCTTCCAGTCGAACGATCACTCGTCCGACGACGGCTCGGCGCCCGAACATCTCGCCGAGGCCTTGCGCCGTTATCGTGCGCGCGAGGTCACCGAGGTCGAGGTCGTCGACGCCTTCCGCTCGTCGCGCCTGCTGATCCCGCTCGTCGCCCACGCGGGCGAGGAGGGCGAAACCGAGGCGGGCCTGAAGGTCGACAAGACGCAGGAGCTCTCGATCGTCACGGTGCAGGGCCCCGACGGGCGCACGGTCATGCCGGTCTTCTCGTCGGTCGCCGCGATGTCCCGCTGGAACCCGACGTCGCGCCCGGTGCCGGCCGACGGCGTTCGTGTGGCGTTGGCGGCGGCGAGCGAGCACACCGATCTGGTGGTCCTCGACCCCGTCAGCGATACCGAGTTCGCGATCCGTCGCCCGGCCGTCTGGGCCATCGCTCAATCGCTCGAGTGGATGCCGAGCTTCACCGATCCCGATGTGCTCCAGTCGTTCCGCCAGAGCGTCGCGTCCGAGCTCGCGGTCACCGATGTGCATCTGCGTGCGGGCGACCCCGACGCCCGACTCGCGGGCCCGGAGGTCGTCGTCACCCTCGAACTCTTGGCCGGTCTCACGCGCCCCGAACTCGACGCGGTGCTCGCGCGGCTCGCCCAGCGCTGGGCGGCCGATGACGTCATCGCCACGCGCGTCGATTCACTGGCCGTCACGCTGTCGTCCACCCCGCTCGACGAGCACTGACGCTCGACGCAAGCTCACTCTTCAGGCTCGCGCTTCACGCTTCGAGCTCGCAGCATACGGACGCTCGGCGCACACCGAAGCTCGTTATGCACTCGCGGGCGACGTGCGCGGAAGCTCGGCGGGCCGAAACGGCCGGATGCCTGGGCGCGCGACCCTGGGATCCGATCATGCTCGCGCTCGCGCCCCGAACTAGTTGACGGGGCCGGTGTACTTCTCGCCCGGGCCCTGCCCGATGGCGTCGGGAATCGCGGATGCCTCGCGGAATGCCAACTGCAACGACCGCAGGCCGTCGCGCAGGCTGCGCGCGTGCATGTCGCTGATCTCGGGAGCCCCGGCGGTGATGAGACCGGCGAGGGCGTTGATGAGTTTGCGCGCCTCATCGAGGTCGGTCTGGGTGTCGGGGTCGTCGGCGAGGCCGACCTTGACGGCCGCGGCGCTCATGAGGTGGACGGCCGTGGTGGTGATGACCTCGACGGCGCCCACGTCGGCGATGTCCCGGACGGCCTGGTTGCTCGCCTCTTCGTAGCTCTGGCCCTGGTAGCTCTCGCCCTGGTCGATGGTGCCGTCGTTGCTGTTCTCCACACTCATCCTCTGCTAGACTTCTGTCGGCTCCGAAGTTCATCTTCGGTACGAAAGAGGAAATTTTCCCACCCGCGCTTGACCGCTTTACTAGGTTACCGGGTTGTAACGCTCCGCCGAGGCCGATGCAGAAGAACGAATCGTGAGGTTCGATCATCCGCTCGGGCACGGTAGTCAGGGTGTGGCTCGATGGGTAAACGATGATCGGCAGAGGTGTCGCATCATCCGATCGCCCCTCGATGCGGTTCAACTTCTCTCTCGCCTGAATCAGATACGTGTCTGGCTCAGTAGCCGTTCGTTTTTCATCAGAGGAGTTACGCATCAGCGATCCCCGTACAAATGACCGCATCCGAGTTCCCGAGGTTCGTCTCGTGGGTCCCGGCGGCGAGCAGGTCGGCGTTGTCAAGATCGAGGTCGCCCTTCGGCTGGCTCAAGAAGCTGACCTCGACCTGGTTGAAGTTGCCCCCAATTCCAAGCCCCCCGTGGCGAAGATCATGGACTACGGCAAGTTCAAGTACGAGGCTGCGCAGAAGGCCAAAGAGGCCCGGCGCAACCAGGCCAACACGATCCTCAAAGAGGTTCGTTTCCGCCTCAAGATCGACACCCACGATTACGAAACGAAGCGCAAGCGCGCCGAGGGCTTCCTGCAGGCCGGCGACAAGGTGAAGGCAATGATCCTTTTCCGTGGCCGCGAGCAGTCCCGACCCGACCAGGGTGTGCGCTTGCTTCAGAAGTTTGCCGAAGATGTTTCGGAGTTCGGCACGATCGAGTCGACCCCCACCATCGACGGACGCAACATGGTCATGGTTATTGGCCCGTTGAAGAACAAGTCGGAAGCGAAGGCTGAAGCCAACGCACAACGAGCTGCCACCAAGGCAGCGAAGCAGGAGGAAAACAATGCCTAAGCAGAAGACGCACTCGGGTGCGAAGAAGCGTTTCAAGCTCACCGGTAGCGGCAAGATCAAGAAGCAGCAGTCGGGCATGCGCCACAACCTCGAGCTCAAGTCGAGCCGTCGCACGCGCCGCCTGAACCAGGATCAGATCGTTTCCAAGGCTGACCACAAGAACATCAAGAAGCTTCTCGGCCACTAGACGCCACGCGTCCTGAACCGAACACCCCGTTAGGAAGATAGAGAAATGGCAAGAGTAAAGAGGGCCGTCAACGCCCACAAGAAGCGTCGCGTCATCCTGGAGCGCGCCTCGGGTTACCGCGGACAGCGTTCGCGCCTGTACCGCAAGGCCAAAGAGCAGGTCACGCACTCCCTGGTCTACTCGTACCGCGACCGTCGCGCCAAGAAGGGTGACTTCCGTCGCCTGTGGATCCAGAGAATCAACGCTGCGTCGCGTCAGAACGGCCTCACCTACAACCGCCTCATCCAGGGTCTCGGCCTCGCCGGCATCCAGGTCGACCGCCGCATCCTGGCCGAGCTCGCCGTGAACGAGCCCGCCACGTTCGCCGCGCTGGTCGAGAGCGCCAAGCAGGCCCTTCCCGCCGACACGTCGGCCCCGAAGACCGCCGCCTAGGCATTTCTTCTGCACGAGAGGGACGCACCCGAGAGGGTTGCGTCCCTCTCGTCGTTAACGGCCCGCTCGGATGCGCCACGCTACCGACGTCCCGGTCGACGGACGCCGCACCGCCCGCAGCCCTCTGATGACCCCCGATTCCCGCACCGCCGGCGACAGGCCGCTCCCACGCCCGCTTGCGCCCCCTCGGTAGACTCGACACGTGCTGGATAATCCGAGATCTCCCCGTGTCCGTTCCGTCGCGAAGCTGGCCAAGCGTGCCGCCCGACAAGAGACGGGTCTGTTCTTGCTCGAGGGCCCGCAGGCCGTCGCCGAGGCGCTGACCTTCCGCCCCCAGCTGCTCGTCGAGCTCTATGCCACGCCCACGGCGCTCGAGCGTTACACCGACGTCGCCCAGACGGCCGTCGACGCGGGAGTCGACGTCGAGTTCGTCACGGAAGACGTCCTCGACCAGATGGCCGACACGGTCACGCCGCAGGGCTTCATCGCCGTGGCGCACCAGTTCCCCACGTCGATCAAGGACATTTTCGCGGGCGACCCGAAGCTCGTCGTCATTCTCGAAGAGGTGCGCGATCCGGGCAACCTGGGCACCATCATCCGGGCAGCGGATGCCGCGGGCGCCGACGCCGTCATCCTCACCGGTCGCACGGTGGACCTCTACAATCCGAAGGTCGTTCGTTCCACGACGGGATCCCTCTTCCACCTGCCCATCGCCGTGGGTGCCGAGCTCGAAGCCGCGCTGGTGCGGGCGCACGCCGCCGGCCTCAAGACCATCGCGGCCGACGTCAAGGGCGAGAGCCTGCTCGAGGTGCGCGCCGACGGTGACCTCTCGGGCCCGACCGCCTGGGTGTTCGGCAACGAGGCGCACGGCCTCGAAGACGACCAGCTCACGCTCGTCGACCGCGTCGCGTCGGTGCCCATCTACGGGGCCGCCGAGTCGATGAACCTGGCCACCGCCGCGAGCGTCTGCCTCTACGAGAGCGCGTTCGCCCAGCGCGCCTGACCTGCCCGGGCGGGGGTCATCCACGCGCCGAGTATGCACCAAGCACGCGCCATCCACGCGCCCCGCCACCGCACCGTACGCGCGACGCCCCGATGACCGAGAAGTTTCGACCCGACATCCGCGGGGGAGTAGGGCTGCCGAAGCCCCGGAAACACGCGGAACACCCCTGTTTCGGTGCCACCTGCTTGGGTCACGAATCGGTAACGACCGAATTCTGACACGCGCCTGAAACACGGTGTCATCTAGCGTGGCCTCATGGCTCCCACAGATGAGACGAACCCGAGCGCCTCCACAGGATCGACGCCGATCAGCCGCTACGAAACGACGAGCAATCCGATCGTGGCCGGCCGCGGTGAACCCCTGGTGGTCGTCGAGAACGTCGAAAAGCACTACGGCGACTTCCACGCGCTGAAGAACATCAACCTGACCGTCAACAAGGGCGAGGTCGTCGTGGTCATCGGCCCGTCCGGGTCGGGCAAGTCCACGCTCTGCCGCACGATCAACCGCCTCGAGACCATCTCCTCGGGCGAGATCCGCATCGACGGCACCAAGCTGCCCTCCGAAGGCAAGAAGCTCGCAGCGTTGCGGGCTGATGTCGGCATGGTGTTCCAGTCGTTCAACCTCTTCGCGCACAAGACGATCCTCGAGAACGTGACGCTCGGCCCCATGAAGGTGCGCCGGCAGAAGAAGGCGGATGCCGAGAAGGCCGCCAAGGTGCTGCTCGAGCGCGTCGGCATCGAGCAGCAGTCGGCGAAGCTGCCCGCGCAGCTCTCGGGCGGACAGCAGCAGCGCGTCGCCATCGCCCGCGCCCTCGCCATGAAGCCCAAGGTCATGCTCTTCGACGAGCCGACGTCTGCGCTCGACCCCGAGATGATCACCGAGGTGCTCGACGTGATGACGCAGCTGGCTGCCGAGGGCATGACCATGATCGTCGTCACGCACGAGATGGGCTTCGCCCGCAAGGCCGCCGACCGCGTGGTCTTCATGGCCGACGGCGAGATCGTCGAAGACACCACCCCCGAGGAGTTCTTCGACCACCCGAAGAGCACGCGGGCCAAGGACTTCCTCTCCAAACTCTTGACGCACTGATCACCGGTGCACCCCGAGAGGCGACGCACCGTCGCCGTCCTCCCTTGAAAGGAACAGCAATGCGCAAGAAGCTCACTCTCCTCACGGCCGGGTTCGCCACCGCGGCCCTGGCACTGACCGGATGCGGCGGATCCACCGCCATCTCGACCGCGCCCGCCGGTTCGGGCGACACCGAGACCGGCAGCTCGCTCTTCGAGGTGGCGTCCGACGTCACGCTCGAGGGCAGCCCCACCTTCGACAAGATGAAAGAGGCCGACAAGGTCATCATCGGCGTGAAGGAAGATCAGCCCGGCCTCGGCTTCCTCGACGCCGGCACGGGCGAGCGCAGCGGCTTCGACATCGAGATCGCGCGCTGGATCGCAGCATCCCTCGGCTTCTCGGCCGACAAGATCGACTACAAGGCCATCCCGTCGGCCAACCGCGAGTCGGCCATCGTCAACGGCGACGTCGACTACTACGTGGGCACCTACTCGATCACCGACAAGCGCAAGGACCAGGTCGGCTTCGCCGGACCTTACTTCGTGACCGGCCAGGGCCTCCTCGTCGAGGCCGACAACTCCGACATCAAGAGCGAAGACGACCTCGCCGGCAAGACCGTGTGCTCCGCGACGGGTTCCACGCCCATCCAGAACATCAAGGACAACTTCCCCGACACGAAGACCACCGAGTTCGACACGTACTCGCAGTGCGTCGACGCGCTGAAGGACGGACAGGTCGACGCCGTCACGACCGACCAGGCCATCCTCATCGGCTATGCCGCCCAGGACCCCGACGCCCTCAAGGTCGTCGGTGAGCCCTTCTCCACCGAGAAGTACGGCGTCGGAATCGCCAAGGACGACACCGCCCTGCGCGAGTTCATCAACACCATGTTCACCGACGGTGGCGAGACCTGGACCAAGATCTACGACGCCACGCTCGGCGAGAGTGGCACGAAGGTCGACCAGCCCGAGGTCGAGGCGTACTAAGCAGCATCCGCGACCCCCGGTCGTAGCGTGTCGGGGCCGGTCAGCCGGCCCCGACACCACCCCACCGCCCGCACGCTTGTGTGCGGCCAGAACGGAAGGAGAGTGTCACACCCGTGGACACCCTCTTCAACAACCTCGACATCTTCGTCGACGGTTTCCGGATGACCTTCGTCCTCTTCTTCTTCGCGGCGATCTTCGCGCTCATCCTCGGCACCATCGTCGGTGCCATGCGCGTTTCGCCCGTCACGCCGATGCGAGCCGTCGGCACCGTGTACGTCAACCTGGTGCGCAACACCCCGCTGACGCTGCTCATGTTCTTCTTCGCGTTCGGCTATCCCAAGCTGGGGCTGCCGGATGTCGGTTACACCACGCTCGCGATCATCGCGCTGAGCCTCTACACCGCCACCTACGTAGCCGAGACGCTGCGCTCGGGCATCAACACCGTGCCCGTCGGTCAGGCCGAGGCGGCGCGTGCGATCGGCCTGCCATTCGGGCAGACCATGTCCCTCGTCATCCTTCCGCAGGCGTTCCGGGCAACGGTGCCCCCCATGATGAGCGTCTTCATCGCCCTGCTGAAGAACACGACCATCGCCGCCGGCTTCTCGGTGGCCGAGGCCGGAACGATCCGCCAGGTGCTCTCCGAGCGCGGCGAACCCCAATTGACCGTGCTGCTCTGGGTGGCCCTGATCTTCATCCTCGCCGTGGGCGTGTTGTCCCTCCTGCAGCGCTATCTCGAGAACAAGTGGAGGGTCGCGCGATGAGTTCCGTCCTGTACGACACCCCCGGCCCCCGCGCCATCCGCCGCAACCGCACCCTCGGAGTGGTCACGGTGCTCGTGGTCGCCGCCGTGCTCGCCTTCGTCGTCTACCGCCTCTTCGAGACGGGCCAGTTCGAGGCGAAGAAGTGGGAACTGTTCACGCTGCCGCTCGTGCACCAGAACATGTTCAACGCCCTGCTCAACACGCTGCAAGCCTTCGCCTACGCTGCCGTGCTGTCGCTCATCCTGGGCCTCGTGCTCTCGCTCGGGCGCATGTCGGTGCACAAGTGGGTCAAGTACCCGGCCACGGCGTTCATCGAGCTGTTCCGTGCCGTGCCGCTGCTCATCCTGATGTTCATCCTGTACTACGGTCTGCCGCCGCTCGGGGTCGAGGGCATCACGCCGTTCATCGCCGTGGTGACGGGCCTGACGCTCTACAACGGTTCGGTCCTCGCCGAGGTGTTCCGCGCGGGTGTGGAGGGTCTGCCGATCGGGCAGGCCGAGTCGGGCTACGCCATCGGTCTGCGCAAGAGCCAGGTCATGCGCATCATCCTGCTGCCCCAGGCCGTGCGCAACATGCTGCCCGTGATCATCTCGCAGCTCGTCGTGGTGTTGAAGGACACGGCGCTCGGGTTCCTCATCACCTACCAGGAGCTGCTGTTCCTCGCGAAGTTCTACGGCTCGCAGGGTCAGTACGGTTCGCCCATCATCCCGTCGGCCATCGTCTTCGGCACGATCTACATCCTGTTGTGTCTCGCGCTCGCGGGTGTGGCGAAGCTCGTCGAGCTGCGCCTGCGCTCGAAGGTGGGCGTGGCGACCAAGGCGGCCGGGCAGGAGATCGACGCCGGCGTCTAAGATGGTGAACCGTGTCAGACACCACTCCCATCTCCGAAGAATCCGTCCAGGCCGCGGTTGACGCGGCCCTCGCGGCCATCGCCGGCGCGGCCGACTCCGAGCAGTTGAAGGCCGTTAAACAGGCCCACACCGCCGAGGCGTCGCCGCTGGCCGCCCTGAACGCGCAGCTGCGTCAGGTCGCCCCCGAAAATAAAGCCGCGTTCGGCAAGCTCGTCGGCGGCGCTCGCGGGCGCGTGAATCAGGCGTTCCAGGCTCGCGAGGCCGAGATCGTGGCCGAAGAGGCCGAGCGCCAGCTGGCGGCAGAGGCCGTGGATGTCACGGCCCTCCCGTCGCGCCGTGCGGTGGGTGCGCGTCATCCGCTCTCTGTTCTGCAGGAAGACGTCGCCGATGTCTTCGTCGGCATGGGGTGGGAGATCGGCGAGGGGCCCGAGCTCGAGAACGAGTGGTTCAACTTCGACGCGCTGAACTTCGACGCCGACCACCCGGCCCGCGCCATGCAGGACACGTTCTTCGTCGACCCCGTCGAGCGGCACCTCGTGCTGCGCACGCACACGTCGCCCGTGCAGGTGCGGTCGATGCTCGAGCGCGATCTGCCCGTCTACATCCTGGCGCCCGGTCGCGTGTACCGCACCGACGAGCTGGATGCCACGCACACGCCCGTCTTCACGCAGTTCGAGGGTCTCGCCGTCGACAAGGGCCTGACCATGGCGCACCTGCGCGGAACGCTCGAGCACGTGGCCAAGATCATGTTCGGGCCCGAGGCGAAGATCCGCCTGCGCCCCGCGTTCTTCCCCTTCACCGAGCCGAGCGCCGAGCTCGACCTGTGGCACCCCACCTTCGTCGGCGGCGCGCGCTGGATCGAGTGGGGTGGCTGCGGCATGGTCAACCCGAACGTCCTGCGCGCCGCGGGCATCGATCCGGATGTCTACTCCGGTTTCGCGTTCGGCATGGGCATCGAACGCACACTCATGTTCCGGAACGACGTCAGCGACATGCGAGACATGATCGAGGGCGACATCCGGTTCTCACAGCACTTCGGAATGGTGGTTTAAGACGATGCGGGTTCCGCTCAGCTGGTTGGCCGAATACGTCGACCTGACACCCGGCACGACGCCGGAAGACGTGCACGAGGCGCTCGTGCGCGTCGGGCTCGAAGAAGAAGAGATCCACACGTTCGACCTGACCGGGCCCATCGTGGTCGGTCAGGTGCTCGATTTCGTCGAGGAGCCGCAGAAGAACGGCAAAACCATCCGCTGGTGCCAGGTGCGTGTTGCGCCGGGCGACGGCGAAGAGGCGGTGCGCGGCATCGTCTGTGGCGCCGGCAACTTCTTCCCCGGGGACAAGGTGGTCGTGACCCTGCCCGGCGCCGTGCTGCCCGGCCCCTTCCCGATCGCCGCGCGCAAGACCTACGGGCACGTGTCCGACGGCATGATCGCGTCGTCGCGCGAGCTCGGTCTGGGCGACGACCATGACGGCATCCTGCGTCTCACCACCCTGGGGCTCGACCCCGAGGTGGGCACCGACGCCATCGCGTTGCTGGGGCTCGACGATCAGGCCGTCGAGATCAATGTCACGCCCGACCGCGGTTACGCGTTCTCGATCCGTGGCGTCGCCCGCGAGTACTCGCACGCGACGGGTGCGGCCTTCCGCGACCCCGCGCTCGCCGTCTCCGACCCGCTCGCCGGCGCGCTCGAGGGCTTCTCCGTCTCGATCGACGACCAGGCGCCCATCCGCGGCCGCGCGGGCTCGTCGGTGTTCGTCACGCGCGTGGTGCGCGGTGTCGATGCCACGCGTAAGACGCCGCCCTGGATGGTCGCGCGCCTGAAGCTTGCCGGCATCCGCTCGATCTCACTGCTCGTCGACATCACCAACTACGTCATGCTCGAGCTCGGTCAGCCCATCCACGGCTACGACTTCGACGCGCTGCAGGGTGGCATCGTGGTGCGCCGTGCCGCCGCGGGCGAAACGATCGTCACGCTCGACGACGCCACGCGCACGCTGCACGCCGAAGACCTCCTGATCACGGATGGCTCGGGCCCCATCGGCCTGGCCGGCGTGATGGGCGGAGCCGCCACCGAGATGAGCGCCGAGACGACCAACGTGCTCATCGAGGCCGCCAACTTCGACCCCGTGTCGATTGCCCGCACGGCTCGCCGGCACAAGCTGCCGAGCGAGGCGTCGAAGCGTTACGAGCGCGGAGTCGACCCGCAGATCGCCGTTGCCGCCGCCGCCCGTGTCGCCCAGCTCATGGTCGACCTCGCCGGGGGAGTGGCCGACACGACCGGTTCCGTGTTCAGCGACATCCCCGACCGCCAGCCCATCGAGCTGCCGGCGGGCTACGTCGCGGGCCTCGTCGGGTTCCCGATCAGCGCGGACGACGAGAAGCAGGCGCTCGCCGAGATCGGTGCGACGGTCGCAGACGGTGCGGATGCCGCATCCCCGGTGTTGCTCGTCACGCCGCCCAGCTGGCGCCCCGACATCACCGACAAGTCCGATCTGGCCGAGGAAGTGGCGCGCATCATCGGGTACGACCACATCCCGGCCGTTCTGCCGGTCGCGCCTCCCGGTCGCGGGCTCACGGTGTCGCAGAAGGTGCGTCGCCGCGTGGCCAACGCGCTCGCCGCCGACGGTTTCACCGAGGTGCTCGCCTACCCGTTCGTGTCGGCTGCCCAGAACGACCTGTTCGGCGCACCCGACGAGGCCGAGGTCGCGGGCATCAAGCTCGCCAACCCGCTCGACGGCACCGTGCCGTTCCTGCGCACCTCGCTGCTGCCCGGTGTGCTCGACATCGCTCGCCGCAACCTGTCGCGCGGCTTCACCGACCTGGCACTCTATGAGCTGGGGTCGGTGTTCCGCCCCGAGGCGGGGGTCGACTACGGACTCGTCGACCTGCCCGGCGTCGAGGGCCGACCCGATGCCGAGACGCTCGCCGCACTCGAGGCGTCGATCCCGCGTCAGCCCCGGCACGCCGCCCTGCTTGCGCTCGGCAACCTGATCCCGAAGCAGCCGGGGCAGCCCGCCGTGGCCGCGGGGATCGCCGATGTGCTCGACGCCGCACGCGTGGTGGCCGCGGCATCCGGAGCTCACCTCACGGTGCGCCAGGGTGCGCACAAGGCGTTCCACCCCGGTCGCACCGCCGAGCTCTTCGTCGGTGAGCAGTCCGTCGGTTTCGCCGGCGAGCTCCTGCCGCAGATCGCCGCCGAGCTGCACCTGCCGCGCGTCGTCGCGCTCGCCGAGCTCGACCTCGACGCGTTGACCGTCGCCGGTTCGGGCGTTATCGAGGCTGAGCCCGTGCGCGCCATGCCCGCCGCGACGCAGGACCTGTCCCTGCTCGTCGACGTGGCCGTGCCCGCGGGGGATCTGCTCGAGGTCGTGCGCGTCGGCGCGGGCGAACTGCTCGAAGACATCCACCTGGTGGACGACTACCGCGGTGCGGGTGTGGCCGATGGCGCCAAGAGCGTGACCTTCGCGCTGCGGTTCCGCGCGGCCGATCGCACGCTGACGGCGGCCGAGGCCTCGGAGGCCAAGCTGGCCGGCGCCGAGCGGGCCAAGGAGGCATTCGGCGCGACCGTGCGCGAGTAACGCTCGCGCTCACGCACGGTGCGCCTGCCGCACCGGCTGAATTGTGAACGGGTCGTCTCCCTCGTGGGGGCGGCCCGTTTGCGTGCATCGATACGCCACCAGGCGCACCATTCATGCATCCAGGCCGACTCTGACGCTCTGCCACTGCGGCCCATGCACGGGATGCCGCGTCCCGCAGGCTCCCTCGGCTGGAAAAGGCGGCCTCAACCCCTGTAAGGTGATCCCATGGTTTTCGTTCGGCGCATCGACCTGCTTCAGGTCACCACGGCACAGGGTTCCGCCCGTGCGCGCCGACGCCGCTCGAGCGACCGAGTCTAGGCGACGCTCACGCGACCCTGCCGTTCTTCCGAACGAAAGCGTCAGAGGGCGTCGCCGATAAGGCACAGACCCCCGTCGCTTCTCGTCAATAAGGTAGAACCATGGCTTTCTCTGTAGCCGTAGCCGGTGCATCCGGTTACGCCGGTGGTGAGTTGCTGCGTTTGCTCGCGGCCCACCCCGAATTCCGCATCGACACCGTCACCGCGCACTCGAATGCGGGCCAGCCGCTCGTCCAGGTGCAGCCGCATCTGCGCTCGCTCGCGCATCTCACGCTCGTCGACACCACGCCCGAGACGCTTGCCGGCCACGACATCGTCTTCCTGGCGCTGCCGCACGGCAAGTCGGGCGAGTTGACGGCGGCGCTCGACCCGTCGACGCTCGTCGTCGACTGTGGGGCCGACCACCGTCTGACCTCCGAAGAGGATTGGGCTGCGTTCTACGGCGGCGACTACTTCGGCGCCTGGGCCTACGGCGTTCCCGAGCTCATCGTCGGCGACGGCAAGCAGCGCGACCACCTGGTGGGCGCCACCCGCATCGCCGCTCCGGGATGCAACGCCTCCACCGTGGCGCTCTCGCTCGCTCCCGGAATCAAGGCGGGCGTCATCGAGGCCACGGATATCGTCTCGGTGCTCGCCGTCGGGCCCTCCGGCGCCGGCAAGGCGCTGAAGACCAATCTGCTCGCGGCCGAGATCCTCGGCTCGGCCAACCCTTACGCGGTCGGTGGCACCCACCGGCACATCCCCGAGATCGCGCAGTCGTTGCGCGGCGCGGGGGCCGAAACGGTCTCGCTGTCGTTCACACCCGTCCTCGTGCCCATGTCCCGCGGAATCCTCGCGACATCAACGGCTCGTATCGTCCCGGGCACTCCGGCAGAGGCCGTGCGCGCCGCGTGGCACGACGCCTACGGCGACGAGACCTTCGTGCACCTTCTCCCCGAGGGCGACTTCCCGCGCACGGCCGACGTGCTGGGTGCCAACACGGCGCTCATCGGCCTCGCGATCGATGAGGCAGCCGGCCGCGTTGTCGTGGTCGCGGCCGTCGACAACCTCGTCAAGGGCACCGCGGGTGCCGCCATCCAGTCGGCGAATATCGCCGTCGGCCTGCCGGAGTCCACCGGCCTGAGCGTGAACGGAGTTGCACCGTGAGTGTGACAGCAGCCAACGGTTTCCTCGCGGCGGGCGTCGCCTGCGGCCTCAAGAACTCGGGCGGCCTCGACCTCGCGCTCGTGCAGAACGTGGGGCCCATCGCATCCGCCGCCACGGTCTTCACGAGCAATCGCTGCCAGGCCAACCCCGTGCTGTGGAGCAAGCAGGTCATGAGCGATGGTCAGGTTCGGGCGATCGTGCTGAACTCGGGCGGCGCCAATTGCTACACGGGCAGCCAGGGGTTCCAGACCACGCACGCCACGGCTGAAGCGGTCGCAGACGCCCTCGAGGTCTCGGCGGGCGACGTGCTCGTGTGCTCGACCGGCCTCATCGGAGAGCAGCTCGATCTGGCCAAACTGCGCGCGGGTGTCGCCGACGCCTCGGGGGCGCTCACGGGCGATTCGGATGCCGCAGCCTCCGACGCCGCAGCGCTCGCCGCCGCGCAAGCCATCATGACGACCGACACGACGCCCAAGCAGTCCACCTTCACCTCACAAGAGGGTTGGACGATCGGCGGCATGGCCAAGGGTGCCGGCATGTTGGCCCCCGGCCTCGCGACGATGCTCGTCGTCATCACGACCGACGCCGCCCTGAGCCCGGCCGAACTCGATGCGGCCCTGCGTCGCGCGACGGCCGTCACCTTCGACCGCCTCGACTCCGACGGCTGCATGTCGACCAACGACACGGTCTCGCTCCTGGCTTCGGGCGCCAGCGGCGTCACGCCCGGTGCCGACGACTTCGCGGCCGCGCTCACGGCGGTGTGCCAAGACCTCACGCTGCAGCTGCAGGCCGACGCCGAGGGCGCCGACCACGATGTCGCGATCGAGGTCGTCAATGCGGCAAGCGAATCCGAGGCCGTCGAGGTGGCGCGTGCCGTCAGCCGCAGCAACCTCTTCAAGGCCGCCATCTTCGGCAAGGACCCCAACTGGGGCCGGGTACTCGCGGCCGTCGGCACCACGCAGGCCGCGTTCGACCCCTACAACATCGACGTCTCGTTCAACGGTGTGCAGGTGTGCACCGCGGGTGAGCCCGATCAGCCGCGCGAGCTGGTCGACCTCACGCCTCGGGCAGTCCACATCCTCATCGATCTGCACGCCGGTGACACGCGTGCGACCGTGTGGACCAACGACCTCACGCACGACTACGTGCATGAGAACAGCGCGTACTCGAGCTGATGATCATGACCGATCACATCTCCGACGAGATTCCCGACAACTCGCCCGCCGAGGCGCTGTCGAAGGCCAACGTGCTCATCGAGGCGTTGCCGTGGCTCAAGCGCTTCCACGGCGAGATCGTCGTCATCAAGTTCGGCGGCAACGCCATGGTGTCCGAAGAGCTCAGTCGGGCCTTCGCCGAGGACATCGTCTTCCTGCGCTTGGCCGGTGTTCTCCCCGTCGTCGTGCACGGCGGCGGTCCCCAGATCTCGGCGCGGCTCACCGAGCTGGGCATCGAGAGCGAATTCCGCGGCGGCTATCGCGTCACCACCCCCGAGGCCATGACCGTCGTGCGCGATGTGCTGCGCGGCCAGATCAACGCGTCCATCGTGGCGGGCATCGAGGCGCACGGCCAGAAGGCCCTCGGCCTGGGCGGTGACGATGCATCCCTGTTCGGCGGTCGCAAGCGCGGCGTCGTGATCGACGGTGAGCCCGTCGACCTCGGTCAGGTCGGCGACGTCGTCCAGGTCGGCACCGCGGCGGTCATCGACGCGCTCTCGATCGGCACGGTGCCGGTCGTCTCGTCGATCGCCCCCGATCTCGACAGCGCCGGCGATCTTCTCAACGTCAACGCGGATGCCGCAGCCGCCGCCCTCGCGGCCGCCCTCGGTGCTGCCAAGCTCGTCATCCTGACCGACGTCGCCGGGCTCTACAGCGACTGGCCCAACCGCGAGTCACTCGTCTCGAGCATCACGACAAGCGACCTGCGCGCGCTGCTCCCAACGCTCGAGTCGGGCATGATCCCGAAGATGTCGGCGTGCCTCGAAGCCGTCGACGCGGGTGTGCAGAAGGCCGCCATCATCGACGGGCGTATCGCCCACTCCATCCTGCTCGAGGTCTTCACCAGCGAAGGCATCGGCACCGAAGTCGTTCCCGAGGAGGAATCATGAGCACCTGGCGCGACGATGTCGAACGCGACATGATGCGCACGTTCGGACCCCCGGCCGCGTTCCTGGTCAAGGGCGAGGGATGCTCGGTCTGGGACTCCGAAGGCAACCGCTACCTCGACTTCCTGGCGGGCATCGCCGTGAACTCGCTCGGCCACGCCCACCCCGTGCTCGTCGAGGCGGCGGCGCGCCAGGCGGCCACGCTCGTGCACGTGTCCAACCTGTTCTCCACACCGCCGCAGCTCGAGCTCGCCTCCCGGCTGAAGCGACTCGCGGGCACGGGCGAGGCTGGGCGCGCCTACTTCTGCAACTCGGGCGCCGAGGCGAACGAGGCCGCGTTCAAGCTCGCGCGCCTCAACCAGGCCGGTGGCAAGCGCACGCGCGTTCTGACCCTCGAGAATTCCTTCCACGGTCGCACCATGGGCGCGCTCGCGCTCACGGGCAAGCCCGCCATGCGGGCACCGTTCGAACCGCTGCCGGGTGGCGTCGAATACCTCGAGACCACCATCCAGGCGCTCGAAGACAACATCGACGACACGGTGCAGGCTCTGCTGCTCGAGCCCATCAAGGGCGAGTCCGGGGTCATCGACCTGCCAGAGGGCTACCTCAAGCGGGCGCGCGAATTGACCGAGCAGCACGGTGTCCTGCTCATCATCGACGAGATCCAGACGGGCGCGGGCCGCACCGGCACGTGGTTCGCGTTCCAGCAGGCCGACATCGTGCCCGACGCCATCACGGTGGCCAAGGGCATCGGCGGCGGCATCCCGATCGGAGCCATTGTCACGTTCGGCTGGGCGAGCGACCTGTTCTCGCAGGGTCAGCACGGCAGCACGTTCGGCGGAAACCCCTTCGCCACGGCAATCGCCAACGCCGTACTCGGTGAAATCGAGCGCGCCGACCTGGTCGGCAACGCCCAGCGCCGGGGCGCCGAGTTGCGCGACCTCATCCGCTCGTTCGAGTCGCCGCTGATCGAAGAGGTCCGCGGCCGCGGCCTGCTCGTCGGCATCGGGCTGTCGCAGCCCATCGCGCCGGCCCTGCAGCAGGCCGCGCTCGCGCACGGGCTCATCATCAACGCGCCCAACCCCACGAGCATCCGACTCGCGCCGCCCCTCATCGTGGGCGATGCCGAGCTGGCCGAGTTCCGCGAGAAGTTCGGCCGGGCGCTCGAGGATGTCTCGGATGCCGCGGCTGCGGTCGATGCGCCCGCGCATGCTCCTCACGACGGCGCCGCGGTGTCCGTCCCTGCATCCGCACCGGCTCCCGAGGCCGAGCCCGAGCCAGTTCTCACCCCGGCGCTTCCGCCCGCGATCGCCGAGCCCGACTCGGACTCCGCCTCCGCCTCCGCCTCCGCTCCGAACGCTTCCGTCTAGACCCTAAGGAACGACATGACCCGCCATTTCCTGCGTGACGACGACATCACGCCGGCCGAACAGGCCGAGATCCTCACCCTGGCCCACGAACTGAAGCGCGACCGCTTCCAGGCCAAGCCGCTGGCCGGCCCGCAGACCGTCGCGGTCATCTTCGACAAGTCGTCCACGCGCACGCGCGTCTCCTTCGCCGTCGGTATCGCCGACCTCGGGGGAGTGCCCCTCATCATCTCGACCGCCAACTCGCAGCTGGGCGGCAAAGAAACGGCCTCCGACACCGCCCGCGTGCTCGAACGCCAGGTCGCTGCCATCGTCTGGCGCACCTACGCCCAGTCCGGGCTCGAAGAGATGGCCGCCGGCACGACCGTCCCCGTCGTCAACGCGCTGTCCGACGACTTCCACCCCTGCCAGCTTCTCGCCGACCTCCTCACCATTCAGGAGCACCGGGGCGAACTCGCGGGTCTTACCATCACGTTCATCGGCGACGGCCGCAGCAACATGGCGCAGTCCTACCTGCTGGCCGGTGCGACGGCGGGTGCCCACATCCGCATCGCCGCGCCCCACGAGTACAGCCCCGAGGCCGATGTCGTCGCGGATGCCGAGCGCATCGCCCAGCAGACGGGCGGAAGCATCCTCATCACCACCGATGTGACCGCGGCCGCAACCGACGCCGACGTCATCGTCACCGACACCTGGGTCTCGATGGGCAAGGAAGACGAGAAGGCCGCCCGGGTCGAGACCTTCGGCGGATACCGCGTCGACGACGCGCTGATGGCGCGGGCGAAGAGCGACGCGTTGTTCCTGCACTGTCTTCCGGCCGACCGCGGCTACGAGGTCACCGCATCGGTGATCGACGGGCCGCAGTCGATCATCTGGGACGAGGCCGAGAACCGTCTGCACGCGCAGAAGGCCCTCCTCGTCTGGCTCCTGCGCCAAGCGGCCTGAGCCACCACACAACTCACCACCACAACGAAAACAAGGAGAAACAGGTCATGGCAGAACGGGTAGTCCTGGCATATTCCGGCGGGCTCGACACGTCGGTCGGTATCGGCTGGCTGAAAGACGCCACCGGCAAAGAGGTCGTCGCCCTCGCGATCGACGTGGGACAAGACGGCGAAGACATGGATGTGATCCGCCAGCGTGCGCTCGACTGCGGCGCCGTCGAATCCGTCGTCGTCGACGCCAAGGATGAATTCGCGAACGACTACCTGGTGCCGGCCATCAAGGCCAATGCGCTCTACCAGAAGCGTTACCCGCTGGTGTCCGCCCTCAGCCGTCCGCTCATCGCCAAGTACCTGGCGTCGACGGCCAAGGAGCTCGGCGCCAACAGCGTCGCCCACGGCTGCACGGGCAAGGGCAACGACCAGGTGCGTTTCGAGGCCGCGGTCGCCGCTCTCGCGCCCGACCTCACGTCGCTCGCTCCGGTGCGCGACTTCGCCCTGACGCGCGACAAGGCCATCCTCTACGCGCAGGAGCACAACCTGCCCATCGAGCAGTCGAAGAAGAGCCCGTACTCCATCGACCAGAACGTCTGGGGTCGTGCGGTCGAGACCGGTTTCCTCGAGGACCCGTGGAACGCGCCCATCGAAGACCTCTACACCTACTCCAAGGACCCGGCCGAGGCTCGTGAGGCCACCGAGGTCACCATCACGTTCGACCAGGGTGTCCCCGTTGCGATCAACGGCCAGCCCGTCACGCCCCTGCAGGCCGTCGTGCAGCTGAACAAGCTCGCCGGTGACCAGGGTGTCGGCCGCATCGACATCGTCGAGGACCGTCTCGTCGGCATCAAGAGCCGCGAGGTGTACGAGTCGCCCGCCGGTCTCACGCTCATCGCCGCACACGAGGAGCTCGAGAACGTCACGATCGAGCGCGACGTCGCGCGCTACAAGCGCCGCGTCGAGGCCGAATGGGCCGAGCTGGTCTACGACGGCCTGTGGTTCTCCGGCCTCAAGCGCGCGCTGGACTCGTTCATCGACGAGACCCAGCGTTTCGTCACGGGCGAGGTGCGTCTGTCCCTCCACGCCGGCAAGGCCACCGTCACGGGTCGCCGCAGCGAGGTCGGTCTGTACGACTACAACCTGGCCACCTACGACACCGGTGACACGTTCGACCAGTCGCTCGCCAAGGGCTTCATCGAGCTGTGGTCGCTGCCGTCCAAGATCTCGGCTCGCCGGGACCTCGCGAACTAGCATGGCCGTCGACAACACGTCGGGTGGGGCCACCCCGAGCGGATCCCTCTGGGGTGGCCGCTTCGCGGGTGGCCCGTCCCCGGCCCTGCAAGCGCTCAGCAAGTCCACGCAGTTCGACTGGATCCTGGCGCCCTACGACATCGCCGGTTCGAAGGCGCACGCCACGGCATTGCACGCCGCCGGTTATCTGACCGCGGATGAACTCGAGCGCATGCACCACGCCCTCGACGCGCTCGCCGCAGACGTCGCCGACGGCAGCTTCCAGGCCATCGAGGCGGACGAAGACGTGCACGGTGCGCTCGAGCGGGGCCTCATCCAGGTCGCCGGCCCCGAGCTGGGCGGCAAACTCCGTGCCGGCCGCAGTCGCAACGATCAGATCGCCACGCTCGTGCGCCTGTACCTGCTCGATCAGGCGGGCGCCATCGCACACGGCGTCATCCAGTTGATCGATGCCATCGCGGCGCAGGCGGACGCTCATCACGGTGCCGTCATGCCGGGGCGCACGCATCTGCAGCACGCTCAGCCCGTTCTCCTGTCGCATCACCTCCTCGCGCATGCCTGGCCGCTGGTCCGAGACCTCGAGCGTCTGGGGGAGTGGTCGAAGCGTGCCAAGGTCTCGCCTTACGGCGCGGGGGCCCTCGCCGGCAGCTCGCTGGGTCTCGATCCGTCGCTCGTCGCCCGCGAGCTCGGCCTCTCGGGTGCGCTCGAGAATTCGATCGACGCAACGGCGGCGCGCGATGTGGTGGCCGAGTTCGCCTTCATCACCTCGCTCATCGGGGTGAACCTCTCGCGTTTCGCCGAAGAGATCATCCTGTGGAACACGCGCGAGTTCGGTTTTGTCACGCTCGACGACGGCTACTCGACGGGTTCGAGCATCATGCCGCAGAAGAAGAACCCCGACATCGCCGAGTTGGCGCGGGGCAAGTCGGGTCGCCTCATCGGCAACCTGTCCGGTCTGCTCGCCACGCTCAAGGGTCTGCCGCTCGCCTATAACCGTGACCTGCAAGAGGACAAGGAGCCGGTCTTCGATTCTGCCGACACGCTCACGGTCCTCCTCCCGGCCTTCACGGGCATGGTGGCTACGCTCACGTTCCACACCGACCGCATGGCCGAGCTCGCCCCGCAGGGCTTCTCCCTGGCGACGGATGTCGCGGAGTGGCTCGTCAAGCAGGGCGTGGTGTTCCGTGAGGCCCACGAGATCAGCGGCGCCCTGGTGCGCTTCTGCGAAGAACGCGGTCTCGATCTCGCCGACCCGTCCGACGAGGAACTCGCCCAGGTGTCGCCGCATCTGACGCCCGCGGTGCGCGAGGTCCTGACGGTCGAGGGCTCGGTCTCGAGCCGCATCGGCACCGGCGGCACGGCTCCCGTGCGTGTTGCCGAGCAGCACCAGGCCCTCACGAAGCGCGTCGCCGAACTCGCGTCGGGTCTCTTCGCCTGACGCGCGCGCTCCGCAGCACTCGCCAACAGGGGCGGCCCGATCTCAGTCGAGCCGCCCCTGTTGCGGTGGTCTTCGGTTGTTCTCAGCGCGCCAGCAACGCGATCGCCGCGCCCGCACTCGCCCACACGAGGCTGGCGAACGTGCCGATGATGAACCGCTCCCGCGTCTCCGGTTCAGACAACTCGGTGAACCGGCCGACACCCTTGATCGCCACGACCACGGCGAGCCCTTCGGGGTATCCGGCGAGCAGCGACGCCGCAACGGCCACGCGCTCCAGATATCCGATCGTCGCGCCACCCCTCAGCACTTCCAGAGGCTTCCCATCGCGCCCCGTGCCTGACGCATCCGCGGGTGACTCGTCCGCTCCGGCTCCGGCCTTCGCCCCGACCATGATGCCGCCGTGGTCCCCATCCGGAACCGACCCCCGCGTGGCCAGATCGAGCACGGCGACGACGGCCGGCCCGCCACCCACGACCGCGATGGCAACACCCAGGAGCGCGAGCACGAAACCCACTCCGTCGAGCAACGGCGGCAGCGGCACGAGCAGCAGGACGATCTCGGCGACGACGATCACCGCGCTGGCGATGACCACGAGATGCCGCCCGGGCCTGCTCGCGATGATGGCGCACACGAGCGCGGCGACCCCGATCAACAGGGCGATGCTCGACACGGTGATCGCTCCGTACAGCTCGTTCTGGTTCATGCGTTCATCCTCCCGCGTCGGTACCCGTCATTCCATCGGAAACCACTGACACGGATGCTCAGGCCGCGAGTGTCCCCAGTCGCTCCAGCAGGCGCCGCAACGCCACCACCGAGCGTTCTTCGAGCCGTATTCCGGCAGCTTTGATGCGCAGGCTGGCCGCGGATGCCGTGATCCCCAGTGCCTCGGCGGCCTGCTTCTGGCTCATCCCGCCCGCCAAGAGGTCGGCGATTTCCCATCCGCCGTCGGTGCGTCGTTCCCGCAGCGACAGCAGCAGGTCGATCAGCGCCTCGCAATCGCGCGCCAGGTCGGCTGCTTCGCCCTCGTCGGCACCCGTCTGGAGCGCGAATCGTGTCGGCGCCTTCTTCGCTCGATCGACCGCGGTCCGGGCTGCGTAGTACGCGTCTCCCGTGGCTTCCCGGGTCGACGCCGGCAGTGGATGTCGCACCCCACCGACCCCGACACCCACACTCCACCAGGCTGCTCGTGTCAGCCCCAGCACGATGTCGAGCACGACCGCGGCGTCGTCGACGGCGACCTGGAACTCGTCGCCTGCAGTTCGTTCAGCCGGCAGCACGAGGGTCTCCCCATGTTTCGCGGTTACCTCGCGCACCGCTCGGGCGACGAGATCATCGTGCGTTCGACTCTGAACCTGATCTACGGTCACCACAAACATCTTCACTCCCACCCTCAATTCCCCCAACATAAGCCCAAACACTCAACAAAACAACATCAAGCAAATACCCAAAACCCCCGAGCTGGTGGCAACACCGCATATCGAGCAGGCAGCCGTCCCTGCCCCCGGTAGTTATGTCATCTCGCCTCATCGAACGCGGAACGCCGATCGGGGCTGCTTCCGTATCCCCACGCAGCCGCGCTGATAGCCTTATGCCCGTGCCCGACCTGCAACGAACCCCCGCAAACGACCCGACTTTCGACAATGTGTGGGATGAGATCCTCTGGCGAGGCCTCGTCCACGTGTCCACCGACCAGGAGCAGCTCCGCGCCCTCCTCGGAGGAGAGTCGATCACGTACTACTGCGGTTTCGACCCCACCGCTCCGAGTCTGCATCTCGGCAACCTGGTCCAGCTGCTTCTCATGCGGCGCCTGCAGCTCGCCGGCCACCGCCCACTCGGTCTCGTCGGTGGGTCGACGGGTCTCATCGGCGATCCTCGTCCCACGGCCGAGCGCACGCTCAACACCCCCGAGGTGGTCGCCGGCTGGGTGAGCGATCTGCAGAAGCAGGTGTCGACCTACCTCAGCTTCGAGGGTGACAACGCCGCGAGCCTCGTCAACAACCTCGACTGGACGGCGCCCCTCACGGCCATCGAGTTCCTTCGCGAGATCGGCAAGCACTATCGCGTGGGCACGATGATCAAAAAGGATGCCGTGAGCGCGCGGCTCAATTCCGAGAACGGCATCAGCTACGCGGAGTTCAGCTACCAGATCTTGCAGGGGCTCGACTACCTCGAACTCTTCCGCACACGGCAGTGTGTGTTGCAGACCGGTGGCAGTGACCAGTGGGGCAACCTCACGAGTGGCACGGACCTCATCCACCGGGTCGAGCGAGCCACGGTGCATGCGATCGGCACACCGCTGATCACCAACTCCGATGGTACGAAGTTCGGCAAGAGCGAGGGTAACGCCATCTGGCTCAACCCCGAGATGACGAGCCCGTACGCGTTCTACCAGTTCTGGGTGAACACGGACGATGCCGATGTCATCGAGCGCCTCAAGGTCTTCACTTTCCTCACGCGCGCCGAGATCGAAGCGCTCCAGGCCTCGGTCGAACAGGAGCCGTTCAAGCGTGAGGCGCAGAAGACTCTCGCGTTCGAGGTCACGAGCCTCGTGCACGGCGTGGATGCTACGAATTCGGCCATCCTCGCCGCGCAGGCTCTCTTCGGCCAGGCCGATCTGACAGACCTCGACCCGGGCACCCTGCGCGCCGCCCTTTCAGAACTCCCGAACGTCAACGTCCCGTCGGGGTCATCTGTCACCCAACTCCTCGTCGACACGGGCCTCACGTCGAGCCTGGGCGAAGCGCGCCGAGCGGTCGCCCAAGGTGGCGTCTACGTCAACAACATTAAGGTCACGGATGATTCGGCCACAGTCGTCGATGCCCTGCCCGGGGGAGTGGCGGTCCTTCGCCGCGGCAAGAAGACCCTCGCGGGCATCTTCCTCGAGCAATAACTCGCACAACAAACAATGGATGCCGGTCACCCCTGTGGTGGCCGGCATCCGCCGTTTCCGCGTAAACACGGGCGACACGCCCGGGATGCAACCCGAATTTGCGGCGGTCCCAGGACCTGCGTAGAGTAACTACTCGTCACCCCAAAGGTGCGGGAGAGCCGAAGAGCTTCCCGGCCTCAAGCGGGGGCCAATCCCAATCAGTTACCACGTTGAACTTGTTCAACTGAGCGTAATGATCTAGGATTGAAAACCCACCACCGGAGTTATTTTCTCCCACTTGTGCGCCTCGGTGCCAGACGTGAGAAGCTCTTGAAAATGTGGTGTAGGTTAGAGAAGTTGCCCTGATGAACAGCCTCCGGGTGGGTTTGTTGGGTGCGTCTGATCTTTGAGAACTCAACAGCGTGCACAATGTCAAATGCCAAATAACCTCGGCATCCATTTTTTGGGTGTT
>NZ_FUZP01000001.1 GCF_900167575.1 Okibacterium fritillariae
AACACCCAAAAAATGGATGCCGAGGTTATTTGGCATTTGACATTGTGCACGCTGTTGAGTTCTCAAAGATCAGACGCACCCAACAAACCCACCCGAAGGCTGTTCATCAGGGCAACTTCTCTAACCTACCACATCTTGAAGTCTTGTCAAATCGAACCGGTTTGTCATTTTCAGGCAGACTGATTCACATCGAAGATTTCGTTGTGTGGGTTTTCCACGCTGACACGATGATCCGTAATCGGATTTTGTGCTTCTCAGCGGGGGTTTTGGTTGACTTCGGTTCTGGGCCTTTCGGCTTCCGTCCCCGGCAACTTGTCTACTGTACGACAGATTCAGAGACCGTAAAAGCCATTTCTCACACACGAGCCGTTTCCACGGCCGCGATGAGGCAGGGATTGCTCTGTTTACCGGGGGAAAGTGATTCTGGAAAAACTTCTGAAGAATTTTCGGGATGGCCCGTCTGGCCCGGATATCCGCGGAATGGCGGGGTACGACGCGGGCGACACCGCCACTCAGGGGAACACGAAAGGCCGCACTCGGTGAGTACGGCCTTTCTGGCGGGTGGTGAACCCAGGGGTCTTACACCGGGCGACTACTTCGTGAGGGAGTCCACGTAGGCGCGGTTGTCTTCGATCCACTTCGCCACGATGGGCTCGTAGTCGTCGCTGGAGTTCTCGTTGAACATGGCGTTCTCCAGCGAGTAGAGCTGGTCGCTGTCCATGGTGAAGTTCTTGATCCATCCCTCGAGGGTGGGGAACTTGTCGCCGAACTGCTTGCTGGATACCGAGTGGATGCTCTCGGCATCCCCCAGCGTGCCCTGCGGGTCCGCGAGGTCCTTCAGGGGGAAGGCGTCATAGGCCCAGTGCGGCGTCCAGAGCGTGACGACGACGTTCTCGCCGGCATCCGTGCGGGACTTCAGCTCGGAGAGCATGGCGGCCGTCGACGAGGTGAGGTACTCCATGTCCTCCAGACCGTAGCCGGGGATGACCTTCTCCTGCGTGGCCTCGGTGAGACCGGCACCCGGCTCGATGCCGATGAGACGGTTGTCGAAGAGGTCGGCGTTGTCGGCCAGCTCCTCGAGCGAGTCGATCGGGGCGTCCTCGTTCACGGCGATGGTGAGCTTGGCGTCGTCATTCCAGGCACCGAGGTCGGTGACATCCTTGCCGTAGCGGTCCATGTAGGTTTTGTGGGTCTGGGGGAGCCACGTGTCGAGGACCAGGTCGTAGTCGCCCGAAGAGAGTCCCTCATAGACGGGGGCGACGTCGGCATCCTCGAGTTCGACGTCGTAGCCCTTCTCCTCGAGGACGGCCTTCCAGAGGTAGCTGGCGGCCACCCCTTCGTCCCAGCCCTGGAAGACGGCGATCGTGACATCCTTCTGGTCGCCGTTGTCGAGGGTTTCGGCGGTGCCGGACGAACAGCCGACGAGGCCGACCATTCCGGCGAGCGCGACAGTGGCGAGGGTTGCTGTGGTGCGGTTATTCATTGTTTCCTTTCGTCCCGTCAGAGAAGACGGGGGTGGGGGTATGGGGGCGCGGCGGGGTCAGCTCGAGGTGCGAAGCATCACCGGGACGCGCGTGCAGAGGCCGAGGCCCTCGCGCCGGACATCACCGGGACGCGGGTGTCGGTGCGGGGGTAGCGTCCGCAGATGTGGTTGCGGTGCGGGCGCTCGAGCCCGGGGCCGGGGGGAGAGGGGCGCTCGAGGCGGCGGGGGATGCGGCATCCGCTGCGCGTTCGGTGCGAGAGGGGCGGCGAGCGCGACGTGTGCCGAAGGATGCCGTGAGGCGGTCGAGGAAGATGGCGAGGATCACGACCGCGAGACCCGCCTCGAAGCCGAGACCCACGTCGACGCGGCCCAGGCTCGCGACCACCTGGGCACCCAGACCACCGGCGCCGACGAGACCCGCGATGACGACCATCGAAAGCGACAGCATGATGACCTGGTTGATGCCCGCCGAGATGCTGGGCATGGCGAGGGGCAGCTGGATCTGGCGCAGGATGCGGCCGGGGGAGGCACCGAACGCCTGGCCGGCCTCGACGACCTCCTTGTCGACACCGCGGATGCCGAGCTCGGTGAGGCGCACGCCGGGGGCCATCGCGAAGATGATGGTCGCGACGATTCCGGGCACCACGCCGACGCGGAACAGGATGAGCGCCGGGATCAGGTAGACGAAGGCCGGCATGGTCTGCATGAAGTCGAGGATCGGTTTGATGATCTTGGACGCCGTATCCGAACGCGCCGCCAGGATGCCGACGGGAACGCTGATCGCGATGGCGATGGCGCTGGCCACGAGGACGAGCGCCAAGGTATCCATGGCGTTCTCCCATTGGTCGACTCCGACGATCAGGAGGAAACCGACGGCCGAGCCGAGCGCGAACTTCCAGCCGCGCACGAAGAAGGCCAGCGCGACGGCGACGATGATGACGGCCCAGAACGGGGGAGAGGCGAGCACCAGGTCCACCGCGTCGTAGAGGGCGGCGAAGATGGCTCGCAGGACCGCGAAGAAGCCGCTGAAGACATCCGTGATGAAATCGACGACGCTTTCGGCCCACTCGCCGAGGGGAATGCGGAACTCGTTCATACGAGGGTCCCTTCTGTGCTGCTGTTCGGGGCCGTGACGCGCAAGGTCTCGGTGATGGTCTCGACCGAGACGCTGGGTGCCGGTTCGATGGTGTCGAGCTCGGAGGTTGTCGTCGGCACGTTTCCGAGCGCGGCGAGCAGGGTGACGCGGGGGATGGCGCCGAGCAGACGGTTCTCGGCGTCGAGCACCGCGACGGGCAGCGGGCTCTCGACGGCGCTCTCGAAGAGGTCCGTCAAGTGGACGTCACCCGTGACCGTGGCGGCGTCGTTGCGGATGACCGTGCTGAGGTCGGTTTCGTTGGCCTTGACCAGACGCAGCACGTCCTTGTCGCGCACCACACCGAGGAGGCGACGACCCGGGCCGACGACGAACGCGGCCGACGTCTGCAGGTCGCGCATGGCACGGAGGGCGGCGCGCGGGCCGGCGGCGACCGAGACAACCGAACGGGCGGGCTCCATGACACCCGCGGCGGTGAGCACACGGGCGCGGTCGACATCCTGCACGAACTGGGCCACATAGTCGTTGGCCGGGTCGGTGAGGATGTCGTTGGGGGTGCCGACCTGCACGATGCGGCCGTCGCGCATGACCGCGATGCGATCGCCGAGGAACATGGCCTCGTTGAGGTCGTGCGTGATGAAGATGATGGTCTTGCCGAGCTCGGCCTGCAGTTCGACGAGCTGCTCCTGCATCTCGCGCCGGATGAGCGGGTCGAGAGCCGAGAACGCCTCGTCCATCAGCAGGACGTCGGTGTCGGCGGCGAGCGCGCGGGCCAGACCGACACGCTGCTGCATGCCGCCCGAGAGCTGGGCGGGAAGCTTGTCGGCCCATCCGTCGAGCCCCACACGCTGGATGATGCGCTCGGCCCGTTCGCGGCGCTCGGCGAGGGGCATGCCCTGGATCTCGAGCCCGTAGGCCACGTTGTCGCGCACACTGCGGTGGGGGAGGAGCGCGAAGTGCTGGAAGACCATCGAGACGTTCTTCTTGCGCACCTCGCGCAGCTGGGCGTCGGAGATGCCCGAGATGGGCGAACCCATGACCTCGACCGTTCCCGACGTCGGCTCGAGCAGGCCGTTGAGCATGCGGATGAGCGTGGACTTTCCCGAACCGCTCAACCCCATGACGACGAAGATCTCGCCCTGCTTCACCTCGAACGAGGCGTCGATCACCGCGGCTGTGCCGAGGCCGGTGAGCTCGTCGCGCGCACTTCCCGCCGCGAGACGTTTCACCACCTCCCGCGGTTTTCTTCCGAATACCTTGTATAGATTCCGTGCGCTGACGGCAACCATTTCTGACACGTGTTCTCCAGCGCATTGCCGACGCCGGGCGCGGGCAACGCATTTCGTTTCTCACGGCCGGGTCACGGGGCGCGCGTCGGAACCCGCCACATCAAGCGGCGCACGAGTCGTTGCGGAACGGACTCGGCGCGGCGATACGGGTTCGCGGTCTGGCTGCTTCGGAGCCGGCCAGAACGCCCTGGACCATACGACCGCGGCGCGCGGACCCGGAGGCCCTGCACCCCGATCGCGGACTGGGTGTGTGGTCGTCATGACCGTCGTCCAGCCTAACGACGGGCGGCCGAGTCGCCTATTCGGGGGACATCGAGAACGGCCGGATGTCGCGGCGAGACGGGCTTCGCGGCGCCCTAATGTGGCCCTGACCAGGCAATCGGCATTGTTGTCCTACCGTGACCTTCGACGGCATCGAGCGACGCCATCCCAGGCGTCCCGGCGGGCGATCTGAGCGACGTTCGGAGCCCGGCCCGGCGAGATGACCCCCGTCGCGCGATCGCGCCGCGCGGGGGACCGTCCGTCAGTCGAGGAGGAGCGCCGGTTCTTCGATGATGGCCGCGACGTCCGCCAGGAAGCGGCTCGCCACGTCGCCGTCGACGACGCGGTGGTCGAACGAGGCGCCCAGGGTCGTGACGAAACGGGGGCGCACCTCGCCATCCACCACCCACGGCTTCTGCTTGATCGTGCCGAGCGCGACGATGGCCACCTCGCCCGGGTTGAGGATGGGCGTGCCTGTGTCCATGCCGAAGACGCCGATATTGGTGATCGTAATGGTGCCCTGCTGCATATCGGAGGGCGGCGTCTTGCCGTCGCGCGCCGTGAGGGTGAGTTGTTCGAGGGCGCGGGCCAGCTCGAGCAGCGTCATGGCCTGAGCGTCTTTCACGTTCGGCACGATGAGGCCGCGCGGGGTGGCTGCCGCGACACCGAGGTTGACGAAGTGGCGCACGATGATCTCTTCGTCGGTCCAGGCCGCGTTGACCATCGGGTTGCGGCGCACGGCCCAGATCATGGCCTTGGCCATGATGAGCAACGGCGACACCTTGACGCCCGCGAAATCGGTGGAAGCCTTCAGCCGCTTCACGAATTCCATGGTGCGGGTGGCATCGACATCGACGAACAGGCTCACGTGCGGGGCCGTGTAGGCCGACTGCACCATGGCATTGGCGATGGCCTTGCGCACACCCTTGACGGGGATGCGCTCCTCGCGCTCGGGCGCCCACTCGGGCGTCTCAATGTTGCGGAAGACCTTCGGCTGGCTGGCCGCGCGCACGACGTCGTCGCGCGTGATCTCGCCCGCGAGACCCGTGCCCTCGAGCGTGTCGAGCGCGACGCCGAGGTCTTTCGCGAGCTTGCGGATGGGCGGTTTGACGATGATGGGGACGGCGGCCGCGGCCGGCACCGACGCCAGGACGGAGGCCGGGGGCGCGGGGCGGAGGTTCTGGCGTGACGTGGCTGTGCGGCGGCTGGAGACCTGGCCGCCCGTGCCGTAGCCCACCAGGACGCTGCCCTGCTTGGGCTCCTCGGAGGCGATGGAGTCACGGGTGTCGGAGACGGACTGCTCAGCCGATGCGGAGGCCTCGGCCTGAGCTTCGGCCTGCGCCAGCGTGGCCGGGACGTCGGCCGTGCCCGCCATGCGGAACTGGGCGCTCTCGGCCGGGCCGGCGGCTGCTGCAGCCGACGGGATGTCGCCGACACCGGCGGCGCCCGCGGAGGAGCTGTCGCGGCCCGAACCGGCGGAGGGGGCGGTGGCAGAGGAAGCGGGGCCGGATGCGGAAGGCGTGGCTGCGGCATCCGCTGACTCGCCCGACTGGATGGTGACGATGTGCGTGCCCACGTCGACCGTCGTGCCCTCGTCGACCAGGATCTCGCCGACCGTGCCGACGAACGGCGACGGCAGCTCGACGAGCGATTTGGCCGTCTCGATCTCGACCAGCACCTGGTTGAGCGCCACGTGATCGCCGGGGGCGACCTTCCACGACACGATCTCGGCCTCGGTCAGGCCCTCGCCCACATCGGGAAGAGGAAAGCGCATCTCGCTCATGAGTTAGTCCATTCGGTGCGTGCGGTGCCGCTCGGGGCGGTGCGGGTGAAGCGGGGTTCGCCGGCGCAAGGCCGGCCGGGTGTTGGCGTGCCGGCTAGTAGGCCAGCGACCGGTCGACGGCCTCGAGGATGCGGTCGGCGTCGGGCAGGAACAGACCCTCGAGTTTGGCGGGCGGGAACGGCGTATCGAAGCCGGACACCCGCAGGACGGGCGCCTCAAGCGAATAGAACGCGCGCTCGGTGATGGTGGCCGCGATCTCCGACCCGATCGACGCGAAGCCGGAGGCCTCCTGCGCGACGACGGCGCGACCGGTCTTGCGCACGCTCTCGACGACGGGACCGTAGTCGACCGGGGAGAGAGAACGCAGATCGACGACCTCGACCGAGGTGCCCTCGGCGGCGGCCAGCTCGGCGGCCTGCAACAGCACCGTGACCATGGCGCCGTGGCCCACGAGCGTGACATCGGTGCCGGTGCGGACCACACGCGATGCGTGCAGCGGAACGGCCGACGACGAGAAGTCGACCTCGCCCTTCGGCCAGTAACGGCTCTTGGGCTCGAAGAACATGACGGGGTCGTTGGAGGCGATGGCCTCCTGAATCATCCAATAGGCATCGTTGGGCGTCGACGGGCTGACCGCGCGGAGGCCCGGCGTGTGCGCGAAGTAGGCCTCGGGGCTCTCCTGGTGGTGCTCGACCGCGCCGATGTGCCCGCCGTAAGGAACGCGGATGACGAGGGGCATGCTGAGCTGGCCCTCGTGCCGGTTGGTGAGCTTCGCCAGCTGCGACGTGATCTGGTCGAAACCGGGGTAGATGAAGCCGTCGAACTGGATCTCGCACACCGGTCGGAAACCGTGCATGGCGAGGCCGATGGCCGTGCCGATGATGCCCGACTCGGCGAGGGGTGTGTCGAGCACGCGGTCGGTGCCGAACTCGGGCTGCAGGCCCTCGGTCACGCGGAAGACGCCGCCGAGACGGCCGATGTCCTCACCCATCATGAGCACGCGCGGGTCGTCGAGCATGGCCTGGCGCAGACCCGCGTTGAGGGCCTTCACCATGGGCAGGTTCTCGACGCCGCGCGGGGCCTCGGCTCCGTCGCCGCCGGTGGCCTGCGTGTTCGTCATCGTGTCGCTCATGCGGACTCCCCGCCGTTCATCGAGTTCTCGTACTGGGCGAGCCACGCCTTCTGCTCTTCGAGGAGCGGGTGAGGCTCGGAGTAGACGTGATCGAACATGAGGCTCATGTCGGGCGTCTCGAGGGCCAGGGTGCGGCAACGGATGTCGGACGCGAAGTCTTTGGCCTCGGCATCCACATCGTCGAAGAAGGACTGCGGGGCATTCTGCGAGCGCAGGTAGGCCTCGAAGCGCGCGATGGGATCTTTGGCCACCCACGAGTCGAGCTCTTCCTGCGTGCGGTACTTGGTGGGGTCGTCACTCGTGGTGTGCGCGCCGATGCGATAGGTGAGCGCCTCGATGAGCTGCGGGCCCTGACCGGAGCGCGCATCGTCGAGGTGCTTGGCCGTGACCGCGAAGCTCGCCAGGACGTCGTTGCCGTCGACCTGCACGTTGGGCACACCGAAGCCGTCGCCGCGTCGGTGCAACGGTGTGCGCGACTGCGTGGTGACGGGCACCGAGATGGCCCAGTGGTTGTTCTGCAGGAAGAAGACCTGCGGGGTCTGGTAGCTCGACGCGAAGACGAGGGCCTCGCTGACATCCCCCTGGCTCGTGGCGCCGTCGCCGAAGTAGACCATGGTGGCCTCGTCGGTCTCGTGGTTGCCCGTGTTGGTGCGGCCGTCGAGCTTCTGGCCGAGCGCATAGCCCGTGGCGTGCAGCGTCTGCGAGCCGATGACGAGCGTGTAGAGGTGGAAGTTGCCGTTGGTCGGATCCTTCGGGTCCCAGCCACCGTGCGTGACACCGCGCAGCAGGCGCAGCACGTTGAGCAGGTCGATGCCGCGCACGAATCCCACGGCGTGCTCGCGGTAAGAGGGGAAGAGGTGATCTTGCGGCCGGGCGGCGTGGGCCGAACCCACCTGGGCGGCCTCCTGCCCGAAGCTCGGCACCCAGAGGGCCAGCTGGCCCTGGCGCTGCAGGTTGGCCGACTCGACGTCGAACGCCCGCACGACCGACATGTCGCGATAGAACCGGCGGTGGTCGGCCTCGGTCAGACGCTCGAGGTAGGGGGCGTACTGCTCGCTCTGCTCGGAGACGCTGAACACGCCGTCCGTCGACAAGAACTGCACGGCAGGCGAAGCCTGATCATGAAGAGGAACTGTCACCGTTCTAACCTAACGTCGAGAGGGGATGTGCGGCGGGAAGCAGCCGGGCGATCTCGTCGGCCGCGCGGAACAGGCTCGCGATCGACTCCTCCTCGCCGATGCTGATGCGCACGCCGGAACCGGGGAAGGCCCGCGCCACGATGCCGTGGGAGTAGAGGACGTCTTGCACACGATCGGTCTCGTCGCCGGCGCCCAGCCAGATGAAGTTGCCCTGCGCCTCGGGAACGCGCAGACCGCGGTCGAGGAAGCCGTCGCGGATGACATTGCGGCGAGCGCGGATGTGCGACACACGCTCGGCCAGCTCGGAATCGCGCTCGAGCGATGCCAGGGCGGCGACCTGCGACGGCTCGGTGACCGACAGCGGGATGGCGCTCGCGCGGGCGGCGTTGAGGATGTCGACGGGCCCGATCGCCCAGCCGATGCGCAGCCCGGCCAGACCGTAGGCCTTGGAGAAGGTGTGCAGCACCACGAGGTTGGGGTAGCGACCCGTGAGCGCGAGACCGTCGACGGCGTCTTCGCGGTCGATGAACTCGTAGTAGGCCTCGTCGAGGAGGACGAGCAGGTCGTCGGGGATGGATTCCATGAAGTCGGCGAACTCGGCGGCGCCGACCACGGTGCCCGTGGGGTTGTTGGGGGAGCAGACGATGACGACGCGCGTGCGCTCGGTCACGGCCTCGGCGAGCGCGGGGAGGTCGAGCGAATCATCCGCTTTCAGGGGCACCTGCACGCTCGTCGCGCCCGCGACCGTGACGAGACCGGGGTAGGCCTCGAACGAACGCCAGGGGTAGACGACCTCGTCGCCCGCTCCGGCGGCCGCGCTGATGAGCTGGCTGATGATCGACACCGAACCGGCGCCGATGTGCACCTCGTCGACCGAGACGCCGTTGCGCGCGGCCAGCACCTCGCGCACGGCGAGCGCCGTGGCATCCGGATAACGGTTGAAGGATGTCGCACGCACGACGTCCTCGATAACACCGTCTAGGGGAGGGTAAGGGTTCTCGTTGCTCGACAACTTATAGGCGTCGACGGGGGCCGGTTTGCCCTGCTTATAAGGGGGCAATGCGACGATTTCCGGGCGCAACTTGACGGGTCGGCGTTCGGCGGAGGTCATTGTGCGATTCTACGGCGCTGAGATTCCGAGCACGGAATACGGCCAACGGGCGAATAACAGCTTTGTCACGACGGGAGGCCGATGGGATAGTGGGTTCCATGGGCAAATTCTTGATACGGATCGTGATCAACGGCGTGGCGATCTGGCTCACGACCCTCATCGTGGCCGGCGTGCATGTCACCCCCTATGACGACGGCATCTTGCCCACGGTCGTCACCTATCTGGTGGTCGGGCTGGTGTTCGGAATCGTCAACGCGATCATCGGCACCCTCATCCGTATCGTCGCCTTCCCGCTCTACATCCTCACGCTCGGGCTGATCTCGTTCATCGTGAACGGCATCCTGCTGCTCATCACCGCCGGCGTCACCTCCTGGTTCGGCTTCGGCCTGACCATCGACGGTTTCTGGTGGGGTGTGCTCGGCGCCCTCGTGCTGGGCATCATCAACTGGATCTTCGGGGCCATCCTGAAGCCCCAGTTGAACGAAGGTCGACGCTGAGTTGACCGGCCAGAAGGCCGACCTCGACGCCGAGCCCCCGCAGAAAGAGATCGTCCCCTACCGCGTCAGTTTCGTGTGCGCCGGCAACATCTGCCGCTCACCCATGGCCGAAGTCGTGTTCCGCTCGCTCGTGCGGGGCGCGCGGCTCGAAGAATACGTCGTCACCACCTCGGCCGGCACGGGTGACTGGCATGTGGGGGAACAGGCCGACCATCGCACCGTGGCCGCTCTCGCGCGGCGCGGCTACGACGGTTCGGCGCACCGGGCGAAACAGTTCGACCCCGGCGAGTTCGGCAAGCTCGACCTCGTGGTGGCCCTCGACCGCAGCCACGACCGCATCCTCAAGGCCTGGGCGCCCACCGAGGGCGAGCGCAGCAAGGTGCAGATGCTGCTGAGCTTCGACTCGCGGCAGGCGCACCTCACCGACGTGCCAGACCCCTACTATTCGGACGATGCGATGTTCGACCAGGTTCTTGGGATGATTGAGCAGGCGTGCAAGCACCTCTTCCGCCAACTCGAACCCGCCATCCGACAGGGAGCCCTCCGATGACCTCACTTCCCCCTCAGCCGCTCAGCCCGCTCGACGGCCGCTACAAGGCCTCGGTGCAGCCGCTCGGCGAATACCTGAGCGAGGCCGGTCTCAACCGGGCACGCGTGCAGGTCGAGGTGGAGTGGCTGATCTACCTGACCGACCACAGCATGTTCGGCTCGTCGCCGCTCGAGGCGGCGCAGAAGGAGAGCCTGCGCGCGCTCTACACCGAGTTCTCGCAGGCCGACATCGACTGGCTGGCTGAGAAGGAAGCGGTCACCCGCCACGACGTGAAGGCCGTCGAATACCTCGTGCGGCACCGCCTCGACGAACTCGGGCTGGCGTCCATCGCCGAGTTGACCCACATCGCCTGCACGAGCGAAGACATCAACAACCTCAGCTACGCACTGACGGTGTCGCTGGCCGTGCGCGAGGTGTGGCTGCCGGCCTACCGCGGCGTGATCGCCGAGCTGACGCGTCAGGCGCAGGCCTTCCGTGCCGACGCCATGCTGAGCCGCACGCACGGGCAGCCCGCGACGCCCACCACCATGGGGCGCGAACTCGCCGTCACCGCGTGGCGCCTGCGACGCATCGAGACGCAGATCGAGGGCACTGAATACCTCGGCAAGTTCTCGGGTGCCACCGGCACTTTCGCGGCTCACGTGGCCGCCGACCCCGAGGCATCCTGGACCACCATCTCGCAGGAGTTCGTCGAATCGCTCGGGCTCACGTGGAACCCGCTGACCACGCAGATCGAGTCGCACGACTGGCAGGCCGAGCTCTACAACCGGGTCTCGCACGCCAACCGCGTGCTGCACAACCTGGCCACCGACATCTGGACGTACATCTCGATCGGCTACTTCCGCCAGATCCCCGTCGCCGGCGCCACCGGGTCGTCCACGATGCCGCACAAGATCAACCCCATCCGCTTCGAGAACGCCGAGGCCAACCTCGAGCTGTCGAGCGCCCTGCTCGACTCGCTGGCGGCCACCCTCGTCACGTCGCGTCTGCAGCGCGACCTGACCGACTCGACCACGCAGCGCAACATCGGCGTGGGTCTCGGGCATTCGCTGCTCGCGCTCGACAACCTGGCGCGCGGCCTGCGTGAGATCGACCTCGACCGGGATGCCCTGGCCTACGACCTCGACCACAACTGGGAGGTTCTCGCCGAGGCCATCCAGACCGTCATCCGCGCCGAGGTGGTTGCCGGGCGCTCGTCGATCGACGACCCCTACGCGATGCTGAAGGATCTGACCCGGGGTAAGCGCATCGGGCGCGACGACCTGGTTGCGTTCGTCGAGAAGCTCGACATCGGGGATGCCGCGAAGGCGCGCCTGGTCGCGCTGACGCCCGCCACGTATGTGGGGTTGGCCGACGAGCTGGTCGACCGGTTGCCGCAGGCCTGAGCCCGCCTTCTGGACTGGATAAGAAGAAGCCCCGACCGGATGCGGTCGGGGCTTCTTCTGTGTGTGCCGGTGGTTCGTGGGGCCGGGCTGAGCCCGCAGGTGGCTTCTAGTGAGGAGAGACCGGGGTCTCGTCGTCTTCGTCGTCGATCTCGTGGCGCTCGATGTCGTCGGGTTTGATCGACAGCACGAACATGGCGATGACGACGAGCGTGACGACGAACGCCACGCCGAAGGCGACGAGCGCGATGACGGGCTCGCGCGTGGACATGAGCACGATGACGCCGGTGAAGACGGCCGCGATGGCGGCCATCACGAGGAGTTCGACCGGTTTAAGGATCTCGCGACGGGACGGTTTGCTCATGAGGAGGACTCCACGGGTGTAGCTTCGGTGCGTCGATCGGCCGAGGCGCCCCATTTGAGGGAGAGCCCGCCGATGAGCAGGTAGACGCCGAGCACGGCGGCGTAGGCGCCGAACATGCCGACGGTGACGACCGCGGACGTGAGCGAGCGCTCGACGCCATCGGGGCCGACGAAGTGTTGGTCGAGGCCGCCGGGCACCAGCACCACGGCGATCGCGAGGATGAGCCCGAAGGCTCCGGCGGCGAGCCATTCGCGGGCGGCGGCGAGCGTCTTGCGGGCGCGCAGGCCGGCGATGAACTCGACGGCGCCGGTGACGGCGGCCCAGATGACGAGGAGCCACATGAGTGCGCTCGTGCCGTTGGTGCGCACGACGAGCGCGGCAACGCCGGCGACGGCCGTGAGGACACCCGAGATCATGATGAGACGAATGCTCAGCGCGTCGACATGCCCGCCCGCCGCGGCACGGCGCGCCAGGAGCGCCGTCGCGATGCCGGAGGGAAGAGCGAACACGGCGAAGACCGTGAGCCCGAATTCGGGGGAGTGGTCGGCCGAGAAGGTCACGACGGCGGCGATGATGAGCGCGAGCACGGCCCGGACCACGAGAGCGATCCAGTAACGCGAGCTCGTCGGCTCGGCGACAGCGGATCGTGCCACGTGCGGCGCCTCATTTCTCGTCGGGGGGATGCATCCATCCTACGCGCTCGCGCTGAGCCGAAGCGGTGTGCCGATCGCCCGCCAGCACCACCCGCTGCGTTACATGCCCGGCGCGAGGTCCGCGAAGCGGGAGTAGTGGCCGTGGAACGCGACCGTGACGGTGCGCGTGGGGCCGTTACGGTGCTTGGCGACGATGAGGTCGGCCTCGCCCGCGCGCGGGTTGTCTTTTTCGTAGGCGCTCTCGCGGTGCAGCAGGATGACCATGTCGGCGTCCTGCTCGAGCGAGCCGGACTCGCGCAGGTCGCTGATGGCGGGCATCTTGTCGGCGCGCTGCTCGGGGCCACGGTTCAGCTGTGACAGCGCGATCACGGGCACCTTGAGTTCTTTGGCGAGCAGCTTGAGCGCACGCGAGAACTCGGAGACCTCCTGCTGGCGGCTCTCGACGCGCTTACCGCTCGTCATGAGCTGCAGGTAGTCGATGACGACCATCTTGAGGCCCACGCGCTGCTTGAGGCGGCGGCACTTGGCGCGAATCTCGACGAGCGTCATGTTGGGGCTGTCGTCGATGTAGAGGGGCGCGTCGTTGATCTTGCCGCGCGTCGACGCGAGCTTGGTCCAGTCGCGCTGGTCCACGTTTCCCTTGCGCATGCTCTGCAGGGGCACGGATGCCTCGGCCGACAGAAGTCGCATGGCGATCTCGCTGCGACCCATTTCGAGCGAGAAGACGATGGTGGGCTGGTCGTTGTGGATCGCGGCGGCGCGCGCGAAGTCGAGGGCCAGCGTGGACTTACCCAATGCGGGTCGAGCGGCAACCAGGATGAGCTGGCCCGGGTGGAAACCGTTGGTGAGGTCATCCATCTCGATGAAGCCCGTGGGAACACCCGCCATCTGGCCGTCGGTTCCGCTGGCGGCCTCGATCTCGTCGAAGGCCGCGCCCACGGCGTCGCTGAGCGGCACGTAGTCTTCGCTCTCGGTCGAGCCGGTGACGCCATAGATCTCGGCCTGCGCGTTGTTGACGAGGTCGAGCACTTCGCCCTCGCCGGCATAACCCATCTGCACGATGCGTGTGCCCGCTTCGACGAGACGGCGCAGCAGGGCGCGCTCGGCGACGATGGAGGCGTAGAACCCGGCGTTGGCGGCCGTGGGCACGAGGCTCGTCAGCGTGTGCAGGTAGTCGGCACCGCCAGCCCGCGACAGCTCGCCCTGTTTGATGAGCTCGTCGGTGACGGCGATGACGTCGGTGGGTTCACCCTGCGAGTACAACGCGAGGAGAGCGTCGAAGATGATCTCGTGTTTGGGCACGTAGAAATCGGGGCCGCGCACGACCTCGACGACGTCGGCGACGGCATCCTTCGACAGGAGCATGCCGCCCAGGGCGGATTGTTCGGCCAGCAGGTCGTGCGGCGGGGTGCGGTCGGAGCCGTAGGACGGGTTCGAACCCGAGCGATCATCTGCGAGGCCGAGGTGGGCGATTGACACTCTGGTCTCCTTCCCTCGTGCACACGTTGTTATCGGGGCGCCACGGGCGCGGAACGATCAACGGATGCTGGAGCAGCGTGTCGCTTCGGGTGCGGCGTCGGCTCTAGTAAACCTCCGACCGCTGACAGTGTTGTTCGGTGCCCGTGATCGGTGACTCGTTCTCGCGTCTTCGCTCAGGAACGAGGCGCTGCCCCACATTAGGGACAGGGCTCTCTCCACAGCAAATATGCCTGTGGATAACTTTGTGTATAACCTGGGCGAAACGCCGCGCGCTGTGTGCACAACCTGTGTGGAAACTTGTGGATAACTAGAAATATTTGGCGCGTAAAAAGCTTCCGATCAGGTAATTCTATTCACACAGACCGACGGTGGAAAACTCTTTCGATCAGACGTTGAATGTTCACAACGTGCCGTTAACCTGTGCATAGATCGACTTGACTCGCAACTCGCCGCGGGTGTACGACGCTCCATGGTCTCACCAACGACGACGCCCGGTGGCTCGAACACGAGCGACACCGGGCGGCGACTTTCTCTCGGAATAGGCCGCCGACCGGCCCGTCCCGCTGCGACTTTATTCGTGGGCCGCGAGACCTGCGACGGCCGGGCCCTCGAGCAGGTCGCCCTGAGCCGAGAAGCGTGAGCCGTGCAGCGGGCAGTCCCAACTCTGCTCCTGGTCGTTCCACGACACGACACCCCCGAGATGCGGGCACACCGCACTGACCGCGCACGTTTTCCCGTCCACGGTCGACGTCCCGACCGGGGCTAGGCCGTCCGATGCGCGCGTGACCACGCCCTGGCCTTCGGCCGGGGCCTCGGACGGCGCCCCCGTGAGCACGTGCGCCCATCCCTTCACGATCTCCACACCGACCTCGGCGTTGTGCAGAGCGCCCTCGGCGAGGTCGGCGGGCGTGGTGATGCGCGTGCCCCAGACCTTCGCCCAACCGGGCTGCTCGGCATCCGTCAACTCGGCGGTGAGACGCAGGGATGCCGCCGCCGCGTTCGTCATGCCCCACTTGTCGTAGCCCGTGGCCATGTAGACCGTGCCGCGCCCGCGGGGAAGTGCACCGACGAAGGGAATCTGGTTATGCGAGCTGTAGTCCTGCGCCGACCAGGAATAGGCCACCTCGGCACCCGGGAAGTGCTGCTCCGTCCAGGCCACCAGGTCCTCGACCTTCTCGCGTTCAGAACCGCCGCGGCCCACGGGATGGTCGTTGCCGCCGATGATGAGGTAGTCGACACCATCCACCGTCGCCTGGCGCACCGACCGACTCGGGGTGTCCGCCGAGAGATACATGCCCTGCGGAGTCGCCGCCGCGCCCGTGAACGCGATCGCGTAGGAACGGGTGGGGGACACCTTAGCGAAGTAGCCGCCGCGATCGAGGATCGGGATGCCGGTCGCCAGGACGACGTTCTCGGCGTGCACGTCGCCGCGCTCGGTTTCGACAAGGGTGGGCGATTCGACGTCGACACCCGTCACGCGCACACCCGACACCACCCGGCCACCGTGCGCGCGGATGTCGGTGATCGCGGCCGCGATGAGGTCCATCGGGTCGAACTGGGCCTGGGCCGGCATCCGCACCGCGCCCTTGATGTCATAAGGCAGCTCGGATGTCTCGACCCACTCGACGCCCAGGCCGAGCTTCTCGTTGGCCTCGAACTCCTTGCGCGCCTGTTTCAGGCCCTCGTCGGACACCGCATAGGTGTAGGCGTCGCGGACATCCACCGGGACGCCCCACTCGGCGCACAGAGCCAGCAGGAGGGCCTGCCCGTCGGTGTTGGCCTCGACGTAGGCCCGGCCGAGCTTCTGCGAGTGGTGGGACAGGATGGTCGAGAGCTTCGTGCCCTGCAGCACGCTGATCTTGGCGGTGGTGTTGCCGGATGTCACGGCCCCGGGTGTGCGCGCCTCGAGCACCAGCACATCGACGCCCGCTCGGGCCAGCAGCGTGGCCGTGAGGAGCCCGGTGAGGCCGGCACCGACCACGATGACGTCGGCGTGTTCCTCGACCACGAACGGGTCGCTCACGAATTCGGGGGCGTGCGCGTTCCACAGCGATACGGGGCTCATGTTCATCCTCTCGGGCGACCACGCATCGCGGCCACGAGTCCATGATCGGATGCTGCGCCGACGACGATCTACCGGTCGACAGACCTCGGATGATGCGCTAGCAACCCCATTGCGCACCGGAGAGAGGGCACCTAGCGTCGAACCGCACGGCGGCACAGCCGAGCACCGCATCACGACGAGAGGACGACAATGTCTCATCACGACGACGACATCGCATCGGGCGACTACCTGCGAGAGGACGAGGCGACGGCTCCCGTTGCCGAAGAGGACAACGAGGTCATCAAGAAGGTCGACCCGGATGACTCGGACGAAGTCGCGGGCGAAGCCACCGACTGAGCACCGCACGCACGAACGCAAAAGCGGGGGCCCAGGCAGATGCCCGGACCCCCGCTTTCGTGGTGTTACTTGGCTGCAACCACCTGAAGGGTGATCGTGGCCGAGAGGTCTTCGTGCAGGCGCACCGTGGCGGTGTGCTCGCCGACGACCTTGATCGGGTTGGGGATCTCGACCTTGCGCTTGTCGACCTCGCCGACGCCCGACGCGGAAACCGCGTTGGCGATGTCGGAGGTCTTCACGGAACCGAACAGACGGCCTTCAGCGCCGGCCTTGACCGTGAGCTTGACCTTGTTGTTCTCGAGCTTCTGCTTGAGGTCCTGGGCTTCTTCGAGCGTGGCGAGCTCACGAGCGGCGCGAGCCGCCTTGATCTGCTCGATCTGCTTTTCGCCACCGCGGCTCCACGTGACAGCGAAGCCCTGGGGAACCAGGTAGTTGCGGGCGTAGCCGTTCTTGACGTCGACGACGTCACCCGGCTGACCGAGGCCGGTGACCTCGTGCGTCAGAATCAATTTCGACATGGGGTTGCTCCTTAGCGGCCGGAGCCGGCGTAGGGGAGGAGCGCCATTTCGCGGGCGTTCTTCACGGCACGGGCGATGAGGCGCTGTTCCTGGACGGAGACGCCGGTGATGCGACGAGCGCGGATCTTGCCTCGCTCGGAGATGAACTTGCGGAGCGTTGCGACATCTTTGTAGTCGATAACGCCGACGCGGATCGCCTTCGCGGGTGCGACGACCTTTGCGCCCTTACCGCGGGCGGGCTTGCGGCTCGAGCCGCCAGACTTTCCAGCCATAGTAGGTTTCCTTCGTTAAAGTTTTAGAACGGGGTGTCGTCGCCGTACGAGCCGGGAGTGTTCCAGCTGTCGGCGCCTGACGAGGACGACTGAGCGGGGGCGCTTGCGGCCCACGGCTCGTCTTGGACGGCTGCCGGTCCGCGACCTCCACCGCCGCCGGCGCCACCAGGGGCTCCGGAGGACTGGGCGCGCTGAACCTGAGCGGTCGCATAGCGGAGCGAGGGGCCGATCTCGTCGACCTCCAGCTCGATGCTGGTGCGCTTTTCGCCCTCTTTCGTCTCGTACGAGCGCTGCTTCAGGCGACCGGTGGCGATGACACGGCTTCCCTTGGTGAGCGATCCGGCGACGTGCTCGGCGAAGTCACGCCAGACACTTGCACGCAGGAACAGCGCTTCGCCGTCTTTCCACTCGTTGGCCGCGCGGTCGAAGCTGCGCGGGGTGGAAGCGATGGTGAAGTTGGCAACCGCGAGGCCGTTCTGCGTGTAACGCAGCTCCGGGTCGCTCGTGAGGTTGCCCACCACGGTGATTACGGTTTCGCCGGCCATGGGGACTAGGCGTCCTTCTTGGCGGCGCTCTGTGCCTTGCGGGCAGCCTTTTCTTCCGAGCGCTTCTGCTCGAAAGCGACCTGAGCGATGGCTTCTTCGGCCCGCAGCACCTTGGTGCGCATGACGGCTTCGGACAGCTTCAGCTGACGGTCGAGCTCCTGCGTGGCTTCGCTGGTGGCCGTGAAGTCGACGACGGCGTAGATGCCTTCGGTCTTCTTGTTGATCTCGTATGCGAGACGACGACGGCCCCAGATGTCGACCTTGTCGATCGATCCGCCATCGTTGCGGATGACATTGAGGAACTTGTCCAAGCTCGGAGCGACCGTGCGCTCATCGATCTCGGGGTCCAAGATAACCATGAGTTCGTACTGATGCGTCATTAACCCACCTCCTTCGGACTTAACGGTTGCAGACTCTCTGCAACAGGAGGGTTGTGGCATCGTGCCCGGCTAGACGTAGCCCAGGCAACCTGCCTATCGTAGCCGACTTCGGCCCGATTACCTACTTGTTGATGGCGACGTTGGCCGCATCTTGGGCTTTCTTCAGGCCGTCGGAGACGGGCGTCTGGCCCGCGAAGATCTGCTTGAAGATGGGATCGTAGGCGGTGAAACCGGCGGCATAGTTGACGCCCGAGGGCGACTCGATGGGCTTTGCGGCCTTCACAGCGTCGAGGAACGGTGTGACGTCGACATCCCGCTTCTTCCAGTAGTCGAGGAAGACCTTCTGGGCCGAATCGACGGCGGGCAGTGCGGCACCGTCGGTGGCGAGGTAGGTGTCACCCTCGGTCGAGCCGAGCCAGGTGAGCACCTTCTTGGTGGCGTCGAGGTGCTTGCTCTGCGCGTTGCCCGCGGCCACGATGCCGTTGGTGACCGTGACGTTGCCGGCGGGACCGGCGGGCGCGGGTGCGACGCCCCACTCGAAGTCGGCACCCTCGTCGATGCTCTTGAGGTTGTAGAGGCCCGACTGGAACAGCGCGATCTTGCCCTCGAGGAACGCGTCGCGGCTGAAATCCGAGTTGTCGTTGGTGTCGGATGCCGGGGGAGCGACCTTCTTGTCAGTGACGGCCTTGACGACATACTCGACGGCCTCGGTCGTCTTGGCGTCGGCGAAGTCGAAGTCGTCGCCGTCTTGGAACTGCCCGCCGTTCGAGCCGATATAGGGGAGCAGGATGGCCTGCAGGTCGTAGCCGAGGTTGGTGCCAAACGTGGCGATGGCGTTGGTATCGAACTCACCGTTGAGGCGGTCGCGGCCCGAGGTGTCCTTCGTGAGCTTCTGGGCGACGGGCAGGAACGTGTCCTTCGCCTCATCGGGGTTCCACTGCAGGTCCTTGAGTGTCGACGGGTCGATGCCGGCCTCGTCGAGCAACTTCTTGTTGTAGTAGACGGCGATGCCCGCGTCGTAGGTCTGCGGCACGCCCCACAGCGTCTTGTCGCGCGTGAACTGCTTCACGACCGACGGCGTCCAGTCGTTCTTGGCGTCCTTGCCCAGGGCCGTGTCGACGTCGATGAGGTTGCCGCTGTCGGCGTAATTGCCGAAGTACGAGTTGTTCATCCAGAACACGTCGGCCGCGTTGCCCTCGGCGACGTCAGCGCGCAACTCGGTCCAGTAGTCGGCCCACGGCACGACCTCGACGTCGACCTCGATGCCCGGGTTCTGCTTCTCGAACGCCGCGAACGACTTCTCGTAGGAGGCGGCGGCCGTCTCGTCCCACAGACGGAACGTCACGGTGGTGTCGGCGCTGGATTCGGATGAATCGGATGACGTCGACGATCCGGCCGAGCATCCGGCGAGCGCGAGGACGGCGGTGAGGGCGACCGCGGCGGACTGGAGAAGTTTGTGACGCATGGGGAGCTTTCTATCGGGTATCTGTCATCGCGGCTGGCCCGGAACGAATCAGCGGGCGTTGCTGTGCGGGGGCTCGCGGTGGAGCGCCGCGGCCGTTTCACGACGCCGGTCGTGCATCGTGCACACCGGGCTGCAAAGGGGCGAGATTATCAGGCGCACCGTAAAGTCGCCTGAAAACAGCCCCAGATCAGCTCAAATCGGTCGGGGTGACATTCTTGTCGGCGAGCTGCGTGCGGCCCGTGGACCCTTCGCCGGCGCCGAGCGCGGGTTCGTCCTCGCCGTCAGCGTCGGTGGGGTGACCGAGCGAGGTGGGGGCGGCATCCGCGGTGCTCCCGGGGCCGATCAGCTCTTCGTCGTGGGGACGATCCGACATCGATGTTCCTCTCCGTTGACCGTTAGGACATGCCTCCACTGTAGGACAGGAGTCGACGGGGGCGCCAGGAAGCGCACGATGGGCGCCAGGAAGCGCACGACGGCCGCCCGGGCAGCGGGGGTTTCACGTGAAACACTCCGCGGCACGAGCGGCCGTCGAATCAGGGGAGGGGGGTGGTCAGTCCTCGGAGAGAGCCGAGTTGTTGCCTGGGGTTGCATGCGGCACGTTCTTCTCGGCCTCGTGCTGGGCGTCGGCGATGGGGACGCCCGGGGTTGCGACATCCGCGCCGCCGTTTTCGTCGTCGTCATCGCGGTGGGGGTTGCCGGGCGTCGTGTACTCGACGTCGCCCTCTTGCTGCTCGTGGACGGGGTTGCCCGGGGTCTCGTATTCGACAGCGTCGTCGTTCTTCTCGTGGCTCATGGCATCAAACTACGCCGCAGGGGGAGCGGTGTGAAGGAGATTGCACGAACTTTCAGGCGGAGCGCTCGGCCCACCAGGCGCGCAGGCGGCGGATGGCTTCGTCCTCGCCGAGTGGGCCGTTGTCGAGGCGCAGTTCGAGCAACCAGCGGTAAGCCTCGCCGACCTCGCGCCCCGGTGCAATGCCGAGGACCTCTTGGATGCGGTTGCCGTCGAGGTCGGGGCGCACCGCATCCATCTCTTCTTGTTCGCGCAGTTCGGCAATGCGCTGCTCGAGATCGTCGTAGGCGAAACCGAGACGGTCGGCCTTGCGTCGGTTGCGCGTGGTGACGTCGGCGCGCGTGAGCATGTGCAGGCGCTCGAGCAACGGCCCGGCATCGCGCACGTAACGGCGCACGGCCGAATCGCTCCAGGCACCCTCGGAGTAGCCGAAGAAACGCAGGTGCAACTCGATCAAGCGCGACACGTTCTTGATGGTGTCGTTGTCGTAGCGCAGAGCCGTCAGCCGCTTCTTGGCGAGCTTCGCGCCGACCACGTCGTGGTGGTAGAACGTGACGGTTCCGCCCGATTCGAGCTTCTTCGTGGCCGGCTTGCCGATGTCGTGCAGCAGGGCCGCCATGCGCAGCGTGAGGTCGGGGGGCGTGCCCGGATGCCGCTGCTTCTCGTAGTCGATGGCCTGATCGAGCACCGTCAGCGAGTGCTCGTAGACGTCTTTGTGGTGGTGGTGCTCGTCGACCTCGAGGCGCAGCGCCGGAATCTCGGGCAGCACCAGGTCGGCGAGCCCGGTGTCGACGAGCAGCTGGATGCCGGCGCGGGGGCTGTCGGTGCACAACAGTTTGGTGAGCTCGCTCTGCACGCGTTCGATGCTGACGATCGACAGGCTGTCGGCGCGTCGGCGCATGGCCTCGACCGTGTCGTCGCTGGGCGTGAACCCGAGCTGGGCGGCGAAGCGGGCGGCGCGCAACATGCGCAGAGGGTCGTCGCCGAACGAAACATCCGCCGTGCTGGGGGTGCGCAGAATGCCGGCCAGCAGGTCTTCGACGCCCGTGGACGGGTCGACGAGCGCCATCTGCGGCAGGCGCAGGGCCATGGCGTTGACCGTGAAGTCGCGGCGGGCGAGATCGCTCTCGAGGGTGTCGCCGAAGGCCACGACGGGTTTGCGCGTGACGCCGTCGTAGGCGTCGGCGCGGTAGGTGGTGATCTCGACCTGGTCGGTGAGGGTGGCACCGGATGCGTCGCGCGCGCTCACCCGGGCGCCGATCGTGCCGAACTCGCGGCCGATGTCCCAGTGCGCGTCGGACAGGGGCGCGATGACCGCCAGGATCTCGTCGGGGCTCGCATTGGTCGTGAAGTCGAGGTCGTGCACCTCGCGGCCGAGCATGGCATCGCGCACGGGCCCGCCGACGAGGGAGAATTCGAACCCCGCCGCGTCGAATGCCTCGGCGAGCCGGGCCACGATGGGGGACTGTGCGAGTGCGCCGAGGCGTGCCAAAGAATCCGCCATGCTCACCATGCCCCCAATCGTAGCGGGCGGCGCGGGGGCAGGTGGGTCAGGCGACGCCGCGCAAGGCGGTCAGGTGAGGGGCTGCACGAAACCGTCGAGGATGAGCTGGCGCACGCGGGGGAGGAGTTCCTGGCGGAGCGCCGGCACGTCGGCCTCGAGCAGCTGTGCGATGGCCTCGACGATGACGCCGACCGGCAGCTCGCCATCCGATGCGCCGACGAGGGCCGCAAGTGCCGTATCGAGCTTCACGGTGCGGGCGAAACCGCCGCCCTGCTTGAGCGTGATGGTGGACGGGTCGTCGTTGCCCGGCCAGTAGTTGCGTTCCTCGGTGACGTCGGGTGCCACCTGCAGCGTGGCGCGCCAGAGCGCGTCGTCGTCGTGCGCCGCGATCCAGTCGTGCGCGTCGAGCACGGCGGCGATGTGGGTGCCGAGACCCGATGAGGCGGCGAGCGCGTCGGGCAGGCGCTCGAAGCGTCGCAGGGGTTCGGCGGTCGGGGCGGCGGGGGCGCGGCGCAGCGTGAGGTAGCCGAAACCGACCGATTCGACACCGCGTTCGGCGAAGTCATCCAGCCAGGCGTTATAGAGACGGTCGAAGTCGGGGGTTGCGCTGCGCGTGCCGCCGTCGCGGATCCACGTCTCGGCATAGGCGGCGGGGTCTTGACGCTCGCGCTCGATGAGCCAGACGTCGAGCAGTGTGTCGGATGCTCGCACCCAGCCGCGCACGCGGTCCAAGCCGTCTTCGCCCGAGCGGTACTCCCAGTTTCCGAGCATCTGTGCAATGCCACCGGGGTTCAGGTGACGACCGACGCCCGTGACGACCTCGCGCATGATGCCGTCGCCGATGCGACCGCCGTCGCGGTATTCGTAGGCCGGGACATCCGATCGGCGCGGGGTGATGACGAAGGGAGGGTTGGTCACGATCTGGTCGAAGCGCTCACCCTCGACGGGCTCGAACATGTCGCCGAGTCGGAACTCGATGTTGTGAACGCCGTTGAGGCGTGCGTTGAGGGCGGCGATCTCGAGCGCGCGGGGCGAGATGTCGGTGGCGACGACGTGCTCGGCGTGGCGGGCGGCGTGCAAGGCCTGGATGCCGCATCCGGTGCCGAGGTCGAGCACGCGTCCGACCGGGCGCGACACCATCAGGCCACTCAACGTGAGGGATGCTCCGCCGACGCCCAGCACGTGATCGGTCGTGAGCGCGCCCTCGAGCACCATCTCGCCGAGATCGGAGACGATCCACCAGCTGCCGGCGCCGGCCGTGTCGACGAAACTGTAGGGCCGCAGGTCGACGCGGGCGCGAGCCCGACCGTCGTCGACAGAAACGAGGCCCAATTCGACGGCGCCATCGAGGCCCAGGGTCGGAAGGGATGCGGCGAGCGCCGACGCATCGACGGGAACGCCCAAGAGAAAGAGGGAGGCCAACGTGGCCGCCGTCTCCGCGGTATCGACGGAGGCCGACATCGATTCGGATTCCGACCCCGAGGCCGGCTCCGGTGCCTGTGCTGCTTGGCGTGCGGCGAGCGCACGTAGCGCCGGAACCCGCTCGCCACGGTGCAGGGCCTGCTCGGCGCGCTCACCCCACAGCTCGGACAGCGTACCGACCGAGAAATCGGAGGTCTCGAGGTCGGCGGCAAGGCGGTCGATGAGCGTGTCAGTCACCTCACTATTCAACTGCATGCCCCCGCGCTCGACCGACCGAACAGTGCACGTATGATGAGCACAGAGCCCGAACCCGTCCGCACCGCATCCCATCGATCGCGCGCCAGACAGGGTGCTGGGCAACGACGACGACGTCGAGGCGGGGAGAGCCGAGGCTCAGCCGCCGCGGACATCCGACCACCGGTCGGCCCGCCACACAACGACGATGCTCCCGCCAAACGGCGCGCATCGTGAGCACCACTCGCATCAAGCACACGGAACAGGCCTCGCGGCCACCGCAGGCGAACGAACTCGAACCGAGAACCGCTCGCACAACACCCGCACCGGAAGGGGGACGCAGATGACAACAGAAGCCACCACGCAGTCAAGCGGAGGAGACGGATCCTCGTTTATGCGCTCGGCGCCGAGCCTGCCCGAATCGCAGATCTCCACCGCCCCCGAGCTCGTCCTCATCGCCAACAGCACCCGGCCCCGCCGCCTCGAGCGCGATGACATCGTGCAGCGCAAGGGCAAATTCGCCCTGCTCAACGGCCACCTCACGCCGCGCGACTCGATGATCGAAGACCTCATCGCCGTGCGCGACGCCCTCGAGGCCGCCGGCATCCAGTACCTCCTCGTGCGCGGCGACAACGACCGCCTCGTGATCGCCGTCGACCGCAAAGAACGCCGCGCCCTGCAGGCCGCCTTCGCCGAGGCATTCGCCAACGAGCCCTTCTACTCAGAAACCGTCGACCGGGATGCCGGTGAGCCCGTGTTGCTCGCCGACGGCGCCCTCTCCGACACCCGCAAGGCCGCCATCTTCCGCCTGTACCGCCCCCGCGTCGAACCCCTCGGCCGCCTGCGTTACGGCCCCGAGACCGCCCTGCAGCTCGAACTCTGGCGCTTCGGCGACGACGAGATCGTCGCCCCCACCGAAAACGCGCTCATGCGCCGCGAACTGCCGCGCTCCGAGGCCGTCGAAGACACCGTCGAAATGTTCGGCCGCACCTGGCCGACGCTCGAGAACATGTTCGCCCCGCTCGCGAGCGACCTCAACTTCGACATCGACATGGTCTTCAGCTGGGTGGACGGCTCGGACATCGAGTTCCAGCGCGCCCGCGCCAAGCGCATGAAGAACTACGTGGTCGGCGACGGCGACGACTCCGAGGCCCGCTACCGCCAGATCGACGAACTGAAGTACGCCCTGCGCAGCGTCTACATGTTCGCGCCCTGGGTGCGCCGCATCTTCATCGCCACCGACTCGCCGCGCCCCGCGTGGCTGGCCGAGCATCCCCTCGTCACCATCGTGCCGAGCGAGACGTTCTTCCCCGACACCTCGGTGCTGCCCACGCACAACTCGCACGCCGTCGAATCGCAGTTGCACTACATTGACGGCCTGGCCGAGCACTTCCTCTACTCCAACGACGACATGTTCTTCGGCCGCCCCATCGGCCCGCAGCTGTTCTTCTCGCCCGGCGGGGTGACCAAGTTCGTCGAGGCGCACACGCGCATCGGCCTGGGCGACAGCGACCCGTCGCGCAGCGGTTTCGAGAACGCCGCCCGCGTGAACCGACGCCTGCTGCGCGAGCGCTTCGGCAAGGTCACCACGCGCCACCTCGAGCACTCGGCCGCGCCCCTGCGGAAGAGCGTCATGCGTGAGCTCGAAAACGAGTTCCCCACCGAGTTCACGCAGACCGCCGCGAGCCGTTTCCGCTCGGCCACCGACATCTCGGTGACCAACTCGCTCTACCACTACTACGCGCTCATGACCGGCAAGGCGGTCGTGCAGACCGATGCCAAGGTCAAATACATCGAGACGACCCTGAAGTCGTCGCTGCGACAGATGGACCGACTGCTGAAACGCCGCAACCAGGACATGTTCTGCCTGAACGACGGCTCGAAGCCCGAGATCTCGGTCGAGACCCGCACCGAAGCCGTCACCGACTTCCTCGAGCGCTACTTCCCGATCGTGGCGCCGTGGGAGAAGGCCGCGGTCAGCGAAGCGACGGCACCGGCTCCGGCACCGAAGCAGGCTGAGGCACGGTCAGCGGCTCTTCGCGGGTCGGTGCACGAGTAACAGGCCCGCCGATCGTGACGCCGGCCCGCAACAGGCGGCTGGCGCTCTCGTCGGCATCCACGTAGCCGAGCGTCGGGAATTCTCCGAGGGGAACCACCGAGTGCAGCACGGTGGACGGGTAGACGTGCACCAGGTTGAACGCTCGCGCGCCATCCTGAGGCCGTGTGCCGCCCGTGGGCACCGTGAGGTCTTGTGTGTAGCACGTGGCCGAAGCGACCGAGACGGGGATGCCCGCGAACGTGCCGCTCGACGAGTAGTGCAGGTGACCGGCGAGGATGCTGCGCACGTCGGTGCCCTCGAGCACCTCGGCCAGGCCGCCCTGGTCGCGCAACTCGACGCTGACCGCCAAGTCGAGCACGCTGGGCAGCGGCGGGTGGTGCATCGCAAGGATGGTGCCGTGCGGCGCCTTCACCGAGAGCTCCTCAGCCAACCAGTCGAGCTGCTCGCCCGCGATCTCGCCATGGTGCAGGCCCGGAACGGTGGAATCGAGCGTGATCACGCGCAGGCCATTGATGTCATAGACGCGGTCGACAGGGCGCATCGTCGGCACCTCGTCGAACAAACCCTCGCGGAAGTTCTCGCGGTTGTCGTGGTTGCCCATGACCCAGATGACGCGGGCACCCATGCGGGCGGCAGCCGGTTCGACGATCTCGCGCAGACGCTGATAGGCCTCGGGTTCGCCCCGATCGGCGAGATCGCCCGTGAAGACGATGGCCTCGGGGCGGCCGCGCGACGCCTCGAGTTCGACGAAGAGTCGGCGCAAGTACTCGGTGCTGTCGACCTGCCCGTAGAGGCGCTTGGTGCCGGCCAGCAGGTGAGTGTCACTCACGTGAAGAATGAAATGGTCCGGCCTCGGGTATTCGGCCGTTCGGAGATCCACAGGATGTCCCATTCGTCGAGCGGCCCAAGCCCATTGCTCAAGCCTTCGTGATACTTAGCTCAGCAGACTATTCCGAACATTCGGTGAACGCCACACAAAAGCCGGAAGCGGATGTGGGGCCGATGTGAGTGTCGGATGTCGGGCGTAACATGGCCGCATTGTGAAGATCGCGCCACACCAACTCGAAAAGATGCGCGCCGACGCTCGACTCGAACTCTACGTTCTCTATGAGCACCGGTCGCGTCAGGGCGAAGACCCCGCCGATTTCGTGCACGAGCTGCCGAGTGCCGACGAACTCGTCGTTGCCGCCATCCGCGACGACGAACTGCACGATTCGGGCCTGGCCGCCCAACACGGAATGGCCCGGCTCGCGGGGCTGAGCTCGCTGCCCGATGCCGCCCAGCACCGGCAGAACGCGGATGACGTGGAGTTCGAGTTGCTGCGACGCATCGCGCTCGAGCATCCATCACTCATGAGGGCCGCCTGGTCGATGATGGGGCGCATCCGCCGCGGCTGAGCGACCTTCGCGTCACGGTTCGCGCGCCGTGGGGGCGGCGCACAGCGAGTCGCCCTAGAATCGGGAGTTATGTCGGCTCGAACGTCGCGCGCCGGCAGGCAGCCTATGAACCCATTCCGATCAGCAGTACGACTGCGCCAGGTGATCGCCCTCGCAGTCGGTTCGGCGTCCCTGATCGTCGGCGGGCCAGCATCCGCCGCACTGGCCGTTACGAGCCACGGGGGAGTGGCTTCCCCGGTCACGGCGGTTGCCCCGGGCATCGCCCCCGGTGTCGCGCAGGCAGATGAGATCACGGCCAATCTGCACCTGAGTGGCAGCCCCGTAGCGCCCGGCGGCATCATGACCGTCACGGCGTCGGTGACCAACCGCACCGCCGAGACCATTCCCGCCGGCCGGCTCGTGCTGTCATCCGGATCGAGCCGCATCGACGCGACCAACGCCTTCGACGCGTGGATGGGAACCAACCCCGGGGCGGGCGACGACGGTGCTGCCGAGGCCGACCAGCTCGTCGCCGATATCCGCACCGGACACGAAATCACCGCCGTCGACGTCGACGAAATCTCACCAGGTGCGTCGTTCTCGACCGAATCGATCCTCGTACCCGCCGATTCGCTGGAACTGCCGGCGGACTACGGCGTATATCCCATCCGCGCCTCCTACTCGGCCGGCGCGGCCACAGCCGAATCTCGAGACACATTCATCTTCACTCCGACCGCGGCACCCGCCACCGTCGGTGTCGCCGTCGCCGTGCCGCTCACCGTTCCGGCCAGCGCCGATGGCCTCATCCCCGCCGACCTGCTCGAAACCTACACCGGACCCTCCGGGGTGCTCACGCGTCAGCTCGACGGAGTCCGCGACCGCCCCGTCGCGATCGGCATCGACCCGCGCATCATCGCCTCCATCCGCGCCCTGGGAACGGCCGCCCCCGAATCGGCCACGAGCTGGCTCGAACGGCTCCAATCGGCCACCAACGAGACCTTTGCGCTGCAGTACGCCGACGCCGACCCGGCGGCGCAATCGCAGATGGGCTTCGACGCGCTCCTGCAGCCGACCTCACTTCTCTACGGCATGAACCCCGCCAACTTCGCGGGCATGACACCGCCGCCGGCCGTGCCCACAGAACCGTCGACCGCGGGCACCGACGGCGCGCACAGCGTGCCGGGCGCTACCCCGACGGCCACGACCCAACCCGACGGTTCACCCGCGCTCCCCGACCTCGCCCAGCTGCTCGACTGGCCATATACCGATGACGGCATACTCTGGCCGGCCGACGACAGCGCGGCGGCAAGCGACCTGCCCGTCTTCCAAGCGTCCGGTGCAACGCAGACCATCCTCTCGAGCACCAACACGCAACTGGATGCCGCAGCCACCGCCTCGGCCTCAGCCCGCGTGGGTGACGCATCCGTGCTGGTGTCCGATGCCCCCGCGTCGGCCGAATTCCGCGCCGCAACCGTCACCGCCGTCACGCCCGACCAGCAGCAGGATGCCCTCAACGCCCTGTCGTCGCGCCTCGCCGTGCTCTCGAGCAACGCCGCGTCCGACGGCACCGTGGTCCTGCTGACACTCGACCGGGGCGTGCCTCCCACCTCGTTCCGCGTCGGTGAGGCGATCGGGTCGCTGCAGAGTTTGGCCGGCACACGCGTCGCCACACTCGACGACGCGCGGTCGCGGCCATCCGTCGAAACGGCCATTGTCGACGCCGCCGAACCGAGCGACCGCCTCTCGGACCTCGCGGATCGCTGGAAGAACGAATCCCGCCTCGGTGAATTCGCGACCGTGCTCGACCAACCCGAACTGCTCACGGGCCGCGAACGCGCCGAACTCCTGGCGTTGACCGCGATCGGATGGCAGGAGACGCCCGACACCTTCGACGCCGCCGTCGACAAGCACCGCGAGCAGACCTCGCGCACGCTGCAATCCGTGCAACTGGCCACGACGAGCCAGATCACCATGATCAGCGGCCAAGCATCCCTGCCCTTCGCCGTGCGCAACGACCTCGGCTACCCGATCACCGTGCGCCTCGACGCCAGCGCCAGCAACCCGCGCCTCGACATCGACGGTTCGGTCACCAAGAAGGTGCCCGCCAACTCGCGCGAGACCGTTTCGGTGCCGGTCGAAGCACGCCTCGGCAACGGTGACGTCACGGTGCGCCTGCAGCTCTTCAGCGCCACGGGTGTGCGGGTCGCCTCTGACGCCTTCGTGCCGGTCGTCGTGCGAGCCGACTGGGAGGGCATCGGCGCGATCATCCTCGGCACCTTCGTGTTGCTGCTCTTCGTCGGCGGATTGGTGCGCACCATCCTGAAGCGTCGTGCGGAACGCCGTGCCGACGAGACGGCCGCAGCCCCCGAGACCGCTGCAACTCCCGAGACCCCCGAAGCAACCGAAGCAACCGAAGCAACCGGGAAGCCGGACGGCAATGACTAACGCCGCCACCCCCGCGCGCGGCAACCGATCTTCCAGCATCGGCCGGGCCAGCGCCCTGCTCGCCTCGGGCACGCTGGTGTCGCGCCTGCTGGGCTTCGTGAAGGCGATCATCCTCACCGCCACCCTCGGTCAGATCAGTGTCGGCGGCAACGCCTTCGCCAACGCGAATCAGCTGCCCAACACCGTCTATGCGATCATCGCCGGCGGCGTCCTGGGCGCCATCCTGGTGCCGCAGATCGTGCGGGCCACCCTGCACGCCGATCGCGGCCACGCCTACATCAACAAGCTTCTGACCATCGCGATCGTCGTGTTGGCTGGCGCTACCGTCGTCGCGACGTTCGCCGCGCCCGTGCTCGTGCGGTTGGTGGCCGCCACGCTGCCGCCCGATCAGATGGCTCTGACCATTGCCCTGGCCTACTGGTGCATTCCTCAGCTCTTCTTCTACGGCCTGTATACGGTGCTCGGCGAGATCTTGAACGCACACAAGATCTTCGGCCCCTTCACGTGGTCGCCCGTGCTCAATAACGTGGTCGCGATCGCCGGGCTCGTGCTCTTCCAGATCGTCTACGGAGCCGAGGCTGCTAGCCCGCGCGAAGCCGGCGATTTCACACCCGACATGATCGCCGTGCTGGGTGGCTCGGCCACCGTGGGTGTGGCCGTGCAGGCCGTCATCCTGTTCGTATTCTGGCGCCGGGTGGGCTTGCACTTCCGGCCCGACTTCCACTGGCGCGGAGTGGGTCTGCGCGCGACCGGACGCCTGGCCGGGTGGACCTTCGCGATGATCATCGCCACGCAGCTCGCCGGTCTCGTCCAGTCGCAGACCGCCAACGTCGCCTCGGGTGAGGGGCCGTCGGTGCTGGCGCTCCAGAATGCCTGGCTCATCTTCATGCTGCCGCATTCGGTCATCACGGTGTCGCTGACGACGGCCTACTTCACGCAGATGTCCGAGCACGCCCGCGAGCGGGACTTCGTGGCCCTCAGATCGGATGTCTCGACATCCATTCGCCAGGTGTCCCTGCTCATCGTGTTGGCCGCCGCGGGCCTCATCGTCTGCTCCTACCCATTCGCCAGCCTGTTCTCGAGCTCCTATGCCGAAACGGTCGACTTCGCGCTCCTGATCGTCGGATACGTGCTCGGGCTCGTCCCGTTCTGCATCCTGTTCGTCGTGCAGCGCGCGTTCTACGCTCTCGGCGACACGCGCACGCCCTTCTTCTTCACGGTGTTCCAGGTGGTCCTGTTCGCTGCCTTGGCCTCGTTCGCGCTGCTGTTGCCGGCGGATGCCATCGCCTTCTGGTTGACCCTCACGAGCACGGTCGCGGGCACCCTGCAGATGTTCTTGGCGTTCTTCCTGCTGCGTCGGCGTCTGAACGGGCTCGATGTCCAGCACGTCGTCAACAGCGTGCTGCTGTTCAGCTTCTCGGCTGTTCCCGCGGCCGTCGTCGGTGGCATCGCAGGTATCGTGCTCGGCATCGATTCTCCGGATGGTTTCGCGGTCGGTAGCGCGTTCGGAGCGCTCGTCTCGATGGGCATCATCGGAGCCGTCATGACGGTCGTCTATGTGCTCTTCCTGGCGATCTTCCGGGTGCCCGAGCTGCGCCAGGCGCTGCGACCGGTGTTGCGCCGATTGGGTCGCTGAGCCGCCACGCGTCGTCCCGGGCGGCTCGGAATACTGCGCGGCTAGGATGTGTTTTAGCCGTCACGAGCACAAAAGCGAGGAGCATCCGTCGTGCGTAACGTCATCATCATCGGTTCGGGTCCCGCGGGTTACACCGCGGCCATCTATGCCGCACGTGCAAACCTCAAACCCGTCCTCATCGCGTCGAGCGTCGAGGCGGGCGGCGAGCTCATGAACACGACCGAGGTCGAGAACTTCCCGGGCTTCCCCCAGGGCATCCAGGGCCCCGACCTCATGTTCAAGATGCAGGAGCAGGCCGAGCGATTCGGCACCGAGGTCATCCTCGACGATGTCACCGAGGTCTCCCTCGACGGCCCCGTCAAGACGGTCACCACCGGCTACAGCGGCACCCTCGAGGCCCGCTCGGTCATCTTCGCCACCGGTTCGGCCTACCGCAAGCTGGGTCTGGCCGACGAGGAGCGCCTGAGCGGCCGCGGCATCTCATGGTGTGCCACGTGCGACGGGTTCTTCTTCAAGGAGAAGACCATCGCCGTCGTCGGCGGCGGCGACTCCGCGATGGAAGAGGCCACGTTCCTCACGCGCTTCGCGTCGAAGGTCTACGTCATCCACCGCAAGGACTCGCTGCGGGCCTCCAAGATCATGCAGGAGCGCGCCTTCCAGAACGAGAAGATCGAGTTCCTGTGGAACAACGAGGTCGTCGGCATCAACGGTGATAACGCCGTCGAGTCGGTCACGCTGCGCAACACGGTCGACGGGTCCGAGCAGGTCCTTCCCCTCGGAGGCCTCTTCGTCGCCATCGGCAACGACCCGCGCGTGCACCTCGTGCACCAGCAGCTCGAGCTCACCTCCGACGGCGTCATCGCGGTCGACGGTCGCTCGTCGCGCACGAGCCTCGCCGGTGTCTTCGCCGCGGGCGACGTGATCGACCCGCACTACCGTCAGGCGATCACCGCGGCAGCCTCGGGCACGGTGGCTGCTCTCGACATGGAGAGCTACCTGGCCGAACTGGAGCAGGCCGAAGCCCACCTCGACGCCCCGGCCGATCATGAGGCCGAGGCGGAAGCCGAGGCTGTCGAAAGTGCCAGTGCCCGCGCCGCGGCCAGCGCAAGCGAAGCGGCCACCGTCGGCGCCTAACCGGCACCGCTGCGGCCCTCCAGCCTCACCAACCCCGGCTCGCACGTCGAGCCGTTCAGACTCACCCGACCACCAACAAGGAGCACATAACAATGAGCGCACGCGCCGTAACCGAGCAGTCCTTCAACCAGGAAGTGCTGCAGTCCGACAAGCCGGTCCTCGTGGACTTCTGGGCCGCCTGGTGCGGTCCCTGCCGCATGGTCTCGCCGATCCTCGACCAGATCGCGTCTGAGAACACTGACAAGCTCGACATCGTCAAGGTCAACGTCGACGAGAACCCGCAGCTGGCCGTCGACTACCAGATCACGTCCATCCCCGCCCTGAAGGTCTTCAAGGGTGGCGAGGTCGTGCAGTCCATCGTGGGCGCGAAGCCCAAGGCCGCCCTCGAGGCCGACCTGGCCGCCTTCCTGGCATAGCCTGACGCACTCGAGTGACCCGTCCGGCAATCTGCCGGGCGGGTCACTTTTGTTTAAGCACCCGAGAAGCCCCGATAGCATGTGAAGAGATCAGAACGGATTTGACGTGGAAGAACCAGGCACCCCCCGCTCCGTCGGGAACAACCTTGACCCGTGGTATTCGAACTACGCCGAGCGCACCGCCGGCCTGTCCGCCAGCGAGGTCCGAGCCCTCTTCGCCGTGGCGAGTCGCCCCGAGGTGGTTTCGCTCGCCGGTGGCATGCCCAACGTGTCGGCCCTGCCGCACGATGTCATCACCGACTCCATCGCCCGCGTCATGCGCGAGCAGGGCGCCACGGCGCTGCAGTATGGTTCGGGAGCCGGTCAACCAGTGCTGCGCGAGCAGATTCTCGAGGTCATGGCGCTCGAGGGCATCCGCGGCACGGTCGACAATGTCGTCACGACGGTGGGTTCGCAGCAGGCGCTCGACCTCGTCACCAAACTCTTCATCGATCCGGGCGACGTCATCCTGGCCGAGGCGCCCAGCTACGTCGGTGCGATCGGCGTGTTCCGGTCTTATCAGGCATCCGTCGTGCACGTCGCCATGGACGATGACGGCCTCATCCCCGACGCGCTGCGCCAGACGATCGCGCAGCTGCGCGGCCAGGGCCGTCGCATCAAGTTCCTCTACACCATCCCCAATTTCCACAACCCGGCCGGCATCACGTTGAGTGCCGAGCGCCGCCCAGAGATCCTCGAGATCTGCCGCGCCAACGAGATTCTCGTCGTCGAAGACAATCCCTATGGGTTGCTCTACTTCGATCACCCGGCTCCGGATGCCCTGCGCTCGATCGACGACGAGGGTGTCATCTATCTCGGCTCCTTCTCTAAGACTCTGGCCCCGGGCTTCCGCGTCGGATGGGTGCTCGCACCGCACGCTATCCGCGAGAAGCTCATCCTCGCTGCCGAGTCGGCCATCCTGTCGCCCAGCGCGTTCAGCCAGCTGACCGTCGCCGAGTATTTGAAGACGGCTGATTGGAAGGGTCAGATCGACACCTTCCGCGGGGTCTACCACGAGCGCAAAAAGGCCATGGTGTCGGCGTTGGCCGAATACCTGCCCGACCTGACGTGGACCGATCCGAACGGTGGCTTCTACGTCTGGCTGTCCCTGCCCGATCAGCTCGACTCTAAGCAAATGCTGCCGCGCGCGGTGAAGGAGCTCGTCGCGTTCACGCCCGGAACGGCGTTCTTCGCCGACGGCCGAGGTCGTCACGCCATGCGCTTGTCGTTCTGCCACCCGACGCCCGAAAACATCCGCGTCGGCATTCGGCGCCTCGCCACCGTGATCAACGGCGAGATCGATTTGCTCGAGACCTTCGCCGGCACCGGCATGCTCGAGTCGCGCTCGAGTGATCGCCACGTCAGCACACCCCCGCCGAACCTGAACTGATCCCCGAGAGGCCGATCGATGTCATCCGAGAACTCTTTGTCCGTCGTCGTCCTGGCGGGCGGCATCTCCCATGAGCGGGACGTCTCCCTGCGTTCGGGCCGTCGGGTCGCCGACGAGCTCGCGGCCGCCGGCCATCGCGTCACCCTGCTCGACCCCGGTGCGGGCACGCTCGCGACGATCCTCGAAGCCGGGCCCGACGTGGTGTGGCCGGCGCTGCACGGCGCCAGCGGCGAAGACGGCGCGCTCCAAGCCCTGCTGGGTGCCCGCGGCATCCATTACCTCGGCAGCGGACCGCACGCGGCGTCTCTGGCCTGGTCGAAGCCCACGGCGAAGATCCTCGTCGACCGTGCCGGCATCAAAACGGCGCCGTGGATCAGCATGCCTCGCGAGACGTTCCGCGAGCTCGGCGCCGGGGGAGTCATCGTTGAACTGGCGGCCGCGGTCGGCACCCCCTCGGTGGTCAAGCCCGCGCAGGGCGGTTCGGCGCAGGGAGTCACCATCGTCGCGGACGAGTCCGATCTGCCGCGCGCGCTCGTCGACGCCTATACCTACTCCGATGTCGCGCTCGTCGAGCAGAAGATCGAGGGCACGGAGCTGGCCATCTCCATCATCGACACGGGTGACGGCCCCGAGGCTCTTCCCGCGGTCGAGATCGAGCCGGTCTCGGGCGTCTACAGTTTCGAGGCGCGGTACAACGCGGGGGAGACGACCTTCTACGCACCCGCGCGCGTCTCCGACGAGGTCGCTGCTCGCGCATCCGAGGTCGCCCTCCAGGTGCACCAGGTCCTGGGCCTGCGCCACGTTTCGCGCATCGATGTCATCGTGGATGCCGCGGGCGAAGTGTGGTTCCTTGAGGCCAACATGATTCCCGGCACGACAGAAACCTCGCTCTTCCCGCAGGCCATCGAGGCTGCGGGACGCTCGCTCGCCGACACCTACGGCGCTTTGGCAGAGTTCGCCGCCCGCGGCTGACGCACGCTTTCGTCCCACGACAGGCACCCTTCACACCCGGAGGGTGCCTGTCGTGTTTCACGTGAAACATGTGATGGGCCTGTGTCGACTGGCAGTCTTTGCTCCGCCGCAGTCATCCCTATCGGGGCTGCTTTCACGCCCGCAGTGCTGCTCTCACGCCGGCAGTGCTGCCCCCATCCCTGACGGGGCTGCTCTCATCCGTATCAGGGTGGTTCTCATGGCTGACGCGCTGCTCTGCGTCTAACGCGCTGCTCTGCGTCTAACGCGCTGCTCTGCGTCTAACAGTGCTGCTCTGTGTCTAACAGTGCTGCTCTGTGTCTAACAGTGCTGCTCTCGTGCCTGACGGCGCTACTCTCGTGTCTGACGGGCTACTCTCACGTTGAACGAAGCTGCCTACTGCCTCGGTGCGCTGAAGAAACGGGGTGTTATCGTGCCTCGGGACTTGCCGTGAGAGGGGCTGACGACAGGGAGCGGCGGGCCCCATTCCCTTGGAGCTGGTAGCCGCTGGGCGTGTGACCGCTGAGCATGTGACCGCTGAGCATGTGACCGCTGAGCATGCGGCCGCTGAGCGTGGTGCCCCTGCTTACACGACCCCGTCGTTCCTTCGGATCGTACGCAGACGAGCGCCGTCAGAGAAACGAAAGGCGGCCCGTCGTTGCCGCGGGCCGCCTCGTGTCGCCTCTGTTCCGGCTAGTTTTTGTCGGCGGATGCCGCGGTATCTCCATATCCGGGTTCACCGAGGATGCCGAGGATACGGTTGAGGTCCCCAATGGTGGCGAAATCGATCGCAATCTGGCCTTTCTTTGCCGACAGCCCGATGCGCACGCGGGTGTCCAGGCGATCGCCGAGACGATCTGCGATGTCATCCAGAACCCCGCGGCGGCTGCCGGCCGACGGCTTGCTCTTCTTCGCGGAGGACTGACTCACGGCCGCTTCCGCTGCGCGAACGGACAGGTCCTCGTTGACAATCTTGTCGGCGAGCTTCTGCATCGCTTCGACATCGCCGGCCGCGAGCACGGCTCGAGCGTGTCCTGCGCTGAGAACGCCGGACGCGACCCGGCTCTGCACTGTTGCGGGTAGCTTGAGCAAGCGGAGCGTGTTGGAGATCTGCGGACGCGAACGTCCGATTCGTTCCGCCAACTGCTCCTGTGTGATTCCGAAGTCCTCGAGCAGCTGTTGGTAGGCCGAGGCCTCTTCGAGGGGGTTGAGCTGTGAGCGGTGCAGGTTCTCGAGCAGGGCATCGCGAAGCATGTCCTCGTCGGCGGTGTCCTTGACGATCGCGGGGATGGTGGTCAGCCCGGCCTCCTGCGATGCGCGCAGTCGCCTTTCACCCATGATCAGCTCGTACTTGCCCTCCGAACCGGGCAGTGAGCGCACGACGATGGGCTGCAGAACACCCACTTCACGGATGCTGTGCACAAGCTCCGACATGTGCTCCGGGTCGAAGTAGGTTCGCGGCTGTACGGCATTGGGCACGATGTCGGATTGTGCGATGCTTGCCAAGCGCGCACCCGGCACGGCAACCAGGTTCGGTGTGCTCTCGGAGTCAGGGGTCGCCACTTCAGTCTCAACCGAGGCGTCGGCAATGGTCTCCACGTCCGTCGCGGGGGATTCGGACTGCGAGGCAGCCTGAGCCTTCGACGCGTCGCTATGAGGGAAGAACACATCCACCGGCCGCGCGGCAGAGCCTTCGGGAGCCGTCGGGATCAGGGCGCCGATGCCCCGCCCGAGTCCTGTTCGTTTCGTCGCCATCTGTGTTGCGCTCCTTAGTTCTGCGGGGAAGTTGTGAGTTTGTCGCCGTACCGGCGCGCCATTTCATTGGCGGCTTCGAGGTAGGAGATCGCACCGAGCGACGACGGATCGTAGGAGATCACTGTCTGGCCAAAACTCGGCGCCTCGGAGATGCGCACGGCGCGAGGAATGACGGCCTGAAGCACCTTGTCGGTGAAGTGGCTGCGGACGTCGTCGGCCACCTGGTTGGCAAGATTCGTGCGGCCATCGAACATCGTGAGCAAGATGGTCTGCAGGGAGAGAGTCGGATTGAGATGCTTCTGAATCAGCTCGATACTGCCCAGGAGCTGACTCAACCCCTCCAGCGCGTAGTACTCGCACTGAATAGGGATCATGACCTCGGATGCCGCGACGAAGGCGTTGATCGTCAACAAACCCAGTGATGGCGGGCAGTCGATGAAAATGTAGTGGTACGGCTGGTCGACGGAGCGTTGCAAATCTTCGACAGCTGTCCGTAGTCTGTGCTCACGGGCAACCTGCGAAACCAGCTCGATTTCGGCCCCAGCCAGGTGAATCGTAGATGGCGCGCAGAAGAGAGTATCGAACTCAGGGCTCTTTTGGATTACCTCCGTGAGGGGGAAATCGTCAATGAGAACATCGTAGACACTGGGGACATCGGCGTGGTGTTGCACCCCGAGTGCAGTGGATGCGTTGCCCTGAGGGTCGAGGTCGATCACGAGAACCCGCGCGCCCAGTTTCGCCATGGCCGCGGCCACGTTGACGGCCGTGGTCGTCTTACCCACGCCGCCCTTTTGGTTGGATACCGTGATGACACGGGTCGTTCGAGGGAGGGGAGCGGACACATCGGCGACGCGCTTGCGACGCTTGGTGAGGTCAGCCAGCTCGCGCGCCAGCGGTGAATCCTCGAACGAGCCGAAGCTCATATCGTCGCCGCTTGGCTCTGATTGTTTCACGTGAAACCTTCTTGTGTCGGGGTCATATCAACCGTACCCGACGGCGCCGACAGCTGCCGCCATCGAACCCACCCTCCTGTGGCTAAACTCCTCAATCGCAGCTTCACGACACCGAATGAGCGTTCTGAAAGCTACAATTTTTGCATCCTGCGATCGCCGCCGTCGGTCTCAGGATCGTTCTCAGCGCGATTTTTCTCGGCAAATTCAGTCCAACTGCGATCAAGAACCGCCTCGCAATCTCGATTTCGGTGCTGTGGCTACCTCGAGAGCCGGCCGTCCCGACGGATAGCTCCCTCAGTCCAACATGGACGGAGTCCAGCCTGTACGGAGCTCAAGGTGTACGAAGCCCCACGTCCGAAGAGTTGCCCTTCTTTCAAGCCGCTCGCGACATGGGCTCACCATCTGCTCGGAGGACTATCGCGGAGTGTGCGAGCGAAGCGACTATCGCGGAGCGTTCGAGCGAAACGACTATCGCGGACCCCGGAGAGGTGCTTCACGAGGCGCCTTCCAGGAACGGTCGCAATTGCGTGCCGGGATCTCTCCCACACCCCGAACACACTAGGCCGCGCACTTCGGCGAACCGCGCAATCGGAGAGCAGAGACCCGCGAGTGTTTCACGTGAAACGCAGCAGCGGCCGGCAGGGAATACTCGGCATTGAAAATCCGCAGGCAGGCAACTTGTATTCGACCGAAGTGAGCCCATGAAGTACCGGCCGCTACGCAGCACCGGGGATAGCGACGCTGCCGCCGGTTACTCTCCACAAGAATGATTCGACTGTGAAGCTGGTGGCGGCGAGTCATCAATGGCTCATCCGAGCTCTTTCACCGCACTCCGGACCGTTTCACGTGAAACATGCCTCCGCGCCTCTAATGAAACGTAGAGGCCAAGCCGATTAACGATGACATCTAGGTATGCGTTACAGCCTTTGTAGGCTCACGACATCCGTAGGCAAGACATGCCAGGGGAGGCGCTCCGCTCTTCCGGGGAGGGCTCAGAAGAACACGTCTCAGGATGTAACCCGCCGCATCAGCCCACCGCCGTGCCCAGAGCCCGGAGAAGGGACAGCCCATTCATTCTCAGCAGCAAGCCGAGACTCCGCGGTGCCATCCTGTCTACAGGACGACGAACGATGCGAGCACCCACGCAACGGATCGCGTCATCATGTTTCACGTGAAACATCCGATCGGCGAGGCTCCAGCTCGGTGACGGCGAATCGAACTGACGTGCGCCGAGTAGCACAGCCCGAAGGTTGATCGACCGGCTGCGCATAACGCCGTAGGTGGGAATTAGCTGCCGCTCGGACCGCGACGCAGAGTTTCGAATCAGCCGATCAAGACGCATCCGCCGGGGATCCCTCCGACGCAGTGGCGGAGCGCCATTCCGGGAAGTTCCTGATGAGAGGGAATTTAAGGACGCCCCACAACGCCCAGAAAAACTAAATCACGAGGTAAGGGAGCCGCCATCAACCATCACCGTAGAAGCATGGTCGAACAGGGATGAGCTAGCGAACAGTGCCGAGCAACGCACGAGTGGGCTCAGCGACGACACCTTCACCCAACACCTCCACGCGGACATCCTTCACGCGGTACTTCTTGATCTCTCGGGCGGCGGCATCGATCTCGGCCTGCGCGTTCGCACCCTTGAGGAGCACAAGCTCACCACCGTCGCGAAGCAGGGGAGCGGTCAACGCCAGAAGCTTCTTGAAGGCACTGACAGCGCGCGCGGTCACCTGGTCGAGCTGGCCCTCGAGACCGGACTCTTCGGCGCGGGCGCGACGAACCTCGACATTGTCGAGACCCAATTCCCGCGCCTGCGACGACAGCCAGTCGGTACGACGTTCCATCGGCTCGACCAGAACGAACTGCACATCGGGTCGCTGCAGCGCCAGCACCAGCCCCGGCAGACCTGCGCCCGATCCGATATCGCCTACCAGCCCGGGCTGAAGCAGCGGCCCGAGCAGCGCGGAGTTGAGGATGTGCCTGGTCCACAGTCGAGGAAGCTCGAGAGGCCCGATGAGGCCGAGCTCTTCGCCGTGCTGCGCCAGGTTGTGTGTGAAGGCACGCACCGCGTCGAGACGATCGCCGAGAACGGTCTCCGCAGCAGCGGGCTCGGGCTCGAGGGCCTCGAGAATATCGGGGGAGAGGGCCACGTCAGGAACGCGTGATGACGGTGTGACGGTCGCGGCCTTCGCCCTCGGACTCGGAGACGAAACCACGCTCGGAGACCACATCGTGCACGAGCTTGCGCTCGTAGCTCGACATCGGGGGGAGTGCCGCCGACTGGGCGCCCGCCTCGATCTGCTCGATGGCACGCTCGACGAGTTCCGTCAGCTCCTGCTGGCGGGCCTCGCGCGACCCGCCGATGTCGAGGATGAGACGCGAGAAGGCCCCGGTCTTGCTCTGCACGGCGAGGCGTGTGAGCTCCTGCAGGGCGTTCACGACGTCGGTCTTGGCCAGGACGCGCAGGCTGCTGTTATCGGTCGCCGTGACGCCAACGTAGGCGCGTCCGTTGCGGGCGTCGATGTCGAGGTCGCCATCGAAGTCGCAGATGTCGAGGAACTCTTCGATGTAGTCTGCCGCGACTTCGCCCTCTTCTTCGAGCTGCGAGAGCGTGGGGGCTTCGTCGACGACGCGTTCTTCGGCGTGAGTGGTGTCAGACATCCGTCTAGCTTCCGTTCTTGATGTTGGGGGTGCCGGGTGCGCCACCGGTCTTCTTGGCACGGTTCTTGCCCATGGGCTGCTGGCGCTGCGTGGGCTTCTTCTCCTGCACGACGACCGTCTCGGCCGAAGGGGACTCGACGACGAGCTTGCCCTTGCGAGCCAGGCGCTCTTCGCGCTGCTTCGCCGCTTCGGTGCCGGGCATGGGCATGTTGCGGATGATGAGGAACTGCTGAACCATCGTCCAGATGTTGGAGGTCAGCCAGTAGAACATGACGCCCAGCGGGAACGTGAAACCGGAGAACAGGAACACGAACGGGAGGATGTAGAGCAGCACCTTCTGCTGGCGGAACATCGGGCTGGCCTTGGTCTCGTCCGAGATGTTCTTCGACACGATCTGCAGCTGCGTGATGAACTGCGATGCCGTCATGAGAACCACCATGATCGCCGCAACGACCATCACGCCGACCTCGGGGCCGCCCACGGCGTTCATGGCGCCCGAGAAGCTGAGGTGCAGAGGCGCAAAACCGAAGAGGGATGCGTCACCGAACTGGTCCGCCAACGTCGCGTTCAGCGGGCCGACGCCCTCCTTCGAGTGCTGAGCATCGTTCAACACCGAGAACAGCGCGAAGAAGATGGGCATCTGCACGAGGAGGGGGAGGCACGAGCCGAGCGGGTTGGTGCCCGTCTTCTTGTAGAGCTCCATAGTCTCGCGGCTCATGGCCTCACGCGAGAACTGGTCCTTCTTGCCCTTGTACTTCTCCTGAATCTTCTTCAGCTGGGGCGCGACCTCCATCATGCGTCGCTGGTTCTTGATCTGCTTCACGAACAGCGGGATGAGCGCGGCACGAACGACGAGCACGAGACCGACGATCGAGAGAACCCAGGTCAGACCGGCTGCCGGGTCGAGGCCGATGGCGCTGAACACCCAGTGCCAGGCGACGAGCAACAGCTCGACCACCCATTTGAGTGGCCAGAGGATGGTCGACAGAAGGTCCATTGCGGGGTTACGCCTTTCTCTGGCTGTTCGTAATGACGAACCCGTGCGGGGTCACGTCGTAACGGAAGTTCTTTTTCGCGGGCGCATCGTCGACCCCGCCGGCCGCCCACGGGTGGCACCGTGCAATTCGAGCGGCTCCGAGCGCCGACCCGATCACCACACCGTGTTGCTGGATCGCCGCGACTGCATATGCAGAACACGATGGATAATACCTGCACACCTCGCCATAAAGCGGTGAGATCACTGTGCGATAGGCCTTGAGTGCCGCGACGGCCGAGTTGCGGGGGAGAAGCAGCACCGAATCGACGACGGCATTCATCGCGCATCCTTCGGCGCCATGGCGCGGGCAAGCTCGGCACTCAGATCAGCGAAGGATGCATCGGATGCCGCGGGAAGCGCTCGCACCACCACATCCGTTCCATCGCCGACCGTGGGAACCAGCGCATAGGCCGCTGCCTTCAAGCGCCGACGGACACGGTTGCGATGAACAGCGTTGCCCACGTTTTTTGCAACAATGAACCCGAACCGCGGGGATCCGCCGTTCGGGTTCATCGTGATGTAGGTGACCGTGTTCGCCGCTGCACGCCTCTTGCCACGACGCACTACGCGGCGGTAGTCGTCGCCGCGAGTAATTCGGTGCGAGGAGGCGAGCACGGAGAACCGTAGCTGCGCTGTTACGCGGAGAGCTCGGTGCGCCCCTTGCGGCGACGTGCGCCGAGGATGGCGCGGCCGGCGCGGGTGCGCATGCGCAGACGGAAGCCGTGCACCTTGGCGCGACGACGGTTGTTCGGCTGGAAAGTTCGCTTGCTCATAGTTTTCACTCCACTTGGGATCTCACTGCGACATCGGGATCACAGGGAAAGATTTAGCGCCCGGAGGCATACGTCAACTGATTAAAACTACGGCCTCGAAGCCGTGCGGTCAAACCGAGGGCAGACCAATCTACGATTATGGACGAACTCACGGGCAAAACGGATGCTGACACGCGGGGCCTCGTGGAGTAAATTTGCCCGAATCACTGCATGGTCGTTACCGTTGGGGAAGTTATCCCCAGCTTTCTGCGCCGAGTTCCCGATCATTGCGGGCATGTGCGAGCATCGGTGGATAAACCTGTGAATAACTTCCCGAGGATGTATGTCAGACGCTACCGATCCAACCACGCGCATGTGGCAAGACGTGCTCGGCGTACTCGCTACTGACGAACGCATCACGCCGCCTCTGCATGGTTTCCTCAATCTGGTCGTGCCGAAGGGCGTCATGGCCGGCACGGTCTACCTCGAGGTGCCCAACGAATTCACCGCTGGCCAGCTCAACATGCGCATGCGCGCACCGCTGCTGCAGGCGCTGACATCCCTCGAAGATCAATACGGCGCCAGCACGTTCGCCGTGGTCGTGAATCCCGAGATCATCGAGGAAGAGTACGAGGCCTACGCCGAGACCGCAGCGGCGGTGGGCGCGTCCGAACCGCAGGGGTACATCGACACCCCGCAGTCGCAGTTCCCGGGCAACGGCATGGGTGGCATCAACGGCGTGAACGCCGGCGCGGGTGGCATGTCGCCATCCGAACCCGTTCTGCCGCCGCGCCAGAACGACACACGCCTGAACATGAAGTACTCGTTCGACAACTTCGTCATCGGACAATCGAACCGGTTTGCCCACGCCGCTGCCGTTGCTGTCGCCGAGGCGCCCGCCAAGGCATACAACCCTCTCTTCGTCTATGGCGAGTCCGGCCTCGGCAAGACCCACCTCCTGCACGCCATCGGTCATTACGCGATGAGCCTGTATCCCGGCGTGCGCGTGCGTTATGTAAGCAGCGAAGAATTCACGAACGACTTCATCAACTCGATCGCCAACAACCGCGGCTCGGTGTTCCAGGCCCGTTACCGCGATATCGACATCCTGCTGATCGACGACATCCAGTTCTTGCAGGGTCGCGCCGAAACCCAGGAAGCGTTCTTCCACACCTTCAACACGCTGCACGACCACAACAAGCAGGTCGTCATCACGAGCGACCTGCCGCCCAAGGCGCTGACGGGTTTCGAAGACCGTATGCGTTCGCGCTTCGAGTGGGGCCTCATCACCGATGTGCAGGCGCCCGACCTCGAGACGCGTATCGCCATCCTGCGCAAGAAGGCGCAGAGCGAAAAGCTGCAGATCCCGGATGAGGTGCTCGAGTTCATCGCCACGAAGGTGTCGTCGAACATCCGCGAACTAGAAGGAACGCTCATTCGCGTGACGGCTTTCGCGAGCCTCAACCGCACCCCCATCGACATGGTGCTCGTGCAGACGGTGCTCAAGGACCTCGTCACGCTCGACGACGACAACGTCATCGCGCCCGTCGACATCATCAATACGACCGCGGCCTACTTCAAGCTCACCGTCGACGACCTGTATGGCTCGTCACGATCGCAGGCCGTCGCCACGGCGCGCCAGATCGCCATGTACCTGTGCCGTGAGCTGACCAACCTGTCGCTGCCCAAGATCGGTCAGCTCTTCGGCAACCGCGACCACACCACGGTCATGTACGCCAACAAGAAGATCGGCGACCTCATGCAGGAGCGTCGTTCCATCTATAACCAGGTGACCGAGTTGACGAGCCGCATCAAGCAGGGACACCGCTTCAACAACTGACGTGGGCGCCGACGGGCCGCGCGTCCGTCGCACTCCTTCCTGGCACCGACGTTCCGCGCCGTCCTTCCGTGTACTTAGTCGATGCGCTTGATCCTCCGATGCGCATCGACGTGTCCCTACGCTCCTTGACGTGCCTTGCCGCGCTTGACGTGCCTTGCCGCGCTTGACGTGCCTTGCCGCGCTTGGGGCGTGGATGCCTGCCCGCCACCCGTTCCGCCGGCCCCGCTCTGTGCAGCGTCATGGATTGCGTAACCTCTAGCGCGCGCCACCCGCATCCCGCACCCCGAACCCGGAACCCCGAACCCCGAACCCCGAAAATCGTTCTCCAGAAACGATCCTGAGCACCCGGATGACAATCCGTTGAGAGCCTCAGGACAACGCTTCGAAGGCTCCACGGCGGCGCTCCACCAGAACTTCGTGATTTCCCTCGAATTTTTTTGGGATGCCGTCACCTCATGGGCTTCGACGCGTTTCACACAAGCCAACCTCACGCTTGCCGCCGAACCGGTGCCAAAACGTGCCGATCCGCCTCGAGTTATCCACAGGCTACGAAGTAATCCACAGGCTGGGGAGAGACGAATTACGGCCGTGTTACACAATGTGGACAACCTGTGGATAACTGTGGATTATCTCGGGCGTGTCTGTTGAAACTCGACCGCGGCCTGTGAATAGACCCGTGTTTATGCGGAATTGGCCGGCACCGGCATCCCCACCCGTTTCACACCCTGTCAACAAGTCACACGGTTGTAGTTCCCAGTGTTTGAGCGCTCTCCACCGAGTTATCCACATTATCCACAGGCGTTAACACCATTAACAGTTCTTTAAACATTTCTCCGGCCGACAACCTTTTGCGGCTGGGCCGAACGAGCGCGGTTCGTGGAACTACAGCGATCCAGGCATCCGGCTAACATGGTCACGACTCGTACCTCGAAATGACAGGGGAACCACTGTGCGATTTAGCGTCAACCGAGATGTCTTCAGCGAAGCCGTCTCGTTCGCCGTCAAGCTCCTGCCCCAGCGCACGACCCTCCCGATCCTGAGCGGTGTCCTCATCGACGCCCGCGAAGACGGACTCGTGCTCTCGAGCTTCGACTACGAGGTCTCCTCACAAACTCAGATTCAGGCAGACGTCGAAGAAGCCGGAACGGTGCTCGTCTCCGGCCGCCTCCTCGCCGACATCGCCAACCGTCTGCCCAACGCGCCCGTGCAGTTCAGCACCGACGAGAACCGCATCCTGGTGTCGTGCGGATCGGCCAACTTCACGTTGCTCTCGATGCCCGTCGAGGAGTACCCGAGCGTTCCGCAGGTCGACGAGCAGTCGGGCCTCGTTCCTGCCGAGGAATTCGCCACGGCCGTCGCCCAGGTCGCCGTGGCCGCCTCCCGTGACGACGTCACCCCCGTCATCACGGGCGTGCAGCTCGAGGTTTCGAACAACTCGCTCGGCCTGGTGGCCACCGACCGATACCGCGTCGCCGTGCGCAACATCGATTGGGACAACGGAACCTCCGAGGGCGGCGACTTCACGGCGCTCGTCCCGGCCAAGACGCTGCAAGAGGTCGGCAAGACCTTTGGCCACTCGGGCACGATCTCGGTCAGCTTCACCAACAAGGACGACCGCGAGCTCATCGCGTTCAGCGCCGACAAGAAGACTGTCACCTCGCTGCTGATCAAGGGCTCGTTCCCGCCCGTGCGCCGCCTGTTCCCCGAGAACACCGAAAACTACGCGGTCATCAACACCGCCGAGCTCATCGAGGCCGTGCGCCGCGTCTCTCTCGTACTCGAGCGCGAAGCTGCGCTCCGCTTCAGTTTCACCATCGACGGGCTCATCATGGAGGCCGTCGGCAGCGAACATGCGCAGGCATCCGAGAGCATCGACGCTCTCCTCACCGGCGACGACATCGTGCTCTCCCTCAAGCCGCAATTCCTCATCGACGGTCTGAACGCCGTTCGCAGCGAATTCGTGCGCTTCTCGTTCACCAAATCGGAGAACACGAACAAGCCGGGACCCATGTTGATCACGAGCCAGAGCTCGAAAGACCAGCCGGGCGCCGACAGCTACAAGTACCTGCTGCAGCCCAACCTGCTGCTGCGCTAAGTAAACAGAAGAAAGCGTGATTGCAATGCACATTGGCCTCATCGGTCTCGGCAAAATGGGAAACAACATGCGCACCCGTCTGCGCGAGGCCGGCGTCGAGGTGACCGGTTTCGACCGTAACCCCGACGTCACCGACGTTCCCACGGTCGAAGCGCTCGTCCAGGCCCTGCCGGCCCCCCGCACCGTGTGGGTCATGGTTCCGGCCGGACAGATCACCGACTCCGTCATCGAAGAGCTCAACGGGCACCTCGAAGCCGGCGACCTCGTGATCGACGGTGGCAACAGCCGCTTCACCGAAGACTTCAAGCACGCCGCGCTGCTCGCCGAGAAGGGCATCGACTACATCGACGCCGGTGTCTCGGGTGGTGTCTGGGGTGTCGAGAACGGCTACGGCCTCATGGTCGGCGGTTCGGCCGAGCAGGTCGAGCGCGTCATGCCCGTGTTCGACGCGCTGCGCCCCGAAGGCCCCCGCGAAGAAGGCTTCGTGCACGTGGGCGAGGTCGGCGCCGGCCACTACGCCAAGATGGTGCACAACGGCATCGAGTACGCCATGATGCAGGCCTACGCCGAGGGTTATGAGCTGCTCGAGAAGCGCAGCGACCTGATCAAGAACGTTCCGGGAACGTTCGAGGCTTGGCAGCGCGGCACCGTCGTGCGCTCCTGGCTGCTCGAGCTCCTCGTCCGTGCGCTCAAGGAAGACCCGACGCTCGCCAAGATCGAGGGCTACGTCGAGGACTCCGGCGAGGGCCGTTGGACCATCGAAGAAGCCATCGACAACGCCGTGCCCGTTCCGACGATCGCCGCGTCGATCTTCGCGCGCTTCGTGTCGCGTCAGGACGACTCGCCCGCCATGAAGGCGGTCGCGGCCCTGCGCAACCAGTTCGGCGGCCACGCGGTCAAATCGAACGACTAACACCTCTGCCGCTGGGGCCGAGGCTCCAGTGACGGACGACGAGGGTAAGGTGACGGCGTGATCGTTCGGCACCTTACCCTCTCTGATTTCCGCAACTACGCGGCGGCCGATGTCGAACTCGCGCCCGGCACCAACCTCTTCATCGGCCGCAACGGCCAAGGCAAGACCAACCTGGTCGAGGCCATCGGATATCTGAGCACCCTCGGCTCTCATCGGGTGTCGTCCGATCAGGCCATGATCCGGGCCGGCCGTGATTCGGCAATCATCCGCACCCGCCTCGAGCACAACGGGCGCGACCTACTGGCCGAGGTGCAGATCAACCGGTCGACCCCCAACCGGGCGCAAGTGAATCGTGGTCAGATCAAACCCCGCGAGCTGCCCCGCTACTTCTCGAGCGTGCTGTTCGCACCCGAAGACCTGGGCATCGTGCGCGGGGACCCGTCGGCCCGGCGCAAATTCGCCGACCAGCTCATCGTTCTGCGCACGCCGCGCATGGCCGGTGTGTATGCCGACTACGACCGCACGCTGCGCCAGCGCAACACGCTCCTCAAGTCCGCCCGGGGCTCGGGGCTGAAGGAGTCTCAACTCTCGACGCTCGAGGTCTGGGACGACAAACTCATCACGCTGGGCACCGAGATCATCGGCGCGCGCAGTCGGCTGGTGGCCGAGTTGGCTGCGCCGCTGCAGGATGCATACCGCTCCGTCGTGGGTGACGACCACGGTCCGCGCATCAGCCTGATCATGTCGGTCGACGGTGTGGATGCGGACGACGACGGTTTTCCGAATGCCCCGGCTCCGGCATCCGCTGCGTCTGGCGCTTCGGGTTCGGTTGGGTCAGGGTCCGGATATGCGTCGGATGGCGTCGGCAGCACGGCGTCGGCGACCGACGGTTCCGGTGCCGCACTGCCCACGCCGGCCGAGGTCACCGAGGCTTTCCGTCGCCGCATAGCGGAACGTCGCCGCGCTGAACTCGACCGCGGTGTGACGCTCGTCGGCCCGCACCGCGACGACCTCCTCTTCGAATTGAACGGTTTGCCGGTCAAGGGATACGCGAGCCACGGCGAATCGTGGTCGTTCGCGCTCTCGCTCAAGCTGGCCTCGGCCGAGCTGCTGCGCCGCGAATCCAACCTCGGCGACCCTGTTTTGATCCTCGACGACGTGTTCGCCGAGCTCGATCAGTCGCGTCGCCGCCGCCTGGCGGAGGCCATCTCCGGCTACGAACAGGTGCTCATCACGGCGGCCGTGCTCGACGACGTGCCCGAGCAGCTCACGGCGCGCACCGTGCGGATCGCCGCGGGCGAGATCGTCGGAACGAGTGACAACGCAGTGCTGAGCGATGGCCCGACTGACAACTCGAGTGACAGCGCGGTCGCCACGGAGACCGACCGTGGCTGACAACACCGAAGCCGTGCGCGTTTACGAGCACTTCAAGGAGATCTTCGCCGGCGAACGCCCCCGATATAAGGGACGCAAACGGCGCGAGACCGTCGACGCCGACACCGTGCCCTACGGCAAGGGCCGCGAACCCCGCGGCCTCGGCGACGTCGTGATGTCCCTCACCTCCGAGCTCGGCTGGGACTCGCCCCTCGCGCAGAGCGAGCTCGTCGATCGGTGGGCCGAGCTGGCGGGCGAAGAGACCGCCAACCACTCGACCCCCGTGGGCGTCGAAGAAGGCGTGCTCATCGTGCAGTGCGCCTCCACCGCGTGGGCCACGCAGCTGCGCATGATGCGGGTCGAGATCATGACCCACATCGTGAAGCGTTTTCCCGAAGCCGGGGTTCAGAGCATCCGCTTTCTCGGGCCGGACGTCCCATCCTTCAAACGGGGCCTCAGATCGGTTCAAGGGCGCGGCGTGCGCGATACCTACGGATAACCGGACAAAACAGGTCACCCACGCGAAAATAGTGGCTCAGATCGCCAAATACGCCCGTGAACTGGGACTCAACTGATAGAATCGACTGTCGAGTAACAGACGGTTTGGAGCCCAATTTCATATGTCATCAGAACCGAAAAGCGGTACGACGCAGCACGAATACGGCGCCAACGATATCCAGGTTCTCGAGGGGCTCGAAGCCGTTCGCAAGCGCCCGGGTATGTACATCGGTTCGACGGGCCCCCGCGGTCTGCATCACCTCGTGTACGAGATCGTCGACAACTCCGTCGATGAGGCCCTCGCCGGTTACTGCGACACCATCGACATCACGATCCTCGCCGACGGTGCCGTCCGCGTGATCGACAACGGTCGAGGCATCCCGGTCGACATCCACCCCGTCGAGAAGAAGTCGACCGTCGAGGTCGTGCTCACCATTCTGCACGCCGGCGGCAAGTTCGGCGGCGGCGGATACGCGGTCTCCGGTGGCCTGCACGGCGTCGGCAGCTCGGTGGTCAACGCCCTCTCCAAGAAGCTGGATGTCGCGGTGAGCCGCCAGGGCAACGTCTACCGTCAGAGCTTCCAGAACGGTGTGCCCGACGCGCCCCTCGAAAAGGGCGAGGCCACCGACAAGACCGGCACCACCATCACGTTCTGGCCGAACGACGACATCTTCGAGACCGTCGACTTCGACTACGACACGCTGCGCACCCGATTCCAGCAGATGGCGTTCCTCAACAAGGGCCTGAAGATCGCCCTGCGCGACGAGCGGGCCGGACAGGTCGTCATCGAGACCGGTGAAGACGCCGCGACCGAGGGCGAAGACGTCACGGTCGAGGAGAACGCGGAGCGTTCCGACGTGTTCCTCTACGAGCGCGGCCTCGTCGACTACGTCGAATACCTCAACCAGGCCAAGCGCTCCGAGATGGTGCACGACGACGTCATCTCGTTCGAATCCGAAGACACCGAGCGCAAGATCGCGCTCGAAGTGGCCATGCAGTGGACGACGGCATACACCGAGAGCGTCCACACCTACGCCAACACCATCAACACGCACGAGGGTGGCACGCACGAAGAGGGCTTCCGCGCGGCGCTCACGTCGCTCGTGAACAAGTACGCGCGCGAAAAAGGCATCCTCAAAGAGAAGGACGACAACCTCTCGGGTGAAGACGTGCGCGAGGGCCTAACGGCCGTCATCTCGGTCAAGCTCGGCGAGCCGCAGTTCGAGGGCCAGACGAAGACCAAGCTCGGCAACACCGAGGCCAAGGCGTTCGTGCAGAAGGTCGCCGGCGATCAGCTGGGCGACTGGTTCGGCCGCAACCCGCTGCAGGCGAAAGAGATCATCCGCAAGGCCATGCAGGCCAACACGGCGCGCCTCGCGGCGCGCAAGGCCCGCGAGACCGCGCGCCGTAAGGGTCTGCTCGAGGGTGGCGGCATGCCCGGCAAGCTCAAGGACTGCCAGTCGAAGGACCCGTCCATCTCCGAGATCTTCATCGTCGAGGGTGACTCGGCCGGCGGCTCGGCGGTGCAGGGGCGCAACCCCGAGACCCAGGCCATCCTGCCGCTGCGCGGCAAGATCCTCAACGTCGAGAAGGCGCGCCTCGACCGCGCCCTCGGAAACGCCGAAGTGCAGGCCATGATCACGGCCTTCGGTGCCGGCATCGGCGAAGACTTCAACCCCGACAAGGCGCGCTATCACAAGATTGTGCTGATGGCCGATGCCGACGTCGACGGCCAGCACATCACCACGCTGCTGCTCACGCTGCTGTTCCGCTACATGCGGCCGCTCATCGACCAGGGCTACGTCTACCTCGCGCAGCCGCCGCTCTACCGTCTCAAGTGGACCAACGCCGAGCACCAATACGTCTACAGTGACCGGGAGCGCGACGCCCTGCTCGCCGACGGAATCGCCGCCGGCCGCCGCATCCCGAAAGACAACGGCATCCAGCGTTACAAGGGTCTCGGCGAGATGGACTACAAGGAGCTCTGGGAGACCACCATGGACCCCCAGACCCGCACGCTGATGCAGGTCACGCTCGACGATGCCGCCGCAGCCGACGAGATCTTCTCCACCCTCATGGGCGAAGACGTCGAAAGCCGACGCACATTCATTCAGAAGAACGCCAAGGACGTGCGGTTCCTCGACATCTAACGGGCCCGCCCGCACGATGACGACGACCGCGAACTGAGTTAGACGAAGCGAACGAGAAAAGAAGACATGGCTGACGAAACCCCCACGACCGGCGACGCCGACGACCAGGCATCGACGCGCGAAGCCGAAGCGGACGCCGCCGCGGCCGAGGCCGCCGAAACGCTGCGCTTCAACCAGCACGGCCGCATCGACCAGGTCGACCTGCAGCTCGAGATGCAGCGCTCCTACCTCGACTACGCCATGAGCGTCATCGTGGGTCGTGCGCTGCCCGAGGTGCGAGACGGCCTGAAGCCCGTGCACCGACGTGTCATCTACGCCATGTTCGACGGCGGATACCGCCCCGACAAAGCCTTCTCCAAGTGCGCGCGCGTCGTCGGCGACGTCATGGGCCAGTTCCACCCGCACGGCGACTCGGCCATCTACGACGCGCTCGTGCGCCTCGTGCAGCCGTGGAGCCTGCGCTACCCCCTCGCGCTCGGCCAGGGCAACTTCGGCTCGCCCGGAAACGACGGCGCCGCCGCCCCGCGATACACCGAAACCAAGATGGCGCCGCTCGCCCTCGAGATGGTGCGCGACATCGACGAAGAAACCGTCGACTTCCAGGACAACTACGACGGCCGCACGCAAGAACCCGCCGTGCTGCCCTCGCGCTTCCCCAACCTGCTCGTCAACGGTTCGGTCGGTATCGCGGTCGGCATGGCCACCAACATCCCGCCGCACAACCTGCGCGAGGTCTCAGAGGGTGCCCTGTGGCACCTGGCCAACCCCGAGGCATCCCGCGAAGAGCTGCTCGAGGCGCTCATGCAGCGCGTCAAGGGACCCGACTTCCCGACCGGAGCCCAGATCCTCGGCGTGAAGGGCATCCACGATGCCTACCGCACCGGCCGCGGCTCGATCACCATGCGGGCGGTCGTCAGCGTCGAAGAGATCCAGGGCCGCACCTGCCTCGTCGTCACCGAGCTGCCCTACCAGGTCAACCCCGACAACCTCGCCATCAAGATCGCCGACATGGTCAAAGACGGCAAGATCGGCGGCATCGCCGACATCCGCGACGAAACCTCCGGCCGCACGGGCCAGCGCCTCGTCATCGTGCTCAAGCGGGATGCCGTCGCCAAGGTCGTGCTCAACAACCTCTACAAGCACACCCAGCTGCAAGAGAACTTCGGCGCCAACATGCTGGCGATCGTCGACGGGGTGCCCCGCACGCTCGCGCTCGACGGCTTCATCACCGCGTGGGTCGCCCACCAGATCGAAGTCATCGTCCGCCGCACCACCTACCGCCTGCGCGAAGCCGAGGCCCGCGCCCACATCCTGCGCGGCTACCTGAAAGCGCTCGACGCCCTCGACGACGTCATCGCGCTCATCCGCCGCTCGCCCACCGTCGACGACGCACGCAAGGGCCTCATCGACCTGCTCGAGGTCGACGAACTGCAGGCCAACGCCATCCTCGAGATGCAGCTGCGCCGCCTGGCCGCCCTCGAGCGCCAGAAGATCATCGACCAGCACGACGAGATCGAACGCCAGATCACCGAGTTCAAGGCCATCCTCGCCAGCCCCGAGCGCCAGCGCGAGATCGTCTCAGAAGAACTCACCGAAATCGTCGACCGCTTCGGCGACGACCGCCGCACCGAGATCATGTTCGGCTACGACGGCGACATGAGCGTCGAAGACCTCATCCCCGAAGAAGAGATGGTCATCTCCGTCACGCGCGGCGGCTACATCAAGCGCACCCGCAGCGACAACTACCGCCAGCAGCACCGTGGTGGCAAGGGCGTCAAGGGTGCTCAACTGCGGGCGGATGACGTGGTCGACCACTTCTTCGTCACCACCACGCACCACTGGCTGCTGTTCTTCACCAACAAGGGCCGCGTCTACCGCGCCAAGGCCTACGAGGTGCAGGAGGCCGGCCGCGACGCCAAGGGTCAGCACGTCGCCAACCTGCTCGCCATGCAGCCCGACGAGCAGATCGCCGAGATCCTCGACATCCGCGATTACGAGGCCGCCAAGTACCTGGTACTCGCCACGCGTAACGGCCTCGTCAAGAAGACCGCGCTCACCGAATACGACACCAACCGCTCGGGCGGCATCATCGCCATCAACCTGCGCGAGGGTGACGAACTCGTCGGCGCGTTGCTCGTCGAAGAAGACTCCGACATGTTGCTCGTGTCGCGCCAGGGAATGTCCATCCGCTTCACGGCCTCCGACGAGACGCTGCGCCCCATGGGCCGGTCGACCTCGGGTGTGATCGGAATGAACTTCCGCGGCGACGACGAGCTGCTCTCGGCATCCGTGGTCAGCGATGAAGGATACGTCTTCGTCGTCACCGAAGGTGGCTACGCCAAGCGCACCTCGGTCGACCAGTACCGCCTGCAGAACCGAGGCGGAATCGGCATCAAGGTCGCCAAACTGAGTGAAGACCGCGGAGAACTTGCGGGCGCGCTGATAGTCCAGGAGGACGACGAGGTGCTCGTGGTTCTCGCCGGAGGCAAGGTGGTAAGGTCTGCCGTGGCCGAAGTTCCGGCGAAAGGCCGCGACACCATGGGGGTTGTCTTCGCTCGGTTCGCCGAAGAAGACAGAATCATCGCCCTCGCGAAGAACAGCGACCGGAATCTTGAGGTAGCGGAAGCAGACGTTCCCGCAGCCGAGATCGAGCCGGTCGCCGAGGCGGAGAAGGAAGAATAACCACATGAGTACTGTTGCCGAGAAGCTGGCCAAGAAATCGACCAAGCGACCCAGCACCAAGCAGGTGCGACTGAAGCTCGTCTACATCGACTTCTGGTCGGCCGTGAAGCTGTCCTTCCTCGTCGCCGTCGCCCTCGCGGTCATCACCATCGTGTTCTTCTTCCTGGTGTACACGGTGCTCGATCGCACCGGTCTCTTCGGCGAGATCGACAAACTCTACGAGACCGTCGCCGGTGAAGGCATGACCCTCACCGACCTCTTCGGCCTCGGACAGGTCATGGGCTTCGCCGTCGTGCTCGCCATTTTGAACCTCGTCGTCATCACCGCGCTCGGCGCGATCACGGCCGCTCTCTACAACCTGAGCGTCAAGATCACGGGCGGTCTGCTGGTCGGATTCACCAACAACTGACCACAAACGGGGCAGGAGCGGCGCCGATTTACGAATCCCACGGAAATCCGGTAATGTCTAACCTGCCCAGACGGGGCTATAGCTCAGGCGGTTAGAGCGCTTCGCTGATAACGAAGAGGTCCCAGGTTCAAGTCCTGGTAGCCCCACTCGGGGAACGTCACTGATTCTCACCAATCACAACAATCCCCAACGGGGACGTAGCTCAATTGGCAGAGCACCTGCTTTGCAAGCAGGGGGTTAGGGGTTCGATTCCCCTCGTCTCCACCCGTAATATTTCTGAACCCGCCGGTCCGCGCCCGGCGGGTTTGGTCGTTTAACGCGACGATGTGGGCGCGAGGTTTTCGGCGATGAGGGCGCGCGGTTCAAGCGAATGTACAGACGCATGCCTTTCGCCCGTGATCGGCCCTCTTGCGGGAAGTGCTGCCGGCGTGTTTGCCGCACTCTGTAAGTGGGCGCGAGGGTGGGAATAGATTTGCGTGGGGGGTGTTGGAGTGATTGTATGCAAATGCATAGACATGGAAAGAGGCGATGAGCATGCAGTTCGGCATCTTCACGGTGGGCGACGTCACCACCGACCCCACGACCGGGTACACACCGACCGAGGGTGAGCGCATCCAGTCGACCCTGCGCATCGCGCAAAAGGTCGAAGAGGTGGGCCTCGACGTCTTCGCGACCGGTGAGCACCACAACCCGCCGTTCGTGCCCTCCTCGCCCACCACCCTGCTCGGCTACATCGCCGCGAAGACCGAGCGCATCATCCTGTCGACCTCGACGACGCTCATCACCACGAACGACCCCGTGAAGATCGCCGAAGACTACGCGATGTTGCAACACATCGCCGGCGGCCGCGTCGACCTCATCATGGGCCGCGGAAACACCGGGCCCGTCTACCCGTGGTTCGGCAAAGACATTCGCCAGGGCATCCCGCTGGCCATCGAGAACTACGCGCTGCTGCACCGCCTGTGGCGCGAAGACGTGGTCGATTGGGAAGGACACTTCCGCACGCCCCTGCAGGGCTTCACATCGACGCCCCGGCCTCTCGACGACGTGCCCCCCTTCGTGTGGCACGGCAGCATCCGCAGCCCCGAGATCGCCGAACAGGCGGCCTACTACGGCGACGGGTTCTTCGCGAACAACATCTTCTGGCCCAAAGAGCACTACATGCGCCTGATCCAGCTCTACCGCCAGCGCTTCGAGCACTACGGTCACGGTCGCGCCGACCAGGCGATCGTCGGCCTGGGTGGCCAGGTCTTCATGCGCAAGAACTCTCAGGATGCCGTGCGCGAATTCCGTCCCTACTTCGACAACGCGCCCGTCTACGGACACGGCCCCTCACTCGAGGACTTCACCGAGCAGACGCCCCTGACCGTCGGCAGCCCGCAGCAGGTCATCGACCGCACGCTCGAGTTCCGCGAGTACTTCGGTGACTATCAGCGCCAGCTGTTCCTCATGGACCACGCCGGACTGCCCGAGAAGATCGTCATGGAGCAGCTCGACCTGCTGGGCGAAGAGGTCGTGCCCGTGCTGCGCGCCGAGTTCGCCAAGCTGCGGCCGGCCCACGTTCCGGAGGGTCCGACGCACGAGGCGCTGGTTCTCGCGCGCGACACCGAGCTCGCGGCCGCTCAGGCCTCGAGCAACGCCGATGCCGGTGTCGAAGGCGGTGCGGATGCCGAGGGCGCTGCAGGCGCGCAGAGCGACGCTGCGGCATCCATTGACACTGACTCACGTTCTACCGACGCCCAGCGCGTCGTGGCCTAAGGAGGGCCGTCATGACCGAGAAGAAGATCGTCGTGCTGAGCGCCGGACTGAGCAACCCCTCGTCGACGCGCCTCTTGGCCGACCGGCTTGCGGATGCCACAGTGTCGCGTCTGGCCGAGAGCGGCGTCGAGGCATCCGTTCGTGTCATCGAGCTGCGCGACCACGCGCTCGACGTGACCAAGAACCTGTTGACGGGGTTCCCTTCGGCCGAACTACGTGAGGCGCTCGACGCCCTGTCGGCGGCCGACGGCATCGTGGCGGTGACGCCCATCTTCAGCACGAGCTACAGCGGTCTGTTCAAGTCGTTCATCGACATCCTCGACCGCGAGGCGATCGTCGGCACGCCCGTGCTGCTCGGGGCGACCGGAGGCACGACGCGACACTCACTCGCGATCGACTACGCCATCCGCCCGCTGTTCACCTATTTGCACGCGGCGCCCGTGAGCACCGGAGTGTTCGCGGCCAGCTCCGACTGGGGCGACGGCGCCGACACGGTGGCCGACCTGCCGTCTCGCATCGCGCGCGCGGCCGGTGAGTTGGCCAACGCCGTGATCGGTCCGTCACCGCGGACGCCGCAGGCCGACCCGTTCGCGCTCGAGATGTCGTTCGAGGACATGTTGCGGGCCCAAGGGCAGTAGCCCCGCCCGTGTGAGGTTGACCGTCGTGGAGGGTATCCCCGCGTCTGACCCCGGGATGCCCGCGTAGGCTGTGCGCATGGACATTCGGGTTGCGGCATACGGTGTGATCATCGAGGGCGACAACATCCTGCTCGCCCACTGGAACGAGCGCGGGCACGACGGCTGGACGCTTCCCGGCGGCGGCATCGATCCCGGTGAAGATCCCTCGGATGCCGCGGTGCGCGAGATCTTCGAAGAAACGGGCTACGAAGCCGAACTCGACGGCCTCATCGGCATCGACTCCTATGTCGTGCCGGCGACGCGGCGGCTCGATCCGGCGGCGCAGGGTCCGTTGCACGCCATCCGCATCCTCTACCGCGCGCACGTGACAGGCGGCGACCTCACGTTCGAGGAGGACGGCTCGACGGACTATGCCGCCTGGCATCCGTTGTCGGCGCTCCCGACGCTCAAGCGCGTGGGCCTCGTCGACGTGGCGATGCGCATGCTCGATGAGACACTCTGACCGACCGAGACAGAGGGGCGGCTGCTCAGCCGCCTCGCAGATGCGCGGTAGACATCGCTCCGCGTCGGTGCCGGCCGGCGCTGCCCCACCCGGCGGTGGAACGAAAGAAGGGCGCACCCTCGGTGAGGATGCGCCCTTCTCGGCGTGACGGCCGCGACCTGGCGGAGCGGCCGAACGATCGTTACAGGTTCGGCAGAACCGGCTCTTCTTCGGCGACCCAGAGCTCGTCGTCGGCGCGGAAGGTCTGCCAGACGGCGTAGGCCACTCCGGCAGCGGCGACCACGCCGACACCGATCGCGATGACCGTGCCCGCGCCGGGACCCTTCTTGACGGGCGGCTTGCCCTGCAGGCGGTTCAGCGCTGAGCGAACACGGGTGTCCTTGGCGATGTCGCCGACGCTGAGGACAGCGCCGAGCGCCGTGCCGACAGCGGGGAGGACGTTCTTGTTGAACGCCCGGTTGGCCTCGTCGGCCACCTTGTGCGTGACCTTCACGCCGCGGTCGACGACCGGGGCGAGGCGCTGGTCATAGGCTCCGCGAACGACGGGAGCGACCTGCTCGCGGCTGTAATTTCCCAGTTGACGGCCTGCTTCTCGCGCGACGGCGTTGGCGTGGTCAAGGATTTCCTGCTGCGACTGCCACAGATCGTTGGCGTGGTTCTTGAGCCGTTTCAGCTCCTTCTTGCGCTTGCGTGACAGACTCACTGCTGACCTCCATCGATCATCGATTTCGTGCGGACGAATGCCCCCATCTTGCCATTGAATGCTCGGAGGGGCACATGGGTTGCGCAGGTAGGCATGTGTAAGAATTGGGAACATGTCATCGCACACCGCTGTCGCAACGCTCCACACCAACTATGGCGACATCGTCGTCAACCTGTTCGGCAACCACGCACCGAAGACCGTGAAGAACTTCACCGGCCTCGCAACGGGCGACATCGAGTGGGTCGACCCCACCTCCGGTCAGCCCACCAAGCGTCCTCTCTATGACGGTGTGATCTTCCACCGCATCATCCCCGGCTTCATGATCCAGGGCGGCGACCCCCTCGGCACCGGAACGGGCGGCCCCGGCTTCCAGTTCGACGACGAGATCCACCCCGAGATCGGCTTCACCGAGCCCTACATCCTGGCCATGGCCAACGCCGGCACCATCGGCGGCAAGGGCACCAACGGTTCGCAGTTCTTCATCACCGTCGGCCCGACCACGTGGCTGCAGGGCAAGCACACCATCTTCGGCCAGGTCGCCGACGACGCCAGCCGCAAGATCGTCGACAAGCTCGCCGCCGTCCCCACTGACGCGCGCGACCGCCCGCTCGACGACATCGTCATCCAGAACGTCACCGTCACCGAGGCGTAAGCCCCGACTGGCGCGACCAGCGCTTCCGCGGCCTCGGCGCCGAATCTCTGCTCCTCCAGGAGCGGGTTTCGGTTCCGGGGCCGTTTTTCTTACCGCACGTCGTCGATCCGCCCCAACCTCGAGGAGCTGAAGGTTCGCATGAGCCAGGCCCAACCCGACCGCGACAACTTCTGCTACCGGCATCCCGATCGTCAGAGCTTCGTGCTCTGCCAGCGGTGCGGTCGCACCATCTGCGGCGAATGCCAGACCCCGGCCGCCGTCGGTGTGGTGTGCCCCGAGTGCATGGCCGAGCAGCGGCGATCGGCGCCGCGACAGGTGCGCCCCACCATCCTCACCGCGTCGTCTGAGGCGCCGGTGGTCACCTATGCGATCATCGCGATCTGCGCCGTGGTCTATGTGCTGCAGCTGGTGACGGGCAACCTGGTCACGAATGCGCTGTCGTATGCGGGCGCCTACTCGATGCCCGGCATCGGGGTTCCTTTCGAGCCGTGGCGCATGCTGACCGCGGCGTTCGTGCACGGCAACTTCCTGCACCTGGCGCTCAACCTCTACACACTGTTCCTCTTCGGCCGCATCCTCGAGCCGATGCTGGGGCGCGTGCGTTACCTCGCGCTCTACCTCATGTCGGCGCTCGGCGGTTCGGTGGCCGTGATGTTCCTGGCCAGCCCGTTCCAGGGTGTGGTCGGTGCATCCGGTGCGATCTTCGGGTTGATGGGCGCGTTCCTCGTGATCCAGCGACGACTCGGCGGCGACATGACCGGCCTGCTCGTGCTGGTGGGCATCAACCTCGTGATCGGCTTCGTGCCCGGGTTCGGCATCTCGTGGCAGGCGCACCTCGGTGGGCTGGTCGTCGGCGCGATCATCGGCCTCATCCTGTTCGAGACACGCCGCCGCAACCAGAAGAATACGCAGATCGCGCTGCTCATCGCCGTTGCCGTCGTGCTCGTCGCCGTGAGCCTGATCTACGTCTTCGTGTAGACCAACACAAAGTTATCCACAGGTTTATTAACACTGGGGATAATTACACCCGTGTAATTGCGGTAAGGGCGCTCGGGAGTCCCACGCAGCCCCAAAGACACGAAAAAGCCGCCGCACCTGGTTCTCAGGATGCGGCGGCTGATGTTCGGCAGCGCGAAAACGTGTGTGGTGGGACCCGCTAGCGCCAGCGTGTCGTCATGAGGAAGCCGATGAAGGCGATGCCGAAGCCGACCGCGATGTTCCACGACGCCAGCGCGGGGATGGGCAGAACGCCCTGGCTGACGTAGAAGACGATGATCCACGCGAGGCCCACGAGCATGAAACCGAACATGACCGGCTTGAACCACACGGGGTTGGGAGCCTGCTCGCCCGATCGCTCGGTGTCGGATGCCAGGGGCTTGGTGTTCTGCTTGGTGCGTGCCATGCCGCCCATTGTAGCGGGAGGATCGACCCCTTCGCTGAGTGAACGGTGCTGGTGGGGGCGCGCTTCCGCCGGGTGCCCGCGACGCTCCCACGGCACTCGCAGGGTTTGCGTCATACGCGCTCGGTAGAATCGCCACCATGACCACTGCCCACGGCACACCTGTGACCCGCCGCGAGCGTCGCACCCGCAAGACGGCCAAGCGGCCGCCCAAGGTGACGTTCCTCGGCGTGCTCGGCGAGCTTCTCTTCACCGCCGGACTGCTCGTCATGCTGTATCTGGTGTGGCAGCTGTGGTGGAACGACATCGTGGTGCGGGCTGAGCAGGACAGCGGAGCGGCCGCGTTGAGCGAGTCGTGGACCGGTGGCCTCGATAACCTGCCGACCACAACGGATGAGACCGACTTCGGCGCGCCAGCGGTTTCACCGGAACCGGTGGACGGTGAGACCTTCGCCATCCTGAAGGTGCCGCGTTTCGGTGACGACTATGGAGCAAAGATCGCCGGCGGCGTCAGCAAGGCACGCACACTCGACAAGATCGGCATCGGCCACTACCCCGACACGCAGGTGTTGGGAGAAAACGGCAACTTCGCGCTGGCGGGTCACCGCAACACCTACGGCAAGCCCCTCAACCAGATCGCCGAGCTGCAGGTGGGCGACTCGATCGTCGTGCAGACGAAGCAGGGCTGGTACACCTACAAGTTCCGCACCCTCGAGTACGTCACGCCCAAGGCCGTCGACGTCTTGAACCCGGTGCCGCAGACCGAGGTCACCGAGATGACCGATTCGTTCATCACGCTCACGAGCTGCAACCCCAAGCTGTCCACGGCCGAGCGCATCGTCGCCTACGGCGTGTTCGACTCGTGGCGCCCGACCGAGGCCGGCCCACCGGCCGAGCTCGCGGCGCAGAAGTAGCACCCACACTCATCGAGTAAGAAGAGGACAAGACATGTACGGAGCGTTCTGGCGCATCCTGCCCGGCCCCTGGTGGATCCGGCTGCTGATCGTGCTCGTGATCGTCGCTATCGTGTTGTATAGCCTCGTCACGTGGGTCTTCCCCTGGGTTCAAGAGCTCACCAACGCGACGGATGTCACCGTAGGAGGTTGACCGCATGACCCGAGTACTCGTCATCGATAACTACGACAGCTTCGTCTACACCCTCAACGGCTACCTGCAGCAGCTGGGTGCCGAGACCGAGGTGTTGCGCAACGACGCCTTCGCGGCGGCCGATTCCGCAGCGAAGCTCGCCGAATACGACGCCGTGCTGGTGTCGCCCGGCCCCGGCAAACCGTCGGATGCCGGCGTCTCCATCCCCATGGTCAACGCCGCACTCGCTTCGGGTACGCCCCTCTTCGGCGTGTGCCTCGGCCACCAGGCGATCGCCGAAGCCTTCGGCGCCACCGTCACAGTCGCCGAAGAACTCATGCACGGTAAGACGTCGCTCGTCGAGCACGACGACAGCATCATCTACGACGGCGTTCCGCAGCCGTTCACGGCCACGCGCTACCACTCGCTGGCCGTCGTCGACGGCACGACGCCCGCCGAACTGACCGTGACCAGCCGCACGCAGGGCGGCGTCATCATGGGTGTGCAGCACGAGAGTGCGCCCATCTACGGCGTGCAGTTCCACCCCGAGAGCGTGCTGACGCAGGGCGGCTACCAGATGCTGGGCAACTGGCTCGCGGCATCCGGTCTGCCCGAGGCCGCTGTGACGGCGCGAGGACTCAGCCCACTCGTTCAGCTGTAGGGCTACATCTCGCGCTTTCTGCTGTGACGTTGAGGCACGACTGTCGACCGCTAGGACCGCCGTGGCTGCGGGGATATGAGCCGCGTGAGGTCCGCCTGGGCTGCGGGGATATGAGCCGCGCTAGCCCTCGTCTGGGGCCGCGGCGTAAGCTGCGCTAGCCCTCGTCGGGGGCCGGGGCGGACGGCGTCGAGGGTGCGCCACCCGAGCAGTAGCTGAGCTCGATCGTCGAGCCCTGGGGGACGTCTCCGGGAGCCAGCGACTGGTTCGTGACGGGGCTGTTCGCCTGCGCCGGGCACGACGGGTCGGGCTTCGGAGCGACCGTGAGGCCGATGGCCGGGTCGGACATCATCTCGGTGGCGACCGACAAGATCTGGCCGCGGACATCCGAAATGGTGACGAGGCCCGACGACACGATCAGGTTGACGGTGCTGCCCTTTTCGACCGGCGTGCCAGCAGCGGGATCCGACCGCATGACCGTGTCGGCGGGCACCGTGGGAGAGTTCTCTTTGTTCTGGGAGCCCGCGACGAGGCCCGCGGCCTGCAGGGCTTGCACCGCGGCATCCGTGCCCTGGCCCGTGACCTCGGGTACGACGGCCTGCTCGGGGCCCGAAGAGACCGTCACGCGCACGCTCTGCTCGCGCGGCACCTTGAGGCCCGCGGCGGGGTCGGTGCGGATGACGATGCCGGGGTCGACGGTGTCGCTGGCCTCACGCTGCACGACGGGGACGAGATCGAGCCCGTTGAGGGTGTCGAGGGCGTCTTGCTCGGCGACGTTGACCACGTTGGGCATGGTGCGGGTGTCGGTGGGCAGCGTGGAGCCCGTGGGCAGCGTGACCACCCAGAACATGACCGCGAGGAGCATGACGGCGACGGCGGCGATGCCCGCCCAGATCCAGACGACCGGGGGGCGGCGCTGCGTGCGTGTGACCGTGGTGTCGGTGGTGAGCTGACGGAGCGCCTGCTCGGTGCTCGTGGACGTGGGGACGGCCGTGCCGAAGAGCGCCGTGCTGGCGTCTTCCTGTCGGCGGTAGAGCGGGACCTTGCCCGAACCGGCGAGCACGAGGTCGTCTCGGAACTCGGCGGCCGTCTGATAGCGGTCGTTGCGGCCCTTGTGCAGTGCGCGGAGCACGACGACGTCGAGCGCCGGCGAGACCTGCGGGTTGACCGACGACGGCTTGACCGGCGTCTCGCTGACGTGCTGGTAGGCGACGGCAACCGCCGTGTCTCCGCGGAACGGCGCGCGACCCGTGAGCATCTCGAACAGGACGACGCCCGTCGAGTAGAGGTCGGTGCGTGCGTCGACCGTCTCGCCCTTCGCCTGCTCGGGCGAGAAGTAGGCGGCCGTGCCGAGGATGGCGGTGGTCTGCGCGACCGTGGTCGACGAATCGGAGACGGCCCGGGCGATGCCGAAATCCATGACCTTCACCCGACCGTCGGGCGTGATCATGATGTTGCCGGGTTTGATGTCGCGGTGCACGACGCCCGCGCGGTGCGAGTACTCGAGCGCGGTGAGGATGCCCTCGGAGATGCGCACGGCCTCGGTCTGCTCGATCGGGCCCTCGGCGATCATAGCCTTGAGGGTGCGGCCCTCGACGTATTCCATGACGATGAACGGCTCGCGCACGGTGCGGCCATCTGCGGCGGTCGTCGTTTCTTCACCCGCGTCGTATACCCGCACGATGGTGGGGTGCGCCATGCGCGACGCGGCCTGCGCCTCTTGGCGAAAACGGGTGCGGAAGGCGGGATCGGTCGCGAGCTCGGAGCGGAGGATCTTGATCGCGACCGTGCGCCCCAGGCGCGTGTCTGTGCCCCGGAACACCTCGGCCATGCCCCCGTGACCGATGAGGTCGCCGACGAGATAGCGTCCGGCGAGGACGCGTTGATCGTCAGCCACGCAGGTACTCCTTCTCTTCGACGATCCGGCCTCCCCAAGGGGAGAGGATCGTGGTCGTCTTAGCTTTTGATACTAGGTCAATTAGTCGGCGTGGGTGTCGGCTGCGACGTGTCGGCGATCGTGGCGTTGGCCGACGGCGACTGCGAGCTCTCGCCCTCATTGCAGAATGCCGAGTAGGACGCCGTGAAGGCACCGGGGGCGTCGTTGATGAGCACCTGCGCGCTGTTCGACTTCACCGCTCCGCCGGGTGCGTTCTGCACGACCCCGCCGGAGGTGGTGAGGCGGTATCCCGTGAGCTCCTGGCCGGCCGGGCAGCCGGTGAACGTGGGCCAGGTGACCGTGACCGTGGAACCCGGGGCGAGGGTGCACGCGGCGCCCGAGCATCCCGAGATCGTGGGGGTGGTGGTGGGCGTGGGGATCTGAGCGATATCACCGTAGACCGTGACCGTGACGACCGAGCCGCGCGGCAGGTTGCCCTCGGGTTCGATCGAGTAGACCGTGCCGACGTCGTCGGAGGTCGAAGCCGCGCTTCCGACGGCGCGCTTCGACGCGAGGCCCAGCTGCTGCAGGCGCGCGGCGGCTTCGTCGTAGGTCATTCCCACGAACTCGGCCTGGTCGACCGCGATGAGCGACGGCGTGGGCGTCGACGACGGGGTGGGCGTCTCGGCCGGCTGCGAAGCCGTCTCTGACGGCACGGGCGTGGTGCTGGGGTCGGTGGACGCGTTGTTCTGGTTCATCAGGGCGATGAGCGACAGCACGAGCACGATGACGAGCAGGCCGACCAGGGCGATGAGCGGCCACGTCCACGGGCTGCGCTTCTTCTTCTCGGGGTCGATGGGCGTGGGCGCGGTGGTGACGGGCGGCTCGGATGCCGTGAGCAGCTGCGTCGCGTCGTCGGCACCCCCGGCGGCCAGCAGTGTGGTGGCCGCGTCGGAACCGGCGGCGACACCGGCGATGGCGGGCACGGCGATGGTGGCGGCCGTGATGTCGCCGCGACGCAGGGCCTGAGCGGCGCGGGCGACGTTGGCGGCCGTGGAGGGACGATCGGCCGGCTTCTTGGCGATCATCGACATGACGAAGCGGCGCACCGGTTCGGAGACGGTGACGGGCAGGTCGGGCGGCATCTCGTTGATCTGCGCCATGGCGATGGCCACCTGCGACTCGCCCGTGAAGGGGCGTCGGCCGGCGAGCGACTCATACGCCACGATGCCGAGCGAGTAGATGTCGGTGGTGGGGGATGCGGGGTGCCCCGACGCCTGCTCGGGCGACAGGTATTGCACCGTGCCCATAACCTGGCCGGTCGCGGTCAACGGAACCTGGTCGGCGATGCGTGCGATGCCGAAGTCGGTGATCTTGACGCGGCCGTCGGGCGTGATGAGCAGGTTGCCCGGTTTGATGTCGCGGTGCACGAGACCCGCGGCGTGCGCGGCCTGCAGGGCGGCGGCCGTCTGGGCCACGATGTCGAGCACCTTGTCGGCCGGGAGCACGTTTTCGCGCTCGAGCAGGCTCGACAGGGCTCCGCCCGGGACGAGTTCCATGACGAGGAAGGCGCTGCCGTCTTCTTCGCCGTAGTCGAAGACGTTGGCAATGCCCTCGTGGTTGACGAGCGCCGCGTGTCGGGCCTCGGCGCGGAAACGCTCGAGGAAGCCCGGGTCACCCAGGTATTCGTCTTTCAAGATCTTGATCGCGACGGTGCGGCCGATCACCTGGTCGGTGGCCTGCCATACCTCTCCCATGCCGCCGATGGCGATCCGGGACTCCAGCTCGTATCGCCCACCGAAGGTGAGCCCTGCTGTGGGTCTCATTTGTTCAGCACCGCCTCCATGACTTTCTTGGCGATCGGAGAAGCCACGATGTTGCCCGAGCTGTGCCGCCCGAGGTTTCCATCGTTCTCCACCACGACCGCCACAGCGACCTCGGGATTCGCAGCCGGCGCGAAACCGGTGAACCACAGCGTGTACGGATCGTCATCACCGTTCTGCGCGGTTCCGGTCTTACCGGCCACGTCGACCCCCTCTATTCTTGCATTGTTGGCCTGGCCGGTATCGACGTTGGCGATCATCATCTGGGTCATCTGCTTGGCCACATCCTCTGAGATCGCGGTTGATTTGACGCTGGGTTCGAACGTTTGCAGCGCCTCGAAGTTTCGGCCGACGACGCGGTCGACGAGGCTCGGGTTCATGACGTTGCCGCCGTTGGCGATGCCGGCCGAGACCATGGCCATCTGCATGGGCGTGGCGCGCACATCGGACTGTCCGAAGGCCGACAGCCCGGTCTGCGGTGCGTTGAGGTCGTCGGGGTAGACGCTGCCCTCGACGGTGGTCGGGATGTCGAAGCCGCTGTTGAAGCCGAACTTCTCGGCCTCGGCTCGGATGACGTCGTCGCCGAGCTTGATGCCGAGCTCGGCCATGGGCACGTTGCAGCTCTGACGCAGGGCTTCGGCGATGGTCACCGTCTCGCCCGGGCCGCAGGCACCGCGTGTGAAGTTGAAGACCTCGGTGGAGGTGCCCGGCAGTGTGTAGGAGACCGGGTTGGGCAGCTCGGTGTCGGGCGTGTAGTCGCCCGTGGAGAGCGCGGCCGAGACGACGACGAGTTTGAAGGTCGACCCGGGCGGGTTCATGTTGCCCTGAATGGCGCGGTTGATGAGCGGCTGCAGCGGGTCTGCGTTGAGCGCCCGGTATTGCTCGAGGACCTGTTTCGAGTCGTGCGAAGCGAGCGTGTTGGGGTCGTAGTCGGGGCTCGTCACCATGGCGAGGATCTTGCCCGTCTTGGGGTTCATGGCGACGACGGCTCCGCGGCGGTCGCCGAGGGCATCGGACGCGGCCTGCTGCACGACGGGGTCGATCGTGAGCTCGACGGCCGCGCCGCGGGGCGCCTGGCCCGCGACGATGCGGTTGAGCGTGTCGAAGAACTGCGTGTTGCTCGTGCCCGACAGATACTCGTTCATCGAGCGCTCGATGCCCGTCGAACCCTGCGTGGGGTTGTAGTAGCCCGTGACGGCCGAGTAGAGATCGGCCTGCGGGTACTGCCGCTGGTACATGAACTCGTCGCCCGTCGGCACCGATTGCGCCACCACGGTGCCGTCGCTCGCCAGGATGGCGCCGCGCTCGACGTCGTAGGAGTCGTAGAGGGCACGCGTGTTGCGGGCGTCTTTGGCGAGGGCTTCGGCCTGGATGACCTGGATGACCGTCGTGCTGCCGAAGAGGGCCAGGAACATGGCCAGGACGACCACGCTCAGGCGCCGGAGTTCGCGGTTCATGCCGACACCCCCTGGGTTCGTTTGACGCTGTCGCTGAGGCGCATGAGCAGCGCCACGATGATCCAGTTGGCCACGAGCGACGATCCGCCGGCGGCTAAGAACGGTGTCGTCAGACCCGTGAGGGGGATGACCCGCGTCACGCCTCCGACCATGATGAAGACCTGCAGGGCCACCGTGAACGAGAGCCCGACGGCGAGCAGTTTGCCGAAGTCATCCTGGCTCGAGAAGCCGATGGCGATGCCGCGCGAGACGAGCAGCAGGTAGAGCGCGAGGATGGCGAACACGCCCGCGAGGCCGAGCTCTTCGCCGAGGCTGGCGATGATGTAATCGCTCTCGGCGAGGGGCGTGATCTGGGGGCGACCCTGGCCGAGGCCGGTGCCGAGCAGTCCGCCGTGGGCGAGCCCGAAGATGCCCTGCAACAGTTGGAAGCTGCCACCCTGCGCGTCGTAGGCCTGTTGGCTGAAGGCATCCAACCAGTTGTTGAATCGGCCGTTGACGTAGGTGAGGGATTGGCTGGCGATGGCCGCGCCGCCGAGGAACAGCGTGAGGCCGATGAGCACCCAGCTGAGGCGGGCGGTGGAGATGTAGAGCATGACCGTGAAGAGGCCGAAGTAGAGCAGGGCCGTTCCGAGGTCGCGCTGGAAGACGATGATGGCCATCGAGAGGGCCCAGACGACGAGGATGGGGCCGAGGTCGCGCAGGCGCGGGAATCGCATGCCGAGGAACTTCTTGCCCACCATGGCGAGGCTCTCGCGCGTGCGCACGAGGTAGCCCGCGAAGAAGATGGCGAGGGCGATCTTGGCGATCTCACCGGGCTGGAAGCTGAGGACGCCTCCGATGCCGACCCAGACGCGCGCGCCGTTGACCTCGCGGCCGATGCCGGGGATGAGCGGCAACAGCAGCAGCAGGAACGCGATGAGGCCGAACACGTAGGTGTAACGGAAGAGGACGCGGTGGTTGCGCACCACCAGGATGACGACGATGGCGGCCACGATCGCGATGGCGCTCCACACGATCTGACGCGTGGAGAATGCGCTCCACCCCGAATACTTCTCGGCGATATCGAGGCGGTAGATCATGGCGACGCCCAGGCCGTTGAGCACGGTGGCGATGGGCAACAGCAGCGGATCGGCGTTGGGGGCGACATAGCGCAGGCACACGTGCAGGGCCAGCACGAGAACGCACAGGCCCGCGCCGAGCATGAGCAGCTCGGGTTCGACGGCGCCGAGGGCTCCCAATTGCACGAGCACGAGGGCCGAGAGGTTGATGACGCTCGCGAAGATCAGCAGCGCCAGCTCGCGGTTGCGCAGCTTCTTGGGCAACCGCAGCTTCTTCATCGTGCGGATGACGCCTGTGTCGGCCTGGAACTCGTTCGTGCGGTTCTGCACGTCGACGACGGGGCCGGAGGCGCGGTTGACGCCCACCGTGGGCGTGTTGTCGGCGGCGGTCATTCGGTGCCCCCCGCCGTGGTGCGCAGCCTCGAGACGATGTCTTTGGCGTCCTTCAGCGACTCGGCGCTGATGGTTCCCTCGATCTGCTGACGGTCGTAGGTGGAGAGCAGCGACAGGGGCACGCCCGTGTCTTCATACCGGTGCGACAACGAGATGGGCCCGACGTCTTGCTGGATGCCCTGGTAGATCACGACCGTGTTGGTGTCCGACCCGACGTAGAACCGGGTCTGCGTCCACGCGTAGGCCAGGAGAACGGCGAGGATGATCGCGAGGGCGATGACGATCGACCCGACCAACCATGTGAGCCGGCGCCGTTTGGCGCGGCGTGCATCTTCTTCGATCAGCTCGTCGTAGTAGTCCTCGGCGGCCGACTCGAAGTGGCTGGGGCCCGAGGGCGTGGCGCGGCCCGAGTGCAGGCGCAGCGACGGCAGCAAGCCCGTGCGGCGCGGCTCGTTCGACTCGAAGGCGAGCGGTTTGGCGGCCGAACCGACGACGACGGGGGATGTCGCGGCCGGCGTGGGCTCGGCGCCCACGTCGTAGATCACGACGGTGACGTTGTCGGGCGCCCCGTGGTCGAGGCTGTCCTTGACGAGTTTCTGTGCCACCTGCTGGGCCGGAATCTCTTCGGCCAGCGCCTTCTTGATGGAGTCGTTGTCGATGACCCCCGATAGGCCGTCCGAACAGATCAACCAGCGGTCGCCCGGGTGCGTCATCAGCACCTGCGTGTCGATCTCGGGCGCCGAATCGACGTCGCCCAGGACGCGCATGAGCACCGAGCGGCGCGGATGCACCATTGCCTCTTCTGCCGTGATGCGGCCCGAGTCGACGAGCCGCTGCACGAACGTGTGGTCGACCGTGATCTGCGACAGCTCGCCGTCGCGGTAGAGGTAGATGCGCGAGTCGCCGATGTGGGCGAGAGCGATCTCGTCGCCGACCACCACGATGGCGTCGACGGTCGTTCCCATGCCGGTCAGCTCGGGATGCTCGAAAACCGTGTCGGCGAGCTCACCGTTGGCCGCCGTGATGGCCTCTTGCAGCGCGAGTTCGGCTTCAGCGGCGGTTTCGTAGGGGACATCCGCCTCGATGATGCGTTTGAGTGCGATGGCCGAGGCGACGTCTCCGCCCGCGTGCCCACCCATGCCGTCGGCAACCATGAACAAGCGGTTTCCGGCATACCCGGAATCCTGGTTGTTCGAGCGGATCTTGCCCACATGGGAGATCGCCGCGCTGTTGCCTGAGGCCATTGTGTTTACCGTCGCAGCTCGAATGTCGTTGCGCCGACCTTGATCGGGGTGCCGAGCGTGATCTGCGTGGGCGAGGCGATGCGCTTGCCGCCCAGATAGGTGCCGTTGGTCGAGTCGAGGTCCTGCACCATCCAGTCTTCGTTCCAGAGCAGGAGACGGGCGTGATGGGAGGAGGTGTAATCGTCGCGGATGACGAGCGTCGAGTCGCTCGACCGCCCGATGGTGAGCGGCTCTCGCCCGAGAGGCACCTCGAGCCCCTCTTTCGGGCCAGCGGTGATGACGAGCCGCGTGGTGTTATGGATGGTGGCGGCCTCATGTCGTCGGCCGCTCGCGACCGGCGCTGCCGCCTGTTGGCGCGGTTTGGGCTTGCTTGCCGTGGCTGCGGCGGCGCTCGCGGCCGCGAGACCTGCCCCCGCACCGGCACCGGCTGCCCCGGCTGCGGCGGGCGAACCCGAGGCGCGCGCACCCTTGGCGTCGGCGGGTTTGCGCGTGCCCTGCCCGAACATGTCCGAGCGCAGCGCGTAGACGACACCGAACACGAACAGCCACAGCAGCACCAGGAAGGCGATGCGCAGCACCAGGAAAGTCAGTTCACTCATCGGCCGGGCCCCCAGAAACCGTCGTTCATATCATTGAGGCGGGTCACGTCGTCGGCGCGGCCGGCGCTGGCGCGGCCCGCGTCGTCGGACTGCGGCAGGATGCGGAAGATGATGCGCGTGCGACCGATCTGAATGGCCGAATCGGGCTCGAGGGCGGCCTGCGAGAACGGGCGGCCGTTGAGCTCGGAGCCGTTGGTCGAACCGAGGTCGCGAGCCTGGGCGTTGGTGCCATCCCACAGGATCTCGACGTGTTTGCGGCTCGTGCCCGAGTCGTCGATCGTGATGTCGGCGTCGCTGCCGCGGCCGATGACCGTGCGGCTCTGCGTGATCGGGTAGCGCTTGCCGTTGACGTCGAGGACGGGAGTCCAGCTGACCTGGCCCTTCACGTTCTGCGAATCGACCTGGACCATGCCCGACGACAACGTTTCGTCGGCGGCGAGGTCGATGCGCACGCCGCCCGCGAACTGGTAGCCCTGCTTGGTGGCGTGCGACTGAACGACGTCGACGAGCTCGTCGATGAGGGCCGGGCCGAGGCCCTGCATGCGCGTGAGATCGGTCGTGGCCATGCGCACACGGAAGCGGTTGGGGGCCAGGATGCGCTCGCGTGTGACGACGGCCGCGCGGGTGTCGAGCTCGCGCTTGAGGGCGGAGCTGATCTCGACGGGCTGCAGCCCCGAGCGGAAGGTCTTCGCGAAGGCGCCATTGACGGCGCGCTCGAGACCTTTCTCGAAGTTGTCCAGTATGCCCACGGGTCTCCCGATCCAATAAATGCGTGCTCAAACGGCTAGGGACATGTTAGTGGGATGTACTGAGAGACGCGTTCAGAGCAGCGGAAACGCGGCCCGACGGGGGCTATTTGCGACCCGCCTCGCGGCGGCTCCTGCGCCAAATGGCGCGGAGGAAGTCTACGTGCTAATCTCGCTGAGTTGACACGTTCGCGTGTCGCGATCGCGCGAGTGGCGGAATTGGCAGACGCGCTGGCTTCAGGTGCCAGTGCTCGAAAGGGCGTGGGGGTTCAAGTCCCCCCTCGCGCACAGATCGTACGCAGTGAGATGAAGGCCCGACCGGGAGACCGGCCGGGCCTTCTGTCATTCATGGCGCCGCATGTTCGTGCGACGGATTGCGCGATGCGCAAGGGCCTGGGGGATGTCGGTGGGGCGATTTAGCATGGGGGCATGACAGACAACAGTGGTGAGACCCTGGGCGGTCGGGGAGCCGACGCCGACACGAGCGCGAGCAAAGATCCGAGCGACTGGGTGACAGGCGACGAGCCGATCACCGAGGCGCAGAAGAGCTACCTCGACACGCTGGCCCGCGAGGCCGACGAAGAATTGTCGGCCGATATGACGAAGGCCGAGGCATCCGAGCACATCGATCGCCTGCAGAAGAAGACGGGGCGCGGCGAGTAACACCGCCCGACTCCTTATATAGAGCGCCCGTTCTGCCGAGAAGGCAGGGCGGGCGCTTTTCTGTGCTCGCCGCGTCCCGAGCAGCGGGCTGAGGAGGACGTTTCACGTGGAACATCTTGCTCGAGACAGTTTGGCGGAGGCGGGACGGGGCAGCGTGACGGGCGCGCGTTCGGGCCGAGCGTTCTGGTTTCGTGAGGGGTGGGGGAGGGGGCGTGAGGAAAACGTGAGGATCGTTTAGGCGAGGTGCGGGCGGGTGTCTGATGGCTCTGGCGCCGAACAGGGGCCCGCGTGCCGCGAGGTGCGCGCAGGAAGTCTGGATGGAGTCTTGCCGTGCTCGACGTTCTCTATATCGTCGGCGTGATCGTGCTTTTCGCGGTCGTCGCCCTGGTCGCCCGGGGGGTCGAGCGACTGTGATCGTCTTCAACGTCCTCGCGGCCGTGCTGGCTGTCGCCGCCATCGGCTACCTTGTGTGGGCGCTCGTGAAACCGGAGCGCTTCTGATGGACACGTGGTTCGGCATCCTTCAGGTCGCCACGCTCGTGGCGGCACTCGTGCTCGTGTACAAGCCCCTCGGCGAATACATGGCGCGTATCTACACCTCCGATCGCGACCTGCGGGTCGAGCGCGGCTTCTACCGGCTCATCGGCGTGAACCCCCGCTCCGAGCAGACCTGGCAGGCCTATCTGCGCGGCGTGCTCGCCTTCTCGCTCATCGGGCTGCTCTTCGTCTACGTGCTGCAGCGCGCGCAGGCGGTGCTTCCGTATTCGCTCGGGTTCCCCGCCATCCCCGAGGACCTGTCCTTCAACACGGCGGCCTCGTTCGTGGCCAACACGAACTGGCAGTCGTATTCGCCCGACGTGACCATGGGCTACAGCGTGCAGCTGGCCGGTCTCGCCGTGCAGAACTTCGTCTCCGCGGCTGTCGGCATCGCCGTGGCCATCGCCCTGGTGCGCGGCTTCGCGCGACGCCGTTCGGGCACCATCGGCAACTTCTGGATGGACCTCAGCCGCGGCATCCTGCGCCTGTTGCTGCCCTTTGCCGCCGTGGCTGCGGTCGTGCTCATCGCCGGCGGAGTCATCCAGAACCTGAACGGGTTCACCGATGTGAACACGCTCGCGGGCAACACGCAGTCGATCCCGGGCGGGCCGGTTGCCTCACAGGAGGCGATCAAGATGCTGGGCACGAACGGAGGCGGGTTCTTCAACGCGAACTCGTCGCATCCGTTCGAAAACCCGACCGCGTGGACCAGCCTCGTGCAGGTGTTCCTCATGTTGGTGATCCCGTTCAGCCTGCCGCGCACCTTCGGGAGCATGGTGGGCAACAACAAGCAGGGTTACGCCATTCTCGCCGCCATGGCATCCATCTTCTTGGTGTCGTTCACGGCCCTGACGCTGCTCGAGCTCGGGGGAGCCGGCACCGCACCGCAACTCGCGGGCGGGGCGATGGAGGGCAAGGAGATGCGATTCGGCATCATCGGGTCGACGCTGTTCGGCTCGACCTCCACGCTCACGTCGACGGGTGCCGTCAACTCGATGCACGACTCGTACACGAGCGTCGGCGGCATGATGCCCATGATCAACATGATGCTCGGCGAAGTGGCGCCCGGCGGCGTGGGCTCCGGCCTCTACGGCATGCTCATCCTCGCCGTGATCGCGGTCTTCGTGGCCGGCCTGCTGGTGGGCCGCACGCCCGAACTGCTGGGCAAGAAGATCGGGCCCAAGGAGATCAAGCTCGCGAGCCTCTACATCCTCGTCACACCGACTCTCGTGCTGGCGGGAACGGCGCTCAGCTTCGCCATCCCGGCCGTGCGCGGCAACGTCGAAGGCACGTCGATCTGGAACCCCGGCCTGCACGGCCTCTCCGAGGTGCTCTACGCCTTCACATCGGCCGCCAACAACAACGGTTCGGCCTTCGCCGGGCTGACGGCCAACACGCCCTGGTTCAACACGGCCCTCGGCGTGGCCATGCTGCTCGGCCGATTCATCCCCATCGTGCTCGTGCTGGCGCTCGCCGGCTCGCTCGCGGCGCAGGACAAGGTGCCCTCGACCGCCGGAACGCTGCCCACGCACCGACCGCTCTTCGTCGGCATGCTCGTCGGCGTGACGGTCATCGTCACCGCACTCACCTATTTCCCCGTACTCGCGCTGGGTCCCCTGGCGGAAGGGTTGTCATAAACATGTCCAGCTCGAACACGATCGAGAACACCCCGGCCGCCGACGGCGCGCACGACGGCCACGCTCTCGCCGACGGCACGCACGCTGACGGCTCACCCCGGCAGCTCGGCGCGCCGCACCGCCGCGGCAAGAAGGCATCGGATGGCGCAGCCCCGGCCCCCCGCGTCGGCGCCATCTCGCCCGCGCAACTCGTCCAGGCCCTGCCCGGCGCCTTCCGCAAGCTCGACCCGCGCCTCATGTGGAAGAGCCCCGTCATGTTCATCGTCGAGGTGGGCGCGGCGCTGACCACGCTCATCGCGATCGCCGAACCCTTCGTGGGCGGCGCGGGAACCTCGGGCGGCCAGAGCGTGCCCGGCGGCTTCACGTGGGCCATCGCCGTGTGGCTGTGGCTGACCGTGCTCTTCGCCAACCTGGCCGAGGCCGTGGCCGAAGGTCGCGGCAAGGCCCAGGCCGACAGCCTGCGTCAGACCCGCACCGACACCGTGGCCGAACGCGTCACCAGCTATGACGCCGACGCGGATGCCGCGGCCGAACACGCCCCCACCGAGAAGGTGTCGTCAGCCGATCTCACCCTCGGCGACACGGTCATCGTGCGCGCCGGCGAGTCGATCCCGGGCGACGGCGACATCGTCTGGGGCATCGCCTCGGTCGACGAATCGGCCATCACGGGCGAATCGGCCCCCGTCGTGCGCGAATCGGGCGGCGACCGCAGCGCCGTCACGGGCGGAACCCGCGTGCTGAGCGACCGCATCGTCGTGCGCATCACGTCGAAACCCGGCGAGACCTTCGTCGACCGCATGATCGGTCTCGTCGAGGGCGCGTCCCGGCAGAAGACGCCCAACGAGATCGCCCTCAACATCCTGCTCGCCAGCCTGTCGATCGTGTTCGTGATCGTCGCGCTGACGCTCAACCCGATCGCGTCCTATGTGGGCGCGGCTGTGAGCGTGCCCGTGCTGATCGCCCTGCTCGTCTGCCTCATCCCGACCACCATCGGGGCGCTCCTCTCGGCCATCGGCATCGCCGGCATGGACCGCCTCGTGCAGCGCAACGTGCTGGCGCTGTCGGGTCGTGCCGTCGAGGCCGCGGGCGATGTGACCACGCTGCTGCTCGACAAGACCGGCACCATCACCTACGGCAACCGGCGCGCAACCGAGTTCGTGACGCTCGACGGTGTCACGCTCGGCGAACTGGCGGATGCCGCATCCCTCGCCTCCGACGCCGACCCGACCCCCGAGGGCAAGTCGATCGTCGACCTGGCCCGCAACGAGGGGCTCGGATCGCGCGAGGAGGGCGCGGCTCTCGAGGTGGGAACCGTCGTCGTGCCGTTCACCGCCCAGACCCGCATGTCGGGCGTCGACCTGCCGTCGGGCGAACAGATCCGCAAGGGCGCCGGCTCGGCCGTGCTGGCCTGGGTGCGCGAGACCGGCGAGGTGAACCCCGGCGTGGCCGGGCGCCTCGACAAGGAGATCAACCGCATCTCGCAGTCGGGTGGCACGCCGCTCGTCGTCGCCGTGCGCGAAGCCTCGGCGGATGCTGCGGCACCCCGCACCCGCATCCTCGGCGTCGTGCACCTCAAGGACGTCGTCAAGGAGGGCATCGCGGAACGCTTCGCCGAACTGCGCGCCATGGGAATCCGCACCGTGATGGTGACGGGCGACAACCCGCTCACGGCCAAGGCCATCGGTGCCGAAGCCGGCGTCGACGACGTGCTCGCCGAGGCGACGCCCGAACAGAAGCTCGAACTCATCCGCCGCGAGCAGGAGGGCGGCAACCTCGTCGCCATGACGGGCGACGGCACCAACGACGCCCCCGCGCTCGCGCAGGCCGACGTGGGTGTGGCCATGAACACGGGCACCTCGGCGGCCAAAGAGGCCGGCAACATGGTCGACCTCGACTCCGACCCGACGAAGCTCATCGACGTGGTGCGCATCGGCAAGCAGCTGCTCATCACGCGCGGCGCGCTGACCACGTTCTCGATCGCGAACGACATCGCCAAGTACTTCGCCATCATCCCGGCCATGTTCGCGGGCGTTTTCCCGGGCCTCGCGGTGCTGAACATCATGCAGCTCAGCTCGCCGGCCTCGGCCATCCTGTCGGCGATCGTCTTCAACGCGCTCGTGATCGTGGCGTTGATCCCGCTGGCGCTCAGAGGCGTGAAGTATCGCGCGGCGAGTGCGTCGAGCATCCTCGGCCGCAACCTGCTGATCTACGGTCTCGGCGGCGTGATCGCGCCGTTCATCGGAATCAAGCTGATCGACCTGATCGTCAGCCTGATTCCCGGGTTCTAGCCGGCTGCGGCCCCGGCCGCCCTCACACACACTCAGTCACAGACATCCAGAAAGAAGAAGGAATCATGGGCCAGGCCCGGAACGCAGCGAAACAGTATTGGGTGGCGGTGAAAGCGATGCTCGTCTTCACGGTGGTGCTGGGCCTCGCCTACCCGCTCGTGATCCTCGGCATCGGGCAGGGCGCGCTGCCGGCCCAGGCCAACGGATCGCTCGAAGAGGTCGGCGGCCGGACGGTGGGCTCGGCGCTCATCGGGCAGTCATTCAGCGACGCCGACGGCAACCCGCTGCCCGAGTGGTTCCAGCCCCGGCCGAGCGCCGCGGGCGACGGCTACGACGCGGCGGCCTCGTCGGGTTCGAACCTGGGCCCCGAGAACACCGACCTGATCACGGCCATCGACGAGCGCCGCGCGCAGGTGGCCGAGTTCAACGGTGTGCCGGCCAGCGAGGTGCCGGTCGACGCACTGACGGCCTCGTCATCCGGCCTCGACCCGCACATCAGCCCCGAATACGCGCTGCTGCAGGTGCAGCGGGTCGCCGACGAACGCGGCCTGAGCGCCGACGACGTGCGGGCGCTGGTCGAGTCTAAGATTCAGGCAAGGGATGCCGGCTACCTCGGCGAACCGACCGTGAACGTGCTACAGCTCAACGCCGCTGTCGCCGAGATGGGTTGATGACCGCATGAAACGTGGGCGGCTGCGGGTGCTGCTCGGCGCCGCTCCCGGCGTGGGCAAGACGTTCGCGATGCTCGAAGAGGGGCATCGGCTGCAGCAGCAGGGCGTCGACGTGGTCGTGGCCATCGTCGAAACCCACGGCCGCACGGCCACCGCCGCACTCGTCGACGGGCTCGAGGTGGTGCCGCGACGACAGGTCGGGCATCGGGGTGTCGAGCTCGACGAAATGGATACGCAGGCGGTGCTGGCGCGGCATCCGGATGTCGCACTGGTCGACGAATTGGCGCACACCAACGCGCCGGGCGATGACCGCGAGAAGCGCTGGCACGACGTGGAGGTGCTGCTCGACGCCGGAATCGATGTGGTGTCGACCGTGAACATCCAACACATCGAATCGCTCAACGACGTAGTGCAACAGATCACGGGTGTGCCGCAGCGCGAGACGGTTCCGGATGCCGTGCTGCGCGGCGCCGACCAGATCGAGGTCATCGACCTGGCGCCCGAGGCGCTGCGCGATCGCCTGTCGGGCGGGCTCGTCTATCCCGCCGCACGCATCGACGCCGCGCTGTCGAACTATTTTCGGCTCGGCAACCTGACGGCGCTGCGCGAGCTGGCGCTGCTGTGGTTGGCCGATGAGGTCGACAGCGCGCTCAAGCGGTATCGCCGCGAGCACGGCATCGACCACAAGTGGGAGGCGCGCGAGCGCGTGGTGGTGGCGCTGACGGGCGGGCCCGAGGGTGAGACCCTGCTGCGCCGTGGGGCCCGCATCGCGGCCCGGTCGTCGGGGGGAGAACTATTGGCCGTGCACGTGATCAGCCAGGACGGGTTGCGCGACGCGCAGCCCGGGGCCCTGGCGGCACAGCGCGCGCTCGTCGACACGCTGGGGGGTACGTATCACCAGGTGATCGGCGAAGACGTTCCGCGGGCCCTGGTCGATTTCGCGAAGGCGTCCAACGCCACACAGCTCGTCATCGGGGTGAGCCGGCGCTCGCGGTTGGCCGCGGCGTTCACGGGGCCCGGCATCGGGCAGACCGTCATCCGCGAATCGGGCGACATCGACGTGCACATCGTGACGCACGGGGCCGCGGGCTCGCGGTTCACGCTGCCGGGGCTCGGCGGGTCGCTCAGCCCCAAGCGCCGCATCATGGGTGCGCTCGTGGCGCTCGCCGGTGGTCCGTTGCTCACGTGGCTGCTCGTGCAATTCCGGTCGGACGAATCGATCACCTCGGATGTCCTCTCCTACCAATTGCTGGTCGTGGTCGTCGCCCTCGTCGGCGGCATCTGGCCGGCGCTCTTCGCCGCGCTGCTCTCGGGGCTGACGCTCGACTACTACTTCGTGCAGCCGCTCTACACCGTGACGGTGGGCGACCCGCTGCACCTGCTCGCGCTGTTGCTCTACATCGTCATCGCCGTGCTCGTGAGCGTGGTCGTCGACCAGGCGGCCCGGCGTAGTCGATCGGCGCGCCGCTCGGCCGCCGAATCCGAGCTTCTCGCTACGGTCGCGGGCAGCGTCTTGCGGGGCCAAGACGCCCTGCAGGCCCTCGTCACGCGCACCCGTGAGGCCTTCTCGTTGACGGGCGTGCGCCTGCTGGATGCCTCGAGCCGCACGGTACTCACCACCGACGGCGAACCGGCCGCCGACGATCGCGTCACCACCATGCCGGTCGGGGAACGCGCCATCCTCGAGCTGCACGGCCCCGACCTCGCGGCCTCGGAGCGCCGCCTGCTGAGCGTCATCACCACGCAGATCGACCAGGCGCTCGAACACAACGCGCTCGCCGAGACGGCCGACGTGGTGGGCTCGCTGGCCGAGGCGGACCGCATGCGCAGCGCCCTGCTCGCGGCCGTCGGGCACGACCTGCGCCGACCGCTCACCGCTGCGACCGCCGCCGTCAGCGGACTGCGCTCCACCGAGGTCGCGTGGACGGCGGCCGATCGCGACGAACTTCTCGCCACGGCATCCGAAAGCCTCGAATCGCTGGCCGTGCTCGTGACCAACCTGCTCGACGTCAGCCGGGTCGAGGCCGGGGTGCTCGCGGTATCGCTGCAACCGACCGATGTGGCCGAGGCCGTGCTGCCGGCGCTCGACGAGCTCGATCTGGGCCCGGGAGACGTCGAACTCGACCTGCCGGGCGCCCTGCCCGCGGCGCTCGCCGACCAGGTATTGCTCGAACGCGTGGTCGTGAACCTGCTGTCGAACGCCGTGCGGTATGCGCCCGAGGGAAGCCGCGTGCGCGTTGCCGGGAGCGCGTTCGGGGGGCGGGTCGAGATCCGCGTGAGCGACCAGGGTCCCGGTATTCCGGCCGACCGCCGCGCCGACGTGTTCGTGCCGTTCCAGCGACTCGGCGACACCGACAACAGCACGGGCCTGGGCTTGGGGCTGGCGCTGTCGAAGGGGTTCGTCGAGGGGATGGGTGGAACCCTCGAGGCCGAAGACACCCCGGGCGGCGGGCTCACCATGATCGTGGCGTTGCCCGCGGCGGAGCTCGGCTGCGAACCCGGCGCCCGAGACGCCCAGCCGGTACCGAAAGAGGACACCCCGTGAAGATTCTGATCGCCGACGACGACCCGCAGATCCTGCGGGCGCTGCGCGTCACCCTGGGCGCCCGCGGCTATGAGATCGTGACGGCCGCCGACGGGCGCGAGGCCCTCAACGCCGCCATCGAGCAGCATCCGGATCTCATCATGCTCGACCTCGGCATGCCCCATTTCGACGGCATCGACGTGATCGAGGGGGTGCGCGGATGGAGCGAGGTGCCCATTCTGGTCGTGTCGGGTCGCACGGGCGCCGCCGACAAGGTCGACGCGTTGGATGCCGGAGCCGACGACTATGTGACCAAACCGTTCTCGATCGACGAGTTATTGGCGCGCATCCGGGCCCTGACGAGGCGCAAGCCGACCGCAGCCGACGAACCCGTCATCGAGTTCGGAGACGTGCGCGTCGACCTCGCGGCCAAACACATCGTGCGGCGCGGGGGCGACGGAACATCGACGCCCGTGCGCCTGACACCCACCGAGTGGAAGATCCTGGAGTTGCTGCTGCGCAATCCCGGCAAGCTCGTGACGCGCGACGCGTTCTTGACCGAGGTATGGGGGCCGCACCACACCGAGGACACCGGCTATATGCGCCTCTACATGGGGCAGTTGCGCAAGAAGCTGGAGGCCGAACCATCCCGACCCCGGCATCTGCTCACCGAGGCCGGCATGGGTTATCGCTTCGCGCCGGATGGGGGCGTCGAGCCGTAGGCCGTTCCGGGGTGGATGGTCGGGGGAGCCGGGGGAGCCGGGGGAGCAGGGGGAGCAGGCGGAGTCGGGGAAGCGGCGGCAGTTGGAGCGCCGGGGGCCTGGGGCGCCGCCGTCGCGGCGGCTGGCTGGGCAGACACCGGGGACGGGTTGGACGCGGGCTCCTGAGAGGGTGCCGAAGCGACGGGTACTCCGGGAGCGGCGGCGGGGATAGACGCCGTTGCGCTGGGGGTGGCCGCGGGCGCCGGCTGCGGGGCGGCGGGTTCGAGCCGAACGACGGCGGGCGCGACATCCGATGCGATCTTCTCGCGGTCGAACAGGGTCGAGTAGACGAAGCCCGCGATGAGCCCGCCGAGGCTCGGGAAGACGAGGAACACCCAGACCTGCACGAGCCACGGCGTGCCGGCGAAGATGGCGGTTGCGAGCGAGCGGGCCGGGTTGAGCGAGGCGTTGTCGATAGGGATGGCGACGAGCAGCAGAACGGTCAGGGTGAGCCCGATGGCGATGGGCGCGAACCCGGCGTTGGCTCGGGCGTGCGTGACCCCCAGGATGACGAAAAGGAACAGCGCCGTGGCGACCACCTCGACGATGACGACCGAGAACAGCGAGAACAGGTTGGGCGAGAGCTCGCCGTAGCCGTTGGACGCGAACCCGTCGACGAGCGTGCGCTCGAGGTAGCCGAGCGGCCCGCCCGAGGCGATCGCCAGGACGGCAGCCGCACCGGCGATTGCTCCGACCAGCTGCACCGCGATGTAGGCGGGGACCTCGCGCCACGCGAAGCGGCGTGCCGCCGCGAGGCCGAGCGTGACGGCGGGGTTGAAGTGGCCGCCCGAGATCGGGCCGAAAGTGTAGGCGCCGATCATGACGGCCAGGCCGAGCGCGAGGGCGACACCCAGGAACCCGACACCGAGGGGGTTCGAGGGTTCGATGCCGAAGAAGGCCGAGAACGTGGCCGTGCCGGTCAGCGCGAAGACGAGCAGGAACGTGCCGGCGGCTTCGGCGAGGAGTTTGGCCGAGGTATGGGGCTGAGGGGTCGCGGGTTGGGGCGCATCAGGGTAGCTCATATTCTCTACTCTAGAATATCAACGTCTGAACGGAAGAAATTTGCTGAGAACGTCGGCGCGTCGAACTCAGGCCCTCCCCGGCGCACCGAACCCCCCGCCGCGCGGCGTCCTCACAACTCGGGCGCTTCGCGTTCCTCCAGGCCCCACGGCGAGCCATACCCGGCAGGCGCCGGCTGGGCGAGCAGCTCGAGGAACGGTCGCGCGTCGAAGGCCTCGGGGCCGAGCACCCCCGCTCCCGACCAGGTTCCCCGCGCCAGCAGCTCGAGCGCCACCACGGGGTTCACCGCGGTCTGCCACACCACGGCCTGCGAGTCGTACTCGCGCATGGACCACTCGTTGTCGACCACGTGATAGAGGTAGACGGCCCGGGGTGCGCCATCCGTGCCGCGCCCCGTGACGTACAGGCCCGCGCACGTCTTCCCGCGCATCTTGTCGCCGAGCGTTGCGGGGTCGGGCAGCGCCGCCGCCACGACATCCCGGGGGGACACCTGCACACCCTTCACGGTGAGCGGCTCGGTCTTGTCGAGACCCAGCTTGTTGAGCGTCTTGAGCACCTCGATGAACTCGTCGCCGAGGCCGTATTTGAACGTCACCTTGCGGGCGTTGGTCCAACGCGGCATGAGGATGACCTCCTCGTGCTCCACGTTCACGCATTCGACCGGGCCGATGCCTTCGGGAAACTCGAACACCTCCGGCTCGGAGAACGGCTCGGTCGTGTACCAGCCGCGCTCGCGCTCGAAGACGACGGGCGGGTTGAGGCACTCCTCGATCGTCGTCCAGATCGAGAACGAGGGCGCGAAGTCATAGCCCTCGACCGTGAGGTTGGCGCCGTCGCGCACGCCCAGCTCCTCGATCTCGGAGAAGAGCTCGTCTTCGGCATACCGGGCGAAGACATCGGAGAGGCCGGGCTCGACGCCCATGCCCACGAGCGCCAGGCGCCCCGCATCCGACCACGCCGAGGCCGCCGCGAACTGCTCGTCACCCAACATGACGCCGGTCTGAGAAAAGGGGTGGTCGGGATGCCGCACCGACAGGCTCATGGCCATGTCGAGGTAGGTGGCACCGCCCTGGAAGGCCCCCTCGAAGATGGGCATTACGAACCGCGGGTCGACGGCGTTGAGCACATGCGTGATGCCGTGCTCGCGAATGAGGGCGGCGACGGCATCCGCGGATGACGCATCCACCTGTGCCGCGCGCAACCGGTCGTCGCCCAGCACGTCGACGAGCACCTGCGGGCGGGCCGGGTCGTAGTCGGCCACCACGAGCAGCTCGAAGAACTGCCGCCGCACGGCGATGCGCACGGCCGCAGAGCCCACGCCTCCCGCTCCGACGATGAGAATGCGCAGGCGGTGCTCGGTCATGGACTACTTCCCTTCGGGACGGGTGGAGGGGGCGGCGTCGTCGCTGTGCACGGCGATGGTCAGATCGGGGGAATCCGGCACGAGCACCGGGGTCTCGCGGTTGAGGCTCTCGCCGCGGTAGAAACGCTTCGAGCCGGGGAACGCCCACCAGATGATCGCGAGCACCAGCCCGAGGGCGAGCGAGCCGATGCCGACGACGAAGGTTCCGCCGATGCCGAGCAGCGTGCTGTAGCCATAGTCGACGCTCACCATGTCGATGGCCGACTTCACGAATGCGGCCGTGAGCAGTACGGCGCCGAGGAGCGGGAACAGGAACCGGAAGAAGAAGTTATGCGCCGAGTCGAAGAGGTTGCGGCGGAAATACCAGACGCACGCGAAACCCGTGATGGCGTAATAGAACGCGATCGCGAGACCCAGCGACAGGATGGAGTCGGCGAGGATGTTGCTCGACACGGCCGTCATGATCACGTAGTAGGCGATCGAGGCCGCGCCCATGACGAGCGTCGAGAACGACGGCGTCTTGAAGCGGGGGTGCACCACGCTGAAGCGCGCGGGCAGTGCCTGGTAGACGGCCATCGACAGGGTGCCGCGCGCGGTCGGCAGGATGGTGGTCTGCGTCGACGACACGGCCGACACGAGCACGGCCACCACGAGCAGCCACGCCCACGGACCGAACAGCGCATCCTTGAGCGCGAAGAAGATGTCGTCCGAGCCGTCGGGGTTCGCCAGGCCCAGCCCCGACTCGCCGACGCCCGCATACATCATGGCCGCCACCGTGACACCCACGTAGGTGACCAGCAGGATGACGGTCGAGATGATGGCCGAACGGCCCGGGATGCGGCGGGGATCCTTCGTCTCTTCATTCAACGCGAGGCAGGCATCCCAGCCCCAATAGATGAAGAGCGCCAGCAGGATCGCCTCGGTGAAACCCGTCGCATCGGTGAACGCGAACGGGTTGAACCAGTCGAGCGTCGGCATGGTTGGGTCAGGCGCCGTGCCGTTGACGACGCTCGCGATGGCCAGGATCGCGAACAGCGCGAGGGCCGCGTATTGGATGGCGAGCAGAACCACCTGCAGCTTCTCGCCGATCTCGAGCCCGCGGTAGCTGACATACGTCATGGCGGCGATGAAGAAGACACCCGTGGCCGTGACGAGGAAACCGTTCTCGGCCAGCGAGCCGTCGCCGATCAGCAACCAGAGGTAGGTGCCCGCGATCTGGGCGAGGTTGGCGAGCACCACGATGCCGGCGACAGCGACGCCCCACCCCGCCATCCACCCCACCCACGGGCCGAAAGCCTTGGTCGCCCACGTGAACGACGTGCCGCAATCGGGGATCTCGCGGTTGAGCTCGCGATAGGCGAAGGCCACGAAGAGCATGGGGATGAATGCCAGGATGAACGCGATCGGGGCCTGAGCGCCGACGGCCAGCACGACGAAGCCGAGCGTGGCGGCAAGAGAATAGACGGGGGCCGTGGAGGCGAGCCCGATGACGACCGAACCGGCCGTGCCGAGCGTGCCCGCCGCGAGGCCCTTGCCCGCGCCGTTCTCGGGAGGGACGGGAGGGCGGCCGGGGGTTCGGGTGGACGGTGCATCGGTCATCGTGCGGGCATCCTTGTCTCTGGGCCGCTCGGGGCGGCAGATAACGCCGATGGTGCTGTGGTGCGTTCACACTAGACCCGCGGGGCTCAGGTCGTGAGGGTTTTTCTCGTGACACGCGGAACGGCGGCATCCCGTTCGAAACGAGACGCCGCCGCCGTTGTCATGCTGTGCGAGGTTTAGGCCTCGACGTCACCGCGCCAGGCGCCGTCGGGGGTGCCCTTCGACTCGATGTACTCCTTGAAGTTCTTCAGGTCCTTCTTGATGGCGTGGTTGTCGACGCCGAGCGTCGAACCGAGCTTCTCGAGCAGGCCCTTGGGCTCCCAGTCGATCTGCACGGTGACACGCGTCTCGGTGTCGGACAGCTTGTGGAACGTGACGACACCGGCGTGGTCGACCTCGCCACCCGTGCTGTTCCAGGCGACGCGCTCGTCGGGGTGCTGCTCGGTGATGTTCGCCTCGAACTCGCGCTCGACCGTTCCGACCTTGACCTTCCAGACCGTCAACGTGTCGGTGACCTGGGTGATCGATTCGACCTCGTCGAGGAAGTGCGGGAATTCCTCGAACTGCGTCCACTGGTTGTAGGCGACGGACACGGGGACGTTGACGTCGACGGTTTCGATCGTTTGGGTCATGGTGATACTCCTCTGCGTTGTGCGGTTTACGAGATCGATATCGACGCTACGCCGGGGCATCTCTTCGCGCGCGGGGTGTCGAGAATGCGCACGACGTGCTAGAGGACACGCCGCGTTCGAGAGCCGGGTTTGCGGGCCCGTCGGGGGCCGCCGGTAGCATGGCTGACGCGACCTGGGAGGTGCACCATGGCCCGAAGCCGAACGACGACCGCGCTCGCCGCGACCGCGCTGGCGGGGCTCGTGGCCCTGACCGGCTGCACGGCGACGAGCCCGACCGGGCCGAAGACGCCGTCCGCCGCGCGCACCGTGCTGACGGCCCCCACCGACGCGCTCACGGTGGCCGACGGGGATGCCGCGGCGAATGCGCTCGTGGCCAGCCGGCAGCTGTTCGGCGAAGCATCCGTGGTCGTCGTCGCTGCGAGCGATGACGCCGATGCGCAAGGGGCCGCGGCTGCCGAGGCCGAGAAGCTGGGTGTGCCGATGTTGCTCGGCGCGGCGTCTCGCGAGACGGGGTCGACCGCCTCCGCTTCGCCCGAAGAGGGCTCCGACGAGCAGACGGCGAACGCTGTCGACGACGAGCTCGACCGCCTCAAGGCGCACACGGTGGTGACCTACGGACAGGTCGACGCGCAGCGACTCGACGTTCCCGGCGATGGCTCAGATGGCGGCGGTGGTGACGAGCGACGCATCATTACGGGGTCCGCCGCATCCGACGACGATGTACCCCGCCTCGAACGCGGCGAACGCGCCGGCAAGACCCTCGCCCTCGCGACCGACGACCCGAGCGCGCTCGCCGCCTCGGCGACCGCCCGCGCGGCCGGTGTGCCCGTGCACGCGCTGCCCGCCGCAGACGCCAACCCGCAAGCATCCGCCGACGCCATCACGGCCCTCGCCGCCGCACCCGACGACGCCGTGCTCGCCCTGGGCGCCCCCTTCGCCGACCAGCAGGCGCTCGACTGGAAGGTGCGTTCGGCACGCACCGGCTACCAGCTGCCGGGTGGCGGTCAGATGCTCTTCCCCGGTCACCAATTCGTGGCCCTCTACGGCGCCATCGGCACGGGCGCGCTCGGCGTGCTCGGCGAGCAAGATGCCGCGGGCACCGTGCAGCGCGCGAAAGACGTCGCCGCGCCCTACGAAAGCCTCAGCGACAAGACCGTCGTGCCCCTCATGGAGATCATCGCGACCGTGGCGGCGGGGGCGGCGGGGCCCGACGGCGACTACTCCAACGAGATCGACCCCGAAACCATCCGCCCCTGGATTCAGGCTGCCGCGGATGCCGGGCAATACGTGGTGCTCGACCTGCAGCCCGGCCGCAGCGACTTCCTCACCCAGGCCAAGCGCTACCAATCGCTGCTCGAACTGCCCAACGTGGGCCTGGCGCTCGACCCCGAATGGCGGCTCAAGCCCGACCAGGTTCCGCTGCGCCAGATCGGCTCGGTGTCGGCGGCCGAGGTCAACGAGGTGTCCGCCTGGCTGGCGCAGTTGACCAACGAGAAGGGGCTGCCGCCGAAGATGTTCGTGCTGCACCAGTTCCGTCTCGCCATGATCCAGGACCGGCAGACGCTCGACATGTCACACCCCGAACTGGCCATGCTCATCCACGCCGACGGCCAGGGCGGCCAGCCCGACAAACAGGCCACGTGGCGGGCGCTGCACCAGGGCGCCCCCGAGGGCATGGCGTGGGGCTGGAAGAACTTCTACGACGAAGACAAACCCATGCTCACGCCCGAGCAGACGATGCGCGACGTCGCGCCGCTGCCCGACCTGGTCACCTACCAATAGCGGGGGAGCGCAACATTCTGAGCGAACCGTCGCTCGGCGTCGAGAGGAACCGCGCAGGGCCGAGGTGGGCGACGAAATGACCGGCGCTCGCGTGTCAACTGTCCGGCGGCGCGGCCAGTGCCGCGAGGCCCGCGAGGTCGAGGCGCAGGCCGGCAGGGGAGTGGTGCAGCGTGAAGAGCGTGTGGGTGCAGCCGCGGCAGATGACGATGTCGGACGAGTCATCGCGCTCGACGACGGCCGTGGCGAGCGGGGCCTCGTCGCCGCAATGACGGCACGTGACGAGCGCCGTCGTGAGGTCGGCGGCAAACAAGGCCGAGAGTGGCCCGGCGAGGGCGTTGCCGTCGACGTTCTCCACGGTCGAGGTGACGCCGTCCGCCAGATGCGGGAACGGGTGAGACGACATCACGAACCTCCAAAACGTTCGGTGCGAATGCGTTGCGGGTCGTGGCCGAGGGCGACGAGCGCCTTCGCCGTGGCCTCGACGAAACCGGTGGGGCCGCACACGTACACGGTGGGGGCATCGGAAGCCGACAGCGACGTCTCGGCCAGCAACTCGCGCGTCACCCGGCCGGCGGGGCGAGGCCATCCGCTCGGGGTCTCGCGCGTGTAGACCCAGTCGAGGGCGAACGACGCGTCGACCAGGGACAGCAGCTCGTCGGCGAAGTACGCGTCGGCCGGGGTGCGCACCGAGTAGAGCAGGCGGAACGGGGCGGCGCTCGCCGCGGCGTGGTGGGCGCGGGCCATGGCGACGAGGGGAACGATGCCGCTGCCGCCGGCGATGAGTTGCACGGGCTCGGTCTGCTCGGCATCCCAGACGAAGAAGCCGCCGAGCGGCCCGCGCACCTCGAGCTGATCGCCCACGATCACGTCTTCGACGAGGTAGGGCGACACCTCGCCATCGGGCAGTTCGTCGACCGCCAGCTCGACGGCCTGCCCGTGGCCGAACGATGCGATCGAGTAGGAGCGCACGGCCTGGTAGCCGTCTTCAGCGGTGAGCCGCAGGTCGAGGTGTTGACCGGGGCGGTTGCCGGGCCAGCCGGGAACGTCGACGAGCAGGCGGCGGCCCGTGCGCGTCAACATCGCCGCCTCGGTCACCGTGCCCACGAACCAGTCGGCCCGCGTCACCAATACCGCTGCTCCTGCCACGGGTCACCATAGGTGTGATAGCCGTTCTGCTCCCAGAAACCGGGGTCGTCGTCGCCGTGCATGACGATGCCGCGCACCCACTTGGCGCTCTTCCAGAAGTACAGGTGCGGCACGAGGAGCCGGGCGGGGCCGCCGTGCTCGGGCTCGAGGGGCTCGCCGTCGAACTCGGTTGCGATCCAGGCTTTGCCGTCGAGCAAGTCCTCGAGCGGCAGGTTGGTCGTGTAGCCGCCGTAGGAGTGCACCATCGTGAAGTCGTAGCTGGTCTCGACCTCGGCGAACAGCGTGTCGAGCGAGACGCCGCGCCAGGTGGTGCCGAGCTTCGACCAGCGCGTCACGCAGTGGATGTCGGTGTCGATGGTCTCTTGCGGCAGCGCCTGCAGCTCATCCCACGACCACTTCTTCTCGTCGCCCGTCTCGGTGCGGATGAGGAATTCCCACTCCGCGGTGTCGACCTCGGGCGTCGGTCCGGCCGAGAGCACCGGGAAGTCGGTGGTGAGGAACTGCCCGGGCGGGAGGTCGGGCGTCGATTCGCGGCGGCGCGCCCCGAACCCGCGTGAGATGACAGCCATGGTGTCGCCCTTCGTTCGGTGCGCGAGTGGCGCGGCGGATCGCTCGACCGCCGCCCGTACGAACGCGCAACGCGTGCCCTGCCGCTGATTCTCGTGCGTGCGGCCGGGCGGCGCAACACTTATTTGTCGAAGGATTGCTCGTTGAAAGGCGGAAGGGGCGACGTTCGACGACCGAGGACGGGGTGACCCGCGGCCGTGACCGCGTCGTTCAGTGACGGGGGCCGCGCGTGTCAGTGGTGGACGTCGCGTCTGTCAGCCGCGGATCGGCGCCTGCCGCGGCCCGGCGTCGTAGCGGGCGAGGGCATCGGCGTCTTGTGCGAGCCGCGCGGCCCGGCGGGCGATGTCGAGCGCTTCGACCGGATCGGCAGACGCGCCGGCGAGCACGATCTGTCGTTCCGCTTCGGCGAGGCGCGTGCGCGCCTCGGGACCCACGCGCGAACGATTCGACGTGATGAAGTCGGCCGCGACCTCGATGTAGCTGTTGGCCGAGAAGATCGCTCCGCGCAGGGCGGCCTGCGCATTCTTAATGCGTTCGACGTTGCTGCGGGCCTCGGCCAGCGCCTGGTCGAGTTGCAGGGATGCATCGCGCAGTCGTCCGATGGCCGGCAGCGGATTGAGCCCTCCCACGGGAACGAGCTCGCGTCGGGCGTCGGTCGCGGATTCGCCGTCAGCCTCGGCGACTGCGGGGTCGCCGTCATCGGCGCGCGGCGGAAGGCTCGCGGCACGGGCACCGTTCGCGGCGCCAATCGCTCCCGTTGCGGTGGGCCCCGTGGCGAGGGCGCGCACCTGCGTCTCTGCGTCGTCGGCCGCGCGCTGGGCAACGGTGATCGCGTCGCCGATCAGATCGGCCGCATCGGGCAACGGGTTGGCGTCACGCGCGGCGCGAGCCTCGGCAATGCCCGCCCGCGTATCGGCGAGGGAGCTTTCGAGTTCACTGGCCGCCCCGTTGAGGGTCTCTGCGATGTGCTCGACCTGGGCCAATGTGGTGCGGGCCGTTCCGAGGTGGCGCGCGACGGCGTCGAGGTGGGGAGCGGCGAGTGTTCCACGTGAAACGGCGTCGGCCGCGGCATCCGCTGATCGTCGCGCTTCGGCGAGCAGGGCCGCCGCGGTGCGGGGTGCGTCGGCAGCGGCACCGATTGCAGTGGGCGAGAAGCGGCGGGCGAGGGCGTCGAGCGTGGCCCGCGCGGCGGGGAGGGCGGCTTCGGTTTCGGCGAGACCGGCGGTCAGCTGGGCAAGTCGTTCGGGGGCATCGCGCTCGACGGAGCGTCGCTCGCTCAGTGAGGAGTTCTCTGTTTCGACTAGTCGCGTCGCCGTGGCGCACAGCTCGATGATGCGCGTATTCCAACGGGTGCGGTCAGATTCCGTATCGGGAATATGATCGTCGAGCTTCTGGCGCAGGAGGAATGCTTCGCGCAGGGCCTGTCGTGCCGAACTCACCGCGCGAGCCACCTGGGCGGCATCGGATTTGCCGAACTGGGCCTCGGCGAAGCCCACCTCGTCCTCGGCCTGCCGCACGACATCGTCGGCTTGAACCAGGGCCAGACCGGCACGCTGGTCGAGGGCCTCGGGGGTGCGCCCCTCAGCCTCGAGCACCCGGCGGCCCCGGGCGCGTAGACCGCGCACGAGCAGAACGGCCGCGACGGCGGCGCCCCCGAAAACGATGAGCGAGGGAAGCCACCACAGTGCGCCAGACATACGCCGATTCTAGGCAGTTGCGGTGTGTGAACCCTCAGAACCAGCTTGTTCTGGTCGGATCTCGTAGCGGAACGTGCCTCGGTATTCGTAGATGAGCCCGACGAGGGGGAGCGACAGGGTGACGTCGACGCGCTGGCGGTCGACGGATTCGTCGAAGGCTTCGCGCAGGGTCACGCGCGGTGCGACGACACGGGGGATGCGCAGACGCCGCGTGCCGAAGCGCAGGGCGACGGCGTTCGACCGAAGCAACAGTGCGCCGTCTTCGGCGCGTGCGTCGAAGCGGGCCCAGAGCGGCGCTCCGAGTCCCAGACGGTCGATGAGTGAGCCGTCCTCCTCGGCGATGACATCGACCATGTCGCGGTCGCGGCGGCCCGATCCCGAGCGCCCGGCCAGGCGAAACGTCCGTGTGGCCGCGACCCCGGGGTGCCCACCCGCACCCACCACGGGCCTGTTCTCCACAGTGAAGGGCACGTCCCGCTGCCACACGGGAAAGAGGATGCTGCGCCGGGCCAAGACTGCGAGCACGGGCCACATCCACCGCCGCGGTGTGCCGACCGTGTGGAACACCCCCTCGCCGCGGCCGACCGACCCGCGGGGGATGGCCGAGAAGTAGAGGCGCAGGCGCGGATGCAGGAGCGCCAACACCTCGGGAATCGCGGCTTCGTAGGGCGACGGGGTTGGCATATGGGCGACTCTAGCCCGGCGGAGCCCGGTCGAGCTCGCGCGACGCTGGACGCGCCTGCACCGAGGCCGCCGGGGTCGGGTCGAGTGGCCGAGGCCCGCGCTAGCTCAGCGCGAGGGCCTCGTCGAGGGAGATGGACGGGAGGCCCAGTGCGCGCGCGACCGGGGCGTTGGTGAGCGAGCCGGCGTGGGCGTTGAGACCGAGCGCGAGCGCCTGGTCATCCGAGACCGCCTTCTTCCAGCCTTTCTCGGCCAGCGCGATGGCGTAGGGCAGTGTGGCGTTGGTGAGCGCACGGGTGGACGTCTCGGGAACGGCGCCCGGCATGTTGGCGACGCAGTAGTAGACGCTGTCGTGCACGGCGAAGGTGGGGTCGTCGTGGGTGGTCGGGCGTGAACCCTCGAAGCATCCGCCCTGGTCGATGGCGATGTCGACCAGAACCGAGCCGTGCTTCATGGTCGAGACCATCTCGTCGGTCACGAGCTTCGGCGCCTGCGCACCCGGGATGAGCACCGAACCGATGACCAGGTCGGCCTCGCGCAGCTGCGCCGCGATCTCGTAGGTCGACGACACACGCGTCTGGATCTGGCCGCCGAAACGAACCTCGAGGTCGCGCAATCGCGGGATGGACAGGTCGATGATGGTGACGTCGGCGCCCATGCCGAGCGCGTTGGCCGCGGCATGCTCGCCCGCCACGCCGCCGCCGATGACGACGACCTTGGCCTTCTGGGTTCCGGGCACGCCGCCCAGCAGGATGCCTCGACCGCCCGCCGCGCGCATCAGATGGTAGGCGCCGACCTGGGTCGAGAGTCGGCCCGCCACCTCGCTCATGGGCTGCAACAGGGGCAGCGACCGGTTCGGCAGCTGCACGGTCTCGTAGGCGATGGCCGTGGTGCCCGAGGCGAGCACGGCGTCGGCGCACGGCTTCGATGCTGCGAGGTGCAGGTAGGTGAAGAGCGTCTGCCCGGAGCGCATGCGCGGGTACTCCTCGGCGATGGGCTCTTTGACCTTGAGGATGAGATCGCCCGTGGCCCAGACCTCGTCGGCCGTCTCGGCGAGCGTCGCGCCCGCCGCCGTGTAGTCGCCATCGGAGATCGACGAGCCGAGACCCGCGCCCCGCTCGACGATGACCTCGTGACCACGTCTCACGAGTTCGTGCACTCCGGCGGGCGTGATCGCCACCCGGTTCTCGTTGTTCTTGATTTCGGTGGGGATGCCGACGCGCATGCGTTTCTCCAATCGAGAGGCCGTCTCAGCGCCGGCGTCGTTGCCGGTCGTTCGCGACAGAACAATGCTCCGTATTCTGCGTTACGAGGACGTAAACTGTGCAGAATCAGCGGTTCACTGCATCCAATTTGCAGGATTATGCGGCGAGAAGGGGTCTCGATGTCGGTGTCACCGAAGAATGTGCGGGAGCGGGCGGGTGAGCAGGGCGCGGTGCGCGGGCGCGATCAGACACGAGACCTGGACGAGATCGACCGCGCCATCCTGGCCCAGCTGGCGGGTGACGCTCGGTTGCCGAACAATCAGTTGGCCGAGCGGGTGGGCATCGCCCCCTCGACGTGCGTGGCTCGCGTGCGTTCGCTGGTCGACCGGGGTGCCATCCGCGGGTTTCGGGCCGACATCGACCCGGCGGCCGTCGGGCTCGGGCTGCAGGCGCTCATCAGCGTCAACATTCGCGCGGGTGCTCGTCAACAGATCCGAACCTTCACCGAAGAGATGCGTTCACTGCCGGATGTCGTGCAGCTCTTCTTTCTAGGGGGCTCGGAGGACTTCATCGTGCACCTGGCCACGCGTGACTCAGACCATCTGCGGGACTTCGTCGTGACGCACCTCTCGGCCCACCCCGCCGTGGCATCGACGCGGACGAGCGTGATGTTCGAGCACTACCAAAACAGCCCGGCGCTCGACCCCCGTTAGCCGCGAAAGCGCACCGGGCCTGCGTGATTCCTTCGCCTGTCGAAGCGACCGATCTTCGACGACCTGTAAAGCGAAATCATAGAGCAAATAGACCTCAAATTTCGCCCCCTTGCGGTCAGATTTCGGGAACTTCCACGCGGTCCATAAACTCGGAATCCGATCCCCTCCGCCCACCCCCGGGAGCCTGGTGCGATCGTTTTCAGAGGAGACTGGCGCGGCACGATGGGAAAACTGATCTACGGTGACGGAAGCACCGAAATCGAATTCGAAGACCGCCTGCTGGCCCACCTCAAGGTGGCCATCGTGACGAAGCTTCGTCGCGGCGAGACCTTCACGCTGTCGTGGGATCACGGCCACGATCAGGGCAGCGGGCGCAGCACCATCTGGTTGCACCCCGGCATCCCCCTGCACTTCCTCTTCTTCGGCGGCCGCGAGCCCGTGCTGAACCGTGCCTGGGCCGAAGCCATGCTCATCTCCGCGTCGAGCACCAACGGCATGCAGATCATGCCGGAGCCGCCGCAGGCCTGACCGCACGGCCGCATGTGACCAAAAAAAGGGACCGATCGTCTGATCGGTCCCTTTTTCGTGGGCGGGCGAACCTGAACCGCTCGCCGAGTGCGTGCTTAGTACTTGATCTCGGCGAGGGCGTCGGAGATCGGTGTCTCGCCCGAGATGACCTCGAACTGCGTGCGCACGGCCGTTCCCTCGAGAATGGCGGTCGCCACGATCTCGGCGACATCGGCGCGGGGGATCTCGCCGCGGTCGACGGTCGCACCGGTCGTGATCTGTCCGGTTCCGGCGTCGTCGGTCAGGGCGCCGGGGCGCACGATCGTCCAGTCGAAGTCGCGCGAGCGGATGTCGGCGTCGGCCTCGCTCTTGGCGCGGCGGTACACCTCCCACACGGCGGCATCGTCGTTGTCGTCGACGGGCAGCGTGGACTTCTCGACGTCGAAACCGTCGACCGACATGGCCGAGATGATCACGTAGCGGTCGACGCCGGCCTTCTCTGCGGCATCCGCCAACAGGATCGCGCCGTCGCGGTCGACCGTCATCTTGCGCTCGGCGCCGCTCTTCGCTCCGCCACCGGCCGCGAACACCACGGCGTCGGCACCCTGCAGGTGCTTCGCGAGCGTCTCGGCGTCGATCGACTCGAGGTCGAGCACCAGGGCTTTCGCTCCGGCCTTCTCGAGATCGGCGGCGTGGTCGGGGTTGCGGATGATTCCGACGACCTCCTGGCCGGCATCCGCCAGTCGACGCTCCAAGAGCTGGGCGATCTTTCCGTGTCCTCCTGCGATGATTACTGTCATCTTCGGTACAACGTCCCTTCGGGGTCAGAATTCCATCGGTGTGGGTCGCTAGCGCGGTTTCGTGAGGAAGACGCGTCGCAACGACCGCAGTATCAGGATGAACCCGACGAGCCCGATCGTCGACCCCAGGAACGCGAAAAGTCGCACGTCGGGCACGATGTAGGGCCCCGAATCGGTCACGACGAGCACGATGCCGACCACGACGGCGGTGATGGCGATGAGCACGCCGACGGTCTCGGAGACGAGCGTGGACACCCACCAGCGGTCGTCGCCCGTGGCGAACGAGCGCACGCGCACGCTGAAGGTGCCGTTCTCGATGCGCGACGACACCGATTCGATGCGCCGCGGCAGCTTGCGCAGCGTGGCGAGGGATGTCGCGGCCTGCGCCTGAGCCGATGCGAACAGTCGCTCGGGGCTGAGCAGGTGCCGCATGAAGTGGGGCACGCGTTTGAGGGCGTGATCGACGAGGTCGAAATCCGGATCGAGCAGTGTCAGGCATCCATCGAGCGTGACGATGGTGCGAAAAGCCGAGCTCAGGGATGCGGGCAGCCCCAGGTGGTAGGCCCGGATCACGTCGAGCAGCACGCTGAAGATCGAGCCGTCGCCCTTTCTGCGATGCCGCATCAACGTGAGCACCTTTCCGATCTCGCGCTGCATGGCCTGCGTGTCGGTGCCGTCGGGAACCGTGACCACGAGCAGTAGGGCGTCGGTCGTCGCGACATCGTCTTCACTGGCCGCGGCTAGCAGCAGTGTGGCTAACGCCTCGCGCATGCTGCGCTCGAGCACACCGATGGCACCGAAGTCGATCATGCCGAGCGTGCCGTCCTCGCGCAGGATGAGGTTGCCCGGGTGCAGATCCGCGTGGAACACGCCCTCGACGATGACCTGCTGCAGCACGGCATCCAGCAACGCCTCGGCCAGCGCCTGGCGGTCTACCATCGGCATGCTCGCGAGGTGTTCCTGCGCCTTGCCGAGAGGGATGCCGTCGACCCGCTCCTGCGTCAGCACGCGGCGGCTGCTCGCCTCGGCGAACACGCGCGGCACCGACAAGACGTGGGATGCCGTGTGCTCGACGGCACTGCGGATCATCTCGGTGTTGCCGAACTCGATGCGGTAGTCGAGCTCTTCTTCAAGCGTCTTCGCGAAACCGTTGGCGAGCGACACGGCCCCGAACTCGGCTCCCCACGACGTCTTGGCCTCGATGCGATCGGCGATGCGCAGAATGATGTCGACGTCGGCGCGCACCTGGCGCTCGGCATCCGGCCTCTGCACCTTGAGCACCACATCGGTGCCGTCGAGAAGCGTCGCGCGGTGCACCTGAGCGACGGACGCCGCGGCCAGGGGTTCGTGATCGACCCACGCGAAGACCTCGCCGAGCGGCCGACCCAGCTCGCGCTCGACGACGCGCTCGATATCCGACCACGGCAGCGTCGTGGCGCTCGTCTGCAGCGACGACAGCGCCTCGATGAAGCGCGGGGGCAGCAGGTCGCGACGCGTGGACATGACCTGGCCGAGCTTCACGAAGGTGACTCCGGCGTCGTTGAGGAACGAGACGATGGCGTCGGGGGAGCGGGTGGCCCCGGAGGGCGACGGTGTGCTGCTGGGGGTGGTCGCCACCGAGGCGCCGGCCGTCGCATCCGCCGCCGTGCGCCGATGCGGGTGACCGTGGATGGCGTGCCCCACGCCGTGGCGCGACGCGATCGCGAGGATCTGCAGGTAGCGCTGGGTGCGGCGGCGGCGGTGCACGGCCTCCTGGAACGCATAGATGGGGTTCGGCACCGACGCGGTGGGCCAGATGGCCTCGATGCCGACGAGGAAGGCGACGCCGAACGCGAAGGTCCACCCGAAGGCGAGCAGGATGAAGGCGAGCGCGACGACGGGGTGCACGTCGAGGCCGCCGGCGCCGTCGAGCAGGCCCGCCTTGCCGGCCGTGTATTGCGTGAACGGCACGCTGGTGGCGAAGACGACGAGGCCCACGACGAAGGTGCGCGGCCACCCGACCGGTGCCCCGAGTAGGCGGCGGGTGACGAAGCCGACGCCGAGGGCGTAGACGATTGCGAGGGGAATGACGATGAACAGATACACGTGTGAAACCCCCGGTGTCGGTCGCCTGGCGCGTGCGCTCAGCCTAGTGTGGGGCGCGGCCGGGGGCTCAGGAGAAATGTCCGCGCGCGGCTCGGGTTCGTCTGTTGCGTTTATTGCCCGTTGCCCGTTGCCCGTTGCCCCGGGCTGGGATCGGGTCGATCGTTACTCTGATGCCTGCCGTCGACGGGTTCCGTCGGCCCGACACTACTCCTGACGAACGGAGCCCAGGCGGTCCCGTTCTCAAGGTTCGAGGATGAGACCCATCAGGGCCGGTGGCGGCGGATGCGGATGGGGCCGCGGGCCGTGGAGGGGTCGACGACCGAGCCGCCCTGCGTGATGTCGACGACGCCCGCGTCGACCAGGCGGCGGGCGGCGCGGCGGGCGGGCTCCATGAGGTCGCGCCAGTCGTCCTTCGTGCCGACGGCCCGCGCCGCATCCGACGGGCAGATGGTGGAGGTGGCGGCGCGTTTGTCGAGGAGTTCGATGATGGTTTCTTCGAGACGGCGGTCGACGTCGGTGACGCCGCGGCGTCGGCAGGCGTCCGAGCAATAGCGCACGGCATCCCAATTGTCGGCCCACTTCGATCGCCACTGCATCTCGCGGCCGCAGGAGGCGCAGACCTTGCTCTCGGGCACGGGGGAGGCTGCCGAGCGTTGTTTGTGAGCCATCCTTCAAGTGTGCGCGACGGCACGCCCGCGTCAAGGGGCTGGCTCTCCGCGACATCCTTCAGGTGCGCGGCGGCACGCCAGCGTTACGGGGCTGACGAACCGCCGCGCGGTGACCTGGCAGCCGGCTAGTAGTCGATGCGGCCGTGGCGGCTGTGGAACTCACCCGTCGGGCCGTCGGCGCCGACGAGGGCCAGGGCGACCGTCGCGTCGGTGCCCTCGGTGACGGTCTGGTGGCCGCCGTGCCCGTTGAAGTCCGTGGCGGTGTAGCCCGGGTCGGTCACGTTGACGCGGAAGTCGGGAAGGTTCTTCGCATACTGAACCGTCAGCGCGATGACCGCGGCCTTCGAGGAGGCATAGGGCACGGCCATCACCGGGAACTCGTCGGCCGTCTCGGTGGACAGGAATCGCGGCCAGCCCACGCCAGAGGCGACATTGACGATCACGGGATGCTCGGACGATCGCAGAAGCGGAAGCGCAGCCTGCGTCACCCGCACGATGCCGACGACGTTGGTCTCGAGCACGGTGCGCATGGCGTCGGCGTCGAGGTCGTCGACCCCGAACGAGGTGCCCAGGATGCCGGCGTTGTTCACCAACACGTCGAGGTTCGGCAGGGCGGCGATGGCGGCATCCACGCTGGCTTGGTCGGTGACGTCGAGTTGCACGATGTGGGCGCCGAGGGCCCGGGCGGCGTCACCGTTGGCGGGGTCGCGCATGCCGGCATAGACGGTGTGGCCCGCGTCGATCAGGCGGCGGGCGGTTTCGAGGCCGAGGCTCTTGTTGGCCCCAGTGATGAGTGTCGTTGTCATGCTCACAGCCTGCGCCCCGATCGGCCCGGCGCCCAGGCCTTGGTCGACGGTAGGACTGCTGATACCACCGACCGCGCGCGCCGCCGGGGCATGATGGGGTGATGAGTGAGTTCGCGAGTGTGCTGCGGTCCTGGCGTGAACGGCTCAGCCCCGCGGATGTCGGGCTGCCGGCGGGTTCGGGGCGACGCGCGGCCGGTCTGCGGCGCGAAGAGCTGGCGGCGCTCGCCGGGGTGAGCGTCGACTACATCGTGCGGCTCGAGCAGGGGCGGGCGCAGCATCCGTCGCCACAGCTCTTGGGAGCCCTGGCCCTGGCCCTGCGCCTGAGCGTCGACGAACGCGACCACCTCTACCGCGTCGCGGGCGCCGCGCCACCCTCGCGCGACCTCGTGCCCCGCCATGTCACGCCCGGGGTGCAACGCCTGGTCGACCGGCTCGGCGACGTGCCGCTCGCGGTCTTCAGCGCGGCGCACGACATCATCATGTGGAACCCGCTGTGGGCGGCCGTCAACGGCGACCCGTCGGCCGAATCGGCGCTCGAACGCAACCTGGTCTGGCGGCACTTCACGCACGGGCACGACGGCGTCGAGTTCGATGACATCCACGAGGAAGAATTCGCCAGCGACCTCGTGGCCGATCTGCGCGCCGCGGTCGGGCGTTACCCGCGGGACCCGTCGTTGGCTGCCCTCGTGGCACGCCTGCGGTCCAGCTCGCCTGAATTCGAGCGGCGCTGGGGCTCGGCGCGCATCGCGGAACACCGGTCGAGCCGCAAGGTCGTGAGCACACCCGTCGGCCCCATCGAGATCGACTGCGACGTGCTCGCGGTGCCGGGCGGCGACCTGCGCATCGTCGTCTACACGACCGTTCCCGGCAGCCGGCACGCCGAAGCTCTCGAGCTGCTGCGCGTCACGGGGTTGCAGACCTTCGCCGGGTCGGCGTCAGCCGTCGAGGTGCCGTAGATAGCGCTCGGGCGCGTCGAGGAACGCCCGCCAGTTGCGCACCAGGTCGAGGTCGTCGTAGTCGCAGGCGCGGATGCCCCACTCGCCGATCTCGTACAGCTCGGCCCCGGGGATGGCGGCGAGCACGGGTGAGTGCGTCGACAGGATGATCTGCGAGCCCCCGGCCACGAGATCGCGCAGCAGGCCGATGAGCGCCAAGCATCCCGGCAGGGAGAGCGCCGATTCGGGCTCGTCGAGGATCCAGAGGCCGCTGATGCGCGACCGCTCGACCACGATGTCGAGGAACGACTCGCCGTGGCTGCGCTCGTGGAACACCCCGGAGTCGCCGATCGACTCGAGGTAGGTGAAGAAGCCGTGCATGGTCTCGGCGCGCAGGAAGAAGCCACGCTTGGATGCACCGCCGTTGCGCACCAGCTGCAGATGCTCGGCAAGCCCCGACTCGTCGACGCGCGATTGATATCTCGAACTCGTCGAGCCACCCTCGGGGTTCAGGCCGTAGACCGCGGCGATGGCCTCGACCATCGTGGACTTGCCGGCACCGTTGTCGCCGACGAGCACCGTGATCGCGCCGAGGTCGAGGCCGTCGTCGAGCAGCTGTCGCACGGGCGCCAGGGTGGCCGGCCAGCGGTCGCGCGGCATCGGCTTGACCGACAGCTCGCGCACCTGCCGCACGGGCAGGCGACCGAACGCGTCCGCATCGTCCTGGGTCATGTGAATACTCTGACAGACCCCACCGACACGGAATAGGGATGCCGCGGGAGCGTTTCAGCGTTGGTACCGATCACTCGAAAGGCTTCATCTATGGACCTGTTCTCGCCCGCCACCTTCGGCGACCTGCACCTTGCCAACCGCATCACCATGGCCCCGCTGACCCGCATGCGCTCGAGCGCCGACGGCGTTCCCGGCGACATCGTCGTCGAGCACTACACGCAGCGCGCCGGCCTCGGCATGATCGTCACCGAGGGTGTCTTCCCCCTGCAGGAGTCGAAGGCCTACTCGGGTCAGCCCGGCATCGAGACCGACGAGCAGGTCGCCGGCTGGAAGGTCGTCACCGATTCGGTGCACGCCGCCGGCGGAACCATCGTGCTGCAGCTCATGCACGGCGGACGCGTCACCCACACCGACATCACGGGCACCGACCGCATCGTCGCACCGAGCGCGGTCGCCATCGAGGGTGAGCTCTACACGCCCACGGGCAAGCAGGCCTTCCCCGTGCCGCACGCCCTCACGCTCGACGAGCTCGAGACCACCAAGCAGGCTCTCGTCGCCGGCGCCCGCAACGCCATCCGCGCCGGATTCGACGGCGTCGAGGTGCACAGCGCCAACGGCTACCTGCTGCACGAATTCCTGTCGCCCGTCGCCAACGTGCGCGAGGACCAGTACGGCGGATCGCCCGAGAACCGCGCCCGCTACGGCGTCGAGGTCACCACGGCCATTGCCGAGGCCATCGGTGCCGGCCGCACGGGCATTCGCATCTCGCCGGCTCACAACATCCAGGATGTCTGGGAGAAGGACGACGCCGACGTGCGCGCCACCTATGAGGCCCTCGTCGACGGCATCGCGCCCCTCGGCCTGGCCTACGTGAGCGTGCTGCACGCCGAACCTACGGGCTCGCTCGTGCAGGACCTGCGCCACCGCTTCGGCGGCAACTGGATCGCCAACACCGGTTTCGGCGTCATGACGACGCGCGACGAGGCTCTCGAGCTCGTCGGTGGCGACCACGCGGATGCCGTGGCCGTCGGCCGCCTGGCGATCGCCAACCCCGACCTGGCCGAGCGCTGGGCCCAGGATGCCGAGCTCAACGAGCCCGACCCGTCGACGTTCTACTCGCCCGGCCCGCACGGCTACACCGATTACCCGACGCTGGCCGAAGCCAACGGAACCCGCGAGGACGCTAACGCGTGACCTGCGGAACGCACGAAACGACGCCCGCCCTCGGCACTGCCGGGGCGGGCGTCGTCGTGGTGACCGGGGTTACGCCATCTCTGAGAGAACCTCGTCGACGGTCGTCAGCTCGATGAGCGGCGCATAGAGCGCCATGGCGTCGAGCGCGCGCTGATGGTCGGCCGCGCTGGCACCCGCGCAGGCATCGGTGACCACGCGCACGTGCACCCCGGCATCCGCGGCGGCGAGGGCCGTCGAAAGCACGCAGCAGTCGGTCGACACGCCCGTGAGCACGAGGCTGTCGGGGTTGCCGAGCGCGGACCGGGTGTTGTCATCCCACTTGCCGAACGTGGTGCGCGTGATGACCGTGGCGTCGTCGACCGGGAACTCGGGCATCAGCTCGTAGAGGTCGGCGTTGGCGGGATCGAGGGCGAACGGCCAGTCCTCGTAGTAGGGCACCCACGCGCCCTGCGGCTCGGCCGGAGGGACGAAGCGGGTGAGGGCGACGCGCGACCCGAAGGCGGCACGCAGGCGGCGCGAACCCTCCGACGCGGCCGCGAACTCGGGCGTGAACCATCCACTGGTCTGCTCACCGAAGATGCGTTGCATGTCGATGATCATGAGCGTGCTGGTCATCGGTCGAGCCCCGTCGGCGTCGTGGCTTCTGCAGCCGCCCGACCCGCGATCTGCTCGTTGTTGGTCGGCAGCGACTCCTGGCGGCGCACCGAGGCGCGGCCGAAGACGAGCGTGCCCAGATATCCGATCACGAGGGCGAACAGCACGCCCAGGTTGGCGTAGGCCCACTCGCCGTCCTTGCCACCGACGAGGCCCAGCAGGTAGCCCTCCCACTCGAAGCCGGGCGACGAGCTGACGACGAAGCCCCAGCCGACGATCGCGCCGACGACGATGAGCAGGATGGCGCGCACGTTCCAGTTGCCGTAGCGACCCTTCGGGTCGAACAGTTCGGCCAGCGCGTAGTCCTTCTTGCGCAGCTGCAGGTCGGCGATGAAGATGCCGCACCACGCCGCGACCGGAACGCCCAGCGTGATGAGGAACCCCTGGAACGGGCCGAGGAAGTCGGCCGCGAAGAACACCACGTAGATGGCACCCGCGATCATCAGCAGCCCGTCGATCGAGGCGGCGACATAGCGCGGCGCCTTCAAACCGGTGCTCAGCAGCGCGAGGCCCGACGAATAGATGTCGAGCACGGCGCCGCCGACGAGGCCCAGGATGGCGACGATGGCGAACGGCACGAGGAACCAGATCGGCAGGATGGTGGTCAGCGCGCCGATCGGGTCGGAGGCGATGGCGGCGTTGAGCTCGGGGTCGCTGCCGGCGAGCAGCAGGCCGAAGAAGAGCAGCAGCAGGGGTGCGAGCGAGGCGCCGAACGTGGTCCAGAACACCACGCCGCGACTGGAGGCCGACTTCGGCAGGTAGCGCGAATAGTCGGCGGCGGCATTCACCCAGCCGAGGCCGAAACCGGTCATCATGAACACGAGCGCGCCGATGAATGCGGGGGCTGAACCCGCCGGGATGGCCGAGACGGCCGCGAAGTCGATGGTCGGCGCGACGAGCACGATGTAGACCACCGTCAGCACGCCCGTGACGATCGTGATGTACATCTGCAGCTTCATGATGAACTCGAAACCGAGGATGCCTCCGCCCACGATGAGCGCGGCGACCACCACCAGCGCCACGACCTTCGTGACGACGCCGCCCTCCCAGCCGAGCGCCTCGAACACCGTCGCGGTGGCGAGCACGGCCAGCGACGCGAGCACGGTCTCCCAACCAACTGTGAGCACCCACGAGATCGCGGAGGGAACGCGGTTGCCGTTGACGCCGAAGGGCGCGCGGCTGAGCGTCATGGTCGGCGCGTTGCCGCGTTTGCCCGCGAGCGCGATGATGCCGCAGAAGAGGAACGACACCACGATGCCGATGAGGCCCACGACGGTGGCCTGCCAGAACGAGATGCCGAAGCCGAGCAGGAACGAGCCGTAGCTCACGCCCAGTACCGACACGTTGGCGGCGAACCACGGCCAGAAGAGGTCGCGCGGGCGCCCCTTGTGCTCGCTCTCGTGCACGACGTTGATGCCGTTGAGCTCGACGCCGAGCGTGCGGCTGGCGGCATCGGCGGCCGTCGATGACGCTGACGACGAGGCTGACGATGAGCCCGCTGGTCGCGACGACGGGGCGGATGAGGAGGGCGTGCTGTTCGCGGACATGGCGGTCCCTTCGTCGGCGGGGCACGGGCATCGGCCGCGCTCGGTGTGTCAAAGGTAACGGACGCCGCGCGCTCGCTCATTCCCGCGGCGTGCATTCAGACGCGAGAGGGGCCGAAGCCGACCCCTTTCGCCGCGACGATGGCCGCGAGGGCCCGCTGGGCGCCCCAGAAGTCGACGGACGTCAGTTCGTTGGAGACGAAGCAGTACGCGGCGGCGCTGTCGGCCGGCAGCGTGGTGTCGAGAAGCGACGGATCGGCGAAATGGAGCGCGCCTGCCGAGCCCGCTTCACGTTTGAGCCGCTCGTAGTCGTCGAGGTGAAAGTTGAAACCGCGCTGACCGTCGCCGAGACCGAAGGGGCGCGCGAGCACGGAGACGCGCGACATCCACTTTCCTCGGCCGCCGGCGAGGGTGCCGCCCTGCTCGTCGACGACGCTGACCCGGCGGATGTGCCGCCACGGCACGACGACCTTCTGGGCGATGAGCACGTGATCGTCGAAGACCTGCAGCACGCTGCGATCGCGGCTGCGCGCGACCGCGACGAACTCGGCGAACGTGGCGAGCGGCAGCAGCGTGGGCAGCACCCACAACACCACGAGCAGCCACGCGGCGGGTTCGCGCCATGCCAACCAGAGGAAGTAGCCCATGAGCGCGGTGGCCGCGAGCACGCCGAGCCCCGAGCCCACCAATTGCCGACGCAGGCGACGCGGATCATGAGCGATCGTCAAAAGCGGCGTCGCCGGAACGGAGGGCATGCACGCCACCCTAGCCGGGCGCTTAGCCTGGGGGTCATGGATATCGGGGAGATGCAGGCGGCGTTCGATGACGTGTTCGACGAGGCGATCGTCTTCCATGGCTTCACGACGTACATGAGGGATTACGAGGTCGTGATCGAGACCAGTGCCGCGCCGAGCACCGGCATCCCGACGCGCTTCCTCCGGTTCCTCTTCGTGAACTGCGTTCGCGCCGAGGTCACGACGGCCCTGAGCCCAACCGGCTGGGCGGGTTCGCTCGACGAACGTCTGATCGACGCGGCGACCGGGATCGACCTCGACGGGTATGTCTGGGGCGTGAAGTGGCAGGCGATCTACCCCGGTTTCGCGATTGTTCCCGATTCCGAGCTCGCTCGCTCCTGGTCGGCCGACGTCGGGATCCCGTTTCACGAGGTCCGCGTGCAGGCGAACGGCCACACCCTGACGGTCGTATTCTCCGATCTGCGCGTCGAGCCGGCACCCGCGGGCTATGCGCCCTTCATCGTGCCCGCGCACGGTCGTTAGGCTGTGGCGATGGTCGGAATCCGTTACCCACGCCCCCTCGTCGCCGGCGATCTCGTCGGCGTAGCGACACCGTCTTCGGGGGTTCCCGCGTCGCTGCACGACCGGCTCGACGCGGCGCTCGACGCGGTTGCCGCGCACGGATTCCGCACACGTGTCGGCGAGCTGGCCCGCGTGGACGGCGTGACGTCGGGCCCGCCCGAGGCCCGCGCCGCCGAGCTCACCGAGATGATGACCGACCCGACTGTGCGCGCCGTCATCCCGCCGTGGGGTGGCGACCTCGCCGTCGACCTGCTCGACCGGCTCGACGTCGACGCATTGGCCGTCGACCCGACCTGGCTGATCGGCTACTCCGACCTGTCCACGCTTATGACGCCGCTGACCCTCGCAACGGGCATCGCCACGCTGCACGGGGCAAACCTCATGGACACGCCCTACGAGCTGCCCGTCGAATTCTCCAGCTGGGTGGATGTCGTCACCGCGCCGGCCGGGGCCACCCTCGTGCAATCGGCCGCCCCTCGCCGCCGCATCCGGCCGTGGGGTCCCTGGGCCACCGAACCCCGCACGCGCGACGACGCCTACGAGCAACCGACGCGCTGGCGCCGCCTCGACGGCGACGACCCCGTCACGGTCACGGGCCGACTCATCGGTGGATGCCTCGAAACCATCGCGCTCCTGCCCGGAACCCCCTCCGGCGACCTCGACGGATTCGCCCGCCGCCACGCCCCCGAGGGCCTGCTCGTCTACCTCGAGGCGGCCGAAGCCGACACTCTCGAAACCGCGCGCCTGCTGCACCGCCTGCGCCTCGCCGGCTGGTTCGATCACGCCAAGGCCGTACTCATCGGCCGCACCCCGGCCCCCGAAAGCCCGGGCTACCCGCGGCTGCAGGCGCTGACCGACACTCTCGGCGGCCTCGGCATCCCGGTCTTGTACGACGCCGACTTCGGCCATGAACCGCCGCAGCTGCCGCTCGTCAACGGCGCGCTCGCCGAGGTCGTGTGGGATGCCGCATCCGCCCGCATCACGCAACGCCTCGTCCCCTGAGCGGGCCTCCTCGCTGAGAGAACCTCGCGGGCGGCCCGGTGCCCGAACCTCGCGCCACCCGGCGACCGACTTTAGGCTGGACGCATGAGCGACAACGGCGACCGCATCCGATTCGGCATCGTGGGCAGCGGATGGCGCAGCGAGTTCTTCCTGCGCATCGCCCGCGCCCTGCCCGACCGCTTCGAGGTGACGGGCCTCGTGACGCGCAACCCCGAGACCGCCCGCGCCATCGAAGCCGAGTGGAACGTGCGAGCTTCCCCCGACATCGACGCGCTGCTGGATGCCTCCACCCCCGAGTTCGTGGTCGTCTCCGTGCCGCGCGACGTCGCGCCCGCGATCATCGCGCAACTCGCCGAGCGTCGCATGCCCGTGCTCACCGAGACGCCGCCGGCACCCGACGTCGCGGCGCTCGAACGGTTGCACGAGCTCGTGCTCGGGGGCGCGACCATCCAGGTCGCCGAGCAATATCACCTGTCCCCGCTGCTGCGGGCGCAACTCGGGGTCGCGGCATCCGGTCGCCTGGGCACGGTCAGTTCGGCCCTGGTCGCGCAGTGCCACGACTATCACGGCGTGAGCGTGCTGCGGCGGGCGCTCGGCATCGGTTTCGAGGATGCCGTGATCACCGCGTCGCTCTTCGAGTCCCCGCTCGTGCAGGGGCCCGACCGCGACGGCGACCCGCGCGAGGAGTCGCACGTGACCGCCCGGCAACTTTCGGCCCGCCTCGACTTCGGCGACCGCCTGGGCGTCTATGACTTCGCCGACGAGCAGTACTTCTCGTGGATCCGCGCGAACCGCATCCTCATCCGTGGCGACCGCGGCGAGATCAACAATCTCGACCTCGCGTACCTCGACGATTTCCGCACGCCCGTGTTCACCGAGTTCCGCCGCGTGGCGACGGGCGAGGGCGGCAACCTCGAGGGCATGTTCCTGCGCGGCATCCTCGTGGGCTCGTCGTGGGAGTACGTGAACGAGTTCGCACCCGCCCGCCTCAACGACGACGAGATCGCCATCGCCAGCTGCCTCGTGCGCATGCGAGACCACATCGCGGGCGGCCCCGCGCTTTACAGCCTCGCCGAGGCCAGCCAGGACCACTATCTGGGGATACTCATGCACCGGGTCGCCGAGACGGGCGACACGATCCGCTCCGCGCGCCAAGCCTGGGCCGACTGACCCCGTTACTCATAACCGTCAGCCCAGAGATTATGAGTAACTGAGTTACTCATAAAAAGCGCCGCCGAGTTTATGAGTAACTCGGATACTCACGGGACGGAAACGCAGTTGCTGGCCGGGTCGCCTCAGGCGTCACGGCCGCTAGGCTGACGGCGTGCATGACCGGGGGAGTTCTGAAGACGTGAGTGTGACCGCTACCGCTACCGCTACCGCAAGTGGGACCGCTGCGGCGAAGACCTGGAACGTGTGGCTCTACGTGCTCATGGGCATCGGCGCTGCCGTGGTGGGGCTTCTGCCCTGGATCATCACGGGTATGCGGCTGCCGTTGCAGAACCTGTGGGCCGACGAGGGGGCCGGGCTCGGCGAGCCGATGCCGTTCGTGTTGCTGCCCTTCAGTCAGTACTTCGTGACGCTGCTCATCGGCGTGATCGCGGTGGGTTCGGCGCTCGGCGGCCTCGTCGCGCGCCTGACGAAGCAGCGCCGGCCGCGATTCGGAACGGCGGCGGTGGCCGCCGGGGTTCTGCTCGTGCAGCTGATCGCCGTCATCCAGACCGCCTCCGTCGTCGAGGACGGTCTGCGCGAGACCAGCGCCACGGAGCTCTACTTCTACGGCCTGACGGGCGGTGCTGCGGCATCCATGGGGGTCGGGATGCTCGTGCTCGGCCTCATCGCCGCAGCCCCTGCCGCGGGCGTCCTGGTCGGCACGAGCCTCGCCGCCGTCGCGCTCGGCCCCTGGTTGAGCGGCCTCATTCTGCCGCACACGCTTCAGCCGGTGCCGCCCGAGTTCCTCGCGTTCCTGCAGTCGGCCTCACTGTGGATCCCCGCCATCGTCGTCGGCCTCACGATCGCCTGGTGTGGGCTCGGGTCGGCGGGCCGCATTGTGGCCGCCCTCTTCAGCCTCCTCGTGCTGTGGATCGGCCCGGTCACCTTCACGGCCGTCACCTCGGCCATCGGCTCCCGCGTGCTCGCCCGCTACCCCGCAGAGATGCTCGAATACGGCCTACAAGTTTTCCAGGCCGCGCTTCTCGAGCCCGGCGCCTCGCTGCGCTACGTCGCCCTCGCCGTCGTCGTCGCCGCACTCGGCCTCGCCGCCCGAGCGCTCAATACCCGCAGGTCTCATCTCACAAAAACATAATCGTGGTTTCGCCTCGCACTTTATGCTTTGATACCCACATATCAAGCCCGATTTCGGAGTGGATGAGAGTGCGAACAAGCTACTGGTTCAATGGCGTGCTCGCGGTGCTGGGCGCGGGTCTCGCGATAGCGGCGGGCTTCTCCATTCGTGACGATGCGGTGCCGGGATGGATAGGCGTTATCGGGGGCGTGTTGATCGTCGTGGGCGCGGCGATCGCCGAGCTCCGTCGCCGCCAACCCGGCGCGCCGCATTCGCCATCCCGGTGACGGATGTCAGGCGGGGGTGGCGTTCGATCCGTCGACGTCGGCGAGCGTGACGGTGTAGCTGAGCGCAGCAGCTGAGGCTGCGTCATTCGGAGCGTCGGCGTCGGGCCAGGTGACCGTGGCCGTGACGACGCCGCAGTTGGGGTAACCCGAGGGCGGCGACACGTTGGTGGGCACGAGGTGCCGCAGGAGGCTGCCCAGCATGGTGCCGTGCGTGACCACGATGACATCGCCAGAGCCCGAGCGAGCCTCGGCCAGGATGGTCTCGAAGGCCGTCTCGACGCGCGCGCGAACGTGAGCGGATGTCTCGGCCCGGCCGAGCGGATCGTGCGCGTGGATCGAGTCGATCACGTGATCGAAGCCGTCGGTCGTGAGCGCGGGCCAGCTGCCCGAACCCGGCTTGTAGGTGAGGCCGTGATCGGCGTAGACGGGCGTCCACATGTCGGGGTTGGGCTGGCCCTCCCAGCCGCCGTAGTGCCACTCGCGCAGCGCCGTCATGGGCACGGGCTCGAGGTCGGGGTGGCCGACCAGCGCGCCCGCCATGGTGGTGCGCGTGCGCGTGAGGTCGCTCATGAACGCCGCGGTCAGCGGCACCCCACGCATCCACTCGCCCAGCGCGGCGACCTGGCGTTCACCGCGTTCGGTGAGCGGCGAATCGCACCACCCCTGCAGCTGGCGGTTGACGTTGAACAGCGTCTCGGCGTGCCGGACGAAATGGATGCGCGCGACGGAGGGCACTAGGCGTCGAGGTCCGACTCGAGCAGCGCCTGCAGTTCGTCGGCGACACGCTCGGCGTCGTCGCCCGTCACGTCGAGGGTGACCTCGTCGCCGTGGCCGATCGACAGCGCGATGACCGAGAGCAGGCTCTTCGGGTCGATGGTCTTGCCTTTGGCCGTGAGGGTGACCTCGTGGCCGGTCTTGGCGACGGCCTTGGCGAGCACGGCGGCGGGGCGCGCGTGCAGGCCGACGGATGAGGCGACGGTGGTGGTGCGTTGTGCCATGGGTGGTGCCTTTCTTCTGTGATCAAACCTATTCGGATGACGCCCGTGCAATGTGCAGGGCGAGGAACGCGACCTCTTCGTTGGGGAGGTCGGCGTCATATTCGTGGCGCACGAAGGTGCGCACCCGCTCGGCCGAGGCGACGGCCGCGGGGTAACGCTCGCTCAGGCTGCGGAACAGGAAGTCGTCTTCGCTCGTGAGCAGCTTGCCGGCGAAGAACCGTTCGGCGAAGTACTGCAGATGCGCGACGAACCGTGAGGAGTGCAGATCGTCGCGGTTCACCCGCACGCCGCTCGTGTGCGACACGATCTGGGTGACCTGCGCGATGAGCTGCACGACGCGCTGCGAGTCGATGCCCACTTTGCCCACCTCGGCGTTGACGAGGTGGAAGGCCACGTTGGCGGCCTCCTCGGCGGGCAGCTCGACCTCCAGCCGCTCGCGCAGCCGGTCGACGGCGCGCACCCCGATGGCGTGTTCGGTGGGGTAGACGGTGCGCATCTCCCACGCGAGCCGGTTGGCCACGAACAGCCCCCGACGCTGCCGGTCGACCGCGAAGTGCAGGTGGTCGGTGAGCGTCAGGTAGATGTGCGGGTCGAGCTCGAGACCGGAGCCCTCGGCATCCGCCACGATGGCGCGCGTGAGTTCGACGTATTCGGCCGGAATCTGGGCCAGCAGTTCGACGAGGTTGCGGTGGTCGGAGTCGTCGAGCGCCACGAACACCTGGTCCGCGGCGGTCGACGGCAGGGCGGTTCCGGCCTTCTGACCGAAACCGATGCCCTTGCCGAGCAGCACCCGCTCGACGCCGCGCTCGTCTTCGACGAGCACGACCGACGAGTTGAGCACCTTCTTGATGATCTGCATGCGTGACTCCATCGACACCCACCGCACCGGGCGGCGGGGCGACTACTCCAGGTCGGTGCCGTTCGAGGCGATGACCTTCTGGTACCAGAAGAACGAATCCTTGCGCAGCCGGTCGCCGGAACCGTTGCCGAGATCGTCCTGATCGACGTAGATGAAACCGTATCGCTTCGAGATCTGAGAACTCGATGCGCTGATCAGGTCGATGGGAGCCCAGCTCACGTAGCCCATGAGGTCGACACCCTCATCGACGGCCTGGATCATCTGCTCGAAGTGCCGGCGGAAGTAGTCGATGCGGTAAGGGTCGTGCACCTTTCCGTCATCCGTCAGCTCGTCGCGCATGCCCAGGCCGTTCTCGACGATGAACAGCGGTTTGTTGTACCGGTCGTACAGGTCGATGAGCGAGATGCGCAGGCCGACGGGGTCGATCTGCCAGCCCCACTCGCTCGACTCGAGGAACGGGTTCTTCACACCTAAGACCGTGTTGCCGGGCGTGCGCTCGGCGTCGGGGTTCACCGACTCGGTCATGGTCATGTAGTAGCTGAACGAGATGAAGTCGACGGGATGCTCGCGCAACAGCTCGACGTCGCCCTCGACGAACGGGATCTCGACGCCCATGCGGCCCAGCGCGTTGAGCGCGAGCGAGGGGTAGGCGCCCGCGGCCTGCACGTCGGTGCACAGGTAGAGCAGGCGCTCCTTGGCCTGGGTGGCGGCCACGTCGTCGGGGTGGCAGGTGTTGGGGTAGGTCGTCAACATGGTGAGCATGCATCCGATCTGCGCCTCGGGCCACAGCTCCTTGAGCATGCGGGTGACCGACGCGGATGCCACGAACTGGTGGTGCAGGGCCGTGTACGACGCCTGCAGCACGCTGCCCTCGACGGTCTCCTCGATGATGCCGCCTGACGTGAACGGGTGGCGGATCATGCCGTCGATCTCGTTGAACGTGAGCCACATCTTCACGAGGTGACCGAAGCGCTCGAAGCACGTGCGCGAGAACCGCTCGAAGAGCTCGATCGTGCGGCGCTCGACCCAGCCGTTGTGCTTCAGGGCCAGGGCGATGGGCGGGTCGTAGTGCGACAGGGTGACGAGCGGCTCGATGCCGACGCGCTGCATCTCTTCGAACAGCGCGAGGTAGTAGGCGACGCCCTCCTCGTTGGGCTCGAGTTCTTCGCCCGTCGGGTAGAGGCGGGTCCACGCGATCGAGACGCGCAGGGTGGTGAAGCCCATCTCGGCGAACAGCGCCAGGTCTTCGGGGTAGCGGTGGTAGAAGTCGATGCCGCGGCGCTTGGGGTAGTAGACCGTGTCGTCGTCCTCGAGAGCCGCCGTGATGCTCGCGACCGTGTTGACGTGGTGGAGCGCGTACTCCTTGGGGTCGGCCTTGGGCTTGTAGGTGGCGACATCCGAGACGGCCGGCCCGCGGCCCCCTTCGCGCCACGCGCCCTCGACCTGGTTGGCGGCGAGTGCGCCGCCCCAACGGAAACCTTTAGGCAGCGCCATGGGCGTTCTCCTTTTCTTTCGCTGTGACCGAGACGAGCGGTTCGCCCGCCTGAACGGCCCCGGTCTGGTCGACCGTGACGGTGTAGTCGTCGCTGTTGACGACGACGACCGGTGTGATGGTGTCGTAGCCGGCCGCGCGGATGGCGTCGAGGTCGGCCGTGACGAGCAGCTGGCCCGCATCGACGCGATCGCCGATCGAGACGTGCGCGGTGAACGGGGCGCCCTCGAGCTGCACGGTGTCGAGGCCGACGTGCACGAGCACCTCGACGCCGTTGTCGCCACGGATGCCCACGGCGTGCTTCGAGTCCATGAGCGCCGTGACGGTGCCGCCGAGCGGGGCGCGCACGGCGCCGTCGGTGGGTCGCACGGCCGCACCCTGGCCGAGGATGCCGGCCGAGAAGACCGCGTCGTCGACGCTGTCGAGCGGCACGACCTCGCCCGTGAGGGGGCTGAGCAGGGCCGTCATGGTGGTGCCGGCCGCGGCGGCCGAGGCGTCGGCCGCGGGGGCCTCAGCGTCGGCGTCGGCGTCGACGCTGGCCGACGAGGGGGTGCCCGAGACGGCGGCATCCGATGCGGCGTGGCGCGGTGCTGCCGTGCCGGCGACGACGGATGCGGCGGGGACGGCTGCGGTCGAAGTGCCGGTGGCTGCAGCATCCCGCCCGCCGTTGGCGTTCTCGAGGGCGCGCACGGTGCCCGAGTCGGAGTCGCGCCACAGGATGGCCGACACCGTGAACGAGACCGCGATGGCGATGACGAGGCCGATGAGCGCATTGAGGAAGTTCCACGGGTTGGCGCCGTCGATGAACATCGAGATGCTCGCGGCACCGGGGCTGACCACGGCGAAGGCCGAGACCTGCGTGAGGCCGAGGTAGGCGCCGGCGGTCATGCTTCCCGCGACCACCGAGATGAGGGCGCGTCGGTTCTGCAGGGTGACACCGTAGAGGGCAGGCTCGGTGATGCCGAAGAGCGCCGAGACACCGGCCGAGATAGCCGTGGCGCGCAGCGTGCGGTTCTTGGTGCGCAGCGCGACCGCGAAGCTCGAGCCGGCCTCACTCATGTTGTGGGCCAGCGACGCGACGAGGTAGAACGAGTCCTTGCCGGAAGCCGCGACCGTGGCGAGCGTCGGCGGGATGAACGCCTTGTGCATGCCGACCGAGATGATTAGCGGCAGCACACCGGCGAGCAGCATCACGGCCACCCATCCGAGCGTGTTGTAGAGGCCCAGCATGGCGCCCGTGAGCAGCGTGCCGAGGCCGTAGCCGAGCGGGCCGAGCACGAAGATCATGAGCGGCGCGACGATGATGAAGCCCATGAGCGGCACGAAGAACGTGCGGATCGGCGCCCACGTGATCTTCGTGAAGAGGCGCTCGACACCCCACAGCACGACGACCGAGATGATCGCGGGGAACACCTGTGCGTTGTAGTTGACGTTGGGCACGGTTAGGCCGAAGAGCGCGACGCCGCCCTCCTGCGCCACGAGCGCCGTGAACGCGGGGAAGAGCAGCAGGCCGACGAGTCCGAGGGCCACGGGCCGGTTCACGTCGAGCTTCTTGGCGGTCGTGTAGGCCACGAGCAGCGGCAGGAAGCCGAAGACGGCGTCGGGGATGGCGCTCAGCAGCTTGAAGTTGTCGGTGGTGGGGTCGAGCCAGCCGAGGGCCGACGCGAGCACGAGCAGCGACTTGAAGATTCCCGCGCCGGCGATGGCGGGGATGATGGGCGTGAAGACGCTCACCACGAAGTCCATGAAGACCGAACCGGTGCGCTTCCACGAGAACGGCTTGCGGCCGCCGGGGCCACCGGATGCCGCGCCGCCCGTGGTGGCCGAGCCACCCGCGCCCGAGCCATCCGCCGCAGCGCCGGCAGCCGCGCCGGAGCCGCCCGAGGTGCGCAGCTTCTCGACCGCCGTGTACATCTCGGCGACCTTGCTGCCGACGATGACCTGCGTCTGCGGGCCCTTGACCACGCCGATGACGCCGGGAACGGCCTTCAGCGCGGCCTCGTCGGCCAGGGTGTCGTCGACCAGCGCGAAGCGCAGTCGGGTGGAGCAGTGCTGCAGTTTCGAGATGTTGGCGGCACCGCCGACATTGTCGAAAATCGCTTGCGCGCTCTCTGTGGTCGTCATGGATCCTCCTTGAACCGGGGTTGTCAGGACCGTTCCGGGCACAAAAAAAGGACCCGACCTCGCGCAACGTGCACGAATTGTCGGATCCTGCCTGCATGACCAGTCACATGTCCGCGAGAAAACTAACACGCGGCCGCGACGGGGCCAAATCGACACCTGTCTGGAGAGGCGCGGCGGGTCGAGATGCGCGGATCTGCGCGGCCGCGAAAAAACGGCGGGCCGGGTGCGGGGCTGTTCGCCCGGCATCCGGCCCGCCGATCTTCTCTCAATCGCGTGCCCCGCGCCCGACGCGCTAGGGGAGTGCGACAGTGGGCCCGGCGGTGGCCGTGGCGAGAGAGAAGTACACGAACCCGTTGGTCGGAGCGACCGCGTCGACGAGTCCGATGCGCAGGGCCGAGACCGCGTACTCGGGGCTCTCGAGGGGCGCAGCTCCCGGGTCGAAGGTGCTGCCCGGCAGCGGGTTCGGTTGGTCGGGCTGCACGTTGACGCCCACCGACAGCACGCTAGGCAGGGCGTTGAAGACACCGCCGACGGCCGTCAGGACCGGGTTCACCGCGGTGGCGAGCGTCGATCCGAGCGTCGTGACGAGACCGAAGAGGTTCGTGCTCAACGTGGCCGCGATCGGGGCGAGGAGGCCCGTGGTCAGGCCCGAGGTGAGGGTGCTCAGGATGGTCGTGATCGTCGGGAGGCCGAGCCCGCCGAGGATGATGTTGACCACCGTGACGACGCCCACGACATCCGTATCGATCGTGACGGGGGCCGTGCCGGCGCGGATGGAGGCGATGCTCGCGTTCACGTCGACATCGAGCGTCGCCACCTGCAGCCCGCTGTTCGGGCCCGAGCCCAGGATGCTGATCGCGCCCGAGAGGTCGATGGTGACCGTGGCGTTGTCGAGGGCCGTGGTGAGGGCCTGTGTGACCTGGGTGGTCCAGGCATCCAGCAGGTCGCCGACCCGGTCGACGAGCGGGTTGAGCACGGCGTTGTTGATGAGCAGCTCGGTGTTGGGGGCGAGATCGTTCAGCCCGTTCGCACCGTCGCCCAGCAGCGAGGCGAGATCGACCGACACGGTGCCCGCGCTCAGATCGATCGTGACGGTCCCGTCGGTGAGCGGCGTGGTCAGCAGATTCTGCACGGCGCCCGTGAGGTCGAGGTTGCTGATGGTCACGTTGCCGCCGAGGTTGACGCCCAGCAGCCCAGGGAGGTTGGCGGCGACCTGAGTGCGCACGAGATTGGCGATGCCGCCGTTCACACCCGAGAGCGCCGTGACGGCGGTGTTCAGGTCGGTGACGGTGTCGTTGACCTCGGTGACGAGCCCCGAGACGAGGGGGCTGTCGACGACGAGGTCGAGGCCGGCGATGCCGTAGTCGCGCGTGACACCCGTGACGCTGCCGTCGCCCCATTCGTCGCTTTCGCGGGCGGCGCACCAGTCGAGGGCCGATGACGCCGCGACCGCACCGACCTCGAGCGAGACATCCCCGACGCCCGTGAGGGGGCCGAGCACGTTCGAGAGCTGCAGTGTGGCGGGTTCGGGCAGCTCGGAGTCGGGCGTGGTCGACGTGACGCCGACGCCGCCCGAGTTGGTCACGAGGCCCGCCGCGCCCGCCGAGGTGCCGAGCGTGGATGACTGGCTGTACTGGTTGACGGCACCCGTCGAACCGGCGGGCAGGCCGACGCTGAGGCCCGTGAGGTCGAGCACGGCGAGGTCGTCGAGCACGCTCACGGCGAGCGGGTTGGCGTAGGTGCTGACCTCGGGGTTGGTGCCACCCAGGTCGACGGCGTTCGGCGGGTCGACGACGACGGGCTGGCCGGGCTCGCGCACGGTGCGGATGTCTCTCAGCTCGGCGATGTCGTCGAGGTCGATGCCGAGCAGCTGACCGCTCAGGAACGTGCCGGACGACGTGGTGCGGTAGTTCGTGTCGGTGCCGCAGTCGAAAGCCGAGGTGCCGACGGCGGGGGCGTGCACCCACTCGCTGTCACCCCACGACGCGACGGTCTGGCCGACGGTGGCGGGCACGGTGGCAACGACGAGTGCCGCGGCGGCCACCCCGGCGAGCGAGCCCAGCAGGCGGTTGTTGTCCGTGACCCTGCGCAGCAGGCCGCGCCGGGAACGCGGGTGCGGGGCGAGCCCGTGCCGGGACGGTGTGGTGCGGGTCATCGCAGGTCTCCTCGGTCGTCGGTGATGAGGGGGGTGCCGGTAGTGGCAGCGGCGGCGTTGCGTCGGCCGGCCGCGCGGGCCGACGAGACCACGAGGCCGAGGCCGATGGCTCCCGCGCCCAGAGCCACGAGGGCGACGATGTCGACGCCCGTTGCCGCGAGGGGCGAGCGGCCGGTGGCGCCGGGTTGGCCGCCCTGGCCGGGCTGCGCCGGTTGGCCGGGCTGGCCCGGGGCTCCGGGGGTGGCGCTCGGGCCGGGCGTCGCGGGCGTGCTGGGCGACGGGGTCGGAGTCGGCGTGGCCCCGATGCTGTCACCGGTCGCCGTGAGGGCGAATCCGATGTCTCCCGTGAGGTTCATGAGGCTCTCGTCGGCCGCGGCCTCGGGCGAGTCTTCGACGGCGAGCGTCACGAGCAGGAATTTGCCCGAGGCGGCGGTGAGGCCATCCAGGTCGAAGACGGGGCTCGTGGACGAGTAGTCGTCGAGCGGTGTGGCTTCGGTGACGAGCACCGGGTTGGCGGCGCACGTGGGGGCATCCGGGAGACCGGTCCATTCGGCATCGCAGCGCTCGACCGTGACCTCGAGGCCGCGCGGGTGGTCGACGAGTTCGCCGTCCTTGCGCATCTCGAGCGTGAGGCGGGCGGTCTCGGCATCCTGCAGGTCGGCGGCGATCTGCCAGCGGGCGGGCGAGCCGGGCGAGAGTTCGAGGAACTGCGCGGGATAGGGATCCGATCGCAGGGAGAGATAGCCGGGGGTGCCGGTCTCGGGAACGTCGTTCAGCACAGCGAACGCGCGGACCGAGAACAGGCTGGCCCCCGCGACGAGCACGAGGGTGGCGACGCTGGCGAGCACGAGCCGCAATGGGCTCCACGCTCGGTGCAGCTTCGTCGATGCGCCGATGGTGTGCACGAATCCTCCTCAGGATGTACGGACGGGCCAGAAGGCCCAGATGACGAGCAGCATGACCCCGAGGGTGAGGGCGCCGAAGAAGATCGGTGTCTGCATGATGGTGAGCGCGTGACCGATGAACGGAGCCCCGACGATGACGCGGTCGGCCGCGGCGACGACGTAGGTTTCGCGGTCGTTGGTGTCGTTGTCGTCGCCGCGCAGCGTGAGCTCGCGGGCCTCCGGTCCGGCACCCGACAGCGGGTCGACGGGGGCGATGTCGACGATGCGGTGGGTGACGGGCAGCGGCTGGCCCTCGCGGGGCACAGTGACGACGTCCCCGACCTGCAGCTCGGCGGCGGGCACGGCATCCTTCACGATCGCGGCCGCGCCCGTCGGCAGCGTCGGCGACATCGAACCCGTCATGAAGATCACGATGGAGAGGCCGAAGACGAGCGAGGCGACGAGCCAGAGGATCGACAGGATGCCGCCGATCCCGGCGATGAGGAGCAGGACTTCTTTGATGAGGCGGGTGGCGCGCGATCCGTTGGCGCGGGGGCGCCGACGTGGTTCGCGACCCGAGAGCGAGCGACGGGTCGGGACGGGGGTGGATGCGGGGGCGACGGGGGTGTCGCCGCCCACATCCGATCCGTCACGGTCGTGCGTGGGAGTGGTGCTGACCGTGTTCATGGTGTCCGTCCCGACCGTCTCGTCGTTCTCGTGCGTGATGTGCCTCAGCGGATGATGCGGGCTACTCGGACTCCGCGGCGAACTCCCACGCGGGCGCAACGGTGCGGCCCTGCAGATCGTCGAGCGTCGTGCCGGCGGGCAGCGTGGGCGCGTCGGGCAGAGTCAGCTCGAAGCAGTAGTACTGGGTGTTGCCGCTGTCCGCGTTCAGTGCCTGCGCGGCGTTACCCTCGGCGTCGGCGAGCGTGCCGTCGGCGATGGTGCTGGTGGGTGTGAAGGCGGCGGCGTCGCAGGCGACGGCGGTCGTGTTCACGGCGACGCGCAGCTCGAGCGCACCGAAGAGGACGCCATCGGCGTCGGTCACGGTGATGCCGTCGGCGGCAACGGCTGACTGCAGGTCGATGGAGCCGGCGACGGAGCCGTCGACCGTGCGCAGGGCGACCGGGGCATAGACCGAATCGCCGGGGCTGAGGCTCAGCGCGTCGAGGCCGAAGGTGAGTGGCGAGCCCGGGTTCTCCTCGTCCTGCACGAAACCGGCCGCGTCGAACGGTGCCGTGACATTCTGTTCGACCTCGAAGGCGCTGGTGCCGACGCCGGGTCCGTCGCCCGCGGCGTTGCCGCCGAACACCCATTCGGTGTCGGTCCAGGCGGCCAGGGTGGCGGCGGTCGCGAGCCCGATGACGAGGCCGCCGGCCGCGATGGCCATGACCTTTCCTCGACGGGAGCTGCGCGGTGCGGAAACGTGTTGAGCCATGGTTTTCCCCTTGCTGATGCACGGTGACGTGCCCGTCGTCGAGCTGCGTCACATCACGTGTGCCACCCCGGACGGGGTAGCTGAGGAAAGCTTCGGGTTTTGGCGCGCAGGCGACCACACTGGCCCCGCGTTCTCCGTGATTACCCCCGTGTCCGGGCCTCTCGCCCCCGCAGTTCTGGTGCCTCGGGGGCCCGTCCCCTCCGAGTTCGACACGCGGTACTGGGACAAGTCAGTGGCCGAACTCAGTACTCGGGCGACGTAATCGGGATAGATTCTCGGCATACTGGGAGGGAAGAAGCAGGCTCAGGAGCAGCAGCGTCGCCGCGCCCGAGCACTACCCGAGTGCGAGTCTTTGGGGGACGAGTGCGATGAATGACGCAGAGCGTGGGACGGCATCGATAGCTGTCAAACGGTGGCCGGGGAGCCATCGCATGGTGGGCCGGGGGAAAAACCCGAGGCGGCTCTCCGAGTGTCTGATGGCGGGTCGCAGCGTCGTTATCGTCGGCGAATTCGGCTTCGGCAAGAGCTATCTGGCGTCGGCCGTGGCCGAACTGCTGCGCGCCGAGGGCATCGAACCCGTCACGCTGCTCGGGCTCCACCGCGACGGTACGACGGCACTCGGCGGATCGCCCATGGCCGGAGGGCTCGACGATGCGCTCAGATTCATCGACGAACGCATCGAGGCCGGGCACCCTGCATCCGCCCCGCCGCTCATCGTGCAGGTCGACGACGCGCAGACCCTGCACCCGCGCATCATGCGCCGCCTGACCGGCATCGCCGAGTCGGGAACGGCGACGCTTCTGCTGACCTCGACCCCCGTTGCCCTCGGAAGCGCATCCGACGGCGATCACCGTTACGACCCCGACACCGTTCGGGCGATCAACGAGCTGTGGATCGAACGCGGCGCCGAACGCGTGGACGTCGCGCCGCTCACCGCCCGCGAGGCCGACGAGTTGCTGAGCCAGGTGATGCCCGACGCGGTCTTCGACACCGTGTCGCGGGCGCTGATCTTCGCCAACAGCGGCGGTTCGCCCCAGCTCATCAAAGAACTCGCGGCCGCGGTGCACGCGCTCGACCCGAACGAATCGCCCATTGCGGCGTTCTCGAACCTACCGGCCCAGTCGCCCCGCATCCTCGACCTGCTGCAGCACCAGCTGCGCGTGTTGACCGAGCGGCAGCTGACCGCGCTCGCCACGCTGCACGTGACCGGGCCGATCCCGCTCGGCGTGCTCGGTGCGGCGGCCACCCGCGGCGACCTGCGGGTGCTGTCGCAACACGGATTCATCGCTTCGGATTACGCCTCGACCCAACTCGTGGTGCCGGGCGCTCTCTTCGCGGGCGCGGCCTTCGAGATCGCCGACCCCGACCGGGTGCACCAGGTCACGGGCGCATTCGGTGAAGCCATCCTGCGCGATGTCGACCACCTGCCGAGCCCCGCCCAAGCCATGGCGATCGCGGGGCAGTGGGGGTACGACGAAGAGCCGACGGCGCTCGCAGAATGGGGCGAGGAGCGCGTTGCCGAGGTGCTGTTGGCTGCCGCTTCGGGAAGCAACCGCTTGGGTGAGTATGTGCGCGCCGAACGGTTCGCCCTGCGCAGCCGCCGTCTGCATCCGTCGGTCCTGGCCGATGTCGAACGCTCGCGGTCGCTTGCGCAACGCGGCCGTCAGCGCTCGGCCCTGACCGTGCTCGGCGAGGCCGACGTGCGCGGGGCGTCCGCACCCGAGTTGGCCCGCCTGGTCATCTGGTGGGCCGAGCTGGCCGTTTCTCTGCCCGACGCGGATGCCGAACTCGACCGTCTCTTCGACACGGTCACGGCCTGGGTCGATGCGGGCCAGGCGGGCCCCTGCCTCGCCGCCGGTGTCGCCGTGGTGCGTGCCAATGTGATGGGCGACCCTGAGACGGCCATCCACCTGGGCGAGACGCTGCTGCGCGACCCCACGGCCGATCTCGCCACGCGCATCGTCGCCGGATGTCTGACCGCCCTGTTGCTCTGCCACACGGGCCGCTGCGGTCGCGCGCTCGACGCTATCGACGTGCTCGACTCCCTGATCGACGACATCTCGCCCGCTACCGTCGCCTTCGGTTCGGTGGACTATCGGGCGAAGGTGCGCGGCACCGAGGCCGTCATCCGCTGCACCGCCGGTTTCGACGTGGGCCTCGCGGCCGACAGCATGGTCGAATTGCTGGCCCGCCCGGATGCTCTCGACGATCGCTATTTGCTCGCCGCCATCAGCATGGTCGCGGCGCTCGTGGCGCTGCACGAGGGCGACGATGCCCGCGCCACCGTCGAGTTGCGGAGCGCCCAGCAGCGTCTCGACCCCTACGACATCGCGGGATGGCGACCCTGGATGCTCGTGCAGCTTGCCCTGGTCTCGGCGCGCCGGGGCGACGCCTCCGCGACGCGTCGCAAACTCGCCGCATCGGTCGGACGCATCACGCTCGAGGGGCAACACGCCTGGTTCGCCGCCGTCCTGGCCTTCATCCCGGGCGAAGGGGCCGACACGCGCACCGAACGCGATCGCGCCGTCACGCTCATGCTCGACCAGGACGATCCCATGGGGAGCGCCGTCGGGGCCTGGGGAATGTTCGAGCTGTTCCGGCTCGGCGCGCAGACCGACCGCATCGTCGATCGTCTCGAGCGCGTCGCATCCCTCACCGACGCACCGCTCCTGCATGCCAAGGCGGCCTATGCCCGGGCGCTTATCGACACCGATGGGGGTCGACTGGATGCCGCGGCGTGCCGATTTGCCCGCATGAATGCGTTCGGGCTGGCCGCCGATGCGTCCCGTCACGCCGCCGTCATCCATGCCTCGCTCGGCGACCACGCGGCCGCCCAGCAGAGCCGTGCGCACGCCGAACGACAGGAGTGGCGGCGCGCGAGCGACCAGGGCTCGGCACCCGCGCCGATCGTCGAAGTCGAGACGGCGGCGACGCTTACGCGGCGCGAGCTCGAGGTCGCCACGCTCGCGGCCACGGGGCGCAGCGACCGCGAGATCGCGCAGACGCTTTTCCTGTCGGTGCGCACCGTCGAGTCACACCTCTACCAGGCGCGCCTGAAGCTCGGGGTGGCGTCACGGCGCGGGCTGGCCGCGGCGCTCGGGGTCGAACCCTCCGCTTAGGCCCGCTCCACCGCGGCGCCCGCGGCGCAGGCGGCCCCGCTGCCCAGGCGCTCCTCGGCTCAGACGTCGCGTCGCGCCGCGGCATCCTGGCGGTCGCGGGTGAACCGGGCCACGAAGTACAGCACCACGCCAACGGCCAGCAGGATCGCCCCGAACAGCCACACCTGCGGGCTCTGCTGCGTGAGCAACAGGATGCACGAGGCGACGCCTAGCACGGGCACGAAGGTCCACACGCGGAAGTGGTCGTGCTCGACCGGGTCGCGGCGCAGCACGAGCACGGCCACGTTGGTGCTGATGAACACGAAGAGCAGCAGCAGCACGACGGTCTCGGCGAGCGTCGACACATCGCCCACGAGGGTCAGCAGCATGGCGACGAGGGTTGTCGAGAGGATGGCGGTCCACGGCGTCTTGCGCTTCGACAGCACCTTGCCCAGCACGCTCGGCAGCAGGCCCTGCTCGGCCATGCCGTAGGTCACGCGGCTCGCCATGATCATGGTGAGGAGCGCGCCGTTGGCGACGGCGACGAGGGCGATGAGGCTGAAGATCCAGTTGGGGATGCCCACGCCGGTCGCGGCCACGACGTCGAGCAACGGGCTCGAGGAACCCTCGAGGTCGGCGGGCGGCAGGGCGATGGCGCTGGCCAGGCCCACGAGGATGTACACGACACCGGCCGTCGCCAGCGAGCCGAAGAGCGCCCGGGGGTAGACCTTGCTCGGATTCTTGACCTCTTCGGCCACATTGGCCGAGGTCTCGAAGCCGACGAACGAGTAGTACGCCACGATGGCCGCGCTGAGTGTGGCGAGGGCCGGCACCGAACCCTCGGGGAACTCGCCGATGCGGCTGACGTCGCCGTCGCCGCGCCCCAACATGACCGCCACGACGACGATCACGATGACGAGGCCGCTGAGCTCGATGATCGTCATCACGAGGTTGCTCTTCATCGACTCCGAGATGCCGCGCGCGTTGAGGGCGCCGATGAGCAGCAGGAACACCATGGCCGTCGGGATGGGCGGCAGGTCGATGAAGACCGAGAGGTAGTCGCCCGCGAAGGCGAGCGCGAGGCCCGCCGCCGAGACGACCCCCGCGGACAGCATGCTGAAGCCCACGAGGAACGAGATGAGGGGCTGGTTATAGGCGCGCTCGGCGAAGATGGCGGCTCCGCCGGCCTTCGGGTACTTCGTGACGAGCTCGGCGTAGGAGCCCGCCGTCAGGAGAGCGAGGAGGAGCGCGACGGCGAGCGGGGCCCAGAGGGCACCTCCGACATCCGCCGACAGGCTGCCCATGAGGGCGTAGATGCCCGCGCCGAGCACATCGCCCAGGATGAACAGGAAGAGGAGCGGGCCTGTGATGCCCTGCTTGAGCTTGGAGCCGGAGTTCGAGCCGGAACCCGAACCGGTGTCGGCGGCCGCGCCGGATGAACCGGGGCCGGTGGCGGGTCGTGTCTTGTCGCTCATGATCTCTGACTTTCTGATGGGGCGTGGCCTCGAGGCCGGTTAGACGGTACTGCGCTCGCCGCGACCCACGAAAGGGGGCGAGAAATCTTCGGCGATGGGCTATCGGCGCGACTCGAATACAGAGAAGGCCGAGCAAGGGAAGGGATTGACCAGCGCTTCTCGGCTGTGGTTACTGGGAAGTAGTTTTCCCAAGGAAGTGAGGAACACACGTGAAGAAGTCACCGAAGACTCTGCTCGCCGTCGGGGTCGCGACCGCCATGGTCGCACTCGCGGGATGCTCCGGCGGGGGCAATGACACGGCCGCCGCCGATTTCACCACCACGCCGACGGGCACGCTCAACGCCTGGGGCTTCGACAACGCGGACGACGTGGGCACCAGCCGCCTCGACTACGCCAAGGCGCAGCTGAAGGACGTCGACATCAAGATCGACCAGACCGCCTTCGACGCGCAGAAGTTCACGACGCGAGCCGCGAGCGGTTCGGTGCCAGACATCGTGCAGATGGACCGCCAATTCGTGGGCACCTACGCGGCGCAGGGCCTCATCCAGCCCCTCGACAAATGCTTCGAGGCGGGCGACGTCGATGCCGACGAGCGCTGGTACGAGAACGTGGTCGACGATGTCACCTACGACGACCAGATGTGGGGTGTTCCGCAGTTCTACCAGCCGCCCGCAATCATCCTGAACAAGAAGGTCATGGATGCCGCCGGCGTCACGGCCGACCAGATCGACACCTCGAAACCCGATGTCCTCATCGAGGCCGCCAAGAAGATGTACAAGGAATCGGGCGGCAACCCCACCACCATCGGCTTCGACCCGGTCGCGACCGGCCAAGGCGAACTGTGGATGCTGGGCTACGGCGGCCAGGTCATCGACGACGACGGCAAGCCCGCGCTCGACGACCCCAACAACGTCAAGGCCATCGAATTCTTGACCGAGCTGGCCGACGCGCAGGGCGGCTTCGCCAAGATGAAGAGCTTCTCCGACTCCTTCGACACGTTCGGCGACAACAACCAGTTCGTGGCCGACCAGGTCGGTGCGCAGCTGAACGCGCAGTGGTACGTGAACGTGCTCTCGCCCTATGCCGACCAGGTCGAGATCGAGGCCGTGCCCTTCCGCGACCAGGACGGCGAGCCCTTCTCGGTCACCGGCGGCACGGCGTTCGTCATCCCGACGGGCGCCAAGAACCCGTCGGCCGCGTGCCAGTGGGCCCTCGACCTGACCTCGCAGGACGCCTGGATGGCCGCGGGTGAGGCTCGAGCCGACACCATCGCTGCGAAACCCGGCGCCATCAACACGGGCCTCTTCACCGGATCGCCCGAGGCCGACAAGGCCGTGCGCGAGAAGTTCGTCGGAGACAGCGGTAACGCGGGCTTCGACCAGACGATCTCGACGTTCTACGACGTCGCCGCCGAGGGCCGTTCGTTCGGCTCCTCGCCGGCCGGTCAGGCCATCAAGAGCGAGCTGAACAACGCCATCACGTCGGCGCTGCTGGGCGACAAGACGCCCGAGAAGGCGCTCGAAGACGCGCAGGCCGCCGCCATGACGGCCTACACGCAGGCGGGCGGGCAATAGCCGATCACGCTCGAACACGAGGGGTGGGATGATGCGCGGGCTGCGGCATCCCACCCCTCGTTCGTGTGGCCGAATCCGTGCGCCGCCGCTGCCGCGCAATCATGCCTGCGCGGCGACGCAACCGTGCCGGCGGGCCGCGCAACTGTGCCGCACCGGCCGCGCAACCCCTCCCCGCGCGATTCGGGAAGCAGGTAACTTCGGGGGATGACTTTCAACGACAACGCGCGCCTCGACACGTCCAAGGTGTCGAAGCGCGGCCGCAACACCGCGATCGCCGGCGGTGGCGGCGCGGTCGTGGTGGTGGGCCTGTTCATCCTGTCGCAGCTGCTGGGCGTCGACCTCACGGGGCTCGTGGGCGGGGGCGGAGTCGGCGGGGGCAGCTCCTCGCAAGTCGCGCTCGACTGCGAGACCGGGGCCGACGCCAATGAGCGCACCGACTGCCTGGTGGTCGGCGCCTCGAACTCGCTCGACGACTACTGGGCCGAGGCGTCGCCCGCCGTGCTCGGGGCCGCCTATCGCTCGCCCGCCGATGTCAACCTGTTCAGCCAGGGCATCTCCACGGGTTGCGGCCAGGCGTCCAGCGCCACGGGCCCGTTCTACTGCCCGGCCGACGAGCAGATCTACGTCGACCCGTCGTTCTTCGAGCAGCTGCGCACCCAGTTCGGTGCCTCTGGCGGTTCGCTCGCGCAGATGTACGTGATCGCGCACGAGTGGGGTCACCACATCCAGAAGGTCACGGGCGTCTTCGACCGCACCGACCGCGGAGGATCCGGCCCGGCATCCGATTCGGTGCGCACCGAGTTGCAGGCCGATTGCTACGCGGGCGCCTGGGCCAAGTTCGCGTCGACCACCGAGGATGCTTCGGGTCAGGCCCTGCTCAAACCCTTCACCGACGAGCAGATCGCGGATGCCCTGAATGCTGCGTCCGTCATCGGCGACGACCGCATTCAGGAACAGTCCTCGGGTCAGGTCGACCCCGACACCTGGACGCACGGCTCGAGCGCCTCGCGCCAGAAGTGGTTCACCGCGGGCCTCGACGGCGGCCCGCAGGCGTGCGACACGTTCGCCGTCTCGGCCTCGGAACTGTAGGGCGCGCCCGTGTTACTCATCTTCGGCAGCCGCGTGACCGAGAGCATCGTCAACGTCGTCACGTTCGTCTGCGCCGTGTGCAATGTGCGGGCCCCGCAGCAGGTCATCAAACGCGCCAACCGCTTCACACTGTTCTTCGTCCCCCTGTTCTCGTTCTCGAAGAAGCACGTCAACCGGTGCACCAATTGCGGCGCCGAGACGCAATTGAGCGCCGAGCAGGTGCAACACTCGCTCGAGTGGAGTGCCTCGCAGCGCTGAGTCGCTGCGCTGCGAGGCCCCGGCCCGAGCGGAACAGTTCCTAGCGGTCGGCGAGTGTGATGTGCTCCCCGCTGTGGGCTTCGAAGAACCCGAAGAAGGTTGCGGCCTCGTCGAGCCCGCCCATCGTGAAGTGGGCGGCGCCCCCGTCGACGGCCTTCTTCAGCACGCCGAGCGCATCGAGGAAGATCATGCCCACGACGACCTGCTTGGGCACGCTCAGCACGAAACGCGCGTCGGCCGGGACGGAATCTGTCACCTCGAGCACGCCGTTGCGCACGATGAGCCCGACCGTTTCGTCGGTGTCGAGGACGTGAACGCCCGCGGCGAATGTCGTCGTGCCGGCCACCTCGGGGTCGATGCGGAAACGCAGACTCGCGAGCAGGGCGGAACCGGGCATCGCCGCGATCTGGTCGGGCGCGTTGATCTCGATGCTGAGCGAGTAGTCGATGGTGCCGTCGAGTTCGCGCGCCGCCGTGAGATAGAAGTTGCGCCAGTTCGAGTTCGGCGTCTGATAGCCGAGTGCGCGCAACGCGTCGGCTTTGAGAAGCCGCGCCTCGGTGTCGTCCCGATTGATGCGCACGAGGTGACTGACCAGTTCGGCCGCCCACTGGTGGTCGCCGTCGCGTGCTGCGTCGCTCGCGATGCCGAAGACGGCGTCCCGCCCGCCGAGCAAGGCGACATAACGCTTCGATGATTCGCGGATGTTCAGTGGGGCGAGCGTCGTGGGGTCGGCGTTGAACCAGCCGAGTTCGCCCACATAGATCTGCCGCACCGAGTGGGGCACTCCGCCGTAGAAGTTGCCGAGCCACTCGCTCTCGGCGAGGGCCGCGGGAAGCGTCACACGCTCGACCAGGTCGTCGGGCAGGTAGCCCTTGTTGATCCAGCGCAGTGTCTGGTCGTAGACGTAGGAGATGGCATCGCGGTAGTCGGTGAGCACCTTCGCGACCTCGGCGCGACCGGCGAGGGGCCGCCCGTGCGAGGGGATCATGACCTCGGCGGGCAGTGGGCGGAGGTTCTTGTCGATCGACGTGAACCAGGCTTGCGGGTCGCGGTAGCGGCTGCCCCGGATGGAGTGCAGGTTGGGGAACGATTCACCCTGGATGACCTCGGCCGATTGCAGCACGCCGAGGTCGGGGAACCAGGTCACGATCTCGTCGATGGCTTCAGAGGGCGCCCAGAAGATTTCCATGCGCACACCGGCAACGGTCAGCTCGAGGCGATCGTCGACGAGCGTGTTGGGCGTGACGAGAGACATCGTCTCCATGATGAAGTCGGGGCCGAGGCCGCCGTTGACGCGCCCCTTCGGCCCGACCTCGAGCAGGCCACCGAGCGAGTAGTCGGCGCGCACGGCGATGATCGGGCCGTCGCCCGAGATCGAGTTCGAGATGATGTTCGACATGAAGTCGCGGTGCGCAATGACGAGCACCTCGCCCGAGTCGGCCTGTTCCTGCGTGATGAACGCCTTGACGCCCGCGTTGTGGTCGGTGTGCCAGTGGGAGTAGAGAACCGCCTTGATCGGTTTGTCGCTGATCTTGCGCAGCTCGACGAGCTGGCGTTTGCCCTTCTCGACGTCTTCGGGAGGGTCGATCAGGATGAGCCCGTCGTCACCCTCGACGACGGTCAACGCCGACAGTGCATAGCCGAAGATCTGGTAGACGCCCTTGCCCGTGATCTCGAAGACCCCGGGGTTCATGGTGCGTGAATGCTGCGTCATCTCGGGCGGAACGGTGTCCGCGTTGTCGGTGTAAGCGGTGTTCTCGCCCGATGGAGTGAACGTGATCCCCGCGTCTGCGCCCAGCCAGTATTTGTCCATGGCGCTCACCGTACTCGCGGCGCCGTGCCGCTGATAGAGCACGAGTGGAGCGATCTGCGGGAAAAGCGAGAGTGGGCCGAGTTTGCAGCGTTTGGAGGGTGCCGCCGATCTCGCGTCTGACGGCGTGTCGGTCCGTTCGCCCGTCGCTGGCGATGCTCCCGTGGAAGAATTGGGGTTCCTTCGAGGGGGTTTCAACCGTGACATCCGACACCGCACGCGATCCGCACGGGGCCGCACGTTCCACGGGCCCCGGCCGCCTGCCGGCACTCGCGACCGTGGTCGACGCCCTGGCCTGTCCGGTGTGCGGCCTGCCGGTCGAACTCGATGCGGATGCGGCAGCCCTGACGTGCCACGGCGGACACGGGTTCGATATCGCGAAGCAAGGATATGTGTCGCTTCTTCGCGGCGGGGGCAACGCGACGACCGGCGATAACGCCGAGATGGTCGCAGCGCGGGATGCCCTTCTGGAGCGAGGCCACTACGCACGCATCGCGGATGCCGTTGCGGATGCCGTCGAGACCGCGAAGCCACAGGGGCTCGTCGTCGACCTGGCGGGCGGTACCGGTTATTACCTCGAACGGGTCTTGCGCTCGCATCCCCGTCTGCGCGGCATCGACGTCGATCTGTCGAAATTCGCCGCGCGCCGTGCCGCCCGCCGCGGCGCACCCGTCGCCCTGCCGCAACCGCAGACCCTCGCGGACAACCAGACGCAGACGGCCGTGGGAGCGCAGCTTTCCACGCTCGACCCGGCTCCGACGCTGGCCGCGGTCGTGGCGGATGTGTGGCAACCGCTGCCCCTGCAGACGGGCGTCGCGGCCGCCATCCTGAGCATTTTCGGGCCGCGCAATCGACCCGAGATCCTGCGCGTGCTGCAGCCCGGCGGCCGGCTCGTCGTCGTCACGCCCACCGCTCGTCACCTGCGCGAGCTCATCGGGCCTCTGGGTATGATCGGTGTCGACGATCGCAAACAGGAGCGCCTCGCGGCCCAGCTCGACGGTTTCGTCGACCTGTCGTCAACCTCGGTCGAATACGAAACATCGATGAGTCACGCGGATGTCGTGAACGACGTGCTCATGGGGCCGAGCGCCCACCATGTCGATGCCGATAGGCTCGCGGCGCGCGTCGCCGAGCTACCCGACCCGGTTGCCGTGACCGTGTCGGTGACCGTGACCACCGCTTTCGCGCCGCGCGAGCCTTCGGCCGACCAGGGCTGAGCGACCGCTCGCATCGGTCAGAGGGCCGAGCCGAGGATGAGCCCGGCGGTGGCGAGCACCACGCAGAGTGCAAGCATCCCGAAGCCGTTCAGGGCGGCCGCGCCGAGACGCCGCTCCTGCAGCAGCCGCACCGTCTCGAAACTCGCCGTGCTGAACGTGGTGTACCCGCCGAGGAAGCCCGCTCCCACGACGGCGTGCAGCGTCTCGGGGAGGAGCTGCGCCGAGGTGAGGCCGACGACGAGTCCGAGGAGGAGCGAGCCCGTCGCGTTGATGACGAAGGTGCCGACGGGGAACGTGGTGCGCTGTGTCGTGCGCGCACGCACAACCCCGTCGAGCACGAACCGGGCTGCGGCGCCGAGACCGCCGGCGACCGCGATTGCGACGAAGAGAACAGGGGTCACGAGTCGCCTGCGCTCTCGGATCGTGTGGTCGGGCGGGAGCCTCGAGTGCGGTTGCCCGCCTGAGGGGTGGGGTTGCCGACCGTAGGGGTGTCCGAAAGCCGTGCGCCGCGACCGCCGACCCACATGCCCAGGGCGCTCGCCGCCCCGCCGATGACGATGCTGGCCACCGCGTAGGCGGCGCCGGTGAGTTGCTGCCCGGGCGAACCGCTCGTGAGTAGACCCGCCGTGTCGGCGGCGAGGGCGCTATAAGTGGTGAAGCCGCCGAGTACACCCGTTCCGAAGGTCACGCGCAGGGTGCGGCGGCGTCCGACATCCGGCCCGCGCGCGGCGAGAGCGGCCAGCAATATGCCGAGCACGAAGCCGCCGCCCACGTTGATCGCGCCGACGGTGAGGGGAAGGCCGGGGGCGATGGCACCGATCGCCCCGTCGGTGGCGGATGTCTGCACGGGAAACGCCAGGGTCAACGCCTCGCGCGCGGCCGTTCCGACGGCCCCGCCGACCGCGACCAGCGCGATGAGGAACCATCGCAGATGCGCGGGCTTCTCGGCGCCGGCGAGCCCGGTTCGCTTCGACGAGGGCGGCTTGAGCGGGCGGCGCGCTTCATCGGCGACGAGATCGCTATCGATGGGCAGGCCGTGTACACCGGATGTCGATTCCCGCTCGTCCACGTGTCTCCCAACCCACGGCCGCACACACGCGACCCGTCGATCCTCCCACCTTCGCACGGGCGCGACAATCGTGCCGCCAGGCCCGCGCGAGTGCCGTGCCACGGGACTAAACTTCTGGCCGAGCGGCGGCGAGACACGCACTCGATCACCGCCCGACACGCCGAGGGAGGCGCAACGTGCAGCAGATCAGGGATGCCGCGCCGAACGACGGCCGCGACGAGACACCCAACGAGCGTTCCGACCGCAACTGGGACGAACTCATGCAGGAGTTCCGGGTGGTGCAGACGGGCACGCAGATCCTCGCAGGCTTTCTCGTCACCCTCCCGTTCCAGGCGCGCTTCACGAAGCTCGACGCGTTCGAGGTGACGACCTACCTCGTGCTCGTCTTTCTGGCGGCCGCGGTCACCCTGCTCGCTCTCGCACCCGTGGCTCTGCACCGCTTGCTGTTCCGCCGCGGGGCGAAGGTCGTGCTCGTGACGGCGGCCAGCCGCATCCTGATCGTGTGTCTCGCTCTTGGCTCGTTGCTGTTCGGCGGCGTCGCCATGTTCGTGTGCGATTTCGTGATCGGGCGCACCGCCGGAATCGTCGCGGGCGCCGGCATCCTCGTGGTCGTCGCGGTCATCTGGGTGGTCGTGCCGCTCATCCTGCGACGCGCGAAAGACGAGTCTGTCTGACCGGGGAGCTCGGCGGGCCTGCCGGCTGGTTGACACCCAAAGCTAATGCTGTTAGTTTCTAGCTAACGGCGTTAGCCGAAACTGACAGGAGACCATCATGACCGAGTTCCTCGCCCTCGATGAAGGCACCCTCGCTTACGACATCGTCGGCTCCGGCCCGCTCGTCGTGCTCGCTCACGGCATGGGGGACAGTCGCGAAGCCTTCCGCTTCATCGCCCCCGCACTCGTGGCGGCGGGCTACCGCGTCGCCTCGGTCGACCTGCGCGGCTGCGGTGAATCGAGCGTCGAGTGGCCCACCTATACCCGCACGGCCATCGCGGGCGATCTGCTCGCCCTCGTGCGTCACCTCGGTGGCCCGGCGGTGCTGGTCGGGCACTCCATCGCGGGCGGCGCCGTTAGCATCGCCGCCGCCGACGCGCCCGAGCTCGTCACCGCGGTCGTCGAACTCGGCCCGTTCACGCGCAAGCAGAAGATCCGCCTCGGCGACTTCGGTGTGGCTCGTTACCGCCGCGGCGCGCTGCACCTCATCGCGACGACCATGCTCGGCAGCACCCGCCAGTGGTCGAAATACCTCGACGGCGCCTACCCCGGCGCCAAACCCGCCGACTGGTCGGCGCGCCTCGCCGAGATCACCACCTCGCTCGAGCAGCCGGGCCGCATGAAGGTGCTGCAGAAGATGGGCTCGCTCCCGCCCGTCGACGCCGGCCAGGCGCTGCCACGCGTCACGCGCCCCGTGCTCGTCATCCAGGGCTCCGACGACCCCGACTGGGTGTCACCCCGCGCGGAAGGCGAGGCGATTCTCGCCGATCTGCCCGCCGGCCTCGGCCAGCTGATCATGATCGAGGGCGCCGGGCACTACCCGCACGTCGAGGCGCCGCGTGAGACACTCGAGGCGATGCTCCCCTTCCTCAACACGGTCGCCCCCGCCCGCAACGGTTCGCATGCCTAGGGCGGGCCTCGACCGGTCATCCGTCATCGCGGCAGGCGCCGACCTGGCCGACGAGATCGGCTTCGTGGCGCTCAGCATGGGGGCGCTCGCCCAGCGTGTCGGTGTGCGCACGCCGTCGCTCTACAAGCACGTCGAGAACCAGGCCGACCTCAACCGTGCGATCGCGACGCTGGCGCTCACCGAGGCGGGCGCGGCGATGGGTGCCGCCATCCAGGGGCTCGCGGGCCGGGATGCGCTCGCCGCCGCGGCGCACGCGCTCCGGAGCTTCGCGCTCGAGCATCCGGGTCGCTATGCCGCAACCGTGAGTTTCGAGCCGCTCAGCCCCGACGACCCGCTGGCGCTTGCCGCGGCAGAGGGCCTGCGACCCCTGAGGGCCGTGCTGCAGGGGTACGACGTGGCGCCCGAGCAGTCCACCCACGCGTTGCGCGCCGTGCGCAGCATGTTCCACGGGTTCGCGAGCATCCAGTCCACGGGCGGCTTCCGCTGGGCCGACGACATCGACGACAGCTTCGAGTGGCTCATCGACCTGGTCGATCGTGGGTTGCGCTCGCAGAACTAGATCGGCGTCCGTGCGGCCGCAGTCCTGAATTGCGCCCCATCGTGGTCGCCTGCCTGCATTGAGCGTCGAAAGCGCTAGCGTCCCTGCGTCGTGGCGACGAAAACCGTTCCGCTGCCCGTGAAGACCAGCCGCCCCTCATCCGGTGTGACGAAGGCGTATTGCCCGCGGTCGAGGGTTGTCGACCCGTGATTGCCGGTGAGCGTGACCTGGCCGTCGGTGACGATCGCGATGGCCGGGCCGGGCAGGTCGAACTCGGATGCCGCGTCGGAGTCGCCATCGGCAGCACTCACGTCGGCCCGCAGCAGCTCGAAGTCCGGCACATCCCACGGCACGAAGAGGTCGAGGCCGTCGGCAAGGCGCGTCGGTTCGAGGTGCGGCACGGGGCGGGGCTCGAAGTCGAGCACGTCGAGCAGCTCGGGCACATCGACGTGCTTCGGAGTGAGCCCGCCGCGCAGCACGTTGTCGCTCGCGGCCATGAGCTCGATGCCGATGCCATCCAAATAGGCGTGGATGTTGCCGGCGGGAAGGAACAGGGCCTCGCCCGCGCTCAGCGTCACCAGGTTGACGAGCGTCGCCACGACGATGCCCGGGTCGCCCGGGTACTCCTCGGCCAGGCGCGCCACGAGGGCCCGCTCGGCCGCGAAATCGGAGGACGCGCCGCCGCTCGCGGCCGCGGCCACGACTGCGCTCACGAGATCCTGCGCCGGCTCGCCGAGCACGCGTGCCACCGTCGTGCGCAAACCGTCCGGGGCGGTCAGGCCCGCACGCAGCTCCTCGATCTGAGCGCGCTGCTCGGCCGTCGGGGCCGTCGATGCGAGATCAGCCAGAAGAGCGTCGGTGCCCGACAGTTCGCGAAAACCGCACAGAGCCTCGAAGCCGTCGCGCAACGCGACGATGAGCTCGGGCTTGTGCAGCCGGTCCTTGTAGTTGCGGTTCGCGGCATCGAGCGGGATGCCGCGCCGCTCCTCCTCGTCGAAACCGTCCGCGGCGCGCGCCAACGACGGGTGCGCCTGCAGCGAGAGCGGATGCGCCGCGGCGAGAATTTTGAGCAGGAACGGCAGCTCGGAGCGGTCGCCGAGTGCCGTGCGCGGGTCGCTCGCGAACCAGTCGGCGAGGTCGGCGTGTTCGCTCACGGGCGCCCCCGCTGCGATCGGCGTCGGTCGACCCGAGTGAGCGCCCAACCACAGTTCCGCCTCGGGCGCACCGGATGGCGTCGTGCCGAGCAGCTCGGCCATCGCCGTGGTCGACCCCCACGCATAGTCGCGGGGTGTGGCGTCGAGGGGGACGAACATGTTTTGCGGTCCTCTCAGGGGAGCTGCGCTCACGCGGACACCGCAACGGTCGCTGCCCCGGGGAGGGCGGTCCATTGCGGCCACTTCTCAGCACGATACAGGACCGGCCCGACGTGCCGCCGAACGCACGAGTGGCGGAGCGATCGCCGATCGCCCCGCCACTCGCCTCGGAACTAGCGTGCCAGGAACTCGAGGATCACGCGGTTGAATTCCTCGGGGTGGCTCGCGTTGATGCCGTGCGGTCCGCCGGCGATGACGTGCAGCTCGCTGCCCGCGATGGCGGCGTGCGTGCGGGCACCCGATCCTTCGAAGGGCACGACCGCGTCGCCGTCGCCATGGATGACGAGAGTCGGGACGGTGACCTTCTCGAGGTCCTCGCGGAAGTCGGTGTTCGCGAACGACGCCATGGCCTCGAGCGCGGCCGGCTTGAAGGCCTGGTGCGCGAGGGTGAGCGCTGTCTGGCGCTCCTCTTCGCTCACGACCAGCTGGCCGTCGACCGAGAAGAAGTTCTTCGTGAAATCGTCGTAGAACGTGTCCTGGTTGGCGGTCAGACCGGCCGTCATCTTGGCGGCTTCCGTGGCCTCGAGGGGGCCGTCGGGGTTGCCGGGCGTCTTCAAGAGATACGGAGGAACCGCGGCCGCGAAGACGACGCTGCGCAAGCGCTCGGCACCGTACTTTGTGAAGTACCGCGCCACCTCGCCGCCGCCCATCGAGAATCCGACGAGCGTGACGTCGTTCAGGTCGAGGGCTTCGAGCACGGCGTGCAGGTCTTCGGTCAGCGTGTCGTAGCTGTAGCCGGTGAGCGGCTTGTCGCTGCGGCCGAAACCGCGGCGGTCGTACGTGACGACGCGGTGCCCGGCTGCCTCGAAGGCGGCCACCTGGTGCGCCCAGGACTCACCCGAGAGCGGCCAACCGTGGATCAGCACGACGGGTCGGCCGTTTCCCCCGGTGTCGTCGACGTGCAGGTTGATGTCTTTCAGAAGTCCGTGGTGTGCGGTGATCTCGGTCATAACAGTCCTTTTCTGCGCCACCAGTGACGGCGCTGCTCAGAGGTGTTTCGGCGTCATCCGCCGCTTCGGATTGGTCAGTTGAGGGCCGGCGTGTCGGTGGGGATGACGCCGCCGCCGTAGAGGTCGCTGGCGAGGTTCTGCAGCGCCCGCAGTGCCACGCGCTGGGTGAACGGGCCGTAAGAGACGCGGGCCACGCCGAGCGCCTCGAGCTCCGGGGCCGGCAGGGCACCGGGGGCGCCGATGACCGACAGCTTGTTCGCTCCGAGGCCCTCGACGAGACGCTCGATGGCCTCGCGGTCGAGTGCGCCGGGCACGAAGACGAGGGTCGCACCCTGGTCCAGGAACGCCTTACCTCGGGCGATGGCATCCTCGATGCTCTCGTGGGCCGGGCGGTCGCCGCCGCGCACGATGGCGTCGGTGCGGGCGTTCAGCTGGAAGGCCACACCCTCCTGCTCGGCCGCGCGCATGATGGCGCTGACGCGCTGCACCGACTCGTCGAAGGGGCGCAGGCGGTCTTCCACGTTGGCGCCGACGACACCGAGCGCAATGGCACGGCGAATGGTCTCGGCGGGGTCGGCATAGCCGTCGTCGAGGTCGGCGGTCACGGGCAGGTCGACGGCATCCACCACGGTCTTCACGCCGGCCAGGGCCACGTCGAGCGGCATGCCGCCGTCTTCATAGCCGTAGCTCGCGGCGATGGAGTGCCCGGCGGTGGCGATGGCGGATGTCTGGGGCAGCGCCGCGACGGCCTTCGCGCTCACGGCATCCCACACGTTTACGACGCTCAGAATCTTCGAGTCCTGGTGCAGCGCCTGCAACGCGAGCGCACGGTCTTTGGTCACCTGTTCAGTAGTCATGCTCCAGCGTTACACCCGGATGCCTCGGCGGGCAACGGGCTGAACAACCTTCAGCTTCCTGGGCTAAGACAGAAGCGGTGCACATCGCGGCGCTCGGAATTGTGGCCGGGCTCGTCGCGTTGCCGACACTGACGGGCCCGTCGCCCGCCCATCGTTTTTGTCGAGGAGGAAGACGTGAAGGCTGTTCAGTACCGACGCGCGGGTGATTCGAGCGTTCTCGAGCTGGTCGATAGGCCGGTGCCCGAGGTCTCGAAGGGCGAAGTGCGCGTGCGCATCGTCGTCTCCGGCGTGAACCCCACCGACTGGAAGTCGCGCGCCGGCTCGGGTTCGAGCGACGAGTTCGACACCCCGAAGGTGCCCAATCAAGACGGGGCAGGCTTCGTCGACGCGATCGGCGACGACGTCGAGCACGTGCGCGTGGGCGACCCCGTGTGGGTGTGGGATGCCGCCTGGCAGCGCGACGACGGCACCGCGCAGGAGTATGTGGTGCTGCCCGAATACCAGGTCGTTCCGCTGCCCGACGAGGCCTTGCTCGATGTGGGCGCCTCGGTCGGGATTCCCGCACTGACCGCACACCGCGCGCTCACGGCATCCGAGACCCTGCCCGATCGACTCACGCCCGCGAGCCTGCACGGCCGCACCATCCTGGTCACGGGAGGCGCCGGGGCCGTCGGTCACGCCGCCATTCAGCTCGCTGTCTGGGCCGGGGCCACCGTCATCACCACGATCTCGAGCGACGACAAGGCCGCCCTGGCGCGTGCGGCCGGCGCTCACCACATCGTCAACTACCGCACCGAGGATGTCGCAGCCCGCGTGCGCGACATCGCTGCGGGTGGCGTCGACGTGATCGTCGACGTGAACCCCTATGCCAACCTCGAGGCCGACCTCGCCGTCATCGCGCCCTCCGGCACCCTCTCCCTCTATGCCACCGACTCGAGCGAACCGCTCGCGGTGCCGTTCCGGGAGAGCATGGTGAAGAACATCCGCTTCCAATTCATCCTCACCTACACGACGACGAGCACGCAGAAGCAGAACGCCGTCGACGCCGTCTCGGATGCCATCGCCGACGGTGCGCTCGCGGTGGGCGAGGAAGCCGGCCTGCCGCTGCACCGTTTCGCGCTCGCCGAGACCGCCCAGGCGCACGACGCCGTCGAGAACAACACGGTCGGCAAGGTGCTGATCGACGTGACCCAGAAGGAGAACCGATGACCGACACCTCGAACACCACGAACAACGCCACCACCGGCACGAACGCGAACGGCACCGAACGCCCCGCCGAGGCATCCGGCACCTTCACCCTCGGCGGCGACCTCACGGTCAACCGCCTGGGCTACGGCACCATGCAGCTCACGGGTGACGGCGTCTGGGGCGAACCGCGCGACCGCGACGAGGCCATCCGCGTGCTGCGTCGCGCCGTCGAACTCGGCGTGAACCTCATCGACACGGCCGACGCCTACGGCCCTTATGTGACGGATGCTCTCATCCGCGAGGCGCTCCATCCCTACACCGACGACCTCGTCATCGCCACGAAGGTGGGCTTCACGCGCCAGGGCCCGGGCGAGTGGATCCCGGTCGGACGCCCCGAGTACCTGCGTCAGCAGACCGAGCTCAACCTGCGCCACCTCGGCGTCGAGCGCATCGACCTGCTGCAGCTGCACCGCATCGACCCGAAGGTGCCGCTCGAGGAGCAGCTCGGCGAGCTGAAGAAGCTTCAGGATGAGGGCAAGGTGCGTCACATCGGCCTGTCCGAGGTGAGCGTGGACGAGTTGCAGGCGGCCCAGAAGATCGTCGACATCGTGTCGGTGCAGAACCTGTTCAACCTGACCAACCGCAAGTCCGAGGCGCTGCTCGACTACGCCACCGAGAACGGCATCGGGTTCATCCCGTGGTTCCCGCTGGCCACGGGCGAGCTCACCAAGGAAGACGGCCCGCTCACCGAGATCGCCGCCTCGCACGGTTCGACGCCGAGCCAGCTGGCCCTCGCGTGGCTGCTGCGCCGTTCGCCCGCCATGCTGCCCATTCCGGGCACGTCGAGCGTCTCGCACCTCGAGGACAACCTGCAGGGCGCCCTCATCGAGCTGAGCGACGACGAATACCAGACGCTGGATGCCGTCGTCTAAACGCTGAGGCGTCGGCGGGTGTCCACGCGGCACCGCGTGCCGAGACGTCCGCAGACGCAGAGAGAGCGGGGCCGCCTCCCCAGGCGATCCCGCTCTCTCTGTGCTCAACGACAAAGTCGGAGCTGTTCCGGCACATCGGAGGCTCCCCCCATCGATTCCCCATCGATAGATCTCCGACGGCCGGCGCCGTCTCGCGCCCGAACAGGGCCGGGGCGGTGCTAGCGCTGGAAACATAACACCGCGTCGGTGCCGACAGGCAGCAGAATGTCCCGATTTGGCGCGGTTTCCGACCGGAAGTAGGGCGTTCGTCTCACAAAATGTGACTTTAGATGTAGTGGCCCTCGCCGCTCGATGTGCACTTCTCCCGGGACTGAGACATGATCGACGGAGGGGACGGTGTCGTGCCCCACGGATCACGATCGGGGGAGGCGAGATGAGTGACGGGGCCGCGCGTTCGCCGCACCGCGAGACGATCGACCGTATCATCGCCGATCTGGTCACCGCGCTCGAGGAGCGCGGCAGTTCTCTCGCCTCGGGCGGCGCCCTCGACCCGATCTTCGAGCAGCAGGCGCGCTCGATCCTGACCGAGTCGCTGGTGCTCACGCATCCGGATGACGGCACTCGCGTCACCTCACCCGTCGCCGTCGACTATTCCAGCCCCGCCGACCTCGATCGCGTCGGCCGCCTGCGGGCGACCCAGAACGCCGACCCCGCCGAGAATCTCATGGCCGCCGAGGTGATCTACTTCGTCGCGCTGCCCGTTCTCGTCGAGCTCTACGTCGACACCACGGCACCCGCCGCGGATGCCGTCGCCCTCACCCAGCGCATCGCCAACACCTTGCACCACGCCCTGTGGCGTCGCTTCCCGCCCGGAGCCATCGCCTACGTCGAGGGTCTGCGCGTGCAGCTGGCGCAGGCCGACCAGGATTCGCGCAAACGCATCTCGCGCGCGCTGCACGACCGCGTGGCCCACGGCATCGCCGCGGGTTTGCAGCGCGTCGAACTCAGCTCGATCGCGGGCGACGTGGGCCACCTCGACGACGCCGTCGAGATCTTGCGCACGACGCTCGAAGACGTGCAGGGCATGGCTTTCGACATCCGCCAGCTCGTGGGCGCGGCCTTCCTCGACGAGGCGATCAAGAACTACCTCGACCAGTCGCGGTCGATCCCGCCGGCGCCCGAGTTCACGACCGCGGGAACGCCCGTGCGGCTCGCGCCCGACGTGGGCGAAGAGACGTTCACCATCGTGCTCGAGGCGATTCGCAACGTGCGCAAACACGCGCGCGGCGCCACCCGCATGCACGTGTCGACCGAGTGGCTCGACGAGAGCGTGGTCGTGCGCGTGACCGACAACGGCCCCGGGTTCGACCCCACCGTGCGCCGCGGCGGCTCGCTCGGCCTCGTCGGCATGCAAGAGCGAGCGGATGCCGTCGGCGCCACGCTCGAGATCGACAGCTGTTCGGCCGGCACCCGCATTCGCCTCGACGTTCCGACCGTCCCCGCCGTCGCCGGCGCCGGCGCTGCGAGCCGCGGCTGATGCCGATGCCGATGCCCACGAAGCCCGTCGCCCCCGTCATCCGCCTCGCCATCGCCGACGACCACGATCTGTTCCGCGACGGCATCGTCGCGATTCTCGGACACGACCCACTCGTCGACGTGGTCGCTGAGGCCTCGGACGGGCACGACGCCCTGCGCGTGGCCATCGCGCACCGGCCCGACGTGCTGCTGCTCGACGTCGAGATGCCGGGCCCCGGTGCGGCCACCACGGTGCGCCGCATCCGCCGCCAGGCCCCCGAGACCCGCATCGTCGTGCTCACCATGCACCGCGACGCCATGCTCACCGAGTCGCTGCGTCAGGCCGGCGCGGCCGCCTACCTGACGAAGACCATGCCGAGCGCCGACCTGTTGCGCGCCGTGCACGCGGTCGCCGCGCGCACCGACCAGACCGCCGTGGGTGTCGACGTGGGGCTCGTCTCGCCGCGCGAATACGAGGTTCTGCGCCTCATCGCACTGGCGCGCTCCAATGCCGAGATCGCGAGCGAACTGTCGATCACCGAGGGCACCGTCAAGCGGCACACGAGCAACCTCTATGCCAAGTTGGGCGCCACGTCGCGCATCGACGCCGTGCGCCGCGCCCTGTTGCTCGGCGTGCTCGGCCACGACGCCTAGAAGGGGCGGGCGCAAGCCCCCAGGCAGTGAGCATCCAGTGCCCAGGGAAACGTGGGAAAATGAGCGGATGCCCGAGTAACCCCTCATTCCTCTCGGTGCATGGGAAATACGGAACAATTGACCGGTGGTGTGTGTTTTCACCCGCGACCAGACCAATAACTCGATAGGACTACCCGTTGGACGGAAACGCAACGACGACTCACAGCAACGTCGCATTGCTGTCGGTGGCGACCACGATCGCCCCCCGCATCACGACGAGTGAAGACATCGACAGTCGCTTGCAGCCGGTCCTGAAGAAGCTGAAGCTGCCTCAGGGTCTTTTGCAGCGGGTCGCGGGAGTGCTCGAGCGCCGCAACTGGGACGAGGGTCAGAACTTCGACGACGCCGCGGTCGAAGCGGGCAAGAAGGCGCTGGCCGAGGCCGGCATCGAGCCGTCGCAGATCGGCCTGATCATCAACACGTCGGTCACGCGCAAGCACCTCGAGCCGTCGGTTGCCGTGCGCATCCACAACGGGCTCGGCCTGCCGTCGTCGGCCATCAACTTCGACATCGCCAACGCGTGCCTCGGCTTCGTCAACGGCATGTCGCTCGCCGCCCAGCTCATCGAGTCGGGCCAGATCAAATACGCCATGATCGTCGACGGCGAAGACGCCGACGAGATCCAGGTCAACACCATCGAGCGCCTCAGCAAGGGCGGCATCGGCCGCAAAGAATTCATGAGCGAGTTCGCCAGCCTCACGCTCGGCTCGGGTGCCGCGGCGGCCGTCATCGGCCCCGCCGACCTGCATCCCGAGGGTCACCGCATCCTGGGCGGCGTCACGCGCGCGGCCACGCAGTTCAACGAACTGTGCGTGGGCAGCGTCGACGGCATGTTCACCGACGCCAAGGCCCTGCTCAAGGGCGGCATGGAACTCGTCGTCTCGGCCTGGAAAGAGGCCAAACGCGACTGGAACTGGTCCAGCATGGACCGCTACATCCTGCACCAGGTCAGCGAGGTGCACACCAACGCCATCGTCAAGGCCGCGCACATCGACCGCAGCAAGGTTCCCGTCACCTACCCGCACTACGGCAACGTCGGGCCCGCCTCCATCCCCATCACGCTCGAAGCCGAGAAAGAGACCCTGAAGAAGGGCGACCGCGTTCTGCTCATGGGCGTGGGCTCCGGCCTCAACACCGCCATGATGGAAATCGCGTGGTGACAGACCGGATGCCGGGTGCCGCACGCACCCCGGCGCCCGCGTCGATGCCACCCCAGGGCCTGCCGGGGCTCGACTCCCGCTTCTCCCGCATCGCCCTCGTCCCCGACTCGGGCGACGCCATCGGCACCACCCGCGGATGGCATGCGCTCGACAACGGCGCCGAACTCGATCGCCTGGGCGTCACGCCCGTCGGCACCATCCTGTGCGTGCACGGCAACCCCACCTGGTCCTACCTCTGGCGCGAGCTCGTGCAGCAGGCCACGGATGTCGCGGCGACGGGCTCGGGCGATGCCTGGCGCGTCATCGCCGTCGACCAGCTCGACATGGGCTTCTCGGAGCGCACGGGCGTGCACCGTCCGCTCGCGCAGCGCGTGCGCGACCTCGCCGACTTCACGCTCGCGATCGGGCTCGAGGGCCCCGTCGTCACGTTGGGCCACGACTGGGGCGGTGTCGTCTCGATGGGCTGGGCGGTCGATCATCCCGAGCTGCTCAGCGGCCTGATGCTGCTGAACACCGCGATCCACCAGCCGTCCGACGCGCCTATTCCGGCGCCGCTGCGGCTCGCGTTGGCGCGCGGCGTGTTCGGTCAGGCCACCGTGGCCACCCCCGCCTTCCTCGAGACCACGTTGGCGCTCGGTCACCCGGCCGTCTCCCGCGCGGTGAAGGATGCCTATCGGGCGCCCTATCGCGGCGCGGCCCGGCGCGGGGGCATCGGCGGTTTCGTCGCCGACATCCCGGTGGATGCCTCACACCAGAGCTTTGCCGAGCTGAGCCGCATCTCGTCGGCCCTGCGCCGCCTGACGGTGCCCGCCGTCATGCTGTGGGGCCCGCGCGACCCGATCTTCAGCGACCGCTACCTCGACGACCTGATCGACCGCCTGCCGCACGCCGATGTGCACCGCTTCGAGGGCGCCGGTCACCTGATCGCGGAGGACGTCGACTATGCCGACGCCCTGCTCACGTGGCTCGGCGACAACGCCGCGCGCGTCACGACCGGCGCTGCTCGCTCTGAACAACCGACCGAGGACTACGCCGATACCGTCGCGACCGGTTCGAAGGCGGCTTTGGTCGAGAAGGCCTCGGATGACGCCGGAACGGGTGCCGCGGCATCCGATCGGCCGCTCTGGCACTATCTCGACGAGCTGAGCGACAGCGGCGAGACGGCCCTGGTGGAGATGAACCCCGGAAACGGCGCCGAACCGCGCGTCGTCAGCTGGAAACTGCTGTCGCGGCGCGTGCGCGAGATCGCCGCCGGCCTGGCCGGCGTGGGCGTGAAGAAGGGCGACCGCGTGTCGCTGCTCGTGCAGCCCGGCGCCGACCTGACCGCCGTTCTCTATGCCTGCCTGCGCCTCGGCGCGGTGGTGGTCGTCGCCGACGCGGGCCTCGGCCTGCCCGGTCTGACGCGCGCCGTGCGTGGCGCCCAGGCCGACCACGTGATCGGAGCGGCCCCCGGGCTCGCGGCCGCACGCGCCCTCGGCTGGCCGGGCCAGAAGATCTCGGTCACGACGTTCCCGCGCGCGGTCGCCCGTGCGCTCGGCATCTCGCACACGCTCGCCGAGCTGGTGCGCGACGGGCGCGGCGCGACGCTGCCCGAAGCGCCCGCTCCGAGCGACACCGCCGCCATCCTGTTCACGTCGGGTTCGACGGGCCCCGCGAAGGGCGTCGTATATAGCCACGCTCAGCTCGGCGCCATCCGTGACACCCTGGCCGCCCAGTACGGCGTCGGGGTGGGAACGGGCCTGGTCGCCGGTTTCGCGCCGTTCGCGCTGCTCGGCCCGGCTCTCGGCGCCCGCTCGGTCACGCCCGATATGGACGTCACCTCGCCCAAAACCCTCACTGCGACGGCCGTAGCCCAGGCCGCCGCGGCCGTCGATGCGACCGTCGTCTTCCTGTCGCCCGCCGCCGTCACCAACGTCGTCGCCACCGCGGATGCCTTGACCGATGCCCAGCGCCACGCCCTTGCCGGCGTGCAGACGTTCCTGTCGGCCGGCGCTCCGGTCTCGGAATCGTTGCTCGCCGCAGCGGCCGACCTCATGCCCAACGCCAGCGCCCACACGCCCTACGGCATGACCGAGGGCCTGCTCATGACCGACATCTCGCTCGACGGCATCCGCGCGGCCGCCGCATCCCGAGCGGTCGGCGGCGTGTGCGTGGGAACGCCCGCCGCGTCCGTGCAGGTGCGCATCAGCGCGCTCGACGACCTCGGGCAGCCGACCGGCGAGCCCACGACCGAAGCGGGCGTCACGGGCGAGATCGTCGTCTCGGCCCCGCACCTCAAGAGCAACTACGACCGGCTGTGGATGACGGATCGCGCCTCCCGCGTGGGCACCGACTCCGCGTTCGCCGACCGCCGCGACGCCGGGGATGCCTCACCCGGGGCCGTCTCGGCCGCGGCCGCCGCGGCATCCACGCGCACCCGCTGGCACCGCACGGGCGATGTCGGACACCTCGACGAGGCCGGCCGCCTCTGGGTCGAGGGTCGCCTGCCCCACGTCATCGCCACGCCCGACGGTGTCGTCACACCCGTCGCGCCCGAGCAGCGGGTCGAATCGCTCGACCGTGTCGCCCGTGCGGCCGTCGTCGGGGTCGGTCCGCGCGGCACGCAGCAGATCGTCGTGATCGTCGAGACGGCCTCGCCCGCGCGGCGGGTGGCGTTGGCAGATCGCGAGCTCACCTCATCCATTCGCGGAGTAGCCGGTGTGCCGGTCGCGGCCGTGCTCGAGGTGCCGCGCCTGCCCACCGACATTCGCCACAACTCGAAGATCGACCGCAGCGGCCTGTCGCGCTGGGCCGCCGACGTGCTCGCGGGCGGACGGATGCGTCAGCCGTGAAGGTTCTCGTCACGGGAGCATCCGGTCTGCTCGGCGGTGCCACGGCCCGCGCGATCGCCGCTCAGGGCCACGCGGTGCGCACGTTCCAGCGTCGACCCTCGGGCCTGGCGGGTGAGCCGGGTTTCGAAGACCATCTCGGCTCGGTGACGGATGCCGCGGCCACCGCCCGCGCCGTCGACGGTGTCGATGCCATCGTGCACCTGGCGGCCAAGGTCTCGCTCGCGGGCGACCCGGCCGACTTCCGCCGCGTCAACGTGGGAGGCACGGGCATGCTCCTGAACGCCGCCCGCATCGCCGGCGTCGAGCGTTTCGTCTTCGTGTCGTCGCCGTCGGTGGCGCACTCCGGATCGTCGATCGTGGGCGACGACGCCCGGCCCGCCGACCCCGAGCGGGCCCACGGCGACTATGCGCGCACCAAGGCCGAGGCCGAACTGCTCGCCCTCTCCCGCGACTCGGATGCCTTGCGCGTCGTCGTCGTGCGCCCCCACCTCGTCTGGGGCCCGGGGGACACGCAACTCATCGAGCGCGTCGTCGACCGTGCGCGTTCGGGCCGACTGCCCATCCTCGACAACGGCGCCGCGCTCATCGACAGCGTCTACGTCGACAACGCCGCCTCCGCCATCGCCGCCGCCCTGCGCCGCGTCGATGCCGTGCACGGCAACTCGTATGTGGTGACGAATGGCGAGCCCCGTCCGGTCGCCGACATCCTGGCGTCGATCTGCGAGGCCGCGGGTGCCCCGGTTCCCGCCTGGCGGGTTCCCGCGTCGGTGGCGCGCGCGGCGGGTTCGGCCGTCGAGGCGCTGTGGTCGGTCAAACCCGGTGTCGACGAACCGCCCATGACGCGCTTCCTCGCCGAGCAGCTGTCGACCGCGCACTGGTTCGACCAGCGGCGCACGCGGCGCGACCTCGAGTGGACACCCGAGGTGTCGCTCGACGAGGGTTTCCGGCGACTCGCCGCGTATTACCGGTAGGGAAGCGGTGCCCGCACGTCTCGCGAGCACCGGTGTCGGCGGTCTGTAGTAACATTCTGGCATCCCCACACTGCGCCCTTGGAATGTTTTGATGGTGCATCGCGCCCCGCGGGGGGAGAATGAAACGGCCCGGCTGGCAGCCTCCCGACTGCGCGCCCGGCCGACACCCTCGAAGGAGCACAGGTGGCTCTCCTAGCCCTCACATGGCGCACGGCCAAGCCCTATAAGGGCTGGTTGGTCGCGGTTTTCGCGCTGCAACTCATCTCGACCATCGCGGCGCTCTACCTGCCGAGCCTCAACGCCCAGATCATCGACGAGGGTGTCTCCACGGGCAATACCGACTTCATCTGGGCAACGGGCATGACCATGCTCACGGTCTGCCTCGTGCAGGTGGCCGCGGCCATCGGCGGCGTCTACTTCGGCGCCAAGACGGCCATGGCCATCGGCCGAGACCTGCGGCGCGAGGTCTACCGCAAGGTCGACTCGCTCGGGGCGCTCGAGGTGGGCAGCTTCGGCAGCGCCACGCTCATCACGCGCGGCACCAACGACGTGCAGCAGGTGCAGATGCTCGTGCTCATGGCGCTCAACTTCATGGTCTCGGCGCCCATCATGTGCGTCGGCGGCATCATCATGGCGCTGCGCGAAGATGCCGGCCTGTCGTGGCTCGTGTGGGTGAGTGTTCCGCTGCTCTTCATCATCGTCGGGTTCCTGGTCTACCTGCTGCTGCCCCTCTTCCGCCTCATGCAAGACCGCATCGACGGCATCAACAGCGTGCTGCGCGAGCAGATCGTCGGCATCCGCGTCGTGCGGGCCTTCGTGCGCGAGCCGTTCGAATCCGAGCGCTACGACCGGGCCAACGAGGCGCTCACGCGCGTCTCGGTCAAGGTCGGCAACATCTTCGTGCTCATGTTCCCCGTCATCATGATGGTGCTGCACCTGGCCACCGCGGCCGTGCTGTGGTTCGGCGGCCAGCGCGTCGAGGCCGGCGAGATGCAGGTCGGCTCGTTGACCGCGTTCCTGCAATACCTGCTGCAGATCCTCACGGCCGTCATGATGGGCGTCTTCATGGCCATGATGATCCCGCGCGCCGTGGTCTGCGCCGAGCGCATCACCGAGGTGCTCGAAACGACGCCGAGCCTTCAGGTGCCCACGAACGCGGATGTGCGCATCCCCACGGCCGGTCGCGTCGAGTTCAGTCACGTCACGTTCGGCTACCCGGGCGCCGAGCGTCCCGTGCTCGACGACGTCACGTTCACGGCTGAGCCGGGCAAGACCACCGCGATCGTCGGCTCGACGGGGTCGGGCAAGACGACGTTGCTGTCGCTCATCCCGCGCCTCTACGACCCGCAAGAGGGTCAGGTCACCATCGACGGCGTGCCCGTGTCGGCGCTCACCCGCCAGCAGATGGCGGGCGTCGTGGGCATCGTGCCGCAGAAGCCCTACCTCTTCTCGGGCACCATCGGGTCGAACCTGCGCTTCGGCCGGCCCGACGCCGACGAGACCGAGATCTGGGCCGCGCTGCACACCGCGCAAGCCGACGACTTCGTGCGCGCCAAGCCGAAACAGCTCGACGACCGGGTGGCCCAGGGTGGCACCAACGTCTCGGGCGGCCAGCGGCAGCGGTTGTGCATCGCGCGCGCCCTCGTGGCCCGCCCGCGCGTCTACCTCTTCGACGACTCCTTCTCGGCGTTGGATGTCGCGACCGACGCCCGGCTGCGTGCGGCGCTCGCGAAAGACACGAGCGACGCCACCGTCATCATCGTCGCCCAGCGCATCGCCACCATCCGCGAAGCCGACCACATCCTCGTGCTCGACAACGGCGCGATCGTAGGCCGCGGCACGCATGACGAACTGCTCGAGACCAACGACACCTACCGTGAGATCGTCGAGTCGCAGCTGACCACGGAAGGGGTGGCATGATGGCCCGTTCACCGCGCAAGGATCGTCGCGGCGCCGCATCCGACGCCCGCTCCGCCGACACCGGCTCGGCCGACACCCGGCAGGCGCCCGAGATCACGGCCGCCGAAGACGAGCTGCTCGACCCCGAATTCGTGCCGAGCGAGGCCGACGGCGACATGTTCGGCGGTGCCCCGGCCAAGAAGGCGCAGCAGTTCTGGCCGTCGGCCAAACGGCTGATGGGACTGCTCGGGCCCGAGAAGGCGAAGATGACGCTCGTCGTGGCTCTCGTCGTCGTGTCGGTCGTGCTCACCGTGATCGCGCCCAAGATCCTCGGCCAGGCCATGGACACCATCTTCAAGGGCGTGCTCGGCGCCCAGCTGCCCGCGGGCGCCACGCTCGACCAGGTCGCGGCGGGTGCTCGCGCGAGCGGCAACGGCCAATACGCCGACATGATCGAGGCATCCGGTGTGGTGCCGGGCCAGGGCATCGACTTCATGGTGCTCGGCCGCCTGATCATCATCGTGCTGGGCATGTATGTCATCGCCTCGACGCTCAACTGGGCGCAGGGGTATGTGCTCAACGGCCTCGTCATGCGCGTCGTCTACAAGCTGCGCAAGGACATCGAGACGAAGCTCAACCGCCTGCCGCTCAGCTACTTCGACACCCGCCAGCGCGGCGACCTCATGTCGCGCGTGACGAACGACGTCGACAACATCCAGACCGCGCTGCAGCAGGCGTTCTCGCAGCTCGTGCAATCGGCCCTCACGGTGATTGGCATCATCGCGATGATGTTCATCGTGTCGTGGCAGCTGGCCCTGATCGCGCTCATCGCGCTGCCGCTCTCGGCGCTCGTGGCCGGCGTGATCGGGTCGCGCTCGCAGAAGCTGTTCTCGGCGCAATGGAAGAACACGGGTTCGCTCAACGGTCACATCGAGGAGTCCTTTTCGGGGCTCGAACTCGTGCGGGTGTTCGGCCGCGACAAAGAGATGCTGAAGGAGTTCGACGAGCGCAACGACAAGCTCTACAACGCCGCGTTCGGCGCCCAGTTCGTCTCGGGCATGATCATGCCAGCCATGACGTTCGTGTCCTACCTGTCCTATGTGCTCATCGCCGTGGTCGGCGGCCTGCGCGTGGCCTCGGGCCAGATGACGCTCGGTGACGCGACGGCCTTCATCCAGTACTCCCGCGAGTTCTCGCAGCCGCTCGGCCAGATCGCCGGCATGGCCAACCAGCTGCAGTCCGGCGTGGCCTCGGCCGAGCGCACGTTCGAGCTGCTCGACGCCGACGAGCAAGACCCCGACACCGTGACGGCCCACCTGCCAGAGAGCGCCGACGGGCACGTCGAATTCGACGGCGTCTCGTTCAGCTACTCGCCCGAGAAGCCGCTCATCGAGAACCTGTCGTTCTCGGCCAAACCGGGCGAGACGGTGGCCATCGTTGGCCCGACCGGCGCGGGCAAGACCACGCTCGTCAACCTGGTCATGCGGTTCTACGAGCTGACCGGCGGCCGCATCCTGCTGGATGGTGTCGACGTGACGGCCCTGTCGCGGGCCGAGCTGCGCTCGCAGGTGGGCATGGTGCTGCAAGACGCGTGGCTGTTCGAGGGGTCGATTCGCGAGAACATCCGATACGGGCGCCTCGATGCCACCGACGACGAGGTGACGGCGGCCGCCGAGGCCACCATGGTCGACCGATTCGTGCGCCAGCTGCCCGACGGTTACGACACCGTCATCGACGCCGACGGGGGCAGCATCTCGGCCGGAGAACGACAGCTCATCACCATTGCGCGCGCGTTCATCGCGCAGCCCAAGCTGCTCATCCTCGACGAGGCGACCTCGTCGGTCGACACGCGCACCGAGCTGCTCGTGCAGCACGCCATGGCCGCGCTGCGCACCGACCGCACGTCGTTCGTGATCGCGCACCGGTTGTCGACGATCCGCGACGCCGACACCATCCTCGTGATGGAGAACGGGCGCATCGTCGAGCAGGGGTCTCACGACGTGCTGCTCGCCGCGAACGGGGCCTATGCCGAGCTCTACCGCACGCAGTTCCGGGGCGGGCAAGACGAGCTCGTGACCGATGCCGAGGCGGCTGGGCTGCACAGCTGACGCCGGTCGCGGCTCGGGTACGCGGGTACGCGACGTTCCGTCCGGCGGGCGGATAGGCACTGGAGCGCGGCAGGCAGAGTAGTGCTGCCGCGCGGGCGGCGCCGGGGTCAGAGGATGGTGACCTCGTCGTTGAAGGTCGAGAGCAGTTGGGCGAAGCGGACGACGTCGTCGTCCGACCAGGCGTCGAGGGCGCGGCCGAAACGCTCGTGGGTGGCCGAGCGGATGGCGGTGAGGCGGGCCTCGGCCTCGGGGGTGGCGCTGAACGCGCGCACGCGGCCATCCGAATCGTTGGCGGCGCTGACGACGAAACCGGCCTCGGCGAGCAGCTTCAGTTGGCGGCTCACGAAGCTCTTGTCCATGCCGGTCTCGGTTGCGATATCGGCCGGGCGCACGGGCTGCCGCCGGACGATCGTTCGCAGCACTAGGTAGGTGGTCGGCTGCATGCCGGGGTCGAACGCGTCGGCGTTCTTGGCCACGACCCGGCGCGCCGTGCGCACGAGGCGCCCGACATCCTGTTCGAGCGAACTGATGGCGTCTTGCCGGCTGGGCGTGGCGTCGGTCATGGGTTAAGGATGCCCGATCGGGCTGGGTGATGCGCACGCTTTCGCCCGATTCGAGGTTCGTCATTGAATGTTAGAGATCTAACTGTTAGGGTTCTAACCATGAGCGAAGAGTGGACCGGACCCGGCGGCACGTTGGGGCTCGTGAGATGGATCGGGTTGGCGCAGCGTAAGGCTGCCGAAGACTGGATTCGCACGCGCGGGCTCAGCCACGAACAGGGTTTCGTGCTGGGATACCTGGTGCAGAACCCCGGTTCTATTCAGCGCGATATCGCCCAGGTGAGTCGCACGGCACCGGCCAGCGTCTCGAGCCTTCTGCAGGGTCTCGAGCGACGCGAGCTCATCGAGCGGCGCACCGAGAACGGTGACGAACGCCGCAAACGGGTCTATGCCACCCCGGCCGGCGCCGAACTGGTCGCCGGGTTTGCCGACGCGGTCGCCGCGGTCGACGAGACCATTCTCGAACCGCTGACCGCCGACGAGCGCGCCGCACTCGACGCGCTCCTGCTCAAGATCACCGCGAAACTGCCCCAACCGACCCGGCCGTAGCCGGCGATACGCGGCCCCGGCCGTGTAGCTCGAACATCCGCTCGCTGTCGGAGTAGCGCCACCGACAGCTCGACCTTCGTCATGCCCATCAGGGGCACGCACCGCGCAGACGACCGCCGTCTCAAGGCGGTGTTCGGCGCGCCCACACACCCATCCTCGCCGTGCCGGCGTTCGTCGGCGCGCGCTCTGACCTGCCCAGAAAGGAGCAGTCATGAGCATTCAGAACCCGTCCAACCCGTCCGCCGACACGGTCGGCTCCAACCGCTGGTACCTCTCCTCGGCGCCCATCGTGCGCGCCCTCATCCATCTCTGCATCCCCATGGCGGCCGCCATGATCGTCGGCGCCGTCTACAACGTGATCAACGCCGGGTTTATCGGCTCGCTGCACGACACGACGCTGCTCGCGGCCGTCACTCTCGGTTCGCCGCTGCTCGCGCTCGTCATGGCGGTCGGCGGCGTCTTCGGAACGGGAGGCGGCGCGCTCATCTCACGCTTGCTCGGGGCCGCCGAACACGATCCCGCGAAAGCATCCGAGATCAAGCACGTGTCCGCGTTCTCGGTGTGGGGCGCCGTGATCGTGGGCGCCGTGCTGGGTGGCATCGGGTTGCTGCTGCTCAACCCGCTCGTCGCGCTGCTCGGTGCGGATGCCGCATCCGCCCCCGCCACGGCCGGATTCGTCGCCGTCACGCTGGCGTTCGTGCCCGTTCTCGCCGCCGCGTTCTGTCTCGAACAGCTCGTGCGGGCCGAGGGCGCCTCGCGTCAGGTGATGGTGGGGCTCATCGCATCCACGATTGCGAACGTCGTCTTCGACGTGCTGTTCATCCTGGTGCTGCACTGGGGTGTGGCCGGAGCTGCCCTGGCGGTGGGGCTCGCGAACCTGGTCGTGATCGGCTATTTCGCGGTGTGGCTGCACCGCAACAGCGAGCACCTGAGCCTGGCGCCGCGCTGGTTCACGCTGTCGCCCGCCGTGGTGAAGCCCGTGTTCGCGGTGGGGGTGAGCGAGCTGTTCCAGGCGTCGTTCCTCATCGTGACGGCGCTCGTGCTCAACAACCTGGCCGCGAACTATGGCGACGGCGCGCTCGCGGCCATGGGGGTCGCGGTGCGCATCGCCCAGGTGCCCGAGTTCCTGCTGATGGGCGTGACCCTGGGCGTGCTGCCGCTGCTCGCCTACGCCTACGGCAAGGGTGACCGCGCGCGATTCGTGGCGGCGGTGCGCACGTCGGCCGTGACGGTGGGCGCGATCGGGCTGGTCGCGGCGAGCCTGGCCTTCGTGTTCCGTGAGCAACTCTTCGGTGCATTCGTGTCGGATGCCTCGGTGCTCGCCCTCGGCGCCACCGTCCTGACCGCGCAGCTCGTGGCCATGATCGCGAACGGGTTCACGGGGCTGCTGACGTCGACGTTCCAGGCGACGGGTCGAGCCGTGGCCGCAACGACCATGTCGCTCACGCAGGGCTTGCTCTTCATCCCCGTCGTGCTGCTCGGCAACCTGTGGTTCGGCCTGCCCGGCATCATCTGGGCGCTGACCGTGACCGAGGGCGTGGTGCTGCTGGTCGGCATCGGGCTGCTCGTGGGGTCGCACCGGTCCATCGACCGCGGGCTCGCCGAGGGCAGCGCCGAACGCGCCGAGCGGATGCTGGAGGAAGCCGCCGTCTGACCGACGCGCGAATCGGCGGGCCCACGCGTCAAGACGAGGGCCGCGGCCAGGAGGGTCACGCTGATCAGGGCGGTGAGAGGTGTGATGCCGACGACGAGCAGCGAGACCACGCCGACGATGCCGAGCGCGTTGGCTGAGATCATCACTGACACCCACCATGAGGGCGTGCAGCGCCACGATGAGGACGAGGCAGGCTGCGCGCACGAGGTCGACGGCGTTGTCGCGACCACGGGTTGCCGAGCGATCGGCCGTGCCGACATCGGCGTTCAATGCTGTTTTGAAGCTCATGTTTCGACGCTATGAGCGGCCGCTCTCGCACGGCATGGTGCGGGCGCCCGTCCCGCTGGGGGACAACCCCCAGGCCCCCGCGGGCGACGGCGGATGCGGCGGGGGAATGGCGAATGCCGCGGCGCGCGTTAGCCTTCCCACACGGCGTTGTTCGTGCTCCACATCCACGGAAAGGTGCCACCGTGCTCGCACTCGAGATGGTCGTCATCCTAGGCATCACCATTTTGATCTGCACCGTCGTGGCCCGCCGCGCCCGAGTCGCCCCACCCATCCTGCTGCTCATGTGTGGAGTGTTGCTCGGCTTCATCCCCGCGCTGCGTGGCGTGCAGTTGCCGCCCGAGGCCGTGCTCCTCCTCTTCCTGCCGGCGCTGCTCTATTGGGAGAGCATCACCACGTCGCTGCGCGAGATTCGCAAAAACCTGCGCGGCATCATGCTCATGTCCACGCTGCTCGTGATCGTCACGGCCGCGGCGGTCGCCGTCGTGGCCCACCAGCTCGGGCTCGCGTGGGGGCCGGCCTGGGTGCTCGGTGCGGCCGTCGCGCCCACGGATGCCACGGCCGTCGCCGCGCTCACCAAATCGTTGCCGCGCCGCAACGTCACACTCTTGCGCGCCGAGAGCCTCATCAACGACGGCACGGCGCTCGTGCTCTATTCGATCGCCGTCGCGGTGACGGTCGGCGAGATCACACTGTCGCCCGGCTACCTTGCGGGCTCGCTCGCGCTGTCTTATGGCGGCGGTGCGCTCGCCGGGGCGCTCGTGGCCGGCCTCGTGATCCTGCTGCGCCGACGCACGGGGGATGCCCTCACCGAGAACATCGTGATCGTGCTCACGCCCTTCGCGGCCTTCCTTGTCGCCGACCTGATCGGCGCATCGGGCGTGCTGGCGGTTGTCGTCGCGGGACTCATCATGAGCCAGGCGGGGCCGCGCGTGGGTCGCGCCGACAGCCGGCAAATCTCCGAGTCCTTCTGGGGATTGTCGACCTTCCTGCTGAACGCCTCCCTCTTCGTGCTCGTCGGCATCGAGGTGCAGGCGGCTGTGCGGGGCCTCAGCATGTCTCAACTCGGCGACGGGCTTCTGGCGGTCGGCGCCGTGTCGGTGCTGCTCGTGGCCGTGCGGTTCGCGTTCCTCTTCGGCAGCGCCTACCTCATCCGGCTCGTCGACCGCCGGCCCTCGCAGCGCGCCCGCCGACAGACGCACGGCGCCCGCGTGATCAGCGGCATGTCGGGTTTCCGCGGTGCCGTGTCGCTGGCCGCCGCGCTGGCCGTCCCGCGCACGGTCGCGTCGGGTGCACCGTTCCCCGACCGCGACATGATCGTCTTCGTCACGACGGGCGTCATCGTGGTGTTGCTGGTCATCCCCGGTCTGCTGCTGCCGGCCATCGTGCGCTGGGCGAACCTGCCGACCGACACCGGTGTCGACACCGAGCGCCGGCTCGCCGAGGTCTACGCCAACGAGAAGGCGCTCGAAGCTCTGCCCGACCTCGGGCGAGAGAGCGGGGCGACGGATGACGTGATCGAACGCCTGCGCACGGAATACGCCGACCACCTCGACGTGCTGCGCGCCGAACCTGACGAGGCCGAGGGCACCGAGACGCTCGCCCGCCACGACCACTACAGCCAGTTGCGCCTCGCCCTCATCGGACGCAAACGAGCGGCCGTCGTGCAGCTGCGCGACGAGGGCCGCATCGACGACATCGTGCTGCGCGACATCCAGGACCGCCTCGACATCGAAGAGGTGCGCATCGTCGGCCGCGGGCACGCGGAGTAGTGCAGACCAATCGTCGGCACTCGAGAGGTTGCGACGCGCGTGGCCGGACGGAACATAGCAAGGAGCCTTGGGCGCTTCAATTGTGACGGCGGCCTGAATGCCCTCTGATCCCGAGCGCGATGAGCGCGATCCCGCCGGCGACCCCGGCTATTCCGACTAAGGGGACGTCTGCGATTGGGAGGTAAGCAAGGCTGGTCGTGGCGATAACGGAACCAGCCAGGACTGCGGGCAAATCGAGTTTGGTTGACATCGTAGATCTCCTGTTCCTATCGAAACCTGGCTGTCGAGCGCCACAGATCGCGACAGGGCCCAGACAGTCCGGCGGCACCGCCGAAGATCGCTGCGCCGATCGCCTGCCAACTACGCGAGGCGCCCCCAACCAGTGCGCCTGCGAGGGTGAGGTTGCACTGCAAGAGGAGATTGCGCTCGCGAGCGCTCAACTTCGGCGTTGGAGCGTAGATGTTCTTACCGTTCTGCTGGCCGATGCATCCTGAAGAAGAGCTGCAATACTCCGCAGGACTCCAGAAGGATTCTCGCGCTGCGACAGGTGTTGCTGAGGCCAGCGTTAGTCCACATACGATCGCCGCGATCACGATTCGTCTTCTGATATTTTTCATGTTGGAATTAAGACATCTGGGGGGCGGTCGGTAAAGATCGCACGCATCATTTGAGTGGCGTGTGCAGCAAGTTGAGTATTCAGGGCCGGCGCGCTGAGTATTTGGCCGCTCTCATTGAGTAGCTGAGGTGGCCGAAAGTGCGCTGGCTGCGCGCCGACTGAGTGGCGCGAGCGGCCGCGGGTACAGTGTTTGTCGAGGAGGGGGCTCTAGGTTTGGGGGCATGACGCTCGTTCAGAACCCGCGCCCTTCTCGTTTTCGTGTCAGCCCTCGGCTGGCGGCCACTCTGGCGGGCGGGATGCTGGCGGCCGGTGCCCTGACCGGGTGCTCCACCGTCGAGGGCATCGTCGCCGAGCAGGTCGACAACGCCACGTGTGCGATCGGGTCGGGTGTCATCGACCAGGTGTCGACGAACGTCTCCGATGCGATCGCGCAGATCCAGGTTGACCCGTCGGGTGCCCTCAACACGCTCGAGACCGCGCGCACGGCCCTCGCGGCTGCCGGCGCCACCGCCGTCGAAGGATCCGAGACGGCCGACGCCATCGCGGGGTTGCGGTCCACGGTCGACGACCTGATCGCCCTGGCCGACGACGCCGTTGACGGCACGTCGGTCGACCCGCAGGCCCTGGCCGATCTGCAGGAGCAGAGCGAGGCTCAGATCAAGCAGCTCGTCGGCATCTGCTGACTCACCCGCCCCCGGAATCCAGACGCACGGTGTAGACCTACGCCGCCACGCCTGCTACGGTCGTATCTCATATACGATCCGATGAAGGGCGGTGAGCGATGGCGCTCCCCACGGCGGCACCCCCGTCACGAACGACGTTCGTGCTCGAACTCTTGCGCTCCGGCATCCTGAACGGCGATTTCCCAGCGGGTCGCGCGCTCGTCGAAAGCGAGCTGGCGGTCGAACTCGGGGTGTCGAAGACGCCCGTGCGCGAGGCGCTCAAGACGCTCGAGGGCGCGGGACTCGTCGTCATCCGCCCCTACGCCGGCGCCTCCGTGCGCTCGCTCACCGAGGCCGAAGTCGAGGCGATCTATGACATGCGCCTCTTGATCGAGCCCGAGGCGGTGCGCCGCAGCATCCGAAACGGGGTGGATGTCGGAGCCGCACGGGCTGCCCTCGACCGGGCTGCTTCGGCACCGGATGCCTCGGGGCGCAGCACGGCCAACCGCGACTTCCACCGCATCCTCTTCGCCGCCTGCGGCAACCCGATCCTCACGAAGACGCTCGACGACCTGCGCGACCAGATCGCGCTCGTCTCGGTGTCGGCGTGGGCGCGCACGGCCTCGTGGCAGAAAGAGGCCGACGAGCACGCGCGCATCCTCGAGGCCGCCGAGGCGGGCCGAGCCGACGAAGCCGCCGCGCTCGTGGCCGCGCATATCGACGATTTCTCGCGTCGGCAGAGCCGAGAGGAGCCGTAGCGAAAACCCCATCCCCAAACCACGAAACTCCGCGCGCGAGCGCAGTCATCACCACAGCACCACAGCACCACACGCAAACGCACAAACGCACAAACGCGTCAGGATGCGGCCCGGTCACCGGCAAGTAAGCGGGCCGCACCCCTTCACCACGTTCCCTGACGGGAGCGCTCACCGTTACTAGCTAGGAGCAACGATGCTTCATCATGACACACGGCCTCAGGCCACCGACCGGCCCTCCCGGCCCCGCCCGCAGCGCAGCAATATGCGCTGGACGATCGTCGGATTCTCGGCCCTCGGCCTCGCCATCGCCTACCTCGACCGGGCCGCCCTCAGCGTGGCCCTGCCCTTCATGTCGAAGGAATTCGAGATCAGCCCCGCCATCCAGGGTCTGCTCCTCTCCTCCTTCTTCTGGACCTACGCCCTCTTCCAGATTCCCTCGGGATGGCTGCTCGACAAGTTCGGCCCGCGCGTGATCTATCCGATCGCGGTCGGGTGGTGGTCGATCTGGACCGCTCTGACCGTTTTCTCGACCGGGGTCGTGAGCGTCATCGTGTTCCGCCTGGGGCTCGGCATCGGCGAGGCGCCCGTGCAGCCCGCCAACGTGAAGGTCGTCTCGAAGTGGTTCCCGCGCAAGGAGCGCGCCTTCGCCTCGAGCCTGTTCGACATGGGGCAGCAGATCGGCACCGCGGTGTCTGTTCCGCTCGTCACGTTCTTCGCGATCACGTTCGGCTGGCGGTTCGCCTTCGTGCTCATCGCCGCGGTGGGTGTGCTGTGGATCATCGGCTGGGTGGCCGTCTATCGGTCCCCCGAGACCCACCCGCGCGTGTCGCAGGCGGAGCTCGATTACATCCGCTCGGATCAGGGCGAGATGGTCGAGCAGGAGCTGTCGGGCGAGAAGAAGCCGTGGCGCGACCTGCTGAAGAACAACCAGGTGTGGGCGCTCACGTTCGGTTACATCTTCCGCTCGCTGGCCGGCGCGTTCTTCCTCACCTGGTATCCGAGCTATCTTCTGAACGACCGCAACTTCAGCGAAGAAGACTTCGGTCTCGTGGGTGCGATTCCGGCGATCATCGCCATCGGCGCCACCGTGCTGGGCGGCATCGTCTCGGACCGCATGCTGGCGGCGGGGCTCTCGACCAACGTGGCGCGCAAGGTGCCCATCATCTCGGGTCTCGTGCTGAGCGCGTGCATCGGGTTCAGCCCGTTCATCGACAGCAACCTGGTGCTCATGATCGTGCTCACGGTGTCGAGTGCCGCTCACTCCTTCGCGGGTGCGGCCATCCTGAGCCTTCCCGGCGAGGTCGCCGACTCACCCGACACGGTGGGCTCGATCGCGGGCTTCCAGAACTTCGGCTCGCAGGTGGGAAACCTGATCAGCCCCATCGCGATCGGACTGTTTCTCACCTTCAGCAACAACTCCTACGTCGGCCCCATGATCTTCGCCGCCGTGAGTTGCCTGATCAGCGCCTCGATCTATGCCTTCTGGGTGCGCATCAAACCCGTCAAGACGCTCGACGAGGTCGCCGCGCTGCGACCCGAGAACACGGAGAACCACGCATGACCCTGACGAACGCCAACCCCGGCAACGCGGCTCGAGCCTCGCTGCCCGCCGACCGCACGGCCGCCGACCGCACACCCGCCGACGAGACGGCCAACCCCGAGCTCGCCGACCTGCGACGACGCCTCAACACCGTGATCGGCATCCCCGTCGTGCCCTATGACGAAGACGGCGCCGTCGATCTCGACCTCACGGCCGCGCTCACGCGACGCCTCGTGCAGAACGGCGTCACGGCCCTCACTCCGAACGGCAACACGGGCGAGTTCTATGCCCTCTCGCCGCGCGAACGCCGAGACGTGCTCGCGGTCGTCATCGGCGCCGCACAACCCGAGACGGTCATCATCGCAGGTGTCGGTTTCGACCTCGACACCGCGGTCTCGGACGCCCGATTCGCGCGGGACGCCGGCGCCCACGCGATCATGGTGCACCAACCCGTGCTGCCCTACCTGTCGCCGGGCGGCTGGGTCGACTACGTGACCACGGTCGCCCAGGCGGTGCCCGAGCTGGGCGTGCTGCCCTACGTGAGTTCGACGCTCATCACGGGGGCGGATGTCGCGAGCCTCGCCGACCGCGCCCCCAACGTGATCGGGCTCAAGTATTCGGTGCCCGACCCGGCCTTCTTCGCCACCACCCGCCACCACGCGGGCGGCGACCTCTTGTGGATCGCGGGCCTCGCCGAGTCCTATGCCCCCGCCTACTGGTCGGCCGGGGCCCGGGCCTTCACGTCCGGCCTCGTCAACGTGTCGCCGCGCGTCTCGCTCGACATGTTCGACGCGCTGGCCCGCGGCGACGCGGAGGCGGCCAATGACGTGTGGCGCGACATCCGGCTCTTCGAGGAGCTGCGCGCCCGCAACCGCTCGGCCGACAATGTGTCGGTGGTGAAAGAGGCCATGCATCAATTGGGTCTGTGCCTCCCCAGCGTCAGGCCGCCGAGCCGCGCCCTCACGGCTGAAGGTGCCGCCGAGGTCGCCCGGTCGATCGCCGCCTGGCCCGCCCTCGCGGAGGCCTCCGCATGAGCCTGCGCATCGACCGGCTGCAGACCTTCCTGCAGCGCGTGGGCAACCGGCCGCGCGTGCTGGTCAAGATCACGACCGACGGCGGGCTCGAGGGCTGGTCAGAGGTCTACAACCACGGCCCCGACCTGGCGTTCCCGCCCATGCTCGACTACCTCTTCGCCCAGATCAGGGGCATGGATGCCTCGCGCACGAGCTTCATCAACCAATACCTACTCCAGTCCTCGCGTTTCCCTCCGGGCGCCATGGGTCTTGCGGCCATCGCGGCCATCGACCACGCGCTCTGGGACATCGCGGGCAAGGCTGCCGGGCTGCCCGTCTACCGCCTGCTCGGCGGGGCGGTGCGCGACCGCGTGCGCGTCTACGCCGGCCTGTACTCGGCGCCCGACCTGCCCGACCTGCAGGACCAGACGGCGGCCCTCAACGAGCGGAACGGGTTCACGGCGTTCAAGCTCAGCCCGTATCGCAGCGACATCCACCGCACGCGTTTCGGGCTGGCGGCTCGCGAATTGGGCGACTATTTCGCGAGCGTGCGGGCAGGTCATCCGGATGCCTGGGAGTTCGCGTTCGACGCGCACGCCTGCCTGTGGGAGCCGCGCCAGGCCGTCGAACTCGGGGCCGCGTTGGCGCCCTCGGAGCCGCTGTTCCTCGAGGAGCCGATTCGTCCCGAGTACATTCCGGCGTGGGCGCGCATTCGACAGGAGCTGGCCGTGCCGCTGGCCACCGGGGAATCGCTCTACTCGCCCAACGAGTTCCTGACGCTGCTCACGGCGCAGGGGGCCGACATCATCCAGCCCGATATCTGTGTCGTCGGCGGGCTCACGCAGATGGTGAAGATCGCGGCGCTCGCCGAGGCGCACTACGTGCCCGTGTCGCCGCACAACCCGCTCGGGCCGCTGGCGACCGCCGCCAATGTGCACTTCGCGGCGGCGACCGTGAACTTCGGGATTCTCGAGTTCAAGCCCGACCCGGTGTCGTGGTGCCACGACCCCTATGAGCCCGTCGACGGGCACCTCGACCTGCGGCCCGACCGACCCGGCTGGGGAATCGAGATCGACGAGAGCGCGCTCGTCGAGGACGACTGGGTGCACTGGCAGCGCGTGGTGCCGACGAAAACGGATGGATCGACAGCATGGATGTAGGACGCGAGCAGGTGGGTGAGACCTCCGCCGCAGAACTCGACGTGATCATGGCTCGCGCCGTTGCGGCCGCGCGGGTAGCCGAGGGTGTGCCCGCTGTCGAGCGCCGGCGCTGGCTGGTCGCGGCGGCCGACGCGATCGACGCCGACGCCGCCGAGCTGGTGCGGATCGCTGCTCGCGAGAGCCACTTGCCCGAGGCCCGCCTGACGGGCGAACTCGCGCGCACGACCGCGCAGCTGCGGCTGTTCGACCGCGTGCTCGACGAGGGTTCATATCTCGAGGCGACGATCGACCACCCCGACCCGTCGGCCACGCCGCCCGTGCCCGACCTGCGGCGCATGCTCGTGCCGCTCGGCGTGGTCGCGGTGTTCTCGGCCTCGAACTTTCCGTTCGCGTTCTCGGTGGCGGGCGGCGACACGGCGTCGGCGCTCGCGGCCGGTAATGCGGTGGTCGTGAAGGCGCACCCCGGGCATCCCGAGCTGTCGGAGCGCACGGCTCGCACGGTCACCGCGGCCCTTGCCGAGGCGGGTGCCCCCGACGGACTGTTCGCGCTCGTCAGCGGTTTCGATGTGGGCCCCCTGTTGGTCGAGCATCCGGACACGGCCGCCGTGGGTTTCACGGGGTCTGTTCCGGGTGGCCGCGCGTTGTTCGACATCGCGGCCCGTCGCCCCTCGCCCATCCCGTTCTATGGCGAGTTGGGCAGCCTGAACCCCGTCGTCGTCACGCCCGACGCGTTGCGCCAGCGCGGTACGGAACTCGCGCGCGGGCTCTCCGAATCGGTCACGCTGGGTGCCGGGCAGTTCTGCACCAAGCCGGGTGTCGTCTTCGTGCCCGGGGGTGAACGGGCTTCGGATGCCTTCGCCGCTGCGGTCGCTCAGTCGCTGCCCGACACGACCTGGACGCTGCTGACGCCGTCGATCGCCGAGGGCTTCGCCCGGCGCACGGCCGAGCAGCTCGCCGCGGGCGCTGTCGCGGTCGGCGGTTCGGCGGGCGCTTCGGCGGGATCCTCCAGTGCGAAATCGGGCGCAGCGGAGGAGGCGATTGCCGGCTCGGACGTCGGGATTCCAGGCGCGGGTGCTGACGCAGGCGCGAGCGCCGACGGACAGGTCGCCCCGGTCATCCTGAGCGCGGATGTGTCGACCGTTCTCGCACACGCCGACACGCTGCTCGAGGAGAGTTTCGGCCCCTCGACGCTGCTCGTGCGTTATGCCGACGACGACGAGCTCGCCCGTGCCCTCACGGCGCTCGACGGCAGCCTGACGGCCACGATCCATGCCGAACCGAGCGAGGAGATCGGCGACCTGGTGGCCCTGCTGCGACCCCGTGCCGGCCGCATCCTTTTCGGTGGATGGCCGACGGGCGTTGCCGTCTCGTGGGCCCAGCACCACGGCGGCCCTTACCCCTCGACCACGTCGGTGCACACCTCGGTCGGTGCGACCGCCATCCGCCGCTGGCTGCGCCCCGTCACCTATCAGACGGCGCCCGAGGCGGCACTCCCGCCCGAACTGCGCGAGGGCAACCCTCTCGGCATCGTGCGCCGGGTCGACGGGGTTCTCGGCCGATCGTGAGCGACTCGGCGGCGGCCTAGCGCCTCAGTGCGAGCTGCTGCGGCCGTCGGCATCATCCGGGCCGTAGAGCTCGCGCGCCAGCTCGACCAGCGCCTCGACCTCGGGCCCGGCCTCGCCCCTCCGCCAAGCGAGCGACACCGGAATGCGCGGCGCGCCCGTGAGCGGACGGTAGGTCACGCCGCGGCGGGGGTGTCGCGCGACGGTCGCCTCCGCCGTGGTGCCGACGGCCCCGCCCGTGGCGATCTCGTCGAGCCACTCCTCGGTGCCCCAGATGCGGCGCATGGTGACGGCACCCTCTGGCCAGAGCGCCGCTGTCGTGGTGCTCCATTCGGGGTTGCCCACGACGACGTGGCCGACGAGGTCGTCGAGCGTGAGCGTGCGGCGCCGGGCCAACGGGTCGCCCGACGGCACGGCCGCGAACCGGCGCTCGCTGCCGATCGACGCGGTCTCGAACCGGTCGTCCACCTCGACCCGCAGCACGGCCACGTCGACCAGGTTCTCGGCCAGCCCCGCGGTGCGCGAATTCACGTTCATGAGTTCGAGGCGCCGGGCCGGATGCGTGACCCCCCACCGGCGGCGCAGCTCATCCGTATGCTCGCCGAACGCGGCCCAGGCATAGCCGACCCGCAGCGGAGTCGTGTGCCCGTCGGCCAGCGTCCGCACGGCCTCGAGTTCGGAGAGCACCTTGCGGGCCTGCGCGACCACGGCGGTTCCGAGAGTAGTCAGCTCGACTCCGCGCGGCCGACGCACGAGCAATTGTGCGCCGAGCTCTCGTTCGAGGGCCGCAATCGTGCGCGAGGCGGCTGCCTGCGAGAGCCCGACGGCTATGGCCGCATCCGTGATCGTTCCGGCGTCGTCGCACGCCACGAGAACGCGCAGCGAGCGGATGTCGAGAGCCATGCACTCAGCGTATGGCAGCGCGTCCTCGCGCATTACGTTCGCAGCCAAACCCGAGGCAGTCTTCCTGTGTGGAGAATCAACCCGCTCAAGAACCCGCTCGGCAATCGGCTCAGCAACCCGCTCCGCCGGCCCGCCGCCTCACCGGCGTGGCGATGATGCTTGCCTCGGCCGCGAGCAACCAATTTGGTGCCGCGGTCGGGGCCGGGGCCTTCGCCGCCATCGGGCCGCTCGGTGTCGTCGCCGTTCGGCAGTTCGTGGGCGCGGCCGTGCTCATGACGACGGTGCGGCCGCCGCTCCGCCGCTTCACCCGGCGCCAGTGGTGGCCCGTGATCGTGCTCGGCGGAGTCTTCGTCGTCATGAACCTGAGCCTCTATACGGCCGTCGATCGCATCGGCCTGGGACTGGCGGTGACGCTCGAGTTCCTCGGACCGCTGGGCGTGGCGCTCGCCGCATCCCGCCGGCTCGTCGATGTCGGTGCCGCCATCGCCGCACTCATCGGCGTCTACGTGTTGGTGCTGCCGGGCCCGTCGAGCGACGTGTGGGGCATCGCGAGCGGTTTGTTGGCGGGGGCTTGCTGGGCCTCGTACATTCTTCTGAGTCGGCTGATCGGCCAGCGGACGGAGGGTTTGCAGGGTGCCGCCGCGTCGAGCTCGGTGGCGGCAGCGATGTCTCTGCCGGTAATCGTGATCTTCGCGGTGCAGGGGCGTTTCACCGCGCCGGCCGTGCTCGCCGCGGCCGTTGCGGGACTGCTCTGCACCGTCGTTCCGTATGCCCTCGACCTGTTAACTCTGCGTTTCGTGCCAGCTGCCGCCTTCGGCGTGTTCATGAGCGTGAACCCGGTGCTGGCGGCCGTGGCCGGCCTCGTCGTGCTCGCCCAGGTTCCGGCGCCGCACGAGTGGCTGGGTGTCGCGATCGTGGTCGCCGTGAACGTCTGGGTGACGGTGCGCGGCTCTAGAGGGGCGGCGGCGGTGTGAGTGGCTCGACAGGTTTCTCGCTGGTCACGACGGCATCGACACCAGCGTCGGTCAGTGCCGCGCCGAGGGCCGCGACGACCCGGCTCGTTGCCGCGACGTCGTCGGCGGGCGCGTGCCAGAACTGAACGGTGAGGCTGATGCGCTCGGGTTCGATGGTGCGCACGATGACGGCCGGCGGATGCTCGGGCCGCAGCCCGGCGACCGTGCCCAGTGCGGTGAGCGCGACATCCGTGACCGCCGCGAGCGGTGTCGTCGAGCGAAAGCGCACCTGCACCTCGGAGCGCCGCCGGCCCAACTCGGAGTGGTTGACGAGCGGCTCCTCGAGCAGCAGCGAGTTGGGCACGTGCACGGTGCGCCCGTCGCGCGTGGTGATCACGACGCTGCGGCCGTTGAGTTCGCGCACGCGGCCGATGTAGTCGCCCGCCTCGATCTCGTCGCCCACCTTGAGCGGGTGGCGGGTCTGCAGCACGATGCCCGCGGCGAAGTTGGCCGAGATGCCGCGCAGCGCGAGGAAGATGACGGCCGCGACGATGAGCCCCACGGCGAGGAACGGTTGGATAGAGGCGCCGAGGAAGGCGAACGCCGTTCCGATGCCGAGGAGCAGCACGGCGTAACGCACGATGCGCGCCGTGAGGATGGCCGCCCCTTCGCTGATTCCTTGCAGTCGCCGAAGCGCCGCGAGCACACCCTTGCGCGCGTAGATGGACAGGATCCACCCGACGAGCACGCTGCCCGCCGCCAACCCGAGATCCCATCCGCTGACGCTCGTCGGCGTGAAGAACTGGCCGAAGTCGGGCGGGGTCGCTGCGCTTATGCCAGGAATGCCGACACCGCCTTCTGCAGTTGCAGCAGCGCGATCACGAGCACGAGGGCCGCGTTGAGCACGCTCGTGTGCGAGGCGATCCAGCCGCGGATGGACGCGAGCACGGGTGTGGCCTGCTCACCGCGCACGAGCAGAAGCAGCACGGGGATGAGGATCGGCAGGATGCCGACGACGCCGAAGAGGATCAGGACGAGTGCGTCGGTCGCACCCCCAAAACCCGCGAGGCGCACATCGAGCGCGGCGATGATCGCGCAAGACAGGTCGACGGGATTGAGCACGAAAATGCCGACGCCGAGCAGCAGGCTGCGGGTGGGCGTGAAGGTCTCGACCGACCGCAGCCATCCGGGCAGCTGCGGCGCCGCCTCGGTCACGTCGGTCGGCGTGCGCGCATGGGCCATGGCGACCGCCCGCGCGTGGCCCTTTCTGTAGATGTAGACGGCGCCCAGTATCAGCACGAGCGCGAAGACGAGCCGCACGGCCGACACCCAATCGGGCGGAGTGCTGCGCGGCTGCAGGTCGAACAACCCCAGAACGGCATAGCTCGCCCCCAACCCGATCGCGATTCCGAGCGCCCACCCGAGCGCGAAGAACACGCCCGTCACGCGGGCCCGCCGGGACAGCAGAACGGCCACGAGCGCCATGATGGCGAGCGGGCTCATGACGATGCCGAGCGCCAGCGGCAGCAACGACAGAACGAGGTCGCCCATGCCCTCTCCTCCCGTCGGTGGTCCCAGTGTGGCCCTCAAGGCCGCCTTCCGCCACCAAAAATTCGACACGTCGAACGGAGCGGCGCTGGCAATAGCAAGTCCGAAGAAGACCCGGCGAGATGGGACCGACCGTGGACTGGTTACCGACCGGCGGGGACGGAGGAGATGAGTCGGAGGGCGAAATCGACGGCGCCGTCGAGTTCGTTTCGGGATGCGCCCAGCTCGGCACGCGTGGAGAGGCCCTGCCAGACCGTTTGGGTGAATTCGGCGAGTTCGGCGGCGGTTGCGCTGCCCGGGAGGGGCTCGTCAGCGGATTCCTGCTCGAGGCGAGCGCGCAGGCGAGCCTCGTCGGAGCGTTGCAGGTCGGCGACGTAGGTGCGCACGTCGAGCGTCGAGGAGGCGTCAGACATGACCGCGCTGCTCGTGAGGCATCCGGGGTGCCCTTCGTCCGTGCGCGTGAATTCGGCCACCGATTCGCGCAGGAGGCGCTCGATGACGGCCGCCGCAGACGCCTCCTGCAGGGCCCGATCGTAGATCGCGCTGTAGCGCAGGGCATAAACGCGAACGGCTTCAGCGAAGAGCTCGGCTTTCGTTCCGAAGGCGGCGTAGAGGCTGGAACTCGAGATTCCGAGGGCGCTCGTGAGCTGGCGGGTCGAGGTGCCCGAGAACCCGTGCTGCCAAAACAGGTGTGCGGCTTGGCGCAGAGCCGCGTCGCGGTCGAATTCACGGGGGCGGCCTGCGGGTCTGGATGCCATGTTGACGATTCTAGATCAATTGCCCCAGAATGGAGTTATGGAGCAAACGATTCAGAAACAGATTCAGGTCGATGGCAGCTGGGTGGCCGTGGATGTCTACGGCGAGGAGGACGGGCCCGCGATCATCCTCGTACCCGGCGTGATGGCGGATGCGGCGGGATGGGCCGAGGTTGCTCGGCAACTGAGCGGGTGGAAGACCGTTGCCGTCGTGAACCGGCGGGGGCGCCAACCGTCCGGTCCGCTGGGCGATGGATACGACATCCAGACCGAAGTCGACGACGCCGCTGCGGTTCTGCGCGAATTCTCCGACGTGCGCACGCTGTTCGGCTGGAGTTACGGCGGCCTGATCGCGCTACACCTGGCGAACGAGGTGCCCGTGCCGCATCTCATCGCCTATGAGCCGATCACGGCGCCTTTCGGGGCCGGAGCGCTGCCCGCGCTCGAAAGGGCCCACGGTGACGGCGATCTGGACCGCACCGTCGAGGTCGCGCTCGGCGAGGTGAGTGGTCTGCCCGCCGCGGTCGTCGAATCCCTGCGGGCCGATTCCGCCGTCTGGGCCGGGCTGACGGCCGTGAGTTCGCCGATCTTCTCCGAGACGGCGGCGATCAACTCCGCCCCGCAGTCCGCCGAGCTGGGCCGGTGGGCCGAGAGGATCGACCTCATCGTGGGCGAGCGCAACCGCGGGCAGGCGCCCTATGGCACGAGCTTCGAGGATGTCGCATCCCGCACCCCGCGCGGTGTCGTGCACGAATTGTCGGGGCAAGGCCACCTGGCGCATCTCGAGGCCCCTGGTCACCTCGCCGACCTGATCGATCGGTTGTCGAACTAGCCAATGCTCGCTCGCGGCTGCTCGTCAGCTGCGCAGGTGGGAGGCGCCGTTGAGGTCGAGGATGGTGCCCGAGGCCCAGGTGGCGTCGGGCGACGACAGGTAGAGCACGGCGGCCGCGATCTCGTGCGGCGTGGCGACGCGGCCGAAGGGGCTCTGGGCGCGGATGGTGTCGCCCGCCGGGCCCGAGAGCTTTTCGGATTGGCGGTCGGTGGAGACGAAGCCGGGGGCGATGGTCGAGACGGCGATGTCGTGCGGGGCCAGGGCGACCGCCATTGACTGAGCAAAGGCGTGCAGGGCGCCCTTCGTCGCCGCGTAGGCGGGGTAGTCGGGCTCGCCCACGAAGACGCCGCGCGAGCCGATGTTCACGATCGTGCCGCCGCCGCCCGCGCCGATGCGGTGGTTGGCGAAGCAGTAGGTGAGGTTGGCGGCGCCGCGCAGGTTGACGTCGATCATGTCGGTCCAGACGCGCTGCCAGTCGGCGTAGGACACCTCGTCGACGCGGTGACCGTTGGTTGCCGAGGGGCCGACGGCGGCGTTGTTCACGAGCGTGTGGATGCTGCCCAGGGCGTCGCTCGCGGCATCCATCAGGGCGCGTACCTGGTCGGCGTCGGCGAGGTCACCCGAGACGAGGACGTGACCGTCGCCGGCCAGGAGCGCGAGGGTTTCTTCGCCGTCGGCGCGGCTCGAACCGTAGTGCACGGCCACGCGGTCACCGCGCGCGGCCAGGGCGATCGCGATCGCTCGACCGATGCCGCGCGAGGCGCCCGTGACGAGGGCGGCGGGTCGATCGGCGGCGGGCGGCGACGGCGTGGATGTCATGCCCTCACGCTACGGTGCCGGAACCGCCTTGCGCAGCAGTTCGCCGATGAACGCCTCTTCGTCGGGGCCGAGTTTCGTGACGGCGAAGGCCGTTGGCCACATGGTTCCCTCGTCGAGAGTCGCGTTGTCATTGAACCCGATGGTCGCGTAGCGCACCTTGAACTTGGCCGCGGCCTGGAAGAAGACGAGCACCTTGCCGTCGAGCGCGTAGCCCGGCATGCCGTACCAGGTCTTGGGCGTCAGGGCCGGCGCGTGCTCGGCGACGAGGGCGTGCAGCCGCTCGGCGATGGCCCGGTCGTCGTCGGTCATCTCGGCGATCTTCTCGAGCAGGTCTTTCTCGGGGTCGGCCTTGGCGCCTTTTCTCTCCTGTTTGCGCACCTCGGCGGCGCGCTCCTTCATGGCGGCGCGTTCCTCGGGCGTGAAGTTCTCGGTCATGGCGCTCCTTCGTCGGATGTCGGATGTCGGACGTCTTGCCACGACCTTACGACCGCGGGGCGGCCCCCTGCTCGAGTAATTCCGCGCGGAAGGAGTCCGGCGCTCGCCGAGATGCCGGTCGGCAACCGCTCGACACGACGACAGATGGGCTCGCACCCGGATGATTCCGGACGCGAGCCCATCTGCCGTTGCCGGCACTTCCGCCGACTGCCGTGCGGGACGATCGCTCACGCGGATGGCGGGCCGGCCGCGTGTCGTCGCCTCAGAGAGCCGTCCGGCCTACGGCGTGTCAGACCCGGGGATGCTCGAGCCCGACGGTGATGCCGACGCCGCGGTCGCGGCATCCGATCGACGTCGACGCAGCGCCACGAGACCGACGACGGCGGCACCGAGCAGCACCGTTCCGGTGGCGATACCCGCCATGACCAGCGGGTTGTCGGCGCCCGTTGCGGCCAGGCCCGGCGGGGTGGTGCGCGGAGCCGGCGGAGTGGCCGGGGGCGTGGTCGGCGGAACCGTCGGCGGCGTCAGCGGTGGTTCTGCCGGGGTCGGCGGCACGGGCGGGGTAAACGGCACGGTGGCGCACGGGTTCTCGTCGGTGCCGAACTCAGAGGTCGACGGGCGGTGGGGAGCCGAGGCGACACACGCCGTATTCACGATATTGGCTCGCGCAGGGTCGTCGTTCGGCAACACCGTCACGCTGAACGTGAGGGTCGAGGTCGCGCCGACGGGCAATGCTCCCGCGTTCCAGACCACGCGACCCTGGGCATCGACCGTGGCCGAACCGGTCGTCGTGCGGATGCTGCCGTCCACGAGTGTCGCCTTGTCGAGCACGCCCTGATCGAGGTGGTCGACGGCTTCGGCGGGGTTGGTCGTCGTGAAGTCGCCCGTGCCGTCGCTCGTCAGGATGACCGTGTAGTCGATCGTGCTGCCGGCGACCAGGGGTGACGCGCTCGCGGTGCCGTGCTTCTCGATGCTGAGGTGCGGCGTCAGCGGGTCGATGGCGACGGATGCGACGGCGCTATCGGCCCCGAATGTCCAGTCGTCGATGCTGCGCTGGTCGCCCCAGCTGCCCGTCGTGCCCGTGTTGGCGTTGGGGGAGCGGTTTGCCGACGTGTCGTCGCCCGCCCAACGGTGCACGCCGCCGGTGCTGTCGATGCCGCCCGGGCCCGACGCGTGCAGCGACGTGTTCGAGTAGCGCTCGGCCGAGGTGTCGGTGAAACGCGAGTCGTCGAAGTAGACGACGCTCGGGTTCGTGCTGCCGCCCGTGAGCCGCAGCAATTCGATGCCGCCGCGCGAGACCTCGGTGTCGACGCGCAGGAAGTGCGCCTCGTTGGTGTGGGCCAGCGTCGTGCGGAAGGCGCTCGCGACCAAGGCGTCGACCGGATCGCCCGCGGCGTTCTTGCCGTCCCAGTCGAACGAGAACGGCCCGGTCTGAGGAACGATCACGGACTGTGCGACATCGGCGGGCCCGTCGAAGACGCCGTCGCCGTCGGCGTCGATCTCGAGTTTCACGGTGCCCGGTTGCGTGTCGAGCGTGCCCGTCAGGGTTCCGGCGTTGCCGGCCGTGCCCGAGCGGGCGAAGCTCAGGCCCGAGATGGTGGGCGGCGTGTAGGTGGCACCGACCCAGGTGTCGGTGGTGCGGCCATCCGCCCAGTTGGTGCTGGAGGAGGGCAGATCGGCGGCCGGCTGGTCGAGGAAGAGGCGGTAGCGCTCGAGGCCCGCGCAGGTGGCCGAGGAGCTGGGCTGCTCGTATGCGGCACCCGACCCATCGGATTCCGATGACCCGGGCATCGGCACGGAGAGGTAGGCCGGGTCGCAGGCGGCGTCGCCGGAACGCACATTGCCTTTGTTGGTGACCAGGATGGTGGAGTCGACGCCGTTGTAGTCGCGCAGGGTCTCGCGGTAGAGCCCGCCGGTCTTGGTGAGCGCGAAGAGGCTGAGCGTGGTCTCGGTCGGCGTGTTGAAGGCGAGCGACTCGCTGAAGACGCGGCCGGGGATGGCGACGCCATTCTTCTCGGCCGCGATCTTCCACGTCACCCCGGGAAACTGGGGTCGGTTGGTGGCGATATCGGCGGGGTCTTCGACCGTGACCGCCCACACGCCGTCGACGTCGGCGACGATTCGCGTGTCGAGGGACACGGGGCCGCCCGGCGCGCTCGTCTGCCGCACTTTTCCGAGCGGATCGATGATGGTCACGGTCATGCGGGAGTCCATACCGGGGTGTTCACCGAACGTCGCGGCGAACGCTTCGCCCGCCTTCACGTAGGCGAAGACCGTGGTCTTGTGGTTGTTCGTGGCGCCGCCGTGCAGAATCGTGCCGGGCAGCGTGGTGGCGGCCTCGCCCGCGGCGTGCGCGGCGGGCATGGTTGCCAGCAGCGAGACGGATGCGAGGCAGGCGGCGGTGGCAAGCGCGGTGAACCGCGCGAGTCGTGGGCGGTGTGCCCGTGGATGGGTTCGTATCGGTGTGTTCATGTCGTCCTCCGTGGTGGCCTGTGGCGCCCGCCGTGGCCGTGGGGCCAGGTGATCGGGAACGCCGTGCGAGTCCTGCCACAGTATGCAAGCCCTATGCATCCGTGCCCTGTATTAATACAAAGCAGACACGGGGATGCCTCGCCTGCGCCGAGTTCGTGCGGAATCGGCACGCCGAAGTGGTCCCGACTTTCTGTCCGCGATTCGGCGTGTCGGAGTCCGTCGCTGCGGTCGAAACGCGGGAGGAAACGACGGATGCCGCCGCCCGAGGTGGGGCGACGGCATCCGGGGTCGTGCGTGAGATCAGTTGTACTTGTAGAAACCTTCACCTGTGGCGGTGCCCAGCTTGCCCTGGTCGATGAAGTTCTCCTTCAACAGGCGGGCGAACTCGGCCTGCTTGCCGCCGTGCGTCGAGGCGATGTTGTAGGCCGTGGTGAGGCCGACGATGTCGTAGATCTGGAACGGTCCGAGCGGCGCCCCCGTGCCGATGCGCCAGGTCTTGTCGACCGTCTCGGGGTCGGCGATGCCGTCGGCATAGAGCTCGGCGGCGGCATCGAGCAGCGGCACCAGAAGCGAGTTCAGCACGTATCCGGCCTTCTCCTTCTTGATCTCGATGGGGACCATGCCGATCTGGCCGGCGAACTCGACGACCTGCTGGAAGACCGCGGGGTCGGTCTGGTCGGTGCCCATGACCTCGGCCGTGTTCTGCACCCACACGTGGTTGGCGAAGTGCAGCGCCAGGAACTTCTCGGGGCGACCCGTGAACGCGCGCAGGTCGCTCGGCAGCAGCGTGCTCGAGTTGGTCGCGAAGATGGTTTTCTCGGGGGCCGCGGCGGCCAGCTTCTGATAGGTGTCGCGCTTGATGTCGAGGCTCTCGGGCACGGCCTCGATCACGAGGTCGGCGTCGGCGACGGCGGCGGCCAGGTCGGAGCTGTAGGTGATGCGGCCGAGCGCCTCGGTGGTGCTGGCCTCGGTGGCGCCCTGGACCTCGTGCGTGTAGACCTGCGCGAGGCCGGCGGTGCGCGTGCGGGCGCCCTCGAGCACCTCGTCGCTGATGTCGTAGGCCACGACATCGAAGCCGTGATAGGCCGTCTGGTAGATGATCTGTGAGCCGAGAACGCCGGTTCCCAGCACGGTGACGCGCTGAAGCTTCGTCATGAGTTGTCCTCTTTCGTGGGTGATTCTGTGAGGGATGCATCCGGGGTGAGCGGATGCCGGGAGCGGAGGTAGCCGCTCGAGATCAGGTCGACCTGCCGCGCGATCGTGGCGGTCAGGTCGTCGGGGGAAGAGCCCTCGAGGGCGGCGCGCGCGATCTCGAGGTGCAGAACGTTGCTGATGGCGCGGGCAGCGAGGGTGGCGTCATCGCCGACAGCCGCTTCGCCCACCGGCGAGGCGTCGGCGCGTGCGGGCTGGTTGTTGGTGTCGGCGTTCCCGGGGCGGCCCGAGATGCGCCCGCTGAGGAGATCTGCGATCTCCCGCTGCAGTGTCTCGGTTAGCGCGAGACCCTCGGCGCGATAACGCTCGGTCGGCTCGCCGAACAGCAACTCGCGTTGGTAGTGGGTCGTGTTCTCGTGGGGATCGCGGCTGCCGCGGGCGATCGGGGCGAGCAGCGCCATTATGCGCGTGGCGGGCTCGGCTGTCGGCTCGGATGCGATTGCCTCACGCCCCTCGGCGATGCGCGCCGCGAACTCGCTGTTCATGACCATGAGCAGCAACTCGGCCTTGTTGGCGGCGTAGCGGAACAGCGTGCCGTTCGTCACGCCGGCGCGCTCGGCGATGCGCTGCGTCGTCACGCCCTCATAGCCGTCGGCACCGAAGAGTTCGGAGGCGGCCGCGAAAATCCGCTCCTGTTTGTCGAGCTTGTTGCGCTCGCGCCGGCCTTGCTCTGGCGACATGCCGCACCTCCCTGATCCGATTCGATCCGATCAACCGATCCTAAAAGGGAGTGTACTCCGTTTTGTCAGCGCAGGGAACGCACGCTCAATGTTCCGGCGCAGGGGATTGCCAGCAGATCACCTTCGGACAGGTCGGCGGGCAGCGCGACGAGAGCGTCGGTCGCGCAGGGCCCGCGGTGGTGAACCGGATCGGCCGCCACCTGTGCCGTGCGGACAGCCGCGGTCGACGGCCGTCCGATCAGGCGCGTTTCGCGCCACGTCGCGGCGAGGTCATCCAGGCACGCGTCGACGAGCACGTCGAGTGAACCGTCGGGGCGACGCGCGACAGAGGTCACCGAGACCACCACGACGGCCGCCTGATGCACGGGCGACGGTCGGCCGTGGGTTCCCGGGATGACAGCGGCCGCGGTGTGCACACACGGCGTCTCGCAGAGTTCGACGAGTCGGCAGAGCGATACGCCGGCTACGGCCACGTCGTCGACGGTCGCGACGGTCGCCTCTGGCCAGGCGTTCACATCGAGCGGGTCCGGGATGCTGCGCCGCAGCGACGGCATGATGGTCGTGAGGGTCATCGGGCGGCCCGTCCGCAGTGTGACGCGAAAATGCTGTAGGCGGGTTCGTCTCCCGCGCGGGGGTCGGCGGTGGGGTCGTAGCCCGCGCCGGTTCGTGCTGATGTCATAGGGCGAGTCAACGCGCGTGGACGAGCGGATGCAGCATCCCTCACGGCCCTCGAACGGAACCCGCCGACATCCTCACGAAACCGAAACGGGCTCAAGCCCGCGAACCGCGGACGCGCTACGGCAGGGCGCGGCAACCCACGCCACGCGACGGCGCGCCACGCCACCCCACGGCACGGCGGCGAAGCCGGACGAGGCGCGCCCTCAGGCCTGCACGTGGTGCTTGCCGATGGGTAACATGAGCGGCGCTCCCGACGTGGGGTCGACGATCACGCGGCTGTCGAGGCCGAAGACCGCGCGCACGCAATCCTCGGTGAGAACCTCGGCGGCGGGGCCCGCGGCGTGCACCGCGCCATCCGCGATCGCGACCAGGTTGTCGGCGTAGCGGGCCGCGAGGTTGAGGTCGTGCAGCACCATCACGACGGTCGTGCCGCGCGCGCGGTTGAGGTCGGTCAGGAGGTCGAGCACCTCGACCTGGTGGTTCACGTCGAGAAACGTCGTCGGCTCGTCGAGCAGCAGCAGGTCGGTTTGCTGCGCCAGGGCCATGGCGATCCAGACGCGCTGGCGCTGGCCGCCCGAGAGCTCGTCCACCGAACGCTCGGCGAGATCGAGGATGCCCGTGGCCTCGAGTGCCGCCGCAACGGCCGCGTCGTCGTCGGTGCTCCACCGCGAGAAGATGCCCTGGTGCGGATGCCGGCCGCGCCCCACGAGATCCGACACCGTGATGCCCTCGGGTGCGATGGGCGACTGCGGCAACAGGCCGAGCGTCTGCGCCAGCTGCTTGGGCGGCATCTTGTGGATCTGCTTGCCGTCGAGCAGCACCGAGCCGCCGCGGGGCGTGAGCAACCGGGACATCGAGCGCAGCAGCGTCGACTTGCCGCACGCGTTGGCGCCGACGATCGCTGTGATGCGGCCGGTCGGGATGACGAGGTCGAGGCCGTCGATCACGACGCGGTCGCCGTAGCCCAACACGAGCCGTTCGACGACGAGCGTGTGCTGTTCGGTCACAGGGAGCCTCCGGAGCGGTTCGAGCGGATGATGAGCCAGATCAAATAGGGCGCCCCGAGCACGCCGGTGACGACGCCGACAGGGAAACGCGAGCCGAAGGCATACTGCCCGGCGAAATCGGCGACCAGCACGAGCAGCGCGCCCACGAGGGCCGAGGGAATGAGCAGCGAGCCGCCGGGCCCGACGAGGCGGGCCGCGATGGGGCCCGAGAGGAAGGCGACGAAGGCGATGGGTCCGGCGGCGGCCGTGGCGAACGAGATGAGGCCGACCGCCGTGACGATCACCACGAGGCGCGTCACGTTCACGCGCACGCCGAGGGCCGCGGCCGTGTCGTCGCCCAGCTGCGTGGTCGACAGGTCGCGCGAGCGGCTGAGCAGCACCGGGCCGAGCACCGCAAGAGCGATGAGCACGGGGATGACCTGAGGCCAACTCGCTCCATTGAGGCTGCCGGTGAGCCAGCGGGTCGCCTCCTGCAGGTCCCACTGCGCCGCGCCCGACAGCACCCACGTCGTGAGGCTCTCGAGCATGGCGGCCACGCCGATGCCGATGAGGATGAGGCGCGTGCCGGCCACCCCGCCGCGATAGGAGAGACCGTAAACCACGAGGGCGACGACGAGGCCGGCGACGATGGCGAAGGCCGAGACCTCGGCGTCATCCAGCGAGAGGGTGACGATGGCGAAGGCCGCGGCGGCGCTCGCTCCGGCGCTGATGCCGATGATGTCGGGGCTCGCCAACGGGTTGCGCAGCATCGTCTGGAACGTGACGCCACCCAGGCCGAAGCACAGGCCGGCGGCGATCGCGAGGGTGGCGCGGGGCAGGCGCAGGCGGCCGACCGTGAAGCTGGCGCCCGGGACCTGCTCGCCGAGCAGCACGTGCCACACGTCGAGCGGAGAGTAGAAGGTCTGGCCCACCATGAGGCTCACGAGGAAGACGGCCGCGACGGCCGCGGCCAGCACGATCATCACGGTGCGACGGCGGCGCCCGCGGCGGATGCGGTTGCGGGCGACCTCGTCGACGAGACGACGGCCCGCGGCATCCGAGGTCAGGTCGGAGGTCGGCGAGGAGGGGCGCAGGGCGTTCGACGTCATAGCTGCCTGATCTTCTGGCGGCGCACGATCCAGATGAAGAACGGCGCTCCGATGAGGGCGGTCAAGATGCCCACGTCGATCTCGGCCGGTCGCGCGATGATGCGGCCCACGACATCCGCGATCGTCAGCAGCACGGCGCCGACGACGGCGGAGAAGGGGATGAGCCAGCGGTGATCGACGCCCACGATGAGGCGCACGGCGTGCGGCACGACGAGGCCGACGAACGCGATCGGACCCGTGATGGCCGTCGTGGCCCCGCACAGGATGACGGCACCGAGGGCCGCCGACCCGCGCGCGAGGGCGACCCGCTCCCCGAGACCGGCGGCGAGTTCATCCCCGAGTGCGAGGGAGTTGAGGCCGCGCGCCGACAGGATGCAGATGGCGAAACCCACGAGCAGGAAGGGCGCGACCTGTTCGAGGCTCGCGAAGGTGCCGCCGCCGACGCCGCCGATCTGCCACGAGCGGATGCTGGCCGAGACGTCGCCGCGCGGGATGACGATGGCGCTGACGAACGAGGCGAGGGCGGCCGACGTGGCCGCACCGGCGAGGGCCAGCTTGAGCGGGGTGGCGCCGTCGCGGCCGAGCGAGCCGATCGTATAGACGAAGACCGCGGCGATCGCGGCGCCGGCCAGCGCGAGCCAGATGTAGCCGCTCGCGGCCGTGAGGCCGAAGAAGGAGATGCCGATGACGACGGCGAGCGAGGCGCCCATGTTGACGCCCAGGATGCCGGGGTCGGCGAGCGGGTTGCGCGTCACGCCCTGCATCACGGCGCCCGAGACGGCGAGGGCCGCACCCGCGACGACCGCGAGCAGCGTGCGGGGGATGCGCTTGGCCACCGACGCCTCGGCGAACCCGTCGGTGCCGCCGCCGAGCGCGGCGAGAACATCCGAGACGTTCACGTCGCGCGACCCGATCGTGAGCGAAGCGAACATGGCTAGCGCCAGCACGCCGAGCGCGACCAGCAGCCAGACACCACGAAGACGCCGAGGACGCCGCACGATGGCGGCATCCTCGGCGCGATCAGGCGTCGTCAGGACCACTACTGCTTGTCTGCGGCCTGCGCGAGAAGCTCGGTGTATTCGCCGAGAACGTAGGAGATGGACAGCGGCGTCGGGTTGGCCGCGGTGCCCAGCGGGCCCGTGCTCGGCAGGGCAACGATGGCCTTGTTCTTCACGGCGGGCATCTGCGACAGCACGGGGTCGGCCTCGAGGGCGGCGACGAGGGTGTCGTCGCCGTAGGTCACGATGACGTCGACGTCGTTGAAGGCATCCGCCTGCTCGGCGCTCTGCGTGAGCGAGAAGAGGTCGGTCGTGGCCGAGGCATCCTCGATGCTCTTCGGCTGGCTGAGGCCCAGGTCGTCGAAGAAGGCGACGCGCGTGTCGTGGGTCGTGTAGAAGCTGACCTCGCTGAGGTCGGTGCTGTCGACGTGCGTGAGGAACATGGCGGTCGTGCCGTCGAGCTGCGGGAACTTCGCCGCGGTGTCGGCGATCTCCTTCTCGAGCTTGCCCACGAGCTCCTCGCCCTCGGCCTTCATGCCCATGGCCTCGCTGTTGATCTCGATCATCTCGCGCCACGGGGTGCCCCACGCGGTCTCGGGGTAGGCGACGGTGGGGGCGATCTCGCTGAGCGTGTCGTAGTCCTCCTGCGTCAGGCCCGAATAGGCGGCGAGGATGACATCGGGGTTGGTGTCGGCCACGGCCTCGAAGTCGATGCCGTCGGTCTCGTCGAAGAGCGCGGGGGTCTCGGCGTCGAGGTCCTTCAGCTTGTCCTCGACCCAGGGCAGCATGCCGTTGTCGTCGTCGTCGCCGAACGTGGCGGCGGCCATGCCGACGGGCACGACGCCGAGCGCCAGCGGCACTTCCTGGTTGGCCCAGTTGACGGTGGCGACGCGCTCGGGCTTGGCGTCGATCGTCGTGGTGCCGAGGGCGTGCTTGATCGTGATGGTCTCGAAGTCACCGCCGTCCGACGAGGAGCCGGTGGTGCCGCCGGAGCTGCAGGCGCTGAGGCCGACGGCGAGGACTGCCGTGGCGGAGATGGTCAGAAAGCGGGACGCGCGAGACATGGGTTCCTCTCGAAGAGCCCGCATCCCCGCTCGGCGCCGACGTCGCACGGAAGGGCGCGAGCGGCTGAACGGGCCTCGGATGCGGCGCCTCAGGGTGGGGATGGAAGGTGCAGTAAGGATTGCCTAACCAAAGTTACGGAAACACGAGCCTTCGTGCAAGTCGAGGCGTCGTGCACGTGGTGAACGTCGACGCGTCATGCGCGTCGACGGGTCATGCGCGTCGACGGGTCAGTGGCTCGGGCGGGCCGGCCGCAGCCGCGTGTCCTCGAGGTCGAGCATCGACTGGGCCTCGCGCAGAACCCGTGAGGGGTAGGCCCCGCGGCTGGCGGCTTCGAGCAGGCGTTCGCGTTCGGCATCCACGACCGCCAAGCGCAGCGTGCGATAGAGGTGGTGGGGCGTGGCGCGCAGGCTCGACTCGTCGGGGGAGTCGAGTTCGTGCGTGCGCTCCCACACCGATTCGGCCCGCAGGAACGACGCCTGCCGCACGCGCTCGATCACGTCGGGGTCGATCTCTTCGGTGCTGCCCAGCGTCTCGTTCGGGTCGTCGAGCACGGCCAGGCCGGCATAGCTGATCTCGTCGAGCAGCTCGGCCAGCTCGCGGTGGTCCTGCGCCTGATCGATGCCCTCGATGCGCAACAACCGGATGAGCGCGGGCAACGTTCCGCCCTGAATGACGAGTGTCAGCACCGCCACGGTGAAGGCGATCAGGATGAGCTGCTCCCGATAGGGCGTGTCCTCGGGCAGCGATTGCGCGGCCGCCAGCGTGACCACGCCGCGCATGCCCGACCAACTGAGCACGAGCCCGCCGCGCCAGTCGATGCTCTCGCGCCGCAGCTGCTCGAGGTCGGAGCGCCGCCGGTCGTATTGCCGCTCGGCCCGTCTCAGGCGCCGCGCCTCGAACGAACTCCGCAGCGGCACGGTGCGGAAATACATGAGCGCGAGCGACATCTGATAGGTCTGCTTCTCGGCCCGTTGCGCGCGGCGTTGCAGGCTCATGACGAGCGGCCCCATCCACAGGAAACGGATGCCGACGAGCGCGACCGTTGCGATGGCGCCGATGCCCACGGCATCCCACACGCCCAGAATGGTGGGGTCGACGTGTTCGATGAGCGTGCGGATCTCAAGGCCGATGAGCAGGAACACGGCATTCTCGAGCAAGAACTGCACGGTGCGCCAGTTGATGCGATCGCTGATGCGGGTCTGCGCCGAGAACGAGCGGGGCGACGCGTGCCCGGTGTAGAGGCCCGCGACGACGACGGCCAGCACACCCGAGGCGTTGAGGTATTCGGTGGGCATGAACGCCGCGAACGGCACGGCGAACGAGATCGCGGTGTCGAACACCGGGTCGTGCAGTTTGGTGCGCACCCACACCGTGACGAAACCGATCACGAGGCCCACGACGATGGCGACGACGACGGCATAGAGGAAGTCGGTCACGGTGGCCCAGGGGGTGAGCAGCCCGCCCGCCGCCGCAGCCGTCGCCGAACGCAGCAGCACCAGGGCGGTGGCGTCGTTGACGAGCCCCTCGCCCTCGAGCATCGTCAGGATGCGTGGGGGCAGACCCAGGCGGCGGCCGATCGAGGTGGCGGCCACGGCATCCGGCGGGCTGATGATGGCGCCGAGGGCGATGGCTGCCGCGAGGTTGAGGTCGGGCAGCAGGGAGTAGAGCAGGAACCCGGTGGCGAAGGCCGTGACGATGACGAGCACGACCGACAAACTCGTGATCGTGCCGAGATTGCGGCGAAAATCGACGACTGGAACGCTGATCGCGGCCGCATAGAGGATGGGCGGCAACACGCCGTCGAGCACGATCTCGTGCGGCACCTCGATGAAGGGCACGCCCGGCAGATAGGACAGCACGACGCCCACGATGACGAGGATGATGGGGGCGGCCACGCCGAGGCGACGCGAGAAGTACGCGACCCCCACGATGACGGCGATGCCGACCACCGCGTAGACGCCGAGTTCCATCCTCGAAGTTTATCCGCGTTGCTCAGACGGTCGAGCGGCCCGGGTTGAGCGCGCCGAGCGCCGACGACCCGGCGGCGGGCTTCAGGCCGAGCGCGCGCACGATCTCGGCGGCCTCCTCGGCGGGTTTGCGGCCCGCGTCGATCAGAATTCCGCGCTCGTCGGGCTCGAGCGGCTCGAGCGTGTTCATCTGCGAGTCGAGCAGCGTCGTGGGCATGAAGTGGTCGATACGCTTCGTCAGGCGCGTTCCGATGAGTTCCTTCGAGCCCAGCAGATGCACGAAGATGACGTTGTCTTCGCTCAGCACGTCGCGGTAGACGCGCTTCAGCGCCGAGCACGTGATGATGCCGGGAACATCCGCCATGGTGTGTTCGATGATCCACGACGACACGGTGTCGAGCCACGGCCACCGGTCATCGTCGGTGAGGGGCGTGCCGGCGGCCATCTTCTCGACGTTGCTGTCGGGGTGCAGGTCGTCGCCCTCTTCGAAGTCCCAGCCCAGCTGCCCCGCGAGCAGCGCCGCCACGGTCGACTTGCCCGACCCGGAGACACCCATCACCACCAGCACGGGCTGCCGACCGTTCAGGTCGATGTTCTGCTTGATGGGTTCCATGGATGCCTCCGAGTCTGACGTGTGGCGGTGCTGCTGGTCTGTGCGTGCCGGCGTGTGAGCCGGCGCGTGCGGGCTAGACGAAGATGTCGAGGATGAGTACGCCGCCCAGGCCGACGACCGAGATGATGCACTCCATCACGGTCCAGGTCTTCAGGTTCTGGCCGACCGTCGTGCCCAAGTATTCCTTGACCAGCCAGAAGCCCGCATCGTTGACGTGCGAGAGGAACAGCGAGCCGGCACCGATCGCGAGCACGAGCAGCGAGACCTCGGCGCCCTGCAGGTTGGCGGCCACGGGGGCCAGGATGCCGGCGGCCGTCACGGTCGCGACGGTGGCCGAACCGGTGGCCACACGGATGAGAGCCGCGACGACCCAGGCCAGCAGCACGACCGAGATCCCCGTGTCGTTGATGGCGTTGGCGATGACGGTTCCGATGCCGGTGTCGATCAGGACCTGCTTGAAACCACCACCCGCACCCACGATGAGCAGAATGCCCGCGACATCCGGAAGCGAAGAAGCCATCGACTTCTGCACGCCCGCGCGGCCCATGCTGCGGCCGAAGAAGACCATGGCGTAGACGAGCGCGATCGACAGGGCGACCATCGGGGTGCCGAGGAAGTCGAGGAATGCCTTGAACGAACCCTCGTCTCCGGGGGCGACCGAGTCGGCGATGCTGCGCGCGAGCATGAGCACGACGGGCAGCAGGATTCCGCCGACGGCCACGGCAAAGCTCGGGCGACGACGCTTCTCGTCCTCATCCTTCGCGGCGACGAACAGGTCGGGCACGGGCACATCCACCCAGCGGGCGGCGATGTTTCCGAAGACGGGGCCGGCGATGATGACCGTGGGGATGGCGACGAGGATGCCGAAGGCGAGCGTCAGGCCGAGGTCGGCGCCGAGCGTCGAGACGGCCACGAGGGGGCCGGGGTGCGGCGGAACGAGGCCGTGCATGACCGAGAGGCCGGCCAGCGCGGGGATGGCCACCTTGATGAGCGAGATGCCGCTGCGGCGGGCCACCAGGATGACGATGGGGATGAGCAGCACGAGGCCCACCTCGAAGAACATCGGCAGGCCGACGAGGGCGCCGATGAGGCCCATGATCCACGGCAGCGACTTGGGGCCGGCGCGTTTGATCAGGGTGTCGACGATGCGGTCGGCTCCGCCCGAGTCGGCGAGCAGCTTGCCGAACATCGCGCCGAGGCCGATGAGCACGCCCACGCCGCCCATGGTCGAGCCGAAGCCCGTGGTGTAGCTCGTGACGGCCACGCCCGGGGCGAGACCCGCGCCGATGCCCACGCCCACGGCGCCCACGGTGAGGGCGAAGAACGGATGCACCTTCAACCAGGTGATCAGCGTGATGATGATGGCAATGCCGACGAGCGCCGCAATGATGAGCTGCGGTTCACTGCTGGCCGGCTGGATGGCGTCGTCGGCCATCGGTGCAATGAAGGGGTACATCTTCGTCCTCCCGCGGGGACGCTTCGATGCGACCCCATTGTCAGGGCAGTCTCACATGTCGACCGAGGTCGGGCATAGTAGAAACTGAAAAGGTTGATCCTATTTATCTGATTAATCAGACTCAGGAAGTGTTACACGCCGAACGCGGTGCGTCAAGACGCGCGCCCGATCGGCCGGCGGCAAAGGAATGGCGATGGCACTGAACACGGGCGGCGCGGCCCCCACCGAGCGCGGTCTGCACGCGCAGGTGCTGGCGGCCGTGGGCGAAGACATCGTCGACGGCATCTACCCCATCGGCCAGGTGCTCAACCAAGACGAGCTGACGGCCCGTTTCGGCGTCTCGCGTTCGGTACTGCGCGAAGCCCTGCGTGTGCTCCAATCGCTCGGGATGGTCGAGCCCCGGCAGCGCGTCGGCACCCTCGTTCAGCCGCGCCACGCCTGGAACCTGATGGACCCCCAGATCATCTCGTGGCGCGGACGCGGGCGCGAATACTTCGTGCAGCAGCGCGAACTGCTCGAGCTGCGGCTGGGCATCGAACCCGTGGCCGCGCGGCTGTGCGCGGCCCGCATCACGGATGCTGAGGCATCCGCCATCGTGGCCGCCGCCGACACCATGGTCGACGCCAACGCCGCGGGCGACGAGCGTCGTTTCTTGCAGGCCGACATCGCGTTCCACTCGCTGATCCTGCGGGGGTCGGGCAACGCCGTCATGGGCCACTTCTCGGGCACGGTCGAAGCACTTCTGCGCACCCGCCCGCGCGAGCGCCGCGGCACGATCACCGAATACACGTCACCGTCCGCGCACCGCCACAACGAGCTCGCCGCCGCCCTCGGCCGCCGCGAACCCGAGGCCGCCTACCGCTGGTCGTTCGAGCTGCTCTCGGCCACGCTCGAGGAGTTCATCGCCGAAGGGTGATCGTTCGGCATCGGCCGCCCGTCGTTAGTCGTCCAGTTCGCCTGTCTCGTTACCCGCGCCTGCCTCGCTAGGGTGGGCGCATGAGGCGATGGATGCGGAAGCGCGCTGTGCGCGCCTACATTCGCCCTCGAGTCCTGCGCCTCAGCGATCATCTCCTTGACGAGTTCTACGTCTTGCGTGTTGAGTCGTTCGGAGAGGCGCTCGAGACGATGAGCGACGAGCGCGCCGATCTGGCGATCGACCTCGACTGGGCGCAGACGCAGACCGTCGGGAGCTTGTTCTGGGGTATCGACGGCCACGGATCTCGATTTCGCGCGGAATGGCTCGCGGATGCGGAGCGGCTTCGTAGAGAGGCAGCCGCGCAGGGCTTTGAGGAAACGGAAGCGCGCCTGGATGAAATGTGTCGATTGCTCGGACCCCTACAGGCTGCGTGATGCACTGAGCCGTCTTTGCGTGCCGCATTGCATCAGCTGCCTGCCTGCCTGCTTGCATGCCTGCCTGCGTGCATGCCTCACTGGCCTGCTCGGCTCGGCGTGGTCAGGCGTTTGTGCCGGCTGGCGCAGCCGAGGAGAGGCGTTCGAGCCAGTCGAGGAGTAGGGCGCGCTCGTTGGTGCTGAGGATCTTTCCCGTTCCGGTGCCCGCCGCCGTGATCGAGCCCGTGCGAGCGTGCCGGGCGGCGGGGTCGTCTGTGTCGGTCGGGGCCGCGAACAGGGCGGGCGCGGGGTCTTCGGCCGCGGGCGAGTCGTCGTGCAGGAGCGCCGCCAGTGTTGAGGCGACGGCCGCGAGTCGAGCCTCGGTGTCGGCGGCCGTGCGCGCGGCGTTGGCGCCCGTCGGTGCGGTGAAGACCGAGTCGCCGAAGACCTGCGCGTGGATGGCGTCGCGCAGTCGGCCGGAGAGTGACGGGTCGTCGAACTCGGCGCCCCGGTTGATGATCATCAGGCAGGCGCCGACGTTGGCCGAGAGGATCATCTGCGCCGCGACCGAGGCCGAGACGGTCAGAAGTCCGACGGCCGCGGCCCGTTCGAGGTCGCGCTGCAGGAACGCGTGCGCGTCGGCGGCCGCCCGGCTGCCCGACACGAACGGCGAGAAGATCAGGCGATAGAACACGGGGTGTTCGAGGGCCCAGGCGGTGTGCGCGTCCCAGTCGTCGCGTACGACCTGGACGGGGTCGGCGTCCGGCGCTGGCGCGCGCTTGGGGTCGAGATGCCGCGAGAATGCCTCGTCGACGACCGTCGCGATGAGCCGATCCTTGTCGCCGAACTGCCGGTAGAGCGTCGGTGCCTGGATGCCGGCGCGCTCGCAGATCTCGCGGGTCGAGACCTCCCCGGTCTCTGATGCGGCCAAGAGCTCGGCCGTTGCCCGGATGATCTCTTCGCGCGTCGCCACCCTCACACGCTAACGCACGCGGGTTAGCGCTACTAACGCGGGATTCGCCGCTGGCCGAGGGTGCCGATCCAGCGGACCGCGAAGGCGAGGGCGACGAAGACGACGATGAGTGCCACGCAGTAGAGGGCGACGCCGCCATATCCGCCGTTGGCGTCGGGGTTGAAGAAGGGGTAGGCGTAAAAGCCGGTCGCGGCGCCGCGCACGAGGGAGTAGATGACGTAGGCGGCCGGGAAGATCATCCAGGCGAGCGCTGCCCGCACGGAGAGGCGCGAGCGGGGCGGCCAGACGATCCAGTCGAGTACGACGGCGGCCGGCATGATCATGTGGTGCACGACGTTGATCCACGGCTGCAGGGCGCCGAGGTCGACATCTTGGAGCAGCGCGCCGAAGACGATGCCGACGAAGGCCAGGTAGACGACCGATGCACCGCGGATGGCGTCATCGGTGCGCGTGGGCGGCACTCGGCGAATCAGGTGCACCGCGCCCACGATGATCACCACGCTGCCGAACAGGTTCGACAGGATCGTGAAATAGCTGAAGAAGCTGACGAGGTCGAACCCGAGGCCGGCCGAGATCACCAGCTGCGTGATCACACCGGCTAGGGCTGCGGCAGCGAGAATCAGCCGACCCGCGATGACGGCCACACGAAGACTCATGCTCGAACTCTAGGCCGAAACGTTCTCCACAGGGGGCCTTTGGCGATGCTGTCCACAGGTTACAAGAGGGGGCAGTGAGGTCGCACAATCCCACCTAGTTTGCAAGAATGACGAAGGAAGTGAAACAGCGGGAGGTCGAGCGTTTCCTGCGCCGCGGTGGCTGGCGACTTGTTCGCGTCCGGGGCGGGCACAATGTCTGGTCGAGTGCCGACGGTCAGCTCACGCTGGCGATTCCGAGACACGGAACCGTGTCGCCCGGTGTGGTGCGGCAGATCATCAAGGTCGTGCCGAGTGCGCCCGAGAGCTGGAGGTAACTGGTGGCAGGAATGACGAGCTCGAATTCGAATTCGAATTCGAAGCCGAAGCGTCGCTTCGAGGCGACCGCGCGGCGCGAGGGCCGGTGGTGGATCGTGACCGTCGACGAACTGCAGGCCGTGACGCAAGCGCGTTCGGTGCGCGAAATCGACGACATGGCGACAGGTCTGGTGTCGGCGTTGCTCGATCTCGAGCCCGACGACATCGAAGTCCACGTCGAGGTTCAGCTGCCCAGCGAGGTTGCCGAGGCGTGGCGAGAGGCGGGCCGGTTGCGCGAGCAAGCCGACGAAGCATCCCGGCAGGCCGCCGAGCTCAGCAGGAGGGCGGTGCGCTCGCTCGTCTCGGAGCAACGCGTCACGCAGGTCGACGCCGCAGCGCTTCTCGGCATCTCGCAGCAGCGCGTGCACCAGCTCGCGCACTGAGTTCAGTGGCTCAGGGTTTCGGGCTCGAGCGTTCGGTCGGGACGGGCGGCTCTCGAGACAGGGCCCGTCCCGCGTCTCCTCGCTAGGCGACGATGGCGTAGGCGCGCACCGGGAACGTGCCGAAACCCTCGACCGCGGGCGGGGCTGCCGTGAAGCGTGCCCCCGTCGTCGGCACCGAGCCGAGGTTGGTGAGGTGCTCGACCACGTGAATGCCCGCCGCCAGAAGCTTCGAGTGCACGGGCCGTTCGCCGCCCGATTCGGTGTCGTCGATGTTGAGCGAGTCGATGCCCACGAGCGCCACCCCCGCCTCGATGAGGTAGTCGACGGCGTCCTCGGCCAGGAACGGCGCGCCCGAACCATACTCGGGGGTGCCGAAGCGCGTGTCCCAGCCCGTGTGCACGAGCAACGCGTAACCCGCGAGGTCGAGGTTGCAATTGGCGACGAGGCGGGCGACGTCAGAGGCCGGGATGCCTCGGCTCGCGGCATCCGGAACGTGCAGCACGGCCGTGGGCAGGTCGACGAGCGTCGAGAGGTCGAGGCCGGCCAGATCGGGGCCGTCGCCATAGCGGTGGAACGGGCTGTCGAGGTAGGTTCCCGTGTTGCCGATCATCGTGATGATGTCCATGGCGAACTCGGTGCCCGGGGCATAGACGGTGCGCGAGTGCTCGCGCGTGAGGTGCGGGGTGAACGTCGGCGCGGGCAGCCCCGGGTAGGTGACGAGGCCCTCTCGGATGACATGGCTCAGGTCGATGACGCGGCGTGCGCTCGTGGTGGGCCCGTCCTTGTGGTCGTCGGAGTGGTGCGAGATCGGGGTGGTGCCGTCGTAGTCGCTCATGGGCTCATTATTCAGGAGGACGGCGCACGCGGGGATGCGCCGGGAGAAGCTGGCGGAAAAGCGTCCGAGCGCGACCGTTCTTCGCTACCGCGAGGCTGCGGTGACCGGCGGGGCCGCTGGCGTTCGTGATTGTTGGCGATTCTTCGCGCTAGGCTCGCCCGCTATGAGCGACGTCGTCAGCCTCGAACTCCTCCTCGACCGGGCAACCGAGGATGCGGTGCGTGCGGAATGGGCGGCGCTCGCCGATGCGGGCATGTCGAGCCTGGCGCCGCACACCTCCCCGAGCAACCGCCCGCACGTGACGCTGCTCGTGCGCCCGACCCTCGCGCCGCTGGATGCCGGGCTGCTCGCCCGCATCGCCGCCACCCTGCCGCTCGCGGTGACGTTGGGTGAGCCCATCCTGTTCGGCGATGGCGACCGACGCGTGTTTGTGCGCCCGGTCGCGCTCACGCCCGAGCTGGAGGAGTTACACCGGATGCTGCACGCCGGCGTTGCAGTCGGGGAGGGCCCGGATCGGCGTGAGGTCGCCGGTGCGCGCGGCAGCCAAGATGTGCCGCTCCGGGCCTCTGATCGCACTGGCGCTTTTGAGGGCGACGATTCACCTATGGATGAGGATGCCCCGCACACGCGACCGGGGGAGTGGACGCCGCACGTGACGCTCGCGCGACGACTGCGGGTGTCGGACATCCCCGCGGCACGGGCGTTGGTCTCGGGTGAGCTGCACGGACGGGTGACGGCGCTGCGTCGGTGGGATGCGGCATCCAAAACCGTCACTGAGCTTGTCGGCTAGCGCGGCCGAATCAGGTCAGCGCTGCTTCAGAAGCATGAGTGGTTTCAAGACCGATTCGGTCGTACCGGCACGCTCTGGCCACGCTCGGCTTCGTCGGAGATGCCCTGGGCCACGTCGTCGAACCGGCGCCGGTGGTCGGAAATCTGATGCTGATTGTCGCTCACCCACTCGGCGAGCGAGAGTGCGAGTGCCTGCAGGGAACGCCCGAGGTCGGTGAGTTCGTACTCGACCCGGGGAGGCACCTCGGCGTAGACCGTGCGCGTGATGAGGCCGTCGCGTTCGAGGGCGCGCAGGGTGACGGTGAGCATGCGGCGAGAAATGCCCGGGATCAGCTCGGCGATTTCGGTGAACCGCCGGCGGTCCGTTCCGAGAATGCCTATGACGAGCAGCGTCCACTTGTCGCCGATCCGAGAGAGGAGCGATCGGAACAAGTCTGGCGACTCGCCGGTGCAAAGCCGCGCCATGGCGGGCATGGTGTCGCCGATCCGGTCGTTCATGGCGCTGATGAGGGTCAGCTCGCGCTGGGATAGATCGGTCACGCCATACCTCTCGGTTACCCCGCGGTAACAGGGCCTCAGTTGCCGTAACGGGCAACGGTGCTGAATAGTCACTAATCGTAACCCATGCCGGATCACGGGTCCGGCAGACCGAGAAGGAGAACCATGTCTTTGTTCCGTCTGGACGCCAGCATCCGCACCGAGGGCTCCACGAGCCGCGCGCTCGGCGACGTCGTGGAGGCCGAGTGGACCGCCGCCCACCCCAACGCCGCGATCACCCGCCGCCACATCGGCGTCGACCCGATCCCCGCCACCGCCTGGGCCGACGCCGTCGCCGCGTCGATGACCCCGGAAGCCGATCGCACCCCCCAGCAGGTCGCCGCCGTGCAGCTGGCCGCGACCCTGGCCGACGAGTTGATCGGCGCCGACACCCTGCTCTTCGCGGTGCCGCTCTACAACTTCGGGGTTTCGCAGCACTTCAAGGCCTACGTCGACCTTCTCATCACCGATCCGCGCCTCGCCCCCGGAGCTCCCGACGCGCTCGCCGGCAAACCCGCCGTGCTCGTCACGGTTCAAGGTGGCAACTACGCTGCCGGAACTCCCCGCGAGGGCTGGGACCACGCCACCTCCTGGATGCGCCGCATCCTCGAGGATGTCTGGAAGCTCGACCTCGAGGTCGTCACCCGCGCGTTCACCCTCGTCGGCGTGAACCCCGCCCTCGACCAGTTCACCGACATCGCCGACGAGCTCAGAGACCTGGCCGAGCGGAACGCCGCCGACAGCGGTCGCAAACTCGCCGCGCGCCGAGCGGCCGCCTAGTCCCGAGCGCGACGGGCTGCGGCAGAGCTGGTCATGCCGCAGCCCCGCCGCAGCCCTGTGGTCGAAGACTGAGCACCTTTCCGGCGTCGCGTACCTGAGCTGAAGACATCCGCGGTGTGAATCGCTGGGAGCAGTGAGGTTGGGCGGGAACTAGGGTCAGGGTATGACTCGCACCGACCGGCTCTACGCGCTCGTGGAGGAGCTGCGGGCCGTGGCGCCGCGACCGAGAAGCGCTCGGTGGCTCGCCGACCGATTCGGCGTGAGCTCGCGCACCATCGAGCGGGACCTGTCGGCGCTGCAGCAGAGCGGGGTGCCGATCTGGGCAGAACCCGGCCGCACAGGCGGATACTGCCTCGACACGACGCACACCCTCGCACCGCTCGGGTTCACGGTCGACGAAGCGCTCGCCGTGATGGTTGCCCTGGGCACCCTGGCCGAGAGCCCTTTTCGTGATTCGGCGACGTCGGCTCTGCGCAAGATCGTCGCCGTCACAGACGATCGCAGTTTGAGGGAAACGGCCGACCTCGCTTCGCGCATCCATCTGCTCGGCGACGAGAAGCCGGCTGAAGCGCCCAGCGGTCTCGCCGCAGCCTTGCACACGGGGCAGGTTCTTCGCATCTCATACACCGACCGGGATGGCGGCACCACCGAGCGCGATGTCGAACCGATGGGTTTCGTCGGCAAAGGTGACAACTGGTACCTGATCGCATGGTGTCGGCTGCGCGATGGTCTTCGCGCATTCCGGGGCGACCGGATCGCCGACGCCGAGCCTCTGACTGAGCGGGCACCGCGTCGAACCCTGCGGGCGGAGGATCTCGGCATCGTCGAGGGGCGGCTCCGAGCGATCGGGCCGGGCCAGGATCCAGCCTAAACACCGACACGACGTTGTCGCTCGGGGCCCGCACACTGATGAGGTCGGGCCGAATGGCGCGGCTGGAAGGATAATCATGGACCTCGCATCGATCCGCATCATCACGCACGACGTCGACCGCCTCACCCGCTTCTACGAGGCGGTGACGGGAACCGCAGCCACGCGGCCTGCCCCGGTATTCGCCGAACTTCGAACGACCTCGGGCACCGTGGCGATAGCCAGCACGGCGACGGTTGCCATGCTCGGCGACGCCGCGCCACGGCCGGCCAGCAACAACTCGATCATCATCGAATTCCTCGTTACGGATGTCGACGCCGAATTCGCACGCCTCGGCGACGCGCTCGACGACGTCGTTCTGCCACCGACAACGATGCCGTGGGGTAACAGGTCCACGCTCTTCCGCGATCCGGACGGCAACCTGGTCAACCTCTTCTCACGCCCGGCGCTGTGACCGAATGGAGCCTCGTGCTGAGAGGGGTTCTCGAGTCAGCGGAATGCACGGCTGACCGCACCGCCCGTCTGGAACAGCGTGATCCACACGATGAACTTCTGAATGGGACGCAGGGGTAAAGCGACGAGCCTTCTCCACCCCGGGCGTCGCGACCATGACTTGGTGATCTTCACCTGCGTGCCGCCAGTCGTGGTCGCCAAGGTGAACTCCGTCAGAACAGCATTGCTGTGCGGGGCATCGGGGTAGGTGAAGCTCCACGCGATCCTCTCCGGTTGGTGCGCTGTGACGAGTTCGATGCCGCGGCGGCGGAACCCGGGCTTCACCTTCAGCGGCTTGCCATCCGGGCGGCTTGCGGGAGCAACGCCGTGCCACGCCGTGCCGGGTGTGACGTCCTGGGCTGCATCGTCGATGCAGCCGACACTCATCTCCCAATCGGGGATGCGTGCCGGGTCCGCGAGCAACTTCCACACGTCGTCGATCGGCGCTGAAACGAATGCCTCGATCGACCCTGACGCCCGTCCCTTCACCTGTGTGGGCCTGGTCGCCGTTCTTTCGGCAGTCGCGTCGAACTGTTCGAGATGTTCGAGATGTTCGAGCACAGCCTGAGGTGTCGTGCCGAGGCGGTTGAGGATGTCGGCGATCAGTCCGCTGGGCTCGGAGACGAGTTCTCGCAGCACGGCGGCGGCGTCGCCGTTCCTGTCTTTCTCGGCGGAGCGCGCGAAGAGGTAGGAGGCGCGTTTGCTCCACTCATATCCGTCGGTCTCGTGAAACACGATTCGTCCGGCCTCGGGGAATGAAGCCTCGATGCCGAGTGACGCCAGCTGGGCCGCATGTGCTTCCTCGACGGCACGGCGGGCGCCTTCGATGTCGATGCCCATGCTGCGCAGTGAGGCTCCGGCGGGTTGATCGCTGATGACGAGGGCGAGGAACAGGTGCTCGAGGTCCGCTACGCGAAGCCCTGCTCGGGATGCTTCTTCCATAGCGGCGAGGGACAGAGATTGACTGGTCTGAGCGGCGCGAACGAACTTGCTCATGCGTTCCTCCTGGGGATCGGGATCGTGGGGTCGACTCGTTTGGAGTGCTTCTTATGGGCGGCCTGCCGCGTCACCCCGAGCGCGTCAGCGATGTCCTGCCAGGTCATCCCCGCCCGCAGTGCGGCCTCGACTTGCCGAAGCTCCAACGTGTCGGCCAGAACCCGCAGCGATGCCACGGCCCGCAATCCTGCTTTCGGGTCGCTGGTGTCGGCAGCCACCGACGCAATCTGTGAGGACTCCATGCTGTCAACTTATGTTGCTAAGGACCGGTTTGTCAACCTGGGTTGCTCTGGGGTTGTCGGGCCGAGCCTCGACCGGAAGTACCCGCTCTCGATCCAACATGCGACGGAGTAGCGGCCGGCTGTGCCAACATCGATATGGGATGCTTCGCCACATCGAACTGCTACACAAGACCGATGGCGGGTCGGAGGCGGCTCCATGGCGGCTCGCTGGCGGCCGATTGGCGGCCTAGTGACGTGGCGCTGACATGAAGGGCCAAGCAATGGTTGAACTATGAATCAAACACGAATAATCGAACTCCGACAGGCCAAGGGGTGGACCCAAGAACGGCTCGCAAACGAGAGTGGCGTCGGCCTTCGGACCGTTCAAAGACTCGAGGCAGGGCAGGACGCGAGCCTGGAAACACTTTCCCTCGTCGCAGATGCCCTGATGGTTCCAGTGCGAAGTCTCTTCTCTACGATCGATAGTGAAGACCTCAGTAACCGGGTCGACTCAATGCAAAGCCGCGTCGATGAACAGCAAGCGGCACGCGACCGGATCACAACTGCCTGGCGCTGGCTCTATGTCGGAATCGGCATTGTGCTGACTTTGCTCAGCTTCACATTTGCTCAGGGCTTTGTTCTGTTCCTGAGCTACTGGACCGGCGGCTATCTCATCCTGGCCGCAATACGGAGGATCTACCTCGAACCCCATCTGGACGCGAAGTATCCCCTGTCCCGACGCCAGGAAACACGACGAGAGCGACGTCAAAAGGCGCGAGGCGATGACTCGGCGCACGCTGAGACAATCCGCTCCACAGAGGACTGAGGCCACCCAACAAAGCGGGGTTGCTTGTCGCGTTTTTCTTGGTCACTGAGACGGTTTCGCTCGGGTTTGTCATGTTCTTGATGAGTGATCATGGTGAAGGGACCAGCGATGAAAGAACGTGACATGTCCGACCTCGAGTCGGCAAACCCGGTCGCAGCCGACGGTGACGACAAGCTTCATGAGCTAGTGGGGCAGATGGCGCGTGCCGCTCGGCTCCAGGCCGGGGAGGAAAGGTCCGTGGAGGCGGCGACCTGGTGGAAGCGGCCCCGTGCCCTTCTGCCGATCAGTGTCGTGAGCATCGTCGCGCTCACGGGCGGGGCGATACTCATCCCGCTCACCCTGTCGGTCAGCGGCGTGCAGGTCGAACCCGACGTCGAGATCCCAATCGTCTATACGACAGACACCGGCGTAGACGTGAGTTGTCGCGAACAGATCTTCTTCGGCGAACCGAGCGAACGCGACGAGGCGGATGTCCGCATCGCTGAATTCATGCGCACCCATGACTGGACGGGTATCGGCCAACGGATCTACGAAGACGCCCTCGCCACTCCGATCATCCCGGAACGCGACGGTGGCACGGAACCGGGTTTCGACCAAGCATCCTTCTCGGCCGCCGCGAGCCGGCTGATCGAGGCGGAAATCCCCGCCTCTCTCCGAGGGGCGGGGGAAGAAGAGGGCACGGTCTACAGTTCGGCGACAGATTGCACGGGAGAGCTGCACCGATGACTCGACCCGCCGCCCCAGACCCCGACAGCTGGGCCGAAACGGTCATCATTACCAACGCCGACGACCTTCTTCGCTATTTTCGTCGTCGCGTCGATGAGCCGGAGGATGCCGCCGACCTTTTGGGGCGAACATTGCTCGCATTGTGGGAAAGCGCGCGAAAGGTGCCTGCGGCTGACGAGGCGGCACGGATGTGGTGCTTCGGGATCGCACGCAACCTGCTTCGCGAGCATTACCGGAGTGCAACGAAACGCACGTCGATTGCGAATGCTCTGCGGGATTGCCTTGCCGATTCTGCGTCAGTGGGCGAATCCGCGGACACGGTTCTCGACTCGGACCTGCAGGCACAGTCGGTGCGGCGAGCCGTTCGGCGACTTGATGAGCGCTCTCGGGAGCTCGTCATCCTGATCCATTGGGATGGTTTCAGCATTGCGCAGGCGGCACGGCTTCTGTCGATGAATGCATCCACGGCGCGCACCCGATACGGCCGCGCGCTGCAGCGGCTCCGCAACGAGCTGGACGGCCTTTCCTTCGCGGACGACGCAGGCGACACACCGTTAGGAGGCGGCGGAGGCCACATTGATCGCCTCCACGCTCGATCCGCCGGCGTTACTGACCGATAGAACCAACGAAAAATCAGATGTCCCCGATAGGGGATGCTTCACCGGACGCCCGGAGCGTGAAACACCCGGATGTCCGGCTCAGACCCGCTCACCCGCCAGTAGTTACCGGTATGTGTCGGGGTGTGTGATCCGGCGTATTACTTGCTGTCGGCGCGACCAATCGGCTCGACGCTGCTGTCGAAAGCCGTGCGGGCTGCGGACCAGCTGTTCTCGTCGACATGCAGAGCGGACTGAAGGTAGGCGGTAGTCATCCGCTGGATGACGGCGACCCGCTCAGGGTTCTCGTCGGTGGTCTCGGCCACTTCGTACCCGACGATCCCGCCCAGGGCGTGTTCCGCGCCATAGAAGGTGAGGAGGTCGGTGGCGCCGGGGCTGTACGTGTACGCGTCGGTGAACCAGTCGGGTCCGCGGCTAGACATCTTGGACTGGTCGTGGTCGCCTGCGATGACGAGGGTGGGTGTCGTGAGCTCCTGGAAAGAGGGACGCATGAACGGGAAATTCGCTCGCGCGAACGGGTGAAGGTCATCGCCGCCGATACCTGTAGCGGCCAACAGGATGCCCGCAGTGACACGGCTGTCGGACAGGTCCTCGCCGACCTGACCTGCTTCGGTGAAGATTCGGGCGCCCAGGAGAGACTGTGCCGTTTGTCCGCCCCAGGAGTGACCGGTCGCAGCGATTCTGCTGCGGTCGATGCGTCCAGCAAGCGCGGGGATGGCATCCTCGACGGTGTCGAGTTGGTCGAGGATTCGTGTGAGGTCTGCGATCCGCTCGGTCCAGATCGTCGGGAACACCGGAGAGTCGAACCCGAAGCCGTTTCGGCGCGAGTCGAGGTGGGTGGGCTGAATCACGACAAATCCTCGCGAGGCCCAGAACGCGGTGAGCGGGGCATACCCGTCGAGATTCCAGCCGTTGCCATGCGAGAACAGCACCACCGGGAGGTTCGTGCCGGTCGTCGGCGCGGATACACGCACCTCGAGTGGGACAGTCCGGTCGGGCGCCGACAGGGTGACGGGGGCGGCGGAGACCACCGGCGCGCCCGTTCCGACGATGTCGTCTAGAGCGTCAATGAGAAGCGAGGTCATAGCAATTCCTTTTCGAAGTGCGCTCTGCAATACTTGTTATCGGAGCGTTGTTCCGTAACGTTACGGAACGGTGCTCCGAAACGCAAGCTTGTGTTAGAAAATGAAGAGGGCGGGCAGATGTCAGAGGTACACAGCGACGAATCGCATTCTGCACAGACCCAGCACGTTGGCCGCCCTCGTCGAAGCCAGCAAGCACTCCTTGACGCTGCGGCAGCGGTGTTCGTGACCTCTGGTGTCGAGGCGCCTGTGCGTGAGATTGCAGCGAAGGCCGGCGTCGGTGTGGGAACGATCTACCGTCATTTCCCGACGCGTTCAGAGCTTGTGGTGGCGGTCTATCGGCATCAGGTTGAGGCGTGTGCAGACGCCGGCCCGCGGCTCCTCGCCGAGCGCCCGACGCCCGAAGAGGCCCTGCGCGCATGGGTAGCTCTCTTTGTCGAGTTCCTCGTCACTAAACATGGGCTCGCTGGCGCGCTGCAGGGAGACAGCGCCGGCTCCGACGCGCTTCATACCTACTTCGTTGGCCGTCTCGTCCCGGTGTGCGGCGAGCTTCTCGAAGCGGCGCTCCAAGCCGTGGGTTCCGCTCCGCACGTCGATGCCTACAACGTTCTCAAGGGCATCGGGAATCTTTGCGTTGGTGCTGCAAACGACGCGCGGTACGACGCTTCTGGTCTCGTTCAATTGCTCATCTCGGGCGTGCTCTCGGGGCAGCCCCGCGGTATTACCATCGGAGGGTGTTCAACGTAGGTCAGCGCACCGCCGTAGAGGGCGCATTCGCTCTCGCCGGCTACGAAGGGGCGATTCGAACGCTGCCCGTCACCAGTGAGGACGAACGCATATTCGTGCTCGGGCGAGACGACTTGGGACGGCTTCGCGACATCCGGACGCTGGAGCAGATCGTTGGCCAACTCCTCGGGCGCAAGGTCGCAATCATCGATGTGGGACCCGATTCCCCTGCATCTGTCCCGTTCACGTAGTGCCCGGTAGCGGATGCTTGGCCGGGCGCGACCTCCTGTGATTACTTTGTGGCCCATCGATGGCACCCGCGCCGGGCGGTACCCGTGTTGTTCAGGCGCGGTGACGCTCGTTCGGGGGTCTCGTTCTGGTGCGGCGAGGAAAACAAACCTGTCAGTATGAATTGTGCCGATCTTCCGCCGCCTGCCCCGCATCCGACGTTCCTCTGCCCGGCCCCTCGGCCGCCGTGCGCCCACAGCGCTGTTGGCCGCCGCGGTGATCGTCGTCATTCCGCTGGGATCGGCCGGTGTCCGCGCGACTGCCGGAACGGTCGCTCACGCATCCGGAAGCGCCATCGAGGGGCAACATTCGGGCGTGACGTCGACTGGGATAGCTGCCGCGGCGCCCCGCGAGGCAGGGCTCGGCAGCCGCGCACCCGAACTGACGACCGCGGATGCCGAGGCCTGGCTCGACGGCCTGCTTCCCTCGATGCTGCAGCGCGAGGGCATCGCGGGTGCAGTGATCTCGGTGGTGTCGCACGGCGAGGTCGTGACGCAGCAGGGTTACGGCTCGTCCGAAGCCGGGACCTCGACTACCGAACCGCGTCCGGTCGACGCCGACACGACGCTCTTCCGCATCGGTTCGGTGTCGAAGCTCGTCACCGCGACGGCCGTCATGCAGCTCGTCGACCAGGGACGCGTCGACCTCGACGAGCCCGTGCAGAACTACGTCGACATCGAGGTGCCGAACCGGTTCGACCGGCCGATCACACTGCGACACCTGCTGTCGCACACCGCGGGTCTGGAGGACGAGATCGGCGGCCTCATCACGAGCGACGCGAACGGTCGCCCCACGCTGCGCGAAGCACTCGCCTCCGAACCGCCGGAGCAGATCTTCGAACCGGGCACGACGCCCGCCTACTCCAACTACTCGAACGGGCTCGCCGCTTACGTGGTCGAGCGGGTGACGGGCCAGGATTTCGAGGCCTACGCCACCGAGAACATCCTCGAGCCCGCCGGCATGGCAACCGCCACCTACGCCCAACCGCTCTCCGCCGAGCAGCAGAAGAACATGTCTCGGGGCTATGACTTCCGCGGTTCGGAGGAGGTGCCCTTCGAGGTCGTCACCCCGTCACCCGCGGGCGCGATCTCGGCGACCGCGACCGATATGAGTCGCTTCATGCTCGCGCAGCTCGGACACTCCCCGGTGCTCTCGCCCGCCATGCTCGAGCTCATGCACGAGCCGGCTCTCGGCGCCGACACGTTGGGCGGCCTGGCCGAAGGGCCGCGCATGACGCTCGGCTTCTTCGAACGCGACCGCAACGGTCACCGCATCCTGAGTCACGCGGGCGACCTCACGGCGTTCCACGCGCAGCTCGAGATCTTCCCCGACGACGACGCGGGAATCTTCATCTCGCTCAACAGCACCGGGGTGAACGGTGACGCCACCACCGCCATCCGCGATGCCGTGACGACCGGTTTCGCCGACCGTTACTTCCCCGACACGCGCCCGGCGCCCGCCCCGATCGATACCGCGGCCGCGCACGCAGAGACCCTGGCCGGAACTTACGAATTCTCGCGACGCGGCGAGTCCACCTTCATCCGCCTGTTCTTCATCCTGTCGTCGGCCGAGGTCGTGCCCCAGCCCGACGGCTCCCTGACCGTTTCGGCCATCGTGGATGCCGCGGGTCAGCCCCTCACCTTCGTCGAGGTCGAGCCGTGGGTGTGGCAGGAGCGCGACGGTCAGCGGCGCATTGCCGCGGACGTGGTCGGGGGAGAGGTGCGCGCCATCTCGTTCGACCCCGCGTTCACTCTGCAGCCGATGTCGGGTGACCGGGCCGCCGTTCCCCTGATCGCGGCGTTCACCCTGGTGGTGCTGGCGATCGCGCTCGTGTCGTGGCCGGTCGGTGCCGGCATCCGACGGTTTGCACGCCTACCTTCGACATCGCGTGCGTTCGTGCGGCGGCTGCGCCTGGCCGTGCATGTGGCCTTGCTCGCGCTCGTGGCCGCCGTGCCGCTGTGGATGATGGTGGCCGAAGCGCTCCTGACCGACTCGGGTTCGCCGGGCCCCGTCGTCATCCGCGGCGCGCAGGTGCTCACGGCGATTGCGGCGCTGGGCGTCGTTCCGTCAGCCTGGCTGGTCGTCGAGACCATGCGGTCGCGCGAGCCGCGCCGGGCGTCGTGGTGGCTGCTGCTCGCCGGGCGCGTCATCGTCACGCTGGCCTTCCTCGGCCTCGGATTCCTGTGCCTCGTCGGCGGTATCTTGCAGCCGAGCCTCAGCTACTAAACAAGAAGTTATTTACCGCGGCAGCTTCAGTAACTGGGCCGGAAGCCACACGACCACTTGATCGCGGAGTAACGTGCGGCGGCCCCAAGGCTGCACTCCAGCGTCGTCCCATCGTTCTGGCCGGCCCTCCGGGGGCTGGAAAGGAAGCTTGCTCGAGAGAATGCGCAGTGCCTGGGCCAACCAACATCTCCTCGTCGACGTGTCTGATAGGGGCTGTATACCGGGCGGCTCGCTTGGTGATCCTACGACCAATTGGTGTGCGGTGTAGTTAGCGACCGTTGACGCAGGACCGCTGGTGCACTGAGAAGGGCGGCACTGAGGAGGACGAGCGCTGGCGCATTCGTGATCTCCCGTGTCGACAGGGGAACCAAGAACAATTTGGCGGCCAGCAGACGGGTGGTCGCGGTAATGGTTGTGTGACTTAGTTGACCCCCACCTCATACATCGTGGGTATTACGGTGGCATCGATCGGTATTGGACGCGTCGGCACCCCTTTGCAATCGTTAGATGCGTGATAACAAACCAGACAGCGCTCGTTACGGGTGCGAATAAAGGCATTGGATACGCAATCGCACGCGGGCTCGGGAAGGAAGGCTTCACCGTCGCCGTAGGTGCGCGTGATGAGCAAAAACGGGAGACGGCTATCAGGTCACTGCACGCGGAGGGGATTGAAGCGTTTGGCGTGGCCCTCGATGTTTCCTCCGATGTCAGCGTTGCCGCTGCCGCAGAGATCATCGAGCGGACAACGGGCAGGCTCGACGTGCTGGTCAATAACGCAGGTATTGCCGGCCGCACTGACGCAGGGGCACAGATCCCCTCCACCTTGAACCTCGACGTGCTGCGCACTGTGCTCGAAACGAACGTGTTTGGGGTCATTCGCGTGACGAATGCGATGCTGCCCCTTCTCCGCCAAGCCGACTCGGCGCGCATCGTCAACATCTCAAGCAATATGGGGTCATTAACACTACAAACCGGCCCTCAAATGGCTGCCTATGCGCCATCGAAGACCATGGTCAATAGCATCACGGCGCAGTACGCTCGTGAACTCGAAGACACAAGCGTGATCGTCAATGCCGTCTGCCCGGGCTATGTTGCAACCGATTTCACCGGTTTCGCCTCACCGCGATCAGCGGAACAGGGCGCGGTGATCGCTTTACGTTTCGCGCTTGCGCCGGACGATGCTCCACGCGGCGGGTTCTGGGATGACGCCGGCCCCGTGCCTTGGTGACGATCAATCAGGCCGCCCCTACGTTCGGGGAATGGTTCAGTTCGGTGGCTACGCGAATCACGCCAGCGAGCTCAGGGGCGAGGCTCGAGGCGGGCAAGGCAATGACGGTGGTGATTTCGAGTGCGTCTGTGACAGGAACGGCAACATGATCCGGCCACTGCCAGGCGCGGCTGCATGCTGGTATCACTAGGAGGGTTTTCCCGAGGGCGACCAGTTGGGCGATTTGAGATTGGGTCCGAACCTCGGGCCCAGGGCCCGGAGGATATGTACCGTCAAGCCGAGGCCAGCGCGCAAGCGGCAGGTCTGACACATCCTGTATCTCTCCCAGAGTGAGCTGCTCGCGAAGTGCGAGGGGGTGCCCTGCCGGCACAATCACGACTTGACCCTCGACCATCAGGTCTTGCGTCTTCAAACCGGAGAGATCGTCAACCGGCCGATGCATGAGCGCAACGTCCGCTCGGCCGTCGCGGAATAATATGGCCTGCTCGCCCACCTCGCAGAGCATGACCTCGAGGGGCGGGAGATCTGCAGTAGCAGACACCGCACTAAGTAAACCTTGGAGCAGCGCGTGTGACGCCCCCGCCTTTGTCGCGAGAATGATGGGCCTCTGCGGTCGCCCTGCGCGCTGCGTTCGGCGGACGGCAGCGGCGATCGCATCAAGAGTCGACCCTGACTCTCGGAGGAGCACGAGCCCTGCTTTGGTGAGAACAACTCCGCGGCGGTCGCGTTCGAAAAGTTGCACGCCCAGACGCAGTTCCAACTGCTTGATTGCTCGCGAAAGCGGGGGCTGCGAGATGCCGAGCGCATGGGCGGCGCGCCCGAAGTTCAACTCACGGGCAACGGCAACAAAATAACGGAGCTCTCGCGTCTCAATATCAGCCACAGGCCTACCTTAGGCACCGGCGGCTGGGTAAAGCGGCCATGTGTTCGCGCTCCGCACCCTCACGAGTGCGGCGCCCCGGAGTGGCTGCTAAGAGCTGACGCGCGGTCACCTACCGCCCACAGAGCTAACCTCAACGTCGGTGAGCGCAACGTGCTCGCTCCAATGGGCGTCGTCAGGTTCGTGCTCGGAGTTGGCGTCGGTTGCAGGATTGAACATAGGAGTCGAGCCAGCGCTTTATTCTTCTCCCCACTTCAACTTCCTGTACTGCTTTGAGAGCTTGTACGCGTTGACGCCGGCGAAGATGGTCGCAGGCACGCAAAACACAAGAACTGCCAACCAAACTATCCACGCCGTTGCTGATCCATCGGTCCTCAAGGCCCACGCCAAAAAAGCTCCTTGTAGAAAGAAGGATGCGACCATGACGAAGATGTACATCCGGATGCGACTCATCAAACGTTCGTTGCTAGCCATATTGGTCCGACTACGTAGAAGCTCGCCGGTCAGATGATGAACGCTGCCGCCGCGATCGTGCCAGCCGCTGTGACACGGCGGGGGCCGTAAGTGACGATGAGGCCGTAGAGCACCGCGGCGACGATGGCGTATGCGCCACCGGCTGGGCCCTGCAGGAAGATGTGCATGATTCCCCAGGTGCCGGCGAGCACGATACCGCCCCACGGGGCTGCGCGCCGCCCGAACTGTTTCTCGCCCGCGCGCTGCCCGAACAAGATCACCAGAACAATGAGCGCAGCCTCCGCCACGTAGTACGCCAGGAGCGCGGTGATGCCCAACGGTGCCAAATTGCCTGAATCAGAGATGATGTCGGCGATTTCTGCGCCGATTTTGAATTCGCCGAACGCGGCCGCGCGGATGAGAACAGCGGCCGACGCGGCTGCCACGGCGACCAGGGTGCGAGTTGTCACGGAACCGGTCGGCGCCGCGTTCGTCCGATCGGTGAACACGCCAACCCGGGCGGCGCTTCGCGATAGAAGTGCCGCGCCGAGAGCCCACCCTGCGGCCGTGATCGCGTGATGCCAGATCGGCGCCGCGGGGTCGTTCTCGTCCCGGAAGAGGAACGGATCTATCAGCAGCAAAACGACGAATTCCCAAGCGAAAACGGCGAAGACAATCAGAGCAGAAGCGAGGTCATCCCAGGCGGAGTGAGGTTTCGTAGTCACCTTTCGACCTTATTGGGCCAGGCAAATGCGATGCATAAGTTGTGGTCGAGATTCCAGTCCTTAGTGGCCTTTGGGGTTACGTCGACCGTCATCTGCTTCATACTCGTTCCCGCTTTCGGGTCGCCGATGTCGGCTGCCACTGCCGCGATCTGTGAGCACTCCATGGTGTCGACCTACGTTGCTAGGGATGGGTGCGCCAATCTAGGTTGCGTTGGCTCGGTTTGGTGCGCTCATCCTCGAGCGCGGCGACGCTCGGAATCATCCTGCTCGCCGTGCTCATGTGCCATCCGGCGCAGCCTGGACTGGCTAGGTCGTGCGGCGCTAACCTGTGCACATGGTGTCGACACAACCGAAACGCAGAGGGTTCTCCGCCTGGTGGTTTGTTCCGATCGGGGTGGCCGTGCTCGCGATGGGCATGCTGCCGCAGATCTACGGTGACTATGCCGCGTCGTGGTGGCAGATTCTGCTTCTCGTTACCGGCCCTGCTCTCATCATCGTTGGGATAGCAGGGGGCCTGACCGGCTCTGGCACCAAGAAATAGTCTGGGCGGTATTCCGTCAGGCTTGCCACTCGCGTCTCGTCGCGATTTTCGGTTCGGAATGAGAGTGCGGCTCATCCGGGCAATCGCGGCGGCGCCGTGTACAGCGCGCGGAACCTCCCCCGCGACGCTGGTCCCTTCTTCGCGCTGGGTTATGGGGTGTGCGACCCTCTCAACGCATCGACAATGACCCGGGGATCGACGTCGACGGTGCCGGTAGCGATCGAGCGTCGGCGCCGTTTGCCCGCGTCTTGCCGGGTGAACTCTATGCGCGACCCCTGCAAGCCAGACGCGGGGATAATCGAGGCGCTTGTGCCGTCCCTGGCCCATTCCTCGGCACGGATTCGAGGTGCCAGCCCAGACGGCCGATCCATGGCAGGGAAAGTCACGGCGGTGGACGTGATCGTGACGGCGATCTCGGGCAGGCGCGGCTGTCGCCGAAGTTGCCGCACGCCCAGCACCCCCAGCGTGATCGGAACGAGGAGAAGCGCGATGGCGGCGAGGATCAACACAACGTCGGTGTCGTTCGTTTCGATGAGTGCGGCGCCGAAGGGCACCACGATCAGGAGCCCGAGGAGCACGCCCAGAGCCAGCATCGAGATGCCCTGGCCCCGGGCAAGCTTGTGGAGCGTCGTCTCGGCGGATGCGCGGCGGGCCTCGTCGTAACGCACGACCAGCGCCGCACCGGTGGTCATCGGTCGCTCCCGGCCACGGCGCCGCCGCGTTCGGTGGATGTTCCCGCTTTCTCAGTCATGCGTGTGCCCTTCGCGTGTTTGTCGTCAGCGTGCAGTGTGGCGTCAGCTGTTATTGCTGTTGCCGCCAGCCGGTGAGCCGTTCGAAGCTTTGGCCATCGATCGGAGCTGACACGTCGATCGGTGGGACGGAGGAGGAGTGTTCAGCGCCGAGGTGTGCAGCGGCGTTCTCGATGGCGGACTTCGTGCGTTTGGCGACCAGGTTGACCGTTCCGGCGTCGCCGCGGTGACCCCAGACCGTCGTTGCGAGCAGTTGGGCGCCGTCGCCTCGGGAACGCACGGCGACCGGCACGGCACACCGCGCAAACGGGCGTCCCACCCCCACGAGACTCAGCAGGGGCACGACCTCCAACAGGAACGCGTTCCGGGTCGAAGCTTTGTTGCTACCGATCACTCCATACCGCACATTCCATCCCTCGAACTCGTACGTGTTCGTCTCGATGGTGAACCCCTCGTTGTGCAGTGCTTGTAGGACCGCACTCTGGGTTTCCTGAGGCGATTGACGCGAGAGAAGCTGATGGAAGCGCACGATGCTCCCAATCGCGAAGGCGCTGTCACTCACAGATCACTACCGGTCTCTCGTTAGGACGCCAGCGGCCGCCCGACAGAGCGCCGGTCCGTGACGCAGTCTCTACGCGCGTGAATTACGCACTATTTTGTGCGACGAGAACTCCGTTCACGTAGGCGTACACCGGTTGCGGCCGGAAGCCCGCGAAGAAGGCCGCTCGGTGCTTCTCGATCCGGACGATGTGTCGTTCATTCCAACCAACGGGGAATTCCCACGTCGCGACTCTGCTGAGGGATACGACGCGCACGGTGTCGACGACGCTCTGACCATCGACCGTGATGCTGAGGCGACCCCAGACCTTATCGAACGAGAACACAACGGTGTGCTGCTCTTGCACGCCAACGACGACAGTCATGATCATGCCATCACGATAGTGGTTCCGCGCTGGCAGGCGAAAGGGCGGTCACTGCCACCAGAATGCTCGACCCGGGCCCACCATCTGAGCGAAACCGGCGGGGGAGGACGCAAGGTGTGCGGGGAGGTTTCTGCTGTCGAACCACTGGCTGATGGCGACGTCGCGGAAGTGCGAAGACAAGTCGGTGAGGACCGGGCCGAACACCTCGTGTGGGTCGTAACGGGTCCGCAGCGTCTGATCGATTCCGTGCACGCTCAGCAGCGCCTGATCCGCCTGCGCACGTTCGACGACGACGTGGTAGCTGATATTGAACCTGCCGCCTCCTCCGGATACGAGGAAGTCCGCGAGGTTCGCGCGCAACCACCTCCCTCGCCCACCCAACCGGTAGAGACGCACATTCGCGCTCGAGCTCGGTAACTCTCGCGGGCGAAAGGAGAGAGCGGCCTGGAGTTGGTTGTCAAGTCTCTCGAGGAAGAGCTCGAGCCGTCGGGGTGGTGCAGCAAATGCGATCGCCGGTGAAACGCTCATTTGTAGATACGCGAGGTTTTGCGCCCCGGCGTCGTGCGGGTTGGACGGTCCACGGTGCGTTTGGTCGGCGTTCACGCCATCACAGTAGCAAAATTGCCCCGCCCCGCCGATGGGTATTCAACGCCGCGCATTCGCCGAGCGAGAAGCTCCTTCTGATATGACCGGGTCAACAAACAATCAAGAGCTGTCCGCCGGACGGGGGTGCGCGAATTGGCTGCCTGACATCACAGCCTCGTGCCCCTACGGGCACCCTTTTCCGCCCGCGGAGTGCGGATCCGTCTGGGCGCCATGTCTGAGGCTAGGCGGTAACAAATCAGGACCATCGGTGCGAGGTAACTCTCGTTCGCATCGAGGATGTTCTTGGTGTATCGCGACGTAATAGTTACTTGACCCATACTTTGCGAGGCTCAAAACAGGAGCGTGTCGGGCTGCGATAACGCAGGCCTCTCCCACGGGCACCGCCAGATTTTGTTTCCCACAGTGCGATATTGGGTGCAATATCGGGTGGCGGCGGTAAGCTGGGTATATGAGTATCGCTAGCGAGACGTCCGCCCGCCCAGGGCTGCAGGCATATAACGACTCGGTCCGGTTAGAAACTGGCGACGTTGTTTCGGGGTTGCGGGAGATTGTTGGGGCGAAGCTTGTCGCATACATTGGCCATGTCTCGAATACGCGATCGGTGCGGGAGTGGGCTGATGGTGAGCGGGCGCCTGGCGCCGAGGTGATCCAGCGGCTTCGCGTTGCCTATCACGTTGCCGGCCTGCTGTATGAGCGCGAAGGGAAAGCCACGGTCCAGTCCTGGTTCCAGGGCATGAACCCGCAACTGGACGATAATGCGCCGGCGCGTCTTCTGCGCGATGAACCGCTTGACGTGGTTGGCCCGCAGGTGGTCGCTGCGGCTCGCGCGTTCGCGGCTGTCGGCTAGTGGCGGGGGAGGGGCTGCCGGTCTCGCGTGAACCGGGAACGGTGTGGAGGGTCGGCTACGCACCGAACCCGTGGGAGTGGACGGACTGGAAGTTCGCCAACACGGACGGCCGCTTCGACGGACGGTGGGATGACCCTGCAGGACAGTACCGAACGCTGTACGTCGCGGAGAGTGCCATAGCCTGCTTTATCGAGGTGCTGGCTAAGTTCCGTCCAGACCCGCGGGTTGCGGAGGGCCTCGGCGAGATCGAATCTGATGACGTCGACGAGATTGCGTTCCCGACCCTATCGCCCGGGAGTGTGTCGACGGACTGGATCGAGAACCGGCGGATTGGCAGCGCCACGCTTCGGGGTGCCTACGTCCAGGTGACGCACGCCGCGGCCGTCGCATCATTACGGCCCGACTGGGTGTCCCCGGCGCGGCGACTGGGCGTGACCGAATTCGACACGTCCGCGTTGAAAGACTCTGGATCCCGCGCCCTCACGCAAGCCATATCACGCTATCTCTACGAGACGACGGTCGAAAGCCAGCCGGCCTATAGCGGTGTTGAGTTCGCCTCGAGACACGGCGACGACCTACGACTCTGGGCGATCTTCGAATACCCGAACCATGCGCTCGTTTCGCCCGAACTCGCTGACATCACGGATGAACCGCTCACGGCAGCTCATCCAGCCCTTCAAGAAGCGATGACCCTGTTTCAGCTCACCTGGGTCGACCAATGACCGAAGTCATCATCCGTATTGGTGACTGGGAGCACGAATGCTGCGGCGAGGCGGTCGAGGTGAATCAGATCGTCGAATTCAGATGCCTCACGCTCCGGCGGGCGTCGGGCGAGGAGCAGCTTGTCGAGACTCATCATGACAGCGAGCCGGATGTCTATGTTCGAGGCCGGGTGAGCGAGATCTCCGTCGTCGATGGCGCGGGAGTGCAGCGCTCAATCGTCCGCGTTCCGAGCGGATTGGCCCTTCGTGGTTTCGATCCGCGGGACGACGGCCACCTCGAGGAACAGCACACAGGCGTGGTCGTCGACGCCATGCTGGACGACTTCGACGTGAAGGTCATAGCAAACGAGATCTCGAAGGAGTCCACGTAGCTGCTGGCATCCAGGTTGACAAACTACTGAAAAGCGCGACGTTTATGTTTCTGAACCATTCCAGTTGTCGTGGCCGAGCAGGGATCTTGATAGGCACTGAGTGGAGTCTCGGCAAATAGTGGGCTGGCCCACGTATGTCTGCTGGTTGCGCCAGGTACAACCCAGGCGCGATCCCGCCGCACTTATGTCCGATAGGGGATGGTTCGCCGGACGTTTTCCACGTGAAACAAAATCGTCGACGGTGTGCGGATCGATTCGCTTGGTGGCGTGCTGATCTGAGCGTTCAGTGGCGTCGCAGCTTGCGCGGCTCTCAGGCGGAGGTCGTGATGACGAGCTTGCCATGAACTCCACGGGCTTCCAGCGCGGTGTGGGCTTCGGCGGCGCGAGACAACGAGAATGTCCGGTCTAGTACGGGCCGAAGCTCGCCGCGCTCGACTCGAGTGGTGAGGAGTTCGAGGTCGAGCCGACCAGGGTTCCCGCGGAAGAAACGGATGCGCCTGGAGCCGAAGACCCCGCTGGCGGTGATCGCGAGTAGGCTGCGCGCCGGGGCGTCCGCGTCGACCGCGATCGAGACCATCCTGCCCCCCGGTGCTAGAAGACGCCGGAAGGAGAAGAGACTGCTCCCGTGCGCATCGAAGACAATGTCGAACGCGCCTAGCTGTGCTGGCGATGTTGCCCGGTAGTCGATCACCGCGTCAGCTCCCAGGTTGCGGACGAACTCCGAGCTCGACGCGCTGGCGAGTGCCGTCACCGTAGCTCCGAGAGACTTCGCGAGCTGCACTGCCACGCTCCCCACGCCACCCGCTGCACCGCGCACGAGCACCCGCTCGCCGGGTTGCACCTTGGCGTGATCGACTAGAGCAGTGTGGGCAGTCGTGCCGCCCGCGATGAGTGTCACAGCCTCCTCCGCAGTCAGGTTGCCGGGCGCCCGGGCGATCTGGGTTGCAGGTACGCTCACCCATTCGGCAAGCGAGCGAGGACCTCGTCGGGGGTCCACCGCCCCCCATACTCGGTCGCCGATCGATAGACCGTCAAGATCGGGATCAGCCTCAACCAGGGTGCCGACGAAGTCGATACCGAGCTGCTTGGGGAAGCGTCGGCCGGTGACGAGCGCGAGCTTGCCCGACCTGAGCATCAGGTCGGCACCATTAACCGATGTGGCATCGACTCGCACAACGACATCGCCCGCTCGCGCCACTGGCATCGCCACATGTCTTTCGTGCAACACCTCCGGGCCGCCGTAGCGGTCGAACACGACTGCGCGCATACTCTTTTCCATCTGGTTCTCCTCATCGCACTCATAAATGGTGTGGCTTCTCCACTTACGGCACGGTAGCATCAATTGGGTAGTACTCACCACTTATTAGCAGCGGCCCGCTGACATGGCTCGCGACGAGGAGAGAGGGCGGGGCATGGCACATGCGCCTCGCCGCCTGCGGGCGGATGCAACACGAAACCGGGCACTGATCCTCACCGCCGCGCGCGAGGCGTTCGTTGAGAACGGACTCCACGTCTCCATGGCTGAGATCGCGCGTAGGGCTGGGGTCGGATTCGCGACGGCGCAACGCCGTTTCCCCACAAAAGCGGACCTCATCCGCGAGATTGTCGCCGAGGAACTCGCCGAGCTACGCGACACTGCAACCGATCCCGATTCGGCAACCCACCCGTGGGAGGCGTTCACCGAGGCGATTCGCGCATGCGCGGCGCACCAGGCCACGCAGCCCGGACTTGCAGGGGCGATTGCCGATGCGGTGAGCGAAGCGGCCCATACAGATGCCACCGGCGGTATCAGCTCGATCTTCGCCGCCGTCACACAGCACGCACCCGGCTCCGGTGTGCTGAGTTCGGACATTACCCTGGACGACGTCTTGGCGATCTTGTACGGAAACGCCGGGGTGATTGCTCACTCGCCGGGTTCGGAACAACCTGCATCTGCTCGCTACGTCGAAGTGGCGCTGCGGGGTATCCGTTCCGCACCGGCGCAAGGCGTGACGCCACCCGCGGTGCCGTCGTAGACAAGCGCTCAGCTTGAACGCGTCCAAACCCTCACCCCAGAGCTCGTCGATGCCGCCAACGAAGCCTTCGCGTCTGCCAATGAGTGGTCCCAGAAGCACGCGATCAAGCGATGCGATCCACACTCTTCCGTGAATGGTCCATCGAAAAGGTTGTCTCACGGACGACTGTTCATGAGGCAGCCAAGAGTCAAGGCGCCTAGTTCCACCATTCGTATCTCAAGACGGGTGTTAACGATCTATGTGAAGCAGGCGGCTTTCGCGTTTGGGTTCATGCTCAGCTGTAGACCCTGCCCGATAGGGGATCGTCCAGCGGACACTTTTCACGTGGAATCAGCCGTGCCGCTTGGTTTTCGCTCCGCGGCCGGTGACCCGTTCATTCAAGGCTTTGCTCTTGCGTCATCTTTGGCATCACGCAGTGCTGACCCTTTGAGAGGATGCAGAGATGACCGGAGATAACGCGATGGGCCAGGCTCGGGCACGTATTGCGGCGGGCCGGCGGCACTCCGTCGCGGTGGCGTCAGGGGGAGTGGTTCTGACGGCCGGCCGGGGGTCATCGGGAGAGCGCGACGTGGCGGAGTGGCGCGACATCGTCGCCGTGGCGGCCGGCAACGTACACACGGCCTCTAACACAGGGCGCTCCCATACGGTCGGTCTGCGTGGTGACGGCACGGTGGTCGCCGTCGGGTGGAACTCGGACGGACAGTGCGACACCGACGGTTGGACCGACGTCGTGAAGGTCGCGGCCGGCTGGCGGCGCACCGTGGCTGTGCGTGCCGACGGAACGGCTGTGGCAGCCGGTCGGCAGAGTGAAGGCGCGAACGCCATCGGCGATTGGAGTGATCTGGTCGCCATCAGTGCGGGGGACTGGCATACTGCCGCGATTCGTGGCGATGGGACGGCCGTCGCCGTCGGCAACGGCCGTCGAGGGCAATGCGCAGTCGACGGATGGCGCGGGCTGCGGGCGATCAGCGCCGGTTACCTCCATACGGTTGGTCTCACTCGCGACCATCGGGTGCTTGCCGTCGGCGATCGGATGGCGGGAATCTCGGACGTCACTGCGTGGCGGGATGTCGTCGCGATCTCTGCGGGCAGTGCTCACACGGTCGCGGTTCTGAAAACGGGTCGCGTGCGCGCGGCGGGGGACAACAGTCGAGGTCAGTGTGACGTGGCCGCATGGACCGAGGTCGTGGCCGTGGCGGCAGGGTCGACGCATACCCTCGGTCTTCGTTCGGATGGATCGGTGCTCGCCACCGGCAACAACGACGATGGACAATGCGATGTCGCGGGGTGGCACGCGGCAAGCATCATGTGATCGGGGCTCGTACCATCCATGAGGTAAGTCATTAGGCGAGAGGTCGACCGTGCGGCCGGGCATAGTGGGCGCGGAGAACCAGCCACTTTCGCAAAGGATTGGGTTGGAGGTTCGCTGTCGGGGAGATGTCGGGTTGGTGTCGTGGCCCGAAACCCTCTCGGTTCGTAGGGTTGGGGCTATGAATGAGACACGAATCGTGGAGCTGCGAAAAGCTCGTGGATGGACTCAAGAGAAGTTGGCCGAGATGAGTTCGGTGACGGTGCGCACCATTCAGCGGTTGGAGGCCGGCAGCGACGCCAGTCTCGAGACCCTGACTCTCTTGGCTCGCGCCCTGCAGGTGCCTGTGCGTGACCTTTTCGCTGACATCCAGGACGCCACGCTCGATGATGCCGTCACCAACCTTGACAGGCGGACCGCGCTGCAACAGGAAAGGCGGCGAACGATCACCAAGGGCCTCGAGAGCCTGTACTACGGGGTCGGGGCTCTGTTGACGTTGGGTGTTCTGGCTGCCATAGCTACCGACCTGTGGCCCAATATCGCGCTACTCATTGTTCCGGGCTACTGGGTGGGCGGGTGGCTTCTGTCGATCTTCCTGCTCTTCGTTGTCGTCGGACCGCGCCTCGATCGGAAGTACCCGCTCTCGATCCAACGTGCGACGGAGTAGCCGCCGGGCGTGCTGAGCGTCCGAGGGCAGAGTCCGATAGGGGATCCCTGGCCGGACGGTGGCGTTGCGCCGGCATGGTGCGGTGTCTTCAACGAGCGGCTCGAGTGTGAAGGTTGCGCGTGTCGCCGATGGGGCTCGCGGTAAGCGATACCCGGCCAACAGCGACAAGCGTTTGTATAGGCAAAGATCGACGTATGAGAATCGGAGAACTGTCTGCCCGGAGCGGGGTGAGCGCTCGGTCACTGCGGTACTACGAGACCCAGCGCCTGCTGAGCCCGGGGCGCACTACGGGAGGCCAACGTGTCTACTCAGAAGAACAGCTCGGTTTCGTACTTCAGATCCAAGAGTTGTTCCGAGCCGGATTCTGCAGCTCAGTGATTCAGGAGCTATTGCCGGTTCTCGGCTCGTCCCGCCGAGACGCCGAGGAACTTCGCTCTGCATTTGATGCGGCCGCGGCCCGGCTCGAGAGCGAGAAAGAGTCGATTGAGGCAGAGCTTCTCGCGCTGAACGCTATGCGGTTGCGGCTGGGGCTTGCACCTGACACCCGTGTCAGCCTGCAGGGTGGTGGTCATGACTCTTCACCAGCCGCCGCGCCAGCTCCGTTTGATCATCGAGACCGACGACTTCGATGAGGCTGTTCGCTTCTATCGCGATGTTCTCGGGATGCCGGAGCAACCGGCGTTTGCCACCCAGGGAGATGATCGTGTGTCGATCTTGCAGGTAGGCGCTGCCACGATCGAATTGGCCACACCTACGCACGTGCGTGCGATCGACGCGTTAGAGAAAGCTCCTACGTCTGATGGAGCGACGCTGCGTATCGCGCTCGAAGTGGCAGACACGGCGCTGGCGGTAGCGGCCTCGGAGGAGTCAGGCGCGGAGGTTCTTGCGCGACCCACGGATACGCCGTTCCAAACAATCAACGCACGGGTGCAGGGGCCCGCCGGTTGGCAGGTCACATTCTTCCAAGAAGTCGAGTCGCTTGAACAACGCGGAACACGAGAAGGCTTCACGACGGATGATAGACGCGTCCGATAGGGGATGCTTGGCCGGGCACCCGACGCGTGAAACGGATCTAGTTGGCTAGCAAGGAGTACCGTGCTGTGTTCGCGCGGCTAGGCGCCGGCTTTCTTTGAGCGGTGTTTTTTCGATTCGCTACTTTTCATGTGACTGAGACGTTTTCGCTCGGGTTTGTCATGTTCTTGATGAGTGATCATGGTGAAGGGACCAGCGATGAAAGAACGTGACATGTCCGACCTCGAGTCGGCAAACCCGGTCGCAGCCGACGGTGACGACAAGCTTCATGAGCTAGTGGGGCAGATGGCGCGTGCCGCTCGGCTCCAGGCCGGGGAGGAAAGGTCCGTGGAGGCGGCGACCTGGTGGAAGCGGCCTCGCGCCCTCCTACCGATTGGAGTCGTGAGCATCGTCGCGCTCACGGGCGGGGCGATACTCATCCCGCTCACCCTGTCGGTCAGCGGCGTGCAGGTCGAACCCGACGTCGAGATCCCAATCGTCTATACGACAGACACCGGCGTGAACGTGAGTTGTCGCGAACAGATCTTCTTCGGCGAACCGAGCGAACGCGACGAGGCGGATGTCCGCATCGCTGAATTCATGCGCACCCATGACTGGACGGGTATCGGCCAACGGATCTACGAAGACGCCCTCGCCACTCCGATCATCCCGGAACGCGACGGTGGCACGGAACCGGGTTTCGACCAAGCATCCTTCTCGGCCGCCGCGAGCCGGCTGATCGAGGCGGAAATCCCCGCCTCTCTCCGAGGGGCGGGGGAAGAAGAGGGCACGGTCTACAGTTCGGCGACAGATTGCACGGGAGAGCTGCACCGATGACTCGACCCGCCGCCCCAGACCCCGACAGCTGGGCCGAAACGGTCATCATTACCAACGCCGACGACCTTCTTCGCTATTTTCGTCGTCGCGTCGATGAGCCGGAGGATGCCGCCGACCTTTTGGGGCGAACATTGCTCGCATTGTGGGAAAGCGCGCGAAAAGTGCCTGCGGCTGACGAGGCGGCACGGATGTGGTGCTTCGGGATCGCACGCAACCTGCTTCGCGAGCATTACCGGAGTGCAACGAAACGCACGTCGATTGCGAATGCTCTGCGGGATTACCTTGCCGATTCTGCGTCAGTGGGCGAATCCGCGGACACGGTTCTCGACTCGGACCTGCAGGCACAGTCGGTGCGGCGAGCCGTTCGGCGACTTGATGAGCGCTCTCGGGAGCTCGTCATCCTGATCCATTGGGATGGTTTCAGCATCGCGCAGGCGTCACGGATTCTGTCGATGAATGCATCTACCGCGCGCACCCGATACGGCCGCGCGCTGCAGCGGCTCCGCAACGAGCTGGACGGCCTTTCCTTCGCGGACGACGCAGGCGACACACCGTTAGGAGGCGGCGGAGGCCACATTGATCGCCTACACGCTCGATCCGCCGGCGTTACTGACCGATAGAACCAATGAAGGCTCAGGTGTGTCCGATAGGGGATGCTTAGCCGGGCACCCGAGACGTGAAACGGATTGGTCCTCGAGCGACCGCTCTCATAGAGTTTTCGTGTTCAGCAGCTCGAGTGGACCACAGTTGCCGTCTCGCCATCGATGAGGAGTGCTTGATCGTCGCGGAGGGGAATCAAGGGGTATTTGTCGCCGAACGTGTCCAGGGTTTCGCGGATGAGCTCAGGTGGGTAGGGCGGGAGCTGCCCATCGGCGTGTGGAATTACCGTTTTGTCGATCAAAGCCAATCCAGCGAAATCCGTGAGAGCGGGCCCGTCTGCAGGATCGTCCATCAATGAGGCTGGGGTTACATCCGGCCCAGCGATGATCGACCCTGCGCTGGCGCCGACGTACGGCAACCCTTTTCGCACGTGTTCAGTAAGCACGGCGGAATTGCCCGTTGTTTGCAATGCCTCGAGGAGCGCGAACGTGCTTCCGCTCGCGACGTAGACCGCATCGAGCTCTGCAAGCATTCGATCAAAGCGAGCAGGGCTTGTCTCGCGGGTGGTGATTCGCGTCACCCTGTGGACGAGTTTCTCCACGGACTCGCTCTCTGCCTGAACGAAGGGGGCCCCCGGGAAGGCGAGTTGCGCGTCGTCGATATAACCGATGTGGAGGGAGCTGGGCGTTGCGCTGGTCGCCCCGGCGAGGAAGGGGGCCATCGCTCCGATGTGGCGTGAGAGGAGGAGAATCTTCATGCCAGCACGCTAGCGACCGCCCCCGACACTCTGTCCGATAGGGGATCGTTCACCGGACGCCTTTCTCGCCGGTCGAGATCCGCGCAACGGCGTGTCCTGTGAATCGCAGCGCTAAGTGGCCGCGTTTTCACACGCTATTTGGCGCCCCGAACCCGTTTGAGGTCGCATTCAAATGGAGGTTCACCCAAACCGGATCACCCGGCTAAACCTCATAAGCACGGCCGGGATCGCGCCGGGAAGCGGATCCATCAGCGGTGTCGTTTGTTTCGACGATTGCGGCGCCGATCGGCACCACGATCAGGAGCCCGAAGAACACACCGAGAACGAGCATCGAAATACCCTGGCGGCGGGCAAGCCTGTGGAGCGTCGTCTCGACGGATGCGCGGCGGGCCTCGTCATAGCCCACGACCAGAGTCGCGCCGGTGGTCATCGGTCGATCTCGCCCGCGGCGCCGCCGCGTTCGACAGCTGTTCCCGCTTCCTCAGCCATGCGTGTCCACTTTATGCGTTTGTCGTCAGCGTGCGATCTGGCGCATGTCGTCATTGCTGTTGCCGCCAGCCGGTGAGCCGTTCGAAGCTTCGCCCATCGATCGGAGCTGACGGGTCGATCGGCGGCACGGACGAGGAGTGTTCGGCTCCGAGGTGCGCGGCGGCGCTCTCGATGGCGCTCTTCGTGCGTTTGGCTACCAGGTTGACAGTCCCGGCGTCGCCACGATGGCCCCAGACCGTAGTTGCGAACAGTTGCGCGCCGTTGCCTCGAGAACGCACAGCGACGGGCACGGCGCACCGCGCAAACGGGCGCCCCACCCCCACCAAGCTCAGCAGCGGCACCACCTCCAACAGGAATGCGTTCCGTGTGGAAGCGCTGTTGCTTCCGATCACTCCGTACCGCACATTCCATCCCTCGAACTCGTAACTGTTCGTCTCGATGGTGAATCCCTCATGGTGCAGGGCTTGTAAGACGGCACTCTGGGTTTCCTCTGGCGATTGCCGCGAGAGAAGCCGGTGGAAGCGCACGATGCTCCCGATCGCGAAGGCGCTGTCACTCACAGGTCTCTACCGGTCTTTCATTGGGATGCCAGCGGACGCCTGACAGGAGGTCGATCCGTGACGCGGTCACGACGTGCGTACTTCACGCACTATTTTGGGCGACGAGATCTCCGTCCACGTATGCGTACACAGGTTGCGGCCGGAATCCAGCGAAGAATGTCGCTCGGTGCTTTTCGATCCGGACGATGTGTCGTTCATTCCAACCTACGGGGAACTCCCACGTCGCGACGGTGCTGAGGGATGCGATTCGCACGGTGTCGACGACGCTCTGGCCATCGACCATGATGCTGAGGCGGCCCCAGACCTTGTCGAAAGAAAACATCACGGTGTGCTGCTCTTGCACGCCAACGACAATGGTCATGATCATGTGGCCAGGGTATCGACGGAGCGCCAGCCCGTCCAGCATCCTCCCGGGGGCGAGGCTCGATTCGGATGTCGGGTGGCACCGTCATCTCAGCCAGCAAGTCCGAGCATCGAGGCCACCACCGCGGGCGAGAGCGCGACTGGTTGTTTGGCGATGAGTGGGCTGAGGATCACCATGACGATTGCCGCCAGGCCTACTTGTGCAGTCGCGATAGTGATCGCGGCGAGCCCTCGGGGGAGAGGCGAACCGGCGCATGTAGACGAACGCCATCCCGTAGCTGAGTGTCGCTCCTAGGCAGGCGAGATAGCCGAGCGGGCCGGTGTCGCCGTCGAATCCGCTGAACGGATCGAGAACGAGCAGGATTCCGACGAACCCCATGCCAAGACCGCCCACTTTTCAACGGTCCGAACGCTCGGAAGGCAGCGCCAGCAGCGCGGCGGCCATGGTCATCAATGGGGTCGTCGCATTGATGATGCTCGCCACGCTTGACGGGACATGCTGTTGTGCCCACGCGAACAGTAGGAACGGCACAACGCAGAGCAGCATCGCCACGACGAAGAGGTGCGCCCAGATGCTCCATCCGCGAGGAAGTCGCTGACGGCTCACCAGGCAGACGGCGAGCACTGGCCCCCGTGACCGAGCATTCAATCGGAAGGGACGTGCATCACCGTGCCAGCAGTGCACCGGTTAGCGATTCCGCTTGTGGGCGGGCGCTGGCAGGCCGCCTTTTAGGCTCACGGGTCGACTGTGAGGGGATCCAGTCGAAGAGCACGGCGGTGGAGGTGAAGCCCGTCACTCGACGGATGTACGAGGACGGCTGTCCTTCTAGCCTGGATGAATAAGCAGAAAGGGCACACCATGAATAGCGCATCGAACTCGAAAGTGGATCTCTTCCGGGCCGCGACGGTCTTGACGGTCGTCATTGCTGTCGCGTTCATCGTTTTCGGACTCGTCGTCCAGAGTTGGATAGTAGTCGCCGTGTTCACCCTCATCGGCATCGCGGGACTCAGCACTTGGCCGACGGCCACTCATAACCCCTGAACGGGCGTGGCATCCGCACCCTGTTGTCAACACTCTGCGACGGAGTCAGTCGGGTAGTTGACCGAACAGTGGGGAAACACACTCGGTGCTCCGAGCCGCAACAGTACTGTTTGACACCGGGCCATGACCAAGGCGAGCGAGAGAGCATCTGCCGGCTTGGCTCGGGCATACTTCGTTAGTCGTCGCCCTCGACGAAACTGCAATCGACTGTTCCGGCGCGCTCGTCGGCGACCAAGACGGTGCCGTCGCGGCGGATCTCGCACGAGATGACCGTGGTGGAGACCGCCGTTCGCGCGTTGATCCCGATGACCGTCGCGTTCGAGTCGAGGGTGATGGTGTTTCCCGAGTCCCACGTCACGCTCGTGCGATCGGCACCGTCCCTGATCACCACGTCGACAGGATCCGGGGAGTCGACCTCGATCATGTAGACCGAGGACGGGGCCGCGGCCCCTGAGTAGATCACCGAGCCGACGACGACAGCGGGAACGATCATTGCCAGCGTAGCCAGCATGAACGCGATGACGGGCCCGGGGCGAGCGACGGCGGATCCTCGAGCCATGAGAGCGAGAACGAGTGCGACCGCACCGAGGACGACAGGTCCGACCAGGAAGGCGACGCGCGACGACGACAGGAGCATCGCCATCGCGAAGAAGACGAGCGCGACGATCGAGAGCACCACACTCGCCAGGCGCAGCCGCGACACCGCGAGAGTCCGACCTTCAGGCATGGGATACCCCCTCATCGAGCGCGACCTCACAAGCCCGCGATCTCGGCCGATCCCACGACGAAGTACACCAGTATTGCGACGAACGCCACGACGAGCACGACCGCGCTCCAGAACATCGCGATGCGGAGCCGACGTGTCTGTGTGGATTCGCCGGGTCTGTTCCAGGGTGCACGGGCCATAGAAGAACAATATCTCGCGGTCGGTGAACCAACCTAGTTTCGGGCCGGGGTGGCGCTGCGCGGTCGGGGGCGCTCTCAGTTGCCGGCGCAGCTTCGGGGCGGTGGCGGGTGTCTTCAGGTAGTGAGCCGGCGTGAGTGGTGAGCTCGCGCAGCTGCTGTTTCAGGGCACGGCTTTGCTGGCTCCTCGCCGCCTGCAGATCGGTGAAGGACACGGTCTCGGAGGAGCGTTCGGGTGCGATCGCGCGACACAAGCACGTGTTGTCGTGGAACACTCGCACCTCGCCGAGGTCGCGGGGATGCTACCGCACCGTGACGTCTTCGCCGACGTATGCGGCGAGGACCGGTGAGATGTATCGGGTCGATGCGAAGCGGATCCCGTCGCGTTGTACACGTCGCGTTGCGACCGCAGTCAACAGGAGCGAATCGAGGTCTTCCGGATGGGCGGGCATTCGAGAAATGAAGCTCTCACTCCGCCAGCGAATGTGAGGGGCTGCGCCGGTCGCTGAATGTGGACGTTCCTTGTACTCGTTGACGATGAATCGCTCGAGCACGTCAGCGAGTTGGTGCAAGGTAATCGTGGATCGAAAGATACCTTTCCCCGGGAGGCCCCTAGTCACCAAGCAGATCTATCCGGTGCGGGATCGCGTCCGATAGGGGATGCTTCACCGGACTGGGATTTCGTGAAACGGGTGTCTCACGGGGTGGGTGTTGCGGTTCCGCGCTTACTGGGGAGGACGGGCTTGATAACGCTCGTGGCGTCAGAAACGGTAGAAGGCGTGGGGGCCGGGTCGAAAACCCCGACCTTGATGTCAACGCCCTCACAATCCAGGCCGGGTTTGCTGATTCTCGACGTCAGCTTCAGGCCTCCTTCCACCTCGGTGAAACCGTAGATGGCGCCTAGTACTCGGATCGGTTTCTCGGGCACCGTTCCTTCCTCGGAAGCCCAGTTGTCGATCTGGCACCCTATGACATGGATTTCTTGTCCGTCGTCGGTCATCCAGCCTTTCTCCACCGTGAGCGGGGTGAAGGGTCTCGGCCCCGGATATATGAGGAAAGGTGCATCGCGATTCAGCTCCCATTTCGCGGTCGACGCTTGGTTCGCGAGGTCTGGGTAACCGATGGTTTCGTAGGCTTCCGGCAGCGTGTAGTTGCGTTGGTTGTGTGCGGCGGCCATGGCGGGGAGTGCTTTGCGGAGTACCTGCACGTACTCGTTGGACTCGAGCTCCCCGGTCGGTGCCCCGTCTTGCCAGACGATGGTCGGGACCGGCTCCGGGGTTGGCTCGGTTTTCGGGCTGATGACGCCGCACGCAGATGTGCTGATGATGACGCCGGCGAGAATAGCTGCGGTCGCGAGAATGCGTGCGGGGTTCCGCAATCGGTTCCCAAGAAACGTGTGGTCGGTCATGCGCCCGCGATAACGGTGTGTGGTATCGGCTGGAACGGGCACGACTACCCATCGCGGTGCACCGGACCGGCGCCCCCAGCGTGTCCGATAGGGATCCTTCACCGGACGCCATCCTTGGAGTGCGAGATCCGCGCACTGGCGTGTCTGTGAATCCCAGCACTAACTGGCCGCCAGTTCGCAGCGTTATCTGACCGCGTACCGGCCTTGGCCAGGTGCTTGCGCCGTTATCTGGCAGCTAGCTCGGTCCGTGTAGCGCTAAATCGACCAATCGGCCTCGAGTGACGGTCAGAAATTCTGATGTGTCTTCCGTGTGGCGTCGTCATAAATGGTGATGAGTTGGTCTAGGAAGCGTTGTATCGTCATTCGCTCTTCCGGAGTCATGGATTCCACGAGTTGTTCGACGCCTTCAATCATTGGTAGGACGTGCGAGTACGCCAGTTCCGCCGAGTTCTGCTCGGCGGTGACCACGAGTTTTCGCCCGTCGGTGGGGTGGCGTTCTCTGTGGATGTGGCCCGCCGTCTCGAGGCGGTTAAGAACAAGCGTGGTCGCGGCGGTGGATATTTCGAGACGTCGGGCGAGTTCTGTGGGTGTAGCTGGTCCAGTAGATATGAGGTGGTCCATTGCTTCGATGCCGGCCGCGTCGACGCCGAGCTCTTTGGCGAGGTGGCGTTCGAATCGTTGCTGGCGCACGCCGAGCTGCTGAATCCGAGCCCGGATATCGTCGTCCGCCATGGCTCGCCCGTCACGTCTGGCGGCTTCTCTGTCGCGCCGATCGTCGCGCTCGGGCGTAGGCCTGACAGAGGTTGCTTTGCTCATTTGCCCATGGTACTACTGATACTTGCTAAAAAAATTGATAATCAAGAAATGAGACGATCATGTCGGATCAGACGGTGCGAGGCACATACAAATGGCGGTGGGTGATTCTCGGCGTGATGCTCGCGGCGGAGATCATGGACCTGCTGGATTCGACGATCGTGAACGTCGCCGGGCCTGACCTGGAGAGCTCGTTGGGAGCCTCGGCTCTGGGCCTGCAGTGGGTGATCGGCGGATATGCCCTGACACTGGGCGCCGGTCTCATCCTCGGTGGGCGCCTGGGTGATCGGTTCGGTCGCCGCCTGATGTTCCTCGTCGGGCTCGCCGGCTTCACGGTCGCGTCGCTTCTCTGCGCGATCGCTCCGACAATCGAAGTTTTGATCATCGTCCGACTGGTGCAAGGCCTCGCTGGTGCGATGCTCCTGCCGCAGGGGCTCGGACTTCTCCGTGAAAACTTCTCCGGGAAAGAGCTCGCGAAGGTATTCGGTGTGTTCGGTCCGGTGCTGGGTCTGGGAGGCATCCTCGGCCCGCTTATCGGCGGTGGGCTCATCGAAGCAGACCTTTTCGGGTTGGGGTGGCGCGCGGTTTTCCTCGTCAACGTCCCGATCGGGGTCGCCTCGCTGATCATCGCGTGGCGCATCCTGCCGCACCGGACCGGCGACAAAACGCTAGGCGTCGACGTAGTCGGGGCGGCCATCATCGTGGCTGCTTCCGCGCTGCTGGTGCTGCCGCTGAACTTCGGTCAGGAAGAAGGGTGGCCGCTGTGGACGTGGCTCAGCATTGCTGCCGGCCTGCTGGGCTTTGTACTGTTCGCGTGGCAGCAACGTGCCGCATCAGCACGAGGGCGCACACCTCTGGTGGTACCGGGGATCTTTTCCCGGCCCGCATACACGCTAGGACTGGCCGGTATCGCGTTGTTCTTCAGCGCTCTCATCGGAACCCAGCTGATCCTCACGCTGTTCCTGCAGATCGGACAGGGCTTCACCGCGGGCGAAGCGGGACTCGGCAACCTTCCCGTCGCCTTGGGCACAGCAGTCGGTGGAGCAATCAGCGGCGCGTTCCTCGCTGAAAAGCTTGGCCGGGCAGTGCTCCAGATCGGTGCCTTGGTGCAGATCCTCGGCGCAGCCCTGTTGTGGGTCGAATTAGGAGCCAGCGGGACTTTTAGCATCTGGCAGATCGTCCCCGGTATTGCCATTGCCGGCGTCGGGTCCGGCCTGGTAATCGCTGCGCTGTTCAGCATCATCCTCGCCGCGGTCCGCGACGACGAAATCGGATCCGCGTCGGGTGTACTGACCGCTGTGCAGTCCCTCGCGAGTTCGATCGGTGTCGCCGTCTTCGGGTCAACCTTCTTCTCCGCAATCACGTCCGGGTCTCCGGCGGACGCGTTCCGCACGACGCTTCTCATCCAAGCGTGCTTCCTCGTCGTATTCCTGGCCCTCACCTTCTTGTTTCCGAAGAAAGGCCGCGAAGACGAATTCGCCGACACCAGTGATGCCACGAGCGACACGAATGCCCCCGTATGACTGACGGGCCCGCGCACCCAAGAACGACCCAGCTAACGACGCGTGCCGTCCATGTACTCGACCAGCTGATCGCAGGGAGCCCACACGCCTACGTGGACCTCGCATCACGATTACGCTGCACCACCCTCGAGGTCCACAACGCTCTCTGGGAACTGCACTGCGCCGACAAGATCGATTTCCAGCTCGGACACCGCGGACAGATGACTCACGTTACCCTCCGCCAGCCACCCCGCGCCGCTAGTCGCGAACCTCGCAATGAAGTGACGACCCAGAAGGATCAAAAGCTATGAGTGAGAAAACCGTCCTGATCTCCGGAGCAAGCATCGCGGGCCCCGCACCGGACTGAATCTCGGCCCAGCAAGGTTGGATCGCCGCTGAACGCGACCAGCTATGACTATGTCAAGGCTATTCGGACCCACCGGGGCAATCTAAGCAGGACTCACTTCGGGCGCCGCTGCTGGCACTTTGCTCTAGTCGGCGAGTTGGGCTTCGGGGCACGCGTGGTGCGTCGCGATCGTCGCGTTCTCAACGAGAGAGGGCGTGAAGAACGGCCAGATCTCCGTGGCGCATTCGCGATGCCAACGAGAAGATCAATTGCGGCCGCGGCGGCCACCTCGAGGAACAGCACACGGCACGTGTGAAAACCTGAACCCCATCTAGCGCAGGCTAAGAGCGACGAGTCTTTGCGCTCAGCGGCGAACGGGCAGCGTCACTCGAAGAAGCGAAGACTTTCGAACTGTCTGAGGTGACGCGCGCAGCATGGACATGTGCGAAGGTGATGTGCAGCCAGTTTTGGTAGCGAGGCTGGCCGGGTCGAGATTCGTGCCGCGTGACGCTTGCATTCAGGGCCACCTCGCATGAGAAGCAGACGACAGACCTCATTTCCGAGTGCTACGCGCGCTCGGCGTGATCGGGTTGCGATGACTGCCGCCGTCACACAGAATTCGCGCGCGAGTTCCTTCGGGCGGCGCCCGCGTACTGCGGTTTCGATCAAAATGCGCTGTTGGCCTTCCGGCAGGTTTGCAACAGCTTGATGGAGAAGTGTCACATCGTCGGCAAGCTCAATCAGGCGTCGTCGATTGTCGTCTTCATTGATGAACAGTTCCGAGAGCTCAAGGTCGCGTGGATCAGTGACGTATTCTCGCGACATTGGCGATCGATAGAAATCGATCACGATGTTCTTTGCTGATCGGAGCACATAGGCGCCGACATCGTTTGGTAAAGGCTTGCCTGCACGAGATCGTTCGGCAAGTCGAAGTATTGCCTCAGATAAGACGTCCTCAGGATCGAGGCGTCCACAGTGGGATCGCAAACGACTGATCAAATAGGCGCGTTGCTCCGCCAGTTGCACCATAGCAGCGACGGTGGTGTCCAATGTGGCCCCCTCGACCAAAACGAACATGCCCACTTCGTTGTGAACATGAGAGTGGTTCGTAATGGAGCCCGTTCTGGTTTGGTTCGGATTTCCTCACTTGCGAGATGCCGATTGTGGCGCGAAGTAGGCCAGTTGGAGGGAGACGTGAACCCGGAGAGTGATGTCGAATGTCTTTCTGAGAATTGCTCCATCGCGTGTCATAAATCCGGCTCGACCTCGTCCACATTTAGGTGAGCTTTGTCCGTCGAATCCGCCCGATCGAAACTGAGCGTTGCGACGACAATCATCGCTTCGGAGTGCGCGGTGTCGCTCTGAACCACTTCTCATAATCGGATGGATCAGCATGGCCAACACTTCGCCCGATGGTGGAGCGGCTCCCTCGCCGAACGCCTAAATAGCAGCTCACGCAGTGGGCGTTTCGCGAGGCACTCCACTGGGCGCGTAATAGGCGTGAAGCTCGAGGCTCCCAACGCTTGAAAGCGGCGAATTCGAGATTAGACGCTCAGACGGAACAGCGAAGTCCCAAGTGGAAGCATCTCGATTCGCGAAGTTATCTCAATATGGGGCAGATGGATGACTTAGATGCCATCTGACTTGGGGGCTTCGTGAGCGAATGTGAGTTTCCTCATAAAAAAAGATATGTGCATCACGAAAACCAATTCAGTGCGTCGTTAAGCATGTAGAAATTCGGCGGCGAAGTGAGCCTACCTGCAGCTAGAAGTCGTCCCGCCTTTAGAGAATCTGAGTGATATGTTCAATTACCCTCCGAAGTACGAGTCTGCAAGTGAACAGGAATTGGTGGTGTATCTCCGAACCGGAGATACCGCAGCTCTCGCTGAATTGTGGAAGCGCCATGCGCCAGCGGGACGCATTGCTGCTGCACGATTCCCCGACCATTCAGCGGACGACCTAGTGTCGGAAGCTTTCACACGCATACTCGCAGCCGTTCAGAACGGGAAGGGGCCAGAAGAATCCTTCCGCCCCTACCTGCTCACAACAATCAAACACCTCGGGTACGAACGGACACATCTGCCTTTGCCGATAGATCCGGCGAACGTCGAGCAACGACTCGATAAGGTTTTTGCCGGCCCCTCCGTCGAGACCCTCGCTCTACGAAACGCGGCCAAAAACGTCGGCATAAAGATTTTCCAACAGCTGCCCAAGCGCTGGCAGGAGGTTCTATGGCTATCCGAAATCGAAGGTCTCAAGCCACGGGAAATCGCGCCGTTACTCAATCTGAAACCGAACGCAGTTTCCGCACTCCACGCCCGTGCGAGGAAAGGTATGCGCGACGCTTGGTTGCGAGATCACCTCTCTCACTCGCAGAGCCCTTTCTGTGAAAGCGTTATCAACCAGATTCCCGGATACTTGCGAGGTGCCCTCACTCCAGAGCGAGAGGCAGCAATAAACGAACACCTTGGAAGCTGTGACGGATGCTCCGCATCCCTCGAGGAAGCCAGGACCATTGCGTCAGGTTTGCTATGGGTCCTCCTTCCAATGCTGTTCACGGTGGCTGGAATCGCACCGTCGATTGTCGGTGCTGACTCATCAGCGATGGCAATGTCGTCGGCAAGCGCGATGGCAGCAGCTGACCGAACGCGCTCACGTAGCCTCTTCACCGGAGCGGCCTGTGGACTGGTCGCCGTGTCGCTGAGCGCTATCGTCACTTTCGCGATTGTGGCAGAGCCCACGGCTAAAGGCCCAATATCCGCGAGCGAATCGATCAACCCGCACGAAACGGAACCCACAGAGACTCCGTCGGACACGCCCATTTACACTCCAACGAATGATCCCGACGCGGAATCCAACACAGCACCGATCCCTGGGCCGCCAACCCAATCTGCACCGACATCGCCGCCCAAACCTGAAACGGTCCTCGAGAACTCAACTCCGGTCGTCTCTTCGGACGAGACCACCCCAGCACCCCAGGAGGGACTCGAGGGCAAGTCCGGAATGAAGGTTGCAGACATGCAGGTACTTTCATTGGTTGTAGAAAGTGACCCAACCGGCCGTTACCTTCCAATCATCTCCGGGGGTAAGGCGGAAGTTGGGGCGACTATTCAAGTGTTGTCATCCGAAGGGGCACTACTGGGCAGCGTCGTCGACACTGACGGAGGTGAGTGGCAAATCACTGATCTACCTGGAATGGGCTGGGGTGCACAAACTTTCGCCGTCCGACAGATAAATGGTGCACGAATGTCTCAGCTCAGCGGCTCATCGACGGTTGAGATCACTGAACCACCCACTCTCATTTCTCCGAAAGAAGGTGACCTTGTCGACAGCAGCAGCTATGTGATGGAAATTGTTGGTGAACCGAACGCGACAATGCAGCGCATCGCAAACGGTTCCTTTCGGGACCAAATCATGCTCTTGGATGATGACGGAGAGTTCGTGCAATCGTTCTCTGCACCGGTCGGAGAAATGGCCCTTGGGCTGCGATACGTTGATCCCTCTTTTGGTCGTTTCGGACCCACGCGCATCCAGAGTTTCACCGCGCAATGATGCCCCGTAACTTTTGCTCGGACAAAGATCTGATCTCACTGAGATCACAGGTTCGATAGACGTTTTCGACATGAAATAGGCACGTTGGCTCACGCGCCGTGGTTGCCAGAATGCGCCGATGCGGAGAGCTCCTAGCCGTGTATGTGCGCCGCTATGCCGTATAGGGAAAGGGTCAGGCCCACAGCGATCCATGACGGTAGGAGCACTAACCAGGCGATCCTCGCAACACCTGAGTCGCTCCGCGCTTCCTCCTGGCTAGCTTTCAACGTGATGCGTGCAGACCTCCGCATATGACCCTTCTCTCTGCTTGATGCCGAGCCCAAAAGATCGGCAGGCGTTGGCTGCACATACTTGAGCCAGGAACAACGTCGTCAGAGTGGTGAAACTTTTCAACCTGGTTCGTCGACGCCTCTTTTTTCCTTTTCTGAAGTTGTACTCGATATCAGATAGGAGGGATTCTGACGCGTTACGTGACGCGTGGGCGAGGCCGTGAACAAATAGACCCTTGGCGCTGGACTCCTTCTTCGCCAAAGAGGAAGAGCATGGCTGGTAAGAACCGACTCGCATCAATTTCCGCGACAAGTCACGCTCCGAAGGCTTTAGTGGGAGGTGTCGCTTGACGCCCGGTCGGGTCGCAACTGTGGGCGCTCACGGTAATAGACGTGTCGAGGATTTTCGTTGCTAGAGGCCGCGGCCGTTTAGAAAACTGCCTCGTCTTATGTCTGGCGGCCAGGGGAGGGGGTGGCTTCCATCCAAAGAAGGTCGGATACGTCGACATATAGGTGCAGCTGATGATGGCTGCTACCGGCGGCTCTTTTATTGGACTGACGATCGAGTGCATATATCTCGGCCGGTAGTGGTGGATACACAGTCGAGGACGGCTGCGCAATATTTGTTAGGAGATATGCGTCATGTTTTTCGAGATTTCGCGTCGTTATATATGGAGGGCTTAGACAACCTTCCAGGATGCGGCTCTTGCTCCATCCCCCGATACGGGCGAGAGCCGCATCATTTGAAACTCTGAAATTCTGAGCGCTAAACGTGCTGACTGCTCGGGTTGCGATCAGTGTTGCCGAGAGGCAGAACTCCCGGGTGAGCTCCTTAGGGCGGCCCTGCGCATGGATGTTCGAACAAGAGGCCCTCTTGGCGTGACGGCCGGCTTGCCACCGCCTGATCGAGAAGTTGAACATCGTCGGCTATCTCGATTTAGCGTCGTCGATCGTCGTCTTCATCGATAAGTAGATCTGAGAGCCCGTGTCCGTGCGGATCAATGGGGTCCTCTCGCGACAATCGTGATCGGTAGAAATCGATCGCATTATTTTTTGCTGATCGGAGAACGTGGGCGCCAAGATTTCGGGGCAAGGTTCCCCCGGCACGAAATCTCTCCGCTAGCCGGAGTATGGGCTCGGACAGGACATCCTCCGGATCGAGACGTCCACAGTGCGGTCGCAGGCGTTTGACGAGGTGGACGCGCTGCCTTGCCAGCTGCGCTGCTGTGAGGGTGTCCAATGTGGCTCCCCAGACCAGTATCGGGCGGGCCGCATCATTGTGGCTATGGCTGTGATTCGCAGCGAACTCCCTCCTGGTTTAGCTTGAATCTCTCCCTTTCTGCTTACAGATCGAGCCGGTGAGACCGGTTCGCCGAATCAGGATCAGATCCACCAAAGAACAACGCTCAACTTTTTTGGCGAAAATTCGCCAACTAGGCGTCATAAATCTGGATCAATTCCGTCTGTTAGTTCGAGGGCTTTGTCAGTTGCTGATTGATCGAACCAAGGCGCTGCAACGACGTATGCCACGTCTGAATGCGTGGCATAGCTCTGAACTAGCACCTAGGAACCTGCTCCGAAAGGACCCCATGCACGCAACAAGACCACCGACCGCCGGAGGCAATACCGGAACGGTCAAGAAAAGCACCGCGGCTGCCGTGCTATTCGCCCTCCTAATGGGCATGATCACCGTCCTGAACGTGTTCATCCCAACTCAGACTGCCCTTGCGGCGCCGATCTGCGCACCCGGGAACATCTACGTAAACACAGGAAGTGCTACACCTGTCCTGAACCAGTATTCAGACGCAGGTGCGCTCGAAAGCAGCGTGCCGGTTCCGCATTCGTATACGGACATCGCTTTCTCCAGCAATGGCTTGACCCTCTACGGCATCCTCCCCGGCGTGCCGTTTTTGTACACAATCGACCCCAACACCGGGGCGGAGACTGCACAAATCGCCATAACGGGCCTCCCGGCAAGCAACTACTTCGTCAATGCTCTGAGTTCGTTGGCTGATGGTTCGCTCCTGGTCGGTGCCTCGCCAGGCGGTGGAGCGACCGCCCAGCAAATCTTCCGCATCAACCCCGCGTCCGGCGTCGCAACGCTTTACGAAGCCGCTTTCCCAACGGGCTTCGGATCTGCCGGCGACTTCCTCTCCCTTGCGGACGGCGACATCCTCGCGGTTGGTGCGGGGTCGAACGGCAATGCACTGTTCCGCATCTCGCCAAGCTTCGCGGTGACCCAGGTCGGTACTGTCCCCGAATCGTTCGGCGCGGCACAAAGCGGTGGCAAGGTCTTCCTTGCGGGTTCCACTGGCACTATCTACGAGATCACGTCGATCCCCACGGCTGCCTCGACAGCACCAGTGGCCACTACGGCCATCGCAACGACAGGGCTTACTCTCTTTGGTGCCACGTCTCAGCAGGACAGCGGCTTATGCTCCGAGCTGACCATCGCAAAATCATCCGATCCAACGTCGGGTACCTTGGTGGCTCTTGGACAGACGGTGACTTACTCGATCACGCTGGCGAACGCGAACGGGACCGCTCCTGCGCAGGTCGACCTCACTGATGACCTCTCGTCGGTTCTCGACGACGCGACGGTCACAAGCGCACCCGCAGTTTCGTCTGGTACCGCGCTGACTATCGACCCCGTCGCGAATAACGGCTTTAGGATAAGTGGGATTATTCCGGTCGGCGGTCAGACAACCATCACCTATGCGGTGACGATCAACGACCCAGCAACTGGTGACCGACAGCTGTCGAACTATGTCATCCCTACCGGTACAACTCCACCAACGTCGTGCGACCCCGACAACCTTGCCTGCACCACGAACCCCATCTCAGATCCGGCTTTGACGATTGCGAAGACGGTTGCTCCGGCTGATCAGACCTCGTATGAGGTGGGTGAGGAGTTGACGTATTCGTTCCTGGTCACGAACACGGGCAACGTGACGTTGACAGATGTGGTCGTGAACGAAGGTGACTTCAACGGTTCGGGCGAACTGGGCGCAGTTACGCCAGCATCGGTTGCAACGCTCGCTCCTGGAGCGTCGACGACGTTCACGGCGACCTACACACTGACGCAGGCGGATGTTGATCGCGGGAACACGGCGAACACGGCGACGGCCACGGGCGTTCCGCCCACCGGTCCCCCCATTGAGTCGCCGCCATCGACGGTCGAGGTTCCCTCAGTCCCCGCACCGGCTTTGACGATTGCGAAGACGGTTGCTCCGGCTGATCAGACCTCGTATGAGGTGGGTGAGGAGTTGACGTATTCGTTCCTGGTCACGAACACGGGCAACGTGACGTTGACAGATGTGGTCGTGAACGAAGGTGACTTCAACGGTTCGGGCGAACTGGGCGCAGTTACGCCAGCATCGGTTGCAACGCTCGCTCCTGGAGCGTCGACGACGTTCACGGCGACCTACACACTGACGCAGGCGGATGTTGATCGCGGGAACACGGCGAACACGGCGACGGCCACGGGCGTTCCGCCCACCGGTCCCCCCATTGAGTCGCCGCCATCGACGGTCGAGGTTCCCTCAGTTTCCGCACCGGCGATCACCGTCGTAAAGACGGCCGACATTGCAGCCCAGGAAGACTACGTCGTCGGTCAAGTCGTCACTTATTCCTTCCTCGTCACTAACACCGGCAACGTCTCACTCACCGACATCACTGTGAATGAGGGTGAGTTCTCAGGTGCGGGTGAGCTCTCCGAGGTCACCTGTCCTGCAGAACCGGCCGCCCTGGCACCCGGCGAGCAGATCACTTGCACCGCCACCTACACGGTGGTGCAGGCAGACGTCGATGCGGGCACGATCACGAACAATGCCACTGTTACCGGTACGCCACCGAACGGGGGCACCCCGCCCACCTCGCCGCCGTCCGAAGTCACGGTCCCGTCGCCGCCTGCGCCGGGCATCGCGGTCGTCAAGACTGCGAACGTTGAGAAGGCGACCGCGGTTGGTCAGCTCATCACCTACTCGTTCCAGGTGACCAACACCGGTAACGTGACGCTGAGCAACGTAGCGGTTGATGAAGGTAAGTTCACTGGAGCAGGATCGCTTTCAGCGATCATCTGCCCGGCGGAAGCTGCTTCCCTCGCGCCTGGTCAGCAAATCACCTGCACCGCCACCTACAAGGTGACGCAGGCCGATCTGACCGCCGGATCGATCAGTAACACCGCGACCGCTACGGGTGTCCCGCCCACCGGTCCGCCGATCGAGTCGTCACCGTCGACAGTCAAGGTGTCGACAGTCAAGGTGTCGACACCTGGTCTGGGGCTCGCTTCTACCGGCGCCAACGTGCTGCCTCTAGGCATCGGCGCGATCATCCTGCTTTTCGTAGGAGCCGGTCTAGTCGTAATTCGTCGCACCCGTCGCGGCGCCGCATAGGGATACGTAAGTAACTTCGGGCGGGTGGAGTTTCCAAAATCCACTCGCCCGGAGTTATTTTGCGGAACTTGCTTTCATCGGCAGCAATAGATTCGCCGTCATCTGCGGCTCGTGCACCTGTGGATGACTCGTAGTCGCCCACGTCCGAGACACACACGTATAAGGCCTCTTCTCTCGAAGACACGTCTTTCGCAGCGCTGCAGGAAAGTCGCTGGGCCTTTGCTCAAGCGTTGTATGAACTCTGGCAACGTCTGCCCCTGCGCGTAAAAGACCGTCGAACGGGCGAGGTCAATCTGTGGCTCGTGAAGCGGGAACTGAATGGGCTCGACGCGGTGCGCGCCGAGATCGAAGCCTGGGACGTTTCGGATGTCGCGACTTTTGTTCGAGAACTCGACGACTAACCAGCCAGATGCGCGACCTCGCCGGGATCATTACGGAGCCGGGCGATCTCGGCGCCCGCCAGATACCTCCAGGACCGCCCCCTCGGCGAAACGTGACAGGTTGTCCGGGTGAGGAGCGGCCTGAGCCTGGCTGCCGAACGTAAAGTAGTCGCGTTGAGTGCTTGGCCGGCGGGCGCGCAGGTGCGAAACGATCACACCAGCTGTCGTACGTGCGGAGAAGAACCGATGCCGTTCCGAAGTAAAGAGACTCTCGAGCGGTGGCTGTCTGAGTTCCGCACTTCTTTCGCGGCCGCCGGTCAGCCGCGCAGGGCGAGCTGTTCGCTGCGCCAGAGCGCATAGAGCTGCCACGGGTCGTCGACGCCCCGGCGCAGAGTGTCGATGTGGGCCAAGAGTTCGTCGTGGGCCTCGAACCATTCCGAGCGGCCCAGGCGGTGGGCCGCGAACTGCGCGTGGCGCCGCTGCTCGAGCGACCGGTTGCCGCGCTCGAACGCGAGCAGCTCGTCGTGGCGGATGGCCGCGAGCCGATGCCGCGGCGTCGCCGAGGTGCCGATCTTGATCTGGTCGCGAAAGCGCAAGTAGTAGACGACGTCGACGCGCACGGCGATGACATCGGCCTGGTCGACGACGGCGCCGACCCGCCACTCGCAGATCGCGCACATCCACCCCGAGGGGTAGCGGACGCCGAGGCGCGAACCGCACGCGAGGCACGGTGAGGGCAGCAGGTCGGTCACGCCCGCGTCGCCGGCCACCCAGTCGTGCGCGGCGAGGAGGTGGTCGTGGCACAGGTCGATCGGCGCGCCCGAGGCGACCGGTTCGCCGCACGCGAGGCCCGTCGAGAGTGGGATGACGCAACCGTCCATGCTCGAAGGCTACGGGTCACGGCCGACATCCGACCCGCGCTGGCTATAACGTTGCAGGGTGCAACCCGACAGCAACGCGAGCGATCCTCGCCAGCCCCGAACCCCGCGCACCTCTCGCCCACCCCGCGAGCGCCAGGTCAAACACAGCCGCCTCGAAGACGCCTTCGGCCTCTTCACGGGGGCCTTCGTCGTCTCGTTCGGCCTCTTCCTCTTAAAGGCGTCCGGCGCCGTGACCGGTGGAACCGCCGGACTCGCCCTCCTCCTCAGCTATTCGACGCCCGTCTCGTTCAGCATCTGGTTCGTGCTCGTGAACGCACCGTTCATCGCCCTCGCGTTCTGGAAGAAGGGCGTCGTCTTCACGGTGCGCACCATCATCGCCGTGGTCATCGTCTCGTTGCTGGCCTACCTGCATCCCACCCAGTTGGATGTCTCGAGCATCGGCCCCGTCTATGGCACGCTCACCGGCAACCTGCTCGTCGGCATCGGCCTGCTCATCATCTTCCGCCACCGCGCCAGCCTGGGCGGCATCAACATCGTCGCGCTGCTCGTGCAGGACAAGACGGGCTTCAAGGCCGGCTACGTGCAAATGATCTTCGACGTCATCATCGTGGCATCGGCCTTCGCCGTCGTCTCGCCGCTGACCGTGCTGCTCTCCGCGCTGGGCGCGGTGTTGCTCAACCTCGTCCTCGCGATCAACCACCGGCCCGACCGCTACATCGGGCACTAGCCCAGATTGCCGGGCAACCGGTCGCCCCACGTGCCTGGCCGCTCATCGCGAACCGTTCATCGTCAACCGTTGGCCGCGCTATCGAGCGGCCGCCGGGGCTCCCGTTGCCTACGGTCGGCGGGCTAGCCAGAGGCTGCGCGTGCCATTGACGGTGAGGTCGCCTCGGTTGAGCAGGCTGTGGGGGCCGTCTGCGGCGAGCAGGATGTCGAGCGTGTCTCGGTCTTCCTGGTTCAGGCCCGGCCATGCGGCGTCGCGTAGTCGCAGCAGCGACGTGTGTGCGTAGCGGGCGAGAACCGAGGCGCGCTCGCCGGGCGTCGGGCCGGAAGCGAAGCGGGCGAGGGCCTGCGGGGACGGGGCGATCTCGAAACGGTGGCGCGCGACATCCGTGAATCCGGCGCGCACCAGGGCGTCGGTCCAGTCGGGGTGCAGGTTCATGGGGGCGCGGGCGGGCGCGACGGCGGTGTGGATGCGCGCCTCGAGGCCTGGCGTGCCGAGGCCCAAGTCGTCGGGCAGCACGAAGGGTCGCGTGTCCATCTCGACTACTGCGAGTAGGCCGCCGGGCGCTAGAGCCGCGAGGATGTTTTCGAACACGCGGTCGGGGTCTGCCACCTCGTGCAGCGACAAAGACGCCCACGCCACATCGAACGGTTCGAAGGCCGGCCACACGTCGTCGAGGTCGGCCCGCACGGTGTGAACGCGCTCGGGGATGCCGCGGAAGAACGCCTTGCTGCGCACCAGGTCGAGCATCTGCTCGGAGCGGTCTAGAGCGTAGATATCGGCGCGCGGAAAACGCTCGGCGAGAGCCATCGTGCCCGTTCCGGTGCCGGCGCCGAGGTCCAGAACGCGGCGCGTACGCTGCCCGTCGCGGGCCGCGCGCAGGGTGTTCGTGATCGCGAACAGGGCCTCGTGCAGAACCTCGGCGTCCAAGTCGAGGAGCGGCGCGATCCCCGCGTGATCGTGGCCGTAGTGTTGCGGGCTGTGGGCGTGTGGCTGCGTCATCCCTCAACCGTAGACGCCACATGCGCCGACGGCATAGACTCTTGCGCATGAAGCAAGAAGAGCCCGACCTCGATGCCGTCATCCGCCAACGCATCCGGGCCCTGCGGGTGGCGCGCGGGTGGTCGCTCGACACGCTCGCGGCCCGCTGCTTCCTGAGCCCCTCCACGCTGAGTCGCATCGAGACGGGTCACCGCCGCATCGCGCTCGACCAGCTCGTGCCCATCGCGCGCGCCCTCGAGACCACGCTCGACCTGCTCGTCGAAACCGAAGACGAGGATGTCGTCATCCGCCCCCAGCGCAACGAAATGCGCGGCCGCACCGTGTGGACGCTCGCCAAGGAGCGCGCCCCGCACAACATGACGGTCGCCAAGATGCTCATCGAAGAGAAGCTGGCGCCGCGCGATTCAGAGGAGTTCGCGTCGCAGGGTGGCGTGCACCCGGGCCGCGACTGGTTCATGGTGTTGTCGGGCACGTTGCACCTGCGTTTGGGGGAGCGCGACATCCTGGTCGAGGCGGGGTCGGCGGCCGAGTTCTCGTGCATGACGCCGCACGCCGTCGGCGCCCACAACGGCCCCGTCGAGATCCTGTCGATCTTCACGCAGGAGGGCGAACGCGCGCACCTCGACGACTGAGTGGCTATTCGCCCAGTCGGTGCGCCCCCGCACCCAACTGTCCGAGCGCGTCATCGGGGTTGAGCAGCCCACACGCCTTCATCGACAGGCATCCGCAGCCGATGCATCCGGTCAGCTCGCGCTCGAGCCGCTCGATGCCCAGCCGCCGCTCTTCGAGCTGCTTCTTCCACCGCAGGGATGCGCGCTGCCAATCCTCTTGGCTGGGCGTCTCGTCGTGCGGCAACGCCTCGAACGCCGACTGCACATCGCTGAGCGGAATGCCGAGGCGTTTCGCCACCGAGATGAGCGACACTCGCCTGATCATGTGCCGCGGGTAGCGCCGCTGATTGCCGACGGTGCGGCGCGACGCGATGAGCCCGAGATCTTCGTAGAAGCGCAGGGCGGAGGCGGCCACCCCGGTGCGCCGACACATCTCGGCGACCGTGAGCAATTCTTCGGATGCCTGTGACATCGCCTCACCTTTCGCCAGCCCTTGACCTCAACCATACTTGAGGTTTTAGAGTGAGGACATGCACGAAACCGAATCGTTGGCCTCCCAGGCGGCCACGGCCCAATCCTTCAAGAACGCCTTCCGCGAGCATCCGGCGGGCGTGGCCGTCATCACCGCCATCACGCCAGAGGGTCCCGTCGGCCTGACGGCGTCGAGCGTCGCCTCTGTGGCCGTCGACCCGCCCGCGCTCTCGTTCTCGGTCACGCGGGCCACCGGTTCGGCCGGCGCGCTCCTCTCGGCCGACACCTACGTCGTGCACCTGCTCGGCACGCAGCACATCGACGTGGCCGAGGCCTTCGCCCGCTCGGGCGCCCCCCGCTTCACGCCCGAACAGGGTTTCACCACCCTGCCGACGGGCGAGCCGCTCCTCGCCGACGCCCGCCAGGCACTGCGCTGCCGCACCATCCAGGTCGTCCCCGTCGGCAGCTCGCTGCTCGTCGTCGCCGAAGTGCTCGACGTCATCACGGGCCCCGCATCCGAACCGCTCGTCTACCACGACCGCCGGTTCCTGCGACTCAGTCACGACTGATCAGCCTCCCTCCATCCCACAACAGAAAGAGAACATCGGATGCCCAGCTACACCCTGCCCGACCTGCCCTACGACTACTCGGCCCTCGCCCCGCACATCTCCGCGCAGATCATGGAGTTGCACCACTCGAAGCACCACCAGACCTACGTCACGGGCGCCAACACGGCCCTCGAGCAGCTGGCCGAGGCCCGCGACTCGGGCAACCTCGCGGCCGTCAACAAGCTCGAAAAGGACCTCGCCTTCAACCTCGGTGGTCACATCAACCACAGCGTGTTCTGGCAGAACCTGTCGCCCGAGGGCGGCGGAGAGCCCACGGGTGACCTCGCCGAGACCATCGGCGCCAACTTCGGCTCGTTCGAGAAGTTCCAGGCCCACTTCACGGCCACGGCGCTCGGCGTGCAGGGCTCCGGCTGGTCGGTGCTCGGCTGGGACAGCATCGGCGCGCGTCCCGTCATCTTCCAGCTCTTCGACCAGCAGGGCAACGTGCCCGTCGGCATCACGCCGCTGCTGCAGCTCGACGTCTGGGAGCACGCCTACTACCTCGACTACCAGAACGTGCGCGCCGACTACGTGAAGGCGTTCTGGAACATCGTCAACTGGGCGGATGTCGAGGCGCGCCTCACCCGCGCCCGCACCGCGACGAACGGGCTCATCGTTCCGTCGGCCGTCTAGCTGACCCCGCCGCGCCTGCCCCCTCGCGCCCCGTCCCTCCCTCGTCGGAGGAACGAGCGTCACGGTCCGTCGATGTCCGACGCGAGGGGGAGGCCCGGCAATCCAGCCGTCCCTAGGCTGGATGTATGACGAACCACACGCCGAATAACGGATGGGTAGAAACGGCACCGCGTCCCGTCGTCACGCACGACCAGGGCTTACGCGTGAAGCCTCAATGGTGGCGCGGAACCCTCGCGATCGTCGCCCTCGTCGTCCTCTTCTTCGTGCTCTCGACCATCCTGAGCCTCGCTGGCGTCTTCTTCGACGTCGCCACCGGCCAATACACGTTCGACGAATGGGCCGAGAACCCGCTGCGCCTCACGCCCGCCGTCATGCTCGCCAACAACCTGGCGCTCGGGGCCATGTGGCCCGTCTCGATGCTGCTGCAGTGGCTGCTGTTCGGCGTGCGGCCGGGCAACCTGTCGTCGGTGACGGGTCGCTTCCGGTGGCGCTGGATGGGACGGCTCGCGCTCGTCATCGTGCCCGTCTGGCTCATCTACGTGGCCATCTCGTTCATCGGAACGCCGCCCGACGAGTTGCAGTTCACCGCCAGCACCATCTCGATGCTCGTCATCGTGTTGCTCACCACGCCGCTGCAGTCGGCCGGCGAAGAATACGGTGCGCGCGGCCTCATTCAGCGGTCGGTGGGCTCGTGGTTCGGGCATCCGACGGCCGCGTTCGTGTCGGCGACGTTCATCTCGTCGTTCGTGTTCATGCTGGCGCACGCGGCGTCCGACCCGTGGCTGCTGGCCTACTACTTCGTCTTCGGCGTCTCCATGGCACTGGCGGCGCGCGGCACCGGCGGGCTCGAGGCCCCCGTGCTCATCCACGCCACCAACAACGTGCTGCTCTTCATCCCCACCGCCCTGCTCGACCAGACCGACCAGGTCTTCGAACGCGAGGCGGGCGTCGCCGACGCCTGGATGCTGATTCCCATGGCCATCGTGCTCGCCGCGGGCCTCTTCAGCGTCTGGTGGGGCCGCCGCTACGGCCTCGTCACGCGCGCGCCGCTGCCCCGCTCCTCCTACGAAAAGCGCCCGCAGCCGCCGCAGTACTCGCAACCCTGGCCGCCCCAGACGAACGCTTCGCAGCCGGGATATCCGCAGTCTTGGCCACAGTCGTACCCGCCTTCCTCACAGGGAAGCGGTGAGTCGGCGCCCCCAGAGTCTTACCCTGGCCGCCCCGATCAGCGAGGATGAGGGAATGTCACACATTCTCATCACGGGGTCGACCGATGGGCTAGGCCGCGGGGCGGCGGAGTCGCTTCTCGCAAACGGGCATACGGTTATCGTGCACGCTCGGAATGAGCAACGGGCCGAGGCCGTCGCGCCGCTGATCGGGCGCGGCGCGGAGCTCTTCGTCGCCGACCTCTCTGATCGCGAGCAGGTCATCGACGGTGCGGCGCGGCTCAACGCCGGTGGGCCGATCGATGCCGTCATTCACAACGCCGGAATCCTCTCCGGTGCCGCCGTCTTGCCGGTCAACGTGGTCGCGCCGTACCTCTTCACCGCGCTGCTGCGCACGCCGACTCGGCACGTCTATCTGAGCAGCGGCATGCACCGGAGCGGCCAGCCCACCATCGACGGGCTCGACTGGTCAGGTCGCGAGGCGACGGCGAGCTACTCCGACAGCAAACTCTTCGTATCGACGCTCGCCGCGGCGGTCGCACGACGGTGGCCAGACATCCAGGCCAACTCGGTCGACCCCGGCTGGGTCGCCACCAAGATGGGCGGCACGGGCGCCCCGGATGACTTCGACCTCGGCTACGAGACCCAGGCGCGCCTGGCCACCGACCCGCAGGCCCACATCAGCGGCGGCTACTGGCACCACGGCGCGCAGCAGAAGCCTCATGCATCCGTCGAGGACCTGGCGTTTCAGGCGCGGCTGATCGACGCGCTCGCCGCCGAGACCGGCATTGAGCTGCCCGAGCGCATGCCGCCCTCTGCTTAGACTCGAGCGCCCGCTCGATCAACCCACGTCGCATGACTCGCTCGGGCGGAACGCTGATCGTTGCCTTGAGCGATCCACCCTCGCTTCGACCGCCTATAGGCGCGGGTCGATAGGCTCCGACTCCATGGCGAGCACGCCGAAGACGGCCTGGTGCACGCGCCAGGTGGGTTCGCCGGCGACGAAGCGCTCGATGGCCTCGACGCCCAGCGCGTATTCGCGCAGCGCCATGGAGCGTTTGTGGCCGATGTCGCGGTCGCGCAGCCGGGACAGGTTGCGCGTTTCGGTGTAGTCGGGGCCGTAAATGATGCGCAGGTATTCTCGGCCGCGCACCTTGATGCCCGGCTGTGCGAGCGACTTCGTGCCGCGGGTCAGGCCGGCGACGGGTTTCACGACCATGCCCTCGCCGCCCGCGCCCGTCAGCTCCTCCCACCAGAGTGTCGCCGCATCCTCCGACGCGGGGTCGGTGAGGTCGACCGACACCGAGCGGGTGGCGCGGATGAAGTCGGGGTCGGCGTCGACCAGTCGCCGCGCGATGTCGAGGTGCCACGCGTGCTCGCGGCCCAGGTGGCTGGCCCCCTCGGATGCGAGCAGCTGGAACGGCGCCAACTGCACGCCCTCGAGACCCTGCGACGGTGCGGCATAACGACGGTAGGCGTCGACGTAGGCCGAAGCATCCTCGGATCGTCGGCGGGTGCGGTCGAGTAGGTCGCCGACATCGATGCCGGCCGAGGCGGCGCGCTCGAGCACCGACACCGCGGCGGGCAGCGAGGCGGTCGCGGCCGCCCCCACCGACGCGTACTGCTCGCGGATGATGGGGCCCGCCTTGAGCGACCAGGGCAGCAACTCGGCGTCGAACAGCAGCCACGAGGTGTCGAGCTCGTCCCAGAGTCCGGCCGCCGAGACGGCCGCGTCGAGCCGAGTGAGGAACGCGTCGGTCAGGGCGTCGTCGAAGAAGGGCCGCCCGGTGCGCGTGTGCACCACGCCCCGCCATCCGTCGGGCGCGTCGAACCGGCCGGGGTCGCGCGTCAGCAGCACGACGGCGCGCGAACCCATGTGCTTCTCCTCGCAGATCACCTGGCCGAGCCCCTCGCGGCGGTAGGCCTCGAACGCATCGGCGGGGTGTTCGAGCAGGTCGTCGCGCTTCGATGTGGCCGGCGGGCTCATGGTCGGGGGTAGGTAGACGAGGTGGCGCGGGTCGGTCGCGAAACGGCTCATAACCTCGAGGGCGCCGGCCGCGGCATCCTCGCGAATGCCGACCTTGCCGAACACGCGCGTCTCGACGATCTGTTTGCCGAGCACATCGTCGATGCGCAGCAGGCCCGGGTCGCGTTCGTCGACGGATGCCTGCGCGGCACGTCCGAGCGGAGCGGCCGGTTCATACCAAACCTGCTCGGCGGGCACGTCGACGACCTCGCGTTCGGGCCACCGCAGCGCGCTGAGCTTGCCGCCGAACACGCAGCCCGTGTCGAGGCACATGGTGTTGTTCACCCATTCGGCCTCGAGCGTGGGCACGTGGCCGTAGAGCACGGTGGCGTCGCCGCGGTACTCGTTGGCCCACGGCAGGCGCACGGGCAGGCCGTATTCGTCGGTCTCGCCCGTGGTGTCGCCGTAGAGCGCGAAGGAGCGCACGCGCCCGGAGGCCCGACCCTGATACTTCTCGATCAGCCCGGCGTGGGCCACGACGAGGGCGCCGTCGTCGAGCACGAGGTGGGACACCAGCTCGCGGCAGAAGCGCTCGACCTCGGCGCGGAATTCGTCGGTCTCGCCGGCCAATTGTGAGAGCGTCTCGGCGAGGCCGTGGCTGGTCTGCACCTTCTTGCCCTGCAGCGCGCGCACCAGTTTGGCCTCGTGGTTGCCGGGCACGGCGAGGGCGTGTCCCGCGCGCACCATGCCCATCGCGAGCCGCAGCACGCCGGGGGCGTCGGGTCCGCGGTCGACGAGGTCGCCGAGGAAGATCACGCGTCGGCCCTCGGGGTGCACGGCGTCGACGGGGCGGCCTTCGGCGTCGCGCACGAGCTCGTAGCCGAGTTTTCCGAGCAAGGTTTCGAGTTCGGAGCGGCAGCCGTGAATATCGCCGATCGCGTCGAACGGCCCGCGCTCCTCGCGCCGGTCATTGAGCAGGGGCTCGCGCACGAACCGCGCCTCGGCCACCTCCTCCTCGCTCGACAGCAGGTGCACCTTGCGGAACCCCTCCTTGCCGAGGTGCTTCAGCGACCGTCGCAGCTGGTCGTGCTGCCGCTTGATCACCGAGGCGCCGAACGTGCGGTCGGTGCGCTGGGCGTTGCGTTCGACGCACACGCTTTCGGGGATGTCGAGCACGATCGCCACGGGCAACACATCGTGTTCGCGGGCGAGCTCCACGAGGGACCGCCGCGATTCGGGTTGCACGTTGGTCGCATCGATCACGGTGAGCAGGCCCTTGCGCAGCCGCTGGCCGGCCACGTGTTTGAGCGCCTCGAAGGCCGCCGCGGTCGCCGACTGGTCGTTCTCGTCGTTGGAGACGAGCCCGCGGAAGAAGTCACTCGAGAGGGTCTCGAAGCGACCGAAGTGCTTCGCGGCGAACGTCGACTTGCCCGAGCCGCTCGGGCCGACGAGCAGCACGAGCGACATGTCGGGCAGCGCCAGCGGCGGCTTCGCGGCATGCTCGGCCACGGTCGTCTCGGGACTACCGGGTTCGGTGTGCTGGCTCATCGCTGACCGCCCTTTCGAAAGAGTGCGAGCTGGGTGGGCGACCCGAGGGCCGCATCGACGTCGCCGACCGTGCGGTATTCGACCGTGTAGCCGAACCGTTCGCACACGCTCGCGGCCCACGCCTCGAACTCGGCCCGGCTCCACTCGAACCGGTGGTCGGTGTGCCGGAACTCGCCCGCGGGCAGCGACGGGTACAACGCGTTGTAGTCGCTGTTCGGGGTGGTGACGATGACGGCGGCGGGGGCGGCGGCGCCGAAAACGGATGCTTCGAGCGCACCGTGGCGTGCGGCATCCACGTGTTCGATGACCTCCATGAGCACGATCGCGTCGAGCCCCGCGAGCCGGGAATCCTGGTAGGTCACCGACGACTGCAGCAGCTGGATGCGGTCGCGCACCCGGTCGCTGGCCTCGCGCAGGTTCAGGCGGCGGGCCGCCTCCTCGAGCGCGCGCGCCGACACGTCGGTGCCGATGACGCGCGAGAACGCGGGCTCGGCCATGAGGTGCACGAGCAGCGCGCCCGGGCCGCAGCCCACGTCGGCAACGCTGTGGGCGCGGAGATCCGAGAGCGCCTGCAGAACGGCGGCGGCGCGCAGGCGGGCGAGCGACGGGGAACGTTCCTGAACGGCTCGCGCGCGGCCGTCGGCCGCAACATCTCCGGCCGCAGCATCTCCCGCTGCGACATCCGAGCTCGCTGACAAGTCCGTGGCGCTCGCGTCGCCATCGAGCAACGCCTCGGCGTCCCCGACCATGCCGCGCTGATGCGCCAGGTAGCGCCGCGTGATGAGGTCGCGCTCGGGGTGCTCGGCCAGCCATCCCTCGCCGGCGCGCATCAGTTTGCCGATCTCGTCGTCGGACACCCAATAGTGTTTGGCGTCGTCGAGCACGGGCAGCAGCACATAGAGGTGCCTCAGGGCATCCGACAACCGGATGTCGCCCGTCAACGTGAGGTCGACGTAGCGCGAGTCGCCCCACTCGGGATGCTCGGGGTCGAGCGCGATCGGGCGCGCATCGACCTGCCAGCCGAGCGGCTCGAACAGCTGCCGGACGAGGTCGGCGCCACCGCGGGCCGAGACGGCGGCGACGGTCACGGTCAGGGGCAGCGTGCCGGCGGCGAGCTCGGGGAACGCGTCGCTGCGGCCACCCATCGCGGTGCGGAACACCTGCCCGATGGCCACGGCGACCATTGAGGAGGAGGCGTACGGCCGGTCGTTCACATACTGCGCGAGGGTCGACGCATCGCCGCCGCGGAAGCGTTTGTCGCGCACCAGGCCGACGGGGTCGACCTCGAGCATCATCGCCGCGGTGCAGCGCTCGTCGTTCGCCTCCGGGTAGAACACGTGCGCCTGCCCGACCGACAGGTCGAACACCTGCGCCTTGCCCGGATGCTTGCGCAAAAGGTGGCTCAGGTTCGATGCCTCCGGCGCGGTCGACGTCAACGTCACGAGCACAGTGTCCCTCTTCCCCTCGACAACACTCCCCTCACCGTAACAACCCGCCCCGGCCGCCCGCGCCGCGCCCACCCCGCGCGGCACCCCCACTCCGGGAGTCGCGCCGCCTTCGCGGGGCGCGGCGGCCCGAGATGCGCGGTGGCGCGGGCATCGTCGGGCGCTACACTTCAGCTGTGATTCCCCAGGACCAGCACGCGTCCCGTGCTCCTGAACAGCCGCTTCTTTGCACTCAACGGGCGACGACGGTTCAGGGCGTTATTCGGAGGGCCCCCAGAACGTCGACCAGTGTGTCGGGGTCGCCGACGTTGCCGGGCACGACGATGTAGAGCAGCTCGCGGCCGTCGTGGGCATTCAACCGCCACACGGAGACCCCGGGCAAGATCTGCCCGAGCACGTAGGCCGAGGAGGCGCCGATTCCGGTGCGGGCAACCTCGGCCGAGGTGATGCCGCCCTTCGCCACGACGGCGGACACCTCGGGCAGCAGCGCGCGGACCGCCGTCGTGAGCGCCGTCATGACTCGTTCGCCGTGTTCGAGGGTGTTGTGGCCGCCCGACCGCACGCGTTCGCTCGTCACGACAGCGAGGGCGTGATCGGCGAGTCCCGGCCGCGCCCGTTCGGCGGCATCGAGCCCGGCCAGCGCGGCAGAAGCAAGAGCCTGCTCCGTGTCGACGACGGCCGCCTCGCCGAAGGCGGCCACCACCGGGGCCAACTGCTTGGCCGCTCCCGCGGTGTGTGAACCGCAGACGAGCAACGTGGCGACGGGGGTAACGACGAGGGGGCTGGGCAACAGGCCGTCGCTGGCCACCCCGGCGAGTTCGGCGGCGAGGGGTGCCGCCGAGCGGATGACGAGGCTCGCGCCCGCATCGATGGCCGTGTCGACGGCCGCCGCGATCATCCGGATGTCGTCGGCATTCACAGCGTCCGGCACGACGACCGCGCCGGGGGCGGCGCTCGTCAGAACGTCTGCGAGGCCTCCCGCGTGGACGACGTCCAGTGCGACCGGGATGCCGCGCCGGCCCGACTTCTCGGCTACGTACTGGGAGAGGTCGCTGTTCGCGAACGGGAAGACGGGGTCTTCGGCGTACTCGGTATGGTGAGCCGGAACGTCGTGCCCGTCGACGCGCACGTAGTGCACGCCGCCGCGGGTGGTCCGCCCGCCGTCGGGGAACGCGGGCACGAACAGCAGAACGCCGCCCGCGTCTTCGTCGAGGAAGACCTCCGATTCGGCGAACACGTGACCGCGCAGCGTCGAGTCCCCCCGGAGCACGAACCTCACCGGCTCGTCGAGCGAGGCGCCGGCCGCTTCGCCGTCTGCGCGAATCCGGCGGGCGAGGGAAACCGCGGCCGCTTCGTCGAGCGCTCGGCTGTTGGTCTGCACGTAGACGCTGTCGGCGTGCCGAAGCGCGTCGGTCAGCAGCTCGGCGTCACTCTCAAGCAGCACGGTCACGCCGGTCGCCGACTGCGTGCCGGTCGGGTCGTCGTCGAGAACGATTGTCTTCATCAGGTCGCTTTCCTTGCAATCAGCGAGAGGCGTTCGCCTGTCACTGGTCATGTGTGCGGGCCGGCGACATGAGCCGTCGGGCGAATCGGTGGGGGCGGAACGCTGGGGGTGGAACGCTGGGGCGGAACACTGGGGGTGGAACGGTGCAGGGTGCGGGTCCCCGGGCGCCCTGCACCGGATCGGCAGGGGTTATTCGCCGGCGATCACGCGGTCGGCGGCTGCCCGTTCGGCGGGGCCCCAGGTTTCACGGGTGAGGAGCGCTCCGATGAAACCGAGGAGGCCGCATCCGAGATAGACCCAGGCGACGCCCTGCCAGCCGAGAGGAACGGCGACGGCCGTGGCGATGAGCGGGATGAAGCCCGAGATGGCCGCCGAGAACTGGTAGCCGATGGATGCGCCGGACGAGCGCGTGTTGGTCGAGAACAGTTCGGAGAACCAGGCGCCCTGCGTGCCGGCCAGCGAGTCGTGGATGATCGACATCGCGACGATGTAGACGAAGACGATCAGGTAGGGCAGCCCCGTGTTGACGAGCAGGAACATGGGGAACGCGAAGGCCATCAGCAGCACGGAGCCGGCGATGTAGACGGGCCGTCGGCCGATGCGGTCGGTGAGGCGCCCGAACAGGATCGTGGTCACGAGCCCGATGGCCGCGGCGATGATGAGGCCGGACAGCGCCGTGGACCGTTCGGCGATCGGCTGATCACCGGTCGTCAGGTAGGACAGCATGTAGGTGACGATCACGTAGAAGCCACCCGACTCGGCGAGGCGCAGCGAGATGACGCGCAGAATCGTGCGCCAGTCCCGCTTGAAGACCTCTTTGATGGGGTTCTTCACGACGAGGCCGGCGGTCTTGGTGTCGGTGAACTCCGGCGATTCCGAGACCTTGTAGCGGATGATGAGGCCCGCGACGATCAGCACCGACGACAGCAGGAACGGCAGCCGCCAGGCGAGTTCGCTGTCGAGGGTGCTCGACCACAGGAAGACGAGGTTGGCGAGCAGCAGGCCGAGCGGCACGCCGGCTTGGGGGATGGCGGTGTAGCGACCGCGTTTCTTCCAGGGGGCGTGCTCGAAGGTCATGAGAATGGCGCCGCCCCACTCCGCTCCGAAGGCGATGCCCTGGATGACGCGGATGAGCGTGAGCAGGATGGGGGCCAAAATGCCGACCTGCTGGTAGGTCGGCAGCACGCCGATGAGCACCGTCGAGATGCCCATGAGCAGCAGGGCCCCGACGAGGACGGGTTTGCGGCCGATCTTGTCGCCCAGATATCCGCCGATCACGCCGCCGAGGGGGCGCATCGCGAAACCGATGCCGAAGGTGGCGAAGCCGAGCAGCACGCCCACGACGGGGTCTTCGGCGTGGAAGAACACGGTGTTGAAGTAGAGCGCGGCGGCGGTGCCGTAGGCGAGGAAGTCGTAGTTCTCGATCGTCGTGCCGACGGCGCTGCCGATGGCCGTGCGCAACTTGTCGGGTGACCCGTGTTCCGCGCGGCGCGCGAGGTCGGGGGCGGGGCTGGTGGTGGTCATCGCGTGGTCCTTATCTCCGTTGATAATCGGACGGGGCGGCGCCCCGGCCGTCGCGGGAGACCGCCCGTCACTCGATGGGCGTCGTCCCGCGTGCCTTCGTCGTCTTGTAGAAATCGTTGATGTGGGTGTTCACCCGTTGTGAGGCCAGCAACCCGTCGCGTTCGATGATCGCGGCGAGGATGTCTCGGTGTTCGGCCCGCACGATGGTGGCCGTCGCCCGCCAATCGGCGAGTTCGGCATACCGGTCGACCATCTGTTGGTGGATGGCGGTGCGCAGCGAGCTCATGAAGTGGGCGGTGAGCGCGTTACCCGTCGATTCGGCGATCCTCACGTGGAATGCGGCATCCAGTCGGTTGAATTCGGCCGAGTCGATGCCTAGGTCGTCCATCCTGTCGAGGATCTTGGCGAGCTCGCGATGGTCGTCGTCGTTCGCCCGGGCCGCGGCTTCGCGCACGCTCCACTCTTCGAGCGTCAGCCGGGTCTCGACCACGTCGTTCGAGCTGAAATGCGCGAGGGCGATCTGCAGCTTGAGCAGGTTGACGAGGCCGTCGCCGGGCGTCTGAACGAGTGCTGCGCCACCATCCGGGCCGCCGCCGCGACGGATCTCGACCACGCCGAGGGCCTCGAGAACCCGCAGCGACTCTCGCAGCGACGGGCGGGACACCCCGAGCAGGGCGGCGAAGTCCCGCTCGCTGGGGAGATGGTCTCCCGCTTTGAGCCGTCCATCGAGAATGCGCTGCTCGATCTGGGCCATCACCTGTTCGTAGGTGCGGAGTCGCTGCACCGGCTCCCACTGCTCGGTCGATGCCATTGTCGAACTCCTCAGGTCCCCCCAGCGCGGCTGATCCCGCGGTGATGATGTCCATCGTAGTTCTCGCGGTGAATGGTTAGACCAACGCGGCGGTGTGCTCGGCGCGGAACTCGTTCTCGAGTTGGCGACGGATCTGCACGGCGAACTGCGACTCGTCGAGCTGCACGTCGTCCCATGAGACCGTCTGGTCCTTCGGCACATCGCGGATGAGCTTCGCGCCGTGGGCGAGGCCCAGGGGGAGAGCGTTCCGGCCCAGGGAGATGTGGGCGGGCGCGAGCTTGCCGAACACCGTGTAGCCGCCCTCACCGTCGAGCGTTTCGCCGGCCTTCAGCGCGCGCTTGGCGGTGGTGACCACGTCGCCGCGGAACCCGGTCGGGGCGCCCGTCGCCTCGCCGCGCAGCACGGCCGCGGCGATCGACACATTCAGCTCGAGTCCGATCATGTGGTACGGCCGGTAGAGCGAACCGTAGCGCCCGGTCTCGTCGGTGTGCACGCCGTATTCCTGGAAGCACTGCACCGCGTAGTCGGTCGTCGCCTCGAACGTGACGTAGACGCCCCAGCGCAGGTTGTCGGGAACCTCGGTGCCGTCGCGATACATGCTCGATGCGATCTCGACCGTTCCGCGACGCGTCAGGCTTCCGCCCTGGTGGGTGTTCTCGCGGAACACGGTGGGCAGGTCATCCTTGCTCGCGGCCGGGAAGAGCAGGCCCTCGTCTTGCGGGATGAGGCCGGTTCCGTTGGCGACGGCCGCCATCTCGATCGCCGACTTCGTGCCGTCGAGGAACGAGTTGAACATCTTCGGGTTGTAGTCGCCGCTCTCGAGCTGCTCGGCGCTGAAACCGTAGTAGTCCCAGACGGTGTCGGGCGTCGAGTAGTTGTACTCGGGCAGGTACTTCGTTCCCTTGCCGGCCGCGACCACGTCGAAACCGACGGTGCGGCACCAGTCGACGAGCTCGCAGATGAGCGCCGGCTGGTCGCCGTAGGCCATCGCATAGATGACGCCGGCTGCCTGGGCGCGGCGCTGCAGGATGGGCCCGACCATGCAGTCGGCCTCGACGTTGACCATGATCACGTGCTTGCCGTGGTCGATGGCCGTGACGGCGTGATAGGTGCCGACGAGCGGGTTTCCGGTGATCTCGAGGATGACCTCGATGGCGTCTGATTTCAGCAGCGCGTCGGAGTTGTCGATGACGGCGGTGCCACCCGTGCGCAGCGCTTCGTCGATGGATGCCGCGGCGTAACGCTCTTGCGGCCAGCCCGTGCGAGCGAGTGCCGCCTTCGCTTTGGTCGGGTCGATGTCGGCGACTCCGACGACGTGGATGTTGTCGCTCCCGACGGCCTGGGTGAGGAACATCGACGAGAACTTGCCGGCGCCGATGACGCCGACTCGGATGGGGCCGGCTTCGGCCGTGCGCTTCTGCATCAAGCTGAACAGGTTCATGGGCTACTCCTTCGTAGTGGGACGCGGTCTCGGCTAGATGGTCAGACCAATGACGTCTCGCAACAAAGTAACTGATGGTCTGACCATCTGTCAATAACTTCTGAGAGTGGTGCCGAGACAGGAGCCGTCAGAGCGATTTCATGCCGGTAGTGGTGTCGCCAGCACGATGTCGACTGTCGCGCGCTGTTGCCTCAGTCGCAGTTAGGCGCCGTCGGCATCGAGGGAGGCGAGGTAGTCGGCGTTGCCGCGTAGGGCGGGTTTGTAGCGTTCGAGCTCGTCGGCGTGCACGTGGTCGGCGAGGAGTGTCAGCAGGCTGCCAAGGGCCGTGTTCGCGCGGCCGGCGGCGTGCAGTGTGAGCGCCTCGAAGGCGCCGAGGGCGACCGAGCCGGGGAACTCCTCGCGGGCTCGCGCGAAGATGTCGAGGGACTCGTCGAGCCGCCCGAGGTTGCGCAGGGTGCTGCCGTATTGCAGATAACAGCGGCGGCGGATGTCTCCCGACAGCCCGGCGGCCATGGCGCGTTCATAGAACCCGACGGCGGTTTCTTCCTCGCCCGCCGTGTCATAGGCGCCGCCGACCTCGTAGAGCACGCGAGGCTCGGACGGGTGCGCTTCGTAGATCGGCAGGAGTGCCGCGATCGTGGGTCCCATGTCGTCGCGGTTGCGGGCGGCGAAGATGCGGTCCAATTGGGCGTCGAGGGCGGCAGGCGTCATGCCCCTATCCTGGCCGACGAGCCGACGAGCCGACGAGCCGACGAGCCGACGAGCCGACGAGCCGACGAGCCGACGAGCCGACGAGCCGACGAGCCGACGAGCCGACGGGTGTCAGCGCTCGTCCGGGCGCAGCCCACTGACGAAGGCCGTGAGCTCGGCCGCCACGAGCTGCGGCGTCTGCCAGGCCGTGAAGTGGCCGCCGCGGTCGAGGTCGGTCCATCGGCGGATGTCGCGATAGGTGCGCGCCGCATAGCTGCGCGGCAGCCCGCGCTCCCCGTGCTGCACCGCCACCCCGGCGGGCACCGTGATCTCGGGCAACTCGGCTTGCAGCCGGTGGTCGCGGTAGGGCGCGAACGACGTTCCGATGCTGCGCGTAAACCAGTAGAGGGACACCGTGGTCAGGAGTTCGTCGTCATTCCACCATTCGCCCTCGCCCGACCAGGCGAGCAGCTTCTCGACGATCCACGCCGCCAGACCCGCGGGCGAATCGCTGAGCGCGACGGCGAGCGTCTCGGGTCGCGTCGACTGCATGGCCGCGTAGGCGAGTGAGCGCTTCCAGGCGGCATCGTGGTCGGCCACCCAGCCGGCCTCCTCCGCCGTGAGGTTGTGGGCGCGCGATTCCGACGGGAACGCGGCGTGCGTGGCGAAGAGGCCGAGCACGGATTCGGGGTGGAGCGCCGCCATCCAGTCGCTCGTCGTCGACCCGACGTCTTCGCCGTAACAGACGTAGCGGTCGTAGCCGAGCGTGTCGACCATGAGCGAGTGCATGAGCTCGGCGACGATGGGGCCGGTGAAGGGGCGGTCGACGAGCGCGGGGGACGGCCCATAACCGGGCAGCGAGGCGACGACCACATCGAAGACCACGTCGGCGTCACCATCCGCGGTCAGCAGGCGTGCCAACGGCAGCATCTCGATGAACGAATAGGGCCACCCGTGAAAGACGATGACGGGCACTCGGTGCCCGCGAGCCTCGGCCGGCGCCTGCATATGGGCGAAGTGGATGACCTGACCGTCGACCGTCGCCGTGAATTGCGGCACCGCCGCCAGCTCGCGCTCGACCCGCCGCCAGTCGAATCCTTCCCGCCAGCGATCGAGCAACCCGCCCAGGCGCTCGAGACTCAAGCCGCTCTCCACCGCCGCATCACCGATCGGCTGCGGGAGCGCCGTGCGCTCGAGCCGGGTGCGCAGGTCGGAGAGCGCGTCGTCGTCGATCGTCAGGCGATAAGGCTGCATACCAGCAGGCTAGGGCAGACCACCGACGCCGAACCCGCCCCTGGTTGCCGCGCCATCAATTGACGGCTGGGTGCGCGCGTGCCCCAATGTCGGGCTCGTTCTTACTACTTGGCTGCATTGTCAGCTCGGCGATCTTCAGGTTGCGATGCCGAGATATGTCGTGGGAGGCGGGCTAAGCAGTGCTTCCGGGGCCGCCTTGATCAGCGGCACCACCGTTGAACGCTGCCCCACCCATAACGCAACCTCGGGGCTGAGCCTGTTGAACATGTCGTCAACCTGTGACAGCTGTCTCATCAGACCTGTCGTCTGGCTGAACACCGGTTCCCAGTGCGCCAGGCGGTTCCGGAACGAGTTCAGCCTTTCCATCCGGTTGTGCACCGATCCGCGTGTCAAACCCGGGAAGATCGGGTGCAGGATTGGAGTCCAGAAAGTCGAGTCTCTTTCTGACCGCGTGAGAGCAGTCCAGAAGCCGAAGGTGAGATTTGCAATCACCTGCCCGTGGGTCGGATGGTGCAGGTTTCGGCGGGCAGCTGTCAGAGCCTTTCGCGAGGTGGCGTTGCTCTGGGCCTGGAGCGCCCGAGCGCTTCGGTAACCAGACTCACGCGTCCACATCGGATCCACGTCTGAGGTCCAATTCGTACTGACCTTCTTCAGCTCGCCGTCATAGCGGTTGCGCACCAAAACCTCAAGATGCCCAATGTCCCGGAGGCAAGCGGTGGTTACCCGAGCATTCCAGTCGTATAAACGGAGGGCTGAATCCGGATCGCTCCGCGCAGCGTTCAGATAGACCTGCATGCGTCCCACCGAGAGCCATTGGTCCGCTTCGGCGACGGTCAACTGGGATGTTGGCATTTGCAGAGCGTATATGAGTTGACTGTGAAGACCTGGCTATGGGTACCCGCTCATGAGATGATGGACCCATTACCGATGGATCTCAGTCCTCTGGCCCGTCTCGGGTTAGGCACCACTCGGCTTCAGAAACGCAGTTGGGCCCGTCATTGGCGGGCTCAACTGGTTTAACCCAGGCATGCACGCGGCAGTGCGCTTAGGCAGACCACCGACGCCGGCCGGGCGGCGCCGCAAGCCCCCTGCGCGATGCGCCGATCGGTGCTGGGATGAGGGCATGACTACTCTTGCTATCGTCGGGGCCGGCCGTGGCCTCGGTGCCGCCGTCGCCCGCCGTTTCGCCCGCGAAGGTTTCGCCGTCGCCCTCATCTCGCGCAACCGCAAACACGTGGATGCCCTCGCATCCGACCTGGCCGCAGAGGGCATCAGCGCCGCCGGTTTCGTCGCCAACGTGCGCGAGCCGGCCAGCATCGCGGCCGCCCTCGAGGCTGCCACCGAGAAGCTCGGACCCATCGAGGTGCTGCAGTACAGCCCGCTGCCGCAGAAGGACTTCATGCGCCCGGTGCTCGAGACGACGCCCGCCGACCTCGTCGGACCCGTCGAGTTCTCGATCTTCGGGCCCGTCGCCGCGGTGCACCAGGTCGTGCCGGGGATGCGGTTCCTGGGTGGCGGAAGCATCCTGTTTGTCAACGGGGGCACGGCCGTGAAACCGGTCGGGCGGCTCGCGGGCACCTCCATCGCGTTTGCGGGACAGAGTGCCTTCGCGACGATGCTGCACGACGAACTCGCGGGTGACGACATCCATGTCGCGCAGCTCATCATCCCGGGATCGATCGACGAGAACCACCCGCAGAAGAACCCGGCGGCGCTCGCCGACCTGCTCTGGAACATGCACAAGGAACGCAACGAGTTCCGCACCTACGCCACCGAGCTCGACGCCGACTGACGGGGCCGCCGGCGAGCGTCACTCCATGACGTAGGCCTGCGCCGTCGCGCGAGACAGGTCGAGTTCCATGCCGATGCCGGGTTCGACGTTCGGCGTCAGCAGCCCGCGCACGGGTGTTACGGGGTTGCGCAGGAACAGCTGGTGCACAGCGTTCCACTTGATCAGGTCTTCCTGCATGGGCGTGGATGACGGCGACTGCGCCAGCGAGAAGTGCAATGTGGCGGCGGCCGAATGCCCGTGCGGGATGACCATGACGTCGTGCGCGCTCGCGGCCGCAGCGATCTTGAGCGTCTCGCTCAGGCCTCCGCACCAGTAGATGTCGGGCTGCAGAACGTCGACCGCTCCGGCATCCAGGAATCGTTGGAAGCCCCACCGCGTGTACTCGTGCTCACCGCCGGCGATGGGGATGTCGAGCCGATCGCGCAGCCGTGCATACCCGTCGATGCGGTCGGGCATGAGCGGTTCTTCGAGCCACCGCGGCTGGTAGGGCGTGATGCGGCGGGCCAGCTCGGCCGTGTAGGTCGGGTCGAAGGACTGCCAGCAGTCGAACATGAGGTCGTAGTCGGGTCCGACGGCTTCGCGCAGCGTGCGGACCAGTTGCACGTTGGCGCGCATCCCCTCGTAGCCGCTCGACGGGCCGTTGGCGAAGAACCACTTCTGGGCCACGTAACCGGCGTCGCGATAGGCGGTGGCGCGCGCGGCGACCAGGTCGGGGTCGCTCACCGAGAAGCCCAGCATCGAGGCGTAGGCCGGGATGGATGTCCGCGTGGGCCCGCCCAGCAGTCGGTAGACGGGCTGATCCATCCACTTTCCGCGCAGGTCCCACAGGGCGGCGTCGACGGCCGAGATGGCGAGCATCGTCTGGCCCTGGCGGCCGTGCACCTGCGTGCGGTGCATGACATCCCACAGCTTCTCGCCCGCGATGCCGTCGGCGCCGACGAGGAGCGGGCGCAGGTCGGAGGCGATGATCTGGGCGATGCCCGCCGTGATGGGGCCGCCGCGGCCGACCACGCCCGAGCGCGTCGTGATCTCGACGAAGTACGTCTGCACGGCGAACCCGTCGGGGCCCTGCTCGCCGCCCTCGGCGTAGTGCGCGTCGCGGATCTCGGGGTAGATGTGCGCCGGGCGCACCAGCCAGTCCTCCCAGAGGTCGCCCTCGGTCGGCAGCGTTCCCGCGAGGCTCAGGATGCGGACGGATGCGATCGCGGTGTCGGGAAAGGCCCCGGAAAGGGCGGATGCGCCGGTTCCCGCGGTAACGGCAGGGTCGACGGTAACAGGTGCGTCGGTGGGCGTCTCGGTGTATTCGGTCATCGGAGCTCCTTCGAGGGGCGGAACGCGGTTCCGCTGGCCTGGGCGATGCCACCGGCCTGCTTCGCCGCGATGCGGATGGCGAACGTGAGGGCGACGGCCGCGAGCACGCCCATGAGCGCCAGCCACAGCAGGCCGCCCTGGAACGTTCCGGTCGACTCCTTGATGGCGCCGATGACGGCCGGGTTGACGACACTCGAGATGTTGCCGAAGGCGTTGATGAACGCGATGCTTCCGGCCGCGGCGGCGCCACCGAGCAGTGCGGTCGGCACGCCCCAGTAGGCGGGCAGCACGCCGAAGACGCCGATCGCGGCGATGCACAGCGCCACGAACTGGATGATGGGGGTGGGGGCCAGAGCGGCACCCACGAGCCCGACGACCGCAATGCCGAGCGCGAGGTAGACGGCATCCGATCGACGCTTGGCCCGGTCGGCGTAACGGCCGAGCAGGATCATGCCGAGCAGGCCGAAGGCGTAAGGCACGGCGGCGACGAACGTGGTGCCCGTGTTGTCGAGGCCGAGCGGTCCGAGAATCTGGGGCAGGAACGTGCTGATGGCGCCGTTGAGGTTGGTGAGGCCGTAGTAGGCCAGGGCGAAGACGAGGATGCGGGGGTTCAGCAGCATCCGAAGAATGCTCTGGTGCTTCTTTTCGCCGGGGGCTTCGGCGCGCTCACGCTCGAGGGTGGTGGTGAGCCAGCTGCGTTCGGAGTCGTTGAGGAACTTCGCCGTTTCGAGGCTCTTGGGCAGCATGAAGAAGAGCATGAACGCGATGACGACGGCGGGCAGGCCCTCGATGATGAACAGCCACTGCCAGCCGCGCAGGCCCAGGATGCCGTCCATGTGCAGCAGCAGGCCCGAGAGGGGCGTGCCGATGACGAGGGCGATGGGGATGCCCATGGTGAAGATGGCCATCATGCGCCCGCGGTATTCGCGAGGGAACCACTGCGTCAGCAGGAAGATGACGCCCGGGAAGAAACCGGCCTCGGCGGCACCGAGGAACGCGCGCATGACGAGGAAGCTCGTGCCATCCCAGACGATGGCGTGCAGCGCCGAGAAGATGCCCCAGGTGACCATGATGCGGGCGAGCCAGACGCGCGCGCTGAAGCGGGCGAGTGCCAGGTTGGACGGGATTTCGAGCAGCACGTAGGGGATGAAGAAGACACCGGCGGCCAGGCCGAAGATGGCGGGTGTGATGCCCAGGTCGGCGTTCATCGTGAGGGCCGCGACGCCGATGTTGGCGCGGTCGATGATGGCGATGAAATAACCGGCCACGAGCAGCGGCATGACGCGCCAGGCGAGTTTGCGGATGACCGCTTTTTCTTGAGTGGGGGTCGTAATGGCCACATGTCCTCCTTTGGACGTTGCTTGCCGACACGCTACCGGAAACGTTTCCGTTAAGTCGAGCCCCGCGTATGGCATTCTTGGATGACCTCGAAAGGAGTCCACATGGCGCAGGTCGGCATACGCGATGTCGCCGAGGCGCTCGGGCTCTCGATCTCGACCGTTTCGCGGGCCATGAGCGGGCATCCAGAGGCCAGCCCGCAGACCGTTGCGCGCGTGCGCGAGGCCGCATCTCGTCTCGGCTATCGCCCGAACCAGGCGGGTCGTGCACTGCGGCGCGGATCCACGGGTTCGGTCGCCCTGTTCGTTCCCGTCGATACGGCTCGAACCTCGCTCGGTGAGACCTTCTACTTCTCGCTCGTGGGCGGGCTGCAAGACATCCTGAACGACAGCGGCCTGGATGTCGTCATGGTGCCCACGCGGTCGGGTGGCGACGGCCTGCGACAGGTGCGCGGCATGGTCGAGCGCTCGATCGCCGACGCCTACGTGCTGACGAACACGAGCTGGATCGATGCGCGCGTCGACTATCTGCAGAACGCGGCCGTGCCCTTCGTGACGTTGGGGCGCACCGAGCGCCGCGACCATCCGGCGATCGATCTCGACTTCGCGGGTGTGGCGCGCCAGGCGGTCGAGCGGCTCGCGGGTGAGGGGCGGCGGCATCTCGCGCTGGCCAGCGACGACCGCGACATCACCGGCACCAATATCTTCATCGAGGCGTGGCACGACGCCGTGCGCGCCGCCGGGCTGGCCGAATCGACCGTCATCCGCGTGCGAGACTCGGCGGCTGGCGGCAATGAGCTGGCCTCGCGGTTGCTGGCGGGGCAGGGTGAGCGGCCCGACGGGTTGATGCTGCTGCAAGAGACGCTGGCGCTCGGCCTCTATCCGGAGCTCGAGCGGGCTCGCGTGACCATCGGCTCTGAGCTCGCGGTCATCGGTTTTCGCGACAACCCCGTCTGCTCGATGCTGCAGCCCCACCTCTCGACATTCCACCTCGACCTGCACGCGCTCGGCACGCGCCTCGGCCAGCTCGTCATCGAAGCCGCGTCGGGTGCCCCCGCGAGCCCCGCCGAAGAGGTGTGGCCGCTCACCTTCGCGGAGGAACCTGCCGGGGCGACCTCATCCACAACCTCAAGAGCGACGAGCTGAGCGGCGCGGCATGTATGTCTCCGAGTCCGGGCCGCCCGACGCCGATCCGGTTCTCCTGCTGCACGGCGGGGGCGTTGCCGGCTGGATGTGGGATGACCTCCGCGCGCGACTCGAGACGACGCACCGGGTCGTCGTCCCCGACCTTCCCGGGCACGGCCGATCGGCGGATGAACCGTACGTGTCACACACGCGGACGCTCGAGCTCCTGCGCCGCGACGTGGGACCAATCGCTGCCCGCCGGCCCCTCTCGATCGTCGGTTTCTCGCTCGGCGCTCAGCTCGGCATCCGAGCCGCATCGGAGTGGCCGGGCCTCGTGCGACGCGTGGCCGCGGTCAGTGCCCAGGCCAAACCGTTGCCCTTCTCGGCCCTCACTCTGCGGGCGCTGAAACTCACCGCTCCTCTGGCCCGCCAGCGCTGGTTCGCACAACTGCAGGCGAAGGAACTCTTCATCCCGCCCCGGCTGATGGAGGACTACATCGCGACGAGCGCGGCAATCACGGTGCCGACGCTGCTCGCGGCGGTCGGGGACAACATCGCGTTCCGCGTGCCATCGGGCTGGGCGTCATTCGCCGGCTCAGCCCTCGTGATGGTCGGCAGCACGGAGCGCCGCTTGATGCGTGATTCGGCCGAGGCCATCCATGCGGCTGTGCCGAGGAGCACCCTCGAGATAGTCAGCGGATGCGGCCATGGCATCCCTCTGCAGCGACCTGAGTGGTTTGCCGAACGCATCACCGCCTGGTTGGCAGAGGGGCCGGCGCCGCGGTAGATTTCCGCGAGCGGGTCAGGGCCCACCGGATGGTGGTGAAGAGTGCGCCCGCGACGATGATGTGAACGAGCACGAGAGCGATGGCATCCGGTTCGACCCAGTCGATGCGCCACCCGGAGTCGGCCCAACCCGTGCCGCCGAGGAGGGTGCGGGTCACGGTCAGCTGGGTCCAGTGAAAAGCGACGGCGATGAACAGGGCTCCGCGAATCGGAATGCGGCGTGCGGCGACCAGGGCCAGCCCGAAGAGCGTGAGCTGGATGATGTAAACGATCGGGTCGTTGCCTGCCGGAAAAATTCTGATGGTGGCAGGCTCTGCTCCGAGTGCGGTAACGGTCAGCCAGGCTACTGGCCCGACGACGACACCGAGGAAGGGGAACAGGGCGGTCGTGCCGATGGTCGCGGCGGCGACACCGAAACCGTCCTTGAGGTTGGTCCAGACGTGCCCTCGAAGGGCCAGCTCTTCGGGGAGTGCTTCGTACAGGGCGAGAACGGCTCCGTTGATCACGAGGAAGGTGGCGAACGTGGGGACGTCGACGCTGTCGATGCGGATCCACCCGAGGGCGACCGCTGATCCCCAGATGACGATGCCCGTCGCCGCGCCCACGGCGAGCCCGAGCGCGAGAGGCGCCGCGGCACGTCGGTCGACGCCGAGCTCGCCGAGTGATCGTTTGTCCAGGTATCGACGCAGCATGACGATCGACGAGATGGCGAGAGCCGCCATGATGACGGCTTGGATGAGCGCAACCGGCAGGGCATCCAGGTCGAGATGCTGCTGGAGCGCTCTCGTGATTCCGGTCGCGAGGCCGAGAGCGACACCGAGGCACACCCAGCCAAACAGGGCTGACACGAGCAGGCGGATGGCTGGTCGAGCTCCTCGGCGGCGATCGGTGAGGCGACTCTGGGTGGCGGGTTCCATACGGCGTCCTCGCGGTTGACGGAATGTTTGATAACACGAACGTGTTGCCAACAAGCTAGCACGCGCGTGTTACTCTCACCGAATGCCGAAGCTCATCGACCATGCGGAACGCCGGGACGACCTCGCCGACGCCACCTGGCGCGTAATCATGCGCGACGGCATCACGGGCGTCTCGATCCGAACCGTGGCTGCCGAAGCCGGCCTGTCGACCGGGTCCCTCCGGCATGTTTTCCCCTCGAAGGTCGACCTTCTCGTCTATGCGATGCAGCTCGTCAACATCCGGGTGACTGCGCGCGTGACAGCGATCATGGCCGAAGCTGATGCCGGCGACCGCGGTCGAGTGCGGGCCGCCCTGCTCGAGTTCCTTCCGCTCGACCCGGGCCGTCGTGCCGAGATGGAGGTCAACGTCGCGCTGTTCGCCGAGGCGCACGTGGAGGCGATCCGCGAGGTTCGCGATGAATCGGCCGAGAAGCTGCGACGGGCGTGCCGTCACTTCCTCCAACGCCTGGGCACGAATGGACCCGAGGGGGAGTTGGACGACTCGGCCGCCGCGCTCCACGCGCTCGTCGACGGGCTGGCACTCCACCTGCTCATCGACGACAGCCCCTCGGCTCGCAAACGCACGGAGCGCATTCTCGACGCCCACCTCAACGCCGACGTTCGCGGCTGACATCGGCCGCGCTCCTACGATGGGTGCATGGAGACGGCGCTGGGCATGACGAGGAGAACGCATGGTGCCGCGTCGGGTCGTGCCGCTCGGCAGCCGCGCGCGTGGCGAGCACCGGTGCTGAGATTCGCGTTCGGGGTCGCGGTCGTCGCCGGGTTGTGGATCACCGTGGCGCCCACGGACGGGGAGGGACGTTGGGTTCAACTGGCGCTCGCGGCGCTTGCTGTGGCGGGCCTCGTGGCGAGTGGCCGCTGGCCAGTGCTCGCCGTCGCCGTCACGGGCACCGCCACCGGCGTTGCCGTGCTGCTTGGCCTGACCGCCGATCCTTTCGCGCTGACGGGCTTCACCGTTTTCGCGCTCGCGGAACAGCGCGGTTCCCGCCGGTTCCCCTGGTGGATGGTTGCGGGTGTGGCAGTTCTGCTCATCTCGTCCGCAGGGCTCAGCGCCGAGGGCGTCGAGGAGAGGTTTCGCGGGCTGCTGCTGAGCGCGGTGGTGCTCTCGGCATCCTGGGTCCTGGGGGTGCGCACACGCCAAGCGCGGGTCGAGGCGGCTGCTCGATCTCGAGCGGAGGAGCGCTTCCGTCTCGCGCGCGACGTGCACGACGTGCTCTCCCATTCTCTCGGCACCATCGGGGTGCGTGCCGGTGTTGCCGCGCACGTGACCTCGCTCGACGAAGCCGACCTGCGTGTCGCCTTACGGGACATCGAGCAAGGCGCACGGGAGTCACTGGCCGAGCTGAAAACACTCCTGCACCGCGAGCGCGCCGGCAGCTCCGACGCGCCCGAAGGTCTGACACCACCCTCGGCACAGCTGACAACCCTTCTTGCCGACACCGTCGAGCACGCAGAGCGCGCGGGGCTTCGAACCCGTCTCGATCTCTTCGGCGCGATCGATGAGCTTCCCGCCCCCGTGCGCGTCACCGTGCACCGGGTCACGCAGGAGGCCGTGACCAATGCGCTCCGTCATGCCACGGCCTCATCGTTGGTCATCTCGGTGCGAGCATCCTCCGACTGCGTTGGCATCGAGGTTCGAGACGATGGGCGCGGCGCGGCGACGGGTGTTCGCGAGGGGCATGGTTTGACCGGCATGCGCGAGAGGGTCGCGCTCGTCGGCGGTGTGCTCGATGTCACTGCCGGCGCGCTCGGTTTCACCGTCACGGCATCCCTGCCGCTCATCGGCGCACCGGTAGGCGGCGCGTCGTGACCAGCATCCGGGTGTTGATCGCTGACGACGAGCCCGACATTCGAGCATCCTTGAGCGTTCTCGTCGAGGACGAGCCGGAGATGTCGGTCGTCGCGGTGGCGGGTGACGGCGACGAAGTGGTTCGGCTCTCGAGCGCACACAGTCCGGATGTCGTGCTGATGGATGTTCAGATGCCGCAGATGAATGGGCTCGAAGCGACCCGCCTGCTCTGCGAACGCGCTGACGGCCCGCGGGTCCTCGTCCTGACGACGTTCGATTGGGACGATTACGTGTACGAGGCCCTGCGCGCGGGCGCCTCCGGTTTTCTGCTGAAGAACAGCCCGCCGGGCGAGATTCTGCGCGCCATCCGCGTCGCGCATGAGGGCAACGCCCTGCTCGCCCCCGAGGTGACCCGGCGGCTGATTGCGCGTTTCGCTCCGAGGGGAGGAGATGCGCGGGTCGAGCACCTCACCGCCCGGGAACGCGAAACGCTCGTGCTGATCGGGCGAGGGCTGTCGAATGCCGAGATCGCGACCGCACTGTTCGTGACCTCAACGACTGTCCGCACCTATGTGAGCCGCATCCTGACGAAACTTCATGCCCGCGACCGGGCGCAACTGGTGGTCGCCGCGTATGAGAGCGGACTCGTCGGCACCGACCCGCACGGCTGATCGTGCCGATGTTGTCGACTCTCGCAGACTGACGGATGCCGTCGCGCTTGCTTGAGTGATGGGATGATCGAAGTCAGCCATCTCGTCAAACGTCACGGCCACCGCACGGTCGTCGACGATGTCAGTTTTACCGCTCTGCCCGGCCGGGTGACGGGGTTGCTCGGCCCGAATGGCGCGGGCAAGAGTTCCACCCTCCGCATCCTGCTCGGCCTCGACCGGGCGACCTCGGGCGTCGCAACTATCGACGGCAGCCCGTATCGCTCGCTGTCTCGCCCGCTGCTGAGCGTCGGCGCGATGCTCGGCGGCCCGGGCGCCCACGCTGGCCGCACCGCGCGCGCCCATCTGACCTGGGTGGCCCAGTCGAACGCGATCCCCGAGCGGCGAGTCGACGAGGTGCTGGAGTACACCGGTCTGAGGGATGCTGCGCGCCGACGCATCGGCGGTTTCTCCCTCGGCATGGGCCAACGTCTGGGCATTGCGGCCGCGCTGCTGGGCGACCCGCGGGTGCTCGTGCTCGATGAACCGACGAACGGTCTCGACCCCGACGGCATCCGGTGGACGCGCCGACTGCTGCGTTCCCTCGCCGATGAGGGCAAAGTGGTGCTCGTCTCCAGCCATCTCATGACCGAGAGGGAAGACACGGCGGATGATTTCGTGGTCATCGCCCGCGGCAGGGTCGTCGCCTCCGGCGCTGCGGCCGACGTCACAGGCAGCCATCGCACGCTCGAGGACGCCTTCTTTGCCCTCACCGACGAGGGCGCCGATTTCCGCTCCACCGGTCCGGATGGCGGGACACGGTGACCGGCATCGCACTCGTTCGTTCGGAGCTGACCAAGTCGGTCACGTCTCGACCGGCGTTGATTCTCGCTCTGGTCGCGATCCTTGGGACGTGGGTGATGGCCTGGACCAACGCCGCCTCGGCCGTCGGCATCGCGCCCGACGATCCGCGGTTGTTCGCCGCAGAGCCCATCCCGCTGGAGTATCAGGGCTTCGAGATGGCCGGTTTCGGCTACGTTCTCGTCGTCGCCCTCGCGGCCCTGTCGGCCGGCAGCGAATACGGGGCGGGCCAGCAGATCCGGGTCACGCTGCTGGCTACGCCTCAGCGACCGCGGGTGTTCTTCGTGAAAGTCCTGCTCCTCGCGACCACGGTCGCGGGGGTCGGATTTCTGACCATGGCCGGCACCGTCGTCATCACTCACGCCGCAGGCTCCACGGGGGTCGATCCGCTGGAGCTGACACCCGCTATCTGGGCGAATATCGGTGGCGTTGCGCTTGCCTGGACCTTCACGGCCCTTATCGCCTTCGCTCTCGGCAGCCTCGCCCGGAGCGCGATCCTGCCCCTCATCCTCATCACGCCACTCGTGGTCGGCGTCGGCGATTTCGTCACCGGATTCTGGGATGGCGCGAGGTACCTCCCTATCGCTGCCGGGGCTGCGCTTTACAGCGATCCCGCTGCCGGCCTTCTCGCCCCCCTGGCCGGCGGACTCGTGCAGGCCGCCTGGGCACTCGTCCTGCTCGTGATCGCGGGGATCGTCTTCAACCGTCGGGATCCGTGAAGCTCGATGATCCCCCCGATCCCTCAGCCCCACCTGGCCCACTCGATCCGCGCGGAATTGACCAAGGCGTTCACGCTGCGCGGTATTCAAGCAACCCTTCTCGCCGCGCTCGTGGCACCGCCGGCCTTAGCTCTCGCTGCGGGGCTCGCGTTCGACCCGTCTGCACCCTCCTCGGCAGCGTTTCCGCGTGAGACCCACGGGTTCGAAACCGCGGGGTTCGGGCAGCCTCTCGTCATCCTGCTCGCCGCGCTCATCGCCGGCACGGAGTACGTAGACGGTCAACTGCGCACCACCGCTCTCGCCACCCCTCGCCGCGGTCGTGTGCTTGCCGCGAAGCTCATCGTGATCGCGGCCCTCGCCATTCTGATCGGGCTGGTCGCCACGACAGCGGCCGTGCTGCTCAAGCACGCTGCCCTCGGAGAGCGCGGCCTGAGGATCGACCAGTTCACGCCCGGTATGGGCTGGAATCTGCTCGGTGTCGCCCTCAACTACCTGCTCATCGCGATGATCGCCGCATCGATCACCGTGCTCACCCGCACCGTCGTCGCCACCCTCGTCGTGCTCGTCCCGTCGGTGCTCGGCCTGACCCTATCCCTGCTGGGGTTTTTCCCGGCGGTGAGGTACCTTCCCGACCTCGCCGGGATCCAACTCCTCACCCGCTACCCGGGCGTCGGGCTGCTCGAGCCGGTCGCGGGCGCTTCGGTGATGGCGGGCTGGGCCGCTCTCCTGGGCGGGGCGGCGTGGTTCACATTCCGCAGGCGCGACATCGCGTCTTAGCGGTATCGAGCTCGTGAGCCGTGGAGGCTGGTGGTCGACTATTACGCGGGATCAGGCGCCTCGGGGAAGAACAGTTCCTCGATTGGCCGCTCGAAAACCGCGGACAGGCGAAAAGCGAGGGGGAGGGATGGGTCGAACTTCCCGCGCTCGATGGAGATGATCGTCTGACGCGAGACGCCGAGCTCATCGGCGAGTCGCTGCTGTGACCACTCTCGGGACCTGCGTGTGTCAGCGATGATGTTGCGCACCTCAGGCCTTCCGGCGGAGCAGCTGGTAGCGGAGGGAGAAGCTGAGGAATGAGGCGGCGATCACCCCGAGCAGCACCAAGCGGGCATCGATCTGGCCGCTCCCCGGCATCAACGTGAGAACGAAAGCTCCGAGGGACGCCGCAAGAATGACATCCGTCTGGGCGCCAGCTGCTGCCTGCGTGTACCAGCGGGATTCGATCGACTCCTCGGGATCCTTCGCCGCCCCCTGCAATGTGGACCGGTCGACGATGATCGCCCACACCAGCAAGACGACGGGCACGGCCAAGCACAGCGCGAACACCGCGGCGCCCAGCCATGGTGTGGGCCCGGTCAGGCCGCTCATCGCGCCGACAACCCCCATGGCGATGCCCACGAGGAGCCCGCACGGTAGTGCGATTGCCATTGCCGGTCGTCGACCCGACCCAAACTTCGTGCGGCCCCATTTTGTGCGCTCGGTGTTTTCGCTCATGTCACGACTCCTCGATGTACAGTTTGCTTTACGTGTCAAGTTCACTGTACATGGGTGCTGGGTGTGCATCAATGCCCGATAGGGGGGGGGGGGCGGTGCCGCCCGGCCCCGGCCTGCGCAGCTCAGGCGCCGGCGGGGAAGGTCTGCATGCCGTCTTGGGTGAACACGATGATGTCCCTCAGCTTCCAGGCGTCGTTGAGATTGTCGGTCTGGATCGTCTGGCCGGCGGTGCGCGCCGTCTCGGCGGTCAGGTCGAGGGGGAGGAGCGTGCCGTCGGGCGCCAGCTGGGGCAGCACGTAGATATCGACGATGGTGTCGTCGGGGATGAAATAGAGCACCGAGCCGTAGTTCGGGCCGGCCGCGGGCTTGAGGGTGAGGAAGATGCGGGCGAAGCGGGTGCCCTGCACATACTTTTCCTTGCCGCCGACCGTGTTGACCGCCTCGGGGGCGGTGATGATCCCTCTGATCGTGGATGCCGCGGGGTCGTAGCCGCTGTCGGCGAGGATCTGGTGCAGCTGCGGTGTGACCGACGTCGGCCGCACCCCGGCGAGGAGGCCCTCGAAGTCGACCGCATAGGTCATCTCGAAAGCGCCGGCATCGAAGCTGCTCGTCTGCAGCTCGACGCCCTCGATCTGGCCCATTCGGCTCCAGGTGGCGACGGCGTCGGCAAGGGCCTGTTTGTCGGCGTCCAGGGGCATCGGCAGGTCGAGGTGTGGCCCCCCGCCCTTTGAGCCGGCCTCGATGATGCTGAGCTGGAAGCGGGCCGGGGCGTCGTAGGTGTCGGCGACGTCTTGCGTGATGGCCTCCGGAACACCTGACGCGTAGAACAGGTCGAGCGCCTCGAGGGTCGCCTCCTCGGCGCGGTCGGGGTCGTCGATGGCAAATTCCAGCGTGTAGTCGGGGTAGCCGCGCGACTGGCTCGGGTCGGAGAGGCCGTCGACCTTCAGGAGTTGCTCCCGCAGGGCGGAGCTCGAGGTCTCCACCGGGTTCGGTGTCCATTCCGGCTCGGGCGACGTGCAGGCGCTCAGTGCGATCGCCCCGGCCAGTGCGAGTGCCGCCAAAGCGCTGCCCTTCGCACGCATCCGAGCCCTCGGCTCGCTCGAACCATCTGCCCCGCTTGCCGTATGCATATCGCCCCCTTCTGGTCTACCCGCCGGCCTTCGACGATCGACCAGATCCGTGCCCGACCCTATCGGCATGCGCGGGGCCGGGGCGATGGGGAGTGGTCCCCTCGGCGTGCTCGTTGCCGTTGTGCGGGATGCCGTCCACGCCGTCCGCGCGCGGGCTGCGGATCCAGCGGCCCGCGAGGCTAGTGGCGCGCCGGTTCGGAGGCGTGGTCGAAGGCGTCATCGACGATGTGGGCGACATGCGTATCGGCCACTGAGTAGGTGGCGTCGCGCCCCGAGCGCTCGACGTGGACGAGCCCGGCGGTGCGCAGGACGCGCAGGTGTTGGGAGACGAGCGGCTGCGAGAGGCGGGTCGCCTCGACGAGGGCCGTGACGGATGCCGGAGCGGCGGCCAGGTGCCGCAGGATGACGAGCCGCGAGGCCGAGGAGAGCGCTTTGAAGAGCTCCGCGGTGGCGGCGAGGCGGGCGTCGTCGGTCATCCACTCATATTAGCGATCGCGAATGCGTTCCCCGCCGAAACGAGAAAGACCCCGGCGCGAACCGGGGTCTGTCACGGGGTGGGCGAGGCTCAGTGCTCGTCGTAGTGGTCGCCGTGCTCGGCGTGCTTGTGGCCGTCGTGCAGGAAGTCGACGTGCTCGCCGTGGGTGACGGCCTCGTGACCGCAGTCGGTGCCGTGCTGGTGCTGCTCGAGGGTGTGTTCTGCGTGGACTTCGGTGTCAGCCATGGTGGCTCCTTCGGTTGGTGAACGTCGTTGACACCAGCAAAACAGATACATAAACGAATTGCAATGTATCTATCTAATCGATAACCGTAATCGGGTTCACCTGTCCCGTGACCATGGGTGAGGTCGTTCGTCGGCGCTTAACGATAAACGTTCTCATTATCAGATAGAGTTCGATCGCAGCCGAGCGGCACCGACGCGCCCGCTGCCTTTACCCGCCCCTCATCTAGCAAGGAACTTCATGCGCTCACGCGTTCCCTTGGGGATCTTCGCCCTCGGAGCCGTTCTGGTCTCCACAGGCGTTATCGCCATCCACAGCACCCCGATAGACCCGAACCGGGTGGCCCTGCCCGATTCTGTGCCCAGCTGGTCGGACGATCGGACCGGAACGCCCTTGGCGGCCGCCGATCGCGAGCTCGACATCCGATTCAGCGTCATCATCGACGAGAAGCGCGCCGACGATGTGCCCGAGGTCGCCGCCTGGCTCACACGAAACGGACTGCAGGCGGGCGACTACCGCGCCTCGGCCGGCATTCTGCCTGCGACCGGCACGGTGGATGCTGTCAGCGCCGCCTTCGCTACCTCGTTCCAGGCGTATGAGGTGGGCGGCACCGACGCCATCGCACCGCACAGCGCGCTTTCGGTGCCCACCGAGTTGCCCGCCGTCGTCGGTGTCTCCGGCCTCATCCAGGCCGATACCTTCCGCCCCACGCTGTCGTCGCCCCGCGCCGCCGCACCCGTCGTCAGCCCCGACTGCGCCACCTACTGGGGCGAGAAGCTGAGCGACCAGTGGCCGGCCGGCCTCGACATCGAGAAGCGCTCGAACTCCCTCTGCGGCTACACCCCGGCCCAACTGCGCGCCGTGCAGCAGGTTCCCGCCGACGTCACGGGCGTCGGCGCGACCATCGCCATCGTTGCCGCCTACGACGACCTCGACGTCGAGGCGAACACCAACACGTACTTCACGGCACAGGGGGAGCAGCCCTTCGCCCCCGGCCAATACGTGAGTCACTCGCCATCCAACCCCGACCCCACGCGCTGCGGCGGCCCGTCCTCGTGGACCGAGGAGCAACACCTCGACGTGCAGGCCGTTCACGCCATGGCACCCGACGCCCGGGTGATCTACTGGGGCTCGGATGATTGCACCACCACGTCGATGTTCACGCGCATCCTCGACGCTGTCGAAAACGGCGACCCGGATGTCATCTCCCTCTCGTTCGGAGCCCTCGAAGAGCTCGACACGGCCGACGACCGCACCCTGCTGAACCGCGTTCTCGTCGAGGCCGCCGCCCGCAACATCTCGGTCTTCTCATCGGCCGGAAACGACGGCGACTACAGCAACTTCGGCGACCACGCGGGTGGGGCCGAGGTCACGTCGCCCGCATCGAGTCCCTACATCACGGCCGTCGGCGGCACGAGCACGGGCCTGAACCAGGACGGCTCGCTCGCGGTGGAGGCCGGCTGGGAGACGCAGACGCGTTTCGCGCGCAACGGCGCCATCATCCCGCCCGGTTTCGTCTTCGGGTCGGGCGGCGGCGAATCCGTCGTCTACGACCGGCCGAGCTGGCAGCTGGACCTGCCCGGGCAGACGGGCACCGGGCGTCTGCTTCCGGATGTCGCGTCGCTCGCCGATCCCAACACCGGGTTCACGGTCTATGGCCCCCACGCCGGGAGCACGCAATACGTGAGCCACGGCGGCACGAGCCTTGCGACACCCATGGTCGCGTCGATGGTGGCGCTCGCCAAGGCGAAGACCGGCGTCGAAGTCGGCCTCGCCACCCCCTCCCTCTATGCGCTCGCCGGCACCGATGCGCTGCGTGACGTGACTCCGGCCTCGGCCGCCACGTGGTCGCCGAACGGCACCGAGAAGGATGCGCTCTACCCCGAGACGATCTTCGTCTGGGACGCCAAACCGCAGTCGCTGCAATCGTCGCGCGGCTGGGACAACGTGACGGGCCTCGGCGTGCCGACCGGCTCCTCCTTCATCGAGAACTTTGGACGGCTCAAATGACGACCCTGACCCCCTCCTCGGAACCACAACCGAACACCCGCCCCCAATCCGGCTCCGGCCTCGGATCCGGCTCCGGCGCGCGATCGCTGCGACCGAGCGCCCGCGGCATCGTCGCAGGCACCCTCGCGGTGTTCCTCGCCGGCGGCGCCGTGATCGGGGGCGCCCTCTCGGCGACTGCCGACACCGCACCCCTGACCCAGGCATCCGGTGTCGAGATCTTCGACATCGACGGCGGCACGTTGCAAGCCAAGAAACCCCTCGCGACCTGGTCATCCGGGGCGACCGTGCGGCAGACCGCCGACAGCACGGGTGACGTGTTGAAGCTCAACACGACGCGCACGAGCGGCCTGGTGGCCGAGGCGCGCGCCGACGGAGCCTCCGCCATGATCGCCTCCGGTGAGTTCACGCTGCGCAACCGCGTGCCCGTCGTCTTCACGGGGCTATCGGCCACGTGCGACACGAGCGGTGGCTCGGCGGTCGACTTCTCGAAACTGACTGTTGACGGCGTCGACATCACGGCATCCGCCCTGGCCACCCCGGGCTTCAGTTACGCGCTCCCGGATTCGATCTACGGCCCCACGCGCATCATCGTGGGCGAGCGGACGGTCGCGGCCGACGGACGACAGACCACGACGGCCCTGCGGGTCGAGGGCGAATCGGGTGCATCGGAGATCTGGCGGGTTCGTGCGGGACAGGTGACCTGCGGGGTCGCGCCCGCCGCCACCCCGACCCCCGAGCCGACACCGGCGCCGACTCCCGCGCCGGTGCCCACGCCGGCCCCAACCCCCGGCAACCCGAGTGACCCCGTGGCGATCTCGCCCCAGGTGAGCGGCGTGCGCGTCACAGCTCCCGACGGCACCGAGCTCATCGACGGCAAGCCGAGCGTGACTCGCGCCGGCGCGACCGAGACCGCCGACCTGCTCCAGGCCGACAGCGGCTTCCCGGCAACGGCCCGCGACGTGACGGTCGCGACAGGGGCGGATGGCTCGGCCACCGCGTCGGTCAGCGAATTCTCGCAGGTTCCCGACCGCTCCGAGCTCGGCGAGTACCGCTGGAACGCCCTGCGCGTCTACGGCCTCGAGCTGGCCGTGAAGGCCGACGGCACATCATCCGTGTCGTTCGCCAACCCCTCGAGCGCCGTCTTCGTCAACGGCGTCTGGATCAACACCGCGACCGACCTCTACACGGGCGTCGACGCGGCCGGCACCGAACGCGTGCGCGTGCACCTCAACGAGCGTGTGCAGAACGCCGACGGTTCCACCACGATCACGGCCCTGCGCTACGAGGACCTGACGCACGCCAACCCCGACGTCCGCCTCGGCTCGGTCGTGCTTCCGGCACTCGACCCGGTGGTCGTTCCGCCGTCGACCGGCGTGGGCATCGCGAGCACCGTCGGCGTTCTCGTGACCTCGCCGACGGGTGAAGCCCTCATCGACGGTCAACCGCGCGTGGATGCCGCGGGCGGCTCGGTCACGTCGGCACTCGTCGCCGCGTCCCAGGCGTTCCCGGCTCGGGCCAAGAACGTCACGGTCACGGCCGACAAGACGGGCGCGGCGGTCTCACTCGACGAGTTCACGCAGGTGCCCGACACCTCGGCGATCGGCGAATACGTGTGGAGCGCCCTGCGCGTCTACGGCCTCAACCTGGCCGTGGCCCCGGATGGTTCCTCCACCGTCACCTTCGACAACGTGTCGAGCGCCGTCTTCGTCAACGGGGTCTGGATCAACACCGCGACCGACCTCTACACGGGCGTCGATGCGGCGGGCGCCGAGCGTGTGCGCGTGCACCTCAACGAGCGCGTGCAGAACGCCGACGGTTCCACCACGATCACGGCCCTGCACTACGAAGATCTGACGGGCACCTACCCGGATGTCCGCCTCGGCATCGTCACGGTCACACCCGCGTCGACCGAGCCAACGCCCGACCCGGCGCCGGAACCCACGCCTCCGCCCGGACACGGGGGAACCGAGCTGCCCGCGCGCCACGCGTATGGCGTGCAGGCGACGGGCCCGAGCGTCATTGACGCGGCGCCCCTCGCATCTGCCGCTGCCGCCACCGACGCTCTCGTGGTCGGGGACGGCGCCGCCGGTCAGGTGAGCGTCGTTGCCCCGAGCGCGAGCGTCGACGCGTCTCGTTCCGAGGTGACGACGGGACCGATCTCGCTCTACCCGGGCACGACCATCGCGGTCGACCTGGCGGGCCTGACGGTCGTCACAACCCCCTCGTCGATCGAGGTCTCGTCGCTCGGAGGAACCATCGGTGACACGGCCATCGCCGCCGGGCCCATCGCTCCCAACACGGTCGTCGCCCTCCCGGGTTCGAACGTGCGCGTCGTCTTGAACGAGCAGATCCTCACGGCCGACGAGGCCACCGTGATCGGCGTGCACGTGAGCGACGCGGCGGGCCTCGGCGCCGACGTGCGCGTGGGCGCCATCACCTCGGCGGCCATCGAGGTCGCCCCGGTGCCCGACCCGTCGCCGACCCCCGGCCCGTCGACGCCCGGCACGCCCGCAAACCCGGGCGCCCCGGGTTCCGGCCTCATGCCCGGTGCCCTCACGCCCGACAGCAACAGCCCGGCGGGCACGAGCGGCACGAACAACCGCGGTCTCGCGGCGACCGGTGCCGAGAGCGGCATCGCCATCGGCTGGGCCGCGGCGGGCCTGATCGTCGCCGGCTTCGGCGCACTCGCCCTCGCGAAGCGCCGACGCGGCACCCCGGCCTCGAGGAAGTAACCCCAGGCAGAAAGACGAGGAAGGGGACGAGTGCGACAGCTCGTCCCCTTCCTTTATCTCTCTGCGCGCACGCGTCAGCGATCCTCGAAGTCGTCGAGCGACCACTCGTCGTGCCAGTCGATGACGGGCCGGTCGCCCTCGAAGCGAAGCGGCAGCCACACATAGTCGGCCTGCGACGTGTTCACCTCGGCGAACTCCTCCATGCGCACGTCGCCGTCGCGGCCGGGCGCGAAGTGCTCCTCGAACGCCCGGTGGGCGTGGTCGCCGTCGTCGAGGTAGGTGGGCAGCCAGCGGTCGCCGAGCGCGATGTACAGATCCTTCTTGAGCGGATGCTCGAAGACCGACGAGATCTGGGTGTGGAACGACGTGCGCGAGGCATCCGTGGGGTGCAGATCGCCCAACACCGTGTATGGCCCGTGGATGGTGGGCGAGACGGCCGACTCGGAGGGGTTGGGGTAGTAGCCCGTGGTGCCCGACGTGAGCAGATAGTGCTTGCGCTCGCGGTAGAAGTGCGCGGGCGCCTCGCGCACGAACGGCGGCTGCGGCTGCGGAAAGTGCGTCGAGTAGTAGCCCGTGACGTTGGTGTAGTCGTCGGTGAGATCGGCCACGATCAACTCGGAGTGCACGCGTTCGAACACGTAATACCCCTTGCCGTCGTGCGGGTCGACGACCAGATCGAAGTCGCCCGCGCTCATGCTCAGCGGCCGCAACCAGGTCTGCACGATCTCATACGGCCCGAGGATGTCGTCGGCCACGAGCACCGTCGACCGCTGCAACGATCCCTTGCTCATCACCTTGATCCAGCAGACGAACTTGCCGGTCTGCTCGTTGTAGATGATGTGCGGCCGGTCGACGGCCTGGCCGGGGTGCAGCGGATGCTCGGGGTCGTCCTCGACGGGCGGCACGATCAGGCCGCGGTCCTCCCAGTTGTAGAGGTCGGTTGACGAGTAGCACCGCACGCCCCAGTGCCAGATGCTCGACCCGGGAACGGTGAACTCCTTGTTCTCGCCGTACCAGTAGTAGACGCCGTCGACCGTGATGATCGAGCCGCCGTGGGCCTGGATGCGGTTGCGGCTGGTGTCGTTCCAGACCTGGCCGGGGTGAAAAGAGGTGAGCGTCATTGGCTTCTTTCTCGAGGATGTTGTCACAGTAGTGGTCGCGTTCGGGGCCGCGCTCATCGCAGCACCTGGATCTCGGCGATGGACCACCAGTGCCCGCCGTCGGTGCCGGTCTGGTGCACGTTGATGTAGCGCGCGTTCTGGGCGGGCAGCGTGATGTCGAGCACGTTGCCGGTTCCGCTGCCCGCCGCCACGAGCGTCCAGCCCGAACCGTTCGAGGTGTAGACCTCGTAGCCGCGCGGGTAGTCGCCGCCCGAGTTGTCGAGGTTGCCCGCGGCGATGAGCTGCACCTTGCTGAACGCCTGCGCGCTGCCCAGGTCGAGCTGGAACCATTCGGTGCCGTTCTGCGCCGCGCCGTCGCTCCAGCGGGTGTCGAGCAACCCGTCGGTGGCATTGGCCGTGGCCGACCCGGTCGCGGTGGCCGACGCGGAGGTGCTCCATCCGGTGCGGGGGAGCGGCACGCCGAACGGCTGCGTCGACGGCGTGCCCCACACGGTCAGTTCGGCCACCGACCAGTAGGCGCTCGCGAAGGGGGCCGTCAGGGTGACGCGCAGGTAGCGGGCGTCGGTGCTGAGCCACTGGGCCCGCACGTCGGCCGCCACACCCGTGGCCTGGGCGACGGGCGTCCAGGTGCTGCCATCCATCGATGCGCTGACGGTGTAGCCGCGCGGGTAGTCGCCCGTGGAGGCGGCCGCGTCGAGGTCGATTCCGGTGGTCTGCGTGATGCGGCCGAGGTCGACCTGCAGATACTGACCGGGTGCCTGGGCGGCGCCCGTGCTCCAGCGCGTGGCGGTGTTGCCGTCGAGGATGTTCGCGGTCGATGTGCCCGCCTCGGTGGAGGAGGCCGATGCCGACCAGCCGGTGCGCGGCAGCACGATCGGTGCCAGGTTGTAGGCGCGCAGTTCGGCGATGCTCCAGTAGTTGCCGGCCGCCGCACCCGTCTGGGTGATGCGCACATAGCGCGCGTTCGTGGTGGGGAACGCGATCTTGGTGGTCGGCGAGGCCCCGTTGGCGGCGGCCGTGGCGGGTGCGGCCGCACCGCTGCCCACCGCCACGGGCGAGCTCCACGTGGTGCCGTTCGTCGAGGTCGAGACGCTGTAGCCGCGCGGCTGATCGCCGGGGTTGCGCGCGTTGTCGAGCTCGAGCGCGTTCACGCTGCGCGCCTGCCCGAGGTCGAGCGTGAACGTCTGCCCGGAGGCCTGGGCGGCACCGCTCGACCAGCGCGTCGATTCGATGCCGTCGATGGCGCGCGCCGCGACGTCGGTGCCGCTTGTGGGGGCACCCGACACGCTCGCGCCGGCGAGCGGCAGCAGCCCCTGCGCGCTGTTGTAGAGCGACAGGTTGGCGATGCTCCACCAGCGGGCCGCGCTGCCGGTCTGTGTGATGCGCAGATAGCGGGCGGATGTCGTGGGCACCGTGATGTTGGTCAGCGACGAGGTGCCGGCGCCCGACGCCACGGCCGCGCTCCACGTGCTGCCGTTCGCCGAGGTCTGCACCTGATATCCGGCGGGCGCGTCGCCGCCGAGCGATCCGCCGTTGAGCGTGATCTGGTCGAACGTCTTGGCCTGGCCGAGGTCGACCGTGAAGGTCTGGCCCGCGGCCTGGTTCGTGCCCGAGGTCCACGCGGTCGTGCTCGAGCCGTCGATCGCCTGCGTCGCGGTGAAGGCCCCGCTCGTCGCCGAAGCCGAAGCGACAGCCCCCGCTGTCGACACTGTGTCGCCGGTGGTGGGCGTGTAGATATACGTCGCGACGGTGTCGCCCGGAATGGTGTCGGTGAACTGTCCGTCGGGCGTGGCCACGCGGATGGCGGCGGCGGGCGTGTTCTGCACGGCGCTGTTGGTCGACGTGGGGATGCGGTTCACGACCACCGTGACGATGGTGCCGTCGGGGTTCTTGAACGCCACGTTCGTGAGGTTGCCGTTCACGCGGTCGGTGCTGTCGATGCGCACGGCGCCGGGCTGCACGTAGCGCGAGAACTGGCCGAACGAGTAGTACCAGCCGTTCAACTGATAGTTGCTCGTGTCGCCCTGGTTGGTGGTGCTGCTGCCCGCGAACGACACGACGGATGGCGTGTAGAAGTCGGGGTTGGTGTTCGACGTGCCCTGCCAATATCCGGGTCCCGGCCCGGGCATGAACTGGTACTGCGTGATCCAGTAGGAGTAGCTCGACACGTTGTTGCGGAAGTACTCGACCAGCCGGTCGGCGCCGTTCGTGATCTCGGTGATGTGGGCCGTTTTGCCGGGGTGCAGGGCCTCGACGGCGCTGGGCTGCCACACCTGCGTGCCGGCGTAGTTGTGCCAGCCGAGCCCGTCGACGGCCGCGTTGGCCGCCGCGTTGCCGAGCAGGGCGTCGGCGTAGGGGAACGAGTTCTGCTCGTTGTCGTCGAGTCCCCAGATCTTGGTGGCGATGCCCGCGGTGGTGAAGGCGCTCTTCAGCACGACGGCGAACTCGGCGAGCTGGGTCGGGCTGAAGCACGTGGCCGGGTAGGGCATGGTGATGTTGGGCTCGTTCTGCAGCGTGACCGCGTACACCGGGATGCCCTGGGCCTTGTAGGCCTGGATGTATTTCACGTAGTACTGCGCAAGAACCGGGTAGTAGTCGACGCTCGAACCGGTCGACCCGCCGTGGTGCACGCGCGGTGCGGAGCCATCGGTGGGGCACGTGCCGCCGGCCGCCGGGCCCGTGATGCTCGACGTGGTCTTCATCCAGGCGGGCGGCGACCACAGGGACGAGTAGAACTTGGCCTGCGGGTTGATCTCGAGGACGCGCTTGAGCATCGTGATGAGCCCGTTGTCGATGTCCTTCTGAATGGAGAACGTGGCGAGCGAGGGGTCGGGCGTGCCGCCGTTGTCGGCGTAGGTCCAGTAGTTGGGCGCGTCGCGGCAGAAGTCCGCGCAGCCGATGGGCAGGCGCATGAGGTTGAAGTTGTTGCCCGTGGTCGGGTTGAACAGATCGTTCAGCGCGCGCTCGCGGTTGGCGGGCGCCAGCAGTCCGAGGTTGTAGACGCTCGTGTCCTCGAGGGACCCGCCGAAGCCCTCCCACGTTTGATACGTGATCGACGGGTCGACCGCGATGGTCGAGGTCCCAGCCGCGGCGTTGGCGAGCGGCGCCAGGGTCTTGGGGGCCTGCGTGGTGAGGCGGTTCGTGGTCGAGGCGTCGTTGTAACCGCTGTAGACCACCTCGACTTTTCCTCCCGAGCCGGTCGACGCCTGGGCGGTCTCGACGATCGACATCGTTCCCACTCCCGTCGCGACGAGGGCGACGGCCGCGGCCGAGGCGAGTAGTGAACGCAATCGATGTGTTCTGAGCATGGCGACCCTCCATTAGATCAACGGCTGCCAGTGTGCCGTGAAGCGCTTCACCGTGTCAACACCAGTTTTGATGTGTGTCCACACTGTTTCGCGAAAGACAAGCCCGGAATTGGTTTGACAACCGCCCGGCATGCCCGTACATTCACGATGAAACGCTTCACCAGGTTTGTCACATTCAAGGAGGAATAGTGTCTACAGCAATCAAGCGGGGCCGGCGGGTCATGCCCCTCGTCGCACTCGTCAGTGCCGGCGTGCTCGCCATGACCGCGTGCAGCGGCGACGGTGGGGGTGGGGCCGCGGGCTCCGGCACCTTCACCTATCTCGGGCAGAACGAGAACACCACCATCGTCGACACGCTGAAGACGCTCTCGGGCGATCAGTGCAAGACCGAGAACGCGGCTGCAAAACTCACGCCCGACGCCATCCCCGGCACCACGTGGGACCAGCAATTGCAGCTGCTCGCGGGCCAGGGCGGCCTCTCGAACTTCAGCATGGCCGCGGGCACGCCCTCGCTCATGAAGCAGTTCATCGAGGGCGACCAGGTGAAAGACCTGAGCACCGAGCTCAAAGATCTCGACCTCGAAGACAAGATCCTGCCCGCCGCGGCATCCACCATCAAGGCGCTGCACGGCACCGACGACCTCTATGCGCTGCCCACCGAGTTCAACATCGAGGGCTTCTGGTTCAACAAGAAGATGCTCGAAGACAACGGCATCACCCCACCCGAGACGTGGGACGAGCTGGTCGATGCGGCCGCCACGTTCCAGGCCGCCGGCATCCAGCCCTTCTCGGCCTCGGGTGAACAGGGATGGCCCATCACGCGACTCGTCGGCAACTACCTGTTCCGCGAGCTCGGTCCCGACGCCCTGCAGAAGGTGGCGGATGGCGACGCCAAGCTCACCGATCCCGAATACGTGAAGGCCGCCGATGAGGTCGCCAAGCTCGGATCGGCCGGCTACTTCGGCGATGCCCCCACGTCGATCGACTACGACACCTCGATCAACCTGTTCCTCACGGGCAAGGCCGCCTTCCTCTATATGGGCAGCTGGGCCATCACGGCGTTCAACGACGAGGCGCAGAACCAGATCGGCGTCGACAACGTGGGCTTTGTGCCGTTCCCCGACGTCGAGGGCGGCAAGGGAAGCAGCGATCAGGTGCCCGCCAACGTCGGCATCCCGACCATGTTCGCGAGCAACGGTTTCACCGACGACACCAAGGCGTGGCTCGGATGCATCGTCGAGAACTACGGCGACACCGTGCTGAAGGACAACGGCGTGGTCTCGGGCTTCCAGATCGACAACCCGCCCGCCGATCTGCCCGCCACGACCAAGCTCGTGCAGGATGTCATCGCCAAGGCCCCGTCGAGCGTGCTGTGGTTCGAGGCGCTCATGTCGGCCCAGGCCACCACGGTCAGCCAGTCGAACGGCGGCGGCCTGGCCAACGGGTCCATCACGGGCGAGCAGTTCATGAAGCTCGTGCAGGACGCCAACCAGGGCTAGACCCGAATCGGCCGCACCCCGCCGCTCCCTCCCCGGGCGGCGCCGGGTGCCGGCCCTCACGGTGATCGCGTCGACCGGCCGAGGCCTGGCCGGTCGACGCGACCCTCCTTCGAACGTGAAAGCAGATCATGAACAAAGTCCTCGGAGATCGTCGGGCGATCTTCCTCCTTCTCGGGCCGGCGCTGCTGGTCTACACCGTCGTCATGCTCGTGCCGATCTTCTGGTCGATGGGCTACACGGTGTTCGACGGCAACGCGCTCACGGGCTTCACGTTCGTGGGGCTCGATAACTTCGCGAAGTTCTTCGGCGACCCGACGGCCCTGAGCGCCACGTGGTTCACCATTCGGTATGCCATCATCCTCACCGTCTTGCAGGTCGGTTTCGGCTACCTGCTGGCGCTGCTGTACACGTTCCGCATCAAGCGCGCGTCGAGCCTCATCCGTACCATCTTCTTCTTCCCCGTGGTGCTGCCGACCGTGGGTGTCGGCCTGCTCTTCCAGAAGCTGTTCGAGGCGGCGCCGACCACGGGACCGGTCAACGGTTTCCTCAACTTCCTGGGCGCGCCCTCGGTCGACTGGTTCGGTTATGCCGACTCGTCGTTCTGGGTCGTGATCCTGCTCGACCTGTGGCGCTCGATGGGGTTCTACGCGATCCTGCTCTACGCCGGGCTCGTCGACATTCCCGAAGAGTTGCTCGAATCGGCGCGCATCGACGGGGCATCCGGATGGAAGCTCGTGCGCTCGATCGTGCTGCCGCTCTCCCTGCCCGTGCTGCTGTCATCGCTCATCTTCAGCATCAACGGCACGCTCAAGGTGTTCGACACCATCGTGGCGCTGACCAACGGCGGGCCGGGCAACACGACCACGCCGCTGACGCTCTACATGTTCCAGACCTCGTTCAGCTACGGCGAATACGGCTACGGCAGCACCATCGCGATGATGCTGACCATTCTGTGCCTGCTCGTCACGCTGCTGATCTTCCGCTCCACCCGACGCGACCTCACCAAGGGGTGACCATGACGACCGCATCCGGATCCTCCTCCGCCCCGTCCGCCGCATCCACGCTCGCCTCCGGGCCCGCGAGGGGTAACGCGCCGACCTCGCCCAGCTCGTCGACCTCGTCCTCCGCCGGTCGCGGCGACTCCCGTGCTCGCGGCGGGTCATTCACCCGCCGCCCCGACCGCTCGCGCCGCAGCCGCAAGGTGCGCCGCTTCTTCGGCCGGCTGCCGCTCAACATCGTGATCGTGCTGCTGCTCGTGGCCGTCATCTATCCGATCCTGTGGCTCATCCTCAGCTCGTTCAAGACGCAGCTCGAGTTCCTCAACGAACCGTTCTGGTCGCTGCCCGCGTCGTGGTCGTTCGACAACTACACGACCGCTTTCGTCGACGGCGGCCTCGGCCGATACATCCTCAACAGTGTGCTCGTCGTGTTCCCCTCGCTCGCCGTCATCCTGATTCTCGGCACGGCGGCCGGTTTCGTGCTCGAGGTGATGGTGTGGAAGGGCCGCAGCATCGTGCTGCTCGGGTTCCTCGCGGGCGTCATGGTGCCCGCCCAGATGATCCTGCTGCCGCTGTTCACGATCTACTTCAAGCTGCACCTCACGGGCACGCTCTGGCCACTGTTCTTCACCTACATCGGCATCGGCATGCCCCTCACGGTGTTCATGATGGCCACGTTCTTCCGGGCCATCCCGCGGGATGTCTTCGAGGCGGCCACCATCGACGGCGCCAACATCTTCCGGCTCTTCTGGCAGATCGGCCTGCCGCTCGTGCGCAACGCCCTCTTCACGATCGGGCTCGTGCAGTTCTTCTTCCTCTGGAACGACCTGCTCATCGCGTTGACCTTCACGAATTCGCAGAACCTGCGCACCATCCAGGCCGGGCTGCTCAACTTCACCGGCCAATACGGTGCGGTGCAATACGGCCCCACGTTCGCGGGCATCGCCGTGAGCGTGGTCGGCACGTTGGTCATCTACCTCTTCCTCAACCAGCAGATCATGAAGGGCCTGACCGCAGGCTCCGTGAAAGGATGACGATGTTCGTCACCACCCCCACCGCCGAGTACCGCCCTGACGGGTTCGGTATCGGTCAGGCGGCCCCCCGTTTGTCGTGGCGTGTCGAGTCCGAGCAGCCCGAGCGCGCGCAGGTCGCGTATGAGATTCGCCGCGAGAGCGTGCGTCCGTCGGCCCCGAGTGGCTCGGCCGCGGTTCGCTCCGACACTGACACCAGTGGGGCTGCCGAGACGACCGGCCGGGTCGAGAGCCGCGAGCAGATCTTCGTCGACTGGCCGTTCGCGCCCCTGGCATCCCGAGAGCGTGTGAGTGTGAGCGTGCGGGTGTGGATGTCGGACGAATCGCCCTCCGACTGGAGCGAGCCGCTGCTGCTCGAGGCCGCGCTGCTCGAGGCCGACGACTGGGCGAGCGACTTCGTGTGCGTCTCCGAGAGTGCGCCCGCGGAGGGTGTGCGGCCGGGGTATCTGTTGCGGTCGGAGTTCGAGGTGAGCGCGACGGGCTTAGCTCCGGGAGACGCTGTGGTCGGCACGGAATCGGCCGACGCCGAATCGCCCAGCCGCGAGTCGCCCAGCCGCGAGTCGGCCCCGTCTTCCCAGGAAGGCGCGGTCGGCCTCGAATCGGCCCGCATCTATGCGACCGCGCACGGCATCTACACGCTGCGGCTCAACGGCCGGCGGGTCGGCGACGAAGAACTCGCGCCCGGTTGGACGAGCTACGAGCACCGCCTGCGGTACCAGACCTACGACGTCACGGCGCTGCTGCGCGATGGAGCGAACGCGCTCGCTGCCGAGCTCAGCGACGGCTGGTATCGAGGCCGTATCGGTTTTCACGGCGGCATCTGGGACAACTACGGCGCCGATCTGTCCCTGCTGCTGCAGCTCGAACTGCGGTACTCCGACGGCTCGCTCGTGGTGGTGCCGCTCGACGACGCGTGGCGGCAGTCATCCGGGCCGGTCACGGCGGCGAGTCTCTACGACGGCGAACGCTACGACGCGCGCCTTGAACCGAGCGGATGGGATGAGCCCGGGTTCGACGACAGCGCCTGGGCCCGGCCGACCGTCCTCCCGCGCGAGCGTTTCCCCGCCGCCCTGGAGGCCCCGATCGGCGTGCCCGTACGCGAGACCGAGACGCTCGCGCCGCAGAGTGTCGAGCGGCGAGTGAACGGCCGCATCCGCCTCGACTTCGGGCAGAACATCGCGGGCCGCCTGCGCATCCGTGTGGCGGGGCCGGCCGGTCAGACCGTCACGTTGCACCACGCCGAGGTACTCGAGGACGACGAGTTGGCGATCCGCCCGCTGCGCTCGGCGCCATCGGTCGACTCCTACACGCTGCGCGGCAGCGACGGCAGCGACGGCAGCGGCGACGGGGTCGAGACGTGGAGCCCGCGCTTCACCATCCACGGTTTCCGCTATGCCGAGCTCGAGGGCTGGCCGGGCGAGTTCGACCCCGCCGACGCCGTGGCCGTGGTCATCCACTCGGATATGGAACGCACCGGATGGTTCGAGTCGAGCGACGCCCTGGTGAACAAACTTCACGAGAACACCGTGTGGAGCATGCGCGACAACTTCGTCGACCTGCCCACCGACTGCCCGCAGCGCGACGAGCGGCTCGGCTGGACGGGCGATATCCAGGTGTTCGCGCCCGCCGCCAGCTTCCTCTATGCGAGCGGCGGCGTGCTGGCCAGCTGGTTGCGCGACGTGGAGGCCGAGCAGTCACCCGAGGGCGCCGTGCCCAACTTCGTGCCGTGGATCGCGTGCGGTTTTCCCGAGGCATCCTCGGCGGCGTGGGGTGATGCGGCCGTCATCGTGCCGTGGACCATGTACCTGCGCAACGGCGACCGCGGCGTGCTCGACCGCCAGTTCGCGAGCATGACCGGCTGGGTCGACCACCTCGCGGGCATGGCCGACGCGTCGGGGCTCATCCGCGAGGGCATGCAGCTGGGCGATTGGCTCGACCCCGCGGCCCCGCCCGAAGACCCGGGTGCTGGCGTGACCGACAAGTACCTCGTGGCGTCGGCCTATCTGGCGCATTCGGCGCGGCTCACGGCGCGCGCGGCCGAGGTGTTGGGGCGGGCCGAGGCGGCCGAGCGGTATGGGCGGTTGGCCGATCATACGGCGTCCGCGTTCCGGTTCGAGTTCGTGGCGCCATCCGGTCGTCTCGTCGGTGAGACCGCCACGTCGCTGGCCGTCGCGCTGGTGTTCGACCTGATCGAGGATGCCGAGCAGCGCGCCCGCGCAGGTGCGCGTCTGGCCGACCTCGTTCGTGAGGGCGACTATCGCGTGCAGACCGGTTTCGTGGGCACGCCGCTCATCTGCGACGCGCTCGCCGTAACCGGAAACACCGAGGCTGCCTATCGTCTGCTGCTCGAGCAGGGCTGCCCGTCGTGGCTCTACCCCGTCACCATGGGGGCCACCACGATCTGGGAGCGCTGGGACAGCATGCTGCCCGACGGCACCGTGAATCCGGGCGAGATGACGTCGTTCAACCACTACGCCCTGGGCGCCGTGGTCGACTTCCTGCACCGCGTGCTCGCGGGCCTGGCCCCGGCCGCCCCTGGCTATCGGGCGCTGCGCATCGCACCGCAGCCCGGAGCATCCTTCACGTCTGCTCGGGCGGCTCTCACGACACCGTATGGTGCGGCATCCGTCGCCTGGACCCTCGAGGCGGGCGAATTCGTGCTCGACGTCGTTGTGCCGGTGGGCGTCACGGCCGAGGTCGTGCTGCCGGGCGCCCCCGCGGATGTCGCGCACATCGGCTCGGGCACGCACCGCTTCACGCGACGCCTGCATGAACCCGCCCTCGCCCCGGCGACCGGCGACAAAACCGCCCCCGCCGACCTGACCACCACCCTGGTCGGCTAGTTCGCGGCGGTCGGTGGTGCGGTCGGGGTGGCCGCACCACCGGAACGACCCACCGAGCTCTCGCGCACCGTGAGCTGCGGCGGGATGACGACCGTGCGGTGCAGGTGGTGCTCGCCGTTGTCGAGCTCGTCGAGCAGCAGCTGCATGCCCGAGCGCCCCATCTCGAACCCCGGCAGGTCGACGGTCGAGATCGGCACGGCGCTGCCATAGGCGGACTTGTTGTCGTCACACGCGACGATCGCGACATCCGAGGGGATGTGGATGCCGGCGTCGAGCAGGCGTTGCATGAGCCCGAACGCGACGAGGTCGGCGGCCGTCACGACACCATCCGGGCGTTCGGATGCCGGGGCCGCCACGAGTCGCTCGCCGATGAGGTGCCCGTCGTCGACGCGCACGTCGGGGGAGTCGTAGTGCACGAGGCTCACGCCGTCTCCCGCCTCAGCTACGGCCCGCTGCACGCCGCGCCACCGGCCGCCCACCGCGTAGCCGTCGATGGGGCCGCCCGCGAAGGCGATGCGGCGGCGGCCGAGTTCGATCAGGTGCGTGGCGGCCAGATATCCGGCGGCCTCGTAGTCGGTGACGACCGTGCAGCTATCCTCGACGGCGCGCGGGTCGATGTCGAGCAGGACGACGTGCTGGCCGGCGCGGCGGGCGTCCGAGAGCCCCGAGACGTCGTTGCCCACGGCCGTGAGCAGGGTGCCCGCGACCTGTTCCTGCGCGAAGTGGTCGAGATAGGCGCGCTGCTTCTCGGCGCGCACATCGGAGTTGGCGATCACGAGGTAGAAGCCCGCGCGCTCGGCCTCGGCCTCGGCACCCCGCGCCATATCGGCGAAGAGCGAGTTGGCGAGGTCGACGAGCACGAAGCCCACCGAGCTGCTGCTGCCCGCCGCGAGCGACCGGGCGGCTGAGTTGCGCACGTAGCCCAGCTCGCTGATGGCAGCCTGCACCTTGCGCACCATGTCGGCGTCGACGTGGTTGGGGCGGTTCAGAACGTTCGACACCGTGCCCGTCGACACCCCGGCCCGCGCGGCGACATCACTGATCGTCACCGAGGAGCGACGGCGCGGCCCCCTGATCGACCCACGCGCCGGATGATGAAGCGATTCATGAACCATCCAGCCATGCTACTCTCCAGCTCAGCTTTGGGGCACGCGGGCGGAGCGCGGCGGGTCGAAGCGCGCGCCTTCCGGGTCCGGGCGCGTCACCGTGAGCACGAAGAGGGCTACCCAGCCGAGGATCGGGATGAAGCCGATGAAGAACCAGGCGCCGCTGTGGTCGGTGTCGTGGATGCGGCGCCACAGGAGCGCCAGGCTCGGAACGATCGTCAGCGCCCAGAACGTGAAGGCGATCGGGTTGGGCGCCGTGATCGAGAGGCCGAAGGGCAGGGACTCGAAGAAGGGGTCGACAGCGTCGCTGCGCCCGGTGAAGTTGCCGACGTTGTTGAGGATGCCGGTGACGATCCAGGAGGTCAGCATCCACCACCAGTATTCGCTGCGGCTGGCGCGGCCGCGGAAGACGCCGTACTTCAAGAAGAAGCGTTTGATCGCGGCGAAGTAGGGCGCACGGTAGTACGGAAATGCGAGGGCGGGCTCAGGTCTCCGAGATGGGCTCATGCTTCGATACTGGCGTCTTCCACCGTGATGAGCCAACCGTCGAAACGGTTTCTGGTCACGTGGGCCCGTAGGATCGTCGGCAGTGATCATCACGCGCATGTCCTAGGCCCCGCATCCTCCACTGCTGTTTTCGCACTCGTCAGGGATGTCGATCCGTTGTGCCAGAAAACGGGTTCTCTCGAGAACCCGCACGGCCCACCACGTTGATCGATCCCTGGAGAATGTCATGCCCATCCCCTCACGCGACGACCGTCGCTCACTTCTCGCCGCCGATTGCGCAAACTGTTTCGGCTTATGCTGCGTCGCCCTCTCGTTTACCCGCTCGGCCGACTTCGCGTTCGACAAGCCCGCGGGTGAACCCTGCGCCAACCTGCAGACGGACTTCGCCTGCGGCATCCATGAGCGCCTGCGCCCGTCGGGGTTTCGCGGGTGCACCGTTTTCGACTGTTCGGGCGCCGGCCAGAAAGTCTCGCGGGACATGTATGGCGGGGTGAGCTGGCGCGACGACCCGGCCGTGCGCGCCGAGATGTTCGCCGTCTTTCCGGTGGTGCGTGACCTGCACGAGTTGCTGTGGTACCTCGCCGAAGCATCCGAGCTGTCTGTCGACGCGGCTCTGCGCGACGAGGTTGCCGCCGCATTCGCGAGCACGCGTGACCTGACCGACCTCGCGCCCGGCGATCTGCTAAGTCGCGATATCGAGCCGCTTCGGTCGCGCGTCGGCGAGATGCTCGGGCGCGTGAGCGAACAGGTGCGAGGCCAGCTCACGCCGCCGTGGACGCCCTCCGCAGTGACGCGCAAGGTGGGCCCACGCGCCGACCTGATGGGTGCCCGGTTCGCGGGGCGAGATCTGCGCGGTGCCAACCTGCGCGGATCCCTGCTCATCGCCGCCGACCTGCGGGGCACCGATCTCACGGGCACCGACCTGCTGGGCGTCGACCTGCGCGACGCAATGCTCGACGGAGCCCGGCTCGACGGTGCCCTCTTCGTCACCCAACGCCAGCTCAACTCGGCGCGCGGCAGCTCCGCGACTGTGCTTCCCGCGTGGGCCGAGCGGCCGTCGCACTGGGGATGATGTGAGCTCCCGTCGTTCCCCGCGCGGGTATGGCCCAACCCCCAAAGACACATTTGACGGTGACGGCTCGGCGGGCGACGATTGCGGGATGTCTTCCCTCGACGAATTGCGCGCGACCGCCCATCCGATCCGCCTGCGTTTGCTGTCGTTGCTCACCGGCGCGGCGATGAGCGCGGCGGAGGCCGGACGCGAGCTCGGCTACTCGCAGGCCACCGCGAGTTATCACCTGCGGGTTCTCGAGCGCGCCGGGCTCGTGCGGGTGGTCGAGACCGTGCGGCTGCGGGGCGGGGAGGCGAAACGGTATCGCCACGAATCCTCGGCCGAGCGCTTCCGCTTCGACGACGCTCAAGCGAGCGCGAGCGCGAGCGCGAGCGCGAGCGCGAATGGAGGTGCGGGCGTTGGCGCAGGTGCAGGCATCGGCGCGGCGGGGGCAGGCGACGGCACGAGCGGCGCGAACGGTGCAGTCCGAGTGAGGACTGTTGTGCCGAGTCCTGCCGCTTCGAGCGCCGAGGACCGCGCCGAGTATGTCGAGGCCCTCATTCACGAACTGCGTCGCCGCAACGCTCGCCGCGGCGACGGCCCGCAGGTCTCGACCGACGCCGAGCTCTGGGTCGACCCCGAAACCTGGCGCCGCGTCGTTCGTCACGTTGGGGATGCTTCCGCCCTCCTTCATGCGGCCGCGAAACCCCCGCGCACCCCGGGCACGCGGCCCGTGTCGATGACGGCGGCACTCTTCCCGCTCAAGCGATCATGACGAACGAACCCCGGGCCGGGACCGGCACGAATTCGACGCACTTGTCCGCCGAATCGGGCCAGGGCGACCGCTGTCCGAGCGGTGACTCGAGCCCTATCGAGGCGCCGGCGGGCCGCCCCGACACCGCGGGCGACGGCCGCACCACGACGAACCCGCTCCGTCACGCCTCGTTCCGCTGGCTCCTGGCGGCTCGCACGACGAGCATCCTGGGCAACGCCATCGCGCCGATCGCCCTCGCGTTTGCCGTGCTCGACCTGACGGGTTCGGCCGCCGATCTCGGCCTCGTTGTGGCGGCGCGTTCCCTCGCCAACGTCGCGGTGCTGCTCTTCGGGGGTGTCATCGCCGACCGGCTTCCTCGTGACGTCGTGCTCGTCGGCACCTCGCTGGCCGCCGCAGCAACGCAGGGGGTGATCGCGGCCCTGGTCATCACGGGCTCGGCGACCATCGCGTTGCTCGTGCTGCTCGGCGTGCTGAACGGAGCGGTCGCCGCCGTGAGCCTGCCGGCCTCGGCCGCCCTGGTGCCCGAGACGGTTCCGACCGACCTCTTGCGGCCGGCCAACGCCCTGCTCCGCCTCGGCCTCAACGGCGGCAGCATTGTGGGCGCCTCGGCCGGTGCGGGCCTCGTCGCCGTCGTGGGCCCCGGTTGGGGTCTCGCCATCGACGCGGCCGGTTTCGCCGTCGCCGGCCTGCTGTTCTTGCGGATGCGCCTGCCGCGCCGGCCTCGCGAAAAGGGTGCCGGTCGCCGCCCCTCGATGTTCGCCGACCTGCACGAGGGCTGGCGCGAATTCTCGAGCCGGCGCTGGGTGTGGATCGTCGTCGCCCAGTTCGCGGTGCTCAACGCCGCGTTCGTCGGGGCGACGACCATCCTCGGCCCGGTTGTGGCGGATGCCTCGTTCGGTCGCGCGGCCTGGGGTCTCGTCATAGCCGCGCAAACGGTCGGCCTGGCGGTGGGTGCCGTGATCGCCCTGCGCTGGCGGCCGCGCCGTGCCCTCGCGATCGGGGTCGCGCTCATGGCGGTCACGGCCGTGCCTGTCGCAGCGCTCGGCATCCTGCCGCACCTGCCCGTTCTGCTCGGCGCGTTCTTCCTGGGCGGCGTGGCCCTCGAAATCTTCGCCATCGCCTGGGACCAGTCCCTGCAAACCCGGATCCCGCGCGATGCCCTCTCCCGCGTGTACTCCTACGACATGGTCGGCTCGTTCGTCGCCATCCCGCTCGGCGAGGTTCTCGTCGGGCCGCTCGCGCATCTCGTCGGAACCGGCCCCACCCTGCTCGGCTGCGCCGCGATCATCGCGGCGGTCTCTGTGCTCGCCGCATGCAGTCGGAGCGTGCGCGGGGTGAGGCTCGAGAGAGGTCGTGCCGCGTAGGCCGCGATCGTCAGCGGGCGCTCCGTTGCCTGGACTGGTGGCGGGCCACGCGGTTGCGGTTGCCGCATCCGGCCGCCGTGCACCACACCCGGTTGTGCCGCGGCGAGGTGTCGAGATAGACCCAGCCGCAGGCGTCGTCGGCGCACTGCCGGGCTGTCGAGAGATCACCCGTCAGCAGGTCGGCGGCGAGCAGGGCGATGCGGGCTCGGGGTGTCGCGAGCGTGAGGCCGAGTCGCCACTCCCAACGGTTGTCGGGCGAGTCGGCTTCGCGTTCCAGCCGGGCGGATGCGATAGCCCCGGCATATTCGGTGGACAGAAGCTCGGCGGCGGTCTCTGATTGCTCGAATACGGCCGCGAAGATCGCCTCCCGCATCTCCTGGATGGCGCGGTGCTCGTGCGCGGCCACGTCGGGTTCGTGCGCGGCCGATCGCCGCAGCGCCGCGCAATCATGGGGCGACAGCAGCCCCATCTGCTCGCACCAGTCCACGACGTGGCCGTAGGAGCGCAGGGTGTCGATGAGTTTGGTCTCGCTGAAACGCCAATGCACTGTGTCGACGAGATCCAGAGCGTGATCGCCCGCGACCTGAGGGTAGGTGAACTCGGCGGCGGGCGACATGACCTCAATCTAATGCCTTCCCAGGGCTTGTGGCATTAGTTCTCGATCTGCCAGGGTCTAATGCATGCAACCCGTTCCACCCATTAGCCGAGACCGGGCGGTGTCTCGCCCGACCCCGGCCGCCCCTCGCCGGCTCGGCCGCGACTTCTCCCGCTTCTGGACGGCGCAGGCGACCTCGGCCTTCGGCGCCCAGATCGGAGACCTGGCCCTCCCGCTTCTCGCCGTGCTCACCCTGGGGGCGAGCGCCGGCGAGGTCGGACTGCTCGCGGTGCTGCGCTGGCTCCCGTTCCTCTTGCTTGCCCTGCCGCTCGGCGTGCTGGTCGACCGACGTCGGCGCCGGCCGCTTCTCGTGGGCGCAGACATGGCTCGCGCCATCCTGACCGCGGTGATCGTCGTGCTTGCGGTGTGTGGGCTGCTCAACCTGGTGCTGCTCGGCGTGGTGGTCTTCTGCGTCGGAATCTTCACGGTGCTCTTCGAGGTGAGCTATCAGTCCTACCTGCCGGCTGTGGTCGGGCGACCCGGGCTCGAGCGAGCCAACGGGCGTCTGCAGGCCACGGCGTCGGCGGCGCAGGTGGGCGGGCCGGGGCTGGCGGGTCTGCTCGTGCAGGCGCTCGGCGCGCCCTGGGCCGTGCTCGCACACGCGCTCACCTACGGCGCCTCGGCGCTGGCCCTCATCGGCATCCGCACGCGGGAAGAGTCACCGACACCGACCGGCCGACGGTTCTGGCGCGACCTGGTCGACGGCTTGAATGTGGTCCGCGCCGACCCGATCCTCGTCTCGCTCGCCGGTTTCAGCGGCATCTACAACCTCTTCGCCCAGTGGATCATGGTGCTCTTCACCGTGCACGCCGTGCGCGATCTTGGGCTGGATGCCGGCGGCCTCGGCCTCGTGCTCAGCCTCGGTGCGGTGGGCGCCGTGCTGGGGGCGCTTGCCGCACCCCGTGCCGTGCGGCGCTGGGGTGCGGGCGTCGTTCTCGTCTCGTGCGCGGTCGCCGAATGCCTCGCGCTCGCGGTCCTCCCGATTCTCGACCCGACCGCGCCGCAGCTCGTCATCATGAGCGCGCTCGTCGCGGCGTTCGCGGTCAACGGTGCGGGCACAGCCCTCTCGAGCGTCGTGGCCCTCACCATCCGCCAGCTGCGCACACCCGACCGGGTGCTCGGCCGCGTCAACGCGACCCTGCGCTGGCTCACCTACGGCACGGTCGCGGTGGGCGCGGGCCTCGGCGGCCTCGCGGGTGAACTGTGGGGCACGCGGTTCGGCATCGCCATCGGATGCTCGGGGCTGCTGCTCGTGGTCCTCTGGGTCGCCCTCTCGCCACTTCGTTCCGTGCGTGACCCCCAGAGCCTCGACGTGACCGAGGCGCCGGCCGCGACATCCGCCGCCCCTCATGGGTAGGGCTCCCCATCGCCCGGGCCACGGGCATGCCGATAGGTTGAAGAACATGATGAAACTGCGACCCCTTGCCCTCACCGTGGCCGCGTGCGCCTCCCTCACGGCCCTCGTCGGATGCTCGTCCAGCTCGGCGCCGAGCGACGACACGTCCGCCGCCTCGTCGGCCCCCGAAACCTCCGCGGCCGCCGCGGGCGGTGACTTCTGCACCGCCTACGCCGACGCGGGCGGCACCCTCGCCACCCCCAGCAACTTCCAGGTCGGCCTGCCCGCCGACGAAACCATCTCCGATCTCTCGGGTCGCGTCGCCGTCATGGATGCGGTCACCCCACCCTCCGAGATCGAGTCGGCCTGGCAGTCCGCCCGTGGCCTCTACGCTGAAGGCGTCGAGATCGCCGAGGCCGTCCCCGACAAGAGCTCACCCGTCCTGGACTCCCGCATCTTCGCCATCGTCAAGGAACTCTCGGGCCCGACAGGCGACATCCGCGCCTACCTCGACGCCACCTGCTGAGCGGTCGCCCCTGGTGTTTTCCAAACGGGAAACTAAAAAAGCAGCCCCCGACCGTTTGGTCGAGGGCTGCTCCTGAATGGGGTGTATATCTACGGTTTGACGAAGACTTCGTCGGCTCCCATTCCGGGGCTGACACGAATAAGGACGCTCTCACCATCGGGGACGAGGAATGCGGTCGAGCCCGTTGCAGAGGCACCGTTGAACAGTTCGTCGAGACCCATGCCGTCGTCGAGGATCGCGAGGTTGTCGAAGCTGTTGATGACGTTGCCGCCGCCCGTTACGAGGTCAAGGCTCACGAACGCGGCGAAACCTGAATCATCCCCGGTGTAGGTGACCGTGTAGTTGACGATCTCGTAATGGGAGCCCGCGGGTGCCGCCTCGTTGAACGAGTTCGCCCCGACGGTCGCATTGCCGTCTGCGTTGTGCGAGTTGACGACGACGGTCCAGTCGTCGCTTTGAATAGTCGAGCCCAGGCCCACGGGGTTCTCTCGTGTTCCCGCTTCTTCTGCAGGCGCAGCATCTTCGACCGCTTCTTCCGGCGCCGCTGAACCCTCGACGACGGTTGTGTCGCCGCCGATCGCGTCATCGATCGCCACCGCGACCACGCTGAAGAAGACGACAACTCCGACGATCGTTCCCACGATCGAAATGATGAGCCCGGCGACGCCCAGCCCCTTGCCTGTGCCTTTCAAGCACAGTGACACGATGGAGAGGATGAATGCGATCGGAAGCAGAATCCAACCGACGATGAGTGCTCCGGGAATGCAGGCGAAGATGAAGCCCACGACCGAGACGATCAGCGCTACGAGAGCCAGGATGTTTCGCCCGGACTTCGGCTCAGGTGCGGGCTGCTGACCATAAGGCTGCTGGCCGGGGCCCTGAGGGTATTGCTGCTGACCGTTGGGCTGTTGGCCGTACGGCTGCTGTCCGTAAGGCTGCTGTGATTGGTTAAAAGGAACGGGCGGCACTGACTGCGAGCCCGCCCCCGGCTCTTGGTACGTCATAGGCCGAGTCTGACATAACTCGAAACTCCCTCGGATGAGTTGGAGCACCCCCTTTATAGGGCCGTGAGCGCGCTCTCCGGATGCTGGTGGCTCGCGGCACCGATAGCGTGGATCCTGCTACAAACGCGCCCGCGCGCGGCACTCCGCATCGAACCCTCTGCCACACTGATGCCATGGCACAGCGCAAGAGCAGCTACTGGCGGCAGCAGATCATCCTGAATGCCGTGCTCGGCGTGCTTTTCGCTGTCGGCGGGATGATTTACATGGTGTTCAGCCCCGTCGACAAGGGTCTGGGGCTGATCTTCTTCCTTGCCGGTCTGGGCTTCTTCGGTGCACTGATCTTTGTGAGCCGGCAGTATCGGCGAATGTCGAATGAGCAGCGAGCCGTTTACGCCTGGGCGATCGCGCAGCAGATGTCGGGCGCCGGCCACCGCACGCCGGGCGGCGACATTGAGATGATGGCCGTCGCGACCGCGGCTCAAAAGGGCACCCTGCCACCGGTCGAACTGCAGCGCCTGCAGAACCTCAACCCGCGCAACCCGTATCCGGTGCGTCCTCCCGCCCCGCCGACGCCGACGTGGTCGGACCCCGGGCTCTGATTGCTGTAGGCGTCAACCACGACGCCGCATACCCCGTCTCCTGACCATTTAGGTCGTGGCCGAACGACCTTTTCGCTGCTTCTCCCCGGAAAAGGTTAGGCTCCAGAAATGGGGGAAATTGTTGCGGTTTCAAGTGTTCGGCGGACTCGATGGCTGGCTTCGGTGGGCTTCATTGCATGCTTGTACCTCGGAGGTTGCTCGGCTCCGGCTCCTCACATCTCAACGCCGCACAACACAGCAAAAGCTGTCAGCTCGGGCACCCCGCAGGCATCCTTGGCAGCAACCTCGACGCCCCCGGAGATACGACCCGAAGACTCCGGGCGCGCGCAGGGCGCTCAGGGTGAGGCAGAACTCGTCGCGCCGCACGAGTACCGGTATGTCGTGGCACCAGACGACACGCTGTGGAACATCCGCCAACGCTTCGGAGTGTGCAACGCCGACATCCAGCCCTTTGATGTGGCGAAGCCAGAACTCGGGGTCATTCACGAACTCACGGACGGCGAGACTGTCCGTATCAAACGAGTAGGGAACGCCCCCTTGGGGTCCGATCTCTGCATGCATGGGGGCAGCTAACAGTCGACCGGCGCTCATAGAGCTGACCGGACCGATCACCACCCGCCTAGTTTCCTTGCTAGGCCGACGGGCCCGACTCGGTGATGTTGCGGGGCAGGCCGCGCGCGAGGCGCAGCTTCTGGGCGCGGCGTTCCTTGATGTAGTAGCTCCAGGATGCGACGGGGGCTAAGAACATGAGGAAGAGGAAGAGCCACATCACGGGGGTGAACTCGGTGTCGCCCTCGACGACGGGCACGAGGCCCATGCTCTGCATGACGATGATGACGGCGCCATATGCGACGCCGATCGAGATCAGCGTCAGCACGATCGATATGATCAGCAGGCCGCTGGCCGAGTTCACGGGCTGGACCGCGCTGCCCACGCTTCCCTTGTAGACGCCGTACTCCTCGGGGGTCAGCCCCTGCCGCTCGGCATCCAGCTCGGCCTTGCGCGCATAGAACTTCGCGCGCCGCGCTGCGTTGTCGGCCATGGCGATTCCCCTCGAGCGGTGGTGAGAGGGCCCCGCCCGTCATCCGACAGGCGAGGCCCTCCACGATGTGGCTACAGCATATGCCGCTACAGCACCTTCGACAGGAACGCCTTGGTGCGCTGGTGTTGCGGGTTGCCGAGAACCTCGCGCGGGTCGCCGCTCTCGACGACCACGCCGCCGTCCATGAAGATGAGCGTGTCGGCGACTTCGCGCGCGAAGCCCATCTCGTGGGTGACGACGATCATGGTCATGCCATCCGCCGCGAGCTGCTTCATCACGTCGAGCACCTCGCCGACGAGCTCGGGGTCGAGAGCCGAGGTGGGCTCGTCGAACAGCATGAGCTTCGGGTCCATGGCCAGGGCCCGGGCAATGGCGACGCGCTGCTGCTGACCGCCCGACAGGGATGCCGGGTAGGCTTTCGCCTTCTCGGCCAGCCCCACACGCGTCAGCAGTTCCATGGCGCGTTTCGAGGCGTCGGCCTTCGACTGACGTTTGACCTGCTGGGGCGCCTCGATGATGTTCTCGAGCACGGTCAGGTGCGGGAACAGGTTGAAGCGCTGGAACACCATGCCGATGTCTTTGCGCTGTTCGGCGGCCTCGCGCGGCTTCATCTCATAGATCTTGTCGCCGCGTTGGCGATAACCGATGAGGGTTCCGTCGACGGTGAGGCGGCCGCCATCCACTTTTTCGAGGTGGTTGATGCAGCGCAGGAATGTGCTCTTGCCCGAGCCCGAGGGCCCGACCACGCACAGCACCTCGCCGCGCTTCACGGTGAGCGAGATGTCGCGCAGCACGGTGTGGGAGCCGAACGACTTCACGACGCGGTCGGCGACAACCATCGGCGTGTCGGCGGACGCGGAACCGCCGGCAGGGCGACCGGATGCGGCGGGCGAGGGGTGTGCAGTCGTGGCGCTCATGCTGAGCCTCCGTCTCGTTTTCCGCCGGGGATGGTGCTCGTGACGCCGGTGGGCGTGGCGTCGGATCCTTCGGCACCCGGTGTGGCTGCGGCATCCGCACCCGGCCCCACGTCGACGAAACGGGTGCCGCGGGCGAAGCGGCGCTCGAGGAAGTACTGGCCGACCATGAGGATGCTGGTGAAGAAGAGGTACCAGATCGACGCGACGATGAGCAGCGGGATCGGGTTGAACGTCTCGGCCGAGATGTCACGCGTGCGCGTGTAGAGGTCGAGCGAGAACGGCACAGCCGTCACGAGAGACGTGGTCTTGAGCATCGAGATGACCTCGTTGCCGGTGGGCGGGATGATGATGCGCATGGCCTGCGGCAGGATGATGCGGCGCATCGTCTTCGACCAGGACATGCCGAGCGCGGTGGCCGCCTCTGACTGTCCTTCGTCGACCGACAGCAGTCCGGCGCGCACGATCTCGGCCATGTAGGCAGCCTCGTTGAGGGCCAGACCGATGACGGCCAGCCAGAAGAGGCTGATGACATCCTGCGTGGTCCACTCGGCCCACACCACGTCGGTGAACGGGATGCCCACCTGGATCTGCCGGTAGATGGTGGCGATGAGGCCCCAGAACACGAGCTGCACATAGACGGGTGTGCCGCGGAAGATCCAGAGGTAGATCCACGCGATGCCCTTGAGCACCGGGTTGGGCGACAGGCGCATGACGGCGAGCAGCACGCCCAGCAGGATGGCGATGATCATCGACAGCACGGTCAGCTGGATGGTGACGAACGCGGCCTGCGAGACGCGCACGTCGAAGATGTATTTGCCGACCGCGGGCCAGTCATAGGCGGGGCGGTTGGTGGCGGCATCCCAGATAAACGCCGCGACCACGAGGATCAGGATGACGGCGATGACATTGCGCAGCGGATGCCGGAGCGGGATGGCCTTGATGGGCTCAGGCTCCGAACCGCCCGCGCTGGGCGCCCGGTCGGGGCGCCCAGCGGTGGTCGTGGAGGTCATGGTTACTCCGTGGCTCCGTTGATGTCGATGGCGTCGATGGCGCCCTGGTCGACGCCCCACTTCTTCAAGATCTCGGTGTAGGTGCCGTCGTCCATGAGGGACTGCAGCGACGCCTTCAGCGCCTCGCCGAGACCGGAGTCCTTGGCGATGGGCATGCCGTAGAGGAACACGGAGTAGACGTCGCCCGAGGTTTCGAGCTTGCCGTCTGACTGGGCGACCGCGTACTGCGTGACGGGCGAGTCGGCCGAGAGGGCGTCGGCGCGGCCGAGCGTGACGGCGGCGGTGGCGTCGTCCTGCGTGTCATAGCCGAGCAGTTCGATGGCGGGTTTGCCGGCGGCCACGCAGGCTTCGCTCTTGGCGGGGCCGTCGTCGAGGGCCTCGGTGGTTCCGTTCTGCACGGCGAGCTTCAGGCCGCACGCGTTGTCGGGGTCGACGGGCTTGCCCTTGGGTGCGGCCCACTGGATGCCGGCCGTGTAGTAGTCGATCATGTCGACCTGCTGCTGGCGCTCGACGGTGTCGAAGAAGGAGGAGACGCCGACGTCGTATTTGCCGCCCGTGATGCCGGGGATGATGTTGTCGAACTTGGAGATCGTGTATTCGGTCTTCAGGCCGAGCTTGGCGGCCATGGCGTCGGCCAGCTCGATCTCCCAGCCGGTGGGGTTGCCGTCGGCGTCTTTGAACTCGTTGGGGGCGTAGGTAGCGTCGGTGCCGACGACCAGCTTGCCCGAGGAGGCCACGTCTTCGGGCAGCAGCTTGGCGGCCGCGTCATCCTTTTCGACGGTCACGGCGGCGGCCGAACCCGACGATCCGGGGCTGGGGGTCTCGTTGTTCACACAACCGGTGAGCAGCAGGGCCGCGCTGGCGAGCAGGGCGAGCGGTGCAAGGGATTTCGCTGTCATGTTGGTTCTTTCGTCGGGCCGTGGTGGCGGTGCGGGTGGAACGGGTGAAGCGGTGCGGTGCGGTGCTGTGGTGTGGAGCGGGTGGTGCGGTGGAGCGGGTGGTGCGTCAGGTTAGCGAAGTCGATGAGGTGAGGTCGAATTCGCGGTCGTGGGCCGGCGCGTCGTAGAGGCGTCGGCCGCGCACCCAGGTTTGGCGGGTGCGGGTCAGGTGGATCTCGTCGGCGGGCGCGGCGAACGGGTCGCGGTCGAGCACCACGAGGTCGGCGGCGAAACCGGGGGCGAGACATCCGGCGTCGTCTTGGCCGTTGAGGTGGGCCGAGCCGGAGGTGTAGGCGGCGAGGGCCGTTTCGAGGGTCAATGCCTGCTCGGCGAAGAACGCGCGCGGGTTGAAATCGGGGTCGGATGCGGGCAGCCGCCGGTTCACGGCCACGTGCAACGCCTGCCACGGATCGGGCGTCGTGACGGGCCAGTCCGAGCCGGCGCCGAGTCGGGCCCCCGCGCGTTCGAGCGCCGCGAACGGGTACTGCCACGCCGCGCGTTCGTCGCCCAGGATCGGTAGGTTGAGCTCGACCATCTGCGGGTCGAAGGTGGCCCACAGCGCCTGCATGTTCACGGCGGCGTCGACCCGGGCGAAGCGCGGCACGTCATCGGGATGCACGATCTGCACGTGCGCGATGTGGTGCCGGTTGCTCGGGCCCCCGTCTGCGCGGCCGTTCTCGGTGCGGGCCGCCTCGATCGCGTCGAGGGCCTCGCGCACCGCCCGGTCGCCGATCGCGTGGACGTGCACCTGGAAGTCGGCGGCGTCGAGGGCCGTGACGTAGCGCCGCAGGTCGGCGGGGTCGATGTAGGAGTGGCCCGTGCTGGGCGTGCCGCACCGGCATCCCGTCGGGTCGAGGTAGGGGTCGATCATCGCGGCGGTCTGGTTCTCGGGGATGCCGTCTTGCATGACCTTGACGGATGCGGCGCTGAAGCGTGGGTTGCCGTGCAGGGCGGCGCGGCGGGCGACGAGTTCGTCGAGCTGGTCGAGGCCGCGCTCGCGGTCCCACCAGAGGGCGGCCCGCACGGTGGCGGTGAGGTCGCCGTTGTCGGCCGCGCGCCGGTAGACGTCGCCCGTGTCGGTGTGGCTGCCGTAGTTGCCGACGATGGCGTCCTGCCAGCCGGTCACGCCGAGCGAGTGCAGGTAGGCCTGGGCCGAGAGCAGCGCGGCGTATTCATCGTCGGGGGTGTCGGCGGGCATGAACGTGGTGACGAGTTCTCGGGTGCCCTCCTGCAGCACGCCGTTGGGGCGGCCGTCGGCGAAGCGTTCGATACGGCCGTCGGCGGGGTCGGGCGTGTGCGCGTCGATGCCCGCCAGCTCGAGGGCGCGGCTGTTCACCCAGGCGCCGTGGTGGTCGCGGTTGGCGAGAAAAACGGGTCGGTCGGGCACGGCCGCGTCGAGCGCATCGAGCGGGGGGATGCCGCCGGGGAAAGCCGCGAGCTGCCACCCACCGCCGCGAATCCAGGGCTCGTCGGGGTGCGCGGCCGCATAGTCGCGAATGATGCTCAAATAGTCGTCGGATGTCGCACCCACCGACAGATCGCAGCGCATGCGTTCGAGCCCGCCCTCGATGGGGTGGATGTGGGCGTCGACGAACCCGGGCTGCAGCAGGCCGCCGTCGAGGTCGACGACCTCGGTGTGCGCGTCACGGAGGCTGAGGGCATCCGGGCCGACCGCGACGATCGTCTCGCCCCGCACGGCGACGTCGGTGCCGGGCGCGAGCAGGCGTCGACCGTCGAATACCGTGCCATTGACGAAAATGACGTCGGCGCGTGCTGTCATCTGGTGCCTGTTTCCTGTCACCGCCACGAAGCGGATCACTCCGTTGCGGTTCCCAGATCGTATCCCGGCGACTCTGCCCGGATGGCCTGCGTAATCAAGTATTTACATTATCCCTACGGGGTGGGACGCCGTCGGCCGCGATCGGCGAGATGACGCGGCAATCGGAGCCTCATCTACCTGACTATTGCCGCAGAATTTCTTATGAGTGTCCTACTAAAGGTGGACAAGCTCCCCGTTTGGGGGTATTGGCGGTGCATTTGTGCCCAGTCTATGTTTGCCCTTGGCGCATTCAGTTGGGGGCGTCGCCGTTTTTGAGCCTGGGGGCCGTGCGTGACTTTCCGCATTCTTCGTCGTTGGTACATTTTTGTCATCGCAGTGGTGACGGCCGGTCTTGTGGGATCACTTCTCGTTCCGATGGACGACGCTGCCTATGCAAACCCGGATACGACGGTGGAGCCGCAAGAGCTGCCGCTGCTCGAATCAACGCCCGCCGAAGTCTCCGAGGGCACAATTCCCGAGGGCGATTTCTCCAACCCGCCGGCTGTCTCTGAACCAAAGGTCAAGGACGGGACCGCGATTGATGATGCGGCAGAGCCTTCGGCGACCGATGGCGAAGCTCAGCTCGACGAATCGAAGATCGTCGACCGCCAGGAGTTCGAAGAGACCTACCTCAACGACGACGGCACGAAGACCACGAAGATGTCGGTGGAGCCGCTCAACGTCGAGCTCGAGGACGGGACGTTCGCGCCGATCGAGACGGGTATCGTCGGACAGGGCGTCGGCGGACTTTTTGGTATCGGCACCGCCGAGGTTCCACGCCATCCGTTGACCCCGACCTTCGCCGAGCATGCGGATGACGCCGACGCGTTCACGGTCACCGACGACGAGTACACCGTGTCGTTCTCCCTCGACGGTGCCGCACACGCTCGGGCTGCGCGAAACCTCGGGCCGTGGGGCGACAAAGACTCCGTCGAATACGCCGACGTGTTTTCCGGAACGGACCTGATCTACAACGTCGAGACCGGCGGTGTGAAGGAACTGCTTCGCCTGAAGGACAAGGAAGCCGCGAAGTCGAACTCGTGGTCGTGGACGGTGAAGTCCGATGGTCTTGTCGTCTCGGAGGATGAATTCGGCTCGATCCGCTTCACCGACGAAGACGGCGTGCTGCGCTTCTATATCCCGACGGCCCGCATGTGGGACTCGTCCGCCGTCGAGGGCAAACAAGAGGCTGCCGAAGCGAACGTTGACATGATCCTTTCCGGTGGGGCGGATGACGAATGGACCGTCACCCTCACGGCCGATCAGAAGTGGCTCGATGATAAGGACCGGGTCTACCCGCTGTATATCGACCCCACGACCCAGCTCGGCCAAGAAGACGTGCACGCGTACAGCAACACGCTGGGCGAGGTGACCGGCCAGGTTCGCATCGGAAACTCGCGGGCCAACGGCACAAATTCGTTGTGGCGCACGGTCGTCAAGTACAACTTCGGCCAATACGTCGGCAAGCAGATCCTCGACGTTGAGATCGGCGGCCAGGTGGTAGCCGGCACGCAGAACGTCGACGTTCCCAACGGCTACATCCGCCACGCGTCCTCGTTCTCTTTCAACGGGCAGGGCGACTTCCTATCGAACTTCCAGCAGGGAACCGCCAACACCGTGTGGTGTGGTGACCCTGGTCTAAGGGAACGCGTCGCCAAGTGGGTGCGCGAGGGTAATACGACGCCCTACTTCATGCTCTCCGGTGACGAGACTCCCGGGAAGTATTCCTTCAAGCATCTCCAGACCGCGATGCTCGTGCAGTGGAAGGACTTCCCGAGTGCCGGAAACCCTGTGGCACCCTCGCCGAGCAATGGAGGCGCGGGTCCGATCATCCCGACCCTGAAGCTGGGCGGATACAACGACCCGGAGAAGACAGGTCTCGACTTCGACTTCCGGGTGTCTGAGAACCCCGACCCGAACGTGAACCCCGTTTATGTCGCACGCTGGATCGGGCAGGACAGCGTCAAGATTCCGGTCAACATTCTCGCGCCCAACAAGAAGTACTACTGGCGCGGGTACGTTCGCGACGGTTACGACAACTACCTAGGCACGTCGACCGAGCGGGCGACGCCCGTGTGGTCGTTCACGACCACGGCCGCCCCCATCCCGGCGCAGGCGGCGTCGTCTCCTGCCGCGAACAGTGTGGTCATGACAACGACACCGCAGTTCGTCGCGCCGGCAGCGTCGAACGCGACCGCAAACACGGAGTATTGGTTCCGAGTCGCCACGGGCAACGACGGCCTGTCCGGACAGGTATTGAACTCCGGATGGCAGAAATCGACGTCATTCACAGCGCCGGCTGGCAGCCTCCAGGACGGCGACCGGTACACGTGGAGCGTGACCGTCAGAGAAGGCGCCACTGAGTACCCCGCCTACTGGTTCAGCGGTTTCACGGTGAACCAGCGCATCGGCGCTGCCGGCCCGGCGCCCACCGAGACCGTCGGCCCCGTCACGGTCAATCTGGCGAATGGTAACGCCGGCGTGAGTTTCGCGTCACCGACCGTTGACGCCATCGGCGGCTCCATGGGGATGGCGTTCACCTACAACTCCCTGAAGTCATCCAACCGTGGTTTGAAAGCCGAGTACTACGACCTCAGCAGCGTGTGGAATACGAATCCATTTCCCAGCATTGAGCCGAACCAGGACAAGCGCCGGCTCCTGCGCACCGACCCCTCGATCTCCTTTAACTGGTTGGAGGGCGCACCCGGCCCGTCGCTGCCGATTGACAAGTTCGGCGCACGGTGGACCGGTTTCGTGAACCCGCCCGCGGACAAGCAGGGCAAGTACATCTTCAGCGTGACCCGCGATGACGGCGTTCGACTTTGGGTCGGCGCACCGAATCAAAGCGCTTATGGCAACGCCATCATCGACCAATGGAACCTCAGCTCGAACCTTGTCAGTGAGAGCGGGGCTGTCGAGTTCACGGGAAGCGCCCGTCCGTTCAAGCTCGAGTTCTTCGACAACTTGTACGGCGCACGGGTGGAACTCTCGGCGCAGAAGCTGAAAGCCGACGGCTCGCGAGATGGCGCTGCGTTCCCTGTCCCCTCGGACTGGTTCACCAAATCACCGGAGATCCTTCCGGGTGGGTGGGGCGCATCGGGTCCTATTGCGGGGGACGCTGGTGACTTCTCATCGGTGAAGGTCACTGATAGCGCGGTCATCCTCACTGATCTGTCGGGTGGAACCCACACCTTTGTGAAGAACAGCAACAAGGGTTACACGCCGCCGACCGGTGAGTACGGGCAGGTCGCGCTCGACGCGAACAACCGTGTCACCTTCACTGACGAAGGCGGTTCTGTCACGAACTTCAATCTCGATGGCAACGTCGAATCGGTGACCTCGCCCGGCGACTCGAAGAAGCCGTCGACCCCGACCTACGCCTACGAAAACGGCAAGGTGCGGGCGATCAGCGACCCGCTGTCCCTCGGTGCCGACGGCAAGTATCTGCGTCAGGTGCGCTTCGTCTACAAGGGGGACTCGATCACTCAAGCGGGTGGCGGGCTGACGGCCACGGAGGGTGGCCCGAACAATTCCGCGTGCCGCAACCCCGAGACGATTCCCGACGGCATGCTGTGTCGCATCGTCTATCCCGGACACGTTGCCGGTAAGGCAGACACCACCGAGCTCATTTACAAGGACGGTCTGCTGGCGCGCATTGTCGACCCCGGCAACGAAGTAACGGACTTCGGCTACACCAACGGCCGACTCACCGATATTAGTGACGCCACGATCAACGATTGGCTCGCTGCCGACACCACCCGCACCAGCCAGCCCACCAACCGCACCGTCATTACCTATGACACTGCCAGCAAGGCGACCAAGGTCACCCTGCCCGCGCCAGACGGTGTCACGGCGGCGAAGCAGCAGGAGTCGACCTTTACCTACGGTGTGGGCACATCCTTCGTCGACGAGGCAGGCCTCACGGTGCCGAACGTAGCGCCCGCCAACGGTCATGCCCGCACTGTCACGTATGACGAAACGCTGCGGCAGTTGACGGATGCGAGCCCGTCCGGACTCACCGCGAAACAGGTCTGGGATTCCAAGAACAAGGACCTCGTTCTATCGTCCACCGACCCCCAGGGCCGCATGACGACCAGGCACTACAGCAACCTCGATCGATTGACTGACACATACGGGCCAGCGCCTGAGTCATGCTTCGGGACAGATCGAAGGCCCCTCCTAACATGTGGGGTTCTACCCGCCCACACGAGAGCGGAATACGACGAAGGCATGCGCGGTCTGAACGCGGTCTTCTACAACAACATGAACCTCGCGGGCATCCCCGCGGCGTTCGATCTGGGCATTGGCGGCGCGAACGGTGCCGTAAATAAAGACTGGGGTACCGGGAGCCCCGCCGGTCTGAATGCGGACGAGTTCTCGATCCGCATGTCCGGCACGATCCAGTTCCCTCAGACCGGAACCTACAAGTTCCGCACGGCGGCCGACGACGGCACCCGCATGTTTATCGATGACGTCAACATTGTCGAGAACTGGGTTCCGAACGCCGGCACCGAATCGAACCAGGGCACCCTCGCCGTCGTCGCCGGACAGAGTTATCGCGTGCGCGTCGACTACTTCGAGCGCGCCGGTGCCGCAGGAATCGATCTGCAATGGATGGTGCCGGGTTCCACGACCTTCGTCACCATCCCGGGTGAATACCTGGCGCCCGACTATGGTCTGGTCACCAGTACGACGATCGACGATGCGTTCCCGAAGGGCAAGACCTACGGAAGCGGCAACTCCGCCGACGTTGTGCCCTCCATGGTGAACTCCACGAGCTACGCAAAGCCGTGGCTCGGCGTAGCAACGTCCACGACTACCGACCCGGGCGGGCTCAACCTCACCACGAAGACGGTGTACGAAGAACCCGGTACTGGTTATTTACGGCGTCTCGAGAAGCAGATGCCCTCGACCGTCGCCGAGTTGGCCGCAGATCCTTCAGCCACAAACCTCGGACTAAAGTCCACCTACTTCGGGCCGCTCGAAACTGCGGGATCTATCGGAGCCGGGGATGTGTGCGGTGTCCCCGCGGGCACCCCCCAGTTCGGTGAGCTAAAGAGCAGCACGACACCGAAGCCGCAGACCGGCCAAGCTGTCACGACTGAGTTCGTTTACGACATCCAAGGCCGTAACGTCGGCATCAAGCGCACAGGTGACTCGGGGTGGACGTGCACGCAATATGACCTCCGCGGCCGCATAGTGAAAGTCTCGCTCCCCGCATTTGGCGACACTGGGGCATCGACGACGACTTCGGACTATGGGACCAGTGCCAGTCCGCTAACGACGAAGGTGACAGATGCTACTGGCACTGTCGTAACGACGACAGATCTCAACGGTGCCGTAGTCGAGTACATCGACGTATGGGGTACCAAAACAACGATGGGGTACGACCGGCTTGGCAAGATCACCGAGTCCATTTCTTCTCCCCCCAGCGGAGTCGCGTCACGCCAGACTCTGGGATACGACATCGACGGTCAGGTAACGTCCGTCGCCTTGAATGGGAAGGTCGCCGCTCAGATCACGTACGTAGGCGGCGAGGTGACTGGCGTCGTATATCCGGCCGGTTCTAACGCAGCCGGAAATGGAACGGCATTATTTGGACTCACCAGAAATGACGCAGGAGCCCAGACGGGTCAAAGCTGGTCGTTCAGTGGGAATGCCGAAATCATCGAAAGTATGGTGCGGTCGCAAACGGGCCGCATCCTTGAGAACACTTTGGTCGACGGTGCTATGTCGGAAAGTCGCACTTACCGCTACGACGCAGCTGCGCGACTTGTTGAGGCACAGCTAGGGGCAAACAGGTACCGCTACGAGTTCTCAGAGAACGACCCTGCCTGCACCGCAAATCCCTTCGCAGGCTCTAATGGCAACCGGACGGCGTCGTATGTCAATAACGAGAAGACCACCTATTGTTACGACGACGCTGACCGATTGCTTTCGACAAGCGCCGACGGAGCCGGGGCTAGTACGTCACCAGTAAATGCCGGGCTCTTAAGCGTCGGGTACGACTCGCACGGAAACACGACAACCATTGCAGATCAAACTCTCACTTACGATGTCCGCGATCGCCATTTGAAGACCGTGCTGAGCGATGGCACCAAGGTTGAGTACAGGCGAGACTTCACAGACCGAATTGTTTCCCGTACGGTAACCAAGCCCGGAAAGCCCGGAGTGGAGACACGTTTCTCGTTCTCCGGCGACGGTGATTCGCCTGACTTCGTGTTGACCAGCTCCAATCAGGTTAGTGGACGCAACTTAGCCCTACCCGGCTCCGTTCTCGTGGAGTATGCCCCAGACGGCTCTGGAATTTGGTCGTATGGAAATGCGCACGGGGACGTGATAGTCACCGCGGACGCAGCCGGCATGCGGACCGGCGCTCGAGCGTCCTACGACCCGTTTGGGCAGCCTATCGACCCGGTCACAGGTGTACCTGGAACGGCGGTTGCCGACGATAGCGTGAATGAGAACCTCTCAGACGGAGCCGATTACGGCTGGGTTGGTTCCCACCAGAAGATGTACGAGCATGTCGGAAGTATCGCGACCATTGAGATGGGTGCGAGACAATACATCGCGAGCCTTGGTCGTTTTCTCGAAGTGGATCCAGTAGAAGGGGGCGTAGACAACGCCTACGTCTACCCCAACGACCCTGTAAATAAATTTGACCTTTCAGGTCAAATTGCATGGTGGCAAGAACAAGCGGTCCGCATAGCGACGGGTTTTGTCATTGGACTTGTAGCAACTATGGCTTGCGCGTCAGGTGTAGGGGTCGCAATTTGTGTCGTCATGTCCGTCGCATTTGGAGCGATCTCCGGTGGTATCTCCTCGGCCATAATCGCGCAGATGGAAGGCAGATCGAAACTCAAGGTGCGGGACGCATTCTTTAGAGGATTATTTGCCGGTGCAGCGGATGGTGTTGTGGGCGGTATTTTGAAGGCAACCGGGCTGAAGAAAAAACTCTGGGGTTTAGCAGTGCGATTCCTCAAGAGCCCAAAACCGAAGCCGAAGCCGAAGGTTATCAAGCGTTATCTCAACTACAGGGTGAAGTACAAACCGTGATCGTTTCTTTAGCTGGAACCATATGCGCTGTAATCATATTTACGGCGGTCGAAAGTCTCAGAGCGTCTAAAAGCCGGATTCGGAAATTGAACGCGATGAGTGGCTCCGAAAGTTCTGAGAAGGAGCGGGCCTTGACTCAAAATAGGCTCGGTAGAGCCAAGCAAGAGTACGAAGGCAATGTTCGGATGACGTGGATCGCCTTGTTGGGATGTGTCATCTTGGTTGTGGTGAGTCTAGGAATCACGTATGTGATTGACCAACCGGACGGGCCGTTGGACGGGGCGACTGTCACCTATATGCCGCTGCTCATTGGCTTCGGCTTCATAGCTGGAATTGCTTTGAGTGTTATCTGCCTCGCCCATGCGTTGGCGCGTTCTCGAGGCGGGACTGTGTCGGGCGTGGAGTATCGGCACTCCAAAAGAACTCGCACCGTATTGATGGCCATCGGGGCCGTAGGGATTATTGGCTTGGGCTCGGGGGCGATTTATTACTACGTGATGTGATTTTCGCGGCAGCGGTGGCAATCAATAACAGCAGCTGACCGAGTAGATCTCACTTACGTCGTCGTCGGCAGTGTAGTTGAAAGCTCGCCAAACCGGGCGCCAACGTCTAGGAGCAATGATCATTCATACCCCAGATACCGCAAACTACCTTGCGTCTCCCCTCACGCCGTCGTGAAGCGGGCGCGGTAGCGCGAGGGGGTGGTGCCGAATTCGGCGAGGAAGAGTTGGCGAAAGGTGACGGCGCTGCCGAAGCCGCAGTCGCGGGCGATGTGTTCGATGGGCAGGGTGCCCGTTTCGAGCAGACGGCGGGCCTCGTCGAGGCGGCGGGCGCGCACCCAGGCGGCGGGCGTGGTGCCGGTGCCCGCGCGGAACGCCCGGATGAAGGTGCGGCGGCTCTGGTGAACGCGGGCCGCGAGCGTCTCGATGGTGAGCGGTTCGGCGAGGTGCGCGAGGGCCCAGTCCAGCACGGTGGCGATCGCGTCGTCGGAGCGGTCGTGCGCGATGGGCCGCTCGATGTACTGCGCCTGGCCGCCCTCGCGGTGCGGCGCGATGACGAGGTTGCGGGCGACCTGATTCGCGGCATCCGCACCGAGGCGTGTGCGCACGACGTGGAGGCAGGCGTCGAGACCCGAGGCGGTGCCCGCCGACGTGAGGATGTCTCCATGATCGATGTAGAGGACGCCCTCGTCGAGCGCGATGTCGGGGTGCAAGCTCGTGAGCAGGCCGAATTCGCGCCAATGTGTGACGGCGCTGCGGCCGGCGAGCAGCCCGGCCTCGGCGAGGGCGAACGTTCCGAGGCACAGCCCGGCGATGGGGGCGCGGCGGGCGGATGCGTCGGCGAGCACTCTCTGCAGCGCGGGAGTGGATGGCCGGCCGTCGTCGTGCCAGGACGGGACCACGACGAGATCGGCGTCGGCCGCGGCGTCGGGCCCCGCCACGCCGCCAATGGTGAGCCCCTCGGCGCTGCGCACCGAACCGGGGTGGTCGGAGAAGACGACGGTTGCCCAGTCGGCGAGGCCCAGGCGGCGCACCTCGTCGAAGACCATCTGCGGCACCGAGAGGTGGAACAGGGTGATGTCGTCGAACGCGTAGATGGCGATGCGCATGCTGTACTCCGTTCGTGAGGCCGGTTCGCGCCGAGTTACCGCGGTGGCCCGAATCCATTGTAAGGCGGCATGCGTGCCACTCACGCGGGGGAGTGCGGCCGGGCGACGATAGTGAGGTGCCGTTGCCGCGGCGAGAGAACCGTGGCTCAGGCATCCCGACAACTTGGAGGAAACCTCATGACGAACCCGCGCCGCGCCCTGATCCTGATCGATGTTCAGCAGCAATACTTCGATGGAACCCTCGAGATTCACTACCCGCCGCACGCCGACTCGCTGCCGCGCATTCTCGCCGCCATCGATGCGGCCGAGGCCTCGGGCATCCCCATCGTCGCCTTCCAACACAGCGGTGGCGAGGGTGCACCACTCTTCGCACCCGGCACGCCCGAATTCGAGCTGCACCCCGAGATCGAGGCGCGCGCCACCGACGAGTGGACGCGCATCACCAAGTCCTACAGCTCCGTCTATGCCGGCACGGGCCTGGCCGAGTGGCTGCGCGAACGCGACCTCGACACGGTGACGCTCGTCGGCTACATGACCAACAACTGCGTGCTCGCGTCGTCGGTCGAGGCCGAGTTCCTGGGTTTCACTACAGAAGTTCTCTCGGATGCCACGGGCGCCATCAACATCGCCAACTCGGCGGGTTTCGCCAGCGCCCAGACCGTGCACACCACGCTCATGGCTCTGCTCAACTCCAACCTCGCCACCGTCGCGACGACCGAAGCGTGGACGGCGGCGCTCGCCGACGGCCAGCCCCTCGAAGCGAGCAACCTCATCGAGTCGGCGACGACGGGCGCGAGCCGCGCCGCCTAAGGCACTCGCGCGTCGCGTCATCGGCCGAGCATGAGCGCTTCGTGTCCGACGCTCACTGCGTGTTCTGCGGAGAGGAGCAACCCCCTGCAGACGCCGCCACGCGGGTAGTAACGTGAGCGCCAGAAATGCCCCCGCTCTCATTAGCGGGGGCATTTCTTAGCGGAAGGTGCGGGATTCGAACCTGCGATGAGTTGCCTCAACCGCGAGACGCGCTCGCGGACATTGGGCCAACTCTGTCAACCTCGTCGCCAGGCTACGTGTGGTGCGGCCCGCAGCCTACGGTTTCGCGAAACTAACCTCGGACGGGGGGTGCCGCCGAACCGGTCTGGCTCGAGAACACGCCCCCGTGCGGGATGGTTTCGACGCAGCGATGCACCCACGCCGAGCGCGAGTGCCGGCGAGACAGTTAGCGAGCCAGGCGCGCCTTCAAGACATCCTCGACGGTCGTCCACTCGTGCGCGCCGTAGCGGTCGTTGTCGACGTGGTGCAGCTGCGCCTGCCCGCTGAACATGCTCACGAAGTACTGCATTCCCTGCCAGGCGGGGAAGGGTTCGTCCGACGAGCGTGAGGCCAGCTTCATAGCCTTGCTCATGGCGAGCAGGGTTCCGGCGGTTCCGGCCCACTGCAGCTTGAAGGGCGTGCCCGTCAACCGCGTCATGGTGCGGGCGACCTCGCGGGCCGACACCTGCGAACCGGCGACCTCGACCACGCGCGGGGCGTTGTCGTCGAGCGCGGCGAGGGCCGTCACGCGGGCGGCGTCATCCTTGGTCGTGAAGTCGAGGATCTGGTCGGCGGATGACCAGAACAGCACGCGCTTGCGGTCCCACAAGATCATGGGCGCGTCGCCCGCGAGCAGGTCGGTGAACATGCCGTTCAGGATCGAGGTGGCCTGCACGGGTGCCGCGTCGACGTCGGCCGCGAACTCGCGCCGCAGCTCGAAGTTGCGGTTGCTGTCGGGCGCGATGCGGCGGTAGTCGGCCGAGTAGTCCGACGGGATGAATCGGGGCACACCGGCCGCGACGGTCGCCTTCAGGAGGGCGCGCTGGGCGTCGACGATCACGGAACGCAGGCCGTTCACGGCCGACACCACGACATCCACGCCCGTCATCGCCTGGGTCAGCGCGGCGTGGTCGGTGTAGGCGGCGGTGACGATCTCGATGCGTTCTTCGTGGCCGAAGAGCGTGGTGGCGGTTTGGCTGCCGGGGCGGGTGAGCACGCGCAGCTGCGCATCGTGCGTGAGCAGTTCGCGCACGATGCGCTGGCCGAGGTCGCCGGTGGCGCCCGCGAGGAGGATTGTGCTGGTCATGGGTGGTCTCAATCTGTTGGGGTCTGTGGTGATTCGTCGATCGCGCAGGTCGCCGTGTCGGCGGTGCCGAGTGCCACGCGGGCGAGGAGTTGGCGCAGGGTCGTCTGCTCGTCGTCGCTGAGGTGGCGCATGAGCACGCCCTCGACCTCGCGCAGGGCGATGCGGGCCTTCGCGAGCAGGGATCGGCCGGCCCGGGTGGGAAGGACCTGCCGGATGCGGCGATCGGAGGGGTCGGGGCGGCGTTCGACGAAACCGCCGGTCTCGAGGGCGTCGATGACGTAGGTCATCTGGGTCTTGTCGATGCCGAGGCGCTGGGCGAGCGCGAGCTGCGACGAGGGCTGCTCGGTCGTGACGGCGACGAGCACCTGATAGCCGCGCGGCCCGCCGGGCACGTCGGCCACGGCTCCTGTCGCCGAGCGCGAGAACCCCTGATACATGGCGGGCAGGGCCCATCCGAGCTCGGTTTCGATTCCGCCGGCGCCCCAGTCGATCTCGGGCACCGAGGTGAGGGTCGGGGAAGCATCCATAGTGAGATCGTATGCCGAAAAGATCGTCTCAGCAAAAGACGATTGACCCTTGACGGGAGCTCCGCGGGCTGCTCGAGGTGCGCGGATCGCGGCGCGTGACAGAGCTATAAGCTTCGAGCGTGCACCCGCAGACGACACTGCTCTATGACCCCACGCGCACCCGCTGGGGTGGCGACGGGCCTCGACCCCTCCGCATCCGGGTATGGCCCCGCACGCAACCGGGCCCGGCCGCCACCGTTCTGCTCTCGCACGGGACCGGGGGAGCGGGCGAGGACCTCGACTGGCTGGCGCAGCCGCTGAACGACGCAGGTTTTCTCGTAGCCTCCGTTGATCATCACGGCAACAGCTACCAGGACGAGTACCTGGTCGAAGGCTTCACCCTGGTCTCCGAGCGGCCGAGGGATATGAGTTTCCTGCTCGATCACCTCGTCGCCACATACGACGTCGACCTCGATCGCGTCGGTGGCGCCGGCTTCTCCCTGGGTGGTTACACGGTGGCCGCGCTGCTGGGCGCGCAGGTGGATGCTCGCGTCGTCGCGGCCCTCTTCGCCGGCCACGTGCCCGCGCCCGCGGTGCCCGAGTTCCCCGACATGATCGCGGCGCTGCGCTCGTCGTACTCGGATGCGCAGCTGGCGGGCCTCGCCGAATCGACCGCCCTGCCCGTCGCCGACCCACGCCTTCGGGCGGGCGTCCTTCTCGCCCCCGGAATCGGAGAACTCCTCACGCGAGACTCGCTTGCGCGCATCGATGCGCCGGTCTTGATCCGCTGGGGCGATCAGGATGACATCACCCCGCCCGCCGGCAACGCCCAGCTCTACGCGGCTGCCCTCCCCCGGTCGCAGGCGCGCAGCGTCGGCTCGGACGTCGGCCACTACGTCTTCCTCGGCGACCGAGAAGACCCGACCGGCGTGCGCGACGCGGTGGCGCGGGATGTGGTTGCCTTCTTCGACGAGAACCTGTGACACCGCAGAAGTGTAAGTAAGTTTTGGTCTTACTAACACTTTCTCGACGAAACGTTAGTAAGATCGATCTATGCCAACGTTTTCGAGCGAAACCGAGCGGGCGGCTCAGCCCCACATGGTCGTGCCGCCGATCACGTTCGACGACCGTGAGTGGCGGCCCGTCGATTCCGGACGGTACTCCCGTCGCGAACTGAACCGACAGACAGGGCCCTACAAATCAGCGGTGCCCGCCGTTCTCGCGGACTGGCAGCCCGACGTAGAGGGCGGGCTCGGAGCCGACGTCGACGAGGCAAGCCGAGCGCTCGCCGACTTCGACTCGTTCGCTGCGCGCACGCTGGGCTCTGACAATCCCGCCATCGCTCCGATGTCCGCAATTCTTCTCCGCACCGAGAGTGCGTCGAGTTCGCAGATCGAGAACCTGACGACGAGCGCCAAGCAGCTCGCCCTCGCCGAGATCGACGAGAGCGAAAAAGCGAACGCCATGACGGTGATCGGCAATGTGCGCGCCATGGAGGCGGCGATCCGGCTCTCCCGCACGATCGACGAGAGCACGGTGCTCGCGATGCACCGCGAGCTCCTCCGGCACCAACTCGGCTTCGAGGAGCACGCCGGGGTCCTCCGCGACGAACTCGTGTGGATCGGCGACGGCAACGCGGGCCCACGCGAAGCCCAGTTCGTGGCGCCGCATCACGAGCGCATCGAGCCAGCGCTGGCTGACCTCATCCGGTTCATCGCGCGCGACGACGTGCCCGCGCTGGTCCAGGTCGCGGTCGCACACGCTCAGTTCGAAACCATCCACCCGTTCGTCGACGGCAACGGGCGCACGGGGCGCGCGCTGGCCCAAGCGATGCTGCGCAATAAAGGGGTCGTCTCGCACACCACGATTCCCCTCTCCGCCGGCCTCCTCGTCGACACGCAGACCTACTTCGACGCCCTCACCGCTTATCGAGCAGGGGATGCTGCCCCCATCGTGAGCCGGTTCGCCGAGGCGGCGCTCTTCGCCGCGGCGTCCGGCAGAACACTTGTCGAACGTCTGGCCGCCCAGCTCGACGATTCACGCGAGCGGATGTCGGGAGTGCGCGCCCATGCCGTCGCGTGGAAGGCGCTTCCCCTCCTCATCGGCCAACCGGTCGTCAACGCCAAATATCTGAAGGCCCAGCTCGGACTCAATGACGTCACCGTTCAGCGCGCGCTCGAACTGCTCACTGAACGCTGTGTCCTCGTCGAGCGCACGGGCCTGCGTCGCAACCGCGTCTGGCAGCACCCGGGCATCCTCGCCGTCCTCGACGATTTCGCCGCCGACATCCGCCGCGCCCGCTAGGCATCGGGGCGGCGACTTAGCCGGTGGGGCGAGATGTCCTGTCCCGGGTCGATGGCACGAATGCTGCCAAAAAGGTAGACCAAACCGGACGCCTGCAATATTGTTCTGACGTGCGTTGCAGTAGCGACGTGAAGTGAACTCGGCAGCCTTCCGGACGGTGGGTGAGCCGAGTTTCGCGCTTAACGCCGTCCCTGAGCTGGACGTGACTCTCAGCGCTGCGAAGATGAGTGGATGTCTGAGAGAAACTCCGCAGCCGCCGCGGTCACGATTCGCCCGCTGGGGCTTGAGCAGAGCGCGGCGGCGACGCGGTTGTGGGAGGAAGCCGGGCTGACGCGGCCGTGGAATCCGCCCGCCGAAGATTTTGCGCGCGCGGTGGGGGGCGAGACATCCGCTGTGTTGGGGGCTTTCGACGGCGACGAGCTGGTGGGCACCGCGATGGTTGGGCATGACGGTCATCGCGGATGGATCTACTACCTGGCCGTGGCCGAAACGCGGCGGGGGAGCGGGCTCGGGCGGCAGCTGAACGACGCCGCCGAAGAGTGGATGCGTGAGCGCGGCGTTCCCAAGGTGCAACTCATGGTGCGCTCGACCAACGCGGGTGTCGTCGACTTCTACGAGCGGCTCGGCTACGAGGACGGCGAGGTCGTCGTCCTCGGAAAGTGGCTGCGCTAAGAGCCCGAGCCCCGCGGCGCTTAGGGGATGAGGCGGCGGTCGCGCAGGTCCTGGAAGATGCTGAGGAACATGGCTTCGGTGTCGACGTAGTCGTGGAAGCCGGCGCGGCGCGACTTCGAGGTGTCCGCGATGACGTCGTAGTCCCAGGAGAAGACGAAGTCGCCGAAGGGCCACGATGAGACATCGGAGTAGGGGGTGGGCTCGAGGTCGTGGCGCTCGATCATCCGCTGCCAGAGGTCGGCCTTGTCGGCCATGACGTCGGTGAGACTGAGGGGCAGCGGCGGCGCGACCTCGAGGCCGAAGAATGCCGCGATCTTGGGCCACATGCTCGACCAGCGGAACATGTCGCCGTTCGTGATGTTGAACGCCTCGTTGCGCGTGCCCGGTGTCGTCGCCGCCCAGGTGGTGGCGCGCGCGAGCAGGTCGGCGTCGGTCATCTCGATGAGGCTCGTGTAGGCGCCGGGCGCGCCGGGGAAGCGCAGGGGCACGCCCAACTCCTTGCTCATCGAGGCATAGATGGCGACGACCATGGCCAGGTTCATGGGGTTGCCGAGGCCCACCCCGGCCACGACAGACGGGCGGATGGCCGACCACGACCAGGCGGCGCCGCGCTGACGTTGCTCGAGAAACTGCTGCTGGTCGACGTTGAACTCGGGAGGCATGTGCGGAGGATCGCTCTCCTTCGCGGGCGTGGCGAACGGGCCGAGGTGGGCGCCGTAGACCTTGTAGCCCTGCATCAGGCTGATGTGTTCGAGCTGCGGCGCGACGGGTTCGAGGGCATCGACCACGTTGGTGAGCATGGCGAGGTTCGGCGGCACGAGCTCGGCCCACGTCGGCCGGTCTTGGTAGGCCGCGTAGAAGATGTGGGTCGTCTGCGTCAGGGCGGCGAGCTTCTCGGCGGTCTGCTCGCGGTCGAGCAGGTCGACGGCGATGTGCCGGGTGGCGGCCGTGTCGGTGCCGCCGCGCCGCGAGAGTCCCACGATCTGCCAGTCGCCCTCGTGTTCGAGGTGCGCGATGAGGTTGCCCCCGATCACGCCCCGGGCTCCGACGACGACCGCCGTCTTCGGCGCTGCCGCTGCCGCTGCGTCTGTTTCCGTCATGCTCAATCCCTCTCATCGTTAAATCGTGATTTACCGATCTAAGGTTTAGCACATCATCGGTAAATCGCGATACGACGATGTAAGCTGGATGTCATGAGCGAATTGACGGACGACGAGGTGGTGGCCGCCTTCAAGGCGCTCGGGCATCCGACCCGCTTGGCGATTCTCGGATGGTTGAAAGACCCCGAGTCGTTCCCGCCGCAAGACCGCCCGGCCCAAGAAGTCGGCGTGTGTCTCAAGCACATTCAGGCGCGGGCCGATGTCTCACAGTCGACGGCGTCCCAGTTCATGGCCACGTTGCAACGCGCCGGGCTCGTCACCTGCCAGCGTGTCGGCCAGTTCTCGCACTACAGCCGCAACGAAGAAACGATCGCGGCCCTCGGCAAGAAGGTCTCGCTGGCGATCTAGTGTCGCTCGACTAGCTCTGGGGGAGGCGGGCGCGCAGGTAGGGCGCGGTGCGGCTGTCGGGGGAGGACGCGACGATGGCCGGGGTGCCGGTCGCGAGGATGCGGCCGCCCGCGTCGCCGCCCGAGGGGCCGAGGTCGATGACCCAGTCGGCCGAGGCGACGACCGACATGTCGTGTTCGACGATGACGACCGTGTTGTCCTGGTCGACGAGACGGTTCAGTTGCGCGAGCAGCAGCTCGACGTCGGCCGGGTGCAGGCCCGTCGTCGGCTCGTCGAGCACGTAGAGGGTGTGGCCGCGGCGGGCGCGCTGCAGCTCGGTGGCCAGTTTGATGCGCTGGGCCTCGCCGCCCGAAAGCTCGGTGGCGGGCTGTCCGAGCCGGAGGTAGCCGAGGCCCACCTGGCGCAGGGTGTCGAGCGCGCGCGCAGCCGAAGGGACTTCGCGCCAGAAGTCGGCGGCGTCGTCGACCGTCATGGCCAAGACATCCGCGATGGATGCCCCGGCATACGTCACCTCGAGGGTCTCGGCGTTGTAGCGCGCGCCGTGACAGGTGGGGCAGGGTGCGTAGCTGCCCGGCAGGAACAGCAGCTCGACCGAGACGAAACCCTCGCCGAGGCAGGTCTCGCAGCGGCCGCCGTAGACGTTGAACGAGAACCGGCCGGCGGTGTAGCCGCGGGCGCGCGCCTCGTCGGTGGCCGCGAACACCGAGCGCACGGTGTCGAAGAGGCCCGTGTAGGTGGCGAGGTTGGAGCGCGGGGTTCGACCGATCGGGCGCTGGTCGACGCGCACGAGACGGTCCACGGCGTCGAGGCCCGTGATGCGGTCGACGGTCGTCGTGGCGGGGGCGGTGCCGGTGGCGGCTTCGGCGGCTGCGGCATCCGCGTCGGGTTCACCGTCGGCGGCGGAGCGGGATGCCCCGTCGGCATCGGCTTCGGCCGTGAGGTCGGTGAAGGATGCGAGCTCGCCTCCGTGTTTCAGCCCGACCCGCACGGCGTCGGCTAGCACGCGGCTGACGAGCGTGGACTTGCCCGAACCGGACACACCCGTGACGGCCGTGAGCACGCCCAGCGGGAAGTCGGCGTCGAGGCCGCGCAGGTTGTGGCGCGAGACGCCGCGCAACCCGAGCCAGGATCGCGGTTCGCGCGGCTGACGGGCGTCGTCGCCCGTCGAACGCTCGCCGAGCAGATACGGCCGCGTCACCGACTCCGCAACCTCCGCGAGCCCCTCGACGGGCCCGCTGTAGAGCACGTCACCGCCACCGGCACCGGCGGCCGGCCCCACGTCGACGAGCCAATCGGCCTGGCGCACGACATCCATATTGTGTTCGACGACGAAGACGGTGTTGCCGGATGCCTTCAGCTGCGAGAGCACGTCGAGCAGGGGTTCGGCGTCGGCGGGGTGCAGGCCGGCCGACGGCTCGTCGAGCACGTAGACCACGCCGAACAGGCCCGACCGCAGCTGCGTGGCGATGCGCAGCCGCTGCATTTCGCCGGGGGAGAGCGTGGTGGTGACGCGACCGAGGCTCAGATATCCGAGACCCAAGCCGATGAGCACGTCGGCGCGCGTGACGAGGTCGGCGGCGATGCGCACGGCCACCTCGGTGGTCTCGCCCGAGGAGGCGTTCGACACGGCCGTCGTGGTTTCGGCCAGCTGGGCGGTGGGGCGCAGAGCGTCGGCGAGGCCGGCGAGCGGCAGGGCGTTGAGCTCGGCGATGGTGTGGCCCGCGAACGTCACGTCGAGCGCGGCGCGGGTGAGGCCCGTCCCTCCGCACAGGTCGCAGGGCCCCGACTCGACGAAGCGCTGCGCCCGCTTGCGCGCCATCTCGCTGCCCGAGTCGGCGAGCGTGTGCATGACGTAGGCCTTGGCGCTCCAGAACTTGCCCTTGTAGGGCTTGGCCACGCGGTCGCGCTGCGGCATGACCTCGACCACGGGCTGCTCGTCGGTGAACAACAGCCAGTCGCGGTCCTTGCGCGGCAGCGTGTTCCAGGGGGCGTCGATGTCGTAGCCGAGCTTGGCGGTGACGTCGCGCAGGTTCTTGCCCTGCCAGGCGCCCGGCCAGGCGGCGATAGCGCCGTCGCGGATGCTGAGCGTGGCGTCGTGCACGGCCGACCGCTCGGTCACGGTGTGCGCGATGCCGAGCCCGTGGCAGCGGGGGCAGGCGCCGGCCGCCGTGTTGGGCGAAAACGAGTCGGACTCGAGTCGGGTGGCGCCCGCGGGGTAGGTTCCGGCGCGCGAATAGAGCATGCGCATCGAGTTGGACAGGGTGGTGAGCGTGCCAACGGTCGAGCGCGAGCTCGGGGCTCCGCGCCTCTGCTGCAGCGCCACGGCGGGCGGCAGGCCCGTGATCTCGTCGACGTGCGGGGTGTTGCCCTGCGCGATCAGGCGGCGCGCATAAGGGGCCACCGACTCGAGAAAACGCCTCTGTGCCTCGGCGAAGATGGTGCCGAAGGCGAGCGATGACTTGCCGGAACCCGAGACGCCCGTGAAGGCCACAATGCTGTCGCGCGGCACGTCGACGTCCACGTTGCGCAGGTTGTTCTCGCGCGCCCCGCGCACCCGCACGAAGCCGCCCGCGGTGGGGTCGGTCGGGTCGAGGGGGATGTCGTGCTGCTGGGTTTCTCGGCGGGAAGACACCTGCTCAAGCCTAGGCGCTGGGCGTGGGCGGGGCTCGGCCTTGCGCTCGAGCATCCGATGTCTATTACCATGATGTGGCTCGCCCGTCACTGGTGAAGCAGCAATTCGCGGCAAATGCAAGGGGTACGTCCTGGCTTGCCGTTTCGGTGCACGGGGTAGAGCATCGTTATCGACGAGTCATGCGCCAGACCCCGGCGCGCACTCGCTAAACCGTTTAGAAGGGACACATCATGGGATTCTTCGGTTTCCTCATCCTCGGCCTCGCAGCCGGTGCCATCGCAAAGCTCATCCTCCCCGGCAAACAGGGCGGCGGATGGCTGATCACCCTGCTTCTCGGCGTCGTCGGCGCATTGCTCGGCGGCTGGCTCGGTGGCCTCTTGTTCAACGCCCCCCTGCAGGACTTCTTCTCGATCCAGACGTGGCTCCTCGCCATCGCCGGCTCGATCATCGTCCTCCTCATCTACGGCCTGATCGTCGGACGCCGCAAGGCCTAACGATCGGTTGTTCCTGACCGCCCCTTCGGCGGCTTGTGCACGGGAAACGCCCGCTCAACCTCTCCGGTTGGCGGGCGTTTCCTCGTTAACCGGTGCCGGCTGTCGCCTCGCGGCTGTTGCTTCGCGGCTAGCGGTCGGATGTCTCGACAGCCCGCACCGTCGACGGCCACCAGAAGCGATCCCCCGTCAGGAACACGAGCGCGGGCACGAGGATGGTGCGCACAAGCAACGTGTCGAGCAGCACGCCGATGCACACGATCACACCGATCTGCGTGAGCGCGACGACGGGCAGCACACCCAGCACGGCGAACACGGCCGCGAGCAGGATTCCGGCGCTCGTGATGACGGCACCCGTAGAGGCCAGGGCCCGGATCATGCCCTCGCGCGTGCCGTGCAGCATCCGCTCTTCTCGAGCCCTCGTGGTGAGGAAGATGTTGTAATCGACGCCCAGCGCCACCAGGAATAGGAACGCGAATAGAACGACGTTTGTATCGAACGCGGGAAAGCCGAGCACGTTCTGGAACAGCAGGTTCGAGGCACCCAGGCTGGCGAAGAACGTGGCGAGCACGCTCAGCAGCAACAGCACGGGGGCCACGAGCGAGCGCAGCAGCACCGCCAGAATCACGAACACGATCACCAGGATGAGCGGGATGATGAGGTTCTGGTCGCGTTCCGAGACGGTCCGCTCGTCGAGCGCCGTCGCATCCGTGCCGCCCACGATCGTCTCCGAGACCTCGCCCGATGCGTCGGCGTAGTTTGCGCGCAGGGCCGTGACGGTGTCGAAGGCCTCGTCGCTGTCGGGCGCGGCCGTGAGCGACACCGAGAGCTGCGCCAACCCGTTGGCTGTTTCGCCCGGGCGCACGCTGTCCACGCCATCCGTCTCTTCCGCGATCTGGGATGCCTCTGCCACGGCGCCTTCGGGGGCGAGCACGATGGTCTGCCCGGTCAGTCCCGCCGAGAACGAGTCGTCGACGATCTTCTGCGCCGTCACCGACTCGGGTTCGCCGAGCAACTGTTCGGTCTGTGACAGGCCGACGCTCGCGCCGACGAGGCCGACCGAGAGGGCGCCGAGGCCCAGCACTGACACCACGAGAATCGTGACGGGTTTGCGCGAGACGCCACGCCCGAGTTTGGTCCACAGGCTCGTCTTGGTCGCGGCGTGCTCGCCGACGTGGCGCGGGATGAATGGCCAGAACAGTCCGCGGCCGCACACCACGAGCGCCGCGGGCAGCACGATCAGGGCGAACAGCACGGCGATCACGACACCGATGGCGCACGCGAAACCGAGCGCGCGGTTGCCGCTGAGTTCGGCGAACAGCAGGGTGATGAGGCTGAGCGCCACGGTTCCGCCCGAGGCGGCGATGGCGGGGCCCGCGCTCGTCACGGCCGTGAACATGGCGGCCGAGCGATCCTCCTGTTTCAGCAGTTCTTCGCGATAGCGGGCGACCAACAGTAGGGCGTAGTTGGTGCCGGCGCCAAAGACCAACACCGAGAGGATGCCCGAGATCGACGCGTCGACGGTCACCCCGAACGACTCAGCCGCGGCCTTCGCCACCTTGCCGGCCAGTCCATCGGCGAGACCCACGACGGCGAGTGGAACGATCCACAGCACGGGGCTGCGGTAGGTGACGATGAGCAGCACGGCCACCACGATGACGGTCACGAGCAGCAGGCGCACGTCGGCCCCCGCGAACGCGTTGCTGATGTCGGCCTGAAAACCGACGCCGCCCGTGAGGTAGCTGTCGAGCCCGTCGGGCAGGTCCTCGGATGCCGTGGCGCGCAGTGCATCGGCCGTGCCCGCGAGGTCGTCCTCCGCGGTGGCCTTGTCGAGCGGCACGACGACGAGCGCGGCCTCCCCGTCGTCGCTGAACTGCGGGCGCACGGCCTCGGGTGCGGTCGAGTCGGCGGCCAGGGCGGTCGCACGCTCCTGGATGGCGGCGCGATCGTCGTCGGTCAGCGAGCCGCCCTCACGGTTCCACACGAGAATCGCGGCGGTCTGCTCGGCCGACGGAAAGTCTTCGAGCGCCGCGGCCACCTGCGCGCTCTGCGTGCTGTCGGGCAGACCGGATGCGGGGTAGGCATCCGTTTCGGGCGTGGGGAGGAACGCGAACAGCAGCCCGACGGCCACGACCGTGGCGCCCAGAACCGCCCACGCGGTGCGCTTCCCGCTGATGAACCGCCACAGAGCCCGCATGATTTTCCTCCAGGAACTTAATAGTTAAGCAACTTAACGACCTACTGCATTAGCATGACGTTCATGGAAGACGAGCGCAAGTCGGAGGGACCGCGTCGGGTGCAGACCGCGGGGCACGAGCATCCGACCGCCGGCGCCATCGGCAACCAGCTGCGTGCGATCGGCGCGCTGTCGAAGGCGTTCGAGCAGCACCTCGGGCGCACGTTGGCCGTCAACGACACCGACCTCGAGGCCATGGAGCACTTGATTTTGTCGGGCCCCATGACACCCAGCGAGCTCGCGCCGAAGCTCGGCATCTCGAATGCGGCCACCACGTTCTCGGTTGACCGCCTCGTGGCCTCGGGTCACGCGCGCCGCGAACCCCACCCCACCGACCGTCGCAAAACCGTGATCGTGCCATCGCCGCCGTCGGTGGCCCGCGCGTTCGACGCGCTCATGCCCGTGCTCAACGGCGTCGCGGATGCCGCAGCCGACCTTCCCCCCCAGCACCGCGACATCGTCGGCGCATTCCTCGCGTCGGTCATCGACGTCTATGAGGGCGCGCTGGAGGCCGGCGCCGCCGAGGCTGACACGCCGGCCTGACGCGAGGCGTTCTTTAGAGGGCGGAGGCGGCGCTTGCCAGTGCGCTGTAGAGAATTCCCGAGACCGCGCCGATCAGCACGGTGGCGCCGATTCCCAGCCCGAGAGCGGCGAATGTCTTCGAGGCGCCCTGGCGTGTGAGGGCCGTGAAGCCGAGAATGACGGCCAGCAGGCCGAGGAGGAATGACAGCACGGTGCTGGCCAGCGTGATGACGCCGAGCATGGCGTAGGCCCCCGTGCCGATGAATCCCGCCTGCACGAGGCGGAGCACGAAGTCGACCAGGATGACGGCCGCGCCGGCGAAGAAGGAGTAAAGGCCGAGCTGGTTGGGCGCGCCACCGTCGTCGAAGAGTTTGCTGCGCTTGCGCGGCGCGGGTGTTGCAGAGGGGTAGCCGCCCTGCTGGCCGGACTCGTAGCCCTGCTGGCCCGACTGGTAGCCCTGCGGGGCGCCCGGGTAGCCCGCCTGGGTGTTCGAGGGGTAGCCCTGCGGGGCGCCGGACTGCTGGCCCTGTTGACCGTGTTGACCCTGCTGCGAGTATCCGCCCTGGCCGAAATCACGGTCGTTGCCGTCGTTGTTGGTGGACGGCGGGCCGTACGGACTGTCGCTCATGCTGATTCCCCTCGTGGCGGCATCCGCTCGTCGGCGCCACCCCTATTCTGGCGCGTCAGCGTTGCGCGGCACCAGCCGGTTGCGTCGCCGTGGACTTCTTCGGCCAGAGGGTGTAACCGACGGCCCAGATCGTGTCGATGCCGAGCACGATGAGCAGGATGCCGAACCAGTTCTGCAGCTCGGCCGTGCGCGTGGCGTCTCCCACCCACCACGTGAGGCCGAGCAGGATGCCCGCGGCGATGGCGACCCCGAGCAGGGTGCGCGCGACATCCCCCCAGCATTTGCGGGTGTAAGCCCAGCCGGTGAGCGGCGCCGGGATGCTGCCGCCCGCGAACCGTTTGGCGAAACGCGCGTCGGCCCAGGCGATGAGGCGGTGACCGTAGGCGACCGAGAACCCGATGTAGACGGCGGCGAGGCCGTGCTCCCAGGATGCATTCGCGCCGCTCTTGAGGTGCAGGCCCGTGGCGATGAGCAAAACCAGGTCGATGACGGGCGCGAGTGCCAGCAGGACGACGCCCAGGCGCGGAGCCTTGAGTAGATAGCGGGCCGCGAGCCCGGCGCCGATCGCCACCCAGAAGCCGATCTCGCACGCCACGATGATGCCGAGGATCATGCACCCCTCCTTGTTTACACGGTTGTACTAACAAAGCGATGCTAGCACGACTGTATAAACTCGGACCATGCCCAAGTTGATCGACCACGACGCCCGCGAGATCGAGGTCGCCGAGGCCGCCTGGCGCGTTCTGCTGCGCGACGGCATCACCAAGATCTCGGTGCGCAACGTCGCCGCCGAGGCGGGCTTGGCCACGGGCTCGCTGCGCCGGTCCTTCCCCACGCAGGACTCGTTGCTCATCTTCTCGCTGCAGCTGGTGCAACGCCGGGCCCGTGACCGCATCCTCGCCCTCGAGCCCGGCCCCACGCCGCGCGCCACGGCCGAGGCCTGCCTCATGCAGCTGCTGCCCCTCGACGCCGACCGCCGCGTCGAGATGGAGGTCTACCACGCAATGGGTTCCCTGGCCCTGACCTCCTCGGCCCTCCGCCCCGCCTACGACCAGATCCTGGCCGACACGCGTGCCGCCTGCCGGGTCTTCCTCGAGCGTCTGCTGCGGGCGGGCGATCTGGATGCTGCCAGCCTCGACCTCGACCGCGAATCCGCCGCCCTGCATGCCCTCGTCGACGGCCTCGCGCTCCACCTCCTCGCCGCCGACCCTCACGACGACGGCACGCATGCCGCGCGCATCCTCTCGGACTACCTCGACCGTCTCCCGGGCTCGACGCGCGCCTGATCGTCGGGGTTTCCCGTCACGCCGAGGCGGCATGATCGCCGAACAGTCTCGGCGATCACGTCGGGCCGGGTCTCGCAAGTCCGAGGATTCCTCTTGCGCCCGGGCGCAACACAGCCCCGCGCAGTTTGGGGTTGCGCGGGGCTGTGAGCGGTGGCTCTGACGAGCCGTCTGGGGAGGGTTACTCTGCGCTGGCGGCGGTGCTCGCGGTCATGCGACGGCGGGCGAACAACAGTGCGCCGCCACCGAGGACGAGCAGGGCGCCCATGCCGGCGATGATTCCAGCGTCGGAGCCGGTCTCGGGCAGGGTGCCGTTGCCGGCAGGGGAGGTGCCGGGCAGGGCGACGGGGGCGGGCAGCACGGCGGCGACGCTGAAGTCGACCGTGGCCGATACTTCGGAGATGCCGATGAAGGTCGGGGTATTCAGGACCTGCATGGCACCGACGCGGTAGGCGCCGATCTCGAGGGGCAGCACGACGCTCCAGTTGCCGTTGCCGTCCACAATGATCGGGTCTTCGGGGTTGCTCGGCTCGGGCTCGGCGGCCAGGGCCTGCACGCGGGCGCCGGCGGCGGGATCGGTGCCGCCGACGGCGTCCTTGATCAGCGCAACCTGTTCGGCGACGTACTGGTCGAAGTAGCTCGGCGTGGCGACGAACACGGCGACGTTGGCGCCGGGGCGACCTGTTCCCGAGATCGTGACGTTCTGGGCGCGAACGACTTCACCGGCGGTGGGAGACGTCACGATCGGAGCATCGGTCACGCCCACGATGGGGGTTCCGGTGGCGATGAAGGTCGGCGCGACCGACCAGCCCGACGCCGCCGTCGGGGCTCCAGACGCGTCGACGGTATAAGCGAACCCGCCGACCTTGAAGGTTCCACGCAACGGCAGCGGGAAGGTGTAGGACCAACGCCCATCCACGATGGGGACAGCGTCTTCGTCGTTGTCCACGTACTCGGCGGCCGTAGCGGGGTCGACTCGCACGGTGTCGTCGTACAACTCGGGTTCCGCCACCACCACGAACATGAAGTCACCCTCTGCGGCCGTGCCCGTGATCGTGACCGAGTCACCCGGCACGCTATCGCCCTCGGCGGGGGAGGTGACGACGGGCAGCGGGAGGGCCAGAGGGACTGCCGCCAGAGGGGCGACGGCGTTTTCGGGAGCTCCGGGTGCCGGCTCCGCCAGCGGCGTGGCGATCGGAGTGGCGATCGCTGTATCGTCGCTGGGCTCTTGGGGGAATTCAGGCGTGGGCGCAGGAGTACTCGTCGACTCCGCCGTGGGTGTCGCGGTTGCGGTTTCGGTCGAAGGTGCCGTCTCGCTGGCCGTGGGCACATCGGGTGTTCCGATGGCGTGAGCCGGTGCAATGGTCAGCAGTGCGCCGCCGAGGCCGATGGACAGGGCCGCCGGCACGGCGAGCACTTTCTGCCAGGTCTTGTTTTTCACGTTTTTCCCCCTACTCGACGCGTCATCGGCGTCAAGGACATGACGAACCCGTCGGCCATGGTGGCGGGCGGGTTCGCGTGTGATTTCGATGGGGCGCTTCACCGCGCCCATCCTGAACCTAGCGCACGGTTTGTTTCCGAAGTGAGTGGATTTTCCTCACGTATATAACGATTCGGGATGCCTGATCGCGACGTGTCCGGGCGCAACACAGCCCCGCGCAGTTTGGGGTTGCGCGGGGCTGTGAGCGGTGGCTCTGACGAGCCGTCTGGGGAGGGTTATTCGGCGCTGGCGGCGGTGCTCGCGGTCATGCGACGGCGGGCGAACAACAGTGCGCCGCCACCGAGGACGAGCAGGGCGCCCATGCCGGCGATGATTCCAGCGTCGGAGCCGGTCTCGGGCAGGGTGCCGTTGCCGGCAGGGGAGGTGCCGGGCAGGGCGACGGGTGCGGGCAGCACGGCGGCGACGCTGAAGTCGACCGTGGCCGACAGCTCGGACAGGCCGAGGGCGGTGTCGTCGTTAGCGGCCTGAACGGCGCCGACGCGGTAGGCGCCGATCTCGAGGGGGAGCACGACGGTCCAGTTGCCGTTGCCGTCGACGATGATCGGGTCTTCGGGGTTGCTCGGCTCGGGCTCGGCGGCCAGGGCCTGCACGCGGGCGCCGGCGGCGGGGTCGACACCGGCGGTGGGGTCTTCGAGCAGCGCGAGCTGCTCGGCGACGTACTGGTCGAAGTAGCTCGGCGTAGCGACGAACACGGCGACGTTGGCGCCGGGCTTACCGGTTCCCGAGATCGTGATGTTCTTCGCGCGAATGACCTCACCGGCGGTGGGCGCGGTGACGACCGGGGCGGCGGGAGCGGCGACGGTCACCGAGACGGGGGTGCCGCTGGTGATGCGCGATGCGCCCGTGATGGCGCCATTGGCGTCGACCGAGTATTCGCGGGCCGCGAGGACGTAGTCACCGGAGGTGGGGACCTTCGTGCTGAAGGTCCAGGTGCCGTCGGCACGAACCAGCGAGCCACCGAAGTAGGGGTCGGGGTCGACGGGGGCCGCGGCGCGCGAGGTGGGCTTGGGCAGGGCGGCGAACTCTTCGGGGGTCATGGCCTCGACGAGCACGTAGTTGCCGGCGGTGCCGGTTCCGGTCGCGGTGACCTTCGGGCCCTGGAGGGTGGCGCCGGTGGTGGGCGTCTGCACGACGGGCGTGGGCAGCAGCACGGGAACGGGAGCCTCTGCAGTGGGGTCCTCGGCACCGGCGCCAGCACCGGGCGCGGGCGTCTCGGTGGGAGCGGGCGTCTCGGTGGGCGCTGCGGACTCGACGGGAGCCGGCGTCTCGGTCGGAGCCGAGGTCTCGGCGGGTGCCGGGGTCTCGGTGGCACCGGGCGTGGGCACGTCGGTCGGAGCGACCTCTGCGGTGTTCGAGGTGCCGTCGATCACGACGGCGTGGGCGGGCGCGACGGCGAGCAGGGCGCCGCCGAGGCCGATCGAGAGCGTGGCCGGAACGGCCAGCACTTTCTGCCAAGTGTTTTTCTTCACGAAGGTCCCCCTAGACGACGCCTCTTCGGCGCCGAAGACATGACGATCCCGTCGGCCGGAAGTGGTCGGCGGGATACGTGTGGTGATTGCAAGGAGCGCGACATCGCGCCCAATCAAGAACCTAGCGCATGGTTTGTTTCTTAAGTGAGAAATATTTGGCGTCTAATCTCGACTTTTTCGGCCCGGCCCAAAATGCCCCCCCGCATGGGGGGCGTGCCGGGTGGCAGCGTTCGCGCAAGAAAAAAACCCCGCCCTGTCGAAACAGGTCGGGGTGGGGTGACGCCGGGAAGTGCAGGGCGTCAGGATGCCGCGAGGACGACGGAGCGGATGGCGACGAGCAGCGAGCGGTGCTGCGAGATCTCCTCGGCCCAGGGGTAGACGAGACCGGAGAGGGCGACGAACACGGGCCCCTCGACATCCACGAAGCCGACGGTTTCGCCCGACTTTGCGATCGCATAACGCGTGGAGGACACCAGCGAAACGACGACATCGTCTCCGCCGAGAGAGGGGTGCGCCGGAAGGGCGAAGGTCTCTTCAATGGCCAAACTCATGTGCATTTCTCCCGTCGCTTCGGTCTTCTGGTCTGCTGTTCTTTGAATGTATTTCAGGCAAGGTGCTGTCACCTATTCGAGGGGTGGCCCTTGCGGTTAATGCATGTGCACGCTACGCATCTGTGCCACATGCAAACTTGCAAACGCTTGCAGCCAGACATCCATCGTGATGAATTTTTCTTGACATCGACAAAAACGTTTATGTAGAGTCATCGCCAACGGAACAAAAACGTTTTGGGAGAGAAGTTCAACGATGAGCAAACGAGTGGGAATCAGAGACGTCGCGGCAGCCGCGGGCGTTTCGCTCACCACCGTCTCCCATGCCCTGAGCGGAGCCGGCCAGCTGAGCGATGCCACCCGCGAGCGGGTGCGCTCCGTGGCCGCCGACCTCAACTATGCGCCCAACCGGCTCGCGAGCGGCCTGCGCAGCAAGCGCTCCCAGATCATCGGCTTCGTGAGCGACGAAATCTCGACCACTCCCTATGCCGGACGCGTGCTTCTCGGGGCCCAAGAGGCCGCCGCGAAGAACGACTGGGTGCTCATGATCGTGAACACGAGCGCCGACCCGCGCTTCGAGGGCCGCAGCATCGAAGCCCTGCTGCAGCACCGCGTCGACGGCATCATCTATGCCCGCATGTACCACCAGACCGTCGCGGTGCCCGAGGCTCTGGTCGGGGTGCCCACCGTCTTGCTCGATGCCTCCACCGGCAACGACCACATCTCGAGCGTCGTGCCTGACGAAGAGGGCGCGGCCCGCACGGCCGTCGAACACCTCATCGCCGCCGGGCACCGGCGTATCGGCTACCTGTCGAATGTCGACGACATCCCGGCCACGCGCGGCCGCCTCGACGGCTATCGCGCCACGCTCCGGGCGCACGGCATCGAGGTCGACGAGACACTCATCACCGCGAGCGATTCGACCACCGCGTCGGCGCGCGCCGCCGCGGCCCTCCTGCTCGACCGAAGCGACCGGCCCACAGCGCTGTTCTGCTTCAACGACCGCATCGCCATGGGCGCCTACCAGGCCGCCCAGACGCGAGGCTTGCGCATTCCGGACGATCTCTCGATCGTCAGCATCGACAACTTCGAGATCCTCGCCGACGCGATGCTCCCCGGGCTCGACTCGGTCGCCCTGCCGCACTACGAGATGGGGCAGTGGGCCATCGAACGCCTCGCGCTCGAACTCCAGGCCGACGGCGACGACGACGACGCGCCCGCCCCCCAACAGATCCGCATGCATTGCCCGCTCGTCACTCGGCAGTCGGTCGGCCCGCCGCCGCACTAGGCGACGACGGACCGCCAGACCCCCCGACCGCTGCAACGGTCGCGGTGATCGGCGCTGCGCCGACGAGCATCCCACCCCAACGATGAAGAAGGAAACAAGAATGCGACACGCAAAGAAGCGCCTGATCGTAGCGAGTGTACTCGCCGCCAGTCTCGTGGCATCGCTCGCCGGCTGTGCGAGCGCCGGCACGGGCACCGACGGCAAGAACGGCGAACTCACGCTGTGGACCCACAACGGTGGCAACACGGAAGAGCTCGCGGCCGTGCAGGCCGTGGTCGACAAGTACAACGCCAGCCAGGACAAGACGACCGTCAAGGTGCAAGCCTTCCCGCAGTCGTCCTACAACGACTCGGTCGTGGCGGCCGCCGCGTCGGGCAAGCTGCCGTGCATCGTCGACATCGACGGCCCCAACGTGCCCAACTGGGCGTGGGCGAAATACCTGACGCCCCTCGACCTCAGCGTCGACCTCGACGAGAACCTGCCCAGCACGCTCGGAAAGTGGAACGGCGACACCTACTCGGTCGGCTACTACGACGTGGCCCTCGCCCTCTTCGCCCGCACGTCGGTGCTCGAGAAGGCCGGCATCCGCGTGGCCACCATCGACGAACCCTGGACGAAGGACGAATTCGACGCCGCGCTCAAGGCCCTGAAGGCCGACGGCACGTGGGACAAACCGCTCGACCTCGGCACGGCCGACGTGGGCGAGTGGTACCCCTACGCCTACTCGCCCCTGCTGCAGTCCTTCGGCGGTGACCTCATCAACCGCGACGACATGCAGAGCGCCGACGGTGCCCTCAACGGCAAGAAGGCCCTCGAGTGGGCCGAGTGGATGCAGAGCCTCGTGACCGACGGCTACGTGGCCCCGAAGAGCGGCGCCGACGCGGCCCTCGACCTCGAGAACAACGTGAGCGCCATCATGCTCGGCGGCAGCTGGGCCGCGGGCAAACTCTCCACCGCGCTCGGCGACGACCTTTCGGTGCTGCCGCTGCCCGACCTGGGCGAGGGCGTGAAGATCGGCGGCGGTTCGTGGCAGTGGGGCGTGACCTCCGGCTGCGCCGACCCCGAGGCCGCCATGGACTACCTGTCCTTCTCCCTGTCTCCCGAGAACATCGCCGACGTCGCCAAGGCCACGGCCACCATCCCCGCAACGGATGCCGCGGCGGCCCTCGTGCCCGGATTCGAGGAGGGCGGCGACCTCGCCCTGTTCCGCGAATTCTCGAAGCAGTTCGCCGAGCTGCGCCCTGAAACCCCCGCCTACCCGTTCATCTCGAGCGAGTTCACGAAGGCCACGCAGGACATCCTGAACGGCGGCGATCCCCAGGCCACGCTCGACAAGGCGGTCAAGGCCATCGACGGCAACATCAAGTCCAACGGCGGCTACACGCAGAAATAGCCGTGGGCGTGGATGCGGCGGCCACCGCGAGTGCCGGGGCCGCCGCATCCCACCCCCGACGGGAGGAACACCCATGACCACCCTCGAACGATCGGCCCGCGCGGACGCCCGCACGGCCACCCGGGCCGCCAAGGCCACCCGCCCCGCCCGCACCCCGCGGCAGCCGCTCTCGCGGTCGGGCAAGAAAGAGCAGCGCACCGGCTGGGCCATGCTCGCCCCCGCCGTCATTCTGCTCGGCCTCTTCATCCTGATCCCCGCCGTGCTGGCCTTCGTGCTGGCCTTCACCAACGCGCGGCTCATCTCGCCCTACCCCGCCACCTTCGTGGGGCTCGACAACTTCGCACGCCTCTTCACCGACCCCACGTTCTTCCGCGCGCTGCTCAACGTGGCCTACTTCGCCGTGATCGTGGTGCCCGTGCAAGCCGGTGTGGCGCTCGTGCTCGCGCTGCTCATCAACAAGCAGGTGCGCGGCACCACGTTCTTCCGCACCGTCTACTTCCTGCCCGTCGTCACCTCGATGGTGGTCGTGTCGCTGCTGTGGCTGTTCATGTACCGCCAGGACGGCCTCATCAACGTGCTCATCGACCGCGTCACGTTCGGCCTGGTGCAGGGGCCCGACTGGTTGAACGACCCGTCGACGTCGATGCCCGCCATCATCCTCATGTCGGTGTGGCAGGGCGTGGGGTTCCACATGGTCATCTGGCTCTCGGGCCTGCAGACCATCCCCGCCGACCTCTATGAGGCGGCCGACCTCGACGGGGCCGCGGGCTGGCAGCGCTTCCGCTACATCACATGGCCGGGGCTCTCGGCCACGCGCAGCCTCATCCTCGTGACCATCACCATCCAGGCGCTCAGCCTGTTCACGCAGATCAGCGTCATGACGCAGGGCGGGCCGCTCGATTCGACCACGACGGTCGTCTATGAGGCCGTGCAGTCCGGTTTCGTGCAGCAGGAGACCGGCTATGCGTCGGCGATCTCGCTCGTGTTCTTCGTGCTCGTGCTGCTCATCTCGTTCGTTCAACGGTTCCTCACCAGAGAGAAGAACTGATCATGGCTCTCACACAACTTCCGGATGCCGCGGCGTCATCGCCCGAGCAACCCGCCGTCGTCACGGTGGCGGGTTCCGGCCGGCGCGGCACCCGCTCCCGTCGCGGCGGCACGACCGGCGGGGGACGGGCCGACGGCCTCTCGTCGCGCTGGTCGGGTCGCCGACGCGCCGGTCTCGGCGGATGGCTGCTGCGCCTCGCCCTCGCGGTGGTCTTCGCCTTCCCGCTGCTCTTCATGTTCGTGTCGTCGCTCAAACCCGATCAGCAGATCTTCGGCGACCTGTCCTCGGTGGCGGCGTTCCTGCCCATCGGCAACATCTCGTTCGACAACTACGCGGCCGTGTTCGATCGCGTCCCGGCGGCACGGTTTCTGATCAACTCGATCGGCATCTCGGCGATCACGGTGTTGCTCGGCATCCTCGTCAACAGCCTGGCCGCGTTCGCCCTGTCGCGCATGAACATGCGGGGCAAGTCGATCATCCTCACGCTCATCATCGCCACGCTCATCGTGCCGTTCGAGACGCTGGCCCTGCCGCTCGTGTGGTGGGTCAACCAGCTGCCCTCGCTCACGCTCGACGGTTTCAGCCTGGGCTTCAGCAAGGGATGGATCGACACCTATCAGGTGCAGATCATCCCGTTCATCGCCAACGCGTTCTCGATCTACCTCTTCCACCAGTACTTCGAGTCGATCCCCAAGGAGCTCGACGAGGCGGCGCGCATGGACGGGGCCGGATGGTTCCGCATCTACCGTCAGGTCGTCATGCCGTTGTCGGGTCCCGCCGTCGCGACCGTCGCCATCCTCACGTTCCTGCCCGCGTGGAACTCCTATCTGTGGCCACTCATGGTGGTGCAGACCGAGGAGCTGCGGCCCGTGATGGTCGGCGTGCAGTACTTCTTCCAGCTGAACGTGTCGTGGGGCGAGGTGATGGCGTATGCGTCGCTCATCACGCTGCCCGTCGTGGCCCTGTTCATCGCGTTCCAACGTTCGTTCGTCAACAGCATCGCGTCCAGCGGTGTGAAAGGTTAGGCCCCCATGTCTTTGCAGCTTCCCGACAAGTGGATCTGGGACTCCTGGTATGTCCAGGACGGCGGCGTCACCCACGCGTTCTATCTGCACGCGAGCAAGGCGCTGGGTGATCCCGATCGCCGGCACCGGCATCCGATCGTCGGCCATGCCGTGAGCCACGATCTGACCACCTGGACCGTGGTCGAGGATGCGCTCATCGTGTCGGAACCCGGCGCGTTCGACGACGGAACCACGTGGACCGGTTCGGTGGTGCGCGACGACGACGGCCTGTGGTGGATGTTCTACACGGGCACGTCCCGCGCCGAGGACACCATGGTGCAGCGCGTCGGCGCCGCGACCTCGCCCGACCTGATGACGTGGTCGAAGGTGTCGAGCGCACCGCTCGTCGAGGCCGACCCGCGCTGGTACGAACTGCTCGACCGCTCGCTCTGGCACGACCAGGCGTGGCGCGACCCGTGGGTCTTCCGCTTCCCGGGCGAGGCCACGTGGCACATGCTCATCACGGCGCGCGCCAACCACGGCGATGCGCGCGTGCGCGGTGTGCTCGGCCACGCCACGAGCGAGAACCTGGTCGACTGGGCGGTGCAGCCGCCGCTGAGTGAGCCCGGGCAGGGTTTCGGGCAGCTCGAGGTGTTCCAGTTCGAGATCGTCGACGGCGTTCCCGTGCTGCTGTTCTGCTGCGGCTGGGCCGAGCTGTCGCCCGAGCGGCAGGCCGCGGGGGAGGCGGGCGGCGTCTACAGCGTCGTCGTCGACGAGCGGCTCGCCGAGGTCGACTTCTCGCGGGCGCAGCTGTTCGAACGCACCAACCTGTATGCGTCGCGCCTGGTGCGCGCCGCGGATGGCGGGTGGGCGCTGCTCGGGTTCGTGAATATGGTCGACGGCGAGTTCGTGGGGGCGTTGAGCGACCCCGTGCTGGTGACGGCGGATCTCGTGCGCGGGTTGGTGCCGCGCGTTGCTGCCGGGGCCGGGGCCGGGGCCGAAGTCGAGGCCCAGGCGTCGGATGCCGGCGAGTCAGATGCCGGTGAGGCGGATGCCCGCGACCGGGATGATGTCGACAACGACGCCGACCTGTCGGTGAGTGCCGCGCGATGAGCGAAGTGGCGTCGCCGGACGGGGTATCGGCGTCGGCATCGTCGGCGCAGCATGTCGCGGACCGGGGCCCGGACTTGTCGGCGTCGCCCGGGCAGCCGCGCATCGTCGTCGTTGGCGAGACGCTGATCGATCGGGTGCTGTGGGCGAACGGCGAGTCCGAGGACGCCCCCGGGGGCAGCCCCGCCAACGTGGCGTTGACGCTCGGGCGGTGGGCGCGGCATCCCGAGCTCGTCACGATGCTGGGAGCGGATGCGTCGGGCGACACCGTGCGCGCCTGGCTCGCCGAGTCGGGGGTCGCCGTCGTGTCATCGGCGGAAGGGCCCGGTGAGCCCATCATGACCTCGGTCGCCACGGCTCGCCTCGACACCTCGGGGGCCGCCAGCTATGAGTTCGACCTGCGCTGGCAGCTCGACCGTCGGTCCGTCGGCCGCAGCGACATCCTGCACGTGGGGTCGGTGGGCGCATTCCTGCTCCCCGGCGCCGAGGATGTCTCAGCTGTCGTCGCCGAGCGCTCGCCGCAGTCGCTCATCACGTTCGACCCCAACATCCGCCCGGCCCTGATCGCCGACGCGGACGCCGACGCCGTGCGTGCCCGCGTCGACGACCTCATCCGCGCCGCCGACGTCGTCAAGCTCAGCGACGAAGACCTCGAGTGGCTGCGGCCCGGAGCCGACCCCCTCGACGCCGCCCGCGACTGGCAGCGCTCGGGCCCCGCGCTCGTCGTCGTCACGCGCGGCGCCTCGGGGGCCACGGCCGTCACATCGCACGGCGACCTCACGGTCCCGTCGGAGCGCACGTCCGTCGTCGACACCATCGGCGCCGGCGACACATTCATGGCGGGCCTCATCGAGGGGCTCGTGCGCGCCGACCTCGCAACCGCCTCGGCCCGCCCGCGCCTGCACGACATGTCTCTCGCAACGGTCGACCGGATGCTGCGCCTCAGCGCCCGCGCCGCCGCCATCACCGTCTCGCGCCGCGGTGCCAACCCGCCGTGGCTGCACGAACTGGGCGGCTCGTCGCCCGCCGCCTGACGCGGTTGCGCCGCAGCCGGTGGCGGCCGCATCCATCGTGCGGTGCCCCCGCTCTCATCGGCAATCTTGTGCGCTTCGGGGAAGAATCGCCCATGCGGGCGCGCGCCACCCTAGAATGGGTGACTTCGGAACTTTTGCCCCGGAAGGTCACCGTGCGTTCACGCTCTACCCGTTCGACGTCGTCGCGTTCTTCGCGCACCGCCGTTCAGAAAGTCGACGCTACGCGGGCCATCAACCGAGAGCCGTGGCGCACGCCGCAGAGCCGCCGTTTCTGGCAGAGCTTTCGCCGCTCGGCGATCCTGCTGCTGGCCGTTCCCGGTCTGATCGGAACGCTGGCGCTGCCGGCCTTCGCCTTCACCGAGTCGAACCTTCCGCCGGCCAGCAACTTCTCGCAGCTCGAGGCCCAGAGCCTCAACGTGAACGAGAAGGCGCTGCCGATTCTCGTCAACCGCGACACCTACTCGGCGACCACGACGGCCGAGCTCACGGCGTCTCGTGCCGCCGAGGCCGCCGCCGCCAAGAAGGCTTCCGACGAGGCCGCGCGTCTCGCCGCCCAGGCCGCCGCCGGCACCGCCGCCCGCGCGTTCGACCCCAACCGCTCGTCCTCGGCCTCCACCGACGCCGACCTCAGCGGATACCTCGACACCGTCTCAACGGTCTGGCAGCGCCCCGTGGCCGGCCCGATCTCGTCGCCCTACGGCCCCCGCGGCCTCATCTGCAACGGCGCCGGCTGCTCGAACAGCTTCCACGACGGCATGGACTTCAGCGCCGACTGCGGCACCCCCATCAAGGCCGTCTCGGCCGGCCGCGTCACCTTCACGGGCAGCGGCGGCTCCTACGGCCAGCGCGTCATCGTCGACCACGGCGGCGGCGTCGAGACCATCTACGGTCACGTGCAGACCGGCTCGTTCAAGGTTGCGGTCGGCGACCTTATCGAGGGTGGCACGATCGTGGCGCTCGTCGGCGCGACGGGCGTCGTCAGCGGCTGCCACCTCGACCTCAAGGTGCAGCTCGACGGCAAGTTCACCAACCCGCAGACCTACCTCGAGGCGCGCGGCGCGCTCTAGCCCCCACCCGGCCTAGACGCCCGCGTCGCGCAGTGCCAGCATGGGCCGTAGGGCCCGACGGCTCGTACACCTCGACAAGGGAGTTCCGGTGGACACGAACGCGCACGCACGAATCGTTGTCGGACACGACGGATCGGCGGGGGCCGATCACGCTCTCGAGGTATCGATCTCGTTGGCCGAGCGGCTGAAATCGTCGCTCGATATCGTCCGCACGTGGAGCCTCGACACGCACCTGCCCGCGGTCACGCAGATCCTCGGACGCTCACAGAGTGATGAGGATGTCTCGGCCACGGTTCGTCGCGACCTCGAGTCCGACACGGCCCGCGTGCGTGACCAGCATCCTGCCGTGCCCGTCGAGCTCGAGGTGCACCGGGGTTCGCCGGCCGAGGTGCTGGTCGAGAACTCGGACGGGGCGCGCCTGCTCGTCGCGGGGTCGCGCGGTCATGGCGGGTTTCGGGGGCTCACGCTCGGGTCGGTGACGATCCACCTGTTGCAGCGGTCGCGCGGGCCCGTGCTCATCGTTCCGTCGCCCGAACACGCGGCAAAGACGGCGGCGGATGTTTTGCACGATTTACCCGCGGGCGCCGAAGCTGAGGCATCCTCGCGCCCTGCCCCCGCCGGGTCGATCGTCGTCGGGCATGACGGCTCGCCCGAGGCCGACCGCGCGCTGCTCGAAGCGCTCTCGCTCGCCGACGACCTGGCCGTGCCCCTGACGGTGGTGCGCGCGTGGAACATCGAGACGGCGCCGCACGGTTCGGTGTGGGGCGAGGGCGGGGTGTCTCCGCACCACGAGATCTCGCGGGCGGTGTGCGAGGTGCTCGGAACGCAGGTCGCGCCGCACGCCGCATCCCACCCGTCTGTGTCGATCGAATATCGAGCGATGCTCGGTCACCCGGCCGAGGTTTTGACGCGCCTCTCGCGAGAAGCGCTCATGTTGGTGGTCGGGCGGCACGGGCGAGGACGGCTGGCGGGTCTCGTCGTCGGATCGGTCAGCGCCCAGAGCGTGCACCGCGCCACGTGCCCCACCCTGGTGGTGCCGCACCACGAGAAGTGATGGACTGGGGCCATGGACTTTCGCAGTTTCGTGGCCGTGGGCGACAGCTTTACCGAGGGCGTGGGCGACGATCTGCCCGACGGACGCGTGCGCGGCTGGGCCGACCTGGTGGCGCAGGGCCTCGCCCTCTCGGCGGCCCCCGAGACCGTGACCTATGCCAACCTCGCCATCCGCGGCCGGCTGCTGGCGCCCATCGTCGGGCCCCAGATGGATGCCGCGATCGAGCTGCGACCCCAGCTGATCAGCATCAACGGCGGCGGCAACGACATCATGCGGCCCAAAGTGTCGATCGACGACGTGGCGTCGCAGCTCGTGGCGGCGGCCGATCGGGCGGTGGCTGAGGGCATCCATGTGCTTGTGATCAGCGGTGCCAACCCGACGAAACACCTGCCGATGGGCGCACGCATCGAGGCGCGCGGCGACCTGCTGGCCGAGGCGGTGCGGGCGCAACTGCCGCGCGAGGGCATGACGTTCGTCGACAATTGGGCGGATGCCGAACTCGCCGACCTGCGCTACTGGTCGCGCGATCGGCTGCACCTGGCCCCGCGCGGGCACCGACGGGTGGCCTCGAACATTCTGGCGGCGCTCGACGTGCCGGCCCCCGAATTCGGCCCCGACCATGAGGATGTCTCGCGCCCGGCTACGGCCGCGTACTGGCGGGAGTATGTGCTGCCCTGGATCGGGCGCCGGCTGACCGGGCGGTCGTCGGGCGACAACCGGGAGCCGAAGTTCGCGACGTTGCAGCCGGTGGAGCTGCCGGGTGCGGTGGCGAACGGTTAAGAGGAGTGGGCTGGGGGAGTGGCCGCGAAGGTCACCCGGGTGAGGGCTAGGTGCTCCTGCATGAGGTCGAGCAGCGTGCGCGAGCCGCCGAGGTCGAGCCAGCGGTCGAGCGAGACGTTGAAGACGACGGCCGCCATGCGGCCTACGAGAGCTGAGGTCACCTCATCGACCCCGCGGTCGAGAAACCCCTGCTCGATCGCCTCGGCCAATACCTCTTGTTTACGCAGTTCGCGCTCGCGCAGCCCCGCATCCGATCGGATGACGGCACGGCGCGCAATCAAGTAGTCGAGCAGCCCGTCGAAGCGCGTTGCGGCCACCGTCTCAAGGCTGTGCGTGAGCGTGTCGTAGGGGCCGAGTTCGGCGGGCGCCTCAGCCATGAGCTGCGCGATGAACGGCGGCAGCCCGGCCTCGGCTGCGAAGAGAACCTCGCGTTTGTCGGCGAAGTGCCGGAAGAAGGTGCGGGTGGTGAGTCCCGCCTCGGCCGTGATCTCGGGAACCGTCGTCTCGGCGAACCCCTGCCGCGCGAACAGCTCGAGGGCCGCACGCTCCAGGCGCCCGCGCGCATCCGGTTGCCATCGACTCATACATGCAAGTGTAGGTGATGACATCGGATGTCATGAGGTGTTACAGTCATGACACGAGATGTCATCACGGCATCCGACCCCTATACGCAGCACGCACCGGGCGCTCGGTCACCGGCCCACCGCTGCCCCGACGTCGATCTACAGAGGACATCGCATGCCCACCAATCAGGCCGCCTGGCTTCCGCCGAAACATGCTCGCCTCAGCGTCGGGCCCGCCCCCTACACGCGCCCCGAGGCCGACGAGATCGTGGTCGAGAACCGGGCCGTGGCCATCAACCCCCTCGACTGGATCCTGCAAGAGGTCGGCACGATCATCTACCCGTGGGTGAAGTATCCGGCGGTCATCGGCACGGATGTCGCGGGCGTCGTCGTCGAGGTCGGCTCGGCTGTCACGCGCTTCGCCGTCGGTGACCGGGTGCTCGGCATGACGGTCGGCACCGACAAAGACAGCAACTCGTCGGCGCGCGGAGCCTTCCAGCGCTACAGCGTCGTCTTCGAGCGCCTGGCCTCGCCCATCCCCGACGACCTGCCCTTCGAAAACGCCGCCGTCCTCCCGCTCGGCATCTCGACCGCCGCGTGCGCCCTCTTCGAGGCCGACCAGCTGGCGCTCGACTACCCGAAGCCGCGTCTCGCCCCGGCGGATGCATCGAGCGACGATTCCTCGGCACGCCCCTCACATCCGGCCGCCGCTCCGGCCGGGTCCGCGAGCAAAGGAACGGTCCTGGTCTGGGGCGCGTCAACGAGCGTCGGCAGCAACGCCGTGCAGCTCGCGGTCGCAGCCGGCTACGATGTCGTCGCCACGGCATCCCCCCGCAACTTCGACTACGTGCGCTCGCTCGGCGCCTCGCAGGTATTCGACTACTCGAGCGCCTCGGTGGTCGGCGACATCGTGGCAGCCCTGCGCGGCACAACCTTCATGGGCGCGGCAGCGATCGGCGCAGGTTCCTCCGAACGCTGCTCCGACATCGTCCGCCAGGTCGACGGCCGCAAACGCATCGCCCTGCTCAGCACGCCCGTCTCCTTCAACAACGTCGTCGAGCCCGGCCGCCGCAAACGACTTCCCCTCACATTCATGCGCATCGGGATGTCGCAAGCGGCGTACTTCGCCAAGGCGGGCGTGCGCGGCATCCGCTCGAAGTTCGTCATCGGCAGCTCGCTCAAGAACACCCCCGTCAGCACGGCCATCTACGCCGACTTCCTGCCCCAAGCCCTCGCGGCGAAAACCTTCACGGTCGCCCCCGAACCGCTCGTCGTCGGCCACGGCCTCGACCAGGTGCAGGCCGCCTTCGACGCCAACCGCCGCGGCGTCTCGGCCCGCAAGGCGGTCGTCACCCTCTGACCGATTGCGGCGTTGAGTTGCCGGAAACCGCGGTCGCGGTGAACGCAGGGGGCCCTTAACTGGGCGCCCTAGTCGAAAACGAGGATGCCTCCGCCCGTCGGCTGAGCACGCGTCAGGGTCCAGCCCACAGCGCACGGCCGCCGGTGCCCGGAGGGACAACGGCGGCCGCAGACGCGATTTGCTAGGAGTTGGCTAGCCCGTGGTGTTCCAGTGATAGTGGCCGTTGGCGTCGGGGCCCTTGCCGCCGCAGACGTAGGTGCGTCCGTTGGCGGCGACGCCCGAGCTGCCGACCGCGGCGTCGGGGCAGAAGGCGCCGGGGATGACGCCGCCCGGTGCAGGTGCGGGAGCGGGAGCGGGAGCGGGTGCTGGCGCAGGTGCAGGAGCAGGAGCCGGGGCGGGTGCGGGAGCAGGCGCTGGCGCGGGAGCCGGTGCAGGTTTGGGCGCGGGAGCCGGCTTCGGAGCGGGCGCGGGTGCCGGGGCGGGAGCAGGCGCAGGCGCCGGAGCGGCAACCGTGATCGTCACGGTCTGCCCCTTCTCGAGCGCGCTACCGGCCGAGGGCGTCTGCGAGACGACGTTCCACGAAGCGCGGGTCGCCGCATCGACACCATCCGCGCCGGCATAGACGATCACATAACCGGCCGTTTCGAGCGTGGTGGCGGCGTCGGTGGCACTCTTGCCCACGACGTCCGCAATCGGGAACGCCTCGGGGGTCGGTGTGGGAGTGGGGGTCGGCGTCGGTGTGCGCGTCGGGGTGGCCGAAGTGCTAGCACTGGGGGATGTCTCGGCAACCGACGTCGTCGACGCGGCCGGCAACAGCGCGCCACCCGCAATAAGTGCTGCCACGGCGACACCGGCCGTGATGCCGCCCGCCCCGCGCGAACGCAGGAACACGGCCCACGACGGACGCCCGGTGATTGCAACATAGACGCCCGTCAGCAGCGCCGCGATGCTGAGCATCACGATGAATCCGCCAATGCCGCCCGACACGGTGCCGATCAGCGCGAAGGCGGCAACGAAAGCGCCGACGATCCAGGTCGAGGCGCCGATCTTACGCTGAGGCTTCGTGGCAGTGGCACCCGTCGCGCCAGCGGCCCGGTTCTGAGCGGATGTCGGAATCACGACTGTCGGAACCGACGACCCGTTCCGTCCATCGAACCCTTGCGTCTTCTCGGTCCAGCGCATGCCGTCCCACCAGCGCAGCTGACCGTTGTTGTCGCGGTACCATCCCGCGGGCTTCGTGCCCGATTCATCCATGAATTCATCCCCACTTAGGCGCCTCATAGCGCGCTCAAAGAGTATGAGCGCCCTACTTTGTCGCGATAGCCCTCGTTCGGGGCGAAACGCGCCGCGCCCTCACGTTTTGGCGGCGCCCGCGCACCGGGGCCGAGCGGAAACAGGGGCTATCCCCTCCACCGGCGTGGTCTTTCGGTGGAGAAGCGGCGCCCTATCCGGCGAAACGCTCGATAAGACCCTGAATGAAGGGGATGACCTCATCCGCCTGCCCCACGGCCGCAAACGCCGTCGCCACCAGCGGCCACAACGACACCACCAGCGTGGAAATCACCGCGGCCACCGCCAGAATCCACGCCACCGCACCATTGCGGGTAGCAACGATCAGCGCCAGCAAAACGAGTGCGAGTCCGATGCCGACGACCAGCGCCGCGGCGATCGACCCGACGGGAACGTCGAGCGCCCCCGCGGTGCTGCCATCTGCCGCCCCGATCAGTCCGAGCACCGGCAGCAGCACGAACACGACGATCGAGATGCAGAGAACGACTCCGGTGAGAAGCGCGGCCCACACCGCTGCGGGCCGTGGGCGGCGAGCCCCCGAGGTCGAAACACGCGAAAAGAGTGGCACGGTCGTGAGCTCCCGTCTGGTCGTCCTATCGTCGGGCGCCCGGTGCGCCCTCCACTAAGACGGTCCCCACCGAGCTTTCGTCACGATTTGCCGGATGCGGGCCCGCAACCACCGCTCAAAATCGGCCGCAACCCCCTCCCCACCCGCCGAGCATCGCTCGCATTGCGGATACCCTGGACTCGACGAACTTTTCGAAGGAGCACAACATGGCGGAATTCCTCCTCCCCCTCATCGGCCTCATCTCCCTCATCGGCGGCGTCCTCGGCGCGGCAGCCCTCCTCGCCCTCGCGCGCAGCAGCCGCTACTAAACCCACCCCTCGGCGACCCGCCCATCAACCCAGCGGATGCCATGAGCGACGACGACCTCGCCCGCGACAAGCCGACGGCGATGAACCGCGCCGTCTTCTGCGGCCTCATCACGCTGCTCCTCGTCGCGGGCGCCATCTTCATCCCTGACACGGCCCTCTCGCGCGTCCTCGACATCCCGCTCCGCTGGCTCAGCCTCGTCGCCGCACTGATCTTCCTCTGTATGACGATCTCGGCCATCCGCGTCATGCGACGCGGTGGGGGGGAGTAACAGCCCGCGCAATAGATTTCCCGACGGACATGCTTCGACAAAGGTTTTGGGTTGCCGGCTAGCACCTTGCATCGCTAGAAGAGGGGAGGCGTTCCTTGGGCCTCGTCGATTGACGAGATGGAATCCAGGACATAGCTCTTCTTTGTTGCGGTTAAACCGATTGTGCTGTGTACCGTCATGCGCACTCGAACCTTTTGCGAGGGTTTAGAGTCAAGTTTTCCGACCTCGAGTTGGACCTCGCTGTCACCGAACGAAGCGGTAATCGGTCTGCTGTTCTTGACCGGAATGAACCTCATGGTTCCGGTCGACCAAGTGTGTCCGTCAAGGTACCCGGTCGACTCCCATGTGTCCGTGGACACAACTGTTTCTGCGAGGCGAGCGCGCAAATAGGAGATGGAGTGCGGGTGCACCTTGACACGTGTTACGCCGATTCCACGCTGAGTAAACGATCCTTCCAAGGACCACTCTTGTTTTAGGACCTCGTCCAGTGCCTTTTTCAACGGGAGCCGCGATGCCGCCGGAATTTGACTGATTGCAGAGTCAAGAGCCGGGTTCTCTTGCAAGTCCCCTTCGACGTTGGCAAAAACAACTGCCACACGACGAAGTGCTTCTGAGAACCTGTCATCGTCGATTAAGGGTTCCTGCTTCTCGGGTGTCGGAAGCGTGGAGGGGTCGCGGCGACGAGGCGGTGCAACGAATGTGGTTTTTACAGACCCGGGCCCTGTCTCAATCAGCAATTCATCTTTCAAACGCTTCGCGCCCGATATATCCCGCGCTGTCGACTTAACCGATTCAGCCATTTGAAGGACAAATTGGCCAAAAGGTCTCGCATTCGTCGCATGCTGGACCACGGTCTCGCCTGAAAGATGCAATTCGAGGTGCCCGTTCACGGGCGCTAGTTCTTGTTCTGCAACTATGCGGTACTTTTCGTCATGACCCATCATGGCCACCATCGAAGCGAGCTCAAGCTCGTTTTCTGGCAGGCCGATCATCTCGCGAATGGTGGAACGGAATAGTTCGGTGGGCTCGTGTTCATTAAGCGATTCCACGAGTCACCTCCGCAATACCTTTTCTGACTCCATGTATCACTTCGCCATCAGGACCTTTTACGCTAGTCATGTATTGATAAAGCAGGGCGCTGGTCTTGCTCGTTGCGAAGTAGGCATCTACCAGCCCGCCGAACGGGCGCAGCTTATGAATCATTGGTAAGTTGCTTTTGTCGATCGAAGCGCTCACCGCCGAAAGAGTTAGCAGGCCTTCTGAAGCCAGTTTGGCTTTCACCTTTAGCGGGACGTCGTCAGCAACCACCACGACGTCTACGTCTTCGGGTGGTGCCCAGTCTTTCCTTGTTGCAAAACCGCCGTCGACCCAGATTCGCGCGTAAGGGATCTCGGTCCAGATGAGAGAAGTGTAGATTTTTAGCGCGTCAAACAGAAGTTCCCTGCGTTCCCTGTAGGGGGCGTCCTGCACAAACATGGTGTAAATATCTGTCATTGTCACTTGGTAGGGCAACTGTGCTGGCGGTAGATACCCGATGAATGGATCGAGATCCGGAAGGCGCACGAGGCCTGTCGGGGTCCGGTCATCGGTCATCTACCGAGGGTACAGGCTCGTCAACAGTTTTTTCGTCAAAAAAACTTGATGGCAATGGGGATCGACGACTGCGCAATCCTCTAATTGAGGCCGGGTCGGACAAATATCGGAGTTCCAAACGGGACCGTTCGCTCATCCGGTGGGCGGCTATCTCCAACTCGTTCCCAATCGTGAACATTGCGGCACTGAACGAGATACTCCCTTGCTGTTCAAGCCGTCACCTGATTCGTCATTTCTGGCCCACGGTTCGTGATGCGGGTAGGGCTGTCAAGGGCGGCGCTCCATCTGATAGTCCAAGCGGTTTTCTGGCCCTGGAGTGCAAGGTTCAATCCGAACCGCTACTCCACTTCGACAGATTCACTTCGTCAGCGGTAGTCGGGACTGCCAAAGCTGTGGGTCGTTTTCAATGCGACCGTAGCGTCGAGCCAACGTTCGAAGTTTTGCTGGCTGCTTGCCTCGTCCTCCTCGATGACCAGGTGGCGGAACTCCTCCGACAGTGCGGCCCACTCAATTTTCAACGAGTCAGCCACTTCGTGCGCTAGCATCGCAGCGACTTTTTCGAGGGCATGGCCTCGGGCAGTGTGGTCGGCGGAACCGCCTACCTCAAGACCTTGGACCTTGACCAGAAGCTCCCAGGATCCCGAATGACGTGAATTGGCCTGCATGTGGGCATACTCACTCAGGGCGCGAACGAACGGCGACAGACGACTCCATCCAGCCGCGTCTACCCACCGGTGTGGTGCCTTCTGCTTCTGAGGGCCGTTTTCCATCTTTGCGGCCCTACTGGGCTTCAATCTATGCGTACGAGCCCTGGCGGTGCTTTCGAGCACCGAACGAGCTAGCGTTAACGAGTCATCAACATCTTGTAGCCAAACCACCCAAGCGGACTCAAGCGCCGCAGCCGCCGATCGCAGTGCACTCGCTCTGTGCGTGTCGCGAAACTCGTTCGCCAAGATGTCCGTCATCTCAGAAATGATGCGGTACTTGGTGACTCGAGCGCGCAGTGATAGAGGTGAAAACGCATCGCCAAAAACTTCACGCTCTTCTTGAAAGGAGTGACGTGACCTTTCGATCGCTCGCACCCAGCGTTCCTCGATCGACATCCAATCCGAGAAGGTACCGACACCCACCCTGTCTTCAGCTCGTCGATTGACGATCCGCCTGTATGAGGCGCCCCACCCTATGTACGTGGAAGTGTCGTCAGCATCAACGAAGCCATACAGTAACGGTTGCCACAAGAGATGCAGAAAATCTGGTTGCTTCGGCAACCCCTTCAATTGCTCAACCGGCAATAGTGCCGCACTTAATTCATTTTGCTTGAGGTGCCCGCGCTCACCCGCGAGCCTGCACACGGCCCCACGCACCTGCCGTAGCGAGACCTCCGCGAAGAATGCGATCGCTCTGTGGATCCGTGTCTGATCGGTCAACTGCATGTCAAGGGCAATCTGCACGTGTTGCCCCGCGAGTTCCACCTGGCGGCCGTGGAGTAATTCGGACATCAGCGACCATTCCGAACCGAGTTCTCGTTCCCCGACGTAGTTCGAACTTGCCTTCCAAGCGCGCGTGAAGAAGTCGGCTTCGGGTTCATTCTCGATTGTTGCTAGCTGCATGGAGCTAGCAATATTGAACGACCATCGCTCAAAGGACTTACGCGCTATCGCTACCGCCGCGATGGTATAGCCAAAACGTAGGCACCACGCCACTCTCGCGAACGAGTCGAGGCCGTCACGGAGCTCAGCGGCCCACCTATCTTTCGAGGCCTCCTCGGGAAGATAGGTATGCCAAGTTGCACCCAGTCGTTCAAGCAAGACATCAGCCATGCCGATGCCGACGCCGCCTCGCCATACCAATGACGGCATCAGTAGAGGTTGCGATGCATTGAGAGTTGCTCTCCGCTCGGCCCGCGACGTGAGAAGCGTTATGAGACCATTTTCATTCACCCGAGCGTTCAGGTGCGCCAGTCGGGAGATTTCGTCTCGGAAGCTCCTCTGCTCTCGTCTGTCAAAAAGCTGAGACGTTCTTGTAGCGGCCGCGCGCTCTGAGGCGACGTCCGCACTCGAATCAAACCCCTGTGCCTGTCTCTGTGTCGATCTGTCCGGCATCATCCTCGTCCCCAGCGCTCGGACTTCGACCATATAGAAGAAAGTCGTCTCACTTCTTCAATTCCTCGCACCAACAATCGACTGCAGCGTCGATTGCTGCCTTCTAGCCGACCTGCGACATGCCGGCTTCAGAGCCCTCAGTATTGCGGAGACGAACGATTTGCTTCTCCCCGACCGTCCATAGGCGAGTGTGTATTTAGTCCCTTTCATGCGTGCCGGCTGCTAAGGATCGCCGCTGACTGAATAACTTGAGCAAGACTGTCCGCGCTACTCCACATCGGCCAATGGCCAGTCGGCAGGTCGACGACGTCGACGGTTGCCAGATTCGCGACCTCGGCGAACATGGGGTGGCGGGCTCGCGCCATCTCCAGCACCTGCGCGCTCGAGATCGAGCAGCACACGAGCGTGGTCGGGACGGCGTGGCGGGCGTTGTTTGTCAGCTCAACGGTCTGGCGCAGCACCGGCGCCGGTTGGGGCACCGCCCGTGCGCGGAAACGGTCGAGCATCTCGGGGGTCAGGCCATCCAGGCTCGCCTGCTGGGCCAGGACGTCGAAGGGCGGGAGTGGAAGTTCCGTCAGATCCTGGGGGAAGTCGGGCGCGAAGGCGGTGCCGTTGGCCATCGGGCCCGAGTCGACCCAGATCATCCGGCCGATGAGTTCGGGGTGGCGGTCGAGCACGAGGCTGACGGGAGCGTTCGCCCCGCTGTGAGCGACGAGCGTCGCCGGATGTTCGGTCGAGACCTCGAGGTGGGCGAGGGTGTGTTCGATCGCGGCGGCCTGGTCGTCGAGGGTTCGGGTGGCGCGATCGGGGTCGTCGGGGTCGAGGCCGGGCAAGGTGAGGGCGACCACGCGGGACGTGTCGGCACGCAGGTGTTCGAGCACGTCATCCCACGCCCACGCGCCCAGCCAGTGGCCGGCAATGAGGATGATGGTCGGGGTGCTGTTCGGTGTTGTCATGACACCATCCTCGGGCGCGCTCTGGGCAGGTGTGTGTCACTATTTCTGTCATGAACGCGAAAATTTCTCGGCATCAGCGGCAGCGACGGCGCCGGCAGCGGCGATGAAGCGCGTCGAGCGGTTGCACGCGCTGTCCGAGATGCTGCGCCGCAACGGAACGTGCGGCAGCTCCGCCGAACGGTTGGCGCGCGAGTTCGACGTGTCCGTGCGCACCGTCAAGCGGGATCTCGCCGCCCTTGAACGCAGCGGCGCGCCCATCTGGTCGCGGCCCGGGCCCGGCGGTGGCTACGGGCTGGCGGTGGGTGCATCCCTGCCGCCGGTCAGCTTGTCGGCAGAGCAGGCGGTGGCGCTCATGGCTGCTGCGTCGGCCGCGCGCGATGCCCCCTACTCAGATCTGGCGGCAGCCGGCATCCAGAAGATCGTGGATGTCCTCGACCCTCGCACCCGCGCCCGCGCCGAGCAGCTGGCCGGCCGCGTCTGGGTCGATGCGCCACCGTCGGCCTCGCGTGCGACCCGGTCGGCGCTGGAGGAGGGGATGGCCGAGCAGTGCGTCGTCCGCCTGCGCTACACCGCGCAATCCGGGGTCACGACCACGCGCGACGTCGAGCCCGTGCTGTTCGCCTCCACGAACGGCCAGTGGTACCTCGTCGGGTGGTGCCGGATGCGCGACGCGATGCGCTGGTTCACGGTGTCACGCATCGAGCGAGCTAGCGTGACCAAGATGGCGTGCACGGGCCACACAGTGGATGAGGTCGGCGAGCCGCCGACGAACGCCAGGCCGGTGCATGGCCGGGATGGCTGACAGACGGCGGGATGAGGTTTCGGTGATGGCCGAGGTTGTCGTGCAGGCCGGCGGCTGTGCGCGAGCCGCCTAGACTCGGGTGTCATGGTGAAGGCATGGCGCATGGTCGCGGCGATCCTCGTCGGGGTGCCGACGCTCATCGCCGCGGGGGTGGTCATTGCGTGGATGCCTCTGCCGAGCAGCCTCGATGTGCAATGGTCGGGCACAGAGGTGACCAACACGCAGCCCCTCTGGGCCTTCTTCATCCCGGTCGTGCTGCTGACCGGCGTGGGCCTCGTTCTGGCCGTCACCGCGGCGATCGATAGGGACCGAGGGTCCGCGCATAAGGGCACCTTGTTCACCGCTGCACTCTTGACGGCAGCCAGCGGAGGGGTGGCGGTCGCGCTTATCGCCATCAATCTGGGACATGCCGAGCCCACGGGCCCGGCCATTCTCGGCGCGATCGCGTTCGCTCCGATTTATGCGCTGCTTCCGCTCTCTGTCGTGGCGCTCGTGGCGCGGCGCGGCGGTTAGGCTACCTCGCGCACCGCTGCAGCGAGCCTCTCGAGAACCCCATGGCCGGCCATTTCAGGGCGGCGAAATTCGGGGCCGTGAGGTTGGCCCGGCTGCGCTGACCGGGAGAAGCCGATCACGGACGTCTCCTTCCGAGGAACGATCGGCCGAATGTCGTCCGGTCAGGGGAGAAGTGGCGCGCGCCGCGTTGGCAGGAGACGCGCGCCACAGTTGGGGTGGCCCCGATCAGGTCCGAGCGCCGCGGCGGTTCGGCTGCTCGACCTCGGCCGCGTCGATGAACGTGCGGGCGCGCACCGTTCCGTCGACGTCTGTGAACCAGACGAGGAGCCGCGCCGCTTCCCGGGGCGGTCGCACCGTGAGAGTGCCCGGGGACGAGACCTCGAAGGGGCGGGCGGACAACGGGGCGGACGAGAACAGGGATGCCTCAGCATCCCCCTCAACCGCCGAGGAGACGTTGATAGAGGCAGAAGCCCCAGAGCCCGCAGACCCCGTTGAAGCCACAGAAGGCGATCCCGACATGAACGACGCGAAGGAGCGCCCTGCCTCGACCCACGTGGCGTGCACGCGCCCTGTGATGGTCTGCCGCCCGTGATGCGACAGGCGGATGCCGAGCTCGAACGGCTGCGTCGGCACCGGCATATCCGCTCCCGCGCAACGCGGGATGAGGTCGACGATGAGCACCGTGTCGGCATTGCTGTCGGCGGGGTCGAGGCCGCCGGCATCCTTGGCTCGTCTGTCGACGTCGACGAGGCCCGCGCTCTCGTGTTCGACATCGGCGAGTTCGGTGTAGACGTAACCCGCGAACCTGTCGTGACGCCGCAACTCCTGCGTCTGCCAACGCACGTGCCAGGCGCGCTCGAGGCTCGTGAACCCCTCACCGAACTCGCTGTTCAGGATGGGCACGCCCATCGGCGTGTTCTGTCGCGTGCCGTAGAGGCTCTTGTCGACCACGAAGTCAGGGCCGAGTTTCACCGGGAAGTCGTGACGGACACCGGTCGCCAGGTCGGCGACGCTCTGAGCCCACGTGGCTGGATCGGGTTCGTAGTAGTGCCAGTCGACGAGGTCGGTTTTCACGTGCGACCAGCCCGAGTTCTCGACGATGGGACGCGTGTGGTCGATCGCCGCGAGGGTGTCGTAGGCCGCGACGGCCGCTGCCGCGCGTTCCGGGCTGCCGGGGATATCCCAATCCAGGCCCCACTCCTCGTTATAGAGCCCCCAGATGACGATCGACGGGTGATTCCCGTCGCGCTCGACCATCGGCGCGATCTGTTCCTCGAAGGCCCGCGCGGCCGCCGGCGTGAAGCGGCTGGGGCAGGCCGGCTCGGCCCACACCAGCATGCCCATCTCGTCGGCAGCGTGCAGCCACCGGGGTTCCTCGAACTTGAGGTGTTTGCGCACGAGGTTGAAGCCGAAACCACGTGCGAGTTCGAGGTCCCGTAAAAGGGCGTCGTCGTCGGGTGCGGTCAGACCGGATGTCGGCCAGTAGCCTTGGTCGAGCACGCCCCGCACATACAGGCGTTCATCGTTGAGGAACAGCTGCTCGCCCCGCACCTCGATGCGGCGCAGACCCGTCGTCACGACCACCGCATCCGTGCTCGCGCCATCCTCGGTCGTGATCTCGACACGGTAGAGGTGCGGATCTTCGGGCGACCAGAGTCGAGGTTCGTCGAGGTCGAGGCGTGCCGAGAAAGAGCCGTCCGACGCCCGGCCGACGTTCACTGTGTCACCACCGGCAGCCCCGTCGTCGAGGATGCGCGCCGAGACCGTGGCCTCATCGGGTCGATCCCCGGCGACCGAGACGCTCACGTCGATACCGGTCAGGGAATCGCCGCGCAGCGTCACGGACGACGCGTATGTGCGGCCCCTCGCCTCGAGCCACACGCTCTGCCAGATGCCCGACGAGGGCGTGAATGAGACCCCGTCGTAATCGTCGCGCGGAATGGAGCGTTGCTTGCCGTGCACGATCTCGCGCTTATCGGCGGGTGCCGACACCTCGACGGTCAGTTCGGCGGAATGCCCGACCGCGACGTGGTCGGTGACGTCGAATTCGAACGATGTATACCCGCCGGTATGTGTGCCCACGAGAACGCCGTCGATCAACACCGCGGCCTCGTGCCAGACGGCGCCGAAGCTCAGCACGACGCGATCGCCCGCCCACTCCTCGGGCACGGTGAGGGAGCGCGTGTAGGTGGCGCGTTCCAGCCAGGTGCGGGCAATTCCGGATGCTTCGGTCTCCCACGCGAACGGCACGATGATGGTGGCGTCGCCGTCGATGCTGCGGAAGTCCCATTCTCCGTTGAGGCTCAGCCAGCGATCGGAGCGATCTCTGTCGGGTCGCGGATATTCCGGCCGCGGTATCGGCGACCGGTCGAACGCGGAAGCGTCGAGATGGTGTCGATCGGTTACGAGTGTCATTCTGTTCAGCCCTTCACGCTTCCAGCGAGGATTCCGTTGATGAAATGGCGCTGCAGTGCGATGAAGAGCACGAGCAGCGGTATGAGAGCGACCGAGCTGGCGGCGAGCAGTTCGCCGGTGACGGTCGCATAGTCGGCGCCCACCCGGTTGCCCGTGATGTTCTGCGCCAGGGTCGAGAGCACGACCTGGAGGGTCGACATGCGCTCGGAGCTGGCTATGACGACGGGCCACACGAAGTCGTTGTAGATATTCATGATGGTCAGGACGGCGAGACCCGCCAGGCCCGGTCGGATGACGGGCAGCACGACCCTCCAGAAGATGCCGAATTCACTGCATCCGTCGACTCGTGCGGCATCGAGCAGCTCGTCGGGAACCGCGGAGATGACCTGGCGCATCCAGAAGATTGCGAAGGCGTCGACGGAGCCCGGGAGGATCAGCGCCTGGTAAGTGTTCACCCAGCCGAGCTGTTTCATTTCGAGCAACAGCGGAATGATGAGCACGATCGTCGGCAACGTCAGCGTGAGGAGCACGGCGCCGAAGATCACGTTCTTGCCGATGAAGTCATACTTCGCGAACGCGTAGGCGGCGAGCGGCGCGAAGAACAGCGTGATCGCGCCCTTGAACACGAGCACCACGGCCGTGTTGAAGAAACCCGATCCGATCGGGACGTCTTGGAACATGGCGATGTAGTTGTCGAGCGTGAAGGTCGAAGGGTCGAACGAGAGCGGCGCGCGGATGATGTCGTTCGCGGGTTTGAACGCCGACACCAGCGCCCACATGACAGGGGCGAGGAAAGCTACCGTCAGCAGCACGAGGAAGAGCTGCGAGCCGATGGCCGGCCGCGCCCGCCGGTGGGGTCGTGGTGGTGCGACGGCCGTCCGTTCGTTACGCGAGGCTGGTGGGCCGGGGGGAGCGGCGGGCGCAGACTTCTGCACAGTCGTCACGGTTCAGTCCTTCGATCGCAGCAGTCGGACGAACACGAGCGAGAGCGCCATCACAGCGATGACGAGCAGGAACGAGTTCGCGGCGCCGGTGCCGAGGTCGGCGCGCGTGATGTGGTTGTAGAGGTAGTACCCCGCCGTCGTCGTGGACCCGTACGGCCCGCCCTGCGTCACGACGAACGGTTCGGCGAACATCTGGAACACCGCGAGTGTCTGCAACACGACGGCGAACATGATGGTGCGGCGAATCAGGGGAATCGTGATGCTCCAGAGCTGCCTCGGGCCCGAAGCACCGTCGAGATCGGCCGCCTCGTAGATGTTCGAGTCGATCGACTGCAGCCCCGAGAGCAGGATGATGACGATGAACCCGGTGGTTTTCCACAGGAACAGCAGGGCGAGGGTAGGTTTCGCCCATTCGCTGGTGGTCAGCCATCCGACATCCGGCAACCCGACCAGATTCAGCAGGCCGTTCACCGCGCCATAGTCCTGGTCGAAGACCACCACCCAGATCTGCGCGATCGCCACGAGCGGGGTGACGAACGGCACGATGAACGCCACGCGGTAGAAGCCACGCAGTTTGAGCTTCGCGTTGTTCAGAAGCACGGCCGCGAGGACCGCGACGACCAACTGCACCGGGATGATCAGCAACCAGAGGGTGGCCGAGTTGCCGAGAGACGCCCAGAAGCCGGGGCTCGTGAGTAGATAGATGTAATTGTCGAAGCCCACCCATTTCGCCGCGCCGAACCCCCGCCAATCGGTGAAGCTGAGACGCGCGGTGAAGATGAGCGGATAGATGCTGAACGCCAGGAATATGGCGACGAACGGGGCGACGAAGACATACGGCGCGAGGCGGCTCCTCGGGCGCGAGCGAAGGATCGTGGAGATGTTCCCTCTCCTTACTGTCGGTCGATCAGGTTCTTCTGGATCTCGTCGGACGAGTTCCCGATGACCTGATCGGGCGTGAGGTCGCCGTCGAGCATGCGTTGGATGTTGTTACCGAGGTAGTCGACGGAACCGGCCCACCACGACGGCGTCGGCACGCTCCGCGGGATCTCGGCGCCGGCCGTCGTCGCGACCGCCCACAGGTCCTGACCGCCGAGTGCATCGACGGGCTTGAAGAGCGGTGCGTCGGACTGTGCGGCCGGTTGGTAGCTGGGGATCGACGTGTTGAGGCCATTTGGATAGATATCGTTCGGACCCCACACGGCTGTGTAACCCGCTTTATCGAACATGAGGAACTGATAGAAGAGCCACGCCAGCTCGGAGTTTTCGCCGCCGCGCGGGATGACGAACGACGAGCCACCCATGGCGCCGCTTCGAGCGCCTCCGTCCTTCCATGCCGGGAGGGGCATCGCGCGCCAGTCGCCGAGCGTCTCGGGCAGCAACTGCTGGGTGGCGAAGCTGTACCAGATGGCCCAGGGATAGAAGACCTGGTTGCCGTTCTCCAGTTCGGCGATGTCGGTTGCGTTCAGGTATTCGGCCCGGGTGCCGAGTCCATCGGTCTGAACCGTGTCGAGGAAGGTGAGAATCTCTTTATATTCGGGCGAATCGAGCCTCAACGCGCCATCGGCGTCGGCGATGCTCGTGCCGAGTTGGCTCGCATACATCTCGAGCTGCAACTGACCGAGGAACGCCGATTGCTCGAGGTGGATGGGTTTCGCCGTGGGAACGGCCTCTTTGTACGCGCGGGCCGCGGCGAGTAGGTCGTCGTAGGTCTCGATGGTCGACGCATCCACGCCGGCCTTCTCGAGCGCCGCGGCGTTGTAGTAGAGCAGACCCGGGTTGGAGTCGAACGGGACACCATAGATGCCGCCGCCGATGGAGTTGACGTCGACCTTCTGGGGCGCGATGTCGTTCACGTAGGGGGCGAGTACATCGCTCAGGTCCCAGAGCGAGTCGGCCAGGCCAGCGACTTTCGCGTCGTCGAGGAAGACACCATCGGGCACATCGGTGCCGGTGATGAGGGTGTTCTGCAGCTTCGCATCGATATCGACGGCTTCATGGTGCACGGTGATGTCGGGGTAGACCTTGTTGAAATCCTCGATGGCATCGTCGAAGACCTCGTAGAGGTCTCCCGAGCGATCCCAAATGGTGATCTCGCCCTTCGGGGATTTCTCGGTCGGGGCGGCGAGGCGATCGGACGTTGCGGCATCGTCCCCTCCCGTGATGTCGGGGCCGCACCCGGAAGCGCCGAGCGCGACGCCGGCGGCCAGGCCGATGGCGAGGATGCGTTGTGCCGTCTTGCGGGGACGGCGGGGTTTATGTGACACGTGACACTCCTTCGTGACGGCGTTTGCCAACGTGTGCAAAACACTAGCCCCTGTTTGCGCACGTTGCAAACGATATGCTCGAGAAGTCGAAAAAAGGGATTCGCAGTGACCGCTGCACCCGTGACCAGTGAGGGGGGTGACCATGGCAGCGACTCTGCGGGACGTTGCCGATCATGCGCAGGTCTCGATGCGCACGGTGTCCAACGTGGTCAGCGGCTATACGCACGTCAGTGAGAAGATGCGCGCCCACGTGCTGCGCTCGATCGAAGAACTCGACTACCGTCCGAACCCCGTGGCTCGCACGCTGCGCACGGGCCGAACGGGAGTGGTGGCGCTGATCGTCCCCGAGATCGATGTGCCCTACTTCAGTGCCCTCGCCCGGGACATGATCAACGCCGCGGCGACCTTCGGCTACCGCGTGATGATCGATCAGACTGGCCATGACCACGAGCGCGAACGCGACCTTCTCACGGGCAACGATCGCACCATGCTGTTCGATGGCATCCTCTTCAGCCCGCTCGTCACGAAACTCGAGTTGCTCGAGATGAACTCACCGACCAAGATGCCTCTCGTCCTGCTGGGAGAGCATGACTTCGACGGTCGCTACGACCATGTGGCCATCGACAACGTCAGGGCTGCTCAGGATGCCGTGCAGCACCTGCTCGATCGCGGTCGAACCCGCATCGCGGCCATCGGCGCCCAGCCGCTCGAGCAATACGCCACTCCGCAGCAGCGCAGCGCCGGATACGAGACTGCACTCACCGAAGCGGGCATCGCAATCGAACCCGAGCTGGTGCGCGAGGCCGAGCACTACAGCCGCGCTGACGGCTATGACGCGGCGACCGCTTTGATGGCGCTGCCCGAGCGACCCGACGCCATTTTCTGTTTCTCCGACCTGCTCGCCATGGGGGCCATGCGGGCCGTCTTCGATGCCGGGTTCTCAGTGCCGGAGGATGTGGCGATCGTCGGGATCGACGACATCGAGGAGGGGCGGTTCTCGCGCCCCTCGCTCAGCTCGGTATCCCTCGATACGGCCTTCATCGCCGAGCGGTCGATGGAGCGGCTGGCCGCGCGCATCGATGATCCCGATCGTGCCCCCGAGCAGATCATCGCGCCCCATGCCCTGCGCGCGCGCGAGAGTACAGCCATCGCACAGTCCCCATAAATCGGGACTTGCCACGATGGCAAATTGTGGGCAATGTAATCAGTGCGTTGGCGCGTTCTCGAAAAAAGGGATAACAATGTCGTCATTCGCACGCCGCTCGATCGAGCCCAGAATTTTGCTGGTGTTCGCCTTCCTCGCCAGTTTTCTTCTCATAGCTGGCGCCGTCGGGGGCTCGCCGGCACCCGCGCAAGCCGCGCAGGCCGGCCAGGTGCTGTACTCACCGAATCTCAGTCAATTCCCCAACGGTACGGTTGGCTACCCGCGCGCCATCCGCGTCGACAACGACGGATCCGCAGCGCAGACCATGCTCGCCACCTTTGCCCAGGGTGGCCACAACGGCCCGGGCACGATGCCGATCTACCGCAGCACGAACGGAGGTGCGAACTGGAGCCAGATTTCCACGGTCACCTCGCACACGGCGGGCTGGACCATCGAAGCACCGACGCTGTATGAGGTGCCTCGCAGCATCCCGGGCCTCAACCAGGGTGACATCCTCGCCGCGGGCACGGCGTGGTCGATCGGTGACTACACGCAGCAGAAGGTGGAGGTGTTCAGGAGCACCGACAAGGGCCAGACCTGGACCTACCTGTCGAACTGCACCCAGACCTCGGGGTTGCCCAATTCGATCGGCCACGGCATCTGGGAGCCGTCTTTCCTCGTGACCGACAACAACGCATTGGCCTGTTTCATCTCCGACGAGCGCCCGGCCAACTCGGCCACCAACAATCAGGTCATCGGCCATTACACGTCGACCAACGGCGGTGCGAGCTGGAGCAGCACGCAGACCCAGGATGTCGCCTTCCCCACCGACAATCTGCGACGACCCGGCATGCAGACCTTCGCCGCCCTGCCGAACGGCACCTTCGCGATGTCTTACGAGATGTGCCGCGATGCCACGAACCCTGACCACGCGTGTGAGGTCTACATCAAGTTCAGCGACGACGGTCTCAATTGGGGTGCCCTCGGCACCGCCGGAACCCTCGTCTCCACGTCCGACTCTCGCGAGCTGCTACACACGCCCTACATCTCCTGGGCGTCCGGCGGCGGCCCGAACGGAACGCTGCTGATCTCGGGCCAGCGCGTCGTTTCCGGGCCGACCGGCAATAAGACAGTGCTCGCAGAATCGGGCACCGTGCTGTTCCAGAACACGAACCTCGGGGTCGGCGCTTGGACCGAGGTCGAGGCTCCCGTGACCGTCAACCCGACCGGCGGCTACGCGCCGGGTGTGCCGTCCTGCCCCGGCTACTCGACGCCCGCCATCCCGCGCGAGGACGGCACCTCGTTCGTCTACTTCGCGGCCACTCTCAAGCAGGGTTCTCAGTGCGAGCTGAAGTTCGGCATTGGCAGCCTGCCCGGCCGCACGGGCGCTATCACGTCGCCGTCGGGCAAGTGCCTCGACGTCGACACGAATACCGCTAACGCCGGACGAGCCGTCCAGCTCTACACCTGCGGTGTTGCCACCGGCCAACGCTGGTCGATCTCGGCCAACGGCACTATTCGCGCCTTCGGCAAATGCCTCGACATCACGGCCAACGGAACGGCGAACTTCAGCCCTGTGCAGCTCTGGGACTGCCTCCCCAACGCCGGAGCCCAGCAATGGGTGGTCGGGGCGAACGGCAGCCTGCGCAACCCGCAGTCCGGTCGGTGCCTCGATGTGCCCATGGGCAACACCGCTGACGGCACCAAACTGCAGATCTACGACTGCAACGGACTAGCGAGCCAGACCTGGAACCTGCCCGCTTAGGCGAGTTGCCGTATGGACGGCCGTCGCAGCGCTCAGCTGCGCGGCCGTCTGTCGTCATGACCATTGGCGCGGCGGGCGGCCCGGCCCCTACTTCGCCGCGCCGCTGAAGATGCCGTTGACGTAGTAGCGCTGCAGCAGGAAGAAGATGAGCAGGCAGGGGATCATCGAGACGACGACACCCGCGTCGAGCAGGCCCCAGTCGACCTTGCCGAATTGCCCGATCTGCTTGGTCTGCAGGACGACGGGGAGCGTGAAGAGAGCCTGGTCCGACAGGAGGACGAGGGCGCCGAGGAACTCGTTCCACGCGTTGAGGAACGCGAAGATCGCGGCCGTGACGATGCCGGGCACGACGAGGGGCACGAACATGCGCAACAGGACACTGCGGCGCGAGCATCCGTCGATCATGGCCGCCTCTTCGATCTCGTCGGGGATCGCCGCGAAGGCGTTGCGCATGATGAAGATGCAGAACGGCAACTGGTAGGTCGTGTAGACGAGCACCAGGCCGAGCAGGGAGTTGCTGACGCCGAGAGTGCGCAACACCACACTGATCGGGGTGAGGAGCACGCTGAACGGGATCATCATGCCCGCGAGCACGACGCCGAACAGGAGGGTGCTTCCACGAAAACGGAAGCGGCCGAAACCGTAGCCCGCGAGGGTCGACAACACCACGGTGAGTGCGACGGTGCCGATCGCGACGACCAGGCTGTTCGCCAGACCCATGAGGGTGCCCTGCGAGGGGTCGAACAGGCGCGACCAGGCGTCGCCGCTCAGCGTCTGCGGAAAGAACGTGGCCGGGCGTTGCTGCAACTCGGCAGGCGACTTGAGGCTGCCCGTGACCGCCGAGAGGAGTGGCAACGCGAAGAGCGAGACGAGCACGATGCCGCCCACCCACCACCAGACGCCGACGGCTCCGCGACCCCGCTTGCGACGCGGGGACGCGGCCGGAGTCGGGCTGATGGCCGCGATGGCCGCAGCCGGGGGAGCGGCCACAGGGGTGGACGACGAGGCCGGAGCTGACGCATCCGATCGGGGCTCAGTCATTCTTGGGTCCTCTCAGAAGGCGGATCTGCGCGGCCGCGACGATGAGCAACAGCACGAGCATGATGACCGACAGCGCGGCGCCATAGCCCAGTTCGAACTTGGTGAAGGAGACGTTGTAGATCCAATAGACGGCCGTGACCGTCTCGTTGTCGGGGCGACCCTTCGTGATGAGGAAGAACTGCTCGAAGGCCAGCAGTGAGCCGCTGATCGAGAACACCAACACCAGGATGATCGTGGGCTTCATGAGCGGCAGGATGATTCCGGTGAGGCGCCTCCACCACCCGGCCCCGTCGATCTGCGCCGCCTCGAGCACATCCTCCGGAACGCTGTTCAGGCCACCGAGCAGCAGGATCATCTGAAAGCCGACGACCTTCCACGTGACCATGACGATGACGTTGATGAGGGCGGGCCACTGCTCCACGAACCAGGAGGTTTGGTCGACCTCGGTGCCGAGGCTCGTGAGGATGGCGTTCACCGAACCGGCGCTCGGATCGGTGAACCACAGCCACAGGAAGCTGGCCGCCGCGAAACCGATCACATAGGGCGTGAAGAAGATGGTGCGGAAGAACGTGCTCGCGCGAGACGGCCGCCGTACGAAGAACGCGAGGGCGAGGCCCGCCACGAACAGGATCGGCGTGATGACGACCGTATAGATGAGGGTGAAGCCGATGGAACGCAGGAACGTGTCGTCGGCTGTGAAGGCGCGCACGTAGTTGTCGAGGCCGATGAAGGTGCTGCGGCCGAGAAGAGGCCACCTGTGCAGGCTCATCCAGGCCATGAGCGCCACGGGCACGACGAAGAACACCGCCGTGAGGAGCAGCGCGGGTGTCACCGCCAGCAGTCCGGTGCGGGAGAGCCGGCGCTCCCGGAGGGACGGACCGGCCGCCCCTCCGGGTCGACGCCCGCGAGAGGTGGAGCGGACACGCGAAGACGCGCGGCGCGACGTGTCCGGCGACGGCGTCACCGGCGTGCTGAGGGTCTCGGTCATGTCTGCTCCATCAACTCGTCGGCGGCTATTCCGTGGCGTTCTGCGTGACGATCTGCTCGGCGGTCTTCTGCGCGGCGGCGGATGCGGCATCCACATCGTCACCGAACACACCGGCCTGCATCAGGCTCACCATGGGGCCGTTCGGGTCGCTGAACAGCGCGTTGAACGACACCGTGTACGGCACCTGACCCTGCAGCGCGGCCTCGACGAGTGCGGCCTGCTCCGGTCCCTTCGAGCTGTAGTCCGACTCGTAGAGGTCGGTGCGCACCGGGGTGAAACCACTCTCGGCCAGGGACTTCTGCGCGTCATCCCCGGTCGCCCACTTCACGAAGTCCCAGGCGGCGTCACCGTTCTTGGCACCCTCGGGAATGGCGAGCACATCGCCACCCACCATGGATGAGATCTCACCGGCATTCTTCCCGGGCAGCGGCGTGACACCCATCTCGAACGGCAGATCGGACGACTGCAGCGTGTTCAGGTAGAACGAACCACTCGCGACCATGCCGAGCTTGCCGTTCTCGAATGCGCCGCCATAGTTCTCGCCGCCGTCGGTCTGGCTGGCCGTCGTGATGCCGCCATCCGCCACCATGCCGTTGAGCAGTTCGATGAACTCGGTGACGACCGGGTCGGTGAACGTGGCGTCGGGGTTCAACGCGCCGCTGTCGGCGTCGATGAAGTCGCCGCCGGACGCCCACACCATGGGGGCGAGGGCGAACGCCGCACACCCGCCGCAGCCCGCGGAGTAGTGGTAGCCGGTGATGTCGTCGCCGAGGCCGCCGATGCTGTCGGCCGCGGTGGCGAACTCCTGCCAGGTGGTCGGCGGTGCCTCAGGGTCGAGCCCCGCCTGACGGAACAGATCCTTGTTGTAGTAGAGCACCGAGGTGTCGGCGGTGAACGGCGACGTGTACTTCTTGTCCTCGAAGGTGCCGGCATCGACCTGGGCGGGCAGGAGGTCGTCGGCGTAGTCGAGACCGTCGAGGCGCTCGGTCAGGTCCTGGAAGGCGCCCGCGTTGATGAAGTAGGGCGCCTTCACGACGTCGATGGCCACGACATCCGGCGGGTTGCCCGAGCTGATCGCCGAGCCCAGCTTCTGCTGCACATCGGAGTTCGGCAGCACGGTCACGTCGACCGTTAGGCCCGGATTGGCCTTCTCGTACATCTCGGCGAGCTGCTTGGTGTAGACCTCGCCGTCGGAACGGGTCCAGACGGTCAGGGTGTCGGCGTCGCCACCACCCGAACTGCAGGCGGACAGCGAGAACGCGGCAGCCGTTGCGGTGCCGAGCGCGATCAGGCGAAACAGCGTTGTTCTTGAGTGCCTCATGGTGCGTCATTTCTCCTTCTGAAGGGTGGGAGCGGCCCGGCGGGGGTCGGGTCGTCGTGCGGTGGAGCGGGAGTCGTCGTGCGGGGTGTCGTGGTGCAGGGTTATGCGGTGGTGCGGTCGGTGGGGGTGGGGTGCGCGGGGGCCGAGGCGCGGGGCATCCACACGCGCATGGCGGCGGGTGCCGGCCCGTTGCCCCAGAGGGCGTAGGGGCGCAAGATCAGGCGCGCCTTCTCGGCGTGCGACGCGGGGATTGCGCCGGATGGGCCGGTTGGGCCGGATGCAGCGGCTTCGGGGGATGCCCCGGCAATCGGCTCCGGGGTGCTCGAATACAGGCTCACGGCCGCGGGATCGGGCAGGGTGCGCAGCGCGTCGACGCCGAGTAAAGGTCCAAAGCCGCCGACGATCTCACTGCCCGAGACCTCAACGACCGACGCGTCGGCTGCGACATCCACGGTCTCGATGTCGACGGCGTTGTCGGTCTGGTCGACGCAGTAGACGAGTGGCCCGCGTCGGACCGCGACACTGCCGCGCAGGCCGTCGATGCGCGGATGCGGAAACACCAGGCTCGGGCTCACGTCGAGCTCCAGCCGAATCACGGTATCGGCCGCGAAGGGCCCCTCCACGCGGAGCCACCCCGAGTCGACGGGGGCGTTCGCCGAGGCGGAGTCACGAGGCTCGCCATCGACGATGAGCCGCGCTCGCCGCCCCCCGGTGCGGGACCACTCGGGCACCCGCAGCTCCAGCGTTCCCGCCCAGGCATCGTCGAAGCGCAGCGTCACCGAACCCGAGGCCGGGTAGTCGGTGTCGACGTGTAGCACGGCGGCTTCGGCATCCGCGGATTCATCGGTCGAGGTCGCCCCGGTGGCGTCGATGCGCGGCAGACGGATGCTGCTCGCGGCGTAGTTGGCCACCTGCACGGTGTCGCCGCCCGAGGTCGCGAGCAGGTTCTGCAGCGACGCGAACGTGCGCATGAGGTTGGGCGGGCAGCACGCGCAGCTATACCAAGCCAGACGGCGACCGCTCGATTCCTCCTGGCTGGCGCCGTGGTCGGGCCGCCTCTGCAGCGGGTTGCTATAGAAGTAGGACAGGCCGTCGACCGAGATGCCGGCCGACACCACGTTGTAGAGCGCGTTCTCGGCGGCATCGAGGTAGCGGGACTCGCCCGTGGCGACGTGCAGGCGCCACGCCCAGTTGATGAGGGCGATTCCCGCGCAGGTCTCGGCATAAGCGCGTTCGCTCGGCAACTCGTAGGCGTCGCCGAACGACTCGTCGCGGTGCCGCGAGCCCGTGCCGCCCGTGAGGTAGAGGCGTTTTCCGACCAGGTCATCCCACTGGGTCTTCATGGCGTCGAGCAGGGCTTCGTCACCGCGTTCGAGGTAGAGGTCGGTGACCCCGGCGTTCAGGTAGAGCGCGCGCACGGCGTGGCCGCGCATGATGTCGGTGTCGAGCACGCTCGTGTCGTCCTGGTAGTACTGCGCACCATAGACGCCCTCGCCGATGAAGCCACTTCCCCGGCGGCGGATGAACGCCTCGGCCAGATCGAGGTGACGCTCGTCGCCCGTCGTGCGATACAGCTCAACGAGGGCCGTCTCGATCTCGGGATGACCGCAGTACACGTCCGATTCGGGCCCGCCATAAAGGTCGATCACGAGGTCGACGAAGCGGATGCCGACCCCGAGCAGTCGATCGTCGCCCAGGGCTCGATACCCCGCGATGCCCGCCTGCAGCAGGTGCCCGAGGCAGTACAACTCGTGGCCGTGGGTGAAGTTCGTCCAGGGCCCGGCGTCGCCCTCGCCGAGCTGGTAGGCCGAGTCGAGATAGCCGTCGTCGCGCTGGGCACGTTCGAGCAGGCCGACGGTGTCGCAATAGAACCGCATGACTTCGGGATGCTGCGCCTCGGCGTCGCCCACCTGCCACGCGATCGCCTCCAACGTCTTGTACACGTCGCTGTCGGCGAAGAGCTGCCCGCGGAACGGAGCATCGGACTCACCGGCGAGGCGCCTCAGGTTGTCGAGGTTGCCGGCGGTTTCGAGCATCGCGATGCCGTGAGGGAGGGAGGCGTCGACGTTGCGGCGCAGCCAGGATGCGTGCAGGCCCGACGTGAAGCTCGCGGCGTCGGCATCGAGGGGCCGGCGGCGCGCTCGGCGCGGTGTGGCGAGGGGGCCGGTTGATCGTGCACTGGTGAGGGTCACCGCGCATCCTTTCGTTCGTTCATTCGCAGCGATGCGATGAGTCGAACGACCCACGGCGACCGCACGCTCTTGTGCTATGTCACATATCGAAGCCCACCACAGTGTCGGCAATGAGTCGATCTGGTTACCGTAATGTAAAACGAAAGCGGTTTCAAGAGTTGAGATTTTGCGGATGGTTCTTCGGCGCTCGCGAGAGGTCCGCTACTCTAGAAACCGCACGGGGCTGGCGGAGATGTGGCGCCGTCGAACGGTGACAAAACATTTTCGAGGAGTTTTGGATGCGGCGCAGCAAAGCGGTCACGCTGGTCGATGTGGCGCGTCTGGCCGGGGTGTCGGTGGCGACGGCCTCGAAGGCACTGAACAACCGCTCCGAGGTCCGCGAAGCGACGAAGACGCGCGTCCACGAGGCGGCGCGATCGCTGTCGTTCGAGCACAACGCGATGGCCCGCAGCCTCTCCCGCGGGCGCAGCGGAACCGTCGGCCTGCTGACATCCGACCTCGAAGGTCGTTTCAGCCTGCCCATCCTCATGGCCGCCGAAGACGCTTTCGGGGCCGACGAGATTTCGGTGCTGCTGAGCGATGCTCGGGGCGACGCCATTCGCGAGCAGCGTCACGTGCGCACGCTCGCCGCCAAACAGGTCGACGCGCTCATGGTCGTCGGCAGCCTCACCGACGCCCGTCGCTCGCTCGGATCGGCACTTCCGTTTCCCGTCGCCTACGTCTACACGCCCTCAGATGATCCAGCCGACTTCTCGCTCACGCCCGACAACGTGCAGGGCGGGCGCATCGCCGCCGAACACCTTCTTTCGACCGGCCGGCGCCGCATCGCCCACGTGCGCGGCCTGCCGACGGCGCAAGCGGCGCGCGACCGGGCGCTCGGCATCGACGCCGCACTGACGGCGTCCGGGGTGCCGCTCGCGCACCGCACCGACTACGGCGAGTGGACCGAACGCTGGGGCCGCAGCGCAACCCTCATGCTGCTCGACACCCATCCCGACATCGACGCCGTCATCTGCGACTCCGACCAGATCGCGCGCGGCGCCCTCGACGCCCTGCACGCGCGTGGCCGAAGGGTGCCGACGGATGTCGCCCTCATCGGCTTCGACAACTGGGAATTGATCACGGCCGATACTAATCCGCCCATCTCGAGTGTCGACATGAACCTCGACCTGTTGGGCCGCCGTGCATCCGAGCTGCTGTTCGCCGCGATCGACGGGTCGCCGCTGCCGACCGGTGTCGAACGCACGGACTGCCGGCTCGTCGCGCGCGGCACGACGATCCCTTGAGCGCGAGGCGGGCGGGCAGCTAGTTTCGCTCGGGCTCGGGCTCGGGCTCGGGCTCGGGCTCGGGCTCGGGCTCGACCTTGTCCTTGGCCGCGGCCTCAGCGGATAGCGTAGCCGGGCGCACACGCGGTGGGCGGCCCGAGTGCCAGACGTAGGCCGTGGCCGTGAGGAGCACGCCCGCGGCGATGAGGGCCCACCAGGGGAACGAGGGGATGTCGGGGCGTTGGCCCGCGCCGTCGAGGTCGGATTGCGGGGTGGGGATGACGCGCTCGCCCGTGACCAGGATGCGGTGGCTGTTGACGCCGAGGGGCGTGCAGGTCACGAGTGTGACGAGGTCCTGGCCGTCGACCGGGAAGAGGCTCTGGCCGTCGGTCGGTTCGACGATGCGCGTGTCGATGACACGGTAGACGAGCACCTCGCCGAAGACCTCGATGGTGAAGGTGTCGTCCTCTGTCACGCGGTCGAGGTGGGTGAAGAGTTCGGCGGTGGCGAGGCCGCGGTGGGCAGTGAGCACCGAGCGCGTCGACTCGCCGCCCACGGGGAAGGCCGTGCCCTCGAGGTGGCCGACGCCGTGTTCGAGCACATCGGGGCCCGTTCCGTGCGAGACGGGGAGGTCGACATTGATGGCCGGGATCTTGAGTCGGGCCATGAGGCCCGCCTTGTCGGCCGAGAGGATGCTGTCGTATTCGCCGGTCTGGTCGGGCTCGTCCGCGACCGGCAGTCGCTCGTTGGCGACGAGGTTGGCCCCACCGCCGACGATGTCCTCGTTGTATGCGCGAGCCCGCTCGAGTTCCTCGTGCAGCGTCTTCGAGCCGAGGTCCGAGACATCCTGCGTGAGATCGTCGATGCGTTGGGATTGCTCGTATTGGCTGAACCACGAGACGACGGTGGGGAACAGGAGAAGGCCTGCGCCCAGCACCGAGATCAGGGCGATGACGAGGGAGACCCACGACATGCGCCAGCGTTGTGGGGACGACGAAGGCGGGGGCCCCGAAGGACTCCCCGCCTTCGTGTGCATCACGTCAGACTACGCGGACGTCGTTGCTGCGACGGGCGTCTGCTCGGCGACGGCACCGGCTTCGGCGCGACGACGAGACACGATGACCGCGGCGCCGAGGGCGATCGCGAGGAGCGCGCCGCCACCGATGCCGAACCAGACGCCACCGTCACCACCGGTGAAGGGCAGCAGGAAGTTCGCTGCCGACACCTGGGTGTGGTTGAACTCGACGTAGTTCTGCACGGGAGGTGCCGTCGAGGTCGGGCCCGCGACGACCACGGTCTGCACCGGGTTGCTCTGCGGCAGGTTGAAGCCCGCCGGCGGGGTGATCTCACGCACGTAGTAGTTGCCGGGCGTGATGATGGGGATCGCGACGAAACCGGTGGCATCGGTGGTCCAGTTGGTGCTGCCGTTGATCGTGATCGGGTTCTGCTGGTTGTTGGCGTCGTTCTGGTTCAGGTAGACCTGGTAGACCGCGCCGCCCAGCGGCGTGCGGGCGCCGCCGTTGTTGCTCTCGTAGGCCAAGACGGTCAGCTGACCGATCGGGGTCGTGCCCGAAACCGTGTCGGTGAGGCCGTTGATACTTGCCGTGGCCGTGTTGGTGATCAGGCCGTTCGGCGGGATCGAGACGGCGCGCGTCAGCACGTTGAACGACACGACGCCGCCCTGCAGGGAGGTGAGGCGGTTGAGGCCGGCCGCCGTGAAGGTCAGCACCGAGGTGCCGTCGGCCGTCGCGGTGGCCGCGGTGTTCGTGATCGTGTAGTCGGCTCCGAGGGCGAAGTTCTGCGCGACACCCGCGGCGCTGGTGACGGTCACGGTCGACGGCGAGACGCCCGCGGGCGGTGTCGCGGGGAACACGAGCGCGCTCGGCACGGTGTCGGTCAGGGAGAACGCGGTCACCGCGTCACCCGCCGCCAGGGTGGGGATGCTCGCGGCGATCGACCAGCGGATGAGGTCGGGGTTGCGAGCCTCGGCCGAGTTGGCTGGGGCGGGGATGCGCGTCTTGGTCGTCTCGGTGACGGCGTTCTTGGGGTAGACGTGCACGTCATAGATCCACTGGTTCGCCGGGGCGCCGGACGGGCCGGTGGGCAACGGCAGCGACACGAGGAACGGGGCCGTCGGGTTGGTGGCGTCGGCGGGCAGCACCGTCTCCTGCACGTAGAACAGGCCGAGCGGCATGGTCGTCGGGAACGTGGCCGTGCCGTTCGCGGCGGAGGGCGTCGACGTGAACGGCGTGCCCGTGAGGCGCGTCGAGGCCGACTGCGGGCTCAGGCTGTTGGCGATGGCCCAGCCCTCGGGGGTGGTGAGGTCGACACCGGCGACCTGCGTCGCGGTGAAGACGGCGCCCGACAGCGGCGTGCCGAGGTTGGTGGTGGAGGGCAGCTCCTGGCCGGTGCCCGCGATCTGGCCGTTGTTGGGGCCGAGCGCGAACTTGTGCACCGTGAGGCTGCGGGGCTGGTCGGGGTTGATGTTTCCGGGCTGCGTGACAGCCTGCGCGGGGGCCGTGGCCACGAACGCCGCGCCGGCCGCCAAGACGAGGGCGCCGATCGCGGCGGTGACCCGCCGGGTGATGGACCTGGACATTGTTGCTCCTGTCAGAGATGAGAGTGAGTTGAAAAAGCTTGAAAAGTAGAAAGCAAATTGCGTGAAGAGAAGGTGACAGTGAAAGTCAGGGACGAAGGCGTCGAGGCAGTGTGATCAATGCTTCACATCGCACTCCTTCGCGTGCGGCGGCGTCGTTGCCAGGCCGCGAGGGCCAGGGCGAGCGTCAAGACGGCAATACCGCCGATGACGAACGCGTCCGTGCTGGGTCCCCCGGCGAGGGGGAGTATGGGGGGCGAGACGGGCGCGTTGACGTAGCGATAGATCGCCGTCTGCCCGGCCGCCGGGGCCGTGATGGTCTGCGAGCTCACGGGGGTCCACGTGCCGTTCGGCTGCCGCAGTTCGAGGCGCAGCTGCTGGTAGGCGAGGCGCGTGCCGCTCTGCGCGAGGGCTTCGCTGAGTGTGTAGCTGTGCCCCGGCCGCACGGCGAACGTGCTCGCCGCGTTGCCGTTCGTCGCCGAGTAGTCGGCGCCCGGAACGGTGGTTGCGCTGAGTCCCGTCAGGGCGGCGGGCGTGGCCGTCAGGTTCCAGGTGGAGGGCTGGAATCCGGTCGACGGGTTCTGCACGTTCTTCAGCAGCGTGATGGCGGCCGTCGCGTTCGTCACGGTGCACGTGACATCCGTGGCCCGGGTCAGGGTCACGTCACCGGCCGCGGTTACGGGAACGGCCGTGCCGGTCGCGGTGACGCACGCCCAGTTGCCCACCTGCACGTAGGTGGCGGGACCGCCCGCTTCGGCCAGGCGATACGGGGTGTCGGCCGAGACGGGGACGGCGTTGAGGGTGCCGCTTCCGCCCGCCCCGGTCGGTCCGGCCAAGGCCGTGGCCTGACTGCGCGTGGCGCTCAGCTGCCAGGCCGAGGGGGCCGCCGCGCCGAACGACACGTTCTTGACGAGCGTGAGCGTGGCGGTCGGTCGGTTGGTATACGTGCAGTCGACGGCAGCGCCGGGTGCGACATCCACGTTGACGGCGCCGCGAACCTGCGTGCCCACGGTCGTCACGGTGGTGGCCGCCGCGGCGCCGTTCACGGTGCACACCAGGCTCTGGTAGCGGAAACCGGTCTGCGACGTCTCGGCCACGGTCACGCGCCCGCGCTGGGATGCCGCACCGAACAGCACCTGCCACGTGGCCGAACCGTCGGCCCCCGTCTGCTGCGAGGGGTTGCGCGACGGCAGCACGCTGACGGTGCTCCCGGTGTTCGCGACCGCGGTCGTCGTCATGGTCCATCCGGCCGTGGGCGTGCGGTTGGCGCCGTTGAAGTCCTCGACCACCTTCGTCACGCGCACGGTGGCAAACGGCGCCGGCGAGTTCGAGAACGTGCACGCCACGCCCACGCTCAGACGGTTCGGGATGGTGATGGCCGCCGTTTTGTCGGTGCCCGTGAAGATGCGCACGCCGTCGGCCCAGCATTCATAGACCGAGGTGTAGGCGGTCAACGGCGAGACCGAACCGGATGCCATGGTTTCGGAGATCGTGACCGACGTGTTGATCTGCACGGGCGTCGGGCCGATGCGGGCGCTCTGCACACCGGTCGCGGTGCCGGTCGTCGTGGCGACGGTCGATTCGGTGAGGGGCGAGCCGGCCGACAGGGCGAGGCGGAACTGGTCGGCCGCGTTCACGCGCCCGACCACGTTCTTCTCGAGCGAGATCGTCGACGGCGACGTGCAGGCGGCGAGGTCGGTGGCGGTGTTCGGCGCGGTCGTGCCGATGGTCGCACGCGGGCTGTTCGGGACGCGGGTCCAGGTGAGCGGGTCGAATTGGTAGGCCGTGGTGCCGTTGCCGAGGTAGACGGTTCCCGTGGGCGAGAAGGCCACACCGTTCACGGCCGTGAGCGCGTTGCCCGTGTCGGTGCCGCTCAGGGCGCGACGCGTGGTGGCGCTCGAGGGGATGGTGCCGCCCGATGCCGCGAGCAACGACTCGCGCGTGACGCTGAACATGCCCACGTTGCTCGAGTCGGCCGCCGTCTGCACGACGTGCAGGTTGCCCTGTGCGTCGAACGAGATGTCGCCGTTCTCGCCGGCCGTCGTGCCCGTCGTGACCTGCCCGAGGTAGAGGAAGCGGCTGCCGTTGTTGAGCGTGTTGGGCGTGTACTCCCACAGGCGCACCGAGCCGACCGCCGACTTGCCGACGACGAATCGCCCGTTGAGCGGGTCGACGGCGCCCGCGATGATCGTGCCGTCGAGCGCGGCACCCGAGCGGTCGAGGAACGACCCCTGCGTGCCCGTGAACGCCGTGCGGTTTCCTTGCAGTGCGCCGCTGACGATCGTGTAGTTGACCACGCCGCTGGCGTTGACCGCGTTCGTTCCCGTGCGGTCGATCGCGATGGCGCTCGAGCCGTCGCCGTTCACGCCCAGCGCGTTGATGTCGGTCGCGCCCGTCACCGCGCCGAAGAGCTGCGTCGGCGCGGCCGAGCTCGTGGCGTTGACCTGGGCGATCGAGCCGTTGGTGCGCACGGCGTAGTAATAGGTGCCGTCGCAGTAGAGGGATGCGGCCTGGGGCGTGTTGGTGAACGTGCAGACGATCTCGGCGCCGGCCTCGTTGGGGATGGTGATGGGGCCCGAGATCGAGGTGCCCGTGGCGATCGTGGTCGTGCCGCGCAGGCATTGATAGCCCGTCGTATAGGTGTTGAGCGTGGCCGTCGAGACGATGGATTCGGAGATCGTGTAGACGCTGCCGCGCGTCACGTTGATGGGCCCGATCTGGGCCGATTGCAGCCCCGTGTTGGCGCCCGTCGTGGTCACGCTGGCGACCTCGGTGGCGCCGAGGCTGAGGGCGAGGCGGAACTGGTCGCCCACGACGGCGCGGCCCGCGACGTTCTTCTGGATGGTGATGCGGGCCGGGGCCTCGGCGACGAAGGTGGCGGCCTCGGGGGCGTTCAGCACGGTGGCGACGTTGGCGGGGCCGTTGGTGAACGTTCCGGGGGCGGTGGCGACGACATCCACGGTGATGGTGCAGCTGGCGGCGTTGGTCGCGAGGTCGCCGCCCGTGACGACGATCGAGCTGGCGCCGGCCGCGGCTTGCACGCCGAATGCCGTGCCCGTGACGTTGACGCACGTGCCGCCGACCGCGGGGGTGGGGGCGACGACGAGGCCCTGCGGCAGGGTATCGGTGAAGTTCCAGTCGTTCTTGGCCGCCAGCTCGGACGTGTTCGTCACGGTGAAGGTGAGCGTGGTGGGCGTGCCCGTCGTGGTCAGGTCGGTCGAGAACGCCTTGTCGAGGCTCGGGGTCGCGTCGACGATGCGCAGGTTGTCGACCGCGAAGTCGTTGCCGGTCGACGCCGAGATCTCATTGCTGACCCGGATGCGTGCCTGTGCGGCTTGCGCGGGGGTGAGACGCACGGCGGTATCGGTGAAGAAGCGGCCGGCGCGCACGGCGGTCTCGGAGCCGAAACCGCCGGTCAGCGCGGGGGAGGTGTAGCGCCCGCCGGTGGTGTTGCACGCGATGATCGGCGCGGCGGTGAGGTTCGTCGCGGTTGCGCCGACGACCAGTGCGACATCCAGGCGGGAGTTGTTGTTGGCGCCGCTCGGGCGCAGCGAGCAGGAGTCCTCGGCGACGTCGACGGATGCCGCGTAGTAGCGCTCGGCGGTGGCCGACAGCCCGACGGGCGCGACCGATTCGATGAGCGTCTGGTTGGCCGTCGTCGTGCCGCCCGCCATCGTCAGCGCGGCGAGGGCCCGGTTCGCCTGCGATCCGGCGGTTCCCGTGGTCGAACCGTTGACGGGCGCGGTGTTGCTCGTGCTGCCGACGACACCGAGTCGCGACTGGCCGAGGACGTCGGCCATGCGGCGAACCTGGTTGCGGGAAACCGTGTCGGTGGTGGTGCCGCAGAATCCGGTGGCGGGGAACGTGACCGTGTAGTTGAGCAGCACGCCGTTGCAGTTGGAGTAGTTCAGCCAGAATGCGGCTGCCGTGTAGCGGTTCGATGCATAGGTGCCGAGCTGCGCGGGCGGCGTGCTCGCCTCGAAGTCCTCGAGCCAGAGCTGGGCGGGCGCCTCGGGCACACCCGCGGCCAGGAGTGAAACGGTGGATGCCGCACGCGCCAGCGCCGTCTGCTGCGATGCCGTGCTCGGCGCGAGTGCCTGGGCGACGGTGGCATCCGAGGATGCGTCGAGGGCCGCCGACGGCGCCGCGGGCTGGGCCTGCGCGGCGGTCGAAACGGTGGCGGCCGACGCGCCGGGAGCGATGAGACCAAACGTCAGGGCGACGACCGCGCATGTCGCGGCGGCGATCGTGCCGATTCGGCGACGCCCTGATGCGCGGCCGTTTGGGGCGCGTCTGTTATCGCCCGTGCGTCGAGAAGCCACCTGCGGCCCCCCGGATCGCGGTCAGATGGATCGGGGCGCTCGAGAAAGCACCGCACGACCACAGAGATCGAGACATGCGCACCGCGGCAGAAAAGCCGCTTGCATGCGTGGGATGAAACCCTCTTCTCATCCCTGTCTGTCACAGCGTAGAAATGAAGCATCCTCACCGGCAATGCTGAGAAGTACTTAACTTTTCGGCGCGACTACTGGGATTCGGATGTCGTTCCGGCGTCGGGCGAGCTCCGGATGCGATATCGCGCGACCTGTGATGCGCCGGGCGTGGGGCCCAAACTTGTCGTACTCTACTCTTCTCGCCAGGGCTTTTGCGGTCCGCTTTTGTGAGGCTACAGAGCGGCCGTCGGGCCTAGAGTGGGCGCATGGTGGCATCGGATGTCTTCGAAGGCGAGCGCGGCCGGCTGGTCAACATCGCCAGCCGCATCCTCGGCGATCGGCACGAAGCCGAGGATGTCGTGCAACTCGCGTGGATCCGCCTGCACGAGAACACCGCGCAGCTCGACAACGCCGCCGCCTGGCTGACGACCGTCACGACCCGGCTGTGCCTCGACCGCTTGCGCGCACGCATCCCGGAGCCCGTCGATACGGCCGAGGCCCATGATGTCGCCGCCTCGCCCGAGCACGGCCCGGAGGACGCGGCCCTGCATCGGGAGTCGGTGGGTCAGGCCCTGCACGTGGTGGTCGACCGCCTCACGCCCAACGAAAGGGTCGCGTGGGTGCTGCACGAATCGTTCGGGTTCGACTTCGACTCGATCGGCGAGATCCTCGACCGCACGCCGTCGGCGGCCCGCAAACTCGCCTCGCGGGCGCGCGCGAAAGTCGCGGATGCCGAGCGGGGCGGCCCCGAGACCGACCAACAGGTCGTCGACGCCTTCATGGCTGCGGCCCGGGGGAGTGACCTGATGCGGCTTCTCACGCTCCTCGCGCCGGGGGCGACCGTCAGCGCCGACGCGGCCGCGATCGCCGCGGGTACGCCGACACGCATCGAAGGTCGCGAGGCCGTGGCCGGTTTCTTCAACGGGAGCGCACACGCCGCACTTCCGGCGCTCGTCGACGGGCGACCGGGTGCGGCCTGGTTCAACCGCGGGCAGGCAATGGTCGCCTTCGACTTCACGGTTGCCGATGGTGTGGTCGAGGCCATCGTCTTCCGCGCCGAACCCGAAGTGTTGGCCGCGATCGTTCGACGCCCGGTCGTGCGCGACACGCCCGGGGCGACGGCGGAATGATGCGGATGGTCACATCCCACGTGGCCCGTTCGTCAATATGGTGAGAGCCGCAGCAGACGCGACGGCGAGAACGGAGACACGATGAAGACCATGACCTGCGCCGACCTGGGCGGACCCTGCGGCCTCGAGCACCGGGCCGAGACCGCCGACGAGATCATCCAGGCCCAGGATCGGCACCTCAAGGAGGCGGTCAAGGCAGGTGACGAGGCTCACGTTCCGGCGCGCGAGGACATGAAGGGCCGTTGGCGCCACCCGAAGAAGTCCCTCGACTGGTACAACGGCGTGAAGAGCGCCTTCGCCGAGCTGCCCGCGTCGTAGGCGACGCATCCGGATGTCCGCCTAGTTTGTGATCGTTTGGTGCAGGCGGCCACTCAGCGAAGCGACCGAGGCCGCCTGCCTGACTGGGGTGGATCGGCCGCTTGTCCGCCTGGGATCGCTTAGCGCAGGCGGCCGCCCGTTAAGGCTGTCGAGGCCGCGATGACGGTCTCGAGCGGGCAGTCGATGGCGACCTCTCCGAGTTGAAAGCCGAGTTTGCTCAGGGTGGCGAACGACTTCGTGGGCAGCGTCGAGTGGATGCCGGGCGACTGCGCGGTCACGCCGGGGGCGAGGTGGAACGTGAGGATGCGGAACTTGCCACGGCGGCGCACCGAGAGGCGTTCGATGGCGGGCCAGGGGAGGAAGACATCCCCCTGCTCGATGCTGCTGTGCAGGCCCGCCGTGTCGAGTGTGAGAACTGTGCCCGGGCGTGACCGCGCGCCGCGCACCGACGCCACCTGCGCGACCGTGAACAGGGTGAACCACGACACGAGCAGCAGCGGTAGAGCCGACACGAAGCCCATCGCGAAGCCGCTCGACGACGCGATGAGAGCGGCGACGGTTGCCGCGAAGACCGGGACGAGCGCCGCGGCCACCAGGGTGAGAACGAACGAGGGTCGCGTGGCCCGCTCGGTGCGAACGGGGTCGGAGCCGACGACGAGCGGCGGAAGGGGGGCCTGCGGGTAGTCGGTCATGGTGACAGTATGTCGCCTCCTGTCGCCGCAATGCTTCCGCCACGGTTCGCACGCGCCACCTTTGCATTGTTTGCATATAATACAAACATGCTCATTAGACTTTCGGATGGCTCACCCGCCTCGATCGCCGAACAGATCTCGTTCCAGATCCGGCTCGCGGTCTCGCGCGGCGACGTCGCGGTGGGCGAGAAGTTGCCCTCGGCTCGAGACCTCGCCGCCTCGCTCGACGTGAACATGCACACAGTATTGCGCGCGTACGACTCGCTGCGCGAGGCGGGGGTCATCGCCCTGAGTCGGGGTCGCGGCGCGACTGTCGTCGGCGGCGACGAGCCGGGGGTGCGCGACGTGCTCGAGGCCGTGGCGGCGATGGTCGCCGAGGCGGCGCGAGCGGGCATCTCGCCGCGAGAACTCGCGGGCATCGTGAAGGGGATGGAGACGACATGAGACGAATATCGGGTGCAGGCCTGCGGCGAAGCGCCGCGGTGGTCCTGCAGATTCTGCCCCTGATCGCCATGGGGGCGGCCGCGCTCGTTTTCGCGCCGCGCCTGGGGCCCACGATGGCCACGCACTGGTCCGGTTTCGCGATGGAACCCGACGGTTACGGCTCGACGTGGATGTCGTTCTGGATCTCGGCCGCCATCGCCGCGGCCGTCACAGCGATCGCCGTCGCGGTGGTGCTGATGGGCAGCGCCTCCCGCGAGACCCGCAAGATGGCGTCGGCCGCCACCCTGATCGGGGCGTTCCCCAGCACCGTGTGGATCGTGTTGGCCGGTACGACGGCCGATGCAGGCTCGCCCGAGTCCGCCGACCTGGGGGCACGACTCGGTTTCCTCGTGATCCCGTTCCTCGTCGCCACGGTCGTCTTCCTCCTGTTCCCCGTCATCCCCGAGACAGAAGACGAGGTGTTGAGCGCCGCGCAGGGCGTGCCCGAGCCGCTCGAAAGTCTCGCCCCGAACGAGCGCCTGGTCTGGTCGCGCACCATCACGAGCCCGTTGCTGGTGGCCATCGCCGTCGTGCTCGTGGCCTCCGCGGTGGCCCTCGGTGTCGCGGCGGCGAGATCGGCGGATGCGGGGCTGTGGACGACCTGCGCCACGCTCACGTTCGTGGCGCTCTCGGTGCTCGCGTTGTCGCCGGCGCGCCTGACCATCGACCGGTTCGGAGTGCGTCTGCGTTCAGGTGCCTTCGGCATTCCGCTCATCCGCATCCCCCTGAGCGACATCGACGTCGTCTCGGCCGAGACCATCGAGCCCGTTCAGTGGGGCGGCTGGGGGTATCGCTTCTCGGGACGCGGGCGTGCCTATGTCATCCGGCGAGGCTCGGGCGTGGTCGTTCACCGCGCGGGCGGATCGGTCGTCGCGGTCACGGTGCGCGACGCCGAGGAAGCGGCGGCGGCTGCCAATGCGTTGCGCGAGCGAAGCCGGGTGCAGCAGGGAAGCTGACGCCGGTCGGTCTCGGTAAGCTTCCGGTTGAACCGCCGTCGTCTGGAGGGCGTGCTGTGGGGGAGACATGAGCACACTGTGGCGCCGCACGGCGATCGTTTCTCTGCTGACCGCGGTCGTTCTCGGGGCGAGCGGGTGTCTGCCCGTCATCGGCCCGCCGACATCCGCACCCGACAGATTCCCGCGCAACGAATACGGCGTCGTGCACTCGGGGCCCGAGCCCACCGCCATGACCTATGAGGACGGTGTCGAGGTCTGGGATCTCACTGTGCCTCCCAGCACGGAGGCGTTCGGCATCGATACCGATGTCCGCCCGAACACCCCAATTCTCGTGGGCGCCTACAGTTCGACCTCCGTCGGCCCCCGGCCGGTGCGCTTGCTGCTGCCCGAGGGGAAGAGCGTGCAGGTCGACGCGACCGAGGTCATCTTCGAGGCCTCCGATCACGACGAAGCCATCACAGACCCGACATCCGATGAGGTGCTCGTCCCCGCCGGTCGGCTTTTCGGTCTGCAGATCAACGCCGCTATCGAGCACGGCCCGGATGACGGGCGAGCCGTGTATCGCGACGTGCTCGGCCAGCTGGATCTGCCCCTCGACAGCCTCACCGAACTCGACGCAAAAATCGTGGCGGCCGAGAACGCCGACCCGATCGAGGACTGGCAGCTCGTCGGTGTGGGCGAGTCGCTTCCCGCGGCGGGCGGACTGCAACTCAGCGCCGGGACATCCTTTCGCCCCACCTCGGTGGACAAGCTCTTTCACCTGACGGTGAACGTGGCATGGGATCCGATACCCGTTCCGTGAGAGCGGCCGGGCTCAGGAGGAGGCGCGGTCCTGCGCCGAGACCTCGGTGTTGCTCGGGGCGGGAGTCTGTTGCGGTGCGCCGGCGAGCGAGCGAGCCCGATCGGCGGGGCGGCGCACGACGAACGTGATGAGGCAGGCGAGGGCGCCGGCCATCATGACGCCCGAGATGATCCACGCCAGGATGCTCGGGGGACTCGATGCCAGCAGTGCGATGACGATGATCGAGGCGAGGGCAAGCGTCACACCGATGGCCAGAAAACCGGTCGACAGGCTGATGGGCTGAGGGGCCTCGTCGTCCGGCTGCGCGGGCGCCGGTTTCCAGACGACGATGAGCAGGGTGGCGATCGGTCCGAGGAAGATCGAGACGAGGAACCAGTTGAGGCGCGATCGGTTCTTCTGTTCCGCCAGGCCCGCATTGACCAGGGCTAAAGCGAACCATCCCCAGGAATTCACTGCTGCTGGATCCATCCCACCAGCCTATTCGGTCGATAAGAATCCTCAAGCTTGGGCCTGTTCGCGGGCGTCGGCGGCTGCCACACTGAGGCCCATGACTGACAGCGCCTTGAGCATCCCTCGCGTGACCTACCTCGAGGCCGCGGCCAGCGCCGTCGACCTCATCGGCGATGAGCGGGTTGCGAGCAGGTGGCACGAGGAATCCGTGCTGCCCGGCATGACCATGGGGGTTTTGGCGGCTCATCTCGGGCGCAGTCTGACGCAGGTCGAGTTCCTCCTCGACCTCGAGGTTAACTCCGGGGTCGACTCTGGCCCCGACTCGGACGGCGGTCGTGAGGCGGGCGGCGGGCCCGGGGGCACCGACATCGCCGTTATCGATGCATCCACCTATTTTGGAACCTTCGAGGGCATTGCCGATCGCGAGTCAGACGTCAGTCGCGGCGTCATCCGACGTGGAACGGAATCAGCGGAGAAGGGTGTTCTGGCTGTGGTCGCGCAGTGCCGTGAAACCCTCGATCGCTTGCGATCGCGCCTCGCTATGGAACCTGCCGAACGTCGCCTAAGCGTTGCGCATCGTCCGGGCGAGATCATCTCGCTCGACGACTACCTGCGCACCCGTCTCGTCGAATTCGCCGTGCACACGGATGACCTGTCCCTCAGCATCGGCGCGGCCGTCACGAGTCCTCCCGCCGCCCTGGCCGCTGCCGTCGACGTTCTCGTGGGTGCGGCGCGTGTGCGCCACGGCGACCTCGCGGTGCTGCGCGCTTTGAGCCGGCGCGAGCGCGACGAGTCCGACGCGCTGCACGTCTTGTGACCGAAGAACCCGAAAGGCGAGGATCAGTGACCGAGAGTATGAGAAGCCATCACGTCAGTCGGGTCATCTCGGCTTCGCCGGACGCCGTGTATGAGTATGCGTCGAATGTCGACAATCTTCCGCGGTGGGCGGCGGGTCTCGCGCAGTCCGAAGTGGTTCGCGAGGGCGACGTCCTCGTCGTCGAGTCGCCCATGGGCCGGGTGACCGTTCGATTCGTCGAGCGGAACGACCTGGGAGTCCTCGACCACGATGTGACCCTGCCATCCGGGACCGTCGTCACGAATCCGGTACGCGTGCTCGCCCATCCAAACGGTGCCGAGATCGTCTTCACGGTGCGCCAGATCGAGCTCACCGACGACGAGTTCGCGCGCGACATCGAGCTGGTCGCCGCCGACCTCGAGCGCCTGGAGCGCGAAGTTCTGCGCGAGCAGCGTCGACGCTGAAGTCCTTGTCAGAGTTGCGGTCGGCATGAGGGTGGACAGACGTGCGCCAGACTATGCAGGTGAATGATCCAGCGCTCCTCGACGGGGCCGATGAGTTGTGGGCGGAAGGCCGCCATCAGCGGGCCCTTCAGCAGCTCAGAGCCCTGATGGACAGCGACCGCTCCCGGCTCGACGTTCGCGAACGGCTGGCGGAGCGTTACCGCGAGCTCGGCAACCCCGACCATGCCGGTCGCTGGGGTATTGCCATCGAGGGCTGGACGACCGAACTCGAGCGAGACCGCCTGGCGCGACTCATCGCGGCCCGACGCGTGCCGTCGTCAGACATCCGAGAGTTCCTAAGGGTGACGCCGGATCAGGTCTCCGACGACGCGATCGCCGAGATCGATACGGCAGCGGCGACCTACCGGGACCGCCCGCGCCGCACGAAGGTCACCCCGCCCGCCGAACCCGACACGTCGAGCGAAGCTCCGCTCAACCTCATGTTGCTCGCGATCCTCGCCAGCCTGCTCGGCGCCTACCTCGTCTCGGCCCTGGCCACCTTCTGGGAGGCCCCGCCGGTCGTTGCGCGCATCACTCTGCTCGTTCCCGTCATCCTCGTGGCGTGCGCCATCCTCAGCTGCGCCATCATCGAGGCCGCGAAGAGAAGATTCCTCACGATGACGGGATGGCTCACACTCGCCCTCCTCCCGCTCGGAATCGTCGCTGCGGCCTGCCTCACCGGCTGGCTCGTCGCGGCCTGAAGCTTGATGCGGCCTGAAGCTTGATGCGGCCTGAAGCTTGACGCGGCCTGAAGCTTGATGCGGCCTGAAGCTTGACGCGGCCTGAAGCCTGACGGCTGACGGCTGTGCGGCTGTCGAGTGCGCTAGCTGCGCGGAGTTCGCGTTTGGTCGATGCGCAGTCCGAGCGGGTGTGGACCCATGAACAGCCAGACGAAACCGGCCATGAGTGGGAAGAAGATGACCGCCAGGATCCACACGGTGCGTTCGGAGCTGTTCAGCGTCGGTTCGCGCCGGATCTGCGTGATGGCGTAGACGATGACCGCCACGTAAGCGCCGACGAAGACGACGCCGAGAACGATCGCGAGTGCGACATCCATGATTTCCCCCATCCGCCGACCCGGCCGGTCTGTGCGCCCAGCCTAGTGACCGAGCGGAGGCGCACCTAGCGTCGCGACGCGGGCGCCAGTTGCGAACGGATGTAGTCGAGCCAGGCGTCGGAGGGGACGAGCTCGCGGGGCAGAACGGAGGCGATGCCGCCGCGGCGCGTTTTGAGGAAGACGAAGCCGCTCTGTTCGATGAGCTTCTCGAAGGCGTCGTAGCGCACGATCTGTTCGGCCACCGGTGTCTGTTCCCAGAACGTCTCGGCGTCGAAGCGCGCGGAAAGAGTGCTGCCCGTAGGGAGTAACGCAGCGGTAGACCGCCTCTGCGCGGCGTACAGGAGGACCGCGATGAGGCACATAAAGGCGAAGTAGATGAGCCCAATCCACGAGAGCGCCCCGGATTCGACGATGTCGGCGGCATCCAGCCCCATGAGTATGAGGTACAGCGCCGCGACGACGATGAAGGCGACCGTGAAGCTGCGGGTGAAGAGGCTCGCGCGCAGCAGGGCGACGGCCGATCGGTGCGCGAAACCCAGGGGGATCACATAGTGCGTCATCTCGCTGGGCATCACGAGCGCGGCGGGCAGGGGCGCGGATGCCGGAGTCGACGACGACGGCGGCGGAGTCTGGGTCACGGATCGACCCTAGTGCGTCAGGGCGCCGGCGTGAGCGGGGGGAGGCCCTCGGTGGAGAAGACGCGGTCGAGGAACATGCGGGCCGCGCCGCGCAGGCCGCCCGTGCCCTGGTGACGCGTGACCTCGACGGTGAGCTGCTCGGTGGCCATGGGCAGGCAGTCTGCGTACAGGGTGGAGCGCACGCCCGCGACGAAGACGGCCGAATCGGCGAGCACGCCGCCCAACACGAGGCGGTCGGGGTTGAAGAAGTTGACGATGGTGGCGAGCACGCCGCCCGTCATGACGCCCGCGTTGCGCAAAAGGCGTGTGGCGAGGGGGTGGGAGTCGCGGGCCAGGGTGATCATCGCCTCGACGGTGTGCACGTCGTGGCCGGCGAGTTGCATCTCGCGCACCAGCGCGTTGCCCGAGGCGAGGGCGTCGAGGCATCCGGTGCGCCCGCACGAGCACGGAACCGCCGCGGCCCCGGGCACCGAGACGTGGCTGATGTCGCCCGCCCAGCCGTTGCTGCCCGTGTAGAGCTCGCCACCCGACACGATGCCGCAGCCGATGCCCGAGCCCACCTTCACAAAGACCTGGTTGGCGAACGCGGCCGCTTCGTCGGCGTCGAGCAGTTCGCCCGCGGCCATCAGGTTGGCGTCGTTGTTGACGACGACGGGCAGCTGGATGTCGCGCTGCACGACCTCGGCCACCGACACGCCGTTCCAGCCGGGCATGCGCGACGGCGCGACGATGCGGGACGTGGTCGACGACACGGGCCCGGGCACCCCGACCGAGATGCCGCGCAGGCGCGTGTGGCTCGGAACATCCGACTGCTCGACCATGTCGACCAACTGGGCGACGGCGAAGGAGAGGACGTCGTGCGGGCCGGCCGCGATGTCGAGGTCGAGGTGGCGCTCGCCGACGAGGTTTCCGGCGAAATCGATGAGGCCGAAGGTGGCACGGTCGACGCCCAGGTCGATGCAGCCGACGAGACCGGCGTCGCCGCGGATCTCGAGGTGGCGGGGGCGCCGGCCGCCGCGGGACTCGCCGTGCCCGACCTCGACGATGTGGCCCTGCGCGATGAGGTCCTCGACGCGCGACGCGACGGTCGAGGGGGAGAGGCCCGTGGCCTTGGCGAGGGCGGCGCGCGACGTGGCGCGGCCGGAGCGCAACGGCCCGAGGATCTCGACGTTCTGGGGCGCGTGGCGGGGCGGTGTGCGGAACAACTCGCTCGTGCTCATCGGGGCTCTTCCGGTCGCGTCGGGGTGGCGGATGCCTCCGCAGTTGCTCCAGTATTGCATAAAGTTTATCGAAATCTACGTGTAACAATCAGTTGTTAGGTTGATCCCGTCATCATGGATGGGGGATCCGACCGAGGATGGCGATGCGGCCCCCGAAGGCCGCATTTCACGAGAAGGCGGCACTATGGCACACGCACCTGGAACCCCCACGGCATCGTCCGCGGCACGCACTGCATCGACCGACATGGTCGTCATGACCGACGTGCAGAAGCACTTCGGCGAACACCACGTGCTGAAAGACGTGTCGCTCAGCATCGCGCCGCAAGAGGTCGTCGTCGTGGTCGGGCCGTCCGGCTCGGGCAAGTCAACGCTGTGCCGCTGCATCAACCGGCTCGAGACGATCACGAGCGGCGACATCCGCATCGACGGTGTCACACTGCCTCAAGAGGGCAAGGCGCTCGCGCAGCTGCGGGCCGACGTGGGCATGGTGTTCCAGTCGTTCAACCTCTTCGCGCACCGAACCATCCTCGAGAACGTGACGCTCGCCCCCATCAAGGTGCGCGGCGAGAAGAAGAAGGATGCCGAGAAGCACGGCCTCGAACTGCTCGACCGCGTGGGCATCGCCGACAAGGCCGACAGCTTTCCCGCCCAGCTCTCGGGCGGCCAGCAGCAGCGCGCCGCCATCGCCCGCGCGCTCGCCATGCGCCCCAAGGTCATGCTGTTCGACGAGCCCACCTCGGCTCTCGACCCCGAGATGGTCACCGAGGTGCTCGACGTGATGGTCTCGCTCGCCAAAGAGGGCATGACCATGGTCGTCGTCACCCACGAGATGGGCTTCGCCCGCCGCGCCGCCGACCGCGTCGTCTTCATGGACGACGGCCGCATCGTCGAACAGAACACGCCCGCCGAGTTCTTCGACCACCCCGAGTCGGAACGCGCCCGCGCCTTCCTCTCCAAAATCTTGACCCACTGACCCGCAGCCCTACAGCCACACAGACACACAGCCCTAGAACCCCACCGAGAAAGGCACCACCTTGCGCGTTTCACGTTCACCCCTTCGCCGGGCCATCCCCGTTGCCGCCGTCGCCCTCACCGCCATGCTCGGCCTCGCGGCCTGCTCGGGCGGAGACGCCGCCGTTCCCGGCGCCGACCCCACGGCCTCGTCGGCCGCCTCCTCGCTCGACGAGGTCTACAAGAACGCGGTCGTCGCCGAGGCCGCAGACATCCTGCCCGACTCGACCATGGCCAAGATCAAGGAGCGCGGCAAGCTGATCGTGGGCGAGGCCCTCGACGCTCCGCTGCTCTCGCAGCAGGACCCCTCGAACCCCGACGACGTCGAGGGCTTCGACGCCGACCTGGCCAAGCTGCTGGCGATCTACATTCTGGGCGAGCCCAACGTCGAGATCATCCCGCCGGCCTCGGAAACCCGTGAGGCGCTGCTGCAGAACGGCACCGTCGACGTGGTCTTCAACACCTACACGATCACCGAGGAGCGCGCCGCGCAGGTCTCGTTCGCGGGCCCCTACCTCGAGTCCGGTCTGGCCGTCGCCGTCAAGAGCGACAACGACGACATCAAGGGCATCGAGGACCTCGCCGGCAAGACCGTCATCGTCGGCGCGAACACGCCGGCCGTGACCGCCGTGCCCGAAGAGCAGCCCACCGCCACGCTCGTCTCCTTCGCCACCGACCCGCAGGCCATGCAGGCCCTCAAGCAGGGTCGCGGCGACGCCTACGTGCAGGACTTCACGCTGCTCGCCTCGAACGCCGCCTCGGATGACTCGATCAAGGTCGTCGGCCAGCCCTTCACCACCGAGGCCTACGGCATCGGTCTGAAGCACGACGACGACGACTTCAAGACGTTCATCAACGACTGGCTCGTCAAGATCCAGGAAGACGGCACCTGGGCCAAGGTCTGGGACGCCACGCTCGGCGCGGCCGTCGAGTCCGAGACGCCCGACGCTCCGAAGATCGGTTCGGTCCCCGGCTCCTAAGCCACAGCAGACGCCGGATGCCGGTTGCCTCACGTTTCTGAGGGGCAACCGGTTCCGGCGGCTCGCGCCCGGGCCCCGCGGCATCCGCGTCGTCTCGCACGTCGCGCCGCGTCTGCGTCGCCCGGGCTGAACCGCACCACCCGTTTCATCCGCTTCACCTGCCCCACCTGCCCCACCCGAACAGCCCCGAAACCGCCCGAAGGAAGTTATGGATATCTTCGTCGACAGCGCCGGCCCGCTCCTCGCCGCGCTCGGAACGACGGTCGTGATGGCGGTGGTCGCCGGCATCGGCTCGCTCATCGTCGGAACGCTCATCGCGGCGGCCCGCATCAGCCCGATCCCGGTGCTGCGCGGAGCGGCCTTCGCCTACGTGCAGTTCTTCGTCAACGTGCCACTGCTCGTGCTGCTCATCCTCGCGGTCTTCGCACTGCCGGATGCCGGCATCCTCATGCCCCTGGCCCCCACCACGGTCGTCGTGCTGACGCTGTATGAGGCCGCCTACGTGGCCGAGGCGATCCGCAGCGGCGTGAACACGGTGGGCAACGGGCAGATCGAGGCCAGCCGCGCGCTGGGCTTCACTCTCGGCCAGACCCTCAGCCTGGTGGTGCTGCCGCAATCACTGCGCGCCGCCGTGCAACCCATCGGCAACGTCATGATCGCGCTGACCATGAACACCGCCCTCGCCGCGGCCGTGGGCGTCGTCGAGCTCACCTCGGCGGCCAACAAGCTCAACCTCGTCGAGGCGCAACCCATCCTCATCTTCACGGCGGCGGGCCTCGTCTATATGCTGCTCGCCCTCATCATCGGCCTGAGTGCCGGCCGCATCGAGCGAAAGGTGGCGATCGTCCGATGAGCGCGACAACGCAAACGACCGGCACCGGCACGGGCGCGGGCAAGGGTGCCGCGACGCAGAAGGTGTCGCTGTACGACGAGCCCGGGCCCAAGACCCGCCGCAACATTCGCATCTGGTCGGCCGTCGTCATCCTGATCCTGGTCGGCATCGTCGTGGCGGGGCTCATCCAGTTCGGCTCGAAGGGGCAGCTGGATGCCGACAAGTGGACGCCGTTCCTGTCCTGGCCCGTGTGGGAGTATCTGCTCGTCGGGCTGTGGGGAACGATCCAGGCGGCGGCTCTCGTGGCCGTTCTCGGAGGTTTCCTCGGATTGTTCCTGGCGCTCGGACGCCTGAGCCGGGTGCGCGTCATCCGCTGGCTGTCGACCGGGTATATCGAGATCGCGCGCACGGTTCCCGTGCTGCTGCTCATCTACCTGATGCTGTTCGGCCTGCCGCAGCTGGGGCTCAACTTCCCGCTCATCTGGAAGCTCGTGATCCCGCTGACGGTGGCCAACTCGGCCGCGTTCGCCGAGATCATCCGCGCCGGCATCCTGGGCCTGCCCCGCGGTCAGCGCGAAGCCGGCCTGAGCCTCGGCATGTCGGAGGCTCAGACCTCGCGACTCGTCGTGCTGCCGCAGGCGCTGCGCTTCGCGACACCCTCGCTCGTGACGCAGCTCGTGAGCCTCGTGAAGGACACCTCGCTCGGCTACATCGTCGCCTTCACCGAGCTGCTCTATCGCGGCCAGGTGCTGTCGTCGTTCAACCACCTGCTCATCCAGACGTTCGTCGTGGTCACGCTCATCTACCTGGTCTTCAACGGCGCGCTCTCGACGCTCGCCGCCCGCCTGCGCACGCGACCCTCGAAGCGCAGCCTGCGCAAACCGGATGCCGCGGCGCCCGTGCCCGTCGTGGGTGCGCCCGTGCTCGACTGAGCGTCTTTTCTTTACCGATCGACTGTCGCACCGCGACGAAGGAGCAACACCGTGGCAACCCTTCCCTCCTCTGACCTGGCCGCCTCGTCCGCGCCCGCCGCGGCGTCGTCCGTGCCCGCTGCCGCCTCCGAGCTGGCCGAGCTCGCCGTGATCGTGCGTTCGGGTGTGATCGAGAGCCGCCACTTCGGCTGGCTCGTAGCCCTCGACGCCGACGGAACGGTGGCCGCCGACCTCGGCCGCGGCTCCACGCAGGTGCTGCCGCGTTCGACCACGAAACCCCTGCAGGCCCTCGCCTGTGTCCTCGCCGGCGCCGACCTCAGCGGCGAAGAGCTCGCGATCGCCGCCGGCAGCCACACGGGCGAGGACGCTCACGTCGACGCCGTGCGCCGCATCCTCGACCGCGCGGGTCTCGACGAGTCGGCGCTCGGCTGCCCCGTCGACTGGCCCGAGGACGAGCCCACGCGCGAACGCCTCATCCGCGACGGCGAGACCCGTTCGCGTGTGCGCATGAACTGCTCGGGCAAGCACGCCGCCATGCTGCTGGCGTGCGCCGCCAACGGCTGGGACACGGCCACCTACCTCGACCCCGAACACCCCCTGCAGCAACTCGTGCGGCAGACGGTCGAGCGCGTGGCGGGCACGGCCGTCGAATACACGGCGATCGATGGATGCGGCGCGCCCCTGTTCAGCACCACGGTCGAGGGTCTGGCGCGCTCGTTCCGCGCCCTCGTGACGGCACCCGAGGGAACCCCCGAACGCCTCGTCGCCGACGCCATGCGCGCGCACCCCTTCTTCGTGGGCGGCGACAACCACGCCAACAGCGACACCATGACGCGCGTGCCCGGCGTGCTCGCCAAGGGCGGCGCCGAGGGCGTCATCGGCATGGCCGCGGCCACGGGTCAGGCGGTCGCGATGAAGATCGTCGACGGCAACCCGCGCGCGACGACCCTGCTCGCGCTCGAGGTGCTGGGCGCGCTGGGCGTGGATGTCGCGGCCGCCGGTTCGCTCGTCGAGCTGCCCGTTCTGGGCGGCGGCGTGCCCGTCGGTGAGATCGCGGCGGGTGCCGATGTGACGGCGTGGATCGCCGCGCGCGGTGACGTGCAGTGAGCGCATCCGACTCTGCGCAGACCAGCCGCGTGCTCGTCGAGCTGTGCGTCGACGACCTGGAGGGGGCGCTCGTCGCCGACCGTGAGGGTGCGGACCGCATCGAGCTGTGCGCCGACCTGCTCGAGGGCGGGACGACGCCGAGCATGGGCACGATCCTGGCGGTGCTCGACGCCGTCGAACGCGTCGGCGTGCAGATCATCGTGCGGCCGCGCGGGGGCGACTTCGTCTACAGCGAGGCCGAGGTCGACGTCATGTGCCGCGACCTGCGGGCCATCGCGGGAGCCGCTTCCGGTGCGCGCACCCCCGTAGGCGTCGTCGTCGGGGCCCTGACCACCGCGGGTGAGGTGGATGCCGCCGCGCTCCGCCGCCTGATCGACGCCGCGGCGCCATTGCCCGTCACTTTCCACAAAGCGTTCGATGCGACATCCGATCTGCTGGCAGCCTATGACGTGCTGGCCGCGGCCGGCGTCGAGCGCGTGCTGACCTCGGGTGGGCCGCATCCGGCGCTGCAGGGCGTCGAGGTGCTGGCCGAACTCGTGCGCTGGTCGCGCGCGGATGCCGCCGCCCCGACCGTGCTCGTCGGCGGATCGGTGCGCCCCGCGAATGTGCGAGAGATCCTCGATGCAACGGGCGCGACCGAGGTGCACCTGCGCGCCCAGACCGCGTCGCCGCGCGGGGACGGGACGCTGCGGACCGACCCCGACGTCGTGCGCGACCTGTTCGCGGCCCTCGAGAATCCGGCGACCGACACGCTCTCCGATGCCTCCGTCGTCATCGCCGTCGACATCGGCGGCACCAACCTCAAGGGCGCCATCGTGGATGCCTCGGGCCGCACCATTGCGTCGCGGTCCGTGGGCGTCGGCGCCACCGGGGACGAGTCGATCGCCCGCATCATTGAGCTGCTGCAGGGTTTGCGCGCGCACACCGAACAATCGGGACACCACGTGGTCGGCATCGGCGTGGTCACGCCCGGCATGGTCGAGGCCGAGAACGGCATCGTGCGTTACGCCTCGACGCTCGACTGGACCGACGTTCCCCTCGGCCCCATCCTCTCGGCCGAACTGGGCGTGCCCGTCGAGATCGGCCACGATGTGCGGTCGAGCGGGCTCGCCGAGAGTCTCTTCGGTGCCTCGAAGGGTGTCGCCAACTCGGTGCTCGTGGCCATCGGAACGGGTGTCGCGGCCTCGATCTTGAGTGGCGGGCATCCGGTCGTCGGCGCGGTCACCACGGCCGGCGAACTCGGGCACATCCCCGCCATTCCCGACGGCGAGCCGTGCACGTGCGGCCAACACGGATGTCTCGAGGTCTATCTCTCGGGTGCCGGAATCGCGCGCCGCTACGCCGCCGCCGGGGGAGAGCCTGGCCTGGACGCCGCCGCTATCTCGGTGCGCCTCGGGCACGACCCCGTTGCCGACCGCGTGTGGGCCGACGGTGTGCACGCTCTTGCGCTGGGACTGAAATCGGTGACGCTGCTGATCGACCCGGCCGTCATCGTGCTCGCCGGCGGAGTGTCGCGCGCCGGCGGCCTGCTGCTCGACCCGTTGCGTGCCGAACTCGCGCAGTCGCTCGTGTGGCGGGAAGCGCCCGAAATCCGCGTCTCCGAACTGGGCACGGCGGGCGGGCGCATCGGCGCCGCGGTCCTCGCGTTCCGCGCCAGCGGCCACGGCGAGGTCGTCGACCGGTGGACGACCGCCGACGTCTTGGCTGAAGAGCCTCGCGCCTGAGCGGCGTGCACCCCACATCATCCCCGTATCGAAAGGCACGTGACATGGCCGAAGTCGTCATCCTCCCCACGAAAGAAGCCGCCGGAGACCTGGTGGCCGACGCTATCGTGCGTCTCATCACGAGCACACCGGATGCCGTGCTCGGCGTCGCCACGGGCTCGACCCCGTTGCCCGTCTACCGTTCCCTGGCGGCACGCTCGGCCGGCCTCGATCTCTCCCGCGTGCGCGCCTTCGCCCTCGATGAATACGTGGGGCTGCCCGCCGAGCATCCCGAGTCGTATCGTTCGGTCATCACGCGTGAGGTCGTCGAACCGCTCGGCCTCGACCCGCAGCTCGTGCACACCCCCAACGGGGATGCCGCCACGATCCAGCACGCGGGCGCCGACTATGAGGCCGCCATCGAAGCCGCCGGCGGCGTGGACCTGCAGATTCTGGGCATCGGAACCGACGGCCACATCGGCTTCAACGAGCCGGGCTCATCGTTTGCGTCGCTGACCCGCGTGAAGACGCTCACCGAGCAGACCCGCCGCGACAACGCGCGCTTCTTCGACAGCGTCGACGACGTGCCCCGCCACTGCATCACGCAGGGTCTCGGCACCATCCTGCGGGCGCGTCACCTCGTGCTGCTCGCGTTCGGCGAAGCCAAGGCCGAGGCGCTGGCGGCCGCGCTCGAAGGCCCGCTCACGGCGTCGGTGCCGGGCTCGGCCGTGCAACTGCACGGGCACGTGACGGTCGTGGTCGACGAGGCCGCCGCCTCGCGCCTGGCCCACGCCGACTACTACCGCTACACCTACGACAACAAGCCGGACTGGCAAGTGTTGTAAAGAGGTTAGCCACCGTTCATTTTTCAGCGCTGTTCAGTTTCACTGAACAGTGGCAAAAAGTGAACGCTCTCTTTCGTCGATCAGCGATCGGCGGAAGGTGAAGCAACCTCAGCGAACGGGGATGGCCGAGATCATGCCGAGGCCGACGCTGATGCGGTCGGCGACCTCGACGAGTTCCTCGGACAGGGCGTCGAGGTCGTGGTCGTTCATCACGGTGAGGCGGCCCGAGATGGAGATCGCCGCGACCACCGAGCCAGTGGCATCGCGGATGGGGGCGGCGACGCACAGGCGGCCGAGCGCGAGTTCCTGATCTTCGAGGGCTGTGCCGCGTTCGGCGACGCGGGCCAGGTCGGCGGTCAGCGCCTCGAACGTGGTGAGCGTGTTCTTCGTGTAGCGCGGGTAGGGCTCGTCGCCGAGCAGCTCGCGGCGCTCGTCGTCCCCGAGGCCCGACAGCAGGCATTTGCCGAGCGCCGAGGCGTGCAGCGGTTGATGCAACCCGACCATGGTGTGCGATTTGGGCGCGAGCGAGCCTTCGAAGTGGCAGAGATAGACCGAGCTCGCCCCGTCGCGCACGGCGACGTTGACACTGAGGCCCGTGCGGTGGGCCAGCTCCTGAGCCGCACTGCGTGCCTCTCGGTGCACGGCGTTCTGATTGAGACCGGCGCTCGACAGGGCCAGGATGGCGGGGCCGATCGTATAGGCGGGGCCGGCCGCGAGTTTGCTCACATAGCCGAGCTCTTCGAGCGTGCCGAGCAGCCGGGCGGTTGTCGAGGCGCCGAGCCCCGTCGCGCGGGCGATATCGGATGCCCGCAGCGGGCCGCTCGTCGACGCACCGAGAGCCTCGAGCACCGAGGCGGCGCGGCCGATGCCTTGCTGGATTTCGCCGGGCACGGGGACCTCTTTCGCTCGGGACGGACGAGGACTCAGCTGTCAGCCTACCCAGGCATCTCCGGCGCGGCCGCTCGGCGCCGAGTACGCCTTGAGCGCGACGACCGTGACATACGGCGAACCGTTGGTGCCGCGCACCACCAGCCGCAAACCGTCGGTCGTGACGGCGTCGATGTCGTGCACGCGGTGGCGGTGGCGGTTGCCCGAGACCTCGGCCACCGGCATCCATTCGCCCGTGGCGGTGCGCGCCTCGACGGCGTAGTCGGACACGAGTTCCGGGATGACCTCGAACTCCGTGCGGTGGTGGTGCAGGTTCACCAGATCCTCGTCGACGTCGTCGTTGAACACGATGCGCACCGAACGGATGGTCACAGGCTCGGACCACGTCGCCTCGACCGTTTCGGGGTGGGTGACGAGGTCGCGGGTCGGGTCGAGTGGGGCCGACGACCAGAGGTGCGGTCCGCCGAAGGGGCGCTGCAGGCCGTCGGTCAGGTGGGCGGGGGAGTAGGCGGTGGTCGCGGGCGACACGGTCGCGACGAAGCTGCGGCGGCGCAGCATCCGGGCCGTCCAATCCGTGACCGGCTGGTCGCCCTCTTCGGGGATGTGGTCGTCGAGGGATTCGTCCGAGGCGTGTTTGGCGGTGAGGGCGAGCACGCCGTAGGGGCGCTCCTTGGCCAGGTGCAGCGCGATGTCGGGGTTGGCCCGCACGACGACGACGGCGTTCTGGGGGTCGTCGGGCAGCCAGTCGAAACGGGCGGCGATCGGGATGCTGCGGCCCGCCGTCACCGCGACGGTGCGGGTGTCGAGCGGCACGATGGGGGCGTAGTTCTGCGGTTTGCCCGTGCCCCAGAGCTCGACCGTGACGGTGGTGTCGGCGCTCGCGTCGGCGCGGAAGGTAATGTCGTCGAGGCGCGGCTCGATCGGGATGACGAGCGCGACGTCGCGGTCGAGGGGGAGGGTCGTGTTGGCCCCCGCGTGCGGCACCGTCGAGAGGTGGGTGAGCGTGCTCGATGCGGTCAGGGTGGCGGTGTGCATGAGGTCGTCGGCGTCATCCGCTCGCACACCGATGACGGGCGCGTCCTCTCGCAGGAGCGTGCCCTGCAAGACGTCGAGGTGGCGGGAACCGAGCTCGCGCGGGGTCACGTCGAGGCGCGCGGCGAGGGCCGCGGCCGTTCCGACCGCCTGGCCCTGCGTGCTGCACGTGGCCATGACGCGCGTCGACCCGAAGGCCACGTGGGAAGCCGAGATGTTGCGCCCGGCGAAGAGCAGATTCGAGACATCCCGCGAATAGAGGCTGCGGAAGGGGATGTCGTAGGTGCCATCGCTGAAACGCTGCTGGGCACCCGGTTTGTCGGCATAGACGCCCTCGACGGGGTGCAGGTCGATCGACCAGCCGCCGAACGCGACGGCGTCGTCGAAGCGCACCTGGTCGAGGATGTCGTGCTGGGTGAGCGTGTGGTCGCCCACGAAGCGGCGGTATTCACGTTTGCCCGGGATGGCACCGACCCATTCGAGCGTGAGCGTGTCGGCGTCGAATTCGCCCGAGTTCTTGATGTGGTTCCAGATGCCGAAGACGACGCCCCACAGCTCGTCGCGGATGCGTTCGTTGTCGCCGACCGTGTCGAGTTCGCCGCCCCATTCGATCCACCAGTAATTGCAGCCGTTGTCGCCCGTGCGGATGATGCGGTTGGCCAGGATGGGGGTCTGGGCGATGTCGATGGCGATGCTCGGCGGCACGAAACGCTCGGGGCGGCCCGCATCCTTCGTGTAGAAGAAGATGGAGCTGCCGAGGAGTTCGTCGTCGGCCTCGAGGGGGGCCCAGGGCTCGTTGTATTCCGAGCGGGCCTCGCGGCCGATGCGGTAGGTGGCGCCGGCTTGGGCGCCGATCAGGCCGTCGCCCGTGCAGTCGATGAAGATCGGGGCCTCGAAGCGCGTTTCGATTTCACTGCCCATGGTCCAGCCGATGACGGCCTCGATGGCGGGTGCGGCAGCCCGGGCGGAGTCGGGGGCGGCAGCGGGCGCGGCGTCGAGGGTGGCAGCGGGTGCGGCAGTGGGTGTTGCGTCGCGCATGACGGTGGTGCGGACATCCGTGTTGAGGTGCAGGTGGATGTTGGGCTCGGCGCGCACGAGGTCGAGCACCGTTTGGTCCCAGTAGTAGGGGTTGCCCTCGGCGTTTCGGTATTGGTTCTCGAGGAAGAGCTCGCCCATGATGCCGGTTTCGCGCGCGAACCGCTGGTGGCCGTGCGCGGTGGCGCCGACCACCCACACGCGGATCTCGCTCGACGAGTTGCCGCCGAGCACGGGACGATTGGTGATGAGCGAGACGCGCGAACCGAGTCGGGCGGCGGCAACGGCGGCTGAGACGCCGGCGAGGCCTCCGCCGATGACGACGACATCGCTGGACTCTGTTCGACTCTGCATGGGGTTGGGCTCCTTTGACCGGGGGACGACGACCTCAAACTATCACTGAATGGGATTAACTTTCCGCTCAGTGGGATTAAACCATCGCTTGGTGGTATGTTGATCGTCGCCAGCTTCAACAATGACGTGAGGATTCCCGATGAGCGAGACAGTGAAACAGCCGCAGGCCGGCCTCGACGAGGCCGCCGCCCGCACGAGCCTGACCCCCTTAGACGACGCGGAACGCCGCCGGCGCATGCGCAAGGTCATCGGCGCCGCGGGGGCCGGGCATTTCGTCGAATGGTTCGACTTCGGTCTCTATGGAACCCTCGCCACCGTCATCAGCGTGCAGTTCTTCCAGCAGGGCAACACGCAGGCCGCCCTCCTCTCGGCCTTCGCCGTGTTCGGCGCCGGCTTCGTGATGCGCCCCCTCGGCGGCCTCTTCTGGGGTTCGATCGGCGACCGGCTCGGCCGCAAGACGACGCTCGCCACGGTCATCCTCGTCACCTCGGGTGCCACGGTGGTGATGGGCCTCTTGCCCACCTTCGACATGGTGGGGCTGTGGGCGCCGTTCTTGCTCGTGATCGTGCGGCTCGTGCAGGGCTTCGCGGCCGGCGGCGAGAGCTCGGGCGCGACGACGTTGCTCGCCGAATATGCGCCGTCCAACCGACGCGGTTTCGTCACCAGCTTCATCGACGTCTTCGGCTTCGCCGCCTTCGTTGTGAGTGCCGGCCTGGTGTTGCTGTTCACCACGACGCTCGGCGAAGATGCCCTCACCGACTGGGGATGGCGCGTCCTCTTCCTGCTCGCCCTGCCGCTCGGTCTCGTCGGCCTCTACCTGCGTAACAAGCTCGAGGACACCCCCGAATTCCAGGCCGTGAAGGCCGCCGGCGAGGTGTCGGCCTCCCCGCTGCGCGATTCGTTCCGCACGTCGTGGCGCGCGCTGCTGTTCTGCGTCGGATTCGTCGTGCTCAAGGCCGTCGGGCACTGGATTCTGCAGACCTTCATGCCGTCCTACCTGCAAACCGACCTGGGCTATAGCAAGACCCTCAGCTACGGCGCCACCGTCGTGGGCCTGCTCGCGATCGCCACGCTCGTGCCCTTCATGGGTCTGCTCAGCGACAAGATCGGTCGCAAACCGGTCATGATCGCCGGATGCCTGGGCTTCCTCGTGCTCACCTACCCCACGCTCATGCTCATGAACGCCGGCAACTTCTGGGCGGCCGCCGGAGCCATGATCATCCTGGGTGTCTTCATGGCCGCGTTCGATGGTGCCGCCAGTGCCGCGATGGCGGAACTTTTCCCCACCCGCATCCGCTACGGCAGCATGTCGATCGCTTACAACATGTCGGTCGCCGTGTTCGGTGGCATCACGCCCTACTTCGCCACCTTCCTCATCGCCTCGACGGGCAACAAGTTCGCCCCCGCCTTCTACGTGATGGCCGCCGCGCTCATCAGCCTCATCGTGGTGCTGCGCGCTCGCGAGACCGCGAAGGCCCCGCTGCCGTCCTAGGCCGGCCCGCACTGCGCGGGTCGTGCACGTGACGCGCGACCCGCGCGGCTGTGACAGGTGGCGCAACCGTTTGTCCCCGCCTGGCTAGGATGGCGTCAGCACCGGTGCGACGGAGAGGGGCGTGATGGCGGCAACATTGCGGGATGTCGCGGCGCTCGCCGGAGTCTCGGTGAAGACGGTCTCTAACGTGGTCAACGGCTACGAGTTCGTGAAGCCGGCAACGCGCGAGAAGGTGTCCGCGGCCGTGACGGAGCTCGGTTATCAACCGAATATCGCCGCCCGCAACCTGCGCACGGGTCGCACGGGCGTCATTGGTCTCGCCGTTCCTGAGCTGAGCTTCAGCTATTTCGCCGATCTGGCCGACCTCGTGCTGACGGCCGCGCGCGCCCAGGACTTCACGGTCCTCATCGAGCAAACCGGCGGCGAGCGTCACCGCGAGATCGATGTGCTCGAGAGCCCCCGCATCGCCATGCTCGATGGTCTCCTCTTCAGCCCGCTGGGCATGTCCAACGAGGATGCCTCGCATCTCGACGTCCCCTACCCGTTGGTGTTGCTCGGCGAGCGCATCTTCGGCGGCCCCACCGACCACGTGACGATCCAGAACGTCGAGGCGGCGCGCGCGGCGACCGAATACCTCATCCGGTCGGGCCGGCGCGATATCGCCGCGATCGGTGCCCACGCCCGCGAGGCCGTCGGTTCGGCGGCACTGCGACTGCAGGGCTATCGCGAGGCCCTGGCGGCTCACGGCATCCCGTTCGATGAGAGCCTCGTGGTCTATCGCGAGGGCTGGCACCGCATGGACGGCGCCGGATCGATGCAGGAGTTGCTGGCGCGGGGCATCCAGTTCGATGCGGTGTTCGCGCTGAACGATGAGTTGGCCCTCGGCGCCATGCGTGTGCTGCAGCAAGAGGGCGTGCGCGTGCCGACCGATGTGGCGGTGGTCGGTTTCGACAACCTGACCGAGGGCCAGTTCTCGTTGCCGAGCCTGACCACTATCGACCCGGGGCGGCGGCAGATCGCCGAGGCCGCGGTGTCGGCGCTGATCGAGCGCATCTCCGACCGGGGTGGCGCGATCGGGCAGCCGCGGCGCATCAACGCGCCCTTCGCGGTGGTCGAGCGTGAATCGGCGGCCGTGCGCCAGGCGGTGTGAAGGCGTGAAGGCGTGAAGGCGTGAAGGCGCGACGGTGTGGCGGCGTGATGGCGTGACGCCGTGAGGCTTCGAGGGTGGCGAGGCCCCCATTTCGGCGCATTCTCGACGGGGCGTGTTGATACTCACACGGCTCGGGGCCGGGGTTGACGGGTGCCCTGCTGAAGCGGCGCGCTCAGGCATCCGTCGTGTCACTCGTTTTGGGCATGAGTGATCTGCGCAAATGAATTGACAGTCTCGTGAGCTCGTGCCTATCATCACTTTTACAACGTTGTAATTGCAGCGTTGCAGAGATCTCGCCCGACACGGATGTCGGCGAGCTAAGAGAGGCATTCAATGAGGAAGCTCTTGGCGACACTCGCTGTCGCGGTCACGGCCACGGCGGCCCTGGCCGGTTGCTCCACGTCTTCGTCGTCGACCGACAGCAACGGTCACATCGACCTCACCTTCTGGCACGGCTACACCGAGGCAGACGGCAAAGTCCTCGACGGCATCGTCGACGACTACAACAAGTCCCAAGACAAGGTGACGATCAAGACGCAGGTGAAGACCTGGGATGTCATCGACGACACCCTGCTCACCGCGCTCTCGGCCAACAAGGGCCCGCAGATCGTGGCTATGCCCGCCGAACGCCTGCCCGTCTACGCCTCGAAGAAGGCGCTCGCCAACCTCGACGACTTCTACGCCGACGACAAGAACGCGGCCGAGATCTCGGAGCAGGCCGCGGCCATGGAAACCGTCGACGGCGCGAAATACGGCGTGCCGACGGGCTTCGTGCCGCTCTCGGTCTTCTATAACAAGACGCTCTTCGAAGCGGCCGGCGTCACCGAATTCCCCGAGACCTGGGACGAATGGGTCGACGCGGCCAAGAAGCTCACGGTCGACCAGGACGGCGACGGCACGCCCGAGCAATATGGTCTGGCCCTGGCCGATCACGCCACGGTCGGCAACGGCGTCTGGCCGTCGCTCTTCGCGGGCAACGGCGGCGAGATCGTCGACGACTCGAAGTCGGTCATCGACTCTCCCGAGAACGTCGAGACCCTCGAATACTGGTCGAAGGCGCTGAACGACGACAAGATCAGCCCCACGGGACTGGATGGCGTCGCCACCGACAAGCTGTTCTCTTCGGGCAAAGCGGCCATGACGATCGGCGGACCCTGGATGGCCAGCGTCTCGACCGAGAACAAGATCGACTACGGCATCGCCGCGATCCCGGCCGGGCCCGTGGCCCAGGCATCCTCGGGTATCGGCGTGTCGATGGCCGTCACGGCTCAGGCCTCGCCCGAGGAACAGAAGGCCGCTCAGGACTTCTTCTCCTACTTCTTCTCGAAGGATGTCGCCACCGAATGGTCGCTCGGCTCCGGCTGGCCGCCCCTGCGCACCGATGTTCCGGCCGCTGACGTCTCGTCCAACCCCGTCGTCGCCTCGCTCACCGACATCTCGTCGACCACCAAGGCGCTGCTGCCCGGCGTGATCAACAGCACGGATGTCCTGAGCGCGATGGACGAGGTCACCCAGAAGGCCATGGCGGGCGGCGACCCGAACGAGCTGCTCGGATCGGCATCGACCGCCATCGACAAGGCCCTGAAGGACTAACGCTTCGGGGGCGGCGGCACACGGCGTCGCCCCCGAATCTGTTCTCCACATCGCCATTGGCACGACTTTCTCCACAGTGCCGCCGCCACGAGGCGTCGGCTCCGATTCAGCACACAAGGTTGAGACATGACCAGCACCACGAGGGAGCGTCCGCGCAAGCGGCTCCGCACCCCTGCCCCTCTGGGCGGGCGAGGCCCCATGCCGGGCGGCACGCAACGCCGCCTCACAGCCGCCGCCTTCCTCATCCCCGGCCTCACGATCCTCGTGGTGTTCGTGGGCTGGCCGATGGTGTCGGCGCTGCGGCTGTCGTTCACCGACGCGTCGGGGTTCGGGGCCGAGAACTTCGTGGGGCTCGACAACTATGTGCGGGTCTTCACCGATCCCGACATCCTGCAGTCGATCGGCAACACGGCGCTCTACTCGGTGCTGTTCACGCCGCTCGCGGTCATCGTGGCCCTCCTGCTCGCCGTGGCGCTCAACAACCCGCGGCTGCCGTGGCGGGGCTTCTTCCGCACCACGCTGTTCCTGCCGTTCATCGTGTCGTTGGCCGTCGCCGCCTTCGCGTGGCAATACCTGCTCGACCCGCAGATCGGCTTGCTCAACTACTGGCTGCGTGGTGCCGGCATCAGCCTCGGCAACGTGCTGCAAGACCCGGCCCTCGCTATGCCCACCGTCGTGCTCGTGGCGGTGTGGAAGAACTTCGGCTTCTACATGGTGATCTTCCTGGCCGGCCTGCAAGACATCCCGGGCAGCCTCTATGAGGCGGCCAAGATGGACGGCGCCAACGCCTGGCGCCGTTTCACCAACATCACCCTGCCGCAGCTGTCCAACACGCTGGCCTTCGTCGGCATCGTGGCCCTCATCGCCGCGCTGCAGGCCTTCGACCAGATCTACGTCCTCACGGGCGGCGGCCCCTACCGCAGCACCCAGACGGTCGTCATGGAGATCTACGAGTCCGGCTTCAAAGACCTCGACCTCGGCTTCGCCTCGGCACTCTCCTATGTGCTGCTGATCGCGACGCTCATTCTCTCGCTCGTTCAGTTCGGCTTCGCCGGCCGCCGCGAAAAGGACGCCAGCTGATGTCACACACCCTCGAAACCCCGGCCGACGCCTCATCCGGCCGCACGCCCCGCTCCACCCGCTCCACCCGCTCCGCGCGCGGCGGCTCGCGGTCGACCCGCCCGGGAGGTGCGACGGCGGGCCGGGTCGAAACGCCCGCGCGCAAGAAGGCCCGTCAGCGCAGCCTGGTGCTCCGCGGCATCTCGCTCGTGGTGTTCCTCGCGGCCACGTTCTTCCTGCTGCTGCCGATCATCATCATCGTGTTCACGGCCTTCAAACCCACGAGTGAGGTCAACGCGTTCCCGCCCACGCTCGTGCCCACCGAGTGGACGTTCGACAACTTCACGCGCATCTTCACCGAGCTGCCCTTCGCGCGGCTCATCGCCAACAGCTTCGTTTTCGCGGGCGGCGTCACGATCTGCGCGCTGGTCTTCGATTCGCTCGTGGCCTATGCGCTCGCCCGCATCGATTTCCGCGGCAAGAACGTGCTGCTGATCGCCATCATCGCCAGCCTCATGATCCCGTTCCAGGCCACGCTCATCCCCGTCTACCAGCTCGTGAGCGACCTGGGCTGGGTGAACACGTTCGCGGCGCTCATCATCCCGAGAGCCGCGGATGCCTTCGGCATCTTCTTCCTGCGCCAGTTCTTCGTCTCGCTGCCGCGCGACCTCGACAGCGCCGCCCGCATCGACGGAGCCTCCGAGTGGCGGGTGTTCCGCAGCGTCGTGCTGCCGAACGCCGTTCCCGCGCTGCTCACGCTCGCCATCTTCACGTTCGTGAACAACTGGAACGACCTCCTGTGGCCGCTCGTGTTCACGACCGACAGCGAGATGGGCACCATCACATCGGGGCTCACGCTGCTGACCGGCCCCGGCGGCATCATCCCCTACGGCGTCATGATGGCCGGCTCGCTCATCGCGGTGCTGCCCCTCGCCATCATGTTCCTGTTCGTCCAACGACGCTTCATCGAGAGCGTCGCCACCACCGGTCTGAAATGAGCCCCGTGTCTGACCCGACCGCGCCCAGCGCTACTCCCGCTTCTGTCGCCACCCCCGGTGTGGCCGCGGCCCCGTGGTTCGCCGACGGCGCGCTGCACTTCGCCCTCGGCATCGAGGACACCTTCGTGCCGCAGACGCGCGCGGGCGAACGGGCCATCGACGAATACGAGCTGACCGAGCACTACGAGCAGTACGACACCGACTTCGCGCTCGCCTCCACGGTGGGCGCCGAAATGCTGCGCTGGGGCGTGCCGTGGTACCGCGTGACGCCCGAGAAGGGCGTCTGGGACTGGGGCTTCGTCGACCGTGCCGTCGAGAGCATGCAGGAGAACGGCATCCGGCCCCTCGTGGACCTGCTGCACTACGGCACGCCCGCGTGGCTCGAGCGGCAGTTCGCGCATCCCGACTACCCGCAGCATGTCGCCGAATACGCCGAGCGCTTCGCCGATCGATACGGATCGTTCGTCACCGACTACACGCCCGTCAACGAACCCGTCATCCACGCGCTCTTCTCGGGCGAATACGGCTACTGGCCTCCGTACCTCTCGGGTGCCGACGGGTTCGTGCAGATGTCGCTGGCCCTGTCGAAAGGGTTCGTCCTCACCCAGCAAGCCATCTCACGCTCGATCGGCGAGCGCGCCACCTTCGTGCACGTCGACGCGGGCATGCGCTACACGGGCGACGCCGAGGCGACCGAACACGCCGAGCTCGCCACCCGCCTGCGACACCAAAGCTTCCTCGTCGAAGACCTCGTCACGGGTGGTGTCGGCCCCCATCACCCGCTGCTCGACACCCTGCGGCACAAGGGCTGCACGGATGCCGAGCTGACCTGGTTCCTCGACAACGCGGTGCGCCCCGACGTCATGGGCGTCAACTACTACCCGCGGCACTCCACCGAGGTCTTCGAGGCGGGGGTGCGCCACGGTGGGGGATTCGCCGATCCGCGTCCGTCATTCGACGCCGGCACCGAGGGTCTGCGGGAGGTGCTCGAGACGTATGCGGCGCGTTACGGTGCGCCCGTCATGGTGACCGAGACCTGCGTCACCGGAACGGTGGCGGAGCGTATCGAGTGGCTCGATGCATCCGTCGAACTCGTGCACAGGATGCGCGCCGAGGGGCAGCAGGTCGTCGGCTACACCTGGTGGCCGCTCTTCGACATGTACGAGTGGACCTACCGGCACACCGAGAACCCGCGCATCGACCACCTGCTCACCATGGGGCTCTACGACCTCGTCGAGAGTCCGTCGGGTCTGCTGCGGCAGAAGAACCCCGTCGCCGACCGTTACCGGCAGCACGCCGAGGCCGCCCGGCACGCAGAAGACACGCAACATGCCCCATCCGCCCGCGCTTTCGGCGCCCCGCACATTCAGGACCACCATGCTTAACGCCCGCATCACCGTCAACCCGCGCCAGACCATCGGCGCCGTCAACCGCCGACTCTTCGGCTCGTTCGTCGAACACCTCGGGCGCTCCGTCTACGACGGCATCTACGAGCCCGGGCACCCCGCGGCCGACGCCGACGGTTTTCGCACCGACGTAATCGAGCTCGTGAAAGAGCTCGGGGTGTCGGCCATCCGCTACCCCGGCGGCAACTTCGTCTCGGGCTTCCGCTGGGAGGACAGCGTCGGACCCGTGGCCGATCGGCCGCGCCGCCTCGACCTCGCGTGGCACTCCACCGAGACCAACGAGATCGGGCTGCACGAGTTTCAGACGTGGCTCGACAAGGTGGGCAGCGAGCTGATGCTCGCCGTGAACCTCGGCACGCGGGGCACCCTCGAGGCGCTCGACCTGCTCGAATACGCCAACCTGCCGGGCGGCACCGCGCTCGCCGAGCGACGCGCCGAGAATGGTCGGGCGTCGGCCTTCGGCGTGAAGATGTGGTGCCTCGGCAACGAGATGGACGGCCCGTGGCAGCTCGGGCACCGCTCGGCCGACGACTACGGCAAGCTGGCCGCCCAGACCGCCCGCGCCATGCGCTCGTTCGACCCCGACCTCGAACTCGTCGTGTGCGGCTCATCCAGCGCCACCATGCCGACCTTCGGCGAATGGGAGCGCGTCGTGCTCACCCACACCTACGACGACGTCGACTACATCTCCTGCCATGCCTACTACGAGGACAAGGGCGACCTGCCCAGCTACCTCGCGTCGGGTGTGAACATGGACCACTTCATCGACTCGGTCGTGGCCACCGCCGACCATGTCAAAGCCGTGCGCGGCAGCGACAAGACCATCAATATCTCGTTCGACGAGTGGAACATCTGGTACAACACGCGTTTCGAGAACGTCGACAAGATCCAGGGCGTCGACAACTGGCCCACCGCACCGCGCCTGCTCGAAGACCAGTACTCGGTGGCCGACGCCGTCGTGTTCGGCAGCCTGCTCATCGCCCTGCTGAAGCACGCCGATCGCGTGACGAGCGCCTCGCTCGCGCAACTCGTCAACGTGATCGCGCCCATCATGACCGAGCCGGGCGGGCCCGCGTGGAAGCAGACCACGTTCTTCCCCTTCGCCGCCACGTCTCAGCACGCCGTGGGCACAGCCCTCGACGTGGCCGTCGAGAGCCCGACCTATGACACGGCCGATTACGGAACGGTGCCCGTGGTCGACGCGGTCGCAACGCACGACGAGACGACGGGTGCGGCATCTGTCTACTTGGTCAACCGGTCGACCGACGACGAGGTCACCGTGACGATCGACCTCGCGCCGTATCGGCGGAACGGGGCCGACGTGCACGCGACGGCCCGCACGCTCGCCGACGACGACATCCACGCGGCCAACACGCTGCAGCAGCCCGAACGCGTGCAGCTGCACGCAAACGACAGCGTCCAGCGCGACGGCGACACGATCACGATCGTGCTGCCCGCCGTCTCGTGGACCGAAATTCTTCTCGCGCCGACCGACTGAGCACTGCCGGGGGTGGGGGAACGCCGGGGCGGGACATCCGCGCCGGATCAGTGACAACTATCGGAGGAAAGATGAGCACAGTCTCTTCGGGTGTGGACGACGTCGTTCGCACCCCGCGCCGAGCGAAACGGCGATTCACCGTCGCCGGTCTCGGCACCATCGCGCTGCTCCTGCTGGGGCAGCTCGCCGGGGCAGCCCCCGCCCAGGCGGTCACCACCGGCAACGGTGCCCTCGTCTACTCGCCCGCCGCCGGCAGCTCCTTCAACCCCGAGGGTGGGCGCGCGGCCGGCACCACCTACGCCAAGAACCTCGTGCTGAAGAACAGCGGCACGGCCAACGGCACCCAGATCGCCACCTTCGACCAGCTCGTGTTGGTCAACGGCAAACAGGTCTACCCGATCTATCGCAGCACCAACGACGGTGCCAGCTGGACCAAAGTGGCCGACATCAACCCCAGCGTGCAGTTCCCGACCCTCACGCGCACCGCCCAGCCGTTCCTCTATGAAGTGCCCGTCCAACTCGGCAACCTGCCCGCCGGCACCCTGCTGTTGAGCGGCATGATCATGCCCGAGGACCGCTCGAGCAGCCGACTCGTCGTCTACAAGAGCCTCGACCACGGTGTGACCTGGAGTTACCAGAGCACCATCGACTCGGGTGGCCCCGCCGTCTATGACCCCAGCCCCACCTCTACGACGACGACCGTCTGGGAGCCCTCCCTCGCCGTCGACGCCAACGGCGGCCTCGTCGCCTACTTCTCCGACGAACGTCAGAAAGCCAACGGCGTGCTGCAGGCCGTGTCCTACCGGCGCTCCACCGATGGTGGCCTCACCTGGGGTCCCCTCGTGAACGTGTCCGCACCCACCAACCAGAGCGACCGACCCGGCATGATCACGGTCACGCGGCTGCCCGACGGTCGATACATGGCCACGTTCGAGGTCGTCAACCGGCCGAGCCAGACGCAGAACACCGCGCCCGTCTACTACAAGTACTCTCCCGACGGCCTCACCTGGTCGCCCGAGACCAGCATCGGCACCCAGGTCAAACTCGCCAACGGCCGCGGCATCGGATCATCCCCGTTCGTGCGCTGGGTGCCCACCGGCGGTCCCAAGGGCATGGTCGTGATCGCCTCGAAGTGGGCCCTCAACTCGTCCAACGCCATCGACGGCGGGCAGAACTTCTACGTGAACTACAACCTGGGCGAAGGCCCGTGGGAGCGCCTGCCGTTCGGCGTCACCTACGACGCCGCCGATGTTCAGGGCGGCACCTTCACGGGCTTCGCGCAGAGCTTCGACACCAGCGTCGACGGGCGCACGCTCTACCACGCCACCAACGTCGAAAACCTCGCCACTACCTACAACGACGTGCGGGTCGGCTCCATCCCGCTCGATGCGCAGCAGTACGAGGCCGAGAAGGCGGCGCTCGTCGACGCTACCCTGGTGACCCACGCCGATGCGGCCAACGGGTCGAAGGTGGGCAACATCAATAACGCCGGGAGCAAGGTGACCTTCACGGTGCGGGCGCCGGCCGCCGGCACCTACACGGTCAACGTGCGCTACGACAACGGAACCGGGGCAACGAGCACCCACAACGTGTCCGTCAACGGCGGCACGGCGTCGAGCATCTCCTACCCGGCGACCTTCGACTGGGGTCGCTACCTGTGGGCCCAGAAGACCGTCACCCTGAACGCGGGCGTCAACACCATCGCCTTCGCCAAGGGGACCGGTTTCGCCGAGCTCGACCAGATCCAGCTCTACCGGCCGGCCACGGCGACCGACCCGCAGTTCCGCATCACCAACCGCAACAGCTCCAAACTGCTCGAGATCGCCGGTGCGTCCACGGCCGACGGCGCGCTCGCCAGCCAATGGGGTGACACGGGCAACGCCACCCAGGTGTGGAACGCCCGACCCGTCACCGGCGGAACGCAGCTGATCAACAACAACAGCGGCAAGCTGCTCGAAATCCCGGGCGCCGCAACCGGCGACGCCGTGCAGGCCGCCCAGTGGGGCCCGACCGGTAACGCCACCCAGGTGTGGACGCTCGCAACCGCCTCGGGCTGGTGGACCATCAAGAACACCAACAGCAACAAGCTGCTCGAGATCGCCGGCGCCTCCACCGCCGACGGCGCGGCCGCGCAACAGCGCACCGCCAACGGGAGTACCACACAGCAGTGGCGCCTCGTGAAGGAGGGCATCCAGTAGGTTCCGCGGGGAAGAACCGCGGAAAAAGTGCGAGGGGTCGAACGGGTTGCAGGTCCGTCCGGCCCCTCGCTTGTCGGCGGCACAGAGCAATAGATTAGTGATGCAGTCGGCCGGATGCCGAGTCGTGTGTCCGTTTCATCCGTAGGGGGAAGCATGGTCACGTACCGCATCACCGCTGGCGCCGTCGAAGGGCTGCCGGTCGAGACGCCCGGCGGCCCGGCGGTCGCCGTGCTGGGCGTGCCCGTCGCGAAAGTCACGCGACGCTTCGCCGCGGCCGAACCCTCGACGCCCTGGAAGGGTATCCGAGCAAGCGCCCTCGGCCCCCGCGCCTGGCAGAGGAACGACCCGCACGACCCTGATGCAGGCAGGCCCCGACACGAACGCGACTGCCTCAACGCCAACATCTGGATCCCGGCCGAACCCGCCTCGTCTCCGCGACCCGTGCTCGTCTGGGTGCACGGCGGCGCGCACGTCTTTGGCTCGAACGCGCACCCCCTCTGTGATGGCGCCCAATTTGCCGCCGCACACGGCGTCATCGTCGTCGCGCTCAACTACCGCCTAGGCGCATTCGGATATTTGCGCCTCGAGCACCTTTTGGGTGCGGACTACGCGGATGCCGACAACCTCGCGCTCATCGACATCCTGGCCGGCCTCGAATGGATACGGCACGACATCGTTGCGTTCGGGGGAGACCCGACCGCGGTGACACTCATGGGGCAGTCGGCGGGCGGTGTCGCCGTCACCACGCTCCTCGCCGAAAGTACCGCCGGAGCGCCGTTCCAGCGCGTGATCGTGCAGAGTGCAACGGCCGAACGCGTGCACACGCGGGATGAGGCCGCCGGCGTGACCGATGAGCTGCTGCGCGCCCTCCCTGGCGGCAGCACCGACCCCGAGCAGCTGATCGATATCCCGCCGCAGGCCCTCGTCGACGCTCAGACCGGGGTCATCGAGAAGCAGGCGGGGCTCAGTCGGGGGCCCAGTGTGCCTTTTCGGCCGATCATCGACGGCCGCGTCGTTCACGACACACCACTTCGAGTGATCGCGGCCGGGGGAGGGGCCGGCATAGACGCCATCTTCGGCACGAACCTGAACGAAGCGTCGGCCTACGTCGACCTCGGCGGGATGACCGGCGAGGAGGCCCGTCGCGCGCTGCGTGCCGAGATTGCCGCGCGCCGCGAAACGTTCACCCCTGACGAATACGTCGAGGCGTGGGCGTCGCGTGGCGTCACCGGAGCCGGCGCCGCCGGGGCACTCGAGGCCTATCTCAGCGATGCGCTCTATCGGCAACCCACGCAGCGGATGCTCGACGCACGGGTGGTGGCAGCGGCCCGAACGCCGGACCCATCGGGGCCGACCGCCTCGCGACAGGGTTCGACTCGCTCCTATCTTTTCGAATGGGCGCGCAGCGACGGCGAAACCTGGGCGAGAGGCGCCAGCCACTCGCTCGAACTCCCTTTCGTCTTCGGGCATGTGAACGACACGGCCTGGGCGCGTGAGGAACTCGGAGAGCGTGCTCCCGTCGAACTCGCGTCGTCGATGGGATCCGCGTGGTCGAGTTTTGTTCGGACCGGTGAGCCCGTGGCGATACCAGTGCCCGCCACCGACGGCCCCGCGGACACCGGCCCCGCCGACCTCGTCTGGCCCGAATACGCCCCCTCCCGCGACGCACTGCTGTTCGGCGAGCGGGTGCGCGTTGTCCGCGACCCGCTCACCGAGGAGCGACGGCTGTTCGTGCGCTGAGGCTCGAACGGCGCGCGACGCGTCAACCCACGGCCACCTCGCCCTGATTCAGGACGCGACCGTTGAAGTACGTGCTCTGAATCTGCGCGTTCCTGTTGTTGGCCCGCAGTTGCTCCGACCACATCATGAAGTAACTCCACCGGGTCTGGGAGTTCAGGAACGCGGCATCCGGAACCTTGCCCATCTCGGCAATCGCGATGGGTTTCGTGCCAGCGATGGTCTGCAGCTGTTGGTAGTCGCCCGCCGATGGGTAGGACTTGTACCAAACGTCGAGCGATACGACATCGACATACGTGCTGCCGGGGTAGTAATTCGCCCAACCGCCCGCCGGATTGTCCTGCACGTTCCAGACCCAGATCAGGTTGTCGAGGCCCTGCGCGTCAAAGTAGTCGCGCATCTGCTGGAAGATCTTCGATCCACCGTTCGCGCCCGGGCGTCCGCCCCACCAGTTCCAGGTTTCGTTCATCTCATGGAAGGGGCGGAACAACACCGGCACGCCTGCATCCTTCAGCTGCTTCAAATAGGGCACCACGGCGGCCATCCGCTGGCGCCAGGTTTGATTGAGGGCCGTGCCGCCCGTCACGATCTGCGTGAACTGGTCGTTCGAGATTGTCGTCTTCACCCCGCCCTCGAACTCGCACGTGGCACCGACGGTCGGCGAGCATGCGTGCCACGTGAGTGCCACGAGCGAGCCGTTCCTCCATTCGGTCTTCGCCTGGTCGATCACCCGCTGACGGTTTGCGGCATCGTCGGCGCGGAACATGAGATCGCCGCCCCACAGCCCGGGGTATTGCCCCGTGATCTCCTTCACCTGTTGTGTGTACTGGCCGGGCGCGGATGCTGGCTCCTTGTTGTGCTGGCCTGACACGATATTCGTGCCGGCGATGCTGCGCAGGTAGGTCAAGACTTGCGCCTTGTTCGTGGCGCCGAAAGCGGATGCATCGGTGATGGGCGCCACGGTGGCCCCCGCTCCCGCACTCAGCCCGGCGAGCACGGCCGTAGCGGCCGCGGCAGCGAACAGTCGTTTTCTCAACGTCATTGTTGTGTTCCCCGAATCTGTTTCGTCGAGAGGCGACGGTGCCCCTCGACGCCAGAATCGCGGATGTCGAGCCGCAAATCAAGACTTAATTAATTAAATGATTTAAGCCGCTGGAATCAGTGACGGGCCATGACCGGGCGCGATCGAACCCTGCAATACGAGGGCCGCAGCCCCGATCGCGGCCGCATCGCGCGGGTTCGACGACAGCTCGACCGCGATCGAATGCGCATTCCGCGCGAAGAAACTCCGCTCCAAGCGTTCGCGGATGGCCCGCGCATACACCGACCCAGCCACGGCCATGCCCGGCCCCGCGAGTACGATCCGCTCGAGATCGAACAGGTTCGCGAGCGTGACGGTCGCCGCAGCGATCTGGTCGGCCGAGCGCTGCAAGAGTTCGGCCGCGACTGTCTGTCCGCCCACCGCCGCGCGAGCCAATTGGTCGAAATCCCGGGACAGGGAGGCTGGATCGAACGTGAGATTGACGTCGTCGAGATCATCTCGCGCGGCCCGGGCCGCCGCGATCGTGGGGCCGGGCGCGGCATACCGCTCCAGACATCCCTGATTGCCGCAGTAGCAGGGCTCGCCATCGATCTGGATGGTGACGTGCCCGAGCTCACCCGCATTCGAGCTCGCGCCGCGCAGCAGCGCTCCGTCGAGCACGACCCCGGCCCCGATGCCCGTTCCCAGGTAAACGCACGCGAAGGCTTCGTTCCGGCTCACCTGGCGGCTCCAAAATTCGCCGATGGTGGCGGCCGCGGCATCGTTGCCGATGATGACGGGAACGCCGAGCGCGTCGGCGAGCACATCGCGGAGTGGGTATCCGTCCCAGAGCGGCAGGCTCGGCGCCGCGAGGATGGCTCCCTCGGCGAGGGCGATCGGCCCGGGCGTCACGACGGCGACGCCGGCTACTGATGCCGCGTCGAGACCCAGACCCGAGAGGAAGGCTCGATAGAGTTCGACGATGCGCTCGGCCGTCTCGTCGGGCTGCCCGGCGCCCGCGCCGTCGACCAGCTGGCGACCGACGACACCTCCGCGCACATCTGTGGCGACGATGGTGATGGATTCGAAGCCGAGCTGCACACCGATGCCGTAACGGGCGCGCGCATTGATCTCCAGGAGTGTGCGCGGCTTGCCACCCTGCGAGGGGGTGCGACCCGTTTCGCGCACGATTCCGTCGTCGATCAGGCGGCGGACGATATTGGAGATCGAAGGCTGTGTGAGCCCGGTGGCGGCCGTGAGCTCGGTGCGACTGATGGGCCCGGACGAGCGGATGAGATCGACGATCAGGGCCTGGCTGCCCGGTCCGGTGAGGATGGATTCGCGGCGGGCCATCTTTCCTCCTCGTCGGGTGGTCATCGGGGGACGCGCCCCGGCGCATGCGGCCGCGAGGGCTTCGCCTGTCGAGGGCATAACGTGTACCCGTAGAGCGTGAAATGCACGCGCAGACCCGACAAGAAAGGCCGCCAGCCGATGGGCCTCGATTTCGACCACACTACCGCCAACCATCGCCCGGTTGGGCTCACCCTGGTGCGCGCTTCCGAGGTCTACGGCGCCGAACCGTTCTACCACGAGGTTATCGCGGGCATCGATCGGATCGTGCGCCCGCAGGGGCTCTCGGTGCTGATCCGTGTTTTGCCGACCCGCGAGCAAGAGCTGGAGACGATCGAGCGGTGGGTGCGCGAGCAGGCGGTGAGCGCCATCATCCTGGTCGACCTGGTGGCGGACGACGAGCGGTTATCGGCCGTCGCGCGGGCTCGGATGCCCGCGGTCGTGCTCGGCTCGCCGACGGTCGCGCGCGGTCTCCCCGCGATCTGGACGAACGACGCCGAGACCATGGATCAGGCCGTGCAGCACCTCGCCGCGCTCGGTCACTGGCGTCTGGGCCATGTGACGGGCCCGTCCGAGCTCGCGCACACGGCGTCCCGTCAGCAGGCGTTCGAGCGCGCGGGCGGTGAGCGTGAGTTGACGTTGCAGAGTATCGAGGGTGACTATTCGCTCGAGTCGGGCGCGCGGGCGATGTCGGCCCTGCTGGCGGGCGAGGAGCCGCCGACCGCCGTCGTATTCGACAGCGATCAGATGGCGCTCGGCGGTTTGCGCGCCACGCAGGAGGCCGGCTTGGCGGCCCCGCGCGACGTCTCGATCGTGGCCTGGGATGATTCGGCGCAATGCCAGCTGTCCGAGCCTGCCCTGTCGGCACTCAGTCACGACGTCCAGCGCATCGGCGAGCTGGCGGGGGAGTCGTTGCTCGCGCTCCTGAGCGGGGAACCAGCGCCCGACCGGGAAGCGCCGCGGGCGACGCTCGTTCGGCGGGCGACCACGGGGCCGGCGCCGCGGCGGTAGCTCTTTCGCGGCGCGGACGGTCTGGAACGGCCCCTTACCCTGCATTCTTTCGTTACTCTGTCGTTACATAAATTACTAATGTATGTATTGCGAGAGCTGGATTTCCCCTCCATACTCGATCACAGCGGCGGCGCACCCACCCCACCCGTCGCACCGAACGAAGGAGTTCACGTGACCATCAGACCGAGCCTCGGTGTGGCAGCAACCGCCGCCATCGCCGCACTCCTCCTCAGCGGCTGCGCCGGTGGCGCCGCTAACGACGACGGCGAGCCGGCCGGCACCATCACGGTTCTGACGAACAGGACCGACCTCGTCGACACGACGTTCAAGGACTACGCCGCCGAGTTCACCAAGAAATACCCGGGCACCGAGGTCAAATTCGAAGCGCTCACCGACTATGAGGGCGACGCGAAGATCCGGCTCAACTCCCGCGACTACGGCGACGTGCTCCTCATCCCGTCGTCCAACGTGACCAAAGACAAGTACGCCGACTACTTCGAGCCCATGGGCAGCACCGAAGAGTTGTCGAAGAAGTACCGATTCACCAACGAGGGCTCGTTCGACGGCACGGCCTACGGCGTCTCGACATTCGGCTCAGCCATGGGCTACGTCTTCAACAAAGATGTCTGGACGAAAGCCGGCATCACGACGCCACCCGCCACCGAAGAGGAGTACCTCGACGCACTCGAGAAGGTCAAGGCCACCGGCTCGATCCCCTATTACACGAACTACAAAGACGGATGGCCGCTCGCCACGATCGAGGGCAACCTCGGCACCGTGCAGGGCGACACCGTGCGCACGCAGATGATCGATGACGACGCTCCGTGGACCGAGGGCAACGACCAGTACAACATCGACGGGCTGCTCTTCGACACGGTCTCGGCCGGTCTGAGTGAACCCGATCCGACCACCACCAACTGGGAAGAGTCGAAGAACCTTCTCGCGTCGGGCGAGGTCAGCTCGATGGTCCTCGGTTCATGGGCCGTGAGCCAGATGCAAGATGCCGCTGAGGCAGCCGGTGAATCCCGCGACGTCATCGGATTCTGGCCGATGCCCTGGAAGACCGACACCGGGTTCACATCGGTGACCGCCTCGGACAAGTTCCTGGCGATCAGCAAGTATTCGAAGAACAAGGCCACGGCGAAGGCATGGGTCGACTGGTTCACGAACGAATCCGGATACGCCGCCAGCCAGGGCGCGATCAGCCCCGTCGTGAGCGACCCCGCTCCCGACACGCTCAAAGACTTCCAGGAGCTCGGCGTGAACTACATCGAGCTCGCCGCTGACCCGGTGGGCAAGGAAGCCGTGATCAACGACATCGCCAATGAGGCCGAGATCGACCTGTTCGGCAACACCTACCGGCAGAAGCTGATCGACGTGGCGCGTGGCGCCGCGGATGGTGACAAGGAGAGCGTCTTCGCGGACCTCAACGACCGGTGGGCCGCTGCTCGCGCCACCGTCGACGCGAAGTAGCGCCCTCCACACGAAGCGCCGTGGTCCCGCAGCGTGGCGGGGCCACGGCGTCCACCATCGAACGAATCGAAGGTAGAAGCATGTCCACACTCAAGGGCGATCCGGCCCTGACCGCCCGAGCGCTCGCGCCGATATCGTCACGCCGCCGCAACCGGCTGACCGGCTCGGGCACGACACCCTGGCTGTTCCTCATCATCCCGCTGGCGTTCCTGATCGTGCTGACCTACATTCCCGTCGGCAACATGTTCTGGTACAGCCTCACGTCGTGGGACGGCCTCGACCCCGACATGGAGTTCGTCGGTCTCGGCAACTTCGTCCGGATTTTCACGCAGCCCGAGATCTTCCAGGTCTTCTTCGTCAGCCTGTACTACCTGGCGGGCGCCATCGCGCAGCTCGTGCTGGCGCTGTACTTCGCCACCCTGCTGAGCTTCAAGACGCGCTTCCGCAACCTGTTCAAGGGCGTGATCTTCTTCCCCTACCTCATCAACGGGGTGGCGATCGGCCTGGTCTTCCTGTACTTCTTCCGGCCGGGCGGCACCCTCGACGCGCTGCTTGCGGCTGTCGGCATCCACGACCCCGGCCAGTGGCTGGGCGACCCGTCGCTCGTGAACATCTCGCTGGCCGGCACGTCGGTGTGGCGCTACATGGGCCTCAACTTCGTGCTCTTCCTGGGGGCCATCCAGTCGGTTCCCGCCGAGCAGTACGAGGCGGCCGATCTCGACGGAGCCAACTCGTGGCACAAGTTCCGGTTCATCATCCTGCCGAGCATCCGACGCATCCTCGGGTTGTCGTTCATCCTCGCCATTGCCGGGGCTCTCTCGGCCTTCGAGATGCCCTACATCATGACGGGAGGCGCCAACGGCTCCGAAACGTTCGTGATCCAAACGGTCAACACGGCATTCAAGTTCTCGAAGGTGGGCCTCGCGTCGGCCATGGCCGTTGTCCTGCTCATCATCGTTCTCGTCATCACGGCGGTCCAGCGTCGGGTTTTCCCCGACGAGAGAGGGGAGGAATCGTGAGGAGCACCGTCGCCACGACCCTCAAGTATGTATCGCTCGTCGTCGCCAGCCTGTGTGCGATCGTGCCGCTCGTCACGATCTTCATGCTGGCCTTCAAAACCGACCAGGAACAACGCACGACCGGTCCGCTCACGCCGCCGTCGAACTGGCTGAACTTCGAGAACTTCGTGACCGCGTTCTCGCAGGGCGGCATGGTGATGGGGTTCATCAATACGGGCATCATCCTGGTCGTCTCGGTGGCGGGCACGATCTTGATCGGCACTATGGCGGCTTACGCGGTCGATCGTTTCCGTTTCCGCGGGCGCAAGCTCGTGCTCGGCCTCTTCCTCCTGGCCACCCTCGTGCCGTCCGTGACCACACAGGTGGCCACGTTCCAGGTGATCTCGGCGCTCGACCTCTTCAACACGCGTGGCGCCGCCATCCTGTTGTTCGCCGGCACCGACATCGTGGCGATCTACATCTTCCTGCAGTTCATGTCGTCCATCCCGGTCTCACTCGACGAGGCGGCCATGCTCGACGGCGCGAACCGATTCACCATCTATTGGCGCGTCATCCTGCCGCTCTTGAAGCCCGCGATCGCCACCGTGATCATCATCAAGGGCATTGCCATCTACAACGAGTTCTACATCCCGTTCCTCTACATGCCGTCGCAGGAGCTCGGGGTGATCTCGACCTCGCTCTTCCGCTTCATGGGCCCGTTCGGCTCGCAATGGCAAGTCATCGCCGCCGGAACGATCCTCGTCATCATCCCCACCCTCTTGGCCTTCCTCTTTCTTCAGCGATACATCTACAACGGCCTCACCTCAGGAGCAACGAAATGACCCTCACCACCGCCGGCCTGTCCACCGTGATCACGCGCACCCTGCACGACGGTTGGTCGCTGCGGGCTCTGCGCGGCCCGGTGCCCGCCGATCTGAGGGAGGTCTCGGTCCCGGCCCGTGTGCCGGGCCTCGTGCACACCGATCTGCTCGAGGCCGGCCTCATCCCCGACCCGTATCTCGACCGCAACGAGCAGAAGGTCACGTGGATCGGCGAATGCGATTGGGAGTACCGCACCACGTTCGAGTGGCATGCGGATGGCCGTGACCGCCACGATCTGGTGTTCGAGGGCCTCGACACCGTTGCGACGGTGCTCCTCAACGGCCAGACGGTCGCGTCGACGCGCAACCAGCACCGCACCTACCGGCTGCCGGTCGCCGAGCTGCTGGTCGAGGGCGACAACGAGTTGGTCGTGCGCTTCGGGTCGCCCGTCGCCTTCGCCGATCAGGCCAGCCTTGACATCGGCTACCGCCCGCACACGTACTTCCACCCGTTCAACGCCATCCGCAAGGCCGCCTGCAATTTCGGGTGGGACTGGGGGCTGGACGCCGCGTCGGCCGGAATGTGGAAGGCCGTGACATTGCAGTCGTGGCAGGGTGCGCGTTTGGGAGCTGTGCGCCCGATCGTGACGGTCGATGCGCCCGCGCGCGGCCGCGTCTCGGTGCATGTCGACGTCGAACGGTCGGATGATCGTGCCGTGACGGTCGTCGCCGAGGTTGCGGGAGTCCGCGCCGAGGTGCCGGTCACCGGAACGGTCCCCGCGGGTGGCGTGTCGGCGGTTGCGGTTGAGCTCGAGGTGGACGACGTCGACCTGTGGTGGCCGAGAGGTTTCGGCGAGCAGCCGCTCTATGACCTGACCGTGCGCGTTGTGGATGGCGCGCCGACCGACGACGCCGAGCTCGACATCCGTGCCCTGCGCATCGGTTTTCGCACCGTCGTCGTCGAACTCGAACCGGATGCTGAAGGAACCTCGTTCCGCTTTGTCGTCAACGGTCAACCGGTCTGGGTGCGCGGCGCGAACTGGATTCCCGACGACGCGTTCGTGACACGCGTCGACCGTGCCCGCCTGAGCGCCCGCCTCGATCAGGCCGAGATCGCCAATATGAATCTGCTGCGGATCTGGGGCGGCGGCTACTACGAGAGCGACGACTTCTACGAGCTGTGCGACGAGCGCGGCATCATGGTGTGGCAAGACTTCCTGTTCGCCTGCGCGAGCTACGCCGAGGAAGAGCCGCTCTGGAGCGAGGTCGAGGCCGAGGCGCGCGACAACATCACCCGCTTGATGCCGCATCCGAGCCTCGTGCTCTGGAACGGCAACAATGAAAACATCTGGGGCTTCGAGGAATGGGGCTGGGGCAAACGCCTGCAGGGTCGCACGTGGGGGCTCGGCTACTATCTCGACCTGCTTCCGCGTCTGGTCTCGGAGCTCGACCCGGGCCGTGCCTACACGGCGGGGTCGCCCTGGTCGGGCAGTATCGACATTCCCGCCAACGACCCCGACCACGGTTCGGTGCACCTGTGGGAGCACTGGAACCGCGTCGACTACCCGGCGTATCGCGATGTCTCGCCGCGATTCGTCGCCGAGTTCGGGTGGCAGGGCCCGGCCACATGGTCGACGATCGAACGCGCCATCTCGGACAGCCCCCTCACGCCCGAATCGCCCGGCATGATCGCGCACCAGAAGGCGACCGACGGCAACGACAAGCTCACCGACGGTCTCGTCGCGCACCTGCCGTTGCCCGATGACACCGAAGATTGGCACTGGGCGATGTCGCTCAACCAGGCCAACGCGGTCACCTACGCGATCGAACACTTCCGGTCGCTCAGCCCGCGCTGCATGGGCACGGTCGTCTGGCAGCTGAACGACTGCTGGCCCGTGACGTCATGGGCCGCGGTCGACGGCTACGGCCGGGCCAAACCGTTGCTCTATGCCCTGAAGCACGTCTACGCCGACCGGCTTGTCACCATCCAGCCGCGTGAGGGTGGCTCGCTCGCCGTCTCGGTGGTCAACGACGGGCCGGATGCCTGGGCCGACACGGTGGAGATCACCCGCTTCGCCTTCGACGGCACCGTGCTGGCCTCCTCGACCGCGGCCCTGGCCCTCGAACCGCGCTCGTCGATATCGATCGAGGCGACGACGGATGTCGCGCAGGCCACCGACCCGGCGGGCGAGGTGCTCATGGCGACGGTCGGCAGCGACCGCGCGTTCTGGTTCTACACCGAATGCCGGGACTCGTCGATCGAGGCAGCCAACCCGCGTGTCGAGGTCGAGCGCGTATCGGACGGCTACGCCGTGACGGTGACCGCCGACGTGTTGGTGCGCGACTTGGCCCTGCTCGTCGACAAGGTGTCGCCCGGCGCCGTGGTCGACGACATGCTCGTCACGCTACTGCCCGGCGAGACGCACACGTTCCATGTGCGGCTCGACGCCGAGGTGGATGCTTCGGCGCTCGCCTCGCCACGCGTCGTGCGCACGGCCAACCAGCTCGTCGCCGACTGGCGCTGAGCCCCGACGTTTTCACCGCTGGACGAAGGAGCCCACGATGACACCACCCACCCTGACGACCCGCGCGATCGCCGCGGTCGCGACCGGCGCGATCGCCCTGACATCGCTCACAGCGTTGACTCTCGCGGGGGCGCCCGCGTCCCCTGCAAGCGCGGCGACCGGCGACTGGACGTCCCAGAACACGGAATTCGTCACGCGCGACGGCGCCGCCCTGCGGCTCGGCGGCCAACCGTTCCGGTTCAACGGGGCGAACGCTTACTGGTTGGGACTCGACGAGAACGTGGGCGGGGTCGACTATCCGACCTTCTTCCGCATCAAAGACGCCATCGATACGGCCGACGAGATGGGGCTGACGGTTCTGCGGTCGCACATGATGACGTCGACGGGTCAGAACGACGCCAACCCGCTCGCCATCATGCCGTCCCTCGGCGAATACAACGAGGAAGCGTTCGCGACCATCGACTTCGCGATCGCCTATGCGGGGGAGCGCGGCATCCGGCTCATTCTGCCTCTGACCGATGAATGGGAGTACTACCACGGCGGGCACCGGGATTTCACGACGCCCCTGGGGCTGCAATCGGCCGACTTCTACACCGATCGTGCCGCTATCGGCGCTTACCAGGAGTACGTCGACCGAATTGTCGGCCGCACTAACACCCTGACCGGCGTGCCGTATGCGGCTGACCCGACCATCCTCGCGTGGGAGCTCGGCAACGAACTCGAGGGGATGACGCTGCCCTGGATCGACGAACAGGTCGCCTTCATTCGCGAACGCGCGCCCGAACAACTGGTGTCGGCCGGCCGCCGCTTCGACATCGACCCCGACACGTTGGCCTCGGCCGACCTCGACATCGTCGATGTGCACTACTACCCGCCGACCGCCCAGAAGGTGACAGCGGATGCGGCAGCCGTCGTCGCGGCGGGAAAAGTCTATGTCGCGGGCGAATACGGCTCGAATTCGGCGTCGCCCGCGCTGCTCGACCCGCTCGTCGCGAACGACGACGTCTCGGGAATGATGCTGTGGTCCCTCTTCGGCCACAACGATCGCGGCGGGTTCGTGCCCCACGACGACGGCTTCACGCTGCATTATCCGGGCACAACGGCGAAAATGCGTGAGCAGGTCGTCGCCATCACGGGCTTCAGCCGCGCGCTCAGGTCCGAGACGGGCACGCTGGCCCTTGGGCAGCCCCTCATCACATCGGTCGACAACGTCAACGGGGTGAATGAGATCGCGTGGCGCGGAACGGCAGGGGCCGCCACCTACCGTGTCGAGGTGTCGACGGATGGGATCACGTGGACGTCTCTCGGAGCGGGAGCCGTCCCGGCCGAGGCCTCACCCGCGACCGACCTCGCGTCGACCCCGGGTTCGCGCTACCGGGTCGTTCCAGTGAAGCTCGACGGCTCTGTCGGGCCGGCTTCCGAGACCGCTCAGCCGGGGGCTGACGCCGACCTGCTCGTCGATCCGCTGCAGAGTTTCTCGCTCGCGTCCGCACACCCCGGCGTGGTGCTCGAGGGAACGCCGCGGGGCGCGATCGCCCGCGCCGGTGGATCGGGCGGCAGTATCACCTGGGCCGGAGAGCGGATCAACCGCGTGCAGGTACGTTCCGCGGCCGGAGCCGCCCCTGCCGGCAGCATCTCGATCGAGGTTCGCCGCGGTGACGCGGGTTGGCAACGCGTCGAGGGTGCGAGCGTGGGAGACGTTGTGGACACCGGAGTGTTCGAGGATGCATCCGCCGTTCGCGTCGCGCTAATGCCCGGAGTGGCTCTCGCATCCGTCACGCTGTCCTCGGCCGCCGCGGTGCCGACGTCGGCGCCGGGAGCCTTCGCGTTGAGTGCGCCCGCCGACGGCGCCGAGGGTGTGCGTGCGACCCCGCGCTTCGTCTGGACGGAGGCCCCCGATGCGGCGTACTACCGCTTCACCTTGCGCGCCGAGGGTGCCGAGGAACCGCTCGTCGCCCTGACCGGTTTGCGGGGCACGACGCTCGATCCCGCCGTGGAACTCGCGCCCGGAACCACGTATGTGTGGACGGTCGTGGCCGTGAACGGCACGGGCGAGACGGTCTCCGACCCTCGATCAGCGACGTTCGAGGCGGCGCCACTGCCCGAAACCGATCGCGTCATCGAGGACTTCGAGTCCTATGCCGACGCCGCGTCGGTGAACGCGGCCTACGTGCGCAACACGGGTGGCGGTGCCATCGCCGGTGCGCTGGCAGAAGCTCCCGAGGGTGACGGCTCCAGCCCGGACGGGCAGACCGCGGACTTCGCCTACGACCTCGCGGGCCCCGGCTATGCCGGCGTCACGCACAAACTCGCGGCGCCCGACGATTGGTGGGGATACGACTCGATAGCCTTCACGGCGCGCGGAGGCAGTCCCGACCAGGACCTCAGCGTGCAATTCGTGGCCGGTGGCGCGTTCTGGGAGGCGACGGTTGCCATGCCAGGCGCCGACTGGACCGAGATCGAGATCCCCTTCGACGACTTCGCGCCGCCGAGTTGGGCCGGTGAGGGTGTGCTCGATCCGACCCAGGTGACCGAGTTCTCGTTCTACCTCGGCGGGTCGGGCGCGGGGACCCTCTCGGTGGACGATGTGCGACTGGTCGCACCGGCGGCCGTGGTGCCACCCGTGACCGAGCCCACTCCGTCTCCCTCGCCGACGCCTCCTCCGTCGACGGAATCGCCCGTCCTCATCGATCCCGGCGTTGCCGGGGCCGAAGGCGCAGCGCCCAACGCTGGCAAGGGTCTTGACGCGCGGCTCGCGAACTCCGGTGCGGACGGGGGAGTGTTGGGGGTCCTCGCACTAGCCCTTCTCGGAGCGGGCCTCGTTATCGCCGCCTCTCGACGACGCCGGGGCCGGACGGGCTGACACATGGTCGGGACTCATCCCTCGCACCACGGCAGTCCTCTCGCGCTCGCCGTCGACATCGGTGGCACGAAGGTGGCTGCGGCATTGGTCGATGACCACGGCTTCCTCGTGCCGGGCAGCACCGCGCGGGCCGCCACGGGTGGAGTCGGTAATGCCGCCGGGCTGACACACAACATCGTCGGGGTGGTGGCCGACGTGCTGCGGACCGCGCCGCGCGGCGCCCGGATCGTCGGTGTCGGCATCGGATCCGCCGGCCCTGTCGACTTGGCGCGGGGTGCCGTTTCGCCTAAGAATCTGGCCGCTTTAGATCGATTCCCGGTCGTCGATGTGGTCGCAGCGGCGGTCCGGGCAGAGCAGGGTGACGACAGCGGCGACGTGCCGGTGGTGTTGCGTCTCGACGGCACCTGCATCGCGCTGGCGGAACGGTGGCGGGGCGCCAACCGCGGTGCCCGCCATTCGATGGCGATCGTCGTGTCCACTGGCGTCGGCGGCGGCATCATCCTCGATGGCGCCATGGTTTCGGGTGCGTCGGGCAATGCGGGCCACATCGGCCAGCTGCGCCTGCGACCCGCGGATGCCGGCGGCCCGAGCGACTCGGGAACCCTCGAGGGCATCGCGGCCGGGCCTCGCACGGTGGCCTGGGCTCAGAGCCGACGATGGCTCGGGCAGACGGGCGAGCAGCTGGCCGCGTCGTACGCCGACGGCGACCCCGTCGCGAGAGCCGCCGTGCGGCGGTCGGCCGAAGCTGTCGGGTTGGCGATCAGCAACGTGACGACCTTGCTCGATCTCGAGGCGGTCGCCATCGGTGGCGGGTTTGCGAATGTGGCGCCCGACTATGTCGACTTGGTGCGGGCGGCGGCGGAAGAGAGCGCGCTGTTCCCCTACGCCTCCGCCGTCACGATCCGCCCGACGGGTCTCGCGGGAGACGGGCCGTTGATTGGTGCCGCGGCACTGGTGCACCGGGCGTCGGACCTGGCGCTCCGGGGCACGGTCGAGCCGGAGCCCGCGTAGTGCGAACTAGCCGATGGCGTCGGTCAAGAACGCGACGACGTCGGCGTTCATGCGGGCGTGGAAAGCCTCGCGGTCGAAGCCTGACGGGTCCTGAGAGGGCGGGAAACTCGCGTTCTGCATCACCTCGGGGAACGGGGTGAGGAACGAGAAGTGGCCGCCGTTCTCGACGACCTCGTGCCGCACGCGGGACCGGTCCGGCACGCCGTCGAGCACGATATCGCCCTGCCACGCCGGCGTGTGTTTGTCGTGTTCGCCCGACATCAGCAGAATCGGCACCTCCACGTTGCGCAGCGCCGTCTCCTCCTGGAACCACGGCGTCGCCGGCGCGAGCAACACCAGCGCGCCGACGCGACGACTCGTGCGCGGGTGCAGCTTCTCGGGTTCGCCCGACTCGGTCTCGCGCGCAAAAGCCGTCGGCACGGCGCCCGCGGCGGCCAGCACCGAGTAGCCGCCCATCGAATGCCCGATGAGGCCGACATCCGTGGGTCGCACCACCGGCGAGAAACGAGGGTCGCTTAGCATGAACTGGATGACCTCGACCACATGCCGCGGCCGGTCGACCAGGTTTGCCACCCGCCCATAGGAGGCGTTGTCGCCGATGCTGTTGCCCGGATGCGTGGGCGCCGCGACGACGAAACCGGCGCGAGCCAGCGCCGCCGCGAGGTCGCGGTAGAGCAGGGGCGAGCCGCCGTTGCCGTGCGACAGGACGACGAGCGGATAGCGCGAACCATCGGTGGGCGGGGCCACCTCGGCGTCGAGGGCGACGCTCTCCGTGTAGGGGCCCAGCTTGGTCGGCCGCTCGGGTGAATCGGTCGGATACATCACCAACACCGGGAAGGGCGCCCCGGTTTCGTCGTCGTGAACCTCGACCCACCGGCATCCCGCGTTCTTCTGCATTCTGTTAAGGGTAGCCGGGGTGGTGGGCCGCGCCGTCATAGGCTGAGCGGATGGGGGAATACAGCATCGAGGTCACCGACAGTGTCGTGCCGGGGCCGCATGGCGGCGTACCGATTCGGCACTACGTCGACCCCGGGCATCCGCGCCCGGCCGCGCACGTGGTGTGGGTGCACGGTGGAGGATTCATCCGGGGCAGCCTGGAGCTGCCCGAGTCGGATCAGGTGGCGCGGGCGCTCGCCGCCGAGGGGATCGCGACGACCGCGGTGGGCTATCGACTCGTTCGCCCCTCGCTGAGCCGCGCCGCCCACACCGCCGACAGCCGGCGGGCGCGATCGCGCAACCGTTTTCCGGTGCCGCTAGACGACGTCGTCGCGGTCGTGCGGCAGGTCCAGGAGCAGCACCCCGAGGGCGTCATCCTGGGCGGTGCGAGCGCCGGCGCGTGCCTCTCGGCCGGTGCCGTCATGCGGCTCGCCGCCGACGGAGACGCACCGCTTCTCGGCACCTTCTTCACCTACGGGTTCTTCCACGCACGCCTGCCGAAGGGCCCGCGCGAGGACCGGCCTCGGTCGCGGGGCCATCGCCGATACTCGCACTCGGCCGCGCTTCTCGACATGCTGAACCGCATCTATGTCGGCGATCCCGCCGTTCTCCGTGACCCGACGGCGTTCGCGGGCGGGCACGACCTGAGCGGCTTCCCGTCATCCCTCCTGCTGGATGCCGACCGCGACACCATGCGCGCGTCGGGCGGGCAGTTCGGGCGCGAGCTCGTGGCCGCCGGCGTCGAGACCGACTACAGCGTGATGCCCGAGACCGCGCACGCCTTCCTCAACCGGCCGCTCGACCCGGCTTTTCGCCCGGCTATCGATCACATCGCCGACTGGGTCCGCTCGCGAAGCCTCGTCACCCCGAAGTAAGAACGCAGAGCTCGGGTCACCAGTTTTGGGGCGAGTCCTGACGACGCCCCTCGGGGGCGGACGAGGCGGCGTGCCGCGGCTCGCCGATCACCGCTCTTCGTGTGGTTCTCCGTCGGGGTTCGCGTGGCGCCCGCGGCGCGCCTCGTGGGGCTGCACGCGCCCGTCGGCGAGCCGGATGACCTGATCGGCAACGGCCTCGATCTTCGGGTCGTGCGTCGAGATGATCGCGGTCGTCCCCTCGGCGCGCACGACATCGCGCAACAACGTGAGCACGCTGGCACCCGTGTCGGCGTCGAGCTGCCCCGTCGGCTCATCCGCGATGAGCAGGCGCGGTCGACCCGCGAGCGCCCGCGCGATGGCCACGCGCTGCTGCTGCCCACCCGAGAGCTCGCCGGGCCGCTGCTGGGCCTGGGCCCCCAGGCCCACGAGGTCGAGGTAGTGCGCCACCCGCTCCTCGCGCTCAACAGGGTCGAGCCGGCGCAGTCGAAGAGGCAGGCTCACGTTCTCGGCCGCGGTCAGCAGGGGCAGCAGGCCGAACGTCTGGAACACGAAGGCGATCTTGTCGCGGCGCAAAGCCGTGCGGGCGCGGTCGTCGAGGGTGGCGACATCCGTGCCGTCGACGATCACGCGGCCCGAAGTTGTGGTGTCGAGGCCGCCGATGCAGTTGAGCAACGTGGTCTTGCCGGCGCCCGAGCGACCGACCAAAGCGGCGATGCGACCCGGCTGGATGCTGAACGACACGTCCGAGAGCGCGTCGACCGTGCCCGTGCCCGACGGATACGTGCGCGTCAGGTTCTCGACCTGGATCATGGCGTCGGTCATCGTCCGGTCTCCTCGGAGTCGGTGGAGTCGGTGGAGTCGGTGGAGTCAGGGGAGTCGGTGCGGGCGCGCCGGGGACGCCGGAACGGGGAGAGGGAGGGGTCGTCGGCGGCGGTCTCCGGGGTGTCGACGGGCTCGGCAGCGCGGTCTGCGAACACCCCCACGTGGTCGCTCTCGAGCTCGAGTCGCACCCGATCCCGCAGGCCGAGCCGCTCGCGATAGGCCGCGGGCACCTGCATGCGGCCGGCCCGGTCGAGCAGCGCGAACTCCTCGGCGTGCACCGTCTCGGCACCCGCGTCGTCGACGACCGTGCGGCGCACCACCTCGGTCGAGGTGCGGCCATCCCGAATCGCGATCGTGCGCTGCACCCGCCCGGACACCGCGGCGTCGTGCGTGACGATGACGACCGTCGTGCCCAGCACCCGGTTGGCCGTGCGCAGCGCATCGAAGACATCGTCGCTCGTGGCCGAATCGAGCTCACCCGTCGGCTCGTCGGCGAGCAGCACGGCGGGCTCGTTGGCCAGGGCCACCCCGATCGCGACGCGCTGCTGCTGCCCACCCGACATCTCGTGCGGGCGTCGCGCCGCCAGCTCGGCTATGCCCAGGGCGTCGAGCACCTGCGCCGTGCGTTCGCGGCGACGCGCGCGAGAGGCCCCGGCGAAGCTGAGCGCCAATCCGATGTTTTCGGCGGCCGTCAGGTAGGGCAGCAGATTCTTGGATGTCTGCTGCCAGATGAATCCCACCACCTCGCGGCGATAGTGCACCCGCTGTCGCGCGCTGAGCGTGAGTAGGTCGTGCCCCGCAACGGTCGCGCGCCCGGCCGTCGGCAGGTCGAGCCCCGACAGAATACCGAGCAGCGTCGACTTGCCCGACCCCGACGCCCCCACGATGGCGACCATCTCGCCGGGCTGCACGACGAGGTCGAGCCCCTGCAACGCCTGCACCTCGATCGACCCGGTCTGGAAGATGCGCACGATGTTGTCGCACACGATGACGGCGTCGGCGCCGTAGGCCGCGGCTCCCGGAGCCCTCGCGGCCGGCGTGATCACAGGTTCGGTCATGAGCTCTCTCCTACTCGAAGAACGGTCGGCAAGGCGCGGCGGTTGGCGGCCACGCGCTCGCCCAGGATGGCCGCGGCGAGGGTGAGGATGATTCCGGCGGCGGCCACGGCGAGCGTCGCCTGATCGAGCACCATCGCGGTCTCCTCGCGGCCCGTCAGAATGTCCAACCCGAGCGACGGCCCGACCAGATACAGGATGAGCGCCCCCGCGCCGACCCCGCCGAGGAACGCCGCGAGGGCCACGGGCAGGGTCTGCGCGAGCGCGAGCCACCAGCCCGCGCCGCGCTCGGCCCCGAGCGTGCGCATCAGGGCGACGTCGCGCACGCGGCCGCGCGCTTGCCCCAGCACCGCCGCCGCAACGGCGAGCATCGCCAGCGCGAAGGCGGCCCCCGCGGCCAGCTGCATGGTGTGCGTGGTTCCCGCGATCAACGCCGAACCGCGCCGCTCGGCCAGCCAGCCGGCCCGCGTCTCGACCTCGGCGTCCGGGCCGAGGCTCGCCACGGCGCTGGCCGCCCCCGCGCCGTCGACGACGATCGTGGTGGCCGGCAGGGGGGTGCCGACGGCATTCGAGAGGGCGTCGAGGTCGACGAGCAGACGTGAGCCCACCTCATCCGTCTGCCCGGCGAGGGGCACGTCGAGCGGGCCGACCAGATCGAGCTCGACCATGCGGTCGTTGATGTCCACGCTCAAACCGGCCTCGCCGTAGCGCTCGATCAGGGCGGCGTCGGCCAGCGCGCGCACGGGCGCCTCGACCTCGCTATACGAATCCTCACCCCTCAGTGAGCGGATGTCCGTCGCCGTCGTCCGATAGTCGGGATCGTCGGGCCGCCCACCGATCAGGCGCTCCGAACCGGCGGTCACACCCGTCACGCTCACGAGCGTGCTGCCGCGGTCACCCGTCGCGTCGACGCCGCGCAACACCAGGCGGGCGCCCGCGGCCGTGACATCCGGCGACCCCTGCACCCGCGTGACGTCGTCGGGCGTGAACGAACCGTCGGCGCGCGCATCGCCCCCGACGGCCAACCAGGAGGCGTTCTCCTGACCGCTGTCGACCGTCGCCGCGAAACTGCCGCCCGCGAACAGGATGCCGACGGCCAGCGTGGCGGCGAAGACGGGCAGGAGGGTGGGCGTGCGCTCGAGCTGGGCCGCGATCAGCAGGCCGGCGATTCCGCGGGAACGGCGAGCGGGTCGGAGTGCCGGGCGGAGCGCGAGGGGCAGCAGTCGGGCCGCCGCAACGGCCACGCTCGCCGCGATGAGGGCGGGGGCGATGGCGACGAGCGGGTCGACGCCGAGGGCGCCGGGCGCGAATGCCGAACCCGGTCCGCCGCCCGTCGGGCCTGCAGGAAGCGCGCCGCGCTGCACGACGGCCACCACGGCCGCGAGCGTCACGGCACCGAGCAGGGCTTCGAGCACGAGACGTCGGCGCCCCTGCATCCGAGCGGCCCGTCGTCGTTCGCTGGGATTCGCCACCCGCCGGCTCGTGGGCCAGGCGGCGCGCGCCACCCGGACGGCCTGCACGACGGGCACGGCAATGGCGACGAGGCCCACGAGGGCGACCACCCACCACAGCGTGCCCGGGCCGGGGAAGACGAGGCCGGCACCACCGACGCCGACGACGGTGGCGAGGGCCGTCGTCACGACCGCCTCGACGCCCGCGCGACATCCGATGCCCACGAGCGACGTGCCGCGTGCGCGTTCGAGTGTGAGGCCGGCCGCGCGGCGCGCCGTGAGCAGCGCGCTGGCGAGCACCAGTACGGTGATGGCGGCGACGAGCATGCCCGCGATGGCGATCGTCATCTGGGCCGTTGCCGCCGAGGCGGCCGGCGGATAGTCGGCCAGCGCCGCCTCGAAGCTCGACTGCGCGAGCAGGGTGATCGGCTCGCCGGGGGTGAGATCGGCTGCCGTGCCCTTCAGCGCATCGATGTCCTGCGCAACGCGTGTCACGAGGTCCGCCGTGAACCCGTCGGGGTCGAGCGTCACGCGAATGCCGGCCGGCACGGGGTCGACCAGGGCCGCCGTGACGCGCGTCATGGCCTCCGGGTCGATGAGAACCGACACCTGCTCGGTTCTCGGGCGGCCCGTTCCGACCACGGGTTCGCCGTCGGTCTCGTCGGGCCACAGGTTCGGGATGTCGATCCACGACGCCCGCTGGTCGGCAGGGGTCTGGCCCGCGTCCGGTGCCACGAGGGCCGAGACCCGGATGTCGAACGCATCCGTCGCCGTCTCGAGACGCAGCACCGAGCCCACGTCGGCGCCGATACGGCGCGCGGCGACGGCGGACAGGGCGACCCTGATGGGCGCATCGTCCGATGCGCCGGCGGTGGCACCGGGCAGCTCGCCGCGCTCGACGACGAGATGTCCGCGGCCATCCGGCGTGAGGGCGGCGAAGCGCATGCCCACCTCGACGGGGGCTCCGACCACATCCACCGCTTGCGTCACCGCGAAGGGAAGGGCCGACTGTGCCACGCCGCGCAGGGCCGGGGGCAGCCGCTCGGGGATCAGCGGGGCGAGATCGATGACCTGCTGCGCGGTGACCGGGGTGGAACCCGTGCCCGGCAGATCGGCGATGAGGTTGCTGCCCAGCACGAGGTCGGTGCTGCGCCCCGCCGTGGCAACGGCTTCTCGGGCACCGCGGTCGACGGTGTCGTGCACGAGCCGCGGGGCCGCGCAGGCCAGGAACACCGTGACCGCCGCGATGAGGGCGGTCAAACCGAGCAATCCGAGGTCGCGCAGGGCGCGCCGCAGAATCAGGACGACGCTCATTCGGGCGCCCCTTCCCGCAGCAGCCGGGCCGGTTCGACCAGACGCTGCGTGGCCCAGACCGCCACGACGACCGCGCCGACCACGACGAGGAGCTCGACGATCAGCAGGGCGATCGGCGCCGCGGGCAGCACCACGCGCACCGCGGGCACGGGCGGCGCGCCCGTGGGGGACACCGAGACGAGCGGCCCGAGTAGCTGGGCCAGCACCACACCGCTCACGACGCCGAAGAGGATGCCGATCGCGCTGAGCACACCCGCCTCGATCGACACCGTCGAGAGGATGCCGCGGCGCCCGAATCCCACGGCGCGCAGTTGCGCGAACTCGAGTCGTCGCCGGCGCAGCGAACCCGCGCTGTGCATGCCGAACCCGATCGCGAGCAGCACGGCGCTCGTGATGATGGTGAGCCACAGGGCGGCCTGCGTGCCGATGCGCAGCGGGCCCTCCTGCAGCGAACGGGTGACGCCGTCGATGCTGATGCTGACGGCGGAGTTGGCGGCCTGCTCCTGGCGCACGACGTAGGCCTCGCCCGACCCCGCGGGCACGTCGACCCACCACTCGTCGAGCAGCGTCCCCGCCGCCCCATACTGAGCGAGCGCTCGCGCGAGCGATTCGCTATCGGCCACGAGGTACACACCGCCCGCGGCCGATCCGTCCGAACTGGTGGCCGCCAACCCCGCCGTCCCGCCGACGAGGGTGCGGGCCTCGACCGCCCCCGGCACGGCCGGGGCCATGCCGGCGACGGCCGAGGGGATGGCCGCGTCGCCCAGGGTGAGCACGAAGGGGGCCGCGAGCCCGAGACCCAGCCGCGTGGCCTGATCCGTCGGCACGACCACGGGCAACGCGGTCACGGGCTCCCACGCCACCAGCGACGCGACGGCACCGGTGCCCGCGAGGTCCTGCGGCAGGTCGACGCTCACGGCGAGGGCCGGCGCGGGCGACGGCGACGGCGCAGGCGCCGAGACGACCGTCGGCACTTCCGCCTGGTAATCCGACGTCACTCCCGCCCACCCGATCAGGGGCGCGATGTCGAGAGCCACGGGTGCCGCCTCTCGAGACGAGCGCGCGCCGGCATCCGAGAGAATCATGCTCACCGGCAGCCGCGACCCGCGCAGGGAACGTGTGGCGGGCTCGCCCTCGAAGCGCAGTTGCAGCCCGACGAGCGTGCGCTCCGCCGAGGGCTGCGAGAGGGGGCCGAGCAGCGCGTGCGGTTGCCCGTCGAGATCGGCCGTGCCGAGTGCATCCACGGTCACAATGCCGGCCGCATCGACCGTGATGGCCGACACCGTCGCCCGCACGCCGGTCGGAGTATCGGCGGGGTCGGCCGTGGTCGGAAGAGCCGTCACGGTCACGCCCATCCAGGTCACATCGTCGTCGATAGCGATCCCGTCGAGGGCTTCGCCGGAATCGTCCGCGTCGTCGCGCGGGGCGAGCGCGCTGGCGATCTCGGTGCCACCCTCCTCTCCGAGGCGGCCCGCGTCGATCAGCTGCCGCGCGGACTCGTCGAGCCCCAACACGTGCACGCGCGAACCGGAGGGTGCGGCGTCGTTCCACGAGGCGACCGCATCTCGTCGCAGGGCAGCCGAGGGTGAGGTGCCGGATGTCGCGCCGACCGCGAGCGCCTCGGCCTGCTCACTCGGGGCCCGGCCGTCGGCCACCAGGCGCACGGGTGGGCCCACCGCGAACGCCGCCTGATCGGCCTGCGACTGCCGCCACGTGTCGAGGAATGAGACGCTGAAGATTCCGACCGCCAGGGTCACGGCCACGAGGAGCACGGCCGCGATCGACGAACGTGCTCGTCGCGCGAGTTCCCACGACGCCAGCGCGGAGGCGGCACCCCGGGCGCGCCGCGAACGTCGCTCGGCCGCCGCGGAGACGAGGGGCATGAGTCGCAGGCACAGGAGCACGGCCCCGAGTAGCACGATCGCGGGGGCCACCGCCGCGATGGGGTCGACGCCCAGGGTCCCCTCGCGCACGGTGCCCTGCAGGCGGAACAGTTGCAGGGCCGCGACGACCGCCACGGCGATCACGGCGAGGTCGAGCCCCGAACGCATGAGCGGCGCGAGGCGCCCGGCCCGCGCGGCCGAGTCCTGCTCGGCGTCGAACTCGGCCTCGGCCCCGCGACGCACGAGGAGGGGAGCCGACACGATCGCGACGAAGACGACCGCGACGCCGGCCGCCACGAGCCAGGCCGCGAGCGGGATCGAGGCGGTAGCCGGCATCCGGGCGGCCCTCATGGCGGGAACGGCAGCCATGGCCTGATAGACGAGCGCGCCGAGTCCCGGTGCCACGAGGGCCGTGACGATCGCGACGCTGACCGCCTCGAGGCCCACGAGCGCACCCACCTGGGCGGGGGACGCGCCGCGCGAACGCATGAGGCGCCGGTCGACGATGCCGCTCTCGGTCATGAGCCGCGCCACCTGCACGAGAGCCGTGACCGCGAGGAGGGCGAGGAGCACGCCCGAGACGGCGACGACCGTGCGGGTGACCAGGATGCCGCCGCCGACCGCGTCGAGGGTCTGGGGGAGTTCGGTCGTGAGCGCGACGGTCGTGGCCTGCCGGCCGACGGCCGACGAGAAGGAGACGTCGGCGTCGACCAGCCGCTCGCGCAGCGGCGACAGCGCCGACTCGTCGACGGCCGTGAAGTCGGGGCGGAAGATCGTTTCGGCAAACGCGGCCGAGACGTCGCGCGCCTCGAGCGTGCCCGGGGCGGCGAGCAGCGGCCCGATCGCGACCACGGGTTCGTAGCTGCGCTGGCCGGGTTTCGCGAAGCCTATGTGTGCGCCGCCGCCCTGCAACGGATCGATGGCCCACTGCTCGGCGGGGGCCTGGGCGCTGGCCTCGGCGAGGCGGTAGAAGCCGCTGATGCGCAGTGCCACATCGCCCCGCGTGGTCTGCACGACGAGCTCGTCGCCGATTGCGAGTCCGACGACCGTGCGCGCGGCCTCGGGTGCCACGACCGATCGATCGTCGCTCGCCCACGCGCCGTCGACGAGGCTCGTTCGGCTCTCGGCGTCGGTGAGCTCGCCGACCGAGGCATACACCGCGGTCTCGGCGACGAGCGGGGAGCCCGTGCGCGTGACCGGTCGCAGCGCCGATTCGGTGAGCGTGAACCGCTCGGTCGGGATGTCGGGGCCCAACACATCCGCGGCCGTGTCCGCGAGCGTCGCGTCGAGCTCGGTGAGCGAACCGCTCGGTCGCAGCAGATCCACCGTAAGCGACGTGGCGGCGGGGTCGGTGTCGGTGAGCCCACCGCGCAGAGCCCCGGCATCCGACGAGGCGGCCAGCACGGCCAGCGCGCTCAAGAGGGTCGCGACAAGCACGAGCACGGCCGTGACGGTGCCGAGAAAACGCCACCGGAACGCGGCCCGACGCGCGAACACCCGCAGCAGGTACACGCCATCGCGTGAGGGGTGCGCATCGGCGGGCATAGGCGAAGCATAATGCGCAATCGAGCGCGCATCGGCACCGCCGCGACGGCGACCGTCCGGGCAGGCAGCGCCGTGCCGGACCGCGCCAGTCGTCTTCCGTGTTCGCGCTTCCATCCCCGGCTTTGCCGACGCCGCGTCGAGTGCATAGGGTCAACCGTGTGAACACGTTCGAGGCGACCCGACCCGGCCACCCGCCGCGGTGCGCCGCATGATCGACCTCCTGCGCGACCGCCGCCGGCTCATCCTCGCCGATGTCGCCACCGGCCTCGTCGTCGCGTTGCTGGCCGTGTTCCCGCCGCTCGAGGTCAACGCCGCCGGCATCCTCACCGCCCTGCTCGCTTTCGTGGCGATCGGATGCCGCAACGTCTCGCCCCTCGCCAGCCTCGCGCTCGTGTGGCTGCTCGCCATCGCCCAGCTCGTCCTGAGCGAGCGCCCCGGTTTCGCCGACCTGGCCCTCCTCCTCGTGCTCTACGCGTGTGCCCGCCGCGGAACCCGCTGGGAGTTGGGCGCCGCAGCCGTCTCGGCCATCGCGGGCGGCGTCATGGCCTCCTCATATCTGACGCAGACGGGAACGCGCTACGCCCAGATGGCCTACGGCTCGACCGAGGGGCAGATCGCCGCGTCGGTCGCACCCGTCGTCGTGCTCGCATCCGCCTGGCTGTTGGGTTTCGCCGTGCGGGCCCTGCGCTCGCAGCGCATCGAGGCCGGCCGACGCGTCGAGGCCGAGACCGAGATGGTGAAGGCGCTCGACAGCGCCGAATTCGAGCGGTTGCGGGCCACGATGGCGCGCGACGTGCACGATGTGGTGGGCCATTCGCTGGCCGTGATCATCGCGCAGGCCGACTCGACCGAATTCATCCACGACGAGGCTCGGCTGCGGCAAGTATCGGCGACCATCGCGGCCACGGCCAGGCGTTCGCTGCTCGAGGTGCGGCAGGTGCTGAACGGCGACCCGGCGGCGGGCATCGACGACGAGACCATCGACCTGGATGCCCTGATCGAGCAGGTTCGCGAATCGGGCGTCGCCATCGAGCGCGTCGTCCGGGGCGAACCGCGCCTGCACGACGCGGGGCTGCGGCTTGCCATTCGCCGCGTGGCGCAGGAGATGTTGACGAACGCCATCCGACACGGGGATGCGCGTGAGCCCGTGGCTTTTCGCGAGACCTGGCGCGCGCAGGACGTCGTCATCGAGGTAGAGAATCGAGTGGGACTCACCCGCAACCCCGGCTCGGGGTCGGGAGTCCGTGGAATGCGCGCACGCGTCGAAGGGATGGGCGGCATGTTGGAGGCCGAGGCCGTTGACGGCGTCTACACCGCGCGGGCGCGCATCCCGGCGCCGGCCTCTGCGTCTGCGTCTGCGCTGGCACCCGGGTCGGCTTTGGAGTCGGCACCCGCGGCGGCGACTGTGACTAGGTCGCCCGCTTCTCCGGCGTCGTCGGCGGGGGCGGTTCCTCATGGGTGACGCCGGGCCCATCCGCATCCTGCTCGTCGACGATCAGGAGCTGTTCCGCGGCGGCGTGCGCGTGGCGCTCGAGGCACAGCCCGATTTCGCGGTCGTGGGTGAGGCGGCGAACGGGCGTGAGGCGTTGCGCCTGATCGACGAGCTCGGGCCCGACGTGGTGCTGCTCGACATCCGGATGCCGGTGCTCGACGGTGTCGAGACGGTGCGGGCGATCTTCGGGGCCGGGGCCGATGGAGCGACTGCGGATGCCAGCGCAAGCGCCCCTGGCGCACGCCCGGATGGTGAGGTGGGCTCATCTGCGAGCGGAGCCATCTCGCGCAAACCCCGCGTCATCATGCTCACGACCTTCGCGCTCGACCGCGCCGCCGCGACCGCGATCCGGCTGGGCGCGAGCGGATTCCTGCTCAAGGATGCGACGCCGAGCTTCCTGGCCGAGGCCATCCGCACCGTGCACGCGGGCAACACCGTGCTGGCGCCCGACGAGCTGTCGCAGCTGTTCTCGGCCGATGTGCAGCGTGCCGCGCCCACGCCGGCGCCCGAGATCTTCCGCCAGCTGAGCGTGCGCGAGCGGGCCGTCTTCTTCGCCGTGGCGCAGGGTGCCACCAACGCCGAGGTGGCCGAGCGGCAGTTCATCAGCGAGTCGACGGTCAAGGGCCACGTCTCCAGCATCCTGAGCAAGCTTCAGCTGCGCGACCGCGTGCAGCTCGTCGTCTTCGCGCATGACCACCGGCTGACCGAAGACCGGGTCTGACGTACCGGCGGAACGCGTCGATGGGATGATCCGACGCGGTACCGCCCGCCGTTCCCCGCCTCCGGCTGCCGCGAAAAGCTGAGGGTATGAACAAGAACACCCTGTCTTCGCCGTCGCTTTCACCGCTGCCTTCGCCGTCGCATTCGCCCCGTCGTGCCGCCGGCGCCCTGCTCCTCGCCGCGCTCGTGCTCGTGTCGGCCACGGGCTGCGGGGCGGCCCGCAACACACTCGACAACCCCGGGCACACGCTCGTCGACGGTCTTCGGGGCGGCGACTCTGACGCGGCGCTGGGCGAGGGGGATGGTTCGGGCGACGGCACCTGGGGTGACGACTCGTCCGGCGGGTCGGCCGATAACGGATCGACGGAGGGTGACATCGACTCGTCCGAGCTCACGGCCGACGACGGCTACCCGGTCTACGGCGAGCGTTTCGGGCTGAGTGACGATGTGCCCGCCGTCACCAACCTCGACCCCGCCCTCCTCGACGCCCTGCGCCGCGCCGCCTCTGCCGCCCGCGCTGACGGCGGCATCGAGATCACGCTCACGGCGGGATGGCGCAGCGAGCGTTACCAGCGCTACCTGTTCCAGCAGGCGGTCCATAAATACGGCAGCGTGCAGGAGGCGTCGCGCTGGGTCATGCCGGGCACGACGTCGAAGCACCTCGCGGGCCAAGCCGCCGACGTCGCGACGGTCGACGCCATGGAGTGGCTGAAGTCATCCGGCGCCCGTTTCGGCCTCTGCCAGGTCTACTCCAATGAGAACTGGCACTACGAACTCACGGCCCGCAAGGGCGTCTGCCCGCCCCTCCTCACGGACTCCTCCGGCTCCTGACGGGTCTAGACATCGGTGGATGCGCGGAGCAGCATGGGGGCATGACCGAGACTCGCACCCCTTCGCCGACCCCACGGCTGCGCCAGTTCGTGCTCGACGCCGAAGACTCGCGGGCGCTCGCCGAGTTCTACCATCACCTCACGGGGCTTCCTTATATCGAGGGAGACGAACCGCGCACCGACGGCGCACCCGAAGGTTCCAACGCGAATTTTCTCGTCTTGACCGACGGGGATGGTGTGCGTCGCCTCGCTTTCCAGAAGGTGCCTAGCATGCCTCCGCCCACCTGGCCCGAGGGCCCGCGCCCGCAGATGATGCATCTCGATTTCGAGGTCGCCTCGGATGCCGAGCTGCAGGCCGTGCAGCAGCGCGCCCTCGATCTGGGCGCCACGGTTCTCGACGACCGCGCGGATGACGCCGACGAACGTCTCATCGTCTTCGCCGACCCGGCGGGCCACCCGTTCTGCGTCTTCATCCCGGCCGGCTGATCGGACCGCGGCCCTGTCATCCGATCGACCCGAGCCGCTGATCGACTCGAGCCGCTGATCGACCCTGGCCGCCGACCAACCCTGACCGCTAGTCGACTTTCAGCCCGCGGATGATGAGGGCCGCGACCGCACGCGCTTCGGCCACCCACTCAGGGCGATCGGTCGCGCCGCCGATGCCGTGTAACGCGATCATGACGGATGCCGGGGTAACGTCGTCGCGAATCGCCCCGTCGGCAGCGGCCCGACCCATGAGCTCGGCGAGCGTGCGTTCGAGTTCGTTCCCGCCCTCGGCTTGGGTGGCGGGGTCGACAACCGTGGCGAGTGTTCGTGCAAGGGCGGCGTGCTCGACCACGTAGTCGACGAAAGCGCGCAGGAACGCGTCGAGGCTGTCGGCGGCCGGCCCGGAGGAGTCGCGGGCCTGCTCACACAGTGCGACCACTTCGCCGCGGTAGACCGCGGCCGCCAATGCCTCGCGCGTGGGGAAGTGTCGGTAGAGGGTTCCTACTCCGACGCCGGCGCGCGCCGCGAAGTCGTCGAATCGAAGCTGCTCGTCGTGTTCGAAGACCGACCGAGCGGCCGCGATGATCGCGTCCCGGTTGCGGCGAGCGTCGGCTCTTAGCGGTTTTTCGTCGATCATGGGCCCCTCGCGTTGACAAGTGGAGATCGTCTCCATATAGTCCGGAGTGGAGACAATCTCCACATTATCGGATGGGTGAGCCATGAAAATTCTCATGTTCGGTCGCGGAGTCATCGCGACGATCTACGGTCGGGCGTTTGAGGCGGCCGGCCATGAGGTCGAGTTCTACGTGCGCCCCGGGCGGGTCGCCGACTATGGAACCGATGTGCACATGGAGCTCATCGACGGTCGCAGTGCGCCCCTCGGGCGTCAGACCCGCGCCACTTTCGCGCCGCGACTGCGCGAGTCGATCGACCCGCGGGATGGGTTCGACCTCGTCGTCCTCAGTGTCGGGCATCATCGCCTGAGCGAGGCGGCCGCCTTTCTCGCCCCGCGAATCGGCGCTGCGCCCGTGCTGGTCTTCGGCAACATCTGGCAAGAGCCCCTCGACGCCGTAGCGCCGCTCCCGGCCGACCAGGTCGTCTTCGGTTTCCCGCAGGCGGGCGGCGGTTTCGACGAAAACGGCGTCCTGCGGGGCGCGCTGGTCGGCTCGGTCATCCTGGGTGCGTCGAATACGTCGGCCACGAAACCTCATCGGGTGGCGCGAGCCGTCTTCGCGCAAGCCGGCATCGGCGTGAGGGAGGAAGAGGATATGCGGGGATGGTTGATGCTGCACGTCGCCCTCGACGCCGGCATGTTCTCGCAGGCTCTGCGCGTCGGCGGGTTGGCGAAGATGGTGGGTGACCCTAGGGCGCTCCGTGGTGCCTTTCTCACGAGCCGGGAATTGCTCCCCGTGCTGGCCGCGCGGGGCGTCGATCTCAGGCGGCACCGCGCGGCGGCGATCCCCACGCGTTTCCCTCTGCTGATCGGCGCGCTGACGGCCGCTGCCAGTGCGGCCCTCCCGATCGCGCGGGCCAGCCTGGCGGCGCACATCGACCCGAGTGCGGCCGAACCCCGAGCGGTCCTCGACGACACGCTGCGCACCGCCCGCGAGCTCGGCATCGCGGTCCCGCGCCTCGAACACGCGCCGCGCGGCGTGTAGTCACCCCGCCGCACCGCGCGCGCCCTACGCGTCTATCTTCGCGGTCAGAGACCCGCGCGGCTCACGTCGTAGGTCACGCGCACGAGTCCGTCGCCCTCGCTGCTGTGGTGGCCGCGCAACGTAAGGTGCACATCCTCCGTCAACTCGCCGAAGAGTCGGGCGCCCCGACCGATCAGCACGGGCGCGATTGACACGGTCAATTCGTCGACGAGCCCGGCCGCGAGGAACGACTGTATGGTCCTTCCGCCGTCGATGTAGACCCGCGCAGCAGTGTCGGCATCGAGGAGCTCGTGTGCCTCATCCACGGTGCGCGCCACGGCGACGCGGTCATCCGCCTCGAGGGTCGTGCTGAGCACGATCACGCGCTTGCCCTCGAACGGCCACTCCTCGAACCCGAGCACCGTCTCAAAGGTCGATCGCCCCATGACGAGCGTGTCGACCGTCGGGAAGAAGGTCTCCCACTCGAGTGCAGGGTGGGCGTTCGACTCGGCCGTGTGGGGCCGCACCGCCGGGTCGGTCAACCAGTCGAGGTCGCCATCGGGCCGCGCGATGAAGCCATCCAGGCTCATGCCGATGAAAACGCAGCCGATCCACGTGCGGGTGTCTGTCATGTCGGGCCTTTCGAGGGGGAGCGGCAGCAGGGGGAGGTCTTGACGATCGTAGGGGTGGGCACCGACATCCGTTCCGCATCCTCGATCGGACTGGTGGCGAAGAGATGCATTGGTCTACGCCGGCGGTCGTTGTACGTACAGACTGGACTATACGTACCGGCCGGGCTAGAGTACGAGGGTCGGCGCGCCCCGCGCCGCACAACGAAGCGAAGGATGTTCGGCGCGACGAAGCGCGTTTCGACGGCTCGGCCCAGTGAGCCAGCCGCCCCGGGCCGCAGGTCGAGGGCGCGCGTGTCCGAACTCGAAAGGAATGTCATGCCTTTGGTCAGCGGTCTCGACGTCATCACCGAGTGCGGGGAGCGCGGCCTCGTCGCCGGTGCCTTCAACACCACGAACCTCGAGACGACGATGGGTATCGTGGCGGCCATCGACCGCGTGAAGGTGCCGACCTTCATTCAGGTCGCGCCCACCAATGTGGCGCTGTCGGGCTACGCCTACATCTACGACATGGTCGCCCGCCGCCTCGAAGACACCGATGTGCCCGTGGCGCTGCACCTCGACCACGGCAAGAACCTGCAGGCCGTCGAAGACGCCCTGGCCGCTGACTTCACCTCGATCATGATCGATGCCTCCGAGGAGCCCTACGACGAGAACGTGCGCATCTCGGCGATCGCCCGCGGGCTGACTCCCGCCACGCTCGCGCTCGAGGCCGAGCTCGGCAGCATCGGGGGCAAGGAAGACGACCATGGTCCCGAGATCGAGTCGACCACGAACCCGGCCCAGGTCGAGGACTTCGTGCGCGCCGTGAACCCCGACATGCTCGCCGTGTCGGTGGGCAATGTGCACGGGTATTCGCCGACCGCGGCCATCGATTTCGATCTCCTGGCCCAGGTGCGCGACGCGAGCGCCGTCCCCTTGGTCGTGCACGGAGGCTCGGGTCTGCCCGCCGAGCAGCTGAGCCGCCTGGCCGAGTTCAACGTGGTCAAGGTGAACGTGGCCAGCGACCTGCGCAACGCCATGATCCGCACGTTCGGCGAATCGTTCAACGCCAATCCCAACGAGGTGTCGCTCATCCGCGTCTCGACCGAAGCCGTGACCGCAATCGCCGACGTGGTCGAACGCCGCATCCGCACGCTCAACCCGTCGGTCGCCTGACGACTCGGCCCCGCTCATGCACATGCTGCCCACCATCACGATCGACATCGGCACGACGAGCGTCAAGCTGCGCGCGTTCGACGCCTCGAGCATCCCCCTCGCCTCGGAGACTCACGCAACGCCTACCGTGCGCGACGCCTGGGGCGAGATCTACGCCCTGGATGCTCTGACCGGCTACATCGAGCGATTCGTCCGGGGGCTCGAAGATGCCGACCGCGCGGGCATGCAGCGCATCGCCGTCACGGGCGTGGGCGAATCGGGTGGACTCGTGCGCGCGGACGGCAGCCTGGCCTCGCCCATGATCCTGTGGCACGACCATCGTGGGGCCGATCTGCTCGCGCCTCTCGATGACGCCGAACGCCTGCGCATCTACGCGATCACGGGCCTGCCGGTGAACGCGAACTATGGCCTGTCGAAGGCCGCCTGGGCCCTCGGGCACGCCGACGATGCCTCGGATGCGCAGTGGCTCAACGTGGCCGAATACGTGGCCGCGCGCCTGACGGGCGTGCGCTGGTCGGAGTACTCGCTCGCCAGCCGCACCATGGCACTCGATCTGACGACCGGCACGTGGTCGGCCGAAGCATCCGCCCTGCTCGGGCTCGACGTCGCCCTCTTCCCCGAACTGCGCCCGGCCCGGGTGGGCGAGCCGCTCAGCCCGTCGGTCGCCGCGCGGCTGGGGCTCTCTGATGGCGTGCGCGTGCATGTGGCCGGTCACGACCACATGGTCGGCGGCGTCGGTGCCGACCTGCGCGCCGGCGAGTTGCTCAACTCGACGGGCACCACCGAGGGACTCCTTTTTCTTCGCGAGGCACCCCGCCTCGACGCGCAGACCGCCCGCACCAAGCTCGCCAACGGCATCGCGTGCACGGGCGACGATTTCACGCTCTTCGCGTCGATCCCCACGGGCGGCTCGGCCTTCGCCACCCTGCAATCGCTGCTGTCGCTGACCCCGCAGCAGCTGTCGGGGCACGTAGCCGAGCTGTCCGAACGGTATGCCGCCGGCGATATCGACCTCGACGCCATGCCGCTCGTGCTGCCGCAGTTCCGGGGCAGTCCGCCGCCCACCAAACGTGCGTCGGCCCGCGGCGTGGTGTCCGGCATCCGCACCGACACGACGGCCGCTGACCTGATCTTCGGATGTTTCCTCGGGCTCGCCCTGCAGTTCAGAGACGTGCTCGACCTTTTCGGGCAGCGGGCCGAGGTCGTCAAGGTCATCGGCCCAGCCAGCGCGAACCCCCTGTGGCTGCAGTTGAAGGCCGACCTCTTGGGAGTTCCGCTGAGCGTGTCGCAGGTCTCTGAGGTCGTCTCGCGGGGTGCTCAGGCGCTCGCGTCAGGGGCCCAGGGCTCGTGGCTCGACTGCGATCCCCGCGATGTCGAGGTCGACGACCGTCGTCGCGACCGGCTCGCGGAATGGGAGGCCGACATCCGCCCCCAGTGGGATGACCTGAAGGGCCTGGAGCGATGACGCTTGTCGCAGGAATCGATTCATCGACGCAGGCCTGCAAGGTCACGGTGCGAGACGTCGCCACGGGTGTGCGCGTGCGCGAGGGCAAGGCGAGCCATCCGCCCGACAGCATCGTCGACCCCGAGGTGTGGTGGCGCGCCCTGCTCGAGGCCGTGCGCCATGCGGGTGGGCTCGACGATGTCGCCGCGATCTCGGTCAGCGGTCAGCAACACACGCCCATCTTCTTGGATGCCGGGGGCACACCGGTCGCACCGTCGCCGCTGTGGAACGACACCGGGTCACACCCGCATATGCTCGCCCTCAACGAGGAGCTCGGCCGCGACGAGTGGATCCGCCGCACGGGTTTGCCGCTCACGCTCTCCGACACGGCGCCCAAGCTCCGGTGGCTGCGCGACACCGACCCGGAGGCCGCACGACGCACCGACGCCGTCGCCATCGTGCACGACTGGCTCACGTGGCGGTTGATGGGCTTCGGCCCCGGCGCGGGCGGAATCGATCGTCTGACGACGGACCGGTCGGAGGCATCGGGCACCGGGTATTGGTCCGGCGTCACGGGCGAGTACACCCTCGACCTGTTCGAGCATGCGCTGGGCAGGAGCGCCGTGCTGCCCGAGGTGCTCGATCCACTCGGACGCGCGGGTGTCACCGGCGAGGGCATGCCGGGCATCCCCGCCGGCATCCCCCTCGGCGTGGGCAGTGGCGACAACGCGGCCGCGGCCCTCGCGCTCGGCCTCGAGGAGGGTGACGCCGTGCTGAGCCTCGGCACATCGGGCGTGGTCTATGCGCGCACCGCCGACCCGGTGCAGGACTACGCCGGCTACGTGTGCAGCTATGCCGACGCGACGGGAGACCACCTGCCGCTCGTGGCGACACTGAACGCCGCCCGCAATCTGCACCTCGGCGCGGGCGTGCTCGGTTGCACGTATGCCGAGCTCTCAGACCTCGCGCTCGATGCCCCCGCCGGTTCGGAGGGTCTGACCCTGTTGCCGTATTTCGAAGGTGAACGCACACCCGATCTGCCGCATGCCCGTGGTTCGCTGCACGGCGCGACGCTGACGAATTTCACGCGCGCCAACTTCGCCCGCGCCGTGGTCGAGGGCACGCTGGCCAGTCAGGTCGCCATGCTCGATGCGTTGCACGCGTGCGGTGTCGAGACCAACCGCCTGCTGCTCATCGGCGGTGCCGCCAAGAACCCGGCCGTGCAGAAGGTGCTCGCCCAGATGGTCGCTCCGCCGCTCCTGGTTCCCGAGTTCGATGAATACGTGACCAAGGGCACGGCCATGCAAGCCGTGGCCGCGCTCGACGGAGGCTTTCCGTCGTGGAACGTCACGATGACCGAGCTGCCGCAGACGCCCCTGCAACCGCAGATCGCTGAGCAGCACCATGCGGCGCAGGCGGCGCTCGGCTACATCGATCCCGCTCGCGCCCGGGCCTGATGCGGTGCGGGCGCTATCGTCGTCTGCAGGCGCTGAGCCGAGCGCCCGCTCGCACGGATGGTCGGGAGCGCAACCACACGCAGGAGGTATCGAGCTGACCCGCACGTTGCGCATTCCCGTCGCCTGTGGCGTCGACCTCGGCAGCACCAACACCAAGGTCGTGGCTCTCGACCGCTCGGGGGCCGTTGTCGCCCGCGCGAGCCGTCCGACCCCGCGCGACGCCGAGCTCTCGGTCAAGGCCGAGGCCCTCTTCGCGGTCGTCGAAGAGATGCTCATCGAGGTCTGCGGCGACGTGTATTCCATCCATGCCGTCTGTGTGGCCGGAGTGGGGGAGGATGGCGTCCTCGTCGACGAGGACCTGCGGGTGCTGACGTCGCCGCTCACCTGGTTCGACCCGCGCCGTCGCGACATCTTCCGCGGGCTGCGAGATCTGCTGCACGACGACGAGTCCTTCGACGCCGAAACCGATGCCGTGCGCACGCTCGTCGGATGGTCGTGGGCGCGCGAACAGCGCGCGGCACGGTCGGCCCGACACTGGCTCGCCCTGACCGATCTGGCGGCCGTTCGATGGACGCGGCGCCCCTTCTTCAGCGACACCCTCGCCGCGCGCACCTCGGCGTGGCGCTCGACGGATCGGCGCTGGGCATCGGAGCGCGTCGAGGTCACGCTCGGCTCGGCCGATCTGCTGCCCGAGGTGCTGACGACCGGCGAGATCGCCGGGCCGCTCGATTCGGCCATGCTCCGTGCGGCCGACGTCGTCGCCCCGGATGCGATCACTGTGGCGGGTGGGCACGACCATCCGATCGCCGGGTGGGGTGTGCGGCAGATGATTCCGAACGCGGTGCTCGACTCGATGGGCACGGCCGAGGTGGTCGTGGCCGAAGCATCCGTGCCCGCGCCGCGCGGGGCCCACGTCGACGTCGGGCCGGGCATCCGTTCGAGCGGTTTCACTCTGCTGCGCGTCGAGGAACTGGCGCGCAACGTGCAGTGGGCGTCGCAGAATGCCGCCGTCGCGGATCAGATCCGCGCCATCCTCGTGGGCCGCATCGAATCGCTGCCGCTCTGGGATTCGGGCATCTTCCTGCCGGGCGAACGGGGTGGCGGCACGCCCGCGTTCGCCCCCGATGCGCCACGAGACCCGCTGGCGCTCGCGTCGGCCGTACTCGGCGCGCTCGCGCGGGCGGGCCGCGACGCGGTCGATGCCGTCGGTGCGCCGGGTGGTGGGGTGCGGCTGGCGGGCGGCTGGGTGCGCTCGCCCGGGTGGATCGAGATCAAGTCGGCGGTGCACGGAACACGGGCGGCCCCCATCCTCGAACCCGAGGTCACGGCCGTGGGTGCCGCATTGCTCGCTGCCGCCGCGCGCGGATGGGCGCCCGATGCGACGCTCGCCCTGGGCGGTTTCAGCACCGAGATGCTCGGCTGAGGTGACGTGTGCCTCAGCTCGCGGAAACGCTCACCTCGAGCGGAATCACGTCGGTGAGCACCCACGTCTCGTAGTAGTCGAACTTCGTGCCGCGGTCATCCCACGACAGCGAGCGCACGCGCAGCACGGGCTCGTCGGTGCCGACCTGCAGGTGCGCGGCGACGGGCTCGGGGGCGCGCAGGGCGTGGATGACGCGTTTCGCGCCGCTCGTGACGAAACCGGCCGCGCGCAGGCGCTCATTCACCGAGGCCGATCCGTCGAGCACATCGGAAGCGGTCGACATCGATTGGCCCGAGGCCCCCGGGAACCAGTTCGTGCTGAACATGGCGATGCGCCCCTCGAGCGAGCGCACGCGTTCGAGGGCGAAGACGTCGTCGCCGGCGCCGACCTGCAGCGCGTCGGCCACGTGTCGGGGCGGGCGGGTGAATCGTGCATCGATGACGCGCGTTTCGATGCCCACGCGGCCGTGCCGGATCTGGGATTCGAGAAAACCTTCTTGCACGGTCCACCCGGATGTCTCGACGGGCGTGCTCGCGAACACACCGCGGCGGGGCACCCGGCGCGCGAACCCGTCGGTCTCGAGCTTCTGCAGCGTCTGTCGCACGGTCGCGCGCGACAGCCCGAATTCGCGGCAGAGCTCGGATTCGCTGGGCAGTCGCTCATCGGGCGGGATGGCTCCGTCGAGAATCTGCGCGCGCAGGATCTCGGCGAGCTGCTCGTAGTAGGGCACGGGTGAGGTGCGTTCGATGGTCTGCGACATTTCCACACTCCTTCGAGCGCCATCGTATAACCCGATACCGGCACACCGGTCGATTCGTATTGTCGAGACCCACTGGTCAGGCCGCCTGTCCGGGTGGTACTGTCTGTACGTACAAGATCGAACGATCAGCAAGGTCGCTGACCCACCGGGCACCACTCGGGCCGCCACGACCGTGAGAGAGAACGGGCACCCCGCCCGGCTCGCGACAAGTATTCGCAGCGCTGCGCTGCGTGACACGAGGGAAAATCAATGTCAGTGACGACGAGTATCCACTCCGACGGCCCGAAGGCCCAGGGGTTCATCGAAAAGATCGGAATTCCGAAACCCCTCGTCTGGGGTTTCGTCGGCCTGCTGCTGTTCATGATCGGTGACGGGGTCGAATCGGGCTACATCGCCCCGTTCCTCGCGGACAACGGCGCGGGCGGCGAGACCAACGCCGCCGTCATCATCACGGTCTACGGCCTCATGGTCACGCTCGGTTCCTGGTTGTCCGGCGCCCTCTCCGACGTGTGGGGCCCGCGCCGGGTCATGATCATCGGCCTCACGCTGTGGGCCGTGCTGCAGGTGCTCTTCCTCGCCGTGGCCCTGCCCACCGAGAACTTCACGCTCATGCTCGTGATCTACGGCCTGCGCGGCGTCGCATACCCCCTCTTCGCCTACGGTTTCCTCGTGTGGGTGCTGGGTGCCAGCCCGGCCAACCGCCTCGGCAGCGCGGTCGGATGGTTCTACTTCGCGTTCACGGGCGGTCTTCCCACTCTCGGGTCGCTCGTGGCGAGCGGCACCGTGCCGTTCATCGGCCCCTATTGGACCTTCTGGGTGGCCCTCTCGCTCGTCGTCCTCGGTGGCATTTTCGCCCTCGTCGGGTTGCGCAACGCGCAGGGTGGCGGCCGTCAGGCGGCTCCGCACATCACGACGGGGCGCAGCCTCATCGACAGCGTCGCCATCGCGTTCACCAACCCGCGCGTGGGTCTCGGCTGCCTCGTCCGAGTTATCAACACGGCGCCGCAATTCGGCCTCTTCGTCTTCTTCCCGACGATCTTCGCGGTCGACCTGGGCTTCGGCACATCCGGATGGCTTCAGCTCGTCTTCATCCTCGGCGCCTCGAATATCTTCGCCAACCTGTTCTTCGGTGTGTTGAGCGACCGCCTCGGCTGGCACCGCACGCTGCGGTGGTTCGGCTGCATCGGTTCGGCCGTGGCCGTTCTCGCCTTCTACTTCCTGCCGCAGTACGTCGGCGACCAGTACTGGGTCTCGGCCCTCTGCGCCGCGTTCTTCGGCATCACGCTCGCCGGTTTCACGCCCATCTCGGTGCTCATGTCGCTCATGGCCCCCGCGCAGAAGGGCAACTCGATCGCCGTGCTGAACCTCGGCGCCGGTGCGGCCACGTTCGTCGGCCCCGGTATCGTTGCACTCTTCCTCGCGCCTCTCGGCGCCGGTGGCGTCACGATCATCTTCGCCGTGCTGTACGTGCTCGCGGGCATCTCGGTGCGCTGGCTCCAGGTTCCCGACGAGGCGCAGCGCGTGGTCGAAGAGGGCGGAACCTTGCAGGCCTTCGCGGGCGACCCGGCCGCGACGACGGGTTCGGCCAAAACTCAGGGTTGACGGTTCCCGCTGCGGGCCCGCAACACCCCTCACCTTTCGAACACCTTTGTGGAGTGAAACATGACCGATCGAACAATGCGCGCCGCCGTCCTCGACGGAACGGGTGGAATCGACATCCGCGAACTACCCGTTCCCCGCCCGGCGGCCGACGAGGTCGTTATCGCTCCCGTGGGAACGGGTGTGTGCGGAACTGACCTGCACCTGGCCTCGGGGGAGTACCCGCACGGACGCTTCCCCGTCGTGCCCGGACACGAGTTCGCCGGCTACATCACCGCCGTGGGATCGGATGTCTCGACATTCGCCGAGGGCGACTACGTGGGCGTCAACCCCAACATCTCCTGCGGCATCTGCACGTGGTGCCGGCGCGGGGCCACGAACCTGTGCGTCAACATCCTGCCGGTCGGCGTGGCCGTGGATGGTTCGGTGGCCGAGTTCGTGGCCGTGCCCGCGCGCATCACGTTCCCCCTCGACGAGCGCATCACGCACCGCGCGGCGCCCCTCATCGAACCTTTCGCGTGCGTGCTGCACGCCCTCGAGCGGGTGCCCGACTGGAAAGACCAGGAGCTCGTGATCTTCGGAGCCGGCTCGATCGGACTCATGGCCGTCATCCTCGGCACTGCCGAGGGGGCCACAGGCATCCGAGTGGTGGAGCCCAACCCCGCGCGTCGCGAGGCCGCCGCCCAGCTCGGAGCGTTGCAGGCCGTCGCGTCGGTCGACGAGCTCGACCGGGACGTGTTCGACCTCGCGCTCGACGCCAGCGGGCATCCCGTGGCGATCGAGAACGCGATCTCGGTGCTCGGCCCGCGGGGACGCCTCGTGCAGATGGGGGTCGCGGCGCCCACGGCCAGCGTGCCCCTGCTCCCGTATGAGGTCTTCGCCAAAGAACTCAGCATCATCGGCTCGAATTCGCTGGCCGAGAAGTACGGCGAATCGGCCGAGCGCATGGTCGACCTGCAGGGCGAGCTCGAGGGCCTCGTCACGTCGACCTTCGGTATCGAGGACTACGCGGAGGCCATGGCCGCCGCCACGCGACCCGACCAGATCAAGGTGCAGATCGTCAACTGATCGGTCGGGCGCGCAAGCCGCGTGCCGCGAGCCCGTGCCCGGGCGTCGCCCCCGCTAGACGTGGTGGCGACGCTCGAGCGCCGCGCCCTCGACATCCACGTTGGGCAGGATGCGGTCGAGCCAGCGTGGGATCCACCACGCCGAGCGCCCCAGCAGGTGCATGAGCGCCGGCATGAGCAGCATGCGCACGACGAACGCGTCGAGCAGCACGCCGAAGGCCAGGCCGAAGCCGATCGAGCGGATGATGGTGGCCTCGGAGAAGATGAATCCGCCGAACACCGACACCATGATGAGCGCCGCGGCCGTGACGACGGCGCGACCCGCCCGGAAGCCCTGCATGACGGCGAGCCGTGCGGGTGCCCCGTGCACATACGCCTCGCGCATGCCGGATGCCAGGAACAGCTGGTAGTCCATGGCGAGTCCGAACAGGATTCCGACCAGGATGACGGGAAGGAAGCTCAGGATCGGGCCCGTGCTGTGCAGGCCGATGACGTCGGCGAACCATCCCCACTGGAACACCGCGACGACCGCGCCGTAGGTGGCGAAGAGCGACAGGATGAACCCGCCCGTCGCGATCAGCGGCACCAGCAGCGAGCGGAACACGAGGATCATGATGAGCAGCGACAGGCCCACGACCACCGCGAGGTAGAGCGGCAGCACGGCCGCCAGGCTCTCCGAGATGTCGATGTTGATGGCGGCCTGGCCCGCGACGCCCAGCTGGATGTCGCCGTCGATGGCGGGCAGCAGGCGCAGATCGCGCACGAGCTGTTCGGTCGACACGCTGTTGGGGCCCTCGGCCGGGATGACCTGGAAGGCCGCGAGTTCGTTATCGTCCGACACGGCGATGGGTGCGACCGAGACGACATCCTCCTGGTCGGCGATCTCCTCGGCGACGAGCACCTGCTTCTCGAGCACCTGGTCGTCGTCGAGGCCCGACGGCAGCTGCGCGGTGACGAGCAGCGTGCTGTTGGTGCCGGCGCCGAACTCGTCCTGCGTGAGCGTGTAGGCGCGGTAGGACGCGGAATCTTCGGGTTCGGAGGAGCCGTCGGGCAGGCCCACGCGCATCGACAGAGACGGGATGGCTACGACGAGCAGCGCGACGATGCTCACGAGAACCGTGACTACGGCGCGCACGGTCGACATGGGTTTGACGGGCTTCTCGACCCGGGCGTGGTGGGCGGCACCCGAGCCGGTGCGCGCCTGGGCGGCCCGGGCGCGGGGCTTCTTCGCGAGCACGCGCTCACCGACGAGACCCAGCAGCGCGGGCGTGAGCGTCACGGCGATGAGCACGGCCACGGCCACGCACACGGCGCCCGCGGTGCCCATGAGGCCGAGGAACGGCACGCCCGTCACGTTGAGGGCCAGGAGCGCCACGATGACGGTAGCCCCGGCGAAGATCACGGCGTTACCGGCGGTGCCGTTGGCGAGCCCGATCGACTCGCGCACCTCGGCGCCCTGCAGCAGCTGCTTGCGGTGGCGGTTGATGATGAAGAGCGAGTAGTCGATGCCCACCGCGAGCCCCAGCATGACGCCGAGCACGGGGGTGACCGAGGCCATCTGCACGACACCCGAGAACGACAGCGTGGCCAGCACGCCGATGCCGACGCCGACGATGGCGGTCACGAGCGGCAGGCCCGCGGCGATGACCGAGCCGAGCAGCACGAGCAGCACGATGGCCGCGATGACGAGGCCGATCACCTCGCCCACGCCGAAGATCTGGGGAACGCCCTGCGCGATATCGGTCGAGAAGCTCACGTCGACGCCGTCGATGGGCTCGGACTCGAAGTGTGAGATCACGCCCTGCTTGGCCTCTTCCGAGAGCTCGAGGCGCGGTTCGGTGAAGGCGACGTTGACGAGCGCGGTCGAGCCGTCCTCCGAGACGAAGCGGATGCCGTCGGCCAGGTCGAGCAGGCGTGCGCCGAGTTCGAGCTTCGACGTCTGGGTCTCGAGTTCGTCGCGGCCATCCGTGAGCGTCTGCTGCTGCGCGTCGAGCTGCGCCTTCGAGGCGTCGAGCTGCTGCTGTTGCGCGTCGATCTGGGCGGTCGGGAACCCGGCGGCCTCGGCCTGCGCGCGGGCCTGGTCGAGCTGCGTCTGGGCGGCCTCGAGCTGGGCGGCCCCGGCATCCAACTGGGTCTGGCTGGCGTCGAGTTGCGCGGCGCCGTCGGTGATCTGCTGGCGTCCGTCGACGAGCTGCTGGGCCTGGTCGGCGCGCTGCTGCTCGGTGTCGAAGGGGTCGATCACATCCGAGACATCCTCGAGGTCGCCCGAGTCGGCGATGAGGGCGCTGATGCCCGCGCGCTGCTCGTCGGTGAGCGCGCTGCCGTCCTCGGTCGAGAAGACGACGGTTCCTGATGCTCCGCCGAAGTCGGGCAGCTTCTCTTGCAACTCGTCGGTGACGGCGCCCGACGCGGTGCCGGGGATGTCGAAGCTCGACGTCAGGCCCTTCGAGCCGATCAGGTAACCACCCACCGCGAGCGCGAAGATCACGGCCCAGGCGGCGATGACGAGCCAGGCGCGCCGTGCCGAGAGTTTGCCCAGGCGATAGAGGAGTTCAGCCATGCGGAGTGTGCCTTTCGGAACCGGGAAGTTTGCAATACGCACCGTCTCGTATTGGTGACAACGCTAGCATGGCGGCATGGAACATCAGCGCGGACGGGCCCGCAGCGAGGCGGCACGCGTGGCCATCCTGCAGGCCACCGCGCGGCTCTTCGCCGACCGTGGGTACGAGCAACTCACCATGGAGGGCATCGCGCACGAGGCCGGTGTGGGCAAGCAGACGATCTACCGCTGGTGGACGTCGAAGGGTGCGCTCGTGGCCGACTGCCTGCTCGAGGGCCTGCTGCTGCCCGAGGGGATAGCGCCGGACGATACGGGCGACATCCGCACCGATCTGGTCACGTGGCTGCACAAGATCTTCGTGCTGCTCGAGAGCAAGGGTGGGCCGGCGCTCATGCGGTCGCTCATCGCGGCCGGCGCCGAGAGCGACGACGTCGGCGGGCGACTCGGCGACACGTTCGGCACCAGCTCCTTCCTCGTCGAGCGGTTCGACAAGGCGGTCGCGGTCGGGCAATTGCCGCCCGATGCGCCCCTGCAGCAGATGGGGGAGGCGCTGCTCGGAGCGGTGATCTTCCGCACCCTCACGCGCGCCCCCGCCGACGCCGACGTGGCCGCGCGCCTGGTCGATGTGGCGCTCGGGCCGCGCCTCGCCGATGACGGAATTCGTCACGGCGACCTATCCGAATGACGCATTCCTATGAAATAACACAGAGACTTCTCTGAAACACGATCGATACACGGCGCCCGTAGATTTCGGGGGATGCCCACCTCAGGGCAGATTCCCTTGCAGAAAAAGGACGCATGTCACACGACGATCGTTCCACCCCCTCATCCCCTGCCCGCTCTCCGAGACGAACACTCCGCCGCTCCGGCGCCACCCTCGCCGTCGGCATCCTCGCCGCCGGCGTCATCATCCCCGCGACGGGCGCCACCGCCGTCTCGAGCACCACGGCCGCCAACGGTGCGGTGTGGCAGATCCACGACGCAGCCCCTCCCGGACTCGACACGGGAAGCATCCGCACCGTCAGTCAGTCGCGCGTCGACGGCTTCGGCAACATCTTCGTAAAGGTGACGGGTGCCTCGAACCCTCGCTTCAACGGCGAGATGATGCGCGGCTTCGGGCTCACCGCCACAGCCGACGGTGCCGCCTACGACACCACGCAGTCGGTCGACCTCGGCGGCATCGACATCACGCGCGACATCACCATGGGCAACGCCGACAGCACGGCGCGCTACTTCGACACGTTCACCAACACGACGACCGCGCCCGTCACGGTGGATGTCTCGTTCGGTGGTTCGCTCGGCTACGGCACCACGACCAACCAGGGTCTCGTGCGGGCGACGGCCGACGGCGACACCACGATCGCCCCGACCGACTCGTGGGCGCTCGTCGCCAACACGCAGGCCACCCAGCGCCCCGTCGGTGTGGTGCTCGGCAGCCCCGCCCCGTTCGCCGGCGCCATGAACCGCACGGGCAACCAGCAGCGCAGCCCGTTCACCAACCCGATGGCCACCTCGGGCAACGAGGCTAACTTCTACGGTTTCATCAACACCATCACGGTGAAGCCCGGCGAGACCCGTTCGCTGGCGCGCTTCGTGCACGTCGGCGCGGCCGGTCCGGATGCCGCGACCTCCCAGGCCTCGGCCACCACCACGCTGCAGACGCTCGCCACCACGCCGAACTTCGCGGGCCTCACGCCCGCCGAGATCTGCACGGTCAGCAACTGGGACCTCACCACCATCCAGGGCTTCGACGCCGCCGCGTGCGCACCCTCGACGAAGCTCGACGTGCCCGCCTCGCCCGCCGCCGCGACGCCCACCACCACGTCGCGCTATGACGTCGTCAACAAGACGATCACCGAGATGCAGGCCGATATGACGGCGGGTCGCACCACATCCGTCGCCATCGTGCAGGCCTACCTCGACCGCATCAACGTCTACGACGACGGGCAGTTCGGGTTCAACGCGTTCCTGCACGTGGCCGCCGACGCGCTCGACCAGGCGAAGGCAGCGGATGCCGCACGCGCCGCCGGCACGACCGGTGACCTGCTCGGCATCCCCATCGCCCTGAAAGACCTCTACGACACCAAAGACCAGCCCACCACGGGCGGAACCCGCGCCCTCGAGGGCTGGCAGCCCGACAGCGACGCGTTCCAGGTGGAGAAGCTGCGCGCCGCCGGCGCCGTGCTCATCGGCAAGACCAACCTCTCGGAGTTCGCCAACTCGGGCAGCTTCAGCGAGTCCGGCTGGGGCCAGGTGTGGAACGGTCTCTACGGCTCGAAGACATCCTTCGGGTCGTCGGGTGGTTCGGCCGTCGCCGTCGCCACCAGCATGGCCGCGGGCGCCATGGGCACCCAGACCGGTGTCTCGCTCTACGCGCCCACCACGGGTTCGAGCCTCACGACGTTCCGCGGAACCGACGGCATGGCCTCGACCCGCGGCGTCATGCCGCTCACGTGGGGTCAGGACTACGCGGGCCCCATCGCCCGCACCGTCAGCGATCTCGCCGTGCTGCTGAACGCGACGACGGGAACCGACCCGTTCGACATGCTCACGGCCCAGGCCGACGCGCGCAAACCCGCCGACTGGAAGACCGGGCTCACGACGCAGGCCCTGCAGGGCAAGCGCATCGGCTACCTGCCGACGTCGTTCGTGTCGTCCTACGCCGACGACGGAACCGGTGAGGCGGCCCTCGCGCACCTCGCCGACCTGCGCGCCGCGGGTGCCACGGTCGTCGAGATGCCCGCGCCGCCGTCGGGTGGCTCGAACCCCGCCCGCAACGTGTCGCAGGAGGGATGGGCGCTCTACATCGAGGAGCAGACGGGCTTCCCCTACGCCGATGGCAACGCGCTGCTCGCGTCGCCGAAGGTGCTGCCCTACAACCAGCGTTCGCTCTCGACCGCGCCGCGCATGACGCCCGAGAACGTGCAGGCCTACATCGATTACCGCACCAACTACAAGCGCATCATCGATGCGTGGATGGCTGAGCAGGGCGTCGATGCGGTGGTCTACCCGGGCTTCATCAGCGACGTTTTCAACAACGACGCCTCGAGCTCGCAGCTGTCGTCGGACCGCGCCACGGGCGTCCTCACTTCCACCGTCGGCCTGCCGACCGTGGTCGTGCCCGTTGGCCTCAACCCGCACGGTTACTCGATGTCGATGCAGCTCGTCGGCCCCTCGTGGAGCGACGCGTCGGTGCTCGGCATGGGTTACGCGCTCGAGCAGCAGACGAAGGCTCAGGTTCTCTCGACCCTAGCGCCGGCCCTGGCTCTCGATCCCTCGGTTCCGGTCGAGCCGACTGAGCCGCCGGTTCCGCCGGTCGACCCGACCACGCCTCCCGTGGACCCGACCGTGCCGCCCGTCGAGCCGGAGCCGAGCGCGACGGCCGTGCCCATCCCGAACATCCCGGCCGACACCGGCTCGACGCCGAAGCCCGGCGCCTCGGGTTCGCTGTCCACGACGGGTAGCGAGATCGGTCCCTGGTTCGTGGCCGCGTTCGCGCTGATGTTCGCGGGTGCCGCGGCGACGTTCATCCGTCGCCGACGCCGCACCGCGTCGGAGTAGCCGCAATGGGGCGGTCGCGCCGGCACCTGCTGCCGCGACCGCTCCCATGGGACGGCCGCGCACGCCGGAGGATTCCGCCGGCCGAGCGACTATTCGCCATGTTCGGTGCGTGTGTTGTTCGATCATCCGCGTCGGCCTGACGGCCGCACTGCGCTAGGGCTCCGAGAAGGGGACGGGCTCACCAGCCCGTCCCCTTCTCTCGTGTTAGGCCGCCCTAACTTCTGCGAGACAATGGATTTATGACAATTGCTTCCCCGCGCCCGCCCAAACCGCAATGCGTGCTGCAGGTGCAGCGCAGCGAGTGGGTGTCGCCGCACCTCGTGCGCGTCGTCCTGGGTGGCGAGAACTTCGACGATTTCGTCGACAACGGTTTCGCCGACAAATACGTGAAGATCGTCTTCGTCAAACCCGAGCTGGGCCTCGAGCCGCCCTACGACCTCGCCGAGCTGCGCACCACGCTCGCGCCCGACGACCGCCCGGTCACCCGCACCTACACCGTGCGCTGGGTCGACCAGGCGGCGCGCGAGCTGGCCATCGACTTCGTGGTGCACGGCGACGCCGGTCTCGCGGGCCCCTGGGCCGCGGCGGCCCAGCCCGGCGACACGCTCGTCTTCGCGGGCCCGGGCGGCCTGTTCAACCCCGACGCCACGGCCGAGTGGCACCTGCTCGCGGGCGACGACTCCGCCATTCCCGCCATCAGCGCCGTGCTCGAGGCCATGCCCGCGGATGCTGTGGGCCACGCGTTCATCGAGGTCGACACCGATCGCGACATCCTGCCCCTCACGGCGCCCCACGGCATCGAGCTGCACTGGCTGCTGCGCGGGGGAGTGCCGGCCGGTGAGTCGACCGCCCTCGTCGACGCCGTCGCCGCGCTCGACTGGTCGGCCGGTCGTGTCAGCGTCTTCGCGCACGGTGAGCGTGAGGCCATGAAGGGCCTGCGGCGCGTGTTCGCGGCCCACGAGGTGCCGCGGGCGGATCTGTCGCTCTCGGGCTACTGGGCTTACGGCCGCACCGAGGACCGGTTCCAGGCCGAGAAACGCGAACCCGTCGGTGTGATCTTCGACGAGGATGCCGCGCCGACGCCCCGGTGACGGTGGCGCGTGGTGGAATGGTCGCAGGGAGGCGATCGATGTCGCGCAGTCAGTCCGGCGATGCCGTGAGCGGTGACGACCGCGCCGTTTCCCGCGCCTACAACTTCCCGGGGTTTCCCACCTTCGCGGGTGTGGTGCCGACCGGCTACCGCGAGACCGTGCGCAGCCGCGAGATCGGACGCGGCCGGGCCGTCTTCGAGGCCGCCGTCGGTCTCGTGCTGCACTGGCAGGTGCATTACGGCTCGGGTTTCGTCGCGATCGAGGTGCCGGATGCGGTGACCGACGATGCCGAGTCGGTGTGGGGCATCCCGTTCGGCCCGTTCCGACCGCGTGTGGCCTGCCGCGTCTTCGGCGTCATCGATGAGCCCGGCATCGGCGGTTTCGGCCACGGAGCGCTCGAGGGTCACCCGCAGAGCGGCTGGGAGAGCTACCTCGTCCGTCTCGACGATGACGGCCGGGTTTTTCTCGACATCCGCGTGGTGTGGAAACCGGCCGCCTGGTGGATGCGTGCGGCGGGCCCGTTCGGCGCGCTCGGCCTGCACATCCTGCTGCGCAAGAACCTGCGCGCCCTCGACGGCCTGCTGCCCGCGTCGGACTGACGTCCGCCGGCCGGCTGTCGCGATCGACGTGCTCGGCGGGCTGATGCCCGCGTCGGACTGACATCCGCCGGCCCGGCGGTCGCGATCATCGCGCTCGACGGCCTGATTCTCGCGTCAGACTGTTATCCGCCTGCCCTGCGGTCGCGATCGTTTTCGGCCGCGCTGTCAGCCGCGTCGGTGTTTCGAGCTCAGGACGCGGCGAACCGGGCGTGCACGCGCGCCGCGACGACGATGTCTTCGGGTTTCAGTTCGAGGCTGGGCGCGTTCGAGGTGGCGGCGGCGGCGCGCATGAGGGGCGCGGCGGTGACGCCGGATGATGGCTGCGTCTGGTCGCCCAGCATCCCCGGTTCGGCGAGGGCCGTGGGCCTGACGGTGGTGAACCCAAGGCTGGATGCGTAGGCGTTCGCCTTTTCGACCGCGTTGCGCACGGCCCGCTCGCGGGCTTCGTCGGTGAGCCGCTTCTTGGTGATCACGGTGAGCGCCCATTCGATGCTCGTCACGGTGACGCCGTCGAGGGGTGACACGGCTTCGACCCAGCTGGCGAGACGCCCGAGGTCGCTGAATTTCACGTCGAAGCCGATGGTGGCGTGGTGCACGAGGGGCAGTTGTTTGCCTTCGTTGTTCCAGGGCCGTTCGTTCCAGACGCGCAGGCGGTCGGTCGACCACCAGGTGACGGGGCCGTTCGCGCCGTCGTGGAGGCCGCGGATGTCACCGCTCAGCCGCGCGTGCAGTTCGGTGGTGCGGGCGACGACGGCGGCTTGGTCGGGGCCTTGAAAGCCGACGCGCATTTTCACGGTTCCGCGTTCGGCGGGGTGGTGGTGTTCGAAAACACCCTCGACGGTGATGATCGTTTCGGTCATGCGGCGATGTTAGCCGTTAGCGCAGGGCGACGGCGTCGTGGGTGGCGATGCCGACGGTGACGCCGGGTTGGCGCAGGCTCCCGATGGTCTGGTTGGTGTGGGCGACGATCTGTTCGCCGGTGGTGACGACGCCGTTGTAGTCGCTGTCGCTCGTGGTATGGGCGTCGCTGACGAGCACGGTGTCGTAGCCGCGGCCGGTGGCGCTGAGCGTGGTGGTGATGACGCAGTAGTCGGTTTGCGCGCCGGTGATGACGAGCCGTTCGGTGCCGAGTTGGTCGAGGATGGTGGTGAGTTCGGTGTCGGCGAAGGAGTCCCGGTAGGTCTTGTAGACGCGGGGTTCGCCGTCGAGCGGTTCGATGGCGGGGTCGAATTGCCATTCGTGGCTGCCGCGGGGCATGCCTTCGTCTTCGTGTTGCACGAACACGACCGGGGTTCCTTCGGCGCGCGCCCGGTCGATGAGGGTGCGCGTGTTGCGCAGGACGCGTTCGGTGTCGAAGCATCCGGGCAGCACGTCGTTTTGCAGGTCGATGACGAGCAGGGCGGTGGTCGAGGGCGCGGTTGCGGTCATGCGCTCATTCTCCCTTTGTGCCGGTGCCGGGGGTAGTGCTTCGGCGTGTCAGCCGAGCAGCAGTTGGCGCAGGGCGTCGACGGAGTGGACGACGGCGATGGCGCCGTCGGCTTCGGCGGGTGAGCCGTAGCCCCATTCGACGAGCACGGTGGGGATGCCGTGGGCGGCGGCCCCGGTGACGTCGTGGTGTCGGTCGCCGACCATGATGGTTTGGCTGAGGTCGATGCCTTTGTCGGTGAGGCGGCGCACGGCTTCGGCGACGACGTCGGCTTTGGCGCTGCGCACTTCGTCTTCGCTGGCGCCGGTGATGACGTCGAATTTGTCGGTGAGTCCGTAGTGTTCGAGGATCACGAGGGCTTGCGATTCGGGTTTGCTGGTGGCGAGGGCCAGGGGGATGCCGGCGTTCTTCAGGCTGGTGAGCAACCCGCTGATGCCGGGGAAGATGGCGCTGTCGTGGGCGGCGCCGACTTCGGCGACCTGGCGCCGGTAGATGGTGAGGGCCTCTTGCGATTGTTCGGGGTCGAGCCCGGCGAAGTCGCGGAAGGAGTCGAGGATGGGCGGGCCCACGTAGCGCAGTAGCTCGTCCTGGCTGGGCACGGGCAGGCCGAGCTCAGTGAGCGTGCTGGCGAGCCGTCCGGTGATGCCGGGTGCGGAGTCGACGATGGTGCCGTCGAGGTCGAACAGGATGCATGTCCAGTTTCGGGTCAGGACCGGGGATTCGATTGTCACGTCCTCCATGCTAGCCCGCTTCGGTGAACGGTCGCCGCCGCGCCGGAGAACGGTGAGAGCGTGATCACCGGGCTCGCGCGCCCGACCTGCGCTCGACGTGCGCTCGGCCGATGTTCGGCTAGAACAGGCGGCTGTGGCCGTCGTCGATGCCGCGCATGGCGTCGTAGTCGAGCACGAGGCAGCGGATGCCGCGGTCTTCGGCCAGGGTGCGCGCCTGCGGTTTGATCTCCTGCGCCGCGAACACGCCCGTGACGGGGGCGAGGTGCGGGTCGCGATTCATGAGTTCGAGGTAGCGGGTGAGCTGTTCGACGCCGTCGATGTCGCCGCGTCGCTTCAGTTCGACGGCCACCGACTTGCCGGCGGCGTCTCGGGCCAGGATGTCGACGGGCCCGATGGCGGTCATATATTCGCGGCGCACGAGCGTGTGACCGTCTCCCAGCAGCTCGATCTGTTCGGCGAGCAGTTTCTGCAGGTGGGCTTCGACGCCGTCCTTCTGCAAACCGGGGTCCACGCCCAGGTCGTGCGCGGAGTCGTGCAGCACGTCGTAGATCGACACGACGAGCAGGTCGGCGGTCTTGGCGTGCGTCACCTTCCATACCTGCGTGATGCCGGCCTCGGCCTGTTCGGGCTCCGGTTCGGCGACGCTGAGGGTGCACGGCGGGCTCATCCAGTTGAGCGGTTTGTAGCTGCCGCCGTCGGAGTGGATGAGGACGCTTCCGTCGCTCTTCAACATGAGCAACCGGGTTGCCAGAGGCAGGTGGGCCGAGAGCCGGCCGGCGTAGTCCACGGAGCATTTCGCAATAACCAGTCGCACCCATCGAGAGTAGCCGATGCCGACCGCGCACTGGCCGCGTCGACACCGTCTCGGCCTGCCGGCTGAGCCCGTCGCGGGGTCGAGGGGGTCTCCCCACCGACCCCGCGACGGTTTCGCATCCCGCGTGACCTAGCCGAGGTGCACTCGTCTGGCGCCGACGTGGGCGCGTTACGTTGGCCGCTATGAGGTCGGCGCCGGCGGAGTCGCGTCGTCGGACGAGGCCCGGCGATTGCGTCGCCTCAGAAGATAGGCTGCTGCACCGAGGGCCACGGCTCCGGCCGCTCCGATTCCGATCGCTACGGACTCAGATCCGGTGCTGGCGAGTGATGAGCTGTCGCTGCGAAGCGGTGTTCGGGGTGTTCCCGGGTGGCCTGAGGTGGGCGTGGGGGCGGGCGTCAAGGCCGATGCGGGTGTCGGCATTGGAGAGGGAGTCGTGGTCGGCGGCGGCGACGTCGGAGTGGGTGTGGCCGTCGCGGTGGGCGCCGGAGTAGGTGCGGGTGTCGGGATGTCGGCGGCGAGCACGAGGTTGGCGCTCGCGCGGTCAGCTCCGAATGCCCAGTCGTCGATCGAGCGCAGGTCGCCCCACGACCCGGTCGACCCGTCGTTCATATTGGGGTTGCGGCCGGCAGCGGTGTCGTCGGGAGCCCACCGGTGCAGTCCGCCGAGCGAATCCAAGCCGCTCGGGGGTGAGACCGCCGGCGTGGATCGTGAGTGTCGAGCTGCTGAACTGTCGGCGAACAGCGAATCGTCGAAATGTACGGCTCGTGGTGCCGTCGTTCCCCCGGTCAATCGTTCGATCTCGATCCCTCCGATCGAGCGCTCGGCGTCGATCCGCAAGAAGTGAGCTTCATTGGTACGCGACAGCGTGGCGCGCATGGACACCGGCTTGGTCGTTGGAGTCGGCGCGCCCGCGCCGTCCTTCCCATCCCAGTCGACCGAGAATGTCCCCGTCCGCGGGACCGTCCGACTGAGCCTAACGTCGGCCGATCCGTCGAATTGGCCATCGCCGTCAGTATCGATCTGGAGGTCGACCGTGCCGGGTTGCGTGGGCAGCGTTCCGGTGAGGACGCCGGCGTTCGCTCCGGACGCTCGACGTGAGAATGTCAGGCCGGTAACCTGCGGCGGCGAATAGCGCGCACCGAGCCAGGTGTCGGAGGTGCGACCATCCGCCCACCTCGGGGTGATTGCAGGGAGATCTGGCGCGGGTGCCTCGAAGAAGAGCCGGTAGCGCTCGAGGCCGGAGCAGTCTGAGGCATCAGAAGGTTGTCGGAACGTGCGGCCGATGCCGCCCGCCTCGGGGGATGTCGGCATGGGGACGGAGCGATACGTCGGCGAGCATTCTGGGTCGCCGAGCCTAGTGTTGCCCTTGTTCGAGACCTGAAGTGTCGAGTCGATGCCGTCATAGGCGCGGAGCAGTTGCCGGTACAGTCCGCCCGTGCGGGTCAGCGCGTACAGGTCGATGTCGGCGGGCGGGCCCGTGTGCACCCCCAGCGATTCTGTGAATACTCTCCCGCGCAACGGGGCGCCGCTCCGGTTAACGCTGACCTCCCACACGAGATTCGCTCCGCGCACTTCTCCCGCGGGTGGGCGATCTTCGACGACGATCGACCATACGCCGTCCTCGGTCGACACCCGTTCCGAACCGACGATGGTGGTCAGCGTCGTGCGTTCATCGACGGTCAACTCATCGGTGACGACTCCGGAGGGCGAGATGAGCTTGATCGTCGACGGTGCCCACGAATCCTGAGGGAGTGAGCTGCGGCGGAAGGCGGCGCGCACCGTATCGCCAGGTTTGGTGTAGGCGAAAAGAGTCGTCTTCAGGCGATTCGTCATCCCGCCCTGAACGAGCACCCCGGGGAGCGTTTCGGTCAGGGTCGTGGGCGTCGCCATCTTCGTGGCGCCCGCCCAGGCCGATGCGGAGAAGCTCTGCGCGGCGGTGGCCGGAGTGGCACCCGCTGTTGTGGCCAGGGCGGCGAGCCCCAGGCATCCGACCACGCGCCTGCCGCGTTTGAAACGCCGCGGAGGGTAGGGCTCGCCGCGGAAGGTCTCGGATGCGGGAGGCCGAAGAAGGGGCTGCGACGCGGGTTGTCGGCTGAGAGTGGTGACCGGGTGATTGGTGGGCATGTGCTGCTCGCTTTCGAGACGGACTGGTGCGACATCCGGGTGATGTCGTCTGTCAGGCCATCCAACGACGAACGGGCAAGCGGCGGCGGGCGATCGCGCGAACGGTGGAAAGACCGCGCGAAACCCGCCTGTGGAGAACGCCCCCGCTCACCTACCGGCGAGGCTGCTGCTCGCGCGCGGCGGGCGATGCGAGACCCGCCATGACGACGAGACCGAGCACCAGGAAGAGCGCGTTCAGCAGCCCGATGTGCTCGCCCAGGAGTCCGATCACGGGCGGCCCCACGAGGAACGCGAAATAGCCGATCATGGCGACGGCACTCACGCGGGCCGCGGCGTTGCGCGAGTCATCCGCCGCCGCCGACATGCCCACCGGGAACCCGAGCGCCGAGCCCAAGCCCCACAACACCGTGCCGACGACCGCCACCCACAGCACGGGGCTGAGGATGAAGAGCGCCAGCCCGACAACCGCGCTGAGCGCCGACACCCGCAGCACGGGAACGCGCCCGAACCGGTCGATGAGCGGACCGCCCACCACGCGACCCACCGTCATGGCCACCACGAAAACGCTGAACACCAGTGCCCCCGTCGCGTTGGTCGTGTCATAGCCGTCGACCACGGCCAGGGTCAGCCAGTCGTTCGCGCTTCCCTCGGCAAAAGCCATGCCCAGCATGATGATGCCGATCATGATGAGGCGCCCGTCCTTCCACACCGCCAGGCCAGCACGCAGGCGCTCGCCGAGAGAGGGGCGATTCATGGATGTCGCAGCCCCCGCATCCGCCCCGCCCCCGTCGCCCAGCTCGTCGCTCACCGGCACGTAGCGCACCGTGAACACGATCACCACGGCGATGAGCGCCGCCATGCCGAGCGTGTGCCACAGCACCGAGACGCCGAGCGCCGCCATCGCCGCACCGATACCGGCGCCGATCACCGTGCCCAGGCTGAAGCTGGCGTGCATGAGGGGCAGAACGGTTTTGCCGATCTCCTTCTCGGCGGCCGCGCCCTCGACGTTCATCATCACGTCGACCGCGCCGTTGCCGAAACCGAAGAAGATGAGGCCGACGAGCACGACCGCGGGCGCTTCGAACAGCACGGCCCCCGACCCGATGAGCGCCAGACCGACCGAGACCGTGACGAGCGAGAACACCATGCCGCGGCGGGGCCCGAAGCGGCCCATGATCAGCTGCGCGGCGATCAGACCGACGATGGAACCGGCCGACATGCCGAGGATGAGCAGGCCGATCTCACCGGTCGAGAGGCCGAGGCCGTCGCGGATGGCGGGCAGGCGGGCAACCCACGTCGACACGCTCAGGCCGCTGAGCGCGAAGACCACGAAGATCGCGTTCCTCCACGCCGAGAGTTCGCGGCGCGGTCGGGCTTTCAGGGGTGTCTGCTCTGACATCTTTTCTCGTATCTGAGTGGCGGATCCGTCGCAATCGAATCGATTCGACAGTGCACTAAGCTAGCAGACCATGGAGCCGGAATCACGGGCGCGACCCACCCTCGCCGCCGTCGCTCAGCGAGCGGGAGTTTCGCCGTCGACCGCGTCGCTCGCGTTCAGCGGCACGGGCCCCGTCTCTGACACCACGCGCGACAAAGTGCTGCAGGCGGCCCGAGACTTGGGCTACGCCGGCCCCGACCCGCGCGCCCGATCACTGCGCCGCGGGCGCAGCGGCATCATCGCGGCCGTCATCCCCGACAGCATCCGCATCTCATTCCTCGACCCCGTGCTGATCCAGACGCTCGACGGGCTCGCCGACGAACTCACCACCATCGGCGCGAGCCTGCTCCTCATCCCCGACACGGGTGACGGCGAGGAGTCGGTCGCCCAGGCCCCTGTCGACGCGGTCGTGCTCATGGGCTGCAGCGACTCGTCGCCCAGCATGATCGAGGCGCTCGGCCGCCGGGGCATCCCCGTCGTCTCGATCGAGGGGGTCGAGGCACCCGGTTTCGTGGCCGTCAACGTCGACAACCGCGACGGCGAGCGCATGGCCGCCGAATACGTGCGCTCGCTCGGCCACACGCGCGTGGCGCAGGTCGCCCTGCAGACCACCCGCGGCGGCGAACGCGGGTTCGTTGGCGCCAACGAGTGGCGCTCGCTCGTCACGGTGCAGAGCACGCGCGAACGCTGGATCGGCGCCGACGAGATCTACCCCGGCATCCGCACGTGGGCCACCCGCGGCTCGCGCATCGAAGAAGGGCACCGCGGGGGGATGGCGCTGCTCGACGTCCCCGCCGACGAACGACCCACGGCCATCCTGGCGCAGAGCGACCTGCTCGCGGCCGGCGTGATCGGCGCGGCCGAGGAGCTCGGGCTCAGCGTGCCGGGCGATCTCAGCGTGATCGGTTTCGACGGCATCCGGGTCGAGGGTCTGGGCCACGACCTCAGCACCGTCGTGCAGCCCTCCCGGCCCAAAGGGGTTGCGGCGGGCCGCATCCTGCGCAGTATGCTCGCCGGAGAAGCCGCCGACGAAGCCAACTTCCCGGTGCGCCTGCACCCGGGCGGAACGGTCGCCGCGCCGCACGGTGAGCACCGCAGCGAGAAGTCATAGCGAGACGCCCTAGCGAGACGCCGTAGCGAGAGCAGCCCACACGCGAGAGGAATTCGATGTCGAACCCTGAAACGGTCCTGCCGGAGGCGGCACGCATCGCCGCCGAGCTGGCGCCCACCTACCGCGATCTGCACAAGCATCCCGAGCTCGCCTTCCAGGAGTTCCGCACGGCCGGGCTCGCCGCCCGCACGCTCATGGATCTGGGCTTCGAGGTCACCGAGGGCATCGGCCAGACGGGCGTCGTGGGTGTGCTGTCCAACGGCGATGGGCCCACGGTGCTGCTGCGTGCCGATATGGATGCCCTGCCGGTCGAGGAGCGCACGGGCCTCGACTACGCGTCCACCGACCGGGCCACGGATGCCTCGGGCGCCGATGTGCCCGTCATGCACGCGTGCGGCCACGACGTGCACGTGACCGCATTGCTGGGTGCCGCAGAGCTGCTCGTCGGATGCCGCGACGACTGGTCCGGCACCCTGATCGCGCTTTTCCAGCCGGCCGAGGAGGGCGGCGGGGGAGCGCAGGCCATGATCGACGACGCGCTGTTCGAGAAGGTTCCGCGCCCCGATGTGGTGCTCGGCCAGCACGTCGCCCCGCTCGGCGCCGGCCTGATCGGCCTGCACCCCGGCCCGGCCTTCGCCGCGACGGATGCCTTCGAGATCACGTTGCACGGCCGGGGAGGCCACGGTTCGCGCCCCGAACTGACGGTCGACCCGGTCGTGCTTGCCGCCGCCACGGTCATGCGCCTGCAGACGGTGGTGTCGAGAGAGATCGCGGGTACCGAGACGGCCGTCCTCACGGTCGGCACCCTGCACGCCGGCACGAAGAACAACATCATCGCCGACCACGCCATCCTCGGGGTCAACGTGCGGAGCTATGACACGGTCACGCGCGATCGGGTGATCGAGTCGATGACGCGCATCGTGCACGCCGAGGCGCAGGCGTCCGGTTCGCCGCGCGAGCCCGAGATCGTGGCCACCGAGTCGTTCCCCGTGCTGGTCAACGACCCGGATGCCTCGGCCCGCACGCGCACCGCCTTCGCCCGCGTGTTCGGCGACGAGCAGGTCATCGACCCGGGTGTCGTCACGGGCAGCGAGGATGTCGGAATGCTCGCCACCGAGGCGGGTGTGCCGCTCGTCTACTGGTTGCTCGGCGGAGCCGAACTCGAAGCGTTCCAGGCCGCCTATGCGACGGGCCGCCTCGACGCCCTGCCCTCCAACCATTCGCCCCTCTTCGCCCCCGTCATCGAGCCCACCCTCACGGTGGGTGTCGCGGCCCTTGCCACCGCCGCACTCGAGTGGCTCGACGAGCGGGCGCTGCCGGGGGTGTGACGGCCGAACCTGGCCTAGCGTGACCACCGAACTCATGGGTCGAGCGGATCAGGAGTGCTCGTGCGTTCCAGTTCCCGTTCATCCTCACTGGCCAGTTTGTCGTAATCCGTGGGGACGCAGGGGCCGTCGTTCATGAGAAGGATTTCCCAGGGGTCCATGTCGAAAGACAGCCTGCCCCCTCCGGTGTTCCGCCCCATCACAATGCGCATATCGTCTGAGTAGGCTGCGCGCTCGATGCTGTAGCCGAGGCTCTTCCACCGCGCTGCGACAGAGTCTGCGATATCGGTGAGATGAGTTGTCGAAGGAGTGCCGACGAAACGCATCAGCGCCGAATAGTAAGCCCCTTCGTTGCCCCGCGCCGTCGTGCAGGGGTATGAGATGCCTGCAAGTTGGAGTTCCCACTCGCCACCAATGAGGTTTGTCGTATCTCGAAGTTCGTTCTGTACCAAGATTTTGCTTTCCAACGGTGAGAGTGACGTCTCACTGACACCGCGGTGCGCGTCGGGCTCATCGACGAAGGGCGTCTGTGAGCATGCGGTGGCAATCACGGCGCAGACCCCGATCACCACGGTTGCCAGCAGTGCGGCGCTCAGACTCAGACCGCGCGAAGTATTAGCTCGGATCATTCAGCAATCTCCGGTCCTGGGCGGGTGCCAAGAATCTCTGCTGCGGATCCTTGTCCTTGATCGGAGGTTCGATGACGTCTGGTGTGGTTCCCCAGAGGGGGTGCGGATACGTCGCCGATCCCGGTGTGAGGCGGTCCGGATCGCCCGCAAGAATGTGAGCGATATTCCGTGCGCTCTCTGTGCCAGGTGCTGTGTAGGAGCGGCTGCCCTCCTGCGCGCTTCCCTCGACGAAATCGTGGCCGGTTGTGGACAAGAGGGTGGTTCCATCGGCGAGTCTGGTGCCCTCGGTTCCGAACCGAACGGCGCCCCAGTCGTCCGATGTCGGGTTGATGCGGCCCGACCATGTCTGTCCCGGCGAGGCCCAGGGATCCTTCTTGGCGATGGCGACGAACACGTTGTCGGGCGAAATATGCAGCTCGCTTAGGGTCGTTCCGGCAAGGAATCCCGCCGGACCCACGGCGGCGAAAGCATCGACGCCGTGCGAATCTTGGGCGAGGACTGCCGCGCTCGTCGTTGCTCCATAGGAATGACCGATGAGCACAGAGCGAGACCCCGTGATGGCCCGCTGCACGGCCCTCAAACCGTCCAGTTCTCGCCCCAGCCGCGGAGCACCCGCTATCGCGAAGTTTGGCGTCAGCACGGAAAGGTCGGCGCTGGGCGTCCGGTAATTGAAAGACAGCAGCACGGCGGAGTCGTCGGCATCCTTCACGATTTTCGAGAAGTTCGACCGGTAGGTTTTGATGTCGGCAGACCCCGAGCCCATACCCGACACGACCGTACCCGTGTTGGACGCCGTCCCGGGGTCGCCGATTGTCACGACGACGTAGGGTTCCCCCGGTGGTGTCGTATCGAGGCGTACGAGGAACTCCGGGGGTAGACGCTGCGCCGCCCGGCCGTCCCCGTACGTCTCGATGAGGTAGTCGAGCACCCTAAGACGCTCCTTCAGCAGGGCGGCGCCGCCGACCTCGCTACGCTCAGCGATCTGCCGGACGGTGGCGTCGTGTTCGCCGGTCAGGCGAGCGACATTGGCCGTGTTCCGGTCGCGGTAGCGGGCGCCCTCGAGGTTGCCGACGGCGGCCGGATTGCGCGAGATGAGCGCTGCGATGAAGGCTGCCGGAAGGGTCGCCCAGATACTCGCCACGACATCGGGTGTGGCAGTCTCGAGCGCGCAAATGGCGGCATCCGGGTCGGTGGCGTAGGTGGCTGTGAACAGCGTCGGTGACAGAGCCAGCCAGGATGCCACGGCGGCCTCCTCGCTCACGGGCGGGGCTCCTGCGCGGGCCGCCGTCACGGCAGCATTGAGGGGCGTGTTCTCGAGGGCGGCCGCGCATGCGTCGTTGGCCGAGGCGCGCGTGTCGGACAGCGCCGCATACGAAGCGCGGCAGGTGTCGATGGTGCCGAGAAGGGCCCTCCAGCGTCGGACTCCCGCGTGCAGGGCGGTCACATCGGCGGCGGTCAGCGTGCCATCTCTGACGGCCTGATCGATCAGGTAAGCCGGAAGAAGTGGGGGTCCGGCGGGCCAGTCGTACAGACTGGAAGACGGGTGGAGTTCGGTCAGGTAGGGCAGGCGCCCGCCGCCCAGATCGCCGAGCGCCTCACGTGTGCGCGCAATATCGGCCAGCGAGGAGTCGACATCGGCTCGCAGGCGACCACTCCGCCCCGCGATGTCGTCGATAGCCGCAGCGAACACCTCGAGCGCCGCCGCGGCGGACGAGTGCGAGTCGGACAGGGTCTGAAGCGGCGGCGCGAGATGCGTCGCCTGCGCTTCTACCGCGTCGACGGCTTCGGCTTGGTCGCCGTCGAACCAGACCTCCGCTGCCGCGAAGGCGTGGGCGTTGGCATTCCACCGCGCGGCGGAAGCACGGTGCAGCCCAGCGATCTCGCGGATGGTCGCGGGGTCGCCCGCCGCGGGGTCGTCGAGGTCGCCGAAGGGATCGCTCGGGCTGGCACCGAAACCGGGAACCGTCGTCATGAGCGCATCACCGCGCAGCCTCGGCGAGCTCGCGATCGGTCGCGGCGAACCCGGACTCGACCGCGATGATGGCATCGCAAATGCCCGTCGCTGCGGTGGCGCAGAGGTCGGCAGCGGCCCGGGTCAGAGACTGCGCCGACGCGTATCGGCCTGCTACGGCAGGAGCCGCAAAGGCCCCAGATGCGCCGAGCGCCGCAACGGCCAGGACGCCGTCACCGGCCAGCGTCAGCGCGAGGTCAGAGGCAGCGCCGGTCGCGGTCGTGGCCGCTGCCCCGAGCCCGCCCGCCGATATCGTGATCCCGTCCATACGGAAACTGTGCCAGGACGGGCGCCGGCCCGCGGGGCGGTATTTCAGCGGATGTGAGCGAACCTCAGTCGCATCGACGCCCATCGCCGGAAGCACCCGGAACTGCGTCCGGCAGGCGTTCGCCCCCTGCGCAAATCGCGTCTCAAAATGTTCGCCCGCCTCGGCGTGTCCCGCCCGTGAGGTAGCGTGAAAGCACCCATGCCAAGCCGCTACACCCGCACCCGAACCCCCTCCCGCCGACGCCGCACACGCTTTCCGCTCGCGGCCCTCATCCTCGTGCTGGCGCTCGCCGCCGCGGTCGCACTCTGGCCGAAACTCTTCTCCCATACCTCCGACCCCCTCTCGCCGGGGGCCTCGAACACGGGCTTGCGCGACGCGGGGCTGGTCGTCACGGTCGAGGGCGTCGAGCGCATCGACGCGCAGGCCGCCCAGACGCTGCTCGACGGCATCCCCTCGAGCGATGGGTCGTCGGGTGACGCCCGCTACGACCGCGACCTGTTCGGGCAGCGCTGGGCCGACCTCGATCGCAACGGCTGCGACCAACGCAACGACGTGCTGCGGCGCGATCTGACCACTTTCGTCGTGCAGCCGGGCACCCAGAACTGCGTGGTCGCGTCGGGCGTGTTGAACGACCTCTACGGCGGCGACAGCATCCGATTCGTTAAGGGCGAGCAGACGAGCGCCGACGTGCAGATCGACCACGTCGTGCCGCTGTCATGGGCCTGGCGGCACGGTGCCTTCGCCTGGCCGGCCGACCAGCGCGAGCGGTTCGCCAACGACTTCGACAACCTCTTGGCGGTCGACGGCCCGACGAACACGTCGAAATCCGATTCGGGTCCCGCCGAATGGATGCCGCCCCGCCGCGAATTCGCCTGTGAATATGTGGCGCGCTTCACCGTCGTCCTGGCGGAATACGACCTCGGCGTCGACCGCGCCGACCGCTCCGCCATCGAATCGGCCCTCGACACCTGCCCGTAGGAACCACGGCGCCGCGAAACCGGACCGTCGCGAGAGGACGATGTCGGGGCCCCACGATGCCACGACACCACGCGCCACGACACCACGCGCCACGACACCACGCGCCGCGAGACCACGGCGCCGAGAAACGACGAGGGCGAGACATCCTCTCGGAATGCCTCGCCCTCGTCGCCGCACAGAGCGACGAGCGTCTAGCCCAGGTGCACGGCCTTCTCGTCACCCGTGGGCAGCAAGCTCTCTTTCGAGCCGCGGATGAACACAACGGCCAGGATGGACGCCACCACGAGCGCCACGGCCGTCGCGATAAACGCGGCCGAATAGCCCGTCGTGAACGCCGTGAACTGCGACGCCTTGTCGACGACCTCGACCCCCGCGACCGCGCCGGCGTACACCGTGGTGAAGACCGACAGCCCGATCGAGCCGCCGATCTGCATGGCCGCGTTGGCCGTGGCCGAGGCGGCACCCGCGTCGTGCGGGGCGACCCCCGACAGCGCCAGGTTCTGGATGGGGACGAACAGCATGGCCATGCCGACACCCAGGATGAGCAGCGCGGGCAGGACCTGCACGAGGTAGGAGCCGTCGGGCGTGATGCGGCTGAGGTAGACGAGGCCGACGGCCGCGATGAGCGGTCCGACGATGAGCAGCACGCGGGGGCCGATCTTGGGCAGCAGCTTGGTGGCGATGGGCGCCGTCACCATGATGGCGAGCGTCATGGGCAGCGTGGCCAGACCCGCCTCGAGGGGCGGGAAGCCGAGCACGATCTGCAGGTGGAAGGTGAGGTAGAGCATGGCGCCGATCATGACGCTGCCGACGATCATCTGGATCAGGAACGCACCGCCACGCACACGGTCGGTGACGACGCGCAGGGGCAGCAGCGGCTGGGCCACGCGCGACTCGATGAACACGAACAGCGCGAGCAGGCCCGCGCCGAGCGCCAGGAAGCCGATGGTCTCGGCCGATCCCCAGCCCTCCTCGGCGCGCGTGAAGCCGTAGACGAGCGAACCCAGGCCGAGTGCAACCGTGAGGGCGCCCCACAGGTCGTACTTGTTGTCGCCCTCGGCCTTGCTCTCGGTGACGAGGATCATGCCGGCGACGAGGCCCACGAGCACGAACGGCACGTTGACGAGCAGGCACCAGCGCCAGTCGGCGAACTCGGTGAGCACGCCACCCAGCACGAGGCCGACCGCGGCACCCGCACCGGCGACGGTTCCGAACACGGCGAACGCGGTGTTGCGGTCACGGCCGTGCGTGAACGTGACGGTCAGCAGGGCGAGGGCCGCGGGGGCCATGAGGGCCGCGAAGACACCCTGCAGGCCGCGCGCGATGATCAGCTCGGTGCCCGACTGAGCCAGACCACCGAAAGCGGATGCCGCGCCGAAACCGACCATGCCGACGAGGTAGGTGCGCTTGCGCCCCCAGTAATCGGCGATGCGCCCACCGAGCAGCAGCAGGGCGCCGAACGCCAGCGCATAGGCCGTGATGACCCATTGGCGCTGCGTGTCGGTCAACCCGAGCTCCTGCTGCGCGGCGGGCAGGGCGATGTTGACGATGGTGCCGTCGAGCACGACGATGAGCTGCGTCAACGCGAGGACGACCAGCACCCACCAGCGGCGGGAGCCAGAACTCGTGCGCGAACCCGCGGCAGAGCCGGTGGCCGAGGCGGACGGAGACGTGTGTGTAGACAAAGAAATACCCTTCGATCGGATCAGGTGCTGGGGGTTTTCAGCCCCAGATCGATACTCCGGTCACAACACGGGCATCAACCACCCCGACCGATCGGTCGGGCAGATCTTCTATCTTATCAGCCGCGCGGGCTCGCGTAAGCCCCTCGCAGAGAACTCAGAAACCCTCGGAGGCTCGCACCACGTAGGGCTCCTCGAGGCGCGCGAGCTCGGCATCCGTCAGTGTGACCGAGACGGAGGCGACGGCATCCTCGAGGTGGCTCATCTTGGTTGCGCCCACGATGGGCGAGGTCACGGCGGGCTGCTGACGCACCCAGGCGAGCGCCACCTGGGCCCGAGGAATCCCGCGCTCGGCGGCGACGGCGGCCACGGCATCCGAGATGGCCCGGTCGCCCTCTTCGCGCTGCGTGTAGAGGGTCTGGCCGAACGTGTCGGTCTCGCTGCGATCGGTCGTGTCGTCCCAATCCCGCGTGAGCTTGCCGCGCGCGAGCGGCGACCAGGGCAGCACGCCCACCCCCTGATCGAGGCAGAACGGATGCATTTCCCGCTCCTCTTCGCGGTTGATGAGGTTGTACTGGTCCTGCATCGAGACGAAGCGCGTCCAGCCGCCCAGATCGGCCGTGTACTGCGCCTTCGCGAACTGCCACGCGAACATCGACGACGCCCCGATGTAGCGCGCCTTGCCGGCCTTGACGACGTCGTGCAGCGCCTCCATGGTCTCTTCAATGGGCGTCTCCGGGTCCCAGCGGTGGATCTGGTAGAGGTCGACGTAATCGGTGCCGAGGCGTCGCAGGCTGTCGTCGATGGACGACATGATGTGCCCGCGCGACAGGCCGGCGCCGTTGGGATCGTGCCGCATGCGCCCGTGCACCTTGGTGGCGAGCACGATCTCTTCGCGCGTGGCGTAGTCGGCCAGGGCACGCCCCACGTACTCCTCGCTCGTGCCCGCCGAGTAGACGTCGGCCGTGTCGAACGTGGTGATGCCGAGCTCGAGGGCGCGGCGGATGAAGGGGCGACTCTCGTCTTCGCTCAGCGTCCACGCGTGCGCGCCCTGCGCCGACGCGCCGTAGCTCATGCATCCGAGCGTGATGGCCGAAACCCGCAGTCCGCTGCTGCCGAGGCGAACGTAGTCCATGTCTTCTCCTAGTCGAGCGAGGTGGGGCGAAGGGGTGAGGCGACGGGGCCATTCCATCATGAAACGGGGCACCGCCGTCGAACGAAACGGCCGAAGAGCTCGGGATGCCGCGCCGCACGTCCCCCGCACGAGGGGTGTCGTATAACACTCCCACGGGCCGCGCAGAAGGGGGTTCCGCAGCCCGGCACCCTCGCTAGCGTGGAGGCATGGACAAGCTCAAGAACCGACTCTGTGCCCCCACGCTCGCCTCGGCCGCGATCCTGACGCTTGCGCTCACCGGCTGCGCCACGGGCAATACCGACTTCGCCGGCAACGACACCCCGTCGGCCGCGGCCACCGCGCCCTCGACCAACGGCAACGCCTCGACGAACACCCCCGACGACGAGGAGGGTGACAGCGAGGCCAACGGTGCGATCCTCGAATGGGCAGAGGACGTGCTCGATTACGACGACGGCGAGGGTATGGTCGCCGGTTCGCAGGGCCGATTCGAGGAAGCAAGCTCCAACTCCGACACCTACACCAGCCAGGCCCCGGGCTCATACACCGTGAACGCGGTCTGCCGCGACGGCGGCCCCGTGACGTTCGTCGTCTCGAGCAACGACGCCGAGGTCGCGCGGCAAGACGTGACCTGCGACGAGACCATCGTGCCGATCCAGGTCACGACCTCGAGCGAAGGCCTGAAGATCGAGACGACGACGAAGAGCGACGGAGCCGACTGGGCCTACGCGCTCCGCGAGGGCGTCGGCTCCTAACCGACCCCGGCACCGACCGCGACAAATCCGTCGGCGTCAGAACAGTTTGCTCGCCGCGATCTCGGGCGGTTCCTCGAGCTCGAGCAAGATCAGCTTGCGCTCGAGGCCGCCCGCATATCCGGTGAGCGAGCCGTCGGCTCCGACGACACGGTGGCACGGGATGACGATCGACACCGGGTTGCGCCCGACCGCCTGCCCGACCATCTGGGCCACCGTGCGCCCGCCGATCTCGGCCGCGATCTGCCCGTAGGTCACGGTCTGGCCGAACGGGATGCGCTCGAGCACCTCCCACACGCGCTGCTGGAACTCGTTGCCGACGGGTGCGAGCGGCAGGTCGAACGTCGTGCGCTCGCCGTCGAAGTATTCCTCGAGTTGCGCCTGCGTGCGCTCGAAGACGGGATCGGCGGGGATGTCCACGCGATCGCCCCACGCCGTGTCGTCCGGTTTCGTCCAGTGGCCCGGGAAATAAATGCCCGTCACGGAAGCATTCTCGGCGACGAGCGTGAGGGAGCCGATGCGCGTGTCGATGACGGTGTGCCGGGCGGTCACAGCATCCCCCACTCTTGGGCGCGGGTCACGGCCCGGGTGCGGCTCGACACCTCGAGTTTTTCGAACACGTGGATGAGGTGTGTTTTCACGGTGGCCTCGCTGATGAACAGGGCTGTGGCGATCTGCGCGTTGCCCAGCCCGTCGGCCACGAGGCGCAACACCTGGGTCTCGCGGGCGCTCAAAGACGGGGCCGCGGATGCTTGGGGCTCGCGCATGCGCCGCACCAACGTCGCCGCGATGGCGGGTGCAAGAGCGGTCTGCCCGGCGACGACCGAGCGCACCCCCGCCACGATCTCCTCGGGCGGCGCCGCTTTCAGGAGGTAGCCGCTCGCTCCGGCCTCGATAGCGCCGAGGATGTGGTCGTCGGTCTCGTAGGTGGTGAGGATGAGGACGCGCGTGGCGGGCTGCTCCTCGACGATGCGCGCCGTCGCCTGGCTGCCGTCGAGCTGTTCGCCGGGTGCCGCCGCGGCGTCGGGCATGCGCAGGTCCATGAGCACGAGGTCGGGTCGCTCCGAGCGCGCGAGCTCGACGGCGGCGCGGCCGGTGGCGGCCTGCCCGACGACCTCGATGCCGTCCGTCGCGCTGAGCAAGGCGACGATGCCGGCGCGCACGATGGGGTGGTCGTCGGCGACCACGACGCGGATGGGGTCGGTCATGAGGTCCTCTCGACATAAGCCGCGGGCGGCGTGGCCGGCGAAGCGGCGCTGCCAGAAGTGGGTGCAGATGCGGGTGCCCGCGCGGTCAGGCTCGCGCCGACGGGTTCGCCGGCGGGCGTCCGCAGCGTGCAGATGCTCAACGTGCCGTTCGCCAAAGCGAGGCGCTCGCGCATCCCGGCCAGGCCGAAGCCGCGCGCCGACAGGGCGTCGATGCCAGCCGCCCCGGTTTCGGCATCGGCGTCGGCATCGTCAGCGGTCTCGTTCTCGGTCTCGTTCTCCGATTTCGCCGGGCCCCGCGTCTCGGCCTCGGCCGGATACCCGCGCCCATCGTCGTCCACGCGCAACTCGACGAAGCCGTCCTCGACGCGCAGCGACACGACGGCCGCCGTGGCCCGGGCGTGCTTGCGCACATTGGCGAGCCCTTCCTGGGCGCACCGCAGGAACATGACCTCGAGTTCGCGGGGGAGCGGCGGCAGGGCATCGGCCTCGACATCCACGCGCAGTGACGTTTCTCGCCCGAAGCGTTCGGCCACCCGCCGCACGGCCTGCTCGAGCGTGGCGTCGGCGTCGGGCAGCTTGGCCAACGTGGCGACGAGAGCGCGGGCCTCGTCGAGCGCCTCGCGACCCATCGATTCGATCAGCTCGAACGTTTCGGCGGACGCCCCCGGCCCGGTTCTGTCGGCAGCGCCGCCGCCGCTCAGGCCCCCATTGCTCAGGTCACTGCTGCGGTCGCTGCTCCGCTCATCGTTGACGCCATCACGGGCGTTGTCCCGCGAGACCTCGGTCACCTCGGTCACCTCGCGTCGCCCGCGCTGCGCCAGCATGACGATGCCGGTCACGGTCTGCGCGATGGTGTCGTGGATGTCGCGCGCGATCCGTTCCCGCTCGGCCGCCGCCCCGGCATCCCGACTCAGGCTCGCGAGCTGGTCTTGCGCGGCCGCCAGCTCGTCATAGAGCAGCGTCTTCTGCCGGCCCAGCTCGGCGATGTTGTTGATCCACAACCCGAGCACGATGCTGAAGCCGAGCGACAGCCCCTCGATGAAGAATGCCTCGACCCACAGATGCCCGCTGCCGCCGAGGCCCGTGGCATAGGCGACCACGAACAGGGGCGCGGCTACGACGTTGAGCACGATGGCGTGCCGGATGCTGCTCGACAGCACCCAGATCAGCGGAAACAGCAGGCACTGCATGATCAGCAGGTTCGGTTCGGCATACACCCCGACCGCGACGACGAGGATGCTGGCGGCCAGGTAGCCCGTCGCCCGCGGGCAGTCTTGCCGCAACAGGCGTTGCCCCCACGCGGCATAGAGCACGGCGAAGGCGACTAGCGCCCCCACGGCCAGGATGCGCATCTCGGGCGTGAGGCGCGGCATCCACCCGACGAGCCCGAGCAGCAGCACGACGAGGGCACCCGTGCCCACATGCCACCACTTCATCGCCGTCTCCGTTCGCCGCGAGCGTCCCACGCCCTGTCAGCTATCTTTGCGGATCCAACGGAAGGTGACGCGCGCCAGCACCATTCCGATGACGGCCCAGACGAGCAGCGCGATGGCGACGCCGGGCAGATTCCACACGCCACCCTGTTCGGCGGCCTCGAACGACTCGGGCAGGAACACCGAACGCATTCCCTGGGCCATCCACTTCAGCGGGAAGATGCTCGCCACGTTCTGCAGCCACTCGGGCAGCATCGTGAAGGAGAGGTAGACACCCGAGATGAACTGCAGCACGAGCACGATCGGGATGACGACGGCCGTGGCGCTCTTGCCGGTGCGGGGCACGGCCGACAGTGCGATGCCGAGAACGGCGGCCGTCACGATGCCGAGCAGATACACCCAGGCGAAGGTGAGCCAGCGCGAGGGTTCGGTGGGCAGGGCCACGTTGAACAGGAACCGCGCACACAGCAGCAACAGGATGACCTGCATGATCGACGTCACGAGCACCTGTCCCGCCTTGCCGAGGAAATAGCTGATGACGGGCAGCGGCGAACCGCTCAACCGTTTGAGGGTGCCGTCGCTCTTCTCGGTGGCGATATCGACGGCGAGGTTCTGCACGCCCGAGAGCAGGATGCCGGCCGCCATCATGCCCGGCAGGTAGAACGCGGCCTGCGAGATGCCGCCCGAACCGTCGGGGTTGGTGCCGATGTTGCCCGTGCCACTGAAGGCCACCGAGAAGATCGCGAGCATGACCACGGGGAAGAGGAAGGTGAAGAAGACCTGGTCACCGGCGCGGAAGTACTGCTTGACCTCGTAGCCGACGCGGCGTGCGCCGAGGCGCAGGCCGCGGCCGCGGGCCAGTTTCGGCACACCCGTGTCGGGCGGCACCGAGGCGACGGCGGCCAGGGCGGCCGTGCGGGCGGGGTCGAGGTCGGTGGTCGATGCGGTGGCAGCGCCCGTCGTGGCGCCGGTTTCAAGGCTCATGCGCGTTCTCCAGTCGGCTGTGCGGAGGTGTCGTTCGAGGCGTGGATCGTGGGCGTCTCGTTCTGAGTGTCGGCGGCCGCTCGCGCTCGGGCGTCGGTCTCGACCAGGTCGAGGTAGATGTCTTCGAGGCTGGGACGCACGATCTCGACCTCGGTCGGCTCGCCCAGCTGGCCATACAGCGCGGCGACCCGTTCGGCCGGGCGCGTCGTGCGTTCTTCGTGGGCGACCCCCGCGGCATCCCGCCAGCGCACGGTGGGAATGCGCGCCTCGGCGCCGCCGATCTCGTCCACGGTGCCGATGTCGATCAGGGTTCCGCCGGCGATCACGGCCACGCGGTCGCTCAGGTGTGCGGCCTCGTCGAGGTAGTGGGTGGTCAGCAGGATGCTCGTGCCATCCGCCTTGAGCCCCTCGATGAGGCTCCAGAACTGGCGCCGTGCCTCCGGGTCGAAACCCGTGGTCGGTTCGTCGAGGAAGAGCAGCTGGGGGCGGCCGATGACGCCGAGTGCGACATCCACGCGCCGGCGTTGCCCGCCCGACAATTGGCCGATGCGGGTCTTCGCCTTGGCGGTGAGGCCCACCGCCTCGATCACCTCGTCGACGTCGCGCGGCCGCGAGTAATACCCGGCGAACTGCGACACCTGCTCACGAACCGTCACGTTGGCCGCCTCGGCGCTCGACTGCAGAACGATACCCAGCTGGGCCTTCCAGTCGAGGCCGGCGTCGTCGGGGTCGATGCCTAGGACGCGCGCTTGCCCGCCCGAGCGCTTGCGGAAGCCCTCGAGAATCTCGATGGTGGTCGACTTGCCGGCGCCGTTCGGGCCCAGCAGTGCGAAGGTCTCGCCGCGGCGGATGTCGAACGACACCCCGTTCAGCGCGTGGAACGATCCGTAGTGCTTCTGGAGGTCGGTGACCTCGACGACGGTCTCAGATGTGCTCATGGTGCAATGCTCCGCGTTCCGGGCGTCGCGCAACAGAGCCCGAACGGTGGAGAAAGCTCATCAACCGATCGGTGGATGGGGATCGGTGGATCGACGGCTGGTCGGCAACGCGAAACCTGAGAACCCCCTGTATGGGGGGCATTGTTTCCAATCCGATGTCGAGGAGGCCCCCGAAGCTCTCGTGTCGGCCGGGAAATTCCAGCCGGCGGAACAACGAATAGGAGTTCACCTGATGAATAGCTTCACGAAGAAGATCGGTACCGCAAGCGCCATCGGCGTCGCAGCATCCGCTCTGGTGGTCGGCGGAATCGTCGCCCCCGCGAACGCGGCTCAGAACGACGAGCCGAGCAACAGCCAGGACAGCTACTCGTTCGACAGCACCAGCACCACGCTGAACGACCTTCTCAACGGCATCCTCGGCGGCAACACCGCTTCGGGGATCGTCGGCAACGACACCGGTCTGATCGACGGTGGCCTCATCAACGGCCCCATCGTCGAGACCGGAGACATCGGCTCGGGTAACGAAGCCGGCGACATCGGCTCGGGTAACGAGACCGGCAACGGCAACGAGGTGGGCTCGGGCAATGAGACCGGCTCGGGCAACGACGTTCAGGCGCCCATCGGCTCCGGCAACGACGTTCCGGTCGGCTCGGGCAACGATGTCGACGCCCCCGTCGACGTCCCGATCGAGGCTCCCGTCGACGCACCCGTCGGCTCGGGCAACGACACGAGCGTGGACGCTCCCGTCGACGCCCCCGTGGGCAATGGCACCGAAACCGGTGTCGAGACCGGCGACGCCAACACGAACACCGACCTCGGCACCTCCGTGTCGAACTCGGTCGACGCCCTCCTCAACGACACCCTCGGTGGGTTGGGACTCGGTCGCTAAAGCGACATGAGTGTGCGCGCTCTGTCTGGGCAGCGCGCACCCTCAGGAAGGGGCGGTCTCCTCGAGGCCGCCCCTTTCTGCGCGCCCGACGCTGCCTCACCGCGTGTCCCGCGGATCTCTCGACCGCGCCGCACCCGCCGGCGTGGTCACATCGAACGGTCGCCACGGCAAATGCAAGCCCTCTCCTCCGTTCGGTGCACCGGGTAGTGTGCCGACATGAGTGTTCTCGTCTCGCGCCTGGCCGAATGGATTGCTGACCAACGTTGGTATGCGACCAAGGGCCGGCAGCCCCGCATCCGTGTGATCGGAGCCCTCGAGGGCGCCGTTCCCGCTGGCCACCCGCACGCCGAGGGCGCCACCGTCGTCAGCTACCTCCTCATCGACGAGGCGCACGAGAAGCCGGTTCTCTACCAGGTGCCCGTCGTCCACCGCGATGCTCCGCTCGAGGGTGGCGAGACCTTCCTGATCGGCGAGGTCGACGGTCGGCACCTCTATGACGGCCCCCATGACCCGGCCTACGCGGCCTCCCTGCTGCACCAGATCACGCACGCGCTCGAGAGCTCGGGCGAGGGTGCCACGGCATCTGGCCACGCGCTTCTCGACCCCGGGGTGCGCGTCGATTCCCGCGTCCTGCGCGGCGAGCAGTCCAACACGTCGATCATCTACGACGTCGAGGGCGGCCCGGTGCCCCACGTCATCGCCAAGGTCTTCCGCGTGCTGCACCACGGCGAGAACCCGGATGTCACCACGCAGGCGGCTCTCACGAGTGGCGGGTCGCGTCGCGTGCCCACCTCCTTCGGCTCGCTGACGGCCACCTGGCCCGACCCGGGTCGCGAGAGCGGCACGGCCACCGGACACCTCGCGTTCGTGCAGGAGTTCCTGCCGGGCCTCGAGGATGCCTGGCGCGTCGCCCTGCGTGCCGCCGAGGCCGGTGAGGACTTCTCCGAGCAGGCATTCGAGCTCGGCCGCACGGTCGCCGAGGTGCACCAGGTCCTGGCCGAAACACTCGACACGGTCGAGGCGGGTCCCGACGAGATCGCCGGCGCCCTCGAGAGCATGCGGCGGCGGGTGCGTATCGCGTCGGCCGAAGCTCCCGCGGTCGCCCCGTTCGGCGAGCGCATCCTGGCGCTCTACGACCGCACGGCGCATGTCGAGTGGCCGCGGCTGCAGCGCATCCACGGCGATCTGCACCTCGGTCAGGCTCTGTACTCGCCCGAGCGCGGGTGGGTGCTGCTCGATTTCGAGGGCGAGCCGCTGCGGCCCATGCCCGAGCGGTCGCGGCCCGACGTCACGCTGCGTGATGTCGCGGGCATGCTGCGCTCGTTCGACTATGTGGCGGGTTCGCTCGCGCACAGTGAACCGCCCGTGGATGCATCCGCCTGGGCGTCCACGGCCCGCCGATCGTTCGTCGACGGCTACATCGCCGCCTCGGGCACGGATGTCCGCGCACAACGCGCTCTTCTCGACGCGTTCGAGATCGACAAGGCCGTCTACGAGGCGGTATACGAGGCGCGCAACCGCCCCGATTGGGTGAGCATTCCGACGTCGGCCGTCGAACGCCTCGTCGCACGTTCCGCTCCGCCCGTCACCGCCTAGGTCGCGGCGGATCCGAGCCGCGCTCGGCCGTGCGGTGTCGTGCTCAGCGGTGCCGTGTCGTGTCGTGCTCAGCGGTGCCGTGTCGTGCTCGGCGGCTCGCCGAAACGCTCGCGGTATTGGGCGGCGAATCGCCCGAGGTGCACGAACCCCCAGGTGTGTGCGACCGAGGACACCGTGCCTTCGTCGTCGCGTTCGAGCGCGCGCAATTCCTTGCGCACGGCCTCCAGCCGCACCATCCTGAGGTAGGTCAGCGGCGACATGTCGAAGGTGCGGCGGAATGCCGCCTGAATACCGCGAACGCTCAGCCCCGAGGCTTCGGCGATTCCCCGGATGTCGACCACGGCGTGCGCATTGTCTTCGATGTACTGCACGGCACGTCGCACCGATGCGGGTGCCGCTCCGACATCCGGTTGGCGAGGTCCGTCCATCGTGTTGTTCGGGAAGGTGCGCAGCAGCGCCAAGATGAGCGTGCGGCGGGCTTCCTCCCGCACGAGCGGGTTGGCCATGAATTCGGGATTGCTGAGCACATCGCGATTGGCGTGCTGCACGGCGGCCTGCCAGACGTTGGCGCTCTCCGTGTCGATCGGGTTGTTGCCGGTGAAGGCGAAGCGGGGTCCGGCACCCAGCAGGCGGGCGATCTCGATGACTTCTTCGGGGGCGATCGTGACGAGACCCAGATGCAGATCGTGCCAGGTGTGCTCGACCTCCCGGTGCGGGTAGAGCACGGGGGTGCGCACGTCGAGGTTCTGTTGCCCGGCGGTCAGACTCCAGCGCCCGCCCAGCAGGTGCCCGACGACGAAGCGCGGCGTGACATCCATCGTCGCGGTCGCGCGCGCCTGGAATGTGAGGCGTTCGATGGTGAAATTGTCGTCGCCCAGAGCGGTGTGTTCGAATCCGAAGGCGCGGGGGTCGGCCGCTTGAATGCGGAACCGGGAGTACCGTTTGGTGAGGTGAGCGGACGCCTCATCGGGACTTGCGGTTTTGAACCGGAAATTGACCACCCTTCGGTCCATTCGGCCAAATTATCCGGTCGTTCTCGCCTGGGAAAGCAAGTTATCCCCAAAGCGCAGGGCCGCAAGCGTGGCCTGTCGGGCCCGATTCCCGGGCGTTCGGATGCCGAACGAGCGTCGCGCAGTCGTGCGTCGTCGGAACGGCCGAACGAATCCTGCCGGTGGGGCCGGGCCGTCTAGAGGGCCGGCCAGGTGGTGCAGCGCTCGGCGGTGTACCCGGGCGTGCCGGGACCGCGCAACGCCCGATCGCGCAGGAGGGTGCTGCTGGGCCGTCGAGGGTCGTTGCAGACGAGGGCGAAGTCGGCGGTGCGGTCGGTGTATTCGAGCCCGATCACCCGCGTGCCGTAGACGTCGGTGAAGGCCGAGCAGTTCTGGTCGGCGATGCAGTCTTCGGCGACCGCGAAGTCGAATCCGATCTCGTCCGATCCGGCCCAGCCCAGCTCGGGCGTGTTCTTCTGACCGATGGGCATGCCGAGCGCATGCGCTTTGGCGGTCAGGAGCGCCGCGAACGCCGACGCTGCGCCGAGGTCGAACGCCCCGCCCGACCGCGTGTAGGAGTCGAGGTTGTCGAGTTCGACGGCCTGGAACCCTCGGGCCACGCAGGCGCGCAGCTCACGGGTCTGGATTTCTGCGATGCGTCCCCGCTTGGCGGAGGTCGAGATGTCGAGGATGTATTCACCCGGCGCATCGGGATCAGCGAGTGGTGCACCCGAGGCATCCCACAGCAGGAGGTCGCGGTTGTTGCTCAACCAGAAGTCGACGTCGGCGCGCTGGGTCTGGAACGCGTTGACGGCGCACACGTTGTAGAGCCCGTGCTCGGGGAACGCGGTGGCGGTGCGCACGACGAGGTTCACTCCCGGGGCGGGGTCATAGGTGACGCCGACCTGGTAGTCGGCGACGGGCGACTCGGGGAACGGTGTGATGCCGGCGGCCAGGGCTTCGTCGGATTCGGAGGCCGGTCGGGCGGCTGTCGGGCTCGGGGTCGGACCCGTGCCACCCGCCGCGAGGGGCTCGTTTCCGGCTCCGGACGCGGCTGGCCGGCCGGAGGTGCCGTCGGCCTCGGGACCGTCGTCGAGCGCACCGGGCCCCGGGGCGGCCTGCGCGGTAGCGCTCACGCTCGGGGTGCCGCTCGACGTCGCGAGCTGGCTGGCCGACGGAGCGACATGGGTCGTGGCGAATCCCGCGAGGGCGATGGCGGCGACCGCTCCGATGACCAGGGCGGTGCCGAGGCGGGGGGAGAGGGGGCGGCGGATGCGGGGCACGTCAGGAAAGTAACAGCCGAAACTGGACCCGGCGGGGACTCTGCTGTCAGAAAGGGCGAGGGTTATGGATTCGTGATCGCCTTGTCACCGTCCGTTCAGTTTCGCGCCGCTGACCGTTCCGATGCAGTGCGCCCGGACGCCAGCGACCGTTCGTCAGACGCCCGTGCGCATCCATCCGTCGCCGCGCGCTCGCGCCCACAGGGTGACTCCGCGGGCGCCGAGGTAACCGAACATGAAGGCGGCCGTCAGTGTGGCGAGCCCGCCCGCGCCCGTGCCACCCCAGGCTCCGGCCGCGAGGGCGAGCGGCACGAACACGGCCAGGTTGATGAGCCCGGTGAGGGCGAGGTAGCGCGCATCGCCCGCGCCGATGAGCACGCCGTCGAGCACGAAGACGACGCCGCCGAGCGGTGCGGCCACCCCCGTGATGATCAGGCTGAGCTGGATGAGCTGGGCGAGACGTGGATCACCCGTGAACAGCAGGCCGATGGCCCCGCTCAGAAGCGCCACGAGGAGCCCGAGCACGACACCGGAGAGCAGGCCCCACTGCAGGCAGCGTTTCAGCACCTGTTTCACGCCCGCGACATCGGCCGCGCCAAGCCCCTTTCCAATCAACGCCTGCGCGGCGATGGCCAGAGCGTCGAGCGCGAACGCGAGGGTGGCGAAGACGGTCATGACCACCTGGAAACCCGCTAGCTCGTTGGTGCCGAGAGATGTGGCGATGGCCACGGCCAGCAGCATGGCGGCGCGCAGGCTTGCGGTGCGCACGAGCAGCCAGCCGCCCGACTTCGCCGAGCCGCCGATGCCACCGAGGTGGGGGCGGACACGCGCCCGCGTGCGTCGGGCGTGTCGACCGACGACCACTGCGTAGGCGATGAACATGCCCCACTGCGCGATCACGGTGCCGACGGCCGAACCCGCGATGCCCCACCCCGCTCCATAGATCAGCAGGAAGTTGAGCGCGATATTGGCCCCGAAACCGGCGCCCGCGACCACGAGGGGCGTCGTGGTGTCTTGCAACCCCCGCAGGAGCCCCGTGCCGGCGAAAATGGCGAGCATGGCCGGAATGCCGAGCATCGAGATGGCGAGGTAGGTGTGGGCCTGCTCGGCCACCTCGGGCGACGCGCCGAACAACGACACGACGGATGGTGTGAATATGACCCCGGCGATCGTGAGCGCTACTCCGAGCAGCAGTGCCAGCCACATGCCGTCGATGCCCACCGATACGGCGCCGCGCTCGTCTCCGGCACCCCATCGCCTCGCGGCGGCCGGGGTTGTGGCATAGGCCAGGAACACCATGAGCCCGATGATCGTCTGCAGCACGGCGCTGGCGATGCCGAGGCCCGCGAGCGGTTCGACGCCGAGGTGCCCGACCATGGCCGAATCGGCCAGAAGGAAGAGCGGCTCGGCAATGAGCGCCCCCAGCGCGGGCACGGCCAGGCGCACGATCTGGCGATCGACCGTGGGGGGCGCAGGCGTGCTCATGTTCCGACCCTAGCGGGGGCCACCGACGGCCACCGACGGCGCTGATTCGACCCTGCCGAGCGTCGGTGCAGACGTCTAGGGTGGAGGGATGACTGACGCCCCGCTCTCCTCCGGCATCGCCCTCGACGAACTCGATCCCGCGGTCCGCCCGCACGACGACCTCTTCCGCCACGTCAACGGAAAATGGATCGACCGCACCGAGATTCCGGGCGACAAGGCGCGGTGGGGTTCGTTCCACCAGCTGGCCGAGGCAGCCGAGAAGAACGTCCAGCAGATCATCTTCGACGCGCAAGATGCCGCCGAGGGCACGGTCGAGCGCAAGATCGGCGACCTCTATACGAGCTTCATGAACGACGAGGCCATCGAGCGGCTGGGCATCGAGCCTGTGCTCGAGCATCTGGCCCAGGCATCCGCCGTCGATTCGGTGCCGGCATTGCTGCGCACCATCGGCGAGTTGCAGCGGCAGGGCATCGGCGGCGTTTTCCAGCCCTTCGTCGACAACGACCCGGGCAACCCCGAGCGCTACCTCGTGTTCCTCGAGCAGGGCGGCATCACGCTGCCCGACGAGAGCTACTTCCGCGACGAGAAGTTCGAGGCCGTGCGCGCGGCCTACCTCGCCCATCTGCAGACCATGTTCGAGCTCGCCGCCGAGGCCGGTGCGCCGGCCGCCGACGACGATGCGGCGGCGCGCGCCCACCGCGTGTTCCAGCTCGAGACCGACATCGCGGCCCTGCACTGGGACAACGTGAAGACGCGTGACAGTCAGGCCACCTATAACCTGCGCAGCTGGGATGAGTTCGCGGCCGCCGTCGGCGGTTCCGATGCCGCCCCGTCGCTCGATCTCGAGGTGTGGCGCTCGGCCCTCCTCGGCGAGCACGAGCACGCCTTCGCCGAGGTCGTCGTGCGCGAGCCCAGCTTCTTCGAGCAGGTCGGCGGCCTCTTCACCGACGACCGCCTGCCCGCATGGCGCGACTGGCTGGCCTGGAAGATCGTGCACTCCGCCGCCCCCTACCTGCCGGCCGCGTTCGTCGAGGCCAACTTCGACTTCTACGCCCGCACGCTCACCGGCACACCCGATATGCGCGACCGATGGAAGCGCGCCGTCTCCCTCGTCGAGGGTGGTCTCGGCGAGGCCGTCGGCCAGGTCTACGTCGCCCGCCACTTCCCGCCGCAGGCCAAAGACAGCATGGATGTCTTGGTCGCCAATCTGGTCGAGGCCTACCGCCAGTCCATCGAGGCCCTCGACTGGATGAGCGAGGAGACCCGCCTGAAGGCACTCGACAAGCTGTCGAAGTTCACGCCCAAGATCGGTTTCCCCGAGAAATGGCGCGACTACTCCGAGCTCGTCATCGAGCCAGACGACCTGTTCGGCAACGTGCGCCGGTCGAACCTCTTCGATCTCAACCGCGAGCTCGGCAAGATCGGCCAGCCGCTCGACCGCGACGAGTGGTTCATGACGCCGCAGACCATCAACGCCTACTACAACCCCGGCTTCAACGAGATCGTCTTCCCGGCCGCCATCCTGCAGTACCCGTTCTTCGACGAGACGCGCGACGCGGCCGCCAACTACGGCGCCATCGGTGCCGTCATCGGCCACGAGATCGGTCACGGTTTCGACGATCAGGGTTCGCAGTACGACGGTGACGGCCGCCTCACCAATTGGTGGACGGATGCCGATCGCCAGGCTTTCGAGCAGCGCACGGCGTCGCTCATCGCCCAGTTCGACGCACTTGCGCCCGCCCAGGTTCCCGACCAGCACGTCAACGGGTCTCTCACCATCGGCGAGAACATCGGCGACCTCGGTGGACTGGCCATCGCGTGGAAGGCCTACGTCATCTCGCTCGGCGGCGCCGAGCCGCCCGTCATCGATGGGTTCACCGGGGCCGAGCGCTTCTTCCTGTCGTGGGCGCAGGCGTGGCAGCAGAAGGGGCGCGACGCCGAGGTCATCCGCCTCTTGTCGATCGACCCGCACTCGCCCAACGAGTTCCGCTGCAACCAAATTGTCAGAAACATCGACGAGTTCTACGCTACTTTTGGCGTCACCGAAAAAGACGCCCTCTGGCTGCCGCCCGAGCAGCGCGTCTCCATCTGGTAGCCGAAAGAGTTTCGTGACGTCAACGCCTCCGCCTTCCCACGGTCGTGCCCGCCGACGACAGCGGCCACGTGCTCGCCACCGCTCGGTCGAGCACGCCGAGAGCTTCTCGCGCAGTCTCAAGGCGCTCGATTTCCTCGCGCGCAACGGCGTGCAGGTGTCGGCGCGCGTCAGCGACCTCACGACGGGCGAAGAGCTGTTATCGGTTGACGACTACGTCATCATGCCCACGGCAGGCATCGGCACCACGCTGCTGCTGGTCGATGTGGCCGCTAAGTTGAACGACACCGAATTCGCGGCGCTCACCATCCTCGATCGCGAGTCGACCGACTTCGTGTCACAGAGCGGCATCTGGCAACACCTGCAGGCGCCCTCGCTGCCCGTCGCCGATGTGGCCGCGCTCATCGGGGCCACTGGCGACAACCTCGCCACCAACGTGCTGCTGCGCAAGGTCGGGCTCGACGCCGTGCGGGTGCGCACGGAAGACCTGGGCCTGCGGCGCATGGCGCTGCTCGACGTGGCCCGCGACAAACGCGGCCCCGACGACGCGCCGCACCTCTCGGTCGGCTCGATGAAAGAGGTCAACTGGCTCTTCGCGTCACTCGCGCGCGGCACGATCGTCGACCAGGCCACCAGCCAGCGCGTCGTCTCCTGGCTCAGCCTCGGCCACGACCTGTCGCTCGTCGCCTCCGCGTTCGGCCTCGACCCCGGTTCTCACCGCACGGGCGATCACGGGCTCCGGCTCTTCAACCGCACCGGTGTTGCCGCGGGCCTGCGCGCCGAGGCGGGTGTGCTCACGGGCACCCGGGCCGGCGTCTCCTACGCCGTCGGCGTCACGTTCACCGACGACAGCTTGCAGGCGAGACTCGCCGTCATCGATGCGCTCCGCACCATCGGCTACGACCTCGTCGAATACGTGCAGGACTAGCGGCTCGGTTCACGCCTCGAAGGATTCCTTCACGGCCGCCAGGGTTTCGGGCGCCCGCAGCACCATGAAGTGGCCGTGCACCGGAACCTGCACGTTGCGCGCCTCCGACAGCACGCTGCCATCGGGCACCTGAGCGTCGAACGTGCCGAAGACCGAGGTGATGCGCGGGTTCACCGAGGCATCTGCCCCCAGCTGCACGATGGTCTCGTCGGCCGGATCGAAAATGCGCAGGCGCGGATCGAGCATGTACTTCGCCCGCCGCGAGCCGGCGAAGGGAGTGGCAATGGCCGTCAGCTTGTCGATCCCCAGCTCGGCTCCGTGCGCCCGCAGCAGGTACTTGCCGATCAGGCCGCCTTTGCTGTGCGCCAGAATCACCCGCCCACCCGACGGCACGGGCAGCGCACGCAGGGCCCGTGTCAGGCGCGTCGCGGTCTCGGCAATCGGCAGCAGGTTATAACCGAGCCCGCCGACCGCCGCGATGCGATAGCCATCTTCGTTCAGGGCGTCGGCGATGACCCGCAAGAAGTTCCAGGTTTCATAGACGCCCGGCAGCAGCAGCACGGTCGGCTTGGACGGGTCGCCGTGCCGATACCGCTCCGGCGGGTTCGGATGCAGCGCCGCCTCGGCATGCAGTCGGGCCGACTCGATGAAGTCTGCCGTGGTCCACACGGCCTCCTGAACCAGCGACGGCCTGGCGACCGGGAAGTCGCTCATCGGTGGCTCCCCGCCCGAACGTGTTTCAGGATGAGTTCGCCCACGCGTCGATAGCCCGTGATCATGGTTTCGTGCCCCCGCCCCGGCACCTCGGCCAGATGCGCGTGCGGCATGATCGTCGCCACGCGCACGGCCCAATCGTGCGGGCACACCGGGTCTTTCTCGCCGCGGATCACGAGCGTGCGCGCCTGCACCCGCGGCAGCGTCGTCTCGACCCGATGATTCATCATGCTGCCGAGCTTCTCGATGTACCACCGAGGCCCGGCCTTCAGGTAGTACCGCGCCCCCATCCACAACACCCGCGGATGCGTCGTCGACAGGTCTTGCACCAACCGCAGCGCCTGCTTCGCCACGGTGCGCTCGGCAGGGTTCACGGTCGGCGCGATCAAGACGACCGTCTTGAACAGCTCGGGATGGTGCGCCGCCGCCTCGGCCACGATCTGCGTGCCCATCGAATGCCCGACGAGCACCGGCCGCTCGATGCGCCACCGTTCCACCAGCTCGGCGAGCAGCTCGCCCGACGCCACCATGTCGAGCGGCCGGGCGGGCTCCGGCGCATCGCCGAAACCGGGCAGATCGAGGGCATACACGCGCCCCACCTTCTCCAGAATCCGCGACAGCCCCGACCAGTAGCGGTGCCCCATGCCGATGCCGTGCACGAGCACAAAACTCGGCCCGGTGTGCAGGCCCGATTCGGTCACGAGCGTCACGCGCTGCTCCGAATGAAACTCACGTGTCGAGCTCTGCCGCCGCGGCTCGGCAACCGGCCGCCGCCGTCGCATCAACCGGTCGAGCACGCTCAATCGATCGCTCCTGCCGCAGCGAGCAACCGCAGCACCTCGCGCCCGGCGGGTGGGCAGCGGTCGGCGTCGCGCGTGTCGCACCAGTGCAGAGCACTGACCTCGCTCGAGGGGTGGGGCTGCTCGGTCGTGTCGATGCCGAAAACCGTCATGCGCACCATCCGCCCCTCGGCCTGCCCGTGGGCCAACGTCTCGACGACGAACAACTCGGTCAGATCGGATGGCTCGAGTGCCAGTCGCACCTCTTCGAACGCCTCGCGTGCCGCCGCCTCGGCCGGTGTCTCACCCGCATCGACTTTGCCGCCCGGCATGTAGTGCACGTCCCGCCCCCGCGCCGTCACCATGAGCACACGCCGGTCACGCACGAGCGCGATCGCGGCCACATCGAGTGGTGGCGGGGGCGTCTGGATCACCCCTCCAGACTATCCGCGGCGCTGCGGCCCGGCGCGCCTCAGAGCAGCAGGGGGGCCATGAGAATCTCTCAAATGAAATGGATGATGATCGACGAGCTACGTGCCTTCAGATGCCGCTTGAGAACCACACAACATCGGCGTGCACGGTTATACGCAACGGATCTATAACGAAAGGCATTCGAGTGGCATATTCATGCAGCAGACGCCGTGCGCCTGGTAGAAAGTGACCACGGACCACTTCGGTGCCGCAATAAGCATGGGGACGCGCTTCGGCGCGAGAATTGGGGATCTGGCGATGACGCCGTTTGCACGAAAATCACTGGCCGCGTGTTCGGGGCTTCTTCTCATCGCCGGGTCGAGTGCCCTTCTTCCGGGAGCGGCACTCGCAGCAGATGCGGGCGATGCCGTAATCAGCGTCGTAGACGTCCCCGAAGTCGTTCCGTCTGCAGGCCCGGCCTCGTCCGCCGAGTCGACTGCGACCGCCGAGGGCATCGTCGAGCCGTCCACGGAGCCCACGGCAGCTCCGACACCCGAACCTGTTGTCGAGCCGTTTGCGGCGCCTTCGCCGACCCCGACGGTGGAGCCGGCTCCAGCTCCGGCTCCGACGGAGGATCCCGCCCCGGTGGCGCCTCAGGCTGATCCCGTACTCGAAGAGATCCCGATCACGGTGAGATCCCCGAACCTCGCAGGATGGAACGGGCCGATCGTGGCTCCGCGGCGGTTCGAGATCAGTGGGAACGCGGTTTCCAATGCGGTCGTCACCATCAGCGACGCGAACGGGGTCGTTCTCGCGACCGTGCAGGCGTCGGCATCGGCGCTCGGTGACTGGAGGACCAGCGTCTCCTACCCAGAGGACGCGTACACAAATCAGACGATCGTGATCACCGCAAGCGCGCCCGGCTGGGCCGACGGCCGATTCGAGCAGTCGTTCAAGCTCTACCCGCCGGAAATCGCCGATGCCTCGATCACGACTCCGGTGCCGGGAAGCACGTTCCGGGGAACAGGCACGCTGGTGAATGTGCCGTTCACCGGGACCGGCCTCCCCGGTGCGCAGGTAACGGTCTACGCCTATCCGTTCGCGGGTATTCGGCGCGCCGATCTGGATGGCGACCAAGAGTCGACCATCCTGAAATCGACGACGGTGGCTGCCGACGGAACGTGGGCGGTCGATTTCGATTTGCCGGCGAAGGGGTACTCGTTCTCCGCCGCTCAGAGTCTGCCCGAACCCGAAGGCTCGCCGTATTATCCGTATCGCGGCATCTCGAACGGGCTCGAGTTCCGCGACATCTTCGTCGTATCCAGCGCCGCTGGCACACTGCCCGAGACAGGTGCGAATGATCAGGTGCTCTCGGCGACCGCGATGAGCCTTATGGCATTAGGCCTTGTGGGCATGATCGTGGCGAGCGCGCGGGGACGCCGCAAGACGGCCTAGCGGCATCCATGATGAGCGGCGTCACTCCCCTCCCCGGGGCGCGGCGCCGCTCTCCGTTAGGATGGTTCGCAACCAGGCAGCCAGCCTGGGTTCTGTTTTTATTGGGAGTATCGTGGCCGCACCGACCCGTCTTGATTCCGTCATCGCCCTGGCCCGCCACCGCGGGTTCGTCTTCCAGGCGGGTGAAATCTACGGGGGTTCTCGCTCCGCCTGGGACTACGGTCCCTTGGGCGTCGAGCTCAAAGAGAACATCAAGCGCCAGTGGTGGAAGACCATGGTGCAGTCGCGCGACGACGTGGTCGGGCTCGACTCGAGCGTCATCCTGCCCAAGCAGGTGTGGGAGGCATCCGGTCACGTCGAGGTGTTCACCGACCCGCTCGTCGAGTCCACGATCACCCACAAGCGTTACCGCGCCGACCACCTGTGGGAGGCCTTCGAGGCGAAGCACGGCCGCGAGCCGTCGAGCTGGGACGAAGTGCCCGACCCCGACACCGGAAACCGCGGCAACTGGACCGAGCCGCGCGCCTTCTCGGGCCTGCTGAAGACCAACCTCGGCCCCGTCGACGACGAGAGCGGCCTGCACTATCTGCGCCCCGAGACCGCGCAGGGCATTTTCGTGAACTTCGCCAACGTGCTGCAGGCGGCGCGCATCAAGCCCCCGTTCGGCATCGGCCAGATCGGCAAGTCGTTCCGCAACGAGATCACGCCCGGAAACTTCATCTTCCGCACGCGCGAGTTCGAGCAGATGGAGATGGAATTCTTCGTCGAGCCCGGCACCGACGAAACCTGGCACCAGTACTGGATCGACGAGCGCCTGCGCTGGTACACCGACCTCGGCATCAACCCCGACAACCTGCGCCTCTATGAGCACGCGCAGGAGAAGCTGTCGCACTACTCGAAGCGCACCGTCGACATCGAATACCGTTTCGGTTTCACGGGCGGCGAGTTCGGTGAGCTCGAGGGTGTGGCCAACCGCACCGACTACGACCTGACGACGCACTCGAAGGCATCCGGCAAGGACCTGTCTTACTTCGACCAGGCCAAGAACGAGCGTTGGACGCCGTATGTCATCGAGCCTGCGGCTGGTCTGACCCGTTCGTTGATGGCGTTCCTCGTCGACGCCTATCACGAAGAAGAGGTGCCCAACGCGAAGGGCGGCACCGATAAGCGCACCGTGCTGAAGCTCGACCCGCGTCTGTCGCCCATCAAGGCCGCCGTGCTGCCGCTGTCGCGCAACGAGGCCCTGTCGCCTCTCGCGCGCCAGGTGGCTAAGACCCTGCGCGAGCAGTGGAACGTCGACTTCGACGACGCGGGTGCCATCGGCCGCCGTTACCGTCGCCAGGATGAAATCGGCACCCCGTTCTGCATCACGGTCGACTTCGATTCGCTCGAGGACAACGCCGTGACCGTGCGCGACCGCGACACCATGCAGCAGGAGCGCGTCTCCATCGACGAGCTCTACCTCTACCTCGCCGAGCGACTGCGCGGCGCCTAGGCAACACCCGGTGCGCGCGACGTCCCGCGCGCACCGCACCCCGCAACACGTGTCGCGTAGCGCTCATCGTTACGTGCCTGCACGGCAGCGCGGTCCGACCAGTAGTCATGTGATTGACACGGTTCGGGCCGCGCTGCCAGCATGAGAACGCCCACGTCTAGAAGGAGCCCCATGTCGGACAACACCTCGAACAACGACCCCTCGCCCTACGGCGACCAGAACGCGCACAACTCCGGCCAGCAGCCGGGTGGCTCCGACCAGGGCCAGGGCTACGGTCAGCAGCCCTCTTACGACCAGCAGCAGTACAGTCAGCAGCCGTCATACGACCAGCAGCAGGCATACGGCCAGCAGCCGGTTTACGGCCAGCAGGGTTCTGACCAGCCTTACGGTCAGCAGCCGGCCTATGGTCAGCAGCAGTACGACGCGCAGCAATACGGCGCCTACGGACAGCAGCCCCAGAAGTACAACGTGCTGTCGATCGTCTCGCTCGTGGGCGCGATCATCGGTTTCAACGTCATCGCCGTCATCCTCGGCTTCATTGCGCTCTCGCAGATCAAGAAGACGGGCGAGCAGGGCAAGGGCCTGGCCATCGCCGGCATCGTGATCGGCTTCGTCTACTTGGCGTTCATCATCCTGATCACCATCTTCGTGATCATCATCAGCATCGGCGCCGCGTCGTCGGGCGACTATTACACGAACTAAAGCTCGTCACAAAACGCCCCGCCGACTCGAACGGCGGGGCGTTTCGCGTTGACGCTGCGGGCGTCGACTGCCGGCGTCGTCGGGCTGGGAAGCGCCGCGCCAGGTGGGCTAGGCGGTGGCTTCGCCGCGAGTGGCGGCGTCTTCGGCGACCGCGCGGTCTTCGGCGGCCGAGGCCAGGCCGTCGACCGAGATGCCGAACAGCGTCTCGATGGCGTCGCGATACTTCTGCGCTTCGCCGGCGCGCGCGAAGTCCTTGGCGCGCGTGGTGGGCGTGTGCAGCAGCACGCCCGTCAGGTGGCGCAGGGCGCGGGCGGTCTCGCCGTCGTCGCCGCGACCCGCCGCGCGCTGGATCTCGTCCTCGAGCAGGTCGAAGACGTGGCTGCGCAGGGCGACGACCGCGTCGGACACGCTCTGTTCGTCGGTGACGTCGGAGAACTTGCGGGCCGCGCGGGACACGATCTTGCGCGCCTCGTCGGTGGCTTGCAGCTCTTCGAGCGGCGCGTGGATGCGGATGGTTTCGAGGTCGAGCAGTTCGACGCCGCGCACGGTCTGCACGTCGGGGTCGACGTTGCGGGGCAAGCCCATGTCGATGACGAGCTGCGCGCGGGCGTCGTGGTCGACGGGGCACCCGTCGGCGGCGTCGAGCGTCGCGCCGTCGAGACCCGTTCCGGTACTGAGTCCCGTTCCGGCGCTGACATCCGTTCCGGCGTTCGGGCCCGATGGGGCTGCTGCGTGGGCGGCGGCCGAGCCTGAGGCTGCGGCGACGACACCGATGGGGGTGACGGTGGCTGCGGCATCCGTGCTCGCCGCGTGCGCTTCGAGGCGGCCGCGCTGCAGCAGCTCGGCGTCGATGACGTGCCCGTTGGCGGTGGTGCAGGTGACGATGACATCGACGGATGCTGCGAGCCGCGCGAAGTCGGTCGACGACACGTTGTCCATGTCGTGCTTCGTGGCGAAGCGCACGCCGCGGCCCGAGGGGGAGTAGACGCTCACATCGGTGACGCCGCGGTCGCGCAGGGCGGCGAGGCTGGCGCCCGCGTAGGCGCCCGTGCCGACGAGGAGGACCGTGGTGGCCGACCAGTCGCTGATGCGGCTCTCGGCCAGGTCGAGTGCGAGGCGCACGATGGAACGCCCGGCGCGGCCGAGCGGTGTGCGGTTCTTGATGCCGCGGGAGGTCTGCGAGGCGCGCTGGAACAGGCGCTCGAGGTCGCTCGACGTGGTGCCCTCTTCGCGGGCGCGTTCGAGGGAGCGGCGCACCTGGCCGGCGATCTCACCCTCGCCCACGACGACGGATTCGAGCCCGGCGGCGACGGCGAAGAGGTGCTCGGCGGCGTCTTGACCCGAGTGCACCTCGAGGCTCTGGCGCAGGATGGCGGCATCGATGCCACTGGCGGCCGCGACGGCGTCTGCGGTGGCCTCGAGGGCGACGGCCTGAGCGCTCGTGAGCGGCTCGTCGAAGTCGATGTAGGCCTCGAAGCGGTTGCAGGTGGCCACGACCACGGCGCCCGAGACACATTCGGTGTGTTCGGTGATGCGGCGTGCGACCGAGTCGGTGCGTACGCTCAAGGCCTCGAGGAGGTCGAAGCTGGCGTTTTTGTGACTCGCCGTCAAACACATGAGCACTGAGTCATTCTACGCGCTCGCTGCTTCGCCCGCGGCCGTCGGGTTTCGCCCTGCACGAACGTGCGGGTCACGGCGGGGTTCCGAGGCTCGCCGACCGCGCCGGGTTTGAGAGAATGGGGGAGTGAAACTCTCCTCGCAGCATCCGCTCGCCTCTGGCCGCACCACCGATTCGCGTCTCGTGCGCACCTACCAGGGCGTCCGGCAGGAGGTCACGCCGGTGTGGTTCATGCGCCAGGCGGGCCGGTCGTTGCCGGAGTACCGCGATCTGCGCATCGGCACGGCCATGCTCGACGCGTGCCTCAAACCCGAGATGGCCTCAGAGATCACGCTGCAGCCGATCCGCCGACACGGCGTCGACGCCGGCATTTTCTTCAGCGATATCGTCGTGCCGCTCAAGCAGGTGGGTGTCGACGTCGACATCGTTCCGGGCAAGGGTCCCGTGCTCGGCAAGGCGGTGCGCACGGCGGCGGATGTCGACGAGCTCATCTCTCTCGACCCCGCCATCCTCGACGAAACCCTGGCTCCCGTGCGCGAGGCCGTCGCCATGACGGTGGCCGAGCTGGGCGAGAATCACGGCGACACGCCGTTGATCGGCTTCGCGGGCGCACCTTTCACCCTGGCGGCCTACTTGGTCGAGGGTGGCCCGTCGAAAGACCACATCCGCGCGCGCACGCTCATGCACGCCGACCCCGAGTCTTGGGCCAAGCTCATGGCCTGGTCGGCCGAGGTCACGGGGCGTTTTCTGCGTGCACAGGTGCTCGCCGGGGCATCCGCCGCGCAGCTGTTCGACTCGTGGGCGGGCGCGCTGTCGCTCGACGACTACGTGCGGCACGTGGCACCGGCCTCGTCGAAGGCGCTCGAACATGTGCGCGACCTCAACTACGACGTGACGACATCCGAGGTGGATGCCGAGGGCGCGGCTCATGAAACCACGCACGCCCGCAACGTTCCCATCGTGCACTTCGGGGTGGGCACGGGCGAGCTGCTGAAAGCCATGCACGACATCGGCGCCGACGTGGTGGGCGTCGACTACCGCGTGCCGCTCGACGAGGCGTCGCGCCGGCTCGGGGGAGTCGTCACGCTGCAGGGCAACGTCGACCCCGCCATCCTGTCGGCGCCGTGGCCCGTGCTCGAGGCGCATGTGGTCGACGTGCTCGAGCGCGGCAAGGTCGCCCCGGCCCACGTGCTGAACCTCGGCCACGGCGTGCCTCCCGAGACCGACCCGACCGTGCTCACGCGTCTCGTCGAGTTCGTGCACGACTACCGCTCATGAGCGAAGGTCACGGCCCCGAGCGTCACGTCTCCGAGCGTCACGTCTCCGAGCTGCACGCGGTCGTCGTGGGCGGCGGTGTCGCCGGGCTCGTAGCGGCACGTGAGATCGCCAAGATCGGCGTGCGCGTCACCATCCTCGAGGCCACGGATGCCGCGGGCGGCGCACTCGCGCAGGTGCAGGTCGCCGGCCTCACCGTCGACAGCGGTGCCGAGAGCTATGCCACGCGCGGCGGACACGTCGCGGCCCTCGTGCACGACCTCGGACTCGACGACCAGATCGTGAAACCCAACCCGCAGGGTGCGTGGTTGCGTCTGCCCGATGCGGCCGGCGGCGAGCTGACCATCCCCATGCCCAAGGGCGGCGTGCTCGGCATCCCCTCCAACCCCTTCGCCGACGATGTGCGCCTGGCCCTCGGCTGGGGCGGCGCCTGGCGTGCCTACCTCGACCGCGTCATGCCCGTGCTGGCGATCGGCCGCGTGCACAACCTCGGCCGGCTCGTCGAGCGACGCATGGGCCGCAAGGTGCTCGAGCGCCTCGTCTGGCCGGTGGCAGGTGGCGTGTATTCGGCCAGCCCCTACGACCTCGAGGTCGACCTCGCGGCGCCGGGGTTGAACAAGGCGCTCACACGGGCTGGTTCTCTGTCGGGCGCCATCGCGCTCCTGCGCGGCGACGCGAAACCGGGCTCGGCCGTCTCGGGTCTGCGCGGCGGCATGTATCGCCTGGTCGAGGCGCTCATCGACAGCGTCGCGACGCTCGGCGGCGAGTTGCGCACGGGTGCGCCCGTGGCCACGATCGAGTCGCTCCCCGAGGCCGACACCGCGTCTCTCGCGGCTCCCCGCTGGCGCACGGTCCTGGCCGACGGCGAAACCCTCGACAGCGACTTCCTCGTCCTCGCGGCGCCCGAGAGCGTCACGCGCACGCTTCTCGCCGAGCTGCCGGGTTCCGAAACGCTCCGCGACGCCCTCGACCAGGTTCCGGATGGCCCCGCCCCCATCGAATTGGTCACGCTCGTGCTCGACGCCCCCGCCCTCGACAGCTACCCGCGCGGCACCGGAATCCTGGTCGCCCCGGGTTCGTCGGTGCGCGCCAAAGCCATGACGCACTCCGACGCCAAATGGTCGTGGCTCGCCGAACGCGCCGCGGCAGATGGCCCGCACCGCCACGTCATCCGCCTCTCGTACGGGCGGCAGGGAGACGCCGATTCGACGGCGGCCCTCGGTGACGCCGAGTTGGTCGCACAGGCGCTCGCCGACGCATCCCTTCTCTTCGGCACGCCGCTCACGGCCGAGCAGGTCGTCGACGCGGCACGCACACCCTGGCGCGGCACCGTGCCCGTCGCGACGATCGGTCACCGCCAGGCCGCCGAGCGCGTGCGCGAAGCCGTCGAACAGTTCGAGGGGCTCGAAGTGGCGGGCGCCTGGCTGAGCGGAACGGGGCTGGCATCGGTGGTTCCGGATGCCTCGGCCGCCGCATCCCGAGTGCGACACGCTGTCGTCGCCGAAACCTCTATGCCCTGAGACGAATACGCGCGCAACCCCTGGGCGGCGACACCCGCAACAGGGCTACGCTGGGGTAATTGACCGCAACCTGAACGGAGTCCCATGAAAGGCAAAGTACTTTTCGTCGCCGGACTGGCCACTGGTTACGTGCTCGGCACGCGAGCCGGCCGAGAGCGTTACCGCCAGATCCAGACGAGCTGGGCGAAGGTGTGGAACGCCAAGCCCGTGCAGAAGCAGGTCGGCAAGGTCGAAGACTTCGCCAAGGCCCGCGCGAGCGAGGTTCCCGGCGTGCTGCTGAACGGCGCCAAGAAGGTCGTCAACGTCGTCACCAGCGACCAGTCGAAAGAGCAGAAGGTTGAGAGCGCCAAGAAGGCCGCCGTCGACACCGCGAGCGAAATCGGCAAGTCGGTGAAGGCGGGAACGAAGCGCTCCGCGTCGGCCACCGCCGCTGCGTCCGCCGACACCTCGGCAGACTCCTCCGACAAGACCGAGTAAGGACGATTCGCCGTGAAACCCGACTCCAAAGAAGAGGCGCGCAAGTCGCTCTTCACCCTCATCGGTGAGCTGCCCGAGCTCGTCACCAACCTGATCAAGGCCGAGATCGAGCAGCTCAAGCAGCAGCTCACGCACAAGGTCAAGTTCGCCGGCATCGGCATCGGGCTCTTCGTCGCGGCGGCCGTCCTCCTGTTCTTCGCGGTGGGCGTGCTCATCGCCGCGGCCATCCTCGGCCTCGCCGTCGTGCTGCCGCCGTGGCTCGCGGCCCTGATCGTTTTCGCCGTCTTCGTGATCATCGCGGCGGTGTTGGCGTTCCTCGGCCTCAGATTCTTCAAGAAGATGGGGCAAGAGCCCAGCACGGGCGAGAGCCTGAAGAAAGACGTCGACGCAGTGAAGGGGTTGGGCGAATATGGCGAACACTGAATCCGGCGTTCCGAAGCCTGAGCAGGCGCGCGCCGATCTCGCCGCCGCCCTCAACGCGATCGAAGAGAAGCTCAACGTTCCGAAGCAGATCGACCGAGCCGCCGAGCGCGCCAAGCGCCGTGTCGTCGAGGTCAGCCGCACCAAGCCCGTCGCCCTCGGCGTGGGCGTGGCCGGCACCGCTGCTCTCGTTGGCCTGGGCGTCTTCTCCATCGTGCGATCGATCGTGAAGCACTGACCACGACGACCGCCCGACACCACCGCCGACGACGGCCCGCACCTCTCTCGAGGGCGGGTCGTCGTCGCGTTTCGGCTCCACTCGGAGCCGCCTGAACCGACACGCTGAGAACCCCGTGTGTCGCGCATCCGCTCGCTTTGCTGTATGCGCCGACCTGAGCGAGGATAGAGACATGACCCACCAGGCCGAGGCCTTGACGACCCCCACAGATACTCCCTCCGAACACAGCCCCCAAGATGGTTTCACCCTCTGGGCCGTGTTCCGTCGAAACACCGACGCCCACGCATCCGCAACCGCCCACGCAGGCTCTGACGAGTTCGGTATCACGTCGAGCGAAGACGCCCAGGTTGCCCAGCTCGACAAGTTCATCGCCCAGCAGGCCGAGAAGAACGTCGTCGTGCGCGGCTTCTATGACGTGTCCGGCCTGCGCGCCGATGCCGACCTCATGGTCTGGCTGCACGGCAACAGCGCCGAAGAGCTGCAGGCCGCCCTGCGCGAGTTGCGCCGCACCTCGCTGATCTCGCCGCTCGTGCCCACGTGGAACGCCATGGGGGTGCACCGCGACGCCGAGTTCAATCGCAATCACGTGCCCGGGTTCCTGCGCGGCAAAGAGGCACGCGGATGGCTGTGCCTCTACCCCTTCGTGCGCAGCTACGAGTGGTACCTCCTGCCCGAAGAAGAACGACGCGCCATGCTCGCCGAACACGGCCGCAAGGGCGCCGCGTTCCGCGATGTGCTCGCCAACACCGTCGCGTCCTTCGCGCTCGGTGACTACGAGTGGCTGCTGCCGCTCGAAGCCGACAACCTGGTCGACCTCGTCGACCTGATGCGCGACCTGCGCCAGACCGAGGCGCGCCGCCACGTTCGCGAAGAGGTCCCGTTTTTCACGGGCCGCCGAATCGAGTCCCGAGAAGTACCGGAGGTACTGCGATGACCGACACCATCAGCACGAGCGCGGCCGACGCCACCGAGCCCCTCGTCCGCGACGCCACGCCCGCCGCGGCGACCGGCAAGCCGCACATCGAAGAACCCGTCGCCTACGACGCCATCCTGCTGGCCTCGTTCGGTGGGCCCGAGGGGCAAGATGACGTCATCCCGTTCCTGCGCAATGTGACGCGCGGCCGCGGCATCCCCGAGGAGCGCCTCGAGGAGGTGGCCCACCACTATCGCCACTTCGGCGGTGTGAGCCCCATCAACGACCAGAACCGCGAACTCAAGGCGGCCCTCGAGGCCGAACTCGAGCGCCGCGGCATCGACCTGCCGGTGCTGTGGGGCAACCGCAACTGGGACCCGTACCTGCGCGACGCCGTGCTCGAGGCCAAGGAGCGCGGCTTCACGAAGCTGATCGCCATCGCCACGAGTGCCTACTCCTCGTTCTCGAGCTGCCGACAGTACCGCGAGGACTTCTGGATCGCGCTCGAAGAGACCAACCTGCACGGCGAGATCCAGATCGACAAGGTGCGTCAGTTCTTCGACCACCCCGGTTTCGTCACGCCGTTCGTCGACGGTGTGCGCGACGCCTACCGCCAGCTCGCGACCGACCGCCCCGACATCGACCTGGCCTCCGAGGTCGAGGTGCTCTTCACCACGCACTCGATCCCCTCGGCCGACGCCCGCAAGTCGGGTCCCGCCGAGCGCGGTTTCGGTGAGGGCGGCGCCTACCAGGCGCAGCACCTCGCGGTCGCCGAGGTCGTCATGGAATCCGCCAAGCGCGAGGCCGGCATCGACGTCGACGTGCCGTGGAAGCTCGTCTTCCAGTCGCGCTCCGGCCCGCCCAGCGTGCCGTGGCTCGAGCCCGACATTAACGACGCGATGGGCGAGCTGCCCGCCGCCGGCCGCAAGGCCGTCGTCATCGTGCCGCTCGGTTTCGTGAGCGACCACATGGAGGTCATGTGGGACCTCGACAACGAGGCCATGGAGACGGCCGACGAGCTGTCGCTCCTCGCCATCCGTGTGCCCACCCCCGGAGTGCACCGCGACTACGTGTCCGGTCTCATCGACCTCGTCCTGGAGCGCCGCGACGGCGTGCCCGCCGACAGCCGCCCCTCGGTGACGGCCCTCGGCCCGTGGTACGACGTGTGCCGCCCCGGATGCTGTGAGAACGCCCGCCTCGGCTTCAAACCGGCGGCCGCCGGGTTGGTGCCGTGACCCTTCGCATCGGAACCCGCGGTAGCGCTCTCGCGCTGGCGCAAACCGGAGACGTCGCGCGCGACATCACGGCGGCCGTCGGCACCCCTGTCGACCTGGTCACCGTGATCTCGCACGGCGACGTCTCACGGGCTTCACTGTCGTCTCTCGGCGGAACGGGCGTTTTCGCGTCGGCGCTGCGCGAGGCGCTCGTCGCCGACGAATGCGATCTGCTCGTGCACTCCCTGAAAGACCTGCCGACGCAGCCCTATGACGGACTGATCGTCGCCGGCATCCCGCAGCGGGCGGATGCGCGCGACGCCCTGTGCGCGCGCGACAACCTGTCGCTCGGTGAACTGCCGCGCGGCGCGAAGGTGGGCACGGGTTCGCCGCGTCGCGTCGCGCAGCTGCTCGCCGCACGCCCCGATCTGCAGGTCATCGACATCCGCGGCAACATCGACTCCCGGCTGGCCCGCGTCAACTCCGACGATCTCGACGCCGTCGTTCTCGCGGCCGCGGGTCTCGACCGTATCGGGCGCAGCGACGCCATCACCGACCTGTTCGACCTCGACCGGTGGCCGACAGCCCCCGGCCAAGGTGCACTCGCCCTCGAGGTGCGGGCCAGCGACATCGGTGGAGGGTTCGAGGCCGCGCTCCGCGAAGAGGCCGCGGGAATCGGCGAGCAGATCGCCGCAGCGGTCGGCGCCCTCAACGACCGCGATGCCGCCCTCACCGCCACGGCCGAGCGCGGTGTTCTCGCCACGCTCGAGGCCGGTTGTGCGGCGCCGGTCGGTGCCGCGGCCGTCGTGCAAGACGGAACCCTCTTCCTGTCGGCTACCGTGTACAGCACCGACGGTCTCCGTTCGGTGACGGAACGCGCCGACGCGGAGATCGACGAGCAACTCTCACCCGAGATGCTCGGTGCCCGCGTGGCCGAACGTCTTCTCGAGGCGGGCGTCGCCTCATTCGCACCCGTAGGAGCTTTCTCGTGACCACCGGCGACCCGAAGCCACTCAAGGGCTGGCGCATCCTCGTTCCGCGCGGCGGACCGTGGGGCGACGGCGTTGCCGCCGATCTGCGCGCACGTGGGGCGACGCCGGTCGTGGCGCCGCTCATCAACTTCGCGCCGACACAAGACCCCGAGGCGTTGACCGCTGCGCTGGGCGCGCTCGAACGCGGCGAATTCCACTGGCTCACGGTCACGAGCGCGACCACGGTCGACGTGCTGTATTCGCAGAACGTGCGGGTGCCCGCATCCACCAAGATCGCGGCCGTGGGCGAAACCACGGCGGCGGCGCTGCAGGCGGTCGGCTATCAGGTGGATCTGGTGCCCGAGAAGGACAACTCGGCGCGCGGAATGGTCGACGAGCTCACGGCGCTCGAAACCGAGCCGCGACGATTCCTCACCTTGCGCTCCGAGATCGCGAAACCGCTCCTCACACAGGGCCTCATCGAGGCCGGCCACAACGTGCAGTCGGTCGTGGCCTACCGCACGGTGGGCGAGCCTGCCCTGCCCAAGGTCGTCGAAGACGTCACCTCGGGGCGCATCAACGCGATCCTGGTGACCTCGGGCAGCGTGGCCGACCAGGTCGTGCACCAGTTCGGGTCGATCCCCGCGACCACCCTCGTGGCGGCCATCGGCCCGCGCACGGCGAAGGATGCCGAAGCGGCCGGGTTGACCGTGCACGTCGTGTCGCGTGAGCAGACCGTGACCGCGTTGCTCGACGCCGTCGTGCGTGCCGTGACGGACGGTCAGCTCGTGGCCTCCGACGGTGTCATCGACTGAGCGGTTCTCGCTGCAGGCGGTTCAGCGCTGAGCGGAAAGGCGGTGCCCGAGCATCCGCTCTCAGCCTTCGCGCGTAGGCTTGAGGCGTGAGTTTTCCGAGCATTCGTCCCCGTCGTCTTCGCACCACACCGGCCATGCGCCGGCTCACCACCGAGCTGCGCCTGCACCCGAATGAGTTGGTGTTGCCGCTGTTCATCCGCGAGGGCCTCGACGAGGCGGTGCCGCTCGGATCGATGCCGGGTGTGATGCAGCATTCGATGGACTCGTTGCGTCGCGCTACGGCGGATGCGGTGGCCGCGGGCGTCGGCGGCGTGATGCTGTTCGGTGTGCCCGAGGTGCGCGACGCGGTGGGTTCGCAGGCGAGTGACCCCGACGGCATCCTCAACCGCGCCACGCGTGTGCTGGTCGACGAGTTCGGCTCGGACATCGTGGTGCAAACCGACCTGTGTCTCGACGAGTTCACCGACCACGGTCACTGTGGAGTGCTCGATGAGAAGGGGGCCGTCGACAACGATGCGACTCTCGAACGCTATGTCGAGATGGCGTTGTCGCAGGCGCGCGCGGGTTCGGCCATCCTGGGTCTCAGCGGCATGATGGACGGCCAGGTCGCTGTCGTGCGCCAGGCCCTCGACGCCGAGGGGTTCACCGACACCGCCATCCTGGCCTATTCGGCGAAGTACGCGTCGGCCTTCTACGGACCGTTCCGCGAGGCCGTCGACTCCCAGTTGCAGGGCGACCGCCGCACCTACCAGCTCGACCCCGCCAACCGCCGCGAGGGCATGCGCGAGGCCATTCTCGACGAGGCCGAGGGCGCCGATATCGTCATGGTGAAGCCGGCCATGAGCTACCTCGATGTGCTCGCCGATGTGGCCGCCGAGAGCACCATCCCCGTCTGGGCTTACCAGGTGTCGGGCGAATACGCCATGATCGAGGCCGCCGCCGCGAACGGATGGATCGACCGTCGCCGCGCCATCGAAGAATCCGTTCTCGGCATCAAACGCGCCGGAGCCGACGTCGTGCTCACCTACTGGGCCACCGAACTGGCCGGATGGCTGCGATGAGCGGCCTTTCAGCCGAAGGCGGCCGAATCGACGGCGCCGCAGCCGATAGCACCGCAGCCGACGGCGCCGCGACCGGTCGCACCCCCGAATCATCCTCGACAGGAGCCCCCGTGCAGCACAATGCCGAATTGTTCGAACGCGCTAAGCACTCCATCCCCGGCGGCGTGAACTCGCCCGTGCGCGCGTATGGTTCGGTCGGTGGAACGCCCCGCTTCCTCGTAGAAGCGCGCGGTGCCTATGTGACGGATGTCGACGGCAACGAATACGTCGACCTGGTCGCCTCGTGGGGCCCGGCCATCCTCGGCCACGCGCGCCCCGAGGTCGTCCGCGCGGTGCAGGAAGCCGCCGCCCGCGGCCTCTCCTTCGGCGCGACGACACCCTCCGAGACCGAGCTCGCCGAGCTGATCCGCGAGCGCATGACGGCAGAATCGGCGGACGGCGTGTTGGCGCCGGTCGAGAAGGTGCGGCTCGTGTCGACGGGCACCGAGGCCACCATGACGGCAATCCGTCTCGCGCGAGGCTTCACCGGACGCGACCTTCTGATCAAGTTCTCGGGCCACTACCACGGCCACTCCGACGGGCTCCTGGCCGAGGCGGGCTCCGGCCTCGCGACGCTCGCCATGCCGGGTTCGGCGGGAGTTCCGGCCCCGATCGCCGCGCAGACCCTGGTGTTGCCCTACAACGACCTCGACGCCGTTCGCACGGCCTTCGCCACGCACGGCGACCGCATCGCCGCGGTGATCGTCGAGTCGGCAGCCTGCAACATGGGCGTCGTCCCGCCCGAGCCGGGTTATAACGCCGCGCTCACCGAGATCGTGCACGAAGCGGGCGCACTCCTCATCGTCGACGAGGTGCTCACCGGTTTCCGCGTGGGCTCGGCCGGATACTGGGGCGCGTCTCTTGCCGACGGCCCGGCCTACATGCCCGACCTGTTCACCTTCGGCAAGGTCGTCGGCGGCGGTATGCCGCTGGCCGCACTCGGTGGCCGGGCCGAGGTCATGGACTACCTCGCCCCGCTCGGGCCGGTCTATCAGGCGGGCACCCTCTCGGGAAACCCCGTAGCCGTCGCGGCGGGTCTGGCCACGCTGCGCCTGGCCGATCTCGACGTCTACGCCACGCTCGACGCGGTGTCGGCGCGCCTGCAGTCCGCGGTCTCCCAGGCCCTCGCCGCCGAGGGGGTGGCGCACACGATCCAGCGCGCCGGCAACCTCTTCAGCGTGCTGTTCTCCGACACCCCGGCCACGAACTATGCCCAGGTGCAGGCGCAGGATGCCTTCCGCTATCCGCCGTTCTTCCACGCCATGCTCGAGGCCGGGGTGTCTCTGCCGCCCAGCGTCTTCGAGGCCTGGTTTGTGACGGCTGCTCACGACGACGTCGCTCTCGAGCGCATCATCGACGCCCTTCCCGCAGCGGCCAAGGCCGCGGCCGCCGCGCAGCCCGCCTAGCCGACGCATGCCGGAGCGTCTGCGTTGAGCTTCTCCGTCAACGCGGCCGTTATGTCTTTGTGAACTGTCACCATCCCATTCGCGGCATATAACCGGCAGACTGGAAGCATGTCGACCCTTCACCTTCACCCGGACCGTCTCGAGATCACTCTGTCGGCTGCCGAGAAGGCGTTGTCGTTGCGGCGCGAGAACCTCACGGTGAAGCGTTCGCAGATCCGGTCGGCCATTATCACGGATGATCCGTGGATCTGGGTGCGTGGAATCCGCGCGCCCGGCGCCGCCATCCCTCTGACTCTGGCGGTCGGCCAGTGGAAGTTCCACGGCGGCAAGGACTTCTTGGTCTTGAAGGGCGGCCGCCCGGCGGTCGTGCTCGAGCTCGATGGTCACGACTTCGCCCGCGTCGTCGTCACGACGAAGCATGCGAGCGAACTGGTGGCTGCGTTGCGGGTGGATGCAGCGGTGCCCGACGAGATCGCGCCGCCCGCGCAGAAGGCCGCAGCGAAGAAGGCTGCCGCGGCGAAGAGGCCGTCGGCGGTCAAGGCCGCCGCGAAGTCGGCGTCGCGCGCCGCGGCGAAACCGTCGTCGTCGCGTGCTGCCGCACCGAAGTCCGCGGGCCCCAAAGCATCGGCGTCGAAGACCCCCGCCGTGAAGGCTGGGGCCAAACCCGCCGCGTCCAAACCTGCTGCCCCGAAGCCGTCGACCACGAAGCCGTCGACCACGAAATCGCCCACGGTGAAGGCCGCGGCATCCAAGGCCGCTGCCTCTGCCTCCGCCACTGCGAATGAGCGTTCGGCGAGCACCAAACCGGTTCCCGAGAAGCCGGTCATCCCGCAGGCGAGCGCCCCCGGTTCTGCGCCGGCCCCCAAACCGCGTGCCGCGTCGCGAAAGCCCGCGGCGAGCACCCCGTCGACCGACGCGGCACCTGCGCGTGCGCCGAAGAAACGTGCCGTTTCCTCGGAGTCGCCGGTCGAGTCGGATGCTCCGACCGACGAGCCGACCTCGGCAGGGTCTCCCCAGCCGCCGGTCGACGACGGCGGCCGAGACGCCGGGGACAACGAGCGCGGCTGACGCTTTCCTCGCCGCGCCAACGGCTCTCAGTGTCGGCGTGTGGCGTGTGGCGTGTGGCGGGCGACAGGAAACGCGCGACGGGTGACGGGCGACGGGCGACAGGAAACACGCGACGTGCGACGGGAGACGCGCGACGAGAAACGCGCGACGGACGCCGGGAGCAATGGGGCGGCGGGGCGTCGGGCTGTGAGCCCGATCGCGTCAGGCGGTGACGTCGACGACGGTTCGTCCGCGCACTTTTCCGGCGAGCACGTCGCGGGCGGTGTTTCCTGCTTCGGCGAGTGGGATGGTGTGGCTGATGGCGTCGACGTGTCGTGGGTCGAGGTCGACGGCGAGCCGATCCCAGGCTTCTTGCCGCAGCGGCTGGGGGGTTTCGACGGAGTTGATTCCGGCGAGTGTGACGCCGCGCAGGATGAATGGCATGACGGTGAGCGGGAGTTCGCCGCCTTGGGCGAGTCCGCAGGCGGTGGCGATGCCGGCGTATTTGAGGCCGGCGATGGCGTTGGCGAGCGTGTGACTTCCGACGGCGTCGACGACGGCGGCCCAGCGCTGGCTGCGCAGCGGTTTGCCCGCTTCGTTCAATTCGGCACGGTCGATGATGCTGCTGGCGCCGAGCCGGGTGAGGTAGTCGGCGTGTTCGTCGGCCCGTCCGGTGCTGGCGGTGACGGTGTAGCCGAGGCGTGCGAGGAGAGCGATTGCGATGCTGCCGACACCGCCGGCGGCGCCGGTGACGAGGATCTCGCCGTCGGCGGGGGTGGTGCCGTGTCGTTCGACGGCGAGGACGGACAGCATGGCGGTGTACCCGGCGGTGCCGATGGCGGCGGCGCGGCGTGGGCCGAGGCTGCCGGGAACGCGGACGAGGTGCCGCGCGTCGATCCGGGCCCGTTCGGCCAAGCCGCCGTGCCGTTTCTCGCCGATGCCTGTGCCGTTGAGGAGCACGAGGTCCCCGGCGCGATGGTCGGGGGAGCTGGTGGATGTGATTTCTCCGACCAGGTCGATGCCGGGGATGAGCGGTGAGGTCTTGACGATGCCCGGTTGTCCAGTGAGCGCCATGGCGTCTTTGTAGTTGACGCCGGAGTACAGCACCCGGATGGTCGTGTCCCCGTCGCCGAGATCGCTCTCGAGCGCGGTGCCGAGCCGGGATGGCTGCGAGGGATTGCCGTTCTCGGCCCACCATGCTCGGAAGGGGGTCGCGGTGGGTTCCGTCGGTGAATCCATCTCTTCACTCTACGCAGTGGTCACGAGACGTGCCGATGTTCTTCGAATGCGAGGTTCGCGGATGCGTGTGCCCGCAGGTGATGGGCGCGAATGTGGAGAGGCTCCTGCCCCGACGGCGCTTTTGGGGGACGCGCGGCCGGGGCAGGAGGTTTAGGACACGCGCTGGACGTGGCCGAGGGCGGCGCGTGCGCCGGCTCGGACCGTGATCAGCACGGGAATTTTCTTGCCGAGGATGGTTTGAGCTTCGTCGACGGCGGTGTTCGCCTCGGCGGCGATGCGAGCCGGGGATGCCCCGCGACGCGTCGTGATACGAACCCGCACACCCGTGTTGGTGCCGCCGGCGGGCACGCTGCGCACATTGGACGCGATGATGCCGGGTTCGTCAGCAAGGCGCGCTTCGACAATCTGCTCGAAGGCGCGGTTGTCGATGACGATCTCGCCAAGACCGTTGTCGCCCTCGGCCCGCGCGGCGGTGCGGCGAACGCGTTGACGCTGCGCGATCATCCACGAGATGAGCAGGGCCGCGGCTATGACGCCGAGGAGAACCGCGGCGGCGGCGACCCAGTGGGTCTGCGTGCCGGGGATCGCGCTGGCCTGTGCCGCATCGGCGAGGGTGTCGACGCCGGAGCCGGCGCCGGATCGCCAAGCCTTCTCAGCGGCCGGGGCAAAACCGAGGAAGCCGATTGCGGCCCCGATGAGGGCTAGGACGAGCCCGATCAGGAAGAGGAAGAATCGGTTGAGCGCCGCGTGTTTGCCGGTCATCAGCCCACCATTCCTTTCTTGTCGATGTCCACGCTGACCCGCAACGGGGGCGTGAGCGCGTATGAATCTGCAACCTTCTGCGCTTCGGACTGCACAGCTTCACGGTCGACCGGCACACCCGTGGTGGGATGCACGTGCGCGGTGGCGCGACGGCGACCGACGCTGACAGAGACCTGCTCTTCGCGCAGATTTGCGGAGTCTCGGATGACCTTGGCCAGGGCCGCCGCCACGACTGTGTCGTCGATGATGGTCGGGTTGGCGGCATCCGGGGTGTGGTGCAACCCGCGGATGCCGGGCAGGATCGCCCGTACCATGAGCACGAGGCCGATCAACACCAGCACGCCACCGATGGCGTAGAGGAGTGGCTGGCCCAGAGAGCCGATCTGGGTTGCCCCGAGCGCGAGTGCACCCGGAGTGGCGAGGAGCGGCGGCTGGCCCAGCATGTTGAGGATGACCTCGGTGATGAGGTAGGCCAACACGAGCAGGGCGATAATCGCCACGATGAGCGTGGTGCCCGACCGCGTGGAGCGGAGCTCTTGCCGAACGGCTCGCCGGCCGATCTTGTCGGTGGTGCTCATAGGACTCTCCGGTTGTTGATGAACTCGCACCCGGTCACGCGCACACGCACACGGCCGACGAGTGAACCGCTGAGCGCTGTCGTCTGCTCGGCGATGCGGCGCTGGGCCGTGGTCGCGGCGTCGATGACGGACGGGCCGGAGGCGAGGGAGTTTTCAAGATCTACGGCGACGGGCCCTGCCACCTCGATGGCCAGCTTGCCGTCGAGGTCGGACAGATTCACCGAGACCGCAGACGCGCGGACACCCAGCGCTTCGCCGGCAACCGCGCGAACGAGGCCGCTCAGGGCCTTCGATGCGATGCGCGTGCTGCCGACCTGGCGCTCGGCGGGCACGAGATTCGTGCCCGCCCGAAGGGTATCGACGCCGGACGGGGCGGTGACCGTTGTCATGACGAGGACCGCTTGCCCCTCAGCGCGTCGGCAACCGCACCGAGATCGAGCTTGCCCTCGAGGATGCGACCGACGAGGGCGCCGATGGCCATTAGAACGACCGCGAGGAGGAAACCCCAGAAGCCGAACCACAGGGCGACGACCGCCAGGATCGCGCCGACGAAAATACCTACTGTCGTGTTGCTCACTGAACTCGCGACTCCTCGGCCTCAGCGTTGTCGTCGTCGGACGGGATGTGGACGTCGTTGATCGAGATGTTGACCTCGGACACCTCCATGCCGACGAGGTTGTGGATGGCGCGGTAGACCGCGTCGCGGACCTGGTCGGCGACATCCTGCAGCGCAACCGGGTACTCGACGACCAGGGTGAGATCGACGGCGACCTGCTTCTCGCCGACCTCGACGTTCACGCCCTGTGCGTGGTCGGTGGCGCCAACGGCACCGCGGATGGCACCGAACGCACGAGCTGCGCCGCCGCCGAGCGCGTAGACGCCGGGGATGTCGCGGGCGGCGAGCCCGACGATCTTGCCGATGACCTCGGGGGCGATGACGGTCTTACCCGAGTCGCTCACGCTGTCGAGGGAGTCGGCACCGGTGCCCGTGGTGCTGATGGTCGCGGGGGTAACTTTCTCAGCCATGTTCTGCCTTTCGTGGGGGCCCGGGTGGGCCCGTTTCGTTGTCTACGGAGATAAGACGGGACGTGCGGCGGAATCGTCACGGATGACGTAAAAAAACTTTGACAGATTGTGTTCTGGCCGTTTTGGGTGTTGCTTTTTCTCCACTCCTACGTTTGTCCACAGATTGGCGCAAGGCCCGAATCGGGTCGGGATGCGGGGATAGGCTGCGTGAACGCGCATCAGATCGATCGACACGGAAAGGTGGATGATGTCCGCTCACGACGACGCCAGAGTCCCCCTCGCCGAGCTGGGTGACCGTGTGCTCGTCGATCGCGCGACCGACGGGGACGGCCGCGCATTCGAGGTGATCGTGCGCAGGCATGGGCCCCTCATGCGGGCCTACGCCATTCGACTGATGAGTTCGACCGCCGAGGCCGACGATGTCGTTCAAGAGTCCTTCATCACGGCGTGGCAGCAGTTGCACACCCTCACCGACGGTTCGGCGGTGAAGAGTTGGCTCATGCGCATCGTGAGCCGAAAAGGCGTCGACCGCTTGCGGTCGCGGCGTCGATACGATGACATTGACACGGTTGAGGTTGCGGCGCCCGAGACATCTGGCCCAGAGAGCTCCGCTCAGGTGAGTTCGCAGATGGAGGCGCTCAAGAAGGCGCTCGCGAATCTGCCCGAGCAGCAGCGCGAGTGCTGGGTGCTCCGGGAGGTCGGTGGGCTCAGCTACGACGAGATCGCCGAGCAGCTGTCGGTTCCCGTGCCCACAGTACGAGGCCGCATCGCTCGGGCCAGAGAGACGCTGACGCGAGAGTTGGAGGGATGGCGATGAGCAGCACCGATCCCCGATCCGACCGCGCGTTCGACGACATCCGCCCGCTCGCCGACAACGGCTCCACCCCCAGAACGCGCGATGACGGCGTTCTGGATTGCGGTCGTTCGGTGGACGAGTTGGAGGATTACCTCGATGCGGGAGAGCCGCGCGACGCGCATATCGATCACTGCCCTGAATGCCAGCAAGCCCTCGACTCTCTCAAGCGCATGCGACGGGTCACGGCAGAGCTCATCCACACCGATGCGGCCCACGCGCCCGAAGAGGTCGTCGAGGGCTGGCTGAAGGGCCTCGTCGGTCAGCTCGCGCTCGAAGTGCGTGCCGGGCGGCAGATACCGCTGCAGCACGAGGATGGTCGAGCGCGTTTGAGCATCACCGAGGGTGCGGTGCGGGCCCTCATCCGCGATGCGGGCGACCGGGTTCCGGGCATCGTCGTCGGTCGCAGCACGTTCGTCGGTGACGTCACCATTCCGGGTGAGCCGGTTTCCGTTCTGGTGACGGCGAGTGCCCGGCACGGCGTCAATCTCGTGCAGATCGCCTCCGACCTGCGCAGCGCGGTTCTCGCCGATCTCGCCCGGCACACCGAGCTCACGATCACGGCCGTCGACGTTCGCGTCGATGACCTCTACGGAGCCGGCCGATCGGGAGAGGACCTCTGATGGCACACGACAACAACCTGCTCGCCGGAGCGATTGCTCAGGCCGTCGAAGGCGTTCCCGGGGTCGTAGAGGTGTATCCGTCTGTCGTGGCTCGCATCAGCCGAGGCATCCTCGGAACGGTCGAGAACGTGGCCGCCGGGTTGCAGGGCAAGAGCGGCACAGCGTCGGTCGAACCTCCTCGAGTCACCGTGAGCGGCGAGGGCACCGACCAAAAGATCGCCGTACACATCGGCACAGATGCCACGGTGGCGACTCCGGAGGTCGCGCGCGCCGTGTACACCGCGGTCGCGGCTCTCGCGCCGGCCGAGGCCACGATCGAGGTTCAGGTGAGTCGGATCGAGTGGCCTCTCCCTGCTCCCACGGAGTCCCCGAAGCTCGCCGCATCGGTCGACGTCGCTGAATCGGTCGCGGGTTCGACCGGTGCCGGCACCGACCGGTCGCGGATCAGCCACATCCCGGCGGCCATCGACTCCGGCGCATAGACCGAGGCGTGACACTCGTCGCTCTTCCCGCGGAACGCGACCCACATCAACGAGGAGTTCGAATGTACCGAGTACCCGACCAGACCGGCCGAACGATCGTCGTCACGGGCGCCAGCGGCGGCATCGGCAAAGAAGTCGCCACGCGGTTGGCCGGTGCCGGCGCGCACGTCATCTTGGCCGTGCGCAACCCCGAGAAGGGTGAGCAGGCGCTGACTGACATCCGCGCCGAGCACCACGATGCCCGGGTCGAGATGCGTCTCATCGATACCGCCGACCTCGCGTCGGTGCGTCGCTTCGCCGCGGAGGTCGACGACAACTACGACCACATCGACGCGCTGGTCAACAACGCCGGTGTGATGGCGCCGCCGAAGTGGATGGTCACGGTCGACGGGTTCGAGATGCAGATGGGAACGAACTTCCTCGGCCCGTTCGCGCTCACCAACCTGCTGCTCCCTGCGCTGCTGCGGTCCGAGGCTCCCCGTGTGTCGACGATGTCGAGCGTTGCCGCCTGGATGGGCGTCATGCGCTTCGACGACCTCGATTCGGTGGGTCACTACATCCCCATGGTTGCCTACGGGCAAACGAAGCTGGCCGACTACTACCTCGCCAGCCACCTGGCCGAGACGTCGCGGCGGCTCGGCTGGCGCCTGATCAGCAACGCCGCGCACCCCGGGCTGTCCAACACCAACATCACCCGCACCGGGCGCTACCTCGGCAAGTCCATGCCGAACAAGAGCTATATGGGCAACGTGCCTTTCCTGCCCATCCAGGAAGCCGACCGCGGCGCAGAGCCGATGCTGTTCGCCGTCGCCGATCCGGCCGCAGAGAATGGCGGCTACTACGGCCCGAACGGAAAACTCGAGCTCACGGGCATCGTCTCGCCGGCGCGCGTGACCAAGCGCATGGCCGACAGCGACGCCGCGGCGCGGCTGTGGGCCGTCGCCGAGAAGCTGACGGGAACGGCGCTGCCGCAGCCGACACCCGCGAGCTGACGGGCACGGCGCTGCCGCAACCTACGCCCGCAAGCTGAGGGCGCGAGCTGCACCGCTGCGAACGGTCCAGCGAGAGGGCGGCCGCAGGTCAGTAGCCGAGAGTCTTGATCGTGGAGGAGAGGGCGTCGGCCGAGCGCTGCAACAACTCCTGCTCGCCGTCATCCATCGGCACATCGAGAACACGCTCGACACCGCGTGAACCCACGATCGACGGCACGCTCAACGCCACACCGTCGATGCCGCGATAGTTCGACAACACCGAACTGACCGGCAGAACGGCGCGCTCGTCGCGCAAGACCGACTCGACGATGCGCGCGCCCGACAAACCGATCGCATAGTTGGTGGCACCCTTGCCCGCGATCACCCGATACGCCGCCGTCACCACGTCATCGCGCAGGGCGTCGAGAACGTCGCGCGTGAAAACCTGCGTGCCCGAGTCATCCGTCCACTCGCGCAGCGGCGTCAAACCGATGGATGCCTGCGACCACAACGGAAACTCGCTGTCGCCGTGCTCGCCCACGATCGACGCGTGCACGCTCTGGGCCGCCACCCCGGCGCGCTCCGCGAGCAGCCACCGCAGGCGACCCGAGTCGAGCACCGTGCCCGACGAGAACACCTTGCCCGCAGGCAGGCCCGAAATCTGCTGGGCGATGACCGTGAGCACATCGCACGGGTTCGTCACCAGGATGTAGACGGCCTTCGGGGCGCGCTCCACCAGCTGCGGCATGATCTTCTCGAGAATGCGCGCGTTCGTGCCCGCCAGGTCGATGCGCGTCTGACCGGGCTCCTGCTTGGCACCCGCCGTGATGACCACGACATTGGCGCCCGCGATGACATCCATATCGCCGCCGCCCGTGATGCGCGACGCCCCCGTGAACGGCGTGCCGTGCGCCAGATCGAGAACCTCGGCCTCGGCCTTGGCCGTGTTCACGTCATACAACGCGACCTCGCGGGCACTATTGCGGATCAGCGACGCGTAGGCAAGAGAGCTGCCCACGCTTCCCGCTCCGATGATGGCCAGTTTCGTGTTCTCGACGACGCTCATACCTCCATCCTGCCGTGCCGCGGGCGGATGCGGGCAGCCCCGACCCCGCCCGCGGCTGAGAGTTTGTGCAAGCTTCAGCCCTGACGGCCCTTCCATCGCGGGTTGAGCTTGTTGATCACGAATACGCGGCCGCGGCGGCGCACCACCTGCGAGCCCGGCTGATTCTTCAAGGACTTGATCGACGAGCGAACCTTCATTGCAACTCCTTTATTGATAACAGTTATCAATAAGATAGCGTAGACGCATGCAGGATGACTCGAACGCCCCCACCGGCCCGGATGGCGCGGCACGCGACCGCCCGAGAAACGCGGGACCCGCCCACACCGAAGTCGTGCTCGTCTTCGGCCGGTGCACCACGCATCGACACGAGCAGGCCGCGGCCATCGCCCAGAGCCGCGGGGACGCCCGCATCCGGGTCGCTCCGCGCGCGAGTGGGGGCCCACTGGCGGTGCGACTCGCTGATGCTCTCGCAACGGCGGCCCGCGACACCCGCCCGCGGCGCCTCGTCCTCGATCTGCCCGACGACACGCGTCCCGAGGAGGCGATCGGCGCTCTCACGGGGCCCGATGCCCCGGAAGACACCGTGGTCGTCGGCGTCGTCACCGTCGTAGACGCCGGCCGGTTTCGATCCGACCTCGGCGACGACGGCTATCTCGTCGAACCCGTGGGGGATGACGGCCCGCACGAATCAGATGCCGAGACCTACACCGCCCGGGCGCTGCTCACGGTGACCCAGATCGAATTCGCGAGCACCGTCATCCTCGTGGACTGGGCACACCTCGACCAGGCCGAGCTGTCGATTCTGATGGCACTCATCGGACATCTCGCCCCGGGCGCTCGGATGCGTCTCGCTCGTCGCGCGTCAAGTGGGCGCGGTGGGAATGCCGAGGACAGCGCGGCCGACACCACCCACGGGGCGCGGATCACCGACGCGCCGGGGGTCACTAAAGCGGCGGGGGTCACCAACGCGACGGGCACGAGATTCGGGGGGTACCTGGCCGGCGCCGCTCGAAGGATCGACGCGGCGACGCAGCAACCCGGATGGGTGCGCGCGTTGAACGGGGAACACCGCCCGCATGTGACAGACCGCGCCGTGAGCACCTTTCGGTATCAGCAACTGCGGCCCTTCCATCCGAACCGGATCGTCAGGCTGCTGGACGGCGAGATCGAGGCGGGCGCATTCGGCGCGGTCGTGCGCTCGGCCGGTTTCTGTTCGTTTGCGACGCGCCCCGGCATCCCGGCGCGTTGGGACCATATCGGGCGCATGATCTCGTTTCAGCCCATGGCGGCGTTGGCGGGGAGTGAATTGCTCGCGGTGGGACAGGACCTCGTGTTCCAGGGCATCTACCTCGACGAGCCCGGGCTCGCAGGGGCGTTGGACGCGTGCGCTCTCACCGACGCGGAGTTCCTGGCGGGGCCGGGGCTGTGGCGACGGCTGCCCGACCCGCTTCCCCGCTGGGAGGATGGCGCCGAGCGCCGTTTGTAGTGTGACGCCGCTTGGCGCCGGGGCCGCTCAGCGCTGCGGGCGCTCGCGGATGGTGGTCACGACGTCGGCGAGTTGGGGCTCGGGCGGGGCCGATCCGAAACCGAAGGAGACCGGTGGGTCGAGGCGTGCGAGGGTGCCCAAGTCGGTGGAGTCGCGGCATCCCGAAACCGCGGTGATGGCGCGCAGGGCGGTGACGCCATAGAACTCGGTGCGGCCGTTGCCCGCGCTGCCCGCCGTGTGCACGCCCGGGACGAGGAGCGCCGCGACCGGGTCGATGAGCCGCAGCCAGGCCGGGCGCGTGGCTAGGAAACCGGGCACGGCACGCAGCAACCGGCCGAGCGGCGTGAGGGGGCCGATGGTGATCTTGAGCTCGAGTTCATCGCCCGCGACCACGCGAAGGCCGCCCGCCACGCGCGTCGTCTGCACCGGCATGATGCGGGTCTCGTCGAACGTGTACGTGCCCGAGACGAAGTCCGCGACGGCCTGAGAGGGGGCGAAGAGGATGCGGTGGCCGTTCGCCTCCTCGAGGAAGATGTCCGTGAAGGCCCCGAGCGGTGACCGTTGCCACATGCCCACCACGAGGCGAACACCCGAGGTCGTGCCGAAACCCGCGATGCGCCCCTCGAAACGATATTCGTCGCTCGCACTCACGGTTGCTCCTGCGCAGCCCGGCGAACCTGCCACACCGAGGTCAGCCAGAGTGCGGCATCCGCGCCGAAGATGAGGGCCGCCAGCGCGATCGTGCCCGCGCCGATCGTGGGCCACAGCAGCACGACACCCGCGACGACGAGCAGGATGTTGAGGGTGCGGGCGATGACCTCGGGCAGGCGAGGGTGGGGGATGTCTGAGCCCGGCTCACGAGCAGCGACGATGCCCTGCCGCACGAGGGGCCCGGTGCCCAATCGTCGCGCGATCGTGCGGCGCACCGAGTAGCCGCCGAGCGCTGAACCGACGAAGAGGCAGAGGAGACCGAGGCCGAACACACCTGACGGTCGCACGGAACGGGCTGTCGGCGCAACACGGGGGCGGCGGGAGGGGCTTCGCGCGAGCCGGTGGGGCGCTCGCGCTGTCCGCCCCGGGCCGTCGGCGGGTTGTTCGTGGAGCGCTCCTCGGGCCGGCCCTGGGCCGCTTGCCGGCTGTATTAGTGTGAGGAGGTGAGCACGTCCATCCCCGCCCCCGCCTCCTTCACCCTCGAGAACGTCGACTGGAACGACCCCCGCGCGGTCGCCCTGCGCGCCGAGATGGAAGCCGAGATGGACGAGCGTTACGGCTCCTCGCACGGGGACGAGCCCGTCGAGGTCACCGAGGCCCGGATGCGCGCGCTCGCCGTCGATCCCGCGGGCGTGGTGCGAACCATCCTCGCCGTGGATGCCGGGGGCACACCCATCGGCCACGTCGGCGTTCGCTGGCTGAACGGCGTGCTCGAGGTCAAGCGCCTCATCGTCACGGGCGGGCAGCGCGGGCAGGGTCTCGGTCGGGCCCTCATGGCGGCCGTCGAAGACGTCGCGCGTGCCGAGGACGAGACGCACATCATCTTGCAGACCGGCACCAAGCAGCCCGAGGCTGTCGCGCTCTATGAGCGCATCGGATATCGGGCGATCCCCGTCTACGAGCCCTACCGCGAGACGATGCCGTGGTCGCTCTGCTACGAGAAGTTCCTCGACGCGGTCTAACCCGACTCGCGGACGTCACCGACTCGGGGGGCTGGACCGGCTCGCGTGTGTGCCACATCGGGGCCTGGACCGACCGGGGGTCAGGCCGGCTCTGAGGCGAGCCCGGAGACCTCGAGCGACGGCTCGACGGCGGGTGCCGCATCCGCGTCGGTGGCCGTCAACCCATAGATAGCGAGCCAGGCCAGGGCGATCGTCATGGCGGTGAACTCGAGCACCCCTCCGATCTCGGTGCCGAGCTGGGCCACCGAGAGCAGGCCGCCGACGCTCGCCACGACGAGCATGCTGATGCCGGCCGTGGCCGAGATGCGCGCCAGGCGGCGGCGGTGGCGCAGGAAAGCGACCTGGATGCAGGCGTAGCCGCCGGCCGCGAAACCGAGCACGGCACTCGACGTGTGCACGAGGTCTTGCACGGTGCTGCCCGACGTGAAGGGCACGGGGCAGCCGGGCGTGCACGTGACCTGCGACGCGAGCGCGAACATGACGCACGCGAAGACGAGAGTCGCGGCGACGGGCCAGGCGCTCAACCAGCGGGTCGTCGAGCGTACCGACCGGGTGCCCAGCGCGATGAGCGTGCCGCCGACGGCGATGCCGAGCAGCGACGCGTTGAACCAGGGGGCCGTGGCGACACCGGTGGCGCCCAACTCGCTGACATAGACGGGGCGCCCGGCCACCACGCGCAGCGTCCAGACGGTGACGATGGCCGCGATGATGAGGATTGCTCCGGTCACGCGCAGACGGTGCGGATGCCGAGGCGCGCCGCGTTGCAGATCGTTCGCCACCGACATCCCCGTTCTCGCACGGCAGGGCCGGCGTCTCGCGCCCACCGAGCGGTCGACCGTCCGTCGATCGTACTCATTCGACCCGGACCGGGAAAACCCCCGGCGGGCGAAACCTCCCGAGCGCGGTCAGTGCGCAGCGTCCGCCGCCGTCGAGGCCGCCGCCGCGTGCGCCGCGCAGAACACCGACGCGGGGTCGTGCAACTCGCACACGACCAGCTGCTCGCGGCAGGAGGCATCCGCGCAGTTCTGCATGCGCTTGGTCGACGCACCGCAGACCGCACAGGCACCGATAACGGCCGCGTGATCGCTGAACTCGAGCGACATGCGCTTGTCGAACACGTAGAGCGACCCCTCCCAGAGACCGTCGTCGCCGAACTGCTCGCCATAGCGCACGATGCCGCCGTCGAGTTGATAGACCTCGCCGAACCCGCGCGAGGTCATGAGGCTCGACAGCACCTCGCAGCGGATGCCGCCCGTGCAATAGGTGACGACGGGTTTGCCCTTGAGGTGGTCGTATTCGCCCGAATCGAGCGCGGCGACGAACTCGCGCGTGTTGGAGACGTCGGGCACCACGGCATCCTTGAACCGCCCGATCTCGGCCTCGAACTTGTTGCGGCCGTCGAAGAACACGACGTCGTCTCGGCTCTGCACGAGCTCGTGAAGCTCCTCGGGCTGCAGATGGATGCCGCCACCCACCACTCCGGCCTCGTCGACGACCAGCTCGTCGGGCGCGCCGAACGACACGATCTCGTCGCGCACCTTCACGGTCAGCTTGGGGAAGTCGAGGCTGCGGCCCTCGGCGTCGAGACCCGAGCCGTCTGACCACTTCACATCGAGGTTCTTGAACGGCGCGAACTCTTGTGTGCCCCGCAGGTAGCGCTTCACGGCGTCGATCTCGCCGCCCACCGTGCCGTTGATGCCGTGCTTCGAGAGCAGGATGCGGCCACGCACGCCCCAGCGATCGGCCAGTTCGCGCTGCCACAGGCGCACCGCTTCGGGGTCGGCGAGCGGCGTGAACGCGTAGTAGAGCAGGATCTTGGAGAGGGCCACCCGACGATTTTACGCGCGGTCGGTCGGGGTCACTCCGACACCCAGTTCTCGCCGTTCAGCGGGAAACCGTCGCGTCCGCCCCGGCCGGCACCGCGGATGGCCCAGGGGAGGCCGGTCGCGAGCGTGGCGCCCGAGCGGTCCTGGCGTTGGACGTGCAGATGAGGCTCGGACGAGTTGCCGCTGTTGCCGCACGCCGCGAGCACGTCTCCCGCGCGCATCCGATCGCCCACGTTCACGCGAACCGAGCCGCGTTGCAGGTGCCCGTAGGTGAAGAACGTGCCGTCGTCGAGGCGCAGCACCACGTGGTTTCCGATCATCTTGCGGGGGCCGCCGATGCTGCGCAGGAAACCCTCGATGACGGTCATGTAGAGGATGGCGTCCCAGGAGTAGCGCGTCTTGTGGTCGACCTCGGCGTCGTGCCGGGCGACGACCGTGGCAGCGGCGACGGCGTGCACCGGCAGGCCGAAGCCCGGGAAATCGGTGGGCGGGAGGTAGCCCGTGACCGTGCGGCCGTAGACCGGGCGGTGGCGGTCGTCGGGGATGCCGATCAGGTCGACGGCCCAGGTCTGGCCGAGCGTGTGCAGGCCGTGGCTCGGCGTGGCGGAGGCTGGCGAGTTGACGGCCTGCCAGCGCCCGCGCACGGGCGAGTCGACCACGATCGAACCCTCGCGCACGATCGGCGACGCGCTGCCAAAGTAGGCGCCGAGAGCGATGAGCAGCGCTCCCACCATGCCGAGCACCGCCGGCACGAGCCGGGCGTCGACGCCGGACACGACGATGGCGACCTGCAGCAGGAGCGCGCAGCCGATGACGATGAGACCCGCGGTGGGCGCAGCTCCGCGCAGCCAGGCGTGCGGGCGCGGGCGGGGCTCGGTCGAGGCTGCGGGCGGGATGCTGGGCGAGGCGGGAGAAGACATCCCGACAAGCCTAGGGGAGAGGGGTTTGGGCCGGCTCAGGCGCCCTTGCGTCGCGAGATCGCGGGCAGGTGCGAACCGGGCACGTCGTCCTCGTTCCACGTCTTGATGATCGCCCACGCCACGGCCGCGATGGGCACCGACAGGATGGCGCCGATGATGCCACCCAGGATGGTGCCGGCGGCCAGAGCGATCAGGATGACGAGCGGGTGCAGCTTGAGCGACTTGCCCATCACGATGGGCTGCAGAAAGTTGCCCTCGAGCTGGTTCACGCCGACCACGGCCACGACCACCCAGACGGCGGCCCAGAGCCCGTTGGTGACGAGCGCCACGAGGGCCGCGAGGATGCCGGCGACGGTCGCACCCACGATGGGGATGAACGCACCGATGAAGACGATGACGGCCAGCGGGATGGCGAGCGGAATCTGCAGGATCGACAGCACGATGCCGATGCCGACCGCGTCGACGAGGGCCACGATCGCGGTGCCGCGCACATAGCCGCCGAAGACCGAGACCGAGCGGCTGCCGATGCGCTCGAAGCGCTGGTGGTTGTGCGGCGAGAGCGGCTTGATGAGGAAGGCCCACATCTCGGGGCCGTCCTTGAGGAAGAAGAAGAGCACGACGACGCCCAGCGCGACGGCCGTGGCGATCTCGCCGACGACCGTGACCCCGGCGAGCGCACCCGAACCGAACTGGCTCGACGTGAGGAAGTCGGTGGCGGTCTTCTGCAGGTCCTGCAGGTGCGCCTCGTCGATCGGCAGGTTCGTGGTCTGCAGCCACTTCTGCACCTGATCGACACCGTCCTCGGCACTCTTCACGAGCGACGACCACTGGTTCTGCACGGCGAAGACGATGAGCGTGATGACGCCGCCGATGACGACGATGGCCAGCACGAGCGCCACCCAGGTGGCCACGATCGAGGGCACGCCTCGTTTGCGCATGAAGGCGATGAGCGGATGCAGAGCCGAGGCCAGGATCAGCGCGATGATCACCGGGATGACGACGACCTTCAGGTTGATGAGGGCGAAGATCAGGGCGACGGCGAGCAGCAGAACGGCGATGATCTGGATGCTGCGGGTCGCGGTGCGACCGAGGTTGTCGGTCCACATGGTGCGCAGCCCCGGCTTCGGGTCGCTCGGAATGGGGGCGACGGGAGCGCTCGTCTGCGCGCTCTTCACGGTCTTCTTGCGGAACATCGGGTCCTCGTTCATGCGTCGTGGCGTCGGCGTGCGGCGTCGGCCATCCTGATCCGGTCACGGCCAGCCTATGCCGCGCGTGTCGCGGGGGCGCGAAAACGGGCGGGGGTTGCGCTCGCCGACAAACTCTCGGAGTGCTCGGATGGCGGCGGCGTAGGGTGTCTCTACCGACGCACGATCCCTGGAACGGAGTAGTCAATGTACGATTACGATCCCTACGCCCGGCTCGACGAAGTGCCCTCGTTCACGCTCACGTCGACCGATGTCACCGACGGCGAGCCGCTCGCGCTGGCCCAGTACGCCGCCGATTCGGGTGGCGACGAGGTCTCGCCGCAGCTCAGCTGGTCGGGCTTCCCGGCCGAGACCAAGAGCTTCGCCGTGACCGTCTATGACCCGGATGCGCCGACGGGTTCCGGCTTCTGGCACTGGGCCGTGTTCAATATCCCGGCCGACGTCACCGACCTGCCGAGCGGAGCCGGCGCGCCGGACAGCGACGCCCTGCCCGACACCGCCATCACGCTGCCCAACGAGCTGCGCCTGACGAGCTTCGCGGGTGCCGCCCCGCCCGAGGGAACGGGTGAGCACCGCTACTACGTGGTCGTGCACGCCGTCGACGTGCCCGAACTCGACATCGACCGTGAGTCGACGCCCGCCGTGCTGGGATTCAACCTGCACTTCCACACGCTGGCGCGCGCCATCCTGGTCGGCACCGGTTCGTTCGGTCAGGGCAGCGGGGAGTAGTCATGCCGCACGCAGTCATCGTCGACGCCGTGCGCACCCCCTCCGGCCGGGGAAAACCGGGCGGAGCCCTGTCACAGGTGCACCCCGTCGACCTGTTCGCGGGCACCCTGCGCGCCCTCGTGTCGCGCAACGATCTCGACCCGGCCCTCGTCGACGACGTCATCGGCGGATGCGTCACGCAATCGGGTCGGCAATCGGTCAACGTCACACGCAACGCCGTGCTGGCCGCCGGTTTCCCCGTCGAGGTGCCCGCCACCACGATCGATCGGCAGTGCGGTTCGAGCCAGCAGGCCGTCGCGTTCGCGGCGCAGGGTGTGATCGCGGGAGCCTACGACATCGTCATCGCGGGCGGCGTGGAGTCCATGTCATCCACGCCCATCGGCCAGGCGCAGGGCGGCGCGGATGCCTCGGGCCCCCTGTTGCACGAACGCTACCCCGACGGCCTCGTGCACCAGGGCATCTCGGCCGAGCTCGTCGCCGCCCGCTGGGGTTTCAGCCGCCGCCAGCTCGACGAATACGCCGCACGCTCACACGAACGTGCAGCCCGGGCCCGCGACGCCGGCGGTTTCGACCGCGAGATCGTGCCCGTGCAGGTGCCGGGCGGCCCCCTCGTCGACCGCGACGAGACGGTGCGCGCCGCGACCACCGCCGACGGCCTCGCCTCCCTGCCCGCCGCCTTTCGCGACGCCCAGTTCTGCGCGCGCTTCCCCGAGATCCGCTGGAGCATCACGGCCGGCAATGCGTCGCCCCTCACCGACGGCGCCTCGGCCGTGCTCATCATGAGCGAGGAGGCCGCGGCCCGGCACGGGTTCACGCCGCGCGCCCGCTTCCATGCCTCGCGTGTGGTCGGCAGCGACCCCATCGAGATGCTCACGGGCATCATTCCGGCCACGCGACAGATCCTCGAGCGCACGGGGTTGAGCCTCGACGACATCGATGCCTTCGAGGTGAACGAGGCCTTCGCGCCCGTGCCCCTGGCGTGGCAGCACGACCTGGGCGCGTCGGATGAGCGACTGAACCCCAAGGGCGGGGCGATCGCGCTCGGACATCCGCTCGGCGCTTCGGGCACCAAACTGCTGGCCACCCTGATCGGCCAGCTCGAAGACACGGGCGGGCGCTGGGGCCTGCAGACCATGTGCGAGGGCGGCGGCATGGCCAACGCCACCATCATCGAGAGGCTCTGAGGATGAGATACGCGAAGATGTCGGCGATCGTCACGGGAGCCGCATCCGGGCTCGGGCGGGCGACCGCCACGCGGCTCGCGGCGGCCGGCATGCACGTGGTGCTCGTCGATCTGCCGACCTCCGATGGAGCCGCCGTTGCCGAGGAGTTGCGCACGAATCGCCCCGGGGCCTCGGCGGCGGGCGGGTCGGATGTCGCGGCGAGCGGTTCCGGCGCGGGCTCGGCCCCTCCGGCAGCCGCCGCTCAGGCCGTCGCGCGCACCTCGCGTCGCCGCACCGACCGTCGCACCGACAAGCACCTGCCCCGCATCGAATTCGCGCCCGCCGACGTCACCGACGAGAAGCAGGTCGCGGCGGCCGTGGGGCTCGCCACCGAGCTCGCGCCGCTCCGCGTCGTCGTCAACTGTGCGGGCATCGCGACACCCGCCAAGCTGCTCGGTAGGGATGGGCCGCTCGATCTCGCGGCGTTCGACCGGGTTCTGCGCGTGAACGTGCTGGGCACCGTGAACGTCACGCGTTTGGCGGCACAGGCGATGGCCGATGACGCCGGGGCGGGGCGGGGATCCCCACGCGGACCCGGAGCCGGAGCCGGAACGGCCTCAGTGACCCGCGACGACGCCGTCCCCGACCGCGGCGTCATCATCAACACAGCCTCCGTCGCGGCCTTCGACGGTCAGATCGGCCAGCCGGCCTACGCCGCATCGAAGGGCGCCATCCACTCGCTCACGCTTCCCCTGGCCCGCGAACTCGCGCGCTACGGCATCCGCGTGAACACCATCGCGCCGGGCATCTTCGAGACGCCGCTCATGCTGGGCCTGCCCGAACGAGCCCGCGCCTCGCTCGGCGAACAGGTGCCCTACCCGCAGCGCCTGGGCCTGCCCGACGAGTTCGCGCAGCTCGTCGAGTCCATCGCCGAGAACGCCTATCTCAACGGCGAGACCATCCGCCTCGACGGCGCGATCCGCATGGCGCCGCGCTAGGTAGGCTGGATGGGTCGACACCGCGGTCGCCCGCGGGCGGCAACGCTCCTCCCACGAAAGGCCCCCGATGTCCACCACCACCGTTCGCACCCACCCGAGTGGCGACAACCTCGAGCGCTCCGAGCAGCTGGCCTGGAAGATCGCCCAGGTCGCCGTCGACGACGTGGCGGTGAGCGACGAGGTCACCGAGATGGTGATCAACCGCGTGATCGACAATGCCGCGGTGGCTGCGGCATCCCTCACGCGCTCGCCCGTCGTCTCGGCCCGGTCGCAGGCGCTCGCCCACCCCGTGTCGGTGGGCGGTCAGGGCTCGACGGTTTTCGGCCCGGCCGCCTCGCGCCGCGTCTCGCCCGAGTGGGCCGCGTGGGCCAACGGTGTGGCGGTGCGCGAACTCGACTACCACGACACGTTCCTGGCGGCCGAGTACTCGCACCCCGGTGACAACATCCCGCCCATCGTCGCGGTCGCCCAGCACGTGGGCGCCACCGGTCACGACCTCGTGCGCGGCATCGCCACGGGCTACGAGATCCAGATCGACCTCGTGCGCTCCATCAGCCTGCACGCCCACAAGATCGACCACGTCGCGCACCTCGGCCCCTCGGCCGCCGCCGGCATCGGCACCCTGCTCGGCCTGCCCGCCGAGACGATCTTCCAGGCCGTCGGCCAGGCGCTGCACACCACCACGGCCACGCGCCAATCCCGCAAGGGCGAGATCTCGACGTGGAAGGCGCACGCCCCCGCCTTCGCCGGCAAGATGGCCATCGAGGCCGTCGACCGGGCCATGCGCGGGCAGACGTCTCCCGTGCCCATCTACGAGGGCGAAGACGGCGTGATCGCCTGGCTGCTGGGCGGCCCCGAGGCGTCCTACGAGGTGTGGCTGCCCGATGCGGGCGAGCAGAAGCGCAGCATCCTCGACAGCTACACGAAAGAGCATTCGGCCGAATACCAGGCGCAGGCGCTCATCGACCTGGCCCGCCGCCTGCACGGCAGCCACCCCGAACTCGCCGACCCCGCCAACGTCGAGCGCATCGTCATCCACACCTCGCACCACACGCACAACGTGATCGGGTCGGGCGCCGGCGACCCGCAGAAGTACGACCCCCAGGCCACGCGCGAGACGCTCGACCACTCGGTGCCCTACATCTTCGCCGTCGCGCTGCAGGATGGCGCGTGGCACCACGTCGACTCCTACACGCCGGCGCGCGCCTCCCGCCCCGACACCGTCGCCCTGTGGCACAAGATCACCACGGCCGAAGACCCCGAGTGGACGCGCCACTACCACTCGACCGACCCCGCCGAGAAGGCCTTCGGCGGCCGCGTCGAGATCGAGCTGACCGACGGCACGCGCATCGTCGACGAGATCGCCGTGGCCGACGCCCACCCCCTCGGCGCCCGGCCGTTCGGGCGCGCCGACTACATCGCCAAATTCCGCATGCTCGCCGCCCCCGTGCTCGACGAGAGCGAGATCGAGCGCTTCCTCGCGCTCGCCGAGCGGCTGCCCGAGCTCACGGCCGACGAAGTGGGTCAGCTCACCATCCAGGCCGCCCCGGGCGTGCTCGCCTCGATCGAACCGCCGCACGGCCTCTTCTAAACGGCCCCGAAGGAGAACAATGCTCTACGCCACCACATCGCCCGCCGAGAAGCGCCGCCTGTTCCGCGAGCGACTCGCCACGGGCGAGCTGCTGCGATTTCCCGGCGCCTTTAACCCGCTCACCGCGCGCCTGATCGAACGCAAAGGCTTCGACGGCGTCTACATCTCGGGCGCGGTGCTGAGCGCCGACCTCGGCCTGCCCGACATCGGGCTCACGACGCTGAGTGAGGTGGCCGGGCGGTCGAAACAGATCGCCCGCATGACCGAGCTGCCCGCCATCGTCGACGCGGACACCGGCTTCGGCGAGCCCATGAACGTGGCGCGCACCATCCAAGAGCTGGAAGATGCCGGCCTGGCCGGAACCCACATCGAAGACCAGGTCAACCCGAAGCGCTGCGGGCACCTCGACGGCAAACAGGTGGTCGACGAGCAGACGGCGCTCAAGCGCATCCGGGCCGCCGTCGATGCGCGCCGCGACCCCAACTTTCTCATCATGGCGCGCACCGACATCCGCGCCGTGGATGGCCTCGACGCCGCCATCGACCGCGCCAAAGCCTTGGTGGATGCCGGAGCCGACGCCATCTTCCCCGAGGCCATGCGCGACCTCAACGAGTTCGAGGCCGTGCGCCGAGCCGTCGACGTGCCGATCCTGGCCAATATGACCGAGTTCGGCAAGAGCGAGCTGTTCACGACCGAGCAGCTGGCATCGGTGGGCGTGAACATCGTCATCTGGCCCGTGTCGCTGCTGCGCATGGCCGTGGGCGCGGCCGAACGTGCGCTCGACACGCTCAACGAGGTGGGCACGCTGTCGTCGCAGCTCGGCGAGATGCAGCACCGCGCCGACCTCTACGACCTCATCGACTACGAGGGCTACAACCACTTCGACAACTCGGTCTACACGTTCCGCATCGAGAAGTAGCCGGCAGCTTCACCGCGTCCTGTCGCGCAGAAACGCCCGCCCCCGGATGCTCGGGGCGGGCGTTTCTCGATGTGCAACAGTGAGTGAGCCTCGTTCTGACGGTCGAGGAACTCAGCCGCAGGTGTAGTCGACGCCGTCCTGCGTGAAGGTGCCGTCGCCGTGTTCGGCGCACACCTCCACGACGTGCGCGAGTGCGCCCGCGATCGCGATGATGCCGATGATCACCAGGATGGTGACAATGGCGCCCACGATGATTCCGGCCAGGGCGATACCGTTCTTGCGGCCCGCCTTCTTGGACTGCACGAAGGCGACGATGCTGAGGATGAGCCCGATGATCGAGAACGCGCCGAGGAACGAGACGATGAGGCCGACGATGCCGAGGATCTTGCCCGGGTAGGACGAGGACTGGCCCTGGTTCTGGTCGGGGTAGCCGCCCTGCTGGGGGTACTGCGGGGCGTTGGGCTGGCCGCCGTACTGCTGCGGCTGCTGGCCATATGCGGGCTGCTGACCATACTGCGGCTGCTGGCCATACTGCTCGCCGGGCTGGCCGTACTGGCCCTGGCCCTGGCCCTGCTGGCCGCTCTGCGGGTAGGCGGGAGGCTGAGAATTGTGGCCCTCGTTCGAAGGCGTTCCGTTCGGGTCGTTCTGTGACATGGATTCCCCTTTCTGTGTGCGACCTTAGCGCGCCGGGGCGTCGTGTGGCCGGAGCGCGGGGCCGCGACATCCACCTGCCTCTTCGGGGCGGCGCCGGGTAGCATGCAGGGGTGGGTGGGCATCCACCCGGTCGAATGCAAGGGAGCAGACATGGCCGAGCCCGACATCAAGAAGGGTTTGGCGGGGGTCGTCGTCGACTACACCGCCGTTTCGAAGGTGAATCCCGAGACGAACTCGCTGCTTTATCGGGGTTATCCGGTGCAAGAGCTGGCCGCGTCGTGCAGCGTCGAGCAGGTCGCCTATCTGCTGTGGCACGGTGAGCTTCCCTCGCTCGAGCAGCTCGCCGACTTCGAGGAGTCCGAGCGCTCGCAGCGGGCCCTCGACAACCGCGTGCGCGCCGTGATCGACCTGCTGCCGACGAGCGCCCACCCCATGGATGTCGTGCGCACGGCCGTCAGCGCCATCGGGGCGACTGACGCGAGCGCAGAGGACCTGAGCGACGCCAATACGCTGCGCCAGGCCATCCGCCTCTTCGCCCAGCTGCCCGCCATCGTGGCCTATGACCAGCGCCGCCGCCGGGGTGATTCGCTCGTCGATCCCCGAGACGACCTCGGCTACAGCGAGAACTTCCTCTACATGACGTTCGGTGAGGTGCCCTCACGAGAGATCGTGGACGCCTTCACGGTGTCGATGATTCTTTATGCCGAGCATTCCTTCAACGCGTCGACGTTCACGGCCCGCGTCGTCACGTCCACGCTCGCCGACCTCTACTCGGCGGTGACGGCCGCGGTCGGTGCGCTCAAGGGCCCGCTGCACGGTGGCGCGAACGAGGCCGTCATGCACGTGTTCGACGAGATCGGGGATGCCGCATCCGCCCCCGCTTGGCTCGACGAGGCCCTTGCCGCCAAACGCAAGATCATGGGCTTCGGCCACCGCGTCTACAAGAACGGCGACTCGCGCGTGCCCACCATGCGGGCGTCGCTCGAGACCCTCGTCGAGGCGTCGGGCGAGCGCGACCTGATGGACCTCTACGAGACGCTCGAGACGGCCATGCAGGAGCGCAAGAACATCAAGCCCAATCTCGACTACCCCTCCGGCCCGGCCTATCGCCTGATGGGTTTCGACACGGGAACGTTCACGCCGCTCTTCGTGGCCGCGCGCGTGGTCGGGTGGACGGCCCACATTCGCGAGCAACTCGCGTCGAACGCCCTCATCCGCCCCCTGTCGGAGTACAACGGCCCCGACGAGCGGCACCTCTAGGGCTCGGCCCGGGGAGACAGCCGACGAGCGGCCGTGGTGGGTGCGCGACGGACGAGATGGTGAGGGGCCGCGCGAAGAGTGGCGGCCCCAGCGCAACGGCCCGGTGCCACCCGCGAGGGATGACACCGGGCAGTTGTGTGACGGGGAGTGCGGAGTCGCTGCCTATTCGGCGGCGCGGGTCTCGGCGATGAACGCCTCGAGCAGCTCGCGGCCCTCGTCGTCGGGGTGCTGCACGGGAGGCGACTTCATGAAGTAGGCCGAGGCGGACTCGATGGGGCCGCCCTGGCCGGCGTCGAGCGCGAGCTTGGCGGCGCGGACGGCGTCGATGATGATGCCGGCCGAGTTGGGCGAGTCCCACACCTCGAGCTTGTACTCGAGCGAGACGGGCGCGTCGCCGAAGCCGCGGCCCTCGATGCGCACGTAGGCGAACTTGCGGTCGTCGAGCCACGGCACGTGGTCGCTCGGGCCGATGTGCACATCGTTGGCCGGCAGGTTCTCGACGATGTTGGAGGTGACGGCCTGCGTCTTCGAGATCTTCTTGGACTGCAGGCGGCGACGCTCGAGCATGTTCTTGAAGTCCATGTTGCCGCCGACGTTGAGCTGGTAGGTGCGGTCGATCTTCAGGCCGCGGCTCTCGAACAGGCGGGCCATGACGCGGTGCGTGATGGTGGCGCCCAGCTGGCTCTTGATGTCGTCGCCGACGATGGGCACGCCCGCGTCGATGAACTTCTGCGCCCACGCGGGGTCGCTGGCGATGAACACGGGGATGGCGTTGACGAACGCGACACCCGCGTCGAGAGCGGCCTGCGCGTAGAACTTCGCGGCCTCCTCCGACCCGACGGGCAGGTAGCAGACGAGCACGTCGGCACCCGAGTCGCGCAGCTCTTGCACCACGTCGACGGGCTCGGCCTCGGACTCGTCGACGAGCTCGCGGTAGTACTCGCCCAGGCCGTCGAGCGTGGGGCCGCGCTTGACGGCGACACCGGTGGTCGCGACATCGGCGAACTTCATGGTGTTGTTCTCGCTGGCCCAGATGGCCTCGGCGAGGTCGAGCCCGACCTTCTTGGCGTCGACGTCGAAGGCGGCCACGAACTCGAGGTCGCGCACGTGATACTGGCCGAAACGAACGTGCATGAGGCCGGGGACGGTCTCGTCGTCTGCGGCGTTGGCGTAATAGGTGACGCCCTGGATGAGTGAGTTCGCACAGTTTCCGACGCCGGCGATTGCAACACGAATACCCATGTGGTTCTGATCCTCAAACGGCCGACTCTGCGGCCTGAACTCTCGTTAACGTTCTGTGGTGCGGCTTCGTCGCCGACTTCCCACTCTAGAACAATGGGCTGGGTGCGGGCAGGCCGATGGCGGGCCTTGTGGATAACTCGGCCGAGGGCTAGCTGTGCAGAGCCCTAGTCGGTCGCCGAGGTGAGGCGCGAGGCAAAGAGGTTGAGCGCCGCCCACTGCAGCAGGATGACGGTCTTGCCGTCGGCGATACGTCCGTCCGTCGTCATCCGCAGTGCCTCGTCGAAGGGGATCGTGAGCGCCTCGATCTCTTCGCCCTCGTCGGCGACGCCGCCGCCCGGACCCGTCACGTCGGCGGCCGTCCAGGGAGCCACGAAGAAGTGCACGCGTTCCGTGACCGAACCCGGGCTCATGTACAACTCGAAAACGGGCCGCACGGGCCCCACGGTCACGCCCAGCTCTTCGGCCACCTCGCGCCGGATCGCCGTCTCGGGGGAGTCTCCATCGAGCAGACCGGCGGCCGTCTCGATGAGCATTCCGTCGGGGTGATCGTTGACATAGGCGGGGAAGCGGAACTGCCGCGTCAGCAAAACCGTGCGGGCTTCGAGGTCGTAGAGCAGGATGGTCGCGCCATTGCCCCGGTCGTAGGTCTCGCGCTGCTGGGTGGCCCAAGCTCCGTCGCGCCCGCGGTAGTCGAGCGTCGTGCGGCGCAGCACGTGCCAGCCATCCGAGACGACCTCGACATTGCGCACCCGCACATCGGGGTTGCGGTCGAGGTCGGCGCCCGTCAGGTGCAACCCCGTGCGGCCGCGGCTGTCGGGCGTCAGGGCACCCGGTGTGGGGGCGTCGGTGGATGCTGTCGCGGACTCGTCATTCGGGAAAGAAGCCATGCCGCCATCGTATTCGGGGCTCAGCGCACGAGGCGCAGCGTCTCAACGCTCGGCACGTGCTGGCGCTGGCCGCCCGAGTGCACCACGTCGTCGCCGTCCACGCGCAGCTGGCTCTGGTGCGCGCCGAGCGCCGCCATGACACGGGGATGCTGCGCCGCGAAGTCCCGGCGGAAGACATGGGTCTGCGCAGCCGCAGCGGGCGCGGCGTCGAAGTGGAAGGCCTCCGCCTCGGCGGGGCTCTCGACGACCTCGGCGAAGGGCAGGTCGAGCTGGCGGGCGGCCGCGAACCCTGCCTCACGCATCCGCACATGGTCGGGGTGCCCGTAGCCGCCGCGCTCGTCATAGCCGACGACGAGATCGGGCCGGACGCGGTCCAGCGCGGCGACGAGGTCGGCCGTCACTTCGTCGAGGGGGGCGAGGCTCAAGGAGCGGGCGTCGGCGGTTCCGTCGGCTTCGGCGAAACCGTCGGCTCCCCAGCGCATGCCCGAGTCGAGGTAGCGCCGCGCGGGCAGGCCGTCGGCCCGGGCTCCGGATGCTCCGAGGAAGACGTGGTGCAGGGCGACGCTGTCGCCGGCCAGAGCGGTGAGGGCTCGTTCGAGTTCGCGCTCACGTTCATCGACCAGGGCTGGCGTTCCTTCGAGGGCCGAGAGAGGGCCGGGAACGACCTCGCCGCGTTCGCCGCGGCTTCCCGTGACGATGTGCACCTCGCATCCGCTGTCGGTGAGCCAGGCGATCAGGTGGCCGGTCGCGAGCGTCTCGTCGTCGGGGTGGGCGTGCAGGAAAGCGACGCGGGTGGGGCGGATGCCGAGCAACTCGACGGGTTCTGAGGTCACCGGGCGATGTTACCCGAGGTCGGGCACGCGACATGGCTGGCGGCGGCTGCGGCCGTTACCGGAAGACGAGGCCGAGCAGCGGGTCGAGCAGCAGGGAGTAGGCCGACGCGACGACCGCAGCCGTGGCGACGAGGAGGAGCGTGGGGCGCCAGGCTCGCAGCAGCACGACGGCCGTGACCGCGAGGAAGGCGAGGGCGCCGCTCGCGACGATCACCCAGGAGCCCCAACCGGCGGGGATCGCGACGAAACCGTGCACGGCATCGCCCAGGATGACGCCGCCGAGCACCCCCGCGGCAATCGCCACGATGCGCCGACTCTCGTTTCGGAGCAGGGCCGTCGCTGCGCCCAGCACCGGCCCGGCGACGAGTCCGATGAGCGCCCAGCGGATGCCCTGGTCGGGATAGCCCCGCAGCGTCGAGACGAGCGCGTAGCCCTGCGACATCGCGACGAAAACGAGCCCGCCCGTGATGGCCGACCGCAACACGCCGCCGCGCGCCCACGCCACGAGCAGGATCAGGGGGATGCTCCATCCGGCCACCGAATTGGCCAACCAGTTGAGCGTGCCGGGCAGCAGCTGCCCGAACGACGTGATGCCGCCCACGACGAGACCCCCCGCGATGGCGACGGCCGAGAGGAGGAGTGCGCGGGAGAGCGGGCGAGGCCCGGTGAGACGGCTGACCCGCGGCATTGTTGGCGTTGGCGTTGGCGGCGGCGTTGGCGTTGGCGTGGACGTAACGGTCGCTTCGTTAGCGCGCGCGCCAGGCGGGGTGACGTCGGCCGACTCGACCGACGAGGGCGTCTCGACCGTGCGCCGTGCCGGACGTGCGGGGGTCTGATAGGTCAGGCTTCCGCGCGCGATGGTCGGGTGGGCCGTGGTCGGCGCTGCCACCGACGGAACGTGCGGAGTGGGGGAGGTCATCCTCCCAGTCAAGTCAGCACTCGGCCCGCGCACATCGGCCCTGCGGCGCATGCGCATAGACCTGAGGATGTATTCGGATCAGAGGTGCGAGCGGTAGATGTCGCCGATGCGGTGGGTGACGGCATCCCAGCCGAAGGGTGCGGCGTGGGCGAGGGCTCGGGCCCGCAGGCGGGTGCGGCCGGCGGCATCGTGCGCCTCGGCAAGGATCGCGTCCATGGCGGCGGCCCACGATTCGGCTCGGCGGTCGTCGAGCAGGATGCCGTTGTCGCCAACGGCTTCGGGCAGGCCGCCGACGCGCGACGCGATGACCGGGATGCCGCTGGCCGCCGCCTCGAGCGCCACGAGCCCGAATGTCTCGGAGTGCGAGGGGATGAGGAGGGCCGAGGCTCTGCGCAGCGTCTCGGCGAGTTGCTCGCGGTCGAGCGGGCCCGCAAAAAGGACGTCGGCGTCGGCACCGCCGGTCGTCGAGTGCAACCCGGACTCCTCGATGAGTTCGTGCAGGGCGGCGACATAGGCGGCGTGGCTGGCCGTAGCGTCGCCGGCGAGGATGAGCTGCGGCCGACGATCCCGGGGGAGTGCCGCAATCGCGCGAATGGCGAGATCTTGCCCCTTCAACGGCTGAACGCGCGCCGCTACGACGACCGTCGGACGGCGGATATTCGTGTCACAACGCGCTTCGTCCTCGCCCACGGCAGGGGGCCGGAACAGTTGCGTGTCGACTCCGGGCAGAACCACGCGCACGCGCTCGTGTTCGGCCCCGGCCAGGCTGACGGCCGCGTCGGCTTCGGCCTGGGAAACGGCGATGACGGCGCGGGCACTTTCGAGGAGCGCGCGCTCGGCCGCGACGCGCGCCTCGGGCTCGGGGGTGTCGCCCTCGGCCAGCAGCTCGTTCTTCAGGGCCGCGAGCGTGTGCAGCGTGACGAGGTGCGGGGCCCCGGATGCGGCGGCGAGGCGCTCTCCGGCCAGACCCGAGAGCCAGTAGTGCGAGTGCACGAGATCGTAGGGGCCCGCGGCAATCGCGCTCGTCGCGAACCCGTCGACCAACCCGTGGAGGTCTTCCTTCGCCACCGGCTCAGCGGGCCCGGCATCGAGGAACAGGACGCGAGCACCGCCCCGTGTGGTGACGGAACGTTGGTCGGCGGCCGTGCGACGGGTCAGGACATCCACCTCGAAACCGTCGGCGACGAGGCCGTCGGACAAGGCGCGCAGATAGACGTTCATGCCGCCCGCGTCGCCCGACCCGGCGGTGGCCAGAGGGGAGGTGTGCAGCGAGACGAGGGCGACGCGGGGACGTGAGGCCGAGCCCACGTCTAGCCGACTTCGATGCAGCGCACGCCCGGCAGCTCGCCGAAGTGCGCGGCGCGGTCCGTCGTGAGCAGTGTGCGCCGCGTCACCGAGGCCGTGGCCGCGATCATCAAGTCGTGCGCCCCACGTTTCTTCCCGGCCCGGCGCGTATGGGCGAGCAGCTGCGCATGGGTTTCGGCCACATCGTCGTCGTAGTCCTCGATGGGGATTTCGCGGATGATCGATTCGACGAACCGCTCGCGCCGAGGCCGCCGCTCGTCGGTCGCGAGTTCGACGCCGAACAGCAGCTCGGCAACGGTTACGGCGGCTATGACCAGGTCGTCATCCTCGGTGACGACCCCGTCGAGGAAGGAGCCGTCGCGTTCGGCCTGCACGAGCACGCCGGTATCGATGATCAGTCGGCGGGCCATGCGTCACTCTCCTCGGCCAGGACCTCATCGACCGACGCGACGTCGGCGGCGAAATCGGGGTCGACGTTGTGATCTTTCAGCAGGGCGAGGAAAGCCGCGCCGTTGCTTGAGGATGCCGGACCGATCGTGGCGATTCGTCGGCCGCCACGAGTAATGACGATCGTTTCGCCGTGCTCGGCATCGTCGAGCACGGCGGCGAACGACCGACTGGCCTCGGTTGCGCTGAGCATGTGCATGAAATCAGATTATCTGATCCTTCGCATTTATGCCAGGCGCTTCTCCGGCGACTTCGTTTGCGACGGGTCGGTTTCGGGCAGCGATCCGAGCGCCTCGTCGACGGCCTTCTTGACGTCGGCGTCGAGCTTCACGCCCGAGGCGGCGGCGTTCGACTCGATCTGCTCGGGGCGCGATGCTCCGACGATTGCTCCGGCGACGTTGTCGTTCGAGAGCACCCAGGCGACGGCGAGTTGCGCCATCGTGATGCCCAGGTCATCCGCCACGGGTTGCAGCTTCTGCACGGCCGTCAGCGTCTCGTCGTTGAGGAAGCGCTTGATCATGTCGGCGCCGCCCTTCTCGTCGGTGGCACGGCTGCCCGCGGGCAGGTCGGCTCCGGGCTTGTACTTGCCCGTCAGCACGCCCTGGGCGATGGGCGACCACACGATCTGCGAGATGCCGAGCTCGGCCGAGGTGGGCACGACCTCCCGCTCGATCACACGCCACAGCATCGAGTACTGCGGCTGGTTCGAAATGAGCTGGATGCCGAGATCGGTGGCGAGTTCGTGGCCGGCGCGCAGCTGTTCGGCGTTCCACTCGGAGACGCCGATGTAGAGCGCCTTACCCTGGCGGACGACATCCGCGAACGCCTGCATGGTCTCTTCGAGCGGGGTCTCGTGGTCGAAACGGTGCGCCTGGTAGAGGTCGACGTAGTCGGTGCCCAGGCGTTCGAGCGACGCATCGATCGACTCGAGGATGTGCTTGCGCGACAGACCCGTGTCGTTGGGGCCCTTCGGTCCGGTCGGGAAGTACACCTTGGTGAAGATTTCGAGGGATGCTCGGCGCTCGTCTTTCAGGGCCTCGCCGAGCACGGTCTCGGCAGCCCCGTTGGCGTACGTGTCCGCGGTGTCGAACGTGGTGATGCCGGCATCCAGCGCGGCCCGCACGCATTTGAGCGAGGTCTCGTTCTCGACCTGCGACCCGTGGGTGAGCCAGTTTCCATAGATGATTTCAGAGATTTTGAGGCCGCTGCGGCCGAGGTAACGGAATTCCATGCCTCGATCCTTCTCCTCGGCGCCGGGGGTGGAAAAGGGGTTGCGCGAATGGGCCGGGCGCGCGACAGAGCGGGGGTGCGGCATCCGGCAACACGAAGGCCTCGGGCCCGCACGGGATGCGCGGGCCCGAGGCCTTCGGGAAAACCGAGGCTGTTCGCCTCAGTGGGGGATTGCTAGGCCGAGGCGGGGATCGTGGCCGTGTCGATCACGAAGCGGTAGCGCACATCGCTCTTTACGACGCGGTCGTAGGCCTCGTCGACCTGGTCGGCCGAGATGACCTCGACCGTGGCGCCGATGCCGTGCTCGGCGCAGAAGTCGAGCATCTCCTGCGTCTCGCGGATGCCGCCGATGTTGGAGCCGGCAAGGCTGCGACGCCCGCCGATGAGCGAGAACGCGCGGAACGACTGCGGCTTCTCGGGCGCACCCACGAAGACCAGCGAGCCGTTGAGGGCCAGCGTGGAGAGGTAGGCGTCGACATCGATATCGGCCGAGACCGTGTTGATGATGAGGTCGAACTCGCCGCGCAGCTTCGTGAACGTCTCGGCATCCTTGGTGGCGTAGTAGTGGTGCGCACCGAACGCCTTGCCGTCCTCCTCCTTGGAGAGGGACTGGCTGAGCACGGTGACCTCGGCGCCCAGGGCAGCCGCGATCTTCACGCCCATGTGGCCGAGGCCGCCCATGCCGACGATGGCGACCTTCTTACCGGGTCCGGCACCCCAGTGCTTGAGGGGCGAGTAGGTGGTGATGCCGGCGCACAAAAGCGGCGCCGCGATGTCGAGGTCGATGCCCTCGGGAATGCCGAGCACGTAGTTCTCGTCGACCACGACGGTGTCGCTGTAGCCGCCGTAGGTCTCTTCGCCCGAGTACTGGCGGCCGTTGTAGGTGGCCACGTTGCCCTTTGTGCAGAACTGCTCTTCGCCGGCCTTGCAGTTCTCGCACTCGCGGCACGAGTCGACGAAGCATCCGACGCCCACGCGGTCGCCCACCTGGTATTTGGTGACGCCCGAGCCGACCTCGGTGACGATGCCGGCGATCTCGTGACCGGGAACCATCGGGAAGATGGCCTTGCCCCATTCCTCGCGGGCCTGGTGGATGTCGCTGTGGCAGATGCCCGCGAACTTGATGTCGATGACGACGTCGTGTTCGAGCGGGTCGCGGCGTTCGATGGTGCCGAATTCGAAGGGAGCCTCGGCGTTGGGCTTCTTGATTGCGTTGATCGTGGTCGTCATGAGGATCCTCACTAAGTCGACGGGTCACCCGCCAGCCGGGGGCCCAGCCACAGGCGATGAGCGGCCGGCCGAGCAGGGTGGGGGAGTGTGGCGATGTGCCTTGGTCAGAATACTCGCGCTTTCTGTGGCATCCCCTCAGGCCGTGGGGGCCTTGCGCTCGGGCCGATTGTGGGGTGCGCACAGACATGCAGAGGCGCGGATGCCGCGGGCGTAGCATCCCTCGAATGCATCTCATCTTTCGCACCCTGTTCACGTTCCTGCGGTCGCGCCGGGGACTGCGCCGGGGCCGCACGATCGGCCACTACGACGTGGGGCACCTGCGCGTGCGCACCCTGCCCACCGATCTCGACGTGATCGGCCACATGAACAACGGCGTGTATCTGTCGATCTTCGACCTCGGCCGCTATGACCTGCTCGTGCGGTCGGGGCTGTGGGCCGAGTTCTCGAAGCGCGGCTGGTATCCGGTGGTGTCGAGCGAGACCATCACGTTCCGGCGATCGCTGCGGTTGTGGCAGCCGTTCGTGATCGAGTCGCGCGTCATCGGCTATGACCACAAGGCCATCTTCATCGAGCATCGCGTGGTGGTCGACGGTGAGATCTACACGCAGGCGTTCGTGCGCGGGCGGCTGAGGAAGAAGTCCGGCGGCACGGTGTCGAACGCCGAACTGCACGAGGTGATCGGCACCCCGCCCGAGGGCCTCGAGGTGCCCGAGTTCCTGCTGCAGTGGGGCTCGGATGTCGCGCTGCCGAACACGCACACCCCCGCACCGAGCGTATGGTCGAAGAGGTAAGACGCGCGGCGATCCCGCGCTGAACAGAAGGAACCCCCATGACTGATACCTCCTCCCGCAACCCGGCCGAGGACGTGCTGGCCTCGCAGGCATTCAGCGTGTTCATCGGCGCCGAGATGACCGACTTCGGCGACGGCAACGCGTCGATGGCCATCGACATCCTGCCGCACCACCTGCAGCAGAACGGCTATGTGCACGGTGGCGTGATCGCCTATCTCGCCGACAACACGGCCACGTTCGCGGGCGCCACGGTGCTGGGGCCGCGCGTGGTGACGTCGGCTTTGACCATCACCTACCTGCGGCCAGGCATCGGCGACAAGCTGGTGGCGCGCGCGCATGTCGTCGACTCGACGCGGCGCCAGGCCGTGGTGCACGTCGACGTGTTCGCGGCGACGACGGCGGCTCCGGCATCCGATGCGTCTGGCTCCGTCGATGCGCCCGCCGATGCCGCGCCCGCCGATGCCGCGACCGCCGCGCCGACCGAGCGTCGATGCGCGTCGGCCCAGGCCACGATCGTCATGCTGCCCGAAGGGCGCTAGGTGGTGCGCACTCAGGGATAGCGGGCCTGGATGTCGGCGATCTGCGCCTGCGTGGGCGATCCGGGGTCGCCGAGCGCCGCGATCAGCGAAGCGTGCGGAGTTCGACGTTCGCCGGCAGGTGGCGGTTCGATCTGTTTCTTCCAGTCCGGCGCGACCACGTCGAGCGCGTAGCCTAGCTGGGCGCCGGTCTCGTAGTACAGGGAGCGCTCGAGCAGCTCGCGACGAGAGGGGTCTTCTTCGACCCACGCCAGCACATCGGTGAAGGTGGAGGATGCCCCCGCCTTGTTGGTCAGGATGCCGATGGGCCCGCCCGTGAGGTCGGACATCCGACGCTGCAGGTAGACGGCGGTACCCTCGATCGCCTCGGTGTTGTCTTGGACACGCAGGGCGGGCCAGCGCTCGTACCGTGCGGCCCGGATCGCGAGCAGGTCCCGTGCGCGGGACGCGACGATCGAGGGATCGGTCTGCCCGGTCAGAGCGTCGAGGATGCGGAACTCGGTGCGGAGCAGGCTCATCTGGGCGTCATCGGTCGGAAAGTCGAAGATGCGATCGCCCTCGGGCCCGCGGTCGTAGTCCCAGGCCTGTTGCGCGTTGATGTGGAAGGCCTCGTGCAGTGCGAAGGTCGAGACCGCCTGGGTCTTGTCGTCGCCGCCATCGAGCTCGCCGGGCGCGTATTTCATCGCGAGCACGGGGGTGTCGCCGAGGGTCGTGGTCGTGAAAGCGAGGGGTTGCCAGTATTCGAGCGAGGCGGTGCCGAGCGTCTTGGTGGCATAGACGTCGCTCAGCAGGGGGTTTCCGGGGAAGTCGATCTTCTGCATGCCCGACACGTCGGTGATGTTCGACGCATTGATCACGTAGGCGTAGTGCCAGAGCGAGCTCCGCGTCGAGTCGGCGCGGATGAGGATGAGCGGTTCGGTGTCGTAGCGGTAGTCCGCGGTCCACAGGTCGGCCGGTCGCTCGGCGAAAGCGCGATACTGCTCGGTCAGCTCGGCGAAGAGCTCACGGTCGGTCGCATCGAGCTCCTCGGCGGAAGCGGGTGGCAGGCTCTTGATTCCGAACCAGACGTAGCCCGCGCCGCCCACAATCGCGAGGATGGCGGCGATCGCGACGATTCGCCACGCTCTCCGTGCCCCGTGCTCCCGTTTTGACATCATGGAATATGAGTATACGTGATGCGAACGCCGTCATCGCATTCTCGGCAAGGGGTTTTCCCCGCGCATCCACGGGTGCATAGTGAGGGGGTGCCCGCGCCTGGCCGCCCGCACGGCTGCACCCTCGCAACGACGCGCAGGAGGAGGACCACATGGCGGATGACGGCAGCGACGCTCGCACCCGGCTCGTGGCTCGGCGCGCTCGCCTGCAGGAGGCGGTGTTCGGTGCAGGATCACAGCGGACGTCCGCGTCGGAACGTGTATACGCCCTGGAGGAATTGCGTCGCGTCGATGCGCAGCTCGCCGGCACCGGTTCGCCCGGGCGGGCCCCGGGTACCGAACCGAGGGCGCCGAGGCCACCGGCATCGGATTCGGCGCCCGCGCCCGCGCCGGCGTCGAACGGGAGCAGCGCCACCTGGTTGGCCGCGGTCGCCGAGGCCAAGCTCGCCACCTGGACGGAGCGGTCCGAGGCCGCGGAACGTCTCTCCGAGACAGCGCGTCTGCGCGGGGCGGCCGAGTCATCCGCGCCCGCGACGGGAGTGTTCCACGTCGCTCCGCTCGGCGGCGAGTTCGACGGGCGGAACGACGGTGACATCCGGGACGACGGCGATATCCGGGACGACGGTAACATCCGCAACGACGGCGACATCCGCAACGATGGCGACATGCGCAACGGCGACGGCGGCTCACCGCCGAGGGGGCACACGACTGTCGGGCACCGTTTTCGAGATGCCCGCGCCCGTCTCACCCCGTTCGCCGTCGGTCTCGCGCTCGGTGTCGTGGTTGTCGCGGCCGGTGTCGGTTACGGCGTCGGCGCGAATGTGGCGAGTGTGCGCGGTGAGGCGGGGAGCGGCATCCGGGCCTCGGCCGATGCGTCCGACCGTGCCTCACCCGGGGCGGATGACAGTGCCGCCGATTGGCGCGCGCTCGCCTCGCAGCAGGCGCTCGCCGAGTTCAGCCGCAACCAGCTGTCCGGTGACGTGCCGCCCGACACCGTGGGCGACGACCACTTTCGAGCGGACTCGTTCCGCCTGCTGTTGACCGGATCGATCGCCGATTGGACGGGCCGCGTCTATGCGGCGAAAGACATCGAGGGTGAGATCTGTGTGGTGCTCGTGCAACCCGATTCGAGCTACTCGGCGGGGTGCGCGACGCCCGACCAGTTCGCGCGCGGCGGCGTGCAGGTGACCACGGACGTGAGCATCACCATCCGAGCCGATGACGATGGTTCGGAATCCATGATCACGGGTGTGACGGCGACCTGGCCGGCCAACGGGATGACCGGGCTGCGGTTCTCATCGGCGCGATCGGCCGGCTGATGCCCGACCTGGCCGGTGCCGACGCGTTCCCGCCCCGTGTTCATTCGGTGCCGCCGCTGCGGCCGGCCGAATGTCGGTGGTCTCGACGTAGGGTGTCCTCATCATGTTCGACACCCTCGCCGCCGATTGCGTGCGCACCGTCTATACGCCGACCGAACCGGTCGCGCTGCTCGACGCCGTGTGGCTCATGGCCCGCGGGGGAGACGGCCCCTGCTTTCGTCGCATCCCCGGCGGCGTGTGGCTCACGATGCGCACGCCGCACGGCCCCGCCTCGCTGCGCTTGATGCAGGGCACACGGGGCACGTCCGGCGCCACGCAGATCGACGCGGCCGCCTGGGGCCCCGGTGCCGAATGGGCCATCGCGGGCGTGCCCGAGTTGCTCGGCCGCGACGACGATTGGTCGGCCCTCGACGTGTCGGCCAGCCCCCTGCTCAGCGAGGTGCGCCGCCGCAACCCCGGCCTGCGCATCGGCCGCAACCGCCTGGTTTTCGAGATGTTCGTGCCCGCCGTGATGGAACAGAAGGTGACGGCCTTCGAGGCCTGGCGCGCGTGGCGGCTGCTCGTGCGGCGCTACGGCGAGCCGGCGCCCGGCCCCGTTCCCACGGGGATGATGGTGGCTCCGAGCGCCGAGGGGTGGCGCCTCATTCCCAGCTGGGACTGGCACAAGGCGGGCGTCGGGCCGCAACGCTCACAGACCGTCGTGCGATCGGCGCGTCTCGCCGAGGCGCTCGAACGCACGCTCGACACCGACCACGCCGAGGCCGAGCGCCGGCTGATGAGTCTTCCGGGCGTCGGCGTCTGGACGGCGGCCGAGGTCACGCTGCGCGCGCACGGCAACCCCGATGCGGTCAGCGTGGGCGACTACCACTTAGCCTCGACGGTCGGGGTGGCGCTCACGGGTTCGCCGGTCGACGACGACGGGATGCTCGAACTGCTCGAACCCTGGCGCGGGCACCGTCAGCGCGTCCTCCGTCTCATCCTGCGCAGCGGCATCCACAAGGAACGCCACGGCCCGAAGATGACCGTGCAAGACCATCGGGGCCACTAGGTCGCGGTTGGGCGGGCCGGCCTCAGCCGACCACGATAAGGTCGTTGGGGTTGTCGGCGAGCACGCGCACCGAGAGCTGCGAGCCGGGTTTCCACGAGCCGAGCGATGCGTCGGCGATGAGCTGGCGGTGCAGGAATTGGTAGGGCTCGCGGTCGGGCAGCTCGACGCTGAGCAGCAGGTCGTAGACGCGCGCGCCGTCGAGGTCGGGGCCGGATGGCGTCAGGCGCGCGACGGTGGCGGTGCCGCGCAGGGCGGGGTCTCGGGGTGCCTCGTCGGCCTGCGCGTCCGAGCGCAGCGGCGTGTGCGGGGTGTCGGCGGGCGGCACGTCGGGCGAGAGCGCGGCGGTGCGGGGATCGACGTCTTCGACGACCTCTGTTCCGGGGTCATCGGTGGGCTGGGTGGATTCGACACGCCGGGCGGCAGCGTTTCGGCGCGGGTCTTTTCGGCGTGAGAACCGACGAAAAATCTGCATACCTTTTCAGCCTTCTTCCGACGGACGCGGTCGGGGCACCGAAGCCGTCTGGCCATAACGCTAGCGGCACGTGTCAACCGGCGTCGAGGGGTTGCGAGTGACGGCGAAATAACCGTGGCGGGCGGCGAAGGCATCCCAGTATGCTCGCCGCATGAGCACCAAGAGCCGACAAGGCCCCCGTGACGCAGAAACGCTCGACATCTACACCGGCAAAGAAGGCATGTGGGGCCTCTTGGCGGGTGTCGTGACCGGCGTGCTCATCGCGCTGCCGCTGTCGGCCTCGTTCGCCTTCGCCACGCACCCCTTCAGTCAGCGACTCTTCGGCGGCGAGCTGGCCGACGCCTCGCGCGGCGGGTTCTCCGCCTTCTGGTGGCTGCTCACGCTGCTCTTCGCCGCGCTGCCGTTCGTCGTCGGATTCGGCGTCGCCAAGCTGCACGGTCGATCGCTCGCGATCCTGGCGGGTGCGGTCGCCGTGCTCGTGATCGTGCTCGTGGTGCTCGGGCAGTTGTACGTCTTCTAGGCGCACAACACGCCTCAGCCGAAAACCTGCCGACAGGCCCGACATTCCGGGGCGTGCCGCCCCGATGCTGAGGCGCTCTCGGCGTAGTCTCTGCACTATGCCGCAGACCTCGCCGGGCACCGATTCGAGTGCCGATCAACTCACCGCCGAAGCGATCGTGCTCGCGCGCCGGTGGCTCGACGAATCCGCCGACGCCCCGGCCGATCCCGCGGCCGAACGCCTCGCCGGCGTGCTGAAAGACCCCAACGGGCTCGCCTTCGCGGTGGGCTTCGTCGACGGCGTCATGCGGCCGGAGGATCTGTTCGTCGCGGGCTACAACCTGCAGCGCGTGGCGAAGCTGGCGCCCGGATTCCTGCCCGTGCCCCTGCGAGCCATGATCGCGGCCGGTGGAACACTGGGCCCCGTCATCCCACCCGTCGTCATCCCGCTCGCGCGCAAGATGTTGCGCCAGATGGTCGGGCACCTGGTCGTCGATGCGACGCCCGCGAAGCTCGGCCCCGCCATCGCGCGTTTGCGGGGCGACGGCTCACGGCTCAACCTCAACCTGTTGGGCGAGGCCGTGCTGGGCGACCACGAAGCCGACCGCCGCCTCGAGGGCACACGCACGCTGCTGGCCCGCGACGACGTGGACTACGTGTCGATCAAGGTGTCGGCCATCGCGGCACAGCTCTCGATGTGGGCCTTCGACGACGCCGTCGAACGCGTCGTCGAACGACTCACACCCCTCTACGAATTGGCTCTCGCGGGCGGCCCCGACGGACCCAAATTCATCAACCTCGACATGGAGGAGTACCGCGATCTCGACCTCACGATCGCGGTGTTCCAGGGTCTGCTCGACCAGCCGCAGCTGAAGGCTCTCGAGGCCGGCATCGTCTTGCAGGCCTACCTGCCCGACGCCTTCGCGGCCATGCAGCGACTGCAGGACTGGGCGGCCGCGCGGGTCGCCGACGGTGGCGCGCCCATCAAGGTGCGTCTCGTCAAGGGCGCCAACCTCGCCATGGAGCACGTCGACGCCACCATGCACGGCTGGCCGCTCGCCACCTTCGACCGCAAACAGGACACCGACGCGAACTACAAGCGCATCCTCGACTGGTCGCTCACGCGCGAACGCACGGCCGCCGTGAAGCTCGGCATCGCCGGCCACAACCTCTTCGACATCGCCTGGGCGCACCTGCTCGCCAAGAAGCGCAAGGTGCAGGACCGCGTCGACGTCGAGATGCTGCTGGGCATGGCGACCGGTCAGGCGCAGGCCGTGGCACGGGATGTCGGGCAGCTGCTGCTCTACACGCCCGTCGTCGACCCCAAGGAATTCGACGTCGCCATCTCCTACCTGATCCGCCGGCTCGAAGAGAACGCGTCGAACGAGAACTTCTTGTCGGCCGTGTTCGAACTGGGCGCCGATGCCACGTTGTTCGAGCGGGAGAAGTCGCGGTTCGAAGCATCCGTGGCGCAGCTGGCCGCCGTGGAAGAAGCCGACGCGAACGGGGATGACGCGGCCACCGTGTCGCTCACGCCCGAGCCGCGCCGCCGCCAGAACCGCGAGACCGAGTGGACGCTCGAGGCCGCCCCGGCGCCCGGCAAGGCGTCGTCGACCGCGCTGTATCGCGAACCCGCGGGGGACCAGCCGGTCGAACTCGGCATGACCGAGCAGGTCTTGGGTCTCTCGAAGCGGCACCAGACCGAGTCGCCCTTCGACACCGTGCGGGTCTACACGACCGACACCGAGATCCGGCTGCCGAAAACCGAACTGGGTGCGCCCGGTTTCGTCAACGCGCTCGACACCGACCCGTCGCTGCCCGCCAACCGCGAGTGGGCCGCGCGCCTGCTCGCCCGCGTGGCCGACAGCACCATCGGCAGCGACACCATCGAGGCCGCGCGCGTGCTCGACGCCTTCCACCTCGAAGACCTGGTCGAAAAGGCGCGGGATGCCGGGGCCACCTGGGGTGCCCGCCCCGCCGCCGTGCGCGCCGCCATCCTCGACCGCGCGGGGCTCGCCCTCGCCGCCAACCGCGACCGCCTGCTCGAGGTGATGGCGTCCGAGACGGGCAAGACCATCGCCGAAGCCGACCCCGAGGTGTCCGAGGCCATCGACTTCGCGCACTACTACGCCGCGCGGGCGCGCGAGCTCGACGCCGTGCGCGGTGCCCGGTTCGTGTCGCCGCGGCTCATCGTCGTCGCGCCGCCGTGGAACTTCCCGGTCGCCATCCCGACCGGTTCGGTGCTGGCGTCACTCGCCGTCGGTGCCGGTGTCATTCTGAAGCCCGCGCCCCAGGCCCGTCGCACGGCGGCCGTGCTGTGCGAGGCGCTGTGGGAGGCCGGTATTCCGCGCGACCTGCTCGTGCTGGCCGACGTCGACGAGGCCGAGCTCGGGCAGCGCCTGATCGCCCACGAGGCCGTCGACCGAGTCATCCTCACCGGTGCCTGGCAGACCGCCGCCCTGTTCCGCTCCTGGCGGCCCGACCTGCCGCTGCTCGCCGAGACGAGCGGCAAGAACGCCATCGTGGTCACGCCGAGCGCCGACTTCGACCTGGCCGTCGCCGACATCGTGAAGAGCGCCTTCGGGCACGCGGGGCAGAAATGCTCGGCCGCGTCGCTCGTGATCCTGGTGGGTTCTGTGGCGAAGAGCGAGCGGTTCCGCCGGCAGCTCATCGACGCCGTGTCGAGCCTGCGCGTCGGCTACCCGAGCGACCCGGCCTCGCAGATGGGGCCGCTCATCGAGCAGCCCTCAGAGAAGCTGCTGTGGGCGCTGACCGAGCTGGATGCCGGCGAGCAGTGGCTCGTGAAGCCCAAACAGCTCGACGAGACGGGCGTGCTCTGGTCGCCCGGCGTGCGCACCGGAGTGAGCGCGGGTTCACGTTTCCACCGCACCGAGTTCTTCGGGCCGTCGCTCGGCATCATGACCGCCAAGAACCTCGACGACGCCATCGCGCTCGTCAACGACGTCGACTACGGGCTGACCTCGGGTCTCTTCACGCAGGACCCCGAAGACCTGCGCGTCTGGGCGGCCACGGTCGAAGCGGGCAACCTCTACGTCAACCGCGGCATCACGGGTGCCATCGTGCAGCGCCAGCCGTTCGGCGGCTGGAAGCGTTCGGCCGTGGGCACGGGAGCCAAGGCGGGCGGCCCGAACTATCTCGCGGCGCTCGGCTCGTGGCAGCCCGACAGCGGTTCGGCGTCGACCACGCTGCACCTGCGCGGGCTCGACCCCAAGATCGTGCAACTCATCGAGGCGGCCCAGCCGGCCCTCGACTACCGTGCCTTCGACGTGCTGCGGCGCTCGGCGCTATCCGACGCCATCGTGTGGGGCACCGACTTCGGCGAGACCACGGATGTCTCGGGCCTCGGCGTCGAGCGCAACCTCCTGCGTTACCGTCCCGTGCCGGTGTCCATCCGGTCGACGCGTGATGCCGAGTTGGGCGACGTGCTGCGCGTCGTCATCGCGGCCATGCGTTCGCGGAGTGTGTTCACGTTGAGCCTGGCGCTCGGCATCCCCACGTCGGTGCGGCGCGTGCTCGGCGAGATCGGCGTGCAGGTGGCGGTCGAGACGGATGCGGAGTGGCTCGCGCGGTTTGCGCCGGCTGCCGAGCTGGGAGCGGGAGAGGGCGCTGGCGCTGGGGCAGGCTCGGGTGCCGGCGAGCAGGCCGCGGCCGTTCGTGCGGCGGCTGCCGTTGTCGCCGAGGTGAGCCCAGAACCCGACAAGCCGTCACCCATCGACATTCCGCTCGATGACGGCGGCGGCTCCGAGGCGCATGCCGGGAACGCCGAGACCGCGAACGCCGAGGCCGGGACTGAGACCGAGGCAGCCGAGGTCGGCGAGACAGGGGCCGGCCGGACTCCCGATCCCGCTCCCGTCGTCTCCGCCGTAGCTGCGGCAGACGCCGCCCGAACGGATGCCGCTCAAACGGATGCCGACACGGATGCCGCCCCCGCCGCATCCCCGCTGATCGTCACCGGCGAACCGGCCGTCACGCGCCCCCCGCGCGTGCGCATCGTCGGCACCGAACCGGAACGAACCGCCCTGCACCGTGCGCTCGCCGTGATCGTGGAGGGCGACCCCGATCTCGCGATCTACTCGGGCGCCGTCACGTCGGCGGGACGCGTCGAGCTCCTGCCGTTCCTGCGCGAACAGTCGATCACCATCACGGCCCACCGCTTCGGCAACGCCGACACGTGGTCGGAGGACGTGCTCTAAACAGACGACGCGGGGCCGAATTGTCCACAGCCCCGCAGAGGACTCCCCGCCCGCCACGCGGGAGGGGGATACTGGGCAGATGAGTGAAGAGCGCGCCATCGCATCCAAGACCCGGTCGCTGTGATGTCTGCGGCGGGCGGGACGAGCGCGGCGGGCGGCTCACGAGCTTCGGGAGCCTCAAGCGCGTCGGCGAGTGGCGCCCCGGTCGGCGGCCTGACGCGTGAGCGGCGCGTGCTCATCATCGCCATCCTCGCGTCGTTCGTGGCGTTCCTCGACGGGTCGATCGTCAACGTGGCGCTTCCCTCGATCGATCGCGACCTGGGTGGTGGACTGGCCACGCAGCAGTGGGTGGTCGACGCCTATCTCCTCACCCTCGGCGCACTCATCCTCCTGGCGGGTTCGCTGTCGGATGCTTTCGGCCGCGTGCGCGTAATGAGCGTCGGGCTCGTGGGGTTCGGCGTCACCTCGGTGTTGTGCGCCATCGCGCCGACCGCCGAGATCCTGATCGGCGCACGGGCGGCGCAGGGTGCCGCCGGGGCCCTGCTCGTGCCGAGTTCGCTCGCGCTCATCATCTCGACCTTCCACGGCGTGCCGCAGGCGAAGGCCATCGGCAGCTGGACGGCGTGGACCGGAACGGCCATGATCATCGGCCCGCTGCTCGGCGGGTTCCTCATCGACACCGTCTCGTGGCGCCTCATCTTCGCCATCAACGTTCTGCCCATCGCGTTCACGCTCGTGCTGCTTCACCGCCTGCGCGGCGCGGGGCGGCCCGAGCATCCGGCCCGCATCGACTGGGTGGGGGCGGTCTTGGGCGCGCTGGGCCTCGCGGGCCCGGTCTTCGCTCTGATCGAGCAGGGCCGATTGGGATGGTCGAGCCCCGTCGTCTGGATCCCCCTCGTGCTGGGTCTCGCCTGCCTCGCGGCTTTCATCGCCTGGGAACGCCGCGCGCCGGCCCCCATGATGCCGCTCGGCCTCTTCGGCTCGCGCAACTTCTCGGCCGGCAATATCGCCACGCTGTTCATCTATGGCGCGCTGTCGTTCGGCTTCTTCATCGTGGCCATCTACCTGCAGCAGGTGGCGGGTGTGTCGGCGTTCCTCACGGGCCTCTCGCTCATGCCGCCGACGCTCGTCATGCTGTTCCTGTCGAGCCGTTTCGGCGCCCTGTCGGGTCGCTTCGGGCCGCGCCTCTTCATGACCGTCGGCCCCCTCGTCGCGGGCGCCGGTTTCCTCTGGTTGATCAGCGTCTCGCCCGAGCTCAACTATTGGACACAGATCTTGCCGGGCCTGCTGCTCTTCGGCCTGGGTCTCTCGGCCACCGTCGCGCCGCTGACGAGCGCCATCCTCGGCGCCATCGCCGACGCGCAGGCGGGCATCGGCTCGGCCGTGAACAACGCGGTGTCGCGCATCGCGGGCCTCATCACCATCGCGTGCGCATCGCTCATCATCGGCGAGAGCCTCGACCTCGACGGTCTGCACCGGGCCATGATCGCCACGGCGGCCATGCTCGTGCTCGGCGGGCTGGTGTCGTGGTTCGGCATCCGCAACCCCCGTGCCGCCGCTGCGGACGCGAGCCGCGCGGACAACGGTGCGGCGCCGGTCGGCTAGAGCCATCGGCGGCGCACGGACCGCGCCCGAAATCAGGCCGGGTGCTGTGCGCCCTCGCGGGGCTCGGCCGAGACCTGCAGGCCGCCCGTGCTGTTGGCGGACATCATGAGCTGTTCGATCCACTCACGGTTCAGCGTGGCGTCGCGGCTGCCCGAGAAGATGAACTGCAGCGGGATGGACGGGTGAATCCACACGGTGCTGCGGCCGCCACCGCCGTCGATGCCGTGGTCCCACGACAGCGTGAATTTCTCGTCGCGGCGCAGTTTCGTCACGATGGCCACCTTGAGGTGGGCGAGCAGACGATCATCGAACTCTATTTCGGCGGAGTCGTAGCCGTAAATGATTCTTCCCACGGGGGTTCCCTACTTCGTTCGTCGGTCCATCGACCGGCGAAAGGTGAAGCCTCCTCGGTCGAGATGAGTCTAAATCACGGATGCTCGCGCGTCTGCGTTCCGTGCAGTGCGGCCGTCACAATCGCCAACGCCTCGGCCGGCGTCAGGCCCAACTGCGCGGTGCGCTCGGCGTAGGAGGTGGCGGCCTGCTGAGCATGCTTCTGGTCGGCGTCCCCGGTGGCCGACACGAACGTGCCGTTGCGCCCGCGGGTCTCGATCACGTCGTCGTGCTCGAGTTCGCGATAGGCGCGCGCGATGGTGTTGGGCGCGAGACCCAGCTCGTCGGCGAGCTTGCGCACCGTCGGCAGCTTCGTGCCGGGAACAAGCGTCCCGTCCTTGATCCCCGAGATGACCTGTGTGCGCAGCTGCTCGAACGGCGCCGTCACCGAGGCGGGGTCGATACGGAACGGATTCGGCACGCGCTCTCCCTCGATGGATGATGGGTGCCTTCAATGTAGCGACACAAAACCGGCGTGGCAAGGGTCGCCCGTATGGCCCGGCCGGTCGCGACGGAAGGGGATAGCGCGCGGCGAACGAGCCGACCTATAGTGGCGGTTCGCGGCACCGACCCGGCGAGAGCGGGCCGGCTCGACCGAGACCCGCCAGCACGAGTCGTGTCGTGTCGCGCAACGATAGAAGGAGCTCCATGTCCACCTCGCCCACCGCCGTCCTCTTCGATATCGACGGAACCCTCGTCGACTCGAACTATCTGCACGTGCAGGCGTGGGAGAAGGCCGTCGACGGGGTGGGGCGCTCGGTCGACTCGTGGCGCATCCACGCGGCCATCGGCAAGGACTCGTCGCTTCTGATGGAGGCGATTCTGCCCGGGGTCGACGACGAGACGGCGGAGAAGGCATCCGATCTGCACTCGCTCTATTACAAGAAGCTGGCCGAACGACTCGAGCCCCTGTCGGGTGCGCGTGACCTGATCCGCGCCGTCGCCGAACGGGGCATGCGCGTGGTGCTCGCCACGTCGGCGCCCGAGGACGAGCTGAAGATTCTGCGCGAGATTCTTGATGTCGAAGACCAGCTGTTCGCCGTGACCTCGTCGGAGGATGTCGAGACCGCGAAGCCGCGTCCCGACATCGTGCTGGTCGCTCTCGAACGGGCCGGGGTCGACGCTGATCACGCGGTCTTCGTCGGCGACACGGTCTGGGATGTCGAGGCGGCCGCGAAAGCCGGCGTCTCGACCATCGGTGTGCGCTCGGGGGGCATCGGCTCGGCTGAGCTGCGCGAAGCGGGTGCCGCCGAGGTCTATGACGACGCGGCCGACATTCTCGCCCACCTCGATTCGAGCCCGATCGCGGCTCTCCCCGCCGACTGACGCGAAGGGCGGGCCACCCGGGGGTGACCCGCCCTTTCTCTCGGCAGAGCAGTGCAGCGCACCGGTGTGCGGCTCGCGCCCCGCCGGCGCCTAACTCGCCGCCGCTGCGGGTGCGGCGTTGAGTTGCGGCTGCTCGGCGTTCGAGCCCTTCTCGGTGATCTGGATCTTGCGGGGCTTGGCCCGCTCGCTCACCGGGATCAGGATGCTGAGCACGCCGTTCTCGTAGCTCGCGGTGATGCGTTCGACATCGACGCCCTCGCCCAGGCTGAACTGGCGTAGGTAGGAGCCGTAGGGCCGCTCACGCGACAACCAGGTAGCGCCGGATGTCTCGGGCGCCGTGCGTTCGGCGCGGATCGTGAGCACCTGCCCGTCGACATCGACATCGACGGAGCCCGGGTCGATGCCCGGCAGATCGGCGTTCACCACGTAGTGATCTCCGCTGCGGTGCAGGTCGACGGGCATGAAGCGCGGCGACGCCTTGGCGTCGAGAACGCTCGCGGCGAAGCGGTCGAGCTGGCTGAAAGGATCGAAAGACATTGCCATAATGAGTGACTCTCCTCTCGGTGTGAACCGGGTCCGGGTGACCCGGCAGAAATAGAAATACCATGTCGAAAAAGCCGGTTCAAGTCGGTTCAGCAAATTTTGAGAAAGCCCCCTGGTCGGGTGTTTTTCGACCATCCGGAGTTTTCGTTCCGGCGCAAGCGGTAGTCGTGCGCGACCGGTGCGCACTAACATCGAGTCCCCGGCGCGTTCTCTCTGAACAAGCCGGACCGGCACCCCCGATACGCCGGATGGAGAAGCGAATGACCCTCGACTCTGCACGGCCTTCCCGAGCCGACGGCGGCGGCCGCGACAGTGGCACCGGCAGCGGTCACGGTGACGGTGACGGTCGCGGTGACAACGACGTCGTAGCCGGGCGCTACCGCGTCGGCACCCTCATCGGCCGCGGCGGCATGGCGGCGGTCTATCGGGCGCAGGACCTCTCGCTCGGTCGTACGGTGGCGCTCAAGCTCTTCGCCGCGGCGGGGGAGTCGGAGAAGGACGAGGGGCGCAAGACATCCGAGATTCGCTTGCTCGCCTCGTTGAAACACCACGCACTCGTCACCCTCTATGACGCCAGCGATGGATCGGCGCTCGACGGCGAACCGGCCTTCATGGCCATGGAACTGGTCGAGGGACCGACGCTGTCTCAGCTTCTCGACGCGGGGCCGCTCGATCGCCGCGAGGTCGCTCGCATGGGGGCCGACCTGGCCGAGGCGCTGCATGTCGTGCACGCGGCGGGTATCGTGCATCGCGACCTCAAGCCGTCGAACGTCTTGCTCGAGGACTCGACCTCGCCCGACCGCCGGTTCCGCGTGAAGCTCGCCGACTTCGGCATCGCCTACGTGGTGGATTCGACGCGGCTCACGATGCCGGGCACCCTCGTGGGCACCGCCGCTTATCTCAGCCCCGAGCAGGCGAAGGGCGAACCGCCGACACCCGCCAGCGATGTTTACTCGCTCGGGCTGGTCTTGCTCGAGTCACTTACGGGTGAGCGGGCTTTTCCGGGGTCGATGATCGAGGCCGCGACCGCACGCCTGCTGCGCGACCCGGTCGTGCCCGAGAGCGTCGGTGCCGACTGGGCCGGGCTCCTCGTCGCCATGACGAACCGCGACCCCGAACAGCGGCCGGATGCCTTGTCCGTGGCGCGCTCCATCCACGAGTTCTCGACGACGGGGAATCAGGAAAGTCCCGTCGCCGCTGATGCGACCGCCATGTCGACCGTCGCCGCTCCGCTGCCCCAGACCGATGTGCCGGATGCTTCTGCCGGGGCCGGGGCCGGGGTCGGGGCCGGGGCCGCGAAGGCTGGTTTCGAGAGTGCCGGTTCCGAGAGTGCCGGCGACGCTCCGACCAGGGCGTTCGAGCTGTCTGACGTGCCGACGACCGAAGTGGATCGGCCGAGTTCGGAGCACGTGCGCACGGAGCACCACGCGCGCACGGAGCGCTTCCCGCAGACACCCGCGGTCGTGCCGTCGCGGTCGCACGACGAGGCGCCCACGGTTGCCGCGCCCGTGGCCGACCGCCCCGAACAGTCCGGGATGTCGGGCGCCCCGAGAAACCGCTCGGGTCGACGGGCCGTCATCGTCGTCGTCGTGTTCGCCGTGCTGTTGCTCGCGGCCATCGCCATCGCGATCGCCGTGGCGGCGTCGGGCGGGTCAAGTCCCGATCAGACGCCCCTGCCCGAGGTGACCGGGCCGTTGGGTGTGCATCTGCAGCAGTTGCGAGACGAGGTGAACCAGTGAGTGTTCGTGCGGTGAACGGGAACGAGGGTGGTGTGCGCTTCGGGCGGGTCAGCCGGTCGGTGGCGAGTCGATTCGCGACGAACCGGTTCGCGGTGAGTGGCGCTGCGGCGTTGGCGCTTGCCGCCACGGTACTGCTTTCCGGCTGTGCGCCGACCGATCCGTCAGACGCTGCGACGGCGCGCCTCGACGCGTCGGTCGTGCAGACGGCTGACCGCGCGGCATCCGGTGACTATGCGGGCGCTGCGGCGAGCCTCGACGTCTTGCAGACGCGCCTGGCCGGATACGTCGAAGCCGGGGATGTGACGGCGGACCGTTCTGCCGAGATCCAGGCGGCCATCGATGCGGTGCGCGCCGACCTGGCGGCGCTGATCGCCGCGCAGACGACGCCGACTCCCGAGCCGACGGAGACCGAAACCGGGGTGACCGATCAGACTGAGACCGAGGCGCCTGCCCCGGCGCCCGTCGAGACCGTTCCGGGCACCGTCGAGACGCCGCAGGATGACGATGCCGACGATCAGGCCCCCGACACGTCGCCCGGCAACGGCAACCCGGGGAACGGCAATCCGGGCAACGGTAATCCGGGCAATGGGAACCCTGGCAAGGGAAATACGCAGCCCGGCAAGGGTGGCAAGGACTGACGGCTGGCTCGCCGTGCGGCAGGCGCGCCTGTTGCCGGTCACGTGCCGTCCGCCAGGGCACGATCGGACGTCTCTACAGACAGGCGCTCGGCGTTCGTCATGTCATCGACAGGGTTGACCAAACGTGGGGGCGCGGGGACGCGGCTTCTCAGGCCCCCACGTAGGTTCTGAGGTGCTGACCCGTGAGGGTGGAGGCGTCGGCGACGATCTCCGCGGGCGTGCCCTCGAACACGATCTGGCCGCCGTCGTGCCCCGCGCCCGGCCCGATGTCGATGATCCAGTCGGCGTGCGCCATGACGGCCTGATGGTGTTCGATCACGATGACGGTCTTGCCGCTGTCGACGAGCCGGTCGAACAGGCCGAGCATGTGTTCGACGTCGGCGAGGTGCAGCCCGGTGGTCGGCTCGTCGAGCACGTAGATGCCGCCCTTGTCGGCCATGTGGATGGCGAGCTTGAGGCGTTGGCGCTCGCCGCCGGACAGGGTGGTGAGCGGCTGCCCGAGGCCCAGATATCCGAGCCCCACGTCGGAGAGGCGCTGCAGGATGGCGCGCGCCGGCCCCGGGCCGAAGTAGTCGAGCGCCTCGGCCACGGACATGCCCAGCACCTCGGCGATGTTCTTGCCGTCGAGCGTGTACTCGAGCACGGACGCCTGGAACCGTTTGCCCTCGCACATCTCGCACACCGTCGCCACGCCGGCCATCATGGCCAGGTCGGTGTAGATGACGCCGTTGCCGTTGCAATTGGGGCAGGCCCCGGCGGAGTTGGCGCTGAAGAGTGCGGGCTTCACCCCGTTGGCCTTGGCGAAGGCCGTGCGGATGGGGTCGAGAAGCCCGGTGTAGGTGGCCGGATTGCTGCGGCGCGAACCCTTGATGGGTGCCTGGTCGACCGTCACCACATCGGCCCCGCGCGGGATGGAGCCGTGGATCAGCGAGCTCTTGCCCGACCCCGCCACGCCCGTGACGACCGTCAGCACGCCCAGCGGGATGTCGACGTCGACGTTCTTGAGGTTGTGCCGCGTGGCGCCGCGGATCTCGAGAACCCCGGTGCGCAGTCGGGGTGTCTCGCGCAGCTGCACGCGGTCGCCGAGGTGCCGCCCGGTGAGCGTATCGCTCGCGCGCAACTCGTCGACGGTGCCCTCGAACTGGATGCGCCCGCCGTTGATGCCGGCGCGCGGCCCCAGGTCGACGACGTGGTCGGCGATGGCGATGGTCTCGGGTTTGTGCTCGACGACGAGAACCGTGTTGCCCTTGTCGCGCAGCCGCAGGAGAAGCGCATTCATGCGCTCGATGTCGTGCGGGTGCAGGCCCACGGTGGGCTCGTCGAAGATGTAGCTGACGTCGGTGAGGCTCGACCCCAGGTGCCTGACCATCTTCACGCGCTGGGCCTCGCCACCCGACAGGGATGCCGCGGTGCGATCGAGGCTCAGATAGCCCAGGCCGATCTCGACCAAGGAGTCGAGCGTCTGCTGCAGGGTGGAGATCAGCGGGGCCACCTCGTCGTCGACGATGGTGCGCACGAACGCGGCGAGATCGCTGATCTGCATGCGCGAGCAATCGGCGATGCTCTTGCCCTCGATCAGGGATGACCGTGCGGCCTCGTTGAGCCGGGTGCCATCGCAGTCGGGGCAGGTCTGAAAGGTGACGGCGCGGTCGATGAACGCGCGCACATGCGGCTGGACCGCATCTTTGTCCTTCGACAGGATGCTCCTCTGCACCTTCGGCACGAGACCCTCGTACGTGAGGTTCATGCCGTTGATCGCGACCTTGACCTGCTCCTTGTAGAGGAAGTCCTGCCGCTGCTGCTCGGTGAAGCGGCCGATGGGCACATCGCCCGGAACGATGCCCGATTCGGCGAACGTGCGCACCATCCATCCGTCGGCGCTGTAGCCCGGAATGGTGATGGCGCCCTCGTTCAGGCTCTTGGCGCTGTCGAACAGCTCGTGGAGGTCGATATCGGTGACGTGCCCGAGGCCCTCGCAGCGCAGGCACATGCCCTCGGGGGTGTTGAAGCCGAAGCGGAAGGAGGGGCCGATGTGCGGCTGCCCGAGGCGCGAGAAGACGATGCGCAGCATGGCGTTGACGTCGGTGGCCGTGCCAAGGGTGGAGCGCGAGTTGGCGCCCATGCGCTCTTGATCGACGATGATCGCGGCGCTCAGATTGTGCAGCGCATCGACATCGGGGCGGCCGAGGCTGGGCATGAACGACTGCAGAAAGGTGGAGTAGGTCTCGTTGATGAGTCGCTGCGATTCGGCCGCGATGGTGCCGAAGACGAGGCTCGATTTGCCCGAACCCGAGACGCCCGTGAACACCGTGAGGCGGCGCTTCGGGATGTCGAGCGACACGTTCTGCAGGTTGTTCTCGCGCGCGCCGCGCACGTGGATGAGGTCATGCGAATCAGCGGGTGGTCGGGGATTGTTCATGCTGGCCTCACTCGGATCGTTGAGGCGAGACTAGCGCGAACCACCGACGCTCAGAGGGGTCGATGCATGACGTGCAGGCCGACCGGGCCGAGCCGGCGGTGGTCGTAGGCCGCGGGCACGGTGCCGATGATCTCGAAACCGAGTTTTCGCCAGAGCGCGACGGCCGGCGTGTTGCTTTCGACGACGGCGTTGAACTGCATGGCGCGGTAGCCGGCATCCGTGGCCCAGGCGATCGCCCACTCGCCGAGCGCGCGGCCGAGACCGCGGCCGTGCTGCGCCGGGTCGACCATGAAACTGGCAGTGGCCACGTGCGCGCCCCGTCCGGGCCGGTTGGGCAGGACCTTGGCCGTGCCCAGGACGGCGTCGCGGTCGTCGGGGCGTGTCGACACCGCGACGACCACGATGCCGGGCTGCTCGATCATCCACAGCTCTCGTGCGTCGTCGGCAGTGAGGCCCTCGGGCAGGGCGTAGGTTTCGCCGGCCTCGACGATGTCGCGGAAGATCGGCCAGATGGCGGGCCAGTCGGCCGAGGTGGCGGGGCGGATGTCGAAATCGCTCACGCCGCACCCTGCGCCTGGTGCTCGATCACGCGGCCCGCGTTGGTGCCGACCCAGCGCAGCAGTGGCACGAGGTGGGCGGCGAGTTCGTGCCCGAGCGGCGTGAGGCTGTAGTCGACGCGGGGTGGGATGACGGGCTGCGCGGCGCGGTGCACGAAGCCGTCGGCCTCGAGCAACTTGAGCGTCTGCGCGAGCATCTTCTCGCTGATGCCGTCAATGGAGCGGCGCAGTTCGCCCCAGCGCAGCGACTCGGCCTCGAGGGCGACGAGCACGAGAACACCCCATTTGCTCGTGACATGGTCGAGGATGGCTCGACTCGGGCATTGCGCATCGAAGACGTTGCCCAGCAGCTGCTGCTCGGCCGTCATGCCGCCGGCGGGTGAGTCGGGCCACACGGTCTGTCGGATGCGCTCGCGGACGTCGTTTTCGCTCATGCGAACCAACTTACCAAAAAGTGGGTACCTGCGGTTGGGAAGCTTCTAGCCTAGCCTCGGTTATAGCACTCAGAGGCTTCCGAACGGAGGCCGGGAAAGGACACCATGACCATCGTCGTCACCGGAGCAACCGGACACCTCGGAAAATCCATCGTCGAACACCTCGTCGCTCGCGGCGTCGCGCCCGCGGACATCGTTGCCGGAGGTCGCAGCACCGAGAAGCTGCAGGCGCTCGCCGACTCGGGTGTGCGCACGGCCGTCATCGATTACATACGCCCCGACACCCTGACCGAGGCGCTCACGGACGCGGATACGCTCATCCTCGTATCGGGCAGCGAAGTGGGCCAGCGTGTCGAGCAGCACCGCAACGCGATCGACGCGGCCGTTGCTGCCGGGGTGAAGCACCTCGTCTACACGAGCGCGCCGAAGGCGGACACGTCGGAGCTCGTCCTGGCACCCGAGCACAAGGCGACCGAGGAGCTCATCCGTGCCTCCGGAATCCCGGCCACGATCCTGCGCAACGGCTGGTACACCGAGAACTACGTCGGCGCGCTGCAGCAGGCGGATGCCACGGGCGTTCTGCTCACGAGCGCCGGCGGCGGTCTGGTCTCGAGCGCGTCACGCACGGATTACGCCGAGGCGGCCGCAGTCGTCGTCGCCGAAGACGGTCACGCCGGCTCGGTGTATGAACTGAGCGGCGATGTCGCCTGGAACCAGCAGCAGCTGGCCGACACGTTCGCCGAGATCCTGGGCAAGCCGGTCGAGCTGAAGTCCGTCTCGTCGGAGGAGCACCTCGCGATTCTGAAGGACGCCGGGCTGGATGAGGGCACCGCGGGCTTCGTCGTGGCGCTCGACGCCAACACGCGTGACGGTTTGCTCGGCGAGACCTCGGGCGACCTCAGCCGCCTGATCGGCCACCCGACGACACCGCTGATCGACGGACTTCGCGCGGCGCTCTAGCCGATTTCGGCGCGCTGTCCCTGTCGCTCTGCGACCCGCGGCGGCGCAGAGCGGGACCACGAGTTACGGCCCCGGTGTTCACACACCGGGGCCGTTCGCCTCGGGTCGCCGTTCGGCTTAGGCCTGAGGTCGCCGTTCGGCTTAGGCCTGGGGTGCCGCCACGCGGACGACCATCTTGCCCGTGTTGGCGCCCTGCATGAGCTGCAGGAAGGCGTCGAAGGTGTTCTCGATGCCGTCGACGACGGTCTCGTCGAAGACGACGTCGCCGTTCTGCAGCCAGGTGCTCATCTGCGAGATGAAGTCGGGGAAGTGACGCGTGTAGTTGCCGACCGTGAAGCCCTTGAGGGTGAGGCCGCGCGTGACGATGTTGGCCATGTTCTTGGGGCCAACGGGCTTTTCGGTGCTGTTGTAGTCGGCGATGGCGCCGCACAGTGCGCCGCGGCCGCCGTCGTTGAAGGCGCCGAGGGCTGCCTCGAGGTGCTCGCCGCCGACGTTGTCGAAGTAGACATCGATGCCCTGGGGCGCCGCCTCTGCCAGCTGCTCGGCCACGGGGCCGTCTTTGTAGTTGAAGGCCGCATCGAAGCCGTACTTCTCGGTGAGCAACGCGACCTTCTCGGCCGAACCGGCCGAGCCGATCACGCGAGAGGCGCCCGTGAGGCGGGCGATCTGGCCGACCATGGAGCCCACGGCGCCGGCGGCACCCGACACGAAGACGGCGTCGCCCTGCGTGAGCTGCGCGATCTCCTTCAGGCCGACGAAAGCCGTGAAGGCCGTCATGCCGAGCACGCTCAGGTAGGCGGAGTTGGGGACGCCGGGAATTTCTTCGACGACGCGGAAGCCGGCGGCGTCGCCCTGCGTCAGGTCGCGCCATCCCTCCTGGTGCACGACGACGGCACCCACGGGCACGTCGTCCGATCGGGACTCGACGACGCGGCCGACCGCGCCGCCCGTCATGGTCTCGCCGAGGGCGTAGGGCGGGGTGTAGGACTTGACGTCGTTCATGCGGCCGCGCATGTAGGGGTCGACCGAGAGGAACTCGTTCGCGACGCGCACCTGGCCGTCTTCGAGGTCGGGCAGCTCGACGGTGACGGTGCGCACATCGTCGGTCGTCGGCCAGCCGCTCGGGCGGCGGACGAGCTGGATCTGGGTGGATGTGCGGGGTGAAGCCATCGGTATTCCTTCGCTACGGGGGTGGTGTGCGGTGTGAACCGCTAGTACGATAGTGAACCGATCGGTACAAAAAAGCAAGAGCGAAATGAGGCGGCATGGGCCGGCAACAAGTCTTCGACACGGTGCACGCCGTCGAGGCCGCGCGCGATCTCTTCTGGCAGCTCGGCTATGAGGCCGTGTCGCTGACCGATCTCGAGCGGGCCACGGGTCTCAATCGCTCGAGCATCTACAACGCCTTCGGCAGCAAGCGCGGCCTGTTCGACGTGGCCGTCGAGAACTACCTCGAGACCATCATCCGCCCGCGCATCGCGCCCCTGCTCGACCCGTCGAATTCGCCGAGCGCAGCCGCCGACGCGCTCATCCGCTACTTCACCGCACTGGCCGAGACCGTTGCCGCCCTGCCCGCGGATTCACCGCGCCAAGGGTGCCTGCTCGTCACGGCGGCCCCGGGCATCGCGGGGCAGGACGAGACGGTCCGCCAGGTCGTCGCCGACTATCACTCCGAGCTCGTCGGCGCCTTCACCGCGGCCCTCGAGCGCGCCGGCGGTGCGCAGGCTGGCGAGGTGCAGGTCGCCGCTGCTCAGGATCGTCAGACGCACGCCGATCGCCCGAGCGACCCGAAGTCCGTGTCTCGCGCTCGGCTGTTGGCATCACTCTCCGTGTCGGCGTTCGCACTCGCCAAGGTCGATCGCGGAGAATCGATCGTGCTGCTGCACACGGGCGCCGACTTCGCGACCGAGTGGACCGAGGCGGCGCACCTGCAGCGCTTCTAGAGCGCCTTGCGCATCTGTGCCCGTTTAGAGCGCCTTGCGCATCTGTAGCGATGTGGTCTCGAAGCCCATCGACTCGTAGAGCGAACGCGCCACCGTGTTGAAGCCGAAAACGTTGAGGGCCAACGATGCATAACCGGCGTCGCGTGCCCACTCCTCGGCCGCGCGCATGGTGGCGCGGCCAAAACCTTTGCCGCGCTGAGCCGCATCGATCTCGATGTCCCACACCCAGGCCACGCCGTCGAGACCGTCCGGGTGCGGGCCGACCCACAGCACACCCACGCGTTCACCGTCATGATTCACCACGAGCACCTCGTGGCCCGCGGCGGGCCGGCCGCCCGCGAAATATGTGGCCTGAGAATCGTCCGCACGGCGGGTGGCTGCCGCTTCGTCGTCTCCGGCCGCGATGCGGTGCGCGCGATACTCCGCACGCTGGAGCTCGAGCCAGGCCGGCAACTCCTGCTCGGGGAACGTCACCAATTCAATCGTCATTCCCCCAGTCTGGCATCGCCGACATCCTGAGCCCCAGCTGTGCGATGACGCCGAATGGTCCGCTCGAACGATCCGGATGGACCCTGCGACCGGTCCGCTCGCGCACCGACTTTCTTAGCGTGGAAACATGACCCACACCGGAACACTCGCCTACCCGTCGCCGTCGCACACGCCCGGTCGTGGCGTGCCGTCGCCGAGTTCCTCCGAACGTCGGGTGGCGTCGCCCGCCGGGGCAGGCCGCGCGACATCGGGCGGGCAGTCTCTGCCCCCGCGCCGTTCCCGCGGCCGTCGCGTCGCCCGCGGAGTCGTCGCAGTCCTGGCCGTGATCTACTTGGCGGTCGTCGGTTTCATCACGCTCACGCCCGCGGGGCACGGGGATGCCGTGAGCCAGCTGTCGGGCCGTGCGTTCAGCTTCATCGGCAGCCTGCCCCTGCCGGCCGGTTTTACGAGCGCCGACGCCGAGTTCGCGCTCAACGTGCTCATGTTCGCGCCGCTCGGAGTCTTCGCCGTTCTCCTCTTCGGCGCGCGGGGGTTCTGGCTCGCCGCCCTCGCCGGTCTCGCGCTCAGCGTGGGCATCGAGTGGGTGCAGGAGTTCGTTCCGTCGCGCGTCAGCGACCCGCGGGACCTGTTGGCAAACGGCACAGGCGCGGTCGTGGGAGCCCTGCTGGCCCTGCCGTTCGCCCCGCTGTTTCGCACCCGCCGCCGCTGATGCCCGCCGAGGCTCGCAGGAATCTCGCCGCCGCGAGGACGTGCCCGGCGGCGAGACCGCGCCGCGCCGCTACATGCGCGTCGCGTGTGCCTGGTTCTCGGCTTTGATGCCCTCGTAGTCGCCGAAGAGCGCGTGCTTGGTCATATCGGCGCTCATGGCGCTTCCTTCGGGCGTGCGACCGATCGATTCGGCCAGCGCGCGGATGTGGTGCGGCCCGGCGCCACAACAGAGCCCGACATAGTCGACCCCGGCGGCCACGGCGGCGCGGCCCCAGTCGGCGACCTCGTAGCGGTTGACGGTGAACGGGTCGAGCGCGGTGGGGAAAGCGCGCCCATTGCCGGCCGCCGCGGCCAGCGGGTCTTCGAGCGCCTGGAATGTCTTGTGCTCGTCGGTGGTGCGATAGGGCACGGGCAGCGCCGCGACGGGCACCGATACGGCGGCGCGGATCTCTTCGATGAGCGGCATGATCGTCCACAGCCCGCGGTGGCAGTTGAGGCCGATGACGCTCGCGCCCGCGTCTTCGATGCGGCGCGCGGCGTCGGTGAATGACCAGCCCTCGCGCGTGCGATCGGTTTGGTGGGGCGCGAGCGTGACGACGGCCGTGAGCCCGGCATCGACGATCGCCTTCGTGGCGATGAGGGCCTCGCCCGCGTAGGCCATGGTCTCGGCGACGATGTAGTCGACCCCCGCGTCGGCCGCCCAGCCGATCTGCTCGTCGAAGATGGCGCGGATGAAACGGTCTTCGGCGTCGTCGCCCCCGACGTAGAGGTTGGTGTTGCAGATGTTGCCCGCCGCGATGGTGCCGGTCTCGGCTGCGATGCCCGTGGCGATGCGCAGCGCGTTGCGGTTGAGCGGCTCGAGCAGGTGCTCCTTGCCGATGACGCGCATCTTCTCGCGGTGACCGTAGTAGGTGAACGCCTCGACGACGTCGGACCCCGCGCGCACGAACTCGCGGTGCAGCTCGGCCACCTTCTCGGGATGCTCGAGCACCACCTCGGGCACGTAGGCGCCAGCCTGCACATAACCGCGACGCTCGAGCTCGAAGAGGTAGCCCTCGGCGACGACGACGGGGCCGTCGGCCAGCTTCTGCAGGAGTTTCGATGTGGGTGCCATGGTGCCTCGATCGGTCGGTAGGTCGCGAGATGTCGCGGGGAATCGTGGATCTGCCGAGCGCACACGCACGCCCGGAAGGTGCCGGTCAGTCTGGCAGAACGGCCACCGCGCAGGTCTTGTGTTGCGTTGGATGACGCGAACCCGGGGCGGGCCGGACACGAGAAAGCGCCGACATCCCCATGATGGGTGATGCCGGCGCTCGCCCGTTCGACGGGTCGAAATGAGCCGAAAAGGTTCGAAAAAACCCGAATCAGGCCGCGGTGGTCTGCGGCTTCAGCACGACCTTGATGCAGCCGTCCTTCTTCTCTTTGAAGATGTCGTACATCTCGGCGGCGCGGTCCAGCGGCACGCGGTGGGTGACGAGGTCCTCGACGCCCAGCGGGTCGGCGGGGTCTTCGACGAGAGGCAGCAGGTCGTCGATCCACGCCTGCACGTTGCACTGGCCCATGCGCAGTGCGATCTGCTTATCGAACATGTTCATGAGCGGCATGGGGTCGGCGACACCGGCGTAGACACCGCTGAGCGAGACCGTTCCGCCGCGGCGCACGGCGTCGAGCGCCAGGTTGAGGGCACCGAGACGGTCGACACCCGCGGTCGTCATGACCTTCTGCGCGATCTTGTCGGGCAGGATGCCGGCGGCGCTCTGAGCGAAGGCGGCCACGGGGTTTCCGTGTGCCTCCATGCCGACGGCGTCGACGACCGAGTCGGGGCCGCGACCGTCGGTCATGGCACGCAACGTGTCGAGCACGTCATCCGTGAGGTCGAGGGTTTCGACGCCATAGCGCTCGGCCATGAGTCGACGCTCGGGCACGGGGTCGACGGCGATGACCCGGTGGCCGAGGTGGCGCCCGATGCGGGCGGCGAACTGGCCGACGGGGCCGAGACCGATGACCGCGAGCACACCGCCCTCGGGCACATCGGCGTACTTCACGCCCTGCCACGCGGTCGGCAGGATGTCGCTCAAGAAGAGGTAGCGCTCGTCGGACAGGTCGTGGCCCACCTTGATGGCGTTGAAATCGGCGAGGCGCACGCGCAGGCGCTCGGCCTGGCCGCCGGGAACGCGACCATAGAGATCGGTGTAGCCGTAGAGGTCGGCGCCCGTCTCGGTGTCGGTGTTCTGGGTCGTCTCGCACTGCGTGGTGAGACCCTTCTGACACATGTAGCAGTGACCGCACGCGATGACGAACGGCACGACGATGCGGTCGCCGACCGACAGGTTGGAGACATCGGCGCCGACCTCTTCGACGACGCCCATGGTCTCGTGGCCGAGAACATCGTCCTTGTGGAGGAACGGCCCGAGCACGTCGTAGAGGTGCAGATCGGATCCGCAGATCGCGGCCGACGTCACACGGATGACCACATCGGTGGGCTCTTCGATCCGGGGGTCGGCCACATCGGTGACGGCGACTTTCTTGTTTGCTTGCCAGGTGAGAGCTTTCATACCCTCTTGTCTACGCGCGTCCGATGCCGCACAACACCGGGTTGCGCGAGCGGATGTCGCGAGTTACCGTCTGAGCGACGTGCCCCCGCGCGAGCGGTCAGCGGTCAGCGGTCGGCGCCAGCTGCGTCGTCGCTCTCGTCGCTCTCCCCGGGGCGCACCACGGCATCGTCGCGGATGTCGATGCGCGTGGGTTTACCGGGCTCCTCGGTCACATCAATGCGGGGATCGGCATCCGATTCGACCGCGTTCGGCGCGGTGGTCAGCTGATCGTGTCGCTTCTCGGCGGCATCCTTGTCCATGGGGGCTCCTTCGTGGGTTCTGCGTATTCTGTCAACGGTCGATGGGCGAGCGCCGGGGATGCGAAGATCGGAGAGAAGATTGCGAGAATTCATACCGATGAATGCGTCACGCGCCACCTCGATTGTTTCGCTCGGTCGTCCGGGCGACAACCCCCTTGCTGCTCCGTCAGATGCCCGAGGCATATCTCCCGCCCTCGACGACCTGGCCCGCGCGGCCGACGAGGCGGCCGGAAACGTGACGGCGTCGCTCGACCTGGCCCGCGGAGTCGGTGACGAGATGCCGACCCCGGGTGATGGCGGCACGCTCGCCCTCTGGGAGGCGCTCGCCACCCTGGCCGCCACGGATGTGACGACGGCACGGGTGATCGAGCCGCATATCGACGCGTTGGGCATCCTCGCCGAGGCGCGCGCCGCCGGCATCGAGGTGCCCGCAGACGTCGCCCCGGCCGACGCGACCTGGGGCGTGTTCGCCGCAGAAGGCCCGGGAGTGAAACTCGAGGCGACACCCGATGCCGACGGCGGATGGCGCCTCTCCGGCACGAAGCCGTGGTGCTCCCTGGCCGACCGCCTCTCGCACGCTCTCGTCACCGCCTGGTTGCCCTCGGGCGAACGCGGTCTCTTCGCCGTTCCCCTCACCCGCGGCGGGGTGCGCGTGCAGCAGGGCGTCTGGCATGCCGTCGGGCTCGCGGATGTCGCATCCGGCCCCGTCGATTTCGACGACGTCTCCGCGGCCCCCGTCGGCGACGCCGGCTGGTATCTGCGCCGCCCCGGATTCGCGTGGGGCGGCATCGGCGTGGCCGCGTGCTGGTTCGGGGGAGCGGTCGGCGTGGCCCGGGCCGTGCGCGAGGCCACCTCCCGGCGCAAACCCGACCAGATCGGCTTGATGCACGTGGGACGCCTCGAATCCGCGCTCACGACGGGGCGCCTGGCGCTGCGTGATGCGGCCGAACTGGTCGATGCGCGGGCGGGGCTCGCGGCATCCGACCCCCAGCTTTTGGCCGGCAGAACCCGAATGATCATCGCGGATGTCGTGGAACTGGTGTTGGGCGAGGCGGCCCGTGCCCTGGGTCCCGCGCCTCTCGCGCTCGATGCCCGGCATGCCCGCCGTGTCGCGGACCTCTCGCTTTACGTGCGCCAGCACCACGCCGAACGGGACGAAGCCGCCATCGGCAAGGCCGTGCTCGCGGGAGGGGTCGACTGGTGACGTTCACTCATCTCGATGCCGGAACCCCGGAGAGCGCCTGGCTCGAGGCGGCCCCCTGGCAGCGCACGCCCGCATGGTCGCTCGACGGCCTCACGCATCTCTTCGTGACGGCGGCTCATCCCGACGACGAGACGTTGGGCGCGGGCGGCGTCATGGCGCAGGCGAGCGCTCGCGGCATCCCGGTCACGGTGATCATCGCGAGCGACGGCGAGGCGTCGCACCCCGATTCGCCCACGACGACGCCCGAGGCGCTGGCGGCCTGGCGGCGGGACGAGGTGGCTCAGGCGCTGGACATCGTGGCGCCCGGCTCGCGTCGACACTTCCTCGGGTTGCCGGATGGTGGGCTTGCTCAGAGTGCGGAACTGGCGGAGCTCATCGCAGGCGTCGTCTCCGGGGTTCTCGGCGCGGCCACGGCCACGACTGCGGGCGCTGACGCTGGCCCGGTCGCTGACACTGACACTGACACTGACACTGACACCGACACCGGCGTTATCGATGCCGTCATCTTGAGCCCCTGGGCCGGTGACCGGCATCCCGATCACGCGGCCGTCGCGACAGCCAGCGCGCGCGCCGCCGAACGACACGGTCTGCGCGCTGCGGCCTACCCGATCTGGGGATGGCTCTGGTCGGATGTCGAGGGTGACGACATCCCCTGGAACGACGCGCTCGTGCTGCCCCTCTCCGACGAGGATCGTGAGCGCAAGCGGCAGGCCATGGCGAGCCACTCCTCGCAGACCGCGCCGTTGTCGGAGCACCCGGGGGACGAGGCCATCCTGTCGGAGCCCTTCCAGGAGCACTTCCGCCGCGACGTCGAGATCTTTCTGCCGTCTGTGACCGACAGGGCGGCCGGGATCGTGACCGACAGCGCGGCCGGGATCGTCACCGAGACCGCAAGCGGGACGGCACCAGAGACGGCACCGGACGAGACGGCACCCGGTGAGACGGATGGCGGAGCGGACGGCTCCCTGGGCGCCGACTTCTTCACCGATTTCTATGCGGGCGAACGCGACCCCTGGGGCTTCGAGACCCGGTGGTACGAGGAGCGTAAACGCGCCATCACCCTGGCCTCCTTGCCCGCGGCGCGCTACGCGAACGTGCTCGAACTCGGCAGCTCCATCGGCGTGACGACGGCGCTTCTGGCCGAACGGGCCGACGCGCTGCTCGCCACCGATATCGCCGAGTCGGCGCTCGAGGTGGCCCGCGAGCGGCTGGCGGGCCGAGATAACGTCACGTTCGAGCGGCGCACGCTGCCCGGTGACTGGCCTCCCGGTTCGTTCGATCTGGTCGTCGTCTCCGAGGTCGGCTACTACCTGTCGAGCGCCGAACTCGACGCGCTGATCGACCGCATCCTCGGGTCGCTCACCCCCGACGCGACCGTCGTGACCTGCCACTGGCGGCATCCGGTCGAGGAGTATCCGCTCGACGGCGATACCGTGACCGAGCGTTTTCGTGAACGCCTGCGCCCGCGCCTCGAGCTCACGGTCACGCACACCGAGCGCGATTTCGTGCTCGACGTGTTCCGCACGGCTCCCGGCCGCTCGGTCGCGCAAGAGACCGGGTTGGCCGAGTGAACGAGCTGTGGCGCGCCGGCGGAGGACGGCGGATGAGCGGCACACACGGCGCTGCGCGACGGCCGCGGTCGATTCGGCGACACGCATGACCGGCGTCGAGTGCGTCGACGGGTTGTCGGCGCACGATTTCTCGCCCGAGCGCACCGGTATCGACGAGGTCTATGTCGTCGTGCCCGCCCGCAACGAAGAGGCGACGATCGCCGCGAGCCTGGCCGCCATCGACCGGTCCGTGCGTGCCCTCGGCGACGAGGCACCGCCCGTGCGCGTCATCGTCGTGCTGGACCGCTGCACCGACGGTACCGCCGAACTCGCCCGGGCGTCGGGCGCGGAGTGCGTGGTCTCGACCATCGGGCGAGTGGGAGGCGCTCGTCGCGTGGGCATCGAACACGCACTCGCCGCATCCGTTCGGCGCGGTGACACCCCGCTCGACCGCATCTGGATCGCCAACACCGACGCCGACTCCACGGTGCCGGTGACGTGGCTGTTGCACCACCTGCACCGCGCCCGCTCGGGCTGCGACGCGCTCGTCGGCATCGTCTCGCCCCGGGCAGAGGACCTGACGTCCGGCGAGCTGGTGGTCTGGAAGGCGCGCCACAGCTTCGGTCGCGACCACGAGCACGTTTTCGGCGCCAACCTGGGCGTCCGCGCGAGCGCCTATGAGGCGGTCGGCGGCTTCGAGAACATCGCCACGGGCGAGGACGTGCGCCTCGTCGAAGCGCTGGATGCCTCGGGTGCCAACGTGCATCGGGGTCAGACGCAGCCCGTGCACACGTCGGGGCGCCGCCTCGGCCGCGCTCCGGAGGGGTTCGCCGACTACCTGTCCACTCTCGACGACGTGGCCTGCGACTCGCGCTAGGCCGTCAGCCGCGCGCAATCGATGCACAGATCCGCGGCCGGCCGCGCCTCGAGCCGGTCGAAGCCGATCGGCCGGCCGCATCGGCTACAGGTGCCGTAGGTGCCGCCCGCGATCCGCTCGAGCGCGGCGGCCGTCGCCGTCACCTGTCCGCGAAAGGATGCGTCGAGCCCCGACATCCGGGACCACTCCGACGACAGTGTCGGGCCCTCGGGGTCGTGTTCGTCGTCCGCATCCCCGCCCGACCGGGCATCCCTCAGGTCGTGCAAAGACTGGTCGAGCGTGCCGAGTTGCGCCAGAAGCTCGCGGTGCTGCGCATCGAGGGCATCGTGCAGCACGCGCACCTCGTCGGGTGTCAGAGGGGCCGTCAGAGCTTGTCCGCCCCGGAAACCCGCCCCGCGCCGCCCTCGGCCAGGTAGGCGAGACGCCGCAGCGCCTCGATGTTGCGCACGTGCAGCGGCGGATCCATGATGAATGCCGGCACGAATTTGCCCGGCCCGCGCACGGCCTTCTCGGTGATGCGCACCACGCAGCCGTCGCTGCGCCGCTTCACGTCGAGCGTGACCTCGGCCTCGCCCATGGGCCATCCGCGAGCTCGCAGCTTGGCGCGGCGGGGCGGGTCCCACTCCATCATCGAGGTGCTGTCGTCGATGAGCACGGGCCAGACCCCGAACGAGTGCTGCAGCTTCGATTCGACGGCCGGCCAATTGGCATCGACGTCGCGCATGCGGGATGCTCCCACCACCCACGAGGGGAAGAGCCATCCGTCGGCGAGCACTTCGAAGACACGTTCCGGCGAGCAGGCGAGGCGGCGATACGTGATTGACATGGCACCATTTTGGCGCACGCGTGGGCGATATTCGAGCGATTGCGCTCACAGCATCCGACCGGGTGCGCCCCATAACGTTTCACAGGTGAGTGATTCTTCATCTTCGATCGATCAGTTGGACGGGCTCGTCGGCTGGGCCGCGCAACTCATCGACACCCTGGGGGCGTGGGGAGTCGGGTTGTTCACGCTGCTCGAGACGGTGTTCCCGCCCATCCCGAGCGAGGTGATCCTGCCGCTCGCGGGTTTCATCTCGCAACAGGGCGAGATGAACTTCGTGCTCGTCATCGTCACGTCCACCCTCGGTGCCTATGTCGGCGCGCTGCTGCTCTACTGGCTGGGTGCCGCGCTCGGGCTCGAACGTTCGATTCGTTGGCTGGCCAAGCTGCCGCTCGTCGACCGTGACGACTTCGAGAAGGCGGCCGGATGGTTCGACCGCCACGGTCGCTCGGCGGTATTCTTCGGCCGCCTCATTCCCGGCGTGCGCAGCCTCATCTCGCTGCCCGCGGGTGCCGAACGCATGAATCTCGTCACCTTCAGCCTCTTCACGGTGCTGGGCAGTGGGCTGTGGAACACACTGCTGATCAGCCTGGGCGCGTTGCTCGGAACGCAGTATCACCTCATCGACCAGTACTCGTCGATTCTCAACTATCTGGTGATCGCGGCCCTGGTGGGCGTGGTCGGGTGGCTCGTCATCCGGCGCATTCGCCGCGGGCGAGCCGAGCGTTCTTCGGGTTAACCCCCACACGGTCGGGGGAGGGCCTCGCTGCCCGCGCGGCCGGCGGCGGGAAGCATGGAAACCGTCGCCCGAGAGGTGAGCCAGCGATAGGCTCGCCGTGAGGACGGCTTCCCGTCCGCCTCACAGAAATCACGCCATGACCTCCTCGCCCGTGCTCCGCTTTCTCACCGCCGCCTTTCGACCCTCGACGTGGCGCGAGTTCGCCTACCTCTGGGGCCTCTTCGGGGTCGCCTGCTTCGGCTGGCTGGTCTTCGTGGCCGTCTTCGCCGCGGGTGCGCCGCTCGCCGTCACCGTGATCGGGCTGTTCGGCACGGCCTTCATTCTGAGCGGTTCTCGGGCCGTCGGTGCCGCCGCCCGTGCGCTGTCGCGTTCCCTGGCCGGCGTCGATGTGCCGGCGCCGGCGCCCTACCAGCGCGGCACGGGTTTCTTCGGCTGGGCCTTCACCCGCTTGTCGGATGCCGCCACGTGGCGTGCCTTCGCCTTCCTCCCCGTCGCGTTCATCACGACCATGTTCGCGACCATCGTCTCGACCGTGTTCCTCGTCATGTCGCTGGGGCTCGCGACGGCCGCGCTCTGGGCGCCGTTCGTCCCCAACGAGCGCGACGGACAGCCGGCCCCGAACGGCATCCAATTCGTGGATGGCTGGGTGGACACACCCGGTGAGTACACGCTCATCGGCGTGATCGGCCTCGTCGTGTTCCTCTTCGTCTGGCCCGCGATGAACCACGGTTTCGCCCGGCTGCACACGCTGCTGGTGCGATCGCTTCTCGGGCGCAGCAACCGCGAACGCCTGCGCGAGGTGACGACGTCGCGCACCGTGAGCGTCGCGACCGCCGACGCCCGCCTGCGCCAGATCGAGCGCGACCTGCACGACGGCACGCAGGCCCGTCTGGTGGGCCTGGCCATGACGCTGGGCGACGCGCGCGATCGGTTGGCGTCCGGGCAGGATGCCGCATCCGTCGCCACGCTCGTCGACAACGCTCATGCCGCCACCAAGCAGGCGCTCGTCGAACTGCGCGACCTGGCCGCCGGCATCCACCCGCCCGCTCTGGACGCGGGGCTCGAGACGGCGCTCGAGACGGTGGCTGCGACATCCGCGCTGCCCGTGAGTTTTCGCAGCAGCCTGCGCGAACGGCCGTCGTCGGTGGTCGAATCGATCGTCTACTTCAGCGTGCTCGAGCTTCTGACGAATGCGGCCAAGCACGCCGAGGCGTCGTCGGCCTCGATCACGCTCAGCCAGCGCGGCGACCGGCTCGAGGTCGTCGTGGGCGATGACGGGCGCGGCGGTGCCTACGTCGGCTTCGGTGAGGATGCCTCGGCCACGGGTCGCGGCTCGGGCCTGCGCGGCTTGCGCGAACGCGTCGGAACCGTCGACGGAACGCTGCTCATCGACAGTCCCGAGGGTGGCCCCACCCGCATCACGCTCGACCTGCCCCTGGCGGCCCTGTGAGCCGCAACGCAACGCTGTTGTCGCCGTCTCGCTCCTTCGACCCCACGGAGAACATCTGATGCGCATCGTCATCGCCGAAGACTCGACCATCGTGCGCGAGGGACTCGTCGCCCTGCTGACGGGCCGCGGCATCGATGTGGTCGCGGCCGTCGGCGATGGCGTCGCGGCGGTCGAGGCCACGCTCGAGTTTCGTCCCGACGTGCTCGTGACGGATGTGCGCATGCCCCCAACCTTCACCGACGAGGGCCTGCGCGTGGCCCTCGAGGTCACCGACAAGGCGCCCGACGTGGGCGTTCTCGTCTTCTCGCAATACGTCGAGACACGGTATGCGCGCGAACTCTTCGCGGCCGGGCGCGGCGGTGTGGGCTACCTGCTCAAGGACCGGGTCGCGGATGTCGCAGCCTTCGTCGATGCCCTGCGCAGCATCGCGGCCGGCAACACCGTGCTCGACCCCGAGGTCGTGACGCAGCTCTTCGCGCCGCCGCGTGCGGTCGATGCGCTGGCGGCCGTGAGCGATCGGGAGCGCGACGTGCTGCGCCTCATGGCCGAGGGGCGCACCAACCAGGCCATCGCGGATGCCCTCTTCCTCACGCCCGGCACCATCGAGAAGCACATCGCCTCGGTGTTCCAGAAGCTCGGGCTGCAGCCCTCCGCCGGCGACCACCGCCGCGTCCTGGCGGTGCTGAAGTACCTCTCCGTCTGAGCGGTTCGTTCTCCCCACCTCTCTGGCCCGCCGTTCTCTCCACAGGGGAGAGGTGCCCATTCCCTCCCGTCTCGTGCGCCCGTAGCGTGTGAGGCGAAGGGGGATTCCGATGGCTGATCTACTGATTGATTACGACTCGCTCGACCAGGCGCGGGGGCAGGTGGCGCTGGGGGCGACCGGCTACACGGCGAGCTTCGTGTTCGCCGGGTTGGGGTCCGCGGGCGAGCTGTCCGAGAGCTCAGTGGGATCGGCCGCGGTGGCGCAGGCTGCGACCAGCGCCCGCGATGTCTGCGGCCAGGCCGATACGGCGCTCGGTGATTCGGCCACGGCCGTAGCGTCGGCCCTGGCCGCAGCCATCGATGCGCTCAAGGCCACCGATAGCGCTTTGGCCGCGGGTGCCGGTTCAGGGTCGGGCTCGAAACCGGTGGCCGCACAATGAGCGCCCTCTCCGATCTCGACGAGCCCGACAAGGGGGATGTCGCCACCATCCGCTCGGCCGCCGAGCAGCACACCGCCGATGCCCAGACGGGTCGCACGCTGCAGACCGTCGTGCGCGCCGCGGGTTCCACGGTCGGCTCGTCGAACACGTCCGAGGTCACGGCCCAGACGGCCCTCATGCTCACGGCGCTCGGCGACAAGCTCGACACCACGGCGGCGAGCCACGAGGCGTGCGCCGCCGCGCTCGGCGCCTACGCCACCGAGGTCGAGTCGATCAAGCTCGAGGCGGGCCTCCTGCGCACGGCGTGCAGCGAGGCGGAACGCAGCATCGGCTCGCTGCGGGTCGCGTTGTCCGACCTCTCGCCCTCCACGTTCACGGCTGTGGCCGGGTGGGACAACCCGCCGGCGCGCATCCCCGAGTCCGACACGACGAGCCTGTTGCGCGGAATGAGCGAGACCGATGTGAGCGACTTCAACAGCGGTGTCAGTCGCTGGGGCACCTTGGCCACCGAGATCGAGGGCCAACGCGAGTCATATGCGGCACTCCTGCAGCGGCGGCTCGAGGCCGACGGTGTCGCCGTTGCCGCCCTCAGCGGAACCCCCGTGTCGACGATTGTGTCCGGCGCGCAGGTCGACGGAGCCACGGCCATTGCGGCCTGGGCGACCGTCGACGGGGCCACGTTCGCGGCCGCCTACGCCGACGACCCCCAGGCCGCCGCAGACGCTCTCTCGAAGATGAGCCCCGCCGAAGTGGCCGGGCTGTGGCAGAACCTGCCGCCCGAGTTCGTGGCGGCGCTCATCGCCGCGGCGCCCGCCGTGGTCGGCAACCTCGAGGGTGCGAGCTACACCGACCGCGATCGGGCCAACGTCTCACGCCTGCAGCAGCTCTACGACGAGGCGAAAGCCGACTACGAGGCGATCGTCAACGCCGATGGCCCCTACAGCTACGACGGGGCGCCGGGCGGCGGCGAAGCCTTCGACAAGATGCAGGGCCTGAAGTACCTGCTCGATCGCTATGGCGATGGCCTGGGACCCACCCGCGTTCCCCCGCTCTACCTCATTACGCTCGACAACTCGGCACCGGGTGTGCCGTTGGCCGCCATTTCTGTGGGCGATCTCGACACGGCGAAGTTCGCCACATTCTTCGTGCCCGGCATGGAAAGTAGCGTCTCGTCGAGCGACGACTATATCCGCGCCGCCGAGCGGATGCAGACTGCCGACCCGTCGAGCGCCGTCGTGGTGTGGGTGGATTACGACAGCCCCAATGCCCTCGAGGTGCCCTCCAACGCCCGAGCCGAAGCCGGAGCGGATCGCCTCAGTCGCACACTCGACGGCTACAACGCCTACCGCGAAGCAGCGAATCTGCCATCGCAGCTCAACCTGGTCGCGCACTCGTACGGCACCACGACCATTTCGATTGCGCTCGCCGATAAGGATCACCACGTCGATACGGTCACGTTCCTTGGATCCGCCGGAATTCCGAACGACATCTCGATCAATGATCTGCACGTCGATCCCGAGAAGGTCTTCGTCACGGATGCCGAGCGCGATCGCCTCGCCGACTTCGGCCGTTTCGTCTCGGGCCGCCAAGATCCGGAGCGCACCGGCTGGGGCGCGACGCTCTTCGGCTCAGATGGAACGGTCCTTCCTGATGGAACGGAGCTCGAACCGGCGGACATGCACAACGCTGTCGGAGGGAACGAAAAAGACGACGACCGCAAGTATCTCGGTGAGGACTCTGAGAGTCTGTACAACGTGCAGAACATCATCACCGGACACGAAGAACGCATCACCGAGGGCCGCGCTCCCGTTGAATATGACGCCTACCAGTCGGAAGGCTGGTCGCTGTGATCGGCCGTGCCGGCCGACCTGGGCGGTCTCGGTCTGCGAATCGCGTCGTGACTACAGCGTTCGGTATCGCGGTTGCCCTGCTCACCCTTTCCTCGTGTTCGTCACCCACGCCCGAGCCAACGCCCACTGTGAAGGAGCCCTCTATGACACCCGCAGAAGCACGCGCCGACCTCCTGGCCCGACTCGACGCCGCCCAGCAAGTACTAGGCGGGGAGTGGGTGGCGCAAGACGACACATTGCCTGATCCATGCAACGACGAAGCTGGCTATTTCTACCATGCGTCGCGCACGAGCAATCGGCCAGCCGAAGACCTCGACGCCGTTACTGAAGCGCTGAAACAGGCCTGGAAGGCAGACGGTATGACCGTCGGTACCTCTCAGTTCGACGAGGGACATCGTGGCTTGTCGGGTGAATCGCCCGAGGCGGGAAAGATCAGTTACACCTACTCGGTCGACCGCATCATCTTGAGCGCCGACGGCCCGTGCCGCGACGGAGACTGGCTCAAGATCTACAAAGAGGAGGGTGCCAAGCTTCTCGACACGCCGGCGCCGTAGGCATTCGCCGAGACTCTTTCGGGTCGAACCTGGGAGACGCTCAGTCGAGTCTCGTCCGGTCGGGACAACTTGGAGCCGGACGGCTCAGGTCCGCTCGGGCGGCTAGTCGCCCGAGCGGTTGACGAGCTTCGAGAGGATGATCGCGCTACGCGTGTGGTCGACGTTCGGGGCGATGCGCACCTTCTCGAGGGCCGCCTCGAGGCTCGGGATGTCGCGCGAACGGATACGCACGATGGCATCGGCACTACCCGTCACGGTGCCCGCATCCACCACCTCGGGAACACCCTGCAAGATGCGGCGCAGCTCGTCGGGCGCCACCGTGCCGCGGCAGAACAACTCCACATAGGCCTCGGTCTGCATGCCGTCGACATTCGGGTCGACCTGCACCGTGAAACCGCGGATCACTTTATCGGCCACCAGGCGGTCCACCCGGCGCTTCACCGCCGAAGCCGACAGGCCCACCTCGACACCGATATCGCCATAACTGGCGCGGGCGTTCTGGCGGAGAAGGTCGATGATGCCGCGGTCGAGATTGTCCATCAGGCCAGCCTACGCGGAAATCTTGCGCCAGCGCGACCGATTTTGCTCACATGTTGCGCGGAATGAGACCCATCGGCGCAAGCGTGCGTGACAGACTGGGATTCACGGCGTGCCTGGAGCGACAGCGAACGGGCCTCGAGGACAGTGTCCGCCCCCGATAGGGTAGCCCGCCCGGATCGCACCGACGAACCGGCGCCACCCCGCTTGCACCAGGAGCATCACGTGACCGACACCACGACCACCCCCGACACAGACGCCCAGGCATCCGACACCCGCGCCGGCGCCAGCCGCACGCCCACGCCCCGCACCTACCTCATGTGCCGTCCCGAGCACTTCACCGTGAGCTACAAGATCAACCCGTGGATGGAACCGTCGAACCCCACCGACACGCAGAAAGCCATCGACCAGTGGCAGACGCTCTACGACACCTACGTGGGCCTCGGCCACACGGTTGAACTCATCGACCCCGTCGAGGGCCTGCCCGACATGGTCTACACGGCCAATGGCGGCTTCGTGATCGACGGCACCGCCTACGGCGCCAAGTTCACGTTCGAACAGCGCCAGCCCGAGGGCCCCGCCTTTATGGATTGGTTCGGCCACAACGGCTTCACGGTTGCCCGCCCCGCAGAGATCAACGAAGGCGAAGGCGACTTCCTGTTCGTCGGCGGCGTCATCCTCGCCGGCACCGGGTTCCGCAGCGCCAGCGACAGCCACCGCGAGGTCGGCGAGATCTTCGGCCGCGAGGTCATCACGCTCACTCTGACCGACCCGAGCTTCTACCACCTCGACACCGCCATCGCCGTGCTCGACCCCCGCGATGACGACGCGAACGCCAACATCGCCTACCTGCCGAGCGCCTTTGACGAACGCAGCCTCGCCATCCTGCAGACCCGGTTCCCCGACGCCATCATCGCCGACCCGCGCGACCAGCAGTTTCTCGGCCTCAACTCCATCTCCGACGGCTACAACGTGGTCATCGCCGCCAAGGCCGAGCACTTCGCCCGTCAGCTGCGCGAGCGCGGCTACAACCCGATCGGCGTCGACCTCTCCGAGCTGCTGCTGGGCGGCGGCGGCGTGAAGTGCTGCACCCTGGAGCTGCGCCGCTGAGACACGCCCGCACCCGCACGACCGAACGGCCCGTCCTCCTGGGAGAGGGCGGGCCGTTCGTGTGCGCGTTCGCGTGCGCGGCGGGCGGCGGGCGAGCGTCGGCGCCCGGCCCTGGCGCTAGGACAGCTCCTTGCGGGGCATCACGAGCTCTCGAATGATGAGGATGACTCCGGCGGAGATCGGGATGGCGATGAGCGCACCCGCCAGGCCGAACAGCGTGCCACCCGCGAGGGCCGAGATCAGCACGACCGAACCCGGCACCTGCACGGCCTTGCTCATGACCTTCGGCGTGAACAGATAAGCCTCGACCTGCATGTAGACGAGCATGACGAGCAACACGATGAGCGCCGACACGGGCGACTGGAAGAACGCCACGATCGTCATGATGCACGTCGTGATGATCGTGCCGACGAGCGGGATGAGCGTGATGAAGAAGGCCGCGATGCCGATGAAGAACGCGCCCGGCACGCCCACGAGGGTGAGCAGGATGGTGCTGAAGATCGAGTTGATGAACGCGAGGATCACCATGCCGCTCAGGTATTTGCCGACGTTCTCGAGGATGCGGTTCGTGTAGCTGGCGAACGTGGCCCGGTGGGACTTCGCCACCATGCGGAAGGCGGCCTCTTTGGTCGAGTCATACGTCGCGATGAAGTAGATCGTGAGGATGACGGTGAAGATGCCCGTCGAGACGGCGTCGGCGATGGCCGCTCCGAAGCCCACGACGCCCGAGCCGACGGCCGCCCACGTCTTCGGATCGGCGATGATGTCGTTGATCGACGAGAGGGTTTGGCCGAGCAGGCCGTTGGTGGCCGCGTCGACGGTGTCGAACCATCCGGATGCCTGCAGCGCCTCGATCTGCGACGGAATCGACACCGCCAGGCTCGAGATCTGCTCGACCGCGATGGGCACGATGAGCCAGATGACCGCGACGATCGCGGCGACGACGAGCAGGATGACCGTGAACAACGCCCAGCCGCGCGCGAAATGCCGGCGCTGCAACCAGCGGATGAGCGGGTCGAGCCCCACCGTGATGAAACCGGCGAAGAAGATCGAGAAGACGATGGAGCGCAGGTTGTAGAGCGCCAGCCCCGTGACGATGGCCGCGAGCACGCCGAGCGTGACGACATAGCCCCACGCGAAACCGCCGCGTCGGGGCATCTCACCGCCGCGGAGGAGAGGGGACGCGCCGGGACCGATGCCCGACCCGCCCGCGCCGTTGTTAGACGCGGCCGAGAGAGAGCTGCCCGGTTGCGAGCCGGGGCTCGCCTGCGCAGCCGTCGCTGGCGCCTGCGCCCCGCGAGTCGCCGATGTGGATGTCGCGTGCGCACCGCTCACGGCGACTGCTGCGGCGGCGGATGCGGCCGCGGCCTCTGCCGCGCGACGTGCTTGCTCACTCGACGACGTGCGTTCGATGCTGATTCGTAGACGCCTCATCGGAGCTCCGTTCCCGTCGATGCGGCGGCCCCCGACATCCGAAAGCCCGCCCCCGCACCCGTTGGCATTACAGTAGCGCCGAACCGTTCCTCGGTGTCCAAAACCGACGCGATCATCGGCGCGTCGCAACGGTCGGAGGCGCGACGACCTCCCACGGTGGCTAGCGGTTGCCGGCGACGTGCAGCGGTTGCGCGTGACGGCCAGCAGCTATCAGCAGCTGTCAGCGGTGTTCGGCGCGCACGCTGAATGTCTGCACGAGCGGGGGCTTCTGCGGCGTGAGGCGGATCTCGACGCGCAGCGCGCCGCGGTTGCCGGGCAGGCGCCACACGAGGTGTGAGGGCGTGCTCGACGTCTCGCGCGCGAGGCCGGCGGTGGCCTGCTCGACCTCGGGCGTGAGCGGGAGGAGTCCGTCGACGGCGGCGATGGCGCGAGCGATGGCCGCGCGGCGGTTCTCGAAGGGCTCGTCGAGGGGAACGTTCTCGGCGAAGAGGCGGGCGGCTGCGGCATCCGACCAGTCGTGGATGAGTGCCGACACCGCCCGCTGCGCCACGCGCGTCTCGGGCCACACGCGGTCGTCCAGCGAGAGAACCTCAGACGTGGCATCGGCGAGGAGGTCGAGAGCGGCGGTCGCGGCCGCCGAGACCCGCGAATAGGTGGCGTTCTCGAAAGCGACGACGCCGAGGCCGCGGCTGGGCACCCAGCGCATATGCGCCGAGAAGCCCGGGTAGCCGCCCGAATGCGACACGACGGTTCCGAAGCGCGGATGCTGCTCGACCACGAGGCCGAACCCGTAGCCGGCCGGCAGCGCGCTGAAGCCGGGGGCGTAGCGCTGCAACTGTTGCATCTCGCGTCGGGAAGCCCGCGAGAGAGGTGTGGACCGCGGCTCGGGTTCCGCGCCATCCGACACGCCATCGGGCAGCATCGGCTCGGCCAGCCACGCGGCCCAGCGGGACAGGTCGGCGACCGTGGAGAACAGCCCGCCGATGGGCGAGAACGCGCCGGGCCCGGTGAACGGCAGCTCCTGCCACGCGCCGTCGAGGAACCGGTTTCCGATCGCCACGCCCGAGACACCGTCGCTCTCGCCGATCGACGCGTCGAACCCCGTGCCGGTCAGGCCGAGCGGTTCGAGGAAGCGCTCGCGCACGACATCCCGATAAGCACGGCCCGATGCCTCTTCGATGACGCGGCCGAGCAGCGCATAGCCCAGGTTCGAATAGGCGAACGTCGTGCCCGGGATGCTGTCGAAACTGAGCCCATCGGCGATCAACGCGTCGAGCTGATCGTTCGTGATCGACTCCTGACGGTCGCCCCAGGGGTCGTCGGTCGGCAACCCGGCCGACATGGTCATCAGCATGCGCACGGTGGGCACGGGCGCGTCGGCGCTCGGCAGGGGGACCGCGGCGAAACCCGGCAGGAAGCGCGTGATCGGCTCGTCGAGCGCCAGCGCGCCCTCGTCGCGCAACGCCAACAGGGCGGCGGCCGTGAAGCTCTTGGTGCAGGATGCGATGCGGTAAGCGGTGTGCGCATCGGGGACGGTGCCCGCCACCGACCCGTGACCGCCCGCATGCACGAGACCGTCCGGGCCGAACACGCCCCACACTCCACTCGGGGCCGTGCGCTGGAGGGCCCGCGCGGAGAAGAGCGCGTCGACGGAATCGAGGAGGTGCGGGGTCGGGGCGGTGTGCGAGGTCATCCCCCCATTCTGGTCGAGTCAGTCGTCGTGCAGAATGCGGTGGAACAGGATGTGGTCCTGCCAGCGCCCGTCGATCTTGATGTATTTGGGTGCCATGCCGATGCGTTCGAAGCCGTTGTGGTGGAGCACCTTCTGCGAACCGTGGTTGTGCAGCAGCGTCTCGGCCTGGATGCGGTGCAGCCGCAGATCGTCGGTGGCCACACGGACGACGGCGGCGACGGCCGAGCTCATGATGCCGTGCCCGGCGAAGGCCTCGTCGACCCAGTAGCCGAGGCCCGTCGACTGCAGCACGCCGCGCGTGATGCCCGAGAGGGTGACGCGGCCGATGATCTGGGTGTCGGTGGCCAACACGAGGGGCAGCCCCGTGCCCGCCGCGACGGTCTCGAGCAGCGACGGAATCTGAGCCGCCTGCCAGGTCTTGGTGAAGAAGGCCTCGCTGCGGGTGGGCTCCCACGGCTCGAGGTAGCGGCGGTTGCGCGAGTAGGCCTCGGCGAGTCGCTCGGCGTCGTCGGTGCGGAGCAGGCGCAGTGTGACGCCGGCACGAAGGGGGATGGGCTGCAGCACGCGCTCGACGATACCGGGTGGGCGCGGCCACGTCACGAACGGGGAACGCGGGGTTGCGCCATCCGAAGCAGGGTGCTCGCGCGGGTGATGGGGCTGGTGCTCGTTCGCGCCGGTCACCGCTCGAGGACGAGGGTGTCGCCCGCCGAGACGAGCCGCGCGTCGAGGATGTAGACGTAGGTGTCGTCGAGCTGTTCGAGCCGCACGCCGGGCTGCGCCTGATCGACGAACGACTGGATGCGGGGGTCGATGCCGAACCGCGGCGAATGCTTGATGACGATGGCTCGGATGTCCGCCGTGTCGACGAGTGCCGGATCGCCGACGATCTCGTCCTCTTCGATATAGGGCTCGTACTCCCAGGGAGCCATGCCCGCCACGAGCACGTCCCCGTTGGGCGCCGGGTCCTCGTCCAGCGCGTCCTCGACGAGCGCCATCCCCGCGGCGCGCTCCTGCCACGTGTACACCGACAGGCGTGCCGCGATCACGACGACGAGCAGCAGCGCCAGGATGCCGACCACGCGGCCGATCACGACGAGCAGGCCGCGGGGTCCGGGGCGCAACAGGCCCGCCAGGCCGAGACCGGCCAGCACCGCCAGCATCCAGAACCACGCGTAGTAGTAGTGGGGGAGCGCCACGTTCGACCCGAAGAGGTGGAAGGCGAGCAGTGCGCCGAGGGCCGTGCCGATGAAGACCACGAGGCGTCGCGGGCGGCCGACGACGACGGCGGCGACGAGGCCGACGGCGAGAACGACGGCCGTCGGAACACCCACCCCGACCACCGTGAACCACAGGTTGGCCCACCACGGCGGGAACGGCCCCGTGATGCCCGCGACCGTGATGAGGTGCCCGGCCGCGTTGTGCTCGGCCTGTATCTGCAGCATGTAGCCGACCGCGTCGGTCAGACCCATGGGGAGGTAGAGCGCCACGGCCGTGACGACGAGAGCGATCACGAAGAGCCCGACGTCGCGCAGCACGCGGACGAGGGGCCGGCGGGCGACGAGCAACACGAGGAACCCGACGAGGATGACGGCGGCCGACACTTTGGCCGTGATGGCGAGGCCCATGAACACACCCGAGGCGACGATCCACGGCCAACGTTCGGTGCGGAACCACACCCACGCGGCCGCCATCGCGAACACCGTGAAGGCGACCATGACGGGTTCGAGCAGGGCGAAGCGATCGAGACGCTCGGCGCCGCCCGTGACCCCGCGCGGCAGCAGCAGCCACAGGGCCGCGGGAATGAGGGCGAGAGTGAAACCGACCTCGCGTCGCAGCCACAGCCAAATGACCACGCCGACCGCCAGGGTGAGCAGCCCAACAAAGATGCGGGGCGCGAGCAGTCCTTCGCCGAACATGAGCTGCACGACACCGAACAGATATTTCGCCGTGGGTGGATGCTCGCGGTTGGCGGCGAAGTCGCCGTGCACGTAGTCCCAGCCCGCCTCGACGTAGATGCCCTCGTCGGCGTTCTGGTTGGCCGAGCCGATGTTCCAGAGGCAGAGGTAGGCGCCCCAGAGGAAGACGACGGCGACGGGAAGCCAGCGGGCCCAGCGAGATGATGACGAAAGTTCGGGGGCCGGCACAGTCGGACGATACCAGAGGGTTTCATTAAAACCCGTCTCTTAAATCCGGCTCGCTAGCCCGGCTCGCTAGCCTTGCTCGGCAACCCGACTCGGGTTTCGTCCCAGGCGCCGCACGGCCGTGCCGGAGGCCCGGCGCCCCGGAAACGACGGATGCCGCCGAGAACGTGTCTCGGCGGCATCCGTGTTGCGGCGTGTCGACCTACACCCGGTCGCCCGCCTGCAACGGCTGCAGCGTGGTGAAGCGGCTGAGCTGCGTGACGTGCCCGGGCTCGAGCTCCTCGAGCGACGACACCCCGAGCAGCTTCATGGTGCGCGTGATCTCGGACGTGAGGATCTGGATGGTGCGGTCAACGCCCTCGCGCCCGCCCGCCATGAGGCCGTAGAGGTAGGCGCGGCCGATGAGCGTGAAACGCGCGCCCATCGCGACCGAGGCGACGATGTCGGCGCCGTTCATGATGCCCGTGTCGAGGTGCACCTCGGTGTGCGCTCCGACCTCTTTCACCACGCTGGGCAGCAGGTGGAAGGGGATGGGTGCGCGGTCGAGCTGGCGGCCGCCGTGGTTCGACAGGATGATGGCGTCGGCACCGAGGTCGACGGCGAGCTGAGCGTCCTTCACCGACTGGATGCCCTTGACGACGAGCTTGCCCTTCCACTGCGAGCGGATGAACTTGACCTCTTCGGGGCCCACGGTCGGGTCGAACATGGTGTCGATGAGGGCCGCGACGGTGCCCGACCAGCGGTCGAGCGACGCGAACGCGAGCGGCTCGGTGGTCAAGAAGTTGATCCACCAGGCCGGGCGCGGCAGGGCGTCGATCACGGTCTTGGGGGTGAGCGACGGCGGGATGGTCATGCCGTTGCGCACATCGCGCAGGCGTGCGCCGCCGACGGGCGTGTCGACCGTGACGACGAGCGTGTCGTAACCGGCCTTGGCGGCCCGGTCGACGAGCGCCATCGAGCGGTCGCGGTCGGTCCACATGTAGAGCTGGAACCAGTTGCGGCCGTCGGGCGCCGCAGCCTTGACGTCCTCGATCGACGTCGTGCCCATGGTCGACAGCGTGAAGGGGATGCCGGCGGCGGCTGCGGCGCTCGCACCGGCGCGCTCACCCTCGGTCTGCATCATGCGCGTGAAACCGGTGGGCGCGATGCCGAACGGGAGGGCGACGCGCTGGCCGAGGACATCCCAGCCGGTCGAAACCTGGGAGACGTTCTTCAACACCGACGGGTGGAACTCGATGTCCTGGAACGCCTGGCGCGCGCGGGCCAGCGAGATCTCGCCCTCGGCGGCGCCGTCCGTGTAGTCGAACGGGGCCGTCGGCGTGATGCGCTTGGCGATGGCGCGCAGGTCGTAGATGGTGTTGGCCGACTTCAGGCGGCGCTTGCGCGCGTTGAGCTCGGGCTTCTTGAACTGCATGAGGGGGAGGAGGTCGTGCGGTTTGGGCAGACGGCGTTCAACCACGAGGTGTCCTTTCGAGGGGTTCGGTCGGTTCGCGGCCCACGGGTGTGCGCGGCGACAGGGGGAAAGTCAGGATGCGGCGGCGACGGGGTCAACGACGGGGTCGACGACGGGGTGGACGACGGGGTCGGGCGTCGAGCCCGCATCGGGCGAGGACGCGGGGGCTGCGACGGCCACGTGGTCGCCGTGGGATACGGACGTGCGAGCCGCGGCATCCTCGTCCGGCCGCGCGACGGGCGTGCGCCCCGCCAAACCGGTCTCGGCGTAGTAGCCCGTGATGTGGTCGCGCACGAGGGTGCGGGCGGATGCGGCATCCCCCTCTTCGATGGCGGCCACGATGTGGCGGTGCTCGACGGCCAGGCGCTCGGAGGTCTCGGCCCACGACGGCAGGTTGGGCACACCCGCGAGCACGTAGTTCTCGATCGACCCGCGCAGGCCCGCCATGGTCGCCGTGATGACCTGGTTGCCGGCCGCCTCGGCGAGCGAGAGGTGGAACTGCGCATCGAGCGCCAGGAACTCGGCCTCGGAGAGCTGGCGCGATTCCATGGCGTCGAGCAGTTCGACCGGGCGCGCGAGGTTGCGCTGCGAGTCGCCCGCGAGGTCGTGCACGACCGCGGTCTCGAGCACGAGACGGGTGGCCACGACATCCTGCACCGCGAAACCGTTGGCGGCGACCTGCAGGCGCATGAGTGCCGTCATGCCGCCCGTGGGCAGGGCCACGATGATGGCGCCCGCGGTGGGGCCGGAGCCCGAGGCCGTGCGGATGAGGCCCAGCACCTCGAGCACGCGGAAGGCCTCGCGCACGCTCGAACGGCCGACGCCGAGGTCGGTGGCCAGGGCGCGCTCGCCGGGCAGGCGGTCGCCGGGGCGCAGCCGACCCTGCAGGAGGTCGGATTCGATGTGCTCGAGCACCTGCTGCCAGGCTCGGCGTTCTTCGGTCACGGGGTGTGCCTCTCGTCGTTGATGTGGCGGGCCGTGTGGTAGGACCACATTGTATACAGAGGCGCGCCCCCACGCGCAAGCCCCCTCATGTGCGCAGAACCACGTTCTCGGGCTCGTTGCCGGCCAGCAGGTGATCGATCTGGCGGCGCAGCAACTTCTCCATGCGCGGCATCATGGCGTCGGTCGCGCCGCCCACATGGGGGCTGATGAGCACATTGGGCAGGGCGAAGAGCGGATGTCCGTCGGGCAGCGGCTCGGGGTCGGTCACGTCGAGCGCCGCATTCAGCCGTCCGTTCGACGTGTGCGCGAGCAACGCCTCGGTGTCGGCCACGGGACCGCGCGCGATGTTCACGAACAGCGCCCCGCCGTGCATGCGCGAGAAGAACGCGTCGTCGGCCAGGTGCCGGGTGTCGTCGGTCAGGGGAACGCCGAGCACCACGACATCCGCGTCGGGCAGCAGCTCGTCGAGGCTCGACAGGGCATAGACGTGGCCGCGGTCGTCGTCGCGCTCGCGGCTGGCGACGCGCGTGATGGTGACCTCGAACGGGTCGAGGCGGTCGGCGATCGCGGCACCCACGCCGCCGTAGCCGACGAGCAGCACGCGCTTGTCGGCGAGGCCGGTTGCCCGCGCCGGATCCCACTGGCCGCGCGAGGCGCCGCGCACGAAGCGGGGGATCTCGCGCAGGGCGGCGAGGATCAAGGCCACCGTCAGCTCGGCCGTCGCGGTCTCGTGCACGGTGGCCGCGTTGGCGAACGTGATCCCCGCAGGCAAAATGTCGGCCACGCCGTCATAGCCGATCGACTGGCTCTGCACGAGCTGCGAGGTGACGTGCGCGAGCGGCGCGAGGCTGTCGACCGAACCCATATAGGGCGGCACGATGATGTCGATGTGGTCGCGCGGCGGGGTGCCCGAGACATCCCACACGATGACGTTGACGCCCTCGGGCGCCGGGGTGAGTCGATTGAGCAACGTATCGCCGGGCACGCTCACGACGAGGCGGGCGGGAGTGGCGGAACTCGTGGTGTTGTCAGACATCTTTCGACCCTAGACCCGCGCCGTGGTCGGGCGCGATTGGTTGACACGCGGACTGAAGGTGCGGGGCGACACCGTCTGCGCCACGAGCGCTCGCAGCGTTTCGAGGTCGCCGTCGATGATGCCGGCGGCCCGAGCCTGCACGAGCACGTTGCCGAGCGCCGTCGCCTCGACGGGTCCGGCCTCGACGGGCAGCCCGGCGCGATCGGCCGTCAGCTGGCACAGCAGCGCGTTCTGCGAACCGCCACCGACCACGTGGATGACACCGACGCGTTTGCCCGAGAGCTCGCTCGCCGTGTGCACCGCCCGCGCGAACGCCTCGGCGAGGGACTCCAGGATCGAGCGGACGAACTCGGCGCGACTGGCCGGCACGCGCAGGCCGCGCTCGCCGAGATAGGACGCGATGCGGCCGGGCATGTCGCCCGGCGTGAGGAAGCGCGGGTCGTCGGCGTCGAAGATCGAGATCTCGCCCGAGACATCCGCCGCCTGCGCGAGCAGGGAGGGCAGGTCGATGGTCTCGCCGTCGCGCTCCCACCAGCGCACCGATTCGCTCAGCAGCCACAGGCCCATCACATTGTGCAAGAAACGCGTGCGGCCGTCGACGCCGCCCTCGTTCGTGAAATTGGCGGCGCGGCTGGCGTCGGTGAGCACCGGATGCTCGAGCTCCACGCCCACCAAGCCCCAGGTGCCGCAGCTGATGTAGGCGGCGTCGTCGGTGAGCATGGGCACGGCGACCACGGCGGATGCGGTGTCGTGCGACCCGATGGCCGTGACCGGAACGTGTGCACCGATGCCCGTATCGGCCTGCACGGCGGGCAGCAGCGACCCGATGCGCTCGCCGGGGGAGACGAGCGGCGGCAGGATGTCGCGCGTCAGGCCGAGCGTGGCGATGAGGTCGTCGTTCCAGGCCGGCCCTGCAGACGGAGCCGCCGCGGCACTCGAGGAGGCGGGACGCCCAGCACGAGCGGCCCCCTCGAGTGCCGTGGCCACACCCGCGGGCCGGAGGAGGCCCGTGGTCGACGCGTTGGTGGCCTCGGCCACCTTCTCGCCCGTCAGCCAGTAGGCGATGAGGTCGGGGATGAGCAGCAGGTCGTCGGCGAGCGGCAGGGTGCCCGCCCGCTGTTCGGCGGCGAGCTGGTAGACGGTGTTGAAGGGCAAGAACTGCAACCCGTTCTGCCGATAGAGCTCGTCGAAGGGGACGACGGCGTGCACGTCATCCACGCCCTGCTGAGTGCGCTCGTCGCGGTAGTGATAGGGGATGCCGAGCAGCCGGCCGCCCCGCAACAGCCCGTAGTCGACCGCCCACGAATCGATGCCGATGCTTTCGACCCCGGGCGCCTCGCGGGCCGCCTGCGTCAGGCCCGCCGTGATCGAGCGGTAGAGCTCGAGGATGTTCCAGTGGTAGCCGTCGGGCGTGCGCACGGGCGTGTTGGGAAACCGGGCCACCGGGATGAGCGTCAATTCGCCCGCCCCGATGTGCCCGAGCATCACGCGCCCGCTCGTGGCGCCGAGGTCGACGGCCGCGACCGTGCCCCGCCTCGCCGTGTGTGTCGTCATCGAGCTGCTCCTAGCGCAGGAAGGCGGCCGCGACACCCGCGTCGACCGGGATGTGCAAACCGGTCGTGTGCGAGAGGTCGCTCGTGCACAAAACGTACACCGCGTTGGCCACGTTCTCGGGCACGACCTCGCGCTTCAGGATGGTGCGCTGGGCGTAGAACTTGCCCAGGTCCTCCTCTTCGATGCCGTAGGTCTTGGCCCGGTTGGCGCCCCACCCCGAAGCGAAGATGCCGGACCCGCGCACCACGCCATCCGGGTTGATGCCGTTGACCTTGATGCCGTATTCGCCGAGCTCGGCGGCCAAGAGGCGCACCTGGTGGGCCTGGTCGGCTTTGGTCGCCGAGTAGGCCACGTTGTTGGGGCCGGCGAACACCGAGTTCTTCGAAGAGATGTAGACGATGTCGCCGCCGAGCTTCTGCGCGATGAGCACGCGGGCGGCGGCCTTCGACACGAGGAACGAGCCCTTGGCCATGACGTTGTGCTGCAGGTCCCAATCGGCCACCGTCGTCTCGAGCAGGGGGCGCGAGAGCGACAGGCCGGCGTTGTTGACCACGAGGTCGAGCCCGCCGAAGGCCAACAGCGTTTCGTTGATGGATGCTTCGACGGCGGCCTCGTCCGAGACATCCGCCTGCACGCCCACCGCCACATCGGTGTTGCCGATCTCCGCGGCCGCGGCCTGCGCCTTCTCGAGCGACAGGTCGGCGATGACGACGACGGCGCCCTCGGCGGCGAGGCGCGTGGCGATGGCCTTGCCGATGCCCGACGCGGCGCCCGTGACGAGCGCGATGCGCGTGGCGAGCGGCTTGGGCTTCGGCATGCGCTGCAGCTTGGCCTCTTCGAGCGACCAGTACTCGATGTTGAACTTCTCGGCTTCGTCGATGGGGGCGTAGGTCGAGAGCCCCTCGGCTCCGCGCATGACGTTGATGGCGTTGACGTAGAACTCGCCGGCCACGCGAGCCGTCTGCTTGTCCTTGCCGTAGCTGAACATGCCGACGCCCGGGATCAGGACGATGAGGGGGTCTGCGCCGCGGATGGCGGGCGAGTCATCCTTCTTGTTCCTGTCGTAATAAGCCTGGTAGTCGGCGCGGTACTGCTCGTGCAACTCCTCGAGGCGCGCGATGCTGTCCTCGATGCTGGCGTCTGACGGCAGGTCGAGCACGAGCGGCTTCACCTTGGTGCGCAAGAAGTGGTCGGGGCAGCTGGTGCCCAGGGCGGCGAGGCGCGGGTGCTCGCTGCTGGCCAAGAAGTCGAGCACGACATCCGCGTCGGTGAAGTGGCCGACCTGCGGCTTGTCGGTCGAGGCGATGCCGCGGATGACGGGGGCCAGGGCCGCCGCTTTGGCGCGACGTTCGGCCGGGCTGAGGGCCGCATAGCCTTCGAGGGGGGCGCCGAACGGCTCGGCCTTGGAGTTCTCGGCGATGTAGGCGGCGGCCGTGTCGATGATCCACAGCGAGTTCTTCTCGGACTCTTCGCTCGTCTCGCCCCAGGCCGTGATGCCGTGGCCGCCGAGGATGCAGCCGATCGCCTGCGGGTTCTCGCGCTTCAGGGCCGCGATATCGAGGCCGAGCTGAAAACCGGGGCGACGCCACGGCACCCAGACGACTGTGTCGCCGAAGATCGTGCGCGTGAGCTCTTCGCCGTCGGCCGCCGTGGCGATGGCGATGCCCGAGTCGGGGTGCAGGTGGTCGACGTGTTTCGCGTCGACGAGGCCGTGCATGGGGGTGTCGATCGAGGGGGCCGCACCGCCCTTGCCGTGCAGCGTGTAGTCGAAGGCGGCGACCATCTCGTCTTCGCGCTCGACGCCCGGGTAGGTGTTCTGCATGGCGCGCAGGCGGTCGAGGCGCAGCACCGCGAGGCCCTTCTCGGTGAGCGTGCCGAGGTCTCCGCCCGAACCCTTCACCCAGAGCAGCTCGACCTCTTCGCCCGTGACGGGGTCGATGGCCGTGCCCTTGGCCGACGTGTTGCCGCCCGCGTAGTTGGTGTTCTTCGGGTCGGCGCCCAGGCGGTTGCTGCGGGCGATGAGCTCGGCGGCGGCCGGGTTGGTGGGCTCGGTGGTGCTGTGCGACATGCAAACTCCCTTGTTGGCGCGCGCGGCGCTCAGTGTGCGAACGTGTTAAGTATCACAGCACTTAACAAGTGGCGCAAGTGTGGAGTTGATTACACATCGGTAATGACGGGATGCTCTATACCTTTTCGGTAATAACGGTTAGGCTTATTACAGATACGTAATAGGAGGGGTATGAGAGCCCGGATCAGATCTGCCGCCGACCTCGGCGACCTCGTGCGTCGAATTCGCTCGCAGAACGGGATGTCGCAGGCTCAGCTCGCGGATGCATTGGGCTCCACCCAGCGCTACATCTCCGAGCTCGAGAGCGGCAAGGCGAAGCGCGCCGACGAGCGCTACTTCGACCTCCTGGCGCGCCTCGGCATCGACCTCACGGCCCAGACCCGCGATGAGCCCACCGATGGACGGTGACGAGCAAGGTCTGGTGGTCCGGCTCTACGGCACCCGAATCGGAACGTTGCGCGTCGACGAAGCCGGAGCCGTCCGGCTGGCATGGACCGACGACGCGTCCGAGCGGTGGCGGTTGCGGGATACCCCGCTCTCGATGTCGCTTCCGGTCGGCGCGGACGCGGCCGACGCCGCACCCTTCTTCGGTGGGCTGCTTCCCGAGGGGCTCTGGCTGGAACGCTTGGCCGCCGAAGTTCACGTCGCGAGCAACAACGTCGTGGGCATGCTGGCCGAGGTCGGAGCCGACCTGGCCGGTGCGCTCAGTGTGGGGCGTGCGCGCGATCCCGAGGAGCCCCGGCGCCTAGATGCCGACGAACTCGATGCGATCTTGTCGCGGGCATCCGGCTTCTTGCTCGGCGGTGGCGGTTCCGCGCTTCCCGGGTTCCAGCGCAAGGTGACGCTCACTCGACGCGAGGGAGCCTGGTTCGCCGGGCGCGGAAGCATCCCGTCTACGCACATTCTCAAACCGGTTGACGCGGAGAGCGTGGCCTTGGCGGATGGGGAGAACTTCGTCCTCGGTATTGCGCGCTCGATGGGGCTTCTCGCCTATGAGTCGTGGGTCGAGACCATCGGGGCCCGAACGGTCTTGGTGATCGAGCGTTACGATCGCCGCGCGGTGCCGGGCGGGACCGAGCGAATCCATCAAGAAGACTTCGCGCAAGCCTTGGCCCTGCCCTGGGGAGGGGACGATAAATTCGAGCGTCAGAATCCTGGTGCCAATATGCGCGCGATCGCTGCGATCCTCGACCGAGATCGCACGATTTTCTCGACCAGTGAGCCCGACCGCGAGACGCTCTTGCGCTACACCGTGTTGAACGTGGCCTCCGGGAACACCGACGCGCACATGAAGAACTTTTCCCTCATGCACCACGAGGATGGGAGCGCCGCACTGGCTCCTTTCTACGATGCCTCGCCGCTCGCTCTCGCCTATGAAGCGCCGCAGGGGATGGCAATGTCGATCGCTGGTGAATCCCAGATCGGCGCCATCACGAGAGATCACCTCATCGATGAGGCGCAAAGCTGGGGCGTTCGTCCGGCGCGCGCACGCGAGGTCATCGACGAGTCGCTCGAGCAGATCATCGATGCGACCCGGCGCGTCGTGGCACCCGCTTCGATCGAAAAGCACGTGCCGGGCTACATCCGCGGCCAGGCGCAGAACCTCCTCGACGGTCAGCCGGCCCGGCTGCGCACATCCCTGCCCTACATGCTCATGCCGCGCCTCTGACGCCACTCGCGGGTGGCGGTGTCGCCAGGATCGATGCGGCGCGCGGCAAATCTGGCTACGCTCGCCGGAAGGGGGTTCGATGATGAGAAAGCACAGGGGTTTTCGCGCGAGTGGGTGGGTGGCTGGGGCCGTTGTGCTCGGGGTGGCGCTAGTGGGATGTTCGGCGCCGGCCGTGCAGGTGTCGGATCTCGAGCGTGCGGCTTCCGCGGATGATGCGCTGCCCGCGGCGGTGACATCCGACATGACCGAGAGGGTCGATGTCGAGACGGTTCGCTTCGTCGGGGAACGGGCCGGATTCCGTGTTTATCTCGGCGAGTCGACGGACGAAGGGTATTGCATCGTGTTGACCGGGCCGGACGGCACAGACGGCCGTGTCGGATGCGGCGGGGGAGGCGGTGTCGTCGACAACGAGCTGCAGGTCGAGCAGAACGCCTTCCGGTCGGCCGCGGATGGCGTGTCGCCCGGCGACGACTGGGAGGCGATCAGCGAGAACGTCTACTACCGTGAGGTTCCGATCGAGACGCCGACGGACGACTAGCGCGGGGCCAGCGCGGCCAGAGCCGCCTCGGCGGGAGAGCCCGTCGGCACGACGCAGACGATGGACGCCTGGCCGGCTGCGAGGGTTACGGTCGAGGCGCCCACGAAGCGCGGGTGCGGGGCGACCGACGCGGCCGCGAGGCGGTCGAGGGGCACGATGCGGCGCGACTCCGAGAGGGCGGGGCGTTTGCCCGGGACGACCCAGTCCCGGCGGGACACGATCGAGAGTTCGGTGTCGCTGATGCTCACGATGGCGCCCTGCAGGGTGGCGCGTCGCACCCACAGAATGAGCTGGTCGACGACACCGCCGGATGTCGCGAGGCGCTGGTTGGGGTGCGCGGCCACGACACGCAGCCACGGCTCTTTCGCCGCGATCTCGCGGTAGGCCGCCACGAGACCGTTGCCGTCGCGCCCGAGTTCGCCGCGTTCGAGGGGCGCACGCGACGCGATCTCGGGATGCGGCACGAGGGTGGGCGCAACGAGCCGGCGCAGCTCGTCGGTGAGGGACGCGATGGTCGCGCGCGACGAGCCGTTGTAGGGGACCCGCACGCTGTCGCCATCCATCGTGTGCACCGTGAAGAGGCCGTCGAGCAGCTCGACGCTGTCCTCGAAGGCCGCGATGTCGGCGTAGCGGATGACGCGTGTGGTGAAAGATGCCTCCTCGCGTCGCAGCACCGTGAAGGCGTGGGGTTCGACGATGAGCAGCAGGTCGTAGAGGTCCATTGCGGGGTTGGCGTCGCGCCGGGCGATGTTGCGCGGAACCTTCAGGACGACGATCGCGGCGTCCAGGTCGAAACGGTGGGCGCGGAACAGTCGCGGGATGGCCGATTCGGTGGAGACCTGGTCGATCCAGGGCCCGAAGGCGTCGAACTCGGTCGTGTCTGCGAGTGTCATGGTCGTGTTCCTCTGCGGCGCTGGAGAAGGGGCCGGGATCGCAGTACGGGCGCGACAAAAGGCCTGAGCGAAGCCTAACCCCCGTTCCGCCGCCACGGTGGTCGCGGGGGATGCCTTCGTCGCCGGCTGGCTGGCCGAGACCGTGGCTGGCGCCTCGCTCGAGCACCGCCTCGAGACGGCCGTTCAGTGCGGCGCGCTGGCGTGCACGGTGGACGGCGACTGGGAAGCGGCGCCGACTCGCGCCGATGTGACGCCCGCATCCGACAAAAGCCGAAATGTGTGCACGGGTGGTCACCGCGAGGCCTTTTTGGTCGGAGTCCGGCAAATGGCATGAGAAAGTGTCATAAGTACCGCTGACCGCACGAAAACGAGAACGCATGCCCTTCCGGAGTAAGTCCACGCTCGAGTCCTGGCTCGAAGAGTTTCGTTCCGTGCGCAACGACGGCGACCTCATCCGCGTCATCATCCAGGACGGTGCCGACGGGGCCGACACGGGTCTCGTCATGGTTCCGCTCGCCAACGTGAGCACCGCTATCGTCATGGAACCCGTCAGCGCGGGCGACTCGCACTGGATCATCCGGTTCGAGGCCCGCTCGGATGCGTTCGACCTCACCGCCCAGAACCTGCACGGGCTGTCGGCCGAACTCGCGGTCGCAGCGGCGCTCTGCGACTTCTTCGAACGCAAGTCCATCGGCCACCTCGAAGACTGACCGTCGGTGACTAGCGCGTCGACGCCGTCACGCGAGCGCGTTCCTCTGCCACGAGCGCGTTCATACGCGCTCGTTCGGCCTTGCCGTACGTCTCCCGCGTGATCAGGATGCCGATGAGGCCCACGACGGCGGCGAACATGTAGAGCAGCGAGGCGCCCGGCCATCCGAGCCAGCCGACAAGTGCGGCGGCCAGCAGCGGCGCGAATCCGCCGAGAGCCGCGGCGATCTGGTAGCCCAGCGAGGCGCCGGACGTGCGCGTCGAGGTGCCGAACTGCTCGGTCAGCAACGAGCCCTGCGTTCCCGTGAGAGACGCGTGGATGAAGCCGATGCCGAAGATGAATACGGCCACGACGAGCGCGGGGGTGCCGTCGTTGGTCAGGAGATACATGGGGAAAGCGAACAGGATGGCGACGACGCATCCGACGACATAGATGGGGCGCCGGCCGATGCGGTCGGTGAGCGACCCCGCCAGGAATGTCACGACGATCGCGATGAGGCTCGCGGCCGTGATCGCGCCCAATGCGGTGGGCCGGATGTCGGGGTACCGCTCGGTGAGATAGTTCAGCAGGTAGGTGGCCGTCGAGTAATAGGCGAACGATTCGACGATGCGCAGGGCGATGACGCGCAGGATGCTCTTCCAGTCGCGGCGGATGGTCGTGAGGAACGGGTTCTTCTCGATGCGCCCCTCGGCCTTCGCCTCTTCGAACTCGGGCGACTCGGAGAGACGGGATCGCACGACCAGAGCGACGACGACGAGCACGGCGCTCAGAAGGAACGGGATGCGCCAGGCCCAGTCGCCCTCGAGGTTGGCGCACACGAGGAACATGCCGCTCGCCAGCGCGATGCCGAGCGGGTTGCCCGACTGGGGGATGGCGGCGTACATGCCGCGCCGGTTCCAGGGGGCGTGTTCGTAGGCCATGGTGATGGCCCCGCCCCATTCGGCGCCGAAGGCGAGTCCCTGGATCATGCGGATGATGACGAGCAGGATGGGGGCGATGACGCCAACGGTCGCGTAGGTCGGCAGCAGGCCGATGAGGAACGTGGCGCCGCCCATGACGAGCATGGCTCCGACGAGCACCGGTTTGCGACCGAATTTGTCGGCCAGGTAGCCGCCGATCGCGCCGCCAAGGGGGCGCATGAGGAAGCCCACCGCCAGCGTGGCGAAGGAGAGGAGCGTGCCGACGAAGCGGTCGCTCTCGGGAAAGAAGACGGCGCTGAAGTAGAGGGCCGATGCCGTGCCGTAGGCGATGAAGTCGTAGTTCTCCACGCTCGTGCCGAGCGCGGCGGCGATTGCGGTCTTGTTGCGGTCTTTCGAGCCGAGCGGGGACTGTTGCGTGGTCGCCGGTCCGGCGGGGCTCGTGGGATGCGTGGGGTCTGTGGCGTTTGTCACGGGTGGATCTCCTTTGATCGGGACGAACGAACGGGGTCGGGAGGGGCTGTGGGGCCCCGGGTGGTCAGGAGGTGGCGCGCGATCGGCTCGGGGTGAGGTCGTCGAGCGCATTCAACTTGGCGACGCGGCGACGGGTGTCGTCGTCATCGTCGAAGGTGGCGGCGAGGAATTCGGCGACAATGTCGTCGATAAAGGCGGGGGGCACGAGCCATGCGCCCAGGGCGATGACGTTGGCGTCGTCGTGTTCGACGGCCTGGTGGGCCGAGTAGGTCTCGTTGGCCAGGCCGCAGCGGATGCCGGGGATCTTGTTCGCGGCCATGATCGCTCCCGCGCCCGTTCCGCACACGAGGATGGCGCGGTCAGCGGTGCCGTCGAGCACGGGTGCGCACGTGGCCTGGGTGATATCGGGGAAGTCGACGGGTGCCGTGCTGTCGGTGCCGCGGTCGATCACGCTGTGCCCGAGCTTCTCGACGGCGTCGATGACGCGCTGTTTGACGGGGAAGCCCGCGTGGTCGGCGCCGATGGCGACTCGCATGGTGAACCTTTCGGGGAATCGTTTCCATGGAATCGTTTCCACGGGATGCATTGACACCATGTTGCCCCACCCTGCCGGGTTTGGCAAGCGATCGGTCAGACGTTTCGGCGATCGACGAAGGTGGTCTCGATGCGCTCGGAGGCGACATCCCGGCCCTCGATCAGGCCGATCAAACCCGCAACGCCCAGTCGGCCGATGGTCGCGGCGTCGTTGCGCACGGCGCTGATGGGGGGAGTGGCGAACTCGAACCAGTCGAGGTTGTCGAACGAGACGACCTCGATGCGCGAGGCGGCCTCGACGCCCAGGCGTTCGCGCAGGCCGCGCACCACTCCGAGCGTCGTGGGGCCGTTCGCGCCGAAGACGGCCGTGGGGCGCACGCCCCGATCGAGGATGCGGGCGATGGCAGCCGCGGCGCCACCCGCGAGGAAGTCTCCGCTGTCGATGAGGGCGTCGTCGGTGCTGATGCCGTGCGATTCGCGGCCCGCCAGATAGGCCGCCAATCGCTCGGCCCCCGTCGACATGGCCGTCGGGCCGCCGACGAAGGCCACGTCGCGGTGGCCGCCCGCCTGCAGCCAGTCGAGCACGAGGCCGACGCCCTGGGCGTTGTCGGTCGAGAAGAGGGGCGCGTCGAGACCCGCGACGCGACGGTTGAGCAGCACGACGGGCATGCCGGAAGCGAGGAGCGACGTGAGCCGCGGTGAGAGCGGGCCCTGCGGCGACAGGAGCAGTCCGTCGATGCGCTGCCCGGCGAAGATGCGCAGGTACTCGTCGGCCTGGGCTTCGTCCTCGTTGGCGTTGGCCAAGATGACGGTGTAACCGCGCCGCATGGCTTCGGTCTCGGCCGCATGGGCCAGCTCGGAGAAGAACGGGTTGCGGATGTCGGAGACGAGCAGCCCGAGCACATCGGTGCGTGCGCGGCGCAACGCACGGGCCGGTCCGTTGGCGATGTAGTTGAGCTCGGCGGCGGCGGCCAGCACCCGGGCGCGCGAGTCGGGCGAGGTCTGGGTGCTGCCACTCAGCACGCGCGACGCCGTGCCGAGCGCGACCCCCGCGCGCTCCGCGACATCCTTGATCGTGGCCATGCACTCACTCTCGCTGGAAACGTGTCAACCGCACGTCCACTGTACCGAGGCGGGCTGCGTGGGTCTCGCGCGTCGAGGCCATCTAGTCGGGCGGCGGGTTTGCCCGGCCGCCGCGTGTTACGGGCGCGGCCTCTGGCGCAGGCGGGTGTTCGCCTCGGTGCTCGCCGCGCCCAGGCGGGTGGCGAAATCGGCCACGATACGCAGGTGCTCGGGTGGCGTCGATTGCACGACATGGGCGATCTCGGCCCCCGATTCGGCGAGGAATGCCCGCGCCTGCTCCCGAGCGGATGGTTCGGGTCTCAGGGTCACGCGGCGCCGGTCGTCGTGTTCGCGGCTGCGGCGGATGTGACCGGCCGATTCGAGGCGGTTGAGCAGCACGGTCGTGGCGCCGGATGTCATTCCGATCTGTCGCGACAGGTCGGCGGGTGTCAGCGGGTGACCGTCTTCGGCCGCCCAGACGATGTGGCCGAGGGCGTTGGCATCGGAACTCGGCAGGTCCATCCAGGTTGCGAGGTTGAGGTTCAGCTCGGCGAAGCTCGTCGCCCAGTCGCGCAGTCGCTGCATGACCTCGGTCTGCTCGGTCGACCAGTCGGCCGTGAGGGGGTCCACGTCGGGCATGCATATTCCTTCACTGTGTAGTAGCTTTACTGTAAAGCATGACACGGGTCGTGCTCGGAAAGCGGAGCACACTATGACTACACCACACGCCGTCATCTCGGGGGCCAGCATCGCGGGGCTGTCGGCGGCCTTCTGGCTGCGCCGTATCGGCTGGGACGTCACGGTCATCGAGCGCGCGCCGAGTTTCCGCGACGGCGGTCAGAACGTCGATGTGCGTGGGGTCGCCCGCGAGGTGCTGACGCGCATGGGACTGTTCGACGCCGTCAAGGCCCAGAACACGACCGAGACGGGCACCGTGCTCATGAAGAAGTCGGGCGCGGTGCGTGTCGAATTGCCCGCCGGGGACGGCAACGGGGCGACGGCCGAACTCGAGATCTTGCGCGGAGACCTCGCCCAGACCATCCGAGGAGCTCTGCCAGAGGGGGTGAATTTCATCTTCGGCGAAACCGTCACCGATGAGGTCGATGACGCCTCGGGGCCCGTCGTGCTCACGACGTCGTCGGGCCGGAGCATCCACGCAGATCTCTTCATCGTCGCCGAGGGTGTGCGTTCGAGCACGCGAGATCGGCTCTTCGGTGAGGGCGTCGATCTGCGCGACCTCGGGGTGACCATGGTGTTCGGCACCATCCCGCGCACACCCGCCGACGACGATCGGTGGCGCTGGTACACCGCCGTCGGCGGACGACAGATTCACCTGAGGCCCGATAACCACGGCACCATTCGAGCGATCCTCGCGTATGCCTCGCCGGCCAAGTCGGGCCTCGCGCGGGTCGACCGGGCCACGGCGATGGACGTCGTCGGCCATCACTACAGCGACGCGGGTTGGGAGACCGGCCGTGTGCTCGAGGGATTCCGCAACTCCGACGACATGTATCTCGACGAGCTGACGCAGGTGCGCATGGGTACGTGGCACCGTGGGCGGGTGGTCGTGATCGGCGATGCGGCGTGGTGTGTGACGCCCATGGGCGGCGGCGGCGCATCCCTCGCACTCACCAGTGGCTATGTGCTCGCCGCCTTCCTCACCCAGCGCGCGGATGATCGGGGTGCCGCCTTGCGCGACTTCGAGACGTGGATGCGTCCGCTCGTCGACGATGTGCAGAACGTGCCCGACGCGCTCGTGCGCTTTGCCTATCCGCGCACCCGGCTGGGCCTTGCTGGCCGCGCGATCGTGGACTACATCATCACGTCGCGCCCGTTCCGGCCCCTCGCGGCCAAGCTCACCCAGGTGGCCGAGACCACGCAGGAGCTGCCCGAGCTGCGTTAGCGCCCGCCGTCTCGGCGTTGCGGGCGGCCAGTGCGCCGAAGGCCGCCGTGAGGTCGGGCGGGTCGACCACATCGATGCGCGCGTCGAAGCGGCCCAGCGCGGCGGCGAGGGCCACCCATGACCACGAGCCGGAGACGAGCGTGCAGCGGCCGTCGCCGAGGTCCGTGACGATGCCGTCGGCCGCGAAGGGCGCCACCTCGGAGGCGGGGAGGTGCACCACGACGGTGCCGGTGCACGGCCACTCGTCGCGCTCGGCCGAACCCTTGAAGCGTGCCGAGACGAAGGCCGCGGCATCGCCTCCAGGCACCTCGCGCGTTGAGAAGCGAGGCCCGGTCGGGATGCGCGGGGTCACACGGTCGGCGCGAAAGATGCGCCAGTCTTCGCGGTCGAGGTCCCAGGCGACGAGGTACCAGAGCCCGTTCGAAGCGACGAGGTGGTGTGGCTCGACGCGGCGCGAGGATGCATCCGAACCGTGGTCGAACCGCAGCACCTCGTGGGCGCGGGCCGCGCTCGAGAGGGCGACGAGGACATCCGGTGTGACGGCGTCGGTGACCGCACCGGTGTCGGTGCCGGGGCTCGCCCTCGAGGCGCGCCGCCCAAGTGTCGTGAAGTCGAGGGCGTCCACGCGGTGTCGCAGTCGGGAGGGCATGACCTGTCTGACCGTCGTGAGCGCCCGCAGCGCGGCTTCTTCGGTGCCCGCTCCGAGGAGGGGTGCCGACCGCAATGCCACCGCCAAAGCGATCACCTGGTCGTCGTCGAAGAGGAGCGGGGGAAGTTGTTCGCCCGCGTCGAGCCGGTAGCCGCCGTCGGGGCCCATGGTGGCCTCGATGCGATAACCCATCTCGCGCAACCGGTCGATGTCGCGCCGCACCGTGCGGTGGCTGATGTCGAGGCGTTCGGCCAGGAGGGCGCCCGGCCAGTCTCGTCGCGCCTGCAACAGCGAGAGCAATGTGAGCAGTCGCGAGGTGGGGTTGGCCATGCGTCGATTCTAGGTCGAGTGTAGGACCGAAGCTGTCCTAGACGGCTGTCAGAGTGATCGACGTCGGGATGAGCCCGGCGCTAGTCACTAGGAGCAGACATGAGCATCACTACCACGACCCACCTCAACTTCCGAGGCGAGGCCCGAGCGGCCCTCGAGTTCTATGGCGCGGTCTTCGGCGGCCAGGCGACCATCGCCACCTACGGCGACTTCGGTATGCCGAAGGACGTCCCCGGGGCCGACAACGTCGTCTTCGGCCAGGTCGAAACGGCAGACGGTTTCCGCGTCATGGCCTACGACATCCCGGGCGCCGCGGCCGACGCCGCCCCGACGAGCGGCTCGACGCGCCGCGAGAACGGCGTCACGCTCACCGATCAGCCGTTCTTCGTCTCGGTGCGGGGCGAAACCCTCGACGAGATCGAGCGTTACTGGAACGCGCTCTCGGCTGACGCCACGGTCGTCGAAGCGCTCGCGGCCTCGGCCTGGAGCCCGGGCTTCGGCATGCTGACCGACCGCTTCGGCGTCACCTGGATCCTCGACGTGGCCGCCGCCTACTCCGCCGAGTAATCGCCTGACACCCGGCGTCTGCCACCCCGCGCGATGTCGCATCGCCTGCCCGCCGCCCGGCGCTACATTGTGAGCATGAGTGCGACATCCGCGGGACACCGGTACTGGGCGATCCAATTCGGCGTGGCCATCGCGGGGCTCGTACTGCTGCCCGTCTTCGGCATCGCGTTGAGCGTCTCGTCGCGTGAATACCGGGGGCTGGGAGTCATCGTGGTGCTGTGTGCCGCGCCCTTCGTGGTGCTGCTCGTGTGGGTGGGGCGCCAGTATCGGGCCTACCCACGCGAGCAGCGGCTCATCTACGGCTGGGCGGTCATGCAGCAGACGCATCCCGTGTGGCTCGTGCGCGCGCGCCCGCAACTGCGCATCATGGCGACCGCCCGCCGGGCTCGCGACGGCAAGATGTCGCGCCAGGAACTGCTCTGGCTGCAATCGTTGAAGCCGAAGAACCCCTACCCGGGCGTGCTGCCGCCGGTCTGACCGTTGTGTGATCCCGGGCCCGACTCCTCGGCGTGATCGCGGGGATCGGGCGGGGCGGCGTCGGCTGCCTTCCCGTCGTGGCCGATGGTGGAACCCCCTGCCGGATCGTGCCGACGCGATACTACGATGACGTCACGGTTGCTGCAGTCGGTGCGCTCCGTGCACAGACGGGACCGATCCTCATGACGCGATCACGACGCACACCCTCCGCAAGAACGAGGGTCTCGAGCCGATTCGGGATGATCGCGGCACTCGGCCTCGTGCTCGTGGCGGGCACGGCGCTCGCCACGCCCGCGACCTCAGGTGCCAACGCGGCCGGAGTGCTGAGCGCCTCCGTGCCCGCCGCCGCCGTGCCTGCCGCCGCCGTGCCGACGGTCGCCGCGAATCCGGCCGTCGATCAACCCGGATGCCGCGCCCTCCCCGCCCCGGCGCGCAGCGCGCTCCGCGCCGACCAAGCGACCGAAACGTTCGGCGTGGACGGCACGTCCGTCACGGTGGGCATCATCTCGGGGTCGTTCGGAACGAGCGGGCAGGCCGCCGTCGACGCCGATGAGGCCGCCGGTCTGCTGCCGGGCGCGGGCAATCCGTGCGGCCGCACACAGCCGGTGCGCGTGCTGATCGAGGGCAGCGATGACGACGAGGGGCGCGCGATGGCGCAGGCTGTGCACAGCGTGGCGCCCGGGGCATCCGTCGTGTTCGCGTCGGGCGGTGGAGGTGACGCCGGGGTGGCGACCGCCATCGACGCCCTTGTCGGGGCCGGTGCGACGGTGATCGTCGACGATGTGCAGGCGGATGACGAACGCCCCTACCAACGCGGGGCGGCGGGTGCGGCCATCCAACGTGCCGTGGACGCCGGGGTGCTGTACGTGACGGCCGCCAGCAACTACGGCGTGAGCGGCGCGGCCGGATATCCGAGTGCCGGTTATCCGATCGGCGGGTGGTCGACGGCCGCGTACCGGGCGGGCCCGTGCGCCGCCGATGTGGCCGCCTTGTATGCGCCCGAGAGCGTCGATTGCCTCGATTTCGATCCGGGCGCGGCGGTCGACCCCGAGCTGGAGTTCACGCTGCCCGCTCACGGCGCCATGGCAGCGTCGCTGAACTGGGCCGAACCGGTCGGCGCGGTGACGACGCAGCTCGACTACGTGTTGCGTACCGCGGGCACGCTCAACCGGGTTCCCGCCGGTGACCCGACGATCCCTCGCATCAAGGCGGGCGTCTTCTCGACCGCCGACACGGTTGTCACGCAGGGAGTCAGCATCGTTCGTCATCTTCCCGCGCCCGCCGCGGCGCCCCCGGTGTCGATCATCCTGACCGGCATCCCGGGCGAATCCGCGATCCTGCACCAGGACCGGTTCGAATCGACGGGCCCGGATGTCGTGGGCTCCACGCTCTTCGGCCACCAATCCGACCCCGCCGCCCTCGCCGTTGCGGCCGTGGATTCCGGCACCCTGACTCTCGAGACGTTCTCGACACTCGGCCCCGCGACGACGTTCTTCGGTGCGGGCATCACCGGGCCGGTGATGGTGCCCGGTCCCGCCGTCGCGGGTGCCGACGACCTGCCGGTGTCGACGACGGTCCTCACGGGCAACGGCATCTTCAAGGGAACCTCGGCGGCGGCACCGACGGTCGCGGCCGTCGCGGCACTCGCCCGTGAGCTGGCGCCGGACGCTACGCCGGCCGATCTGCGGGCTGCGCTGACCGAGGGCGCCCGCACGGACGGCGTGCAGACGCCGTGGAATGCGGCCATCCCCGCGTCGCGCTATTGGGGTGCCGGTCTCGTCGATGCGGCGGCCACGCTCGAGCTCCTCGCGCCGACGCCTGCTCCTACTCCGACCCCTGGTCCGACGGCCTCACCCGAGCCTGCTGCGCCCGCCGCCGACTCCGGCCTCCCGAGCCGAGCGGCGGCCGAGCTGCCCGCAACGGGAGCCTCGAGCGATGGGGCGGTGACCGTTGCCGTAACGGCGCTGTTGCTCGGCGCCGGCCTCGTCGCCCTGCGTCGTCGGCGCGCCTAGGCGGTCGGCCCGGGCAGCGCGTCCTTGAGCGGAGCGGGTGGGGTCTTCGCCGTCGATTCGTTGTCGAGCGTGAGGCTCTCGCTGCGCGCGTCGAAGCGCACCGCGATGATGCCCGCCACGATGAGCGCGCCGCCCAGCAGTTGCAGGGTCGAGAGCTGCTCGCCGAGCAGCAGCCAGGCCCACGCGGCGGCCGCGGCCACCTCGAGCAGGCCCGCGAAGGAGGCGAGCCGCGAGCCGAGCATGGCGCTCGCCGTGATGCTCGTGGCATAGGCCACGGCGGTGGCGACGACGCCGATCACGAGCATGGGCACCCACCAGGGCACCACGTTGCCGAGCACCGTGACGTCGGCGGCGGATGCGGTGAAGGGCACGAGTCCGGTGAGCCCGAGCAGCGTGAGCAGAATCGAGCCGACGAGCAGGCCGGATGCGGCGAGGGCGACGGGCGGCAGATCATCCGACTCCTGCGCAGCGATGACGAAGTAGACGGCGCAGCACACCATGGCGCCGAGGCCGAAGATGAGGCCCAAGACGTCGAGGGGCCCGCCGTCGGCCGGCGAGACCACGAGCACGAGGCCGCCCGCGGCGACGACCGAGCCGATGAGCACGGGCACGGCCGGCCGGCGGCGCGTCATGACCCAGGCCACGGCGACGAGCAGAAACGGCGCCAGGTATTCGAGCAGGATGGCGGTGCCGACGGGAATGCGCTGCACGGCCGAGAAGTAGAACACCTGCGCGCCCGCGACGCCCACGCTGCCCATGCCGAGCACGCGCCAGCGGGAGCGCCATAGGGGGCGGAGGTTGCCGCGCAGCATGACGAGGGCCACGGGGGCCAGCAGGATTCCGCCGATGAAGGCGCGCAGGGCGACGGCGGCGACGGGGCTCCAGCCGGCCTGCAGCAGCGGTTTGACGAAGGGGCCGGACACCCCGAAGGAGACGGCGGCGACCACGGCGATGATGAGGCCGGTGGTGAGGTGTCGACGGTGCACGCTGAGCTCGTTTCGTCAGGAGCGAATGTTCTTACGCTCCTGACGTTAGACTCGTCAGAGATAAGGAGTCAAATTGCTTTTTGCCCCTGACACTGAAGACGTTCTCGAGTTCAACGCCGCCATCCTCAACACGGTCGCCGGCGCGAGCCGATCGGGTGACGACGAGCTGTCCACGCGCGATCAGTTGAGCACCCTGATGGCCGAATCCGGCTTCTCGGGGCGGTTCGACCGCGACGACGCCGAGCTCGACGCCATGCGCGCCGCGCGGGCCCGCCTGCGCGAAATCTGGACGCTCGACCGCGACGACATGATCGTGCCCATCAACGAACTGTTGGCCCGCCTCAACGCCGTGCCCCGGCTCGAACGTCACGACGGCATCGACTGGCACGTGCACGCCACGTCGCAGGAGGCCCCGCTCGCCGACCGCTTCCTCGTCGAGGCCGCCATGGCGCTCATCGATGTGGTGCGGTCGAACGAGACGAGCCGCCTGCGGCACTGCGCCGCCTTCGACTGCGAGGGCATGCTGGTGGACCTGTCGCGCAACGGGTCGAAACGCTTCTGCAGCGTGCGCTGCGGCAACCGCATGAACATGGTGGCGTTCCGGGAGCGCCGCGCCGCCGACCCCGTCGGCTGAACCGTCAGCGGGGGAGGACCGCCGCGGTGACGCCCGAGACGACGAGATCGGCGCGCGGCATGGTCGATTCGATGAGGATCGCATTCTTGCCATCCACCGATTCGGCCCAGGCTTTCGCGGCCTCGGGCGTGCGGCCGTGGCGCTCGTGCCGGTCGACCAGACGGCGCACGCGCTCGTCGTCGGTGGTCTCGCAGAACCAGGCCTCGGCGAGCAGACCCTTCACATCGGCCCACGGCGTCTCGTCGACGAGCAGGTAGTTGCCCTCGACGATCACGAGCTTGGTGTCGGGCAGGACCGCGATTTCGCCGGCGATGGGCTCCTCGACCGTGCGGTCGAAGCTGGGCGCATAGACGGTGTGGGATGTCTCGGCGTGCAGGCGCCTCAGCAGCGCGACGAAACCCCAGCCGTCGAATGTGTCGATGGCGCCCTTGCGGTCACGGCGGCCGAGTTTGTCGAGCGTCGAATTGGCGAGGTGATAGCCATCCATGGGCAGGTGTGCGGCGAAGTGGGGCGACGGGGCCGATGATGCCGACTCAGGTGCCGACGTCGACGAAGATGCCGAGGACGACCCGGATGCCGAGGACGACCCGGATGCCGAGGACGACCCGGAAGCCGAGGATGAACCGGAAGCCGAGGATGCCTCGGCCGCGACAATCGCGTTCACCCGAGCCGCGAGCTGCACCGCGAGCGTGGTCTTACCCGCTCCCGGGCTGCCCGCGATGCCGACGACGGCCCGGCCGCCACCCGCCGGAACGAGTGCGAGCGCGCGGCGGGCGAGGGCGTCGAGAGCGTCGGCCGCGGCATCCGAGCGTTCGTCGGCTTCTGCGGGGCTCGGGGCATTCGAGTGGTCTGAGACGAGATTAGACACGGGTCCCCTCGAGCATGTTGGTGAGGTAGGCGTGGGAGTGGGCGGCCAGCGCGGGGCCGTCGTTCCAGAGGTTACGCCAGATCGCCAGGTCGTTCGAGAGCGTGGGCGAGACCACGGCAGAGGAGAACGACTCGAACGTGATGGGGCCGTCGTAGGAGATGTCGGCGAGGGCGTGGAAGAACGACGTGAAGTCGAGGTGACCCGAGCCGAGGTAGCCGCGGTGGTTCTCGCCGATGTGCACGTAGCCGAGGCGGTCGCCGACGAGGTGCACGGGGCGCACGAGATCGACCTCCTCGATGTTCATGTGGTAGGTGTCGAGGTGGATGAGCACGTTGTCGTGACCGATGTCGTCGGCCAGGCGCAGGGCGTCGGCGGCCGTGTTGATGACGTTGGTCTCGTAGCGGTTGCAGATCTCGAGGCCGAGGGTCATGCCGCGTCCCTGCGCCTCGACCGCGAGGTCCTTGAGGGTGGCGACGACGTTGGCGCGGCCGGCCGTGGTCAGCGCGTGACCGTATTTGCCGAGGGCGCTGTAGAGGGCGCCGGTGAAGTGGGTTCCGCCGAGGTCGTGCGTGACGCCCAGCGAGTACTGCAGCAGGTCGGCGCCGCGGCTGACGGTGGCGGGGTCGTCGCTCGAGACGTCGGCGTCGAAGGCGAGGCCGCGCGAGCAGACGATGCCGAGGCCGGCGGCGTCGAGGGCGGCGCGCGCGGCGGGGACGTCGAGGTTGCCGGCGTCGTGCAGCGACAGCTCGAGCAGGTCGAAGCCGGCCTTCTTGGTCGCGGCGATGATGTGGTCGACCTCGGACGGTGTGGTGCCGCCCGAGAAGACGAGGGCGTGGACTCCGAGTTTGTTGTTCGACATGGGGTTCCTTAGGTGAGTTGCGGTGAGTGGATCGCGAGCTGGGCTCGCAGGAAAGCGTTGGCGTGGGCGGAGGCTTCGACGGGGTCGTGCCACAGGCTGCGCCAGAGGCCGATGTCGTCGCGCGTGGCGGGCGAGACGACGGCCCCCGAGAAGGACTCGAAGGTGAGGGGTCCTCGGTAGTCGGCGGCCGCCAGGGCTGTGAAGAGGCCGGCCCAGTCGATCGAGCCGGTGCCCAGCAGGCCGCGGTGATTCTCGGCGATGTGCAGATAACCGAGGTGGTGTCCCGCATCGCGCACGGCGGCGGCCTGCGAGACTTCCTCGTTGTTCGCGTGGTAGGTGTCGATGTGCAGCAGCACGTTGTCGGCGCCACGGTCGTTCAACGCGCGGATGAACTCTGCCGTCTGCGCGGCCGTGTTCAACAGGTTGCTCTCATAGCGGTTCACATATTCGAGGCCGATGACCACGCCGAGCGATCGGGCGTGCTGGGCGACGCGCGTGAGCACCGAGAGCGAGTTCTCGCGGGAGGCGGCGCTCGCCGGGTGGCTGTACTTCGTCATGGCCGAGAACGTGACGCCCCCGACATACCCCGCCCCGATCGACGCGGCGAAGTCGACGGCGTCCAGCAGCTTGCGCTCGCCCCGAGCCGATAGCTCCGCATCATCCGTGTTGATATCGGTCGACGGGTCGAGAGCCAGCGAGACGACAGCATCCAGCCCGGCCTCATCGAGCAGGGCCACGGTTGCGGAACCATCACGCTGATCGGCATCGGGCAGCGGGATCTCGATCAGATCGAAACCGGATGCCGCAGCCCCCTCGATGGCGAATCGGGCGGCCTCGGGCGTCCACGTGTTGACGAACGTTCCGGCGTGCACGCCCAACGGGGTGTCGAGCTGCGCCGCCCGCCGCGAGAACGCGATCACCTCAGGACGCCTTCGCGCCGGTGATCAGCGCCACGAGCTCGGCGCCGTTCGTCTCGCTCGTGCGGCGCTCGGCCACGGCCGTGCCCGCGCGCATCACCCAGATGTGGTCAGAGAGGCGCATGACCTGGTCGAAGTTGTGGCTGATGAGCAGCACGGCCACGCCCGAGTCGCGCAGCGTGTTGATGACACCTTCGACACGCGCGGTTTCTTGCACACCCAGGGCGGCGGTCGGCTCGTCCATGATGACGATCTTCGAGCCCCAGCCGGCGGCGCGCGCGATGGCGACGGCCTGGCGCTGACCACCCGAGAGGCGGCGCACCTTGCTCGAGACGGGCGGCACGTTGACGGCCAGATCCTTCAGCATGCCCTCGGCGGTCGAGCGCATGACGCGGCGGTCGAGCGTGCGGAACGGGCCGAAGCCGTGCGTCTTCTCGCGGCCGAGGAAGAAGTTCTGCCACACCGTGAGGTCTTCGACGAGCGCCAGGTTCTGCTGAACGGTCTCGATGCCGTGGTTGCGGGCGGCATTCGGGTTGTCGAACGACACGGTCTTTCCGTCGAGCGTGATCTCGCCCGAGTCGGGTTTGTGAATGCCCGACAGCGACCGGACCATGGTGCTCTTGCCGGCGCCGTTGTCGCCGATCAGGGCCGTGATCTCGCCGCGACGCATGGTCATCGACGCGCCCTTCAGGGCGTGCACGCCGCCGAACGACTTCTTGATGTCGGTGGCGGTGAGGATGAAATCGCCCGCCGGGGTCGTGCCCGTGTGCGGAGAAGGCTGAGTGTTGGTCATTTCTTCTGGAACCTCGTGAGTAGGGCGGCCAGAACTACGACGAGTCCGACGGCGAGCGGCTGGTAGAACTGCGAGACGCCGAGCAGCGTCAACCCGTTGGTGAGGGCCGTGAGCAGCAGGGCGCCGATCACGGGTCCGACGATCTTGGCCTTGCCACCCGTGAGGCTGACACCACCGAGCACGACGGCCGCGATCGAGTTGAGCAGGAACTGCGTGTTGATGGCGGGTTCGGCGGCACCGACGCGTGCGACGAGCAGCAGGGCGGCGAGACCGGCCAGGCCCGCGGCGATCAGGTAGACGGCGAGGCGCACCTTGGTGGCGCTGATGCCGTTGGCCACGGCGCTCTCTTCGCTGCCGCCGACGGCCTGCACGTGCAGACCGAAGCGCGTGCGGAACATGACGAACCAGGCGACCGCGGCCACGATGGCGGCCAGGATGATCGGGTACCCGAAGATTCCGAGCGAGCCCGACGTGAGCGTCAGCAGCTCGGGGCTGTTCACGTTGATGGGCTTGCCGTTCGAGATGATGAGCGCGAGGCCCGTCGCGACCGACAGGGTTCCCAGCGTCGCGATGAAGTCCGTCACCTTGCCCTTGGCGATCAGCAACCCGTTGATCAGGCCGATCAGCATGGCCGAGAGGATGGCGACGAGCGCCGACGCCCAGAACCCGAGCCCGTTGCTGAACGCGAGGCCGAACCCGATGGCGCCGAGCGTCATGGTGGCCGAGATAGACAGGTCGATGCCGCCCGTCGTGATGACGAAGGCCTGACCGATCGCGAGGATCACGAGGATCGCGGCGGCCACGAGCATGGCGCGGATGTTGCCGAGGGTGAGGAAGGTGGGGCTCAGGATCGAGAACACGATCACGAGGGCGACGAGGCCGATCGGTGCCGCGTTCTCGGCCCAGAAGCTCAGCTGGCGGGTCTGAGCGGCGACCGCCTGCATCCTTCCGGGTCGGGCTTCGGTTGTTGTACTCATGGGGAGTGGGGGTTCCGTTCTAACTCGGGCGATGTCGATGAGTCGGTGAGCCCGTGGCGGGCGGCCTCACGTGTCGCGGGCCGGGGGAGGGCCCGCGACACGCGATCGGTTACTTCTTGAGCAGGTCCTCGAGGGGGTTCTCGAAGGGTGCGAACGGCTGCGGGAACGCGTCGAGCGCCTGGTCGGCCTCGGCCGAGGTGACGAGCGCCGTGGGGGACTCGATGTTCTTCGGCAGGTCGCCACCGGATGTCGCGACCTCGCAGGCCTGCACGCCGAGCTGTCCGACCGCGAAGGGGTACTGGGCGACCGTGGCCGAGAGCCCGCCGGCCTTGACCGACTCGAGCGCGTCTTCGTTGCCATCGACGCTCACGACCGTGATCTCGCCGGTCTTGCCGGCATTCTCGACGGCCTTGACGATGCCGAGGCCCATGTCGTCGTTCGCGGCGAAGAACGCCTTGACGTTCGGGTTGGCGGCGATGATGTCGGTGGCCTGCGTGAGGGCCATCTCGCGCTTCCAGTCGGCGGCCGTTTCCTGGATGACGTCGACGTCGCTGCCGACGGCGGCCTTGAAGCCGTCGATGCGTGCGGCGCTCGTCACGTCTCCCGCGATGCCGCCGATGATGGCGACCTCGGAGCCCGGCTCGATCTGGTCGAGCACGAAGTCGCCGGCCTTGCCGCCCGCGGCCTCGTTGTCGGTGCCGATGTAGGTGGCGATGTCGAGGTTCGCGGTCTTGGCAGCATCCGCGTCGATGGGCTGATCGATGTTGACGATGGTCTTGCCGGCGGTGGAGACCTGGCTGAGCGCCTGCACGAGGTTGGTGCCCGAGATCGGGTTCACGATGTAGCAGCCGAAGTCTTGTCCGACGAGGGCGGTGAGCTTGTCGGCCTGGCCCGTGGTGTCGCCGATGTCGGCGGCCGCCTGCACCTGCACGCTGACGTCGTCGCTCTTGGCGGTGTCCTTGATGCCGGTTTCCATGTACTGGAAGAAGGGGTTGTCGAGGCCCTTGATCACGGCCGCGACGTTGCTGGAGGAGGTTCCGTCGCCGCCGGCGGCCCCGCCGCCCGAGCAGCCGGTGAGCACGAGCGCCGCTACGCCGAGGGGGACGGCGATGCGGGCGGTCCTGAGCCATGTTGCGTCTTTGCTGAACATTGTCATCCTTGGGGATAGGAGCACTACTGTGTGCCTTCCTGAGAGAAACTACGCTCACTTTTGAGTTTTCGCAACACAAAAGTTGCCCAACTTAACGATGTTGCCGTTAGTCTGGGAAAAGACGGCCACGGACAGCGACGGAGCTCTGCGTAAAGTGAAAGACATGCGAACCCATATCGGCGAGATACTGGCGCTCTTTCGCGAGCACGGTGAACTCAGCCGGGTGGACGTCATCGAGACGTCGGGGTTGTCGCGGTCGACCGTCAACCACCGGCTGGGCGCCCTGCACGAAGCCGGGCTGATCTCGGCCATCGAGGGCGGCGAGTCCACCGGGGGTCGACCATCCAGCCGCTTCGTGCTCAATCGCGACCGCGCCGTCATCGCCACGGCGGATATCGGGGCCACGGGTCTCGTCGTCGCCGTCTGCGATCTGGCCGGCGAACCGCTGCGGCACACGCGCGTCACCGTGAACGTGTGGGACGGCCCCGAGCGCGTGCTCGGCGAGGTCGACGCGGCGCTCGCCGAACTGCTGATCGATCCGGTCACGCACGCGCCCGCCGAGGTCTGGGGCGTCGGCATCGCTGTGCCGGGACCCGTCGAATTCGCCGCCGGGCGCGTGGTCAACCCGCCCATCATGACGGGCTGGGACGGCTTCGACATCGCCGGCTGGTTCTCGGGCTACGGCGTGCCCGTCATCGTCGAGAACGACGCCAACTCGCGTGCGGTGGCCGAGGCGCGCCCGCACCACCACGACAACCTCATCAGCCTGAAGGTGGGCACGGGCATCGGCTCGGGCCTCGTCTTCAACGGCCAGATCATCCGCGGCAGCGAGGGCGCGGCCGGCGATATCGGTCACACGCGCGCGGCCATCGCCGAGTCCTCCGAGCAGTTGCCGTGCCGCTGCGGCAACGTGGGCTGCGTCGAGGCGTATGCGGGCGGCTGGGCGCTCATCCGCGACCTGCACGCCGCGGGGGTCGAGGTCGACGACGTGGCGGGCGTCGTGTCGCTCGTCAAACAGGGCAACCTCGAGGCCGTGCGCCTCATGCGCCGCGCCGGGCGAGTTCTGGGCGACGCCGTGGCCGACCTCGTCAGCATCCTCAACCCCGAGTCGATCGTCGTGTCGGGGCAGCTGTCCGAGTGCGGCGAGATCCTGCTGTCGGGCGTGCGCGAGCGCGTCTATCAGCGCTCGATGCCGCTCGCCACGCGCAACCTCACCGTCGCCGTGTCGCATCTCGGCGAATTCGGCGGCGTCGTCGGCCTCGCGCTCATCACGGCCGACCGCATCTTCGCGGCCGACCACATCGACGACCTGCTCGAACGCATCGCCGGCCGCCCGCTCGACATCGAGGCCGCGACCGTCTCCTGAGGCCGCGGTCTCGAAGCGCCCCTTCGACGATGACGCGTCGCCCCCTGGGCGATCGACTCGGTGAGACGGTCCAACCCGGCAGCGATGGCTGGCTGCTTTGGCGGTCGTGCGCTGAGCGGCGTGAGATGGGGCCGGGCTGCGCGGGTTCATGCCCCTCCGGCTTCAGCGTGGGCGATGATGAACGGGTGACCCTCTGGCTTTCGCGACATCAGGTGCTGCTCTATGTCGCAGCGATCGTCGCCGCGGTGGTGGTCGGGCTGCTCGTGCCGGCCGCCCCCGCGCTGGATGTCCTCGTCACGCCGATTCTCGCGCTGCTGCTTCTCGCGACCTTCCTCGCCGTGCCGTTTCGGATGCTGGGGCGCGCCGCCCGCGACATCCGCTTCGTGTCGGTGCTTGGCGTGCTAAACTTCGTCGTCGTGCCCGCGGTCGTGTTCGGGCTCAGCCGGTTCGTGGCGGCGGATGATGCGCTGCTGGTCGGGGTGCTGCTCGTGCTTCTGACGCCGTGTGTGGACTACGTAATCGTGTTCGCGGGGCTGGCGGGCGGGGCATCCGATCGCCTGTTGGCCGCGGCGCCGCTGCTCATGCTGGCCCAGTTGTTGCTTCTGCCGCTCTACCTGCTGGCCTTCGCGGGGCCCGAGGCGGTGTCGGTGATCGAGCCGGGGCCGTTCGTCGAGGCGTTCGTGTGGCTCATCCTGGTACCGCTGATCGTCGCCGCCATCGTGCAGTGGCTCGCTGGATCGGGATCGGGACCGGGGTCGAAGCGGCGGAGTCGGCGGCAGTCGTTCGCCCGCGGCATCCTTGGGGTCTTCGAGGCGGCGATGGTGCCGCTCATGATGCTCACGCTGTTCGTGGTGGTGGTGTCGCAGATCGGGCCAGTTGCCGCGAACCTGGGTCGGCTTGCCGGACTCATCCCGCTCTATGCGGCGTTCGTCGTCGTGATGGTGCCGCTCGGATGCCTGGCCGCCCGTCTCGCCACACTCGACGTCCCCTCGGCCCGCGCCCTCACGTTCAGCGGGGTCACGCGCAACTCGCTCGTCGTCCTTCCGCTGGCGCTGGCGCTTCCCGCCGCGTTCGATCTCGCCCCGCTCGCCGTGGTCACGCAGACGCTCGTCGAGCTCGTCGCCATGGTCGTGCTCGTGCGCCTCGTGCCGCGCCTGCTGCCTGCGCGGGCGCGGGGCGTGTCCCCGTCGGCGCCGAAACCCATGGCCTAGATTCGAGCTATGACGAATTCTGAGGGCGCATCGGCTGCCGCAGCGCCGTTGCTCGTTCTCGGCAAGATCACCGACATCCTGAATGCGTTCTCGCTCGAGACGCCCGTGCTGACGCTCGCGCAGATTCGTGCGTCGACGGGTCTTCCCGGCTCGACGACGCAGCGGCTCGTCACCAACCTCGTGTCGCAGGGTTTCCTCGACCGCGACGACGACCGGTTCCGCGTGGGACTGCGCATGGCGTATTGGGCGGCCCCGGCCGTGCGCGGCATGCGCGTCATCGACCAGATCGCGCCCATCCTGCGTCGGTTGCGCGACGAGACGGGGGAGACGGCATCCCTGTTCCGCTCGGCCGACGACTATCGCGTATGCATCGCGATCGAAGAGACGCACCACGAACTGCGCCAGGACAGCTACGTCGGCAAGGTCGCGCCGCTCGGTGCCGGATCGGCCGGCCGTGTGCTGCTGGCGTGGAACGACGACCTGCGTGCCGACATCCTCTCTCGGCCCCTGCCGTCGCTGGCCTCGCAGACCGTCACCGACGTCGACGCGCTTGCGGCAGCCCTCGACGAGACGCGCGAGCACGGTTTCGCCATCACGCGCAACGAGCGGGTGGATGGCCTCGCCGGCCTCGCCGCGCCCATCTTCGAACCCGGGGGCGAGGTGCGCATGGCGATCAACCTCAGTGGCCCCGCGGCCCGCATGACCCCTGACCGCCTCGACGGCTGGGCCCCGGCTGTGGTGGCTGCGGCGACCGAAGCCACGCGTCTGCTCGGCGGCCGCACGCCGAGCTAGTCCACGCGTGAGGCGTCGGCGGCCATAATGGCTGCATGACTGCTCTCTCCGGGATAGACCTGGCCGCCGAACTCAGCAAGGTCGAGGCGCATTGGACGCCGCGGGTCGTCGGCCGCGTGAACGACCAATATGTGAAGGTCGCGAAGCTGCTGGGCGAACTGGTGTGGCACGCCCACGAGGCCGAGGATGAAATGTTCCTCGTCGTGTCCGGCCGCCTCCGCATCCAGCTCCCCGACGATCAGGAGGTCGTCCTCACGCCCGGACAGTTCTACGTCGTCCCGCGCGGCGTGCAGCACAACCCCGTCGCCGAGGATGAGGTGGAGATCGTCCTGATCGAGACCGTCACGACCGCCCACACCGGCGACGTCGTGGTCGAGCGCACCGTGCCGCTCGACCGCCAGATGGGTGATTTCCGCTGATGCGACCACGCCCGAGGGGGATGTCCCTGCGGTCGCCGTTGTGCCCCGCGGTCGCCCGAGCAGGAGAGAATAGAGCGTGTTCGATGGTCCTGCGCTCGCCGAATGGCTTCCCGTTTCAGCGGCGGCTCTCGCCTTTCTGCTGATCGCGGCCGGCCTCGCCGGGTGGGTGGATGCCGTGGTCGGGGGCGGTGGGTTGATTCAACTGCCGGCCCTCGTGATTGCCGTGCCCGCCGACATCCCGACGCCGTATGTGCTCGGCACCAACAAGCTCTCGTCGTTCTTCGGAACGCTGTCGGCGAGCTGGGTGTATCTGCGGCGAGTGCGCGTGCAGTTGCCGCTTCTGATTCCGCTGATCGTCGGCGCGTTTGCCGGGTCGGCGGTGGGGGCATCCCTGTCGCGCTTCGTGCCGCGCGAGGTGTTGACGCCCGTGGTGCTCGTGGCCGTGGTCGCCGTCGCCATCTATACGCTGCTGAAACCGAAGATGGGCTTGCATCACGAGCCCAAACACACGGCCGTCGCGTCCATCGCGTGGCGTTCCGCGGCGATCGGCATGCTGGTCGGGTTCTATGACGGGCTGCTCGGACCGGGCACGGGGTCGTTCTTCGTCATCCTGCTCGTCGCCGTGCTCGGCTATGGCTTTCTGCAGGCCAGCGTCAACGCCAAGATCGCCAACCTGACCACGAATCTCGCCGCCCTCGCGGTCTATGGAACGCACGGAGAGATCTTGCTGGCCCTCGGCATCGCGATGGCCGCGCTGAACATGGCGGGCGGCTTCATCGGTGCCCGGATGGCCACCCGCAACGGAAGTGGCTTCGTGCGCCGGGTCTTCCTCGTCGTGTTGTCGCTGCTGATCGTCAAGCTCGCATGGGACACGGTCGCGCAGTTCACCTCGCTCTGACGCGAGTGAGTAGAGCGGCGGGGTACGCCTTCCCGGGAACACCCCACCGCTCGTAGACGCCCCCGAACCCCAATGTCTTGGAGGCCAGCGCCACAGAGCGAATTCTCCTCAGAGTCTTCGCATCCCTCCACACTGTAGTGGTGATCGACAGGCGTTGAAGAGCAGGCGGGTGCGCTCCGTAATCCGTGATGGATATGTGATGTAGGACTGCGTTATCTGGCTAGCCTGTCGTTGCCACGATCCACGGGAAAGCGGCCGCGTTCGAGCGGGCGCCCTGACGTGCCTTCGAGCGGTTGGGCTCGCCCAGGTCGGTGAGCAGGCGCTCCGATTCGGCGACGAGTTGCGCGAAGCGGTTCGGGTCGAGCCAGTCGGGGCGCAGGGCGAAGAGCAGGTCCTCGGTCGCGGTGTTTCCGCTCGCACCCGGGGCGAAGGGGCATCCGCCGAGACCACCGAGTGCGCCGTCGATCACGGCCGCACCCGCCTCGACCGCCGCGAGGGCGTTGACCACGCCGGCGCCCCACGTGTCGTGACCGTGGAAGACGATCTCGCGCGTCGGGGTCTCGGTCACGACGCGCCTGATCAGCGACGAGACCTGGCCGGGGTGGGCCTGGCCGAGTGTGTCGCAGATGACGATGTCCGAGGCGCCGGTCGCCCGCTCGTCGTTCGCGATGGCGATCACGCGGTCGGGGTCGACGTCGCCCTCGAACGGGCACGTGAACGACGTGGCGATACACAGCTGGATGCGACCCCCCACCTCCTCGGTCAGTGCGACGGCCGCGGGCATGGCCTCGAGACTCGCGTCGGTGGACCGGCCGATGTTCGCCTGGTTGTGACTATCGGAGGCCGAGAAGCAGTACTGGAAGTTGCGCGCACCGGCCTCGCGGGCCCGCTCGATGTGGCGCGGTGTGGCCACCCACACCCAGCTGTGCTCGAGCTCCTCGGGCGTGAGCGCTTCGATCACCTCGAGCGTGTTGGCCATGGGCGGCACGAGGTCGCCGCGGGCCATCGAGCCGATCTCGACATCGGGAACCCCGGCGGCGAAGAGTGCCCGGGCCAGCGCGACCTTCTGCTCGGTGGGCAGCATCTTGCCCGTCAGCTGCAGGCCGTCGCGCAACGTCACGTCGCGCAGGCGGGCTCGGCTTGCGACGCTGCTGAGGGTTGTCTCGGGCATCAGTTGCCTTCCGTTGCGGGGGTTGAGGTCGCGGTCGAGGTCGAGTTGGCGGATGCGGATGCGGATGCGGATGCGCTGCCGGGGCCGGGGGCTGTCGCGGGCGGCCGGATGTCGTAGCGGCGCAGGACCTCGTCCGTGTGCTGTCCGAGAGTGGGGGCGAGCGTGCGGATGGGGAGGGAGGCCGAGCCGAGCACGGGCACGATGCCGGGGAATCCGACATCCCGAGCGATCTCGTCGCCCGCCTCGACGTCGAACTTCTGGATCATGTTGCGCGCCGCGTATTGCGGGCTCGTGCTGAGGTCGGCGGCCGTATAGATGGGGCCGGAGGGCACGCCGCTCTCGTCGAGGATGCTCAGCACCTCGTCGGCCGGCAGGGTGGCGGTCCAGGCCCCGATGGCCGCGTCGAGCTCTTCGCGGCGGTGCCAGCGCAGGCTGTTGGTGGCGAGGTCGGGGTCGGCGGCCAGGTCATCCCGGCCGATGATCTGCATGAAGCGCACGAAGATCGAGTCGCCGTTGCCCGCGATGACGACGCTTGCGCCGTCGGCGCAGACATAGGCGTTGGTGGGGGCGATGCCCTCCATGCGGCCGCCGACCCGTTCGCGTTCGATGCCGTGCGCCTGGTAGTCGGGCACGAGGGATTCCATCATCGAGAACATGGCCTCGTTGAGGGCGACGTCGACGACGCGTTCCACGAGCGGCGCGGGTTCGAGGCCCGCCGCGGCGCGCGTCTGCCGCTGGAAGAGCGACATCATGACGCCGTAGGCCGCATAGAGGCCGGCGATCGAGTCGCCGATCGAGATGCCGACGCGCACGGGCGGGCGATCGGGGTCGCCGACCAGGTTGCGAAAACCGCTCATGGCCTCGGCGACGGCCGCGAAACCGGGGCGGGCCGAGAGGGGGCCGGTCTGCCCGAACGCCGAGATGCGTCCGATCACGATGTCCGGGTTGACCGCGTTGAGCTCGTCGGGGCCGATTCCCCAGCGCTCGAGGGTGCCCGGGCGAAAGTTCTCGAGCACGACATCGCACTCGGCGGCGAGGGCGAGCACGGCATCCCGGCCCTCGTCGGTGCGCAGGTCGAGCGTGATCGACTGCTTGTTGCGGTTGATGGTGTGGAAGAGCAGCGAGGTCGTCGACCCGGGATGCAGCCGCCAATTGCGCAGCTCGTCGCCCGAGCCCGGGCGCTCGACTTTGATCACCTCGGCGCCGAAGTCGGCCAGCATGCGACCGGCCGTGGGGGCGGCGATGAAGTTGCCCAGTTCGAGGACGCGCACGCCGGCGAGCGGTGCGAGGGGGGTGGAGGTCATGGCCGGCCTTTCTGGGTCGGGGAGGTTCGTGCAGCTCACAGGAAGATGCTGAGGATGAGGGTCATGCCGAGGGCGACGACGGAGGCGACCGAGACGCCCACGGTGCAGGTCTTGAGGGTTCCTCGGGTGGTCTGGCCGAGCAGCGATTGCAGCAACCAGAACGTGTTGCTCGTGACGTGCACGGCGAAGAGCGAACCGGCGCCCGCGGCGAGGGCGATCAGGATGGGATCGAGCCCGATGATCGGCGCGATCGGGGCCAGAATGCCCGCCGCCGTGATCGCCGAGATCGTCACCGAACCGACGGCCACGTGCAGGATGGCGGCGATTCCCCAGACGACGAGCAGCGGGGCGAAGCCGCCGGCCCCGAAGGCCTGACCCAGGATGTCGCCCAGACCCGTTGCGGCAACAGTCGCGGCGAGCGAGCCGCCCACGCCCGTGAGGATGAGGATCTGTCCGCTCTCCCGGAATCCGGCGACGACGGCCTTTTCCACGCGCGGCTGCCCGATGGTGAGGCGGCCGACCAGGCTCGTGCCGAGCACGGCGAGGAGGAGCGCGAAGACGGGGTTGGTGACGAGCTGCAGCACCGGGATCTCGATCTCGGCGATCTGCAGGATGGCGCCCGTGGCGATGAGCGCCAGGCAGAGCAGCAGGGGCGCGAAGAGGATCACGAGCCGCGGCTCGGTTCGTGCCTGCGTGCGCTGGGCGACGGCGACGCCGCGGGGGACGCCACCGACAGAACTGCGGCGGTCCTCCGTCGATAGGGCGCGCGTGGGAGAAGGAGCGGGGCTGGAGGACGGGGATGCGTCGGTGGCGTCAATCGCGTCGGTCGCGTCATCCTCGCCGACCGGCGTCTCGTCTTTCTCGGGCTTCCAGAAGCCCAGGCGGAACAGCCACGACATGATGAAGATCGAGATGACGATGGTGGGCACGACGACGATGAAACCGAAGAGCAGCATCATGCCGAGGGGCACGCCCAGCACGCCGGCGAGGGCGAGAGCCGCAACACCCGGAACCATGAGCACGATGCCGCATTCCAGGCTGATCGCCATGGCCGTCGCGATGCGGGCCGTGCCGAAGCGGCCGATGAGGGGCGCCATCTTGCGCGCGAGCGGGGCCGAGATGACGAGCAAAACGTCGAGGAAGATCGATTGCAGCACGGTGCCGATCGTGAGGCCCAGCGCATACGGCAGGCCCTTCGGGCCGAAGAGGCGCAGCAGATGCGAGACGAGCCGTTGGATGGCCTGCATCTCGCTCAGCATCGAACCGAGCAGCACGCCGAACGCGATGAGCAGCCCGACCTCCGCCATGATCGAGCCGAAACCCTCGGTGATGGTGCTGATGGTCTTCTCGGGTCCGAGCCCGATCACGAGGCCGAGGAAGAGGGCGCCGACCACGAGGGCGACGGCGGGGTTCAACCGAAAGCGCGTGATGAGGATCACGACGCCGAGGATGGCGACGGCCGTGTACACGATAGTGAGAATGTCTGACGTCATCGTCGTCCAATCAGGTGGGCCGGCTGGGTGGCGCGCAGCGACGGTGCTGCAACGAACCGGCTCCTACATTATGAGCACGAACTCACGATGTAGGCAACCCTGTGTGGCGTTCACGCACATCCGGCACATCGAATGAGCCGTGGACGCATGAGGCGATCCGCGGCGACCCTCCCCGGGGGCTAGCGGCCCTGGCGCTTGGGGTAGGGCTTGGGCTGGCCCTTGACGATGGGGGCGCGGCCGCGGCCCTTCGAGGCCTTGGCCTTGCCGCCGGCCTTAGGAGCGGGCGCGGGCGCTGCGGCGACGCGGGCGCGGGCCGGGCCGCGGAACGCGAGCGCGGGTGCGGTGAGCGTCAGGGCGCCGTCCTCGTCCTCGATGACGAGTTTCTCGTCGAGTTCGGCCTCGAGGGCGGCGACAGAGGCCTGGATGGTGGCGCGCGAAACGTGTTCCGCGTTGGCGGCGCGTGACCAGTCGCCCTCGTCGGCGACCGCGAGAAAGTGCCGGAGAGCGTTGGTGTCCATCTGCCCAGGGTAGCCGAGGTCGCGCGCGGGCCCGCGGTCGAAGCCGTCCGGGCGGCTCGGATCAGAGCACGTCCTCGATCATGTGGAACGTGCCATCCGGGTTTTCCAGCTGCATGTCGTGGTGCACGCGGGGCAGGCGGCGGATGTCCCAGCCCAGGCCTTCGAGCTCGGCGGCGAGTGTGTCGGGCAGCACGGCGGGGGAGTCATCCGACAAGACGATCGTCGAGGGAACCTCGGGTGGGGCGGGCGCGATGGGGTGGAACGCGACATCCCGGAACACGCCGATGGCCATGCTGCCGTCGAATTCGCGCTGAGCCCGGGCGATCGATTCGCGCACGGCGGGCGGGTAGAGGGCCTTCGCGGCGGCGCTTTTGCGCGCCTGGCGCAGCTGCGCGAAGCCGAGCGTCACGAGCGGCGCGGCCCAGAAGAGGCGACCGCGCAGGCCGGTCGTCGGCAGCGTCAGGTGAAAACCGGGGTCGAGGTAGATGGCCCGCGCGGGGGCGAGCCGGCCGACGGCGCGCACGAGCACCGAGCCGCCGAGCGAATGCCCCACCACGCTGTCGAGGCCGTGCGGAAGGTTCTCGACCAGGTCGTCGGCGAGCTCGTCGAGCGCATAGCTGGAGGCGCGATCGCTGCTGCCATGACCGCGCAGGTCGACGGTCGTCACCGTGTACTGACCGGTCGCGGTCATCCGCTCGATGAAGGGCGCCCATGTGGCGCCGTTGCCGCCGAGGCCGTGCACGAGGGCGACGTGGCGGGGGCCGGAGCCCGTGGTCGAGGTGGTCAGGTGCATGGGGCCATTATGGCGCGGCGAGCCTGACCCTGGGGCGTTACACGGCAGTTCGACGCGCTCGTGGTCGGCGCCGGGTTCACAGCAGTTCGACGCGGCCGCGGTAGGGGTTGAGCAGTGGGTCTGAGGGGTCCAGTTCGGTGACGAGCAGGTCGATGTCGTCGAGCCCGAAGCCCACCGCCAGGGCGCGCTGCCCGAGCTTCGACGATGCGACGAGCAGCACGGTCTCGTCGCTGGCCCGGGCGAAGGCCTGCTTCACCTGCGCCTCTTCGAGCGTGACCTCCGAGGTTCCGAGCTCGGGGTCGACCGCAGCCGACGAGAGGAAGAACCGGCGATAGAGAACGGATGCCGCGGCCTGACAGGCGATGGGCCCGACGAAGCTGTCGGTGCGCACCTCGGCCGTGCCGCCGACGAGGATGGCCGTGACATCCGGGTTCTGGCGCGCCGTGAGGAAGTTGTCATAAGAGTTCGTCGCCACCGTGAGCGGCCCGCTCTCGAGCCTTCGCCCCATGCCGCCCGCCGTCGTGGAGGCGTCGATGGCGATAGCGCCATCGCTCGGCAGCAGCGTGCGGGCCTTCTCGACGATGAGCGCCTTCTCACGGGCGCCCGTGGCGGTGCGCTCACGGAAGGTGCGCGGCTGCAGCGTCGGGATCGCGCCTCCCCGCACGCGGCGCAAGAGTCCCAGGGCCTCGAGGTCGGCCAAGTCGCGCCTGACCGTCATGGCCGAGACATCCAGCTCGGATGCCGCGGCCTCCAGCCGGATCTGCCCGTCGCGTTCGAGGATCGCCGTGAGGTGGGCCCGACGTTCTTCGGCGCCGAGCGTTCCGGTGGTGGCCATGTTCTTCCTCTACAGCGGATGCGCGGGGGCGCGGTATCGACGGCCGGGACCGTTCGTGTGATCCCCCACAGAATGACACACCGCGAGGAGGTTCCACAGCCTGCGCGCTTCGGCGGCCGGCTGGGCGGCGGAGACTCAGCGGGTCGAGCTCCACTCCAGCTGATCCTCGGTGGGCAGGGTCTCCCCGGAGAGCGGCGGATCGCTCACGAGCGCGATCGCCGTCTGCTTGTCGATGTTGCGCGGGAAGTTCGTGCGAGCGAACCGCCCGGAGGGGTCGGTTGCCGATGCGGGAAAGGCGATCGACGATTCGCTGAGAACGCGAAGAACGCTCGCGCGATCGGCGGGGCCGAGGGTGTGCCCCGCCCGCTCGCGAAGGAGAACGGGCGCCCGCAGGCCAGAGTCGCTCGCGAGAACTAGGAGGAGCGAGAGATCGTGGATGTTGCGGCTGCCTGTCATCAGTTGCGCCGTCGTGATCTGCGAGAACGCCACCGTGCGGCGGCCGGCGCGCAACAGTGATTCTTCGAGATTGACGAAAGCCCGGGGGTACCCCACGCCGAAGAGGAAGTCGACGAGGGGACTCCGAAGAGTGCCTGCCCACGTGGTGCCGGGGGTGGACGTCTCTGGGCCCAGTGGGGCCCAGCCCGCGGCATCCTGACGTTTTCTCACGAACCGAAACTAGCGCGTGCGGCGGCTAGCGCCAGAACGCCACGACGAGGCAAACGGCGAAGAGGCCGAGAGAGCAGGAGATGAGGATGTTGTCGACGCTGGGCCTCGTTTTGAGGCGGCGGCCGGGGGTGGCGACCGAGCGGGCCGCTATCGCGTCGGCCTCCGAGACGGGGCGGGTCTCGCGCCAGGCGGCCCAGCGCTCGACCCGGTCGTCGACGGCGTCGACGGCCGCGGCGATGGCGGCCCAGTCGGCGGGGTCGGTCGTGACGAGATCGCGAGGCGTCGAGAGGATCATCCAGTCGTCGACGATCTCGACGTCCAGGTCGCGCACGTGGTCGATGAGGCGCGCCATGACGTCGGGGGTGAAGAGGTAGAGGGCATCCGCTTCGTAGCCTTGTGGGCAGAACAGCGCGAAGTGGCGGTCGAAGTCGCCCTCGAGGCTGAGGTGCTGCATGTCGCGCGGGGCACCGGCCGAGCTCATGCCGGGGCGCCGACCGCCCCGCGCGCGCAACATGATGTGGGGCAGCGGTGTGGGAAGCCGGAGCGCGCAGAAGCCGCCGAATTGCGCCGCCAGGTTTTGCGAGTTGCCCTGGATCTCATAGTCGGCGATTTCGATGCCGCGCTCCTCGCGGCTGCGCAGCACGCGGTGGAGGTTGAGAGAACCGCGTCGCCGCCACGGCATCCCCCGCTGTGCGGCCACGGGGCCGGCGAGGTAATCGAACCCGTTGGCTTCGGCGAAGTTCGCCAGGCGAATGTGCGTGCGACGCATCGTGCGGCGCGCCCAGACCCGCACGGCCACACGCACCAAGACGACGGCGAGCAGAGCCGTCATGACGACCATCGACCCGAGTCCGATGGCGATCCGCACGCCCTCCTCGTCGCCGTCACCGAATGCCAGGATGGCGATGAGTCCCATCAGGGGCACGCCGGCGAGGCCGCCCAGCGCACCGATCGTGGCCGTCAATCGGCGCACGCGGCCGATGGTGTCGCGCACCTTGGGCTGCTCGGCGACGAGTTCACGCCAGCGCCGCGTGCGCTCCTGGCGGGGCAGCGGCGCGGTCAGCGCGGTCGTGTCGAGTGGCTTGGGCAACGCGCTCACACGCCACGGGGATGCGCCGGCGGGACGATCGAGGGACATGCCAGGGCCTTTCGGGCATCCGTGTGAAATGAGACGCCCTCAACAATATCCGCGGATCGGCGGCCGGATGGTTGGGGCTGTCCCGGTCATCGGGTTGAGCGTGCCCGTTAGTGTGTCGGCATGGTGGCAGGCGAAGCAACGGTCGAGCAGTGGTTGGCGGCACACGGTGGGTCCGCCCGGCGTGAAACCCTCGGGGCGGGCACGGCGAACACCGTCGAGCGCGTGTGGCTGGCAGCGACGGCGACCCAGCCGACGCGGTCGGTGGTGACCAAACGCGCCCCTGACGACGCGACGGCGCTGACCTATGAGCGCGCCCTTCTCGCCACGGAAGCGCTCGCCCTCGACGCGTTCGGGGCGGCGGGCCTTTTTGTTCCGAGAGTCCTGCATTGCGAGTTCGCCGCGGTCGAAACGGGCGACGAGACTGTCCCGGGTGGGTCGCCGCGCGACCGAGCCCTGAGCGCGGATGTCCTGGCCCTCGTCCTCTCGCACGAACCGGGCGTTCCCCTCAGCGAGGTCGAGCACCCCTCAGAGCGACCAAGCCCCGCCGAGCACGGGACGCTCCTCGCGCGCTTGCATCTGGTCGGCACGGCGGCGGCGTCCGAGCGCGACGAGCTCTCGTTGTTCGGCTACCCGTATCGGGCGTCGACCAGATCGTCGAGCCTGCGCGAAACGTTTGGCGAACTCATCCGCAACGTGGTCGCCGATGCCGAGCGTTGGCGGGTGGACCTCGGCGGCTTCAGTTGCCCCGCACGGGACGGTTTGGGCAGTGAAGCATCCGATGCCCCCGCCCTGGTCGACGAACTCGCCCTGTTCGCGGCTGCCTTCGACGAGGTGACCCAGCCGACCCTCGTCCACTTCGACCTGTGGCCGGGCAATCTGCTCGTCTCGGGCGGCCACTTCACCGCGGTCATCGACGCCGAACGCGCTCTCGTCGCCGACCCGACGGCCGACCTCGCCTCCATCGCGCTTCTGGAGAACGTCGAGACCTGGGCGGCCGACAACGCCGCGTTCGTGAGCGCCTATGAGAAGACGGCTGGCTGCCCCCTTCTGCCCGACGCCGCGGCCATGGCCCGCGCCCGCCTCTGGTCGATCTACCTGGGCCTCATCATGTTCATCGAGACGGTGCCGCGCGCCTATGAGGGCGACTGGGTCGAACCGCATCGCGAGCGCGTCGCGGCCTGGATTTCGCTCAACCTCGACGCGCTCCGAACAGGAGCTCGAGAGGGCCAGCTGTCGGAGTGACGTCGCCGAGCCGCGGGGCCCGGTCAGACCCCGCGCACTACTTCGGCAGCACGACCTTGTTCTGATACGCCCACACAACCGCCTGCAAACGCGAGCGCACGCCCAACTTCGGCAGGATGCGGGCCAGATGCGACTTCACGGTCGTGACCTCGACGACGAGCGCCGCCGCGATCTCGTCGTTCGACATGCCCTGCGCCAGGAGTTGCAGAATCTCTCGTTCGCGCGGGGTGAGCTGGCTGGCTGCCTCGCTGGTCGTCGACACGGCCTGCAGGGTGCGCCGCCGCGTGAACTCCTGCAGTACGCGCCGCGTCACGGCCAGGTCGAGGGTGCCGTTGCCCGCGGCCACGTGCCGCACGGCGCGGATGATCTCGTCTGGTTCGGCATCCTTCAGCAGAAAACCGGATGCCCCAGCCTCCAGTGCGTTGAACACGTAGTCGTCGATGTCGAAGGTCGTCAGAATCAGCACGGGCACCGGATGGTCGGCGGTGAGGGCCGTGAGTGAGCGTGTGACGTCGATGCCCGTCTGGCCCGGCATCCGGATGTCGAGGCACGCCACGTCGGGGCGTAGCGCGAGCGCGAGCGCCAGGGCCTCGTCGCCGTCCGCCGCCGTGGCGACGACGTCGATATCGGGTTCGGCGGAGAGCAGCGCGGCGAGCCCGGCGCGGGCCAACGGTTGGTCGTCGGCGACGAGCACTCGGATCATGCGGGGTCCTTTCGGGAGTCGGCCGGCGGCCCAGGCAGCCCAGGCAGCTCAGACGGCTCAGACGGCTCAGACCGCTCAGGCAGCTCAGACGGCTCCGGCGCCTCCGACGGCAGGGTGAGGCGCACGGTCCAGCCGCCGTCGGGATCGGCACCGGCGTCGAGGGTGCCGCCGACGAGGGCCGCTCGCTCGCGCATGCCGAGCAGGCCGAAGCCCTCGCGGCTGGGCGCGGCCGGCGAGGCGGGCGGGGCGTTGCGCACGATGGCGACGAATCGGTCGGAGGCGCTGCCGTCGAGCGCCACCGTGCACGCGGCATCCGGGGCGTGACGGCCTGCGTTGGCCAGCGCCTCTTGCACCATGCGATACGCGACCAGTTGCGCGAGCGGGCCGATGTCGCCGCCGCCGCCCGAGACGCGCAGGTCGACCTCGCGGCCGGTCGCGCGGGCGGTGTCGACGAGGGCCGGGATGGTCTCGAGGGTTTCGATGGCGTCGGGGGCGTCGGCATCCCTGCGCAGCAGGCCCACGAGGCGGCGCAGGTCGTCGAGCAGCACGCGGCTCTGCTCCCGCACCTGCCGCACCTGCTGCTTCGCGAGCGCGGGGTCGGTGTCGATCTGGCGCTCGATGGCCGCCGACATGAGCGCGATGCTCGACACGTGGTGGGCGGCGATGTCGTGCAACTCGCGGGCCATGCCGGTGCGTTCCTGGGCCACGGCGGCTTGCACGAGGGCGTCGCGTTCCCGCCGGATGGCTTCGGACTCGCCGGTGCGGGCGCGCTGGGCGTCGCGGCGCGCCGTGACCGCGAGCACGCCGACGGAGGGCAGCCCCACGATGGCGATGGCCTGCAGAATGGCGGCGCCGATCACAGTGGGCAAGGGCACCGAACTCGAGCCCACGATGTCGCCGGCCTGCCCGACGGCGACGCAGAGGGCCGCGACCGGCAACAGCACGCGCAGTTCGCGGGCCGGCACGAGGAGCGCGGCACGCAGAACCGCGATGAGCACGGCAGCGTCGGTGATGTTGGCGATTCCCGTCGGCGTGAAGACTCCGACGAGCAGGGCGAGGGCTGCCGTCACGAGAAGCACCGACCGCGGGGAGGGGCGAGCGAAGCACAGTGCAACGGCCTGCAGGACGAGGGCTGCACCTGTCACCCACCATGAGACCGGGTCGACAACGACGAGATGGTCGGGCTCGAGCAGCTCGGGTGCGGCCGCGACGGCGGCAACCGTTGCAACGCCCGTGCCGAGCGCCACGAGGACATCCGTGACGCTCGGCCGACGCGGCGATGGGCTCATACCGCTATCTTCTCGGATTCGACGGGCGCGTGTCCGAAGGCCGGCGTCGTGCGGGGCAGGCCCAGGCGGCCGCGGGTGAGGATGATCGTGACGGTCGCCGCCACGGCCGCACCGGCGAGCAGCACGTGTTGCAGCTGGTCACCGCCCACGGTGGGGAACATCTCGGCCCAGAACACCGAGACCGTGTTGTTCAGGCTCACATGGAAGAGCATGACGATGGGCAGGCTCTGCCCCGACCGGTTGAACAGCCACATGATCACGATGTTGAAGAGCGCGCTGAACGCGACGAACTCGACGACATTGAGCCACGTGACGGCGGGCCACGAACCCCATTCGGTGAAGAACAGCGGCACGTGCCACAGGCCCCACAGCGGTCCGAGGATGGCGGCGGCCCCGAGCGGCCCGAAACGCTCCTGCAGGGGCGGCAACGCGAAGTCGCGCCAGCCCGGCTCCTCGGCGAGTCCCGTTGTGAGCATCTGCAGCAGCAGCGCGGGCACGTAGAGGCCGACGGCGAGGAGGCTCGGTGCGTGCACCTGCCCGCCCGAGGCGAGGGTTCCGAGCAGCAGCACGGCGACGGGCACGGCGAACAGCGCCACCAGATACCACCGCGGTGCCACCCGCCAGCGCAGCAGCCGGCCGACCCACACGCGCAGTCCGGCCCGCCCACCCGTGATCGAGGTGACGATGAAGGCGGCGCCGAGCGGCCCGAGGTAGGCGCCGAACAGCATGCCCGTGAACTGCGTGGTGCCGAGGATGCTCGGGAACGAGAAGTCGAGCACGCCGAGCCCGTTGTTCGACAGAATCCAGGGCGTCCAGGCGATCCAGCTGAGCCCCAGCGCGAGCACGAAGAACGACACGAGCGGATGCCGCCGGATGAGCCCGGCGATACCGCCCGGCGGGTTCGGGGTGGGGCGTTCGGTGATGGTCATGCGCGGGTCCTTTCCGAGGAACGGATGTCGAGGAGTGCGGTCGTTATCGACACTAGGAAGACGCCGCCGCCCGCTCGACGTTCGAACGGTCGCACTCTCAGACCTCATCCGAAAGGTGCAAGTGGGCCTGCGGAGGGGGGGGTGGAGGGCGACGCCTCCACATGGCTTTGCGCTCAAACGAGCGACGCCTAAAATCACGTGAGCGAAATCCATATAGTGAAGCCATGTCAAAGATGATGGAGCCCGCGCTGGCGGGACGAACGGCCGTGGTCACCGGGGGAGCGCGTGGTCTCGGCTATGCCATGGCCGAGGCGCTAGCCCACGACGGCGCGGATGTCGTGTTGCTCGACCGGCTCGAGAACGTGGCCGATTCGGCCCGCAGGCTCGCCGAAAAGACCGGTGTGCGCACGCTCGGGCTCGTGATGGACGTGACCGACGAGCAGTCTGTCGGTGCCGCGTTCGACACGATCGAACGGGAATTGCGGCCCGCCGACGTGCTCGTGAACTCGGCGGGGATGACCCTCGGTTCCCCTCTGCTCGAGACGAGCACGGCCGACTGGGATCGCCTCTTCGGCGTCAACGTCACCGGAACGTTCCTCACCTCGCGCATCTTCGCGGCGCGCTACCTGGCGGCGCGCGAAGAGGAGAGCGGCGGCGAGGCCACCATCGTGAACGTGTCGTCGATGTCGGCCTTCGCCGTCAACATCCCCCAGACGCAGGCGGCCTACAACACCTCGAAGGCGGCGGTCTCGATGTTCACGGCGTCGGCGGCTATCGAGTGGCTTCCCCTCGGCATCCGCGTCAACGCCATCGCCCCGGGCTACTTCGCGAGCGATATGACGCGCGACTTCGTGGCCGAGAACCCCGAAATGGCGGCCACCTGGGTGTCGAAGATCCCGGCCGGGAGGATGGGGGAGCCGCACGAACTGGGCGATCTGGTGGTCTATCTGGCGAGCGAGCGGTCGGCCTACGTCGTGGGTCAGAGCTTCCGCATCGACGGAGGCTACACGGTCGTGTAGGCGGTCACGCACTACGATTTGTGCATGGCATCGTTCGCCCGGCCGGGCTCTCCCGTGCGGCTCGCCGCCGTCGACTTCGGCGGTTCGAGCGGGCGCGTGGTGGCCGGTGTAGTCGATGCCGACGGCATCCGCATCGAGGGCCTCGAGCGCTTCGAGAACGTGCCGATGACGTGGGGCGGCGGGCTGCGGTGGAACGCCGACGAGCTCTTCGAGCGTGCCACGCGCGCCACGTGCCTGCTGCAGCAGCGGTTCGGAGTATTCGACGCCCTGGCCGTCGACAGCTGGTCGACCGACTACGCCCTGATGGCGGGCGGGCAGCTGCTCGAGCAACCCTTCCACCAGCGGGAGCCGCGCACGCTCGACGCCATGCGCGAGGTGCACGACACGGTGGGCACGTGGCCGCTCTATGAGCGCACGGGCCAATCATCCCTGCCGATCATGACGCGCTACCAGCTCGTGGCCGATCGCGACCGGGGGGCCCTCGCGCGAGCCGACGGCATGCTCATGCTGCCCGACTACTTCGCGCACCGCCTGTCGGGCATCGCGGTGACCGAGCGCACCAACGCCACGACGACAGGCCTCGTCGAGGTGCGCACGGGCGAGTGGGATGACGCGCTCATCGAGACGTTGCGCCTGCCGCGCGGCCTCTTCGCCGACATCGTCCCGGCCGGCACGGTGCTGGGGTCGCTGCGCCGCGAGGTGTCGGCGAAAACCGGAATCGACGCGGCCACCCGGGTCGTCGCGGTGGCCTCGCACGACACGGCATCCGCCATCGCCGCCCTGCCGAGCACACGCGACGACGTGGCCTACATCTCGCTCGGAACCTGGAGCCTGGTGGGCGTCGAAACTCCCGCGCCCGTCATCACGCGCGCCGCCATGCGGGCCGGTTTCACCAACGAGGGCGGCATCGACGATCGCAACCGCTTCCTGCGCATCCTCGCGGGCATGTGGATTCTGAACCGGTGCCTCGCCGAGCTGGGCGAACCGCTGCCGGGGTCGGGCCCTCGATCATCCGAGCTGCTGGGGCGTGCCGCCGATCTGCCGAGGCCCGCCGCGCTGTTCGACCCCACCGACCCGGTGTTCATCGCGCCCGGTTCGATGCTCGAACGCTTGCGCCAGCACGCCGATCTTCCCGCCGACCCCGAGCCCGCCCACGTGGTGCGGCTCGTCGTCGAGAGCCTGGCGGCCTGTTTCGCGCGCACGGCGCACGAGGCTGCCGAGCTGTCGGGGCGGCCGGTGCGCGAGATCCACATCGTCGGCGGCGGCTCGCAGAACACGCTCCTGTGTCGGCTCGTTGCCGACTATGCGGGGCTGCCCGTGCTGGCCGGCCCGGCCGAGGCGACGGCTCTCGGTAACCTGCTCGTGCAGGCGCGCGCCCTCGGCGCCATCGGGTCGGATGTCGGAGAGCTGCGTTCGCTCGTGCGCCGCGGGTTCGCGCCCGTCAGGTTCGAGCCGAGCGCCGTGCCGACGCCCTGACCGGTCCGCTACCGGTGGCGAGGCTGTCGTCGTCGAGCAGGCGTTGCGCGAGTGCCGCGTCGGTCACGAGCGAGGTGACGATGCCGGATCGCAGCGCGGCGGCCACCGCGGCCGTCTTGAGCGTGCCGCCCGCCACGGCGATCACATCGGGGATGTCGCACAGCTGCGCGGTATCGATGGCGATCGACCGATCGGTGAGACCGTCGATCTCGCGTCCGTCGCGGTCGAGCAGCGTGGCGCAGATCTCGGCCTGAACGCCCCGGCCGAGGAGCTCGTCGAGCACGCCGATGCGGGCCGCGTTGTCATAGAGCTGCGAGTCGGGCGGGCTCCAGCTGCCGATGGCGACGACGGCCTTGGTGACCGACCCGAAGCGGCGCATGGTGTCTTTGATGCCCGGCTCGCGCCGGAGTGCCTCTGCCGTCACGGGCGTGTCGACCACGAGGGGCGCGAAGATGGCGTGAGCGCGGCCGCCCGCCACACGGCTGACGCGGCGCATGACCTCGACGCCGTTCTCGGGTGTCGCCGCGGCGACCCCGGCGAGCTGCACGACCTCGCAGGCCGCGAGTCGGGTGAGGTGCGACGCCGTGGCCGTCAGGGTGCGCCCGGCCGTGAGCCCCAGCACATCACCGTCGACGACGATCTCGGAGAGCAGCTCGGCGGCCGCGATGCCGAGGCGGTCTTGGATGGTCTCGGCGGCCTGGCCGGGCGTGATCACGGCGAGGGCGTGCGTGAGCCCGAAGCGGTCGCGCAGGCCGATCGAGAGGTCGAGGTCGACGCTGTCGAGCGGCTCGATGGTGATCTTGACGATGCCCTTCTCGAGGGCCGATTCGAGCATGCGCGCGATCTTGAACCGCGACACGGCCATCTCGTCGGCGATCTCGACGCGGCTCACGCCGTCGATGTAATGGCGCTTCGCCGCATAGGCGATGCGCACCCGCTCGTCGGGCCCCATGGTGTCCTCTTCCCCGCGGCCGTCGTCGACCTCTCGTCATCATAGCGCGCTCAAATGAGCGAGGGTAACTCTCATTCGTGAAACCGTCCTATAGTGACTCGTGAGCACCGCCGCTCGGGTCGGTGCAACGACCGCCACGGGCGGCCCGCACCGAAAGGACCGGCCATGACAGACACGTCAGCCACCACCATCCCCGCCGCCGATCTGCCCTCGGCCGCCACCGTTGACACCGCCGCCGCCACCGACGCGCCGGGTTCGCGCACCATGACGGCGAGCGTTCTGCAGGCCGCCCACGAGCTCACCGTCGAGCAGGTTCCCGTTCCCGCGATCGGTCCCCGACAGGTGCTCGTGCGCATCGCCGCCGTGGGCGTGTGCGGCTCCGACGTGCACTACTTCCACGAGGGCCGCATCGGCTCGTTCGTCGTCGAGTCGCCCCTGATCCTCGGGCACGAGGCATCCGGTGTCATCGTCGAGGTCGGGTCGGAGGTCTCGGCCGAACGCGTCGGGGAGCGCGTGTCGATCGAGCCGCAGCATCCGTGCCGCCGCTGCCGCTTCTGCAAGGCCGGCCAGTACAACCTGTGCGAGCACATCGAGTTCTATGCCACCCCGCCGATCCACGGCGCGTTCGCCGACTTCGCGGTCATCGACGACGACTTCGCGCACGCCGTTCCCGACAGCATCTCTTTCGATGCCGCCGCCCTCATGGAGCCGCTCTCGGTGGGCATCTGGTCGTGCCGCAAGGCGGGCGTCGGGCCCGGTTCGAGCGTGCTCATCGCGGGCGCCGGTCCCATCGGCATCGTCACGGCCCAGGTGGCGCGCGCCTTCGGTGCCACCGACATCGTCGTGAGCGACCCGGTCGCCGAGCGCCGCGACGTGGCCCTGCGGTATGGCGCCCACCGCGGCATCGACCCCATCAACGAAGAGATTCCGGATGCCGCCTTCGACGCCTTCATCGACGCGTCGGGTTCGCCCATCGCCGTCAAGCAGGGCATCCGGGCGCTGCGTTCGGCGGGAACGGCCGTGCTCGTGGGCATGGGCGCCGACGAGGTCAGCCTGCCCGTCTCGACCATCCAGAACCGCGAGCTCGTCGTCACGGGCGTGTTCCGCTATGCCAACACCTGGCCCACGGCCATCGCGCTCGTCGAGGCCGGCCTGGTCGACCTCGACGCGCTCGTCACGGGCCACTTCGGCCTGACCGAGGTCGAAGAGGCACTGGAGTCGGCGGCCAAGCCCGCCACGCTCAAGTCCATGGTGGTGCCGGCCACATGAGTGTCGTCGACCAGTTGCCGGGAGGCATCCCGAATCGGGGTGAGGTCAACCCCGACGCCCCGATCATGCTCGAATGCGTCGACCTGAAGAAGTCGTTCGGCGGCGTGCCCGTGCTGAAGGGCGTCTCGCTGAAGCTCGAGCAGGGCACCATCACGGCGCTGTCGGGTGAAAACGGCGCGGGCAAGTCGACCATGATGAAGATCGCGTCGGGTCAGTATCGACCGGATGAGGGGCGCGTGCTCGTGCGCGGCGAAGAGCTGCCGGCCGGCAACCCCAATGCGGCGCACGCCCTGGGCGTGGCCATCGTGCCGCAGGAACTCGCGTCGGTGCTCGACACCACGGTCTACGAGAACATCTTCCTCGGGCGCGAGCGCCGTCGCTTCGGGTTTCTCGATCGCCGGCGCATGATCCGCGAGGCCACGGAGTTGCTCGACGACTTCGGTGTCGACATCCCGGCCACCGCGCGCATGGGCTCGCTGCCCGTGGGCCTGCGACAGATCGTCGAGATCGTCAAGGCCACGAGCACGGGCGCGCGCGTTCTGCTGCTCGACGAGCCCACGAGCGCCATCGCCGAACGCGAGGTCGCACGCCTGATCGGCATCATGCGCCGCCTGCGCGACCGCGGCGTCTCGCTGCTCTTCACCACCCACAAGATGGAGGAGATCCGCGCCATCGCCGACCGCGTCGTCGTGCTGCGCGACGGCGGGCTCGTGACCGACGCGCCCCTGTCCACGCTGACCGACGACGACATCGTCACGGCCATGATCGGGCGCGAACTCGAGGACCTGTTCCCCGAGCGGCCCGAGGTGCGGGACGAGACCGTTTTGACGATCGACGAACTCGTGGTGGCACCATCCGGCGCCCCCGTGAGCCTCAGCGTGAAACGGGGCGAGATCGTCGGCCTGGCCGGGCTCGTGGGGGCCGGCCGCACCGAGTTGATCGAGTCGATCTTCGGCACGCGACCCGTGTTGAGCGGCACCGTCACGATCAACGGCGAGAAACTGCGCCCGGGCAACCCCGCCGCGTCGATCGCCGCCGGAGTCGCCCTGGTGCCCGAAGACCGCAAGGGCGCCGGCGCCGTGCTCTCGATGAACATCCTGCAGAACGGCACGCTGCCGCGGCTCGGCCAGTTCTCGACGTTCGGCTGGCTGAAGGGTCGCAGCCGCACGGCCGCGGTCGCGAAGAGCATGGAGTCGGTGCGGCTGCGCAGCCGGGGCCTCGACCAAGAGATGGAGACGCTCTCGGGCGGCAACCAGCAGAAGGTCGTCTTCGCGCGCTGGCTCACGGCCGACGTGAACGTGCTGCTGCTGGACGAGCCCACACGCGGGGTCGACGTCGGCGCGCGCAGCGAGATCTACCGCATCATCACGTCGCTCGCCGCCGACGGCATGGCCGTGATCATGGCCTCGAGCGACCTCCCCGAAATCCTGAGCCTGTCTCACCGCGCGCTCGTGCTGCGCGGACAGGCCGTCGTGGGCGAGCTCGACCGCGACGACCTCGACGACCCCGGCGTGCAGGACCGCATCTTCCGACTGGCCAGCGGCATGACATCACACACGAAAGGCGCCACCCATGACTGACACCAAGACTCCGGCCCCCGCCGGGCAGGGCACGGGCGCCGCGTCGGCGGGCGCGGCATCGGTGGCCCCGACCGGGGTGCGCCGATTCAGCGGCCGCTGGTTCGGCGACCTGGCGATCCGCTACGCCATGGTCATCGTCATGCTGCTGATCATCGCGTTCTTCCTCTACCGCAGCGCGCGCTTCGGCACACCCGAGAACCTGACCACCATCCTGATCGCCGCGGCACCTTTCGCCCTGATCGCGCTCGGGCAGACGCTCGTCATCCTCACGGGCGGCATCGACCTCTCTGTCGGAAGCGTCATCGCCGTCGCGGCCGTCTACGGCAGCATCACGGCGAAGGCGTTCCCCGACAACGTGTGGCTCGCCGTCGTGACGGGCATGGTCGTGGGCCTCATCGCCGGCTCGATCAATGGCTTCGTGGTCTCGGTGATCAAGGTGCCTCCCTTCATCGCCACTTTGGGCATGCTCACGGCGGCATCGGGCTTCGCCTACGTCGCCGGAAACGGCGCGCCCATCACGGGCCTGCCCGCCTCGTTCTCCTCGATCGCCAACACCCAGATCCTGGGGCTCACGCTGCCCGTCATCCTGATGATCGTCGGCATCCTGGGCTTCGCCGTGATCATGCGCCGCACCGCCTACGGCATGCGCGTCTACGCGGTGGGCGGCAACCCCGTCGCCGCTCAGATCGCCGGCGTCAAGGTCGGCCGCACGCTCTTCAGCGTCTATGCCATCAGCGGTGTGCTCGCCGGCCTGTCGGGTGTCATGCTCGCCAGCCGCGTCACGCTCGGGGCCCCGAACCTCGGGCAGGGCTATGAGTTGGATGCCATCGCCGCCGTCGTCATCGGTGGCGCGAGCCTGCTCGGCGGCCGTGGCAGCATCTGGGGCACCGCGCTCGGCCTGCTGCTCATCCAGACCCTGAACAACGGTCTCGACATCCTGACCGTCCCCGCCTACTGGCAGGACGTGATCAAGGGTGCGCTGATCGTCACCGCCGTCGCCGTCGACGTCTGGTCGACCAAGCGGCGCCCCTGAATCGCACCATCCGCCATCCCCATCGGCACCCCTGCACCACCGGCATCACCTGCATCACCTGCATGACCTGCACCGACATCCCCTGCATCGAAATGAGGACTCAATGAAGAAATCCCGCATCACATCGATCGGCGCGATCGCCGCCACGGGCCTGCTGGCCCTCTCGCTCACCGGCTGCGGCGCCGGCGACCCCAACGCGGCCGGTTCGACCGACGCCAGTGGCAAGGAACGCATCACCGTGGGCGTCAGCGTCTACGACATGTCCTCCTTCGTGACCGAGGGCAAGGAAGGCATCGACACCTACGCCGCCGAGAACAACATCGAGATCCTGTGGAACTCGGCCAACCTCGACGTGAACACGCAGGCCAGCCAGATCGACCAGTACGTGAGCGCCGGCGTCGACGCCATCGTCGTGATCCCCGTGCAGGCCGACAGCCTGCAGCCGCAAATCGCCGCCGCGAAGGCCGCGGACATCCCCTTCTTCGACGTGAACGCGTCGCTCGACAGCCCCGACCTCACGGGCAGTGTGCAGCCCGACGACGTGGCCGCGGGCGAGCAGGAGGCGCAGATGATGATGGACGCCATCGGCGGCAAGGGCAACGTGATCATCCTGCAGGGCCCGCTCGGCGGCTCCGGTGAGATCAACCGCGGCAAGGGCATCGACAACGTGCTCGCCAAGTACCCCGACGTGAAGGTGCTCGCCAAGGACACGGCCAACTGGAAGCGCGACGAGGCCGTCAACAAGGTGAAGAACTGGATCTCGGCGTTCGGCGACGACATCACGGGCGTCATCGCCCAGAACGATGACATGGGCCTCGGTGCCCTGCAAGCTCTCAAGGAGGCCGGGAAGACCGACATCCCGATCGTGGGCATCGACGGCATCGCCGACGGGCTCGCCGCGGTCAAGAGTGGAGAATTCATCGGCACGTCGCTGCAGAACGGCACGGTCGAGCTCTCGGCGGGCGTCGCCTACGCCGCCGCCGTGGTGCGCGGTGAAGACGTGAAGAAGAACCCCGTCTACCTCATGCCGGCGATCACCGCGGAGAACGTCGACCAGGCGATCGAGCACGTCGTCACGAAGCGCGAGGACTTCCTCAAGGGCCTCACCGACCTGACCAACAAGAACCTCGTCTCGGGCAACATCGCCTTCGAGGGCCTGACCGGGCAGACCGAATAACAGCCGATATACCGAATAACGCACATGCAGCCGCAGGCCCGGGGGTGGGAGAAACCCCCGGGCCTGCGGCGTTTCGGGAAGTCAAACCCCCCGACACGCTTGTCAACTGGTTTCGCCGACATATCCGGGCCGATTGAATGTCTCAGGGCGTATATGCCAGGTGAAGGGAAAGTCATGCCGGTGCTGGAACCGCAAGCCGACCGACAGGGGCGGTGGCGCGTGCTGTTCCGCGCGCAGGTGCCCTTCTTCCTCGGGGTCGGTTTCATCGCCCTCTTGACGGCCTTCGCCGTTCCCGATCTGCTGGACGAGCCGCTGCTCACCGAGGGCTTTCTCGTGGCCCTCGTCGCGACGATCGCGTGCGCCATCCTGCCGTGGGAGCGGTGGCCCCTGCACCTGATGATGCTCGTGCCGGCCGTCGACCTCGTCGCCGTAGCGTTCATTCGCACTGTGCTGTTGCCCGTCATCCCGTCGGTCGGGCTCATCGTCATCTTCCCGCTGCTGTGGCTGGCCTACGGGTTCCGGCGCGGCGGCATCTCGCTCGGCATCGTGGGGGCCGCTCTCGTGGCGGTTTTCCCCCAGGTGTATTCGGGACGTGCCCCGAGCACGGCCCTCGACTGGGTGAATATCGTGACCTTGCCGGTGCTCGCCGTCGGTGTGGCGGCCGCCGTGCACATCGCCGCGCGGCAGCTCGCGCGCACGACGCGCATCGTGGTTGCTCAGAAGGAGCAACTCTCCGAGGCTTTGATCGAGGCGCAGGATGAACAGACCCGGTCGCGAGCGATCTTCGACACCGTGCACGCGGCGGTCGCGTTCTACGACGCCGACGACAACCTCGTCATGGCGAACCGCGAGGGTGAGGCCATGGTCGGGCGGGTCGGTTTCCGCATCGATCAGCCGCCATTCGCCGGGCCGGACGCGCGCGAGGCCGACAAGAAGACCGTCATCCCGTTCGATCAGCAGATCATCCCGCGGGCGTTGCGCGGCGAGACGATCACCGACCACGTCGAATGGTTGGGCACGCCCGGCGACCAGATCGCCATCCTCGCATCGGCCGCGCAGGTGCACCGCCCCGATGGACAGCTGCTCGGCACCGTCGTCGTGGCACAAGACGTGACCGATCTGGCCGAGGCCGTCAACGTGCGCGAAGAGTTCCTCGCCACCGTGTCGCACGAGCTGCGCACCCCGCTCTCGTCGATCCTCGGCTATCTCGAACTCATCGACGACGACGTGGATGCCGCGGCGCTCGGCATCGACGACTACATGGCCGTCATCGAGCGCAACGCCCAAGAACTGCTGCGCCGCGTCTCGGAACTCCTCACGCTCTCCGATCGCGGCCTCAGCGTGCAGCCCGAAGACATCGACGTGGCGGATGTCATCCGCACCTCCGTCGCCAAGATGGGACCCGTCGCGAGCGCGCGCCGCAGCACTCTGCGCGTCGACGTGCAGGGTTCACTGCCCGCGCACGCCGACCCCAACCGCGTGCAGCAGATCGTGGACAACCTCATCCAGAACGCCGTCAAGTATTCGCCCGAAGAGGCCGAGGTCGTCGTGAGCGGCCGCGCGGTCGACGGGGCGGTCGAGATCGCCGTGGCCGACAACGGTGTGGGCATGACACCCGAGGAGGCGCGGCAGGCGACGAACAAGTTCTACCGCGCGCCATCCGCTCGCTATCAGGCCATTCAGGGCGTGGGCATCGGGCTGTCGATCGTGCAGAGCATCGTGCGCGCCCACCACGGTTCGCTCCTGATCGACAGCGAGCCCGGGCGCGGCACGACCGTGCGGGTCGCCCTGCCCGCGACAGCGCACGCCGCGCTCTCGGCCCCGGCGGCGGAGGGGTAGGCTCACCGGGTGACCCCTCCGCGCGACACCCTGCTGTCGATCATCTACTCGAGCCAGGCGACCGACGCGTTCGACGAGTCGGGTCTCGACGCCCTGCTCGAGCAGTGCCGCGAGAACAACGCGGCCGCCGATCTGACGGGCATGCTGCTCTACCGCGACGGCCGCTTCCTGCAGGTGCTCGAGGGGCCGGAAGAGCCGCTGCGCGCGCTCATGGATGTCCTCGCCACCGACGAGCGCCACACCGGCCTGCGCGTCCTCTTCGAGGAGCCCTTGCGCACGCGGCAGTTCCCCAACTGGACGATGGGGTTCCAGCGCGCCGACAACGCTCCCGAGGGGGCGGCGGACGAGGAACCGATCGGGTACCGGTCGACATTCGACGACCTCGACCGCAACGATCCGACCGCCACCGTTCGGGCGCTGCAGGAGCTCGTGCGCTGGTTCCAGAGGCGCGCCGACCGCTAGACGCGCCTAGTCGCCGTAACGCGTCGTGCTCTTGCGCACGACCAGTTCGCCGCGCAGTGCCAGCTGCGTCTTGGCCCGGTCGGCGCTCTGGATGTTCTCCTGCAAGAGCCGCACGGCCTCGGCCGCGATCTGGGTCAACGGCTGCCGCAGCGTCGTGAGCGACGGCACGTTGAGCGAGGCGTATTCGATGTCGTCGAAACCGGTGACGCGCACGTCGTCGGGCACGCGGATGCCGCGTTCCGCCAGTCGGCCCGACAACCCGAGCGCGATGAGGTCATCCGAGCAGATGATGGCGTCGGGCAGGTCGCGGCCCGAATCGAGCAGACCGTCGGCGGCCGTGGCACCCCACTCGAGGCTGAAGTCGCCGTCGAGCACGAGGTCGTCGGGCATGGCGATGCCGAGCTCGGCGCACGAGGAGCGCGCACTCTGCAGACGATCGAGCGCCGACGACGAGCCCATGATCGAGGTCACGAAGGCCACGGTGCGCACGCCGCGGTCGGCCAAGTGCTGCGCGATGAGGCGCATGGCGTGGGCGTCGTCGAGGCCCACCCAGTCGGTGTCGACGGCGCCCACCCGGCGGTCGATCTGCACGATGGGCACGATGTCGCTCGCGCGCTGCAGGGCCGCGGCCGAGCGGTTCTCGTCGACGGGGCTGACGAGGATGCCGTCGACCGAGCCTTGTGTCAGCGAGCGCAGCCGCGTCTCTTCCGTGGCCACGAGGTTGCGCGAATCGCAGAGGAACAGGTTGAGGCCGGCCTGCGCCAGGTGGTGCTCGACCTGTTCGACGAGCGACGTGAAGAACGGGTTCGAGATGCTGGGCACGAGCATGCCGATATTGCCCGTGGAGTTCTGCCGCAGGGCCTTGGCGATCGAGTTTCCCGAGTAGCGCAGCTTCTCGGCGGCGGCCAGAACGCGGGCGGATGTCTGGGCGCTCACGCTCTTCGACCCGGTGAGCACGCGCGACACCGTGGCGGTGGACACGCCCGCTTCGGCCGCGACGGTGGCCACGGTGACGGTCGTCTTGTGCAATCGATTTCCCCCCGCTTACGAGTTTATTACGGTCCTGTTTCGGCCCAAAGTTTCCCTTGACCCGCCCTCAGGTCGATCGTAGTGTGTCTCAACAAGGTAATCGATTACATTTTTGATTCCTTCCCAGAGTGGACATCCCGCCTCACCCGAAGCGGCAAATCGATAAGAGGAAGATTGTGAACAAGCGCATTCTCGCGGCATCCGGTGTTGTCACCGCCGCCGTTCTACTCCTGGCAGGGTGCTCCACGACCCCGTCGTCCTCCAGCACCAGCTCCGGCGCGGCAACGGGCGCCTCGAGCGACGTGCGCGTGGCCTTCGTCTCGCAGATCGAGGGCATCCCCTACTTCAACGGTTTCCACACGGGTGGCGACAAGGCCGCCGCCGACCTCGGCATCAGCTACACGCAGACGGGCCCCGCCAAGGTCGACGCCACCGAGCAGGTGCGCATCGTCGACAACCTCGTCTCGCAGGGCTACGACGCCATCGCCGTCTCACCCCTCGACCCCACCTCGATCAACAACTCGATCACCAAGGCGCAGGATGCGGGCGTCAAGATCGCCACGGCCGACGCCGACGCCCCCGACTCCAGCCGCAGCGTCTTCGTCTCACAGGCCAGCGACGAGTCGCTCGGCAAGACCGTCATGGACGAGATCGCCAAGGCCGCCGACGAGAAGGGCCAGTACGGCATCATCTCGGGCGGCGCGGATGTCGCCACCTTCAACAACTGGATCGCCGCCGCCGAGAAGCAGGCCGCCGACGAATACCCCGACATGGAACTTGTCGGGGGCGTGCGCTACACGGCCGACACCGCCGAGGCCCTGCAAGAAGCGCAGAACCTCATGACGGCCTACCCCGACCTCAAGGGCATCATCGCCGTTCCGTCCACCGCTGTCCCCGGCGTCGGTCAGGCCGTCACCAACGCCAACAAGATCGGCAAGGTGGCCGTTACGGGCTTCGGTTCGCCGCAGACCGCCGCGCCGTTCCTCGAGTCGGGCGCCATGACATCCACCGTTTTGTGGAACGTCGAAGACCTCGGCTACCTCACCGTCTGGGCGCTCTACCAGCTGTCGCAGGGCACCGAATTCGAGGCCGAGAACGATGTGCCGGGCCTCGACGACCCGGTCGCCTACGACGCCGACACCAAAACGCTGCTGCTCGGTGACCCCACCGTGTTCACCAAGAGCAACTACGCCGACTTCGACTTCTAAGGCGCACCAGAACCATGCAGAGCACACCACTCCTCACGGCCCGGGGCCTGACGAAACGCTTCGGCGCGACGAAAGCGCTCACCGACGTGGACTTCGACATCCACGCCGGTGAACGCGTCGCCATCATGGGCGAGAACGGCGCGGGCAAGTCGACGCTCATGAAGCTGATCGCCGGGGTCTACACACCGGATGCCGGCAGCCTGACGCTCGGCGGCGACGCCTATGCCCCGGCCACCCCGACCGATGCGATCCGCGCGGGAGTGTCCACCGTCTACCAGGAACCGTCCGGGTTCTCCCACCTTACGGTGCTCGAGAACTTGTTCATGGGCCGGCAGACGACCCGTGCTCTCGGCTGGCTCGACAAGAAATCCATGGGCCGCGAGGCGGGCGAGCTGCTCGCCCGCCTGCAGCTGCCCACGCGTCTGCTGAAACGTCGCATGGGCGACCTGTCGTTGGCCGACCAGCAGCAGGTGCTCATCGCCCGAGCCGTCGCCAACGAGGCGCGCGTGCTCATCCTCGACGAGCCCACGTCGATCCTCACCGACACCGAATCCGAGCGGCTCTTCCAGCTGGTCGATCAGTTGTCGGCGGCGGGCACGGCGGTCTGTTACATCACGCACCGCTTCGACGAGCTCGAACGCGTCGCCGACCGGTTCGTGGTGTTGCGCGACGGGCAGAACTCGGGCGAGACCGACGACCCCGACCGCGAGGGGCTGCTGCGCATGATGGGTTCGGTGTCGTCCGTAACGGTAGGCGCCGACGGCGGGCTGGTGGCGGCGGAGGACGCGGTGCCGTCGGCGATTGCCGAGGGCGAGGGCGGGACCGAAGGCGAGGGCGGTGTGCTGACCGGCTCGGGCGTTGCGGATGCCGCTGCTGCGACATCCGCGCCCGTGCTCGTCGTCGACGCGCTCAGCTCGGAGGGCATCTTCCGCGACATCAGCTTCGCCGTGCGGCCCGGCCAGATCACGGGCCTCTACGGTCTCGTGGGCGCCGGCCGCAGCGAGCTGGCGCTGGCCATCTGCGGCGAACTACCCATCGACGCCGGCACCATCGCGTTCCAGGGCAAGCCCTACCGCCCGCACTCCAGCCGCACGGCGCTCGAGCAGGGCATCGCCTATCTGCCCGAGGACCGCAAGACGCAGGGCATCTTCCCGCACCTCAGCGTGGGCGACAACCTGTCGGCGGCGGCACTCCGGGGCGTCAGTCGCGCCGGGTTCGTGAGCACCGCGGGTGAGCGCGACCTGGTGGCCACGTGGATGGATCGGCTGTCGATCAAGGCCGAGACCCCGGCATCCCCGATCACGTCGCTGTCGGGCGGCAACCAGCAGAAGGTCCTGCTCGCGCGCCTCATGGCGACGAACCCTCAGCTTCTGATCCTCGACGAACCCACGCGCGGCATCGACGTGGGCACCAAACGGGAGATCCACCGCCGCATCCGCGAACTCGCCGCCACCGGCATCGCCGTTCTCCTCATCTCGAGCGAGATGGCCGAGCTGCTCGAACTGAGCGACACCGTGCACGTGCTGCACGAGGGCCGCCTCACGTGGAGCGCCGTGGGCAGCGAGATCACCGAGACCGCCATTCTTCGAGCAGCGACGGGAGCCGCAGCGTGACCACCCTCACCGACTCACCGGGCCGCGGGGCCTCGACGCCCCCGCCCGCGCCGACCACCCCCACGGGTGGCGCCGGCCTCTCGCTCTATCGCGTCGTGCACCTCGTGCAGGTGTGGCTGTTGCCCGCTCTGCTCGTGGTCGAGTTCGTCGCGTTCTCGCTGCTGTCGCCGTTCTTCCTGACGCCGCAGAACCTCACCAACGTGGCCGTCAACGCGGCCGACCTGGCGCTCATCGCGGCGGGCCTGACGCTCGTGATCCTGATGGGCGGCATCGACGTGTCGACCGGTTTCGCGGTGGGCATGCTGTCGTGGGTCGTCGCCTCGCTCATGGCGGCCGGGCAGCCCCCCATCGTCGTGTTCCTCGCGGCCCTCGCCGGGGGAGCGGTCGTCGGATTGCTGAACGGCATGCTCACGGCCCGACTCGCCATCCCCTCGATCGTCGCCACGCTCGGCACGAGCGCCCTGTTCCAGACGGGCCTCTTCGCCCTGTGGAACAGCCGCGACATCTTCTCGACCCCCGTGTTCCCGTTCCTGTCGGGCGGCGCGCGGCTCGGCGAACTGCCCATCCTCGTGCTCATCGTGCTGGCCGTCTACTTGGTGCTGCACCTCGTGCTCACGCGGACGACGTTCGGCCGGTCGATCTACGCGATCGGCTCGAACGTCGAGGCCGCCAAGCTCTCGGGCATCAACGTGCGGCGCGTGCGGGTGATTGGCTCGGTCATCCTCGGCCTGCTCATCGGCGTCGCCGCGTGCACCTATCTCGCCCGCGTGGGCGTCGTGCAGGCGTCGTCGGGCGGCGAGCTCACCATGCTCGCCATCGCCTCGGTGGTGGTCGGGGGCACGTCGATCCTCGGCGGCGAGGGTTCGGTTCTGCGCACCCTCGGCGGCGTCGTCTTCATCGTGGTGCTCGACAACGGCATCGTGCTGGCCGGTGTGCCGTCGCTCTGGAACGGCCTCATCGTCGGCTTCGTCATCCTGGTGGCCGTCTCGATCAACGGGCTCGCCGTCATCATCAACGCGCGAAAGAAGAGGAGCCTCTGATGTCAGACGTCCAGACCGGAGCGGGTGCGGCATCCGCCCCCACGCGCCCCGACACGCGCCGTCGCGCCCCCGAACGCACACCCGGCTCGGGCCTGAAGCCCACGGGCGGTCTGGCGGGGCTGGCGAAGGACCGCCGTGTCGTGCTCCTCGCGCTCATCGTCGTGGCGTTCATCGCCATGAGCCTCATCTCGCCCTACTTCCTCAACACCGCCAACCTGCTCACGCTGCTGCAGTACTCGGCCGTGATCGGTGTGCTGGCGCTCGGCCAGACGCTCGTCATCCTGGGCGGTGGCGGCGGCATCGACCTGTCGATCGGTTCGACGCTGTCGCTGTGCTCGGTCACCTTCGGGCTGTTGTCGGTGGGCGGAGGCATGAGCCCCTGGCTCGCGGCGCTCCTCACGCTCGCGGTCGGCGCCGTGCTCGGCCTCATCAACGGGCTCTTCATCACGCTGCTGCGCCTGCCGCCACTCATCGTCACGCTCGGCACGCTCTACCTCTATGCCTCGGCCGCCATGGTGCTGTCCAACGGCGTCGACATCAACGGGTTCGACCGCGACGGCTTCTCGACCATCGGCCAGACGTCGGTGGCGGGCATCCCGTTCCAGGTGCTGCTCGTGCTGCTGCCGCTCTTCATCGTCGGCGCCTTCGTCATGCACCGCACGGTCTTCGGCCGCCAGGTCTATGCCACCGGTTCCAACGCGGATGCCGCAGCCCTCGCCGGCGTCAACGTGCGCCGCGTGCGCATCAGCCTCTACATGATCGCGTCCACGCTCGCCGCCGTCGGAGCCATCGTCACGGCCTCGTGGCTGCTGAACGCCCGACCGGCCGCCGGCTCGGGTTTCGAACTGCAGGCCATCACCATCGCGGTGCTCGGCGGCACGGCCATCACGGGCGGTGTGGGCAAGCTGTCCGGCACGTTCCTGGCGCTCATCCTCGTCGCCATCCTCAACTCGGGCATGCAGCTCGCGGGCATCGGCAGCACCTACCAGATCGGTCTGCTGGGCCTCGTGCTCATCGTCTCGATGCTGGTGCGGTCGCGCGGTGCCGTGCGCGAGACGGCGCTCTGAAGCATCCCCCTTTTTGCACGACTCCTCGTTCGTCGAACCACAGATAAGGAAACCCATGTCAGAGAACACCGACCGCATCCTCGCCGCCGTCGACGCCGGCACCGAACAGACCGTCGAACTGCTGCAGGAACTGCTGCGGGCCCCGAGCGTGAACCCCTGGTTCGGCGACCCCGCCGAGATCTCGGGCGAACAGGCCGTTCAGGATGTCTTCGAACGCCTGCTGCGCGAGCTCGGCGCCGACGAGATCGACGTGTGGGAGCCCAACGCCGACGACCTCGCGCACCGCGCAGACGGCCCCGGCTACTACCCCGGCCGCGACTTCACGGGCCGCCCCAATGTGGTCGCCCGCTTCAAGGGCACCAACCCGGATGCCCCCGCCCTCATGATCCAGGGCCACTGCGACGTGGTCAGCGTGGGCAGCCTCTGGACCGAGGACCCGTTCGGCGGCGAGCGCAAGGACGGCAAGATCTTCGGCCGCGGCGCCGTCGACATGAAGGGTGGCATGGCCGCCGCCCTCGGCGCGATCGCGGCGCTCAAGCAGGCCGGCGTGCAGCTGCAGGGCGACCTCATCGTCGCTTCCGTCGCCGACGAGGAGGCGGGCGGCATGGGCACTCTGGCGCTCGTCGACCGCGGCTACATCGCCACCGCCGGCACCATCGTGCCCGAGGCGACGAATCTCAACATCGCGCCCCTGTGTCGCGGCATCCTGTGGGGTGAGGTCACGCTGCACGGCCGCGCCGGCCACATCGAGCTCGAGCGCCGGCCCTGGCAGGAGGACGGCGCCGTCGACGCCATCGACTACGGTCAGCGCCTGTTGAACGCCATCTCCGAGCGCAACGCCGAGTGGGCCGTCGACCCTATCAAGAACCACAAGTACATCCCCATCCCGTGCCAGATCAAGGTCGCGCAGCTCGACGCCGGGGAGTTCCCCACCACCTACGCGTCGTCGTGCAAGATCACGTTCAACGCGCAGTACCTGCCGGTGCAGAAGGATGCCAACGGCCTCGGCAGCATCGTGAAGAAGGAACTCGAAGACCTCTTCACCGGTTTCGTCACGGGCGACCAGTGGTTCGACGAGCACCCGCCCACCATCAACTGGCTCGTCGACGCCGACTGCGGCGAGACGGCCGACACCGAACCCGTCGTCACGCAGACGCTCAAGGCCGCCCTCGAGGTGGGCCTCGACAGCGAGCTGCAGGGCTGCATGTCGCACACCGACATGGGCCTCATGATCGACTCGGGCAGCCCCACCATCAACTTCGGACCGGGACACATGGGCATCGCCCACCAGGCCGACGAGCACATCTATGAAATGGATCTCGCGGCCGCCACCAAGGTGTTCGCCATCACCATCGCCGACCTGTGCGGCTGAGACCCACGCTCACCCTTCACGCACACCCGTACGACAAGAAATCAGGTACATCATGACACGCGTCCTCGTTGCCGGTGAAAGCTGGTCGGTCACCTCCATCCACACGAAAGGCTTCGACTCGTTCACCACGGTCGACTACGAAGAGGGCGGCGCGGCGCTGCTCGGGGCGCTCGACGCCGGCGGCTTCGACGTCACCTATATGCCCTGCCACGTCGCAGCCAAGGAGTTTCCCTGGACTCTCGACGAGCTGAGCAGCTATGACGTCGTGCTGCTCTCGGACATCGGGGCCAACACGTTCCTGCTGCCCGCGCAGACCTTCATCAAGGGGCAGAAGACGACCAACCGCTTGGCCGTACTGCGCGACTGGGTGCGCGCGGGTGGCGGGCTCGGCATGGTGGGCGGCTACATGTCCTTCCAGGGCATCGAGGCCAAGGCCAACTACCGGGGCACGCCGCTCGCCGAGGTGCTGCCGGTCACGCTCGAAACAGGCGACGACCGCGAAGAATCGCCCGAGGGTGTCACGGCGCACCTCACCGGGTCGCACGCCATCACGGCCGGGGTGGATGCCTCGTTCCCGCCGCTGCTCGGCTACCAGCGTTTCGTTCCGACCGCGTCGGCCGAGGTGCTCGCGGCCTTCGACGATGAGGCGCCCCTGCTCGTGGTCGACGGCGTCGGGTCGGGCCGCACCCTGGCCTATGCCAGCGACATCGGCCCGCACTGGGCGCCCGAGGAATTCACCGACTGGGATGGCTTCACCACCATGTGGCAGCAGGCCGTGACCTGGTTGGCCGGGAAGTAGCGGCGTGGGTCGGCTCGTCGTCGTCGGATCGCTCAACGTCGACTCGGTGATCGCGGTTCAGCGGCACCCCGCGCCCGGCGAGACCGTGCTGGGCGGCGACGCGCAGACGTTCTGGGGCGGCAAGGGCGCGAATCAGGCGGTCGCGGCGGCGCGCGCGGCTCGCGCATCACGCTCGTCGGCCCCGGGCTCTGCCGCGGGGGTCGTCTTCGTGGGCCGAGTGGGCGCCGATGCGCCCGGTCGCGCCTACCGCGAGCGGCTCGCCGAGCTCGGTGTGGATGTCGCGCCCCTCGCCGAGACGCCCGGCGTGCCGACGGGTTCGGCCGTCATCGCGGTGAGTGCCGCGGGCGAGAACACCATCATCGTGTCGTCGGGTGCTAACGCGCGTCTCGGTGTCGACGATCTGGAGGCGCTCGAGCAGCTCACTCCCGACGACGTCGTCGTCATCACGCTCGAGGTGCCGCTCGACGTCGTCACGCGGGCCTCGGAACTGGCCGAGCGCGCCGGCGCGCGGTTCGTGCTGAACCTGTCGCCCGTCGTCGACCTGCCCGCCGAGGTGGTGCGCCGCGCCGAACCGGTCGTCGTCAACGAACACGAGGCCGTCGAGCTCGCCGCGCGCTACGACGGGTTGACCTCGGTGCTCGTCACGCGGGGGTCGGATGGCTCGGAGTGGAACGGCGTGTTCGTGCCCTCCGCATCCGGAATCGACGTCGTGGACACGACGGGCGCGGGCGATGCCTACTGCGGCACGCTCGCCTACGCCCTCGCGCGGGGCGACGGCGCCGAGGAGGCCATGCGCGCGGCGACGGCCGCGGCCGCCGATGTGGTGGGGCGCGCGGGCGCCCAATGACCGACGCGGGCCGACGCGATGAGGCAGCCCGCCCGGCCGATGCGGGACGGCCGGGCGACGCGAGTCCGACCGAGGCTTCGAGATCGTTCGCTGGAACGCCGTCGCGGACCGGCGCGAGTTCGACCCGGGAAGATCGAGGGGGACACGGCAGGAGATCGGCAGGCGCGGACGCCGCGCGCGATCTCCTCGTGGACCTGGTGCGCATCGACTCGACATCCGGAACGCCCGGCGAAGCCGACGCCCTGCTCTTCGTTGCCGAGGTACTGCGGCGGGAATGCGCCGGGTCCGGTGTCGTCTCGGTCGGCACCGTCTCGATCGGCTACGGGCCCGGCGGCACCCCGGATGCCGTTGTCGTTGTGCCAGCGGCTCGGCCCGAATCATCCGCGCTCCTCCTCTTCTCGGCGCATATCGACGTGGTGCCGGTGGAAGACCCCTCCGCCTGGAGCCACGACCCGTTCGGCGCCCACATCGCCTCGGGTCGTCTGTTCGGCCGCGGCTCCTCCGACATGAAGTCGGGGCTCGCGGCCGCTCTCGTCGCGGTCGTCGAACTCCTGCGCGAGGGGCGACCCGTCGCGCTCGCCGTCTCGACGGGTGAAGAGGTCGGATGCCGGGGCGCCGCGTCGGTCGCCGAACTGCTGCGCGGGCATCCGATCGGTGCCGTCATCGTGCCCGAGTCGACCGCCAACGAGGTGGTGCTCGGGCATCGCGGAGCGCTCTGGCTGCGGGTGACGACGTCCGGGCGCGCGGCCCACGGCAGCACTCCGGGGCTCGGCGTCAACGCCATCGAGAAGGCCGCGGCCGTGATCGGGCGGGTGAGCGAGTTGCCGTTGCTGTGGCATCCGCGACTCGGCTGGGAGTCGGTGAACGTGGGCACGATCGCGGGCGGATCCGTGCCGAACCTCGTGCCCGACCGCTGCGTGCTCGACATCGATCAGCGGGTCATCGACGACGACAGCGCCCGCCTGACCGACTGGTGGATGTCGCAGCCCGAGGTCTCGGCCGTCGATACCGTTCTCGATCTGGCCCCCGTCTGGACCTCCGCGGATGATCCGTGGGTGCGCGGTCTCGGCGCCCCCGTCTCAGAGCGCCCCGCGTCGTACTTCACCGACGCCTCGGTGCTCGTCCGCACTCTGCCTGCGGGCACACCCGTCGTGGTCTGGGGGCCGGGCGACCCTGCGGTCGTGCACACGGTCGACGAGAGCGTCGACCTCCGCGCCGTCGAGGCTGCGCGGCTCCACTATGTGCGCGTGGGACGTGCTTGGACGGGTGCCGACAGTCCGGCCTAACGCAGCGCCCAGCGGCGTCGCGCAATGAGACCCGCCACGGCGACGACGCCCAGGGGTGCGAGGACGCTCGTCGCGGTGAGCGTGACCGCCGCTCCCAGCAGTCCGGCGAGGATAACGCCGTCGAGCGCCCAGATCACCCGGTTGAGGGCGGCGGCGTCGCCGGCGGGCGTCGGAATCGGCGTGAGAAGGGCAAGGGGAAGGGGCGGTTTCAACGCGTTCATGAGTCGCAGCACGACGGACCCGATCGCCACGATGACGGCCGAGCCGATCGATGCCAGGGGCAGCGCCGCGGCCGGTGGCCAGAATAGGGTCACCAGCACGGCGCCGGTCGCGACGACGAGCCCGACCGCCAGCGCGGGAAACAGCGTGTGCAGGAGCAGCAGCGCGCTGTCGCTCGTTCCATAGAGGGGGAGGGCCGAGGCGGCTTCGACGGCGTGCCGCAGGCCGTCGCTGAGGGGGCCGGCCGCGGCATAGGCGGCGACACCGGCGATGGCTCCGAGCATCCAGGCCGGTGGGGCCACGGCCGCGGCGCCGGCGATGAGCGCCCCGCAGGCGAGCAGCACGAGCACGCCGATCGCGAGGCGCCCGGGTGTGCGCAGGGCCGCGACGGCATCCCGCCGCACGATGATGGCGGGCAGGGAACGCGCACGACCCCCGATCGCGAACCGCCGCCGCCCCGCCCTCGGCACACTCTGATAGGTGGCAACGGATGCGGACAGCTCGAGTGTCGACGTGTGCAACCGCACAGCCTCCCACCGCAGAGACTGCCCGAGCACGACCCGCGGTTCGAGGACCGACAGCAAGAGGGGCACGACGGCGAGCAGGGTCAGCGCGGCGAGGAGGGTGCCGGGCGCGGCGAGAGAATGCACTCCGACCGCTGCGAGAGCGGCGAGGATGCTGGTGGCCAGAGTGGGGCCGAACGAAAAGCCCCACGCCTGCGCGCCGAACGCGGCGGTCGACAGCGCGGCGAGAACGCCGATCGCGAGTGCCGACCAGCGGGGCGGCACGGCTTGGCCGACCAGCCAGAGGAGAGCCGCCACGATGCCGCTGGCCGCACCGACGCTGGCCGCGAGGGCGACCCCGAGAGCGATCTCCGGGGTGGCGACGGACACGGACGATGCCGCGGCGAGGGCGGCAGCCGAGGGAGAGGCGACAGCTGAAGCGGCGGCGGAGGTGACAGCGGCGGCCGAGGCGGCAGCGAGAGTGGCCCCGCAGAGCGCGCCGGCCACCGAGAGCGCGGCGACCGACATCCAGGTCTGCCTCGCGAACGCGCGACGCTGCGGCACCGGGCTGGTCGTGAGGGCGTGGGCGAGGAACGGCGTGAAGACGACGGGCCCGCGCAGGCGCCCGGCGATCACAGCCGCGGCCCAGACGAGGCCGACGACACCCGCGATGACCGGCACCGTTGCGGCGGATGTCAGTGCCACCGCGTTGACCGGATCGGTGACGAACAGCCAGCCGGCGCGCACGACCGGCACGACGGCGACGAGCACGATCAGCAGCGCGAGATAGACCGCGTAGGAGGTGTCGGCGGCCGGCCGGCGACGTGCCTCGCGCACGGTTTGACGCAGGTCGCGCAGAACTGTCGCTGATGCCCGCGTCGAGGAGGAGGCCCCGGTCGTGTCCGCCATCAGGCGGCTTCCTGCAGCAGCACCGTGCGGGCACCAAGGTCGGCCACCAGGCGGTCGCTGTGGGTGGCGAAGACCACGGTGCCGCCGGCGTCGGCGCGTTGCCGCAGCACGGAGATGACGCGGCCGAGCCGTTCGTCGTCGAGTCGCTGCTCGGGTTCGTCGAGCACGACGATGTCGGCCGGGCGAACGAGTGTGAGGGCGAGCCCCGCCAGCTGTGTCTGTCCCGAGGAGAGTTCGTGGGGGAAGCGGTCGACGAGCCGCGACATCCCGAGTTCGTCGAGCACCTCCCCGGCGTCGCTGCGGGCGGCATCGGTCGGCAGCCCCCAGGTGATCCCGATGAGGGTGGCCTGCTCGAGAAGCGTCAGGTCGCGCGCGAACGGGGGCAAGCCGATCATTGCGGCAACCTGCGCGCGAAAGTCGTGGTCGCGCGGGCGAGGCGCCCGGCCCGACACCGTGACCGTTCCGGCCGAGGGCGTCGTCTGCCCCACGATGAGCCGCAGTGCCGTCGTCTTGCCGGCACCGTTCGGGCCGCGCAGGGCCACGATCTCGCCGCGCCCCACGCTCATCGAGGTCGGGGCGAGCAGCCCCACGCCGTCGATCGAAACCTCGGCCCGCGTCACGTCGATCATCACCCCATGATGCCAGCCCACCCGCGCCCGGTCATCCGCCGCGCGACGGGTTCTTTCTCCGTCCGGGTCGGCCTGCGCCAAGGAGCGAGAAGAGGGCAGGGAGCGAGACGCGCGAGAGACAAGAGACGCCTAGCGATCGATAGAGGCCATGTTTACTTCGTCGTGGCGGGCGCCGGCGGGAGGTTCCAGGGCCGTGAGCCTGTCGATGTGTTCGTCGGTGAGTCGGATCTTGTCTGCGGCGGTGTTCTCTTCGACGCGGGCCACTCGGCGAGTGCCGGGGATCGGGGCGATGTCGTCGCCCCGGGTCAAGATCCAGGCCAACGCGGTCTGTGCGGGCGTTGCACCGACTTCTTTGCCGATCGCTGTCACTTCGTCCACGATTCGGAGGTTTCGTTCGAAGTTCTCCGAAGTGAAACGTGGGTTCGTTTTCCGCCAATCACCATCAGGGATGTCCGCGGCCGAACGGAGCTGGCCGGTGAGAAGTCCGTGGCCAAGCGGAGAGTAGGGAACGAAGCCGATACCGAGCTCGCGGAGGAGTGGCAGAATCTCGTCTTCCACATCGCGCGTCCACAGCGAGTATTCCGTCTGCAATGCCGACACCGGTTGCACGGCGTGGGCACGTCGGATGGTCTCTGGGGAGGCTTCGGAGAGCCCAAAGTGCAGAACTTTTCCTTCAGCAATCAGATCTGCAACTGCACCGGCGGTCTCTTCAATCGGTGTGCTCTTGTCGACACGGTGCTGGTAGTAGAGGTCGACGTACTCGGTTCCGAGGCGGCGCAGAGATCCCTCGACTGCGGCCTTCACATTGTGTGCGCTGCTGTCGATGCTGCGACCGTCCCCGTTTCCATGGGAGATGAGACCAAACTTCGTGGCGATCCGGACCTGGTCCCGGCGTCCAGCAATCGCGCGGCCAACCACCTCTTCGCTGTGGAAGGGGCCATACACCTCAGCGGTGTCGATGTGGGTGACTCCGAGGTCAAGAGCTCGGTGGATGGTTCGAATCGATTCATCATCATCGAGACCGCCGCCGGTTGTGTAGGTGCCCGCCATCGTCATGGCACCGAGTCCGATGCGGGAGACGTCGAGGCTTCCCAGATGTGCGTTCTTCATTCTGCTGTCGCTTTCGTCAGTGGTCGTGTTGGGTGGCGCGCTCAGCCGAGCCGCTTCGGGTGGCCGATGCTTAGAGTCAACGCGGTAATGACGGGTTGTGCGTGGCCCCAACGATAGGTGTATCGGTAGGGACCCCCACCCGTCCTGAGGTCGGGGTAATTTCGAACGCATGGATACACACGAAGAGTTGAGCGAATTCCTCACCTCACGCCGAGCCCGTCTCACTCCGGCGCAGGCAGGGATTCCCGACTTCGGTGGGCGCCGACGAGTTCCAGGGCTTCGACGGGAAGAGGTTGCTCTCCTCGCGGGGATGAGCGCAGAGTATTACAAGCGTCTAGAGCGTGGGAACGCGACGGGTGTATCCGAGGCTGTGCTCGACGGTGTGAGCCGCGCGCTGCAGTTGGATCCGGCGGAGCACGCGCATCTGTATGACCTGGTGCGCAGCGCAAACGCCGGCGCCCGTCCGCAGCGCAGGAAAGTTGCGCCCAAACAAAACCTCACCCAGGGAATGCAGCAGACGATCGACGCCATGTCGACAGTTCCCGTATTCGTACAGAACGGCCGCCTCGATTTTGTCGCCGCCAACCGGCTCGGCAGAGCTCTCTTCTCGGTGATGTTGGAGACGACTCGTCTCCCGGCAAACGCTGCACGGTTTGTGTTCCTTGACCCTCAAGCTCAGACCTTCTACCAAGACTGGGAGGGCAACACTCGACAGATCGTCGCCATTCTTCGAGCCGAGGCGGGACGCTCACCTTACGACCGGCAGCTCAGCGACCTCGTCGGGGAACTTTCCACACAGAGTGACCTCTTCCGAAAGCTGTGGGGGGCTCACGACGTGCGTGAACATCGCTCAGGGTCGAAAAGTGTCCACCATCCGATCGTCGGAGATCTCGATCTGACTTACCAGGGGATGGACCTTGCTGCTGACCGAGGGCTGCAGATGCTCGTGTTCTCCGCAGAGCAAGGATCCGTCTCCGAAGAGCGGCTACAACTTCTGGCAAATTGGGCTCAATCCGAGATGCCTGCCTATCGCCCGAAGGGGCCTCTCCACGGTGTCGGCCACGAGGAGCACTAATCGGCCGGGATGACGCCACCGCCCGGTCACAGTGCCCGATAGATCTCGCGCCGGTGCCCGACTTCGAGGACGTGCACAACCAGGATGTCGTCCTCGATGGAGTAGATGATTCGATAATCGCCGACTCGCACGCGGAGCAAACCCGGGTGCCCGCTCAAAGCGAGGGCGGTCGGCGGTCGGGGAGTCGTCTCGAGGAGCGACAGTGCGAGCAGGATCTTTCGCTGGGCAACACCGTCGAGCTTGCGGACCGACTTCGCGGCCCGCGCCGACAGCCTGACCTCGTGGCGGTCAGCGGAGCTCAATGCCGAGCTCTGCGGCAAGGTCTGCCAGCGAGGTCGTGGGTGCACCGGCCTCGGTCTCGGCCCGTGCTGCTTCGGCCGCGGCCGCGTCTTCTGCGTCTTCGAGGGCCGCCAGGGCTCGCAACGCCATGTCAGCGTCAAGGATGACTACGGTTCCGCGGCCGTGCTGCGTGATCGTAACGGGCTCGCGACGAGCTTCGTCGAGAGTCTGTGCCCAGCGCTGACGCGCGACGGTGGCCGGAATCGTGTTCATAGCTAAATTGTACATTTTAGCTATGTGCGTCCGCAAGGGCGGGATCCCTGGCGCCCAACCCATCAGCCGCCGGTCGGTACCGGTCTACCGGTCCAGCGGTTCTACGCGCTACCCCTGCGGCGCGAAGCTCTGCTGCCCGAGCACCGCGAGCAGCTCGAGCTTCTGCGCGGCATCCGATCGGGGGGCGGCCGTGAGGGTCAGCAGCGTCTGGCTCTGGTCTTCGGTGAAGAGCGCCTGACAGTCGAGCTCGATGGCGCCGACCTCGGGATGCAGCAGCGTCTTGTGGTCGCTAAAGCGCGCGGCCACGTCGTGCCGCTCCCACACCTCGACGAATTCGGGGCTGATTCGCTGCAACTCGGCGAGCAGCGCCGCCGCCCGAGAGTGCGGACCCGCGGCCCCGTAGGCCACGCGCAGACTCGACACCTGCGCCCGGCTCTGACGATCCTGATCCTCGGCGGGGTAGATGTCGCGCTCGTGCGGGTCGGTGAACCAGCGGTACACGCTGCTGCGCGCGAAACCGGTCAGCCGCGAGTGATCGCCGAGCAGCGCGGCGCCGAAACGATTCTGCGCCAGCGTCTCACCGAGGCTCGACAGGATGAGCGCGGGCGTGCCCTCGAGGCGGTCGAGCACGCGCAGGAGCGCGGGTGACACGTGGGTGTCGAGCGGTGTGCGGGCGGGGGCGCTGTGCCCGGCCATCCGAAACAGGTAGTCGCGTTCGTCGGTGCTGAGTCGCAGCCCTCGTGCCAGCGCCGCCAACATCTGCTCGGATGGCTGCGGCCCCCGCGCCTGCTCCAGCCTGACGTAGTAGTCGGTGGACATGCCCGTGACCGCCGCCACCTCGTCCCGGCGCAGGCCCTCCACACGACGGCGCGGGCCGGTCGACAGCCCGACGTCTTCGGGGCGCAGCTTCGCGCGGCGCGAGCGCAGGAAGTCGGCGAGTGCGGTGCGGTCCATGAGGCCATCTTCGCGCGCGCGACGGCGAATATACAGGGACCGGCAGTCCTACGACATCCGCTCTCTGCCTGGCAGCCGGCGCCCGGCGCAGAATCGAGTCATGAACATCACCGACAACACCATCTTCATTCCCGGCGCGACCTCGGGCATCGGCCTGGCCCTCGCCCTCCGCTTCCAGGCCGCGGGCAACACGGTCATCATCGGCGGTCGACGCGCGGATGTCCTCGCCGACCTCGCCGCCCGCCACGGCTTCGACACCGTCACCCTCGACACGACCGACCCGGTCTCCGTGCTGGCCGCCCGCGACGAGGTGCTGACGCGTCACGCCGACCTCAACGTGCTCGTCGCCATGGCGGGCATCATGGCCGCCGACGACGTGCGTTCGAGCTCGTTCCTCGAGGGTGCCGAGCGCATCGTCGATACCAACATCAACGGACCGTTGCGTCTCGTGGCCGCGTTCATCGAGCACCTGCAGACCCGTCCGGCTGCCACCCTCATGACCGTGTCGTCGGGTCTCGCGCATCTGCCGCTCGCCTTCACGCCCACCTACAACGGCACGAAGGCGTTCATCCACCAGTTCTCCGAGACCATTCGCCTGCAGCTGGCCGACACCTCGGTGCGGGTCGTCGAGCTGGTGCCGCCGGCCGTGCAGACCGAACTCATGGCGGGCAACTCGACCGACGAGAACTTCATGCCGCTCGACGAGTTCGCCGACGAGGTCATGGGCCTGATCGAGTCGCAGCCCGACGCCACCGAGATCTTGGTCGAGCGCGTGAAGTTCCTGCGCTTCGCCGAGGTCGAGGGGCGCTACGCCGAGTCGGTCCGGGCGATCAACGCGCACGCGTAGCCCGGATGTCGCCAGCGCGTAAGGGGGCGAGCGCTGGCGCCGGCGATGTCGCGAGGATGTGCGCGGGCGACGTCGCGGCCACGTGCGACCGAGCTTCCTAGTCCGCGGCGGGCAACTGATCCTCGAGGTGGAAGACCTCGGTCAGGCGCAGGAACCCCTCGTCGGGCGACACGCCGTCGAGGTCGACGAAGAACTCGCCCATCTCGGCCTGCCAGCGCGCGTTGACCTCGGTGGCGGCCATGCCGGCCTGCGCAGCCTCGAGCGAGGGGGTCTCGAAGTACCCGATCAGCAACCCGTCTGGCCTGAGGAAGAGCGAGTAGTTGTTCCAGCCCGTGGCCTTCAGCGCGGCGGCCATATCGGGCCAGATGGCGGCGTGGCGCCTCGTGTATTCGGCGATGCGCTCGGGTTTGACCTGCAGTTGGAAGCACACGCGTTCGGTGTCGGTCGTGGTCATCGGGCGTCTCCTCATCGAGTCGGATGGCGTGAACCTGAATCGTTTCATGCGCGCTCCGATTCTAGCTGCGAGTGTGCTGACACGGGGGGCCGCGGCATCCGACCCCGTTGCGCCGTCGCGAGCTTTCACGGAAAGCTGGGGGAGTGGTCGACGGTGCGTCGGCCACCTCACGTGATTCAGGAAGAGGGTAGACCGATGGCTGGTTTCGACGACGTTACTAAAAAGGCTCAGGAGTTTCTGAAGAGCGACAAGGTGCAAGACGCCCTCAAGGGTGAGAAGGCCGAAGAGATCAGCGACAAGATCCTCGGCGGCGTGGCCGATGTGGCGAACAAGGTCACGGGCGGCAAGCACGCCGACAAGATCGAGGGCGCGCGCGACGCCGCCGACAAGAAGATCGGCGACCAGTAACCGCCCAGGCGGAGTGCGGCTCGGGCGTCAGCGCGCTCGGGCTCGTCGGCTCGCGGTAACGCACAGCGTCGACTCGCGGCAGCGCACAGCGTCGCCTCGCGGCAGCGCACAGCGTTTCCCCGCGACAATGCACAGAAGGGGCGAGCTATCGCGGCTCGCCCCTTCTCGTGTATCCGGCTCAGGGACTAAGCGCCCCAGCTGGCCTGTGCGCCGCCGACGCGCTCGGCCGCGATCTTCTCCTGGTGACCCGACGCCGCATAGGCGGCCATCGGGTCGGCCGGCAGCCCGCGCGACTCGCGCCACGCGGCGAGGTCGGGGCGCACGTCGCGGTAGAAGGCGTCCATCAGAATGCCGTGGGCACCGAGCACATCGCCCGCCGCCTGGGCCGCCGACAGGGCGTCGCGGTCGATGAGCAACGCGCGGGCCGTCATCTCTTGCACGTTCAGCACCGAACGCATCTGGCCGGGGATCTTCTGCTCGATGTTGTGGCACTGGTCGAGCATGAACGCCACGCCCGAGTCGGGTCCGAAACCGCCGCCGCGGATGACCTCGGCGAGGATGCGGAACAGCTGGAACGGGTCGGCCGCACCCACGATCAGGTCGTCGTCGGCGTAGAAGCGCGAGTTGAAGTCGAACGAGCCGAGCTTTCCGAGGCGCAGCAGCTGCGCGACGATGAACTCGATGTTGGTGCCGGGCGCGTGGTGGCCGGTGTCGAGGCACACGAGCGCTTTGTCGCCGAGCGCGACCGTGTGGGCATAGGACGTGCCCCAGTCGGGAACATCGGTGTGATAGAACGCGGGCTCGAAGAACTTGTACTCGAGCACGAGGCGCTGGTCGTCGCCGAGGCCCGCATAGATCTGCTGCAGGGAGTCGGCGAGGCGGTCCTGACGAGCGCGGATGTCATCCTGGCCCGGGTAGTTGGTGCCGTCGGCGAGCCAGATCTTCAGGTCGCGCGAGCCGGTCTGGTGCATGATGTCGATGCAGCGCAGGTGGTGGTCGATGGCCTTCTGGCGGATGACGGGGTCGGAGTGGGTGACCGAGCCGAGCTTGTAGTCGTCGTCCTGGAACGTGTTGCTGTTGACCGTTCCGAGTTCGACGCCCAGGCCGTTGGCGTATTCGCGCAGCTGGCCGAAGTCGTCGACTACGTCCCACGGGATGTGGAGGGCGACGGTGGGGGCGAGGCCCGTGAGCTCGTGCACCTTGGCGGCGTCCGCGATCTTCTCGTAGGGGTCGCGGGCGGTGCCGGGCGAGCCGAAGACGCGGAAGCGGGTGCCCGAGTTGCCGAACGCCCAGGAGGGGAGCTCGATGGCCTGCTGCGCGAGCAGCGGGGCCACGGTTTCGAACGAGGTTGTCATGTGCTTCTCTCTACTGCTTGTGGCTCGTCTCGGGGGCGACAGCCGAATGTGTCGAAGCGGGGGATGCAGACATCCACCCGTTCTTGAATCGTTTCAATCGTACCGCACGAGGGGCGGTGAAGACGTCTGGCCGGCAGACCACCTCTGCCGGCCAGACGTGAGCGGGTCGACGACTTAGAAGTCGAAGTCCCCGATGTTCTCCTTGTTGAAGACCGTCGGGTCGCCCAACAGCACGACGCCGTCTTCGGCGACCTCGAACGAGCCGAGCTTGCCTGCCTCGAACTTGTCGCCCGCCTTGCCCGTGATGTCACCCTTGACGAGCGCGTCGGCGGCGAAGGCGGCCAGGTAGCCGAGGTCTTCGGGGTTCCACAGCGCGAAGGCCGTGACGGTGCCATCCTCGACGAAGTCGCGCATCTGGTTCGGCGTGCCGAGGCCGGTCACAGCGACCTTGCCCTTGTATTCAGAGGTCTGCAGGTAGCGCGCGGCGGCAGCGATGCCGACCGTGGTGGGCGAGACGATGCCCTTCAGGTTCGGGTGGCTCTGCAGCAGCGCGGCCGTCTTGTCGAACGAGGTCTGGTCGTCGTCGTCGCCATAGACGGTGTCGACGAGCTTCACGTTCGGGTGGTTCGCGGCCAGGTCTTCCTTCATCAGTTCGATCCAGGCGTTCTGGTTGGTCGCGTTGGCGGCGGCCGACAGGATGGCGATCTCGCCCGAGTCGCCGATCTGCTCCGTGATCAGGTCGACCTGGGCCTTGGCGATGCCCTCGGCGCTGGCCTGGTTGATGAAGATGTCGCGGCAGTCGGTGTTGGTGTCGGAGTCGAACGTGACGACCTTGACGTCGGCGTCGCGGGCCTCGTTGAGGGCGTCGCAGATGGCCTTCGGGTCGTTCGCCGAGACGACGAGCGCCGAGACGGCCTGCTGCGTGGCGGTGTTGATGTAGCTGACCTGGGCGTCGGGGGTCGCCTCAGAGGGGCCGACCTCCTGGAAGGTGCCGCCGAATTCCTCGACGGCGGCCTTGCCGCCCTTGGAGCTGGTGTCGAAGTAGGGGTTACCGAGGTTCTTCGGCAGGAAGGTCACGGTGACGTCGCCGCCCCCACCCTCGCCGCCGCCGCCGGAGCCACCCGTCGAACCACCCGAACAGGCGGTGGCGACGAGGGCGACGCTCACCGCGAGTGCGGCGATCGCGCTGACCCGGGCTGCACCCGAGTTACGTGTGTGAAACAACATCCTTGTTCTTCCTTTCAATGGGGTGGGTCGATGTGAGTGCATCGACAAAAAGGTGCGCCTACGCCTGGGCCGCGGAGACTGCTCCTCGTTTTCTCCCGCCGGGTCGCTGCCGCTTCTTGGACAGCCAGGCGAGGAAGCTTGCGGACACCACCGAGAGCACGAGCAGCACTCCCGTGATGATGTTGATGACATCCGAGGTGACGTTGGCGAGGCGCAGGGCCGAGGCCAGCACGCCGATCAACAGCACACCCGCGATCACGCCGTGCATGGCGCCGCGGCCGCCGAAGATCGAGACGCCGCCGAGCAGCACGGCCGCGATGACCTGCAGCTCGAGGCCCGTGGCGTTGTCACCGCGGGCGCTGCCGAAGCGCAGCGTGAAGTAGATGCCCGCGAAGGCCGACACGACGCCCGTGAGCACGAACAGGATGAACTTGGTGCGGGCCACGTTGACGCCCGAGAACGAGGCGGCCTCGTCGTTCAGGCCGATCGCGAAGATGCCGCGGCCGAAGGGCGTGAAGTGCAGCAGCACGATGAAGACGATCGCCAGCAGCACGAACGGGATCATGATGACGGGGAACGGGGAGTCGCCGATCTTGTCTTTGGCGAGGTCGGTCCAGAATTCGGGCCAGTCGGTGACGGCCGTCGTGCCGAGCAGGCCGACCGCCAGGCCGCGATAGAGCGCGAGCGTGCCGATGGTGACGGCGAGCGATGGCAGCCCCACGACCGTGATGAGGAAGCCGTTGAGCGCTCCGCCCAGGGCGCCCGCCACGAGGGCGAAGAGCGCCGCGGCCTCGAGCGGCCAGCCGGCCTGCGTCAGGGTTCCGAGCAGCACGCTCGACAGGCCCACGATCGAGGCCACCGACAGGTCGATCTCGCCCGTGATGATGACGAGGGTCATCGGCAGCGCGATCAGCAGGATGGGCGCCACGTCGAGCAGCAGGTAGGTGATCGTGATGGGCCGGTCGAAGCCGCGCACGGTCGAGATCGCGACGACGATCACGACGAGCAGCAGGGCGATGATGGCCATCTCGCGGGTCAGCAGGATGCGTCGCCACAGGGGTGTGCCGTAGTCGCGGTAGGTGCGAACGGATGCCTGAGCATCCGCGCGCCCGGACGGGTTCAGTGACTCGGGGGTCACGGTGGTCTTCGTGGAATCAGACATCGGTGTCGTCCCTCGCCTCGAGGAGTTTGCGGGATTGTCGGAGTGAGAGCAGGCGGTCGAGCACGATCGCGCCGATGATGAGCACGCCGACCACGGCGCGCTGCCAGAAGTCGGGCACCCCGATGATGGGCAGGGCCCGGTTGATGGTGAGCAGCAGCACGGCGCCGAGGGCCGCGCCCCAGACGGTGCCCGAGCCGCCGAAGATGGCGACGCCACCGATGACCGCCGCGCCGACCGCGTCGAGCTCCCAGCCCGAACCGGCCTGCGAGTTGACGGTGCCGTAGCGGGCCGCGTAGAGCACGCCCGCGAGTCCGGCGAGGGCGCCCGAGGCCACGAACGCGAGCAGGATGCGACGGGTCACGCGCAGGCCGTAGAGCTTGGCGGCATCCGGGTCGCTGCCGATGGCGTAGAACTCGCGACCGCCACGCGTGTTGCGCATGTACCAGGCGGCGATGACGAGCACGATGAGCGCCAGGATGGTGAGCAGCGGAATGCTGAGGATCGAACCGGTTCCGAGGGCCAGGAACGGCTTCGGCAGGTCGGAGGCGTTGATGCGGTCGCTGCCCGCCCAGAGCACGTTGATGCCGCGGTAGGCGTAGAGCGTGCCGAGCGTGATCACGAGCGCCGGCACCTTGGCGAAGGCCACGAGCGCGCCGTTGATCAGGCCGAGGAACGCGCCGAACGCGACGCCGGCCACGAAGACGACGATGATCGGGATGCCCGGAACGTCGATGAACAGGCGGCCGGTCAGGTAGGCGGTCAGGCCGAGCGTCGAACCGACGGACAGGTCGACGCTGCGCGTGATGATCACCATGGCCTGGCCGACGGCCACGAGCACGAGGATCGAGGGCGTCAGCAGCAGGTCGCGCCAGCCGTCGGTCGAGAACACGAAGGACGGGTTCTTGGTCGTGGCGACCACGACGACCACGACGATGGCGATCAGGATGCTGGTCTCGCGGGCCTTGAAGAAGTGCCCGATGCCCGCGGTGAGAGCGTTGCCCTTCTTCGGGCCCGGGGCGTTGGTGCGCCGCGTATCGGGGGTGGCTACGGATGTCACGGCTGAAGCTCCTCGGCGTGGGTGGCGGCGAACATGACGGATTCGGCGTCGGCGACGCTGCGGTCGAGGTGCGCGGTGATGCGGCCCTCGCGCATGACGAGCACGCGGTCGGCCATGCCGAGCACTTCGGGCAGCTCGGACGAGATCATGAGGATTCCCATGCCTTCGCCCGCGAGCTGCGACAGCAGGCGGTGCACCTCGCTCTTGGTGCCGACGTCGATGCCGCGTGTCGGCTCGTCGATGATCAGGATGTCGGGGTGCGTGGCCAGCCACTTGCCGAGCACGACTTTCTGCTGGTTTCCGCCCGAGAGGGTGCCGACGGGGGTGTCGAGCGAGGCCGTCTTCACCTCGAGGCGCGATGCCCACACCTTGGCGGCTTGGTTCTCGGCGCCGTTCGTGATGAGGCCCATCTTGGCCAGCTTCGTGCGAATGGCCATGGTCGTGTTGTGAGACACGGATGAATCGAGCACGAGTCCCTGCTTGCGGCGATCTTCGGGCACCAGCGCGATTCCCCGCGCCATGGCGGCCGTCGGATTCTTCTTCGGGATGGCCTTGCCCTTCAGCGTCACCGAACCGGAGTCGTAGCCATCCACACCGAAGACGGCGCGGGCCACCTCGCTGCGGCCGGCGCCCACGAGCCCGGCCAGGCCGACGATCTCGCCCGCTTTCACCTCGAACGAGATGTCGGAGAAGATGCCGGCGGAGTTCAGGTCGCGCACCTCGAGCAGTGTGTCGCCGACGGTGGTCTCTTGCTTCGGGAACAGGTCGGTGACGTCGCGGCCAACCATGCGGCGCACGATCTCGTCGACGCTCGTGTCGCTGATGGCGTCGGTCGAGATGTAGGAGCCGTCACGCATGACCGTGATCATGTCGCAGAGCGCGAAGACCTCTTCGAAGCGGTGCGAGATGAAGACGAGCGCGCGGCCCTCGTCACGCAGGCTGCGGGCCACGGCGAAGAGCCGGTCGACCTCCACGCCCGAGAGCGCGGCGGTGGGTTCGTCCATGATGAGCACGCGGGCGTCGAGCGAGATGGCCTTGGCGATCTCGATGATCTGCTGGTCGGCGATCGACAGGCCCTCGGCGGGGCGGTCGGGGTCGATGCGCACGCCCAGGCGTTCGAACAGGCCCTGGGCCTCTGAGCGCATGGCCTTGCGGTCGATGCGGCCGAATCGGTTGGTGGGCTGGCGGCCCATGAAGATGTTCTCGGTGACCGACAGGTCGGGGAAGAGGGTCGGCTCCTGATAGATGACGGCGATGCCCGCGGCCTTGGATTCGGCGGTCGAGCGGAAGTCGACGTCTTCGCCGCGCAGGCGGAATTCGCCCGAGTCGCGCTGGTAGAGGCCGGCGACGATTTTCACGAGCGTGGACTTGCCGGCACCGTTCTCGCCGACGAGGGCGTGGATGCTGTTCATGCGCACGGTGAGCGTCGCGGACTTCAGGGCGACGACGGCGCCGAAGGCCTTGCCCACGTCGCGCAATTCGAGCGCGGCCGGGCCGGTCGGCTCTGCGGTGTCGATGGGAGTCGTCATTGACTTGCTTCCTCCACGGTGAGGTCGGACCGCTGATGAATCGTTTCAACCGCGGGATCGTTATGACTTTACGGCCGGGCGCGGCCCGTCGTCAAGTCTGATGCGCAACCGTTACACGAACGCCGGGTGCGCCCGTCCATTCTTTCGTACACGGCGCGCCGGAGATTCGTCGCGACGTCGGGGGAGTCACATATCGCTTCGTCGCCGAAGGCATCCCCGCGCGCCGGTAGAGTAGGCGAAAACTCGGGCGACGATGGGGTAGCCGCCGCATGACCGACACCCGGGAGCCCGCATGATCCAACCGCTCATCGCCGGTGTCGTCGGGGCCGCCATCGCCTTCGCCAGCACGTTTGCGATCGTGTTGGCCGGCCTGACGGCGATGGGCGCGACGCCGGCCGAGGCGGCATCCGGTCTGTTGGCGCTGTGTCTCGTGCAGGGCATCCTGGCAGCCGTGCTGTCGTGGCGTTATCGGCAGCCGCTCTCGTTCGCGTGGTCGACGCCGGGTGCCGCGCTCCTCGTTGCGGCCCACGGCAGCGCCGCGACGTTCCAGGCCGCGGTCGGCGCGTTCCTCGTGTGCGGCGTGCTGCTGCTCGTCACGGGACTGTGGCCCGCGCTCGGGCGGCTGGTCGGCCGCATTCCGTCGCCGTTGGCCGGGGCCATGCTCGCCGGCATACTGTTCCCCCTCTGCATCGCGCCCGTGTCGGCGGCCGTCTCGCTACCCGCTTTCGCCCTGCCCGTCATCGTGGTGTGGTTGGTGCTCTACCGGCTCGCCCCGCGCTGGGCGGTTCCCGCGGCGCTCGTCGTGGCCGTCATCGGCATGGTGATCGCCTCGTCGGGTGCCCCCTTCGACGACGCGGATGCCGTGCTGCCCGCGCTCCTTCCGCAGGTGCCCGTCTTCGACCCGCTCGTCATCGTCAGCGTCGCCCTGCCCCTCTATATCGTCACGATGGCGAGCCAGAACATCCCCGGTTTCGCCATCCTGAAGACGTTCGGTTACACGGATGTCCCCACCCGGCCGGTTCTCGTGGGGGCGGGTGCCGCATCCCTGCTCGCGGCGCCCTTCGGCGGGCACGCCGTGAACCTGGTGGCGCTGTCGGCGGGCATGACCGCGGGGCCCGATGCGCACCCCGACCGCTCGAAGCGCTGGGTGTCGTCGCTGTCGAGCGCGGCGGTCTACATCGTGCTCGGGCTGTTCGCGGGGGCGGCCGCCGCATTCATCCGCAATGCCCCGCCCGAGCTGATCGCGACCGTGGCTGGGCTGGCCCTCATCGGCGCGTTCCTGACCGGGGTCACGGCCGCGTTCGAGGAGGCGCCACTGCGGGTTCCGGCGGCGATCACGTTCCTGGTCGTCGCATCCGGGGTCGTCATCGCGGGCATCGGAAGCGCGTTCTGGGGTTTGGGCGCGGGGCTGCTCGTGTGGGGATGGCTCGGCGTCACGCGCCGCAGCTGAACGGCGTTAAGCGCTCGCGCCGCCGCCCACGGGTGGGCCGACGATCAGCAGCGCGCCGAAGACGACGATGACGCCGACGGCCGTGATCGAGGCGACGAGCACGGGGCGCGCGAGCACGAGGCGCAGGGCCCGGTTCGGCAAGCTGTGGTCGCGCGGGTCGTCGCTGGCATGGCGGCGCCAGGGGCCGGCGAGCAGACCGCGGCGTGCGGCCACGATCTCGAACGGGATGGTGGCGAACGGGATGACCGCCGAGACGAGCCCGAGCAGCATCGTGCCGATCTTCCAACGCTGATTTACGCCGACGAAGACGACGACCACCACGTAGCAGAGGAACACGAAGCCGTGCAGGCCGCCGCCGATCGAGACGCCCCAGCCTCCGGCATCCAGCACGTATTTGATGAACATGCCCGTGAGCAGCAGCGCCCAGGTGATGGCTTCGGCGATGGCGAAGAGGCGGAAGAGGGCTTTGGGGGTCATGAGGGCTCCCGGATCGGCGGAACGAAGCTGCGACGAGCGCTCCTCGAGGCTAACGCGAGCATCTCTGAAAGTGCTGCGGGGCGGGCGTGAGGAACGCTCGGCTCGCCGGGGCTGGCAGGATGTGTGCATGACGGAGATGCCTGCCTCGACCGCCCTCGCCGCCGAACTCGTCCCCACCAGTCGCCCGAAGGTTCTGGTGTTTCTGCGGTGGCTGCCCTCGCTCGTTGGCGCCTTTTTCTTCGGTGATGCCACGGGCGCGACGTGGAAGGGCACCGATATCGTGGTGCGTCGCGCCGACACGGGCCGCGACGTCCTCCGCATGGGCGGGTTGGATGTCGAGGAGGCCGACCATCTCATCGCCCTGGTCCGCGCCGATCTCGACACCCACACCGTGGAATCGTTCCTCGACGAGTGGCGCCACCGGGCCTAGTCGGTTTCTGTGTTGCGCGCCGCCGATCTGCCCGCGTCGAGTCAGGCTGAAACGAGCCCCCCTCCGCCTATTGGGCGTCGGCGACGTGGATGGCTAAGTCGGTGCGGCCGGGCAGAATCTCCGGCGCGAGTGCGCGCGTTCCGGCATAGTCGCCGTCCTTGAGTCGCCGGTAAGGCTGTCCCGTCTCGGTCTTGAGTCGGTCGATCCGCTCGTTGAAGCGCGCGATCTCTCGCTCGACCCCGGCCTCATCGAGGCCGTCGGCATCGTGGATGACGTGCAGCTCGAGCGCTTCGATCCCCACGTACCAGAGCGTGCCGTGCGTGAGCGGGAAGAGCAGAGAGTCGAGGTCCCCGCTGATGCCACGCTCGCCGATCGAGCGTTCATCCTCGCCCGCCGTCACGACGATCAGCGCCCGGCGCCCCGCGAGGCCGCCGTCGCCGTACCGCCGCGGCACTCCGAGTTCGGGATCGAGGTCACCGTAGGCGAACCCGGCCGTCAGCACGCGGTCGAACCAGCCCTTCAGAATCGCGGGCGTTCCGTACCACCACAGCGGAAACTGGATCACGAGCAACTCGGCATCCGCGAGCTTGGTTTGTTCTTCGCGAACGTCAGCGGGCACTTGTCCGCGGGCGAAGGCCTCCCCGGCGAGCGCGCCGATGTTGCCGGATTCCTCCCGGAGGTCGCCGAGGTCGCCATTGCCGAGAACGGGGTCGAACCCCTGCGCATACAGGTCGGATGTCGTCACGCTGTAGTGCTCCGACAGCGCTCGAGTCCCCGCGCGAAAAAGCTGCCCGTTGAACGAATCCGGGCGTGGGTGGGCGTAGAGCCACAGCGCCGAGCCGGGCGTGGGTGTGTGAGAGATCGTCATCGTTCGGTCGTCCTTGCGTCCTGTGTGTTTTCGCGGCAGAGGGCCGCGACGAGCTGTGTGAGCGTTGCGCGAGCGCGGTCGGCGTCGATCGATCCGTCGAGCGCGCGGCGGGCCAGCGCGTCACCCGCGCCGACGATGGCTGCAAGGCTGGCCGTATCCAGGGGGCCGCTAAGTGGTTCGAGCGCTGTTCGACACATCGAGAGGTACTCGTCCTCCGCCTCCTGCCGCACCTGGGCAAGCGTCGCCGAGCCGGCCAGGGCTGCGACGACGTCGGCGAGCTCACGACCTTCGGCCAGGCAGCAGTCGATGTATGCCCCTGCGACGAGCTTCGACACGGCGGCCAGGTCGGGCGCCGAACCGCGCAGCGCCTCCTCGAGCGTCTCGCGCTGTCGCGACTCGAATTCACGGTAAAGCTCCGCCAGAACTCCGGCCCGGTCCCCGAAGTGGTCGTAGACCAGCGGCTTCGTCACCCGGGCCCGCTCGGCCAGCCGACCCAGCGTGAACGTGTCGGTCCCCTCATCCCGAATCAGCTCGCGAGCCGTATCGAGCAACTGCCGGTGCCGCTCACTCTTCGACATCCGCTGACGGGGCTCCGTCGCCACATCTCGTTCCATCGCCGCTCCTCACGCTCCCACAAACTTACTATCAGTAACTTACGCATGGTAACCAGAATGCGCGCAGGAAAGCAACGAGATCGTCGCGAGAGCTTCACCCGCGGCTCGCCGCGGCTCCCATAGATTGAGTGCATGGGCGCAACGACCTTCGCGGTGATGGCGGCGATTGGCGCGGTCTTGAGCGTGATCATTGCTCTAGCGCTACCGTTCGTCCTGCTGCCCAGGATGGCTCGGTTCTCCGTGCTTCGCGAGCGCTATCTGTACTCTCGCCGCGGGTGGATTCTTGTCGGCTGCGTTCTCGTAATGGTCGCCCACATCGTGATCGCCATTGTCGTTGCCGCCGCCGCCGCCGTCTATCCGTTCCTCTGGGCGACGGTGGCGCTCATCGCAAGCGCGTTCGTCACCACGGCGATCTACATGGCGCTTTACATCCGCGTCGCACGCTCAGTCAGACGTCAGTCAGGGTTTTTTCCGTAGCGGCCCGATGCGACGCTGTAAAGCCGTGCGGCGCCAAAGACGCCCAGGGCAGCGATGGCGCAGGCGAAGAAGATCGCGCCGCCCGGGTTTCGACCGTCACTCGCGAACTCGACGGCCCGCACGATCAACATCGGGGTCGAAATCAGCGAGCCCACGAGAGTGATGCCGGCGAGCACTGCATGCACGAACAGGCTTCGCCGAGACGGCTGCGTCACGTCTATCTCTGCGAATCCCATAAGCGGCACCGTATATCGGCGCAATGGTGGCTCGTCGGATGGGAGATGAACTCGCCATGTACATCTCGGATTCAGCAGCGTTTACCAGGATGCGAGACTGGGGAGATGCTCGAGCGGGTGACGGCGGATGAGATCGAGGGGCTGCGGACCTTCCTCGGCGAGGTCGATCTGACTCTGTCGGGGCTCGATGCGCCAACCGTGAAACTGTGGACGGAGCGCGCGCCGGATGGTGCGATCGTCGGCAGTACGGGGTACGAACTGAGCGGCGATGGCGCCCATGCCCTGATTCGCAGCATGGCCGTGGCGCCGGGCCGTCGGGCGGCCGGGGCTGGTTCGCGGTTGGCGCGGTTCGCGCTCGACGATGCTGCTCGCTCGGGCGCGCGACGGGCCTGGCTGTTTTCGCGGCGATCGGGCCCGTTCTGGCAGAAGCTCGGCTTCGAGCCCGCCGACCGGGCCGAGCTCGCGACGGTTTTGTCGCAGACGCACCAGGTGCGGCTCTTCACCGAGACCGGGCAGCTCGACCGCGAAGTCGCCTGGTCGCGCGGTCTCGAAGACCTCTCCCGCTGAATTCAAGAAAAGTCGACGTTCGCCGTTCGCTGTTCTCAGGCGTCAGTCCGACGGCGCGCGAGGATCGCGCCGTGCGGCCGATAGCCCTGACCCGTGCGGGTGTGTGTCTCGACGATGTCGAAGCCGGCTTCCTGCACCTCTGCGCTCAAAGCTTCGACGGGCCAGAAGTAGGCGCCGATGACGGCGTGATCGAAGCGCTCAACCGACGGCCCGGTGAAGAACCCGAGCAGCAGTCCGCCCCCGGGTCGCAGGACGCGCGCAAACTCTCGCAACGGCACCTGAATCGAGCTGGGCTCATGGTGAATAAGTGAGTACCAGGACAGGATGCCTCCGACCGACGCCGGAGCCGCGCTCAGGTCATCCACGCTCTCGGTCTCGAACGTCTGCTCGGGATAGGTCTCGCGCGCATGCTCGACGAAGCGTGGCACGACATCCACCCCGCGCACGTCGCCAACTCGTTCGGCGAGGAAGGCGGTCCAGTGGCCCGGGCCGCAACCGGCATCGATGAGTGGCCCGTCTTGCTCGAGCGCCCACGCCGAGACGAGCTGAGCGTCCGAGGGATGAACGCTCGCCATCGACCCCAGGTGCTCGACGTATTCATCGGCTCGGCGCGAATAGGCGTCTCGGATCTGTGCGTCCATGCACTCGAGCGTACGAGACGTGACGTGACGAGACGTGGCGGTCGGTGAGGGGTTGCGAGTCGCAGCTCATCGGAAAGCTATGAGCCCAGACAGTGCGCGGCCCGGCCGATCGCGTCAGCCCAGCGTGGCGCGCAGCTCGACCCGCCGCGCGCACGCCCGTGAGGCGCGAGTGGCGATGTCGCGCGCTACCTCGGGGCTCGGGGCTTCGATGAGCCAGAAACCGGAGAGGTACTCGCGCCCGGTGGCGAAGGGTCCCGCGGTCAGCGAGATGTCGTCGCCGCGCGCATCGATCACGACGGAGTCGTCGGGATGGGCGAGGCCTTCGGCGGCGATCAGCTGTCCCGCCGCTACCAGCTCGTCGTTGAGGGCGCCGACGGCGGCCATTTCCTCGTCGGTTCCCGTGCGGGTTGCCGTGTCGATGACAGAGAGAAGAAACTTCATCGTGACTCCTTCGTTCGCGGCGTTGAGGCCACGCTCGCAGAGCCGGAACCCGCCGTCAAGAACGGCGCGTGAATCATCCGCCCGGCCCGCGCATTCGAGGTGCCCGGGCATCGGGCACGGCCGGCCGGCCGGTCAGTCGGCGTCGGGCTGGGCCGCGTCGACGAGGGAGGTGAGGAACGTGAGGACGACGGCGGCGTCATCGGCCGAGAGTTGCTCGATGAGTCGTTGGATGCGCACCTCGGCAGCCTCGCGGCTCGGAGTGGCCGAGGGGGCGATGTCGCGAGCCTCGATCGTGAGGGCGCGTCGGTCAGTGGGGTGCGGCATGCGTTCGACCGAGCCGAGCTTCTCGAGTCGGTCGAGGAGCACGGTCGTGCTCGGGGAGGACAACCCCAAGTGCGAGGCGAGCTGCTTCGGGCCCACGGGCTGGTGCTGGCTGTGCTGGTCGCGCAGATAGTCGACGGCGAGGATGTCGGTGTCACCCATGCCTGTTTCGGCGCGGATGTGTCGGCGCATCGCGATGTCGGTGTTGCGGCACAGCAGCAGTGCGCGCATGATCTCGGCATTCGACTGATCGCGGTTCAGGGGGCCGCGCGTTCGGGTAACCGCCATGGGTGTGCCTTTGTGATCGGTGTCATGTCACGGCTCGAAACCGAGCAGTGGGTGGAGCCGGGCGGGTTCCGCCTATGCTGCGCGGCTGACGGGCGCCGGTTCGGGCAGCGCCTGCAGGCCGTTCGTGCTGTTCGCGCTCGACAGGAGGTCTTCGACCCAGGCGCGGTTGATCGGCACCTTTTTGCTGCCCGAGTACTTGAAGAATAGGGGGATGGCGGGGTGGATCCAGATCGTGGAGCGACCGCTGCCGGCATAGGCCGGGGTTTCCCAGGACAGGACATGCGGTTCTCCACGGCGCAACTTCGTGATGATGGCCAGCTGCAGATGCGCCAGCATGCGGTCCTCGAAATCGATCTTCGCGCCGTCGGTTCCGTACAGAAGTGTGCCCATTGATACCACGTCCAATCATTCAACCCATCTAGTAGTTAGATTCTCTAGTAAATACGTATGAATAACAAATTGGATGCCGGAATGCGCACTCTTGACGGGTGCCGCGTCGCGCGGGACCATCGGAGGAATGAGCGCAGGCCAGCACGCGCCGGCTGCGGCATCCGATCGAGGAGAGACCATGCAGCCACGCATCCACGTCACCAGCCTGTTCGTCGACGACCAGGCGAAGGCCCTGCGGTTCTACACCGACACGCTCGGCTTCGTCGTCAAGACGGATGTCCCCGTCGGCGAATACCGCTGGATGACCGTCGTGGGGCCGGGCGAGCCCGACGGTGTCGAGCTGCTGCTCGAACCCGACGTGCACCCCGCCGCCCAGGCCTACAAGAAGGCGCTCGTGGCTGATGGCATCCCCGCGACGTCGTTCATGGTCGACGATGTGGATGCGGCGTTCCGCGAGCTCACGGCGCAGGGCGTCACGTTCGTGCAGCCGCCCGTCCCGGCCGGTCCCGTCACGACGGCCGTGCTCGACGACACGTGTGGCAACCTCATCCAGCTGGTCAGCCCGGTCGAGCAGTAGTCTCGCCACCGCCCTGGCCGCAAACTGTGAGGCGCGCACGGCCGCCGAAACGACTGTCAGCCGTCGACGACGATGCCCAGGTGCTCGGCGAACAGCGAGGCGAGTTCGGAGACCTGCATCGACGACATGGTGGCACCCTTCAGGCCCTCGAGCCCCGAGATGCGGCGCAGGTCGAGCGTGCGCAGGTCGACGTTCTGCAGCGTGGCGCGCGTGACGTCGAGGCTGTTGAGCGTGCAGTCGACGAAGGCGAGCCGGTTGACGGTGGCGCCGCCCAGGTCGAGCTCGTCGATGGAGCAGTTCGTGAACTGGACGTCTTGCAGCACGGCCCCGCGCAGGTTGACGAACCCGAGCTTCGACCCGGTGATGTGCACCGACCGCCAATTGGACTCATAGAACTCGGCCGAGCCGATGCGCGACTGGTCGATCGACACCTCGCGGAACCGCGACCGCGGCGCGGCGATGATGGGCGCGTTGAGCCGCTCGATGGTGGTCTCGACGAAACCGGCCCCGCGCAGCAGCACGTCGTGCGCGTCGAGGTCTTCGAACGCGCACTCGGTGACGGTCAGCCCGCTGAGGTCCTGCCCCGAAACGTCGGCCCCCACGAAGCGCAGGCCGTCGACGTTCTCGTGGGCATCGAGCAGACCCGTGTCGCCGTCTTCGAGCCCGACGAGTCGGAGGGTCGGGATTTGCGGCGTGAGCGAGGACTTCTTCTTCGGGGGCATGGCACTTCACTTCTGACGGGCCGGCGGGGCCTGCTTCTCGGCGATCCGAGCTGCGTCGAGGCTATCGTGCGGCACCGACATCCGGCCCTGAGTCGCGCCCGGCACCTGCGCTGGCACCGGCACCGACATCCGGCGCCTTGCGCTACATCAGCCCCTGATCGGCGAACAGGCGTCGGATGGCCGGGGCGATGTGCTCCGAATACGCGGTCGTCAGGTGCACGGTGTCGTACTTCGTCGGCCACGTCGCGGCGAACGCGGGGCATCGGCCATCCACGCAGTTCACAGCCAGCGCGTCGATGTAGTGATCGCCGGATGCTTGAGCCTGTGCCTGCGTGGCCGCCGAGAAGTCCTGCCACGCGGGGTCGATGTCGACCACGCAATCGCCCGGGTTCGACACCTGCGAGTAGCATGCGTCGAGGTCGGCTCCGAGGGGCGGCGGCGCGAGGTAGACGATCTTGCCGGCGCTGTTGAATCGTGAGGCGAGCGATGCCGTCGAGCTGACCATGTCGGTGGTCGACAGCGCGCGCCCGTCTGACGACTGCCCGAGCGCGAAGGCGTTGGCCACGACGACGAGCTGCGGCTGATCGCTCGCGATGCGGTCGGCAATGTCCTGTTTGCGCTGCGTGCAGCTGTCCATGACGCCGTCGCCGTCGTTCTGCACGAGCACGTCGGTGAAGCGGCAGCCGTAGAGGCCGATGGTCGTGATCTTCCACTGCCCGTCGCTGTTGTCGGCGATCTGGCGGAACGCGGGGGCGTAGGTGAGCGCGATCGAGTCGCCCACGACATACATGTGGTGGGGGGCGTCGCCCGAACCCCAGGTGCAGCCACCGAAGTCGGGCGTCGAACCGGGCTCGAAGCATCCCCGGGCCGGGTTGTCGTTCGAGGTGGTGCGCAGGGCGTCGTCGAGCGAGGGCGACAGGTTGTCGGGCCAGGCCGTGGCCGAGAGCGCGGCGCTCAGGTCGGCGCGCGCCTGGTCGAGCGGGTTTGCGGCGTTCTGCTGCGAGGCTTCGGGGGCGGCCTGCGGGGCCTGGCCGCGCGATGAGAAACCGGCGGCGATGATGACGACCGTGACGACCACGAGCAGGGCCAGGGTCGAGAGGATGAACTGAGAGCCGAACTTCTCCTGCCAACGCGCCCACGCCTCGCTGCGGGCGGTTGCGCGGGCGACGCGTCGGGCTTCGGCATCCGTCACCCCGGCATCCGTCACCCCGGCATCGGAGAACGACCGCAACCACGGGGAGTGGTGCAGCGGCTGCTCGATCAGCAGGTAGGCCAACACCGAGATGACGAAGATGAGGCCCGCGGTGATGAGCGTGCGCTCGAGCGTGGCCTCGACGAGGAACAGCGGCACGAACACGATCACGGGGAAGTGCCACAGGTAGAGCGAGTACGAGATGTTGCCGAGGAACGTGGTGACGGGGTTACTGATGGGGAAGAGGTAACGCTGCGGCCCGCCGATGCCGGCCAGCAACACCACGGCCGTCGCGACGACGGGCAGCGCGGCCCACGGCCCGGGGAACGGCTTCGAGGCATCGATCACGAAGAACGAGGCGACGATGCCCGCGAGACCGGCCCAACCGAGCACGAAACGCAGGGCGACGGGCAGCCGCAGGAAGAGGGGTGCGGCCGCGGCCAGCACGGCGCCGACGCCGAGCTCCCACACGCGCGTGAAGGTGGAGAAGTAGGCGATCTCGGCGTTCTCTCGCGTCTCCCACATCGCGAAGGCGAAGGAGGCAACAGAGATCAGGCCCATCGCGACGATCACGACGATGCGGATGCGGCGACCCGAGCGTTCGCGGTTGCCGCGGGCGAGCGCCATCCCGATGGCGAACAGCAGCAGGAGCAACGCGGGCCACACGAGGTAGAACTGCTCCTCGACGCTCAGCGACCAGAAGTGCTGCAGCGGAGAATCGGCGTCGGTCTGCTGGAAGTAGTCGGTGCCCGTCACCGCGAAGCGCCAGTTGGCGGCCAGGAAGAAGGCCGAGACGGCATCCCAGATGGTCTCCCAAGCGCGCGTCTTGTTGAACACGAACCAGCCGACGGCCGTCGTGGCGATGAGCACGGTGAGGGCGGCGGGCAGGATGCGGCGGATGCGGCGCCCATAGAAGCCGACGATGCTGAAACGGCCGGTGCGCTCACGTTCGCGCAGAATGAGGCCCGTGATGAGGAAGCCGGAGATGACGAAGAACACGTCGACGCCCACGAAACCGCCGCTCGGCCATCCCAACAGGTGATTGACGATGACGGCCACGACGGCCACGGCGCGCAGCCCCTGGATATCGGCTCGAACCCGCCCGCGCGGCGGTGCCGCCGTCGCCGGAAGAGAAGCCGTCTGTTCGGTTGTCGTCTGCGCTGCCACTCGTCTCCCCGGATGTGAACCGCAGACGAGCCTAGCGCAGCAATGTTGCGGCAGATCGCGCTCTCATCGAAGGGATAAGGGCTGGGCTTATATCTCGAAAATATAAGCCGAGCGCTTATGTTTGCTCGCGGACGTCTTCTGCCGGTCAGCCGCTCTGCCGCGTCCCCAACGAACGATGTGCCCGGTCACGTGAATGACCGGGCACATCGGCTACAACGGGTTCCGCTTACTCGGTCGTGTCGACCGAGCGGGGTGCCTCAGCAGCCTGAGCCGCCGAGCGACCGCGCAGGCGCATCGCACCGAGCGTCGCGGCGCCGAGGGCGAGCAGGCCGGCGGCGAGACCACCGATCAGCAGCGCGTCCGAACCCGAGTTGGCGAGACCGCCCGGACGGGTGCCGGCGCCCGCAGCGGGCGTCGTCGGCAGGGCGACGGGTGCCGGCGTGGCCGACGGCGAGTCGCTCGGCACGGGCACCGGGGTGGGCTCGGGCGTGGGCTCGGGGACGACCACGGCCGCGGGAACCTCGACTTCGGCACCGGCGACGCCGGCCCAGAGGAGTGAGGTGGCGACGTCTTGCGACCCGCCGACCACGTGGGCACGGTAGGTGGGAACCGTTCCGAACAGCAGGACGCGGGATCCGGTGGCTGCCGTCTTGGAGACGACGGCGGCCTGGCGTGCCGAGTTCTCCTGCGCGCGACCGGCCGACGAGGCCCAGTGGCCGGAGACGAACGGGTCGGCGGCGTAGGTCTGTTCGACCGTGGCGGCCGGGTCGAGCACCGTGAACCAGGTGGCCGGGGACACGAATGCCGTGTCCTGCGGGAAGTCGCCGAGCACGCCGTCTGCGACCGTCTCGACGCTCACGATTCCGTTGGAACCGCTCGTGCCCGACACCGGGGTGGTGGTCAGCAGGCCGAACGTGTTGGCGAAGTTCGCCGCAGCCGTTCCGCGACCGGTGACACCCTTACCGCTCGCGAGGTAGGCGTTGACGGCCGCGGTTCCGGCGGCCTGGTCGGCGTTGAACGCGAGGTTCGAGCCGATCCAGAGCACGTCGATCTGCGACAGGTCGGTGGCACCCGAGGTGATCGAGGCCGCGTTGACGAGGACCAGGTCGCGGAAGCCGAGGCGTTCCAGCGTCACGCGGTCGTCCTGCGTGCCCGTGTAACCGACACGCTGGGCGCCGAGACCGGTGCTGTCCTCGGTGCGCAGGCGCTGGCCATCCGAGGCCGCGAAGGTGACCTCGTATTTGGCGGTGACCCCGCTGACCGACTGGCGGCTGGTCTCGTCGAGCTTCAGGATCACGGTGCCGTCGTCGAAGCGCGAGACCGCGACCCCGTCGTGCAGCAATTCGTTGATAACCTGGATGGATGCCACACCGCTGGCCTCGAGCTCGAGGTAGGCGGCCGTGGCCGGAACGACCGAGCTGAGCGGCGTCGAGGTGACGGGCGTCGCCGTGACGGCGAGCGGGGCGTCGGTGGTGCTGCCGATGGCGTCGACGTCGGCACCCCACAGGAGCGAGAGGCTCCACGCGGAGATGTCGTACATGTCGGGCACGCGCTCCGAGATGTCGGTTCCGTCGGCGAGCAGCACGTTGGCGAGGCCGCGCAGCGGCTGGTGCATGTCGACGAGGTAGGAGCCGGCGGGATAGGTGGTGCCGTTGGCCGTGAGGGCCGACGTGGTCTTCTGCACCTCGATGCCGTTGACGAGCAGCTGGTCGACCAGCGTGTTGGCGTCGGTGTCCGAGCGCTGCGTGCCGCCGACGGGGATGACGTAGGCGCGGGGCAGCTGGGCGGTGTAGACGTCGGTCTCGTCCCAGATCTCGGCCCAGGCGTTCGGGGCGGGAACCGTGGCGGGGTCGATGTCGGCGGGAACCGTGCGGAGCGGTTCGCCGGCGTCGCCGCGGCGGAAGATCTCGATCTGGTTGTCGAGCAGCGCGTCCGAGTTCTCGACCACGTAGTCGACGGCGGTGTCGATGACGACACCGGCCACGGCGACATTCACCTCGCCGCGACGGGTTCCTTCGGGCACGTTGTTGTTGACGCGTCCGAGGGGCAGCTCGACGGTGTTGGTGATGGCGCCCTGGAACGCCACGTACTGGGGCGCGAAGATGGGGGGCCAGTCATCCCAGCCCGCGCGGATGTCGCGGTAGGGGATGAGGATCTTGCCCGTGTTGGTGGTCGTGGCGCTGCCATCCGCGGCCTGGTAGGTGTTGCCCGGGATGTTCGCCTCGACGACGGCCTTCTCGATTTCGAGCGCGGCGTCATAGGCGTGCGGCAGGAACAGATCGTACTCGTAGTTCTCACCGTGGGGCGGGCCACAGGGCTCGACCTGCAAGATGTTCGTGTAGCCGTGGATGTCGATGAAGTTGGTCGGCTGGATGATGTTCGACAGGTCGCGCGTGATCGACGCCTCGACCGTCGCGCCCGTGATGAAGTCGCGGTTGGGGTCGAAACCCGCGGCCACGGCGCGCTGGCCGAGTGCGCGGCCGTCGGGGTTGTTCGTCAGCGTGAAGTAGATGCGGTGCGTGCGCAGCAGCTCGGCGGTTTCGGCCGAGGTGTCGTTCAGCATGTCCTCGATGTACTTGATGCTGGCGTCGGTGCCCTCCCACTCGTTTCCGTGGATGTTGGCGTTGAACCAGATCGGGATCTTGTAGCCGTCCTGCAGCGCCTGGTCGGTGGCGGCCGCGGCGGCGTTGTTCTTGATCTTGTCGCGCCAGGCGTTCTGCTGAGCGGTTTCGGCGGCCGTCTCGGGCGCCGTCAGGGTGATGAAGTGGATGTCGCGGCCGAGGTCGGTTGTGCCGACCACCTGCGCGGAAACCTTGTTGCTGCGTGCGAGCCACGCGTTGATCTTGGGTGCGATCTCGTCGTAGGGGGTCAGGCCGCGCTGCGTCGATGCGTCGGCCGGGAAGTCGGCGGCCAGGGGCACGGGCTGCTGGAAGGGGTAGCTGGTCGGCATCTTGATGGCCGGGTTGGTGGGGCGCACGATGGGAGTCGCCGACGACTCGGCATCGGCGACCGCGGGGTCGGGGAAGAACGAGAGAAGCGCCACTGCTGCCGATATGGCACCAACGGTGAGGATGGGTCTTTTCTTAGCCATGGTTTCCGTTCGTCGAAAGAGGAGGTGCGGGTGACGTGCAAGGGGGGTGCCGCCCCAGAATAGGGGCGCTGCGTTTCAGCCCCGGTTTCCTTACGTTTCCGGCTCGTTTCAGCTTCGTTTGCATCATTTGTCGCGCTAGACAGGCCTTTCTGACGCATTATTTCGCGAGGCGCGCAAAACACCGCACGGGTGGATGCCGCGCGCAACGATCGTGCGCCCCGTGCGCGTTTCGGCCCGTGGGCTCAGGCGGCGGTGACGATGCGGAACGGCGCGCTCTGTAGATCGGCGAGCCGCGAGCTGGTGCCGACGAGCAGCTCGAAGTCGCCGGGCTCGACGATACGGTCGCCCGCGGCATCCACGAGCGAGCAGGCCGAGGCCGGGAGCTGGAGCGAGACGTCGACCGTGGCCTCCGCCGGCACGGTCACCTGGCGGAACGCCTTCAGCTCGCGCTCGGCCCATGTCACGCTCGTGACCGTGTCGGTGACGTAGACCTGCACGGTCTCGGTCGAGGGGCGCTCGCCGACGTTCGTCAGGGTCACGGTGGCGCGGATGGTGTCGGCTGCCGTCACCTCGGAGTCATCGAGTCGCAGATCGCTGTACTCGACGCGCGAATAGCTGAGGCCCTCGCCGAAGGCGAACACCGGGTCCTGCGTCAGGTCGGCATAGCGGTCGCCGTGCTGCCCGCGCAGTTGGTTGTAGAAGACGGGCAGCTGCCCCGCGTGCCGGGCGAACGTGATGGGCAGGCGCCCCGTCGGCTCGATGCGGCCGAGCACGAGTTCAGCCACGGCCAGCCCGCCCTGCATGCCGGGGTTGAACGCCTCGATGATCGCCGCCGCACCGAGCGCCGACTCGGGCAATACCGAGGGCTTCGATTGCACGAGCACCACGATGGTGGGCGTTCCCGTGGCCACGACGGCGTCGAGCAGTGCGATCTGGGCGCCCTGCAGCTCGAGTGTGGCGGTCGAGCGTCCCTCACCCGCGAGCGCAACGGTGTCGCCCACGACGACGACGGCCCAATCGGCGGATGTCGCAGCCTCGACGGCCTCGGCGATCATCCGTTCGTCGGGGCTCGCCGCCTGGAAGTACGGAGGCCGCGGCTGGCCGTCGGGGAACACGCCGCGGGGGTCCTCCGCCAGGTCGCCGATGTCGGCGCCGCGCGCGTGCGTGATCGTCCAGCTCTCGGGCACGGCCCGGCGAAAACCGTCGAGCACGGTCAGGACGGTTTCGCGGGGATGGCCGTCGGGCATCCAGTCGACCTGGCCCGAGGCGCCAGCCCAGTCGCCGAGTTGCGCGTGCGGGTCGTCGGCGTTGGGCCCGATGACGGCGATCGTGCGGGGTGCAGAGGGCGCAGCATCCGGTGTCTCGAGCAGCGGCAGCGTGCCGTCGTTGCGCAACAGCACGAGCGAGCGACGGGCCATCTCGAGGTTGAGGGCGGTGTGCGGCGCGCTGCCGATGACCTGGCGCTGGCGTTCGGGGTCGGGCAGGCGCGGGTTCTCGAAGAGCCCGAGCTCGAACTTGAGCCGCAGGATGCGCGTGACGGCGTCGTCGATCTGTGCCACGGTCAGGCGGCCGGAGCCCACGGCCGCGAGCGCGGCGTCTCGGAACTTCGGCGTGGCCATGATGAGGTCGTTGCCCGCGGACACGGCCACGGCGGCGGCGTCTTCGTAGGTGGCGGCGACGTGTTGTTCCCACACCATCCGGCCCACGTTGTCCCAGTCGGTGACGAGGGTTCCATCAAAACCCCACTCGCCTTTGAGCACGTCGTTGAGCAACCACTCGTTGGCCGTGACGGGAACGCCGTCGATGGCCTGGTAGCCGAGCATGAAGGTGCGGGCGCCCGCCTCGACGGCGCGTTCGAAGGGCGGCAGGAACCAGGAACGCAGCTTCCGGCGGCTGAGGTCGGCCTCGCTGGCGTCGCGCCCGCCCTGCGTCTCGGAGTAGCCGGCGAAGTGTTTGGCGGTGGCGAGCACGGCGTCGGGGTCGGTGAGCCCCTCGCCCTGGTAGCCGCGGATCATGGCGGCGCCCAGCTCGCCGATGAGGTGCGGGTCTTCGCCGAACGTTTCGTCGACGCGGCCCCAGCGCAGGTCGCGCGAAATGCACAGCACGGGGGAGAAGGTCCAGTGCAGGCCCGTCGCGGCGACCTCGACGGCCGTCGCCCGCGCGCCCTGTTCGACGAGGGCCGTGTCCCACGTGGCCGCCATGCCGAGCTGCGTGGGGAAGATGGTGGCGCCGGGCCAGAACGAGTGGCCGTGGATGCAGTCGTCGGCCATGAGAAGTGGGATGCCGAGGCGCGTCTGGGTGACGAGCTGCTGCGCGCGAATGTTGCGCTCGGGCGAGGCGTGCAGCAGCGAGCCGACGAGTGAAACGCCCACGAGCTCGTCGAGGTCGGCGCGCGCGTCGAGCTGCATCATCTGCCCGATCTTCTCCTCGAGCGTCATGCGCGACAGGAGGTCGGTGAGCCGCTCCTCGACGGAGAGACTCGAATCGCGGTAAGGCGCGGACCGGAACGCACCGGTGGTGTCAGTGCCCTCGGTGGAGGGAGCGGAGGAGGCGGCGGAGGGCGGTGTCGGTGTAGAAGTCATGGCTCAGTAATCGTTCCAGATGTAAGCGCTTAACTCCATCGCCGATCTGGCCCTGTGGATAACTGTGAGGGCGCTACACCGCGAGCCCGATCGAGAGCCTCACCGCGACCCCGACAGAGCGCGCCGCGCGCATTCCGCCCGATACCCCGATGCCCCGGCGCCCCGGTGTTAGCGTTTCGCTATGAGTACACCGGTCGTTCCCCGCCTCACCCTCAACAACGGCGTCACCGTTCCGCAGCTCGGCTTCGGCGTCTACAAGGTCGATGCGGCCGACACTGAGCGGGTGGTGTCCGAAGCGCTCGAGGCGGGTTACAGGCACATCGACACGGCGTCGGCTTACGGCAACGAGGCGGCCGTGGGGCGGGCGCTCGCAGCATCCGGTCTGGCGCGTGACGACGTCTTTCTCACCACCAAGCTCTGGAACGACGAACACGACAATGCTCGGGATGCCGCGCGTCGCAGTCTCGATGCCCTCGCCGTCGAGCGCCTCGACCTCTATCTCATCCACTGGCCGGCCGCCGATCAAGACCTTTATGTCGCGGCCTGGCGGGCCCTCGAAACCCTCGTCGACGACGGCCTCGTGCGCGCCATCGGTGTGTCGAACTTCCAGCCCGCGCACCTCGAACGCCTGCTCGCCGACACGGATGTCGCGCCCGCCGTCAATCAGATCGAACTGCACCCCTACCTGCAGCAGCGCGAGTTGCGCGAGCTGCACGCGCGCCACGGAATCGTGACCGGGGCGTGGAGCCCGCTCGGCCGCGGAAACGTGCTCGCCGACCCCACCATCGCGGCCCTCGCCCGCAAACACGGAGTCTCGCCCGCGCAGGTCATCGTGCGGTGGCACCTGCAGCTCGGCAACATCGTCATCCCCAAATCGGTGACACCCGAACGCATCCGCTCGAACCTCGACGTGTTCTCGTTCGCGCTCGACGGGCCCGACCTCGCGCGCATCGACGCGCTCGGCCTGCACGAGCAGCGTTTCGGGTCGCACCCCGACGAGGTGCGCGCCGACAAGAAGCTGTAGGAGCGGCGGCGCACCCGTACGCGGCCGGCATGGCGCCTCCTGCGGGCTCACGCGGCGGTCACGCCCGGGCCTGCCCGACGAAACGGGGGACTGCCGAACGTCGGACCCCCTCGCTACGCTGTCCCCACACCCTCATCCGTCGAATCACCCCGTGGAGGACGCTATGAGCGACGACGATGCCGCCCCAAACGCCTCGAGTGCCGTCGTCAGAGACGTGCCGCAACCGTGGAAGCGCAACGTCACCCTGTTCCTGAGTGGGCAGACGGTGTCGCTCTTCGGCTCGATGATCGTCCAATATGCGGTCATGTGGTGGGTCACCTTCGAGACCCGGTCCGGCCTCGCGGTCGCGCTCTATGCCGTGGCCGCCTTCCTGCCGCAGGGCATCGTGTCGATCTTCGGTGGCGTCATCGCTGACCGCATGAATCGGCGCGTGCTCGTCATGGTGGCCGACGGGTCGATCGCGATCGCCACGCTCGTTCTCGCTGTGCTCATGATGAACGACATCACCGAGCTCTGGGTCATCCTGTTGGCCGTCGGCGTGCGCTCGGTGGGCGCCGGATTCCAGTCGCCGGCCGTCCAGGCGATGATTCCGCAGATCGTGCCGCCCGAGCAGCTCATGCGCGTCAACGGCTTCTTCCAGACCATCCAATCGGCCATGGCCCTGCTGGCCCCCGCGGCGGCCGGGGCGGTTTTCGGCATCTTCGGCATCGTGCCCGTGTTCTTCATCGACGTCGTCACGGCCGTCATCGGCATCGGCTTCCTCGCGTTCGTGACCGTTCCGACACTGGCGTCGCTGGCCGACAAGACGTCGAGCTATCGAGAGGACCTCTCCGAGGGGTTCCGCTTCATCTGGAACAACCGGGTGGTGCGCTGGCTGCTGGGCGTATTCGCCATCGTGTTCCTGCTGTCGGTCGCGCCGTCGTTCATCACACCCCTCATGGTGGCCCGCTCGTTCGGCTCAGAAGTGTGGATGGTGACGGTGCTCGAGCTGGCGTTCAGCATCGGCATGATCATCGGCGGCGTGTTGGTGGGCACGGTGCTCGCCAAGCGCAGCGCCATGGGCCTCATCCTCTTCGCGTCGTTCGGGTTCGCGGCCTTCACTCTCGCGTTGGGGCTGAGCCCCAACCTCTGGGTCTTCTACGCCTTCATGTTCGCGTTCGGGCTGCTCGTGCCGCTCTTCTCGGCGCCGTTCATGACCATCATCCAGGAGACCGTGAAACCCGAGATGCACGGCCGGGTGTTCAGCTATGTGGGCATCGTGATGGCGCTGGCCACACCGCTCGGCATGGTGGTCTTCGGCCCGCTGGCAGATGTCATCAGCGTGCAGTTGCTGCTGATCGTCGCGGGCATCGTCATGATCGTCGTCATGGGTGTGGCCATCGTGCTGCCGTCGGGTCGTGCAGCCATCGCCGCCGCCAAACCAGCGGGAACCCCGGTCGCCGTCGCCGAGGGTGACTCAGCTCAGCTGTAGTGGAACCTGCACTGCGCGATCAGAATTTGATCGTCGGCGAGCCGATAGACCAGTCGGTGTTCGTCGGTGATGCGACGCGACCAATATCCGTGAAACCCGTGTTTGAGCGCCTCGGGTTTGCCGATGCCTTCGTTACCGTTTCGCTCGATGTCCTTCAACAGCAGGTTGATGCGTTTGAGCACCCGCCGGTCTTCGGATTGCCAGTGCGTGTAGTCCTCCCACGCATCCATCGAGAACGTGTACTTCACTCGTCGAGCTCGTGGTCGACGCCTTCGCCGCCCTCCAATTGCACGATCGAACGCAGGATGCGGTGCGCGTTTACCGGGTTGCGCAGGAGGTAGGCCATCTCTTTGAGTGACTCGTAGTCTTCGAGCGCCACGAGCACCACGGGCTCCTTGCCGGCGCGCGTGATGACCACCTCTTCGCGATCGTCGAGGACCGAGTCGAGCGTCGCGGCGTAATGCGCTCGCGACTGCGAGTACGTCAGTGTCTTCATGAAAACCTCCAGGTACAAGAAAGTGTACCCGTTCGCTCACTCAGCCGCGCGATCAATACGCGGGTTGCACGGCGCTCATCGTTTGAGACGGGCCGTCGTAGCGCCAGATCCCGCTCGTGCCGCGCGCGATGATGAAGCGGTTGTCTTCTGACGAGGAAGCGCCCGTGCCGCCCGTCATATCGGTCGGCACGGGCACGCGCGCGTTGAGAACCGCGTCGGCGGCCCAGCTCGCGCCGTTGTCGATGCTGCGCCACCATCCGCCGGTGCCCCACGCGAGAACCGTGAGGCCCGAATATGCGACCATGGTGGCGTTGCCGTCGGGCAGTGGTGCCGCCGTCGTCCAGGTGTTGCCGAAGTAGTCGCTGACCTTGATGGTCGAGCCGTCGGTGGTCGCATTCCGTCGCCCCGCCGAGTCGGAGTCGATGATCCCCGTGGGCGGGTTGAGGGGCGCGAAGACGTTCCAGGAGCCGGGGGTCCCCTCGGCCGCCGGGTGCTCGGAATACCACCAGGTCGTGCCGTTCGTCGCCATCACGACGGGCACGATGGTGTTGGAGGTCGCCATGACGGCGGTGATGCCGGATGCGGGGAGCGCGCGCATCCGCCAATCGCCGCCGTCGTATCGATAGGCGTACTGCGTGCCGTCGAACGCCACACTGAGTGCGCTCTCGGCGCTGAAGCTCGTCGGGCGGAACGGCGGCGGCGGAAAATCGGTCCACGTCGACGCTCCCGCCGGTCCGAGTCGAGCCCCCTCTTCGCCGTTGGTGGCGCGGGTGACGTCGAGGGTTCGGGCGATGCGGGTGCCCAGCTTGTCGACGCTGAAGGTGGCGGATGCTTGCGCCGCATCCGATACGAACGACGCCCGGGTGCCCTGGGCGGAACCGGCGAGCCCGAGCCCGGTAGCCAAGCCGGCGAGTGTGATCACCGTCACGGGAAGGGTGATGGTTCTCGAGACTGATCGATCTCGCGAGTAGGTGGTCGGCGTGGCGTGCGGCACGCGCGGTGGCCGGCGGTCGTTGCGCCGCCTGACCGCCCACCAGGTGATCCAACTCCCGGCTATCGCGCCTCCCGCGAAGACCACGAACGAATGCTGCAGCGCCGTGACCGCGTATCCCCACATCGGCGTCGACCAGATGACCACGTCGACGCGCGAGACGGTCTTCTCGGTGGCATCGTCGGCGCCGTTGGCGTCGCCGCGGGTGGTGAGCGTCATTCGGCCTTCGCTCCCGCGGCGCAGATCCACCACGCGGTGGGTGGTGCGGATGCCCGTGCCGCCGATGGTCGAGACCACGTCGCCGACCGACACCGTGCGGGCCGCCCGGTCTTGCACGAGGGCCAGGGCGCCTGTCGGCATGGCCGGCGCCATCGACCCGGAACGGAAGACCACCGGCGTCACCCCGGTCACGAGCATGAGGGCGCTGCCGATCAGGCAGATCACGCCCAGGGCCGCGGCCGCGCTCAGGATGGTTTCGCGCACGATGCGCCAGACGGATGTCGTCACGCGACGGTCCTCTCTCGTCGAGTCAGGCTGGCGCAGTCACGGCCAGCGATGCCGAGGTGGCGTGGGGCGGCACCGTGTGATCGTCGGTGCCGCCCCACCTGATCAGACGGCCGCGACCGCCGTGAGCGTGAATGTCGGCGTGACGGTGACGCCACTCAGTGAATCCGGTGCCGCCGCGGGAAGGACGGCCTGGAAGCACAGGGTCTCGCTCGTGCCGGGCGCCAGTGTGCGCGGTGTCGCGATGGCGAGCGCCGACAAGGACCCGGTGCTCGTCACGGGCGTTCCGCCGGCGAACGCGGCGGCGTCGCACGTGCTGCCCGTGATTGCAACGATGCTCGCTTGAAGCCCGGTCGGCCCCTCGGCGAGTGCCGCCGTTCCCGCTAGGGCGGGTGTCGCCATGGTGTAGGTGAACGGCGAGGTTCCCTTGTTGTTGACCACCAGCGGCGCGTATTTCTCGCTGGCGGGAACCATGAGGAGCGAATCCCAGGCGGTGAAGGCGTAGGGGGTCGGCTTGCCCTCGTTGGTGCCGTCGAGCGCGATGTCGACCGACCCCGTCGCGAACGTCGAGGTGAAGGATGCGGTGTCGGTGAACGCCGCGAGTGTGCCGACGGCGCCGAGCCCGACGACGATGCCGGTCGCGAGCAACGCCCTGGTCTTTCCGGTCTTGCGTTCATGCAGTGTCGTGATGCTCATAGCAGTAACCCCCTTCGTGAGCGCGCTCTGCGCTTCTGGCATCATGATATGTCAGAGTACGAACGCACGCTAGGGTCAGATTTCGCGGGCTTTTCGGCCGAAGCGTGACCAAGCTGCGAGAAAGCGCCGCACGGGCGTGTCGCATTCGGCACGCGGGCGCGCCGCCGAATCGCGGGGGACCGACGCAGAGACGGCGCGCCGGTCGCACCGTCAGCGAGAAACGCCGTCAGCGAGGCACGGAGTCAGGGAGCGATGACCGGCGCCCTGGCATCTTCGAGCCGGGGCTGGGGGTTGAAGCGGCCGACCGCGACATCCGTCGTCGTGCAGGCCACATTCGACCGGACGATGCGCGACACGAGTGCGTCGGCATCGCTGCCGTCGAAGACGAACGTCAGCTGGGTGGGTCGAGAGTCTGCGGGGTCCTCGGGCGCGGGGTGGTCTTCGGAGATGTACCAGCCGTCCGCGAGCGCACACCCCGTGACGACCGTGTTGCCGTCCTCGTCAGTGTCGATGGCCGTCGCATTCCACGGCATCGGGCCGGGTGCGACACGAGGCTCGAAGTTGTCCGGGTTCTTCAGGGAGTTCGCACGGTCGGCGGACATGGTTCCGATCGCCGGTCCTGTCCACGTGGAGCGCAGGTCGCCGCGGCTGAAGTCGTTCGAGTTCTGCGCGAGTTTCTGGGCGAGGTCGGCGGCCCGGGCGCGCTCGACCAGGGGGTCCGATTCCAGAGGGCCCGTCGGCTCGTTGGTGTCCCACACGACGGACGGGTCCGGGCCGACGGTGCGCGGCGTCGTGCACGCGGCCAGGCCGAGACCCAGGGCGCAGGCGACGGCAGCTGCAGCCAGGGACTCCAGCACGCGTTTCGCCATGCTCAATTTCCTTCCGCCCACTGAGCGAATTTATCGCGGAGAGGCTCGTATCGCGTCTCGAGTTCGCTCACGCTCTCGTCGCTCCCCGTCGCCTCCTGGTAGGCCTCGTCGAGTTGGGGTCAGCGTAGCGAAAAACGTCGCGCTCGGACCATGGATAGCGCTGCCCATGCGTCGTCACCCGAGGGGCGCCCGCAAAGACGCCCCGCAGCATGCCCTCACGTTTGCCGGCCCACGGCGTGTCGCCGGTTCGCGCGCGTCGTTGCACCCACAGCGGCGCGGATGCAATCATGCAGGGGGAGCCATCATGCGTTCCGGGGATCCAGGCTGGAGTGTGATGGCGTGACCATCAGTGTGAAAGAGGTGGCGGCGCTCGCCGGGGTGTCGGTCGGCACCGTGTCGAACGTTCTCAATCGTCCCGACAAGGTCGCTTCCGACACCGTGGCCCGCGTGCAGGCCGCGATCGACGAGCTCGGGTTCGTGCGCAACGACGCCGCGAGGCAGCTGCGCGCCGGTCGCAGTCGCTCCATCGGCCTCATCGTGCTCGACGTGGCCAACCCGTTCTTCACCGACCTGGCCCGGGGCGCCGAGGACCGCGCATCCGAAGACCACCTCGCCGTCCTCCTCGGCAACAGCGACGAGAACACCGAGCGCGAGATCGCCTACCTCGACCTCTTCGAAGAGCAGCGCGTCCACGGCGTCTTGATCTCACCGCACGGGGATGTCGCGGCGCGACTCGATCGTCTGCGTCAGCGTGGCACGGCCGCCGTCCTGGTCGACCGTGGTTCCGAGGACACCTCGTTCTCGTCGGTCGCCGTCGATGACGTGGCCGGTGGTGACATCGCGGTCACGCACCTCATCGAAACGGGTCGTCGACGCATCGCCTTCGTGGGCGGGCCCTCGAGCATCCGGCAGGTGCAAGACCGGCTCGCCGGGGCCGAGAGGGCGGCTGCCCGGCATCCAGAGGCCACTCTCGAGATCTGCGCGACGGACTCGTTGACCGTGCTGCAAGGCCGGGCGGTCGGGGCACAACTGCGCGAGCGCCCCGCGACCGCGCGCCCTGACGCGGTCTTCGCGGCCAACGACCTGCTCGCCATGGGCGTCTTGCAGGCGCTCAACATGGGCCCGGCGCGGCTGGTGCCCGAGGACATCGCGCTCATCGGCTATGACGACATCGGGTTCGCGTCGGCCGCGGTCGTGCCGTTGTCGAGCGTGCGGCAGCCGAGCACGCTCATCGGCTACACCGCGGTGGATCTGCTGCTGCGTGAGGCCGCGGGTGGGCTCGGATTCGAACACGAGCAGATCGTGTTCCAGCCGGAACTCGTCGTGCGCGAGTCGACGCGGGCCCGCGACGCCGACGGCGTCTAGACGTCCAGGTCGAAATCGATCTGATCGGTCGGCCAATACGATCCCGAGCCACCCTCATGCGGAGCCTGATCCGACTCGCGGCGAGCATGCTCGTCGGCGGGCAGGTCCTCTTCCTCGATGAAGAGGGTCAGGCCGGGGGAGACGAGCACGGACAGCGTGTGGTTCGGCCCCGCGGGCACATCGACGAATCCGCCGCCTCGCCTCAAGGCATCCTCGATCGCGTCTTTCAGCGCGGTGATGTCGCTCGTCACCGGCACAGCGAAACGCTGCTTGTCGATCGTCACGGTGATTCGCTTCACGTGGCGTTCCTTCCCCAATGTGGTCGCGCCTCTCGGCACGCTTTCGGCCGCGAGGAATCCCACGACCCGGTTCGTGCCACGAATTCTCGCCGTGCGTTCAGCCGTCGTGCGCAGCGTGGGCTCAGTGCGCCCCCGTGTCGCGCGGCATGTTGATCTCGCTCTCGTCGACCTCGACGTCGCCCACGTCGTCGGGTCCGCCGGTGCCCGGGGCCACCTTCACGTCGTCCGTGTCGATGTCGACGAGGTTCTCCGACGTGCGTTCTTCCTGCTTGCGGCTCGTCTCGGTTTCGGAGGCCGGGCTGTAGGTGCGGTCCTTGCGAATCTGGTCGTTCTGGCTCAGATCGTCATCGGTCGTGGGGGTGCGGTGGTCTTCGCTCTGCGTGTGATCCGAGTGCTGGGGGCCGCCGTCGGCCGGGTTCTGGTTGTCGATGCTCATGGGTGGCACGCTACGTCGGGCTCCCGGCATCCGTAACCCCCTTGCGTTGTGGCGGGGGCGCGGAATATCGAGGGCCATGACACGTTTTACCCTGCGGGCGCCCACGGTTCGGCGCCGACAACTTGGAGGAACGCATGACCGCACAACACACTCGTCTCGGCAGCTCCGACCTGGCCGTCTTCCCGCTCTCGCTCGGCGGCAACGTGTTCGGCTGGACCGCCGACCGCGACACCTCGTTCGACGTGCTCGACGCCTATGTGGCCGGCGGCGGCAACTTCGTCGACACGGCCGATGTCTATTCGCAGTGGATCCCGGGCAACTCGGGTGGCGAGTCCGAGCGCATCATCGGCGAGTGGATGTCGGCGCGCCACGCCCGCGAAGACGTCGTCGTCGCCACCAAGGTGGGCAGCCTGGCCGAGCGCAAGGGTCTCGGTGGTGACAACATCCGCGCCGCCGTCGACGAGTCGCTCGAGCGTCTCGGAACCGACTACATCGACCTCTACTACGCGCACATCGACGACGACGAGACGCCCATCGAGGAGCGCATCGAAGCACTCTCGGGTCTCGTGGATGCCGGCAAGATCCGTTACATCGGCCTGTCCAACTATTCGGCGGCCCGCATCGACGAGTGGTTCGAGGTGACCGAGCGCGAGGGGTTCCACAAGGCGGTCGCGTTGCAGCCGCACTACAACCTCGTGGAGCGCGGCTTCGAGAACGAGACCCGTCAGGCCGCCGCGCGCGCGGGACTCGCCGTGGTGCCCTACTTCGCGCTCGCGTCGGGCTTCCTCACGGGTAAGTACCGCGACGGGGCGGATGTCGACAGCCAGCGCGCCCAGGGTGCGTCGGCCTACCTCGACGACCGTGGCCGCCATGTGCTCGAGGTCCTCGACCAGACCGCCGCCGCGCACGACGCGTCGGTCGCTTCTGTCTCGCTCGCCTGGTTGCGCCAGCAGCCCACGGTCGTCGCGCCCATCGCGAGCGCCCGCACGGTCGAGCAGCTGCCCGACCTGCTCGCCTCGGCCGAACTCACCCTCACCGAAGCCGAACTCGCCCAGCTCGACAAGGCCTCCGCCGCTTCCTAATCGAACTACTTCAGGCCGTAGGTGAGGAGGGCGTTGCCGACCGACGTGATGCGCGACTTCTGCAGGACGAGGCGCGTGGTCGGGTCGGTCGGCTCGAAGAAGTGGCGACCCGATCCGGCGACGACCGGGTGGGTCATGAGGGTGAGCGAGTCGATGAGACCCGCGAAGAACAGCTGGCGAACGATCGAGACGCTGCCGCACACGCTGATCTCGCCGCCCGGCGTCTCTTTCAGGTCGGCGACGAACTCCTCGAGCGGCTTGTCCATGAGCGACGCGTTGTTCCACGACAGCTCGCCCGTGAGCGTGCGCGAGGCGACGAACTTCTCGACCGGGTTGATGAACTCGGCGAACGGGTCGGTCGCGGTCGGCCAATACTCCGACCACTGCTCGTAGCCGACGCGGCCGATGAGCACGGTGTCGACGCGCGACATCATGTCGGTCATCTCCTCGCCGAGCTCGGCGTCGAACGAGTCGAATTGCCACAGGTTGGGCGCTTCGACAACGCCGTCGATGCTGTGAAAGAGTCCTGCCGTCAGTTTTCGCACTGCGAGCCTCCAAGAGGGTGAGGAGCCGCGTTCCGGCCCGATGCCTCGAAGCGTACTGCGGCGGTGGATGGGCCGCACCTGGCAGTTCTGAGCAGGCCCGCAGCATCCGCGTCATCGAGCGCGACACACCGCGACACGCCACGATCGCGCGGCCGTCACACGCCCGCACACGCCCGAAATCTGCCCGCAACATGAGCCGGTCTATGCTCGGTCCATGGCGGATCTCTTCGATGGATACGGCGCAACACTGGCGCCGCGCAGAACCCCGGGTGGCGACCTCCCGTGGGACGAAATGTTCGGCGAGCCCCTCATGCACGGCGACCATGCGCCGTCTCGTGAGTCCTACAAGGACATCTATTCGGCGCTCGCCAAGATGACCCAGGAAGAGCTGCGCGGACGCACGGAAGCGCTCGCGAGCTCTTATCTCGCGCAGGGCGTCACGTTCGACTTCGCGGGCGAGGAGCGGCCCTTCCCGCTCGACGCCGTGCCCCGCGTCATCGAACAGGATGAATGGGTCACCATCGAGGCCGGCATCAAGCAGCGCGTGCGCACCCTCGAAGCGTTCCTCGCCGACGTCTACGGCCGCCAGAACGCCGTGCGCGACCGCGTCATCCCGGCCGGGCTCATCTCTTCGTCGTCGCATTTCCACCGCCAGGCGGCCGGCATCACGAGCGCCAACAACGTGCGCATCCAGGTGTCGGGCATCGACCTCATCCGGGATGAGCACGGCAAGATGCGCGTGCTCGAGGACAATGTGCGCGTGCCATCCGGTGTCAGCTATGTCATCTCGAACCGCCGGGTCATGGCGCAGACGCTGCCCGAGCTTTTCCTCTCGATGCGCGTGCGCCCCGTCGGCGACTACCCCAACAAGCTTCTGCAGGCCCTGCGCGCGAGCGCGCCGCACGGCATCGACGACCCCAATGTCGTCGTGCTCACGCCCGGTGTCTACAACTCGGCCTACTTCGAGCACACACTGCTCGCGCGGTTGATGGGTGTCGAGCTCGTCGAGGGCCGCGACCTGTTCTGCTCGGGCGGCCGCGTGTTCATGCGCACGACGAGCGGCCCGCAGCGCGTGGATGTCATCTACCGCCGCGTCGACGACGAGTTCCTCGACCCGCTGCAGTTCCGCGCCGACTCGATGCTCGGATCGCCGGGCCTCATGTTGGCGGCGCGCCTCGGCAACGTGACGATCGCCAACGCCGTGGGCAACGGTGTGGCCGATGACAAGCTCGTCTACACCTACATGCCCGACCTGACGCGCTACTACCTGGGCGAAGAGCCCATCCTCCCCAACGTCGACACCTGGCGCCTCGAAGAACCGGGCGCGCTCGAAGAGGTGCTCGACCGGCTCGACGAACTCGTCGTGAAACCCGTCGACGGTTCGGGCGGCAAGGGCCTTGTCGTGGGCCCGGATGCCTCCAAAGAGGAACTCGCCCAGCTGCGGACGCGCCTCATCGCCGACCCCCGCGGCTGGATCGCGCAACCCGTCGTCATGCTGTCCACCATCCCCACCCTCGTCGAGGACGGCATGCGGCCGCGGCACGCCGACCTGCGGCCCTTCGCCGTGAACGACGGCAACGACATCTGGGTGCTGCCGGGCGGTCTCACGCGCGTGGCGCTCCCCGAGGGGCAGCTGGTCGTCAACTCGAGCCAGGGCGGCGGGTCGAAGGACACGTGGGTCGTGGGGCAGCCGGCGGGCACGCAGCCGTCCGAGGTCGCCGAGCACGACATCCAGGGACTCGTGGCCGATCAGGCGACGGCCACCCAGGCCATCCCGATCATCTACGACGAGAAACCGAGCCCCGAGCATTCGCCGCACGACGGGCCGAAGAACCAGGACCAGCAGGAGCAGCAGCAACAGCAGCGCGTCCCGCCCGGGAAACCCGCGCGGGCCGAGAAAGCGCCCGTGCCCGCATCCGCACCCGCATCCGCGACGGCAGGCGCTCCCACGACGACCGACACCGACCGGGAAGCGGGTGCCCCATGCTGAGCCGCATCGCCGAGAGCCTCTTCTGGATCGGCCGCTACATCGAACGCGCCGACGGCACCGCCCGCATCCTCGACGTGCACCTGCAGCTGCTGCTCGAGGACCCGTGGATCGACGAGGACTCGGCCTGCCGGTCGCTGCTCTCTGTCATGGGCAGCGTCGCACCGGAGACGGGCGGCCTGACGCGCGCCGACGTTCTGCAGCAGCTCGCCGTCGACCGCACGCAGCCCGCCTCCATCGCCTACTCGTTGAGCGCCGCCCGCGAGAACGCCCGCCGCGCCCGCGAGATCGTGTCGACCGAGCTGTGGGAATGCCTCAACACCACGAGTGCGCGCATGCCGAGGCGTCTGCCGAGCGACAAGGTGCACGACTTCTTCGGATGGGTGCGCGAACGCTCGGCGCTCGCCGTCGGTGTTGTCGACTCGGCCACGAGCCGCGACGACGCCTGGCAGTTCTTCACGCTCGGCCGCAGCATCGAACGGGCGGATATGACGGCCCGGCTTCTGGCCACGCGCTCGCTGACCGAGGCATCCGGGCCCAGCTGGACGACCATCCTGCGGTCGTGTGGCGCCTACGAGGCCTACCTGCGCACCTATCGGGGCGTGCCGTCGGCGCGCAACGCCGCCGAGTTCCTGCTGCTCGACCGCCTGTTCCCGCGCTCCATCGTGTTCGCCATCGCGCGCGCCGAAGAGTGCATCCAGGCCGTCGAGCCGCGCACCGACCGCATGGGCGTCTCGGGCAACGCGCAGCGCCTGCTCGGCCAGATCCGCAGCGAACTGGAGTACACACCCGTCGCGGATGTGCTGGCCGACCTGCCGCGCTACATGGACAGCGTGCAACGCGCGACGATGGAGACCTCGGAGGCGGTGCGCGAGCGGTTCTTCCCCACGCACGCCGAGCCGAGTTGGATCGGGGAGAACTCATGAAACGCCTGCGCATCGTGCACAAGACGGGCTTCAGCTATCAGGGGCAGGTCAAGGCGTCCTATAACGAGGCGCGCATGCTGCCCTCGACGACCGACGGTCAGTTCGTGTTGTCGTCGACCATCGAGATCCAGCCGACGGCATCCCAGCACGCCTATGTCGACTATTTCGGCACGCGCGTGACGGCCTTCGAGCTGCTGACACCGCACCAGGAGCTGTCGCTGCAGGCGTCGAGTCTCGTCGAGGTGCGGCCGCGGGCGCACGCCGAGGCGTCGACGAGCTGGGACGATCTGCCGGGCATCGCGGGGCTGCGCCTCGAGACGCAGGAGCAGACCGCCCAGACGCGGCGCACCGAGCCGTCCGAAGATCTCATGGAATTGGCGCGCGATATCGCCGAGAAGCACGACAACCCGTGCGAGGCGGCCTCTGAGATCGCGCGCACGATCGGCGAGCAGATGGAGTACGTGCAGGGCGTGACGAGTGTGCACACGAGCGCCGCCGAGGCGTGGGCCGACCGTCGCGGCGTGTGCCAGGACATCACGCATATCGTGCTGGGGGCGTTGCGCTCGGTGGGCATTCCCGCGCGCTATGTGTCGGGCTATCTGCATCCGAAACCGAATGCCGAGATCGGCGAGACCGTGGTGGGCGAATCGCACGCGTGGGTCGAATGGTTCTGCGGGTCGTGGCACGGCTTCGACCCGACGAACATGCTCGACATCGGCGACCGCCACGTGCTGGTGGGCCGGGGCCGCGACTATCAGGATGTCGCGCCGCTGCGTGGCGTCTACGCGGGCCCGTTCCGCTCCTCGCTGTTCGTGTCGGTCGAGATCACGCGCGAGGCCTGACCCCCGCGAGAACGCGACGGGGATAGACGTAGGGCGCCCGGGTGTGGTTCGCTCGGGGGAACGAGGGGAAGACCATGGCACGCGTGATGATCGTCGAGGATGACGCCGACCTGCTGCGGTTGCTCGCCATTCGCCTGCGCAAGGCCGGGCACGACGTGGTGGAAGAGGCGGATAGCTCGATCGCCCTCGACCTGATGCGGCTCGATCGACCCGATGCGGTCATCCTCGACTGGATGATGCCGCTGCTGTCCGGTGTCGAACTCAGCCGCCAGATACGCCAGGAGCCCGGGCTCGAACGCGTGCCCGTGCTGATGCTGACGGCCAAGAGTTCGGCCGAGGATGCCGAAGAGGCGCAACGAGCGGGCGTGGACGCGTTCCTGTCGAAGCCGTGCTCGGCGGCCGAGCTGCTGCATCGGCTCGAAGCGGTGATCGAGGCGAAGGCCCGCCTGCGCGACTTTTCGGCCTAGCTCGCTGCGAACGGCGAATCGCGAACCGCGAACCCGAGTTTCGACGAGGAAAAAGCCAGAGTAAGGGGGTAGCCGGACCCGAACCAGCTACCCCCTCAGGCAGGCCCACCCGTCCGATCGGCGTCCGGGCATTCTCCGATAATGCCTAAGCGACAGGACTCTGGGTGGGGGGCCTTTCGAGACATAACTTACGCGAGCCGCGCCCCCCGGAGGAGGGGCTTGACGAAAGAAAACCCCCGGGGTAAAGCTGCGGGCGACACCCGTGTATGGGCGGGAAAAGAGCCGCCATCGACATCCGCGGGTCTACTGTGTGAAGGTGAGCCCGAACTCATCCTCGCCCCGCCCCACGGGGCCGGCGACACCCGAGACCTTCACCCTGCGCGACGCCGACGACGTGGAGGTGTTCTTCTACGTGTGGCGGGCCGAAAGGCCGCGTGCCATCATCCACGTGTCGCACGGCGCCGGCGATCACGCGCGGCGCTACGACGAGTTGGCGCGGCACCTGGTCGACGCCGGCTACACCGTGGTGGCCGACGACCATCGTGGGCACGGTCAGACGGGGCTCGGCCACCTCGGACTCTCGCATCTCGGGCCCGGAACCACTCAGGCGGCCACCCGATCGGTGCAGGCCGTCGGCGAGCGCATCCGTGCCGAGAACCCCGGTGTTCCCCTCGTCATGATCGGCCACAGCTGGGGCTCGCTCATGGCTCAGAAGATCGCGAGCACCACCGACATCTACGACGCCTTCGTGCTCTCGGGCACGTCGCTCGCCCTGCCGGGCGTGTTGAACGGCGGAGACCTGAACAAGCGGTGGCGCGGCCCCGACGCCACGGGCCTCGAATGGTTGAGCCGCGACCCGGCCGCGCGCGATCGTTTCGCGGCCGACCCGCTCACGTTCGACATCGCCGTCACACCCGTATGGACGCTGCGCCAGGCGCTCGCGTTCCTCGGCCGGCCCGCCAAGAAGATGTCGCCGACGTTGCCCGTGCTCATCCAGGGTGGTTCGGATGATTCGCTCGGCGGAACGCGCGGCATGACCCTGCTGCAGAAGGCCTACCAGCGCCGTGCGGGGCTCTCCGATGTGACGCTCATGGTCTATCCCGGGGCGCGCCACGAGATCTACAACGAGACGAACAAGCTCGACATCATCCGCGATCTCATCGGGTGGCTCGACGCCCGGTTCCCGCGCGCATGAACTACGTCGTCGAAACCGCATCCGGGCGCCTGCTCGGCGAGTCTGCGGGACCGGTGTCGGTGTGGCGCGGGATCCCTTTCGCCGCGCCGCCCGTGGGCGAGTTGCGTGGTCGTGCGCCGCAGCCGGTGACACCGTGGGGCGGCGTGCGAGACGCTACGCGGTTCGGTTTCATCGCCCCTCAGGACGATAAGCGCACCTCGGGCATCATGACCAAGGCGGGCGGGCCCGAACAGAACGAGGACTGCCTGAACCTCAACGTGTGGTCGCCGGGTGCGCCCTCGAGCGTCGGCGGGCGGCCGCTGCGTCCGGTGCTCGTATGGTTCCATGGTGGGGCCAACGTCTCGGGTGCGTCCTCGGTGCCGGACTACGACGGTGCGTCGCTGTCGGCGCGCGGCGACCTCGTGGTCGTCACCGCCAACTACCGCCTGGGCGCGCTCGGTTTCGGTGACTTCTCGTCGTTCGGCCGCGGTGCTAGCCGCGCCGGCCGCTCCGGGCTCGCGGGCCGTGACGGTTTCGACAGCAATGTGGCCCTGCGCGACGCCGTGGCCGCGCTCGAGTGGGTGCGTGTCAACATCGCGGCCTTCGGCGGCGACCCCACCCGGGTCACGATCATGGGCGAATCGGCGGGAGCGGCGATGGTCACAACGCTGCTGGCCACGCCCGCGGCCGCCGGTCTCTTCCGTGGGGCCATCGCCGAGAGCCCGCCCGTCACCACCGTCTATGGGCGTGAACGGTCGGCGGCCCGGGCCCGCGAGATCCTCGACGAGCTCGGCATCGAGACGTCCGAGGTGGCCCGCCTGCGTGAGGTTCCCACGTCGCTCATCGTGCGGGCGTCATCGGCCGTCCTCGCCCGCAACGCGCGCGATCGCCCCGGCACCTTGGCTTTCGGACAGGTGGTCGACGGGTCCTATCTGCCCCAGCATCCGCTCGACGCCTTCGAGAGTGGTCGCACGCACGCGGTGCCGCTCCTCATCGGCACGAACGACGACGAATCGACACTGTTCAAGCGCGCCGACCCGCCCCTCTTGCCGACATCGGTCGACCTCATGATGAAGGCCCTCGAGAACGCGGATGACGTGAGCCGCCACAACATTCTCGGCACCTACCCCCGCCCCCACTCGTCGCGAGCGGCCCTCGACTTCGCCACCAACTGGACCTTCCGGCAGCCTGTCTTGCGCGCCGCCGGCGGGCACGCCGCACACGCCGCCCGAGCCGCCTCCGACGCGGGCACCGGTGGCCGCGCCCGCCGCACGGTGCCGCGCGCTCACACGTTCGTCTACCAGTACGGTTTCGCCTCGCGCATCGAGCGGCTTCTCGGTCTGGGGGCCACCCACGGATCAGAAATCCCTCTCGTGTTCGGAACGCTCGGCGGGCCCATCGGAAAAGTTCTCGGTGTGCTGGGCCCGCGGCGCACCATCCGCCGGCTGTCGGCCGAGGTGCAGGATGCGTGGATCGCGTTCGTGCGCGCGGGCGACCCCGGCACGCCCGGCCACGCGTGGGCACCACACCACGGGGGCCGCTCGGTGCACCGTTTCACGGCCGACGGCGGGCACGACGTGGCCGAACTCGAACCGGAGAAACGCGAAGCCTGGTCGACGCTCGTCTGGCCGCGGTGACGTGGCGTGATGCCGGGATGCGATTGCGGAGTGCGATTCCGGGGTGCGCCGTTAGGCTGGGCATATGCATGGTGAGTACAAGGTTCCGGGCGGAAAACTCGTCGTCGTAGACCTCGATGTCGTCGATGGAAAGATCGCGAACTTCCGGCTGGCGGGTGACTTCTTCCTCGAACCCGACGAGGCGCTGGCCGATATCGATCGCGCCGTCAACGGCCTCCCGGCGCAGACGGATGCCGCAGCCCTCGCCGCCGCCATCCGCGCCGCCCTGCCCGCCGACGCCACCCTGCTGGGCTTCACCCCCGACAGCGTCGCCACGGCCATCCGCCGCTCGCTCTCGAATGCGACCGATTGGCGCGACTACGACTGGCAGCTCATCCACGACAAGGCCGTCGCGCCGCGCGTGCACCTGGCGCTCGACGAGGTGCTCACGGCCGAGGTGGGCGAGGGTCGCCGCGGCCCCACGCTGCGCATCTGGGAGTGGAACGAGTCGGCCGTCGTCATCGGCAGCTTCCAGTCGGTCAAGAACGAGGTCGACCTCGAGAACGCCGAGAAGTACGGGTTCGACGTCGTGCGCCGCATCTCGGGCGGCGGCGCCATGATGATGGCCAAGAACTCGATCGTCACCTATTCGCTGTATGTGCCCGCCGAGATGGTGCAGGGCATGACGTTCGCCGAAAGCTACGCCTATCTCGACGACTGGGTGCTCGTCGCGCTGCACTCGCTCGGCATCGACGCCAGCTACGCGCCCCTCAACGACATCACGAGTCCCGGCGGCAAGATCGGCGGGGCGGCGCAGAAGCGTCTCGGCTCGGGCGCCGTGCTGCACCACGTCACCATGAGCTACGACATGGACGGCGAGCTCATGACCAAGGTGCTGCGCATCGGCCGCGAGAAGATGAGCGACAAGGGCACCACGTCCGCCGCCAAGCGCGTCGACCCGCTGCGCAGCCAGTCGGGGCTCGAACGGTCCGAGATCATCGACCGCATGAAGGCCACCTTCGTGTCGCTCACGGGCGCCGTCGAGGGCCATATCACCGACGACGAGTATGCGGCGGCCGAGGCGCTCGTCGAGTCGAAGTTCGCCACCGAGCAGTGGCTGCACCGGGTTCCGTGAGCGCGCCCGACCCCGTTCCTGGGCCCGCATCCGTGCCGCAGCTCGTTTCGCCCCACGTCATCGAGGGCGACAATCTGGCCGTGCTGCCGACGCTCCCCGACGAGGCGTTCACGCTCATCTACATCGACCCGCCGTTCAACACGGGCCGCACCCAGACCCGCCAGACGAGCACGGCCAAGCGCACGGTCGCGGGCGGCTCCGGCGAATCCGGCGGGCTCGTCACGGGTTTCAAGGGCCGCACCTATGAGCGCATCCGAGGCGACCTGAAGCGCTACGACGACGCCTTCGACGACTACTGGGCCTTTCTCGAACCCCGTCTCATCGAGGCGTGGCGCCTCCTCGCCGACGACGGAACCCTCTACCTGCACCTCGACTACCGCGAGGCGCATTACGCCAAGGTGCTGCTCGACGCCATCTTCGGCCGCGACTGCTTCCTCAACGAGATCATCTGGGCCTACGACTACGGCGCTAAGTCGAAGAACCGCTGGCCCACGAAGCACGACACCATCCTCGTCTACGTGAAGAACCCGAGCGGCTACTACTTCGATTCGACGACGGTCGACCGCGAGCCCTATATGGCGCCCGGGCTTGTCACGCCCGAGAAGGTGCTCAAGGGAAAATTGCCGACGGATGTCTGGTGGCACACGATCGTGTCGCCCACGGGTCGCGAGAAGACGGGTTATCCCACACAGAAGCCCGAGGGCATCCTGCGCCGCATCATCCAGGCCTCCAGCCGCGAGGGCGATTGGGTGCTGGACTTCTTCGCGGGCAGCGGCACGACGGGCGCGGTGGCGCAGAAGCTCGGCCGCAACGTGGTGCTGATCGACCAGAACCCCGAGTCGATCGCGGTGATCCACGCGCGCCTCGCGGCGGATGCGGCGGCTGCAGTGCCAGCGCCAGCAACGGCGCTCGGGGACTAAGCGCGCCCTGCCGTGACCTGCTGAACGGTGTCCTCGGCCGCGACCCAGGCCAACATGGCGCACTTCACACGCGCGATGTATTTCGAGACGCTCTCGAGCACGGCGGCGTCGCCGAGCGGTTCGTCGTCCTCGACCCCCGCGCCGCGCGACCGCATCATCTCGCGGAACAGCGCGATGCGCTCGGTCAGCTCGGTGGGCGTCAAACCCGGGGCCAGCTCAGAGAGCAGCGAGGCCGAGGCCATCGAGATCGAGCATCCCTGGCCGTCCCAGCTCAGCCGTTCGATGATCGGCTCGCTCGCGCTCCCGTGCGTGCCGTCTCCCGCCGTGCCCGCGTTGCCCGAATCGGAGCCTAAGCCTGAGCCTGAGCCCTCGACGAGGTGCAGGCGCAGCGTGATCTCGTCGCCGCACGTGGGGTTCAACTGGTGCGATTCGGCCACACCGCCGTCGACCAGACCCGAGCCTTTGCGCAGCTTCGAGTGGTCGAGAATGACCTGCTGATACAGCCCGGCCAGCTCCGGCGACGCCATTACACGACCCCGAAGAACGAGCGGATGTCGCGCACACCGTCGACGAAGGCATCCACGTCTTCGAACGTGTTGTAGACGTAGGTGCTCGCGCGGGTCGAGGCCGTCACCCCGAACCGTCGATGCAACGGTTGCGCGCAGTGGTGCCCGACGCGGGCGGCGATGCCGCGGTCGTCGAGGAATTGTCCGACGTCGTGGGCGTGCACACCGTCGAGGTCGAATGCGACAAGTCCGGCGCGGCCTTCGGGCGTCTGGGGGCCGAGCACGCGCACGCCGTCGATCTCGAGCAGGCCGGCGAGCAGCCGTTCGCCGAGGGTGTGCTCCCACGCGGCCACGTCGTGCATGCCGATCGCGCCGAGGTAGTCGGTGGCGGCAGCCAGGGCGATGGCCTGCGAGATGCGCTGGGTGCCGGCTTCGAAGCGCTGGGGGGCCGGCAGGTAGCCGCTCTCCTCGAGGGTGACGGTCGTGATCATCGACCCGCCCGTCAGGAAGGGCGGCAGCGCGTTCAGCAGCGCGCGGCGGCCGTAGAGTGCGCCGATGCCGGTGGGGGCCAGCATCTTGTGGCCCGAGAAGACGGCGAAGTCCACGTCGAGGGCGTGCAGGTCGAGCGGCATGTGCGGGGCCGACTGGCAGGCGTCGAGCAGCAGCAGGGCGCCGTGGCGGTGGGCGATCTCGACGAGTTCGGCGATGGGGTTGATCACGCCGGTCACGTTGGACACGTGCGTGACGGCGACGATGGCGGTGCGATCGGTGACGAGGCGCTCGGCGTCGTCGAGGGACAGGGTGCCGTCGTCCTGCAGCGGGATGGCCCGCAGCGTGGCTCCCGTGCGGGCGGCCAGTTCCTGCCAGGGCACGAGATTCGAGTGGTGCTCGCCTTCGGTGATGACGATCTCGCTGTCGGCCGTGAGTCGCAGGGCGTCGGCTTCGGGGCCGCCGCGGCCCAGGCTGGCGTTCGAGAGGCCATAGGCGACGAGGTTGATGGCTTCGGTGGCGTTCGAGGTCCAGACGATCTCGTCGTCGTCGACGCCCACGAAGGTGGCGACCGTGTGTCGTGCCTGCTCGTAGCTCTCGGTCGCGAGGGCGGCCAGAGTGTGGGCGCCACGGTGAACGGCCGCGTTCTGCCGCTCGTAGTAGTGCCGCTCGACGTCGAGCACGGCGCGCGGTTTCTGCGAGGTGGCCCCCGAGTCGAGGTAGACGAGCGCGTGCCCGTTCACCTCTTGGTCGAGCGCCGGAAAGTCGGCTCGCACCCGCTTCGCGTCGTCGTTACCGAAGGTGGTGCGGGGCTGGTCAGCGAGTGTCACGGGGTGTTTCCTCTGCGGGGTGTGGGCCGGGCGGCGAGGGGCGCGGCGGGATGCTCGAGCATCCGAGGTACGTGTCTATTCTCGCGGGGCGCACCGTGTTTCGCCAGCGTGGCGGCTGCTGTTACGCCGTGAGCGTCACACGGATGCGTGAGTCACACGCTCGTGCGCTCGACCAGGCGTGTGGGGGTGATGGTGGCGCGGGGCACGGGGTCGCCGGCGATGAGTTGCACGAGTTTGCGGGCCATTTCTTCGCCGAGGGCGACGGGGGACTGGTCCACCGTCGTCAGCGGAGGGGACAGGGTGGCGCCGAAGTTGTCGTTGTCGAAGCCGATGAGTGCCACGTCGTGGGGAACGCGCAGGCCGGCCTCGGCGAGGGCCCCGTAGGCTCCGGCGGCCATCTGGTCGTTGGCGGCGAGGACGGCGTCGAGCGGCTGCCCGGTGGCGAGGAGTCGCCGCATGGCATCGGCGCCGCCGGCGGGGGAGAAGTCGGCGGTTTCGACGGGGCCTTCGGTGAGCCCCGCGCTGGCGAGCGCTTCTCGGAACCCGCGCAGGCGGTCGATGCCGGCGGGCATGTCTTGGGGGCCGGCGATGGCGGCGATCTGGCGGCGGCCGCGGCCGATGAGGTATTCGGTGGCGATGCGGGCACCGTGCACGTTGTCGGCGTCGACGTAGTAGCTGTCGGTGGCGTCGGCTTGCAGGGGGCGCCCACCGAAGACGATGGGAAGCGCGTTGCCCAGCTGCGTGTAGGAGTGGTCGCCCGAGTGGTGCGAGACCACGAGGGCGCCGTCGACGTTGCCTCCGAGCAGGTATCGCCGGGTCTTGTCGGGGTCGGTTTCCGACGCGATGAGGAGGTTGAGCGTGTAGTCGGTGCTCGAGAGGTGGGTGGCGACGCCTTGCACGACCGAGGCGAAGAAGGGGTCGGCGAAGACTTTGGCCGTGCTCTCGGGCACGATGAGCGCGATGGCCTGGGTTTTGCGGCTGGCGAGCGATCGGGCGGCGCGGTTGGGCACGTAGTTGAGTTCGGCGATGGCGGCGTTGACGACGGCGATCACTTCGGGCGTCACCTTGGGCGAGTCGTTGATGACGCGGGACACGGTGGCGCGCGAGACTCCCGCCACTTCGGCCACCATCTCGAGGGTGGGCGTGCGGCGGGGGACGGTGTGCTGCGACGACGACTCCACGGGTTCATCGTATTGCGCGTGGGGGTGGGTCGCGTTCGCGGCACGTGCAGCCTTTTCGTCGGTGGTGCAACGTACGATAGAAACGTCGACTTTAGGGGGTCCTCATCCGTTCTTCGTCTTTCCACCGTCGCGCTCTGCTGGCGTCTGTCGCCGTCGGTGCCGTCGTGGTGTTGTCGGCGTGCACGAGCACGCAACCTGTCGCTTCTACATCCACCCCCGTGGCGTCGTCGACGTCTTCAGCGGATGCGTCTTCCGCGGCCCCGGCCGTTTCCGGGGTCTCTCCGGCGGCGGGTGCCCTGTCGGGTGGCACGACGATCACGATCGCGGGCTCTGGTCTGTCGAAGGTCGACGCGGTCATGGTGGGCGGCGTTCCGGCGACCGATGTGACGGTGGTCGACGACAAGACGGTCACGGCGGTCACGCCGGCGGCGGCGAATTTCCAGCCGACGGATGCCGCGCTCGAGGTTTCGGCGGCCGGTGAGGCGGTGTCGCTTCCTGGTGACGCGGCCTACCGCTTCGAGTCGGTTACGCCTCTCGACAAGCAGATGCAGTACGCGTTGTCGCATTGGAAGGATTACAACCTCGCCGAGTGGGGCAACCTCAACCCGGTGGGCGGCGATTGCGCCAACTTCGTCAGCCAGACGCTCATTCAGCGCGGCTGGACGCAGAACCCCACCTGGCACAACACCAACCAGACGGCCGATTGGACTCCCGCCTGGGGTTATGTGCCAGCCATGGACCAGTATTTCCAGGCCACCCCGTCTCTGGGCCTGACCCGCTTGTCGCTCGATCAGCGCGATCAGGTGAAGGTGGGCGACGTGGCCATGTTCGACTGGAACCAGAACGACATCCCCGATCACGTCATGATCGTCTCGCAGGTCGTGAAAGATGGCGACAAGACGATCATCAAGGCTGTCGGTCACAACAAGGACTTCGACTACCGCGACCTCGACGAGACGATCACGGTGGAGCACCCGGGCGGCAATGCCTGGTTCTGGAGCGTTCCGCTCTAACCTCGCCGCCCCGCGCGCCGGGCAGCTGGCCCCGGCTAGCTCGTGCATACCAGCTCGCGCCGACGAGCTCGTGCCGACGAGCTGGCGCCGCATCCCTGCGCAGAGAAGTCGGGCCCGCGACCAGCCGAGGCTGACCGCGGGCCCGTTGCCTGACCGCTGATGCGTTGTCTAGTCGGCGATGGCCGCGTCGACGATCTTCTTGGCTTCTTCTTGCACCTGACGCAGGTGGTCTTCGCCGACGAACGACTCGGCATAGATCTTGTAGACGTCTTCGGTGCCGGAGGGTCGCGCCGCAAACCACGCCTTGTCGGTGACGACCTTGAGGCCGCCGACGGCCGCATCGTTGCCGGGTGCGTGTGTGAGCTTGGCCGTGATGGGGTCGCCCGCCAGTTCGGTCGCCGTGATGGCGTCCCCGTCGAGCTTGCCGAGCTTGGCCTTCTGCGCCTTCGAGGCGGCGGCGTCGACGCGCTGGTAGACGGGGTCGCCGAACTTCTCGGTGAGCTCGGTGTAGAGCTGCGACGGCGTCTTGCCCGTGACGGCGATGATCTCGCTCGCCAGCAGCGCGAGCAGGATGCCGTCTTTGTCGGTCGTCCACACGGTTCCGTCGAAGCGCAGGAAGCTCGCGCCGGCGCTTTCCTCGCCACCGAAACCGACCGAACCGTCGACGAGCCCGGGCACGAACCACTTGAAGCCGACGGGCACCTCCCACAGGCGCCGGCCGAGCGACTCGGCAACCTTGTCGATGATGCTCGATGAGACGAGCGTCTTGCCGATGGCGGCGTCGCTCTTCCACCCGTCGCGGTGCTGGTAGAGGTAGTCGATGGCGACGGCCAGGTAGTGGTTGGGGTTCATGAGGCCGCCGTCGGGCGTCACGATGCCGTGTCGGTCGGCGTCGGCGTCGTTGCCCGTGAGCACGTCGTATTCGTCTTTGTGGGCCAGAACCGACGCCATGGCCGAGGGGCTCGACGGGTCCATGCGGATCTTCTCGTCCCAGTCGAGGGTCATGAAGCGCCACGTGGGGTCGACGTCGGGGTTGACCACGGTGAGGTCGAGCTCGTAGCGCTCGGCGATGGCCTGCCAGTAGTGCACGCTCGCGCCGCCCAGCGGGTCGGCGCCGATGCGCACGCCGGCCTTCTTGATGGCGGCCACATCGATGATGTTCTCGAGGTCGTCGACGTAGTGACCGCGGAAATCGTATGTCTCGACGGCGCTGGGCTCGGCCATCTTGACCTCGATCAGGCCGCCCTCGATGAGCTCGTTGGCGCGATTGGCGATCCAGCTCGTGGCATCGCTGTCGGCCGGGCCGCCGTGCGGGGGGTTGTACTTGAAGCCGCCGTCGGCGGGCGGGTTGTGGCTCGGCGTGACGACGATGCCGTCGGCCTGGTCGTCGTTGCCCGCGTTGTTGTAGCGCAGGATGGCGTGGCTCAGCGCCGGGGTGGGCACGAAGTCGTCGAACTCGTCGACGAGCACGCGCACCTCGTTGGCCACGAGCACCTCGAGGGCCGTCGTGCGAGCGGGGGCGCTGAGCGCGTGCGTGTCGGCCCCGAGGAACAGCGGGCCGGTGATGCCCTGGCTCGTGCGATATTCGACGATGGCTTGGGTGGTGGCCGCGATGTGGTCTTCGTTGAAGGCGGTCTTGAGCGACGAACCGCGGTGGCCCGAGGTGCCGAAGACGACCCTCTGCTCGGGCTCGGAGACATCCGGTTTGAGGTCGTAATAGGCCTTGATGAGCGCCTCGACATCGATGAGGTCGGACTCTTGTGCTGGGGTTCCTGCTCGCGTCGTCATGTGCCCATTCTGGCACCGGACGGCGACGGCGAGACAGCCCTTGACGAGCCTGTGGAGAGATTCGCAGATCGCCGCCTGTGCAGAAGAAGTAGTACGTCGGCGGGGTGCCGCGAGCCGATACGCTTCCTCTATGTCTGAAGCCGCCGCATCCGCCCCCGAACGCACCTACAGCTTCCTGGGCCCGCGCGGAACGTTTACCGAGGCCGCGCTCGCGCAGGTGCCCGAGGCGGTCGGCCAGGCCTGGCGCACCGTGAACAACGTGGGCGAGGCGCTCGGAGACGTCATCGCCGGGCGCAGCGACGCCGCCATGATCGCGATCGAGAACTCGGTCGACGGCGGCGTCTCGGTGGCGCAAGACGCCCTCGCCACGCTCCCCGATCTGCGCATCGTCGGCGAATACCTCGTCCACGTCAACTTCGTGCTCGTGGCTCGGCCGGGCACGACGCTCGACGAGGTCACGGTGGTGAACGGGCATCCGGTGGCCTATGCCCAGTGCCGTAAATGGCTCGATGCCGCGGTGCCCGACCATGCGCACATCCCCGCGTCGAGCAACGTGGCGGCCGCGGCCGACCTCTTCGACGAGCCCCTGCGCCCCGGGCACGCCGCCATCGCGCCCCCGGGGATCGTCGAGCATTACGACCTCGACGTCCTCGCTCGCGACATCGGCGACAACAAGAACGCCGTCACCCGTTTCGTGCTCGTCAGCCGCCCCGGTGTGCTTCCCGCGCCGACGGGCGCCGACAAGACGAGCCTCATCGCGGAGCTGCCCGTCGATCGCGCCGGTGCCCTGCTCGAGTTGCTCGAGCAGTTCTCCACCCGTGGGGTCAACATGAGCCTGCTCGAGTCGCGGCCGGTCGGCGACGAGCTCGGTCGCTACCGCTTCGTGATCGATGCCGACGGCCATATCCTCGACGAACGTGTCGCCGACGCCCTGCTGGGTGTGCGGCGATTCAGCCCCGAGGTGCGCTTCCTCGGTTCCTATCCGCGCGCCGACCGGGTCCCCAACGATTACGACGACCGCTACTCCGACGCCGTCTTCATCGAGGCGCGCGACTGGTTACGTGCGCTCATCACGGGTGAACCGTACGATACCCCTGAGCGGTGAGGCCGCCGGGCGACGCCCTGTCGCCACCAGACCACACGGTCACCCCGGTGACCGCCCGACCGTGAGGACCGCCCGATGAGCGACGACGCCTCGTTCGACCCCCGCTTCGCGCCCGAGTTCCAGCGCGGCTTTCCGCACACTGATGGTGCGCAGGATGCCTCGCGCACGTTGCCCTCCGCCCCCGGTCGCTCCGGCGGCTCGTCGGGATCGCCGTCGCACCCCTCGACGTCACTGCCCAGCTCGACACCGGCAACGACCCCGGGTCTCGGCGAGCGCCGTCGAGCGCGCGGGGGAGCCGCAGCGCGCGACCTGCCCGGCCAACGCACCGAGGCCCGCTCACTCATCGGTCTGCCGCCCGAGGAGGCAGAGCGCCTCTCGCCCTACGCGGCGGCCGACAGCGCTCCATCGCACCCCGCTCCTGCCCCATCCCCGATTGCGTCAGCAGGCTCCGGCGCGAGCGCATCCCACACCCCACCTCCGACCGCGGCGTCTGCAACCCGCCCCGGCAGCCCGCGCGACGACGCCAGTGCTCCGACATCCAGCCGCCGCCGCGTGTCCCCCTGGCGCAACCCCTGGCTCTACGTGCTGTTCGCCGCGGGCCTCGCCCTGACGATCGCCGGCGTCTCTCTCACCCGCTGGTCGCTCTTCATGATGTACAGCCCCCTGGCGGGTTCGCAGACCTCGAGCGATCAACCGATCGACTACACCGGCGTGCAGGTGGCCTGGATCCTCGGTCCCACCCTCGTCATCGTGGGAGGCGCCACCCTCATGGGCGCGCTGTTCTTCGTAGCCGCGAGCTGGTTGGCGGCCCGCCCACTGCTCGCCGACGCGTCCGACGACGCCGCACGAGACGCCGATCTCGCCGCCGATGGCGACTTCGACAGCGAGGACGACGTCTGGAACGGGGCCACGGCCACTTTCGTTCCATTCGAGCCGTCGGGGCCATCCGCCACCTCCCGCGGCCGCTGATGGAAGTGCGCGAAGCCGGTCGTCGGGTGCGCGGCATGAAACCGTCCGCGCGCGTGTGGGCTCTGTTCGTCCTCGGCATGCTCGTCACCGCGGCGGGGCTCGGCTCCGTCGTGGTCACGGCCACCGACCGCATTGCCGATGTCGAGGCATCCGTCGTTCTCGCGGATGGCGTCGACCCCACGTTGCGCGGCGTCGTCGAACTGCGCACGAGCCGCATGTCCGAGACGATTCGCACGGGTTTGGTGCCAGGTTCGGTAACGGTCAGCCCCTACAACGGCGAGGACATCTCGCAGATGAACGCCTATACCGACTCCGAAGAGCGCGTGCTCATCCGCACGAATCCCGGGCCCGGGGGCTTCTACTGGGGCTTCGACCGACGACCCTACTTCGAACCCGCCGCGATGCTGCTGATGGTCGGCCTCGGCATCCTCGTGGCGAGCGCGTTGTTCGCGGCGACGCGGTACTCGGGCAGGGCCGAGCGCTCGAGTCGGGCCGCATCCGCCGACCGCCTTTAGACCGCCGGCACCCGCACCAGCAAAGCGCCCGCATCGGTCGAGAATCGCGCACGGGTCGCACGGCCGAACTCGTCGCCGTCCAGCTCGATCTCCTGCGGCTCCTCAAGCACGATCGTCGTCGACTCCGAGCGCAGGTAGGTCACCATCTTGGGCCCCCCGTTGTCGGTGGCCTTCACGATCGTGCGCCCGAGCGACGACTTCGCCAATGCGCTGTTCTCCCACCGCACCTTGCGCCACACCTGCACCCACCCGAACACGCCCTTGGGCTGCAGGAACGCGATGTCGAGCAGGCCGTCGTCGACCACGGCGTCGGGCAGCAGCTCGATATTGCCGGGCAGCGTTCCACAGTTTCCGAACAGGATGGTCGAGACGTGCGCCGTGTGCTCATGACGCCCGCGCAGCTGATAGCGGATCTTGAAGGGACGGGCCTTGGGCAGGGCGCGCATGCCCGCATCGACGTAGGCGAGCCATCCGACGGCCTTCTTCAGCGCGGGATTGGTGTTGGCCATGATGGTGGCGTCGATGCCCATGCCCGCCATCACGAGGAAGGCGTGTTCTTCGTCGGGGCCGTCTTCGCGTCCGATCGTCACGATGCCGAGGTCGATCTTGCGGTCGGCGCCCTGAAACGCGATGGCCACCGACGCGGGCACATCCGACAGGGGCAGGTTGAGGTTGCGGGCCAAGAGATTGCCGGTGCCGCTCGGGATGATCGCGAGCGACGCCCCCGAGTCGCGCAACCCCTGCGCCACCGATCGCACCGTGCCGTCGCCCCCGGCCGCGAAGACCATGTCGATGCCCGACCGCGCCAGCTCTCGCGTGACGCCTTCGCCCGGGTCTTCGACACTCGTCTCGACCCACTGCGTCTCGGCCCACCCGGCCTCTGCCGCGGCGGGCTCGATGAGCGCGCGCAGATCGGCGACGCGCACCTTGACGGGGTTGTACACGACCGCCGCTCGGCGCGTCTTCGTCGGGGTGCCGGCCTCGGCGTTCTCGGCGCGCCGAACCTCGTCGATCTGACGGGGAGTCTCGCGTGCCGCGCCGTCCGGTCCTGCCGCCTCGATGGTCATGCAGCCCACGCTACGGTACGCCGCGCGATCTGCCCTCGGCCGAGAGGATGATTGAGGCACACACCTGCCCGCACGCCCGTGCAGAACTGTTCGGTCGATAGACTTGGCGGGTGATCGATCCAGTGCTCCTCCGCGACCAACCCGACCTCTTCCGGCGCTCGCAGAAGGCGAGGGGCGCCTCCGTCTCCGTCGTCGACGACGCCCTCGCCGCCGACAGCTCCCGCCGGGCCGCCATCTCGGCCTACGAGGAGCTGCGCGCCGAGCAGAACGCGTTCGGCAAGCTCGTCGCCAAGGCCCCGAAAGAGGAGAAGGCCGTCCTCGTCGCCGAGGCCAAGGGTCTGGCCGACAAGGTGAAAGAGGCGCAGCAGCTCGCCAACGAGAGCGAGGCCGAGTTCGTGCGCCTCGCCGGCAGCATCCAGAACCTCATCGTCGACGGCGTGCCCGAGGGCGGCGAAGACGACTTCGTCACGCTGCGCGAGGTCGGTGCCAAGCCCGAGTTCGACTTCCCCGTGCGCGACCACCTCGAGATCGGCGAGCTGCTCGGCGCCATCGACATGGCCCGCGGCACCAAGGTCAGCGGTTCACGCTTCTACTTCCTCAGCGGCATCGGCGCCCGCCTCGAGATCGCGCTCATGAGCCTCGGCCTCGACCGCGCCCTCAACGCCGGTTTCACGCCGCTCATCACGCCCACGCTCGTGCGCCCCGAGATCATGGCGGGCACGGGTTTCCTCGGCTCGCACGCCGACGAGGTCTACCACCTCGAAGACGAAGACCTCTACCTCACGGGCACGAGCGAGGTGGCCATGGCCGGCTACCACTCCGACGAGATCATCGACCTCGAGAAGGGGCCGCTGCGCTACGCCGGATGGTCCACGTGCTACCGCAAGGAGGCGGGCTCCTACGGCAAGGACACCCGCGGAATCATCCGTGTGCACCAGTTCAACAAGCTCGAGATGTTCGTCTACACGCGCCCCGAAGACGCCGAAGAGGAGCACCAGCGCCTGCTCGGTTGGCAAGAGGGCATGCTGCGCGACCTCGGCCTCAGCTACCGCGTCATCGACACGGCGGCCGGCGACCTCGGCTCGAGCGCGGCCCGCAAGTTCGACGTCGAGGCCTGGGTGCCCACGCAGGGCGCTTATCGCGAGCTCACCTCCACCTCCAACTGCACCACCTACCAGGCGCGTCGCCTGAGCACGCGTTTCCGCGGCGAAGACGGCAAGACCACGCCCGCGGCCACGCTCAACGGCACGCTCGCCACCACGCGCTGGATCGTCGCCCTGCTCGAGACGCACCAGCGCGCCGATGGCTCGGTCTTCATTCCCGAGGTGCTGCGCCCCTACCTGGGCGGCCTCGAGGTAGCCCTGCCGGTGAACGCGTGAGCGATACCGAGTCCACGCGCTGGCTCGTCGCACTCGACGTCGACGGCACGGTGTTGCACGAAGACGGCACGTGCACGGATGCCGTGAAACACGCGGTCGCGCGTGCAACCGAGGCGGGCCACGAGCTCATGCTGGCCACGGGGCGCAGCTGGGAGACCACGGCGCCCGTGCTCGAGACCCTCGACATCCACCCCGATTATGTGGTGTGCGCCAACGGTGCCCTCGTCATGAAGCGCGACGACGAGGAGGCCGACGGCTACCGTCGTCACCTGATCGAGACGTTCGACCCGAGCGACGTGTTGAAGACCATCGCCCGCTCGCTCGACGACGGCCGCTACATGGTCGAATACCCCGACGGTTTTCGCCGCTACACGCAGGGCATGGTCGATTGGAACCTCGACAACGCCGAGATGGTGCCGTTCGAGCGGCTGCTGCACGACCCGGTCACGCGTGTCGTTGTGGTGTCGCCCGAGCACGGCGAAGAGGAGTTCTTGAAGATCGTCGAGAGCATGGGCCTGCACCAGGTCACCTACTCGATCGGCTGGACGGCCTGGCTCGACATCGCGCCGCTCGGCGTGAACAAGTCAACGGCTCTGCAGCGCGTGCGCGACTGGGTGGGCATTCCCGCATCCCGTGTGCTCGTGGCCGGCGACGGACGCAACGACATCGAAATGCTCTCCTGGGCGGGTGCCGCGGGCGGCCGCGCGGTCGCGATGGGTCAGGCACCCGACGAGGTGAAAGAGTTCGCCACCGAGGTGACGGGCCCGGTCGACGACGACGGTTTGGCCGACGTGCTGCTGTCGTTGCCGGGGGCGCGCGACTGACGTCTGGCGGGCTTCGAACCGATGTGACGAGCCCGAAACACTCCATCCGATAGAATCGTGCGAGGTCGGGCGAGGTTTCGCGTGGCTGGGAGGGCTGTCCGAGCGGCCGATGGAGCTGGTCTTGAAAACCAGTGGGCAGAAATGTCTCGTGGGTTCGAATCCCACGCCCTCCGCAGAAGTGCCTGCACCAACCGCACCACCAGCACCACCAGCAGGTCAGCAGGGTCAGCGCAACGAGGGGAACATCTGTGAGCGATTTGGGACGTCGTCCTCGCCGCGCTGCCCGCGTTCCCACGATTGCGCGCCACGGTCGTCTCAAGCGCTACAGCGCCGTTCGTGCGGTGCTCAAGTTCCTCGCCGCCGCCGTGGCCGTTCTGCTCGTGAGCGGCGGCTCGGTCGCCGCGATCGCCACCTGGAGCGTGGTGTCCAGCATCCAGCCGTCGGTCACCCTGGCCAATGAGACGCCGGGCGTGCAGATGCCCGATATCGACGCTATCGAGGGCGGCGTGAACCTGCTGCTCGTCGGCAGCGACAGCCGCCAGGGCCAGGACGCCATGTTCGGCGATCCCGAGAAAGAGACGGCCACCCTCAACGACGTCACCATGCTGCTGCACATCTCGGAAGACCACAGCAGCGCCACCGTCGTGAGCTTCCCTCGTGACCTCTTCGTGCCGATCCCCGCGTGCCCCAACCCCGACGGCGGCACCTACGGCGCCATGAGCTCGCAGAAGATCAACACGACCCTCAGCTATGGCGGCCTGCCCTGCACGGTTCTCACGGTCGAGAAGCTCACGGGTCTCAGCATCCCCTTCGCCGCCGAGGTGCAATTCAACGGCGTCATCGAGCTGTCCAACGCGGTCGGCGGTGTGGATGTCTGCGTCGGATCACCCATCAAAGACCCCTACACCGGCCTCGACCTCGCCGCCGGCACGCACAACCTGCAGGGCCTCGAAGCGCTGCAATTCCTGCGCACCCGCCACGGCGTCGGCGACGGATCCGACCTCGGCCGCATCAGCAACCAGCAGGTGTTCCTCTCGGCGCTCGTGCGCACGCTGAAAGACGGCAACACGCTGTCCGATCCGACCAAGCTGTTCGGCATCGCGAAGGCCGCGGCCAGCAATATGACGCTGTCGAACCACCTCAACAACCTCAACAACATGGTCTCGATCGCGCTCGCGCTGAAGGACATCCCGTTCGACCAGATCGTGTTCGTGCAATACCCGAACGCGATCGGCGACTCGGGCGGCCAAAGCGGTGTGCTGCCGATCAAATCGTCGGCAAACGCGCTGTTCCAGGCGATCCAGAACGACCAGCCCATCTCGCTGACGGGTGGCACGGGTGTGGGCTCCGAGCTCGACCCCAACGCGCCGGGTGCCACCGAAACGCCCGCTCCGGTCGAAACGCCGGCCCCCGTCGAGGGCTCGACGACACCTCCGCTCGACGCCGGCGCGACCACTCCTCCCGCCACCCCCGGGGGAGCTGTGGCCCTGCCCGAGAACGTGCTCGGCCAGACCGCCGACGACCGAACCTGCTCAAAGGGCAACAACTAACGACGCCGAGCGGATGCCGCGACATCCCGTCTCCCGACCGGATTGGGTTCGCGCCCCGGCACCCGTTATGATTGCAGACGTGCGTCCGCCAGTCGGCCGCATTGGAGACGTCGCATAGTCCGGCCGAGTGCACCACCCTGCTAAGGTGGAGTCCCCTCACGGGGACCGCGGGTTCAAATCCCGCCGTCTCCGCACTCATTTTCAGGCGTGTGTTCCGCCGTCTGCGCTCGTTGTTCCGGCGTGTGTCTCACCGTCTGCGCACTCTGTCCCGGCGTGAGTTTTCCGCAGGTTAGGCCTACGCGGTCAGCGAGGCCTCGTCCGGCGTCGAGAGCGTCAGCACGGCATCCGCGATGTAGGGGCTCTGCTCCAGATCGGTAGCGATGCGGCGCAACTCGCGCGCGACATCCACCTCGCGGTCGTTGCCCGTCAGGTCGATCGAGGCCACGAGGAAGAAGCGCTCGGGCCCCACAAACTCGAGGTGCAGGTAGGTGACGCGTTCGACGTCGTCGCGCTCGAGCAGCAGCCCCACGATGCGGCGCCGCACATCCGCCGAGGCCGGCTCGCCCACCAGGAAGCGGCGGTTGCGGTCAATGAGCACGAGCGCGACGATCGCGAGCAGAACACCCACGAGAATCGAGCCGACCGCGTCGAAGACGGCGTTGCCCGTCACTTGGTGCAGGAACACGCCGAAGAAGGCGATGACGAGTCCGATGAGCGCGGCCGCATCCTCGGCGAAGACGGCCCGCAGCGTGGTGTTCGACGTGCCCAACACATGGTGCAACGTGCCCATCCCACGAGCCTCGGCGGTCTTCTTCGCCTGCAGATAGGACTGCACGAAGGAGAAACCCTCGAGCACGAAGGCGATCGCGAGCACGATGTACGCGACGATCTGATCGGAGGATTCCTCGGGGTTCGACAGCTCTTGGATGCCGTGCTGAATCGACACGACGGCGCCGGCCGTGAACAGCCCGACGGCGGCGAACAGCGACCACACGTAGGCCTCGCGCCCATACCCACGCGGATGGCTGCCGTCGATCTTCTTCACCGAGCGACGTTCGGCGATCAGCAGGAAGATCTCGTTGCCCGCATCCGCCCACGAGTGCGCCGACTCGGCCACCATCGAAGCCGACCCGGTCACGAACGCAGCGATCGTCTTGGCCACCGCCACCAGCAGGTTCGCCACGAACGCGATCACCACCGTGCGGATGCTTCCGCCCGACGTCTCCTCGCCCGCGTCGTCGCCCGACGCCGATTCCGGCCCGCTCGTTACCGTCGTATCGCTCACCTAGCGAGCATACGACCGGAGCGTCGAACGGATACTGGCGCTCGTCAGCAACGCGGACTAATCTTTCCCAATGGACACAAAATATGTCTGATAGGACATATCGAGGGAGGCGAGATGGTCAACGTTTCAGCGCTCATCCGCGCGGCGCGCAAGAGCAAGCGGCTGACTCAGGTCGAACTCGCCGACAACGCCCGCATGGATCAAGGCAACGTCTCCCGTTCGGAGAGCGGCCGAGACGCCGACTACTCGACGGTCGATAGGTTGCTCGCGGGGGCCGGATACCGCCTCTATTCAGCGCCGACGCGACGCGACGACGCAGCAACAATTGCGGCGGAGATCCGAAAGCGTGTCCACGCTAAAGACCCAGATCGAGCGCTACGCGCGCTCGTCCAACTGAATGACAACCTCACGGCCGAGCATGGACTTGTCCGCGGCGTTCTCGGCCTCGCCGAGCCCGAATCCACCCGCGATCCGCTCTGGGACGCTGCAATAGCGGCCGTCGTTGCTTGGCGCCTCCGTGAAGAATCGCTCCCGGTGCCGAGCTGGGTCGACGCCGACGAGCGGTTCCTCCGCAAACCGACATTTCTCACAGTGGACCCGGCCGATCCTGAACCGCCGCGAGCGGAAATTCCCGACGAGTTCTTCGAGCGAGGCGTTTTGGCCTGGCGTGACACGTTCGCGAGCGTGTAGCGATGGCTACCGCTCTCGAACGCGCAGACATCGTCGAGGGGCTCCGGGACCTCGCTAGCGAGCTCAATGCCGCGCGCGAGGTCGCTGGGATTCGTCTGGTGGGAGGGGCTGCGCTCGCGCTCCTCTATTTCGAGCGCGGAACCACGCAAGACCTGGACGCTCTCCACGTCCACCCGGGAAGTGACCAGGTGGTCGCCGACGCGGCTGCACAGGTGGCGCGTCGGCACGACTGGGATCCCGGGTGGCTCAACTTCGCGGTGACCGGAGCAGACGCCCTGCCGACCCTGGGTCGAAGCGTTGAGTGGACGACGATCTACGACTCCGGGGGCGTCGTCATTCAAGTCGCATCGAAGGAGTCCCTGCTCGCCATGAAGCTGCGGGCGAATCGACCGGGACGGGATACCCGCGACATCCGCCACCTGCTGGCGCTGTGCGGCATCGCCACCCCGGCGGACGCTGAATCGCTTTACGAAGATTTCTACCCGGGCGATCTGCTTCCCGAACGGGCCGTGGGCATGGTGCAGCGCATTCTGTCCGACGGCCCGCTGACGGTGCCCGAGTCGCCCGGGCCCGTCCATTTCTAGCTCGCTACAACCACTTCCTGAACTTGAACGCCACGTACAACCCGATGCCGCTCAACACCATGAGGCCGATGGCCATGGGGTAGCCATACTCCCAGTGGAGTTCGGGCATGTTGTCGAAGTTCATGCCGTAGATGGCGCCGATGAGCGTGGGGGCGAAGAGGATGGCGGCCCACGCCGAGATGCGCTTGACCTCCTCGTTCTGGGCGAGGCTGGTCTCGGTCATCCGCCGCATCTCGTCGTTCTGGCGTTGCGCCACGAGGGTCGAGTGCGTCGTGAGCGCGTTGTCGAGCAGTGCTCGGAAACCGTCGGTGCGTTCGACGACGCGGATGGTGTGGTCGAGCACGTCGCGCAGGGAGCGCTGTAGTTCGACATCCACCTGGTATTTGGCCGACCCGCGCAGCAGCGCCTCGATGATCGCGGTGAGCGGATGCACGGCCCGCTGAAACTTGATCACCTCTCGCGACAGCTCGTAGATGCGCTGCGCGACGTCTTCGTTGGTGCCGAAGAGCTGGTCTTCGATCTCGTCGATGTCGTTCTCGAGGCCCGCGATGACGGGCGCGTATTCGTCGACGACCTCGTCGAGGATGGCGTAGAGCACCGCTTCAGGGCCGAGCGCGAGCAGCGCGGGGTTCGCCTCCATGCGGTTGCGCACGCGGGCGAGGTTGGGCGATTCGGCGTGGCGGATGGTGACCACGAAGTCCGGCCCCACGAAGATGTGCAGCTCGCCGAACTCGACCTCTTCTTCGGCGTCGAGGTAGCGTGCGGGCCGCAGCACCACGAAGAGCGTGTCGTCGTAGCGCTCGAGTTTGGAGCGCTGATGCCCCGACAGGGCGTCCTCCACGGAGAGGTGGTGCAACCCGAATTCGGCCGCGACGGCCTGCACCTCTTCGGCGTCGGGGCGGTAGAGACCGATCCAGGCCATGCCGTTCTGCGATCGCATGGCCTCGAATGTCTCGTCGAGGCTGGCGGGGTTCTCGGTGCGCTTGCCGGCGATGTATACGCCGTTGTCCACGAGTGGCATGGGTCGGCTCCCTTTCTCCGTGCCGCACGGCCGCGGGGGATGCGGGGCGTGCGGTTCGTCTGCAGAGGCGGTGGCCTGTGCCTACCCATGATGCCCTGTCCGGCTGGAAACACGAGGAAACATAGCCGTTTCGGCGCCGCAACGTGGAAAACTGGGAGGCAGTGATGCGCATCATGCGAAGCCTCGCGCGCGGTCGGCGGCAACCAGCCCCGGCATTCGAACGACGATCGAGGAGGCCACCGTGCCCTTGCTGAACGACGATTTCATCCAGACCAGCCACGCGGGTTCGTTGCCGCGCACGCCCGAGCTGATCGCGGCGAACGAGGCGCGCACATTCGCCGACGACGGGTTCACGCTTCTGTCGACGCCCGAGTTCGAGCAGCAGCTCGCGGGCGCGGTCGACGACGTGGTGGCGCGCCAGGCGGCCGCGGGCATCAGCCAACCCAACGACGGCGAGTTCGGCAAGGCCATGACGAGCGCGGTCGACTACGGCGCCTGGTGGTCCTACTCGTTCCAGCGGGTGGCGGGCCTGACCCTCACCGATGAGAACATCTTCAGCCAGCAGCCCGTGCGCTCCTCCCCGGGCGACGTGCGGCTCACGTCCTTCCCCGACCGCCGCGACTGGGTGCGCTTCCATGACGCCTACACCGACCCGACATCCGGCATCTCGACCGGTTCGGGTGCCACCGCTTTCCCCTCGACCACGGGCCCGCTCCGCTATGTCGGCCAGCAGCAGGTCGCGTCGGATGCCTCGAACCTCCGTCGCGCGCTCGACGCGGCGGGCATCACCGACGGTTTCCTGACGGCCCTCTCGCCCGGCAGCGGCGCCCGTGTCGCGAACCACCACTACGCCACCGACGAGGAGCACGTGTGGGCGTGGGCGGAGGTGCTGCGCGAGGAGTACCGCGCCATCATCGATGCGGGCCTAATCCTGCAGATCGACGACCCCTCGATCGCCGAGAACTGGGACCAGATCAGCCCCGAGCCATCGGTCGAGGATTACCGCGCGTTCACCCGCATCCGGGTCGAGGCGCTGAACCACGCCATCCGGGGACTGCCCGAGGATCGCATCCGCTTCCACCTGTGTTGGGGCAGCTGGCATGGCCCGCACACGACGGACATCGAGCTGAAGCACATCGTCGATCTCATGCTCGACATCAACGCGGGTGGCTATTCGTTCGAGGCGGGCAACGTGCGGCACGAGCACGAGTGGACCGTGTGGGGCGATGTGGCGGTGCCCGACGGCAAGGTGCTCATTCCGGGCGTCGTGAGCCACGCGACGAATGTGGTGGAACACCCCGACCTGGTGGCGCAGCGCATCGGGCGTTTCGCGCAGGCGGTCGGGCGCGAACGGGTCATTGCGTCGACCGACTGCGGGCTGGGTGGGCGCATCCATCCGCAGATCGCGTGGGCGAAACTCGAGACGCTCTCGGAAGGCGCGCGTCGGGCCACGCAGCAGCTCTGGGGCTGAGGCGCCGCGGCCGGCGTGCGAGCCGCAGGCTGCCTGTACGCCGGCCACCACAACCTTCGCGCGCGGCCTGGATGGTGTCGGTCTGTTCGCGCCCGAGCTAGGCGACCGACGTGCCGAACAGGAGGCCGAGGAGGTACGTCGCGAGGGCCGCTCCGTAGCCGATCGCCAGTTGACGGAGCGCGCGTTTCATGGGCGACGCCCCCGACAACACGCCTACGGTCGCGCCCGTGACCAGTAGGGCCAGCCCGACGAGCACGGCGGCGACGGCGAGTGCGGGCAGGCCGCCCATGCCGAAGAGGTAGGGGATGATCGGGATGATCGCGCCCGAGGCGAAGAACAGGAAGCTCGAGATCGCGGCACCCCAGGCCGATCCGATGGCCTCGTGTTCATCGCGGGCTTCGTCGGGGACGGTCGAGGCCGACACGTGTGGATCGTCGCCGTGCGCGCAGTCGGTGCCCGAAATCATCTCGCGGGCGTGCTCCTCGGCGGCGCGCTGTTCCATGCCCCGGGCCCGATAGACGAGCGCCAGTTCGTTGGCGTCGACGTCGAGGTGCGGAACGACCGTGCGCGCCTCCGGGTCGGGGGTGGATGCCGACAACAGCTCGCGTTGCGACGACACCGACACATATTCGCCCGCGCCCATCGACAGGGCCCCGGCGAGCAGCCCGGCCACGCCCGACGCGAGCACCAGGGGAGTGGACACACCCGTCGCGCTGATGCCCACCACGAGCGCCATGTTCGAGACGAGCCCGTCGTTGGCGCCGAACACTGCTGCGCGGAACGTGCCCGACAGCTGACTGCGGCCCCGAGCCGCCAGGCCCCGCACGACCTCACCGTGGATGCGTTCATCCGCCGCCATGGCCACGGTCGCATCGGTGTCGTCGGCATAGGGTGAGCGACCCTCGGCGCGCTGCACGAGCGCGAGCACGAAGATCGAGCCGAAACGCCGCGCGAGCGTGCCCAGGATGCGCGTGCGCAGGTCGGTGCGTGCGGGTTTGCCCTCGCGGTCGCCGAGCAATTCGAGCCAGTGTGCCTCGTGTCGCCCCTCGGCGTCGGCCAGGGCCAGCAGGATGTCGCGCTCCTGCCCGTCTCGACGTTCGGCGAGGTCGCGATAGGTGGCCGCCTCGGCCCGCTCGTCGGCGAGGTATCGTCGCCATCGGCGCAGGTCGGCTGGGCTGGGGGAGTGCGCCTCGGGTGGCACAACGGAGTCGTTCACCCCGCGAGTTTACGGCGATTGTCGACCGTATACCGCGGAATGCATACTGTTCGTACGCACGAATTTCGCTGTTCCCGTCCCCGGTGAAACCTGCTCGCCCGGCCTCGATTGGCGCCGCCCGCCAGCTTCGTGTAGGCTCATCTTCGGCCTTGAAGAGCACAAACTCCGAGAGAACAAGCCATGCGCCCGTAGCTCAACGGATAGAGCATCTGACTACGGATCAGAAGGTTGGGGGTTCGAATCCCTCCGGGCGCACAGGATTCACATCCGCAGTTCTGGTTGAGACAGATCGAAACGGCTCGCTTCGGCGGGCCGCTTTCGTTTAACGTGGCCGGCCGAATCTGTGGCTGAGAGTGCGTCCGCTTTTGCCTCCCTCTGCGGTGACGGTTCCATCCGCGCTTCTGCCGTCGGAGTGACCGGGGTCTCCGCCGCCGGAACCTGCCGCTGCCCGCGCGCTCAGCCACTCGCTCTCTCAGTCGCCGCTCCCGAGGACATCCAGTTCGCCGGCCGCCCGCACCAGTTCGGTCACGACGGCCCGCGTCCCGGCCCCGGGCTCGCGCCGCGTCGACCGATGCCGGATGGTCAGGTGCCTGCTGCCGAGCCCGGGCAGGTCGATGACATCCAACCCCTCGGGAACCCCGAGCCGCACGGTCAGCGCGGGCAGCAGCGTCACGCCGAGCCCGCCCTGCACGAGCGCGAGCGCCGCCTGGAAGTCTTCGTAACGATGCACGACCGGGGGAGTGATGCCGAGCGCGGCCTTCGCGCGTTCGACGGGCAGCTCGGATGCCCCACCGGGCGCCACCCCGAGCCAGGGCAGTTTCTCGAGCCCCGCGCCGCTCAGGTCGAACGTCGAGCCCCGGGGAACGACCAGGCGCCACGGTTCGTCGAGCAGCGGCACGTCGGCGGTGTGCGCGGGCGTGTGTCCGGTGTCGGCCAGGTCGCGGTCGACGATGATGAGATCGGCCTCGCCGGTGCGCAGCATTCGAGGGAGCCTCGCGCTCGTAGCATCCGCGATGCTGAGCTCGAGGCCGGGCAGCGCCTCGTGCAGGTGGTCGAGAATGGGCACGAGGAAGCCCGAGACGACCGTTTGGAACGCCCCGATGACCACGCGCCCGGTCACGCCGTGCTGGGCCTCAGAGAGCCTGCTGCGGGCGTCAGCCAGTTCGCGTTCGATGTTCTCGGCGGCCTCGACCAGGATGCGGCCGGCCGGCGTCAGGCCAACGCCCCGCGGTCCGCGTTCCAGGAGCTCGACGCCCTCCTCCTTCTCGAGCCGGCTCACCTGTTGCGACACGGCGGATGCGGTCAGATGCAACGAATCGGCGGCCGCCAAGATGCTCCCGTAGCGGGCGACAGCGAGCAAAAACGAGAGGCGTTTCGGGTCCATATCCACAGTAAGCAAATCTAATGCATCGCATCACGATTCGTTATTTGTGCTTAGGCATCGAGTGACGGATGATTGCCTCATACCCCTTCATACCTCACCGCTGACGCGGTGATCGTCGTTCCCGAAAGTTGCACCCGCACGTGGATTCCTCGCTCCTCCTCACCCTCGCCGGCTGGCTCGGCGCACTCGGCACCGTCACGGCCTATGCCCTCCTGACGTTCGGCAAACTGACCTCCACGTCGGCCCTCTTCCAGTCCCTCAACATCGCGGGCGCAGCGCTGCTCTGCGTCAGCGCGACGGTCAGCCAAGCCTGGCCCTCCGCCGCCGTCAACGCCGTGTGGATCGTCATCGGGCTGCAGGCCATCGTGCCGCTCGTCAAGCGCCTGACGCGCCGCAACTCCGCCGCTGTCGCCGGTGCCGCTACCGCCGGTGCCGCTACCGCCGGTGCCGCTACCGCCCGCACCGTCGCCGCCGGTGTCGCTACCGCCGACACCACCTACGATGCCCACGCCTGGGACGACTACACGGCCACCGAGCGCGAACTCGCCCGCACCGAGATGCCGCCCACGCTCGTTCTCCCGGTCATCCGCGACAGCGGCTACGTGCTCGACGAGCGTTACGCGGCGGCGTAGCCCTCAGCCACGATTCGCGCCACCCCACCCGATCGGTCACGCGCGAAGCGTAGGGTGGGGCGCATGTCAGAGCAGACCAGCACAAAATCCGCCACCCAACCCACCACAAACCTCGGCCGCACGGGCGTCGAGGTCAGCCGCCTGTGCCTCGGCACCATGATGTTCGGTGACTGGGGCAACAAAGACCATGATGACTCCATCCGGGTCATCCACCGCGCGATCGACGCGGGCATCAACTTCATCGACACCGCCGACATCTACGCCTACGGCGAGTCCGAGGAGATCGTCGGCAAGGCGCTCGCCCAGTCCGGCAAACGCGACGACATCGTCCTAGCAACCAAGTTCTTCAACGGCATGAAGCAGCAACCCAACTACCGCGGGGGATCACGTCGCTGGGTCATCCGCGCCGTCGAGGACTCGTTGCAGCGACTCGGCACTGACTACATCGACCTCTACCAGATGCACCGCCCCGACGAGCACACCGATATCGAGGAGACCCTCGGGGCGCTCGACGACCTCGTCCGCCAGGGCAAGATCCGGTACATCGGCTCGTCCACCTTCCAGCCGTCGCAGGTCGTCGAGGCGCAGTGGGCCGCCCGCCACAACCACACCGCGCGTTTCGTCACCGAGCAGCCGCCCTATTCGCTGCTCACGCGCGGCATCGAGGCCGACCTGCTGCCGACCACCCACCGGCACGGCATGGGCACGCTCGTCTGGAGCCCCCTCGCGGGCGGATGGCTGAGCGGCAAGTTCCGCGCCGGTCGCGACCTGCCCACCACCCACCGCAGCGACCGCGATCCCAACCGCTACGACCTCAGCAACCCGGCCATCGCGGCCAAGTTCGAGGCGGCCGACAAGTTCGGGGCCCTCGCCGACGACCTCGGCATCCCGCTCGTGCACCTGGCGCTCGCGTTCGTGCTGCGCCACCCGGGCGTGACGAGCGCCATCATCGGCCCGCGCACGCTCGAGCAGCTCGAGTCACAACTGGATGCGGCATCCGTCGAACTCGATGATGCCACTCTCGATCGCATCGACGAGATCGTCGCCCCCGGCACCAACGTCAACCCCGAGGATGCGGGCTTCAGCAACTACTGGCTCGACGCCGCGCGTCGCCGCCGCTGACGCACCCCGCACGAAGAAGTCCGGCTCACCTGAGTGAGCCGGACTTCTTTCTGAATCCGAGTGGGTGGTGCGCCGAACCTAGACGGTGACGCCCTTGCTGCGCAGGAACACGGCCGGGTCGGTGTGCTCGCCGTTGATCTGCACCTTGAGGTCGAGGTGGCAGCCGCTGACGACGCCCGTGGCACCGATGTCGGCGATGTACTGGCCGCCCGTGACCACGTCGCCGACGGCGACCTGGAACGAACCGCTCAGCAGGTGACCGTAGATGGTCTCTTCGGTGTCGTTGTGCTTGATGATGACGCGGTTGCCGAAAGCGCCGGCGTTGCCGACGAATGTGACGAGGCCGTCGGAGGCCGCCTTGACGGGCGTTCCGCACGCACCGCCGAAGTCGATGCCCTCGTGGAAGCTGTTCGAGCAGCCGACGCCGTTGCAGATGAGCGAACGCGGGCCGTAGGGCGAGGTGATCGCGCCGGGCGCGGGGCGCCACCAACCGGTCTCAGAGGGGGCCGTGTAGTCGCTGAGCGCACCACCAGAGGCGAACGCGAAGCCGGCGGCACGCTGAGCCGTCGAGAGGTCGGCCTTCGAGGTGGCGTCATAGGTGTCGCGAGCGAGGTCGGCCTGGGCAACCGTCTGCGCCACGGTCAAAGACTGTCCGTCGGCGGTGCGCGTGATCGGCTGACCGATGGCGTCCACTGTGCCGGTCGCCGTCGGGGCAAGCGCGTAGGCCGGAAGAGCGAACGTGCCGACGAGCCCGGGAATGACGAGTGCCACGGCGAACGTGGAACGGGTGGAGCGCAGCCGCTCGCGCAAACCCTTGCGCGTCGAGGTTCCGGGCAGATCGGAGTGACCGCCGGTCGACGCGGGCAGGATGGCGGCGGGGACCGGCATTGCCGCGCGGTCGGCGCTGTCGAGGCGAGCGGATGCCACGGGCCGCATGTTCTCGGCACCGGGAATCGTGAATGCGGGCCGCGGGCTCTGGCCCGTTGCGGCGGGGGGTGCATCGACGCGCGACGCGGACGCGGCGACCTGAGCGGCCGCGTGCTGGTCGGAAGAGGTGTGGACCGCGGGAATGGTGATCGTGGACGTCGCCGGTGCCGCATCAGACAGCTCGGGAGCGGAGGAAACCTCGACGCTCACCGTGACGGGTTCGCCCTGCTCGGCCGGAACGTCGTCCGAGCCATGCACGTCGATCGCGTCAGCCGCGGCGACGATCTCGGCCTGTTCGCGCAGGCGCTGCTCGCGCAACTCTCGCCGCGTGAGCGGGCGCGAGGGTGCACTCTCTTCGACCACGATGGTCGTCGGTGTGTGCAGGCTCGGAGCATCTGCCGCGGGGAGCTGAGTCGACGACACCGGGGCGCCAGCCGCCGGGGCGGAGGTTGCAGCTCGTCGGCTGCGACGCGTGGGCAGGGAGTGTGCCGAATCGCTCAGCGAAAATGTGGTCGCTTCGGATGCAGGAGAGTCGCCAAGCTTGCGGTCGGGTCTCGACGATTCCGGTGTGGAGCTTGTTGCCAAAGTTGAATCCTCCGGCGCCTCGACGACCCAACGGTCGCCTCATCTGCAGCGCAAATCAGAACGGCACACGGAACCAGGGAGATGAGTATAGAGGCGCCCCGGCCCGGGCCCGTCGCCATTGTGTGGCAACAGGACATCTCTCAGCCTACGTGAGATTCCTCAAAAAAGCCCGGGCGTAGGGCGACTTATTTCCGGCCCGACGGCGTGTCGCGGTCCCGACGGTCACCGCGACCGCGTTCAGAGCCCTCGCTGGTGTCTCCATCCGAACCCGGTGCGGGGTTGCCTTCCGAGAGCCGGAACTCGCGCGCTTTGAGCACGTCCTTGGCCGCGGCGTCGATCGCCTTGTCGATCTGGGCACGGTCGTGGACGGGGAGTTGGAGGTCGTATTCCGCCTCGATGCCGGCGCGCAGCTCGCGCATCCGCTCGATTTCGGCGTCGACGTGGGCGCCCAGGACGAGGGCGTTGTTCGAGATGAACAGCCAGAGCAGGAAGATGATCACGCCACCGAGCGAGCCATAGGTCGCGTCGTAATTGCTGAAGTTCGCGGCATAGAAGAAGAAGCCCACGGTCGCGAGCGCCCACACGAGGAGTCCGAAGATGGCGCCGGGGCTGACCCAGCGGAACCGCGGCTGAGCCACATTGGGGGTCATATGGTAAAGCACGGCCAGCAGGAAGATCGCCAGGAACACCGTGACGGGCCACTTGACGATGTTCCAGGTGAGCAGCGCGGCGTCACCCAAGCCGATGAAGTTGCCGATGGCCTCGGCTACCGGCCCGGACACGATGATGAGCAACGACATGATGACGAGCGTCACGAGCACGATGACCGTGATGAGGAGCATTTTGGGGCGCAGCTTCCAGACCGGTCGCCCCTCTTTCACGCCGTAGATGCGGTTGAGGCCGCGCGAGAAGGCGCTGACATAACCGGATGCCGACCAGATCGCACCCGCAAGACCGATCACGAGCGCCCAGCCGGCCCCCGGTGACGAGGTCAGGTTCTCGATGGGCCCGCGCAGCGACTCGGCGGTGTCTTGCGGCAGGGACGAGTTCATGAATGCAATGAGTTGGCCGGTGACATCCTCGTCGCGCCCGATGAGCGCGAGGATGGACACCATCGCCAGGATGCCGGGGAAGATCGCCAGAACCGTGAAATAGGTGAGGGCGGCACTGATGTCGCTGCCCTGGTTCTGCGTGAACTGACGGAAGGCCCGCTTCAGGATGTACCCCCAGTGACGGCCTTTCAGCTTCGCGGGGGAGTCCTTGCCGGTGTCGCGGGGGGCGTCATCACCCTCGGGAACGTTCTCGGGAGTCGTCTTCTTGGCGGTGTCGGTCATCGGTTCTGGCCTTTCTTCACGGCGACGACGAGCACGACGGCTGCGGTTGCCAGTGCTGCTGCGGTGATAATGCCCACTCGTCGCTCCCAGACGATGTCGCGGATGCGCGCGCGCAAGGCATCGGGCGTCAACCGGTCTTGGATCTCCCGCATCGTCTCGGCGAGCTGGCCGCGCGTTTCGGACAGGGTGAGCGCCAAGACCGCCGGGCTCGATCCTTCGATTGGACGATCGGCGCGATCGTTCGGCAGCTGCAAGGGTTCGTCGTGTTCGTTCATCGTGTATCCATTTCGACGGATTCGCGCGGGTGCGTCAAGGCCTTGACCCGCGTGCAGCGAGCATAGGGGAGATGAGCGTCGGAGAGTTAAAGCAAGAAGCCCCGGCCGAAAGACCGGGGCTTCTTGGGAAGAAGAATCAGAGATCCTTCATTCGGGGGTGTTCTCGCCGAAGCGCGAACCTGATCCCGAGGGAGATTTAGAGGGGGCGGATGTTCTCAGCCTGGAGACCCTTGGGGCCCTGAGCGGTGTCGAATTCAACCTTCTGGTTCTCTTCGAGCGAGCGGTAGCCGCTCGAAGCGATGGCGGAGTAGTGCGCGAAGACGTCGGCCGAGCCGTCGTCGGGGGCAATGAATCCGAAGCCCTTTTCAGCGTTGAACCATTTGACGGTACCAGTGGACATAACATTCTCTTTTCGTGAGGGGACCGGACCCGACTTTCGGGCCCGTTCGTCGCGGTGTTAGTTAATCGCTCCTGACGAAAAGCTTCTGACTCCGGTGGAGTCGTCCACTTGATATACATATGCGCAACACAACAACTGACACCCCACAGTAGCTCATGAAGCTCCGACGCAACAAGGTTTCCGTCATATTTCTCAGACCGGCGAAATAGAGCCGACGTTAAGTGACGAATGTGAGGCGAATCATCAGGTGCCGCCCCTATGTTCGAAATATCTAAGAGCGCACGCTCATTGCATCCGGCTGGGAAGTCGAAAATCAAGACGCCGGAGCCCCTATGACGCTCAGTAGTACACTCGGACCGGTCCGCACGACCGTCCCTCGCATCACGTCAGCCCCCAACGTGACGAGCACCTACTCTTCTCTTCTGAAGACAGTGCGTGATGCAGGCCTCCTGCGCCGCACCCGCGGTTATTACGTTGCCGTCATGGCCGCCCTCACCGTCGCCCTCGCCGGCTGCGTGACCGGGTTCATCCTGCTGGGTGACACCTGGTACCAGTTGCTTATCGCGGGCGCGCTCGGAATCATCCTCACGCAGTTCGCGTTCCTCGCCCACGAAGCCTCGCACCGCCAGGTGCTCGAGTCGGGCCCCGCCAACGACAAGCTCGGCCGCTTCCTCGCCGCCGGCGTCGTGGGCATCAGCTACGCCTGGTGGATGACGAAGCACACGCGTCACCACGGCAACCCCAACCAGGTCGGCAAAGACCCCGACATCGAGAAAGACACCATCTCCTTCCAGGAGAAGGACGCCGCCGAGCGCACGGGCTTCCTCGCCCTCATCACCCGCAAACAGGGTTACCTCTTCTTCCCCCTTCTCACGCTCGAGGGCTTGAACCTGCACGGTCGCTCGCTGCAGACGCTCTTCGCCAAGGGCAAGGTCGAGGGCCGGTTCATCGAGCTGGGTCTCATCACCTTCCGCATGCTGGCCTACATCGCCGTGATCTTCTGGGCGCTGCCGCTCGGCATGGCGTTCGCCTTCATCGGCGTGCAGATGGCCGTCTTCGGTGTCTACATGGGTGCCTCGTTCGCCCCGAACCACAAGGGAATGCCGCAGATCGCCGAGGGCGTCAAGCTCGACTTCTTGCGCAAGCAGGTCCTCACCTCGCGCAACATCAAGGGCGGCGCCGGCATGAACATCTTCATGGGCGGCCTCAACTTCCAGATCGAGCACCACCTGTTCCCCAACATGCCGCGTCCGCACCTCGCTGCCGCCCGCGCCATCGTCAAGGAGCACTGCCGCGATCAGGACATCCTCTACACCGAGACGACGCTGACGCGTTCCTACGCCATCGTCATCGACTACCTGAACCGAGTCGGCCTCTCGGCTCGCGACCCGTTCGACTGCCCGGCAGCCCAGCGGTTCCGCCGCCGCTAGACCCGACGCACCAGACATCACAGCGAATGCCGCACGGAATACCCGTGCGGCATTCGTCGTTCCACCGGTCATGAAGCTCACCCTGTTCACGAGCGCCTTCTGCGCGCCGTGCCATGCCGCCCGGGCGACGGTGGCCCAGGCGCAGGAGCTCGTGCCGGGGCTCGAGGTCACGGAGCTCGACGTGGCGGCGCACACCGCCGAGGCCGAGGCCGCCGACATCCGCTCGACGCCGACGCTCGTCATCGAGGGCGACGCCGGGAGTTTCCGCGCCGCGGGAGCACCCTCGCTGAATCAGCTCCTCCGAGCCCTCGCGAGCGTCAGCGCCTAGCTGCTCATCGACACCGGCACCTCGGGGCTAGTCGCCCTGCGCCTCGGCGCGCGCGTGCTTCACGACGTCATAGGCGGCGAGAGCGGCCTGCCGAGTGGACGCCAGGTCGACGAGGGGCTCCGGGTAATCGTCGGTGCCATACTCGGGCACCCAGCGCCGGATGTAGTCACCGTGAGGGTCGAACTTCTTCGCCTGCAGTTCGGGGTTGAAGACGCGGAAGTACGGGGTCGCATCGGCGCCCGAGCCGGCCACCCACTGCCAGTTGAACGGGTTGTTCGCCGGGTCGGCGTCGACGAGGGTGTCCCAGAACCATTGCTCGCCGAGGCGCCAGTCGATCAACAGGTTCTTGATCAAGAAGGATGCGGTCACCATCCGCACCCGGTTGTGCATGGTGCCCGTGTGCCACAACTCACGCATGCCCGCGTCGACGAGGGGAATGCCCGTTCGCCCCTGTTGCCAGGCCTGCAGCGCACTCTCGTCGAGGTCGGGCCAGGGGAACGCGTCGAATTCCGCGCGCCAATTATCGGTCGCCAATCGCGGGAAGTGGTAGAGAACGTGATGCGTGAATTCGCGCCACCCCACCTCGCGCAGGAAGCTCCCGACGGCGTCGGCGTTGCGGCGGTCACGTGCCTGATTGGCGGTCGCCCAGATCTGGTGCGGGCTGATTTCGCCCCAGCGCAGGTGCGGCGAGAGCCCGGACGTCACGCTCTCGCCCGGGCGGTCGCGACCATCCACATAGTCGACGACATCGTCGGCGAGGAAGGCGTGCAGCTTGTCGTGGGCATCCTTCTCGCCGGGCACGCAGTTCTCGCGCAGGCCGCCAGCCCAATCCGGATGCTTGGGCAACAGGCCCCAGTCGTCGAGCGCGTCGCCGGAACCGCTGCCGGCCCCCTCGAAGCCGTCGATGGTCTTCGGGCGGGCGAGCGGATGCCGCGGCGGATCCTCCTGCAGACGCTTCTGCACCGAGCGCCAGAACGGTGTGAAAACCGCATAGGGCCCGCCCGAACCGGTTTGCATGGTCCACGGCTCGACGAGCAGCGCGGCGTCGAAGCTGCTCACCTCGAGTCCTTCCTCGCGGAGTCGCGTCTTGAGCCGTGCATCGACATCGCGCGCGGCGCCGTAGCGGCGGTTCCAGACGACGGCGTCCGCCCCCGTCTCGGCGACGACCGCGGGAACGACGTCTTCGGCTGGCCCACGTCGCAGCTGCAACGAGGCGCCCGCCTCCGTGAGGTCGGCGCCGAGCGCGGTCAGGCTCCCGTGCAGCCACCATTTCGCCGCACCGCCGAGCGCTCGCACCTCGTCGCTGTCCTCGTCGAGAACGTAGAGGCACAGCACGGGCTTCCCGCTGTCGACGGCGTGCCGCAGGGCCGGGTTGTCGGCCATCCGCAGGTCGTCGCGGAACCAGACGATGATGGGTGCAGTCATCCCCTCACCCTATGCAGGCGGATGCGTCGACGAGAGGCCTTGCGCCCCGCTCGCGTTTTTGCTGCCACCCCACGGTGCCGCATGCAGCGTGCCGGCAGTGGGCGGGCACGTTGTTCTACGCGGTGTTGCGCGCTTCGGCCTGTTCGAACGCGGAACCCGGGCAGGCACCCTCGTCGGGGTCGCTGTCGGGGCAGCGCAGCTTGTCGGTGAGAGCCGCCAGCTGACGCAACTCGTCGGGCGTGAGCGCCTCGGACATGATGCTGTCGATCGTGCGCATATGCGTGACCGCCACCGCGCGGTAGTGATCGAAGCCCTCGTCGGTGATGCGCACGATCGTGCCGCGGCGGTCGTGGGTATCGGGCAGCTTCTCGACCAGGCCGCGCGCGACCAGCCGATCGACGAGGCGCGAGACGCTCGGCTGGCTGAGCAGCACGAGCTGATTGATGTCGCGCAGGCGGGCGCTGCGGTCGGGCTGCTGCGACAGGTTGAACAAGACGTCGTACTCGTTGAGCGAGAGATCGTGCGAGGGGAAGTCCGCCGACAGCGCGCGCATGACCCCCACCTGGGCTCGGAAAAGCGATTCCCAGGCGGTGACAGCTAGTCGCTGAGACATCCGCTCGTCCTTTCGGTCGTGCACTGGTCCTGTGAGACAGGAGGGAGAAGTCGAACCGGCGAAGCACGTGTGGCCGGCCGACCAGAATTCGAGCCTACTTCTTTCCGGTGGTGGGCCGCGGCCCGCTTGCGGGGGCTACGAGAGCCCGGTAGAGCAACACCATGCCGAGGAAGGCGAGGACGAGTCCGATGATGACGCCCCCGATTCCCACGGCGATGAGCCAAGCCGGGCCCTGAACGGCCCCGATGAGCACCGCGACGATGCCGCCGGCGGTGAGGAGCATGCCGAAACCGAACGTGAGGATGCCGACGAGAAGACGTGGGCGGGATGCGCGTGTCGCGGGCTGGGCGTGTGCCGACCCGGTGTCGTTACTCATGGTTTCAGGCTAACGCCGCCCAGACATGACTGAAGGCCGGTCGTAGAGGCTTACGACCGGCCTTCTCCCTTGCACCAAGAGTGTCCTGCAATCACATTTGCGTAGCTGCCACAGCAAAACAACTAACGCTCTACGAATATATAACGGACAGGTAACGACCGCTAGTTATCAAACCGTTATTTTCGCTGAGAGTTTGCCTCGCCAGCCTTGGATTCCGCTTAGAACAGGTCGGGCGACGGCGTGGATGCGTGGCGAATGGAGACGTCAGCGTGGCGGTCGAAGCGGTAGCCCACCCCGCGCACCGTGCGGACGATGTCCTCGTAGCGGTCGAGCTTCGCGCGCAGCCGACGGATGTGCACGTCGATCGTGCGCTCGTTCGGGGCGTCTTCGTCGTCGCCGGCCTGCCAGAGGGCCGTGATCAGCTCGGCGCGTTCGATCGTGCGGCCTTCGCGCAGCACGAGATACTGCAGCAGCTCGAACTCCTTGTAGGTGAGCCCGACCGACTCGTTGTCGAGGATCAGACGCTTGCGCGAGATATCGATGACGACACCGGATGCGGCACGGTCGAGGTCTTCTTCGACGGGAACGTCGCGGCGCTTGGCCAAAGCCGAGGGCTCTTGCAGCGCCAGGCGGACGACGTCCACGTCGCGGCCGCCGGCTCCCTCGGGCGCCAGGGCGACGGAGGCGTAGCTCTCGGCACCCGGGGCCAGCTCGCCGAGGAGGTTCTTCACGGCTTCGACGATCTGGCCGAGGCTCGTGCCGGCCGCAAGGGCCTTGGCCTCGTCGAGCCCGACGTAGAGGGCGAAGCCGCGGGCCTCTGTACCGTTCGGCACGGCGCGGAGGCGACCTGTCGTGGCGACAGCGGCGGCGGACTGTGACGCGGGAGCGCCGGTGGCCGGGGCGGGAGCGGCGACGGGAGCGACCTGCGCAGGAGCGGCTTGCACGGGCGCGGCCTGGCGGGGGAGCGTTGCGGGAACGGTGGCGAGAGACATGGGGAGATCCTTCGATGATGATGCGAAGAGAACCCTGGGGAGGCCCGGTCAGGAAGGGGCCTCAGTGAATGAGGGTTCGGATGTGGTGCCGGTGGAGGCGAGATTCGGATGCAGGATGCGGCATCCGTGAGACGTTGCGCGGGAGCGGGGCAAGAAGCCCGATCAACTCAGAACGGCGGGTGCGGGTGGCACCGGTGCGAAAAGCAGTGCGTTCTACGCTGTGTCTCGGCGAGGGGTCGTCAGATTAGCGACACATTCGACAACACATGACTGCGCTGCTGCCGGCCATCATCATGCCGGCACTCCCAAGAGCCTCACGGGAGGTCAGGGGGCGTGCAATTTCAGTCATGCGTTGATTCAACCCGAAGGTGTCGCATTGTGTCAAGTCATGACCGATTGTGGCGATTAGTTGCGCTGGGCGAAAGATCGTTGCGTGGCACACCGACGCACGGCATGTCGTCGCGTGGTGCGACGCATCCCGCTGCCTCGCTACTCCGCTACTCCGGTTCCGCAGGGCGGATGTGAGTCCGGGGCTCACGACAGAGGTCACCCCCGAACGCCGAGAGGCGCCATCCGCAGATCGGATGACGCCTCTCGGGCAAAGCCAGGTGCGGCACGAAGCCGCGCTCGTGGGTTAGACGAGGCCGTAGAGGCGGTCGCCCGCATCGCCGAGCCCGGGCACGATGTAGCCGTTCTCGTCGAGACGCTCGTCCATTGCGCCGAGAACGATCGTGACGTCGCGGCCCTCGGTCGCCTTCTCGAGCGCGGCGATGCCCTCGGGGGCGGCGAGCAGGCAGATGGCCGTCACGTCGACGGCACCGCGCTGGAACAGGAAGTCGATGGCCGCACCGAGCGAGCCACCTGTGGCCAGCATGGGGTCGAGCACGAAGCACTGACGATCGCTCAGATCGTCGGGCAGACGCTCGGCATAGGTCGTGGGTTCGAGCGTCTCTTCGTTGCGAACCATGCCGAGGAAACCGACCTCGGCGGTGGGAAGGAGCTTGACCATACCCTCGAGCATTCCAAGGCCCGCGCGCAGGATCGGGACGACCAGGGGGCGGGGCTGGCTGATGGCGAGACCCGTCGTGGTGGTCACGGGCGTCTTCACCTCGACCTCTTCGACGCGCACGCCGCGGGTGGCCTCATAGGCCAGCAGGGTGACGAGTTCTTCGGTCAGCGCGCGGAAAACCGGCGACGGCGTGTTCTCGTCACGGAGCACCGTGAGCTTGTGGGTGATCAGGGGGTGGTCGGCTACGTGCACTCGCATAGGCTTCAATCTATCCGTTCTCGGGAAGGACAGTCGACGTGCCACCACAAGTGCCGGACCACTACCGACGCTGGATGCTCGACGCGCTCGCCCTGAGCACGCGCACGTCCGAGTCCGGCGACGTTCCCGTCGGGGCGCTCCTGTTCGATGGCGACGGCGCCCTCATCGCGACCGGGATCAACGAACGAGAGTTGCTGCACGACCCCACCGGGCACGCCGAGATCGTGGCGATGCGGCGGGCGGCCGCCGCGAGACAGGACTGGCACCTGGCCGATTGCACTCTCGTCGTGACGCTCGAACCTTGCATCATGTGCGCGGGCGCCATCGTGGCCGCGCGCGTCGGCACCGTGGTGTTCGGCGCCTGGGATGACAAGGCCGGCGGCGCGGGGTCGGTGTACGACATCCTGCGCGATCGGCGCCTGAATCATCGCGTCGAGGTCTATGCCGGCGTCGAGGCCGAGGCGTGTGGCCGGGTACTCACGGCGTTCTTCCGCGAGAAGTAGCGACGCGGTGGGTCAGTGCTTCGGCTCGACCGCGCCCGCGGAGTTCTTCAGGGCCGCCTTCTCGGCGCTGAAGACATCCGGTTCGAGGTAGATGACGCGGGCGACCGGCACGGCGGCACGGATGCGTGCCTCGACGTCGTCGATGGCCTCGGCCACCGTTCCGAGCGGGCGGTCGGCGTCGAACGCGATCTTGGCCGCGACGAGCAACTCGTCCGGGCCGAGGTAGAGCGTCTTCATGTGGATGAGCGAGTGGATGGCCGGGCTGGAGGTGATGGCGGCGGCGATGGCTCGAGCATCCCCGTCGTTGGCGCCCTCGCCCACCAGCAGGCTCTTGGTCTCGATGCCGAGGATGACGGCCACCGCGATCAGCAGCACGCCGATCGCGAGCGTGCCGATGGCGTCCCACATGCCGTCGCCGGTGAGAACCGTGAGGCCGACGCCGAAGAGGGCCAGCACGAGTCCGAGCAGGGCGGCGACGTCTTCGAGCAGCACGACGGGCAGCTCGGGTGCCTTGGCGTGGCGGATGAACTTGGCCCACGACTCCTTGCCGCGCACGTGGTTCGACTCCTTGACCGCCGTGCGGAGCGAGAAACTCTCGAGGCCGATGGCGATCAACAGCACGAGAACGGGAATCCACCAGTTCTCGAGCGGGTGCGGATCGTGCAGCTTCTCGTAGCCCTCGTAGAGCGAGAACACCCCGCCGACGCTGAAGAGAATGATGGCGACGACGAAGGCGTAGACGTAGCGCTCGCGGCCATAGCCAAAAGGATGCTCGCTATCGGCGCGTTTCTTGGCCTTGCGACCGCCGAGCAGCAGCAGAAGCTGGTTGCCCGAGTCGGCGAGCGAGTGCACACCCTCGGCCAGCATCGACGACGAACCCGAGAGGGCCCACGCGATGAACTTGGTCACCGCGATGCCCAGGTTCGCGCTGAATGCCGCGATGATCGCCTTGTTGCCGCCAGATGCGCTCACAGATGTCCCCTTTGCCGGAATGGATTCATCGTACGGGGTCGGCGGTCCCGATATTCGCCGTGTGGATGAGCGCGTGCAGCGGATGGCTGCCCGCGACGTCGAGCAGCGTGCTGACGCCGTCGAGCGGTCCTCCGAACGGATGCTCGAGCGTGAGGCCGCCCGTGCGCGCGGCGAGGTACTCGTCGACGTGGGCGCGCAGCACCGCCGAGTGCGTGAGCAGCGAACCGACCCAGCTGGCGCGGGCGGGGGACCCCGGCATCCACCCCGTGCGGGAGAGGGCGCTCGTGCCCGACACCGCGAGTTCCTCGGCGGCGCCCTGCGTGATGGCCAGGGCCACCGCGTCGCCGGCCGCGGCGGCTTCCACGACCGTGCGGGCGAACGAGGCGACGAGGGAGACGCGACGCGTGTCGCCCTGCAAGCGCATATACATCTCGTCTTCGGGGCCGAACACGTCGACCGCGGGGGTGCTGAGTGCGGTGGCCGGGCCGCGGCCGTCGTAGGCCCGCATGACGGCGTCGAGGCCCGCGCGCCCCAGCCAGAAACCACTGCCCGCATCGCCGAGCAGATAACCCCAGCCATCCACCTTGGCGGTGCGTGTGTCGGATGCGGCGAGCGTGACGCTGCCCGTTCCGATCGCCAAGACGACACCCGCCTCGGTGCCATTGGCGGCGAGGTAGCCCGTGACCGAATCGTGCGCGAGAGCCACACCGTCGACGCCGACCGCGCGCGTGTGACGCAGGAGGTCGTCGGGCTTCGCGCCCGCCGGGGTGAGGCCCGAGAGGCCGACAGCGACCTCGTCGATGTGGACGGCGGCCGAGGCGGCGAAGGCCACGACCCTCTCGGCGACCTGATCGACCACCGATCGGTCGGTGAGCACCCCGGGCTCATCGAGCTCGGCGAGAACCCGCGAACGGGCGGGACCGCCGGCCTCGCCCGCAGCTTCTTCGGTCAATCGCAGGCGAATGCCCGTCTGGCCGCCATCGATGGCGAGCCGGTGTCGAATGTGCGTCATGAAGCGCGCTACCCCTCGGTGCATAGGATGGCCGAATGACCACGACAACTCTGCCATCAATCGCCATCCTGGGTGCCGGATCTTTGGGATCCGCCATCCTCAACGGACTCGTGTCGCCCGATGTGCGGGTCGAGGGCGGCATCGTCGTGACGAACCGCAGCGTCGCCAAGGCCCGCGCGCTCGATGACCTCGACGGCGTGCGCTCGGTGGCGTTGGAGGAGGAGCCCGGGGCGAACCGCGAGGCGGCGGCCGCGGCATCCATCGTCGTCATCGGCGTGAAACCGGGCATGGTCGTCGACCTGCTGCACGAGATCCGGGATGACCTGACACCGGGCACCATCGTCGTGAGCGTCGCCGCGGGCGTGACGATCGAGACCTTCGAGGCCAACCTGCCCGAGGGCGTCGCCGTCATCCGCTCGATGCCCAATACGCCCGCACTCGTCGGACGCGCCGTCACGGGCATCTCGCCCGGCACCCGCAGCACGCCCGAGCAGCTGGCGCTGACGCGCGAACTGTTCGAGACCGTGGGCGAGGTGCTCGAGGTGCCCGAGGATCAGATCGACGCGCTCAGCACGATCTCGGGCTCGGGGCCCGCCTACGTGTTCCTCGTGATGGAGGAGCTGGTGAAGACCGCCGTCGCCAAGGGCTTCACGCCCGAACAGGCTCGCACGATGGTGGAGGGCACGTTCCGCGGCGCCACCGAATTGCTGCACGAATCGGGCAAGACGCCCGAGGAATTGCGCCGCCAGGTCACGAGCCCCAAGGGCACGACCGAGCGGGCCATCGCCGTCATGCAGCAGGCCGACTTCAGCCACATCTTCGACGAGGCGACGGATGCCGCACTCGCCCGGGCCCGCGAGCTGGCCGGCTAGTTGCCGAGCGCCGCGAAGCGCTCGATATCGGCCGACGTGCCCGACACGATGATGAGGTCGTGGTTCGAGACGACCGTGTCGGCCGTGGCATAGGTGAACGGTTTGCCCGGGGACTTCACGCCGACGACCGTGACGTTGTGCTTGGTGCGCACACCCGACTCGGTGAGGTTGAGGCCGCGGATGGGCTTGGGCGGGTACATCTTGACGAGCGCGAAGTCGTCGTCGAACTGGATGAAGTCGAGCATGCGGCCCGAGACGAGGTGGGCGACGCGCTCGCCGGCTTCTGCCTCGGGGTAGATCACGTGGTTGGCGCCGACCCGGGCCAGGATCTTGCCGTGCGATTGCGAGACCGCCTTGGCCCAAATCTGAGGAATCTTCAGGTCAACGAGGTTGGCGGTGATGAGCACGCTGGCCTCGATCGACGAGCCGACGGCCACGACGGCGATCGAGAAGTCGGTAGCCCCGATCTGCTTGAGCGCCTCGATGTTGCGGGCGTCGGCCTGCACGGTGTGCGTGACGCGCTCCGACCACTTCTGCACGAGATCGGCGTTGTCGTCGATGGCCAACACCTCGCGGTCGAGACGGTCGAGCTCGCCGGCGCAGGCCGCACCGAAGCGCCCGAGACCGATCACGAGCACCGGAGCGTTGTGTTTGATGCGATCAACCAACGATGGGCCTTTCCTCGGGGCGCCGGAACAATTGCGCGTTCTGGCTGGCCGCGACGGCCGCGGCGAGTGTCACTGTACCAATGCGCCCCATGAACATCGTCGCCGCCATCACATACTTGCCCGAATCGGGGAGTTGATCGGTGAGGCCCGTCGAGAGGCCCGTCGTGGCGAAGGCCGAGATGACATCGAAGAGCACGTGGTCGAGCGGCGCCTTCGTGATCTGCAGGATGACGATCGAGGACACCGCCACGATGGTCGCCCCCCAGAGCACGACGCTGAGCGCGACTTTGACCACGTCTTGGGGGATGCGGCGGCCGAACGCCTCCATGTCGGGGCGCCCACGGGCCTCGGCGAGGGCGGCCAGGAAGAGCACGGCGAGCGTCGTCACCTTGATGCCGCCGGCCGTCGACGCCGAGCCGCCACCGATGAACATGAGCATGTCGGCGACGAGCAGGCTGGACCCGTTGAGGTCGGGGATGGAGATCGTCGAGAAACCACCCGACCTGGTCATCATCGACAGGAACAACGATTGGAACGCCGTGTCGCTGGCATTCAGGCTGCCGAAGGTCTTCGGGTTGTTGAATTCGAGGATCACGAAGGCCACGGCCCCGGCCACGAAGAGGATCAGCGTGGTGAGCAGCGTGAGCTTCACGTGCAGCGACCAACGACGCGGCTTGAAGAACGAGCGACTGAGCGCATAGATCACGGGAAAACCGATGGCTCCGAGGAAGACGCCGATCATCAGGATGCTGAGGAACCAATAGTCGTTCGCAAAGCGTTCGAGCCCCTCGGCGTTCGGCGTGAACCCGGTGTTCGTGAAGGCCATGGCGGAGTAGTAGACGCTGTTCCACAGGGCATCCCAGGCCGGAATGCCGTCGATGAGCATGCGCGGGAAGAGGAGCGCCGCGATCACCGCCTCGATCACGAGGGCCGACACCGCGACCGTGAGCAGCATGCTGCCGATCTCGCCGAGACGCACGGCCTGGCCCTCGGCGACGGGCCCGTGATGCACGCGCAGCGGGTTGCTGTCGCTGGCCGCGATGAGTTTGGCGCGCAGCCCGAGCTTGCGCGAGATGACGAGACCCAGGATGGAGGCGAGGGTGAGCACGCCCAGGGCGCCGATCTGCACGCCGATGAACACGAAGATGTGGCCGACGAGCGACCAGTGCGTGGCCATGTCGACGACCGACAGGCCCGTCACGCAGATGACCGAGACCGCCGTGAAGAGCGAGTCGGCGAGCGGTGTCATCGTTCCGGCGCTCGACGCGATGGGCAAGGAGAACAGCAGGGTGAAGACGAGGATGAGCGCCGTGAAGATGAGCAGCGCGAACCGGGAGGGGGAGCGCCCGGTGAAATCGCTGATGCGATCGCGCACCGTGCGCACGCTGAGACGCGGAGGCCGGTGGATGACGTTCCGTGAGGAGCTCGCGGGCATTCTCAGCTCCTCGTTGTTCGTTCGTGTCGAATGCTGGATGTCATGGTACTCCGTCTCTGGAGTCACTACCCTGGGTGGATGGCCGACATTTTTGACGTGGTTGCGGATGCCACCCGACGCGACATCCTCCAAGTCCTGCTCGAGCGACACCCGGCCGACGATGAGACCGCTGGCGGCACCTCCGTCTCCGAGATCGTCTCGACGCTCGGGCTCAGCCAGCCGACCGTGTCGAAGCACCTCAAGGTTCTGCGCGAGGCGGGGCTCGTGACGGTGCGCGAAGAGGGCCAGCACCGCTTCTATCGCCTCGAATACACGCCCCTCGAGCAGATCGAGGACTGGCTGATCCCCTTCCTCAGCATCGATTTCGATGCGGCAGAGCTCGTGTCCCAATCGTCCGGCGGACCGCTGCCCGATCAGGCGCGTGCCGTGGCCGACACGGTCGGCAAGGTTGCAGCGGATGCCACGCACGCCGTCACCTCGGCGGTGCAGGCCGTCACGCGCAAACTCCGGCCCTGAGCGGTCGTTCCTCGCCCGACTCGCGTTACACCGTGCTGATCAGGTAGACTCGCCGGAGGCATTTTTACTGCCAGTCGTCGCATCCGCGGCCATACCCAATCTTTCTATGTGAGGTCTCAGTGGGTTCTGTCATCAAGAAGCGCCGCAAGCGCATGGCGAAGAAGAAGCACCGCAAATTGCTTCGTAAGACTCGTCACCAGCGTCGCAACAAGAAGTAGTTGTAACGCAGCTGCGAAGCGTCAGTCCTCGGACTGGCGCTTTTTGGCGTTCGGGGGCGCCAGTGTCGGGGGTTCGCCCTAGTGTTCGTCGGGACAAGAGATCGTCGGACCGACCCCGGGGGTAAGACCATGACACGTGCCGTCCACTACACCGCCACGATCGACCTGGCGCGCCCGATGGGCGATCGTCCGGCCGGGGGGCTTTCGGTGCGGGCCGCACCGGAGGGCGAGCATCAGGCAGGCGCGGCGTTGCTCCCTGCCGAGCGGCCCGCGGCCTATCGCGTGCCCTTCGAGGTCGACCGGTTCGGTGCTGAGCGCATCGAGTTGCGCAATGCGAGCAGTGACGTGCTGCGATGGGTGACGATCGATCTGATGGGCCCGGGGCACTTCGTCGCCCAGACCCCGACGCGACTCGAGCCCGGCCAGGTGCTGGCCGTGTGGCTGTTCGGCGACGACCTGGCTCGCCAGACGAAGGTGCAGGTCACCTGGTTCTTCCAGGGCGCTCAATACCTCTGGCTGGTGTCACTGTGAGTGACCACCGGCGGGGTACGTCAGTCCGCGTCGCGGCGTCGGCTGCGCTCTTCGCGTTCCCGGATCAGATCGTTGGCCGTCAGTTTATGCCGCGGTCGCGGGTACATATCGGCCGTGAGGCCCGTGACGAAGACCTTCGGGTCGGCATCCATGGCGCTCGCCAGTCGCACGAGAGTCTCGACACTCGGGTGCACCTGACCGCGCTCGATCTTGCCGATGTTCGTCCAGTGCACTCCGGCCAGCGCCCCGAGGTCTTCGAGCGTGAGGGAGCGTTGATTCCTGGCCTCACGAATGCGCGCGCCCAGCACGTGGGCGGCTTCGGAGTGGAACGCAGACATAAGCCCATGATGGTCTCTCATACGAAAATAACACAGAGACCATAAGCATTATGTTTGAAAACATAAATACTTCGATACTTATGCGCCTGTTCCAAACCTCTGCTGCCGCCGAATGCCCGCTCGGATTAGGCTAAAGGGGTGTCGACGACTCTCACCCTCATCAGCAAACCCGATTGCCACCTGTGCGATGACGCGCGTGCGGTGATCGACGAGGTGACCGCACAGCTCGGCGATCAGGCCCCCGAGCGCGAGGAACTGTCGATCCTCGACGACCCGGCCCTGTTCGATCGCTACTGGGAAGAGATCCCCGTCGTGCTCATCAACGGAAAAGTCCACAACTATTGGCGCATCGATCCGGTGCGCCTCACCCGAGCGCTGAAGGAAGCCCGATGACCATTCGCCACATCGTGACCTGGAAGCTCGGCGCACCGAGCGTCGAACAGAAGGCCGAGGACGCCACCCGCATTCGCGAGGAGCTCGTGGGGCTGGTGCCCCAGCTCGGCGACATCATCGAGCGACTCGAGGTGGGCATCGACCTGCATGACACCCCGGGCAATTGGGATGTCGTGCTCGTTTCCGAGTTCGCCGATGCCGCGAATCTGCAGGCCTACCAGGTGCACCCGGCGCATCAGGCTGCCGCGGCCGTCATCCGTTCGCTCGTGACGGAGCGTTCGGCCATCGACTACACACTTCCCGCGACCTCGTAGCACCCAGGCCGGCCGCTCCACCAAGCAGACACGGGCCCACAGCACAGATGCCGAGGGCGGAGGGAGCAATGCTCTCCTCCGCCCTCGGCATCTGTCGTGTCGGCGGGTGCGCCGCTCGCTACGGCGCGAGACGCGTCGGGCCGCGGAACAGGTAGGTGACCTCGCGGATCGACGTCTCGTGCAGCATCAGCATGAGCACGCGCGCGAGCCCCATGCCGAAACCGCCGTGCGGGGGAACGCCGTAGCGGAAGAAGTCGAGGTAGAACTCGAGCTCCTCGGGCTCGAGGCCCTTCTCCTTGGCCTGCTCGATGAGCACGTCGACGCGGTGCTCGCGCTGAGCGCCCGTCGAGATCTCGACACCGTTGAAGATGAGGTCGTAGCTCTTGGTGAGCGACCCGTCTTCATCGTTGCGCATGTGGTAGAACGGCCGGATGCTCGAGGCGTAATCGGTGAGGAACACGAACTCGTGCCCGAACTCCTCTTTCACGTAGGCCGCGATCTGGCGCTCGCCCTCGGGGTCCATGTCGTCGTCGGCGCGCGGCACCTCGTAGCCGCGCTCGGCGACGATGCGCTTGGCCTCGGCAAGGGGGATGCGGGGGAACGGCGTCGACGGCACCGTGACCTCGAGGCCGAAGAGCTCGCGAATCGCATCGCCGTGCTTCTCGACGACCGCGGTGAAGCCAGCGACGATGAGGTCCTCATGCAACTGCATGACGTCTTCGTGGCTGTCGATCCAGCTGATCTCGGAGTCGATGCTCGTGAACTCCGTCGCGTGACGCGACGTGAACGACGGGTCGGCGCGGAACGCGGGGCCGACCTCGAAGACCTTGCCGAAACCGGCCGGCTGCGCCATCTGCTTGAAGAACTGCGGGCTCTGAGCCAGGTAGGCCTTGGTGTCGAAGTACTCGACCTCGAACAGCTCGGCGCGCGACTCGCTGGCGCTCGCCATGAGCTTGGGCGTGTGGATCTCGATGAAGTCGTTGTCGATCCAGTACTGACGCAGGGCGTGCTCGAAGGTGGTCTGGATGCGGAAGACGAGGTTCTGCTTGGGCTGGCGCAGGTCGATGAAGCGCCAGTCCATGCGCTTGTCGAGCGAGGAGTCGGCGGCGATGGGGGTTTCGGGGATGGCGTGGCTGACGACATCCATCGTGGCGAGCTTGACCTCAAGGCCGCCGAGCTTCACGCGCTCGTCGTGCTTGAGCGTGCCCGTGACGGTGATGAAGGAACCCTGGCTGAGGCCCGAGATGGCCTCGGTGGTGGCGACGCGTTCGGCCGAGGAGGCGTCGTCTTCGGCGATCTCGCGAGTGGCCGGGTTGACGATCTGCACGGCACCGGACTCGTCGCGCAGCACGACGAACTGCACCTTCTTCTGATCGCGAACGGTATCGACCCATCCAGACACCGTGACGGTGCCTTCGGGCAGGGCGGACAGGTCTTTGATGAGTACTCGTTCGTTCACGAGGACCAAGCCTACCGGTGTGGCGGATTCCCAGCCGAGTCGAACGTAGACTTGCCAGGTGGGAGCTAGCCAGATTCATCTCGTTCGACATGGTGAGGTGTACAACCCCTCGGGTGTGTTGTACGGCCGCATCCCCGGTTTCCGACTCTCCGAACGTGGTGAGCTGATGGCCCGGAGTGCTGCCGACGACATTGTCGCCCGCGAGCGTCCGATCGCCCGGGTGTACGCATCGCCCCTGCAGCGCGCCCAAGAGTCCGCTGCACCGATCGCCGAACTCACGGGTCTCGACATCCGCACCGAGGCGCGCATCATCGAGCCGACCAACCACTTCGAGGGCAAGGTCATGTCGCGCGCGCTGCGCAACCCGATCAACTGGCCCGTGCTGCGTGCGCCGTCGGTGCCGAGCTGGGGCGAGCCCTACCTCTCGATCGCCGACCGCATGGTGCGCGCGATGGAAGACGCCTGGAACGAGGTGGCGGATGGCGAGGGTGACGTCGTCATGGTCAGCCACCAGTTGCCCATCTGGACCACCCACCGTTTCATCGCGGGCGAGCAGTTGGCGCACGATCCGCGCCGTCGCCGCTGCGATCTGTCCAGCATCACCTCGTTCGAACGCGTGGGGGATTCGTTCATCGAGGTCGGTTATTCGAACCCCGCGGCCGGACTCGCCGCCGGGGCCATCGACGTAGGAGCAGTATGACCCGCGCACGTTCGACATCCCCATCCGTCTCGACCGCGACGGCGCCCGACGCGCGCACGGTCGGGCTGCGGCAGCGACCGCGCCGCCGGTTCGCCACCGTCGCGCTCGCGCTATCGATCACGGCCGCGCTCGGCCTCGCGGGCTGCTCGGCAGACCCGCTGGCCGCCCAATACAAAGAGGGCAGCGACAAGGGCTACATCGCGGGCGACGGCAGCGTCACCTCCATTCCCGCCGACGAGCGCGGCGAGAAGATCTCGTTCTCGGGCGTCGACGAGAACGGCGAGACCATCGATTCGGCCGATCTCGCGGGCCAGGTCACGGTCGTCAACTTCTGGTACGCGGCGTGTGCGCCCTGCCGTGCCGAGGCGCCGGAGCTGCAAGAACTGAACGAGAAGTACAGCGGCAAGGGTGCCACCTTCGTGGGCGTCAACGTCTACGACCAGGCCGAGACCGCCACGTCGTTCAACCAGACCTACGGGGTCACCTACCCGTCGATCCTCGACGTTGATTCGGGTTCGGTGAAGCTGGCCTTCACGGGTTCCGTGCCGCCGAAGGCCGTGCCCACCACGATCGTCCTCGATAAGGAGGGACGCGTGGCGAGCCGCATCCTGGGCCAGCTGCCCGCCGAGTCGATCCTCGACACCCTGGTGCGCGAAACGATCGCCGAATGATCGGGGCCACACCGTGAACCCGGGCGAGATCGTCGCGAACGGGCAATTGGTCGCGGCGATCCCGATCGCTCTGCTCGCGGGCCTGATCTCGTTTGCTTCGCCGTGCGTGCTTCCGCTCGTGCCGGGGTATCTCGCTTATGTCGGCGGCATGTCGACGGCGGCCAAACCTGGTGCCGGCGCTCGGGCGTCTGGTGCTTCGGCGCGCCCCGCCCGCCTGCAGCCGGGCAAGCCACGACTCCTGCTCGGGGTGGCCGGTTTCATCGCCGGTTTCACGCTGGTCTTCGTGCTCACGGGTGCGTTCGTCGGCACAGTGGGCGCGTTCTTCGTGCAGTGGCAGGACCTGATCACGCGCATCCTCGGAGCCGTCGTCATCGTCATGGGCTTCGTGTTCGTCGGGCAGGTCTCGTTCATGCAGCGCACCATCAAGCCGTCCTTCCGCCCCGCGACGGGGCTCGCCGGTGCGCCCCTGCTCGGCATCGTGTTCGCGATCGGCTGGACGCCGTGCCTCGGGCCCGTCCTGACGGCCATCACGGGCCTCAGCCTCAACTCGGGTTCGACGGGCCGCGGCGCCCTCCTCGGCCTGTTCTACTGCGTCGGCCTCGGCATCCCGTTCGTCCTCGTGGCCCTCGGCCTCAGCTGGATGACCGGAACCATCGCCTTCCTGAAGCGCCACATCCGCGCCATCAACATCGCGGGCGGCGTCCTCCTCATGATCATCGGCATCCTGATGGTCTCCGGAATCTGGGGAAAACTCATGTCACAACTCGGGATGGTGATCCAAGGCTTTGTCACGCCCCTCTGATTACGTCGACTCCGGCAGCGCCAAGAGGCAGCCCGCCGACGACGACAACAACTCCATCGAGCAGCCCAAACTGGGGTTCGTCGGCTGGATCCGGTTCGCCTGGCGCCAGCTGACGAGCATGCGCACGGCGCTGTTCCTGCTGCTCATGCTGGCCATCGCGGCGGTGCCGGGTTCCCTCGTGCCGCAGCGCAGCTCCGACCCCAACGGCGTCACACAGTACTTCCGCGACAACCCGTCGCTCGCGCCCGTGCTCGACAACATGCAGTTCTTCGACGTCTACGGCTCGGCGTGGTTCTCCGCGATCTACCTGCTGCTGTTCATTTCGCTGATCGGTTGCGTGATCCCGCGCACCAAGCACCACTTCCAGGCCATGCGCGCGCGGCCTCCGCGCACGCCCGCCCGGCTCAACCGGTTGGATTCGTACACGGAGCAGACCGTCGAGGGTGCCGACGCGGCATCCGCCATCTCGTCGGCGCGCACGCTGCTGAAGAAGTCGGGCTATCGCGTCGAGATGTACGAGGGCGGCGGGTCACTCTCGGTCTCGGCCGAACGCGGTTATCTGCGCGAAACCGGCAACCTGGTCTTCCATTCGGCGCTCGTCGGCATCCTGCTGGCCATCGGCGTGGGCGGTGGCTTCGGCTATGCCGGGCAGCGCGTGGTGGTCGAGGGGCAGACCTTCGTCAACACGCTGCTCGACTACAACTCGTTCAACCCGGGCCGCTTCTTCAACCCCGACACCCTGTCGCCCTATGCGCTGACGGTGGATGATTTCGCCGTCGAATACGAGAAGCAGAACCTCGACGCCTACGGCCAGGCCATCGACTACACGGCCAAGGTCACGACACGTTCGCCCGGCCAGGAGCCCGAGAAGCAGACCATCAAGGTGAACGAGCCCCTGCGCTACGACAACACCGACGTCTACCTGCTCGGCAACGGCTACGCCCCGAAGATCACGGTGCGGGACCCTCAGGGCAAGGCCGTGTTCACCGACTCGGTGCCGTTCCTGCCGCAGGACGCCAACCTCACGTCGATCGGCGTGGTCAAGGTTCCGGATGGCCTGTCCGACCAGCTCGGCATGATCGGGTTCTTCTACCCGACGGCCGTGAAGAACGCATCCGGTGCCTACACGTCCACCTATCCCGACCTCGTCTATCCGCTGCTCACGCTCAACGTCTACAAGGGCGACCTCGGCATCAACGAGGGCGCGCCCAAGTCGGTCTACGAACTGGTGACCGATGGAATGACGCAGCTCACGGGCGGCAAGACGGATGTCGACTCGATCGAGTTGCAGCCGGGTCAGACCGCCGATCTGCCGAACGGCATGGGCACCGTCACGTTCGAGAACTCGTCGCCGCAGCAGGCGGCCGGCAACTTCGACAACACGGTGCCGCGCTTCGTCTCGCTCGATGTGCACCACGACCCGTCGCAGGGATTCGTGCTGCTGTTCGCCATTCTGGTGATGCTCGGCCTGCTGACCTCGCTGTTCGTGCCCCGCCGGCGCGTGTGGGTGAAGGCTGTCGAGAAGGAGGACGGCAGCGTCACGCTGCAGTACGCGGGACTCGCCCGCGGAGAAGACCCGGGCTTGCGACAAGCCGTCGATGCGATCGCCTATCGGCACGGAACCATCCTGGGCGTGCCGCGCGATCTGAGAGGTACTGTTAAGAAGTGAATCTCGACGAACTTTCGGTGCTGAGCCTGTGGTCGGCCATGGCCATCTACGCGCTCGCCTTCATTGCCTTCGCGCTCGACCTGGCAAAGCGGTCGGCCGAGGTGAGTGCGTACGCCGATGAGCAGGCCGCTCAGGCATCCGGTGCCGGTTCGCGTGTCGACGGGGAACAGGTCGCATCGGCCGGTTCCGCCGCGACCACGACCACCTCGCGGGTGTCCTCGACGGCCACCATCGAGCGTGTCGACGAAGATGCGAGCGACGTCACACCCAAGCGCTCGGCCACGCTGCGCATCGGCGTCGCGCTGACCATCATCGGCTTCCTGCTGCACGCCACGGCCGATGTGACGCGCGGCATCAGCGCCCAGCGCGTGCCGTGGGCCAACATGTACGAGTTCGCCATGACCGGCACGCTGCTCATCGTCATGGTGTTCCTCATGGTCATCGTCAAGGTCGACCTGCGATTCCTCGGAACGTTCGTCATGGGACTGGTGCTCATTCTGCTGGGCGTCTCGGGCGTGAACTTCTATGTGGCCGTCGTGCCGCTGCCGCCCGCACTGCAGTCGGCGTGGCTCATCATCCACGTGTTCGTCGCCAGCCTCGGCACGGCATTCTTCGGACTCGGCTTCGCGCTGAGCGCCATCCAACTCTTCCAGCACCGGCGCGAGCTCGCGGGCAAGGACCTCAAGCTGCTGAAGCTCAAGTTCCTCGCCACGCTGCCTTCCTCAGAGCGCCTCGAGAACCTCGCCTACCGCGTGAACATCGTGGGCTTCATCTTCTGGACGTTCACGCTCATGGCCGGTTCCATCTGGGCCGAGCGCGCGTGGGGCCGTTACTGGGGCTGGGACACCAAAGAGGTGTGGACCTTCATCATCTGGGTGATCTACGCGGGCTACATCCACGCCCGGGCGACGCGCGGATGGCGGGGCTCACGCAGTGCGTGGCTCGCGATCATCGGCTTCGCGGCCGTCATGTTCAACTTCACGATCGTGAACATCTTCTTCAAGGGTCTGCACGCGTACTCGGGTCTCTAAGCCGCTGTTGCGGGTGACTATGCCTGCGCGTCGGCGTCGGCGTCGGCGTCGGCGTCGGCATCGACGAGCGCGAAACAGCGGGTGAGGCGGTTGCGCCACCACTCGGTGCGCTCGGCATCCGCCTCGACCTGAGCGGCTGCCGACACGTCCACGGCAACGCGGCGCGGTTCGAGCGCGCCCCCGACCGGCACGAGCGGGCTCGACGTGACGTCGTGCGAGAACAACGCGGCCGTTCCGAGCCCGCAGTCATAGTCGAGCTCGGGAAGCGCCGCTGCAAGGGCCGCGCCCATGCCGATGCCGACCGACGTGTCGAGGGCGCTCGACACGACAGCGGGCAGGCCGGCCTGCGCCACGATGTCGAGCGCGCGCGCGACTCCACCGAGCGGCTGCACCTTGATGATGAGGATGTCTGCAGCTCCCGCCCGTGCCACGCGCAACGGGTCGTCGGCCTTGCGCACGCTCTCGTCGGCGGCGATCGGGATGCCGGCATATTTCACGCGGCGCCGGATGTCGGCGAGCTCCTCGATGCTCGCGCACGGTTGTTCCACGTATTCCAGGTCGAACGTCGACAGGGCGTGGATGGCGTGCTCCGCCTCGTCCACGTTCCACCCAGCGTTAGCGTCGATGCGGATGCGGCCCTCGGGCCCCATGACCTCGCGCACCGCCCGCACGCGCGCGATGTCGTCCTCGAGGGTCTGGCCCCGCTCGGCGACCTTGACCTTGGCCGTGCGGCACCCGTCATAACGGGCGAGGACGCTCGCGACATCCCGAGCCGCGACGGCCGGCACCGTTGCATTCACGGCGATCGACGTTCGACGAGACACGGGCACGTCACCCCAGCCGTATTCGAGGGCCGCTCGCAACCACGTGGCGCTCTCGGCATCGTCGTACTCGACGAAGGGCGAGAACTCGGTCCATCCGTTCGGCCCCTCGAACAGGGCGGCCTCGCGCACCGTCACCCCGCGAAACCGCGTCGTCAAGGGCAGAGCAACCACGCGCAGGGTGGCCAACACATCTTCGAGGTTGGGCGTCATGGGTCCATTCTGTCGCGTGTCTAGACTGGCTGCATGAGCGTTTCCGAGATCTTCGACGAGAGCCAGTGGACGACCGTCGACGGGTTCGACACCCTCACCGACATCACCTACCACCACAGCCTCGACGGCCGCATCGCCCGCGTGGCCTTCAACCGGCCCGAGGTGCGCAACGCGTTCCGGCCGCACACGGTCGACGAGCTCTACCGCACGCTCGAAGACGCGCGGCTGAACTCGCGCATCGGCGTCGTGCTGCTGACGGGCAACGGCCCCAGCGCGAAGGACGGCGGCTGGGCGTTCTGCTCGGGCGGCGACCAGCGCATCCGCGGGCGCGACGGCTACAAGTACTCCGACTCCGAGACGGCCGCGGGCGTCGATGCGGCGCGCGGCGGGCGGTTGCACATTCTCGAGGTGCAGCGCTTGATTCGCTTCATGCCCAAGGTCGTCATCGCGGTCGTTCCCGGCTGGGCGGCGGGCGGCGGGCACTCGTTGCACGTCGTATGCGACCTCACGATCGCCAGCCGCGAGCACGGCAAGTTCAAGCAGACCGATGCGGATGTCGGTTCGTTCGACGCCGGCTACGGAAGCGCCTACTTCGCGCGGCAGATCGGCCAGAAGTTCGCGCGCGAGATCTTCTTCCTCGCCGAGGAGTACTCGGCGGAACGCGCCTACCAGATGGGCGCGGTGAACGCCGTGGTGCCGCACGCCGAACTCGAGGCCGAAGCCATCCGCTGGGCCCGCACGATTCTCACGAAGTCGCCCACCGCCATCCGCATGCTCAAGTTCGCCTTCAACGCGGTCGACGACGGGATGGTGGGCCAGCAGGTTTTCGCGGGCGAGGCGACGCGCCTGGCCTACGGCACCGACGAAGCCGTTGAGGGGCGCGACGCTTTCCTCGAGAAGCGGGAGCCCGACTGGGGCCCGTACCCGTGGCAGTACTGACCCGTTTGCCGACGGTGACGGTAGCGGTAGCGGTAGCGGTGGCGGCGGCATGACCAGGCAGTTGCGGCGCGTGTCGGCCGCGGACCCGATGGCCGTCATGCAGGCTCTGCGGGGTGCGCTCGATCGGTCGGGGCCCGCCATCGTGCCCGTGGCTGCACAGCCAGCGGGCGAGGAATCGGCCCAGGCGCCCGACAGGGTTCCCCAATCGACCGCGCTCGTGATCGAGACGTCGGGTTCCACGGGCATCCCGAAGCGCGTCATGCTGTCGGCCGACGCCGTGCTCGCGAGTGTCGCCGCCTCCGAGACCGCGCTCGGCGGGCCCGGTCAGTGGTTGCTCGCGTTGCCGACGCATTATGTGGCCGGTGTGCAGGTGCTGGCGCGGTCCATCGCGGCCGGAACGACACCCGAGGTGCTGCCGCCCGGCCCGTTCGACGCCCGGGCCTTCGCTGTCGCCACTTCGCGTCTCGACGGTGACCTGCGCTTCACGTCCCTGGTGCCCGCCCAGCTGCTCACCCTGGTCGATGCGGCCGCCGATTCGCGCCGCGTGCGCCGAGCCCTGTCGAGCTACGACGCCATCCTCATCGGGGGTCAGCGCCTCGACGCGGCCCTCGCCGAGCGGGCCCACCGGCTGGGCGCCCACGTCGTGCGCACCTACGGGTCCAGTGAGACGGCGGGCGGCTGCGTCTATGACGGCGTTCCGCTGCCCGGGGCCCGCGCGCGCGTCGTCGACGGCCAGCTCGAGCTCTCGGGCCCGATGCTCGCCGACGGCTATCTCGGCGACCCCGAGCGCACGGATGCGGCCTTCCACTCGGCTCCCGACGCGGACGGCATCGTGCACCGCTGGTACCGCACGGGCGACACCGGCACGGTCGAGGCCGGCCGGGTCTCGGTGACCGGGCGCATCGACAACGTGATCATCTCGGGCGGAACCAACGTGTCGCTCGACCGCGTCGAGGAGGCCGTTCGCGCGCTGGACGGTTTCGGCACGGCCATCGTCGTGGGCGTCGACGACCAGCGCTGGGGGCAGGTGCCCGTCGTGGCCGTCTTCGCGGATGGTGCACGGGGCTCGGCCGAGCGTGCCGGCTCCGACGCTGTGAGCACGGGGTCCGGTGCTGGCGCCAGTACGAAAGCCGGTGCGGATGCGAGAGCTGTGGTCCGCGCGCACGTGGCGGCCCTGATCGGGGTGGCGGCCCAACCTGCCGCGGTCGTGACGCTCGGCACGATGCCCACGTTGTCGTCGGGCAAACCCGACCGCCGCCGCATCCGCTCGCTCGTCGAGGACGCGCTCGACCGGGCTCGTTGAGCCCGCGACACGGCCCCTGACATGGCCCCACACGCCCCTCGGCACAGCCCGGCGCACCCCTGGCAGAGTCCCACGACCTCCTGGCGAAGCCCGGCGAACCCGCCGGCATGGCCCGGTGTCGTAAACTCGCTCCGGACCCGAAGGAGACGGTAGTGGCGCCCAAGCAGCAACGACCCAAGCAGCAACGCATCGACGCGACGAGGTCGGTCGACCCCCGCAACGTCAACGGCCGCAACGCGAACGCCGACAAGACGGTGCGCACGAAGACCAGCGGGCGCGGCAAGAGCGGCAACCCCGCGGCGCGACGCTATGACGCCGTGAAGAAGGCCACCCTCGCCGACTGGATCGACGGTTCGCGCGTGCGCACGCTGCCGCTGTCGATCTCGCCCGTCATCGTGGGAACCGGCGCCGCGATCGTGGCGAGCGAGCCGGGCGTCTACCACCCCGTGCGCGCGCTCCTGTGCCTGATCGTCTCGGTGGCCCTGCAGATCGGCGTGAACTTCGCCAACGACTACTCCGACGGCATCCGCGGCACCGACGACAACCGTGTCGGCCCGCAGCGTCTCGTCGGCAGCGGCAAGGCCTCGGCCAAGTCGGTGCTCACGGTTGCCCTCGTCTTCTTCGGCATCGCGGCCGTCGCGGGTCTCGTGCTCACGGTGGTGTCGGGCCTCTGGTGGCTGCTCATCGTCGGCGCCGCGGCCCTCGTCGCCGCCTGGTTCTACACGGGTGGCAAGCGCCCCTACGGCTATAACGCGCTCGGCGAGGTGTTCGTCTTCGTCTTCTTCGGGCTCGTCGCCACGCTTGGCACCACGTTCGTGCAGGTCTACCAGCTCAATCAGGAGGCGTGGTTCGGCGCCATTGCGGTCGGCTTCATGGCCACGGCCGCCCTCGTGGTCAACAACTTGCGCGACATCGAACAAGACCGGATGTCGGGCAAGCGCACGCTTTCGGTGCTCATCGGCGCCACGGCCACGCGGGTTCTCTACATCGTGCTGATGCTCGTGCCGTTCGTGATCGCGGGCGTTCTCGCGCTCTTCTACCCGGCCGCATGGTTCGCCATGTTCGTGCTGCTTGCAGCTCTGCCCGCGTGCATCATCACGGCGACCGCGCGCACGCCACGCGAACTCATCCTCGTGCTGAAGCTCACCGGGGTGGCGCAGCTGTTCTACGCGATCGCGCTGTTCGTGGCCTTCTGGTTGTACAGCGGCGGCCAGTAACAGGTTCGCAGCAAGAACGCATCACAACGCCGGTCGCGGCGGGTTGTTGAGCTTGGCTCAGCGCTCGTTCGCGGCCGGTTTCGTGTCGATGTTGATCGCGTCTTCGGCGTCTTCGTCGTCGTGGGCGTGGGGCGACGTCTTGCCCTCGTGGCGGCGCGCATAGAGCTCGCGCGAGACCTGCTCGCGCTGCGGCCGCAGGAAGATGTACGACAGGCTCACGCCGATGAGCGCCGCGAGCAGCGTGGCGATGAGCGGGTTGATCTGCATCAGCAGCAGGGCCGTCAGGGGCACGGCGAACGTGAGAAGCCGAAAGACCGTATAGACGAGGACCGGGGAGATGCGTTTCACTCCACCAGTGTAAGTCGGGCCGCTGGGAGCCGCCGCCGTGGAGAAAAGGCTCAGACGCGCCGACTAACATGGGGGGATGGCACGCCTGCTGCTCGGACTCGTCGTCGTCGTCGTGGTCGCAACGATCTACGCGGTCATCGACTGCGCCATGCTCGCTCATGATCGAGTGCGAGGTCTGCCCAAACCCGCCTGGCTCGTCATCATCCTGGTGCTGCCCGTCGTGGGTGTCGTGCTGTGGTTCCTCATCGGTCGCGGCCGCCAAGCCCAGGCGCGCACGCGCCAGCTTCCGCCCGACGACAACCCCGAGTTCTTCGGCCGGTCCTCGTCCTCCGCGGCCGATCCCGATCAAGACGAGCGCATCCGCCGTCTCGAAGAAGAGCTCGCGGCACTCGATTCCGAAGGCCCCGCCGACGGAGCGCCGTCCGGCCCGACGACCACGCGTCCCGGCACGCCGACATCTGGCTCCGGCTCCGGTTCGGGAACGACGGGTCCGGCGACCACGGGTCCTGCGCGGGCGGGTTCGACGGGGCCATCCTCCTCTTCCGGCTCGTCATCGTCCGATGCCGACACCCCCGATTCCGGCGACGAGCCGACGGGCACCGACGACGGCACTGCCAAGCGCGGCAAGTCCGACGACGAGCCCGGCGCAGGCCGAGCGGATGTCTGAGTCCTCGCCCAGCACCCGCTTCGCCGTCCGCCTCCTGGGCGAATTCGTGCGCCTCGGTCTGCGCGACCTGGTGCTCTGCCCCGGATCGCGCTCACAGGCCCTGGCCCTCGCGGCCGACGAATACGAGCGCGCCGGCCTGCTGCACCTGCACGTGCGACTCGATGAACGCGTCGCGGGCTTCCTCGCGCTCGGCCTGGCCGCCGAATCCGGTGTGCCCGCCGCCGTCGTCGTGACGAGCGGCACCGCCGTCGCCAACCTGCACCCTGCCGTTCTTGAAGCGCACCACAGCGGCGTGCCCATGCTGCTGCTCACGGCCGACCGGCCGACCGAGCTGCGCGGCATCCGCTCGAACCAGACCACGCACCAGCCGGGCATCTTCGGTCGCGCCGCTCGCTACACGACGGATGTTCCCGCACCCGGCCCGGCATCGGGGTTCCGCACCCAGCCCGGTGACGAATCCCTCGACCCGTCGTCGATCGCGAGCGAATCCTGGGCCCATGCCGTCGGAACGACGAAGGGCGTCGCGGGCCCGGGGCCCGTGCACCTGAACCTCGCGTTCCGCGAACCGTTGTCCTCCATCTCCGATGCCGACGACGAGCTCGAACTGGAGCGCGTGCGCGCCCACCTCGACGCCCCTTCAACCCCGAGCGTCGACGTCACTCTCGGTGACCGCCGCCGCCGTTCCACGCTGCTCGTCGAACGCGGGCCGCGCACCGTGGTCATCGCGGGCAACGCGGCCGGCCCGGCCGCCGAAGACGTCGCCCACGCGGGGGGCTGGCCCCTCATCGCCGAGGTCACGAGCGGTTCCCGTTTCGGCCGCAACCTGGTCGCCGGCTACCGCCCGCTGCTCGACGACCCCGAGCTCGGCGGCCGCATCGAACGCGCCATCGTCTTCGGGCATCCCACTCTCTCCCGTCAGGTGCCGGCGCTGCTGAAACGAGCGGATGTCGAGACCATCGTCGTCGCGCCGCACGGTGCCGAGGCCTACGACCCCGGCCGCAATGCTCGCGTGGTCGGGCAGGTGTCGGTGACATCGGGCCCCGTCGACCGGGCGTGGCTCGGAGCCTGGGTGGTCGCATCCCGAGCCGTTCTCGCGGCGCAGGACGACGATGTCGCGCCCGATCTCGAGGCCGGGCACTCGCACGACCCCGCCCAGAGGCTCGCCTTCGCACAGGCCGAGTTCGCCGCGATTCGTCGCCCACTCGACCGGCGCCTCCTCGTCGAAGCGGTGTGGCGCGCCACGTGGCCGCACGATCGACTCGTCTTCGGGGCATCCCGACTCATCCGCGAGGCCGACCAGGTGCTCGGCGGCAAGAAGGTGCGCGTGCACGCCAATCGCGGGCTCGCCGGCATCGACGGCACTACAGCCACGGCAACGGGCATCGCGCTCGCCAGCCAGGCCGACGGGTCGCCCGGCGTCACGCGCGTTCTCGTCGGCGACCTCACGTTCTTGCACGACATCGGCGCGCTTCTGCCGGGCTACGACGAGCGGATGCCGCGCCTGCAGGTCATCGTCGGCAACGACGGTGGCGGCACCATCTTCGACGGGCTCGAGGTGGCGGCCAGCGCTGCGCCCGAGGCCATGCAACGCGTCCTCTACACGCCGCAGCGGGTCGACATCCAGAAGCTCGCCGAGGGTTTCGGCTGGGGTTACGTGCGCGCCAAGACGCGAGCCGAACTCGACCAGGCGCTGACCGCGCCCGTGGAGCGACCCGTCGTCATCGAAGTTCCGCTCGACCGCTGACGGTCTGAGACGGCCGATGGTCGGCAATCGCTCGGGCGCCGAATCGATATCGGTGTCCCGCTCCCGAATCGATATCGGTGTCCCGCTCCCGAATCGATATCGGTGTCCCGCTCCCGAATCGACACCGGTGTCCCGCAGCCGCACGCCGACAAACGACAATCGCGGGCCCGGCCGAAGCCAGACCCGCGATTGGGGGTTTTCGTCGAGGGACGAAGGGTTAGCGTGCGTCGGTGAGCACGTATCCCTCTTCGCCGTGGACCGACGTGTCGATGCCCGCGATCTCGTCCTCGTTCTTCACCCGGAAGCCCATGGTCTTCTGGATGACGAAGCCGATGAGGTAGGCGAGGACGAAGGAGTAGATCATGACCGCGAAGGCCGCGATGGCCTGCACGAGCAGCTGGGCGCCGTTGCCGCCCATGAAGAGGCCGGTGTTGTTGGCGAAGAAGCCGAGGTACAGCGTTCCGATGAGACCACCGACGAGGTGGATGCCCACCACGTCGAGGGAGTCGTCGAAGCCGAGCTTGAACTTCAGCTCGACGGCCAGGGCGCAGACGGCACCGGCGACGAGACCGAGCACGATGGCCCAGACGGGGTGGAGCGAGGCGCAGGCCGGAGTGATGGCGACGAGACCCGCGACGGCACCGGAGGCGGCACCGACCGAGGTGGGCTTGCCGTCCTTGACCTTCTCGACGACCAACCAGGCGAGGAGAGCGGCCGACGGAGCGGCGATCGTGTTGACGAAGGCCAGAGCGGCGGTGCCGTCGGCGGCGAGTTCCGAACCGGCGTTGAAGCCGAACCATCCGAACCAGAGCAGACCGGCACCGAGGAGGACGAACGGCGGGTTGTGAGGAACGTTCGCGCCCTTCTGGAATCCGACGCGACGTCCGAGGACGAGGGCGAGGGCCAGAGCGGCGGCACCGGCGTTGATGTGAACCGCGGTTCCACCGGCGAAGTCGATGGCACCGACCCCGAAGACATCCTGCAGGCCGTGCGTGATCCAGCCGCCGTAGGCGAAGCTGCCGTCCTCGGCCAGGCCGAAGTTGAAGACCCAGCTGGCGACCGGGAAGTAGACGACGGTCGCCCAGACACCGGCGAACACCATCCAGCTGCCGAACTTGGCGCGGTCGGCAATGGCGCCCGAGACGAGGGCGACCGTGATGATGGCGAACGTCGCCTGGAAGGCCACGAAGGCGAGCGGCGGGTAGGCCGCACCCTCAGGCGTTTCGAGGAGGCTGTTCAGGCCGAGAGCCGATCCGTCGATGGACCAGGGGAACAGCGTTCCCTCGGCACCCGGGAAGGCGATGGCGTAACCGTAGAGAACCCACAGCACGCCGATGAGGCCCATCGAGCCGAAGCTCAGCATCATCATGCTGATGACGCTCTTCGCCTTGACGAGACCACCGTAGAAGAATGCCAACCCCGGCGTCATGAGAAGCACGAGGGCGGCGGCGATCAACAAGAACGCCGTATTACCTTGATCCATTGAGAAAACCCCATTCGCTCGCACGCGCTGCTTACCGCGTGGTCACATCCTGCTGGAGCTTTGTTTCCGCCCGTGGCCTGGGCGTGTTTCGCCCAGGTAAACAGATTTTCGGCTGACGAGGTCGTCTATCCGAAGGCTTCGACGATGGGGCGGAACTTCATCTTGGTCTCGGTGAGTTCTTTCATCGGGTCGCTCTCGGCCACGATTCCGCAGCCCGCGTACGCCGTGATGTCGCCCGTGGGACTGATCTGGGCGCAGCGCAGCGCGATGGCCCATTCCCCGTCGCCCGCCGCGTCGACCCAGCCGACCGGGCCCGCGTAACGGCCGCGGTCGAAGGGTTCGAGCTCGTCGATGAGGGCGAGGGCGGCGTCGGTGGGGAAGCCCGCGACGGCGGCGGTGGGGTGCAGGGCGGCGATGAGGTCGAGCGAGGTCGCACGATCGGTGAGGGGGCCCGCGACATCCGTGGCCAGGTGCCAGAGGTTCGGCAGCTTGAGGGCGAAGGGCAGCTCGCTCCACGTGAGGTGCGGCGAATGCGGGCGCAGGGCCGCCACCACGCTCTGCACCGCGAAGGCGTGCTCGTCATTGTCTTTCACGCTGGTGACGAGGGATGTCGCGGCCTCGGCATCGCTGTCCGCATCCCGCCCGCGCGACATGGTGCCGGCCAGCACACGCGCCGAGACCGTGCGGTTGGAGACGCCGACGAGCGTCTCGGGGCTCGAACCGATGAGGCCGTCGACCGAATAGGTCCAGCAATCGGGGTAGCCCATGGCCAGATCGACGAGCACGCGGCGGATGTCTGAGCCCTCGGGCAGGTGCCCGACGAGGTTGCGCGCCAGCACCACTTTGCCGACGTCTCCCCGCACGATGCGCTGGATGGCGGTCTCGACATCGGCGCGGAACGCCCCCGGATCTTCGTCGCCCGGCAACAGGGAGATGCGGTATTCGTCGCCGAACGCGCGCGGTTCGAGCCGGGGGAGCGGACGGTCGTCGCCCGCCACGGTGATCTTGGTGACCCAGAAGCGCCCATCGCGCTTGCCGAGAATGATGCGCGGCACGATGAGCACGCTCTTCTCGGCCGACGACGCCGAGAAGGCGAAGGCACCGAAGGCGACGAGACCGGTGCCGGGCAGCTCGACGGGGTTGGTCACCGTGGCCGCGTCGACCAGCTCGCGCCAGGCGGCCGCGGCGTCTTGCATGCGCGTGGGGCCCTCGAACTCGAGCCGCACCGCTTCACCGATGCCGACAAGCCCCTGCCCCTTGCGCATCCACAACAGCGGTCGCTCGGGATCGGTGAGGGGGATGATTTGTTTCAGGTCGGAGATCTCGATGGTCTCGACGCTCAGAACCCGGGTCTCGGTATCGGTCACACCCACAGCCTACGCCCCGGAAACCCGGCCTAGGATGGGGGGATGAACAAGGCAGACCTCTCGAAAAAGCCCGCGCAAGTCTCCGCGATGTTCGACGAGGTCGCTGCGAAATACGATCGCACCAACAACATCCTCTCGGCGGGCAATGCGCTGCTCTGGCGTGTGGCTACGGTCAACGCTCTCGAGCCGCACCCGGGCGACAAGGTGCTCGACCTCGCGGCCGGCACCGGCACATCCAGTGCCGCCATCGCTCGCGAGGGTGCGACGGTCGTCGCCGCCGACTTCTCGCCCGGCATGATCGCCGTGGGCCAGAAGAAGTACGGCCACCTCAACCGCGTCTCGTTCGTCGAGGCCGACGCCACCGAGCTGCCGTTCGCCGACGACGAGTTCGACTCGACCACCATCTCCTTCGGGTTGCGCAACGTGGTGCGCCCGCGCGCGGCCCTCGAAGAAATGCTGCGCGTCACGCGTCCCGGCGGCCGCATCGTCATCTGCGAGTTCTCGACGCCCGCCAACCCGGCCATGCGCACGGCCTACGACCTCTATCTCAACAAGGTCATGCCGGTGCTCACGAAGGTCGTCTCCTCCAACCCGGCGTCCTACGAATACCTGAACGACTCCATCCACGCCTGGCCCAACCAGCGCACGCTGGCGTCGTGGCTCCGCGAGGCGGGCTGGACCGATGTGCGCTACCGCAACCTCACGGGCGGCATCGTGGCACTGCACCGCGCGACCAAGCCTTTTCCTGCCGCCGAGTAACCCGCGGGTGCGGCCAACGACCGGCACCCACCATCCCACCCGCAATGGATAGGCTAGAGCTGTGAATCCGAGCGCCACCCGTCGAGGCAGCCGTCTGACCAGTCAGCTGGGCCTGACCGAACGCATTTTCGCGTCCCCGGGCACGAAACACCTGATCGCGTCGATCGATGACGGGCTCGACCGCATCGAAGAGGGGCTCATGCGCGAGCTCGGCTTCGCCGACAGCGTCGCCGATGCCACGACGCGCTACCTGCTCGAGGCGGGCGGCAAGCGCGTGCGCCCCATGCTCACGCTGCTCACGGCGCAGTTGGGCGACGGCGTCACCGACGAGGTCATCACGGCCGCCGAGGCCATCGAGATCACGCACATCGCCTCGCTCTACCATGACGACGTCATGGACGACGCCGACAAGCGCCGCGGGGTTCCGAGCGCGCACGCCGTCTTCGGCAACTCGGTCGCCATCCTCACGGGAGACCTGCTCTTCGCCCGCGCCAGCCAGCTCATGGCCTCGCTCGGCGAGCGCGCCATCCTGCTGCAGGCCGACACCTTCGAGCGCCTCGTGCTCGGTCAGCTGCACGAGACCGTCGGTGTGCAGCCGGGCGACGACCCCGAGGCCCACTACATCCAGGTGTTGGCCGACAAGACCGGTTCGCTCATCGCGACGGCCGCGCGTGCCGGTGTCTCGTTCTCGCACGCTCCCGAAGAATACGAGCCGGCCATGGTCGAATACGGCGAGAAGGTGGGCATCGCCTTCCAGCTCGTCGACGACGTCATCGACCTGTCGCCGCAGCCCGAAGAGACCGGCAAGGTGCCCGGCACCGATCTGCGCGCCGGCGTCGTCACGCTGCCGCTCATCTACCTGCGCCGCCAGGCCGAGACCGACCCGCAGGCCGCCGCGCTGCTCAGCAGGATCGAAGCGGATGTGACCGGCGTCGAAGCGGGCGACGGCGATGCCGAGGCCTCCGACGACTTCCACGCGGCCATCGCCGAGCTGCGCCAACACGACGTCACGAAGCGCACGCTCGCCGAAGCCCACCGCTGGGCCGACGAAGCAGTCGCCGCACTCGACGTGCTGCCGAAGGGCCCCGTGAAAGAGGCGCTCGTGCGCTTCGCGGGCACCATCGTCGACCGCAGCCACTAACGACTCCCCACCACACGAACTAAGGAAACAACATGACCAAGCTCAGGCTGGCCATCGTCGGTGCCGGACCGGCCGGAATCTACGCCGCCGACATCCTGCTCAAATCCGAACGCAAATTCGACGTCTCGATCGACCTGTTCGAGCAGCTGCCGGCGCCCTACGGGCTCGTGCGCTACGGCGTCGCCCCCGACCACCCGCGCATCAAGGGCATCATCACGGCCCTGCGCGACGTGCTCGACCGCGGCGACATCCGCATCTTCGGCAACGTGCACTTCGGCACCGACATCACGCTCGACGACCTGAAGAAGCACTACAACGCCGTCATCTTCTCGACGGGCGCCGTGCGCGACGCTGACCTCGACATCCCGGGCATCGACCTCGACGGCTCCTACGGCGCGGCCGACTTCGTCAGCTGGTTCGACGGACACCCCGACGTGCCCCGCACCTGGCCGCTCGAGGCCGAGAGCGTGGCCGTCATCGGCAACGGCAACGTGGCACTCGACGTGTCGCGCATCCTGGCCAAGCACGCCGAAGACCTGCTCACCACCGAGATCCCCGCGAACGTCTACGAGGGGCTCAAGAAGTCTCCTGTCACCGATGTGCACGTCTTCGGGCGTCGTGGGCCCGCGCAGGTCAAGTTCACGCCGCTCGAATTGCGCGAGCTCGGTGAGCTGCGCGACGTCGACATGATCGTCTACGACGAGGACTTCGACTACGACGAGGCATCCAAGACCGCCGTCGCCAGCAATAAGCAGGTCATGGTGATCGACCGCGTGCTGCAGAAGTGGCGCGAACGCGAGACCGGCCAGGCATCCCGCCGCTTGCACCTGCACTTCTTCGCCAAACCGCTCGAGGTCGTCGGCGACGAGAACGGCAGGGTGCAGGCCTTCCGTTACGAGCGCACGCGGCCCGACGGCCAGGGCGGCGTCGAGGGCACGGGCGAGATCCGCGAGGTTCCGATCCAGGCGATCTACCGTGCCGTCGGCTACTTCGGTTCGCCCATCGACGGCGTTCCCTTCGACGACAAGCACGGGGTCATCCCGAATCACGAGGGCAAGGTGCTGTCGGGCGACGACAACGACCTGCTGCACGGCGTCTACGCCACCGGGTGGATCAAGCGCGGACCCGTCGGCCTCATCGGCCACACCAAGTCCGACGCCATGGAGACGGTCTCGCACGTGATCAACGACCAGGCCAGCTGGTGGAGCCCCGAGGACCCGTCCGAGGAGAGCATTCCCGCACTGCTGACCGAACGCGGCGTGCGCTTCACCGACCTCGACGGCTGGCACAACCTCGACCAGCACGAAATGGCGCTGGGCGAGCCCGAGGGTCGGGTGCGCGTGAAGGTCGTGGCCCGCGGCGAGATGGTCAACGTCTCGCGCGGCGAGGACGAGCCCCTGACCGACAGCGATATCAACGGTCCCGCGCCGAAACACGCCTCCGCCACACCGGCCGACGCGTCGCCGAAGAGCGACAACGGCCAGGCCCCGCGGCACGCGGCGCCGCAGACCGGTGCCGGTGCCGGGGACTCGGCTTTCGAGGGTGGTTCCGAGCCCGCGAAGCCCACGGCCAGCCAGCCGGTGTCGCTCTCCGACCTCGACTGATCGGCAGACGAGACTGATCGGCACATGCGCCTGATCCGCGGCTAGACCAGATCCGCAGAAAAGCCTGATCCGCAACTCAGCCTCAGCGCCAGACATGCCCCCGCCCCTAAGGTGGGGGCATGTCTGTATCTGTACGGGGGAGCGACAACGCCGCGGATGGGGTGAGCTGACGTCATGGCCGGTGCAGCGTGGCGCCCCGACATCCTCGGGCCCGGTTTCGAGCAGCTGACGTTGCCGCTCGGGTCGGACAACGAGGGCGAGGTCGTGGCCACCCTCGTGCGATACAAGCCCGGGCCCGACTTCGGCCTGCACGACCGGCCGGCCCGGCGCACCGACGTACTCTATGTGCACGGATGGTCGGACTACTTCTTCCAGACCGAACTGGCGCGCTACTGGCACCGCATGGGCGCTGACTTCTATGCCGTCGACCTGCGCAAGTACGGCCGCAGCCTGCGCGACGGCCAAACCCCCGGTTTCGTCGACAACCTCACGACCTACGACCAAGACCTCGAAGCCGCGCTCTCGGTCATCGGACACGGCCAGGCCGACCATCCGTCTCGGTCGCTCATTCTGATGGGGCATTCGACGGGCGGGCTCACGCTGAGCCTCTGGGCCGACCGGCATCCGGGACGCGCTGCGGCGGTCGTGCTGAACTCGCCCTGGCTCGAGTTTCAGGCGCGCGGTTTCGGCCGGGAGGTGTTCACGCCGCTCATCGGCATCGGCGCGCGCGTCGACCCGCTGCGTGTGCTGCCCAATGTGGACCTCGGCTATTACACCCGCAGCGTGTTGAAGTCGAAGGGCGGCGATTGGGACTACAACCTCGAGTGGCGGCCGGAGCGCGGCTTTCCCGTGCGGCCGGCGTGGCTGAACGCCGTGCTCGCCGGGCACGCGCGCGTGGCCATGGGGTTGTCGATCGACGCGGCGGTCTTCACGATGGTGTCGGCGCGGTCCACCATCGCACCCGTGTGGTCGGAGGCGATGCGCTCGAGCGACATCGTGTTGAACGTGGACGATATCGCCATGCGCGCCATCAAGCTGTCGCCCACCGTCACCATTGCACGCCTCGAGGGGGCGCTGCACGACATCCTGCTGTCGCGGGCGGATGTGCGGCGCGACGCCTATGCGCGGCTGACACGATTCGTGCGGGGCCTCGCGCTCTAGGACGCCTCGGCGGAGGTGAGCGCCAGCCAGAGTTCGGCGCGAGCGGCGAACGAGTCGAGCGACGTCGATGTGAGCTGCTCGACCTGGCGGATGCGCGCCTTGAGCGTGTGGCGATGCATCCCGAGTTCTGCCGCGGCCTTCTCCCACTGCCCGTTGCACTCGAGCCAGACGCGGGATGCCTCGACCAAGCCGGTCTGGAACCGGGCATCGTGCTCGCGCACCGGGCCGATGAGCGCCTCGGCGACGGCGCGCAGGCGGTCGGCGTCGAGGGCCGAACGCATGCCGTTCTGAACGAGGTCGTCGAAGCGCACGAGCTGGCCGGCCCCCGCGCGGGCGCAGGCGAGCTGCGCGTGCTCGGCGGCCTCGGCCAGTGCGGGGAGGGCGACGGGGTTCGACAGGCCGACGGCGGCCGCGCGTGAGCGTGCACGTTCGGCGAGGGCCGCGATGCGGGTGGGCGAACCACAGAGGATGACGCCGTCGGTGGTGCGGGACGCGAAGACCAGACCGTCGGTGCTCGCCGAGGTGGTGTCACGCAGCAACACCTCGGTCTCGGAGGCGGCCTGGCGCAGGCGCGCGACGACGAGGGGTTCGTCGGGGAATGGGTTGCCCGTGTCACGGGCAAGGCGAGCGGCGGTCACGGGGGATCCGCGCAAAGCCTCGTCCAGGAGTGCGGCTCGAAGGGCGATGCCGTCCCGGGCGCGGCTGCGGTCGTGTTCGAGCGCGAGGCCGAGGAGGGCCACGACTCCGGTGATGACGGATTGGGCGGCGCGGTCGAGGGAGGCGCTCGTGGGGGAGGTGACGGCGAGGACTCCGAGGAGCTCACCCGCGCGGCCGATGGTCTGCAGGGTGGCGTGTTCGCCGGCTGCCGCGCCCGGCTCACCGAGGGAGAGGGAGGAGCTGGCGCGCTGACCGCGGTCGAGTAGCCGGGCGGCCTCTGCGCCGACGGCGTCTCTCGCGCCGGCGGCCGGCTCTGGGGCCGCGGCAGTCGGAGCTGCGGCCGGGGCTGCCTGCGACTCGCGCACCGAGGCGTCCGCGCCGATCAGGAGAACCGGATGCCCGAGCTGGCGGTGCAGCTCGCTCAACACTGCCTCGATCGGGTGGGGACGCAGGGCCGCGAGCGACAGCGCCCGCTGCGCCTGCCGTGCCCAATCGTCGCGCTCGTGGGCATCGCGATCGAGCAGATCGGCCACCGCGCGCACCACCGCGATGAACGGCGTGCGATAGGGCACCTCGAAGAGCGGGAGGGCCGAGGCGCGGCAGGCGGCGACGAGCTCCGCGGGGGTTCCGGCCCGGATGACCTCGGTGCCGAAACCGACGCCGCGCACACCTCGGCGTGCGAGGCGTTGCACGTAGTCCGAGTAGTCGGGCCCCGCGGCATCCGCGAATTGGGTGCCCGTCGTGAGCACGACCTGCCCCTCGGCGAGGAACGGCGTGGGGTCGAGCAGATCGGAACCGTGCACCCAGTCGATGCCGCGGTCGAGGGCGCCCGGCGCGCCCGCCTCAACGAGGGTGAGGTGCAGGTCGGGGGCGTCGAGCACGTTGCGCAGGGCCGGTCGCATGCTGCCACCCTAGCCGCGAGGTGCCACTGTGTCGAAAAGCGAGCGGATGTTTCGACAGAACGGCAGTCGAGGCATCCGCGCGGTGTCCCTAACATGGCGTGAACGGCAGCATCGCCGACAGCCGCGTTCTGAACGCCCTGCGAAGGAGGATCTTATGACCCTGACCGCCCCCGCCATCGGTGGAGAAACCCTCGCGCAGGAACGACGCATCGTCACGAGCATCCCCGGCCCGCGCTCGATCGAGCTCATGGAGCGCAAGAAACAGGCCGTGCCGACGGCCGTCGGAACCACCATGCCCGTCTTCGCGCAGGCGGCCGGCGGCGGAGTGGTCGTCGATGTCGACGGAAACTCGTTCATCGACCTCGGTTCGGGTATCGCCGTAACGGGTGTCGGCAACTCGGCTCGCCGCGTGGTCGAGGCCGTGCAGGCGCAGGTGGCCGCCTTCACCCACACCTGCTTCATGATCACTCCCTACGACAGCTACGTCGAGGTGGCCGAGGCGCTCAACCGCCTGACCCCCGGCGACCACGAGAAGCGCACGGCCCTCTTCAACTCGGGCGCCGAGGCCGTCGAGAACGCCATCAAGGTGGCCCGCAGTCACACCAAGAAGCAGGCCGTTGTCGCCTTCGACCACGCCTACCACGGCCGCACCAACCTGACCATGGCGCTCACCGCCAAATCGATGCCCTACAAGAGCGGTTTCGGTCCCTTCGCCTCGGAGATCTACCGGGCGCCGCTCTCCTACCCCTTCCGCGACGGCGGCCTGAGTGGTGCGGATGCTGCGGCCCGCGCCATCCAGCTCATCGAGAAGCAGATCGGTGCCGACAACCTGGCGGCCATCATCATCGAACCCATCCAGGGCGAGGGCGGTTTCATCGTGCCCGCCGACGGATTCCTGCCCGCGCTCGTCGAATGGGCCCGCGCCAACGACGTCGTCTTCATCGCCGACGAGGTGCAGACCGGTTTCGCGCGCACGGGCGCCATGTTCGCGAGCGAGCACGAGGGCATCGTGCCCGACCTGGTCGTCACGGCCAAGGGCATCGCGGGCGGTCTACCCCTGTCGGCCGTCACGGGCCGCGCCGAGATCATGGAATCGACCCATGCGGGCGGCCTCGGCGGAACCTACGGCGGCAACCCGCTCGCCTGCGCCGCCGCACTCGCGGCCATCGAAACCTATGAGGAAGACAACCTCGTCGAGCGCGCCGCGTCCATCGGCGAGCTCATCACCGGCCGGTTCCGCGAGCGTCAGGCGCACGACGCCCGCATCGGGGATGTCCGGGGCCGCGGTGCCATGATCGCCGTCGAGTTCGTGAAACCCGGCACCACCGAGCCGGATACGGCGCTCACCCAGGCCGTCGCGAAGGCCGCCCACGCCGAGGGCGTCATCGTGCTGACGTGTGGAACGTTCGGCAACGTCATCCGCTTCTTGCCCCCGCTCACGATCGATGACACGCTTCTGAACGAGGGCATCGACGTCGTCCTAGCGGCGCTCGACGCCCAGGCATCGACCGAGAACACGCAGGAGGCCCGCGCATGACCGCCGCCCAGAACGCATCATCCACCCCGCGCCCCGTCGACGAGGCGACGCTGCTCGCCTCCCTGCCCTCCGGTCTCTTCGTCGGCGGCGAATGGCGAGACGCGTCAGGCGGCGCCACGTTCGACGTCGCCGACCCCGCGACCGGTCGCACCATCGCCACGATCGCGGATGCCTCACCCGACGACGGCATCACGGCCCTCGACGCCGCGGTGGACGCCGCCGCCGAATGGGCCGCCACGGCACCGCGCGTGCGCGCCGAGATCTTGCGCCGCGCCTTCGACATGCTGCAGGAACGCAAGCTCGAGATCGCCACGCTCATGACGCTCGAGATGGGCAAACCGTTCGCCGAATCGCTCGGCGAGGTGGCCTACGGCGGCGAATTCCTGCGCTGGTTCTCGGAGGAGGCCGTTCGCATCACGGGACGTTATGGCGTCAACCCCGAGGGCACCGGCCGCACGATCGTGTCGCAGCATCCGGTCGGCCCCTGCTACCTCATCACGCCGTGGAACTTCCCGCTCGCCATGGCGACCCGCAAGATCGCGCCCGCGCTCGCCGCCGGCTGCACCGTGGTCGTAAAACCGGCCGAGCTCACGCCGCTCACCACGCTGTTCTTCGCGCAGCTGCTGACGGATGCCGGCCTGCCCGCCGGTGTGCTCAACGTGGTCACCACCACGCACTCGGGCCCCGTCTCAAAGCCCATCATCAGCGACCCCCGCCTGCGCAAGCTGAGCTTCACGGGATCGACGGCCGTGGGCAAGAAGCTCATCGCGCAGGCCGCCGAGAACGTGCTGCGCACCTCGATGGAGCTGGGCGGCAACGCACCCTTCGTCATCTTCGACGACGCCGACCTCGACAAGGCCGTGGACGGCGCCATGCTCGCCAAGTTCCGCAACATCGGCCAGGCCTGCACCGCGGCCAACCGCTTCATCGTGCAACGCGGCATCGCCGACGAGTTCGCCCGCCGCGTCACCGAGCGCGTCGAGCAGCTGCGCGTCGGCCGCGGCACCGACGAGGGCGTCACCATCGGGCCCCTCATCAACGAGTCCGCGGTCGAGAAGGCCCGCACGCTCACCGACGACGCCGTCACGCGCGGCGCCCAGGTGCTCACGGGCGGTTCGGCCATCGACGGCGACGGCACCTTCTTCGCCCCGACGGTCATCACCGAGGTGCCGACGGGAAGCGACATCCTGCGCGAAGAGATCTTCGGCCCCGTGCTCGCCATCATCCCGTTCGACGACGAAGAGGATGCCGTGCGCCTCGCGAACGACACCGAATACGGCCTGGTCGCCTACGTCTTCACCGAGAACCTCGCGCGCGGACAGCGCATGATCGAGCGGCTCGACACGGGCATGATGGGACTCAACGTGGGCGTTGTCTCGAACGCCTCGGCACCGTTCGGCGGCGTCAAGCAGTCGGGCATCGGCCGAGAGGGCGGGCTCGAGGGCATCCACGAATACCTGAGCACCAAGTACACGATGACGCCGAACCCGTAACGGCGCACCGCACACACGCACCGCGCACACACGCACCGAGCACACCGAGCACCACGACCGCACGGAAGGAACCCGATGGCCGACACGACCACCACCCGGGACATGCTGCAGAACTACATCGGCGGCCGCTTCGTCGACCCCACCGGTGGAAAGATCATCGACGTCGTCAACCCCGCGACCGAGGAGGTCGTGGCGCGCTACCCCGTCTCGACCGCCGCCGATGTGGATGCCGCGTTCCAGACCGCCCACGCCGCCTTCCGCACGTGGCGTCGCACGACGCCCGGGGAGCGCCAGAGCGCGCTGCTCGCGCTCGCCGACGCCATCGAGCAGAACGCCGACGAGATCGTCGAGGCGCAGTTCCGCAATACGGGTCAGCCGCGCGAGGCCATCAAGGTCGAAGAGGTCATCACGGGCGCCGACCACCTGCGCTTCTTCGCGGGGGCCGGACGCACCCTCGAGGGCAAGTCCGCGGGCGAATACCTGGCCGGCCACACGTCGTTCGTGCGCCGCGAACCCCTCGGCGTCGTGGCCCAGGTCACGCCCTGGAACTACCCGTTCATGATGCTCATCTGGAAGATCGCGCCCGCGCTCGCCGCCGGCAACACGGTCGTGCTGAAGCCGTCCGACACGACGCCCGAATCGACGCTCGTGCTCGCCCGCCTGAGCCACGGCATCCTGCCCGACGGCGTGCTCAACTTCGTGCTCGGAGATGCCTCGACCGGCCAGGCCATGACCGAGCACCCCACGCCCCAGCTCGTCGCCATCACGGGTTCGGTGCGCGCCGGTATGGCCGTGGCCGCCTCGGCCGCCCCACAGCTGCACCGCGTGCACCTCGAACTCGGCGGCAAGGCGCCCGCGGTGGTCTTCGGTGACGTGGATGTCGCAGCCACCGCCGAAGCGATCGCCGGTGCCGCGTACTTCAACGCCGGCCAAGACTGCACGGCCGTGACGCGCGTGCTCGTGCACGAGAGCATCCACGATGCTTTCGTCGAAGCCCTCGTTGCCGCCGCCGAAGCGAGCAAGACGGGGGATGCCGAAGACCCCGACGCCCTCTACGGCCCGCTCAACAACAAGACGCACTTCGACAAGGTCACGAGCGTGATCGACGGACTGCCCGCGCACGCGACCATCGCCACGGGCGGAAAGCGCGTGGGCGAGCGCGGCTACTTCTTCGCGCCCACCGTGATCACGGGCGTGAACCAGGACGACGAGTGTGTGCAGGAGGAGACCTTCGGCCCCGTGCTCACGGTGCAGTCGTTCGCCGACGAGGCCGAGGCCGTCGAGAAGGCCAACGACGTGCGCTACGCCCTCGCCTCGAGCGTCTGGACGAAGGACCACGGAACGGCAATGCGGGTGTCGCGCGACCTCGACTTCGGCGCCGTGTGGATCAACACGCACATCCTACTGACCCCCGAAATGCCGCACGGCGGCTTCAAGATGTCGGGCTACGGCAAGGACCTGTCCTCCTACGGACTCGAGGATTACACGCGGATCAAGCACGTCATGTCGGCCATCGACGATGTGTAAGGCATCCGCCCGATCGCTTTCTCCGCTCGCGAACACCCCACCCGAACCCGAACCGCGGCCCCGCCGCCCCCAGAATCGAGACAACCCATGACCCACATCGAACGCGATGTCGTGATCGTCGGAGCCGGAGCATCCGGTCTGACCGCCGCCAACAAGTTGCGCGACGCCGGGCTCAGCGTCGCCGTCCTCGAGGCGCGCGACCGCGTCGGCGGCCGGCTCTGGACGCGCGAGATCGACGGCGCCCTGCTCGAGATCGGCGGGCAGTGGGTCTCTCCTGACCAGCACGCGCTCATCGAGACGGTCGAAGAGCTCGGCCTCGAGACCTACTCGCGTTACCGCGAGGGCGACAGCGTCTACATCGGCCCGAGTGGTGAGCTGACGCATTTCACGGGCGAGATGTTCCCCGTGTCGGCCGAGACCGAGGCCGAGATGGAGCGCCTCATCACGCTCATCGACGGCATCGTCGCCGAGGTGGGCCCGCACCGCCCGTGGGAGCACCCGCGCGCGGCCGAGTGGGACCAGGTGACCTGGGCCGAGTGGCTCGAGCAGCAGACCGACGACGTCGAGGCCCGCGACAACATCGCGCTCTTCATCGCCGAGGCCATGCTCACCAAACCGTCCTACGCCTTCTCGGCGCTGCAGGCGTTCCTCATGGCGGCGTCGGCCGGCAGCTTCAGCAACCTCGTCGACGCCGACTTCATCCTCGACAAGCGCGTCGTCGGCGGCCTGCAGCGGGTGCCCATCGAGCTCGCCCGCCGCCTGGGCGACGACGTGTTCCTCGGCCAGCCGGTGCGCCGCATCGATTACACGGATGCCGGAGCCACCGTCACGGCCGACGGCATGTCGATCTCGGCGAAACACGTCATCGTGGCCGTTCCCCCGAACCTCTACTCGCGCATCGACTTCCAGCCGCCGCTGCCGCGTGTGCAGCAGCAGATGCACCAGCACCTGTCGCTCGGACTCGTCATCAAGGTGCATGCCGTCTACGAGACCCCGTTCTGGCGCGAGGCAGGCCTGTCGGGCACGGCGTTCAGCCCCTACGAGATCGCCCACGAGGCCTACGACAACTCGAACTACGACGACCCGCGAGGAACCCTCGTCGCCTTCGTCTCGGACGTGAAGGCCGATCGCCTCTTCACCCTGAGCCCCGAGGACCGTCAGAAAGAGATCCTCACTTCTCTGTCGCACTACTACGGGCCCGAGACGTTGAACCCCGTCGTCTACTTCGAGAGCGACTGGGCCGTCGAGGAGTGGACGCGCGGTGCGTATGCCGCGAGCTACGACATGGGCGGCCTGCACCGCTACGGCGCCCACCAGCTCGAACCCGTCGGGCCGATCCACTGGTCGTGCAGCGACATCGCCGCCGAGGGCTACCAGCACGTGGACGGCGCCATCCGCCGCGGTCGCGACACAGCCGCCGAGATCCTCGGGGCGCGCAGCCTCTAGGCAGTGCCCCGCACAGCGTGCGCGCCAGACCCGGGCGCGCACGCTGCCCGGCCGTACCCGCAGCATCCCGCGGGAAATGAGCCGAAATACAGATTTAACGTCACCCATCCCGTGACTCTGCTTCACTGGTCCCACCCGTCACCCGCACCATCAGACGCCCGGCAACGCCGCCGGTATCCGAACCACTCGCCCACCCGAAAGCCGAGGATCGTTTGCGTTACGTCATTGGTTACACCGACACACCGACCGGCAGGGATGCGCTCGCCCTCGGCATCCGCCTCGCCCGGTCCTACGGGGGCAGCCTGCACCTCGTCATCGTGCTGGGCAGCGAGTCGAAGCCCACGCTGACGCCCACCGACCCGGGCTACGAACGTTTCCTGCAGGACACGGCCGCGGGATGGCTGGCCGAGGCCGAAGCATCCCTGCCCGACGATATCGAGCACGACTCGCACATCGTCTATGCCGACTCGTTCTCGGAGGGTCTGCTCGGCGCCTCGCGCGACCTGCTCGCCTCCATGATCGTCATCGGTGCCGCCCGCGGGGGACTGCTCGGCCGCTTCGCGCTCGGCACCGTGGCCAGCGACCTGCTGCACAGCGCCAAGGTGCCCGTCGCACTCGCGCCCGAGGGTGCCCGACGTGTGGGCACCGCGCCGCTCAGCCGCATCACGTGCGCCATCGGCACCCGCGCCGGCGCCGACGCCCTGCTCGACGGGGCCCTGCTCTTCGCGCGCCGCGGCGACTCGCCGCTCCGCCTGCTCTCGCTCGTCGCCATCGACCAGCCGGGCGGATCGGCCGACCGGGCTGCCGTCGAGCGGGCGAAGGAACACGCCACCTCCGTGGTCGAACAGGCGCGCACGTGTCTGCCGGACGACCTCGTGCCCGAGGCCGTCATCGCCACGGGCGACCGCATCGAAGACGCCGTCCAGTCGATCGACTGGGACCCCGCCGAGATCGTGTTCGTCGGCTCGAGCCGACTCGCGCGCCCGCAACACCTCTTCCTCGGCTCGACCGCAGCGAAAATCCTGCGCGAGCTTCCCGTTCCGATGGTCGTCGTTCCCCGCGACTCCGTCCTCACTCTCGGAGAGTGACATTGTGACCACACAGAAGCCGGGCGCCGAGGCGTCTGCCGAAGCATCCTCGACCGCCTCGTCGGGCGGCATCTCGAAGAAGGGCCTGAGCGCCGGTTCGGTGGGCCTCATCGGCGCCATCGTCATCGGCATCTCGTGCATCGCGCCCGCCTACACGCTGACGGCGGCCCTCGGTCCCACGGTGTCGGAGGTCGGGGTGCAGGTGCCCGCCATCATCATCGTGGGCTTCATCCCCATGCTGCTCGTGGCGTTCGGCTATCGCGAGCTCAACCGCGCCATGCCCGACTCGGGCACGTCGTTCACGTGGGCGACGCGCGCGTTCGGCCCCTGGATCGGCTGGATGGCGGGCTGGGGCCTCATCGCCGCCACCATCCTCGTGCTCTCAAACCTGGCCGGCATCGCCGTGGACTTCTTCTATCTCATGCTGTCGCAGATCTTCAGCAACCCGTCGATCGCCGACCTGACGCTCAACCCGATCATCAACGTCGTCACGTGCCTGGCGTTCATGGCGGGCGCCACGATCATCTCCTATCGCGACATGCAGACCACCCAGAAGCTGCAATACGTGCTCGTGGGCTTCCAGCTCTTCGTGCTGCTGCTCTTCGGCGTGGCCGCCATCGTGCACATGTCCTCGGGCAACGCCTTCGACCTGACTCCCGTCAGCTGGGAGTGGTTCAACCCGTTCGAGGTCGCCTCCTTCGGCGCCTTCGCCGCGGGTCTCTCCCTGTCGATCTTCATCTTCTGGGGCTGGGATGTCACGCTCACCATGTCGGAAGAGACCAAGGGTTCGCGTTCCACGCCCGGCCGCGCCGCGACCCTCACGGTTGTCATCATCGTGATCCTCTACCTGTTCGTCTCGGTCACGTCGATCGGTTTCGCGGGTGTCGGCACGGGGGAGTACGGGCTCGGCAACGAAGAGATCCAGGGCAATGTGTTCTTCGCGCTGGCGGGGCCCATCCTCGGGCCGTTCGCCGTGCTCGTGTCCATCGCCGTGCTGTCGTCGTCGGCCGCGTCCCTGCAGTCGACGTTCGTCTCGCCCGCCCGCACGCTGCTCGCCATGGGCCACTACGGGGCCCTTCCCGCGCGCTTCGCCCAGGTGAGCCCGCGGTTCTTCACGCCCGGTTTCGCCACCATCGTCTCGGCGATCGCGGCATCGGCGTTCTACGCGGTCATGCGATTCATCAGTGAGGATGTCCTGTGGGACACCATCACGGCCCTCGGCATGATGATCTGCTTCTACTACGGCATCACGGCGTTCGCGAGCGTCTGGTACTTCCGCAAGCAGCTGTTCAAGTCGGCGCACAACGTGTTCTTCCAGCTGCTGTTCCCGCTCATCGGCGGGCTCATCCTGACCGTGCTGTTCTTCACGACCGTGATCGACAGCATGAACCCCGAGTACGGCTCGGGCTCGAACATCGCGGGCGTCGGCCTGGTCTTCATCCTCGGCATGACCGTGCTGGGCCTCGGCGTCATCATCATGATCGTGCAGGCCGTGCGCAACCCGGGCTTCTTCCGCGGCGAGAGCCTGCGCCGAGGGGCCTCGGATGGCACCGAGGAAGAGGTGGATGCCGCGACCGCCGCTTAGGCGCCTCGTCGCCCGGTCGGTTCTCGGTCGCGCTGGGCGGTGCTTCGGCCGGCCGAACGGTCGCCGGCTGCCCTATGCCCGGCTGAACGCCTCGATCGGAGCATCCTTCAACACCGCGCGGGTGGGCGAGACGCTGGCCACCACGGTCAGCGCGAGCCCGGCCACGACGGCCCCGACGAGGAACAGCGGCGGCACGGTGGGGATGACGAGGCCGATGTCCCGGATCGACCCGAGGAGCGACTGCGTGCCGATCCATCCGAAGGCGAAGCCCAGGACGAGCCCGGTCACGGTGGCGGCGATGCTCAGCCGCGCGCTCTCGGACACGATCGACCACGCGACACCGGCGCGCGTCTGGCCGAGCACCCGCATGAGCGCGATCTCGCGTGAGCGCAGTCGTGTGCTGAGGCTCACGGCGTTGGCGAGGCCGATCGCCGCAATGACGACCGTGAAGCTGATGAGGGCGAGCACGACGACGAGCACCATGCCGATGATCGAGTAGGCGTCGCCCTCGGATTCCGACCCGGCATAGGCGCGTGTGAGGGTGGCCTCGAATGATGCCGAGGCGACGACGAACATAGTCACGACGGCCACGCTGATGGTCACGCCGAGGGCCGCGCGCGAGGTGCGCAGCGGGTGCCGCTGCAGGCTCTCGGCCGCCATCTTGGCGCCGAACGTGCGCGGCAGCAGCAGGTCGACGAGCCGCAGCACGCGAGGGATGGTCCAGGATGCCGAACCGATGAACCCGATCACGGTCACGGTGCCCGCCACAAGGCCGAGGAGCGAGGCCAACGGCGTGATCACGCCGAGTGCGGCCGTGCCGAGCAGCAGCACGACGCCGATGCCGAGCGTGACGAGTCCGGCCAGCGGCGTGCGCGAGCGTGCCTCGGATTCATCCGCGCCACCGATAGCGGCCACACCGAGCGCCTGGATGGGTTGCACGTCGATGACGCCGCGCGACCCGCGCCAGGCGGCCCACCAGGTGCACAGGACGATGAGCGCGAGTGGCACGGCGACGGCGGGCGTGAGGGAATTGCCCGCGGCATCCGCGTCGAGCAGCAACTCCTGGTTGCTGGCCGCGAAACGGTTCGCGGCCACGCTGATGCCGACGCCGACGAGACCCCCGAGCACGGCACCCGCGACACCCGTGCCGAGGCCGTCAGCGGCGATGCGACGGCGTTCGGTGCGGGCCGCCGAGCCGAGCAGGCGGCGCAGGGCGATGTCCCGCACGCGGCTCGCCGTGACGATGCTGTAGGTGTTCGAGATGACGACCGTCGAGACGACGACCGAGATGACGAGAAACGCGAAGGCCAGAATGGCGAGCACGACGATGACGGATGGATTGTCACCGAACACGCTGGCCAGCACCCCGTTGGCGGCCGCCGTCGTGAGGGTGAGCAGCAGCACGGCGTAGCAGGCGCTGAGCGTCACCACCGTGAGGCTGACGAGGCGGCCGGGCTGACGCAGGGCGAAGACGAGAGAGCGAACTTTATTCACATCTCAACGCTAGGGATGCCGCATCCGCTCGTCGTCGGCCGACAGTGCCGGTCGCATCGGCCCCGAGGACCACGCGCTGCGCCGTCGTCGGGAAAAGTGGCCTAGCGGAAGTTGACGAACTGCAGGTCGATGTCGAGGTCGCTCGACTTCAGCATGGCGATCGTGTCTTGCAGGTCGTCGCGGCTCTTCGACTGCACGCGCAGCTCGTCGCCCTGGATCTGCGACTTGACGCCCTTGGGGGCCTCGTCACGGATGAGCTTGTTGATCTTCTTGGCGTTCTCCTGCGTGATGCCGTCTTTCAACGAGGCCTCGATGCGGAACTCTTTGCCGCTCGCGAAGGGCTCGCCCGCGTCGAGGCTCTTGAGCGAGATGCCGCGCTTGATGAGCTTGGACTGGTAGACGTCGAGCACGGCCTTGACCCGCTCTTCGCTGTTGGCCTTCATGAGGATCTTCTCGCCGCTCGGGGCGATCGATGCGCCCGTGCCCTTGAAGTCGTAGCGCTGCTCGATCTCTTTGTGCGCCTGGTGGAGGGCGTTGTCGGCCTCCATCTTGTCGACCTTGCTGACCACGTCAAAAGAGGAATCTGCCATCCCCCCATCCTAGCGAAGGGATGGTGGCGCGCCACAGTCGAGATCGGCTACGCGGTCGAGGGCTTCGGGGCCGCCGTCGACGAGCGCACGACCAGTTCGAACGGCACGGGCACGCGTTCGGCGCTCGACAGGTCCGCGGCCGGCTGAGCTGAACCCGGCGCGGGCTCGAGATGTTCCATGAGCAACTCGACGGCCCGCTCGCCCTGACGCTTCGGAAACTGCGCCACGGTCGTCAGCCCGAAGAAGTCGGCCAGCTGGTGGTCGTCCACGCCCGAGACGCTCACGTCGCCCGGCACGTTGAGGCCCAGGTCGCGCGCGGCCAGGATGCTGCCGATGGCCATCTCGTCGGATGCCGCCACGATCGCGGTCGGTCGGTCCCGCGGTTGTCCGAGCAGCTGCTTGGCTGCTCGGAACCCGCCCTTCATGGTGAAGTCGGCCGCGCGGAACAGGGCCGGATCGGGGGTGATCCCGGCATCCCGCAGCGCTTGTTCGTAGCCCTTGCGGCGGTAGGTGGGCACCTTGAAGTCGCGGTCGAACGCGCTGTCGGCGCCGATGTGCGCGATGCGCGTGTGCCCGAGAGAGAGGAGGTGTTCGGTGGACAGGCTCGTCATGGCGCTGTCGACGACCGTGAGACTCGGCACGCCGGGCAGCACGCCGCCGACCGACACCAGTGGTTTGCCGAGCGAGTGCAGGCTCGACACCTCGTCGTCGCTCAGCTCGAGGCTGACCGCGATGACCGCGTCGACACGCCGGCGGAGGAGGAAGTGCTCGAAGACGCTGCGGCGATCGTCGCCGCCACCCGTGAGGTTGTAGAGGGTGAGGTCGTAGCCGCGGCGGAGCAGGGCCGTCTCGGCGCCCTCGACGACCGAGGAGAAGTACCACTCCGAGAGGAACGGCACCACGATGCCCACGTTGCGGGTGCGGCCAGACGCCAGGCTCGAGGCATTTGACGAGACGACGTAGTCGAGGTGCTCGGCCGATGCGCTGACTTTGGCACGCGTGGCGTCGGACACGTAGCCGCGGCCGCTGAGGGCCCGCGAGACCGTGGCGGTCGAGACGCCGGCATGCTTCGCAACGTCGTCGATGCCGACCATGAGCGCCCTTCGAGCCGTCCGGATGTGAACACAGCTTATCGACCGGCCTCGATTTCTCTGAACGGCCATCTCAGGCTACTATTTTCAAGCGCCTTCGGTTGGCTGTTCAAGTTTGGTCGAGCGCGCTCTGGCGAGTTACCCAAGCGGCCAAAGGGATCTGACTGTAAATCAGACTGCTCAGCATTCGGGGGTTCGAATCCCTCACTCGCCACCATCACGACGAAATCAGCGCATTGATCGCGGCCCGCAGCCGTGTGCATTCGCCGCGAAGATAGGCCAGCTCGCGTTCGAGCTCTCCTGACGCGGCCGCAGGGCCCGGGCCCACACTGTCGGTGTCAAAGCCTGAAGAAGCCGGCCCGCCGGCCGTGCCCGTGATTCCGGATGCAGCGCCGTCACGCCCGGCCTCCCGCGCCGCCCGCTGGGCCTCGCGTTTCTCGCGCGTCTTCAGCCACGCCCGGAGCGACTGCTCGCCCACCCCGAGCGCCAGAGCCGTGGTGCGCACCACGGAGCGGTCGCCCGGGTCGCGTTCCCTCAGCTCGTCGACCATGGCGAGCGCCTCAGCCTTCAGCTCGACGGAGTATTTGCGTTCGAGAGCCATCGAATCCCCTTCTGCGTGTTCGCGTGCATGCGATCGGACGCGCCAACGGGTGGCGCGGGGCGGGGACGGCACCACGGTAACAGGTCGACACGCGGCCGAAACGGCATGGATGCGGGCAGGCCGAACAGGCCGCGATGATCACGGGGGTGTGCGCCGAAAAGTGGGGCCTGCGGCATCCACCGCGCAGGCGTGTCGCGATAGCGTGGAGGCATGACAGCTGCCGCCGAATTCGTCGCACTCGCCCAGGACATCGCCGCCGAGGCATCCGCCCTCGCCTTCAAGCGTCGACACGAGGGGGTCAGCGTCGCGGCGAGCAAATCGTCGCCCGAGGACATCGTGACGGCCGCCGATCGCGAGGTCGAGCAGCTCATCAAGGGCCGCCTGGCCGACGCGCGGCCGAACGACGGCTTCCTCGGCGAGGAGACCGGTGAGGCATCCAGCGCGTCGGGGATCACGTGGGTGGTCGACCCGATCGACGGCACCGTGAACTACCTCTACGGCATCCCGGCCTACGCCGTGTCGATCGCCGTGGTCGAGGGTGACGCCGATCCGGCCACCTGGGAGTCGATCGCGGGCGTCGTGGCCAACCCGGCCGCCGACGAGACGTTCGTGGCCACGCGCGGCGGGGGAGCGACCCTCAACGGGCGCTCGCTGAGCGTGAACCGCAACGTGCCACTCAACCTGGCGCTGACCGGCACGGGGTTCTCCTATGCGGCCGAGCGCCGCGTGGTGCAGGCCGGGGTCGTGCAGAACCTGCTCGCCGAGGTGCGCGACATCCGCCGCATCGGCTCGGCGGCGCTCGACCTGTGCAACGTCGCGGCCGGGCGCATCGATGCCTACTACGAGCGCGGGCTCAACCCGTGGGATCTGGGCGCGGGCGCCCTCATCGCCGAAGAGGCGGGCGCGACCGTTGCCGGCTTCGACGGCGCGCGATATGGGCGTGACCTCACCATCGCGGCGGCGCCCGAACTCTTCAAAGAACTCGAGATCGCGCTGAAGAGAGCCGGCCTCACGCTCGACTAGTCCCGACGCCTCAACGCCGAAACGGCGGGCCCGGCAACGAATGCCCGGCCCGCCGTTTCGCGGTTCGTCAGATGTGCAGCGGCGCTGCTACTGCCCCTGCGCCTTGTAACGCGCCTCGGTGGCGTCCTTCTGCGGAGCCCACCAGGCCTCGTTGTCGCGGTACCACGCGATGGTGTCGGCGAGGCCCGACGCGAAGTCGGAGAACTGCGGCTGCCAGCCGAGCTCGGTGCGCAGGCGCGACGAGTCGATGGCGTAGCGCAGGTCGTGGCCCGGGCGGTCGATCACGTGGTCGTAGGCGTCGGAGGGCTGGCCCAGCTCGGTGAGGATGAGCTCGACGACCTCTTTGTTGTTCTTCTCGCCGTCGGCGCCGATGAGGTAGGTCTCGCCGATCTCGCCCTTGTCGAGGATGGTGAGCACGGCCGAGGAGTGGTCGTTGGCGTGGATCCAGTCGCGCACGTTCTCGCCCGAGCCGTAGAGCTTGGGGCGCTCGCCGCGCAGCACGTTGGTGATCTGGCGCGGGATGAACTTCTCGACGTGCTGGTAGGGGCCGTAGTTGTTGGAGCAGTTGCTGATGGTGGCCTTCACGCCGAAGGAGCGCACCCACGCGCGCACGAGCAGGTCGCTGCCGGCCTTGGTCGACGAGTAGGGGCTCGACGGGTTGTAGGGCGTCTTCTCGGTGAAGCGGTTGGGGTCGTCGAGCTCGAGGTCGCCGTAGACCTCGTCGGTCGAGATGTGGTGGAAGCGCTTGTCGTGCTTGCGCGCCGCCTCGAGCAGCGTGTACGTGCCGATGATGTTGGTGTCGAGGAACGGCCGCGGGTCGTTCAGTGAGTTGTCGTTGTGGCTCTCGGCCGCGTAGTGCACGACGGCGTCGGAGGCCTCGACGAGCTGGTCGACGAGGGGGGCATCTTGGATGTCGCCGACGACGAGTTCGAAGCGGTCTGCGGGCAGCCCCTCGAGCGACGCCGTGTTGCCGGCGTAGGTCATCTTGTCGAGCACCGTGACCGTGTGGTCGGTGTTGGCGAGCACATAGTGGACGAAGTTGGAACCGATGAATCCGGCACCGCCGGTTACGAGGAGTCTAGACACGCGGTCCAGTGTAGCGGGCGGTCGTGCGGGCACCCCTGAATGCCGGAATGCCCGGCCAGCCGCCCCGAAGGACGGTGGCCGGGCATTCCGGCGGAGAGGAACGGGCGCCGGCCGAACGATGGTTCGGATGCTGCCCCGCTCCGGGCCGACAGCGGCTAGCGGCTAGGGGCTAGCGGGCGAGCCAGACCGTGGTGTCGGCGGGCAGGATGGCGCCCTCGATCGTTCCGGAGGCCAGCAACACCTCGGCGTCCAGCAGGTCGGCGGGCAGTTCGACGGCCGTTTCGCCGGCGTTCGCGATCACGGTCACGCCGTTGTTCGAGAAGGCCACGACGTCGTCGCCGAAACCGTCGATCCAGGTCACGCCGCCGAGTCCCAGCTGGTGGGCGCGGCGCAGCTGCAGCGCGAGGCGGTAGAGCTCGAGCGTCGAGCCCGGGGTGCCTTCCTGGCGATCGCGCGCGTAGTCGTCCCAGTCGTCCGGCTGCGGCAGCCACGAGGCGCCGGTCTCGTTGAAGCCGTAGGCGGGCGCTCCCGCCTGCCAGGGGATGGGCACGCGGCATCCGTCACGGCCGTAGCGCTCGCCGTTGGTGCGGAACCACGTGGGGTCTTGGCGGGCCTCGTCGGGGAGGTCGATGACCTCGGGCAGGCCCAGCTCTTCACCCTGGTAGATGTATGCGCCACCCGGCAACGCCAACATGAGGGCGGATGCGGCGCGCGCACGTCGCAGGCCCACCTCGCGCACGGGCTTGCCGGGGGTTTTCGGGCCGACGCCCGCGCCCTGCGGATTCTCGACGGTCAGCGCCAGGCGGGAGGCGTGGCGCACGACGTCGTGGTTCGACAGCACCCACGTGCTCGGGGCCCCGACGGCGCCGAACGCGGCCAGCGACTCGTCGATGACGACGCGCAGGGCCGGGGCGTTCCACGGTGTCTCGAGGTAGGGGAAGTTGAACGCCTGCTGCATCTCGTCGGGGCGCACCCACTTGGCCATCTTCGACAGCGGGTCGACCCAGGCCTCGGCGCACAGCACGCGCTCGCCCTCGTACTCGTCGAGCACCTTGTGCCAGTCGCGGTAGATCTCGTGCACACCCTCCTGGCCCCAGTAGGGCGCGGTGGGAATCTCGACCTGCTCGCCCGTCTCGGGGTCGATGCCGCCGGCGCCGCCCATGCTGCCACCCTCGGCGGGCGGGGTGTAGTCGGGCAGCCCGGTCTCCTTGATCATGCCGTGGGCCACGTCGACGCGGAAGCCGTCGGCGCCGCGGTCGAGCCAGAAGCGCAGGATGTCGCGGAAGCGCTCGCGCACCTCGTCGTTGGTCCAGTCGAAGTCGGGCTGGCTCTGGTCGAACAGGTGCAGGTACCACTGGCCGGGCGTGCCGTCGGGTTCGGTGACGCGCGTCCAGGCGGGGCCGCCGAACACGGACTCCCAGTTGTTGGGCGCTTCCGAACCGTCGGCACCCTTGCCGTCGCGGAACAGGTAGCGGGCGCGCTCGGGCGAACCGGGTGCCGCGGCGAGGGCCTGCTTGAACCATTCGTGCTCCGACGACGAGTGGTTCGGAACCAGGTCGACGATGATGCGGATGCTGCGGGCGTGCGCTTCGGCGACGAGGCGGTCGAAGTCATCCAGCGTGCCGAAGAGCGGGTCGACGTCGCAGTAGTCGGCAACGTCGTAGCCGGCGTCTTTCTGCGGCGATGTGAAGAACGGCGACAGCCAGATGGCGTCGACGCCCAGGTCGGTGAGGGAGTCGAGGCGTGAGGTGATGCCGGGCAGGTCGCCCATGCCGTCACCGTTCGCGTCGGCGAAGGAGCGCGGGTAGATCTGATAGATGACGGCGCTGCGCCACCATTCGTCGCCCGTGGTGGTGAGCGCCTGCTCGGGGGCGATGTCGGTGACGGAGCCTTCTCCGGGCAGTTCGGGAGTCGCGTCGCTCGTAATAGTCATGGCGGTACTTTACGGGAGTCGTGGTGTTCCTGGAAACGCTTGCCCTCAGAAATGCTGCACTGGTTTATGCCCGCGGCAGTTGACACCCGAAGTGCAGACGCGGGACATGTTCTCGCGGCGGCTGAGCCTGAAAGCGCTTGCAGTTCTTGGCGGTGAAACCGGCCCGAAGAGCCCTCATTCGAGACGAGCTCACGCCCTCGGGCGTCACCGAGTCCGCCGCTCCTCTTATAGAGTGGACACAGCGGGGAATGGTGGTTCGAACCGAGGGTTCGGAGATGCTATTCTCTACTGGTGCCAAATTGCGCAAGCAAAGCGGTCACGCCCCGATAGCTCAGTGGTAGAGCACTTCCATGGTAAGGAAGGGGTCGTCGGTTCAAACCCGACTCGGGGCTCGATAACTTTCTCGGTTCGCGCGGCTGTCACGCAGCAACGTGGCGGGGTGGGTTTCGCGGCAGGGTAGCTCAGCTGGTCAGAGCGCACGACTCATAATCGTGAGGTCGCGGGTTCAAGCCCCGCTCCTGCTACCGCTCGATTGAACGGCCCTCGATTTCGGGGGCCGTTTTGCATTCGCTCGCCATATTCCGGCAGGAGAAGTGTCATGAAGCGTTCGCCCCGCACCTACATCTGGCTCATCGTGACCGGGCTCGTCGCCGGCCTGCTGTCGGGGCTCTTCGGCGTGGGTGGCGGCATCCTCATCGTCCCCGCGCTCGTGTTCCTGCTCAAGTTCGACCAGCGTCTTGCCGCGGGCACCTCGCTCGGCGCCATCGTGCCCACGTCCATCGTGGGTGTCATCTCCTATGCGGCCAGCGGTTCGGTCGAATGGATGGCGGCGCTCTATCTCGCGCTCGGTGCGATCGTCGGCGCGCAGATCGGCTCGTGGCTCTTGCACAAGATCCCGAAGCTCGTGCTGCAGTGGGCGTTCATCGCGTTCCTGGTGGTCGTGATCGTGCAACTCTTCCTCGTGGTGCCGGCCCGGGATGCCGAGATCGACTACACCGTGTGGTCGTCGATCGGCCTCGTCGTGCTGGGCCTTGTGACCGGCATCCTCTCGGGCCTGCTCGGAATCGGTGGGGGAGTCGTCGTCGTTCCCCTGCTCATCGTGCTGTTCGGCGCGAGCGACCTGGCGGCCAAGGGCACGTCGCTCCTGATGATGATCCCCACCGGCATCTCGGGCAGCATCGGCAACCTGCGCCGCGGCAATATCGACCTGGTCGCGGCCGGCGTCGTCGGCCTGGCGGCGTGCACGACCACGGCGCTGGGTGCACTCATCGCCGCCGTCATTCCGCCGTCCCTCGGCACGATCCTGTTCGCCGTGTTCCTGATCGCGGTCGGCATTCAGCTGACCGTGCGGGCCATCCGGTCGTCGCGGGCCGCCCGGTAGGCTGGGCGGGTGACTGTGAATCCCGACATCCAGGGGAAAGAGTTCCCCCCGACGGCCCCCTATCTCGTGGGCCGCGAGAAGGTGCGCGAGTTCGCGCGCGCCGTCTTCGCCACCAACCCCATCAACGTCGACCCCGAGGCCGCCCGTGCCGCTGGGCACGCCGACGTGGTGGCCCCGCCCACCTTCCCGGTGGTCGTGCAGGAGGCCACTCTGGCCCAGCTCCTCGCCGACGAGACGGCGGGCATCGACTTCAGCCGGGTCGTGCACGGTGAGCAGCGCTTCAGCTACACGCGGCCCATCGTCGCGGGCGACGAGCTCACGGCCACGCTGACGGTCACGAGCGTCAAGTCGCTCGGCGGCAACTCGATGGTCACGGCCTCATCCGACATCGTCGATGCCGGGGGCGCGCACGTCGTCACGGCCATCTCCACTCTCGTCGTCAGGGGAGACGCATGAGCACCACGATCGATTTCGCCACGCTGACCGTCGGAGATGTCGTCGCCGAGCGCGAGTTCGCCCTCACGCGCGATTCGCTCGTGCGCTACGCCGGCGCGTCCGGCGACTTCAACCCGATCCACTACCGCGACGACATCGCCGCCTCCGTGGGTCTGCCTGGCGTCTTGGCGCACGGCATGCTCACCATGGGCTTCGCGGTGCAGCCCGTCGTCGACTGGGTGGGTGACCCTGCCGCCGTCGTCGACTACCAGGTGCGGTTCACGCGTCCCGTGGTCGTCGATCCTGAGGTCGGCGTCTCGGTCACGGTTGTGGCGAAGGTCGGGCAGCTCGATGCCGAGGCATCCGTGGCGCGCATCGACCTCACGGTGTCGGTCGACGGATCGACGGTGCTCGGCAAAGCCCAGGCCCGCGTCTCATTCGCGCCCGCCCAGCACGTGTGATTTCAGCACGCTTGATACCCAGCACATTTGATACCCGGAACGCGGAGGTGACCCGATGACGGATCGTCCGAGAGGCCGCCACGCGCGTCCGGATACGCAGGTCGACGCCGCTTCGCCGCGCCCGGTCCATCCATCGACGGCATCGGCTGGTGCCTCAGGTGTCTCTGGTGCCACTGAGTCCCACACGTCAGCGCCCGTCGCAGCTTCGGGCGGCGCCCGCGTCTCGCAGAAGCCGACCCCGATCGCGGCCTACACGACGTTCCGCGTCGGCGGCCCGGCCGCATCGACCGTCGTCGCCACGACGCGCGACCAGCTCGTCGACGCCGTGCGCAACACGTGGCGCGCGCACGACGAACCCCTCCTCATCGGCGGCGGCTCGAACTCGCTGGTCTCGGACGACGGTTTCGACGGCACCCTGATCCGCGTCGCGACATCCGGAATCGAGCGCGTCAGCGCCGACGTGCCCGAGGGCATCGTGCGGCTGCGCGTCGAAGCGGGCGAATCGTGGGACGGCCTCGTGGCGCACGCGGTCGAACAGGGCTGGGCGGGCATCGAAGCGCTGAGCGGCATCCCGGGGTCCTGTGGGGCCGCGCCCATCCAGAACATCGGAGCCTACGGGCAAGAGCTCGAATCGGTGCTCGTCGCCGTCGACCTGCTCGACCGCGGCACCCTCGAGGTCACGCGCGTCCCCGCCGCCGAACTCGGCCTCGGCTACCGCACGTCCACGCTCAAGCGGCACTCGGGCGACGAACCCGAGCGCGACGCCGTGGTGCTCGGCATCGAGATCGACCTGCGCGACAATGGCGGCCAGAGTGAGCCCATCGCCTACGCCCAGCTCGCCTTCTCGCTGGGCGTCGAGCTCGGCGAACGCCTGTCGGTCGCCCAGGTGCGCAAGACCGTGCTGGCCCTGCGTACCTCCAAGGGCATGGTGTGGGATGCCTCAGACCCCGACACCTGGAGCGCGGGCTCGTTCTTCACCAACCCCGTCGTCGCCGAGTCCTTCGCCCGCACGCTGCCCGAGCGAGCCCCGCGCTGGCCCGTCGATTCCGACGACGATGCGGTGACGGTCATCCCGCTCGACGAATTCACGGGCCAGATCCAGCGCCCGGCACCCCGGGAAGCGCAGGTGAAGCTCAGCGCCGCCTGGTTGATCGAGAACGCGGGCGTGCACCGCGGCTTCCAGCTGCCCGGATCGCACGCGGCCATCTCGAGCAAACACACGCTCGCCCTCACCAACCGTGGCGGCGCGAGCGCCGACGAGATCGCCGAGCTGGCCCGCTACGTGCAGTCGCGCGTGCAGTCCGAGTTCGGGGTCATCCTGCAGCCCGAACCCGTCTTGGTGGGCGTCGAGATCTAGCTCTACCGCGCGAAGAGCTTCTGCAGGCGCTGGACGCCCTCGAGCAGCTGGTCGTCGCCCAGGGCGTAGCTGAAGCGCAGATATCCGCTCGGGCCGAACGCCTCACCCGGAACGGCGGCCACCTCGGCCTGTTCGAGCATCAGGTCGGCCAATTCGAGGGATGTCTGGGGCGTCACGCCATGCCACTCGCGCCCGAGCAGCTCGGTCACGTCGGGGTAGACGTAGAACGCGCCCGTCGGGGTCGGCGTGCGGAACCCCTCGATCTTGTTGAGCTCGGCCACGATCACCCGGCGGCGCGCGTCGAAGGCGTCGCGCATGGCGACGACCTCGTCCTGCGGGCCCGTCAGGGCGGCCACGGCTGCACGCTGCGCGATGTTGTTCACGTTGCTCGACAGGTGCGACTGCAGGTTCGACGCGGCCTTGATGGCGTCGGCGGGCCCCACCATCCAGCCCACCCGCCATCCGGTCATGGCATAGGTCTTGGCCACGCCGTTGACGAGGATGGTCTGATCGGCCAGCCCCGGAACGGCCTCGACGATCGACACGGCGCGCACGCCGTCGTAGGTCAGGTTCTGGTAGATCTCGTCGCTGATGACCCAGATGCCGTGCTCGAGGGCCCACTCGCCGATGGCACGGGTCTCCTCTTCGCTGTACACCGAGCCCGTGGGGTTCGACGGCGACACGAACAGCAGCACCTTGGTGCGCTCGGTGCGCGCGGCCTCGAGCTGCTCGACCGTCACGCGGTACTCCTGCTCGGCACCCGCGAAGACCTCGACCGTCACGCCATCCGCCAGCGCGATGGCCTCAGGGTAGGTGGTCCAATAGGGCGTGGGCACGATGACCTCGTCGCCCGGGTTCAGCAGCACCTGGAACGCCTGGTAGACCGACTGCTTGCCGCCGTTCGTCACGATGACCTGGCTGGCGGATGCCTCGAGCCCCGAGTCGCGCGCCGTCTTCTGCGCGATCGCCTCGCGCAGATCGGGCAGCCCGGCGGCCGGCGTGTAGCGGTGGTTCTTCGGATCGCGCACGGCCCGCTCGGCGGCTTCGACGATGAAGGCGGGAGTGGGGAAATTGGGCTCGCCAGCGGCATAGCTGATGACGGGGCGACCTTCGGCCTGCAGGGCCTTCGCCTTCGCGTCTACTTTGAGGGTCGCCGACTCGGCGATCGACGAGATTTTCTGGGACAGTCTGAGTTGTTCGGCCACGGCCACACTCTATCGGGGAGGCCCGTGCGGGCACCACGATATGTCGACCGGCGAAGTAGGTAAGGCTAGGCTTACCCCATGACTGCTGCCTCCGCGATCGATGCCGAAACGCTGGCCGGGCGCGACCTGACGCTGGGTTATGACGGACGCGTCATCTCGCAGGCGTTGAGCGTCAGCATCCCGCCGCGGTCGTTCACGGCCATCATCGGCCCGAATGCGTGCGGCAAATCGACCCTGCTGCGCGCGCTCTCGCGTCTGCTCAAGCCGACGGCGGGCGACGTGGTGCTCGACGGCAAGGCCATCACCCAATACTCCTCGAAAGAGGTGGCTCGGCGCCTCGGGCTGCTGCCGCAGACGTCGATCGCGCCGGACGGCATCAGCGTCTCCGATCTCGTCTCGCGCGGCCGTTTTCCCCACCAGACCCTGTTGCGCCAGTGGTCTCCGGATGACGAAGCCGCCGTCCAGCGCGCCATGACCGCCACCGACATCACGCATCTGGCGAACCGCAGCGTCGACGAACTGTCCGGCGGCCAGCGCCAGCGCGTGTGGCTCGCCATGGTGCTCGCGCAGCAGACGCCGGTACTGCTGCTCGACGAGCCCACCACCTATCTCGACATCGCCCACCAACTCGATGTGCTCGACCTCTGCCGGTCGCTACATGCGTCGGGGGACTACACGCTGGTCGCGGTTCTGCACGACCTGAACCTGGCGTTCCGCTATGCCGATCACCTCATCGCCATGAAGGATGGCCGCGTGGTGGCCGAGGGCGCGCCCGCGGACATCGTCGACGCCGATCTGGTGCTCGACGTGTTCGGGCTGCATGCCCTCGTGATCCCCGACCCCGTGACGGGCGACCCCATGGTCGTGCCGCTCGAACAGCGCGACCGCTGAGGCCCGGCCGGGCAACCGGTCCGGTGACCCGCCCGGTGGGCTCGCCCCAGCTTTACTCACGGCCAGCCGTCCCCTACACTGGAGGGCGGCAGTTGAATCCTGCCAAGCTTTTCTCTGCCCTTTTTCACAGGAGGTCGGCGGCTGGCGGTGGGGTTCAGATCGAGCGGATTCGCGCAGGGTTCGCTACGATTGCCAAGGAGTTCCCTCCGGGAGTTCCATAGGGCGGTGGCTCAATTGGTAGAGCAGCGGTCTCCAAAACCGCAGGTTGCAGGTTCAAGTCCTGTCCGCCCTGCGCGTCGGCATGACAGTGTCGGCACACGAAAGGTGTAAACGAGATGGCTCGAAAAGTTATCGACGAACCCAGCGAGGAAATCGTCGCAACAGCGAAGCGGGAACGCGCCGAAAAGCGTGGACCCTTCGCGGGCATCATCTTGTTCATCAAGCAGGTGATCGGCGAGCTGAAGAAGGTCGTCACCCCGACTCGTAAAGAGCTGCTGAGCTACACCGGCGTCGTGCTGGTATTCGTCGTGATCATGATGGCCATCGTTTACGGGCTCGACCAGCTGTTCTCCTGGCTGGTCCTTCTGACCTTCGGCACCCCCGGGGTCTGACCGTCTGGAGCCGGGCGGATGATGACATCCGGCCCCCGTTTCTGAACGGCTCGCCCCTCGCAGAGGCGCGGTTCCAGAACACACAAGCAATGCACACCGAGATGTTGCCGCGGATGACCTCCACGCAATTCCGGGAACAGTAAAGGGAAGAGATTCAGTGTCAGAGAGAAATCGCGACGACGTCGATTGGGCGACCGCTGCCGAGCAGTCGAGCGAAGTCGATGAGGTGCAGGAGGGCGAGACCCTCGCCGCCGCCGAAGACTCCGTCGACGCTGCCGAGCACGAAGCCATCCACGTCGAAAGCGATGAGGTAGACCTCGACGCCGTTCTCGACGCGCTGGCCGAGGCCAACGACCCCGAGGCCGACGCCGTTGTCGACGACGCCCTCGACATCGACGACGCCGACGAGGCAGAGGCTGCCGCCGAGGCCGTCGAAGACGAAGAAGAAGACCCCATCACGCTCACGCCCGAAAGCCTCAGCGAAGAGCTGTTCTCTTCCGAGAGCGACGACGCCGAGTCGGCTGACGACGCCGAGGCGCAGGTCGCCGACGTCGCCGCAGACAACGGCTTCGGTGCTGACGAAGACGACGACGAAGATGGCGAAGAGGCCGAGGCCTCCGACGTCGACGTCGATCCCTACGACGCGTTCCGCGCCGAGCTGCGCACGCTGCCCGGCAAGTGGTTCGTCATCCACTCCTACGCTGGCTTCGAGCGCAAGGTGAAGGCCAACATCGAGCAGCGCAAGGGCTCGCTCGACGTGGCCGACTTCATCTACCAGGTCGAAGTGCCCATGGAAGATGTCGTCGAGATCAAGAACGGCCAGCGCAAGATGGTCACCCGCGTGCGCATCCCCGGATACGTGCTCGTGCGCATGGACCTCAACGAAGACAGCTGGTCCGTGGTTCGCCACACGCCCGGCGTCACGGGCTTCGTGGGCAACGCTCACAACCCGACGCCGCTGCGCTTCGAAGAGTCCTTCAACATGTTGAAGAGCCTCGTCGAGGTCAAGGAGCAGGCACCCGCCAAGGGAGGCGCCCAGAAGGGCGGCCAGACCCAGGCGCGCGCCGCCGTGGCCGAGGTCGACTTCGAGATCGGCGAGACCATCACGATCAAGGAAGGTTCGTTCGCGGGCCTGCCCGGTTCGATCAGCGAGATCAAGCCCGAGAGCGGCAAGCTCACGGTCCTCGTGTCGCTGTTCGAGCGCGAGACCCCGGTCGAGCTCAGCTTCGATCAGGTCACCAAGCTGTAGGTTCGGCTCACGCCGCTCGCAGCATCCACAGATTTTTTAGACCACCGCGAACCAACCGGCTCGTGGGAGAGCGCCCCCTCGCGGGGAGCTCGAACCTCAGAAAGAAGGAAGAAACATGGCACCGAAGAAGAAGGTCACAGGTCTGATCAAGCTTCAGATCAAGGCCGGCGCCGCCAACCCGGCCCCGCCCATCGGCCCGGCCCTGGGTCAGCACGGCGTGAACATCATGGAGTTCTGCAAGGCTTACAACGCGGCGACCGAGGCCCAGCGCGGCAACGTCATCCCCGTCGAGATCACGGTCTACGAAGACCGCTCGTTCACGTTCATCCTGAAGACCCCGCCCGCCGCCGAGCTCATCAAGAAGGCTGCCGGCGTCGCCAAGGGTTCCGGCACGCCGCACACCGTCAAGGTTGCCAAGCTCACCAAGGACCAGGTTCGCGAAATCGCTGAGGCGAAGCTCGTCGACCTGAACGCCAACGACATCGACGCCGCCTCGAAGATCATCGCCGGCACCGCCCGTTCCATGGGCATCACCGTCGAAGGCTAAGCAGTCCACCCTTTTTTCAACATCGTGGCAGCGCTAGCCAGGCGCGACTGCACCAGGAACCCGCGGGTTCCGGCGTAGGCACACCACATTCTCGAATGGGAGAACAAAATGGCACAGAAGTCTAAGGCCTACCGGGCCGCAGCCGACAAGATCCAGGCTGACAAGTTCTACACGCCCACCGAAGCCGTCGAGCTCGCCAAAGAGACCGGCTCGTCGAAGTTCAACAGCACCGTCGAGGTCGCTCTGAAGCTCGGTGTCGACCCCCGCAAGGCAGACCAGATGGTTCGTGGAACCGTCATCCTGCCCCACGGCACGGGTAAGACCGCCCGCGTCATCGTCTTCGCGACCGGTCCGGCCGCCGAAGCCGCTCTCGCAGCCGGTGCCGACGAGGTCGGTGGCGACGAGCTCATCCAGAAGGTGTCCGAGGGTTACACCAACTTCGACTCCGCCGTCTCGACCCCCGAGCTCATGGGCAAGGTCGGTCGTCTCGGTAAGGTCCTCGGACCCCGTGGCCTCATGCCCAACCCGAAGACCGGCACCGTGACGCCCGACGTCGCCAAGGCCGTTACCGAGATCAAGGGCGGAAAGATCGAGTTCCGCGTCGACAAGCACTCCAACGTGCACTTCGTCGTCGGCAAGGCCAGCTTCACGCCCGAGCAGCTCGACGAGAACATCAACGCCGCCCTCGAAGAGGTCGTCCGCTTGAAGCCGTCGTCCTCCAAGGGTCGCTACATCCAGAAGGGCACGGTGTCGACCACGTTCGGCCCCGGCATCCCCCTCGATGTGAACATCCTCGTCTAGGTTTCACCACCTAGCACGACGAATCATCACAAGAATGGCCCGCTTCGGCGGGCCATTCTTGCGTTAAGGGCGCGCCCCCACGTCGGAACACGGTGGCTCCACGCCAGGGCACCGTGGCGCCACGCCAGGACACGGCGTCGCCGCGCCAGCCGGTCCCGGGGTGCGGCGACGCGCTAGCGCGGGCGGGAGGCGGCGCGTGACGCGATGGCTGTAATGCCCGAGGCGGAAGCGACGAAGAGGGCGGCGAGGCCGAGCCATCCCCAGAGGCCGTGGGTGATAGCGAGGCCGGTCACGATCAGCGGGGCCACCATGGTGCCGAGGGAGTAACCCATCGAGTAGACGCCCTGATAGCTGCCCGCCAGGCGTTGGTCGGCGAGTTCGAAGGACAGGCCCCACGAGCTGGCGGACGACAGGATCTCGGCGAACGAGTGCAGCACCAGCGCAACGAGCAACACGACGACGGTGGCGACGGCGGCGGTGAGCGAGGCCGTGAAGTAGAGCACGCAGGCACCGGCCATGAGGATTCCGGCGACGAACGAGACGCGGCCCGCGTAACGCATGTCGTGGGTGCCCCGAGACAGAGGGATCTGAAACGCGATCACCAACGCCGTGTTGATGAAGGTGAGGAGGGCGACGACGGCGGGTGGGGCATCCGTGTCTTGGATGATCCAGAGGGGCACACCGATTTCGAAGACCGCGAACTGGATGGCGAAGATGCCCGACAGGCCCGTGAAGGCGAGGTAGCGCGGGTTGCGCCAGGGGGAGAGGCCGCTGAGGCGCTCGGCGGTCTCGCCCGCTGAGGGGCGGTGCGCGTCAACGGTGGTGGGCAGTTTGGCGAGGAGGAGGGCGCTGGCGGCCGTGATGGCGCCCGCACCCAGCATGGTCCAGCGGTAGGCCTCGGGGGTGGAGACCAGCAGGGCGATGCCGCCCGCGCCCGAGCCGACCGCGATGCCGATGTTGGTGACGGTGCGCAGGATGGCGCGGGCCGAGACTCGCTCGGTGCCGGTAAAGGCGCGGGCGATGATGGCTCCGCGGATGGCGTGCTCGGCGCTCATCATGCCGTCGACGAGGCAGGCAATGATGAGGGTCGTGACGAAGGAGTCGGCCAGAGTGTAGGCCATGAGCGCCAGGCCCGAGCCCGCCGCCGCGATGATCGACAGGAGGCGGGCGCTCAGGCGGTCGGCGAGGAAGCCACCGAGGAACGAGGTCGCGACGCCGACGGCACTCGCGGCCGTGAGGACAACCGCGACCTCGGCCGCGTTGAGCCCCACGATGAGGCTGAAGTAGAGCACCGTGACGGTGAGGAAGACTCCGCGGCCGAGGGTGTGCACGAATGTGGAGGCGATGAGAACGCGCAACACCGGATTGTGCAGGGCGGCCGGCAGGCGGCGGCGCAGGCCCGAGAGGCCTCGGGATGACTCGGGGCCCTCGGGTGTGGGGTCGGCGAGAGGTGCGGGATCGAGACGGGGGATGCTGCCGGTTTCGGCGGAAGGCGGAATGTTGCTCACAGATCAGTTCTCCCACGGGCGGGGTGGCGTCCGGCAGTGATGTAGCGTTGTGCTTCATGTTGCGCTACACCATGGACGACGTCGAGCTCGCGGGGCTGCGCTTCGGCATCTCGCCGCTCTGCGAACTCGGGCTGTCGCTCAGGGCCCTGAACGAGCCATCCCGCTACCCGCTGCAACTGCCGTGGCTGCGGCACACGCAGGAGGCCCGGCAGCACGTCGACACCGAGGTGCTGAGCGCGTTGATCGACGAGAGGCAGTGGACGCCCGACTTTCTGAACCCGCGGCCCGCCTCGCCACTCACGCGCATCGAGGACGAGTTCGCCCGTCTCGCCGCAATCGACCCGGCCGTGTTCCGGCGGCAACTCGAAGCCGTCCACGGCACGGTTCCGCGCGTGTTCGCCGGCGACCCGCACCGGGCGATCGAGCGGATGCTGCGCGGCCTCGAACACTATTGGCAGAGATGCTTTCAGCCCTACTGGGGGCGCATGCGCACCATCCTCGAGGCCGACATCGTGTTTCGGGGGCGGCAGATCGCGCAAAACGGTTTGGCCGCCATGCTCAACAACCTGGGCGATTCGATGAGCTACGCCGACGGGGTGCTGTCGATCGACGTGATGTCGCCCGGCGATCGCACGTTGCCCACCGCGGGGCTCGGCATCACGCTCGTGCCCACCATGTTCACGCGGCGCGGGTCGTCACCCGTCGAGGACGACGAGCCGCCCATGGTCATGTATCCGGCACGTGGCCAGGGCGCCATGTGGGAGGCACAGCCGACGGGCGATGCGGATGCCGTGACCAACGTGCTCGGCCGGGTGCGGGCCGCGCTCCTCACCGCCCTGGCCGAGCCGGCGTCGTCGACCGAACTCGGCCTGCGCTTCGGTGTGAGCACGTCGGCCGTGAACCAGCACCTGCGGGCGCTGCGGGCCGTCGGGCTCGTCACCTCGACGCGCTACGGGCACAGCGTGCTGTACCTGCGCAGCGAGCTCGGGGATCGGCTGCTCAACACGGGGACAGCCTGACGGCGACCCGCGAAGTGAGCGCCGGCCTCGCGGCGTGACCGCATGACGGCGTGACCGCCTGAGGGCGCCGGTTATCGCGCCGGCGCCTAGCTGTCGGCGACGTGGAGGACGATCTTGCCGCGTGTGTGACCCGTCTCGAGCGCGGCGTGCGCCTCGGAGGCCTGCGACAGGTCGAAGACCTGGTCGACGAACACGCGCACGTCACCCGACTCGAGCAGACGCGACACCGTGGACAGGGTGTTGCCGTCGGGCGCGACCTTGTAGGTGGTGCCGCGCGCCCCCGCCTCGGCGACCTCGTCGAGGAACGTGGGCCAGCTGCCCGTCGGGGCGTTGACGATGAGTCCGCCGTGCCGCAAGACCTTCAGTGAACGTGAGCCCGTGTCGTCGTGCACATTGCCGACGAGGTCGATCACGACATCCACCTCGGTGAGCACGTCTTCGAAACGCTGGGATTCGTAGTCGACGAACTCCTTGGCGCCGAGTTCGTGCAGCCATCCCTCGTTGCGGGCCGAACCCGTGGCGATCACGTGAGCGCCGAAATAGGCGGCGAACTGCACCGCGAAGTGGCCGACCCCGCCCGAGCCGGCATGGATGAGGATGCGCTGGCCCTCGTGCGCCTTGGCGACCTCGACCACCATGCCCCAGGCCGTGAGGGCCGCAACAGGGATGCCGGCGGCCTCGACATGCGAGAGCGCCACGGGTTTGCGGGCCAGCGACAGGCTCGGAACCGAGACATACTGCGCATAACTGCCCGAGTAGCGGGGAAACGACACCATGCCATAGACCTCGGTGCCCGGATGCAGCGGATGCGCCTCGTAGGGCGATCGCACGACGACACCCGAGAAGTCCATGCCCAGCACGGCCGGATAGGACTCGATGCCCGCCGCCACGCCGCGGCCGGCCCTCGTCTTCACGTCGAGCGGATTGACGCCCGCGGCGACGACGCGCACGATGAACTCGGAGTTCACCTGGCGGGGTGTGTCGACCTCGGCGAGGTGCAGCTGTTCGGTGCCCCCGACGGCGTCGATGACGGCGGCCGTCATGCGCTCGGGAACCTCCTCGATCGGTAGTGGTGCGGTGTGAGTCAGCCACGACTCATGCATTGCCTGGCGCATCGTACCCCCTCTGTCGTTGCGGATGGTCGAGGCACCGTTCGGGTCGTGTGCCGTGCTGGTGTCAGTCTCACGGGGCAATGAGTCACGCATGTTTCGGGGGCGTCACCGCGCTGCTAAGACTGCATCGGAGACCACCGAGAGGTGTCAGGCAGGGTGTCAGGCGGGGCGTGTCGTGCGGCGGTGCAGCTCGTCGATGAGCGCGTTCGCCATGGTGACGAGCGTGTTGATCTCGCGTTCGTCGCGGTCGACCCAGCGGCAGAGCGGCTCGTCGTCGAGGGGCACGAAATCGTTGTGTTGTTCCCACACCACGAGCGTGCGTTCGGCGCCCAGCACGTATTGCTGCCACCAGACCTGGCGCAGGTAGTGGCGCGGGATGCTGCGCCACGACTTGTTCGTCGTCTTGATCTCGCTGAGGATGACGCGCCCGTCTTCGGTGCTCGCCAGACCATCGGGCGTGGCCAGGTGGCGGCGCTCGTATTCACTGTGGAAGAGCGCCGACGAGGGCTGGATGCCGTGCGTGGCGGCCACCCACCGGGCGATCTCGGGTTCGCGCGCCTTGCCGTGGTCGGTGTAGCGGTTGCCGCCGAAGCCCGTGCCCATGAGCTTGGCCGTCGCGGCCGACTGGATGGATGCCGGGGTGCTGAGTTTTGCGACATCCGTTGCCGTGATTCCGCGCGAGCGTGCCCGCAGCCAGGCGATGCGGTCGTCACCATCGACGACGATGCGGCCAGCGAGCAGGGGATTCACTTATCTATTGTCCCTCGTCGTGGGCGATGAGACGACCGGGCGCGCGCGGTCCATCGAATCGCGGGGCGAGTTGGCCGGAGACAGGCGCGCTTCGACACGCGGTGTGAAGCAAATCCTCATCGATCTGTTCAGCCTGTCGGCGTTCGAGCTGCGGGAACGCGCCGGTAGGTGTCTTCCGCACGATCCCGCCTTGGCTTGCGAGCGGATCCGCATGAACCTCACCAACTTCGCTTCTCCTCCGCTTTACGGTCCAGCGGATTAGCAGGATCACTGGCCGGGCTCGCCCACGATGGATGCATGAGCACAGAGCCGGATGCCCCCACCCCATCGCCGGTCGAGACCGCGCCGACGGTCCCGGTGACGCTGTCCCGCGCATCCAACCGCATCGCCGGTCTCGACCTTGCGCGTTTCGTCGCGCTCATAGGCATGATGGCCGCACACGTGTGGATGCTCGATCCCGCCGACGGGTCGAGCACCCTGATTCTGGGACTCGTGCAGGGGCGGGCGGCCGCGCTTTTCGCGGTACTCGCGGGCGTAGGAATAGTCCTTTCGTCGAAGCGATACCTTGGTCGAGGGCGTGGCGAAAGCGCGCGATGCGGCCACCGCGGCCATGCAGCTGCCGCGCGGGCCCTTTTCGTTCGGGGTGCGGCGGTAGCTGTTGTCGGATTGACTCTCGGCCTCCTTTCCACGCAGGTCGCAATCATCCTTGTGTCCTATGGCGTGTTGTTTTGCGTGATGATTCCGCTGTTGCGCCTCGGTTCTGTAACGCTGGCGGTCATTGCGGTCCTCGGGGCCATCGTGTCGCCTCTCTTGTCGTTCTGGGCGCGCTCGACGTGGTCGCTCATCGGGCCCTACGGCGGGAATCCGTCCTGGATCGGCTTGACCGACCCGATGGTGGCAGTCGACGTGCTGCTGACTGGGGTGTATCCGGTGGCGACGTGGTTCGTCTACGTGGTCGCGGGGATGGCCGTGGGGCGGTTGGTGCTCGATACCAGGGACGCAGATTCGTCGCGCGGTTCGCCGGACATTCGAGCGCTCGCCGGACGACTCTCGATCGCCGGGGCCGGTATGGCCGTCGTCGCCTGGGCGCTTTCGGCGCTCGCAATGGGGCCGCTTGGCGGAATCGACGCCGTGATCTCAGCTCAGGGCGAACTGCCCTCGAGTGAGACCCGGGAGCAGATGGCCGTGATCATGAGCGCGTCCGCGTATGGCGTCGTGCCGCTCGAGAGTCCGTGGCTCCTTGCATCCTCGGTTGCCCACTCCGGTGCGACGCTCGATCTGTTTCACACGGGTGGGTCGGCGCTGGTCGTCATCGGTATCGGGTTGCTCATCGGAACCAGGCTGCGGCACCGCGGTGTCGCCATGCTGGCACCGGTGCTGGCGGCGGGTGCCGCCCCTCTGACGATCTATAGCCTGCACGTCGTCGTCCAGAGCCTGACGGTGAACGCGATCTTTGCGGACGGAGTAGCCGACGTGGGTGAACGATGGATGGTGTCCAGCCTACCCATATGGTTATTGCACATCGCCGGTGCGCTGTTCGTCGGGCTCTTGCTGTGGGCTTTGCAGCGTCGAGGGCCCCTCGAGAGTCTTATCTCCTGGCTGGCTCGACTCGCGGGTGGACCTAGGCGCTCGGCCGATCACGGGTCAGAATAGATGCCATGCGTATTGCGGTGACCGGTGGGTCGGGAAAGTTGGGTCGCGCGGTCGTCGCGGCCCTCGTCGAGAGCGGCAACGAGGTCGTCAACCTCGACCAGGCGGGGGAGCGTGGGCCGCTGTTCACGCGGGTCGACCTGCGCGATTACGGCCAGGTGGTGGATGCGCTCGGGGGCATCGATGACAAAATCGGCGGCTTCGACGCCGTAGTGCATCTCGCGGCCATACCCGCGCCCGGGCTGGCGAGCGATGTGGCCACGTTCCACAACAACATGCTGTCCACGTACAACGTGTTCCACGGGGCGATCCGTGCCGGCATCCGCAATGTCGTGTATGCGTCGAGTGAAACCGTGTTGGGGTTGCCGTTCGACATCCCGCCGCCCTACATCCCCGTCGACGAGGAATATGCGGCGCGGCCCGAGAGCACCTACTCGCTCGTCAAGCACCTCGAAGAGCAGATGGCCATCGAGCTGACCCGCTGGCATGGCGACCTCAAGATCGTGGGTCTGCGCTTCTCGAACGTGATGGCGCCCGAGGACTATGCCGAGTTCCCCTCGTTCGACACCGATGCGACCCTGCGCAAGTGGAACCTGTGGGGCTACATCGACGCGCGCGACGGAGCGCAGGCGATCGAAAAGGCCCTGGCGTGGCAGACGACCGGGTTCGACCGGTTCATCATCGCGGCCGCCGACACCGTGATGTCGCGGCCCAATACCGAGCTCGTCGCCGAGGTGTTCCCCGGCGTGCCGCTGGCGCGCGACCTCGACGAGCTCGGCGCGAACGACACCCTGCTCTCGATCGACAAGGCCCGCCGTGTGCTGGGCTTCGACCCGCAGCACAGCTGGCGAGACGCGTGACCGATGTGGATGCGGGGGCTCCACCCCGCGCTCGCACCAGGCCGCGCCTGACGCGCTCGCAGCGGCTCGACCGGCGGCTGCGCGGCGGACGGTTGATCGGTATCGACCTAGCGCGTTTTCTGGCACTCGCCGGAATGATGGCCGCTCACGTGTGGAACACCGAGTTTCCCGACGGCGATGCCACCCTCATCCACATCTTCGTGCAGGGGCGGGCGGCGGCGCTGTTCGCCGTGCTCGCGGGCATCGGGATCGCCCTGTCGACCCGCCGCTATCTGACGGGTGAGGTTCCGGCCCGCGATTCCGCCGGCGGACGCGCGAGCGCCCTGTTCGCCGACCCCTCCAACGTCGCGAGTGTGCGGGCGCGTGCGGGCACCGGCTTCGGCGCCGCGAGTCGAGCGCTCCTCATGCGCGGCGTCGTGATCGCGCTCATCGGGCTCACACTCGGCCTGCTCGACAGCGGCATCGCAATCATCCTCGTCTACTACGGCGTCACGTTCTGGCTCGCCATTCCGTTCCTGCGCCTGCCCGTGCGGGCGCTCTTCGGCATCGCGGCCGTGTGGGCCCTGGTCTGGCCCGTCGTCTCGTTCGGCCTGCGCACCGCGTGGGGGGTCGAGTCGACCTTCGAGAATCCGTCGTGGCAGAGTGTTACCGACCCCGATCTCGTGAGCGACCTCTTCGTCACGGGCGTCTACCCCGTGCTCACCTGGATCGTGTACGTGCTCGTGGGCATGGGCGTCGGCCGGTTGATCACCCGGGCCATGGATGCTTCGGGCCCGCGTGATGCGGTGGCCCGCGACATCCGACCGCTCATGAGGGTTGCTCTGCGCACGCTCATCGCCGGTGCCGTGCTCGCCGTGGCCGGGTGGGGGCTCTCGCAGCTCGCGCTCGGGCCGCTCGGGGGCCTCGACGCCATCGCCCGGGGTGACATGTACACGCCCGGCGTCATGGGGCGAATCGAGGCGCAGAGCATGGCGGAGGGGTCGGGCTTCGGTTTGGTTCCGCTCGACAGCCCGTGGTGGCTCGCGTCGTCGCTCGTGCACTCCGGGGCGACGCTCGACCTGGCGCTCACGACCGGCACGTCGCTCATCGCCATTGCGGTGTGCCTGATGATCGGGCTCGTCGTGCGGGGCGCCGGCGCGAAGCTGCTGGCTCCCGTGGCCGCCGCGGGGGCCGCTCCGCTCACCGTGTACTGCGCCCACATTGTGGCGAAGACCGTGATGGACTCGTCCATTCCCGGGGACCGGTTCTCGGCCGGCGAGGAGTACCTCTGGCTGGTGTCGAGCCCGCAGCTGTGGCTGATGCACGTGGCCGGGGCGCTCGCGATCGGACTGGTGCTGACGCTTCTGGGGCGATCGGGCCCGCTCGAGACGCTCGTGCGCTGGCTGAGCCGTCAGGCCGCGCTGCCGCTGAAGCGCGGCTAGCCGATACCGGCTGACGACGAGCGTCTGCCGGCGAGCGACTGTCGACGAGTGGCTGTCGACGAGTGGTCGGCGGCTACCGGCTACCGGCTACCGGCTGCCGACCGCTTCCGACTCCGGTGCCGAATCCACCTCGCGCGCCAGCTCGCGGGAGGCCGCGGAACCGCCGAGCGGCACCGACTCGTTGAGCATGTGCAGCAGGGTGGCGAGCCGCTCGACGTCGCCGGAATCCCAGCCGCGCAGGCGGTCGTACAGCATTTCCTGGTCGTCGAGGCGCACGGCGTCCATGCGTTCGACCGCTATGGCCGTGGGCACGACGTAGCTCGAGCGCCCGTCGAGCGGGTCGGGCTCACGCGTGATGAGCCCGACCTGTTCGAGGTATTTGACCGTGCGGCTGATGATGCTCTTATCGGTCATGAGCATCTCGGAGAGGGCGCCCGATTGCAGGCGCCCCGCCCGGACCACCGTGGAGAGAACCTTGTACCCGACCGGCTGCAGGCCGGGGTAGACCCGCTCCGCACGGTCCCGCATCGACGCCTTCACCCGGTTGATGAGCAATCCGAACTGCTCCTCCACCCGGGCGATGGACTGGTCGACGGCGGGGTCGTGCGGGGCGTCGGGTGCCTGGTTCATGGTGCTATTCGCCCGAGCGACGCGCGCTGTCGTCGGATGCGGTGGCCGAGGCATCCCGCTTCTCGCCGTCGCGGACCACGCCGATCGAACCGGTGGGTGCGCCGTCGATCGAGGCGATGGCCGTCTCGAACACGCGCTCCTCCGACTCCTGCAGGCGGGTCTCTTCGCGACGCTCGAGGGCCGTCTTCGTGCCGAGGCTGAGGTTCGGCAGGAAGACGATCGCGAGGATCGTGACGAGGGCCAGCGGGGCGGCCAGCAGGAAGACGTGAGCCACGCCGTCGCCGTAGGCCGACTCGATGATGGGGCGCACCGAATCGGGCAGCGTCGACACCTTGGGGATGGTTCCGGAGGCGAGCGCCTCGCCGATCTTGGCGCCCTCGGCGCCGAGCTTCGACAGGGCGGTCTGCAGCTGCGCCGTGCTGGCCGCGAGCGAGTCGGAGACGCGGGTGGCCAGGATGGCACCCATCACCGAGACGCCGACCGTGCCACCGAGGCTGCGGAAGAAGGCGACGCCGGCGCTCGAGGCACCCAATTCGTTGGGCTGCACGGCGTTCTGCACGACGAGCACCAGGTTCTGCATGACGGCACCGACGCCGGCGCCGAGGATCAGCATGTACACCGAGACGAGCACGTAGTTGGTGTCGTAGTGGATGGTGCCCATGAGGCCTAGGCCGATGGCGAGGGCGATCGAGCCGCCGATCATGTACGGCTTCCACACGCCCGTGCGGCTGATGATGTTTCCGATGATGGTCGACGAGAGCAGCAGGCCGGCGATCATGGGCAGCGTGAGCAGACCCGACTCGGTGGGCGAGGCGCCGCGAGCGAGCTGCATGTACTGCGCGAGGTAGACCGAGGTGCCGAACATGGCCACACCGACCGAGATCGAGGCGATGACGGCGAGGGTGAAGGTGCGGTTCTTGAAGAGGCTCATCGGCAGGATGGGCTCCTTGGCGCGCAGCTCGACGATGACGGCGAGCACGAGGGCGACGACGGCGCCTCCGACCATCCAGGCCGTGGTGGTGCTCCACCAGTCGAACTGGTTTCCGGCCATCGAGACCCAGATCAGCAGCAGCGAGACGCCGCCAGCGATGAGGATGGCACCGAGATAGTCGATCGAGACGACGCGCTTGACGACCTTGGGCAGGTGCAGCGTCTTCTGCAACAGGATGATGGCGACGATCGCAACGGGCAGGGCCACGAAGAAGTTCCAGCGCCAGCCGAAGCCGTCGGTCAGCAGACCACCGATGAGCGGGCCACCGACGGTGCCGACGGCCATGACGCCACCGAAGAGACCCATGTAGCGGCCGCGTTCACGCGGGCTGATGATGTCGGCCATGATGATCTGGCTGAGGGCGGTGAGGCCACCGGCGCCGAGACCCTGCAGCACGCGGAAGATGATGAGCGTGTTGGTGTCTTGCGAGAAGCCGGCGAGGGCCGAGCCGATCACGAAGATGACGAGCGAGAGCTGGATGAGCAGCTTGCGGTTGAAGAGGTCGGCGAGCTTGCCCCAGATGGGCGTCGAGACCGTGGTCGCGAGCAGGGTGCCGGTGACGACCCAGGTGTAGGCGGTCTGGTCACCGTTGAGGTCGGAGACGATGCGGGGAAGCGAGGTCGAGACGACGGTGCCGGCGAGGATGGCGACGAACATGCCGAGCAGGAGGCCCGAGAGGGCTTCGAGCACCTGGCGGTGCGTCATCTTCGGGGCGGGCGGCGCCTCGGTTGATGCGGTGGTCATGAGTGGATGCTCCAGAGGAAACGTGTGTGGTTGCTGGCCCGACGCTGCGCCATGTCGTTGATAAAGGTCAACTATAACCATCTAGTGGACTTTGGTCAACTATCCATAAGCAGACGAGTGCCCGGGATATTCCCATGCCCGAAAAGCCGGTCAGGCGGCGATGTTGCGCGCGATCCACTCGCCCGCGTCGCGCGTCGCGAGTTCGCCGGAGAGCAGTACCTCGGCGAACGCGATGGCCGCCTCACTGAGGCGACCGTCGGCGGTGTCGGGGCCGTCGCGCAAGATGTGCAGCGTGGCCCAGCGTGTGGCTCGAGAACCGATGCGCGCCACCGTGGCCGCCGTGCCCGTGAAGTGCCGGATCTGCCCGCGGGTGCCGTCGTCGAACTCGGGCTTCACGCCCGTGCCCGAGATGGTGTTGCGGCCACCGCGGCCCGCGTCGAGGAACCAGAGCGGGCCGCGCCTGACGCCGGCTCCGCGGCGGCCGAGTTCGGCCAAGAAACGCCGCGGATCGGGCTCGGAGGCGCCGAGGGTGCGGGCGAGGTCGACCAGTTTGGCTGCGGCATCCACCCCGCCACCGTAGTACAGCCGGATCGGCTCAGACTGAGGGCGGCGGCGCGGTTTCGGGGGTGATGGCGTCGGCCGGGCGCGAGGCGATGCCGGGCCGCGGCAGCACGACCCAGACGTTCGCGCCGCCGAGGGCCGACTCGCCGATGCCGATCGAGCCGCCGTGTGCCTCCACGATGCGCTGACACGTCGAGAGGCCGATGCCGAGGCCGGGCACGTCGTCCGAGGCGCCGCGATCCATGAGGCCGAAGACGCGTTCGCGATCCTCCGGGGCGACACCCGGGCCATTGTCGTCGACCGACAGTCGCCAGCCGCCGACAAGTGTTTCGGCAGCGACCACGATGTGAGGCTGGATCCCCGAGGCGCTGGTGAACTTGATGGCGTTGGCCACGAGGTTCTGCACGAGGGCGCGCAAAAGCGTCGCGTCGCCCGTGAGCCGGATGGCGGCATCCACCTCGATGCGCGCACCCGCCGCGGCGATGGCCGGGGACAGGTCGTCGACAACAGCCCGCACGATGTGCTGCACGTCGACATCGTCCTGGCGGGGGCGAGCGCCGCCCGCGCGGGCGTAGTCGAGCAGGTCGCCGATCATGGTGCCCATGCGGGTGGCCGCCGATTCGGCGCGCGCGAGAGACTCGGTGGCCTGCGGGGCATCGGCCATCTCGGGGCTGTCGGCGGCGAGCTCGATGAACCCCGAGACGGCCATGAGCGGGTTCTTCAGGTCGTGGCTCACCTGAGCGGCGAACCGTTCGAGCTGTTCGTTCGAACGGTTCAACTCGGTGGCGATGCGGCGCAGCTCGAGCACGTCGATCACCTGGTGCGCGATGAGGTTGAGCGAGTCGCGGCGCTCGGGGGTGAGATCGCCCGTCTGCTCATCGAAGATGCAGATGGTGCCGATGGGCACGCCCTGCGGGGTGATGAGCGGGCTCGACGCGTAGAAGCGCACGTTGCCGATCACGCCCGTGACGAACGGGTTGGCGGCGAAACGGTCGTCGTCGCGCGCGTCGGGCACCACGACGAGGCCCGGGTTCTGCAGCACGGCCGCGCACATCGAGTCCTCGCGCGAACAGGTCGACGCCTGCATGCCGATGGCCGCGATCTGGTGCTGCGAGCGATCGTCGATGATGTTGATGACGGCGGTCGGCACGCCGCACACGGTGGCGGCGAGCTGCACGAGGCCCAGAAGATCGGGCTCGGGTGGCTGGTCGAGGATCTGATACTCGGCGATGGCCTGTCGGCGTGTCAGATCTTGCGCCACCGTCATGCTCATCTCCGCATCCGCTCGTCGTCGTGTCGCCCGCGCAACGTCTTCACGATACAGAACCTCAGAGGCACCAGTCGGCGGAGGCGCCCTCGACGACGCCGACGTCCTTCTGTGTGCGCAGGTCGGTGATGAGGGTTTGGGCACCGGGGGCGGTGGCGGCCTCGGAGGCGGCGGTGTCGGCATCCCCGATGTTGGGGCGCACGTCGATGGCCAGGTACTGCCCGTTGTCGGAGAGGCACAGGGAGCGCACCTCGCCGCTCGACGCGGGGCGGTCGTAGAGCATGCGCGCGCCGTCGGGAGTGAGGCTGTAGACGGCGTAGCGCAGGTCGGCGAAGGTGGCGGGGTCGCGCACGACGCGCGACTCGACGAGGCTGGCCGGGCCGCCACCCTCGGGCACCGAGACGACGGCGAGACGGTCGGGTTCGCCCGCGGCATCCGGGTTGGCGATGGCCTCGAGGGGCGTGGTCTCACCCGTCTGCAGGTTCACGATCGAGCCGCCCGTGGGGTCGGAGACCGCGAACGACAGCGTGCCGGGGATGAACGCGCGGATGTCGGCGTGCAAACCGAGTGGCAGGGGCGGCTGGGCGCCGGCCGGGTCGATCAGGCTGAGCGCCTGCTTGTCCGATTGCACGATGAGCTGCGACGTGTTGGGCACGAAACGCCACTCGAGCATGCTTTCGGGGATGCCCTCGGTCGCGCCCAAGACATACTGAGGCTGCGTCAGATCGGTGGTGTCGTAGAGGGTGAGGGTGTCGCTCGCGCCCGGCGTGCGTTGCACGAAACCGAACAGGTTGGTGGTGGGCGAGGACCGCAGCTGCACGGCGCTCGACCCGGCCGGCAGGCGCACGCGCTCCTCGTAACCGTCGCGCAGGCGGTGCACGATGAGCGAGCGGATGCCCGAGTCGCTCGTCACGGCGGCGATGACGAGTTGCCCCGTGCTGACGAACTCGTCGATGCTGTCAGCCTCGAGGATGTCCTCGTGCGAGGCGTCGGTCAGGAGCGTGCGCCGGATGGTGTCGCGGCCGGTACCGGTGCCAGTGCCGTCGCCGGGGGCGCTTGCGCCGTCGATGAGCGTGAGGATCTCGGAGCCCGGCGTGCTGAAGGAGGTCTCGAACCGGGCGCGACCGAACGTCTGCGAGCCCCCGACATCCGTTGCCGTGATCGTGTAGTCGGTATCGGAGAGGAGCGGCTCGGGGAAGGTGACGACGAGGGTGCGGTCGTCGAGCGAGGTGGTGAAGGCGGTCTCGGGTTTCACCGTGATCTTTCCCGCCTCCGCGAGCGGTTGGTTGGCCTGGAACTCGACCGTCTGGCCGCGCGACTGCGTGAGCGTCGTGGCGTCGAAGCGCGCCTGCTCGAGGGCGGGGGCGAGGCCGAAGTTGGCGAGGGTCAGGCCGCCGAGCAGCAGGGCGAGCACGCTGAAGGTGGCGATGACGAGGCGTCGGTAGCGCTCGGCCGGCGTCCTAGAAGACATACGGTTCCGTCGCGTCGTCGGCGGGCTCGACATCGGTCGGCACGACCGAATAGGTCTCGGTGCTGAACGCGCTCGGGTTGGGCACGATGCCGCCGCGCACGCGCACCCATTTACCCTCGGTGAGCTCGTTCTGCCAGTTCGGGTGGTAGACCGCGAGGCCCAAGGGACTCGCGTCCACGGCGCAGCAGGTGATCGAGAAACGCGTCACGAAGAACACGTTGTCGGGGTCGTTGGTGTCGGCGCTCACGAATCCCGTGACATCGACGGGGTTCTCGGCCAGGAACTCGGCGCTGACGCCCATGTTGAGATAGGTCGTCCACTCTTTCACCGTGAAGGTGGAGGTGTCGATGCTGGCCAGCTGCTCGTCGCTGATGGGGGCGACGGGTGCGCTGCCGACCGAGCTGTTGACGCTGCGCTGCTCGGCGGCCGAGAGGGAGAGGGGGGCCGGGGGCAGCACCAGCATGGCGAAGATCGCAGCCACGATGATGGCGGCGGCGCTCAGCTGCAGGGCCGTGGCCTTGGCGACGCGACGGGCGCGTCCGCTTCGGGCGGCGCCGGCTCGAGCTCCGCGGTCAGCACGACGGGAGCGTCTCGACGCTGTGCCGGGCGCTCCCGACGACGCCGCGTGTGCTGAGCCATCCGGGGCCGACGTCGTGAGTGAGGGGGACGCGGGATTCTGGCCAAGGGTGCCGGGTGCAGCATCCTCGTCGTGGGTGTGCTTGTCGCGCCACTGCGGCGCCATGACGAACGACGCGAGCGTGAAGACCAGCCCGATGACCGCCATGACGACGGTGAACACGACATAGCGCGGATGGATGTAGAGCTCGAGTTTGCCCGTCAGCCCGAGCCACAGCATGGCGACGATTCCGATGAGAGCGAGCACCGGTCCGACCCAGCGTCGGAGGAAGTTGTTATGCAAGGAGGTTCACCGCCAGGCCGAGGATGATGGCGCCCGCCGCGACGAGGGCCGTGATGAGGACGAGCGCGCGCGTCGTATAGGTCGTGCGCATGAGGGTGAGCATCTTGATGTCGATCATGGGCCCGAACACGAGGAACGCGACGATTCCGCCGGGCATGAAGGAGGCGCCGAACGACAGGATGAAGAAAGCGTCGACGTTGGCGCAGATGGAGATCACGAAGGCCAGCAGCACGAGGGCGATGACCGAGAGCATGGGGTTCGAGCCGAGCGCCACGAGGAAGTCTCGAGGAATGCCCACCTGGATGGCGCCCGCGATGGCCGAACCGATGAACAGCGCCGGCAGCATGGCCGAGCTTTCCTCGGCGAAGGCGCGCACGCTGCGGGTGGTGCGGCGGCCCTGATCGTGCCCGTGACCCTGGTTGGCGCACGCGGCCTGGAACCCCGGCGTGATGAGCGAATCGGGCTTCGGGTGCCGGCTGATCAGCATGCCCACCAGGTTGGCGATCACGAAGCCGCCGATGATGCGCGAGATGAGGATGCCGTCGTTCCACCCGAACGCCTGATAGGTCGTGACGATCGTGATCGGGTTGAGAATGGGCGCCGCGAGCAGGAACGTGATGGCGTCGGCCGTCGACAGGCCCTTCAGCATGAGACCGCGCGCGAGCGGCATGTTGCCGCATTCGCAGACGGGAAAGAGAACGCCGAGCAGCGACAGCACCATGCGCCGGAAGAACGGGTTGCGGGGCAGCCGCTTCAGTAGGAAGTTCTCGGGCAGCCAGATCTGCACGAAGATCGACAGCAGGATGCCGAGGAAGACGAACGGCAGCGACTCGACGACCACGCTGATCGACAGCGTGAAGAAGTCACGGAGCGGCTCGCCGATCTCGATGTTGGCCGCCTGTGCGACCACGCGGATGGTGACGAACAGGGCGATGAGCACGATGCCGAGCGTGATCCATCCGCCCCGGCCATCCGGTTCGCGCCGTCGCCGGATCGCGTCGGCGTCGATATGCTCGTGCCGCACATCGTCGTATTCGTCGATGTCGTATGCCGACACGCGTACCTCCGGTGATCTGCCCTCGGCGATCTTAGGCAGAAGCGCGGCCGTCTCGCGCGAGGCGGGCCGGGAGTCACCGATTGTTAACGCGCGGGCGCATCCTTGTCGTCGCGGCGATCGCGCAGGCGGCGGGCGATGCCGAAGGGGATCGGCGCGAGCAGCGCCGCGAGGACCGCATAACCGGCCACCCAGGGCGCGATGCGGCGCAGCTCGGGGAAGAGCGGGTTGGTGTACCACTCGAGCGGGTAGAGCAGGTTGGTCTTTCCCGCCTTCTGCAGGGCGTCGTAGTTGAACGTGACCCACCACTCGCTGGCGTCGTCGGAGTTCCCGTCGGGGCCATAGGCATATCGGATGTTCTGAATCGTGTCGAGGTCGCTCGTCAGCGTCATCGCGGCGTTGGGCAGCTCGCTGATCTCGCGCTCGGTGCGGCCGGGGAAGAGGCTCTCGGAGGCGACATAGATCGTATCGACGTCACCGAACGTCTCCGTGAGGGTCTGGTTCGGGCCCTTCTGGCTGCTGCGCTGGGCGATCCGGGTGAACGAGAGCGTGATCGCGTTGCGATCATTACGACCGAAGGAGTCGTCCGAGAACGGGAACTCGGTCGAGGACGGTTTCGGCGTCTTCACGTCGAGGATGTCGGCGCGGTAGCCCTTGGACGTGTCCTGGCGCAGGAGGCCGAAGCGTATGCCGCGCTCGGCCGTGAACGTGATGGTTCGACCGTCGTCGGTCTTGGCCGTGAACGACTCCGGTAGTTCGTAGGTGGGCCCCTTGTTCGGCACGGCCGGCAAGATGTAACCGACGCCGACGAGTACCGACAGCACCGCGAGGGCCGCCAATCCAACCTGGGTCCAGCGCAGGGGCGACAGCTCGATGCGCAGGCGGCGACGCGGTCGGCGAGCGGCGGTCGCGGCGGTGGGAGAGTCGGCGGCGGGCGTGGTGCTGGTCGTCATGTGTCGAACCTAGCGGAGGGGCGTCGGGCGGGCCACGGGGAGGAGTACCCATGCGGAGGACGGTGCCACGAGGTCGCCGGTCGCGGGCAAGCTCGTACGCGCGGCCGCCGAACGGCCCCGGATGCCGGCGTCAGCCGCGCTTGGGGTAGGGCTGCGTCCAGCGGTGCCCGCCCGCTGCGACGGCTCGTTCGGCGCGGGCGCGACGGCGGCGCACCGTTTGCACGACCGCAAGGATGGGCAGGCCGAGTGCGCACACCCAGAAGAGGATGATGGAGATCACCCACGCGGCGACGGCGATGACGACATCCATTCGGTCTCCGCGCTCGCTCGCCGCGGTGACTGGCTCGAGGCTGCCGAGGCGGCCGCTGTCCACGACCGTCGGGTCGGCGCCCCGCTCGACCAGGAACGACATCTGCTCGGGAAAGTCTTTCGACGGCGGGAAACCCCAGTTCGTGCCGCCGCGCGCCGTGAGCTCGATGGGCGTTCCGCCCTCAGCCTCGGCCGGCACCTCGAGTGTGTAGTAGCCCGTCACGTTCGGCATGCCCGAGGTGGTGTCGATCGAGTCGAGCGTGCCGGTGACGACGATGGTGCGGTCGATGAGGGGTGCCTGCCGGGCGGCTACGTCGATGGACGCGTCCTTGGCGAGGCCGAGCACGAGCAGCGCGAGAAGGCTCGGGAAGATGCCGAGCCCGAAGATGAGCCACAGCGGCCAGCCGGGAAAGGGCAGGCGACGGGATGCCGCGGGCGCGGCGGGGATGGACGGTGTCGGAGTGGCGCGAACAACGGATGGGCGCTCGGGCGCCGGCGGTGTTTGCGGCGCGGGAAGCGGAGAATGCACGGCGCCTCCTGGGGCGGTGAAGGGGGCCGGGGTCGGCTCGTCCACCCCACTCTAAACACGGATGGCTACCGGGCCGCCAGGGGCAGGACTACCCACCGCTCGCGGGGCCGCCCGCCCGGCCACACGACGAAGGGCGGCACCCCGTCTCCGGAGTACCGCCCTGTTCGTTATCCCGCGCTGGTGGTGCTGGTGGTGCTGTCGCGGTTTAGTACTGCTGCAGCATGGGCAGCAGAACCGCCATGTTGATGATGAAGGCGATGATGCCGAGGATCGTCAGGATGATGCCGACGATGATGCCGATCTTGGCCCACTTGTTCTCGAAGCCGGCGCTCTTCGACTGCGAGCGGGCGACGAGGCTCAGGATGAGGCCGACGACCGGCACGACGATGCTGAGGATGAAGCCGACGAGGCCCAACGTCTTGCCGGGGTAGTCGGCGGGCGTGGCCTGCTGGCCGGGGGCGGGCTGGTACTGGGGAGCGTTTGTCATGGTGTCCCTTTCAGGGAGGTGGCAGAGCGCCCACGGTGGGCATCCAACATCGTAGGGGTTCTCAGCATCCGATCGGGTATTTTCCTCGTTTTCAGGCCAGCTCGCTGATCGTGCCGTTCGCGATGCGCAGTCGCCGCTCGGCGCGTTTGGCCACCGCCGAGTCGTGCGTGACGATGACGACCGTGAGGTTCTGGTCGCGCCAGAGCCCCTCCAGCAGGTCCATGATCTCGTCGCGCGTCTGCTCGTCGAGGTTGCCCGTCGGCTCGTCGGCGAGAAGGACCTTCGGGTTCTTGACCAGCGCGCGGGCGATCGCCACGCGCTGCTGCTGGCCGCCCGAGAGCTCGTTGGGCAGGTGCGTGGCGCGCTCGCCGAGGCCCACCGATTCGAGCGCCTGGGTGGCCCGGTGCACACGCTCCTGCGCCGAGACCCCCGCCGGCACGAGCGCCATCTCGACGTTCTCAAGCGCCGTGAGGGTGGGGATGAGGTTGAACCCCTGGAAGACGAAGCCGATCTCGGATGCGCGGATGGTGGCGAGTTTGGCCTCGCCGAGCGTCGACAGGTCGTCGCCCCGCAGCGCGATCGAGCCGGAGGTGGGCCGGTCGAGCGCCCCGAGCATCTGCAGCAGGGTCGACTTGCCGCCGCCCGTCGGGCCTTGGATGGCGACGAGCTGGCCGTCGGGGATGGTGAGGTCGACGCCGTTCAGCGCCGTGACGGTGCGTTTGGGTTGCGAGTAGGTCTTGGTCAGGGAGGTGAGGGTGTACATCGGATGCTCCTGGGGGGTTCGTTTCGGAGAAGTCATAAGAGGGAGGGGCGTGCGGCCTAACCGACCGAGCGCAGGGCCTCGGCGGGGCGCAGGCGTGAGGCGCGCCATCCGCCGATCGCGCCGGCGAGTAGGCCACCGACCACTGCCAGGGCCACGGCGATCACGATGATGAGGGGCGTGACGGGCGCGTTCAACACGACATCGGTGGTGGATGCCGCGGCCTGGCCGCCGCCGAAACCGCCGGCGGGCAGGTTCGCGGCCGCGTCGCCCGCGCCCGAACCGCCGCCCGAACCCGCCGCACCGGGTGCGCCACCGGGCATGCCGCCGCCGGCCGACGCGCTGGCCGAAGCCGTGAGCGTGGGGGCGAAGAGGTTCACGACGACCACGCCGAGGAGTCCGACGGCCACACCGACGGCTCCGCCGATGAGCGACTGCACGACCGATTCACCCGCGACCTGGCCCACGATGCGGCGGTTGGACCATCCGATGGCCTTGAGCGTGCCGAATTCGCGCGTGCGGCGAGAGACCCCCGAGATGGTGAAGAGGATGGCGATGAGGAACGCCGCGGCCAACACGATGATCGACAGCCAGGTGCCGAGGCTCGAGACCAGGCCCGAGGCCGACGACAGGGAGCCCGACACGCTCGAGGCGAGGTCTTCCTGCGTTGAGACCGTCGCGTCGGGCAGGTCCTTTTCGATCGCGGCCTTCACCGCGGCGATCTCGGTCGACGACGATGCCTGCACCGAGATGGTCGAGATCTGGTCGGTCAGGCCCGAGATGGCCTGCGCGCGGTCGAGCGGGATGTAGACGTTCGAGGCGGTCTCGGCGTCCGAGCCCGTGGCCCCGACGATGCCCACGACCGTGAACGTGGTGCCGCCGATGTCGAACGTGTCACCCGTGGCGAGGTCGTTGGCCGTGGCATAGGTCGCGTCGAGCACGGCGTTGTCGGTTCCCGTGTCGGATGCTTCGAGCCCACGTCCGTCCGTCAGGGTCACGGCCGAGAGGGGGCCGACGGCGTCTGCTGCGGGGTCGAGGCCGAGCACCGTGAACGAGTCCACGTTGAACGAGCTGCCGCCCGCACCATCCGCGCCGCCCTGCGGGGCCGTGCCCGTGTCGGTGCCTGTGCCTGAGTCGGTGCCCGTTCCCGAGTCGGAGCCGGTCGCGCCGGGCGCCTGCATCTGCGAGAAGTCGGGCAGCTCGCCGTCGAACGTCGTGTTCGTCAGCGCGAGGGTTCCGGCGGCACCGGAGACCCCCTGCAGGGCGGTGACCTTGTCGAGGTCCGAGGCGGCGAAGGTGGTGGTGCCGCGGCCGGCCTCGAGGCGGGATGTCGCGACCGTCGTCGATCCGTCGGTGGTGGCCCCCGCATCCGCCCCGAAGTCGAAGCGCTGGCCGGGCCCGTCGGTGCCGCCCTCGGTCGGGGGAGTCGCGGCCTGGCTCACGGTGATGTCGGTGCCCACGCCGTAGACGGATTGCAACACCGTCGTCTGAGCGTTCCTCACCCCGGCCGAGACCGAGTTGACGATGATCACGAGCGCGATCGCGAGGGCCATGCCGATGGCGATGATGATGGTCTGTTTTCTTCTGCCGATCAGCTCGCGCCGAAGATAGGTGCCGAACATGAGGGTTCCTTCTGACGTTAGGGCGGCCGAGGTGCCGCAGTCCAGAAGGTAGGGAGGCTGCCTATGGCCGACCACGCCGATCCCTATGCACTTTCTATGTGGGCGAGCATCCGGTTGGTTCATAGACCGCTCATAGGAACATGTCCATACTGAGAAATGTGAGTAACACACCCTTCGCTTCGAGCGCCCACCGCACCGCCCTCACCCGCGCCGACGGGTCACCCGTGCGCGTGCTCGTCGTCGACGACGAGGCCACCCTCACCGATCTGCTCAAGATGGCCCTGCGCTACGAGGGCTGGGAGGTGCGCACCGCCGCCACCGGTCAGGCCGCGCTCGCCGCCGCGCGCGATTTCCGCCCCGACGCCGTCGTGCTCGACATCATGCTGCCCGACCTCGATGGCCTGCAGATCCTCAGTCGCCTGCGCGCCAACGGCGACGACATGCCCGTGCTCTTCCTCACGGCCAAGGACTCCCTCGACGACCGCATCGCGGGGCTCACCGCGGGCGGCGACGACTATGTCACCAAGCCGTTCAGCCTCGAGGAACTCGTCGCGCGCCTGCGCGGCCTGATCCGCCGGTCGACCCTTCTCGCCGTGGACAACGACGGCCCCACCGTGCAGGTCGGCGACCTCACCCTCAACGAGGACAGCCACGAGGTCTACCGCGACGGCACCGCCATCGAGCTGACGGCCACCGAGTTCGAGCTGCTGCGCTACCTGATGCGCAACCCGCGCCGCGTGCTCTCGAAGAGCCAGATCCTCGACCGGGTGTGGAGCTACGACTTCGGCGGCAAGGCCAGCGTCGTCGAGATCTACATCTCCTATCTGCGTAAGAAGATCGACGCCGGGCGCCCCGCCATGATCCACACCATCCGCGGCGTCGGCTACATGATCAAACCGGCGGATGGCGCGTGACAACGCCCCCCGCGACGCCCGCGTCGCCGCCCCCGCCTCGCCCTGACGCGCCCACGACGGCCGATGCGTCTGCGCGACGGGCGCCGTCGGGCGAACCCGGCGAGGCGACGGCTACGCGCCCCGCTTTCTGGCGCCGCGCACTCGGCCTGCCCTGGACCCTGCGCCGCCAGCTCACGGTCGCGGTCATCGCGCTGCTCGCCATCGCCAGCTTGATCGTGGGCTTCGCCACCGTGCTCTCGACCCAGTCCCTTCTGATCGCGGGCGTCGACAACCAGCTGCGCGAGGTCGTGAGCCGCGGCGGTGCGACATCGTCCGGCTCCGAACCCGGAACGGGCTCGACGAACTCCGATACCTACTCCACGCCCCCCGGTTTCATCCAGCGCCCCGGCTATTCGCAGGGTTTCATCGGCGCCATCTACCGCAACGGCTCGCTCATCGACGCCGGCTACGTGGCGCACGGCGCGGCCTACACGCTGCCGGCCGCCCAAGGCCGGGCGCTCGCCGCCTATGCCGCCGAGGTCGATGCGGCGTCGACCGGCACGCCCGGTTACGACGGCGTCATCCAGATCGAGCGCCCGCGCACCGTCAGCCTCGGCGGCGAGTTCGGCGACTACCGCATGGTCGTGGTGCCCACGCCCTACGGCGACTACATCTTCGGCCTGCCCCTCGACGAGGTCGACGCCACGGTCTCGCAACAGGTGCTCATCGTGCTGCTCATCTCCCTCTTCGGCGCCGCGCTGGCCGGGCTCGTGGCCTGGCTGATCGTGCGCCTGTCGTTGCGCCCGCTCGACCGGGTCGCCGCCACCGCCGCGGCCGTGTCGCAGATGCCGCTCGACCGGGGCGAGGTCGCGCTGGGCGTGCGCGTGGCCGACGCCGATGCCGACCCCCGCACCGAGGTGGGCCGCGTCGGTTCCTCCATCAACCGGATGCTCGGGCACGTCGGTTCGGCGCTCACCGCCCGTCAGGCCTCCGAGAGCAAGGTGCGGCAATTCGTGTCGGATGCTTCGCACGAACTCCGCACGCCGCTCGCCTCCATTCGCGGATACTCCGAGCTCGCCACCCGGCACAGCGACGCCCTGCCCGACGACGTCAACTACTCGCTCGGCCGCATCCAGTCGGAGTCCGGCCGCATGACCACCATCGTCGAGGACCTGCTGCTACTTGCCCGCCTCGACGAGGGACGCGAGCTCGACCGTGCACCCGTCGACCTGACCGACCTGCTCATCCACACCGTCAATGACGCGCACGCCGCCGCGCCCGACCACGTGTTCGAGCTCGACATCCCCGACGAGCCCATCACCGTGGTTGGGGATGCCCCGCGCCTGCACCAGGTCGTGGCGAACCTGTTGGGCAACGCGCGCGTGCACACGCCGGCCGGCACGACGGTGACGGCATCGTTGGCGCTCGGCGAGGCATCCACGGCCGTCATCGAGATCTCGGACGACGGCCCGGGCATCGACCCCGAGCTGACGCCCCGCCTGTTCGAACGCTTCACGCGCGGCGACGACTCCCGCTCGCGTGCCACGGGGTCGACGGGCCTCGGACTCGCCATCGTGCACGGCGTCGTGCAGGCGCACGGCGGAACGGTGACGGCCGAGAGCCGGCCGGGTCGCACGGTGTTCCGCGTCACGCTGCCGCTCGCCTGACGACCTCGTGCGCGACGGCGCGGGGCGGGCGCCAGAGCGTGTCGCGCCGGGCATCCCTCGCCCGACCCGGTTCACCGGCCGGGCTCGCCGAACGGATGTCGCGGCCGGACTTGCGCCGCGGCATCCCCTCGCGTACTCTGATCCAGGACCAAAGACCGCTGGTTATCCGAGTGCAGAAATGCACGACGAACTAAGGCTCTCTCACGAGAACGCCCGCGCAGGTGATTCGAAGTTTTCGATGGTTCGGGTTTTTCCCGAGATCATCATTCTGCTCCGAGCGCTTGCGCCGGAGCTTTTTTCATGTGCGGGTGTGACTCCAACAGAGTTGCCGGTGGCCTGGTCACGTAACGCTCACCGCGTTACGGAACTAATACATAAGGAGTGGCCATGGCGAACAAGGAAGCCTCGGTTGCCGAACTCACGGAGAAATTCCAGAGCTCGACTGCCGTTCTGCTGACCGAGTACCGCGGTCTCACTGTTGCTCAGCTCAAGACGCTGCGCAAGTCCATCAGTGAGGACGCAACCTTTGCCGTGGTAAAGAACACGCTGACCAAGATTGCGGCGAACAACGCTGGCATCTCGTCGTTCGACGACGAGCTCGCCGGTCCGTCCGCCATCGCATTCGTTCACGGTGACCCGGTCGCCGTTGCGAAGGGTCTGCGCGACTTTGCCAAGGCAAACCCTCTCCTGGTGGTCAAGGGCGGTTACTTCGACGGTAACCCGCTGTCCGCCGCAGAGGTAGGCAAGCTCGCCGACCTCGAGTCCCGTGAAGTTCTGCTCGGCAAGCTTGCCGGCGCCTTCAAGGCCTCGCTGTTCGGAGCCGCATATCTGTTCAACGCACCGCTGGCCAAGGCCGTTCGCACGGTCGACGCGCTGCGTGAGAAGCAGGAGTCCGCGTCCTAGGTTTCGCCTAGACACGCGGTTGAGTACATAAAAGACAAAGGGAGAAATATCATGGCAAAGCTGTCAACTGAAGAGCTGCTCGAGCAGTTCAAGGGCCTGACCCTCATCGAGCTCTCCGAGTTCGTCAAGGCATTCGAGGAGACCTTCGAGGTCACCGCGGCTGCCCCCGTCGCCGTTGCTGGTCCGGCTGCTGCCGGTGCCGCTGCTGAAGAGGTCGAAGAGAAGGACTCCTTCGACGTCGTTCTCGAGTCGGTCGGCGACAAGAAGATCCAGGTCATCAAGGTTGTGCGCGAGCTCACCAGCCTCGGCCTCGGCGAGGCCAAGGCCGTCGTCGACGGAGCCCCCAAGGCTGTCCTCGAAGGCGCGACCAAGGAAGCTGCCGAGAAGGCAAAGGCTTCGCTCGAAGAGGCCGGCGCAACCGTTACCCTCAAGTAATCAGGGCCCGAGAGGGCCTCTTACTCGGGTTCGGTCGGGTGGCTTCGGACATCCGCTCGTCTCAGTTCGACAGGCGTCATCCCACACGGGGTGGCGCCTGTCGGCGTTTCCGGATGCATGAGCCCGAGGGTTCGCCGACAGAGGAGCGGCATAATGCATAGCCAAGCTATGTATATAATTGAGTAATGCTTACCGTAGATCAGAAGGCAGAGCCGGGAGTCTCCGCCGAACAGCTACCCCTCCTCCTCGGCGATCTCGTGACCGTCGCCAACCGCCTCACCCGCCTCGCCGCCCAGTCCACCGAGAGCGCAGAATCGCCCGCCGTGTGGCGCACGCTCTCGACGCTCGTCTCGCTCGGCCCCGTGCGTCTCGGAGAGCTCGCCCGCCAGAGCCGGGTGTCGCAGCCCACGATGACGAAGATCATCCGCAACCTCGACCAGGTCGACTGGGTCAAGCGCATCGTCGACGTCGATGACGGGCGCGCGTGGCAGATCGCCATCACACCCAAGGGGGAGAAGGCGCTGCACGACTGGCGCGACACCCTCGCCGAAGCGCTCGTGCCGCACTTCTCCGACCTCGCAGCCGATGAACTCGAGCACCTTATCGAGGCCACGCGCATTCTGCAACAGCGCGTCGCCGTCGGCACGCTCCTCTCCAAACGGGACGACGCCTGATGGCGGGCCACCAGAGCGCCGGCCTCGGCGCCGTTCTCAAGCAGCCCCGCTCGGTGTGGGCCGTCGCCTTCGCGAGCGTCATCGCGTTCATGGGCATCGGCCTCGTCGACCCCATCCTGCCGGCCATCGCGGCCGACCTCGAGGCCACGCCCACCGAGGCCGAGATGCTGTTCACCAGCTATCTCGTCGTCACCGGTGTGGCCATGTTCTTCACCAGCTGGCTGTCGAGCCGCATCGGTGCCAAGCGCACGCTGCTCATCGGTCTCGCGCTCATCGTCGCGTTCGCGCTGGCGGCCGGGCTGTCGGGCAACGTCGAATCCGTGATCGGCTTCCGCGCCGGCTGGGGTCTCGGCAACGCGCTGTTCATCTCGACCGCGCTGGCCACGATTGTGGGCGCGGCATCCGGGGGAACGTCGACCGCCATCATCCTCTATGAGGCGGCGCTTGGTCTCGGTATCGCCATCGGGCCGCTGCTCGGTGGACTGCTCGGCTCGTGGAGCTGGCGTGGACCGTTCTTCGGCACCGCCGTGCTCATGGCGGTCGGTTTCATCGCCATCGTCGTGTTGCTGGGCAAGGAGGAGACGAAGCCCACGCCCATCAAGCTGTCGGCCCCGTTCAAGGCGCTCGGCCGCCCCGCGCTGGCCGTGCTCGCCGCCACCGCGCTGTTCTACAACATCGCGTTCTTCGTGCTGCTGGCGTACACGCCGTTCCCGCTCGAGCTGCCCGCCCTGCAGCTGGGCTTCGTGTTCTTCGGCTGGGGCATCGGCCTGGCCGTGACGAGCGTGCTCGTCGCCCCCGTTCTCACCGCCCGGATGCCGCGCACCCGCGTGCTCTGGATGACGCTCATCCTGCTCTCGCTCGACCTCATCGCCGCCGGTCTACTCATCGACGTCAAGGCGGGATTGATCGTGTGCGTGATCGTCGGCGGACTCATCCTCGGCATCATGAACACCGTGCTCACCGAATGCGTCATGGAGGCGACCGACCTGCCCCGCTCGGTGGCGTCGTCGTCGTACTCGGCCGTGCGGTTCCTCGGCGGAGCCGTCGCGCCGCCCGTCGCCTCCGAGCTGGCCAAGATCTTCACGCCGTCGGTGCCGTACTACGCCGCCGCCGGCTCGGCCCTCGTGGCCATGCTGATCGTGCTGCTCGGCCGCAAAGCGCTCGCGCGCGTGAACGCGCCCATCGAGTCGGAGCTCGAAGAAGCCGAGGCCATCGCCATCGGCGAGAGCTGACGGATTGAGTGACATTAATGCGGTGCCATCCCTGCGTGGGTGGCACCGCATTTCTCGTCGTTGGACCCGCATGTGGGGCCCTGCCCCGTGCCCCGTCCTCCGAAAGGCGGACTGACAGCATTCGCGGATGCCGATATGTTGGCTTCGACACAAGGAGCGTTGCAGATGAAACTTTCTCGAAACCTAGCCACTCTTCCGCTTGTTGCCGCACTGACTATGACAGGGTCGAGCGTGGCGTTCGGACAATCGGCGGCCTCTCTCACGGAAACCAGCATCCCTGCTCGGCCCGCTCTCGCCATGGCCGGGGTCGCCGCCCACGCTGGCCACATCGCGAGGATGCATACGAAGCGGCAGTGTGACCGGGAGATGACGGCCGGTGCTCGATGGTGTCGAGGCCTGCGTCCCGCGCGGGCGGCCGCCGTATGCCACGCGGCGAACATGGTGCGCTACGGCGCGTGTTTGGCTGGCGCGAATGGATGAGCGCGGTTCGTCGGTCATTGCACGACGTGAGTTCGCGACCGATAGTAGCGCGTTGACGCTAGAGATCCTTCGTGGTGACGATGATGCGCCTGCGTTCGCGTATCGGTTCATCGGCGAGGACGGCGGTATCGTCGAGACGCTGACGACTTTCGGCGTCGATGACTTGCAGGCGTTGCTGTTTTGCGTGACCGCGGCGGGTGACTACCTTCGGCGGTTTGTGCCGTCCGCGTCGTTTGCCGACCTGGGCGTCACCGGGTTGCTGACGACCGATCTCTCGGCCTCGACAGAATGGCGCGCCCAGGTTTCGATTCCTACTTCGTGAGATGTGCGCGCCGATGGTTCGACATCAGTCTTTGACGAGGCCGCCGTCGACGACGAGGTTCTGGCCCGTGACCGAGCGGGAGAGGGGGCTCGCGAAGAAGAGGACGGCGTCGGCGAACTCGTCCGGAGTGACGACGCGGCCGAGCGGGGTGGCGGCGGCGATGGCGTCGAAGACGGCCTCGGGGGTGGCGGCGCTCGCATCGGTGGTGCGGAGGAGACCGCCCGATGCCATGTTGACGGTGATGCCGTGCGGGCCGAGATCGGCCGCAAGCGTGCGCGTGAGGGAGAGGATCGCCGCCTTCGCGGCCGTGTAGTCGTGATAGGGCACGACCGGGTTCTGGAACAGGTTCGTGCCGATGGTGATGATGCGGCCGAAGCCCGCCGCGCGCATTGCGGGCAGGGCAGCCTGCGTCGTGTTGAGGGTGGCTCGGACCGTGCCCTCGAACTGGGCGGCGAAAGCATCCCAGCCGATGGTGTCGGCCGATGCGCGGGCGTCGCCGTTGAAGGAGAAGTCGGCGAGGGCGTTGTTGACCACGGTGGTGATGGGGTGGCCGAAGTGGGCGTGCGCTGCTGCGAAGAGCGCGGCCACCTCCTCGGGGGAGGTCACGTCGGCTTGTAGCGCGACGGCACGCGGGATGCTCGAGCCGGAGTTGAGCGAGCCGGCGTTGAGCGTGTCGGCGAGGGCTTCGGCGCGGGCACGCGAGGAGCGGTAGTTGACGACGACGCGGGCGCCTTCGCGGGCGAACGCGCGGGCGATGGAGTGGCCGAGGCCGCGACCGGCGCCCGTGACGAGGACGATCTGTTCGGAGAGGAGCATGAGGTTCTTTCGGGTTCGCTAGGACAGGGTGCGTGTCTGGTGTGGCGGTCAGCCGTTAGCGCGCAGCGCGGGAGGACGTCGCTGCGGCATCCGCCCAGAGGGAGTGGAAGTGGCTGATGGGGCCGTTGCCGCGGCCCACGCGGAGGTCGTCGGCGGAGCGGAGGCTGTCGACCAGCCAGGCCTTCGACGCGACGAGGGCGGCGACCCAGTCATCGGTGCGGGCACGCTGGGTGGCGAGGGCCGAGGAGAGCGAGCATCCCGTGCCGTGGGTGTTGCGTGTGGCCGCGCGGATGCCGGGAACCTCGGCGAGCCCGCCGGGGATGCGCCCGCGCGATGCGACGTCGACGAGGGCGTCGGGGCAGTCGTCGCCGGCCAGATGCCCGCCCTTGGCGAGCACGATCGCGCCGGAACTCTCGGAAAGGCGGCGAGCCTGGTCGAGTGCCTCCGCCCAGGTCGCCGCGGTCGGTTCGCGCACCAGCACGCCCAGTTCGCTGAGGTTCGGGGTGACGAGGTCGCAGCGCTCGATGAGTCGGCGCACGGCATCCTCGGCGCGGGCATCGAGCAGACGGTCGCCGCTCGTCGCCACCATCACGGGGTCGAGCACGACGAGGGGCGGGCGGATGCGGGCGAGCCACCCGTCGACCACCGCGACCGTCGTCGCGTCGCCCAACATGCCGATCTTGACCGCGTCGATCTCGACGTCGTCGCTGACCGCGTCGAGCTGTTCGCCGAGGAACGCCGCGGGCGGGGTGTGGACCGAGCGCACGCCGCAGGTGTTCTGGGCGACGAGCGCCGTGACGACGGCCATGCCGTAGCCGCCGTTGGCCGCGATGCTCTTGAGGTCGGCCTGGATGCCGGCGCCACCGGTCGGGTCGGTGCCCGCGATGCTCAGTACGCGAGGGATGCTCATCGTTCCCACTCCGCTCGAAGCTCGCGGGCAGAACGCTCTGGGTCGGATGACGCACACAGAGCCGAGACGACCGCGACGCCGTCGGCCCCCGCATCCCGCAACGGGCAGAGGTCGTCGAAGCCGATGCCGCCGATCGCGACAGCCGGGAAACGGCTCAGGGTGCGGCGCTCGCCGAAACCGTGCACGCCGATGGGCTCGGGGTGGTCGGGCTTCGTGGTGGTCGCCCTGATGACCCCGATGCCCAGGTAGTCGACGACGCCATCGGGTAACGCGTTCGCGGCCTTGATTTCGACGAGTGAGGATGCGGTGAGCCCGACGATCGCCGCCTCGCCCACGATCGCGCGCACATCGACGGCGGGCAGGTCGCTCTGGCCCACGTGCACGCCGTGAACCGCGGCACCCCGGGCGCGCGCGGCGAGGAAGACGTCGACGCGATCGTTCATGAGCACGTGGGCGCGGCTGTCGCACGCCTCGGCGACGGCTAGCAGAAGCTGCAGGGCTTCGGCCGCGCTGCTGTCCTTCGCGCGCACCTGCACCGTCGTCGCCCCACCTCGGACAGCGGCCTCGGCCGTCGCCGCGACACCACGCTCGCCGCACAGGGCGGTGTCGGTGACGAGGTAGAGGGAGAGGTCGAGGGCGTGACGCGCGGTCACGAACGCACCGCGCGGTCGGCGACGGTTGCGGCGTCGAGGGCGTGGAGAGCGTCGATGAAGGCGACCGCGAAGGAGCCGGGCCCCGCACCCCGGGTCGCGTCGGCCGCGACTTCGGCAGCGACCGTGTAGTTCGTCACCGCGGCAACGGTGGCCTCGAAGAGGTCGCCGTCGTGGGCCACGGAGAGGTAGGCGGCGATGGTCGCGCCGAGCGCGCATCCGCCGCCCGTGATGAGCGTGAGCAACTCGGTTCCGTTCGCCAGACGGGCGATGCGATCGCCGTCGGTCACGAGGTCGACCGCGCCCGAGACGGCCACGACGCTGCCGTGCGTGCGCGCGAGCATCCGTGCCGCGTCGAGGGCGTCGTCGGTGCCGGCCACCGAGTCGACGCCGCGACCACCCGCGCCTGCACCCGCCAGGGCCAGGATCTCGGACGGGTTGCCACGAATCACGCTCGGCCGCAGGGCCACGAGCTCGTGGGCCAGCTCGGTGCGCACGGGCAGCGCTCCGATGGCGACGGGGTCGAGCACCCACGGTGTGCCGGCCGCGGATGCAGCGACCGCGGCCTCGCGCGCGGCATCCCGTTGCTCGGATGTCGGGGTGCCCAGGTTGATGAGCAGACCCGACGCGATGCGCGCGAAGACGCCGGCTTCCACCGGGATATCGACCATGGCGGGGGAGGCGCCCTGGGCGAGCAGCACGTTTGCGGTGACGTTCGTCACGACGTGATTGGTGATGCATTGCACGAGCGGAGCGGCCGAACGCATCCGCTCGAGGTGCGCGCCCGGCGAGAGCGGGCCGGGGTCGGTGGGCAGGGTCGTGCTGGTGCCTGGGCGAATACTCATCCGCGGACATCCCTTCGCTAGTTCTAACTAGATCAGGTTCGACGGGTGTGTTCTCAGCCCGCAATCGTGCGGGCACCCCGTGTCACTGAGACGACTATAGCGGTCTCTTCGGGACCCGCCGCCGCGGATGGGGGAGAGGCCCTGCCGCGGACGGCGCTCGCGCAGTAGGCTCCGGTCATGGCCGAACTGACGAGGCGCCAGGCGATTCTGCTCGCCGGCGCGACGCTGATGCTCTCGGGGTGCACATCACCCGCAACGCCCACCGCGAGCCCCACCGCCGCGGGCACGCCGACGGCCGTGAAGACCGCGACGGCGGCCGATTGGCAGGCGTTCGCCGCGCAGCTGAAGGGCGCGCTCGTGTTGCCCGCGGATGCCGATTACGCGCAGCTCAAGCTGGTCGAGAACCCCCGGTTCGACGACGCCCAGCCGCTCGCCATTCTCGAGGCATCGAGCGCGGATGACGTGGCGGCCGCGATCACGTTCGCGACCGCGCATGCCGTGCCCCTCGCCATCCGGTCGGGCGGTCACAGCTATCCCGGATATTCGGCGGGCGGCGCGAGCGGAACCGATGTGCCGCCGTCGCTCGTGGTCGACGTGCGCCCGCTCAACCAGGTGACGGTCGCAAGCGACGGGACGGCGACCATCGGGGCAGGTGCGGCGCTCGCATCCGTGTATGCCGCGCTCTCGGCCGAGGGTCGGGCTATCGGGGCCGGGTCGTGTGCCACCGTGGGTGTCGCCGGGCTCACCCTGGGCGGCGGTGTCGGCGTGCTCACGCGCACCTTCGGCCTGACGTGCGACCAGGTCACGGCCATCGAGATTGTCACGGCCGACGGAAAAGTCGTCACGGCGTCGGCAACCAACGAACCCGAGCTGTTCTGGGCATTGCGCGGCGGCGGTGGCGGGCACCTGGGCGTGGTGACATCGTTCACGTTCCAGACGCAGGCGGCCCCGACCGTCACCATGTTCTTCCTGTCCTGGCCGTTCGCGCAGGCGGCGGCCGTGGTCGAGGCGTGGCAGAGCTGGATGCCCCAGACCGACCCGGGCCTCTGGTCGACGTTGAAGGTGCTGGGAGGGCCCGTGAAGCATCCGACCGGCCCGGCGATCACGATGTCGGGCACCTGGTTGGGCGCACCGGCGCAGCTCGCGGCTCAGCTCGCGGGGCTCACGAACGCCGTGAAGCCCAGCACCAACACGTCGTCGACGCACGACTACGGGCAGGCCATGGCGATCTACGCCGGATGCTCGAACATCGCGGTCGCGCAGTGCAACACGGGCCCGGGCGGCAGCCTGAAACGCGAATCGTTCGGGGCGACCTCGCATATCGCGCAGGCACCGCTCGACGCGGCCGGGATCCAAGCGCTGATTGGCCAGGCCACGGCGGCGGGCCAGGTGGGCGGCATGATCGAGGGCGGCGTGTCGATCGATGCGCTCGGCGGGCAGGTCGCGAAAGTCGGCGCCAGCGATACCGCGTTCCCGTGGCGGGATGCCCTCGCCACGGTGCAATACACGGCCACGTTCGAGAACGGCGCCGATCCCGCGCCGTTCGACGCCTATGCGCGTGGGTTCCGGCAGGCCATGCAGCCGCACTGGGGCGACGGCGCTTACGTGAACTATTCGGATGCCTCGATCACCGATCCCGACACCGCCTACTTCGGCGCGAACAAGGAGCGGTTGCAGGCGGCGCGCAAGAAATACGACCCGGCGGGCTTGTTCACGCAGCAGCAATAGGCGAGCCCTCCTCACAGCGGCCGGTCCGCTCCGCGCACCGAGACACCCGTTGTTCACCCCCAGATGGGGGCCAGTTGGCCGACAGGCCAGCGCCCGGTCGCCGCGCTCCCCGAGGCTGGCGAGCGTGAAAACTTCTCGACTCCTCTCCGCATTCCCCGCGGCGGCGTTGGTCGGATGTCTGGGGGCCGGCCTCATCGCCGCCGCTCCCGCCTCCGCCGCCCCGACGCCCGCCACCCTCCCCGCCGAAACGACCGCCGCGGCATCCCCCGCCGCAGCCGCCGCAGCCGCGCCCGCCCCCGGTGCGACCACCGACGCGTCGCGCTTCACGCTGGCCGTTCTGCCCGACACGCAGTTCTACTCGCGCTACTCGGCCGACCAGTTCATCCCGCGCTATGGCCAGGACCCGTTCCAGGTGCAGACCGACTGGCTCGCGAAGAACGCCGACGCGCTGCAGATCCCGTTCGTCACCCACCTCGGCGACGTCGTCGACCGCGTGGGCGTGAACAACGAGTGGATCGCCGCCGACAACGCCATGAAGAACCTCGACGAGGCGAAGCTGCCCTACTCGATCCTCGCCGGCAACCACGACGTGCGCGACAGCAACGACAACCTCTACGACGACCAGTACGATCTCGCCAACGAGCCGTTCCTGAAATGGTTCGGTCCCAACCGCGCGCAGAACGTGTCGACGTTCCAGGGCAGTGACCCCACGGGCTTCAACCAGTTCCACATCTTCGAGGCCGACGGCCAGCAGTACATGGTGCTCGCGCTGTCGTGGCGCGCCTCGGATGCGACGCTCGCGTGGGCCGCCGACGTGATGGCGCAGCATCCCACCGTGCCCGTCATCCTGACCACGCACCAGGTGATCAACATCGAACCCGATGGCGAGACGCCGCGCGAGACCGACTACGGCCTGCGCCTGTGGGACAAGCTCATCAAGAACCACGACCAGATCTTCCTGACGCTGAACGGCCACTTCCACGGCTCGTCGCGCCTCGACAAGACCAACGACTTCGGTCACACGGTCACCTCGGTCGTCATCGACTACCAGATGGCCTATGAGGGCGGCGACGGCTACCTCGGCCTCTACGAGTTCGACCTGACGAACGACGTGATCAACGTGCAGACGGCCTCGCCGTGGGTCACCTGGAAACCGCAGGAGACGCTCACGAGCTACGACCAGCCGCTGCTCGAGGGTTCGCAGCAGCAGTTCAGCCTGCCCATCGACTTCTCCGAGCGCTTCAAGGGCTTCAACCCGACGTTCGCGGCCGGCCCCGCCGACACCCCGTCGCTCGGCCAGAAGGCGCGCGACATCCTGCTCGACGGTTTCGTCGGACCCGACCCCATCACGACCGAGTTCCCGGGCTCGCCGGCCGACTACCCCGAGGTTCCGGGCACGCTCGCGCACTGGCAGTTCAACGGCCTCGACGGCGTCGTGGGCACCGATGTGACGATTCCGGATGTCGCGGGCGACGGGTCGAACGACCTGCACCGCGCCGACCCCGCCGCCACCAACTCGGTGGGCACCGAGCTGTCGGACGTCACCATCGAATCTGACAACGTGCACGGCTACTCGGCCGACCAGGCGGGTGCGTGCTTCACGAACTCGTCGGGCAGCCGCTACAGCTACCTCACCACCGACAAGGACGCCCCGGTCAACAACGCCGACCTGTCGAAGGGCTACACGATCGAGACGTTCGTGAAGATGAGCCCCGAGTGGACGCCGGCCGCCAATGGGTGGTCGAAGTTCCTGACGCACACGGGCAACCGCTCGAAGATCGACGGTTTCGCCAAGACGCAGTGGGACTGGACGGCTTCGCCCACGGCCCTCGGCATCTCGAACCTGCGCGAATTCCAGTGGACCACTGTTCCGGGTGACCCCACCAAGGGCGACCGCACCAACTGGTCGGGCGAGATCATGGTCGACTCCTGGTCGCACGTGGCCGTCGTGAACGACGCACAGAAGGGCACCATCACCATGTACGTCGACGGTGCGCCCGTGCTGCGTAACGCGGTCGACGCGGCCGGCGTCTCGGCCAACCCCGACATGCCGTGGATCATCGGCTCGGACTGGGTCGACGACGCCGCGCGCAACGGCTGGAACGGCTGCGTGGGCGAAACCCGCATCATCGACCACGCGACGGGCCCGGCCGACTGGCTGACCTCGCGCGCCGACCTCACCGGATTCGCCGTCACGGATGCCCCGAGCGGCACCCTTGCGGCCGGCTCGCGAGTCACCACGCTCTCCGGAACGGGCCTGCCCGGTGCCGAGGTGCGCATCGACGGCGGCGTCACCGATGCCCAGCCGATGACCGCTCGCGCCGAGTCGAACGCCCGCGTCCTGGCCCTGGATGCCGCGACCGTCGTGGCAGAGGACGGCACCTGGTCGTACTCGTTCCCCACGCCGTTGACCGGCTCGGGTTCCTACTCCTACGAGGCCGTGCAGGCACTCGGCACGCGGGCCTCCGACCCCGTGACGGTGGCCTTCGCCATCGCCGCGGCGCCGGTCGACCCGACGCCGACGCCCGCGCCGACTCCCGGAACGCCCGGCGACCCCTCGGCGACGCCTGCGCCGGTTCCCGGCTCTGACGCGCCCGGCGGGGCCGTGCCGATCGGTGGCTCGGCGGGATCCGACGGCGACCTCGCCGACACGGGTGCCGCACCCGCCGGTGGACTCATCGCCGCGTCGCTCATCCTGATGCTGGGCAGTGCGCTGCTCCTGTCGCAGCGCCGCCGACGCGTGAGCGCCGACAGCTAGCCGACACACCTCGCACGACGCGGGCGCTGCTCCGAGACATCCTCGGGGCGGCGCCCGTCGTCGTTGTGGTGCCGGCCGGCTGCGGTGCTGGCCGGCTGCGATGCCGATCAGATCGTTCGCGGACGCGGGAACGCGCGGGCGCCCGGGCATGCCCGCGATCAGGCGCCCGCGGGCCGCCCGGTGCTCGATCGCATCACGAGCCGCGTCGGCAGGTCGCGCACGCCCGGTTCGGCCGTCTCGCCGTCGATGCCCGCGAGAATCATGTCGGCAGCGATCACGCCCTGCTCGCGCGGATGCTGCTCCACGGTCGTGAGCGAGAATAGCTCGGCGTAGTCGTGCCCGTCGATGCCGATGACCGAGAGATCGGTCGGCACGGCGATACCCATGCGGCGCGCGGCGATGATGGTGCCGATGGCGACCTCGTCGCTGGCGGCGAAGATGGCAGTCGGCCGGTTCGTCGGGTCGCTCAGCAGCTGCACGGCGGCGTCGTACCCACCCGGCATGCTGAGTTGCGTGGGCACGAACTGATCGGCTTCGGAGAGCCCCGCGTCGGCCAACGCGGCGCGATACCCGGCCAGACGCTCGCCGTGCACCGAGAAGTCGAGCTGTTCGGCCAGGCTGCCGCCGATGTGCGCGATGCGCTGGTGGCCGAGCCGGATCAGGTGCTCGGTGGCGAGGGCCGCGACGCGTTCGTCGTCGATGGCGATCGTGGGGATGCCCTCGAGCGGCCCGCCGATGCCGACGAGGGGGATGCCGAGGCGGTGCAATCGCTCGAGCTCGTCCCCGGCCGGCTGGATGTTCACGGCGATCACACCGTCGAAGCGTTTGCGCGCCAGGAAGAAGTCGAAGACGCGGTCGCGCGCCGGGCTGAACGGCTCGAGCGTGTAGAGCGTCATGTCGTAGCCGCGCGCCAGGAGCTGCTGTTCGATGCCCTCGAGGATCTGCCCGAAGAACCAGCGGCCGATATAGGGGATGACGACCCCCACGTTCTTCGTATGCCCCGTGACGAGGCTCGCGGCGTTGGGCGAGGCGACATATCCGATGGTGCTCGCGGCCTGCACGACACGCTGGCGGGTCTCGGGAGAAACGTAGCCTTTTCCTGACAGCGCCCTGGATGCCGTGGCTTTCGACACGCCCGCGAGTGCGGCGACATCCGCGATTGCACCGGCCATGTCGCCTCCCTCCATTGGGTGTCCTGGGTTAGCGTAGCGGCAAAATTCGACCCGTGGAACCGGTTACACAAAACTGTGACTTGCGGATGCTGCCCGACCATCGTGTACGCTAGGCGAAGAAATCGTGAGAGCGCGATCATCGCCGTATTCGTTACCAATCTGTGCTTGTAATACCCCCGACGATGCCGTAGCTTGGCGCATGGAACCGGTTCCCTAACAGGGCCCGACCTGTTCCAGACGGCAGCTACGCACGACGAAATCGCCGACATCCTTCCGGGGGTGCGGCACGCAATGATGCGGCTCGTTCCAACGAACTGCGATCGCGGATTTCACCCTGCAGCAATCCCGAATGCACCACACTCAATGAGGAGATATGAGATGAGTCCCAAGCGCTATCGCCGAGCACTTCTTCCGCTCGCAGCCGCTGGAATCGTCGGCCTGGCCCTCACCGGTTGTACCGGTGACATCGCAGCTGGCGACAAAGAGAACACCGACTGCTCGGCCTACGACGCCTACGGCACCTTCGAGGGCAGCCCCGAGGTGTCAATCGGCGGCACGATCCAAGACGCCGAGGCCGACCGCCTCGTCGAATCCTGGAAAGACTTCCAGACCTGCACCGGCATCACGGTCAACTACCAGGGCACCAAAGAGTTCGAATCGCAGATCTCGGTGCTCGCCGAGGCCGGCAACGCGCCCGACCTGGGCATCATCCCGCAGCCCGGTCTGTTCAACCGCCTCGTCGACGGCGGCTTCCTGAAGCCCGCCACGAAAGAGGTAGAAGCCAACGTCGACGAGTTCTGGTCTGAAGACTGGAAGGGCTACGGCACCGGCAGCGACGGCACGTTCTACGCCGCGCCCCTCATGGCCAGCATCAAGGGCTACGTCTGGTACTCCCCGACGGAGTTCAAGGACAAGGGCTACGAGATCCCGAAGACGCTCGACGAGCTCAACACGCTGACGAAGAAGATCGCCGACGAGGGCGACCACAAGCCCTGGTGCGTCGGACTCGGTTCCGGTGACGCCACCGGTTGGCCGGGAACGGACTGGATCGAGGACTACGTCCTGCGCCAGGCCGGCCCCGATACCTACGACAAGTGGGTCAAGCACGAGATCCCCTTCAACGACCCCGCCATCGTCGAGGCCTTCGACTCGGTCGGCGAGATCATCAAGAACCCCGACTACGTGAACGGTGGCCTCGGCGACGTGGCCTCGGTCATCTCGACCGAGTTCGGCGACGCCGGCCTGCCGATCCTCGACGGAACCTGCTCGCTGCACCACCAGGCCTCGTTCTACGAGGGCTTCTGGCCCGAAGGCACCAAGGTCTCCTCTGACGGCGACGTCTACGCCTTCCTCCTGCCCGGCACCGAAGCCAGCGACGACAAGGTCGTCACCGGTGGTGGCGAGTTCGTCGGAGCCTTCAAGGAGAGCAAAGAGATCGACGCCGTGCGCGCCTACCTCTCGAGCGACACCTGGGCCAACAACCGCGTGAAGCTCGGCGGTGTCATCAGCGCCAACAAGGGCCTCGACGCCTCGGTCGCCTCGAGCGAGTTGCTGCAGGACAGCGTCAAGCTCCTCCAGGACGAGAACACCACGTTCCGCTTCGACGGTTCTGACCTGATGCCCGGTGCCGTCGGCACCGACTCCTTCTGGAAGGGCATCGTCGCCTGGGTCGGTGGCCAGGACACCAAGACCACGGTCGACTTCATCGAAAACAGCTGGCCCTCCAGCTAACAACACCCGAACACCCGGGGTGGGCTCGCCGAGAGGCGGGCCCACTCCGTTCAATTCACCGACGAATGAAGGGTGCTGAGCTATGACCAGTGCTGATCTCATCGGAAAGATCCTCCAAGTGGTGGGTGGCCTCGCCATCTTCGCCGCCGTGATCGGTCTTCTCCTGTTCTTCCTCGACCGCGCCCCGAAGCGCGGCCGCGACTACTGGCAGTTGGCCGGATTCCTCCTCCCCACCGCCGTCCTCATCATCGCCGGACTGATCTACCCCGCGTTCCGCACGAGCCTCCTCGCGTTCCAGAACAACTCGGGCGAGTGGACCCTCGACAACTTCGTCTGGATGTTCACGCAGCCCTCGACGCTCGTCACGCTCGGCAACACGGTCATCTGGGTCATCCTGGTGCCGCTGCTCGCGACATCCATCGGTCTGGCCTACGCCTACTTCATCGACAAGGCCCGCGGCGAGAAGATCTACAAGGCACTGGTCTTCATGCCCATGGCCATCTCGTTCGTCGGCGCCGGAATCATCTGGCGCTTCGTCTACGACTACCGCGGCGAAGGCCGCGAACAGATCGGTCTGCTCAACCAGATCGTCGTCTGGTTCGGCGGGGCCCCCGTGCAGTGGCTGCAGTCGTCGCCCATCAACACGTTCCTGCTGATCGTCGTCATGATCTGGATCCAAACCGGTTTCGCCATGGTAATCCTGTCGGCAGCCATCAAGGCCGTTCCCGTGGAGCAGCTCGAGGCCGCGCAGCTCGACGGCACCAACGGATGGCAGCGGTTCCGCAACGTGGTTCTGCCCGGCATCCGCGGCTCGCTCGTCGTCGTCGTGACCACCATCTCCATCGCCACCCTGAAGGTCTTCGACATCGTCCGCACGATGACGGGCGGAAACTTCAACACCAGTGTGGTGGCCAACGAGATGTACACCCAGGCGTTCCGCGCCGGTGAGCAGGGACGTGGCGCCGCACTCGCGCTCATCCTGTTCCTGCTCGTCATGCCGATCGTCATCTACAACGTGCGCACGATGCGGAAGCAGAGGGAGATCCGATGAGCGTCACACCGACCCCGATCGAAGTGGCCACCGACGAGAAGACGGCCCGCCGCCTGCGTCGTGGCGAAGAGCTCGAAGAGCAGCCCACCAAGGCCGGCCGCGTCAAGAAGCGACTCACGTCGCGCGGCGCCACGGTCGTCGCCCTGATCATCGCGATCGTCTGGACCATCCCCACCTTCGGCCTCTTCGTCTCGTCGTTCCGACCGGCCGAAGAGATCCAGTCGAACGGCTGGTGGACGATCTTCCAGAACCCGGGCTTCACGTTCGACAACTACTCGGAGGTGCTGTTCTCGGCCTCGCAGTCGTCGCCGCAGCTGGGCGCCTACTTCGTCAACTCGCTGGCCATCGCCATCCCGGCCACCGTGTTCCCACTCGTGATCGCGTGCATGGCGGCCTACGCGTTCGCCTGGATCAAGTTCAAGGGTTCGAACGCGCTGTTCATCCTCGTGTTCGCGCTGCAGATCATCCCCATCCAGATGGCTCTGCTGCCCCTGCTGCAGATGTTCACCGCGGTGCTGCGGCCCATCCAGGCCGGTTTGCACGACGCGATCCCGATGATCCCCGAGCAGAACTACCTGCCCGTGTGGGTGGCGCACACGATCTTCGCGCTGCCGCTGGCGATCTTCCTGCTGCACAACTTCATCGCCGAGATCCCGGGCGAGGTCATCGAAGCCGCACGCGTCGACGGTGCCACGCACAGCCAGATCTTCTTCCGCATCGTGCTGCCGCTGGCCCTGCCGGCCATCGCGTCGTTCGCGATCTTCCAATTCCTGTGGGTCTGGAACGACCTCTTAGTGGCGTTGATCTTCTCGGGAGGCACCCAAGACGTGGCCCCGCTGACGCAACGCCTGGCCGAGCTGTCGGGAACCCGAGGGCAAGACTGGCAGCGACTCACGGCCGCCGCGTTCGTCTCGCTCGTCGTTCCGCTCATCGTGTTCTTCAGCCTGCAGCGCTACTTCGTGCGCGGTCTGCTGGCCGGATCGACGAAGGGCTGACCCGAGCTCACCCGCACCACGAACCGCCCCGAACGGATGCCTCAGGCACGCGCTCGGGGCGGTTCGCCGTTTCCGCGTCGCGTCGTTCGGTGAGGCGTCACACCGCGGCCGGCGGCGAGGCCCGTTTGAGGCGTCTTATAGCGTGCAAGGGCGCCGGTTGCGAGGGCCCGTCGGCCGGACGAGACCGGTGTTTTCGCGGCGTAAGGTGAGGGGATGAGTATGCGTGGGGGCCCGGGTGGCAGGCGTGTCGGCGGGGCCGACGAAGAGGCCCAGCGCGCCGCAAACGCCGAGGCACCCCGCATCCCGAATCTCTTTCGGCGCATCATGGAGCTGTTCGCCCCGCACCGAACCCGCATCACGCTCACGGTCGCGCTCGTGCTCGTCGGTGCGGCCCTCACGGTGATCCCGCCGCTGCTCGTCGAACAGGCCTTCGACGTGGGGCTGTTCCCGCCCGACGGCGGCCCCAACCTGACAGCGCTTGCCGAAATCGTCGGCCTCATGATCGTGATCTACATCGTCGCGGCACTCGTGGGCGTCTGGCAGACCTACCTCACGGCCACGGTCGGCAATACGGTCATGGGCGATCTGCGCGTGACGCTCTTCACCAAACTGCAGTCGATGGAACTCGGGTTCTTCACGCGCACCAAGACCGGCGTCATCCAATCGCGTCTGCAGAACGACGTGGGCGGCGTGGCCAGCGTGCTCACCAACACCATCCAGAGCGTGCTCGGCAACACCGTCAACGTGATCGCCGCCCTCGTGGCCATGCTCATCATCAATTGGCAGCTCACCATCGTGGCACTCGTGCTCATGCCGTTCCTCGTCATCGCGCAGCGCCGGGTGGGGCAGGTGCGCGCTCGCATCGCGACGAAGACGCAGGAATCGCTGAGCGATATGACGGCCATCACGCAGGAGGCCCTGAGCGTGTCGGGGGTGCTGCTCGCCAAGAGCTTCAACCGCCAGCAGGCCGAGGTCGACCGCTACGACCGCGAGAACCGCACGCAGATCGGCCTGCAGGTGCAGCAGGCCATGAGCGGGCAGTGGTTCTTCGCGCTCGTGAGCATCTTCCTCTCCTCCATTCCCGCCATCGTCTATCTGGTGGCCGGATGGCTCGTCACGGGTGGTTCGACCGACATCACGGCGGGCGCCATCGTGGCGTTCACGACCGTGCAGTCGCGACTGCTGTTCCCGCTCATCGGGCTCATGCGCGTGGCCCTCGACCTGCAGACCTCGGGCGCGCTGTTCGCCCGCATCTTCGAATACCTCGACCTGAAGCCGTCGATCGCCGACAAGCCCGGGGCGGTCGACCTGCAGGTGGGGCATCCGGCGATCCGCTTCGACGACGTCACGTTCCGCTACCCCGATGCGGGGCCCGAGACGGCGCCCACGCTCGACCGGGTGTCGTTCAGCATCGAGCCCGGCCAGTTCGCGGCCTTCGTGGGGCCCTCGGGCGCGGGCAAGACGACGATCTCCTACCTCATCCCGCGCTTCCAAGAGGCGTCGGATGGCCGCATCCTCTTCGGTGACACGGATGTGCGTGACCTGACGCAGCAGTCACTCGTCTCGCGCATCGGCGTCGTCAGCCAGGAGACGTATCTCTTCCATGCCTCGATCGCCGACAATCTGCGCTACGCCAAACCGGAGGCCACGCTCGAGGAGCTCGAGGCGGCCACCCGCGCGGCCAACATCTATGAGACGATCGCTCGTTTCCCCGACCGGTTCGACACCATCGTCGGGGAGCGCGGCTACCGCCTGTCAGGCGGCGAGAAGCAGCGCATCGCCATCGCGCGCGTTCTGCTGAAAGACCCCGCGGTGCTCATCCTCGACGAGGCCACGAGCGCGCTCGACTCGATCTCGGAACGCGTCGTGCAGACGGCCCTCGACGCCGCCGCGCACGGCCGCACCACCGTGTCGATCGCGCACCGCCTCTCGACCATCGTCAACGCCGACGTCATCTTCGTGCTCGACGGCGGTCACATCGTCGAACAGGGCACGCACGCAGAGCTCATCGCCGCCGGCGGCACCTACGAATCGCTCTATCGTCAACAAATGTCGTGACGCGGCCCCCGCGCGCTGCCTACACTTGAGACGACAGAGGGGGAGTGATCGGATGCGTGCCACACGCCGTTCCGCACGCGCGGTGCTCGCCCTGGGCGTGCTCGCCGTGACCGCCGCCGTCGTGCCGCTCACTGTCGCCGCCCCGGTCGGTGCCGTCGGAGTCGGTGCTGCCGAAGTCGGTGGTGTCAGTCGCACGGCGGCCGAATCCGGGGCATTCGACACCCGGACGGTTGCTGCGGGCCCGCTCCGCTCCGCCGCCATCGGCAACGGGTCGATCGGCATACTGCGCATTCCGCGTCTCGGCGGCGACTACGCCCAGGAGATCGGCGAGGGTGTCAGTGAACGCACCGTCTTGAACACGCGCATCGGCCATTTCCCGGGCACCGCGGCCGCCGGCGAGGTCGGCAACTTCGCGCTGGCAGGGCACCGCACGTCGCATCACGCGCCGCTGCTGCGCATCAACGAGCTGGTCGTCGGCGACGAGATCCTCGTCGAGACCGCCACGAGCAACATCGTCTACAAGTTCCGCTCACTCGAGTACGTCTCGGCCAGCGCCATCGATGTCACCTGGCCGACACCCCGCTCCGAGTCGCCCGCGACCACGGGCACGATCACGTTCGTGGCCTGCAACCCGCTGCGCTCCACCGCCGAGCGCATCATCGTCTACGGCGTGCTCGACCGGGTGACCCCGAAATAGTCGTCCCGCACCCACGCGGTCCACATCGACGCGCCCCGCGCCGACGCGCCGCGAAACGGATGCGTTTCTTGACGGCATCTGCACCCCGCGAGGAAGCTGGTGCTGCGCGCGAGACTCGCGCCGCAGAGAGGCACGAATGTTGTCCAACGTCTTCATCAATCTGCCCGTGAGCGACCTCACCCGCTCGTCGGGCTTCTGGACCTCCGCCGGGTTCGAGCTCGACCCCAACTTCACCGACGAGAACGCCGCCTCCGTCAAGCTGAGCGACAGCATCTACATCATGCTGCTCACGCACGGCATGTGGGCGCGTTTCATGTCGAAGCCCATCGCCGACCCGAGCAAGACGTCGTCCGTCATCAACGCGCTCGGCGTGGATGAGCCCGCAGAAGTGGACACCGTCGTCGACAAAGCGGTCGCCGCCGGCGCCACCGAGGGCCAGTCCCAGGACTACGGCTGGATGCGCTCCCGCGCCTTCGCCGACCCCGACGGCCACAATTGGGAGATCACCTGGATGGACCCGCTCGCGCAGACCGGCGGCTGGGACGCCATCGCCGCCAAATACCCCGACGCCACCCCGCCCGAATAAAGAGAACATCTTCGGGTGGGGCGCGTGGGGCGGGGCCTATTTACGCTTGTTATCACCCCATGGATCGTCCACTCCGACCGCCCGTGCAGCCGCCGGGGTTGCGCTGAGAAATAACGCTGTCAGGAGAAAAGCCACCAGCCAGTCAGCCTGAGCGGCGAAGCGCGCTGCCAGGACCTGCGCCAGCACGAGAAGAGCGATGTACACGCCCCAGAACAGAAAACGGCGGCTCATCGAATATTGGCGGATAGGCAACCGCCGACTGCGCTTGAAACAGTCCCCGCCCAAGAGCCGACGCTGACGTGCCACTTGCCATCTCCCCGCTGTTTGAGGGTTACCGGCGGGGAGGCGGCGATGCCCGCGCCAGTGCCGATGGCTGCGCCGAGCCCGCACCGACGGAAGGCCGGCTGTGCGATCTTGCCGCGGACTGTTCGTACGATTCGCGCAGCGGCGATTGCGGATGCGCGGGCAGCCGCTGCGCTTCGAGTGGCGGCTCGAATCGCTACCTGTCCAATCACTCGACCTCCCGCGATGATCAAAGGAACAAACCAAAGGGGATCGGCAATAACTGGAAATGCGGTATCGGATCCGGTCTCAATGACCTGAGTCGGAGTATTTCCATCAACGAGATACTTCGTGGGCACGTCCTTGCCGTCCGAATCCACGGCCCAAGGTCGAGGGACAATGAGGCTCACGGCGCCTGTCCCAGGGTCAGAAGCCTGTGCGCCACCGCCTTCCACAAGGGCGAGCCGATGCCCCTCGGGGAGTGTGACATGAAAATCGAATGATGTGGGCGAGGAAGCGTCCGCGATCGCGATGAGCGCGCGTAAACCGTCGCTTAAAGACGCCGACTCAGGGGATGGAACGGCTTCGAGCGCGAGTTTTCCGCCAGCTGGAAGCTCACTGAAGCGCATATCCGGAGCAAAATGCGATTCGACCGGGGCGTTGGTCGTTGGGAGCCCAACGAGCACCGGCCCGGAGGGTGACGCCGGGAGCTTGATTTCCGGCTTCTCGGTGGACACGTGGATATCGGTGTCCTCGAAAGCGATATTTGACGTTGACGTGTCGTCGTAGTCGTCCAACGCCTTCTCTGCCGGGCTGGATGGCAACGTGTCTAAGGAATTCGCAGAAGCGGGATCCCCCAGAGCAAGGACGAGCAACGTCGCTGTAATGATCGCAGTGGCGTTCCGATAATTGCGAGACATCTTTCCTCCTCATTAATGGACTGAGGCCGTTAATGTATCGGAATTCGATGTGCGATATTTCGCTACGCGCCACCGCGCTTGGCGAGAAGGTCCTCCATGAGGCCGATCTCGGACTCCTGGGAGTTGACGACGCCTCGAGCGAACTTCGTGACGGCCGTGTTGGTGCTGCGCTCGAGCACCGCGTCGGCCATCTCGATGGCGCCCTTGTGGTGCGCGATCATAAGCGTCAGGAAGATCTTCTCGGCGTCGGTGCCCGTCGCATCGGTGAGTTGCTGGATCTGCGCGGGGGTGGCGAGGCCGGGCATGGGGGCACCGGGTTCGTGGGCGGCCGCATCGGTCGAGGTGCCGCCGTGGGCGTGGCTGGCTCCCTCGAGCGTGGGGCGCGTCATCCACGTCATGGATGGCTCACTGGCGGCGGCCGGAAGACCCCAGCTCTGCAGCCATCCGAGCATCTGGCCCGACTGGTTGGCCTGCGTGAACGCGATGTCATAGGCGAGCGTGCGGATGTCGTCAGAGGTCGAGCGGTCGCGAATGAGGAACGCGAGTTCGACGCCCTGGTCGTGGTGCAGCTGCATGTCCCGCGAGAATCCGGCTTCGGCCGAGTTTTGGGTGGGCGTCGGGTCGGCGAGGGTCGAGAGGCGGCCCACCGAGAACGCGACGAGCCCGACGACGACGATGACGAGGATGCTGGCCACCACGAGCATCCAGCGGGGGAGGCGCGGTTTCGGGGCGCGTTGTGCGGCCTCGAAAGCCTCGAGCTCGGCGTCGGTTGGTTCGGTGTCGGTTGTGCCTCGAGCGTCGGTGCGCCGACGGATGCCCCGGGCCGCGGCGTGCGGCAGCGGGGCATCCGTTCGTGCGTCGGGGGTGTCGGTCATCAGACCTTGCCGGGGGCGTCGATCCCGCCGGAGCACGGGGCGCCGATCTCGGGAGCGGTGCCGCCCTTCCAGTAGCCGGTGAAGAACTCGGCGATGCGGGGGTCGTTCACGTCGTCGAGCTTCAGCTGGGCATCCCAGGCGCTCAGCACGAAGTTGCTGTCGAGCCCGTCGAAGGGCGAGAGCAGAACATAGGATGCCGGCAGCTTCGACTTCAGCGTGGCGAGGTCCTCGTCGGACATCGACGGGTCGTAGGTCACCCAGATGGCGCCGTGTTCGAGCACGTGCACGGCGTTCTCGTTGGGGACGGGCTGCGTGTAGACGCCGCAGTTCAGCCAGATGGCGTTGTGGTCGCCGCCGGCCGGGGGAGTCTGCGCGTAGTCGACCGTGTCTTCGGTGTGGTTGTTGGTGTTGGTGAAGGTCTCGAGGCCCTCGATGCTGGTGTCGCCCTTTCCGCCGCCCGCGTAGGTGGCGAAACGGGGGATGGTGGTCGAGACCGCGAACACGACGAGCGCGATGATCGCGACACCGCCGACGATGGCCGACACGATGCCGATCTTCTTGTTGCGCGCCTTGCGGGCCCGTTCCTTCTTGAACGCCTCGACCTTGGCCTCGCGCTGCTGGGCGCGCTGCTGCTTCACGGTCTGCTGCTTCTGGGGGTTGCCGCTCGGGCGGCCGGCGCCGGACGGGCCGGTCGGGGGGTTCTGGGGGGTCACGGGGGCCTCTCGGATCTATGCGATTGCATCAAGTCAAACCTGAGGCAGCGGACAGCTCTTCCCCGAGTCGCCCTTCCGCAGATGATTCTCAGCCAAATGTAACCGTTTCGCCCCGAAACGCGGCGTGTCGAGCGACGCGGTGTTACGCGCCCGTCACGGTGAGCGCGATGAGGGCGACGTTCAAGACCACGAGGAAGACGGCGGCCGCGACGGCGAGCACGGTCGTGAAGCGGCGGTTGACGTCATCCCCCATGACCTCGCGTTTGGCGGTCAGCGCCACGAGCGGGATGAGCGCGAAGGGGATGCCGAAGCTCAGCAGCACCTGGCTCAGCACGAGCGCCCAGGTCGGGTCGATGCCCGAGCCCAGCACGAGGAGAGCCGGGATGAGCGTGATCACGCGCCGCCAGAGCAGGGGCACACGTATGCGCAGTAAACCGCCCATGATCTCGGACCCGGCATAGGCGCCCACCGACGACGACGCCAGCCCCGACGCGAGCAGGCCGATGGCGAAGAGCGTGGCGGCGACCGGGCCGATCGCCTCGCCGATCGCGTCGTGGGCACCCTGCAACGTGTCGGTGCCCGCGACCCCCTGCAGTGTCGACGCGGCGACGAGCAGCATGACGAGGTTGACCGTGCCCGCGATGGCGAGTGCGATCGTGACGTCGACGCGGGTGGCGCGCAGAACGAGGCGACGCCGGGCACCCGCCCGCACCAGCCCGAACCGGTCGCGGCTGAGTGCCGAGTGCGCATAGATGGCGTGCGGCATGATCGTGGCGCCCAGGATGGAGGCGGCGAGCAGCACCGACGAGGTGCCCTCGAAACGGGGCACGACGCCCGCGAGGGTGGCCGCGGCATCCGGCGGGCTGATGACGATGCTGAAGCAGAACCCCACCACGATGATGGCGAGGAACGATGTGATGACGCGTTCGAAGGCCCGGGCGCCGCGCCGCTGCGAGATGGCGAGCACGACGAGCGAAACGGCGCCCGTGATCACGCCGCCCCAGAGAAGAGGAAGGCCGAACAGCAGGTTGAGGGCGATGGCGCCACCGATGACCTCGGCCAGGTCGGTGGCCATGGCGATGAGTTCGGCCTGCGCCCAATATGCTCGGCGCGCCCACGGCCGTTTCATGCGCTCGCCGAGCAGCTCGGGCAGGCTCTTGCCCGTGACGATGCCCAGTTTGGCCGACAGATATTGGATGAGCCACGCCATCGTGTTGGCGAGCAGCACGACCCACACCAGCAGGTAGCCGAAGAGCGCGCCCGCCGTCATGTTGCTGGCGACGTTTCCCGGGTCGAGGTAGGCGACGCCCGCGACGAGCGCGGGGCCGAGCAGGGGCAGGATGCGGCGGCCCACGACGTCGGGCGCCCGACGCGGGGTTGCAGGGGCCGGGGTGGCAGGGGTGCTCGGGCTCACGGCATCCTTTGCGTGTCTTCATACGTAGAGGCGGAAGTAAAAGTTCGTCTCTACGAACATTACGGCGGAGGCGCAGACGATGCAAGGGATGGGGCGGCCCGTAACAACCCGGGAGAAGCGGTTAGGCTCGATGGATCACCGGGTGCCGAACAACGGGCCCGTCGACATCGTGAGGACAGACGTGAAGTACGCAGAAACCGTCCTGGGCCTGGTGGGAAACACCCCCCTGGTCAAACTGAACAAGGTCACCGAGGGCATCGCCGCCACCGTGCTCGCCAAAATCGAATACGTGAACCCCGGCGGCTCGGCCAAAGACCGCATCGCGACGCGCATCATCGACGCCGCCGAACGCGACGGCCTGCTGAAACCGGGCGGCACCATCGTCGAGCCCACGAGCGGCAACACGGGCGTGGGCCTCGCCCTCGTCGCCCAGCAGCGCGGCTATAAGTGCGTGTTCGTGTGCCCCGACAAGGTCGGCGAAGACAAGCGCAACGTGCTGAAGGCCTACGGCGCCGAGGTCATCGTCACGCCCACCTCGGTGGCGCCCGACGATCCCGACTCCTACTACAGCGTCTCCGACCGCCTCGCCCGCGAGATCCCCGGCGCCTTCAAGCCCAACCAATACGCCAACCCCAACGGCCCGCTCAGCCACTACGAGTCGACCGGTCCCGAGATCTGGCGAGACACGGATGGCCGCGTCACCCACTTCGTCGCGGGCGTCGGCACCGGCGGCACCATCTCCGGCACCGGCCGCTACCTGCGCGAGGTCGCGGGCACCGACGTCGAGATCATCGGCGCCGACCCCGAGGGCTCCGTCTACTCGGGCGGCACCGGGCGCCCCTACCTGGTCGAGGGCGTCGGCGAGGACTTCTGGCCCGCCGCCTACGACCCCACCGTGGTCGACCGTGTGATCGCCGTGAGCGACGCCCAGTCCTTCGCCATGACGCGCCGCCTGGCCCGTGAAGAGGGGCTGCTCGTCGGCGGATCGAGCGGGATGGCCGTGGTCGCCGCCCTCGAGGCCGCCCGCGATTTGCCCGCATCCGCCGTCGTGGTCGTGCTGCTGCCCGACTCGGGTCGCGGCTACATCGGCAAGATCTTCAACGACAAGTGGCTGCAGTCCTACGGCTTCAGCGATGTGGCCGACGAGCGCACGGTCGGCGACGTCGTGCGCGCCAAGACGGGTGACCTGCCCGCGCTCGTGCACGCGCACCCGAGCGACACGGTGCGTGACGCCATCCAGATCATGGCCGAGTACGGCATCTCGCAGCTGCCCGTGCTGAGTGCCGAACCGCCCGTCGTCATGGGCGAGGTCGTGGGCGCCCTGTCCGAGGCCGGACTGCTCGAGAAGGTCTTCGCCGGCGACGCGCAGATGACCGACTCGGTGGGCTCGGTCGTGGGTTCGGCCCTGCCGCTCATCGGCGTGAACGAGTCGTTCGCCGCCGCCCGCGCCGCCCTGAAAGATTCCGATGCGCTCCTCGTGAGCGCCGACGGCAAACCCGCCGCCGTCATCACCCGGCACGACCTGCTCGCGTTTCTCAGCGAGTAGCGCCCCCTGATTTCGAGGAGAACAGCATGACTTCCACCGACGACCACGGTTTCGCCACGCGCGCCATCCACGCCGGCCAAGACTTCGACCCCACCACGGGCGCCGTCATTCCCCCGCTCTACCTGACCTCTACGTTCGTGCAAGACGGCATCGGTGGGCTGCGCGGCGGCTACGAGTACAGCCGCGGCGGCAACCCCACCCGCACAGGCCTCGAAGAGCAGCTCGCCGCGCTCGAGGGGGGCGTGCGCGCCCTGTCGTTCGCGTCCGGTCTCGCGGCCGAGGACGCGCTACTGCGCGGCATCCTGAAGCCCGGCGACCACGTCGTGCTCGGCAACGACGCCTACGGCGGCACCTACCGGCTCATCGCGCGCGTCTTCGGCGCCTGGGGCATCGAGCACACGGTCGTCGACCTGAGCGACCTCGACGCCGTGACGGGCGCGATCCGGGCCGAGTCGACGCGCGTGCTGTGGGTCGAGACGCCGTCCAACCCGCTCATGAAGATCACCGACATCCGCGCCCTGGCCGACGCCGGGCACGAGGCCGGGCTGACCGTCGTCGTCGACAACACGTTCGCGTCGCCGGCGCTGCAGCAGCCGCTCTCGCTCGGGGCCGATGTGGTCGTGCACTCGACCACCAAATACCTGGGCGGGCACTCGGATGTCGTGGGCGGGGCGCTCGTCTTCGCCGACGCCGAGCTGGCCGAGAAGATCGGTTTCCTGCAGTTCGCGGCGGGAGCCGTGTCGGGGCCACTCGACGCGTGGCTCACGACACGCGGCATCAAGACCCTGCAGGTGCGCATGCAGCGCCACTCCGAGAACGCGCAGCGCCTGGCCGAGTACCTGTCGACGCACGATGCCGTCGAGACCGTGTACTACCCGGGCCTCGAATCACACCCGGGCCACGAGCTGGCCGCCAGCCAGATGGTCGCCTTCGGCGGCATGATCTCGCTCGGCCTGCGCGGCGGCGAAGCGGCGGCGCGCAAATTCGCCGAGAGCACCTCGGTGTTCCAGCTCGCCGAATCGCTCGGGGGCGTCGAATCGCTCGTCAACTACCCGTCCGAGATGACGCACGCGTCGGTCAAGGGCACCGAGCTGGCCGTGCCCGAGAACGTGGTGCGGCTGTCGGTCGGGCTCGAAGACATCGATGACCTGCTCGCCGACGTGAAGCAGGCGCTCGCGGCCCTCTAACCGCGGGCTCGACAGGAGAATGACGATGGCGTCAGAACCGCAGCAGCACTCAGATCCCCAGCAGGCCTTAGAACCCCAGCCGCAGGGGGTGCGGGTCGTGATCGCGCCCGATTCATTCAAGGGCACGGCCACGGCTACCGAGGTCGCCGAGGAAATCGCGGCGGGATGGCACGAGGTGCGGCCGGGCGACGAGCTCGTCCTGCTGCCCATGGCCGACGGCGGCGAGGGAACGGTGGAGGCCTTCGCGGCCGCCGTTCCCGCCGCCGTCCGGCACACCGTTCAGGTCTCGGGCCCCGACGACGAGCTCGTCGACACCGACTGGCTGCTGCTGCCCGACGGCACGGCGGTCGTCGAGTTGGCGTCGGCGAGCGGCATCACGCTGCTCGACCCGCTGCGCCCGCACGATGCGCACACGCACGGCTTCGGCGAGGTGATCGCGCACGCGCTCGATGCGGGTGCCGAGCGCGTGCTCGTGGGCCTCGGCGGCAGCTCGTCGACCGACGGCGGCGCGGGCATGCTGAGCGCCCTCGGCGCGCGACTCCTCACCCACGACGGCGCGCCGATCGCCTCGGGCGCGCGCGGGCTCGACGCTCTCGACACGCTCGACCTCCGTGACGTGCGGGCGCTTCCACTGCGTGGTGTCGCCATCCTGTCCGATGTCACGAACCCTCTCCGCGGCCTATCAGGCGCGGCCGCCGTCTTCGGGCCGCAGAAGGGTGCGACGGTTCCCGATATCGCGGTCTTGGATGCCGCGCTCGGGAGCCTCGTCGAAGCGGCCCGTTCGTCAGCTGCCCGAGGCGAGCTCGGCGCTCTCGACGCGTCGGCTGTCGATCGCCTCGCCGAAGAGCCCGGCTCGGGTGCCGCCGGTGGGACGGGTTTCGGGCTGTTGCTCTGGGGGGCGACGATGGCGGCCGGTTCGGTTGCCGTGGGTGAGGCCATCGGGCTGCCGGCGGCCACCGCATCCGCCGATGTCGTCATCACGGGTGAGGGTCGCTATGACGCGCAGTCGGCGGCCGGCAAGGTGCCGTCCTACGTGGTCAACCTCGCCCCCGATGGTGCGCAAAACCTTCTTGTCGCGGGCATGATCGCGGATGACCCGAGCGGCCTCTTCGACGATGCCGTCTCGTTGGTCGAGCTCGCGGGCAGCGTCGAGGCCGCGCTGGCCGGACCGCTCGAGTACGCGCGCCGCGCCGGGGCCGAACTCGCGCGACGCCACTCGGCGGCAGGCTAGATCGACATTGGGCCTGCCGGGCCGACCGGGCCGATCAGCCGTCCCGGCGGGCCGCGTACTGCTCGCGGATGATGGGCTGCGCGTTCGGGGCGGGAGTCGCGAGGGTGGCCACAGGCCAGGAGGGGCGCGAACCCGTCAGGGCCCAGGCCGCCTGCACGGCCGCGCCATCCGCCACGTATTCGCCCGGCTGAGGAATGACGACCGGTTCGGCGAACACCTCGGCCGCGATGGCCTGAACGGCCGGGTTGAGCGCCGCGCCGCCGATGACGAGCACACGCGATACCTCGACGCCCTGGGCGCGCACGGCGTCGAGTCCGTCGGCGAGACCGCACAGCAGCCCCTCGATGGCCGCGCGGGCGAGCGTCGGGCGCGTGGTGCTCGACAGGGTCAGGCCGAAGAGGGTGGCCGTGGCATCCGGTCGGTTGGGCGTGCGCTCACCCTCGAAATAGGGCTGCAACACAAGGCCGGATGCACCGGGCTCGGCGTCGAGCGCGAGCCGCCCGAGCTCGTCGTGGTCGACGCCCAACAGCCCGGCCACGGCATCGAGGATGCGCGCGGCGTTGAGGGTCGCCACGAGCGGGAGGTAGCGGCCGGATGCGTCGGCGAAACCGGCCACCGTGCCCGAGGCGTCGGTCGACACCGTGTCGGTGACGGCGAAAACGGTGCCCGAGGTGCCGATCGAGACGACCACGTCGCCCGCGCCGGCGTCGAGACCGAGTGCGGCCCCCGCGTTGTCGCCCGCGCCCGGGCCGACGATGAGGCCGTCGGGCGTGGTGCCCGCGCGCTCGTCGGGGCGCAGCACGCGCGGCAGGATGGCGTCGTGTCCGAGGGCCCGCTCTAGCAAACCTCGGTCATAGTCCTCGGTGATCGCCGACCAGTAGGCCGTGCCGGACGCGTCGGAACGGTCGGTCGTCAGGGCGTCGAGCACGGGGCCGAGTGCGCTGTCGTCGCCCGGGCCGAAGCCGAGCAGGCGCCACGTCAGCCAGTCGTGGGGGAGTGCCACCGCGGCGACCCGGGCGGCGTTCTCGGGCTCGGCGTCGCGCAACCAGCGCAGCTTCGAGGCGGTGAACGAGGCGACGGGAACGAGGCCCGTCTGGGCGGCGTATTCGGCGGCACCGACCTCGGTCGCCAGATCGGCGGCGGCCTGCGCGCTGCGAGTGTCATTCCACAACAGGGCGGGGCGGATGACGCGGCCCTCGGCATCGAGCACCACCATCCCGTGCTGCTGGCCCGCGATCGAGATCGCGGCCACGTCGCCGAGGCCGCCGGCGTCAGCGATGGCGTCGTTCAGGGCCTGCCACCAGGCTGCCGGGTCGACCTCGGTTCCGACGGGGTGCGTGGCTCGGCCGCGGCGGATGACCTCGCCCGTATCCGCGTCGCGGATGACGATCTTGCAGGACTGGGTGGAGGAGTCGACTCCGGCTACGAGCGGCATTGGTCGGGGCCTTTCGGGGGTGGGGGTGCGGGGTTTGGGATTACAGGGTGTTTGAGGTGGGGAAGGGAAGTGGCTGGGTTTTCGAGGCAGGACTTGGCGGTTGCGGATCAGGGGCTGCCGCGGGACGGGCGGAAGAGCTGAATCGCTCTTCCGCCCCTAGGGCTACCGCCTTTCGCGGGTGCGAAGCGCCCGCGCATTTCGCGGGTGCGAAGCGCCCGCGCCATAGGGCTACCGCCTTTGAGCGCCTGCGTGGCGCGTGTTAGAGCGTGCTCTAACGCGCGCCAAGCAGGTGCTCCAGAGCAAGCTGCTGCAGCTTCACGAAGCCGAAGCCCTTGCCCCCGAAGTACTCGTCGCTGTTGAACTCCTCGTAGGCGCTGCGGTCGGCCAGCAGGTCGTCGTAGCTTTCGCCGTCGTTCAGCGTGTTGACGCTCAACTCGGGCACGCGGGCGGCCGCGAGGGCCTCCTGCACCTCGGGGTCGGCGCGGAACGAGGCCGCGCGCTCCTTCAGCAGCAGGTAGGTGCGCATGTTGGCCGCGGCCGACTCCCACACACCCGTCTCGTCTTCGGTGCGGCTCGGCTTGTAGTCGAAGTGACGCGGTCCGTCATAGGCGGGCCCGCCGTTCGGGCCGCCGTTCTCCAGCAGGTCGACGAGCGCGAAGGCATTCTGCAGGTCGCCGTGACCGAACACGAGGTCCTGGTCGTACTTGATGCCGCGCTGCCCGTTGAGGTCGATGTGATACAGCTTGCCCTGGTAGAGCGCCTGGGCGATGCCGGCGGCGAAGTTCAGGCCCGCCATCTGTTCGTGGCCGACCTCGGGGTTCACGCCCACGAGCTCGGGCCGCTCGAGCGTCTCGATGAACGCCAGCGCGTGGCCGAGCGTCGGCAGCAGGATGTCGCCGCGGGGCTCGTTGGGCTTCGGCTCGATCGCGAAGCGAATGTCATAACCCTTGTCGGTCACGTAGTCGCCCAGCAGGTTGACGGCCTCGCGGTAGCGCTCGAGCGCCTGACGGATGTCCTTGGCCGAATCGTATTCGGCACCCTCGCGCCCGCCCCACATGACGAACGTCTTGGCCCCGAGCTCGGCGGCGAGGTCGATGTTGCGCAGCACCTTGCGCAGTGCGAAGCGTCGCACGGCACGGTCGTTCGACGTGAAGCCGCCGTCTTTGAAGACGGGGGCCGAGAACAGGTTCGTGGTGACCATGGGCACGATGATGCCGGTGTCGTCGAGCGCGCCCTTCAGGCGGTCGATCTGCGTCTGGCGCTCGGCATCCGTCGAGCCGAAGGCGAACAGGTCGTCATCGTGGAAGGTGAGGCCGTAGGCGCCGAGTTCCGAGAGTTTCTCAACGCCGTGCACCACATCGAGCGGGGGCCGGGTGGGGCCGCCGAAGGGATCGGCACCGTTGTATCCGATGGTCCAGAGGCCGAATGAGAATTTGTCGTCGCGGGTGGGCGTGAGTGACATGCGAATTCCTTCTGTCAACGTCGTTGGTGATTTGTTGGTAGTTACAACATATAACCGATCGGATGCCGCGGCAACCCGTTCGATAGGGTTCCACCTAATGATCACGACATCCGTTCGCCGTCTGCCGTCCGGTCCGGGGCGCGCATGAACGCGGCGCCGAACGACCCGCACGCACCGGGCCGCGGCAACACGCTCGAGTCCGTGCGCCGGAACAACCTGTCCCGGGTGCTGTCGCTCGTGCACCGCCTGGGTCCGTCGTCGCGGTCCGAGCTCACGCGGCACACGGGCCTCAACCGCTCCACCATCGCCGCGCTCGTCGCCGAACTCTCGGCGGCGGGTCTCGTCTCCGAATCCGTGCCCGGCACGCAGGGCCAGGTGGGCCGCCCCTCACCCGTCGTGCGAGCGGATGCCGCGTGCGTCGCGTTCGCGGTCAACCCCGAGCTCGACGCCATCACCGTCGGCCTCGTGCGCATGAATGGCGAGGTTGTCTCACGGGTGCGCCGCGAGGTCTCCCGCGTGCCGTCGGTCGACGACGCCGTGCGCCTAGCCGCCGAGTCGATCGACACGCTGCGCCGCGAGCATCCCGAAGCCCCCGATTGGCAGATCGCCGGGGTGGGGGTCGCGGTGCCGGGTCTCGTCCGGTCGCGCGACGGGCTCGTGCGATTGGCGCCGCACCTCGGGTGGCGCGACGCCCCCGTCGCCGAGCGGATGGCCGAGGCGACCGGTCTGGCGGCCTACGCTGCCAACGACGCCAGCCTGGGCGCGCAAGCCGAACAACTCTTCGGCGCGGGCCGCGGCCACGACGACTTCATCTACCTCAATGGTGGCGCCTCGGGAATCGGCGGGGGAGTGGTGGCCAACGGCGCACCTCTCGGCGGCCTCAATGGGTTCGCGGGCGAATTCGGGCACAACCTCGTGACGGCGCCGCACGGCCCATCGTCGCCGACCACGGGCGGCACCCTCGAGGAGGAGGTCAGCCGCGCGCGTCTGCTCGCGATGCTGGGTCTCGACGGCGCGGATCCCGAAGAGTTCGCGAGCGCGCTGCGGGCGTCGGACGATGCGCGGGTGCACGCCGAGATCCGCCGCGAGCTCGACATCCTGTCGGTCGCCCTGCGCAACGCCATCAACGTGTTGAACCCCGAACGCGTCGTGCTGGGCGGGTTCTTGGCCGCGCTCGCCGAATGCGATCCCGCTCATCTCGAGCGCCAGGTCGGGGCCCAGACACTCGCCGCGTCGTGGGAAGGCGTCAGCATCGTGTCGGCCGAACTCGGCAGCGATCTCCTGCTCATCGGGGCGGCCGAATTGCCCTTCTCGGCCGTGATCGGCGATCCCGCCGGGTTCGCTCGCCGCGCCGAGGCTCGGACGGGCGGCAGTGATCGCGCTCTCATCCCTGCAATAATGGACCAGCGGGCTGCACATGCCCGCGCCGACGGCACCGCCGCCGTCGACGAACAGAAAGGCACCTCCGATGACTGATGTGGCAACCACCGACTACCGCGACGACTATCGCGACGCCGGGCTCCAGTTCCCGGCCGACTTCGTCTTCGGCTCCGCCACGGCGTCCTACCAGATCGAAGGCGCCGTGAACGAAGGCGGTCGCGGCCCCTCCATCTGGGACACGTTCAGCCACACACCCGGCAAGGTGCACAACGGAGACACCGGCGACCAGGCCGACGACCACTACCACCGCCTCGACGCCGACCTCGACCTGATGAAGTCGCTCAACCTGCAGGCCTACCGCTTCTCGATCTCGTGGCCGCGCATCCAGCCCACCGGTCGTGGCCCCGCCAACCCCGAGGGCATCGCGTTCTACACGCGCCTCATCGACGGCCTCATCGAGCGCGGCATCACCCCCATCGTCACGCTCTACCACTGGGACCTGCCGCAGGCCCTCGAAGACGAGGGCGGCTGGGCCAACCGTGCCACCTCCTACGCCTTCGCCGACTACGCCCGCATCGTGGGCCAGGCCTTCGGTGACCGCATCGGCACGTGGACCACGCTCAACGAGCCCTGGTGCTCGGCCTACCTGGGCTACGCCTCGGGCGTGCACGCACCCGGCCTCAACGATTACGCCGCCTCGCTCGCGGCCGTGCACCACCTCAACCTCGCGCACGGCCTCGCGGTCACCGCGCTGAAAGAGGTCGTCACCAACGATCCTCAGTTCTCCATCACGCTCAACCTGCACGTCCTGCGTCCGGAGGGCGAGACCGGCGCCGAAGCCGTTCGCCGCATCGACGGCCTCGGCAACCGCGTCTTCCTCGGCCCGCTCCTCGACGGCGAATACCCCGCGGATGTCATCGCCGACACGAGCGAGGTCACCGACTGGTCCTTCGTGCACGACGGCGACCTCGACCTCATCAAGCAGCCCCTCGACCTGCTGGGCGTCAACTACTACTCCACCAACCTCGTGCGGGTGTGGGATGGCGTGAGCCCCAAGCAGAGCGCCGACGGGCACGGTGAAGCGTCCGTCTCGCCCTGGCCCGCGGCATCCGACATCGAATTCCTCGAGCAGCCCGGCCCGCACACCGAGATGGGCTGGAACATCGACCCCTCGGGCCTCGAAGAGCTGCTCGTCAGTGTGTCGACGGCCTACCCGAACCTGCCGCTCATGATCACCGAGAACGGCGCCGCCTTCGACGACCAGGTCGTGGATGGCCGCGTGCCCGACGCCGACCGCACCGACTACCTGCGCCGCCACATCACGGCCGCACACAAGGCCCTGTCTCGCGGTGTCGACCTGCGCGGCTACCAGGTCTGGTCGCTCATGGACAACTTCGAGTGGGCCTACGGCTACTCGAAGCGCTTCGGCATCGTGCGCGTCGACTACGACACGCTCGAGCGCACCCCCAAGGACTCCGCCCTCTGGTACTCGGAGCTCGCCGCCACCAACCGCATCCCCGACTGAGCGTCGGCTGCGCGGTCAGCGGTCGCGGCGCCGCTCGTCACGTCTCCTGAGCAGAGCGAAACTCGCGAGAGCAACGCCAAGGACGGCGAATGCGATGCCAACACCGACTGACCCCGTCGAGCCATTCCAAATGGCGAGTGCGCCAAACGCAAGGGCGAGAATCAGGAAATAGGCCCAGCTAGCCCTGTGTGGGCGGCCTTTTGTTTCACTCAACGACTCCTCCTCGCGTGATAGTACGGACGCTTTCCCAAGTCGTTATCGGCTCAAGGGCGATGTTCGCCGGTCGAAAATCAGAATATCTGCATCCGGTCACGGTGGTTCCGCGTGAGCGCTCTTGAAAACCGCGGCGTGTCTCCCCGTGGGTCGGGCGAAGTGGCGCGCCATCGACGCCTGAAGTGGCTGCCACAAGGTTCCACATCGGCCATTTTGCGTGGAAAACGGTTGTGCCCGAGTTGTTTAGCACCTCAACGGAACCGAGCCTGAAGTGGTCGTCAGGGTGCGGGCATATCACTGTTTTAGGAACGTCTCCGGCGCTCCCCGAATCAGCGAGGTTTCCATGACCGTTCAACTTCTTTCCACACTTCCATGACCTGCGGGGTCGTCACGTCAGTCGGTACTCTCGCTGTCGCGAGTTTGCTGGGTTGAGCCATGTCGAGACGAATTCCGCGCCTCGTTTTCATGGGGCTCGCCTACTTTGCGTGTTATTGGCTTGTACTTTCACTCAGGGGGAGCTTCGTGCTCTCGGACGTCTTATTGCTGATGGCCACGTTCGTATGTGGCTTCGCCGCCCTTCGTCCTGAACCGAAACCCAAACCATGATGCGACGGGCCTCACCACCCGGGGCATAATTGGGGGGTGCGGCCGATGTGACCGTGCACATATCGGTGCGAGGTTCGAACATGACAGAGCTGTCGGGGGCTGCGGATTCCGCGAGCCCGCCTCGCGCGCCCAACATCCGTGACGTCGCAAAAGCGGCCGGGGTCTCGCACCAGACGGTGTCGCGTGTGCTCAACGATCACCCGAGCATCCGCGAAGCCACCAAGGAGCGTGTGCTCCAGGTGATGGAGCAGCTGCAATACCGCCCCAACCGTGCCGCGCGCACGCTCGTCACGTCGAAGTCGCGCACCATCGGCATCCTGGCCGCCACGAGCGCCTCGCACTACGGGCCAGCGTCGAGCATCGGCGCCATCCAAGACGCCGCACGTGAGGCGGGCTATTACGTCAGCACGGCCAATATGCATAACACCGAGACATCCGGCATTCAGGATGCCCTGAACCACCTCGTCTCTCAATCGGTCGAGGGCATTGTGGTGATCGCCCCGCAGAAACGCGTGTTCGACGTCATCTCCGAGCTGCAGGTCTCGGTTCCCTACGTGACCATGCAGTCGTCGTCGGATTCGCCGCACACCGTCTCGGTCGACCAGCGGGGTGGCGCGCGTCTCGCCACGCGCCACCTGATCGAACGCGGCCACCGCATGATCTACCACCTGGCCGGCCCGCAGGACTGGATCGAGGCCGAGGAGCGCATGGCCGGTTTCCTCGAGGAGATGAGCGCTCAGGACATCCCGACCACCGCCCCGATTCTCGGCGACTGGTCGGCCGACTTCGGCTACCGGGCGGGCCGCGAGCTGCTGCGTTTCCGCGACTTCACGGCGATCTTCTCGTCGAACGATCAGATGGCCCTCGGGCTGATCCACGCGATCCGGGACGAGGGGCTCGACTGCCCGCGCGATGTGAGCATCGTTGGCTTCGACGACATCCCCGAGGCTGCGCACTTCTGGCCACCCCTCACGACCGTGCGCCAGGACTTCACCGAGCTGGGCCGCCGCTGCGTGGCGCAGCTGCTCGGCAACATCTCCGAGCCCGAGGTCGTCAACATCGAGGGCATCACGGCCGAGCTCGTGGTGCGCGGGTCGACGGCCGGCCCCAGTTTCTAGCGCGCCGCCGCATGCCCGGGCACTGAATTCCTGAGGTTTAGAGCGCCTGACACGCGAGACATCCGGATGCTCGATGGGCGCGTGACTCGCGTGCGGCGCCGAGCGCAGACACGTTGCAACCAGACCGGCACGCCGCCCGAACGGCGGTGTGACACCCGTGTGACAGAGATGTGACACCGGTGTGACGGCATCCCCGTCGGTGCTGCTCCCGAATGGGGGTAAGCGTTTATCGAATCGAGACATTGCCGAATTGACAATTGTTTCGAGATTGGGGGTAGTGTTTGTCAACGATGTGACCGGTCACATCCCAGCACATCCTCCCCGACCTGCAATCGGCTGAGGCGCTGAACCTGACACGACAAAGGAGTCTCAGTGAGCAACACCGACCATGGCCAGCCGACGGCAGCCGCCACGCCCGCGGGCGATCCGGCGGAGCAGTACGTCATCGGCGTCGACTACGGCACCCTCTCGGGCCGCGCGGTCGTCGTGCGCGTCTCGGACGGCACCGAATTGGCCTCCGCAGCACTCGACTACCCGCACGCCGTGATGGACACGACGCTCGCGGCATCCGGCAAGACGCTCTCGCCGGACTGGGCATTGCAGGTGCCCTCCGACTACGTGGACGTGCTGAAGACCGCCGTCCCCGAGGCCGTGCAGAAGGCGGGCATCGACCCGTCGCAGGTCATCGGCATCGGCACCGACTTCACGGCCTGCACCATGGTTCCGACCCTGGCCGACGGCACGCCGCTCAACGAGCTTCCCGAGTACGCCGACCGCCCGCACGCCTACGTGAAGCTGTGGAAGCACCACTCCGCGCAGCCGCAGGCCGACCGCATCAACGAGCTCGCTGCCAAACGCGGCGAAGAGTGGTTGCCCCGCTACGGCGGCCTCATCTCGAGCGAGTGGGAATTCGCCAAAGGCCTGCAGCTGCTCGAAGAAGACCCCGAGCTCTACAACCGCATGGACCACTGGGTCGAAGCGGCCGACTGGATCGTCTGGCAGCTCACCGGTGAATACGTGCGCAACGCCTGCACAGCCGGCTACAAGGGCATCCTGCAGGACGGCGAATACCCGTCGCAGGAGTTCCTCGGCGCGCTCAACCCCGACTTCGCCGACTTCGCTGAGACCAAGGTGGCGCACACCATCGGTCAGCTGGGTGACGCCGCCGGCCGCCTGAGCGCCGAAGCCGCCTCCTGGACCGGCCTGCCCGAGGGAATCGCCGTGGCCGTCGGAAACGTCGACGCGCACGTGTCGGCCCCCGCGGCCCAGGCCACGAACCCCGGCCAGATGGTCGCCATCATGGGCACCTCCACCTGCCACGTCATGAACTCCGACACCCTGGCCGTCGTGCCCGGCATGTGCGGCGTCGTCGACGGCGGCATCGTCTCAGGGCTCTACGGCTACGAGGCCGGCCAGTCCGGTGTCGGCGACATCTTCGCGTGGTACGTGAAGAACCAGGTCCCCGGCTCCTACTACGCCGAAGCCGAGGCGCGTGGCCTCAGCATCCACCAGTACCTGACCACCCTCATCGAGCACCAGCCGGTCGGCGGACACGGCCTCGTCGCGCTCGACTGGCAGTCGGGCAACCGCTCGGTGCTCGTCGACCACGAGCTCTCGGGCGTCGTGCTCGGCACCACCCTCACGACCCGCCCCGAAGAGATCTACCGCGCGCTGTTCGAGGCCACGGCCTTCGGCACGCGTGTCATCGTCGAGACGTTCAACGCCTCGGGCGTGCCCGTCACCGAGTTCATCGTCGCCGGCGGCCTGCTGAAGAACGCGTTCCTCATGCAGACCTACTCCGACATCCTGCGCATGCCCATCTCGATCATCGCGAGCGACCAGGGTCCCGCGCTCGGTTCGGCCATCCACGCGGCCGTCGCCGCCGGTGCCTACGCCGACATCACGGCCGCCAGCCAGGCCATGGGCAAGGTCGACCGCGCCGTCTACACGCCCGACGCCGAGCGCGCCGACGCCTACGACGCGCTGTTCGCCGAATACTCCACGCTCTACGACTACTTCGGTCGCGGCGGCAACGATGTCATGCATCGCCTGAAGGCCATCCGCCGCGCCGTGCTCGGTGAGACCGACGCGCCGCAGACGGCTCAGGATGCCGCAGCCGCCGTCGACGCGGGCACCTCCGCCTCGGCCGCCGACGCCTTCGACACCGAAGCATCCGCCCTCGACGAGAACGCCGGGGTGAACGCATGAGCACCTACGGCCCCGAACTCGAGGTCCAGATCGCCCGCGTGCGCGCCGACGTCGCCCGCCTGCACAACGAACTGGTCCGCTACAACCTGATCGTGTGGACCGGCGGCAACGTCTCGGGACGCGTGCCCGGAGCCAACCTCTTCGTCATCAAGCCGTCCGGCGTGAGCTACGACGACCTGGCGCCCGAGAACATGATCCTGTGCGACCTGAACGGCGACGTCATCCCCGGCACGCCCGGCTCCGACCGCTCGCCCTCGAGCGACACGGCCGCGCACGCCTACGTCTACCGCCACATGCCCGAGATCGGGGGAGTCGTGCACACGCACTCCACCTACGCCGTGGCCTGGGCCGCACGCCGCGAACCCATCCCGTGCGTCATCACGGCCATGGCCGACGAGTTCGGCGGCGAGATCCCCGTTGGCCCGTTCGCCATCATCGGTGACGACTCCATCGGCCGCGGCATCGTCGAGACCCTCACAGGTCACCGCAGCCGCGCTGTGCTCATGGCCAACCACGGCCCGTTCACCATCGGGCGCGACGCGAAGGATGCCGTCAAGGCCGCCGTCATGGTCGAGGATGTCGCGCGCAGCGTGCACCTCGCCCGCCAGCTCGGTGAGCCCACCGCCATCCCCACGGATGCCATCGACTCCCTCTTCGACCGTTACCAGAACGTCTACGGACAGCAGCCTCAAGGACAGATCAACTGATGCCGAAACTCACCACCACCCTCGACGCCTACGAAGTCTGGTTCCTCACCGGAAGCCAGAACCTCTACGGCGAGGAGACCCTGCGTCAGGTCGCCGAGCAGTCCCAGGTCATCGCGCGTGAACTCGGTGCCGCGGCATCCGTGCCCGTGAAGATCGTCTGGAAGGACGTGCTGAAGGACTCCGAGTCCATCCGCCGCGCGGCCCTCGACGCCAACTCCGACGACACGGTCATCGGCCTCATCGCCTGGATGCACACGTTCAGCCCCGCCAAGATGTGGATCTCGGGTCTCGACGCGCTGCAGAAGCCGCTGCTGCACCTGCACACGCAGGCCAATGTGGAGCTTCCCTGGTCCGAGATCGACTTCGACTTCATGAACCTCAACCAGGCCGCCCACGGCGACCGCGAGTTCGGCTACATCCAGACCCGCCTCGGCATCTCGCGCAAGACGGTCGTCGGCCACGTGTCGAACCCCGTCGTGCAGGAGCAGGTCGGCACTTGGATGCGTGCGGCCGCCGGTTGGGCCGCGACGAACACGATGAAGCTCGCCCGCTTCGGCGACAACATGCGCTACGTGGCCGTCACCGAGGGTGACAAGACCGAGGCCGAGATCCGTTTCGGCGTGCAGGTCAACACGTGGGGTGTCAACGAGCTCGCCGAGGCCGTGCACGCCGCATCGGATGCCGACATCGACGCGCTCGTGGCCGAATACGAAGAGCTCTACGACGTCGTCCCCGAGCTGCGCAAGGGTGCAGAACGCCACGAGTCGCTGCGCTACGGCGCCGCCATCGAGATCGGCCTGCGCACGTTCCTCGAGGCGGGCGGTTTCCACGCCTTCACCACGAGCTTCGAAGACCTCGGCGCCCTGCGTCAGCTGCCCGGCCTGGCCGTCCAGCGACTCATGGCCGAGGGCTACGGTTTCGGTGCCGAGGGCGACTGGAAGACCGCCATCCTCGTGCGCACGGCCAACGTGATGGGTGCCGGCCTGCCCGGTGGGGCGAGCCTTATGGAGGACTACACCTACCACCTCGAACCCGGCAACGAGCAGATCCTCGGCGCGCACATGCTCGAGGTCTCGCCGTCCCTGACCACCTCGACGCCCACGCTCGAGGTTCACCCGCTCGGCATCGGTGGCAAGGAGGACCCGGTGCGCCTGGTCTTCAATACCGACCCGGGCACGGCCGTCGTCGTCGCCATGAGCGATATGCGCGACCGGTTCCGCCTCACGGCGAACGTCGTGGATGTCATCGAACCCGCCGAGGCGCTTCCGAAGCTGCCCGTGGGTCGCGCGGTGTGGAAGCCCCGCCCCGATTTCGCCACGTCCGCGGCAGCCTGGCTCACGGCCGGCGCTGCCCACCACACTGTGATGTCGACCGCCGTCGGGATCGAGGTGTTCCGCGACTTCGCCGAGATGGCGAAGACCGAGCTCCTCATCATCGACGAGTCGACCTCGCTCCCCGAATTTCAGAGAGAAGTGCGCTGGAACCAGGCTTACTACCGCCTGGCGCAGGGTCTCTGAATACCCCAAAGAACAGCATCACCGACGAACCAACAACTGAATACCGGGAACCGATCGACATGGACGTGATCGGAACCCCCCAGCACCACGAGACAGTGACGTCCAACCCCTTGAAAGGAAACACAGTGAAGAAGCGTGTGATTCTCTCGACCATCGCCGCAGGTGCAATGGTCTTCTCCCTGGCAGCGTGCTCGTCCGGCGGCTCCGGCGGCGGCGGCGGCGAAGGCGACGGCGGCCTCGTCGGCGTTGCGATGCCGACCAAGTCCTCCGAGCGTTGGATCCAGGACGGCGACGCCGTCAAGAAGCAGCTCGAAGACGCCGGCTACAAGGTCGACCTGCAGTACGCCGAGGACGACATCCCCACCCAGGTTTCGCAGCTCGAGAACATGATCACCAAGGGCGCCAAGGCCCTGATCGTCGCCTCGATCGATGGCACCACGCTCACGAGCGTTCTGCAGGAGGCCGCTGACGCCGACATCCCCGTCATCGCCTACGACCGCCTCATCCGCGACACCGAGAACGTGGACTACTACGCCTCGTTCGACAACTACAAGGTCGGCGTTCAGCAGGCCACGTCGGTTCTGAACGGCCTCGGCCTCGTCGACCTCGATGGCAAGGCCATCGACGGCGCCCCCGCCGGCCCGTTCAACATCGAGATGTTCGCCGGTTCGCCCGACGACAACAACGCCACGTTCTTCTGGGACGGCGCTCAGGACACCCTGAAGCCGTTCATCGACAAGGGCGTTCTCAAGGTCGGCTCCGGCCAGACCGACTTCCAGCAGGCGGCAACGCTGCGCTGGGACGGCGAGACCGCTCAGAAGCGCATGGAGAACATCCTCACGTCGACCTACTCGGGTGGCGACAAGGTGCAGGCCATCCTGTCCCCGTACGACGGCATCTCGCGAGGCATCATCTCGGCTCTGACCGACGCCGGCTACTCCACGGGCGACGAATGGCCCGTCATCTCGGGTCAGGACGCTGAGCTCGACTCGGTCAAGGCCATCGAGTCCGGCGAGCAGTACGCCACCATCTTCAAGGACACGCGCAACCTGGCCAAGGAAGCCGTCAACATGGCCAAGGCCGTCCTCGAGGGTGACAAGCCCGAGACGAACAACGACAAGGACTACGACAACGGCAAGAAGGTCGTCCCGTCCTACCTGCTCGAGTCGCAGATCGTCGTCAAGGACAACATCAAGGAAGTTCTGGTCGACAGCGGCTACTGGACCGAAGACGAGATCAAGGGCTAATTCCGCCTCGCGCGGAGCTCTCGCTCTCAGCACCATCGGGCCCTGAGCCCACAGCACCACCCGGTGAGGGTCGGTCGGCGCACGCGTCGGCCGGCCCCCGCCACCCACTACTTAACGATCAGGAAAACGCGGAATGGTAAAGGTGTCGTCATGACAACGAACATCCTCGAAATGCGGGGGATCACGAAGACGTTCCCGGGCGTGAAGGCGCTCTCGGATGTCACCCTCGATGTGGCGCGCGGTGAAGTGCACGCCATCTGCGGCGAGAACGGCGCCGGCAAGTCGACCCTCATGAAGGTGCTCTCGGGTGTGTACCCCCACGGCACGTACGAAGGCGACATCGTTTTCGAAGACAAGGTCATGTCGTTCAAAGACATCCGCGACTCCGAGGCCGAGGGCATCGTCATCATCCACCAGGAGTTGGCGCTCAGCCCCTACCTGTCGATTGCCGAGAACATCTTCCTCAACAACGAGCAGCGCGACAAGTTCGGCCTGATCGACTGGAACAAGACCAACCACGAGGCCCAGACGCTGCTCGCCCGCGTCGGCCTGCGTGAGAACCCCACCACCAAGATCCTCGACATCGGTGTGGGCAAGCAGCAGCTCGTCGAGATCGCAAAGGCGCTCTCCAAGCGCGTGAAGCTCCTCATCCTCGACGAGCCCACCGCCGCCCTGAACGACGACGACAGCGATCACCTGCTGAACCTCATCCTGCACCTCAAGGAGCAGGGCATCACGTCGATCATCATCAGCCACAAGCTGAACGAGATCAAGAAGGTCGCCGACTCGGTCACGATCATCCGCGACGGAAAGACGATCGAGACCATCCGGTCGACCGACGTCACCGAAGAGCGCATCATCAAGGACATGGTCGGCCGCGACCTCGAACACCGCTACCCCGATCACACGCCGTCCATCGGCGAAGAGATCCTGCGCGTCGAGGAATGGACCGCCCACCACCCGCAGGACCCGTCCCGCGTGGTCGTGGATGCCGTGAACCTCAACGTGAAGGCCGGCGAGATCGTCGGCATCGCGGGGCTCATGGGCGCCGGGCGCACCGAATTCGCGATGAGCCTCTTCGGCCAGTCCTACGGAACGCGCATCACCGGCAAGGTGTTCAAGCGCGGCCAGGAGATCAAGACCCGCACGGTGTCGGAGGCCATCAAGAACGGCCTCGCCTACGCCACCGAGGACCGCAAGTACTACGGCCTCAACCTGATCGAGGACATCAAGCGCAACATCGCCCTCGCCTCGCTGAACAAGCTGGAGAAGGGCGGCCTCGTCAACGACAACGAGGAGTACGCCGTCGCCGACGGGTTCCGCAAGTCGATGAACATCAAGGCGCCGAACGTGCTCGTCAAGACGGGCAAGCTCTCGGGTGGAAACCAGCAGAAAGTCGTGCTGTCGAAGTGGATCTACTCCGACCCCGACGTGCTCATCCTCGACGAGCCCACGCGCGGTATCGACGTGGGTGCGAAATACGAGATCTACACGATCATCAACAAGCTGGCCGCCGCCGGCAAGGGCGTCATCGTGATCTCGTCGGAGCTGCCCGAGCTGATCGGCATCTGCGACCGCATCTATGCACTCTCGGAAGGCCGCATCACGGGAGAACTCCCCATCGAGGAAGCCAACCCCGAAGCACTTCTCAAACTCATGACCATGGAAAAGCCGCGCTAAGGCGCCCGGCACCGACAACAGGGAATCACAATGTCTGATCTCGAAACCAAGCCGACGGACAACGTCGCCGCCGGCGCTCTGGTCAACCCGACCGAGAACAAATTCACCAGCTGGCTCACTCACGTGCTCAGCGACCTGGGCAAGAACGGCATCTTCATCGCGTTGATCGCGGTCGTCGTGCTGTTCTCGTTCCTGACCGACGGCATCCTGCTGCGCCCGCAGAACATCTCCAACCTGATCGTGCAGAACGGATACATCCTCGTTCTGGCCATCGGTATGGTCATGGTCATCATCGCCGGCCACATCGACCTGTCGGTCGGTTCGGTCGCGGCGTTCGTCGGCGCCGTCTCGGGTGTCTTCGCCGTGAACATGGGGCTGCCCTGGTGGCTCTCGGTCATCCTCTCGCTCGCCATCGGTGCGGCCGTGGGTGTCTGGCAGGGCTTCTGGATCGCGTATGTGGGCATCCCAGCGTTCATCGTGACGTTGGCCGGCATGCTCATCTTCCGCGGTCTCGCGCTCGTCGTGCTCGGCAACGCCAACATCGGTTCGTTCCCCGCCGAGTACCGTGCCCTCGGTAACGGCTTCCTCGACGGCGTGTTCGGCGAGTTCGAGCTCGATCCGCTGACGCTCGGTGTGGCCGTCATCGCGATCATCGCCCTCGTCATCAGCCAGGTGCGCACCCGCAGCGGTCGCCAGAAGTACGGCCAGGATGTCGAACCCATCGTGTGGTTCACCATCAAGCTCGTGCTGATCATCGCCGCCATCGGCTTCTTCGCCTACGCCCTCGCGGCCTACAAGGGCATCCCCGTCACGCTCATCATCCTCGCCGTGCTCGTCATGATCTACGGCGTCATCATGAACCGCAGCGTGTTCGGCCGCCACATCTACGCGATCGGTGGAAACCGTCACGCCGCCGAACTGTCGGGCATCAAGACCCGCAAGGTCGACTTCTTCCTGTTCGTCAACATGGGCATCCTGGCCGCTCTCGCCGGCCTGATCTTCACAGCCCGCCTCAACCTGGCCGGCCCGAAGGCCGGTGACGGCTTCGAGCTCGAGGCCATCTCCGCCGCCTTCATCGGTGGCGCCGCGGTGCAGGGTGGTGTCGGAACGATCGGTGGAGCCATCATCGGTGGTCTGATCATCGGTGTGCTGAACAACGGTATGTCGATCATGGGTATCGGCATCGAGTGGCAGCAGGCCGTGAAGGGCCTCGTGCTTCTTCTCGCCGTCGCCTTCGACGTCTACAACAAGCGTCGCTCGGGCGGCCGCTAAGCTCGACGGCCTGCGGGCCACGGTAATCTGGTAACACCCATCGGCGGAGGCCTCTCTTTTCTAGGGCGGAGACCTCCGCCGATGGCTTTAAGCGAAAGGCGGGGCGGATGTCTGAGACTGCGGCTGCCTTCGATGGCCCGGGTCTGCACGTCATCGCGACCGACACCGATGTCGACGACGTCGCCGACCTGCTGGTCCGCCTCCAGGTTCCGGTCGAGGCGGTCATCGACGGCGATCTGGCGCTCAGCCCGTATCAGGATGCCGCCGAGAACCTCTTCCTGGGTCACGAACCCCGCCGCTTCGGCCTGGTCGATCGCTCGCGCATGCGCCGCGAGGCCGCCGAAGTGTTCTCAAGTTTTGGTCTCGATCTGAGCCCCGATGGGCCGCCGACCCTGCGCCCCGAGGAGCACCTGCTCTTCGCCCTCGCCCGCGTGGCCGTTCACGGCGCGCGCGCCTGCGCCATCAATGCCGATCGGCTCGACGTCGCCTCCGAATCGGTTGTTCGCGCCAGCCGGCACCTGATGTCGAGGGGTGTGCGGGTCGTCGTGGCCGGCGCCGCCGTAGGGGCTTTCCTGGGGCACGCGCACACGATCACGGTCGTGAGCCTCGCTTCGGGCGTGGCGCGCGTTGCCGGAACGTGCGAGCCGGGGCCCCTGGCATCCGAGGAGGTCGTCGAGCTTCTCTTGGCCCACGCGGGTGCTGATGTCGGCGCGACCGGGGAGCGAGCCAAACAGCTCGACCCTCGCCCGGTCGTTCCCGGGGCAGCGACCGCGTCGCCACCCGTCCTCATCGTTTCGGGGTGGACCGTTCCCGCGCTTCCCGGCGTGTCCGCTCCCGTCGCCGACGGGGTGTCGTTCGACCTCCGCGGGGGCGAGATCACCACCCTGACGGGACACGGGGCCCGGGAGCTCGCGCTCAGCCTGTTCGGCGCCTCGATGGGCCCGGCCACGCGGGGGAGCGTGCGTGTGCGCCGGCCTCACGCGTCCGACCCCCGCCTCGATGTCCGGGACGCACACCCATCGGACCCGCACCCATCGGACCCGCACCCATCGGACGCACACGCATCGGGCGCCGGCGCCTCGGCCGAACACCCCGTGGCCGCGCACATGGCAGACGCGCAGACCGCGGACGCACGCCCGGGGGATGCGCCAGTGGAGGTCGGATCGCTGACTGTCGCAGAGGCGATCGCAGCGGGCATCTCGTATGGCAGCGAGCGGCCTCTGTCTTATGATGTGGGCCTGTTGGGCGGAATCCCGACGAGCGTTTCCGGCGCCACACTGAAACGATTGGCGGCCTCGGGTGTCATCGACGCGCGCCGGTCCTATCGGACCTCGCGTCGGCCGCTCGTAGCCGCCCTGCGGGGTGGGGACGACCCGTCGGCATTCACGGATGTCCTCCGCTCCTGGTCTGCGGCAGGCCCGGCGGTCGTCATCCTGGACGAGCCCTTCCTCAACGACCGGGCGGCGCGGTTGAGCGTCGTTCGGGAGCTCGCAGCGCGGGGCGCAGCCATCCTCATCGTGTCGTCCCGGCCCGCCGATATCGCGGAGAGCGCTCATCGCCTCCTCGTCGCCCGCTCGGGGGCGGTACTCGAGCGCGCAGATCCGAATGGGCTCTCAGTGAGAGATCGTTTTCTGGAGATCCTCCGCACCCGCTTGCGCTCGATTTAGGTGAGTAGGGGCATTTAGATCGCTGCGCTCCATTGCCAGCGGTGGTGTTTGGCGCGGGTTCGGCCAGGCCCCCATCCGAGCGCGGCGGCCTCTCGGCGTTCGTGTCATCGCGGTTTGGTGACGGTGCGCCGATGTCCGCTAATACCTCTTGTGTTTTTCCTGGAAATTATGGAAGTATGCGAATGTCTAAATATCAGCATCCGAAATCCACCGAATGACCTGAGAGTCATGCCCATCGAAGGGGTCGCGCACATGAAACTAATGAAAAGAACGCATCCAGGGGGTTACCCACCGCCCGGGATTTCGGTGCGACGTGTGCCGAGAGAGATAGCGCTGGGCGGCGCGTTGATTTTGATGCTCGCATCTGTGGTGAGCGCGTTTCCGACGGTTGCGAGTGCCGCGCCTCAACCTCCCGCTTTCATCCAGAGCGCATACTGGCTCGCGCAGGGTGGAACCGCGAATGAGTGTCTGACCGCCACTCGTGACAAGCCCGTTGTGTCGATGGGGGTTCCGTCCGTCAGCGTAGTGATCGCGGCGTGCGGTTCTAGAGGCACTTTCGATGAGCGGTCTCAATTGTGGCGCTACGATCCAGTCACGGAGCAGGTGACGAACGACTACTATTCACAAACTCTCGGCAAGCCGCAATGTCTGACGGGTACCGAAGACCTCGCCGTCAGTGAGACGATCAGCGGCGTCACCACGCGCTACGCCGATGTTGTCGTGTCGGACTGCGCTAAGCCGTTCAACACGGCAGCGCAGCAGTGGGAATACAGCAATGCGTCTAAGCGGTGGACAAACGTCTATTGGGCGGCCAAGAACGAAGCGTGTATGTCGGCCACGATCACCAAGATCATTACCTCCGACGGCGTTCCTTACCATGCAACGGTCCTGAACCGATGCGGCGGCACCTTCGACACGAGAGCGCAGCAGTGGAGCGCCGAAGTGTTCGAGCCCACCGTCGACAAAGACGACGACGACGTGACCGACGCCGATGAGGCGGATCCGGACGGCAACCCAGCCGACACAGACAGTGACGGCAAGACTGATAACGTCGACGACGACTCGGATGGCGACGGGATTCCGGATAAAGTCGAGGCTGGCGATTCCGATCCGACCACGAAGCCGGTGGACTCGGACACGGATGGGGTTCCGGACCTCCGAGACACCGATTCCGACGATGACGGCATCCCCGATTCGGTCGAAGCAGGCCCCGACCCGACGAAGCCCGTTGACACCGACCAGGATGGTAAACCCGACTACCTCGACGCCGATACCGACGGCGACGGTCTCCCCGATAAAGACGAGGCGGGACCAGATCCGACCAAGCCGGTCGACACCGACTCGGACGGGCTGCCCGACTACCGCGATCCGGACTCCGATGGAGATGGTGTTCCCGACGGGATCGACCCCTCGCCGACCGATGCGGATGGCGACGCGGACAAGGACGGTATTCCTGATCGAGTCGAGGTGGGTGCCGACCCGACGAAGCCTGTCGACACCGACGGCGACGGCGTGCCCGACGCCCTCGATGAAGACTCGGACGGCGACGGCCTTCCCGACAAGGCGGAGGCCGGAAGCGACCCGACCAACCCCGTCGACACCGACAAGGATGGCAAGCCGGACTATCAGGACAACGATTCCGATGGCGACGGCATCCCGGACGCAACCGACCCGACGCCCACCGTTCCGAACGGTGATGGTGATGGCGACGGCGTGCCCGACGCGGTCGAGATCGGGCCCGACCCGGCCAACCCGGTCGACTCGGATGGCGATGGTGTGCCTGACGCGAAGGATACCGACTCGGATGGTGACGGTATCCCGGATGGCGTCGAGGCGGGCAGCGACCCGACGCAGCCGGTGGACACCGATAAGGATGGTAAGCCCGACTTGATCGACACCGATGCGGATGGCGATGGCATCCCGGACTCGGTCGAGGCGGGTTCGGATCCGACGAAGCCGGTCGACACCGATTCCGACGGTGTGCCTGATTATCAGGACACGGATGCTGACGGCGACAAGATTCCCGACAGTGCCGAGGCGGGCAGCGACCCGACCAAACCCGTCGATACTGATCAGGACGGCGAGCCGGACTATCAGGACAAGGATTCTGACGGCGACGGAATCCCCGACTCAACCGAGGTCGGTTCGGACCCCACGAACCCCATCGACACGGACGGCGACGGCATTCCTGATTACCTCGATCCCGACTCCGATGGGGACGGCATCCCCGATGCGCTCGACCCGACCCCGCTCGACCCGAACGGTGACGGTGACGGCGACGGCATCCCCGATTCGGTCGAGGCTGGTAGCGACCCGACCAAGCCTGTCGACACCGACAAGGACGGCAAACCCGACCTGATCGACACCGACGCGGACGGCGACGGCATCCCCGATTCCGTCGAAGCGGGTTCGGATCCGACGAAACCGGTCGACACCGATTCCGACGGTGTGCCCGATTATCAGGACACGGATGCCGACGGCGACAAGATCCCCGACAGCGCCGAGGCGGGCAGCGACCCGACGAAGCCCGTCGATACGGATAAGGATGGCAAGCCGGACTATCAGGACGTCGACTCCGACGGTGACGGGATCCCGGACGCGACCGAGGTGGGGCCCGACCCGACGAAGCCGATCGACACCGACGGCGACGGCATCCCCGATCATCAGGACCCCGATGCGGACGGCGACGGCATTCCCGACGCAGTCGACCCGACCCCGACGACCGGGGGCGGCGACGGCGACGGTGACGGTGACGGCATCCCCGATTCGGTCGAGGCCGGTAGCGACCCGACGAAGCCTGTAGATACCGATAAGGATGGTAAGCCCGACTTGATCGACACCGATGCGGATGGCGATGGCATCCCGGACTCGGTCGAGGCGGGTTCGGATCCGACGAAGCCGGTCGACACCGATTCCGACGGTGTGCCTGATTATCAGGACACGGATGCTGACGGCGACAAGATTCCCGACAGTGCCGAGGCGGGCAGCGACCCGACCAAACCCGTCGATACGGATCAGGACGGCGAGCCGGACTATCAGGACAAGGATTCTGACGGCGACGGAATCCCCGACTCAACCGAGGTCGGTTCGGACCCCACGAACCCCATCGACACGGACGGTGACGGCATTCCTGATTACCTCGATCCCGACTCCGATGGGGACGGCATCCCCGATGCGCTCGACCCGACCCCGCTCGACCCGAACGGTGACGGTGACGGCGACGGCATCCCCGATTCGGTCGAGGCTGGTAGCGACCCGACGAAGCCTGTCGACACCGACAAGGACGGCAAGCCCGACCTGATCGACGCGGATGCCGACGGCGACGGCGTGCCCGATGCCGCCGAGGCCGGCTCCGATCCGACCAAGCCGTCGGACACGGACGGCGATGGAACCCCCGACTATCAGGACGGTGACTCGGATGGTGACGGCATCCCGGATGGCGTCGAGGCGGGCAGTGACCCGACTCAGCCGGTGGACACCGACAAGGACGGTAAGCCCGACCTGATCGACACGGACGCTGATGGCGACGGCATCCCCGACTCTGTCGAGGCCGGGTCGGATCCGACGAAACCCGTCGATACCGACAGTGACGGCACGCCGGACTACCAGGATGGCGACGCCGATGGCGACAAGATCCCGGACAGCGCCGAGGCGGGCAGCGACCCGACGAAGCCCGTTGACACCGACACCGACGGCAAGCCGGATTATCAGGACTCCGATTCTGACGACGACGGAATTCCGGACTCGACCGAGGTCGGTTCTGACCCCGCGAGCCCGGTCGACACCGACGGTGACGGCATCCCCGATCACCTCGACCCCGACTCCGATGGCGATGGCATTCCGGACGCGATCGACCCGACCCCTCTCGACCCGAACGGCGACGGCGACGGTGACGGCATCCCCGATTCGGTCGAGGCTGGTAGCGACCCGACGAAGCCTGTCGACACCGATAAGGACGGCAAGCCCGACCTGATCGACACCGACGCGGACGGCGACGGCATCCCCGATTCCGCCGAAGCGGGTTCGGATCCGACGAAACCGGTCGACACCGATAAGGATGGCAAGCCGGACTATCAGGACACCGATTCCGATGGTGATGGCGTGCCAGATGCCGAGGAAGCCGGTCCGATCCCGGGATCTCCGACCGACACGGACGGTGACGGCATCCCGGATTATCTCGACACGGATTCGGATGGCGACGGCAACCCTGACGGCACCGACACGAGCCGCACGACTGCCGACACTCCCGCCCCCGCGGGCTCGTCGAATGGCGGCTCGGGCATGGGGTCGGGTGGTTCCGGTTCACGCGGGACCGGTTCCCTCTCGAATACGGGCGCCCAGGATGTTGCCACCACCCTGGCCGCTTCGATCCTCCTTCTGGCCCTTGGACTGGGAACGGCGCTCCGGCGACGCCTCCCCGGCCTGCGCGGGCGGAAGGGAGCCGCTCGTGACGGCAGCTGACGCAGAGAGGTAACAGGGATACCCCCGATGGGGTGCAGATGCTTCAGGCATCCGCACCCCGAGGCCCGGTGAGTCGTAGATGCTCACCGGGCCTCGCTTTGCCCTCGGTGTGTTCATGCTCACCGAGGGCATTCGTGTGCCCGGATCCCCGTTGCCGTGCGGGTTGCGACGGCTTTGGTCGCGCCGGGCGAACGGTCGCCGCGGGGTGTCGCGATGATTCGATGTGGCAGACACGCCTCACTTGGTGCAACTGGCAGGTTCCGGCTCGCCGCCGATTCCGACACGGATGAGTGAAGAGATGTGGCAGATCTGGTATGGGCTCGCTGCGCATCTCTGGAGTTTGCACGTGCACCTCTCTGAAACCGCCGTCGCCCTTGCTGTTGCTGTTGCTGTCGCGGGATCTCGGAAACCAGCGACACGCCGTCGATGCAAAACGCAAAGCTTCGGGTTTCCTCTTGTAGGGCTGGGAGGTCTGTGTCAGTATTCAGCCAATGAGATCAGAGTGCTGATATGTCACTGTGATGGCGACGGTTCGCCGCCTCCCTTGGGAGTCTCAGATTCGGTTACGAACGAAAGTGACAGAGATGCCTCCAATCCAACGCTGGGAGGGTTCGCTCGGTCGACACCTCGGCCAGCCCCGTAAGCGCACTCGAACCCGAACCGCACTCGGCCTGTGGGTGACGACGTCCACCGTTGCGGCCTCGTTCATCCTGAGCGGCGGAGTCGCCCAGGCTGCGCCCGGCCCCGATGACCTGGACGGCGACGGCATCAGCAATGCGGCAGAGTGCGACTCTGCGACGGGCAGTGCGCTCTCCAACGGCAGTTTCGAAAGTCCGGTATTGCCGGCCGGAGCGACCTGGCGCACCTACGACGCCGGCGCTGTACCCGGGTGGGACACGACGGCCTCGGATAACCAGATCGAAATCCGCAATGGAACAGCGGCCGTCCCGTCGCTTGCCGGCCGGCAGCATGCTGAGCTCAACGCCTATGAAGCCTCGCGGTTGTATCAGGACGTGGACACCGTGCCCGGTGAGACGTATGTGTTCACGTTCGGACACCGCGGTCGCGGTGGAACGGACACGATGCGCGTACTCGCCGGCGCGCCGGGGGCGGCCCTGCAGCCGTCGGCGAATTACTCGACGGGCTCTGCGGCCTGGTCGGAGTACCGATACACCTATCAGGTGCCGGCCGGACAGACGGTCACCCGCTTCGGATTCGAAGCCGTATCCACGTCAGATGGCAACAACCGTGAGGGTAACTACCTCGACGGCATCCGATTCACTGTTTGTGGCGATACCGACGGCGACGGGGTCGGGGACTTCAAAGACGACGACTCCGACAACGACGGGGTTCCCGACAATATCGAAGGCGCCGCCGACACCGACGGCGATGGGGTCCCCAACTTCCGCGACACCGACTCGGACGGCGACGGCATCCCCGACGCCAACGAGGCGGGGGCGGACCCCACGAAGCCGGTCGACACCGACGGCGACGGCACCCCCGACCTGATCGACACCGATTCGGATGGCGATGGCGTTCCCGACAAGGTCGACGTCGGTCCTGACCCCACCGCACCACTCGACACGGACGGCGACGGCACCCCCGACCATCTGGACGCTGACGCCGACGGTGACGGCATTCAGGACGGTGCGGACGGCACCGGTGATGCCGACAAGGACGGCATCCCGAACTTCCGTGACACCGACTCCGATGGCGATGGCATCCCCGACTCTGTCGAGGTCGGTGCCGACCCGGCGAACCCGGTCGATACGGACGCAGACGGCACGCCGGACTATCTCGATGCCGATACCGACGGTGACGGCCTGCCCGACAGCGACGAGGCCGGAAGCGACCCCGCCAATCCCCGCGACACCGACAAGGATGGTACGCCCGACTATCAGGACACGGATTCCGATGGCGATGGCATCCCCGACGGGATCGACCCGTCGCCGACCGACCCCGAAGGCGATGCCGACAAGGACGGCATCCCGGACCGCGTAGAAGTCGGGGCCGACCCGACGAAGCCGGTCGACACCGATGGGGATGGCACGCCCGACGCGCTCGACACGGACTCGGACGGAGACGGTCTGCCCGACAGCGACGAAGCCGGAAGCGACCCCGCCAATCCCCGCGACACCGACGCGGACGGCACGCCCGACTATCGGGACACCGACTCGGACGGCGATGGCATCCCCGATGCGACCGACCCGACCCCCACGGTGCCGAACGGCGACGCCGACGGCGATGGCGTGCCTGACGCGGTCGAGATCGGGCCTGACCCGACAAAGCCCGTCGACTCGGACGCCGACGGTGTGCCTGACGCGAAGGACACCGACGCGGATGGCGACGGCATCCCCGACGCTGTGGAGGCGGGCTTGGACCCGACGAAGCCGGTCGACACGGATGGTGATGGCACCCCGGATTACCAGGACACGGACGCCGACGGTGATGCCGTTCCCGACAGTGGTGAGGCGGGCTCGGACCCGACGAGTCCCGTCGATACGGACGCGGATGGCACGCCCGACTATCAGGATGCAGACTCCGATAGCGATGGCATCCCCGATGCGACCGAGGTGGGAGCCGACCCGACGAACCCGCTCGACACCGACGGCGACGGCATCCCGGATCATCTCGACAGCGACTCGGATGGTGATGGCATCCCGGATGCGGTCGACCCGACCCCGACCTCCGCGAGCGGTGACGGTGACGGTGACGGCATCCCCGACTCGGTCGAGGTGGGCAGCGACCCGACCAAACCTGTCGACACCGACGGTGACGGCACCCCCGACCTCAGAGACACGGATGCCGATGGCGATGGTGTCCCCGACACGGTCGAGGCGGGCGCCGATCCGACGAAGCCGGTCGATACCGACGGCGACGGCGTGCCGGACTATCAAGACACGGATGCCGATGGCGACACGGTTCCCGACAACGCCGAGGCCGGCAGCGACCCCACGAACCCGGTCGACACCGACACGGACGGCACGCCGGACTATCAGGATGCCGACTCCGATGGCGACGGCATCCCCGACGCGACCGAGGTGGGGCCTGACCCGTCTCAGCCACTCGACACTGATGGCGACGGCACCCCGGATTACCTGGACGCCGATTCGGACGCCGATGGTATCCCGGACGCGGTCGATCCGACCCCGCTCGACCCGAACGGCGACGGCGACGGCGATGGGGTCCCCGACGCCGTCGAGGTCGGAAGCGACCCGACCAGCCCGGTCGACACCGACGGTGACGGCACCCCCGACCTGACCGACACGGATGCCGATGGCGATGGTGTCCCCGATGCGGTCGAGGCGGGCGCCGATCCGACGAAGCCGGTCGATACCGACGGCGACGGCGTGCCGGACTATCAAGACACGGATGCCGATGGCGACACGGTTCCCGACAACGCCGAGGCCGGCAGCGACCCCACGAACCCGGTCGACACCGACACGGACGGCACGCCGGACTATCAGGATGCCGACTCCGATGGCGACGGCATCCCCGACGCGACCGAGGTGGGCTCCGATCCCGCGAATCCCGTCGACACCGATGGCGACGGCACCCCGGACTATCTCGACGCCGACGCCGATGGCGACAACATCCTCGACGGCGCCGAGGCGGGCAGCGACCCGACGAACCCGGTCGACACCGACTCGGACGGCGCGCCCGACTTCCAAGATGCCGATTCCGATGGCGACGGCATCCCCGACGCGACCGAGGTGGGTTCCGATCCCGCGAATCCCGTCGACACCGATGGCGACGGAACGCCCGACTATCTCGACGCCGACTCCGACGGCGATGATATCCCCGACGCCGTCGACCCGACCCCCTTCGACCCGAACGGCGACGGCGACGGAGACGGCATCCCCGACTCCGTCGAGGTAGGCGGCGACCCGACGAAGCCGGTCGACACGGATCAGGACGGCAAACCCGATCTGACCGACACGGATGCGGACGGCGACGGTGTTCCCGATGCGGTCGAGGCGGGCGCCGATCCGACGAGCCCCGTCGACACCGACGGTGATGGAACGCCCGATTATCGGGATGTCGACGCCGACGGCGATGGCCTGCCCGACTCGAGCGAAGCGGGCAGCGACCCGACGAAGCCGGTCGACACCGACACCGACGGCACGCCCGACTACCAGGATGTCGATTCCGACGGCGATGGCATCCCCGACGCCACCGAGGTGGGTTCCGATCCCGCGAATCCCGTCGACACCGATGGCGACGGAACGCCCGATCACCTGGACGCCGACTCCGATGGCGACGGCATTCCTGATTCGCTCGACCCGACCCCGACCGCCGCGAATGGCGATGGCGACGGTGACGGCATTCCCGACGCCGTCGAGGTGGGCAGCGACCCGGCCAACCCGGTCGACACCGATGCGGACGGCACCCCCGACCTCAGAGACACGGATGCGGATGGCGACGGTGTCCCGGATGCCGTCGAAGCTGGAGCCGACCCGACCAAGCCCGTCGATACAGACGCCGATGGCGTGCCCGACTATCAGGACACGGATGCGGATGGCGACAACATCCTCGATAGTGCCGAGGCGGGCAGCGACCCGACCAAGCCCATCGACACCGACACCGACGGCACGCCGGACTACCAGGATGTCGACTCCGATGGCGACGGCATCCCCGACGCCACCGAGGTCGGGGCCGATCCGGCACACCCCGTCGACACCGATGGCGACGGGACACCGGACTATCTCGACGCGGATTCGGATGGCGATGGCATCCCTGATGCGGTCGATCCGACCCCGTTCGATGCGAATGGCGACGGAGACGGGGACGGCATCCCCGACGCCGTCGAGGTCGGGAGCGACCCGACCAGCCCGGTCGACACCGACAAGGACGGCAAACCCGACCTGATCGACACCGATGCGGACGGCGACGGCGTGCCCGATGCCGTCGAGGCGGGCGCCGATCCGACGAAACCTACCGATGCCGACGGCGACGGAACCCCGGACTACCGGGACCTCGACGCGGATGGCGACGGCATTCCGGACGCGGTCGAAGCGGGCAGCGACCCGACGAAACCTGTCGATACCGACAATGACGGCACCCCCGACCTGGCGGACACCGATGCGGATGGCGACGGTATCCCGGACGCGGTCGAAGCGGGCAGCGACCCGACGAAACCCGTCGACACCGACGCTGACGGCACCCCCGACTACCGGGACACGGATGCGGATGGCGACAAGATTCCCGACCGCGCTGAGGCGGGCAGCGACCCGACCAGGCCGGCCGACACGGACTCCGACGGCAAGCCGGACTATCAAGACGTCGATTCCGACGGGGACAACATTCTCGATGCTCTCGAAATCGGAGCTGACGTCACGCATCCGCTCGACACCGACGCCGATGGTGTGCCGAACTATCTCGACACGGACGCCGACGGCGACGGCATCCCGGATGTCGTCGATCCGACGCCGCTCGACGCGCAGGGTGATGGTGACGGCGATGGAATCCTCGATGTCATCGAGGTGGGCTCTGATCCGACGAAGCCGGTCGACACCGACAAGGATGGCAAGCCCGACCTGGTCGATACGGATTCGGACGGCGACGGCATCCCGGACGAGATCGAGGTGGGCTCTGACCCGACGAAGCCGGTCGATACCGACAAGGACGGCAAGCCGGACTATCAGGACACCGACTCCGACGGCGACGGCGTGCCCGACCGTGAAGAGGCCGGCCCCATTCCCGGGTCGCCGACCGACACGGATGGCGATGGCATCCCGGACTATCTCGATACGGATTCGGATGGCGACGGCAAACCCGACGCTACTGATACGAGCCGCACGACGGCCGATGCCCCTGCGCCAGCGGGTTCGTCGAATGGCGGCTCGGGCACGAACTCGGGAGCTTCGAACGGTTCCGCCACTTCCGGTGGTTCCGGCAGCGCGAACGGCTCCGGCTCGCACGGTTCCGGTTCGCTCTCGAACACGGGCGCCCCGGATGCCTCGAGCACCCTGGCCGCGTCGATCCTCCTCCTGGCCCTCGGGCTCGGAACGGCGCTCGGGCGCCGCATCCCCGGACTGCGCGGGCGGAAGGGAGCCGCTCGTGACGGCAGCTGACAGACAGAAGTAACAGGGATTCCCCAGCGGGGTGCGGATGCGTCGGGCCTCCGCACCCCGAGGCCCCGGCGAGTTCACGCTCGCCGGGGCCTCACCTGTGCCCCCGTTCATCCATTCGTCGTCTCTTTCGGCCGCGATCGGAATATCGTCCAGACCTCGCGCTGTTAGAGTTGTCGACTGTCTCGAATCGATTCGACCCCGCGAGGAAAACTGCTCTGTGACCACTGTTCTGCACCCCGGTGACGCGCTCACGCGCCGCCAACGACTCGTCTACGTCCTCATCCTCGGTGCGCTCACCGCGCTCGGGCCCTTCACGATCGACCTCTATCTGCCGGCATTCCCGGTGCTCGAGCGCGAACTCGACGTGCAGGCCGCCCTCATCCAGCTGACGCTCACGGGCACGACGGTCGGTTTCGCGGTGGGCCAGCTGTTCATGGGGCCGTGGAGCGACAAGGTGGGCCGACGACTGCCGCTCATCATTGCGACGTCGGTGCACATCGCGGCGAGCGTGGGCGCGGCGTTCGCGCCCGACATCGTGTGGCTCAGCGTCTTCCGTGTGCTGCAGGGCATGGGCGCGGCGGCCGGCGGTGTCGTGGCGATGGCCATGGTGCGCGATCTGTTCGGTGGCAAACCGCTCGTGCGCATGCTCTCGCGGCTGGCGCTCGTCAACGGCCTCGCACCGATCCTCGCTCCCGTCATCGGCTCGCAGCTGCTGCGGGTGGTCGATTGGCGCGGCATCTTCGTGGTGCTGGCGGCCTACGGCATCCTCGTGCTCGTCGCCGTCTCATTCTTCATCGTCGAGACCCTGCCGCAGGAGCGTCGCGTGGGCGCCGGTCACTCGACCGTGCGTCAGCGTTACAAGTCGGTCTTCAGCGATCGTGTCTTCGTCGGGGTCGCGCTCATCGGCGGTATGAGCTTCTCGGGTCTCTTCGCCTACCTGTCGTCGTCCTCGTTCCTCTTCCAGCAGGTCTACGGGCTGGATGCTCAGCAATACGGTTTCCTGTTCGCGGTGAACTCGATCGGCATCGTGATCGGCGTGCAGGTCTCGTCGCGGCTCATGCGCCACTATGGCGCGCAGTGGATCCTCTCGGTCACGACGGCCGTGCAGCTCGTGGCGGCTCTCACGATCGTGGCGTTGGCGGGCACGGATGCGGGCCTCCTCGGCATTCTGATCCCGCTCTTCTTCTTCATCATGGCGTGTGGTTTCGGTTTCCCGGCCGTTCAGGTTCTGGCCCTCGTGAACCACGGCCACGAGGCGGGCACGGCGGCGTCTCTGCTGGGCGCGATGAACTTCGGGTTGGCGGGCATCATCTCGCCGCTCGTCGGTGTCTTGGGCATCGGCACGGCCGCACCGATGGGCATCGTCATGGCGGGCACGGCGGTCATCTCCGTGCTGTCGCTGTGGCTGATCGTGCGCCCGCGCACGGTTCCGGCGCTGGCGAACTAGCGCGCTTCGACCGCGTCTCGTCGTCGCACGGCGTTCGCCCCGACACCGATCCTGATGTCGGGGCGTTCGTCAACCCCGACCGTTTACCGGTCGACGCGTTGGCTATCGCGGCCGGGCGCGGGCAGGATAGTCCCTATGCCCCGAGACATTGCCGCCAGAATCGGCGAATCGAACGCCACGCCGACCGAGCGCCACCTCTCGAGGCGGTGGCCGATCATCAGCGGCGCGCTCGCCCTTCTCATCGCCGGGCTCATCGTGCCGCTCGTGCTGTCGCGCAACGGCGACCTGCCGTTCGGGTTCGACACGCAGTTCCTCGACGAGATGATCGAGAACCGCGGGCCGGTTCTCGACTTCTTCGCCCACGGGATGGATTTCCTGGGCGGCGGCGTCGTGGGCATCTACGTCGTCCCCCTCGCGATCATCGCCGTTCTGCTGATCATCCGCCGTCCCTGGGCGGCCATCTTCTTCACGATCTCGACGGTTCTGAGCGCCGGCGCCGTGCAGCTGATCAAGAACGTCGTCGGCCGGCCGCGCCCCGAGGACATGTTGGTCACCTCGGATTATGGTTCATTCCCCTCGGGGCATACGGCCAATGCGGCCACCCTCGCCGTGGCGCTCGGAATCATCTTCCCGAAGGTCTGGGTGTGGATCGCGGGGCTCTTCTACACCGTGCTCATGCTGCTGTCGCGCACCTATCTCGGGGCCCACTGGTTGAGCGACACGCTCGGTGGCCTGCTGATCGGCGTGGGCGTGGCCCTCATCGTCTGGGCACCTTTCGCCACGCGTTTGCGCGGTGAACCCATACCTCGGGCATCGTCGGGTGGCCCGACGGGCAGCGCTCCGGATGCCGCCACCCCCGCATCCGGCCCCGCGACCGATTCGACGGCGCGATGACGATCGATGCGGGCCTCAACTGGGCGGGCAACCACCGCTACACGGCTGGGCGACTGGCCGCTCCGACGACGATCGGCGAGCTGCGCGCCGAGGTGACGGCGGCCGATCATGCGCGCGCGATCGGGTCGCGGCATTCCTTCAACGCCCTGTGCGACACCGAGGGCACGTTGATCTCGACGGCGTCGCTCCCGGGCGACATCCTCATCGACGAGGCGACCATGCGCGTGCACGTGCCCGCCGGGGTGCGCTACGGCGAGCTCAGCCGTCGCCTCGAGGCCGAGGGATTCGCGCTTCCGGCCATGGCGTCGCTGCCACACATCTCCGTGGGCGGCGCCATCGCCACGGGCACCCACGGGTCGGGTGATGCCGCGCAGAGCCTCGCCGCCACGGTCTCGGGCCTCGAGCTCATGACGGCCGACGGCGACCTGCGCCGGCTCGTGCGCGGTGACGACGATTTCGCGGGAGCCGTGGTCTCACTCGGCGCGCTCGGCATCGTCACGCGGGTCACGCTCGATCTCGAACCCACCTATCAGGTCGAGCAGCGCGTCTATGAGGGCGTCCCGGTCGACGTTGCGCTCGAGAACCTCGACGCGATCACGTCGGGCGCCACGAGCGTCAGCCTGTTCACCACCTGGAAGAACCCCGACGTGATCGATCAGGTGTGGCACAAGCGCCGACCCGACCGTGATGCGGATGCTCCGGCCACCGTCTTCGGTGCCGTTCCCGCCTCGGGCCCGCGCCATCCTGTGCCCGGCAACCCCGCGTTCGCGTGTACGACGCAGCTCGGCGAGCCGGGCGCGTGGCTCGACCGCCTTCCCCACTTCCGGCTCGATCACACCCCGTCCTCGGGGACCGAGATCCAGTCCGAATACTTGGTGCCGAGGCGCCATGCGGTCGACGCGTTGCGCGCCATCCGTTCGCTCGCGGGCCGCATCGCGCCGCTCCTGCAGGTGGCCGAGGTGCGCACGGTCGCGGCCGACGACCTCTGGCTGAGCCCCGCCTCCGGCGAGGATGTCGTGGCCCTGCACTTCACCTGGCATCCGCGCACGACGGAGGTCCTCGCCCTCCTCCCCACCCTCGAGGCCGCCTTGGAGCCGTTCGAGGCGCGCCCGCACTGGGGGAAGGTGTCGACGATCGGTGCTGACCGTTACGCCGAGCTCTACCCGCGGCTGCCCGATTTCCGCGACCTCGTCGACCGTTTCGATCCCCACGGGGTGTTCCACAACGCGCAGTTGCGGGCGACGGTCCTGCCGTGACCGGGTCCCTCATCATCCGACCGTTCGAACCCGCCGACGAGGCCGATCTCGTCGACATCTGCCTGCGCACGGGCGCCGCTGGTGAGGATGCCTCACACCTCTACGCATCGCCCACCCTGCTCGCGGATGTCTATGCCACGCCCTATGCGCGCCACGATCCGTCGCTCGCGCTCGTCGTCGACAACGGCCAGCGCGCGGTCGGCTATGTGCTCGCCACGGCCGATACCCGCGCGTTCGCGCAGTGGTTCAGCGGCACCTGGTGGCCGAGCGTGCGGCCCGATCCGGTCGTTCCGAGCGACGCCGCGCTCGTGACATCCGCCGACGACCCCGAGCGGATGCTGCTCGCCGATGTCGATCGTTATCCCGCGCATCTGCACATCGACCTCCTGCCGGAGGCTCAGGGCCGAGGCCTCGGACGTCGACTCATGGGGCAGACATTCGACCGCCTGCGCGAGCGGCGCGTGCCAGCCGTGTACCTCGCGCTCGACCCGGCCAACACGGGCGCCGGCGTCTTCTACGAACGACTCGGGTTTACGCCCCTGCTGACCAGCAACCCCGACGGCTCGGTGCGCGGCCTCGACCTCTAGGCGGTTGCGGTTGCGGTTGCGGTCGCGGCCTTTGGGTGGTTGCTGAGGTGGGCTCCGCGCAGTTGCGGAGGCGACCTCCCGGCAGGTGGGGCGGCCGGCTTTAGGCGGGTGCGGCGGCGGGCAGGGTGAGCGCGGGTGCGACGGCGGCCTCGGCCTGCGCTTCAGCGTCGGCGGGGGAGTGATCGTGCGCGCTCTCGACGGCAAAGATCATGCGCTTCAAGAATTGACTGATCGTGCGGATCTCATCGGCGCTCAGGCTGTCGGCCGCGGCGACCATGTTCTGGTGCATGCGTCCGAGGGTGGCGCGCACTTCGTCGTCGCTGCCATCGGTGGCCGTCACGATCGACGAACGCCGGTCGGTGGGATGCGGCGCCCGACGCACGTGGCCGCTCTTCTCCAGCCGGTCGAGCAAAATGGTCGTGGATGCCGTCGAGATCTTCAGCAGCTGTGCGAGCTTGCCGGGCGTCATCGTTTCGCCCGCCTTCGCCGAGCGCAGCAGGTAGCGCAGGGCCAGCAGGTCGGTCTCGCCCATGCCCATCGAGTCGCGCGTGTCGCGGCGCATCTGCGTCTCGGCAGCGCGGTATTGCCGGAACAGGTTCAGCACGTCGACACTCGTCACGGCCGTCGCGGTGTCGTCGGCACGGTCGTACCAATACCCGGATCGGCCCAGCTGATTGTCGGTCATCCGTTAAAAGTAACCCATGCGTCTGCCGCCGACCGAGCGATATCTCCTATTCGGAGCGCAGTGTTGGCTTTCGCTCGAACCAATACAACATGTGCGGGTTCGTCACCTGCAGCTCACCCAGAGTGACCGGATGCTGCAGCCTCTGCACGGGCGCCCGCAAACGCCCCACCAGCAACTCCATGTCGTGCCGCCCCCAGTACTCGCCGCGCAGCCGCACGAGCGCCCGCTCGTCATCGTCCAGCACGAACAACTGCGGATGCGCCTGCGTGGCCATGGTGCGGTGCAGATCGAGCACGAGAGACCGGCTCACACCCGACACGGGGATGGTGACGCGGCGGCCCCAGATGGTGCGACGCACGATCTCATCGCCCGAGACGCGCACCTCGACGCTCAGGAAGAGGACCGCCCAGACCGCGGCCGCGAGCACCGTGACGGCGAGGAGGCCGATGACATAGGGGAAGGTCGCCGAATCCCGACTCAGCCACAGGAGGACGGCGAAAATGGGCACGACGATCATCGCAGCGGCCAGAAGGCCCTGCCCCAACAACGCGCGTCGCGGTTTGACCGTCAACACATCGGTCACCGTGTTCCCCCCAGGAAGGCTTGCTCGGATGCGCTCGATAGAACGACCCGTTACGACCGAGGAAAGCCTAGCCGTATGTGGGCGAGTGAGTGGGGCGTGAGGTGCGACGGTCTTGTTAAATCGCTGATGGGGTGCGTTTTGGGGATGGGGGAGTGGGGTGTGTCGGGGTGTCAGGATGCCGGAGTGTGGGGGAGTGGCGGGTGAAGAGCCTGCCCATAAAAGGGGAAGCCCGCGGAGCGGGCTGCGTGTGCTGCGCGGAGGATGGTGGACCCCGTCGGGCTGGGTTCCCCAGCCCTCCTCCTCGAATCGCTGTGTTTGTTTGCCAAAAAAGGAGAAAGGCTCGCCCTAAAGGGGCGAGCCTTTTCCATTTGGCGGAGGATGGGGGATTCGAACCCCCGAGGGCTTTCACCCAACACGCTTTCCAAGCGTGCGCCATAGGCCACTAGGCGAATCCTCCAGATGTGTGCTCGGCGGCAACACGACCTCAAGTATCCTACCCGGTCGCGGAGGGTGCCCGTGACCGCATCCGGGCTCGCGCGTGGGTTACACTGGTTCTCGGCTCCTCGCGTGGCGCCATCCAGGCCAATTCCCCCAGGACGGAAACGTAGCAAGGGTAACCGGGCTCTGGCGGGTGCGCGAGGGGTCATTTTCTTTGCCCTGCACAGGTGTGCATTCGCCCCGCATCGAGGTGCCGCCAAGGTTCGCCGCAATAGGCTGGAAACCGTGGCACACAGCATCTACATCACCTCTGCAGAAGGACACTCCGGCAAGTCGACCGTGGCATTGGGGGTGCTCGACACCCTCAGTCACGAAACTCCGCGCGTCGGCGTGTTCCGGCCCGTGGCCCGCACCGGCGCCGAGGGTGACTACGTGCTCGACATGCTGCTGGCGCACGATGCCGTTTCGCAGAGCGCCGCAGATGCCGTCGGCGTCACCTACGACGAGGTCCACACCGATCCCGATGCCGCGCTCGCCCGCATCGTGCAGCGCTTCAAACGGGTCGAGGCCGAGAGCGACGCGGTCGTCATCCTCGGTTCCGATTACACGGATGTCGGCAGCCCCACCGAGCTGGGCTACAACGCGCGCATCGCCGCCAACCTCGGTGCCCCCGTCGTGCTCGTCCTGGGTGGGCGCGTCGGTCAGGGCATGGGCGAGCAGCTCGGCGGGTCCGAGCCGCGCGGCGCCGACGACATGCGCCAGATCACCGAACTCGCACTCGCCGAACTGCAGAGCGAGCACGCGCAACTCCTGGCCGTGGTGGCCAACCGTGCCGACCCCGACTCGCTCGACGAGATCGTCGCGGCCATCCGCTCGGTCCTGCCCGGTGGCAGCGGCGCGCACGGCGACACCGGTTCCAGCTCGTCCCACACCGCGGGCGACAGCGCCACCACGATCCCGGTCTGGGCCATCCCCGAAGACCTCTTCCTCATCGCCCCCAGCATGCAGTCGATCCTCGAATCGGTCGACGGCACGCTCATGTCGGGTGACCCGTCGCTCCTCAGCCGCGAGGCGCTCGGCGTGGTCGTCGCCGCCATGTCGATGGAGAACGTGTTGCCGCGCCTCACCGACGGCGCCGTCGTCGTCATCCCGGGTGATCGGTCCGAGGTCTTGCTCGCCGTGCTGCTAGCCCAGGCATCCGGCACCTTCCCGTCGGTCGCCGGCATCGTGCTGAACGGCGGGTTCGAGCTCGCCGACTCCATCACCACGCTGCTCGATGGCCTCACGCCGGCCGTCCCCATCATCCGCACCGCGCTCGGCAGCTATGACACGGCCGTGCGCATCACGCAGACCCGCGGGCGCCTCGCCGCCGACTCGCAGCGCAAATACGACACCGCCCTCGCGCTCTTCGAGAACAGCGTCGACGCCGAGCAGCTGCTCGAGCTGCTGCACGTCAGCCGCACCAACGTGGTCACGCCGCTCATGTTCGAGTACACGCTGCTCGAGCGGGCCCGCCAGAACCGCCGCCACATCGTGCTTCCAGAAGGGTCCGACGACCGCGTGCTGCGCGCCGCCCACACGTTGCTGGCGCGCGACGTGGCCGAGCTCACCATCCTGGGCGAAGAGATCGAGGTGCGTTCACGCGCGCTCGACCTCGGCCTCGACCTCTCCAAGGCCCAGATCCTCTCGCCGTTCGACGACGTGCTGCGCCTGCGGTTCGCCGAAGAATACGCGCGCCTGCGTGTCCACAAGGGCGTCACGGTCGAGCTCGCGCGCGACACCATCACCGACGTCTCCTACTTCGGCACCATGATGGTGCACCTGGGGTTGGCGGACGGCATGGTCTCGGGTGCGGCGCACACGACGGCTCACACCATCCGACCCGGTTTCGAAATCATCAAGACGAAACCGGATGTCGGGGTGGTCTCGAGTGTCTTCCTGATGGCGCTCGCCGACCGCGTGCTCGTCTACGGCGACTGCGCCGTCATCCCCGACCCGACGGCCGAGCAGCTCGCCGACATCGCGATCTCGTCGGCCGCCACCGCCGAACAGTTCGGCATCGAGCCGCGCGTGGCCATGCTGTCCTATTCCACGGGCGAATCGGGCCAGGGAGCGGATGTCGAGAAGGTGCGCGCCGCGACCGCCTTCGTGCGCGAGCGCCGCCCCGAGCTGCTCGTCGAGGGCCCCATCCAATACGATGCAGCCGCCGATCAGGCCGTCGCTGCCGCCAAGATGCCCGGGTCGAAGGTCGCCGGCCAGGCGACGGTGTTCATCTTCCCCGACCTCAACACGGGCAACAACACCTACAAGGCCGTGCAGCGTTCGGCCGGTGCCGTCGCCATCGGCCCCGTGCTGCAGGGCCTCAACAAACCCATCAACGACCTGTCCAGGGGAGCTCTCGTGCAAGACATCGTCAACACCGTGGCCATCACCGCGATCCAGGCGGCAACGGCATGAGCGGCATCCTGGTCGTCAACTCGGGTTCGTCGTCGTTCAAGTACCAGCTGATCGACAGCGAGTCGGAAGAAACCCTCGCCTCCGGCCTGGTCGAGCGCATCGGCGAGTCCGAGGGCGTCGCGGTGCACCGCCGGCCCGGCCACGACGAGGTCCGCGTGACCGAGCCGGTCGCCGACCACGCCGCGGGGTTCCAGCTCATGCTCAAGGCGTTCGACGAGACCGGCCCGTCGCTCACCGAGCAGCCTCCCATCGCCGTGGGCCACCGCGTGGTGCACGGCGGCAAACGCTTCTACGAGGCAACCGTCGTCACCGACCTGGTCAAGATCAACATCGACGACCTCGCCGACCTGGCACCGCTGCACAACCCGGCCAACCTGCAGGGCATCGAGGCGGCCCAGAAGGCGTTCCCCGACGTGCCGCACGTGGCCGTCTTCGACACCGCGTTCCACCAGACGCTGCCGCCCGCGGCCTATCGCTACGCCATCGACCAGAAGGTCGCCGACCAGCACCGCATCCGCCGCTACGGCTTCCACGGCACCTCGCACAAATTCGTCTCCGAGGCGGCGGCCGAGTTCCTCGGCCGCGAGCTCGGCGAGCTCAACCAGATCGTGCTGCACCTCGGCAACGGCGCCTCGGCGACCGCCATCGAGGGCGGCCGCTCGGTCGACACCTCGATGGGCATGACGCCGCTCGAGGGCCTCGTCATGGGCACGCGTTCGGGCGACATCGACCCCGCCGTGCTGCTGCACCTCAACCGCAAGGCCGGCTACGACTTCGCGGCGCTCGACGAGCTGCTCAACCGCAAGTCCGGTCTGCTCGGCCTCTCGGGTCGCGGAGACATGCGCGACCTGCAGGAGCGCGCGGGCGAAGGGGATGCCGGAGCCATCGAGGCGCTCGACGTCTACCTGCACCGCATCAAGCGTTACGTGGGTGCCTACTACGCCGAACTCGGGCGGCTCGACGTCATCGTGTTCACGGCGGGCGTCGGAGAGAACGTGGCGGCCGTGCGGGCGGGGGCGTTGGCGGGCATGGAGCGCCTCGGCATCTGCATCGACGCCTCGCGCAACGAGTCGCGGGAGCGGGTCATCCGCCGCATCTCGACCGACGACTCCGAGATCACGGTTCTCGTGGTGCCGACGAACGAGGAGCTCGAGATCGCGCGGCAGACGCTCGCGGTCACGCAGGGCTGAGTCGGCTTCGCCGTCCCGGTGGTCGCGCTGACGGCCGCGGTCGCCACCCTCGGTTCCCGGTCGGGCCGCGCGCCCCGCTCGATAGACTGAGGAATACAAGCGCGCCATCGGTCGTTGAATCGGTGCGAGCCACAAGTACAAGGAGTTCCGGCATGGCTGATGTTCGGCGGGTCAAACTTCCCGGCGTGGGCGTTCTTCACACGTTCGTCACCGACGACGGCGGCAAGGTCGGCGTCATCGCGCACCGCTCGGGTCACAGCGACCTGATCACGTTCAGCGACGACGAAGACGGTTCCGACGCCACCAAGGTGTCGCTGCGTCTCTCCGAAGACGAGGCGCACACGCTCGCCGAGCTGCTCGGCGGCACCCAGATCACCGAGTCGCTCACGGCCCTCGACCAGATCCCCGGCCTGTCGATCGACTGGTTCCGCGTGGACTACGAGGACTACATCGCCGGCCAGCCGCTCGGCAATCCTGCCGAGCGCGGCATCGTGGGCCTCACGGTCGTCGCCGTCGTGCGCGGCGAATCCGCCAACCCGGCCCCCTCGCCCGACTTCCGCGTCTTCCCCGGAGACACGCTCGTGGTCGCCGGCTCGCCCGAAAAAGTGGCGAAAGCCTTCATGTTCTTCCGCACCGGCTCGAAAACCAAGGCCGGCGTCGACTCTCCGCCCGGGGGTTAGCCCATGCACCTCGGCGAAGACCTCATCATCCTCGGCGTCCTCCTCGTCATCGCGTATGTGCTCGGCCGCCTCGGAAAACTGATCGGCCTTCCGGCCATCCCCATCTACATGATGGTGGGTTTGCTCGCGAGCCCGAACAGCGGATGGTTCCCCATCTCGTTCGACGGCTCGTACATCGAACTCATCGCGGTGTTCGGCCTCATCCTGCTGCTGTTCAACCTCGGCCTCGAGTTCGATCAAGACGAGTTCGTCGAGAACGCCGGCAAACTGCTCATCTCGGGCGGAACCTACATCGCCTTCAACATGGCGGCGGGCATCGCCTTCGGCTTCATCGTCGGTTGGGGCGCCAAAGAAGCCCTGATCATCGCGGGCATCACGGCCACCTCGTCGAGCGCCATCGTCACCAAACTGCTCATCGAGCTGAACCGCCTCACCAACCGTGAGACCCCGATGATCCTCGGCGTCACGGTGGTCGAGGACATCTTCATCGCCATCTACCTGGCCATCGTGGGCGTCGTGCTCTCGGGCGAGACCGAGCTGTGGCCGGTGATCGGCAAGCTGGTCATCGCTTTCGCGTTCATCATCGCCATGTTCGCGATCGCGCGCTACGGCGGCAAACTCGTGTCGCGGTTGTTCCGCACGAAAGACGACGAGCTCTTCACCATCCTGTTCTTCGGCCTGGCGGTGCTCTTCGGTGGCATCGGCGAATTCCTCGGCGTCACCGACGCCATCGGCGCCTTCCTGATAGGCCTCGTGCTCGGCGCCACGCGCTACCGCAACCGCATCGAGAGCGTCGCCGTGCCGTTGCGGGATGTCTTCGGCGCCTTCTTCTTCCTCAACTTCGGTCTGGCGCTCAACGCGTCCGAGTTCGGCAGCGTGCTCGTGCCCGTGCTGGCTGCCGTCGGTATGACCATCCTGCTCAACATCATCGCGGGGCAGTTCGTGGCCTGGCTCAACGGACTCGGGCCCCAGGCGGGCATCAACACGACCGTCATCCTGCAGAACCGTGGCGAGTTCGCGCTCATCCTCGCGACCCTGGCGGTGAGCGCGGGGCTCGATCCGCGCATTTCACCCTTCGCGGGACTCTACGTGCTGATCATGGCCGTCATCGGGCCGGTGATCGCGTCGCGGTCCGAGCAGATCGGCCGCGTCATCCTGCGCAGCCCCAAGCAGAAGGCCGCGCGGCGCGAGAAGACGGCGCGTTCGGTCGACCCCGTGCTCGACGAGGCCGAACGCCTCGTGGCCGCGGCGACTGCACCCTCTGCCGCGGACGGCACGTCGCGCGATCGTTCTGCGCGTGGTCAGGTGCCCGCCGGCACCCGAACGGATGCCGCAGCAACCGCCACCGCCGACGACGACACGGCAATCGACGCCGCCCTGGCCGACGCCTTCGGGGGCGGCTCGGACGAGCAGCGCGCTCGACGTCCGCGCGAACCCTTCGGCGACCCGCTCGAGGAACCCGACATCGACCCGATGGATGCCGAGCTCGCGCGCCCCCGCAGTGGAAGCAACTCCGGGGGCAGTCGCGACCTCGAAGCGGATGACGCGGCCCGCGCCGCCGCCGACGATGCGGCTGTCGCCCGCGAAGCCGCTCGCCGCGCCGGCCACGACGAGGGCCGTGCGGCCGGGCACGACGAAGGTCACGCCGCCGGACGGGACGAAGGTCATGCCGCCGGGCGCCGCGAGGGCCACGCCGCGGGTTTCGAGGCCGGATTCGAGGCGGGCCAAGACGCCGGCCGCGCCGCCATCGTCGACCCCGACCCCTACAGCCACTCGGCCCCCGAGCGGCCCGTGCCCCCGCGCGAGGGCGGCCCGAAGCCGAGGCCCGCTCTCGGCACCGGCCCAGGCGAGCCGGATAACATCGAGCGTCTGATCGAGCAGGCCATGCGCCAATCAGACGACGAGCGCCCCCGAAAGCGAGAAGACGATTACTAACGAGAACGCCGCGGCCGTGGCCCCCGATGAGCGGCCGAAGCCCGACCGCACCATCGTGCGCGTCATGGTGCGGCCGCGCTGGATCGCCATGTTGCTGCTCGCGATCGCTATCGCCGGAGCCTTCGCGTGGCTGGGCCACTGGCAGCTCGAGCGCGCCGTCGTCCCCGCGGCCGATACCGCCGAGGTGAGCGAGATCGCCCGCCCCATCGGGCAGGCCCAGACGCCCGGCAAACCCATGTACGACACCTCGATCGGCCAGACCGTCACGGCCGAGGGGCGCTACGTTCCGGGCGACTTCAGCGTCATCACCGAGCGCGTGCAAGACGGCCGCACGGGTTACTGGGTTGCGGCGCACTTCGAGCAGAAGGCCGGCTCCGAGGGCACGACCGGTCCCGAAGGGGCCGCGATCGCCGTGGCCGTCGGATGGACCGAGAGCGAAGAGGTCGCCAAGGACGCCGCCGCCCAGCTCAACGCCCAGCCCGCGGCATCCGACGATGTCACCGTCACCGGGCGACTCATCCCGGGCCAGGCGCCCGAGACCGCCGAGGACGGCGACCCCAACGTGCTCAACACCATGGCCGTTTCTGCGCTCATCAACCGTTGGCAGGACATGACCGGCCACGACGTCTACGGCGGCTACGTGATCGCCGGCGACCCCGCCGAGGTGGGACAGGTCGACGGGCTCGAGGCCATCGACGCGCCCCCGCCCGTGCCCGAGACGACGGTCAACTGGCTCAACATCTTCTATGCCGTCGAATGGGTCGTTTTCGCGGGGTTCGCCGTGTTCCTCTGGTACCGCCTCGTGCGTGACACCTGGGAGCGCGAATACGAGGAGAAGCTCCTGGCCTCGGGAGCTGGCCCCGAACCCGTTCGCGTAGACTAGGGCCATGCCCCTAGAACCTCGACAGAGTGATCTGCCGCGCATCCGTGGCGCTCTGCGCTTCTATCAGATCGCGTCGGTCATCACCGGTGTCATGTTGCTGCTGCTCTGCACCGAGATGCTCCTGAAATACGCCATGGGCTTCGAGATCGAGCTGGGCGGCGGGTCCGGTTTCCTGGGCCTCGTGCCCGTCGACACCGTCACGGGCGTGAACCTGTCGACCGGCATCCTGATCGCTCACGGCTGGTTCTATGTTGTCTACCTCTTCAGCGACTTCCGCCTGTGGTCGCTCATGCGCTGGCCGTTCAGCCGCTTCATCCTGATCGCCCTGGGTGGCATCGTCCCGTTCCTTTCCTTCTTCCTCGAGGCCAAAGTCGGCCGCGAAGTGAAGGCCTATCTTGCTTCCCGCGCCGAGCGCGCCAACACCCCCACGGAGGTTTCCCATTAGCGAGAAGGCCACGAGCCAACGACCCGTCCTCGTCGTCGATTTCGGTGCGCAATACGCGCAGCTGATCGCCCGACGCGTGCGCGAGGCCGGCGTCTATTCCGAGATCGTGCCGCACTCCATCACGGCAGAAGAGGTGGCGGCCAAGAACCCCACCGGCATCGTGCTGTCGGGCGGCCCCTCCAGCGTCTACGAAGAGGGCGCCCCGGCGCTCGACAGCAAGATCTTCGACCTCGGCGTGCCCACTATGGGCATCTGCTACGGCTTCCAGGTCATGGCCCAGTCGCTCGGCGGCGAGGTCGCCCACTCGGGTCTGCGCGAATACGGTTCGACCGGCGCCACGATCACGGGCGACGGCGGCACCCTGCTGGCCGGGCAGCCCACCGATCAGACGGTGTGGATGAGCCACGGAGACCAGGTTTCCAAGGCGCCCGAGGGCTTCGAGGTGCTCGCCTCCACCGGTTCCACCGCGGTGGCCGCCTTCGGCAACGACGAGCGCAAGCTCTACGGCGTGCAGTGGCACCCCGAGGTCAAGCACTCGGCCCACGGCCAGGCCGTGCTCGAGAACTTCTTGCACCGGGCCGCCGGCATCCCCGCCGATTGGAACCCGGGCAACGTCATCGCCGAGCAGGTCGACAACATCCGCGCCCAGGTGGGTTCGGCCCGCGTCATCTGCGGCCTCTCCGGCGGCGTCGACTCCGCGGTCGCGGCCGCGCTCGTGCACAAGGCCGTCGGCGACCAGCTAGTGTGCGTCTTCGTCGACCACGGCCTGCTGCGCCAAGACGAGCGCCGTCAGGTCGAAGAGGACTACGTGGCCTCCACGGGTGTGCGCCTCGTCACGGTCGACGCCCGCGAGCAGTTCCTCACGGCCCTCGCCGGGGTCACCGACCCCGAGCAGAAGCGCAAGATCATCGGGCGCGAGTTCATCCGCAGCTTCGAACAGGCCGAGGCCGATCTGGTGCGCGAGGCGCAGGCCGATGGCGAGCCCATCCGCTTCCTCGTGCAGGGCACGCTCTACCCCGACGTCGTCGAGTCCGGCGGCGGAACGGGCACGGCCAACATCAAGAGCCACCACAACGTGGGCGGCCTGCCCGAAGACCTGCAGTTCGAGCTCGTCGAGCCGCTGCGCACCCTGTTCAAAGACGAGGTGCGCGCGATCGGTTCCGAGCTCGGTCTGCCCGACGTCATCGTGCAGCGCCAGCCGTTCCCCGGCCCCGGTCTCGGCATCCGCATCGTCGGCGAGGTCACGGCCGAGCGCCTCGAGCTGCTCAAGAAAGCCGACTCCATCGTGCGCGAAGAGCTCACGGCGGCCGGTCTCGACCGTGAGATCTGGCAGTGCCCGGTCGTGCTGCTCGCCGACGTGCGCTCGGTGGGCGTGCAGGGCGACGGCCGCACCTATGGTCACCCGATCGTGCTGCGCCCCGTGTCGAGCGAGGACGCCATGACGGCCGACTGGACGCGCCTGCCCTACGATCTGCTCGCCCGCATCTCCAACCGCATCACCAACGAGGTCGACGGTGTGAACCGCGTCGTGCTCGACGTCACGTCGAAGCCGCCGGGCACCATCGAATGGGAGTGAGTGCGGGCGCCTGACGCCGTGCACAGAAGAAGGGCCGTTCCTGTGGGAACGGCCCTTCTTCGTTGTTCGTGCGGCTCGGCGGAGCCGGCAGCGCGGCGACTAGTCGCGGGCGATGGCCAGCATGCGCAGGATCTGCAGGTAGAGCCAGATGACCGTCAGCATGATGCCGAACACGCCGGTCCAGCCGTACTTGCGGGGGGCGCGGTTGCGCACACCCTGCTGGATGGCGTCGAAGTCGAGCACGAGCGAGTAGGCGCCGAGGAGGACGACGAAGACGCCGAGGATGAGACCCAGGGGGATGCCGAAGACCTCTCGCGAGTCCAATCCGAAGCCGGTGTCAATGACGCCGAAGGCCATGAGGCCGACGTTGATGAGCGAGTAAACGAGGTAACCGACCATACCGATCATGAAGATTTTGGTGGCGCGCTTCGAGGCACGCACCTTGCCGCTGGCGAAGAGGGCGAGCGTGACGCCGACGACGGCCAACGTGGCGAGCACGGCCTGGCCCACGACGCCGGGGTACATGGTCTCGAACGCGAGCGAGATGGCTCCGACAAAGACGCCCTGCACAGCGGCGTAGGCCATGATCAGGGGCGGCGACGGCTCTTTCTTGAAGATGTTCACAAGCGCGAGCACGAAGCCGACGATGCCGGCGAGCATGACGACGCTCATAGCGGACGGCGCTACCGAGACGAGCAGCCAGCCGGCCGCAGCGCCCATGAGGAGCACGCCGAAAGCGATGATGCTCTTCATCACGGTGTCTTCGACCGACATGCGGTCGGTCTGCACGGAACCAGCGGCGGGCTGGTTGTACATGTCTTGCAGCTGGTCGGCGGAGACAGGAGGCACGGCGAGCGTCTGCCCGTTTGCGCCCTGGAACGCTCGGTTATTGAAAGCCGGGTTGTTCGATGCAGCCATTTCTGGTTGTCCTTCGTCGTTGGAGCGATGCGTGTGGGGTTTCTCGTGGTGCGAGAGATTCATTCAACAGTAGTAGAGAACGCTGAGAACTGTCCCTTATTCCGGGGGCACCGGGGCCTCCCGGGGCATGCAGGAGGCAGTGAGATGTCTGGGACGAGTGGCGCGGGCGAGTCGCTCGAGACGTGCGCAGCTGTGCGGCAAGCGCTCGGGCGACGATGGTTAGCTGGACGGCATGACTGAACGCGAGAAGCACGGCCGCAGCGAACCCCTCGTCATCGGGCATCGTGGCGCCCCGGGCTACCGGCCCGAGCACACGCGCTCGTCCTACGAACTCGCATTCGAGATGGGGGCGGATGCTGTCGAGCCCGACCTCGTGGCCACGCGCGACGGTGTGCTCGTGGTGCGGCACGAGAACGAGATCTCGGGCACGACCGATGTGGCGGAGCATCCGGAATTCGCCGACCGCCGGCGCACGACCACGGTGGATGGCCGCGAGCACACGGGTTTCTTCACCGAGGACTTCGACTGGGTCGAGCTGCAGACCCTGCGTGCGCGTGAACGCCTGCCCCGGGTGCGTCCCCGGAGCGCCGCGTTCGACGGCACCGAACCGCTGCTGCGCCTCGAGGACCTGCTCGAGATCGTGGATGCCGCCTCCGAACGCCGCGGCCGGCAACTCGGGCTGGTGGCCGAGGTCAAACACGCCACCCATTTCGCATCCATCGGCGTGCCGCTCGACGAGCTGGTCGCCGATGCGCTGGCGTCGTTTCCGGCCGAGCATCTCGTCGTCGAATCGTTCGAGGAGACGGTGTTGCGCCAGCTGCACGATCGCGGCCTCGGCGGGCGCGGCGTCTACCTCGTCGAGAAGGCGGGCGCGGCCTTCGACCGGGTGGCCGCCGAGGGGTCTGATGCGCCGAGCTACGCCGAGCAGCTGACATCCGAAAGCCTCGCCGCCTTCGGGACGAGCGCGTGGGTGCGGGGCATCAGCGTAGACAAGAGCCTGCTGCTGGGCGCCGACGGTTCGGAAGAGCAGCGCGCCGATGGGGCCGCCCTGGTCAATCTCGCCCACCATTCCGGCCTGGATGTCTTCACGTGGACGCTGCGGCCCGAGAACCGTTTCCTCACCCCGGCGTTCCGGCTGGAGGGCTCCAAGGATGCGTTCGGCGATTGGCGTGGCGAGTTCCAGGCGGTCCTCGAAACGGGCGTCGACGGCGTCTTCGTCGACCACCCCGATCTCGGCCGGGAGAGTGTCGGTGGTGCCGCTTAGACTTGGGGGGACATGACGACTGAGAACCCCTCCGACCGCGATTCGGCGACCCCCATCATCCTCGACGGGTGGCCCGTCGCCGAGATCCCCTCGGGCGACGGCGTTTACAGCAACGGGTCTCGCGACGGCGCGAACGGATGGCCCGGTGGCGGCGGTGCGGGCGCAGGTGCTGGTTCGGGTGGCCCGGGCTGGGGTGGCGCGTCGCGTCTGCTCGACGGGTTGAACCCCCAGCAGCGTGAGGCCGTCGAATATCGCGGCCCGGCCTTGCTCATCGTCGCGGGTGCCGGCTCGGGCAAGACCAGCGTGCTCACGCGCCGCGTGGCCAGCCTGATCGAGAGTCGCGAGGCGTGGCCGAGCCAGATTCTCGCCATCACCTTCACCAACAAGGCCGCCGCCGAAATGCGGGAGCGCGTCGGTGCTCTCCTCGGGCAGGGTGCCGACGGCATGTGGATCTCCACGTTCCACTCGGCGTGCGTGCGCATCCTGCGCAAAGAGGCAGAGAACTTCGGGTTCACCCAGAGCTTCACGATCTACGACTCCGCCGACTCGCGCGTGCTGCTCAAGCGCATCATCAAGGAGCTCGAGGCGGACACGTTCGGGTTCACGCCGGCCAATGCATCCGCGCGCATCTCGAAGCTCAAGAACGAGCTGGCCGATGTGGAAAGCTTCGCGCGCATGGTCAACACGTCCGACCCGCAAGAGGCCATGTTCCTCGCCATCTTCCGTGCCTACACGCGTGCGCTCACGGTGGCGAACGCCTTCGACTTCGACGACCTCATCGGGCAGACGGTCTACCTCTTCCGCGCGTTCCCGCATGTGGCTGCCAAGTATCAGCGGCGGTTCCGGCACGTGCTGGTCGACGAATACCAGGACACGAACCACGCTCAGTACTCGCTCATCCGCGAGCTCACGCGGGCCGTGCCCACCGACATGGTGAACGAGCTCGAGGCCGCGGGCGACCACGTGCGCAACCTGCGCGACGACGAGGGAAAGATCCCCGGTGCGTCGCTGACCGTCGTGGGCGACTCCGACCAGTCGATCTACGCATTCCGTGGGGCCGACATCCGCAACATCACCGAGTTCGAGCGCGACTTCCCGGGCGCCAAGGTGGTGCTGCTCGAGCAGAACTACCGCTCGACGCAGAACATCCTGTCGGCCGCCAACGCCGTCATCGCCAACAACTTCGACCGCAAGGACAAGAAGCTGTGGTCGGCCGGCGGCGACGGCGACAAGATCATCGGCTTCACGGGCTATTCGGGGCACGACGAGGCTCAGTTCGTGGCCGACGAGATCGAGAAGCTGCACGCGGCGGGCATGGCCTACTCCGAGATCGCGGTCTTCTACCGCACCAACGCGCAGACGCGAGCGCTCGAAGAGATCTTCATCCGCTCGGCCCTGCCCTACCGCATCATGGGCGGCACCAAGTTCTATGAGCGTGCCGAGATCAAAGACGCCATGGCCTATCTCGCGGCCGTCGCCAACCCGCTCGACACGCTGGCCATGCGCCGCATCCTCAACACGCCGAAGCGCGGCATCGGGCCCGCCACCGAGACGCAGCTCGCCTCCTTCGCCGAGGCCAACGACATCTCATTCCGCGAGGCACTGCGCGACGCGGCCTCGCTCGGCCTCGGCCCCAAGGTCACGCGCGCCATCACCGGCCTGTCCGAGCTGCTCGACGAAGCAAGCGCGCTCGTGGCCGAAGGCAAGGTGTCCGACGTCATCACGCTGCTCATCACCAAGTCGGGCCTCGTCGAGACGCTGCGCTCCAGCCGCGACCCGCAAGACGAGGCGCGCGCCGAGAACGTCGAAGAGCTCATCGCCGTGACGAAAGACTTCGAGCGCAACAACCCCGACGGCAACCTCGTCGACTTCCTCACCGAGGTATCGCTCGTGGCCGCCGCCGACGACCTCGACGACAGCTCCGGCACCGTCTCGCTCATGACGCTGCACACCGCCAAGGGGCTCGAATACGACGCCGTGTTCCTCACGGGCGTCGAAGAAGACCTGCTGCCGCACCGCATGTCGGCCGGCGAACCCGGGGGTCCGTCCGAAGAGCGTCGGCTGTTCTACGTCGGCATCACGCGCGCCCGGAAGAAGCTGCACATCTCGCTCGCCATGACGCGCGCGCAATACGGCGAGACGTCGGTGGCCATGCCCAGCCGCTACCTGCAAGAAATCCCCGCCGAGCTCATCGAGTGGCGTCAGTCACCGGGAATGGCGAACTCCCGCGGCGGCACCCAGTCGCGCGCGCTCAACGCGCAGAAGTCCCGCTGGGGCGACGACTCCGCACCCGGGCTGCAGGGGTCGTTCAACGGCAAAGCGCTCACCGAGAAGAAGGATTGGCCCAACCGGGTCACCAACCAGGTGCGCGACAACGGCGACCTCGAGCTGCAGAGCGGCGACCGCATCCGGCACACCGACTTCGGCGAGGGGCGCGTGCAGCAGGTCACGGGCATCGGCGCCAAACGCATCGCCCACGTGGCCTTCGACTCGGCCGGGGCCAAGAAGCTGTTGATCAAGATCGCGCCGATCGAAAAGATCTAGCGCGCCGGTCGGTTGTGGCGGGCAAGCGCGGCGGGAGGTTGTGCCTGTCGCGGCGGCGCGCGCCTCTTGTAGGCTCGGGGGCGACCGGGGGTGGCGTGTCGCAGCGTCGTGAACCCTCGCCGACCATCCGCCGACGATCCGAGGGGTTCTCATGACGAACGCCAGCAACCGTCCACCCGCACCCGACCATTCGGTCGACCCCAACACTCCTGCCCTGCAGGTCACCGGGCTCGCCAAGAAGTTCGGCGAGAAAATCGCCGTCAACGGCATCAGCCTGACCGTGCCCACCGGGTCGTTCTACGGCCTCGTCGGCCCGAACGGCGCCGGCAAGACCACGACCCTCAGCATGGCCACCGGCCTGCTGCGACCCGACTACGGGCAGGCGTTCGTGCACGGCGTCGACATGTGGCAGCACCCCATCGAGGCCAAGCGCCTGCTCGGCATCCTCGCCGACGGTGTCAAGCTCTTCGACCGGCTCACGGGCGAGCAGCTCGTCACCTACAACGGGCTCCTCTCCGGGCTCGACCGTGACACGGTCGCCCAGCGCACGCGCGACCTGCTGGCGCTGCTCGACCTCGACAAGGCCGGCGGCACGCTCGTGGTCGACTACTCGGCCGGTATGACGAAGAAGATCGCCCTCGCATCCGCCCTCGTGCACGCACCGCGCGTGCTCGTGCTCGACGAACCGTTCGAATCGGTCGACCCCGTCTCGGCCGCCAACATCCGCGACATCTTGAAGGGGTACGTGCAGAACGGCGGCACGGTCATCGTGTCGAGCCACTCGATGGACCTCGTGCAGCGCATGTGCGACCACGTGGCCGTGATCGCCGCCGGGCGCGTGCTCGTGGCGGGAACCGTCGACGAGGTGCGCGGCGAATCCACGCTCGAAGACAAGTTCGTCGAACTCGTCGGCGGCCGACACCACGCGGAGGGCCCGGAATGGTTGCGACTCTCGTAAAACTGCGTTTCCTCGTCCTCAAGAACACGCTGTCGCGCAGCCCCTGGCAGATCGTCGCCGTCGTCATCGGCGCGCTCTACGGGCTCGGCCTGCTCTTCGGCATCGTCGCGGGCCTGATCGCGCTGAGCTTCGCGCCCCTCGACGTCACCACGCAGGTGCTCATCATCGCCGGGTCGGCGCTCGTGCTCGGTTGGGTCATCATCCCGCTCGTCTTCTCGGGCATCGAGCAGACCCTCGAACCGGCGCGACTCGTGCAATTCCCGATCCCGCTGCCCAAACTGCTGTTGGGGCTCGGCCTCTCCGGCATCCTGGGCGTGCCCGGCCTCGTCACCACCGTGGCGGCGCTCGCCATCACCATCAGCTGGATCCGCTACCCGGCGGCCGCGGTCGCCGCGATCGTCTGCGGCCTCGTCGGCGCCGTCACGTGTGTGCTCCTCTCGCGCGCGGTGGCCGCGCTCGGATCGGGACTCGCCTCGAAGCGCCGCTTCCGCGAGGTTTCCGGCACGATCGTGCTCATTCCGCTCATCCTCGCCGGCCCGATCATCATCGGTGTCACGGGCGGCCTGTCGAGTCTCGACGCGGACACCTTCCCGCGTGTGGCCCGCGTGCTCGGCTGGACGCCGCTCGGAGCCCCCTGGGCCGTCCCCGCCGATATCGCCGCGGGCGACTGGCTGCCCGCGCTCGCCAAATTCGTGATCGCGCTCGCCTTCCTCGCCATCGTCATCGTGATCTGGTATCGCGCCTTCGCGAGCGCACTGGTCAACCCGCCGCAGCAGGCCAACAAGCTGCGGGGTGCCGGCAAAGTGGGCCTATTCGGCGTGTTCCCCGCTACCCCGCGGGGTGCCGTCATGGCCCGGTCGCTCACCTACTGGGTGCGCGACCCGCGCTACCTGCGCCAGCTGATCTCGGTGCCGATCCTCTTCGCCGTGTTCTGGGTTGTGTCCACGTTCAACGAGAACTACATCCTGCTCTACCTGACGGGCCCGTTCATCGCGTTCTCGCTGGCACTCGTCATCTTCGCCGACATCTCCTACGACGGCACGGCCTTCGCGACCCACCTCGCCAACGGCGTGCGCGGCGTCGACGACCGGTGGGGCCGGGTTGCCGCGCTCCTGTCGTTCGGCCTGCCGGCCACCGTTCTGGGCGCCGTCGGCTCGGTGGCGATCTCGGGGGAGTGGGCGTTCCTACCCGCCATCCTCGGCCTCAGCCTCGGCCTGCTGTTCTCCGGCATGGCGGTCGTCAGCGTGTCGTCGGCGCGGTTCGTCATCACCGTTCCGGCCGCGGGCGACTCGCCGTTCAAGTCGAACGCGGGCGGCAGCATCGGCCAGGCGGGCATCTCCTTCGCCGTGATGGGGATGCTGCTGCTCTTCAGCCTGCCCGAGATCGTTCTCACGATCATCGCGTTCGTCACGGGGGACATCGTCTTCGGTTATGCGACGCTCGCGGTGGGTGTGGTCCTCGGACTCGTGCTCATGTTCGTCGGCATCCGTGTCGGTGGCCGCACGCTCGACCGCACGGGCCCCGACCTGCTCGTCAAGCTCAAGCTGCTGCGGAACGGCTGACCCTCAGCCGCCGCAGATAGAGATCGCGCGGGGCGGTGCGGATGACTCGGGGCAGGCGTGGCCAGATCGCCCGGGTCTTCCGCATCGCCGCGTCGAAGCGCCGTTGGCGGCCCGGTGTCCAGCGGAAACCGAAGGCCTCCCGCAGGCGATCGTCGAGCAGTCCGACCGTTATGAGGCGCGCCAGGGGCATGCCCGCCTTCAACCAGAGGGGGCCCCGGCGCGGGTGCAGCAGGTCGGCGGCGACACGTCGGGCCTCGGGAGTGACCCGGAGCTCGGCCATCCGTTTGGCCCAATAGGCCTCGAAGGCCGCGCGATCGGCCGGCCACGCGCCCTCGGGAACCTGCAGCGCCGTGCCGAGAACGGCGTAGCCCTGATAGACGCGCTCGGCGTCGGCGGGCGAGAGACGGCCGAAGATGCGCTCGAACATGCGGATGGCGGTGTCGTAGAGCGTGGCGGCCACCCACAGTTGCGCATCGGCATCGAAGGCGTCGTAGGTGACCGGGTGAGGGTTGCCGGCGCCGATCAACGACGCAGGCGGCCCGTCGCCACCGGACGTCTCGGCCCCGCGAGACCCGCGAGTGGGGCGTGGATCGCTATGAACGGGCCCGTGCGCATGATTGACCCGCCGCGCCGTCTCGCGCCGCTCGGCTTCGGTGCCGAACACCTGCGCGTAGACGAACGACAGGGTGCCGTTCAGGCGGTCGAGCGGTCGCTCGCTGAAGTTGGAGTGCGCGGCGATCGCGACGCCGATGCGGGGGTCGGCGATCTGCAACAGGATGGCGCGACCGCCGCCCGCGATGAGCACACCCTCGCGCGCGACATCCCCCAGATCGGTCATGGCGTGCACCCTATCGCGGCCAGCTTGGAGGGCCGTGCCACAACCCGACCGCCGCACGGGAGTAGAGTCGGGGAAGGCAATTTCTCTCGACGTCGAGCAAACCTCGGCCGGAGAACGCCGCACACACTCACACAGATAGAGGCGGGGTTAGGAACCGAACGTGGATCTTTACGAGTACCAGGCACGAGACCTATTCGAGAAGTACGAGGTGCCGGTGCTACCCGGTATCGTCGCCGAGACGCCCGAGGAGGTGCGCGCCGCCGCCGAGAAGTTGGGCGGTGTCGTCGTCGTCAAGGCCCAGGTGAAGACCGGAGGCCGCGGCAAGGCCGGCGGCGTCAAGGTGGCGAAGACGCCCGATGAGGCTGAGGAAGCGGCGAAAGCCATTCTCGGCCTCGACATCAAGGGCCACGTCGTCAAGCGCGTCATGGTCGCGGGCGGCGCCCGCATCGCCCAGGAGTTCTACTTCTCGGTGCTGCTCGACCGCGCCAACCGCTCCTACCTGTCGCTCACGAGCGTCGAGGGCGGCATGGAGATCGAGGTGCTCGCCGTCGAGAAGCCCGAGGCGCTCGCGCGCATCGAGGTCGACCCGATCGCCGGCATCGACATCGCCAAGGCCCGCGAGATCGCCGAAGCCGCGAACTTCCCGGCCGAGCTGGTCGACAAGGTGGCCGACGTCTTCGTCAAGCTCTACGCCGTCTACACCGGCGAAGACGCGACGCTCGTCGAGGTCAACCCGCTCGTGCTCACCGAAGAGGGCGACATCATCGCGCTCGACGGCAAGGTCTCGCTCGACGAGAACGCCTCGTTCCGTCACGCCGACCACGCAGCCCTCGAAGACACGGCGGCCGAAGACCCGCTCGAGTTGAAGGCCAAGGAGAACGACCTCAACTACGTCAAGCTCGACGGCGAGGTCGGAATCATCGGAAACGGTGCCGGACTCGTCATGTCCACGCTCGACGTCGTCGCCTACGCCGGCGAGGCACACGGTGGCGTCAAGCCCGCCAACTTCCTCGACATCGGCGGCGGAGCATCGGCAGCCGTCATGGCCGCCGGCCTCGACGTCATCCTGGGTGACTCGCAGGTCAAGAGCGTGTTCGTCAACGTGTTCGGCGGCATCACGGCATGCGACGCCGTGGCCAACGGAATCGTCGACGCCCTCGGCATCCTGGGCGACACCGCCACCAAGCCGCTCGTCGTGCGACTCGACGGCAACAAGGTCGACGAGGGCCGCGCCATTCTGCAGGCCGCGAACCACCCCCTCATCACCCTCGCCGCCACCATGGACGAGGGCGCCGACAAGGCCGCCGAACTGGCTTCCCGCTAAAGCGCGGAAAGGACTAAGGAAAAAAGCATGTCAATCTTCCTCAACAAGGATTCGAAGGTCATCGTCCAGGGCATCACCGGCGGCGAGGGCACCAAGCACACCGCCCTCATGCTGAAGGCCGGCACCCAGGTCGTCGGCGGCGTCAACGCGCGCAAGGCCGGCACCACCGTCACGCACGAGGGCGGCGTCGAGCTGCCCGTGTTCGGCACCGTGGCCGAGGCCATCGAGAAGACCGGCGCCGACGTGTCCATCGCGTTCGTGCCGCCCGCCTTCACCAAGGATGCGGTCATCGAGGCCATCGACGCCGAGATCCCGCTGCTCGTCATCATCACCGAGGGCGTGCCCATCGGCGACTCGGCCGAGTTCTGGGCCTATGCCAAGGAGAAGGGCTCGAAGACCCGCATCATCGGTCCGAACTGCCCCGGCATCATCACGCCCGGTGAGTCGCTCGTGGGCATCACCCCCGCGAACATCACGGGCAAGGGCCCCATCGGCCTCGTCTCGAAGTCGGGCACCCTGACCTACCAGATGATGTATGAGCTGCGCGAGATCGGTTTCTCCACGGCCATCGGCATCGGCGGCGACCCCATCATCGGCACGACGCACATCGACGCGCTCGCCGCGTTCGAGGCCGACCCCGAGACCAAGGCCATCGTCATGATCGGCGAGATCGGTGGAGACGCCGAAGAGCGTGCCGCCGACTTCATCAAGGCCAACGTCACGAAGCCGGTCGTCGGCTACGTCGCGGGCTTCACCGCCCCCGAGGGCAAGACCATGGGCCACGCCGGCGCCATCGTGTCGGGCTCGGCCGGAACGGCTCAGGCCAAGAAGGAAGCCCTCGAGGCTGCGGGCGTCAAGGTCGGCAAGACGCCGTCCGAGACCGCCAACCTCATGCGCGACATCATCGCGTCGCTCTAACTCGCGCCCAGCGCACACACGACAGAAGGCCCGCCCGGTTCGCCGGTGCGGGCCTTCTGTCGTGTGTGGAGGAAGGTTTGTTGGCGCCGCGCCCTGGTTAGAGCGCGCGAGAAGCGATAAGGTGCCTTATGGAAGGTGAGTATGAAGAAGGCCATTGAAGAAAGGCTGCGGCTCGAACTGGCATCCGCGGCCAAGCGGAGGGCCGACGCATCCACTGATCTGAGGTTCGCGGTGCTGCGTGCCTCGACGTGGGGGATATCCCAGCGCGAGATCGCTGCCATCCTCGGCGTGAGTCAGCCCGCGGTGTCCCAGATGCTGGGAACGGTGCGTCGCGCTTCTCTGGGCCATGGCCCGATCGGGAGACATGTCCTCGAGCACCGCGACGACATCGTCCGCATCGCTCGCCAACATGAGGCCAGCAGGCTTCGCGTCTTCGGTTCCGTGGCGCGCGGAGAAGACACCGATGACAGCGACCTAGACCTTCTCGTCGAGATGCCCACCGGGGTCGGCATGTTGGCCATTGCCCGCCTGGGCGATGAATTGGCCGACCTGCTCGGCTTCCCGGTCGATATCGTCCCCGAGCATCAGGTGAAGGCCGAGTCCCTCGAAGCGTTGCTCGCATCGGCAGTCCTGCTGTGAAGAGGACCGACGCCGATCACCTCGACGACGCGCTCACGCATCTGCGCGTGCTCCACGAGCATCTGATGCTGACAGAAGCTCACGACCAGGTGGTGCTGGATGCTGCAGGCCTGCGTCTCTCGGCCTCCATCGAGTGTGTCGGGCAGATCTCAGAAGCTCTGCGGATGACGGTTATCGACGAGCGCACCTGGCGAGCGGTGCGCGGGATGCGCAACCGAATCGCTCATGCCTACGCTTTCGTCGACCCGGCCGTGCTGCGCTCGACACTCAAGGGTGACGTGGCGGGGTTTCACGACGACGTCCGAAGGCTTCGGGCGAAGGCCTAGGCGCGTTGTTACGCTCGCCCGACCGACGGGTCCGCGGGCTGGAGCGCGGGCGCGCAACAGCGCGAACAGAACGCCGGGCGTCGTCGCGGAAGATCCGCGGCCGACGCCCGGCGTTATGCGTGCACCGAGTGACTAGTGCGCGACGACCGGCTCGGCGACCGCCGGGGCCGTGCCCTCGGGGTTGTGCAGCGAGACGCCGTGGCCGCGACGGCGGAACAGCAGGGCCGACAGGATCGCTCCGACGAGGAAGAAACCCGCGCCCCAGAAGTAGGCCGTCGAGTAGCTGTGCACGGCCGCGTCGGCGAGCACCTCGGGTGAGGCGGGCAGGTTCGAGGCCACGAAGTCGGTGGCCGCGGTTGCCGCGAGCGTGTTGAGGAGCGCGGTGCCGATCGACCCGCCGACCTGCTGGCTCGTGTTCACCATGGCCGAGGCGACGCCGGCGAACTGGCGGTCGACTCCGAGGGTCGCGGTCTGCATGGACGCCGGCATGATCGAACCCATCGCGAAACCGAGAACCATGAGCGCGGGCAGCACATCGGCCGCATAGGTGCTGTCGAGGGTGAGGCGCGTGAGCAGCAGCATCCCCGTCACGCCGAGGATCATGCCGAACGGCACCATGACCTTGGGGCCGAAGCGCGGCACGAAGATGTTGGTCGAGAGCTGCGCGGCGAGCACGAGCATGCCGATCATGGGCAGGAACGACAGGCCGGTCTGGATGGGGGAGTAGCCGAGCGACGCCTGCAGGTAGTAGGTGACGAAGAGGAAGATCCCGAACATGCCCGCGCCGGCGATGAGTACCGAGGCGTAGGCGGCCCCGCGGTTGCGGTCGAGAACGATCGACAGCGGCAGAAGCGGATGCGCGGCGCGACGCTGCCAGAACACGAAGGCGACGAGCAGCACGACGCTCGCGGCGAGCATGCCCCACGTGGCCGGGGAGTCCCAGCCGTCGGTCTCGGCGTTCGAGAAGCCGTAGACGAGCGTGAAGAGGGCGCCGGACACGAGGATGGTTCCCGGAACGTCGAGCTTCGGCCGCGCGCCTTCGCGCTTCGGCGAGGAGACGAAGATGACGGCACCGATGATGGCGATGATCGCGATGAAGACGTTGATGTAGAGGTTCCAGCGCCAGTCGAGCTTCTCGGTGAGGAAACCGCCGAGCAGCAGGCCGACCGCGCCACCCGCACCGGCGATGGCGCCGAAGACACCGAATGCCCGGGCGCGTTCCTTGGGGATCGTGAACGTCGTGGTGAGCACGGCGAGGGCCGTCGGGGCGAGCAGTGCGCCGAAGGCACCCTGCAGGGCCCGGGCGGCGACCAGCAGGCCGAAGCTGTCGGCGGCACCACCCAGCGCGGAGGCGAGGGCGAAACCGATGAGGCCGATGATGAAGGCGCGCTTGCGACCGATGAGGTCGGAGAGGCGGCCGCCCAGCAGCAGGAGGCTGCCGAAAGCGAGGGAGTAGGCGGTGATGACCCACTGGCGGTCGCCGTTCGAGAAGCCGAGGTCGGCCTGCGCGGCGGGCAGCGCGATGTTGACCACGGTGGCGTCGAGCACGACCATGAGCTGGGCGATGGCGACGGCGGTCAGTGTCCACCAGCGGCGGGATGATGCGGCGGCAGCGGGCGCCGCGGTAGCGGGTGAAGCGGAGGAAGTCTGTGGCATGTCGAGAACTATATACGGAACTGGCGAGTTTCGGATACGATCAGTTCTATATTTAACCCTTCGCTAACATGGGGTGAACTCATGCAGGCCCGAAAACACGAGGAGATCGCCGCAATGACGCAGGTCGAATCCCCCAAACTGGGGCGCAAGCGCGATCACTCGCGCGACCCCGAAATCCTGGACGCGGCACTCGAGGTGCTCGCCGAATGCGGGTACGACGGCATGACCGTCGAGATGGTGGCCGCGCGGGCCAAAGCAGGCAAGGCCACGCTCTACCGCCGCTGGGCCTCGAAGAACGAACTCGTGATCGACGCCGTCGCGTGCATGAAACGCGCCGACCTCGAACACCTGCCCGATACCGGCACGCTGCGCGGAGACCTCGTCGGCCTGATCAAACCGCGCACGATCGAAGAGGCCGAGAAGAAGCTGCAGATCATGGCGGGGCTCTCGTCGATGCTCTCGAAGTCGCCCGAGCTCGCGCAGGCGATCGAGCAGGCCATCATCCGGCCGCGTGCCGAGGCGAACAAGACGCTGCTGCTGCGCGCCATCGAACGCGGCGAGATCTCGAGCGATTGCGACCTCGAAACGCTCTCGCTGATCACACCGGCCATGACCGCGTATCGCGTGCTCGTGCTGCAGAAACCCGTCGACCGCCCGTTCCTCCTCTCCATCATCGACGGCGTGCTGCTGCCGGCCGTCGGCATCCGTATGGCCGATTCTTTCGAACGGACGCCAGCGGGCTGAGCCGTCGAAGCGCTACCGTGTGCTCAGCGCCCGGTAGTCGACCGCGTGCCCGATCGAGAAGGGCAGCATGATGACGGAGTCGGAGAGCGCCCAAAGTGTGCGGATTGCCCGTCTCGAGGCCGAGAACGCGAGGCTTCGAGAACGCGAACGTGTGACGACGGGGAAATCCGACGCGCCGAAGACGGGTCGAGTCGCGCGGCTTTTCTCTCAGCTCCTCTCAGCCCTGCTCATCGTCGTGGCCGCCGTGCTCGCGCCCGTGAGTATCGCCGCGAGCTGGGCGGTCACAGAACTCACGGACGCGCAGGCTTTCGTCGAAACCTTCGGTCCCCTCGTGGACGAACCGGCTGTGCAGGATGCCGTGATTCGCGAAACCGAGGCCGCGATCAGCGAAGCGCTCAACGTCGAGGCCCTCACCGACGACCTCTTCGACGGGATCGAAAGTCTGGGCGTGCCGCCGAAGGCCGCTGCCGCCCTCGACCTGCTGCGCGAACCGGCAGCAGCCGGCGTGACTTCGGCGATCGACCGTGTGGTGGAGAAAGTCGTCCGCTCGGATGCGTTCTCGACCGTGTGGAACGAAGCCCTCACGCGAACCCACCGTCAACTGACTCTGAGTCTCGAGGGCGACCCGGATGCCGTGATCGAGATCGGGGCCGACCCGCAGGGCGACATCGGCGTGCAGCTCGGGCCGATCGTCGACCGGGTGAAGGACGCCCTGGTCGCCGACGGTTTCGCGCTGGCCGAGCGGATTCCATCCATCGAACGCACGATCGTGATCGCCGACACGTCACAGGCCGCGGGCGTGCAGACGATCTATACGCTCGTCGTCGCGGTGGGCCCGTGGCTGCCCGCGATCGCGCTGGTGGCTGCCGCCGGGGGAGTCCTGTTGGCACGCAACAAGCGTCGCGCCGTGATCGCCGCGGCCATCGCCATTGCCGCCACGGCCCTGGCGCTCGGCGTTGCACTCGCTATCGCGCGGCCGCTCCTGCGCCGCACGGCCCGCGCCGACGGCTTCCCGGGGGACGCGCTCGAGGTCGTCTTCGACCACGCGACGGCGGGCTTGTTCGCGCTCGTCGGCAGTGTCGTCGTGATCGGTGTCGCCAGCGCGGTGGCCGTGTGGCTTGCGGGCCCCGGCCGGGCTCCTCGGGCGTTGCGTTCGGTCGCGCGGGACGCGGCATCCGCGGTGCGCGGGTTCGGCGAGGCGCACGGCGTCACCACGGGTGCCTTCGGAACACGTCTGGCCCGTGTCATCGGTCTGCTCCGCCTGGTCGTGCTCCTGGTTGCGGCCGGGATCGTTCTCCTGGTTCGACCGATCGATGTGGCGGACATGGCCTGGATCGCGGTCGGGGCCCTCGTGCTGCTGTTCGTGCTCGAGGTGCTTCAGCGCCCGGCCCACAACACCCCGGCCGGGCAGCCCGTCGAGGAAGCGGGCTGAGGGTAGGCTCCAAGTCGGATGAACCGCTCACAGACTGCCACTCTCGCCGCCCTCGAGACCCTCATCGCCATCGCCATCGGCGTGGCGATCCCGCTCGTACCCCTGTCCCTGCTCTGGGCCATCCAGGACGGCTTTGCGACCGACTGGCTCGTGTTCTGGCGCGCCGCCGTGGACATCTGGTTGGCCGGCAACGGCGTCGACATCCGAGCGACGGCGGATGCCGCGACCATCGCCCAGGTCGGCGTGGCACAGGCCGCCCAGCCCTTCTTCGTGACCATCGCGCCCCTCGCATTCGCTCTCTTCTCGGTGCTCGCGGCCGTGCGCATCGGGCGGCGCGCGGCCGAGACCCGCTACTGGCAGTCGGGTGTCGCGGGTTCGCTCGTGGCCGCGCTCGTGCTGTCGGCGCTGCTCACGTTCTCGGCGCTCTCCGAACAGCTGCGCCCGTCGATCCTGCAGGGCATCGTGTTGCCGCCGCTCGTCATCGCGGTGGGGCTCGCGATCGGCGTCATCCGCCACCGGGTCGCGTCTGCCCCTTCGAGCGCGTCCGGCTCGACCGTTTCTCCCCGGGCGTCCGGAGCGCGTTCGGGCGCCGCGAAGCGGAGCGCGTCGGCCGGTCTCGGCGAACGCATCGCCGACCGCTTCAGCGACACCCAACTGGCCATCCTGCGCGCTGGCTTCACGGGCGCCACCGCCGTGGTCGCCGCCATCCTCGCCGTGGCCAGCGTGCTGCTCGCGCTCACGATCTTCGCCAACTTCGGCACCATCACCACGCTCTACGAGAGCACGCAGCTGGGCGTGACGGGCGGCATCGCGGTCACCCTCGGCCAGCTGGCGTTCATGCCCAACCTCGTCATCTGGGTGGCCTCGTGGCTTGTCGGCCCCGGGTTCGCGCTCGGCGCCGGCACGAGCGTCTCACCCGTCAACACGGTCGTCGGCCCGCTCCCCGCCTTCCCGATCCTCGGCGCCGTGCCGACCGCGGACCTTCTGTTCGGCTTCGTGGGCATCCTGGTGCCTCTGCTGGCCGGCTTCTTCGCTGCCATGCTCGTGCGCGAACGCTTGACGGATGCCGCCACCCCCGCCCACGCCAACCGCACCCTTGCCGCCGGAGCCGTCGCCATCGGGCTGATCTCCGCGCTCATCTTCGCCGTGCTCGCATCCCTGTCGGGCGGAGCGATCGGCCCGGGACGCCTGGCCGAGGTCGGGCCTAACCCGCTCTGGGTCGCGCTCTTCGTCTTCATCGAGGTGACGGTCGCGGCCCTGATCGGCATGCTCGCAAGCGGGCACTCCGACGACCACCCCGACACCGGATCGGCGTCTGCCGCATCCGGTCGCTCGCGCCTCAGTGAGCGGGAATCGGGTTCTGCCTCAAAACGGTAGGCTGTTCGGGTGCTCTCCGTGGTTGTGCTCATCTCCGGCACCGGTTCCAATCTTCGTGCCCTCCTCGAGGCGTCGAGCGATGACGCGTTCCCCGCTCGCGTGATCGCCGTCGGTGCCGATCGCGAGGCCGACGGCCTGGCACACGCTGAGGCCTTCGGCATCCCCACCTTCACGGTGCCGTATTCGTCGTTCGACTCGCGCGCCGAATGGGGCGAGGCCTTGCTCGAGCAGATCCGCGTCTGGCATCCCGACCTCGTCGTGCTGTCGGGCCTCATGCGTCTGCTGCCGGCCGGGGTCGTCGACGCCCTCGCGCCGCACCTCATCAACACGCACCCCGCCTACCTGCCCGAGTTCCCGGGTGCCCACGGCGTGCGTGACGCCCTCGCGGCCGGTGTGACCCAGACGGGTGCGAGCATCATCGTCGTCGCGAACGGCGTCGACGACGGCCCCATCATCGTGCAGGAGCGCGTCCCCGTGCTGCCCGACGACACCGAGCACACGCTGCACGAGCGCATCAAACCGGTCGAGCGCCGCCTGCTCGTCGATACGGTGCGCAGCATCGCCACCGGCGACGTCGACCTCGCCGCCCTCTAACCCCACGGGCCGCGACCTGCGGCCGGCACACCCCAACCGAGGAGATCAGATCCCATGTCCGGCCCGAGCCACGACAAGAGCCTGTACCGCGAACGCGACATCGTCCCCATCACCCGCGCCCTCCTCTCGGTCAGCGACAAACGCGACCTGCTGACGCTCGCCGAGGCCCTCGCGGGTGCCGGCGTCGAGATCGTGTCGACCGGAAGCACGGCCCAGACCATCCGCGACGCCGGTTTCGCGGTCACCGACGTGGCCCAGGTGACGGGTTTCCCTGAGTCGCTCGACGGGCGTGTCAAGACGCTGCACCCCGCCGTGCACTCCGGGCTCCTCGCCGACCTGCGCCTCGAATCCCACGAAGAGCAGCTGGCCGAGCTCGGCATCTCCCCGTTCCAGCTCGTGGTCGTCAACCTGTACCCGTTCGTCGAGACCGTCGCCTCGGGCGCCCAGGGCGACGACGTCATCGAGCAGATCGACATCGGCGGCCCCGCCATGGTGCGCGCCTCGGCCAAGAACCACGCCAACGTGGCGATCGTCGTGTCGCCCGACGCCTACCCCTCGATCATCGACGCCGTCGCGGCCGGGGGCACGTCGCTCGCGCAGCGCCGCACCCTGGCGCGCGAGGCATTCCAGCACACGGCCTCCTACGACACGGCCGTCGCTGCCTGGTTCGTCGACAACGACGGCTCGTCGAACGACGGTTCCTCGAACGCGGGAGGCACGGATGCGGCAGCCCCCGCATCCGCTGACGCCTTCGCCGCGACCGTCACGCTCGGCGGCGAGCTGCAGCAGACGCTGCGTTACGGCGAGAACTCGCACCAGAAGGCCGCCCTCTACGCGCGCCCCGACGGCCACGGCATCGCGCAGGCCACGCAGCTGCACGGCAAGGAGATGAGCTACAACAACTTCGTCGACGCCGATGCCGCCGTGCGCGCCGCCTACGATTTCATCTACCCGGCCGTCGCCATCATCAAGCACGCCAACCCGTGCGGCATCGCGGTCGCGAAGCCCAAGGCGCCCGACGCCATCGCCTCGGCGCACCAGCGCGCGCATGAATGCGACCCCGTATCGGCGTTCGGCGGCGTCATCGCGGCCAACCGCATCGTCACGCTCAAGATGGCCGAGACCGTGAAAGAGATCTTCACCGAGGTGCTCGTCGCCCCGGGCTTCGAAGACGCCGCGCTCGACGTGCTGAAAACCAAGAAGAACCTCCGCCTGCTGCAGTTGCCCGACGGCTTCGAGCGCGAAGACACCGAGGTGCGCCAGATCTCGGGCGGCCTGCTCGTGCAGGACACCGACCGATTCGCACCCGTCGACCCCGCGGTCACGGCCGCATCGTGGACCCTCGCCACGGGTGAGCCCGCCGACGAAGAGACGATCGTCGACCTCGTGTTCGCGTGGAAGGCCTGCCGGGCCGTCAAGTCCAACGGCATCCTGCTGGCGCACAACGGCGCGTCCGTCGGTGTCGGCATGGGCCAGGTCAACCGCGTCGACTCGTGCCAGCTCGCGGTGACGCGGGCGGGTGACCGCGCGGCCGGTTCGGTGGCAGCATCCGATGCGTTCTTCCCCTTCGCCGACGGCCTGCAGGTGCTGCTGGATGCCGGCGTGAAGGCCGTCGTGCAGCCCGGCGGTTCGGTGCGCGACGAAGAGGTCATCCAGGCGGCCGAGGCCGCGGGCATCACCATGTACTTCACGGGTGAGCGTCACTTCTTCCACTGAGTCTGTGGGTGCGGCGACGGCGTGATCGCGGCCGCGCCACGCCCGAGCAGTCCGCCGAGCCGGCGGCCCACAGTTTCGTCATAGACATCACCCCTAGGGTGTGAGTCATGTCTGTTACCTGGGGCCGCCGGCTCGTCGCATCTCTGTTGGCCGCCCTCACGGTTGCGGTGGGCGTCCATGTCGCCACGGTGTTCGCGTTCTTCTTCTCGAACCAGTTCACCTCGGCCATCATCGGCTCGGCCAACAGCTACTTCTCGATCGCGAGCCTCATCGGCTTCGTCATCATCTTCGCGCTCGCGCTCGCCGGCGGGCTGCGCGTCTGGTTCACGGCCGTGCCGGCAGGGCTCGTGGCCGGCATCATCGCGGGCATCATCGGCCTGCTGATCCCCATCCTGCAGGGCGGCCAGGTGCTCGACGGCAGCGTCGTGGCCTATCTGTTCGGCACGCTGCTGGGCGTCAACACCATCTTCATCCTGCTCTACATCGTTTTCGCGGCCACGCTCGGGCGCCTCGTCTACAACGCCGTGCTGCGGCGCGGGGCGTCGGCCCGCGCGAACGACCGGCGAATCGCGATCGTGCGCATGCCGGCATCCACCTATGACGACGGCGTGGTCACCCACCTCGAACGCGTCCCCGTCGACGCCGACAAGGTCGACGAACAGTGGGATGCCTACGTCAAGGCGTTCGAGGCCAACGGCTGGACCACCTCCGAGCTGCCGTTCGCCGACGGCCTGCCCGACTCGGTGTTCGTCGAGGACGTCGTCGCGCTCTTCGGCGACCTGGCGGTCATCACGCGCCCCGCGCTCGAGTCCCGCGCGCCCGAGGTCGAGGGCATCGAGGCCAATCTGCGCGACTTCGGCCTGCGGGTGCAGCGCATCGAGGCGCCCGGAACACTCGAGGGTGGCGACATCCTCACCGTCGGCGACACCGTGTATGTCGGGCGCTCCGACCGCACCAACGCCGAGGGTGTGCGCCAGCTGCGCGCGCTGCTCGCCCCGCTCGGCTACGTGGTCGTCGCCGTTCCCGTCACGAAGGTGTTGCACCTGAAGACGGCCGTCACGGCTCTGCCCGACGGCACCGTCATCGGCTACGAACCGCTCGTCGACGACGTGCGCCTCTTCGACCGTTTCCGCGCCGTGCCCGAGCCCGAGGGGTCGGCCGTCGTCGTCCTCTCCGACGACACCGTGCTCCTGTCGGCCGCCGCGCCGCAGACGGCCGCGCTGATCGAGGACCTCGGATTCACGGTCGTGCGCGTCGACATCAGCGAATTCGAGAAGCGCGAGGGCTGCGTCACGTGCCTGTCGGTGCGCGTGCGCTGACCCGTTCACGGGCTGTTCACGAACCATTTGCGGGCGATTCTGGCGAATCGCTTGCCCCGGGCTCCGCTTTCCTCATATTCTGTAGGGCTGCCCACGGCTGCGTCAGGCCCCTCATCAGGGGCTCGATAGCGTCGCGGGCACTGACGACGAATACGAAACCAGGAGGAGCGTCATGACGATCACACGCATTCACGGAGCCGGCTTCAGCGCCGCGCACAATGCGGTCTCGGCGTTCCCCGTGGTTGAGCAGCCGCGCACGAAGCCCGCCACGGCCCGTGCGACCGCCCACAACCCGGTGACCTCCGACTAAACCCGGTCCGCTCACCGCCCGCACACCGGCCGCCGCTTCATCGGGGTCCGGTTCGTTCGGCGTCGCCGACCGCGCCCCCAGCGCCCCGCGCGCTCACCCATCCACATCCGTCGCCGCACGAGAACTATTGCGCCGGGCCCCGGGGTTACAGACTCACGGGGCGCCAGCATCCGTCTCGCCCACCGCGCCGACACGCCTCGCCGCCCGAGAGCGGCACCCGCACCACGCATAGAAGAGTTGACAACGAATGTCTCGAAACGCGAACGACCAACGTCCGCCCTCACATAAATCCGACCTGAATACGGCGCAGGCGCTCTGGCGCATGTACCCCTACGTGAAGTCCGCCGTGCCCCGCATCGTGCTGGGAATGGTGGCCGCCCTCATCGCCGGGGTCGTGGCCCTCGGCATCCCGCTCATCCTGGAACGCCTCGTGGACGGTCCGCTGTCGACGGGTGATTCGGCCGAGATCTGGCCCGCCGTGTTGCTCGTGCTGGCGCTCGGCGTGGTCGAGGCCGTCATGATCGCGCTGCGGCGCTGGTTCGTGCTCACGCCGGGCACGCACGTCGAGGCCAAGATGCGCAACGCCCTCTACGCCAAGCTGCAAGACCTGCCGGTCTCGTTCCACGACCGGTGGCAGTCGGGGCAGCTGCTGTCGCGTGCCGTGAGCGACCTGGGCCTCATCCGCCGCTGGTTGTCGTTCGGCATCGTGCTGCTCGTGGTCAACACCGTCACGATCCTCATCGGCGCCGCCGTGCTGTTCTACTGGAACTGGCTGCTGGGCCTCATCTTCCTGGTCATGGCCGTGCCGATCTGGATCTACGGGTTCGTCTTCGAGAAGAAGTACTCCGAGATCGCGCGCCGCAGCCAAGACCAGGCGGGCGACCTGGCCACGGCCGTCGAGGAGAGCGTGCACGGCATCCGCGTGTTGAAGGCCTTCGGCCGTGGGCGCTATGCGCTGAAGAACTTCGAGGCCCAGGCCGAAGACCTGCGCGGCACCGAGATCGCCAAGGCCAAGGCCATCGCGGGCATCTGGCTGTGGCTGCTGCTGCTTCCGGATGTCGCGTTCGCGCTGTGTCTGCTGGGTGGCATCTGGCTGGCTTCCACTGATCAGATCACCGTCGGACAGCTGTTCGCGTTCTTCGCCACGGCCACCGTGCTGCGCTTCCCGATCGAGTCGATCGGCTTCCTGCTGTCGATGACGTTCGACACGCGCACCGCCACCGACCGGTTCTTCGAGGTCATGGATTCGCCGAACGCGATCACCGACCCCGAGCATCCCCTCACCGTGGCCGAGCCGCGCGGCGAGCTGCGCTTCGACAACGTGCACTTCCGCTACCAGGATTCGCCCGAGCGTTTCGGCGACCTCATCGACGGCGTCGACCTCACCATCACGCCCGGCGAGACCATGGCACTCGTCGGGTTGACCGGCTGCGGCAAGTCGACGCTCACGGCCCTGACGACGCGTCTCTACGACGTCACCGGGGGAGCCGTGCGCGTGGATGGCGTGGACGTGCGCGATCTGACCCGCGAAGAGTTGCGCACCCACATCGCCATGGCCTTCGAGGATGCGACGCTGTTCTCGGCGACCGTGCGCGAGAACGTGCTTCTCGGTCGGGCCGACCTCGACCCGCGTTCGCCCGAGGCCGATCGCGTCTTGGCCGAGGCGCTCGACATCGCGCAGGCGGCGTTCGTGCACAACCTGCCCGACGGCGTCGACACGACCGTGGGTGAGGAGGGTCTCAGCCTCTCGGGCGGCCAGCGTCAGCGTCTGGCCCTGGCCCGGGCGGTGGCGGCCTCGCCGTCGATCCTGGTGCTCGACGACCCCCTCTCGGCGTTGGATGTCGACACCGAGGCGCTCGTCGAGGCGGCGCTCCGCCGCGTCCTCTCGTCCACGACCGCGCTCATCGTGGCCCACCGTCCCTCGACCGTGACGCTCGCCGACCGCGTGGCGCTCATGCAGGAGGGACGCATCGTGGCCGTCGGAACGCACTCCGAGCTGCTGGCCACCAACGAGCACTACCGCTTCGTCATCTCGAGCCTCGAAGACGAAGAGAAGCGCGAGGCGGCCGAGCGCCGTCGCGTGGGGGTGGCGGAGTCGAACGCAGACGCCGAGGACACGCGCACCGAGGGTGACGCCGAGCGCGACATCCAGATCACCGAGGCGGTGCGGCAGGGGCTCGACGACACGCACCCCGATCGCGACCGCGACGACAAAAGCAATACCGGAATGGAGGTCAACCGATGAGCCAGATATCTGTCTCGGGCGTGACCGGCGAAGAGCGTGACGATTTCACGCGCGCCGAATCGAAGTCCATCCGGCGACGGTCGACGCGCCTGCTCGGCTCGCTGCTGTCGCCACTGAAAGCTCAAGTGGCTCTCACGATGGGGGTGGTCGCGATCTCGACCGCCGCTCAGGTGGCGGGTCCCGCGCTGATCGCTTTCGGCATCGACCGCGCGTTGCCCGCCGTGCTCGACCAGGACTGGATGCCCGCCATCCTCACGGTCGCCGCCTACCTCGTGACGGGTGTCATCGGCGCGCTGCTCATGGCGTGGTACACGGTGCTCGCGGCGCGCGTCAGCCAGGCCATCTTGATCGACCTGCGCAAACGCGTGTTCCTGCAGACGCAAAAGCTGAGCCTCGAGTTCCACGAGAGCTACACGTCCGGCCGCATCATCTCGCGCCAGACGAGCGACCTCGACTCGATTCGCGAGCTGCTCGACTCGGGCATCAATCAGCTGGTCTCGGGCATCCTCTACAGCCTGTTCACGGGTATCGCGCTGTTCCTGCTCGACTGGACGAGCGGACTCGTGCTGCTCGGCGCCCTCGTGCCGCTGTTCATCCTCACGCGCTGGTTCCAGGTGCGCTCGCAGAAGCTGTTCCGCCAGTCGCGCGTGGCCTCGGCCAAGCTCATCGTGCAGTTCGTCGAGACCATGACGGGCATCCGCGCCGTGAAGGCGTTCCGCAAGGAGCGTCGCAACGAGAAGGAGTTCGGCGGGCTCGTCGAGGACTACCGCGACGTGAACGCGCGCGTCATCCAGCTCTTCGGTGTGTTCGACCCGGGTCTCATCCTCATCGGCAACGTGACCGTCGCGGCCGTGTTGCTCGTGGGCGGGTTCCGCGTGGTCGACGGTCAGCTCGCGATCGGTGCGCTGCTCGCGGCCGTGCTCTATGCGCGGCGGTTCTTCGACCCCATGGAAGACATGGCGATGTTCTACAACTCCTACCAGTCGGCGTCGGCCGCGCTCGAGAAGATCTCGGGTGTGCTCGAGGAGAAGCCGACCGTGCCCGACCCCGAGAAACCCGTCGACCTCTGGTCGGCCCGGGGTCACGTGCGTTTCGAGGATGTGCGCTTCGCCTACAACGAAGACACGGTTGTGCTGCCCGACTTCACGCTCGACCTGCCGGCCGGTCAGACGATCGCGCTCGTGGGTTCGACGGGTGCGGGCAAGTCGACGCTCGCCAAGCTGATCTCGCGCTTCTACGACCCGTCGGCCGGGCGCGTGACCCTCGACGACGTCGACCTCCGGATGCTGCACCCCAAAGACCTGCGACGAGCCATCGTCATGGTCACGCAGGAGGCGTACCTCTTCTCGGGTTCGGTGGCCGACAACATCGCCATCGGCAAACCGGACGCCTCGCGCGAGGAGATCGAGCGCGCGGCCCGGGCGGTCGGCGCCGACGAGTTCATCCGCTCGCTGCCGAACGGCTACGACACCGACGTGAACAAGCGCGGCGGGCGCGTCTCGGCGGGGCAGCGTCAGCTGATCTCGTTCGCGCGCGCGTTCCTGGCCGACCCCCAGGTGCTGATCCTCGACGAGGCCACGGCGTCGCTCGACATCCCGTCGGAGCGGCTCGTGCAGGAGGCCCTGCAGACGTTGCTGGCCGACCGCACGGCCGTCATCATCGCGCACCGCCTCTCGACGGTCGCGATCGCCGACCGCGTGCTCGTCATGGAACACGGACGCATCGTCGAGGACGGCACGCCCGGTGATCTGATCGCCGGCACGGGCCGGTTCTCGCAGCTGCACGCCGCCTGGCGTGACTCGTTGGTCTAGCACCGGGTTCGTCCGAAAACGAGAGAAGCGGTTCGCCGACCATCGGGTTGGCGAACCGCTTCTGTGTGTGCGTGTGCGGCGAGAGTGAGGCGGCCGGATTAGTAACCGGGAGAGCGCGTGGTCTGGGCCTCGCCGCCACCGGACGTCAGGGATGCTCCCGCCGAGGTGTCGGTGCCGGTGAAGGCGTAGACCGTTCCGCCGTCGGCGAAGGCCGTCCAGCGGTCGCCGCAGAGGTAGGCGGTCTCGGGCAACGTCTGCGGCCACCACGAGTCCTCGAGCGCCGGCACAGGAACGGTGTTCGCGGGGCTGCACAGCTGGTCGAGGCTCTGGGCCGTCGTGAACATGAGGAGCGCTGCCGAACCATCGTGGCGATAGGTGAGGCGCACGCGCGCGGCATCGTCGGGCAGCCAGTCGGAGGAGAGGGTCTTCGCGGTCTCGGTCTTCTCGAACGTCGCGGCGGTCTCGTAGAGGCCGCGCCCGACGGGGTTGCCGAGGGTGGCGAAGGCGTCGAGGGTGCCGCAGCCCGTCAGGGCGACGACTGCGATGCCGGCGGTCGCGGTGGCGGCGGTCAGGCGACCGAGGCGGCGGGCGCGGGCGGCGCGGATGCGGGAGGGGTGGCGGTTGCTCGAAATGCTGCGGCTGCGATGGGGCATGGGTTTTTCCTCGGTCGACGGTAGAACCAGTCAATCGCGGGCGCCGCGCCCTGCCATCCGCCGCGCGTACCCGGCAGCTCGGACTTCAGGATGACCTGCTGCTCGGCCGCGGCAGGCGCCCTATCGGTCTTCGTGACCGACGAACCCTGAGCGCGCCACACGGAAACCCGGTTCGCGCGAGCTCTCGACGAGGGGTGTGCCCTCGGCCACGTAGTGTTCGTGCGCGCGAGCGTCGTGACCGGCGGGTGGGAAACCCGACGCCTGCACGACGCGCCACCACGCGACATCCGACCCGTGGAGAGCCATGATGCGGCCGACGCCCCGCGCCGAACGCGATCCCAGGGTGGCGGCCACCTGCCCGTAGCTCATGACCCGGCCGGCCGGGATGCCGTCGACGACGCTGAGCACGGCCTCGACGAACGCCTCGGGGTCGGAGGGGTTCTCGATCTCGGACATGGGCTCGCCGTTCGACAGGGATAGGGTCTCGACCGGCGACGATGCCGCGGGCTCGGGACGGACGGACTCATCGGGAGAGCTCACTCGTGTGAGGCGACTCGCGCGGAAGCCGACGTCGGCGGAGGTGACCCGAGCGGGAGCACCTCGACGCGGAGGGTTAGAGCGCGCGGCTTCCGATGACTTCGCCGTACTGCGTTTCGCCCGTCGGCTCGAAGCCGACGCGCAGGAAGAAGGCCTCGGGGCCGTCTTCGCCGGGCTCGTAGATGACGTTGACGTGGTCGAAACCGCGCTGCGTAGCCTCGGTGAGGAGCGCCTCGACCGCGAAGGTGCCGATGCCGCGGCCCTGGTCGTCGGCGTCGACGTTGATGCGCCACAGGATGCTGCGGAACTCGTCTTGGTGGGCGTGCTCGTCGAAGTTGCCCTGCACGAAACCGACGACCTCGTCGCCGTCGAGCACGACGCGCTGCCAGCTCGTGGCCGGGTCGAGCACGGCGGCCGCCACGGCGTAGGACACGGGAGCGACGAACTGCTCCTGCCCGGGCTTGAGCGTGAGGGCGTTGACCGCCACGATGGTCGACGCGGACAGCTCTTCCAGTCGCAATTCAGACATAGACCTAGGGTACCGGGCCATGCTCGCCCGCCGGTAGTGTGACGCCCAACGTTCATCCTCAGGGATGAGTCAACCGATGGATGCCCGCGCCAAACTCTCTCGACGTCGAGATACTTCTCGACGAGACGGTAAGCTGGCCGTGGCCATTTTCCCGGCCGAAAGCCAAGGAGTATGCATTGTCAAAGATCAAGGTTGAAGGCACGGTCGTCGAGCTCGACGGCGACGAGATGACACGGATCATCTGGCAGGCCATCAAAGACACCCTCATTCACCCCTACCTCGACATCAACCTCGAATACTACGACCTCGGTATCGAGAAGCGCGATGAGACGGACGACCAGATCACTGTCGATGCTGCGCACGCCATCCAGAAGCACGGTGTCGGCGTCAAGTGCGCCACGATCACGCCCGACGAGGCACGCGTCGAAGAGTTCGGCCTAAAGAAGATGTGGCGTTCGCCGAACGGCACCATCCGCAACATCCTGGGCGGCGTGATCTTCCGCGAGCCCATCATCATCTCGAACATCCCGCGCCTCGTGCCGGGCTGGAACAAGCCCATCATCGTCGGCCGCCACGCGTTCGGCGACCAGTACCGTGCCACCGACTTCCTGTTCGACGGCCCCGGCACGCTCACCATGACGTTCACCCCGAAGGACGGCTCCGAGCCGCAGCAGTTCGAGGTCTTCGAGGCTCCGTCGTCGGGTGTGGCCATGGGCATGTACAACCTCGACGCGTCGATCCGCGACTTCGCGCGCGCTTCGCTCAACTACGGCCTCAGCCGCAACTACCCGGTCTACCTGTCGACCAAGAACACCATCCTCAAGGCCTACGACGGTCGCTTCAAGGACATCTTCCAGGAGATCTTCGAGGCCGAGTTCAAGGAGCAGTTCGACGCCGCGGGCCTCACCTACGAGCACCGCCTCATCGACGACATGGTCGCCTCGGCCATGAAGTGGGAGGGCGGCTACGTCTGGGCCACCAAGAACTACGACGGCGACGTGCAGTCCGACACCGTGGCGCAGGGCTTCGGCTCGCTGGGTCTCATGACGAGCGTGCTCGCCACGCCCGACGGCAAGGTCGTCGAGGCCGAGGCGGCTCACGGCACGGTCACGCGCCACTACCGTCAGCACCAGCAGGGCAAGCCCACGTCGACCAACCCGATCGCGTCGATCTACGCGTGGACGCGCGGCCTGCAGCACCGCGGCAAGCTCGACGGCAACCAGGAGCTCATCGACTTCGCGTCGACGCTCGAGGACGTCGTCATCAAGACCGTCGAATCGGGCAAGATGACGAAGGACCTGGCGCTGCTCGTCAGCCCCGACCAGGCTTACCAGACGACTGAAGAGTTCCTCGCGACTCTGGCCGACAACCTGAAGGCGCGCATCGGCGAATAGTCGCCGGCGACACGAAAAGGGCCCCGATCCTCGGATCGGGGCCCTTTTCGTCGTCAGTCCCGGTGCGCTCGCCGGGTTTCGAGGATTAGTTGCAGAGCGTTGCCAGGTCGGAGAACGTGGTCTGCACGTCGGTGGCGCTCTCGGACAGCGCGGTGGGGTCGGCCGCTGTGGGGTCGTCGGCGTACTTGCCGAACTCGTCGGCCATGGACGTGATGGCCTTGTTCGCCTTGTCGGCGGCGGGCTTGACCTCGTCGTTGGTGACCTTGCCGGTGCTCTCGGAGAACGACTTCGCGAGCTTGTCGATGGCGTCGGAGGCGGCCGAGGGGTCGGACGACAGGTTGCTGACGCTGGACGTCAACTCATCCTGCAGCGACTCGACGCTCTTGTTGAGCTCGTTGCACGCGTCGGCCTTGCTCTGTCCGCCGGCGCAACCGGTGAGGAGGAGGCCGGCGACGGCGAACGATCCGATGATGGAAATGGTCTTGGTGCGTGCTCGTAACACGGGCCCCTCGATTCTGTGTTGTGGACGAGTTGACCTTATCAGGGGGCGGTTACGGGCCTGCGTCAGGCATACATGCTCTGCAGGGGACGCGTGGATCGCGCGGCGGCTCGATACGCGAGAGGGGCAACGACCCGCGTGGAGTCGTTCCCGCGACGGGGCATGTCGGGCATGGGCGTCGCCTCGGGCTGCGTGTCGAGGCTGACACAGGCGGTCTCGGGTTTCGGCGATGGAGCGGCGGCGGGCTCCGGCGACGACGCGGGCTCCCGCATGGACGCGCACAACTGGACGAGATCATGCACCGCGTCGACCCGTGACTCGCGCTCGGTCTCGCCACGCTCGCCAGACTCGAGTTCGATGTCCCACCCACGCACCGTGCGGCGCACGCGGCCGAGGAACAGCTCGCCAGACCCGGCGCCCACGCGACGCTGTTTGGCGGGGACGCGCTCGGGGAAGAGGAACACCTTGCCCGAGGTGGTGGACAGGGTGGCGAAACGGCGCGGGCGCTCGTGAACGATGAGTGTGACGGGCAGTTTCATGTCGACAAGGCGATCGGGGCGCCCGAGGGCCGTGATGCGAAACCCCTCGGAGGCTGCAATGGTCGCGAGCGCGTCGAGACGGTCGTCGATCAAGTCGTGGATGATGCGGTTGCCGATGTTGCGCACGGTCCAGCTCAGGTCGCATTCGTAGACGATGTAGCCCACGCGGTGTGGATACCAGCCGCGACCCGTGCGCCGCTCGGAGGCCGGCACCTCGGCGGGGAAGATGTACACCACCCCGGTGTCGGTGGCGACGAGGTCGCCGCGCTCGGGAGAGCCGTCGGAGCGAAGACGTTCGACTCGAATCATCGTTGTGCCTTTCAGTGAGCGGGGTGTCGGCTCTCGATCGATGTGATGTGTGTCAGTTCGACCGGTCGAAATCTTCGACGGAGCCGTGCCTCATAATGGTAGGCAGGACGAGAGCATATATAGCCTCTGATCTGGGTATTTGAGTAGCACGGTTCGAACTTTGAGTAGTCGAAGGGGTGATCCGTGCAGAGCGGCGCTGTCAGTGAGTAGTTCCTGGTCTCGCCTGAGTGTCGAGATGGTCGTGCGTGAGTAGTGGGTCGACGGGTCACTGAAAGTTTCCGGCCGGCAATGGCGTATCGATATATTGGAGTGTTGAGTCAAGGGGTATGCGTGGGGAAGGCGAGTGAGATGAGTGTCAGGCGCCGCGAGTTGGCTGCCGTGCTCTCGCACGTGCGGGAGGGCGTCTCGGTCGAGGTGCGCGGCGCGTGGGGGAGCGGGCGCAGTGCCCTGCTGCGGGGAGCGGAGCGGGCCGTGCGGCAGGAGGGGTTCGACACGCTCTCGGTGTCGGGCGAGTTCGCCCTTCGCACGCACGCCCTCGAAGCTCTCGACGTGGCAGGGGTCAGGCCGAGCCTCGGGGTCGAAAGCCCCATTTCGGCTCGAATCGACGCGTTGGCGGGGCGGGTGTTGGCGCGGCCCACCCTCATCCTGGTCGATGACGCGGCCGCCGTCGACGCCGAGAGCTGGGGTGTCATCTCCGTGGTGCAACGACTCACCGATGTGCCCGTCCTCTACGCTCTCGACGCTCATGCCCCCGAGGGTTCGGGGGCCGTGCACGTGCTCGAGCGTCGGGTCGTCCGTGTGGTCCTTCCGCCCCTGCGCTACGAAGAAGTACGCGCCCTGCTCGAAGACGTCCTCGGCGGTGGGGTCGACGCGCACACGGCCGGGCGGGTGTTCTCGAAGTCGGGCGGGCTCCCGCGGTTGGTCGTCGCGGTGGCCCGAGCGGGGCGGCAGCACGGCATTCTCAGCGAGAGTGCCGGCACCTGGCATGCCGGGGACGATCTCTGGCATCCCGCGCTCGCACCCCATCTGACCGAGATTCTCTACCCGCTCACCGCACCGCTCCGCGAGGGGCTCGAGCTCCTCGCCGTGGCCGGCATCGTCACGATCGAACGATGCACGCGTTTGATCGGGTCGACCGTCCTCGAAGAGCTGGAGGCCCGCGGCCTCGTCACCGTCTTCCAGAACGGGGCGAGGGTGATGGTCGCCGTCAATCCGCCCCTGATCGCCGAGTACTACCGCCACCAACCCATCAGCGCGCGACGCGTGCGCCTCGCCGAGCGCGTCGCGATCGATCAGGGAGGCGCCGAGGCGTGGGAGGGGGCTGCCGCTACGGCTACGGCTACGGCTACGGCGCAGGGGCGTCGATCATCAGCCCCGTCGATCCCGTCGAGCCCGTTGAGCCCGTCAATCATGTCGGCCACGCTGGGCTCGAGGCCGGCATCCCTCGAGTGGGAGGCCGTGCGCAATCCCGCGGTCGCGCGGCTCGTGACCGAACATCGGCGCTCCGAGGTGTCCCGAGCGCTCGAGGCGTGGCGCGATCATCCTGGTGTGATGACGGCTGTCACCGCCGTCGACGCTCTCGCGCACGACGCCAGCCCCGATGCCGAGCGTCGTGCGCAGGAGATCCTCGATGCCACCGTCTATGCAGAGGACGAACCGGGCGCGAGCCTGGCGTTGCTCGGCCAGCGCGCGAATCGAGCCATCGTCGCTGAGGCGGCGGCGAGATCCCGAGCACTGGTGCAGGCGGGGCTCCACGGGCGGGCGGACACGCCCCCACGGACAGGCGGATGGGAGGCGCAGCCCGAGCTCCCGGTCGGGTTGTCACACGTGATCGATCATGCTCGCGCACATCTGCCCGGTCTGAGCTGCGCCGTCGAGGCCGTCGGTCTCGAGGCAGAGATACGGGCGCGGGGATTCTCGCCCGAGAGCGAGCAGCGTCTGCAGGCAGTGATCGACGGAGTCGCGGCCGAGAATGCCGCTCTCACCGGGCGCGGGCCGGCAGCCGATGAAGCATCGATCGCGCTCGCCGATGTGTTTCAGGCGAAGGGATGGTTCATCCGCGCCGTGGCGCTTCTCGACGCGACCGGTCGGTCGGCCCACGAGAACGTGTACTGGCGCAGGCGGCGTCAGCGTGTGACCGCCCTCGCCCTGTTCGGGGCGGGGCGCATCGACGAGGCCTTGAGTCGGTCCACGGAGTGGCGGGACGAGGCACTCGCCGCTCTCGATGCGGAAGCGCTGCGCGATCAGTCATACGTCTGCGCGCTGGCCCTCGTGCACACCGGTCGCAACACCGAAGCAGACGACGCCATCGGCGCCGCTCTCGCGCTGGGCGAGCCGACACTCTCGTCACGCGAGATCTATGGAGGGATCCTTGTTCTCGGGGCAATCGTCGCGGCGCGTCGCGGAGAGATCGACGTGGCCGACAGCCTCACCGCGCAGGCCCGCCGATGGTTGCCGCAGGTATCGTCGCTTCCGCTCGCGGCGGTGCCCTTCGCCGAGGCCCACATCGCACACGCCCGGGGCGACGAACAGGCCGCCCGCCGACTGTTGACCGACGCCCACACGGAATTCGCTCGCCGCGGGTTCGCCGTGCAGGCCGCGATCACCGAGGTGATGGCTCTCGAGAGCATGCCCGACATCGTGTCGCTTCCCCACTCTGCCGCGCTCGAGGGCAACCTCTTCGAGCCACTGCTCGAGTACTTAAGAGGCGTCGAGGGCGCAGAAGCGGACTGGATCGAAAGCGCCGGCGACCGGTTGCGCGCCGCCAACCAGGTCGTGCACGCCGCGGGCGCCTACCTCCGCGCCGCCGACGCCTACCGAAGGGACGGCCGGTCCGACGACGCCGACCGGGCCGAGCGGCTCGCCCAGTCACTCGGTGGCACCCTCGACGCAGAGGTGATGGCGCACGTGCAGGCCCAAGCATCACGCCCGACACTTACGCAGCGCGAGCGCGAAATCACCGCCCTCGCCGCGGGAGGCACCCCGAACCAGACCATCGCCACCCGACTGAGCGTGTCCGTGCGCACCGTCGAAAATCACCTCAACCGTGCGTTCCGCAAGCTCGGCATCAGCCGCCGGGACGAACTCGAAGCCGTGCGAAGCCTCTGGGCGGAGCACCCGCACGGGTGACCACATTTCGCGTTTGTTAACCGCCCTCACAAAATGTAACGGTCTGGTAAACAGGCGGGATATCTCGAACGAATTACTTGCCATGGATTAGTTCGTAAGCTTTACTAACAAACATGACTGCATCGGAAGTGCAGCGCGGCTCTTCCACCCTGGACGCCGCGCACCCGAATACCGCCCAGACCACGGCTTATCTGCCCGGTCGGCGGCTCCGGCCGAGCGCCAAAGTGCTCCCCGAACACGCCCGCAACCACAACCGGGCCCTCGTTCTGCAGACCCTCTACGGGGCCGGCGCGATGAGTCGGGCGGACGTCTCGCGCGAAACGGGTCTCACCCGCGTCACCGTCTCGGACCTCGTCGCCGAACTCATCGCCGACGGCCTCGTCGTGGAGCGCGGGCAGCGCGAAGGGGTGCGCCCGGGTAAACCCGCCATGCTGATCGACATCGATCGCGAAGCGCACCAGATCATCGGGCTCGACCTGTCCGACTACTCCGACTTTCACGGGGCCGTCATGAACCTCGACGGGGAGATCCTCGAACGCATCGACGTGGCGCTCGAGGGTGCGACCGGCGAACCCGCGGTCGCGAAAGTGCTCGCCCTGACCGAACGCCTGCTGCAGGCATCCACCCGGCCCGTGCTCGGCATCGGCATCGCGTCGCCGGGCGTCGTCGACCTCGCGGGCATCGTGCACAGCGCACCGAACCTCGGCTGGCACGACCTTGAGTTGCAGCGGCGGGTGGCCGACGCATCCGGGTGCCCCGTCATCGTCTCGAACGACGCCAACGCGGCGGTGCTCGCCGAACACGGATTCGGGCACGCCGAGAGCGACCTCATGCTCGTGCGCATCGGCCACGGTGTCGGCGCGGGACTGCTGCTCGGCGGCATCGCCATCTACGGCAGTCGATTCGCGGCCGGTGAGATCGGTCACGTCACGGTCGGCACCGACGGTGGTCCGCTGTGCGCCTGCGGAAAGACGGCCTGCCTCGAAGCGTGGGTGGCCATTCCGCGCCTCGAAGCCGAGATCCAGGCCATCCGCGCCGACGCGACCGACGACGACACGGCCGCCCTGCGCATCGACCAGCTGCTGCGCGACGCCGGCGAACGCCTCGGCATCGCGCTCGCCCCCGTGGTCGGAGCACTCGATCTGTCGCAGATCGTGCTCTCGGGGCCCGAAGAACTTCTCGACGGAGCGTTGGCCCAGGCCACCGTCGAGACCCTCCGAAACCGGACGATGGCCGAATTCCACGGCGATCTGACGCTTCGGCTCACCACCCTCGGACAGGACATCGTCCTGCGCGGGGCGGCCGTCATGGTTCTCTCGGGCCAGCTCGGCGTTTCATAGCTCTCAACCCCACTCATTCAGCCCTAGAAAAACTGAAAAGCCCTAGAAAGGAACATTCAGATGAGGAAACTCAGCCTCGCGGCACTCGGAACGGTTGCCGTGATCGCCCTCGCCGGTTGTGCCGGCTCCGGCGGTGGATCGACATCGGACAGCTCGGCGGAGGTCCGCGTCTGGCTCGTCGGAACCGACACCCCCGACGCCGCGCGCGATTACCTGAAGAAGACATTCGAGAAGGAGAACCCCGGTTCGACGCTCGTCATCGAGGAACAGCAGTGGACGGGCCTCGTCGACAAGTACACGACGGCCCTCAGCGGATCCGATGCCCCCGACGTCGTGGAGATCGGAAACACGCAGGCCGCCGCCTTCACCTCGGCCGGCGCGTTCACCGACCTGACCGACAAGTTCGACGACCTCGGCGGCGACGACCTGCTGCCCGGCTTCGTCGAGGCCGGCACGTACGACAAGAAGTTCTTCGCCGCCCCCTACTACTCGGGCGCCCGCGTGGTGTTCTACACGCCCCAGATCGCATCGGCCGGCGTGCCGACGACGCTCGACGAGTACGTGGCCAACGGCGAGGCGATGCACAGCGCCGACTCGACCGTCTCGGGCATCTACGCTCCCGGCCGCGACTGGTACAACGTGCTTCCCTACGTGTGGGAGAACGGCGGCTTCGTCGCCGAGCAGGACGGCGACACCTGGAAGGCCGGCTTCTCCTCCGCGGGCGGCATCAAGGGCCTGACCCAGATGCAGACCGTCTATGAGAAGGCCAGCGCCGCTCCGAAGGACGGCGACGAGACCAACGCGCAGGTCCCGTTCTGCGAGGGCAAGGTCGGCTACCTGTCGGCGCCCAGCTGGTTCGCGGGCTCGCTCGCGACGGCCGCCGACGACCCGACCGCACCCGGTTGCCCCGACACGTTCGGCAAGGACGCCACGGCGTTCGCCCTGCCCGGCATGACCGAGGGCAAGGCCGCGGCCGCCTTCGCCGGTGGCTCGAACATCGCCATCCCCACGAAGGCCAAGCACCAGGATCTGGCCTACGACGCGCTCAAGATCCTCGTGTCGCCGGAGTACCAGAAGATCATGGCCGAGAACGGGCTCATCCCGGGACTCGTGTCCGCCGCATCCGCTCTGCCCGACGACGCGGTGACCAAGGCCGCCGCTGAGGCCGCCGCCGCCTCGAAGCTCACCCCCGCCGCGCCCAAGTGGGCCGACGTGGAGGCCTCGAACGTGCTGCAGGACTCGTTCGTGAAGATCGCCCAGGGCGGCGACGTCGATCAGATCGCCAAGGAACTCGACGCCAAGATCGAAGAGATCCTCAACTCCTAAGCGAGCAGGGGGTGGGCGGATGCCTCTGCCCACCCCCTCGCACCGCGCACCGATTTCGCACCACTCGCTCGGGAGTAACCCATGACAACCTCGCTCGTCACCGCGCCACCCCCGGCCGACGCCGATCCAGGAGCCGGCAACCGCGCTCCGAAACGTCGCCGCGCCGAACCATCCGATCTGCCCGCCGGCTCGAAGCGCCGGCGCTTTCCCACGGCCCCCTGGCTGCTGCTCGCCCCGTCGATCATCATCCTGGGCGTCATGGTGGGCTACCCGCTCGTGCGCCTCGCCATCAACTCCTTCCAGAAGTACGGCAAGGCTCAGATCTTCGGCGCCCCGCCCGAGTGGATCGGCCTCGACAACTACATGTCGACGCTCGGCGACGCCGAGTTCTGGGCCGTGGCCGGCCGCAGCTTCGGGCTCGCGGCGGTTCTCGTCGTGCTCACGATGGGCATCGGCATCCTGCTCGCCGTCATGATGACGAAGCTCAACAAGTTCTTCCGCCTGCTCATGTCGGTGGGGCTGCTGCTCGCCTGGGCGATGCCGCCGCTCAGCGCCACCATCGTGTGGGGCTGGATCGTCGACACCAAATACGGCCTGCTCAACTACGTGCTCAACTGGCTCACCCAATCGGATGCCTTCACCGGGCATTCGTGGCTGATCGACCCGATGTCGTTCTTCGCCGTGCTGACCGTCATCATCACGTGGCAGTCCATCCCGTTCGTCGCCTTCGTGGTCTATGCCGGCCTGACCCAGGTGCCCGAAGAGGTGCTCGAGGCCGCGCAACTCGACGGAGCCGGCGGCCCGAAACGCTTCTTCCTGATCGTCATGCCCTATCTCAAGAGCATCCTGCTGGTCACCACGATTCTGCAGGTGATCTGGGATCTGCGCGTCTTCACCCAGGTGTATGCCCTGCAGGGCATGGGCGGCATCTCGTCGCAGACCGACGTCTTCGGCACCTACATCTATCACCTCGGCAACAGCAACCTCGGGGTGGCCGGCGCCGTCTCGTTCATCATGGTCGCCATGATGCTGCTGATCTCGATCTACTACGTGCGCAAGACCGTGAAAGAGGAAGAAGTATGAGCCTGAACTCGTCGATCACGGGCGACGCCGAACCGATCGAAGACGCCGTCCCCGCCGTGAGCACCAGCACCCGCACGGTGCCGCACAAGCCCATCAACCGCAGCAACAACGGCTACCGCGCCCGAGCTCGCCTCACCAAGACGGTGCTGTCGATCACGGCCGTCATCGTGTTCGTCTGCTCGGTCTTCCCCGTCTATTGGATGGTGTCGACGAGCCTCAAACCGAACCGCGACATCGTCTCGCCGACCCCGAGCTTCTTCCCGGGTGAGCCCACCATCCGGGCCTACCTCACGGTGTTGTTCGAACCGGCCCGCCCCGACCGCGGCAACTTTCCGACATCATTCATGGTGTCGATCGCCGTCACACTGCTGACCCTCGCCATCTGCCTGGTCTTCGCCTTCCTCGGCGCGCTCGCGGTCTCGCGGTTCCGCTTCAAGGGCCGCCGCCAATTCGTCATCGCCATTCTCATCGTGCAGATGATCCCCGGCGAGGCCATGATGTTCACCATCTTCGGCATGATCGACAGCTGGCAGGCGCTCAATACCATCATCGGCCTGACGATCGTCTACCTTTCGGGCGTGCTCCCGTTCACCATCTGGACCCTGCGCGGTTTCGTCGCGGGCGTGCCGGCCGACCTCGAAGAGGCCGCCATGATCGATGGATGCAGCCGCAGCCAGGCCTTCTGGCGCATCACCTTCCCGCTGCTCGCGCCCGGGCTGGTCTCGACCGGAATCTTCGCGTTCATCCAGGCCTGGAACGAATTCACCATGGCCAACATCATCATGCAGCGACCGGATGCCTTCACCCTGCCGATCTGGCTGCGCACGTTCCAGCAGGCCACGCAGGCCACCGACTGGGCCGCCATCATGGCCGGGTCGACGCTGCTCGCCATCCCGGTCATGATCTTCTTCCTGATCGTGCAGGGGCGCATGACGGGTGGCCTCGTGTCGGGGGCGGTGAAGGGATGAGCGGCGTCGTCACCTCGGGGATCGGCGTCGCGTCGAGCCCCTCTGCGTCAAGTCCTTCTGCGTCGAGTCCTTCTCCGTCGAGTCCCTCTCCGTCGGCAGCCGAGCTGTCGCGGCAGATCCTCTCGACCCTCATGCCGGGTTTCGTGGGCACCACCGCGCCCGCCTGGGTCGAGGCGCGGCTCGAGCAGGGGCTCGGGGCGGTCTGCCTGTTCGGGCCGAACGTGGCCTCGCGGGCGCAGCTGGCCGAGCTCACGGCATCCCTCGCGCGCGCCAACCCCCAGGTCGTCATCGCGATCGACGAGGAGGGCGGTGACGTCACGCGGGTGCATCACCTCGAGGGTTCGCCCTACCCCGGCAACGCCATTCTCGGGCGGTTGGATGACCTGGACTACACGTTCGCGGTCGCGCACCGCGTGGGGGAGGAGCTCGCCGAAACGGGATGCACCCTCACCTTCGCGCCGGATGTCGACGTCAACTCGAACCCGCTCAACCCCGTCATCGGCGTGCGCAGCTTCGGCGCCGACGAGGCTCTCGTGGCCCGGCACTCGGTTGCCTGGACCCGCGGCGTGCAGGCGGCCGGCATCGCCGCCTGCGCCAAACATTTCCCGGGCCACGGCGACACATCCTCCGACTCGCACCTGGCGCTCCCCGTGATCGACGTGGATGCCGCGACACTGCGCTCGCGCGAGTTGGAGCCGTTCCGCGCGGCCGTCGAGGCGGGCACGCTCACCGTCATGACCTCGCACATCCTCGTGCCGGCCATCGACGAGGCGAACCCGGCGACATTTTCCGCGCCGATTCTCGAGGGAATCTTGCGCGCCGAACTCGGATTCACGGGCGTCATCGTGTCCGACGCGCTCGACATGGTGGGTGCGTCGGGCGAGATCGGCATCCCCGAGGCGGCCGTGCGTGCGCTGGGGGCCGGCTGCGACCTGCTGTGCATCGGCACCGACAACTCGGATGCCGAGATCGGCGAGATCCTCGAGCACGTATTGCGTGCGGTGGAAGAGGGCCGGCTGTCGGCTGAGCGGGTGGCCGAGGCATCCACTCGCGTGGCCTGGTTGGCCGAGCGGACCGCTGAGGCTCGGGTTTCCGCGGCGGAGGCTTCGGATTCGGCGGGTTCCGGCGGTGGGAGGTCTGACGCGGCGGAGTCGACCGTGTCCTCTCCGGAGATCGCGCGCGATTCCTCCCGAGCGGAGCTGGGTACGTCGGGGGAGCGGGCCCGCGTGCGCTCGGTCTTCGACGTCAATGATCGGGCCGACGGTGTGCTCGCCCGCACGCGGCGGGGGGAGCCGTTCACGGTGGTCACGGTCGAGAGCGTCGCCAACATCGCCGTGGGGGCCTCGCCCTGGGGGCCCTTCGCGGCCGCCAACGTCGCCATCGACGGCACCGCAGGCTCCGAAGGTGCGCAGCGGCTGCAGCGGTTCTCCGTCGCACCCTCAGCGACCATTCCCGAGCAGGGCTCCTTCGACACGAGCGCAATCGGCGCGGGCCCGGTGCTCGTCGTCGGCAAAGACATCCATCGTCGCGCCGCCGCGGTGGCCGCCATCGACGCGCTGCGCGCCGAGCGCGGGGAGGACGTCGTGGTCATCGACATGGGCTGGCCCGACCCGACCCTGAGCTACGCCGACGTCGCCACCTGGGGTGCCTCGCGCCTCGCCGGCGAGGCGCTGCTCGACCTGATCGTGGGGGAGCAGACATGAGAATCGGCCTCGATATCGGCGGCACCAAAACCGACGCGGTCGTCATCGACGAGGCGGGCACGGTCATCGAACGCCGGCGCTTCGCCACCGGTCGCGGCCCCGAGCAGGTCGTCGCCACGGCCGTGCGGGGGGTCACCGAGCTGGCGGCCCTGGCGGGCATGGCGCCGCACGAGGTGGCGTCGATCGGTGTCGGCATCCCGGGTCAGGTCGACCGGTTGGCCGGCCGCGTGCAGCACGCCGTGAACCTCGATGTGGAAGAACTCGAACTCGGGCGCGAACTCTCGGCTATCGTCAGTGCGCCCGTCAGCGTCGAGAACGATGTGAAGGCCGCGGCCTTGGGCGCCTTCCACCTGCTGAGCGGCGATAGCGTGCCCCGCGGCATCGCCACGCGCGACGACGACTCGGCGCAGTCCATGGCCTACCTCAACCTGGGCACGGGACTCGCCGCCGGCATCGTCATTGGGGGCCGGCTCTGGCGGGGCTCCCGCGGCACGGCGGGCGAGATCGGGCACATCGTGGTCGATCCCGCGGGTGTGCTCTGCAAATGCGGTCAGCGTGGATGCCTCGAAACCGTCGCCTCGGGGTCGGCGATCGCCCGGCAATGGCCCACGTCGCATCCGATCCCGCCGCTCGACCTCTTCGATTGCGCCGACCAGGGCAGTGCCGACGCCCGCCGGGTGCGTCACAGCGTGGCGCAGGGTGTGGCCAACGCCGTGCGCGTGCTCGTGCTCACGGTCGACGTCGAGGATGTCGTGGTCGGGGGTGGCCTGACGGCGCTCGGCGATCGACTGCGCGACGACGTGGTCGAGGTGTTCGCCGGATGGGGGGAGCGCTCGCCGTTCCTCGCCTCGCTCGAGCTGGCCTCCCGCATGCGCTTCATCCCCGATGCGTTCCCCGCCGCCGCGGTCGGAGCGGCCCTCGTCGGAATGCCGGATGCGAGCATTCCCGACGCAAGCATCCCGGACGAGAGCGTGGCGACGGTCGCCTAGCGGCATCACGCCGGCCGCCCCACCCGCCTACCCCGCCCCACCCGTCTTCATCGCCCCGACTCTCACCGCTGGAGTATCACCGTGGAAATCGTCATCCTCCCCACCCCCGCCGACGTCGGCCGGTATGCCGCGCGGCTCGTCGAAGCCCGGGTGCGCGCCCGGCCGTCCCTCGTCTGGGGTCTCGCCACCGGGTCGTCTCCCACGGCGATCTACGCCGAACTGGCCGGCGCCGTCGCGCGCGGGCTCGACCTCACGGGCGTGCGGGGTTTCGCGCTCGACGAGTATGTGGGCATCAGCGAGACGCATCCCGAGAGCTATGCCCGCGTCATCCGCTCACAGGTCGTCGAGCCGCTCGGCTTGCGACCCGAGAACGCGCGCGTGCCCGACGGCCGGGCGGCCGACCTCGAACAGGCCGCCCGTGATTATGAACGCGCCATCGCCGACGCGGGCGGCATCGACCTGCAGATTCTCGGCATCGGGTCGAACGGGCACATCGGTTTCAACGAGCCGACCTCGTCGTTCGCCTCGCGCACGCGGTTGAAGACGCTCGCGCCCCAGACCCGCGCCGACAACGCCCGGTTCTTCGACGACCCGGCGGACGTGCCGACGCATTGCCTCACACAGGGGCTCGGCACCATCCTCGAATCCCGCGAGGCCGTGCTGGTCGCGCAGGGCGAGGCGAAGGCGCGCGCCGTGGCCGCCATGGTCGAGGGGCCCGTGAGCGCGATGTGCCCGGGTTCGGTGCTGCAGTTCCACCCGCGGGCGGTTGTCGTGCTCGATGAGGCCGCGGCATCCGCTCTCACGCTCACCGACTATTACCGGCACACGTTTGCGAACAAACCCGTGTGGCAGCGCGTGCCCGACGCCGACTGAACCGGCGGCGCCTCACACGATCGGGTCGAAGACCTTGCCCGGGTTGAGCAACCCCTGCGGGTCGAACGTCGCCTTGATGCGGCGTTGCAGGTCGACTTGCTCGGCGCCCAACTCGTCCTCGAGCCAGCGCCGCTTCAGGATGCCGATGCCGTGCTCGCCCGTGAGCGTGCCGCCCAGCCGGATCGCCGCCAGGAACAGCGCGTCGGCGGCCTGCCAGATGACCTCGGGCACCTCGTCGCCCTGGTAGACGAAGTTGGGGTGCAGGTTGCCGTCGCCCGCGTGCGCCACGGTGGGGATGCTGATGCCGAACTCGCGCTCGACCTCCTGGATGGCCTCGAACATGGGCACGAGCGCGCTGCGCGGAACCGACACGTCTTCGATCAACGGGTGTCCGAGCTTCTCCATGGCGGGATGCATGGCGCGCCGGATGGAGAGCAGGCGCTCGCCGTCGGCCTCGTTCGCCGCGACCTCGCCGACCCCACCGTTGGCCTCGATGATCGCGAGGCAGGCGCGCGCATCGTCGGCGGAGAGCGGCCCGTCGGTCTGCACCATGATCTGCGTGCGCCCGGGGGTGGGGACCTCGAGCCCCAGGTAGTCGTGGATGGCGGCCAGTGCCGTGGGTTCGAGCAACTCCATGACGGCGGGCTGGATGCCGGCGGCCGTGATGGCGGAACAGGCCGCCGCGGCATCCGTGACGTGAGGGAAGGTGGCCGCGAGCGTCGTGACGACACCGGGAACGGCGCGGCGCACGCGCACGGTGGCCTCGACGATGACGCCCAGGATGCCTTCGGAACCGACGAGCAGCGCCGTCAGGTCGAGGCCGGTGACGCCCTTGACGCTGCGGTGCCCGAGCGACATGAGCGTGCCGTCGGCGAGCACGATCTTGAGCGCCAGCACGGCGTCGCGCGTGACACCGTATTTGGCGCAGAGCAGGCCGCCCGCGTTGGTCGCGATGTTGCCGCCGACGGTGGAGATCTCTTTCGACGCGGGGTCGGGTGCGAACCACAGGCCCCGCTCGGCCAGGATGCGGCCGAACTCGCCGTTGAGAATGCCGGGCTCGACGACCGCGATCAGATCGTTCTCGTCGATCTCGAGCACGCGGTCCATCGAGCGCAGCGACAGCGCGATCTCGCCGCCCGAGGCGATGGCGCCGCCCGCGAGCCCCGTGCCCGCGCCGCGCGGAACCACGGGCGTGCCGGTCTCGGTGGCGATGCGCAGGGTCTGCTGCACGTCGTCGATGCTCGCGGCCTCGACGACGGCGAGGGGCGGCGCGTCGGAGCGGTGGCCGGATTTATCGGCACGGGCCTCGTCGAGCGCGTCGGGGCTCGTGACCACCCGGTCGCCGAGCGCGGCCGTCAGGCGCTCGAGCACCCGCGCCGAGGTCATGCGGACAGCTCTTTACGCCCGTTGAGCACACCCGTGACGACGGCGAGCACGGCGAAGACGATCGCGACGGGCCAGAGACCCAGCTGCAGGAACGCGAAGGCCGCCGAGAACATGATGAGCATCTCGATGAGCGCCTTGCCGAACGGGTCGACCCGCAGCACGGCCTTGGGCGACAGGAACAGGGCCCACAGCACGATGGCGAGAACGGGTGCGAGCACACCGACGAGGATGTTCCACGGGAACGGCCATGTGACGAAACCCCACACCGCGAGCACGACGAATGCCGTGATCTCGAGCACGAAACGGATGATGGCGAGGACGCCGATTGCGGGGGTGGTTCGTTGGTTCTGCACCCGTCAATCTTAGGCGCGCTAGCGGAAGATGATGGTGCGGGCGCCGTCGAGCAGCACACGGTCCTCGGCGAACCACTTCACGGCCTGCGTGAGCGTGCGGCTCTCCTCGTCCTGCCCGATGGCGACGAGTTCGGCGGGGCTCTGCGCGTGGTCGACGCGCACCACGTTCTGCTCGATGATGGGCCCCTCGTCGAGGTCGCTCGTCACGAAGTGCGCCGTGGCGCCGATGAGCTTCACGCCGCGGGCGTGCGCCTGGCGGTAGGGGTTGGCGCCCTTGAAACCGGGCAGGAACGAGTGGTGGATGTTGATGGCCCGGCCCGCGAGCTTCTCGCAGAGTTCGGGCGACAGGATCTGCATGTAGCGGGCGAGCACGACGAGTTCAATGTCGTGCTCCTCGACGGCCTCGAGGATGCGGCGTTCGAAGAGGGCCTTGCTCGCGGCATCCGTGACCGATTGCGACTCGAACGGCACGCCGTAGAACGCGGCGAGTTCGCGCAGCGACCCGTGGTTCGACAGCACGAGCGGGATCTCGACGGGCAGCTGGCCGGCGCGCTGACGGAACAGCAGGTCGTTGACGCAGTGCGCGGCCGTCGAGGCGAGCACGAGCGTGCGCAGCGGGCGACCCACGCGGTCGAGCTGCCAGTCGAGCTCGAAGCGCTCGGCGACGGGCGTGATGGCGGCCTCGAACTGCTGCTGGTCGGTGGGGGCCTGCACCTGCAGGCGCATGAAGAAGCGGCCCGTGTCGGCGCTCGAGAATTGCTGGCTCTCGGTGATGTTTCCGGATGCCTCGACGATGGCCCCCGAGATGGCGTGCACGATGCCCGGCGCGTCGGGGCAGACGAACGTGAGTACCCAGTGGTTGTGGGGCGCGGAGGCGGTGGCGTCGGAAGTCATTCGCCCAGGATAGGACACCGGGGCGCCCGAACCGTGGCGGTCACTGTGACGGCGGCTCACGGCATCCGCGAACCCCTTCTGGCGTCACCCGCCGCCCGCCCGTAGAATGGGTGCTGGCCGTGGCGGTTCGCCCGGCCCTGGGCGCGCACATGAGCGCGCAGACGAACTCCCGCGGCCAGGGGTCACCCACAGCGTGACGGCCAGCCAGTGCCGGAGTGAACGCCATCGTCGGACACACTGATGACTACTTCCCCTATTCCCCTGCCTGATCGCGGGTCTGACACCCCGACAGGCTCCTTGCCGATCGTCACCGGGCCCGTGACCTCGTCGCCGCCCGCCGGCGCGCGCTTCCCCTGGGTGGGCCTGATCGCCCTGTCGGCGGCCGTCTTCCTGTCGGTGACGAGCGAGATGATCCCCACGGGCCTGTTGCCCGATATGAGCGCCTCGCTCGGTGTGACCGAATCGCAGGTCGGCTTCCTCGTGAGCGCCTTCGCGTTCACGGTCGTGCTCACCTCGGCGCCTCTGACGGCCCTCACGGTGCGCATCCCGCGCAAGACCCTCATCATGTCGGTGCTCGTGCTGCTCGCGGTCGCCAACGTGCTGACCGCTCTTGCTCCCACCTATCCGCTCGTGTTGTCGACGCGCGTGTTGGGCGGCATCGGGCACGGACTCTTCTGGTCGATGGTGGGCGCCTATGCCGCGCACCTCGTGCCGAAGGAGCTCATCGGCCGGGCCGTCTCGATCACCCTCGCCGGAGGAACCCTCGCGTTCGTGCTGGGCGTTCCGCTCGGAACGGCGGCCGGCCACGCGGTCGGGTGGCGCCTCTCGTTCGTGGGCATCGCGGTGCTGCTGCTCGTCGGCGCCGTCGTGGTCTACAAGTTCCTGCCGCCCGTCGAACGCGAGCTCGACGCACATGCCAATGACACCGCAGCGGATGCTCGAGCATCCGGTTCGTCCGCCGCGTCGGGCCGCGCGGGCACCCGTCGCCCTGTCGACCCCACCGTCTTCTCGGTCGCGCTCGTCTGCATCACGGTCGCTATCGTCATGATCGGCCACTACAGCTTCTACACCTACATCGCGCCCTACCTGACGGATGTCATCGGGGTTCCCGAGGCCCAGATCAGCCTGGCGTTGTTCGGATTCGGCATCACGGGTGCGCTCGGCCTGGTGCTCGCCGGCACGGTCTTCGCCAAGCGCACGACACGAGGCCTGCTCATCTGCATCGGTCTGTCGATCGTGTTCGTCACGGCGCTCGCGCTCGTCGCCGGATGGTTCTGGGCGGCGCTCATCGTTTTCCTGGTCTGGGGCGTCGCCTACGGCGCCATCGCGCCGCTCATGCAGACGCGCATGTTGCATTCGGCCAGCGCGCGCATCCGCGACACCGCCAGCGCCTTCTACACGACGGCGTTCAACGTGGGCATCGGCGGCGGCGCATTCGTCGGCGGCCTGCTGCTCGACGGCGTCGGAATCGAATCGTTGCCGTACTTCTACGTCGTCTTGCTCGTGATCGGTGGGGTGTTGGTCGTCGTCGCACGGCGATACGAACTCGCCGTGCGACGACGCTCGGGCGTGGCGCCCACGCGGTAGATGACGTCGACCGGCGCTAACCCTGCGGACGGGCGGGGGCCGGCCTGGTCGGCGCATCGGGAAGGCCGACGCCGTCCGTCGGGGCAACGCCTCCCGGCGGGGTTTCGACGGCGGGGAGGGCGGGGGACGGCGCGGTCGTCGGCGCAACGGGTGCCGGCCGGGGGTGGTCGACGGGCTTCGGTGCCGGCGCGGGGGCGGGTACAGGAGCGGCGGCCGGCTGAGCGGGTGCGGCCGGTGCGGCCGGTGTGACCGGCTGGGCTGGCGCAGAGGCCGCGGGGGACGTGCCCGGCGCGGGCCGCGTGGGAGCCGCAGGCGCTTCGGTCCCGGTCGACGGTTCGGCATCCACCGGAACGGCGGGTATGCCGGGAACCGCGGGCGCTGCGGGGCTTCCCGTGACGGGCTCGGCGGAGCCCTGTGCGGATCCGTCCGGTGCAGGTCCGTCCGGCCCAGATCCGTCGGGCCCAGATCCGTCCGGGTCAGTCGGTTCGGGACGGGACGGTGTGGGTGCCGGGGCGCCTCCGTCGGCGCCACTGTTTCCGGAGCCGTCGGCACCGCTGGTTCCGAGGCCATCGGCCGCGCTCGTTTCCGTGCCATCGGCGCCACTGTCACCGCTGTCACCGCTCGTGTCGGAGTTGCTGCCGGTTTCTGCGCCGCTTGAGCTTCCGTTGCCAGAGCTTTCGCCGCCCGCGCCCGAACCGCCCGTGCTTCCTTCCTCCGGGCTCCCATTGCCCGCCGACGCTGCGTTCGCGTTCGAGCTGGTCGACGCGTTTGCCGATCCAGTGGTCGACGCATCCGTCGATGCGCCGGCGGCCGGACCGACAGCGGGCGACGTGGTGGACGGAACGCTCTCGCCGGCCGACGACGGTGCGACGGACGGGGTGGTGGCGTCGACCGGCGGGGCGCCGGCGGGGTTCGACGCGCTCGGCCGCTGGGCCGGGCCGGTGCCGCGGGGCATCGGGTCGCGGTGCGGCGTGCGGGGGACTTCGGGCTCGGCGGGCGCGGGCGGAACCGCCTCGACCGACACGGGTGTCTTCTGCTCGTCGCCCGGTTCGGCGGGGACGCCGGGCGGGGCCGCGGGTGCCGTGGGCGCCTCGGTGCGCGGTTCGGCCGGCACCTCGGGGCGTGGAGACGCGCTCGCCTCCTTCGCGGCTTGTCCCGCCGCCAGCACCATGGGAAAACCATTCTTCGATTGCGCGGCCGACAGGGCGATCGAGGTGCCGATCCCGACGCTGACGATGCAGATCGTGGCGGTCGCGGCGATGGCCGTTCCCCGTGTGAAAGCGGAACGGGTGCGACGCAGCGACGCCGTCAGCGTTCCCACGACAGTCGAGACAGCGGCGAAGGGGGAACTCGCCGCGGCCGTCGATGTCGAAACGGCCGAGGCGGCTGTTGCAGCCGACGCGGACGACGCCACGGCCGCGGAACCGACGGCAACCGCTGTGCCCAGACCGACGCCACCTGATACCGCGCCGGGGCCGCTGCGGTAGTAGTGCACCGGCGTCGTGCGCCGATGCCGCTTGGGCACCCAGGCGTTGGCCGCATCGACGATGGCGTCGCTCGAGGCGAAGAGCGGGAGGACATATGTGCAGAGCGCGCACGCCTCGATGTGTTGGGCCGCGCGTTGTCGGGCGCGATCGCCCAGTCGGCCGGCCTGGTAGTCGTCGCCGCGGTCGACGACCACCCGGTGCGGCGAGAGCGTGTCGATGCGCAGCGCGAGCTCGTGGCGCCAGGAGGCGTCGAGCGCGGTCGCCGCCAGGTGACGCAGCCGGGGATCGTGCCGTTCCGCCAGCGTCGATGGGTGCCCGCGTGATCCCTCCGCTCGGGACTTCTTCGCCTCGGCGTGTCGCGTGTGCGCGGATGTGTCGTGGGCGGCTCGGAGGTCGCCCAGACAGCGGCGCCAGGCCTCGGGCAGGGTGTCGAGCGCCGCCCGGGCCGAATCGACGATGAGCGTGCCCGTGTCATCGGGCTCGGGCAGGGAAGCGCCGGGCCGCGCCGGAGCGGCACCGGGCGTCGGTGCGGCGGCCTGTCGGGCCGAGTCGGTTGAACTGTCTGCGGACGTGGGTCGATGCCGTGGCATATGAGCCTCCTCTGATGAGCGATCGACAGAATACATACAATGCTGACATTTCTGTATCCAGATTTGCTGACCATGTGCGACATGCAGACAGGCGACCCCGCACGCAAGCCCCGTATAAGAGGTAACCGAATTCCTGATAAGTTTGTAAGCCAGCGGCCGCCTCGACCAGGAGACCTGCATGACACTCATCCTCGCCCTGTTTGCAGCGGTGTCTGTCGCGTCTCCGCTCCTCACCCGCTGGCTCTCGACCCGCGTCTTCTACGTCATCGCGCTGCTGCCGGCCGCCGTGTTCGGCATCACGCTCGCGCAGACTCCCACCATCGCCTCAGGCGGGGTGATCGAGGAGAAGATCGAGTGGATTCCGCAGCTCGGCATCGCCCTGACATCCCGCATCGATGCGCTCGGCTGGCTCTTGGCCCTCGTCGTCACGGGTGTCGGCGCCCTCGTGCTCGTTTACTGCGCGCGCTACTTCGACGCCGATGAGCCTGGCCTCGGTCGTTTCGCGGGCCTGCTGCTGGCCTTCGCGGGCACCATGTACGGCCTCGTGACGAGCGACGACATCATCGTGATGTTCATGTACTGGGAGATCACGAGCATCCTGTCCTACCTGCTCATCGGGCATTACACGGGGCGCAAAGAGTCGCGCGGTGCGGCGTTGCAGGCCCTGCTCGTCACGACATTCGGCGGGCTCGTCATGCTCGTCGGCGTGGTCATGATCTCGTCCTTCGCCGGGACGACGTCGATCGCCAGCATCGTTTCAGAGGCGCCGCAGGGTGCCGGGCCCACGGTCGCCATCCTGCTCATTCTGGTGGGCGCGCTGTCGAAGTCGGCTATCGTGCCGTTCCACTTCTGGTTGCCCGCGGCCATGGCCGCCCCCACACCCGTCAGCGCCTACCTGCACGCGGCCGCCATGGTGAAGGCCGGCATCTATCTGGTCGCACGTCTCGCGCCGGGCTATGCCGACATCCCGGGCTGGCAGGCTCTGCTCGTGGGCCTCGGCGTGTGGACCATGATCGTGGGCGCCTGGCGCAGCCTGCGGCAATACGACCTCAAACTCGTGCTCGCCTACGGCACGGTCTCGCAGCTCGGTTTCCTCATGGTGATCACGGGCTTCGGCTCTCGAGATGCCGCGCTGGCCGCCGCTGCGCTCCTGCTCGCCCACGCGCTCTACAAGGCCACACTCTTCCTCGTCGTCGGCATCATCGACCACCAGGCGGGCACGCGCGACTGGCGCAAACTCTCGGGGCTGTGGCGCAGCACGCCGTCGCTCTTCGTCATCACGGCCATCGCCGTCGCGTCGATGGCGGGCATCCCGCCGCTCCTCGGCTTCGTCGCCAAAGAAGCGGTCTTCGGGGCCTTCGTCGAGGCCGCCATCGAGGGCGACTTCTGGGGCTGGGTGGCGCTCGTCGGCACGGCCGTCGGCTCGGTGCTCACGGTGGCCTACAGCGCACGCTTCCTCTGGGGCGCATTCGGCAACCGAAAGAAGATCGTCCCCACCGAATTGCACACGGATGGCTGGGGCATCCAGTTCGCGCCCGCCTTCCTCGCGCTCGCAACCGTCGTCCTCGGCATCGCCGTCCCCCTGCTCGACCCGCTGCTCGCGCTCTATGCCGACACCGTTCCGGGCGAGGGCCACTACCACCTGGCGCTCTGGCACGGACTCGAGCCCGCCCTCTTCATCAGCGCGGCCGTGCTCGTGCTCGGCGGCCTCTTGTTCTGGCGGCGCCGGGGTGTTGCTCGCTTGCAGGAGAAGGTGCCGCCGCTCGTCGACGCCAGCCGCGGCTACTGGGCCGCGACGCAGGGTGTCGACCGGTTGTCGGCCAAGATCACGATCTTCGCGCAGCGCGGCGGTCTCTCGCAGTACCTCTCGACCATCCTCGTGGTCTTCGTGCTGGCGCTCGGCCTGACGGCCACGCTCGGGCGCACGTGGCCCTCCGGCATCCGCTGGTTCGACTCGCCCGCGCAGCTCGTCGTCGCCGTGGTCATGGGCATCGCCGCCATCGCCGCCGCGCTCGCCAAACAGCGCATGACGGCCGTGCTGCTCGCCGGTGTCACCGGTTTCGGCATGGTCGGACTGTTCGCCCTGCACGGCGCTCCCGACCTGGCGCTCACGCAGGCGCTCGTCGAAACCATCACGGTCGTCGTCTTCGTGCTCGTGCTGCGCCGCCTGCCCGTCAAGATCGCGCAACACAACAAGCCCGAGCAGCGCACGCGGCGCCTGATCATCGGTGTGCTCGTCGGACTCGTGATGGGCACGATCGGCCTGATCGCGCTGGGCGCCAGGCAGGCGCCATCCATCGCCGCCGAGCTGCCGCGCCTGGCCTATGAAGAGGGCCACGGCCGCAACATCGTCAACGTCATGCTCGTCGACATCCGCGCGTGGGACACCATGGGCGAGCTCTCGGTGCTCGTCGTCGTGGCCACGGGCATCGCGAGCCTGCTGTTCGTCTCGGGGCGCGCCAAGGCCCTGCCGCGGCTCAGTGGTTCGCGCAACCAGCGCCGGGCCGACAACCGCCGCAACGTGATCGACGACCCGCAGACCACCGAGCATCCCGAGAGCGTGCACCGCCAGTCGTGGCTGCTGGGTGGCCTCAAAGTGTCGAGCGAGAACCGCTCGGTGCTGCTCGAGGTGCTCGTGCGATTGCTGTTCCACCCCGCCATCGTCGTCAGCGTGTTCCTGCTCTTCGTCGGCCATAACTCGCCGGGCGGCGGGTTCGCGGGCGGTCTGCTCGCCGGTCTGGCGCTCGTGTTCCGCTATCTCGCGGGCGGACGATACGAACTCGGTGAGGCCGCTCCCATCGACCCGGGCAAGGTGCTCGGCGTGGGCGTGCTGCTCGCCGTGGGCACGGCCATCGGCTCGCTCTTCTTCGGCGGCGAGATCCTGCAATCGGCCTACCTCGAAGCGGATGTGCCCGTGCTCGGCCATCTCTCGATCGGAACCTCGTCGATCTTCGACGTGGGCGTCTACCTCGTGGTCATCGGCCTGACGCTCGACATCCTGCGCTCGCTGGGCGCCGAGGTCGACCGCCAGCAGGAGGACACCGACCTCGAGGCCGGCACCGACGACGACTTCACGCCCGCGGAGGTGCGCCCGTGACCGCTTCGCTCACCCTCGTCGTCCTGATGGCCGTCATGTACGGCACGGGCATCTACGTCATGCTCGAACGCAGCCTGACGCGACTCTTGATCGGCTTCCTGCTGGTCGGTAACGCAACGAACATCCTCATCTTCTTGATGAGCGGCCCGAGCGGCAGCGCGCCCATCGTCACGGGCACCGCCGCTGACGAGAACATGGTCGACCCCGTGCCGCAGGTGCTCATGCTGACGGCCATCGTGATCAACTTCGGTGTCGTCGCCTTCATCCTGGCGCTCGTCTACCGCTCCTGGTGGTTGGCCCAGCTGGGTGACGAGGGCGACACGCTCACCGACGAACACGCGGGCGAGACCGAGGCCTCGACCGAGGCGGCCTTCGCAGCCGTCGACGAGGACGATCTCGCCATTCAACAGGTGCTCGACGCGTCGAACGAACACGGCGACACCGACAGCGATTCCGGTCCCATCGAGGACGATCCCGAGGCACGAGAGAAGGAGCGCCGATGAACGCCCTGGTCCCTCTCGTCGTCACCATCCCGCTGCTGGGTGCCGCGATCGCCCTCATCTTCGGCCACCGGCCGCGCATCCAGATCGCCATCAGCTCGCTCGCCCTCACGGCCGTCACGATCATCAGCGCCGTGCTGCTCGTCTGGGTCGACACGCACGGCACCGTCGTGGTCAACGTGGGAGCCTGGCAGCCGCCGTGGGGCATCGTGCTCGTCGTCGACCGCCTCTCGGCCATCATGCTGCTGGTCTCGGCGCTCATGCTGCTCGGCGTGCTCATCTTCTCGATCGGGCAAGGCGTGGCCGACAACCACGACGAGACGCCCGTGTCGATCTTCCACCCGACCTACCTCGTGCTGGCGGCCGGACTGTTCGACGCCTTCGTGGCGGGCGACCTGTTCAACATGTACGTGGGCTTCGAGATGCTGCTGGCGGCGAGCTATGTGCTGCTGACGCTCGGGGGAACGGGCGCCCGCATCCGAGCCGGCGTCACCTACATCGTGATCAGCCTGATGTCGTCGCTGCTGTTCCTGGCCTCCATCGCGCTCATCTACGGCGCAACCGGCACGGTCACGATCGCCCTCATCGCCGAACGCGTGCGCGACCTGCCGCCCGATGTGCAGCTCATCCTGTGCTGCGCGCTGCTGCTCGGGTTCGCCGTCAAGGCCGCCGTGTTCCCGGTGTCGTTCTGGCTGCCGGACTCCTACCCCACGGCCCCCGCGCCCGTCACCGCCGTGTTCGCGGGTTTGCTCACCAAGGTGGGTGTCTACGCGATCATCCGCACCGACACCGTGCTCTTCACGGATGTGCCACTCGCCGTGCCATTGATGATCGTGGCGTTCTTCACGCTGCTCATCGGCATCTTCGGCGCACTCGCGCAGGCCGATATCAAGCGTCTGCTGTCGTTCACGCTCGTCAGCCACATCGGCTACATGATCTTCGGCATCGCCGTCGGGTCCGAGCTCGGCATGACGGCCACGATCTACTACGTGGTGCATCACATCATCGTGCAGACCACGTTGTTCCTCGCCATCGGGCTCGTCGAGCGCATCGGTGGAACGGCGTCGATCTCGCGGCTGGGCGGCATGCTCAAGGCATCCCCGTTCGTGGCCATTCTCTTCTTCATCGGCGCCATGAACCTGGGCGGCATTCCGCCGTTCTCGGGCTTCCTCGGCAAGGTGGGGCTCTTCCAGGCGGGCGTGCAGCTGAACGACCCGCTGGCCTGGATTCTGATCGGTGCCGGCGCGGCCACGTCGCTGCTCACGCTCTACGCGCTCATGCGCGTGTGGAACATGGGCTTCTGGCGCCGCAAAGACGAGGTCAAGAACTACGAGTCGCCCCTCATCCAGTCGCTCGCCGAGAACCCCGACGACGCCGGCGAGATCGATCGCAAGCACACGCCGCGCCTCATGATCGCCGCCACCACAGGCATGGTGCTGCTGAGCCTGTCGCTCACGGTCTTCGCCGGCCCGCTCTTCGACCTCGCCAACCGCGCGGCCGTGGCCAACGAGAACCACTCGAACTACGTCGACGCCGTGTTCCCGGGAGGTGTGGAATGAGCGCCTCGAACACCGGATCGAACTCCGGCCCCACACGCTCGATCGTCAGCCAGATCACGCTGTTGCTCGGCCTCGTCGTGCTGTGGTGCCTGCTCTGGGGCAAGGCGGATGTCCTCACCATCGTCACGGGCGTCGTGCTCGCCGTGCTCGTCTCCCTCGTGTTCTACCTGCCCGCCGTGCAACTCTCGGGCCGCGTGAATGTGCTCTGGGCCGCCTACTTCTTCGGCCGGCTCGTCGTCGACATCGTGCGCGCCTCGGCGCAGATCACGTGGCTCGTGACGAAACCCACCTATTCGCCCAGCAACGCCATCATCGAGGTGCCGCTCTCCACGCGATCCGACCTCATCATGTCGGCCACAGCCGAGGCCATCTCGCTCGTGCCAGGGTCGATCGTGGTCGACCTCGACCGCGCCAACTCGGTGCTCTACCTGCACTCGCTCGACACGCACGACGAGGCGGATGTCGACCGCGTCCTCCGTGAGGCGCTCGGCACCGAGCGGCGGCTCGTCATGGCCTTCGGGTCGCGCGACGACGTCGACCGCGTGTGTGCGCGCGACGCGGGTGCGACGCCGACCGCCCGTGCGACAGAAGGGAACAGCTGATGCTCGCCGTTGTCATCGTGATCACCGTGCTCTTCGGGGCCGGCGCGCTCGCCGCCGTCTACCGCATCATCAAGGGGCCCAGCCTGCTCGACCGGGTGATCGCCTCGGATGTGCTCGTCGCCACCGTGATGTGCGCGCTGGGCGCCGAGATGGCGCTCAACCATCACGCCGACAACCTGCCCGTGTTGCTGGCCCTGGCGATGTTCGCGGTGCTCGGGTCGATCAGCGTGGCCCGCTTTATGGCGAAGCAGGACGACGCATGATCGGCGCAGCTCTGGTCTCCTCTGCCGCCGCCGCCGCGACGGCCGCCACGAGCACGGCGCCCGAGATCACGCCGCGCATCCCCGAATTCAGTGGCGACCCTATCCGCGACACCTTCACGGTGCTGCTGGTCATGGTCGGTGCCGTCATGTGCTTCGCGGCCGGCGTGGGCCTCCTGCGTTTCCCCGATGTGCTTTCCCGTCTCCACGCGGCCACGAAGCCTCAGGTGCTGGGCCTGCTCGCCATCACCGCGGATGTCGCGGTCTCGACGCCCACGGTCGGCAACATCACGCTCGCCATCGCCATCATCCTGTTCCAGTCGCTGACGGCGCCCATCTCGGCCCACATGGTGGCGCGGGCGGCCTACCGCACACACCACGTGCGGCACGACCTGCTCATCCGCGACGATCTGCTCAACCGGGAAGACCTGCAGCAGCCGTAGCCCGCCCGGCCGTTCGAATCGACCTGGCCGTCCAAACCGACCTGGTCGTTCGAGCCGACCTTTCTCGAACCCGCCGATCCGTGTCAGCTCAGACGCGGGTGCTCAGACGCGGGTGCCGGCGACCCAGACGGCCGCAACCTGCAGCGACTCGTCGAGGAGCACGGCGTCGGCCGCGAACCCGACGCCGAGGTGCCCGAGATCGTTCTCTCGGCCCAGGGCGCGAGCCGGCGTTGCCGTCAGCGCCTCCACGGCGACCTCGAGCGGCACACCCGCGTCGCGCGTCATGACGCGCAGCGCCTCGTCCTGTGTCAGCGTCGATCCGGCGATCGATCCGCCGTCCGCGAGGCGCGCAATGCCCTCCCGCACATCCACGGCCAGGCCGCCGAGCGAATACCGCCCGTCGGCCGCACCCGCCGCCGCCATCGCGTCGGTCACGAGCGCCACCCGCCCGGGCGCCTCGGCGAACGCCAGGCGCAACATGCGCGGATGCACGTGCACCCCGTCGGCGATGAGCTCGAGCGTCACGCGCTCGTCGTCGAACGCCGCCGCGACGGGCCCGGGGGAGCGGTGCTGCAAACCGTGCATGGCGTTGAACGTGTGGGTCAGGATGCTGGCCCCCGCGTCGAATGCCGCCCGGGTCTGGTCGTAGTCCGCGTCGGTGTGCCCCACGGCCACGCGCGCGCCCGACTCCGTGAACCGGGCGATGGCGTCGTGTGCGCCCGGACGCTCGGGGGCGATGGTCACCTGACGCAGGGTGCCGGCTGCCGCCTCGATCAGATGCTCGATGCTCGAGGCATCCGCGGGTCGCAGCAGGGACTCGGTGTGTGCACCCTTGTGCCCCGGGTCGAGAAACGGGCCCTCGAGGTGCGAACCCAGAATCGACGGGTCGGAGGCGGTGAGCCGCGCGATCTCGGCCACGCGGGCGGCGAGGTCCTCGATCGAGGCCGTGACGAGGGACAGCACCGAACGGGTCGTGCCCGAACGGCGGTGCACGAGGAGGGCGCGGGAGATGGCATCCGCACCGTCGTCGAAGGCCGCGCCGTTGCCGCCGTGACCGTGCAGGTCGATGAAGCCGGGGGTGAGAACGAGGCGGCTGGCGTCGACGACATCGGCCGTGGGCGCGGCGCTGAGCTCATGCCATCCATCACCCCGCCCGGCGTGCGTGACGAGGCCGCCGTCGAGGCACACCCAGGCGTCGGTGACCCGGCGCGAGTGGTCGATGAGGGTGGCCGAATGGATGATCGTGGGCAAGGCGTTCACGCTGGCAACACTAGCGTTCGACCGGGCCGCCGCTGCTATGCTGGACCGGTCGCAACTGGCGTAGTGACGGATCGTGAGCAGCTGGCGCATCCGCCCGAGATGGTTACCATCGGGGAGCGACTGACACGGATTCGGCCGCACGCCTGGGCCGATACGAGAACCGATTGTTCCGTCAACTGTGTCTAAAAGGAGCCAGTTTTGTCTTCCACCTTCAACGCCCCCCTGGCCGAGGTCGATCCTCAGATCGCCGAAGTCCTCGAGCTCGAACTGGGTCGCCAGCGCGACTACCTCGAGATGATCGCGAGCGAGAACTTCGTTCCGCGCGCCATCCTGCAGGCCCAGGGTTCGGTTCTCACTAACAAATACGCCGAGGGCTACCCCGGTCGTCGTTACTACGGCGGCTGCGAATACGTCGACATCGCCGAGAGCCTCGCCATCGAGCGGGCCAAGAGCCTGTTCGGCGCCAACTTCGCCAACGTGCAGCCGCACTCGGGTGCGTCGGCCAACGCCGCCGTGCTGAGCGCCATCGCCACGCCGGGCGACACCATCCTCGGCCTCGAGCTGTCGCACGGTGGCCACCTCACCCACGGCATGAAGCTCAACTTCTCGGGCAAGCTCTACAACGCCGTCTCCTACGGCGTCGACCCCGAGACCTTCCTCGTCGACATGAACGTCGTCCGTGAGAAGGCGCTCGAGCACAAGCCGCAGGTCATCATCGCCGGCTGGTCGGCCTACCCGCGTCAGCTCGACTTCGCGGCCTTCCGCGCCATCGCCGACGAGGTGGGCGCCAAGCTCTGGGTCGACATGGCGCACTTCGCCGGCCTCGTCGCCGCGGGCCTGCACCCGTCGCCCGTGCCCTTCGCCGACGTCGTGTCCTCCACCGTGCACAAGACCATCGGCGGCCCGCGCTCGGGCTTCATCCTGTCGAACGACGCCGACATCGCCAAGAAACTCAACAGCAACGTGTTCCCCGGCCAGCAGGGCGGCCCGCTCATGCACGTCATCGCGGCCAAGGCCACGTCCTTCCTGCTCGCGGCGCAGCCCGAGTTCGTCGACCGCCAGGAGCGCACCCTGCGCGGTGCCGCCATCCTGGCCGACCGCCTCACCGCCGACGACTCGCGCGAAGCCGGCGTCGACGTGCTCACGGGGGGCACCGACGTGCACCTCGTGCTCGCCGACCTGCGCACCTCGCCGCTCGACGGCAAGCAGGCCGAAGACGCCCTCCACGAGGTGGGCATCACGGTCAACCGCAACTCGGTTCCCTTCGACCCGCGCCCGCCCATGGTCACATCGGGCCTGCGCATCGGCACGCCCGCCCTCGCCACGCGCGGTTTCGGCGACGCCGAGTTCACCGAGGTGTCGGATGTCATCGCCGCGGCCCTGCGCCCCGACGCCGACCTCTCGTCCCTGCGCGCGCGCGTCAAGACGCTGACCGACGCGTTCCCGCTCTACCCCGGCCTCGAGCAGTAGGCGCCGCCGTGACCGCGATCACACTGGATGGCGTCGCCACCGCAACGGCCATCAAATCCGAGTTGCGCGAGCGCATCGACGTGCTGCGGGCGTCGGGCAAGCTCGCCGGGCTCGGCACGCTGCTCGTCGGCGACGACCCGGGCTCGCGCTCCTATGTCGCCGGCAAACACCGCGACTGTGCCGAAGTGGGCATCGAGTCGGTGCGCGTCGATCTGCCGGGCACCGCGTCGGCAGCCGACATCCGCGCCGCCATCGCCGACCTCAATGCGGCCCCCGAGGTGACGGGCTACATCGTGCAGCTGCCGTTGCCCGCGGGCATCGACGAGAACGAGATGCTCGAGCTCATCGACCCCGACAAGGACGCCGACGGCCTGCACCCGACCAACCTGGGGCGCCTCGTGCTGGGCGTCGAGGGCGAGTTGACCTCGCCGCTGCCGTGCACGCCCGCCGGAATCGTCGAGCTGCTGAAGCGCTACGACGTGCCGCTCGCGGGCAAGCACGTCACGGTCGTGGGCCGCGGGCTCACCGTCGGGCGCCCGCTCGGGCTGCTGCTCACGCGCAAGGGTGTCGACGCCACCGTCACGCTCACGCACTCCCGCACGGTCGACCTGGCCGCCGAGGTGCGCCGAGCCGACGTCGTCGTGGCCGCCGTGGGCGTGCCGCACCTCGTGAAGCCCGACTGGGTGAAGCCGGGCGCCGCCGTGCTCGACGTGGGCGTCACCCGCGTGGGCACCACCGAAAGCGGTAAGGCCAAGCTGGCCGGCGACATCGACCCGGGCGTCTGGGATGTCGCGGGGCACCTCTCGCCCAACCCGGGCGGCGTCGGCCCTATGACGCGTGCCCTGCTCGTCTCCAACGTGGTTCAGGCCGCGGAGCGCAACGCGCGCCGCTGAAGCTCTTGAACTGCGGCTCGCAGCCGCACGCGAAAGGCCCGGACATCCTGTGTCCGGGCCTTCTTCGTGCCGGTCGTCAGCGCTCGCGCGTTGCTCCGCCGGCTGCCGTCACCGGGAAGATGACGGGGGCGGTGAAAGATGCCTCGGCGAACGCGGCCGTCACGGCCGATGCGACCTCCGCGAGGCGAGCACGGGGCACGAGCGCGATGGCCGCGCCGCCGAAGCCGCCACCCGTCATGCGCGAGCCGATGGCACCCGCACGGCGGGACACCTCGACGGCCAGATCGAGCTCGGGCACCGAGATCTCGAAGTCGTCACGCATGGACACGTGCGAGGCGTCGAGCAGCTCGCCGATGGCCGTGGGCCCGTGCTCGCGCAAGGTGCGCACGGTGTCGAGCACACGCTGGTTCTCGGTAAGGATGTGGCGCACGCGGCGGAACGTCTCGTCGTCGAGCACCTCCTCGGCGCGCGGCAGGTCGTGCACGCTGAGGTCGCGCAGGGAAGAGACATCCATGGCCTTCGCGCCGGCCTCGCACGACGCGCGACGGGCCGCATAGCCGCCGGTCGCGTGGGAGTGGCTGACGCGCGTGTCCATGACGAGCAGCTCGAGGTCGGCGGCGTCGAAGCCCAGTTCGATGACCTCGGCGTCGAGCGAGCGGCAGTCGAGGAACACGCCGTGGTCGGGGCGGCCGAGCATCGACGCGGACTGGTCCATGATGCCGGTGGGCGCGCCGACGGCCTTGTTCTCGGCCAGCTGGCCCACCTTGGCGAGGGTCTGCCGGTCGAAATCGAGGTGCCACACGTCGGTGAGGGCGGCGGCGACGGCGCATTCGATGGCGGCGGATGACGAGAGACCCGCGCCGACCGGAACATCCGAGTCGATGAAGAGGTCGACACCGCGCAGCTCGCCGAGCGGGGCGCCGAACTGGCCGAGTGCCCAGACCACGCCGAGCGGGTAGGCCGACCAGCCGTGGAGGTTCGCAGGCTCGAGGTCAGTCAGCGAGGCCTCAACGACCTCGCCCGGGGCGAAGGCGCTGGCGACGCGCACGAGCTGGTCGTCGCGCGAACGCAGCGCAACCACGGTGCGGTAGTTGATGGCGAAGGGGAACACGAAACCGTCGTTGTAGTCGGTGTGCTCGCCGATCAGGTTGACGCGGCCGGGTGCCGACCACAGGCCCTGCGGGTCGTGGGCGTAAACCTCGGCGAAACGCGACAGGGCGGCGTGCTGCAGGTCGGAGCGGTGCGCGCCCTCGCCGGCCGAGCCGCTGGGGGAGCTCGAGGCGGGCGTGGCTGCAGAGTCGGCGGTCATACGGGGTTCTCCTGGTCGGCCTTCGCCACGGCGTCACGCAGACGCTGGGCGGATTGTTCGGGCGGGACGTCGCCGATCCAGGCGCCCATGGCGGCCTCCGATCCGGCGAGATACTTCAGCTTGTCGGCGGCGCGGCGCGGCGAGGTGATCTGCAACATGAGGCGGATGTCATCCCGACCCACGTTCACGGGCGCCTGGTGCCAGGCCGCGATGTAGGGCGTGGGGGTGTCGTAGAGCGCGTCGATGCCGCGCAGCAGGCGCAGGTAGAGCCCGGCGAGCTCGTCGCGCTCCTCGAGGGTCGTTCCGGCGAAATCGGGCACGTGCCGGTGCGGCAGCATGTGCACCTCGATGGGCCAGCGCGCGGCGAACGGCACGTAGGCGGTCCAGTGTTCGCCGCGCAGGATGACGCGCTCGTCGTTCTGTTCACGCTCGAGGATGTCGGCAAACAGGGTCGGCCCGTAGCTCTCGATCGATTCGAGCAGACGCGTGGTGCGCGGCGTGACGTAGGGGTAGGAGTAGATCTGGCCGTGCGGGTGGTGCAGGGTGACGCCGATCTCGACGCCACGGTTCTCGAAGGGGAACACCTGCGCGATGCCGGGCTTGTGGCTCAGGGCATCCGTGCGCTGGGCCCAGGCCTCGATCACGGTGCGGGCGCGGCTGCGGTTGAGACTGCCGAACGAACCGGTCGATGCGGGGCTGAAGCAGACGACCTCGCAGCGGCCGACCGACGTGCGGGTGCGGCCGAGCTCGATGCGGGTGAGGTCGTCGCCGCCGCGGGGGGCGTTGTCGTCTTCGAGGAGCGGGCCGAAGGAGGGCGAGCGGTTCTCGAAGACGGCGACGTCATAGATATCGGGGATCTCGGACGGGTTGGTGGCCGAGGCGGGTGCGAGCGGATCGAGCTCGGCGGGCGGCAGGAACACCCGGTTCTGGCGGGCCGCCGCGATCGAGACCCATTCGCCCGTGAGCGGGTCTTGGCGCATGCTCGCGGTGGCGGGGCGCGGGTCGAGCGCGCGGGCGTCGGCCTTGCGCTCGGTGCCGAGTGTGGTGTCGGCGTCGTCGAAGTAGATCAGTTCGCGGCCGTCGGCGAGGGTGTCGCCGTGCACGCGGATGCTCGGATCGCTCACGAACGCGCGGGGGATGCCGGGGCCGCCGGCAGTGTCATCGGTCGTCGATGTGGTGCTCATGCCCTGAAATCTAGCTCTTTCATATTGAAAAGTAAAGCGAAGTAAGTGAAGATTGCCCTATGTCGGAGACCCTGCCAGCCGAGCTGCGCCGCAACGCGATCGCCGAGCTCATCGCCGAACGCGGTTTCGTGCGCGTGGCCGAGCTGGCCGACCGTTTCGGCATATCGGGCGTCACGGCCCGCGCCGATCTCGACGCGCTCGTCGACACCGCCCGCGCCCGCCGCGTGCACGGGGGAGCGATGCCGCCGAACGACCTGGCGCCTCGGCCCGAACGTGAGTGGCAATTCGAAGAAGCACTCAATTCATCCGCCGCGGGCAAAGAGCGGGTCGGGCGCAATGCGGCCGCGCTCGTGCGCTCGGGCAACACCGTGATCGTGGATGTCGGCACCACCGGCCTCGCGGTCGCCCGGGCACTCGCCGCCCGAGCAGACCTCACGGATCTCACCGTCATCACCAACAGCCTCACCGTCGCGCTGGCCCTCGAACCGCATATCCCGCGTTTCACGGTCATCGTCACGGGTGGCACGCTGCGGCCCCGCCAGCACTCGCTCGTCGCGCCATTTGCCGCGCCCATGCTCGATCAGCTGCACGCCGACCTCGCCTTCATCGGCTGCAACGGCGTCGACGGTGAACGCGGCATCACCAACATCAATCTGCCCGAGGCCGAGGTCAAACGCCTCATGATGGGCGCGGCCGAGCGCGTGGTCATCGTCGCCGACGCGGCGAAGCTCGGCCAGGTGCACCTCGGCCGCATCGCCACGCTCGACGATGTCGACCTGCTCGTGACCGACGACCAGGCCGATGCTGCGCTGGTCGACCAGATCGCGGCGCGCGGCGTGCGCGTGATCACGCACTAACTCGCGCCGCCGCATCCACCCGCTACGCTCGATACACACCCCCGAGAGGAACGAAGATGACCCACTCGCGCGCCGTCACCGGCGACCAATACGTTCTGACCCGCCAGGCCTCGGCCGGCACGGTCTCCGCCGTGATCACCCAGGTGGGTGCCGGCATCCGTCGCCTGAGCGTCAACGGCATCGACATCGTGCCGCCCTATGACGAGGGTGTGCAGCGCCCCTACGGCAGCGGCATCGTGCTCGTGCCGTGGCCCAACCGCATCCGCGACGGCAAATACGACCTCGAGGGCGAAGAGATGCAGCTCGATCTCACCGAGCCCGACAAGCAGAACGCCATCCACGGCCTGCTCCGTTTCACGGCCTATGACGTCGCCGAGCAGACCGACGACTCGGTCACGCTGTCGGCCACGGTCTACCCGCAGCACGGCTACCCGTTCCTGCTCGACACGTCGGTGCGTTATCGCCTGGTCGACGCGGGCCTCGAGGTCACGCACACCATCGAGAACGTGGGCACGGGCACGGCTCCCACGGGCATCGGCACGCACCCCTACGTCACGATCGGCGACGTCGACCCGGATGATCTGACCGTCACGCTCAATTGCGAGACGCGTTTCACGGTGGACGAGCGTCTGCTGCCGACCGGCGAGGTCCCCGTCGAGGGCACCGAATACGATCTGCGCGGGGGTCGCCGTCTCGGTGGCCTGGTGTTGGACGACGGTTTCGGTCAGGCGATCTTCGAGAATGGTGTCACCGAGCACACGGTGGCGGCCGACGACGGCCGGGTCGTCACGGTGTGGGGTGACGAGAATTTCCCCTATTGGCAGGTCTTCACGACCAAGAAGTACCCGGGTCAGTCGACCGCCGTGGCGATCGAGCCCATGACGGCACCCACGGATGCCTTCAACTCGGGTCGTGACGTGCGTTACCTCGCCCCCGGCGAGACGTTCCAGGGCACGTGGGGCGTGCGCGCCGACGGTTTCGCGGCGGTCTGAGTCGTCGCAGACTGAGCGCGCGGTCCGGGAGTTGCCGCCTGGATCGCGCGCCTCTGTGGAAGCTGTCGCGGTGTCGCTTCGGTGCGCGGCTGAGAGAGTGGTCGCGCGCATGTCGCGCGAGCGACGCCGCGTCGGCCGCTGCCGCTGCCGCTGCGGCTGCGGCTGCGGCTGCGGCAGAGCCTAGTTCTTCGCGCCGAGTGTCGAGAGGATCTCGGCGTGCAGGTCGAGCAGCGGAACCGTGCGCTCTTCGGGCCCGCGACCGAAGCCACATTCGGTGGCGATGCCCACGTGGCGGATTCCCGCCGTGGTGAGCGCGGGCTCGGCGGCTTCGAGTCGTCGGCGGGCGCCGGCCACGCCGTCTTCGTGGTGCACGACACCCAGGAAAAGGTCGGTCTCGACGCGCAGGTTCAGCGCCGCCAGCGGCACGAAGTAGTCGCTGTCGTCGCGTTCGATAGGCACGGGCAGGTGCAGCCAGTCGATGCGGCGGGTCACGCCGGTGGTGAGCCCGTTGGCGACGGCAACCAGGTTGGCGGTGTCGGATGGCTCGACGAAGTGTTTTTCGGCCACATCGCCATAGCAGAGGTGGAAGCCCAGCTGCACGCCAGCCGGAACCAGGTTGGCGACGCGCGACGCGGCGACCACGCAGCCGGCGATGATGCTGTCGGCGTCGGCACCCGCCTCGGCGAACCAGGGCGTGAGTGGCCCCCCGCCCAGGCTGACCTGCTCGATGAAGGCGAACTCGGTGGCGAGGTCGAGCTGGATGGCGAGGTCTTCGGCGGGAATCGCCGCCGTGATCTGCTCGATCTCGCGCGCGAGCGCTGCCTCGTAGGCGGGGTAGAGGGCGGGCTGAGCGGATGGCACGGCGAACGTCGTGAGCGGGGCGAGCGGTGTCGGCAGGCTCACCTGGAACCTGATGCCGGGCCCGATCTCGCCGCTCTCACGAAGGGCCGTGAACGCCGAATAGCTGGCGATCGCGGCGTCGGCATACCCCAGTGGGCCGAACTCGATGTCATCGGGGTCGACACCCTCGTCGATGTCGACGGGGCGCAGATCGAACCCGGCCACCAGGAAGGGCTCGGCGCCCACCCGGTGCAAACCGGACGTTTGTTCGAATTTGGCGCCCTGGAACAGGATCCAGTGGAAGCGCTCGCCGACCTCGCCGTCGGGCAGACGCGCGGCATGAGCACCTAGCCTCTCGGCCACGGTGCGGAAGGTCGTCTGGGCGTCTGGCAGGTTGATGGAACCGACCAGATGGACGCCATTCAGGTGGGGTACGCTCACGCGTTCCAGCCTAGCGCCGACCACCGACGCCGGGCCATGGCGATGCGGCGGCGGCGGCGCGTTTCTGCGACTGTCGCAAAAAGCCCCCTGAGGCAACGGGTAGGTCTCGATTGCCCCGTTTTCCGCGGCTCTCGGGCGCGTTCTGCCACACTGTCACTGGGGAGAGGGAGCGTATGAGTCGGGTAAGAAAGGCCGTGTCGGCGGCCGTCGTTGGCGCGATTATCGGTGTGTCCGTGATCGGATGCTCGAGCGAGAGCACATTCGAGTACTTCACGTCGAAGGCGCAGGCCACGGCGTTCATCGAATCGGGCAAACTCCCCGAGCAGCTGCCTGACAATGCGCGCGACATCCGCGTGCTGGCCAACCCGCGCGTGCATGTGGCCACGTGGCACGGAGACACGATCGTCGACCCGTCCTGCGTCCCGGGTGAGAGCCAGCCGCCCAAGGGCAACCGCATCGTGCTCGAGTCGCAGACCATCGTCGAGGTCTACCAGTGCTCCTTCGGCTTCCAGGGTCGTGATGGTGGGTCGATCTATTGGTGGCCGGCCGAATAACCGGCGCCCATTTTTCGTCGGCAGCGCCACCCCGCACGGGCGGTGAACTTGCTGGCGCTCAGGATTTTTCGGGCGCCACCGTCGTGCCTCGACGCGACACGCCGTAAACGGTAAAACTTTTTGCTCGCACGTTGACTTCTTCGAACACATGTTCGAACATTTAACCCATGAGCCCTGCCGTCGCGTCATCCGGTTCGGCCGCCGAAAAGGTGGCCGAGCTTCAGGCGCGCATCCGGGGCATGCAACGAACACGAGTAGATTCGCACGGACTACCGACAGCGCCCGAGATCGCCAGCCTCCTGGGTGGCCCGCTCCGGGCGGGCAGTGCCTACTCGGTTCCTGATTCGGTGGCACTCGCCACGGCTATGATGGCGGCGCCGAGCGCGGCCGGTGTGTGGTGCGCTGTCGTCGGCATGCCCTCGTTCGGCGTCGAGGCCGCGGCCGCGGCGGGTGTCGACCTCGAGCGGCTCGTGTTCGTGCCCGATCCCGGTGATCAGTGGCTCACCGTCACCGCGGCCGTCGCCGATGTGGTGGGCGTCGTGGTCGCCGTTCCGCCGGCCCGGGTCGCTCCTGCCGAGGTGTCACGTTTGGGGGCTCGCCTCCGGGGCAAGGGGTCCACCCTCATCGCCCTCGGCGACTGGCCGCAATCCGAGGCCACCTTGCGCGTCTCGGGCAGCGAGTGGGTGGGGCTCGATGCCGGCAGCGGCCATCTGCAGGCGCGCCGGGTCACGGTCACGGTCAACGCCCGCGCGGGCGCCGGTCGGCCGCGTTCGGCCTCGCTGTTCCTGCCCGATGCCGACGGGCGCCTGCGTCGTGCCGAACGCGTGCCCGCGGCCTGGCAGTCGCCCGCGTCGGTGCCATTGCGTGAGCAGTCGCCCGCGGCGGTGCCGCAGCGTGAGCCGCAGCCCCTCCAGCAGCCCGAGCCGCACGAGCCCCAGGTCGCGCCGCTGCGCGCGCTCGTCTCATGACAGCCGTGAGTGGGGCCACCCCCACGCGAACGCTCATCGTCTGGTGTCCCGATTGGCCCATCGCCGCGTGGTGCCGCGAGATGGGCGCGGGGGCGCTGTCGAGCGAGGGCAGCACCATCGCACTGGTCGAGCGTGGTGAGGTGTTCGCGTGCTCGCTGCCGGCGCGAGCCGCCGGCGTGCGCCGGGGGCTCCGCGTGCGCGAGGCGCAATCGCGGTGCTCCGAGCTGATCGTCGAGGCCTACGATCCGGCTGTCGATGCGCGCGCGTTCGAGCCCATCATCCTCGCGCTCGAAGAGGTCGTGCCGGGCATCCAGGTCCTGCGCGCGGGGATGTGTGCCATTCGTGCGCAGGGTCCCAGCCGCTATTACGGGGGTGAGCAGAGCGCCGGTGAGCTGCTCATCGACACCCTCGCGCGGTTCGGCATCCACGATGCGCGCATCGGCATCGCCGACGGCATCTTCGCGGCCGAACAGGCGGCGCGCGTGCCGGGCACCGAGATGGTGCGCGTCGTGCCCGCCGGCCGGTCGGCAGAATTCTTGGCCGGTTTGCCCGTCGAGCTCCTCGGGCGGGCCGAGCTCAATCCGCTGCTGCATCAGCTCGGGGTGCACACGCTCGCACAATTCGCGGCCCTCGACCCGGTCAGCGTGCGCGATCGATTCGGTGAAGACGGGGCATTCTGCCACCGGCTGGCGGCGGGGCTCGACGGGCGAGACGTCACGGCGCGTGTGCCCCCGCCGCAGCTCGACTGCCGCGTCGAGTTCGAGACTCCGCTCGACCGCGTCGACCAGGTGGCCTTCGGATTCCGGCAGACGGCCGAGCGGTTCGTCGCGACCATCGCCGAGGCCCGGCTCGTCGCCACCGCCATCCGGGTCGAGGTGCACACCGATGACGGGCGCCGCACGGGCCGCACGTGGCTGCATCCCCGCTGGTTCACGGCATCCGATGTCCTCGACCGCGTGCGCTGGCAGTTGCAGGGTGGGCACGGCATCGACGCGGGTCTCGCAGCCCCCGTCGTCAGCGTCTCGGTGTCGCCCGAGAGCGTCGACCGCGCGCTCAACCACGAAGACGGGTTGTGGGGCGGCGGCCCCGATGAAAGCATCCACCACGGCTTCTCGCGGGTGCAGAGCATGCTGGGGCACGAGGGCGTCGTCACGGCGGTGCTCACGGGCGGGCGTCTGCTCAGCTCCCGGTCGGTTCTCGTGCCGTGGGGCGACCTGCCCCCGGGTGGCGAGAAAGAGCTGGCCCGGCGTCGGCAGCTGCCGTGGCCGGGCAGTGTGCCGGGCCCGCTGCCGTCGACCGTCTTCGAGGCCCCGGTCCCCGTGCTCGTGAGAGACGCGGGCGGGCGTCTCGTCGATGTCGATGGCCGCGGCATCCTCACGGGGGAGCCGGTGGTTTTCGCGGCGGGCATCGGCGAGCGATCGGGTGGCAGCGGTGAGCATCCCGTCCGCTCCTGGTCGGGGCCGTGGCCGCTGTCCGAACGCTGGTGGGAGGACGGCGCCCGCAGCATCAACCGGTTCCAACTCGTCGACGCACTCGGCAGAGCCTGGCTGCTCATCCTCGCCGAACACGAGTGGTGGGCCGAGGCGCTCTACGACTGACCCGCACGCCGCACCCCGCACGCAGCCCCACAGAAAGGAGTCCCGGATGGGATGGCATAACCCCCCGATTCCCTGGTCCGAGTTCGAGAAGAAACTCACCGACCTCAGCCGCCCCGACCCGGTGCCCCTCGGTGCCGACGGTGGCGACAGCCCGGGATGGTCGCGCAAACGGCAGCCCTACACGCCCGATGCGGCCGGCATCCCACCCTTCGACGCCTCGCGGCGCGCACCCGTCGTGCCCTATGCCGAACTGCACGCGCACTCGAACTTCAGCTTCCTCGACGGTGCCTCCGGGCCCGAAGCCCTCGTCGAAGAGGCCGTGCGGCTCGGGCTCCACGCCATTGCGCTCACCGACCACGACGGCCTCTACGGCGCCGTGCGTCTCGCCGAAGCCGCCGAGGCGCACCCGGGTCTCGGCACCATCTTCGGCGCCGAGCTCTCGCTCGAACTCACGGCCCCGCAAAACGGCGAACCCGATCCCGAGGGCCACCACCTGCTCGTGCTGGCCCGCCGACAAGAGGGCTACCACCGGCTCTCCCGCGCCATCACCACGGCGCAGCTCGCCGACGGCGCCGAGAAGGGCAGCCCGCGCTATCGACTCGACGATCTCGCCGACGCGGCAGAGGGCTCCTGGCTCGTGCTCACCGGATGCCGCAAGGGCACCGTCCGCTCGGCCCTGCAACGCTCCGGCGCCGATGCCGCACGGCTCGAACTGCGGCGGCTCGTCGACCGTTTCGGCCCCGACAACGTGGTCGTCGAACTCACCGACCACGGACACCCCACCGACAGTGCCGCCAACGCTGCGCTCGCCGTGCTGGCCGGCGAACTCCACCTGCCCACGATCGTCACGGGCAATGTGCACTATGCGGCCCCCGAGCAACACCGTCTGGCCGAGGCGCTCGCCGCCGTGCGCGCACGACGCAGCCTCGACCAGCTCGATGGATGGCTGCCCGCAACGGGTCGTGCCCACCTCCGCTCCGGCCGCGAGATGTCGCGCCTCTTCGCCCGCTACCCCGACGCCGTCGCCCGCACCGTGAGCTACGCCGACGAACTCGGCTTCCGCCTGAAGAGCGTCAGCCCCGGGCTGCCCAAACAAGACGTGCCGCCCGGCCACACCCCCATGAGCTGGCTCCGCGCCCTCACGTGGGAGGGCGCGGACAAGCTGTACGGCACCCTCACGCCCGAGGTGCGCACGCGCATCGAACGCGAACTCGAGGTGATCGAACAGAAAGACTTCCCGGGCTACTTCCTCATCGTGCACGAGCTCGTGCACTTCGCGCGCAACCGCGGCATCCTCTGCCAGGGGCGGGGCTCGGCGGCCAATTCGGCCGTCTGCTATCTGCTCGGCATCACGGCCGTCGACTCCATCTACTACGGCCTGCCCTTCGAGCGATTCCTCTCGAGCATGCGCGACGAAGAGCCCGATATCGACGTCGATTTCGACTCCGATCGTCGGGAGGAAGTCATCCAGCACGTCTACGAGCGATACGGCCGTTTCAACGCGGCGCAGGTGGCCAATGTCATCACCTACCGCCCCAAGTTCGCGGTGCGCGACATGGCCAAAGCGCTCGGCCACAGCCCCGGGCAGCAAGACGCGTGGTCGAAACAGGTCGAGCGCTGGGGTGCCGTCGCCTCGAGCGAAGACCACGACATCCCCGACGCTGTCGTCGATCTGGCGCAACAGGTGCTGCGTTTCCCCCGCCACCTCGGCATCCACTCCGGCGGCATGGTGCTCACCGACCGGCCCGTCGGCGAGGTCAGCCCCATCGAACACGGCCGCATGGACGGCCGCACGGTGCTGCAGTGGGATAAAGACGACTGCGCGTGGATGGGTCTCGTCAAATTCGACCTGCTCGGCCTCGGCATCCTCGCCGCCATGCAATACGCCTTCGACCTGGCCGACGAGTTCTGCGGCGAACGCTGGACCTTGGCCACCCTGCCCAAAGAAGAGGCCGCCGTCTATGACCAGCTCTGCTACGCCGACTCGGTGGGCGTCTTCCAGGTCGAATCGCGCGCGCAGATGGGCATGCTGCCGCGCATGCTTCCGCGGCGCTTCTACGATCTGGTGATCCAGATCGCCATGGTGCGGCCCGGCCCCATCCAGGGCGGCGCGGTGCACCCCTACATCCGTCGGCGCACGGGGGCCGAAGACATCACCTACCTGCACCCCGCCCTCGAGCCCGTGCTCGAACGCACCCTCGGCGTTCCCCTCTTCCAAGAGCAGCTCATGCAGATGGCCATGGTGGTCGGTGGATGCACGGGCGAAGACGCCGATCTGCTGCGGCGGGCCATGGGTTCCAAACGCGGCGAAGAGAAGATCGAGTCACTCAAGACCAAGCTCTATGCCGGAATGGCGGGCAACGGCATCGTGGGGGAGGACGCCGACATCGTCTACGGCAAGATCCAAGCCTTCGCCAACTTCGGTTTCGCCGAGAGCCACTCCATCAGCTTCGGCCTCATCGTCTACGCCAGCGCCTGGATGCGGTTGCACTACCCGGCGGCATTCCTCGCCGCCCTGTTACGGGCTCAACCCATGGGCTTCTACTCGCCGCAGACCCTCGTGGCCGATGCCCGTCGTCACGGTGTGATCACGCACCGCCCCGACATCCAACGGTCAGAGGCGCACGCCACGCTCGAACCGCTCGACCCCGACGACGACCGGCCGGCGGGAGCGACGGGGCTCGACGCCTGCTGCGAGGCTCAACAACCACCCGTTCCCCCCTTCGACCGTTCGATTCCGTTCGATGCAACCGTGCACCGCCGCGACGGCCGCTACGCCGTGCGCGAGGGACTTGCGAGCGTCACCAAGATCGGTCTGAACAAAGCCACTCAGATCGTTGAAGAACGCCGACGCGGCGGGCCCTACACAGACATGCACGATCTGGCACGCCGAGTGGGGCTCACGGCACCGCAGCTCGAAGCCCTCTCAGCGGCGGGTGCGTTCCGGTCGCTGGGCCTGGAACGTCGCGAAGCTCTGTGGAAAGCCGAACAAGCCTCTCAAGAACGCCCCAACCAGCTCGCCGGCAGCCTCGTCGACGTGCAACCCCCACTCTTCGACCTGCTCACTGCCGAAGAGGAGGTCATCTCCGACCTGTGGTCGACGGGAGTGTCGCCCGACGACCATCCCGTGCGTCACCTGCGCGACGACCTCAGGCAGCAGGGCATCCTCTCGGCCGAAGAACTGCGCAGCGCCGAGAGCGGCAGACGCGTGCGGGTGGCCGGGGTCGTCACGCACCGGCAACGTCCCGCCACGGCATCCGGCATCACCTTCGTCAATCTCGAAGACGAGACGGGGCTGATGAACGTGATTTGCAGTGTCGGCGTATGGCGACGCCACCTGCGGGTCGCGCGCGAAGCACCCGCCATGATCGTGCGTGGAATCCTCGAGCGCTCCGACGACGGCATCATCAACCTCGTCGCCGACGAGCTCGAAAGCCTCAGCCTGAAAGCGCGCACGCGGTCGCGAAATTTCCAATGAACCGACGCCGGCCGAGCGTATCGACACCCCGCCGGCACGGCTAGAATGCTTGCATGGCTTTCGTTCTCGCAATCATCCTCTTCGTCGGTGGCATGTACCTGTTCGGTCTCGCCATCACCCTCACCAGCTTCCAGGGCCTCGTCTTCTTCGCCGGCATCGTCGCCGTCTCGCTCGCGATCGCCATCCCGGTGCACTTCCTCAACAGCCGTTCCGCGCGCTAGAGGCACCCACACGCCAACGCGGGCCGCGACAACACAGCCCGCGCACGAAGGAGGAGACCCCACGGGTCTCCTCCTTCGTCATCTCCGCCGTAGGTCGCACGCCACGGCCCGCCCGATCCCGGTATCTCTCCGTACTCCTACTGAGCCCCCCGGTACTCCTGGCCCTCTGGGATCGCAACCCCTTGTCCCTCGCAGGAGCGCCACAGACACTGGGGACATGAAACGAGTCTCGTATGCAGGTGTCTCATTCCTGACGACAGACGGCGTCGCGGACGCGCTTCTTCGTTTCGTGGCCGCGCTGGGCCTGAAACAGAAAGCGGAAACCGTCGAAATACCGGCTGTCGGTGATCGTGGCGACATGGTGCCCGTGCAACTGGTCATCGGGCCGGCCAGTGAATTGGTCAGCATGCCCGAAACCTCCGACATCGAAGACCCGGATACGTCGGCAGCCATCTCCAGTCTCAACCGTCGAGCTGACGCTCTCGCCCGCCCGCGCGCGGTCGCCTACCTCGACCAATCGGGCGGCGAACGCCAGTTCTACGACGAAGACGGCCTCGAGTCGATGTAGGGATCGGGTGGAAGACCCTGCCGAGAGTGTCGCGCGTCATCCATACTGGGGCAGGTCCCCGCGTTCCCCAGAACTGGGGTAAACCCCCATTTGGAGGGGATACCCCCCTTGTCCACCAAAAGGAGGACATAAACTGATGTCATGCCCACGCCCTCGATCCAGAGAATAGCGTCCTGGCTGCGCCATGATGCCGGCATGAAGTGTGCCCGCTGCCGCAAGCGTGTTCCGCGACGCGGCATGCTCTGCTGCAGCGACGAGTGCTTCGACAAGTACATGACCACGTCGTACTGACACAGCGCCCCCTGCCCCCCACACCCCCACCTGTCCCGTGCGCCGCAGCGCAGCGGCCATGACGCAGCACAGCGGGCACGACGCAGCACAGCGGGCATGAAAAAAGCCGGTTCGGAATATTCATTCTCGACCGGCTGTTTTCGTGGTGGGCCCGGTGGGGCTCGAACCCACGACCCGCGGATTAAAAGTCCGATGCTCTACCAACTGAGCTACAGGCCCAACACGTAATAACTTACCGTGTTCCAGGGAGTGCTTCGAACACGAGGGGAGAACCATGTCAGAGGAATTCCACAAGCCCGTGAAGGTGCCGGGCTTCGTGTTCGAGGGGATGCAGGGCGGCGTCGATCCCGCCGTGACGAGCCGTGTCGCCCACGAAACCGCCCACGCCCTGCTGGCTCGGGTGCGCGCCGACCCCGACGGTGAGACGGTCGAACGCCTCATCGCCTACACCGACCAGCACGGTATCGATGCCATCGCCGAGCTCTGGTCCCGCGCGCTTCCGCGCACGCTGCCGGGCGTGCTGTGGCGCATCTATCTGCTGCGCCTCATGATCCGACAAGACCCCACGTCGTCGAGCTTCTTCTTCCAGCGGGGCACCGAGGTCATCGATTCGATCGACCCGGTCGTCGCCGGCGCGTCCATGCCCACGGGTCCCGACGAGATCACGGTCCTGGCCGACGAGATCCTGCGCGGCGTCTACACGGGCGATTTCGCCGTCGCGCTCGAACGGGCCGCCGCATTCTGTCGGGTGTCCTCGGCCGGCTGCGCAAGCGTCGCGGATGATTCCGAGCCCACCGAGCCCGAGCGCGCGACGGTTCTCACCACCCGTGCGTCGCGCCTCTCCCATCTCGCCACAGACCTTGCGAGCGGTGCGAAGCTGTGGCGTTCCGAGTCGCTCGACTGACGGAGGCACCCTCCGCGCCGCGCGACTGTCAAGCGTCCACGGCGTGGCACTCGCTCACCGCGAACACCGCTCCGGCCCCGCCGGATTTTGTTAGAGTTGTTTCTCGCCGGGCCGCAGTAACCCCGGGCTCCAATATTCGCCGCTCTGAGCGGCCTCGCGCCGAGAGGCGTTCTGCGGCCCGGCATTTCTCGTCTCTGCAGGCATCCGTTCGCCTCTGACGGTGCCGCGTGGCAGGTCGCCCGGCTGATTGCCAGCCGATCTCGGATATTTCCCAGATCCGACCAATCCGATCCGCGCCGTGCGCCGAACCCCTTGCATGACCCGATCGAAGCACGTAAAGCGAGTGACCGACGCAGCCCGCGTCGCGCTCCGTCGATCGGTCACGAGCCCCCATCCGTGTGCGCGCCGCGTGAACGGTGTTCCACCGTCGCTGGCCGACGTCACGGAGGGAGTCGCCTGAGGATTCGTTCTCAGCGCGACAGCATCGGGGGTGATTGTCCCTCACCCCCCAAGGTGGGGAGCGGTACCTGGCGGAGCTGCTCCCCACCGCCTGTCGATGTGCGGAAGGAGGATGGACCTGAGATGCTAGACCTTGTGGCCCCACCTTCAGAGTCTGACGAGAGTTTCGATCTCGTCTCACGTTCTTCCGCGGAAGAGCTGCTTGCTCGGGTGGCGCGCGGCGATCAAGCCGCGTTCTCCGAGCTGTACGACATGCTCGCTCCGCGCGTTCTGGGTTTGATCCGGCGCGTGCTCATCGACAGCGCCCAATCCGAAGAGGTTGCCCAAGAGGTTTTCTTGGAGATCTGGCAGACGGCGACGCGGTACGAAGAAGGCCGGGGTGCTGCGACATCCTGGATGATGACGATTGCTCACCGCCGCGCCATCGACCGGGTTCGAGCCTCACAGGCCGGGCGCGATCGAGACGTGAAGATCGGCATCCGCGACATCGACACCGCGTACGACCAGGTCGCCGAACAGGCGGAGATAAGTATCGAACATGCAAAAGTGAAGACGGCTTTGACCCGTCTCACCGAACTCCAACGTCAAGCGGTCACGCTGGCGTACTACGGGGGATACAGCCAGAGCGAAGTGGCTGAGATCCTCAGCGTGCCGCTCGGCACCGTCAAGACCCGTCTGCGTGACGGGATGATCCGACTACGAGATGAATTGGGGGTGGCCTCATGACCGACAACGACAACGACCTTTCCCTCCTGGCGGGGGCCTACGCCCTCGGCGCGCTGAACGCCGATGACGCACACCGCTACGAGGAGTACCTCGCCCAGCGCGAAGAAGCGCGCACCGAGGCCACGCAGCTCGAAGACACCGCGGCCCGCCTGGGTCTCGCCTCCCTCGAGGTGCAGCCGACGCCGGCGCTCAAGTCCAATCTGATGGCGCTCATCGCCGTCACGCCGCAGCTCCCCGCCATCGCTCCCGAAGACGCGCCGGCCGACGGTTCTGCCCAGCAGGTCTCCTCGTCGGCGCAGAAACGCGAGAGCGACGGCTCGGCTGTGACTCCGCAGGTCGTCCAGGCATCGGATGCCGCAGCCACCGACTCGGCCCCCGACAATGCCGCAATCGCTCCCGTCCGTCCGCTGCACGCTGCCGGTTCGCCGCAGTCTGCCCCGGAGGGTCGCTCGACGTCCGCTCAGGCCGCCGGGCAGTCGGGGGCATCGGGCTCGACCGCGTCGCGTCCCACCGCCGCACGGCCCGCCTCGTCCGCACAGTCGAAGGCGCAGGCGCGCTGGTTCCAGAAGCCCGTCGCGTTCCTCGCGGCAGCGGCCGCCGTCGTCGCCGTCTTCCTCGGCGCCAGCTCCCTCACGGGCATGCTAAACAACGGGAACCAGGTGCAACAGGCGCTGGCGCTCGCATCTATCAACGCCCAGCCCGACGTGCAGCGCTCGACGGTGCCGTTGACGGCCAATGACGACGGTGGCGAGTCGTCGACCGCCACGCTCGTCTGGTCCGAGAACATCGGCCAGTCGGTGTTGCTCGTCAACGGACTCGAGCAGTTGCCCGACGACAAGGTCTACGAGCTCTGGTACATCGACGGCGAGGGTTCGCCGATCTCGGCGGGTCTCTTCACCATCCCCGACTCCGGCCACACCTACTCGGTGCTCGACGGCGAGATGACCGCCGGCGCAACGGTCGGCGTGACGGTCGAACCGGCGGGCGGCTCGAAGCAGCCGACCACCCAGCCCGTGATCGCGATCCCCACGGCCTAGCTGCCACCGCGAGCTGGCGCCGCACGAGCGCACGAGCGCGCAAACTTACGCTCTGAGAATGCCGCTTCCCCTCCGGGAGGCGGCATTTCTCGTTCACGGCTGCGCATCCCTTCTTGCCGAACGGCGCGGGGCACGAGCGGCGTGCTCGGTGGCGCCCTGTCGGCACGGCCACGAACGACGAATGCCGCCGCCCTCACGAGGGGGACGACGGCATCCGCTCAGCGCGAGCCGAAGATTTATCCGAAGCGACCCGACACGTAGTCTTCGGTCGCCTGCACGGACGGCTGCGTGAAGATGGTGTTGGTGTCGTCGTATTCGATGAGCTTGCCGGGCTTGCCCGTTCCGGCGATGTTGAAGAAGGCCGTGCGGTCCGAGACGCGCGAGGCCTGCTGCATGTTGTGGGTCACGATGACAATCGTGTACTCGTTCTTGAGCTGCTCGATGAGGTCCTCGATGGCGAGCGTCGAGATCGGGTCGAGAGCCGAGCAGGGCTCGTCCATGAGCAGCACGTCGGGCTGCACGGCGATGGCGCGGGCGATGCAGAGACGCTGCTGCTGTCCGCCCGAGAGGCCGGAGCCGGGCTTCTCGAGGCGGTCCTTGACCTCGTTCCACAGGTTGGCGCCCTGCAGCGAACGCTCTACCACGTCGTCGGCGTCGGAGCGCGACATCTTGCGGTTGTTGAGCTTCACGCCGGCGAGCACGTTGTCGCGAATGGACATCGTGGGGAACGGGTTGGGGCGCTGGAACACCATGCCCACCTGGCGGCGCACGAGCACGGGGTCGACGCCCGGTCCGTAGAGGTTGTCGCCGTCGATGAGCACTTCGCCCTCGACGCGGGCGCCCGGGATGACCTCGTGCATGCGGTTGAGCGTGCGCAGGAACGTGGACTTGCCGCATCCGGACGGGCCGATGAATGCCGTGACGGTGCGCGGTTCGATGGTCAGGCCCACGCCTTCGACGGCGAGGAAGTTGGAGTAGTAGACGTTGAGGTCTTTGACTTCGATGCGCTTAGACACGGGGCTCGTTTCTTCGGGTTCGGTTCGAGGAGTGTGTGGATTGCGGGATGGTGGGGTGGCCGGCTAGCGGGCGATCTTCGGCGAGAAGATCTTGGCCACGAGGCGCGCGATGAGGTTCAGCGCCATGACGATGAGGATGAGGGCGAGTGCACCGGTCCAGGCGCGGTCGGTGTAGGCCTGCGAGTCGACGCCCTGGATCGCGTACTGGTTGTACACGAACACGGGGAGCGTCATCATGCGGCCGCTGAACAGGTCGTAGTTCATGCTCTGCGTGTAACCGGCGATGAGCAGAAGGGGCGCCGTTTCGCCGATGACGCGGGCCACGGCGATCATCGAGCCGGTGATGATTCCGGCCATGGATGTCGGCAGCACGACCTTGATGATGGTGAGGTACTTCGGCACACCGAGGGCCAGCGAGGCTTCGCGCAGCTCGTTGGGGACGAGTTTCAGCATCTCTTCGGTGGAGCGCACGACCACGGGGATCATGAGCACCGACAGCGCGATGGCGCCACCGATGCCGAGGCGGATGCCGGGGCCGAGGAACAGCGAGAGCAGCGCGTAGGCGAACAGACCGGCGACGATCGAGGGGATCCCGGTCATGACGTCCACGAGGAACGTGATGCCGCGGGCGAGCGCGCCGCGCCCGTATTCGACCAGGTAGATGGCCGTCAGGATGCCGATGGGGATCGAGATGATCGCCGTGGCGAGTGTGATGAGCAGCGTGCCCGTGATGGCGTGCAGGGCGCCACCGCCGGCGCCGACGACGTTGCGCATCGATTCGGTGAAGAACGGCACGTCGAAGCGGGCGGCACCGTTGATGGCGGTCGTGACGGCCACGGAGATCAGCGGGATGAGCGCCAGGAGGAACGCCGAGACGACGAGAATCGTGACGAGGCGGTCTTTCGCCTTACGCGATCCTTCGATGGCCAGGGAGAGCACGTAGAGGGCGACGCCGTAGACGATGACGCCGACCACGAGAATCCCGGCGACGTTCGGGGCGCCCATGAGCACGAAGACGAGGGTGACCACGGCGAGGGCTCCGAGGAGCACGTACAGCGGCACCATCTTCGGCAGTTTGCCCGCCGTCAGGGTTGAGGGAAGTGACGTTCCGGTGGTGGCAACCATTAGTTCGCTCCCGAGAAGGCCTTGCGGCGGTCGACGATGGCGCGTGCGATGAAGTTCACGCCGAAGGTGATGACGAAGAGGATGAGGCCGGTCGCGATCAAGACGCTGACGTCGAGGCCGTGCGACTCGGGGAAGTTGAGCGCGATGTTGGCGGCGATCGTGTTGGTGTTCTGCGACTGCGTGAGCGCCCAGGTGATGAAGGCGCCGGGGGAGAGGATCATGGCGACGGCCATGGTCTCGCCGAGGGCGCGTCCGAGGCCGAGCATGGAGGCCGAGACGATGCCGGGGCGGCCGAAGGGCAGCACGGCGATACGGATCATCTCCCAGCGGGTGGCGCCGAGGGCCAGCGCGGCCTCTTCGTGCAGCTTGGGGGTCTGCAGGAAGATCTCGCGGGAGAGCGCGGTGATGATGGGGAGCACCATGACGGCGAGCACGATACCGACGGTCAGAACGGTGCGGCCGGTGCCCGAGACGGGGGCGGCGAAGAAGGGCAGCCAGCCGAAGTTGTCGGTGAGCCAGGAGTAGATGGGCTGCACGGCCGGCGCGAGCACCGAGATGCCCCACAGGCCGTAGACCACGCTGGGCACGGCCGCGAGCAGGTCGACGACGTAGCCGAGGGTCTGGGCCAGGCGGCGGGGCGCGTAGTGCGTGATGAAGAGGGCGACGCCGATCGAGAGCGGCACGGCGATCAGCAGCGCGATGAAGGCGACCCAGATGGTGCCGAAGACGAGCGGTCCGACGTAGGCCCAGAAGCTCGACGGTGAGCCCTTGATCTTGGCCGGGTCCTCGGTGAACGCCGGGATGGACTCGGCGACGAGGAAGATGGCGACGGCGGCGAGGGTGACGAGGATGAGGATGCCGGCGGTCAGCGTGCTGCCGCGGAAGAGGCGGTCACCGGTGCGCACGACGGGTGCGTCCTTCTTCCGGTCGAGCGTCGGTGTCGTCATCTGCAGGTGACCTCACGTAGGTGTCGGGTGGGCGATGCGGGGATCGTGCGGTGTATCGGAGAAAGCGGGTGGAGCGGGTGATTCAGGTGGTGCGGATGCTGCGGTGGAGCGTTCGGCGCCGGAAACGCCTGTGTGCTCCCCCCGCGTGCCGGTGTGGCAGGCGAGGGGAGCACAGGGGGTGTTACTTGATGCTGTCGATGGCCGAGGTGACCTTCTCGGTCAGGTCGGAGGACAGGGGAGCCGAGCCGGCGGAGTCGGCGGCGACCTTCTGGCCCTCTTCGCTCGTGATGTAGCCGAGGTAGGCCTTCACGAGTGCGGACTGGTCGGCGTCTTCGTAGCTGTCGCAAGCGATGGCGTAGGAGACGAGAACCAGCGGGTAGTGGGTCGGGTCGGTGGTCTTGCGGTCGAGGGCGATCGCGATGTCGTTGTCGGCGCGGCCTTCGACGGCGGGCGACTCGGCGACGACGGCGGCAGCGGCATCGGCCGTGTAGCCGACGAACTCTTCGCCGACCTTGATCTTGGCGACACCGAGGTCACCGGCGCGGGAGGCGTCGGCGTAACCGATGGTGCCCGAACCGTTCTTGACGGCGTCGACGACACCGGTGGTGCCCTGTGCGCCTTCACCCGTGTTGTAGGGGAACGGGTCGGCCGGCTTCTCGGTCCACACGTCGGGAGCCGTCTTGTTGAGGTAGTCGGCGAAGTTCTTGGTGGTGCCCGAGTCGTCCGAGCGGTGGACGGCCGTGATGTTGCCGGCGGGCAGCTTCGCGTCGGGGTTCAGCGCGACGATGGCCGGGTCGTTCCAGGTGGTGATGTCGCCCTTGAAGATCTTGGCGAGCGTGGCCGAGTCGAGGTTGAGCTCGTCGACGCCCTCGACGTTGAAGATCACGGCGATGGGGGAGATGTAGACGGGGATGTCGATGGCCTTGCTGTCCGTCGCGCAACCGGCGAAGGTGCCGGCGAGTTCGTCGTCGCTCAGGGCGGAGTCGGAACCGGCGAAGGCGGATGCGCCGCTGATGAAGCTTTCGCGGCCGGCGCCGGAGCCCTGGGGGTCGTAGTTGACCGTGACTTCGGGGTTGGCTTTCTGGAATCCGGCGATCCAAGCTTCCTGGGCGCTGCCCTGGCTGCTGGCGCCGATGCCGACGAGTTCGCCGGAGAGGCTGGAGGCGCTGCTGGAGGAGTCCGGCGCGGTGCCGCCTTCGTTCGAGGCGCACGAGGTGAGAGCGATGGTGGCGACCGCGGCGACGGCCGCGATGCGTCCGAGCTTCGAGAGCTTCACGTAGATTCCATTCGTTATGTGTGAGGACGAGCCGGTGCAGGCTCGATGGTCACGCTAAGCGGCTGCTTTAACGAGACTCCCTCAGCCCGGTAAACGGACGGTAAACGACCGGTCAACTTCGTGCCGGCCCGAACGCGACGATCCGCGTGTTTCCGGGGTTCTCGTGTTCGCGCCGGGAACGAGGGCGCGCGCTCAGACGCGCGGAACGTGCGTTTCGATCGTGACGATGCCGGACGCCGGGTTGGTGGCGCTCAGGTGCACGACAGAGAAGGCGGCGGTCTCGAGCGCGGCCGCCTCGCTCAGATAGGAACCGGTGATGCTTCCCGTGGCCAACGCGATCTCACGGATGATCTCGGGCAACACGGGTCCGTGGCTGCATAACACGGCCGTCTTGCCGCTGCGGACGCGTTTGCCGACCACGTGGCGCACGTCGCCCGTTCCCTCTTCGTGCGCGCGTTGACTGATCAGCTCGGTGCGTTTCGGCGCGATGCCCGTGGCGGCGGCGAGCGGTGCGACCGTCGTCGCGCAGCGCACGGCCGTGCTCGTGATGATGCGCCGCACCCCGAAGGCGCGCAACGGCCCCACGATGGATGCGGCCTGCTTGAGGCCGCGTGGCGTGAGGCGCCGGTCTTCGTCGCCGCCGTCGCTGGCCGCGAGCGGTTCGGCTTTGCCGTGGCGCAGCGCGATGAGCGCGAAGGTTTCGGAGACGCCGTCGTCGAGCAGGCTCTCGAACGTGCGCACGATCTCGCTGTCGTGCTCGTAGGTGAGGTAGCTCTTGGCCTTCTTGAGCGTGACCCATTCGAGCGCGGCGACTTCGTGGTTGGGTGCGAAGGTGGACCGGCGGATGGCGTCGTCCGACACCTGCGCGGCCCAATAGTGCACGACCTTCTCTCGGCCGCTGCGCAGCGCGTACCGCGTGATGCCGAGGGGCACCCCGAGGTGCACGGCGAGACCGGTCTCTTCTTCGATCTCGCGCACGGCGGTCTCGGGCAGAGACTCGCCGGGGTCGACCTTGCCCTTCGGCAGGGTCACATCGGCGTAAGCGGTGCGGTGGATCAGCAGGATCATCGGTTTGCCGTCGACGTATCGCCAGCACACGGCACCGGCGGCGTAGACGGCGCCCGTCATCGTCGAACCCGGGCGCGGCGCTTGCGGCTCGTTTTCACCATGAGCCAATCCTGCAGGTCGGTGAGCGGTTGGCCCGCCTCATCGACGCTGTGTCGCGTCCATGTTCCCTCGGATTCGAGATGCCACGACGACGTCTTGTCATCGACGGCCATATCGAAGAGCTGCTCGATCTCGGCGAGATGGCCCGGGTCGGTGAGGCGCACGAGGGCTTCGACGCGACGGTCGAGGTTGCGGTGCATCATGTCGGCGCTGCCGATGAACACCTGCGGGTCTCCGTCGTTGTGGAATGAGAAGATGCGCGAGTGCTCGAGGTAGCGGCCGAGGATCGATCGCACGCGGATGGTCTCGCTGAGCCCGGCCTGCCCCGGCTTGAGGCTGCAGATGCCGCGCACCCAGATGTCGATCGGCACACCGGCCTGGCTGGCGCGGTAGAGGCCGTCGATGATGGCCTCGTCGACGATCGAGTTCATTTTGATGCGGATTCCGCTGGGCTTGCCGGCCTCGGCGTTGCGACGCTCCTGCTCGATGCGCTTGAGCAGGCCCTTGCGCAGGTGCAGCGGTGCCACGAGGAGGCGCTTGAACTTCTTCTCGATGGCATAGCCGCTGAGCTCGTTGAACAGGCGCGTGAGGTCTTTGCCCACCTGATCGTCGGCGGTGAACAGGCCGAGGTCTTCATAGATGCGGCTGGTCTTCGGGTTGTAGTTTCCCGTGCCGATGTGGCTGTAGTGCCGCAGGCGCCCGTTCTCCTGGCGGATGACGAGTGCGAGCTTGCAGTGCGTCTTCAACCCGACGAGCCCGTAGACCACGTGCACGCCGGCCTTCTCGAGCTTGCGAGCCCACGAGATGTTCGCCTGCTCGTCGAATCGGGCCTTGATCTCGACGAGTGCCAAAACCTGCTTGCCGGCTTCGGCCGCGTCGATGAGGGCCTCGACGATGGGGGAGTCGCCCGAGGTGCGGTAGAGCGTCTGCTTGATGGCCAGAACGTTGGGGTCGGCGGCCGCCTGCTCGAGGAACGCCTGCACGCTCGTGGCAAAGGACTCGTAGGGGTGGTGAACGAGCACATCGCGCTCGGACACGGCCTGGAAGATATCGGCCTTGCCGTTGGGTTCGGACGGCTGCAACTGCAGGGCGGTGGTGGGGAGCCGCTTGGGGTAGCGCAACTGCGGGCGGTCGAGGTCGGAGAACGAGAAGAGTCCGCCGAGGTCGAGGGGGGCCGGCAGGCGGTAGACCTCTTGTTCGGTGATGTCGAGTTCGCGGACGAGCAGGCCGAGCGTGACATCATCCATGTCTTCGGTGATCTCGAGGCGGATGGGCGGGCCGAAGCGGCGGCGCAGCAGCTCTTTCTCGAGCGCCTGGATGAGGTTTTCGCTCTCGTCTTCTTCGATCTCGACGTCTTCGTTGCGGGTGACGCGGAACACGTGGTGCTCGAGCACCTCCATGCCGGGGAACAGGTCGCCCAGGTGGTTGGCGATCAGGTCTTCGAGGGCGATGAAGCGGATGGCACCCGAACCGGCCACGAGCTCGACGGGCACGAAGCGCGGCAGCATCTGCGGCACCTTGAGGCGCGCGAACTCTTGGCGACCGGAACGCGAGTTGCGCACGCGCACCGACAGGTTGAGCGACAGGCCGGAGATGTAGGGGAACGGGTGCGCCGGGTCGACCGCGAGCGGCATGAGCACGGGGAACACCTGCTGCTGGAAGTACTCGGTGAGGCGGGAGCGGTCACCCTCGTCGAGGCTCGACCAGTCGACGATCGTGATGCCCGCCTCGGCCAGGGCGGGGCGCACCAGGTTCTCCCACGCGGCGGCGTGCCGGTTTTGCAGGTCGTGAGCGGTGCCCGAGATATCGCTCAGGATGTCGGATGGCGCGCGCCCGACGTTGCTGGCGACGGCCAGCCCGGTGAGGATGCGGCGCTTGAGCCCGGCCACGCGCACCATGAAGAACTCGTCGAGGTTGGTGGCGAAGATGGCGAGGAAGTTGGTGCGCTCGAGCACCGGGATGGTCTCGTCTTCGGCCAGCTCGAGCACGCGCTGGTTGAACGCGAGCCAGCTGATCTCGCGGTCGAGGTAGCGGCCCTCGGGCAGCGCCGGGTCGTCGGTCTCGATTGCCTCGTCGAAGTCGTCGTCGTCGCCGAGACCCGCGTCGTTCACTACGTCTATTGCTGCCATCTGAACATCATTGCACCGCGCGCACCCGGCTCGCGACGGTGTCGGTGAACGGACGATTAAACCTGTGCAGAACTCGCCTGTGGAGAACTTTTGCGACGGTATTGGACGTCGATGGTGTGGTCGGCGAATCCGACCGAGCGGTAGAGGCGCACGGCGGGCTCGTTGTCGGCTTCGACGTAGAGCGCGGCCGTCGACACCCCGCGGTCGCGCAGGCGGGCCAGGCCCGCATTCGTCAGCGTGCGCCCGAGGCCACGGCCGGCAGCGTCGGGCGAGACGCCCAGCACATAGATCTCGCCCAGGTCATCCTCGACCTTGAGCCAGTTGTAGCCGATCAGTTCGCCACCTTCGTCGACGGCAAGCAGGAAATCGCCGGCGTCGAACCAGTCCTCGCCTTGGCGCGCCGCGAGGTCGGCCACCGTCATCTTTCCTTGCTCGGGATGATGGGCGAAGATCCGTGCATTGAGGGCTACCCACGCTTCGGCATCCGTGTCGGCGTCGAACGAGCGGATAGTGACACCATCGGATGCGGATGCGGATGCGGATGCGCGCGCAGAGTCGGGAGCGGCAGCATCCCCGTCACCGAGCGGCATGCGCAACTGCAGCAGGGTGCGCACACGATCGAACCCGTGCGACTCCGCCAGGGCGCGCGCGGCCGGATGATCGCCATGCGACCACGCGGTGAGGTGCGGCGAGGCGCTCCCCAAGAGTCCTGTCAGGGCCGCGCCGCCGAAGCCGACGCCCCGCCACTCGGGATCGAGCACGAGATCGAGCTCGCCCTGCCCCAGGATGGCGGCGCCGATGATGGTGTCGCCGGGTTCGTCGTCGTTCGGCTCGACGAGTGCGATCAGGGTGCGACTGCCCGCCCGCACGTCGACCAGGGCCTGATCGTTGAACGGCGGCTGCCCGTCGACGGCCTCGGCCCGGCGCACCATGCGCCAGAACACGTCGGCCACATCGGGGTCGGTCAGGTTATGAACGCGCAGCGTCAGTCGGCGCATCGTCTTCCTCGTACACGTTGAAGCGGTAGCCGACGTTGCGCACGGTGCCGATCAGCTGCTCGAGATCGCCGAGCTTGGCGCGCAGGCGTCGCACGTGCACGTCGACCGTGCGTGTGCCGCCGAAGTAGTCGTACCCCCACACCTCGCTGAGCAGCTGCTCGCGCGTGAACACCCGAGACGGGTGCGTGGCGAAGAATCGCAGCAACTCGAACTCTTTGAACGTGAGGTCGAGCGGTTTGCCCTGCACCTTGGCCGAGTAGCTGGCCTCGTCGATGACGACACCGGAGGTCTGGATCTTGGTGGCGGTGTGCTCCTGCGCCTGCCGCCCGATGGCCAGACGGATGCGCGCATCGACCTCGGCGGGGCCGGCAGAGTCGAGGATGACGTCATCCGCACCCCAGTCGGCGCTGACGGCCGTGAGCCCGCCCTCGGTGAGGATGAGGAGGAGGGGAACACCGATGCCGGTCGTCGTCAGGATCTTGCACAGCGACTTGGCGCCGGCGAGGTCACGGCGCGCATCGACCATGATGATGTCAGCGTTGGGCGCATTCACCAGCTGTGCCGGTTCGGCGGGTATTTGGCGCACTCGGTGACTCAGAAGCCCCAACGACGGCAATACGTCGTGGTTGACCTGAGAGGTCAGGATCAACAGTTGCGCCACGCGGGTTCCTCCAGTGATAGCTGTATGTATCTTAGCGACACGCGCGGGGCGTACCGATCCGAGGGCCGCTCAGGCCTTTTGCTCATCCGCAGAGCGCCGCGAAGGGCTTTCCCGGGTCGGTTCGGCTGCAACCGGAGCGGGACTCCGGCAAGATGGATGCATGAGCGACATGACCCTCACCCCGAAACGCGCCTGGCGTGGAATCGTCAGCGTGTGGGTCGCCGCCGTCGTCTTGGCGATCGTGGTCGGAGTCCTCGTCGACCCGGCCCTGCGGTTCTCGTGGTTGGCGTTGGCGCTCGCCGCCTGCGCGCTGCTCACCTTCTGCATCCAGCTGGGCACGACCGAGAAGACCGGTTTCATCGCGCGGGTGTCGGCCAGCGTTGCCGGGGCTCTCATCATCCTGTCGATCGCGGCGGGCATTTTCACGCTCCTTTACATCTAGCCCCCGCGTCGGGTGTTTCTGGCCGTGCTCTCTGGCCATGTCGGATGCCTCGGCTAGACTTATCGCATGCTCGCACTCGAACTCTTCTACGTGGGTCTCCTCGGTCTCGCCAGCCTCGCCATCGGCTGGGTTTCGGTCGTGGTGCTCTACAACCTCTTCCGCGGCCAGCGCTGATCGGAGCCCTCCGCACATGATCGAAATCCCCACCGACCTTCCGGCCGAGCTCGTTCCTTTGTCGTGGTTGATCGGAGTCTGGGAGGGCACCGGCGTCATCGACTACAAGGTCGGCGAAGAATCGGTGAGCCGAGAATTCGGTCAGCGCGTGAGCTTCAGCCACGACGGCCTTCCCTACCTGAACTACAACTCCTATACCTGGTTGCTCGACGACGAGCGCACGCCCCTCGTGGCCGAATCGGGTTATTGGCGCCTCAATCGCGCGCTGGGTGAGGGCGATCCCGGGCCGGCCATGTTGCCGGGCACCGGTCCGCGCCCCTTCGCCGACGCCGAGTCCGTCGAATCCCTGCGCAACGATGACGGCGGTTTCGACCTGCAGGTCTCGGTGGTGCACCCCGGTGGTGTCTCCGAGCTCTATCTCGGTCAGGTCAAGGGCCCCCGGGTCGACCTGTCGACGGATGCCGTGATGCGCACGGCCGGTGCCAAGGAGTACGCGGCGGCGACCCGTCTCTACGGTCTCGTCGACAACCACCTGCTCTGGGCCTGGGACATCGCGGCGCTCGGACAAGACCTGCGCACGCACGCGTCCGGTCGACTCGGCAAAGTCGACTAAACCCGATGTCCGACGATCTCTCGCCGGTGGAGCCACAGCCCGCCGAGCCCGACCGCAGCTCCCCGTTCTTCGCGCTCAACGCGGCCGTCCTCCTCGAGGGCGCGGCCGACCAGGGCGTTCCCTCGCACTACGGCAATCCCACCATCGAGCAGCGCACGCTCGAGGCCGGCAATGCCATCGTCGACCTGTCGTCGCGGGGCGTGCTCTCCGTCACGGGCCCCGACCGCCTGTCCTGGCTCAACTCGATCACGAGCCAAGACCTCACGCGGCTCGCCCCCGGCGAAGCCACCGAAACGCTGTTCCTCGACCAGAACGGACGCGTCGAGCACGCCGCCAAGCTGATCGACGACGGTGTCACGGCCTGGCTGCTCGTCGAAGCGTCCGAAGCCGAACCGGTGCTCGCGTGGCTCACACGCATGCGTTTCATGCTGCGCGTCGAGCCCGAAGACCGCACGGCCGAATTCGCGACGATCGGCGTCGTCGGCGACCGTTTCCTCGCGGTCAGCGCCGAGGGCGGCGACAATGACATCGCCTCAGACAATAACGTCGCCGAAGACAACGACCGGGCCAGTGTTGGCAACGACTCCAGCCTGCCTATCGCCGACCCCAATGGTGTCCCCCTCGTGTGGCGCGACCCGTGGACGGGCGTGACACGCGGCGGCCACCAATACGCCCAGGGCGACCACCCGGGCGAACATCTTCCCTGGGCCGAGGTGCTCGTCCCGCGTGCCGAGCTCCCCGAGATCGCCACACGTTTCCCCGCCGCCGGCAGCCTCGCCGCCGAGGCGCTGCGCATCGTCGCCTGGCGTCCGCGTTTCGCGAGCGAGGTCGACGAGCGCAGCATCCCGCACGAGCTCGACTGGCTACGCTCGGCCGTGCACCTCAGCAAGGGCTGCTACCGCGGGCAAGAGACGGTCGCCAAGGTGCACAACCTCGGGCACCCGCCGCGTCGCCTCGTGCTGCTGCACCTCGACGGGTCCGAATCCGTGCTCCCCGCGCCCGGTTCCATCGTGCGGGCCGAGCGCCAGGGCGAGTGGCTCGACGTGGGCGCGATCACGTCATCGACCATGCACTACGAGCTCGGCCCGGTCGCGCTCGCCGTCATCAAACGCGGTGTGAAACCGGATGCCCCGCTCGTCGTGTTCGCCGACGACACGAGCATCGCGGCCGCACAAGAAGTGATCGTCCCCTCTGACGCCGGAGCCGTCGCAGATATCCCGCGGCTGCCGAGGCTCGGCGCCGTCAAGCGCTGAGCGGTCGTCGATGAGCGGGCAGCCGCCGGCGCCCGGGCGCTGGGCACGGTACGTGAATCGCCACGTGCGTCTCGACCTGGCGTGGCAGCGCCTCGTCTCCTCGCTTCCCGCCGGCCTGCAGATCACGGTCGCGGCCGTCGCGGCCTACGCCATCGCCCACTACGGCCTGGGGCATCCGGTTCCGCTTCTCGCCGTCACCGTCACGGTGTCGAGCCTCGGCTTCGTGCGGGATGCCCGCCCCATCCGCGTGCTCGAAACCGCCGTCGGCATGTCGGTCGGCATCGCGCTCGCCGAGCTCCTGCTCCTGGGCTTCGGGCAGGGTCTCTGGCAGCTCGGCGTCGCCCTGTTCCTCAGCCTCATGGTGGCCCGATTCCTCTCCGGCTCGGCCGCCTTCGCCATCGCCGCGGGCGTGCAGGCCGTGCTCGTCATGTTGATCGCGGCGCCGCCCGGCGGCCCCTTCATTCGCACGGTCGACGGCCTCATCGGTGGCGCCGTCGCCCTGCTTGCCACGGCACTCATCCCGCGTGACCCGCGCCGGGTCGCACGGCGCGACGCGCGCCGCCTGTTCCATGAGTTCGGGGGAGTGCTCACAAGCCTCGTGTCGGTGCTGCACCTGGCCGACCAGGGCGAAGCCGATCGAGCCCTGGCACGGGCGCGAGCCACGCAGCCTGTCGTCGACGATTGGCGCGGTTCGCTCGAATCCGCCATCGCCATCGCGCGCATCTCGCCGTTCCTGCGCCGCTACCTCGGGCAGCTGGAGAGCCAGCGCACGCTGCAGTCCGGCATGGACCTCGCCACCCGCAACCTGCGCGTCGTCACGCGGCGCATCGACTACCTCATCGTCGACGGCGAACCTCGACCGGCCCTTGCCGACTTGCTCTCGCGCGTGCTCGTCGGCGTGGCGGTGCTCGGGCAGTCGATCGACGACATCTCGCAGCTGCCTGTCGCGCAACAGACCTTCCGGCAGCTCGCCCGACACCTCGACCCGGCCGAGGCCATGCCCGGGGCGCCCGTCACCGAGCAGAACATGGTTTTGCTGCTGCGCCCGCTGGTCGTCGACCTGCTCGCGGCTTCGGGCGTTCCCGTGACCGAGGCGCGCGAGTTGCTTCCGCCGCTCTGAGCCCGTCCGAGAACGCGAGCGGCCGACATTCAGTCGCGCGGTGCGACTGCCGACCACGGAACCGTGACCTCGCCGAGCCGCCAGCGCGTGGCACGCCCAAGCACGGGCCACCCGGCATCCCGCAGCCCCTGGATGGTGGCCACCCAGCGTTGCACGGGGCTGTGCACATCGAGCGCGGCGTTGTACTGCCAGAACCGATCGATGTCGACGAGCAGATCGTGCACGCGCTCGCCCTCGACATTGCGGTGGATGAGCGCCTTCGGCAGACGCTCGGCCACCACCGAGGGTCGCTCGAGCCCGCGAAGCCGCAGCGAGATCGTGAACGCCAGAGGGCCGTCGGCTCCGACATCCACCCAGCTCGAGATGCGGCCGATCTCGTCGCACGTGCCCTCGACCAGCAGCCCGCCGGGTTGCAGGCGAGACGTCATGAGCGCCCAGGCATCCGCAACCTGACCTTCGTCGTATTGCCGCAACACATTGAACGCCCGGATGACCGCGGGCCGACGCCCGGCCGGGGTCGGAACCTCGAAGCCACCCCGCGCAAAAGACACGGCCGCGTCTGGCCGAAAGTGGCTCTGACCCCGCTGCACGGCCTCGAGCTGACGGGTCGCCAGGGCGACACGCGCCGGGTCGATCTCGAGCCCCAGCACCTCGACGTCGGGGCGCACCCGGCGCAGGCGATGCTGCAACTCGAGGCTCGTACTTGCGCTGTGCCCGTATCCGAGGTCGACGACGAGCGGGTCGGTGGCGTCGCGCAAGGCGGGGGCGACCTGAAGGTACCGATCGACACGACGAAGCCGATTGGTGTTCGTCGTTCCTCGGGTGATGGTGCCGATGGGCATGACGCTCACCGTGTGGGGTTAGGGCCGACTATTCGGCGGCGTGACGGGCGGCGCGCTCGGCGTCGCGGTCTTTGACGCGCTTGTTCTCGGCGCGCACGTCGGCCTGCACCTGACGCTCGCGCACCAGCCACTCGGGCGGCGACTGCAGCATCTCCTGGATGTCTTCGGTGGTGAGCACGTCATCGGTGCCCGAGCGCGCGAGGCCCGAGATCGAGATGCCCAGCTTGCGGGCGACGATGTCACGCGGATGAGGCCCCGTGAGGCGCAGCTGCACGAGCCACTCGGGCGGGTTCTCGATCAGGTCGTTCAGCTGGGCGCGCGTGACCAGACCCTCACGGAAGTCTTCGGGCGCGGCCGGCAGATAGATGCCGAGCTTCTTGGCCGCCGTCGACGGTTTCATGGTCTGTTCTTTGTCGCTACTCACGGCTCCAGGCTACTCTGCCGGGCGCGTCGCCCCAACCTGGGTAAAGTGGAGCACTCATCAGGAGGGCGAACCATGCAGCCGCAGGCCGAAGGTAGCGAGACACCAGCCGCTGGCGCAGGCATCCGTTTTCGGGTGGCCTATGTGCCGGGCGTGACCCCCACCAAGTGGGTCAGGGTCTGGAACGAGCGGCACACGAACGTGCCCCTCGAGTTGGTGCGTGTCGACGAGGCGCAGCAGACCGAGATCGTGGGGCAAGACGGCGGTGCGGATGTCGTGCTGCTGCGTCTGCCGATCGACGACCCCGATGCGTTCCACCTCATCTCGCTCTACGAGGAGCTCCCGTTCGTGGTCCTCCCCAAGGAGCACGCCTTCGCCGAGGCCGCCCGTCTCAGCCTGGACGACCTGGCCGACGAGACCCTCGTGGCCGATCTCGACTACCCCGAGGACATGCCCGAACGTGAGCCCGGCTCTCACTACGCGGATGTCGTGGAGGTCGTCGCCGCCGGCAGCGGGTACGCCGTCCTGCCGCAATCGGTGGCCCGACTGTTTGCCCGCAAGGACGTCGCCGCCGTGCCACTCGACGGCGCAGCATCCACCACCATCGCGCTGGCCTGGCCGCGCTCACGGGCGAGCGACGAGATCCAGACCTTCGTGGGAATCGTGCGCGGCCGCACCGCCCACAGCTCGCGCGACGGGATGTCGGATGCCGACCGCGAGGCCAGCGCCCGCAAGGCCGCCGGCAAGAAGGAATCCGATCGCAAGGCCGCCGAGAAGAAGGCCGCCGAGAACAATCGCAAGCGCGCCGCCTCGAAGAAGAACGCGCCGCTCGGCGGAAACAGGCCCCACAAAGGCTCGCCCGCCCGGGGCCGCGGAAAGGGTCGCCGCCGGTAGAGTGGAGGCATGTCCGAGCCTTACACTCTCATCCTCCTCCGTCACGGAAACAGTGACTGGAACCAGAAGAACCTGTTCACCGGTTGGGTCGACGTGCGCCTGAGCGAACAGGGCGTCGCCGAAGCCAAGCGCGCGGGCGAGCTGCTGAAGGAATCGGGTCTCACCCCCGACATCCTCTACACCTCGGTGCTGAGCCGCGCCATCCAGACCGCCGACCTGGCCCTCGACACGGCCGACCGCCTGTGGATCCCGGTGAAGCGCACCTGGCGCCTCAACGAGCGTCACTACGGCGCGCTGCAGGGCAAAGACAAGGCGCAGACGCTCGCCGAGTATGGCCCCGAGCAGTTCCAGACCTGGCGCCGCTCGTTCGACGTGCCGCCGCCCCCCATCGACGCCGACGACCAGTACTCGCAGGCCAACGACCCCCGCTACGTGGGCATCGACGGCGACATCCCCGCCACCGAATGCCTGAAAGACGTCATCGACCGCATGCTGCCCTACTGGCACTCCGACATCACGGGTGACCTGGCCGCGGGTAAGACCGTCCTGGTCACGGCGCACGGCAACTCGCTGCGCGCCCTCGTGAAGCACCTCGATGGCATCTCCGACGAGGACATCGCCGAGCTCAACATCCCGACGGGCATCCCGCTCGTCTACAAGCTCGACGCCGACTTCCGCCCCGTAGAGCCGGCCGCCTACCTCGACCCCGAGGCCGCCGCCGCCGGCGCAGCCGCCGTGGCCGCGCAGGGCAACAAGAAGTAGTTCGCAGGCACACAGCACGCATGACGAAGGCCCCTCGGAGAAATCCGGGGGGCCTTCGTCTGTGAGCGTGAGGTGCTTACGCCTCGAGCGGCTGCTGCCAGTCGCCGGTCGCCAGGTATTGCACCTTCTTGGCGATCGACACGGCGTGGTCGGCGAAACGCTCGTGGTAACGCGAGGCGAGGGTGGCGTCGACGGTGGCGACGGGCTCACCCTTCCAGGTCTCGCCGAGGACCTTGTCGAAGACGCTGACGTGCAGCTCGTCGACCTTGTCGTCTTCGTTGCGGATCTCCTCGGCCAGCTTCACGTCTTCCGTGCGCAGCAGGTCGGTCAGCTTGCGGGCGATCTCGACATCGAGGCGACCCATCTCGGCGAACGTGGACCGCAGACCCTTGGGCACGGCCTTCTCGGGGAAGCGGTAGCGGGCGAGCTGAGCGATGTGCTCGGCCATGTCACCCATGCGCTCGAGCGAGGCGCTGATGCGCAGGGCGCTCACGACAATGCGCAGGTCGCGGGCCACGGGCTGCTGCCGCGCCAGGATGTTGATCGCCAGCTCGTCGAGGGCGATGGCCAGCTCGTCGATGCGGTGATCGTCTTCGATGACGCGCTCGGCGAGAGCCACGTTCGAGTTATTGAACGCCTGCGTGGCGTTATCGATCGAGATGCTGACCAGTTCTGAGATCGCGACGAGCCGGTCCTGCACCTCTTCCAGTTCCAGTTGGAAGACTTCGCGCATGGCAACTCCTTTTTCTGCGATGACACCGTTTTGTCATCAGCGTGCCGGTCCAAGGTTAACGTTTGGTGCCGCCTGCCTGAACGGCGCCCCAAATGCCCTGGTCGGGACCGCCCTCCAGGCTGCTCGGGAATGCCCGGCCGGATGGCGTGCCTCTAATCTAGTCCTATGGAGTCCCACTGGTTGGTGCTCGTCTCGCTGGCGCTCGGCCTCGCCATCGGAGCCGGGTTGATGTACCTGATTCACTATGCGGCGCAGCGTGGGCGGCAGGTCGCCGACGTCGTGGCCCCCACTGTTCCGGATGGCGTGAGCCAGGTGCTCGACGTGCTCGAGAGTGCCGGCATCGTGCTCGATCCGTCCGGCAATGTCGTGAAGGCGTCGCCGGGTGCCCTGGCGCTCGGGTTGGTGTGGGACGGGCGGCTCGCGCATCCCGAGCTCGACGAATTGGCCACGCGGGTGCGCGGAACGGGTGAACCCGCGGTCGCCGATGTCGATGTCAGCAAGGGCCGGTTCGGGGATGCCGTGCGCCACCTGCAGGTGCGCGGTGCGCGTCTCGGCACCCGCTACATCGTGCTCCTCGCCGAGGACCACACCGAGGCCGTGCGCCTCGACGAGGTGCGCCGCGACTTCATCGCGAACATCTCTCACGAGCTGAAGACGCCGATCGGGGCCGTGAGTCTGCTGGCCGAGGCGTTGGAGCCGGCCTCCGACGATCCCGTGCAGGTGCGCAAGTTCGCGGCCCGGCTGAGCGCCGAGGCGCAGCGTCTCTCCAAGATCACCGCCGAGATCATCGACCTCTCTCGGCTGCAGTCGGCGGATGCCCTGCACCAGCCCACCCTCGTCGACCTCGAGCGCGTCGTGGCCGCCGCCGTCGACCGCAACCGCGTGGCCGCCGACGCGACGGGTGTCACGCTCGTCGCGAAGAGCGCGAAGGACGCCTACGTCTATGGCGACGAGGCGCTGCTCGTGGTCGCGGTGCACAACCTCATCTCCAACGCCATCCACTATTCGCCCGCCGGTTCGCGCGTGGGCGTCGGCCTGCGTCACGCGGATGACGCCGTCGAGGTCTCGGTCACCGACCAGGGCGTCGGCATCCCCGAAGAGGACCGCGAGCGGGTCTTCGAGCGCTTCTTCCGCGTGGATGAGGCGCGCTCCCGTCACACGGGCGGAACGGGCCTCGGGCTCGCCATCGTCAAACACACGGTGCAGAACCACGGCGGCGATGTGCGTGTCTGGTCGCAGGTCGATCACGGCTCCACGTTCACCATCCGTTTACCCGAAGCGTCGAAGGTGACACCTGTGCCGGAACTTTCTGGCGACATCCGAAAGGAAACGCGATGACCCGCATCCTCCTCGTCGAGGACGAAGCCGCCCTCAGTGAACCGCTGGCCTACCTGCTCGAACGCGAGGGCTACGAGGTGCAGATCGCCGAAGACGGACCGAGCGCCGTGCAAGCCTTCCTGGCCGAAGAGGCCGACCTGGTGCTGCTCGACCTGATGCTGCCGGGCATTCCGGGCACCGAGGTGTGCCGCCAGATCCGCAACGTCTCGACGGCGCCCATCATCATGCTCACCGCGAAGGACTCCGAGGTCGATATCGTCGTCGGCCTCGAGCTGGGGGCGGATGATTACGTCACCAAGCCCTATTCCAGCCGCGAGTTGCTGGCCCGCATCCGCGCCGTGCTGCGCCGTCGCCAGACCGACCCCGAAGAGGATGACGCCATCCTCGAGGCCGGGGGAGTGCGCATGGATGTCGACCGCCACACGGTTGCCGTGCGCGGCTCGGAGATCGGCATGCCGCTGAAGGAATTCGAGCTGCTCGAACTGCTGCTGCGCAATGCCGGGCGCGTGCTGACCCGTGGCCAGCTCATCGACCGCGTCTGGGGCAGCGACTACTTCGGCGACACGAAGACGCTCGACGTGCACATCAAGCGCATCCGTTCGCGCATCGAGGAGAACCCGTCGGAGCCGCGCATGCTCGTGACCGTGCGGGGGCTCGGCTACCGCTTCGAGGCGTAGCCACGCCGCCCGTCACGGCCCACGAAGAAGCCCCCGCTCAGTGAGCGGGGGCTTCTTCGTGTGTCGAACGTGTGCGGCTAGGAGATGATGACCGAGCGGCGGTCGTTCTCGATGCTGCTCGACGGTGCGTAGTCCTGGTATTCGGGCAGCTCGGAGTCGAGCACCGGAACCAGCAGCTCGAGGCCCGTCTCGGTGCCGTACTGGAAGAAGATCGGCACGAGGCCGCCGGGGGCCACGTCGAGGCCCGTGAGCGTGATGGTCTGCTCGTCGCCGAAGGTGGGGCTCGAGTTGCCGTCGACCGTCACGGTGCCCGACACGCGGCCGGCACCCTTGCCGAACTGGATGTCGAGGGCGTGCGGGCCGTTGCCCGGGTTGACGACCGAGACGATGAGGTTGCCGACCTTGCCATCGTCGGAGACGACGAAGGCGTTGCGGATGCGCAGATCGCCGACCGACCCGCTGACACCGTCGGTGACATCTTGGATCTCGGTGGTGGCCTGCGGTGCGACGAGGTTGCAACCCGCCGTGCCGAGGACGACGGTGGCCGCCAGAACAGCGGATGCGACGAGACGCGACTTCACAAAAACCCTCCACGGAGCCTCGGGTGGCAGTCGCGCGCGGGACGCACGAGTGCAGAACAATTCACGAGTTTAGCCTAGTGGCGACGTGTCGAAGTCGGCGGTTAGGCGAACCTTAGTGTATGCGGCCCTGTGGTATCCTGGGTGTTGCTGAAGGGATACATATCCATGCTTTTTGAGGTTGGCGAAACCGTCGTTTACCCCCACCACGGGGCCGCAACGATTTCCGAAGTGAAGACCAGGGTCATCAAGGGGGAAGAGAAGCTTTATCTGAAGCTGCGCGTCACCCAGGGTGATCTCGTGATCGAGGTCCCGGCAGAGAACGTCGACCTCGTCGGCGTTCGCGACGTGATCGGCAAAGAGGGCCTCGACAAGGTGTTCGAGGTTCTGCGTGCGCCGTTCACCGAAGAGCCCACCAACTGGAGCCGCCGCTACAAGGCCAACCTCGAGAAGCTCGCCTCCGGCGATGTCATCAAGGTTTCCGAGGTCGTCCGCGACCTGTGGCGTCGCGACCAGGACCGCGGCCTCTCGGCCGGTGAGAAGCGCATGCTCGCAAAGGCGCGACAGATTCTCATCTCCGAGCTCGCGCTCGCCGAGAAGTCCAGCGAAGAGGCGGCTTCCACCGTCCTCGACGAGGTCCTCGCGTCCTAACCCTCGAACGAATGCCCGCTCCGGAGACGGGGCGGGCATTCGTCGTGCACACCCCTAGAATCGGCCCATGAATCCCGCATCCGAGCTACCGTCCGAGCCCGAACCGACGGTCGCCGAACCCGGATCACCGGCCGTTCCCGACTCGGCTCCCGCTCGCGCGATCATCGTCGTCGCCGCGGGCAGCGGTCAGCGACTCGGAGCCGAGAGGCCCAAGGCGTTCGTCGCGCTGGCGGGGCGCAGCATCCTCGAGCATTGCCTCGACGGCGTGTTCGGCATGCACGAAGCGACCCAGGTGATCGTCGTGGCGCCGGCCGCGCTCGTTCCCGAGGCCGAAGAGATCGCCTTCCGTGCCGCCGGGGCCGCCCGCGATTACGTGAGCGTCGTCTCGGGTGGGGCGACCCGCCAGGAGTCGGTGCACGCCGGGCTCGGGCTGCTGCTCGACTCGGTGCAGACCGTGTTGGTGCACGATGCCGCACGGGCGCTCGCGACATCCGATCATCTCGCGCGTGTGGCCGAGATCGTGGAGCAGACTGGCGGGGGAGTCGTGCCCGGCCTGGCCGTGGCCGACACCATCAAGAGCGTCGACGCCGGCGACACCATCACGGGCACCGTCGATCGGTCGGCGCTGCGGGCCGTGCAGACGCCCCAAGGATTCCCGCGTGAGCAGATTCTGGCCGCCTACGCCGCCGGGGGAGACGACCATACCGACGACGCCGCACTCTGCGCCGCCCACGGTTTCTCCTCGATCGTCGTCGCGGGCGATCCGCTCGCCTTCAAGATCACGACCCCCTGGGATCTGCAGCGCGCCGAACGCCTGCTCGCCGAGCGAGCCGCCGCCGCGCTCGCGCCCACCCGCACCATCCCCGCCCTGCGCTCGGGCCTCGGCATCGACGTACACGCCTTCGACGACGACCAGCCGCTCTGGCTCGCGGGCCTGCACTGGCCGGGCGAACCCGGTCTCTCGGGCCACAGCGACGGCGACGCGGTCGCCCACGCCATCGTCGACGCCGTGCTCAGCGCTGCGGGGCTCGGCGATATCGGCGGCATGTTCGGCACCGACGACCCGCGATTCGACGGGGCGCACGGCAGCGTGTTCCTCGAAGCGGCCGTCGAGCGCGTGCGCGAAGCGGGCTACCGCATCGAGAGCGTGACGGCGCAGGTCGTCGGCAACCGCCCTCGGTTCTCGCCGCGCCGCGCCGAAGCCGAAGAGCTGCTGTCCGCCCTGGTGGGCGCACCCGTGTCGCTGTCCGCCACGACCACCGACGGCCTGGGCTTCACCGGGCGGGGCGAAGGCGTGGCCGCGATCGCCACGGCATTGCTCGCCGACATCCGGGCCTCGTCTCCGACGCGACCAGTAGTCTGGGGGAGTGGGAATGCGACTCTATGACACGAAGGCTCAGGCGCTTCGAGACTTCACGCCGATCGTCGACGGCAAGGTGGGTCTGTACGTGTGCGGGCCGACGGTGCAGTCCTCGCCGCACATCGGGCACCTGCGATCCGCGCTCGTCTACGACCAGCTGCGTCGCTGGCTGAACTTCTCGGGCTACGACGTCACGCTCGTGCGCAACGTCACCGACATCGACGACAAGGTCCTGCAGAACGCCACCGAGCACGAGCCGTGGTGGGCGCTCGCCTATCGCATGGAGCTCGAGTTCGCCGCCGGGTACCGCGCGTTGGGTGTGCTCGCTCCCACCTATGAGCCGCGCGCCACCGCCAGCATCCAGCAGATGCACGCCATCATTCAGCGCCTGATCGACAACGGCCACGCCTACCCCGCGACGGATGGCTCGGCCGACGTCTACTTCGACGTGCGCAGCTGGCCCTCCTACGGCGAGCTCACGCGCCAGAGCATCGACAACATGGAACAGGCCGCCGACGCCGACCCGCGCGGCAAACGCGACCCCCGCGACTTCGCCCTGTGGAAGGGGCACAAAGACTCAGAGGCCGAGAGCGCATCGTGGCCGTCCCCCTGGGGCGACGGTCGGCCCGGATGGCACATCGAATGCTCGGCCATGGCCAGCCGTTACCTGGGCGAGAACTTCGACATCCACGGCGGCGGGCTCGATCTGCGCTTCCCGCACCACGAGAACGAGCTCGCCCAATCGACCGCGGCCGGCCACGGCTTCGCAAACTACTGGGTGCACAACGGGCTCGTCAACGTGAACGGGCAGAAGATGTCCAAGTCGCTCGGCAACTCGGTCTACGCGGCCGACCTGCTGGCGCAGGCGCGGCCGATCGTCGTGCGCTACTACCTCGGCCAGGCGCACTATCGCTCGACCATCGACTACCACGACAACGCGCTCACCGAGGCCGAGGCCGCGCTCGAGCGCATTGAGAGCTTCCTGCGCCGCGCCGACCGCCGGCTCGCCGGCACGCGTTTCGCGGGAACAGGTGCCGAGAGCATCCCCGACGAGTTCCGCGAGGCCATGGATGACGACCTCGGCGTTCCCCAGGCGCTCGCCGTTCTGCACGACACCATTCGATCGGGCAACGCCGCGATCGATGACGACGACCTGCGCGTGGCTGCCGAAGCGCGCGGCCAGGTCTGGGCCATGAGTAACGTCCTGGGCATCAACCCCCTCGCCCCCGAATGGGAACAGGCTGGTGAGAACGACTCGCACGATGTGCTGGCCGCTCTCGTCACCCGCCTGATCGATGCCCGCGAACACGCACGAGCGGGGCGCGATTTCGCCGCCGCCGACCGAATCCGAGATGACCTCGCCGCGGCGGGAATCACCGTAGAAGACACCCCCACGGGTGCACATTGGAGTATCGATGGCTAGCAAACAAGGCCGCCCCGGCGCGGTCCGCAAGATGAAGAAGGGTGCCGTCAAGGGCACCGGCGGCAACGGTCGGCAGGCGCTCGAAGGCCGCGGCCCCACCCCCAAGGCCGAGGACCGCACCTACCACGTCGCCGGCAAGCGCAAGATCGCCCAGCAGCGACTGCAGGAGGCCCAGGCCAAGAAGGGCGGCGGTCGCCCGACGACCGCCGCCGGCCAGAAGCCGCGCAAGCAGAAGCAGGCCGACGACAGCGAGATCGTGACGGGCCGCAACTCGGTGCTCGAGGCGCTGCGCGCCAAGATTCCCGCGACCACGCTCTATGTGGCCACGCGCATCGAATTCGATGACCGCGTGAAAGAGGTCCTGGCCATGGCCACGGGCCGCGGCATCCCCATTCTCGAGGTCATGAAACCCGAGCTCGACCGCCTCGGCGGTTTCGACTCGGTGCACCAGGGCCTGGCGCTCAAGGTGCCGCCCTACGAGTACGCGCACCCGATGGAGCTGCTCGAGAAGACCATCAGCCGCGCGCAGACGCCGCTGTTCGTCGCGCTCGACGGCATCACCGACCCGCGCAACCTCGGCGCCATCATCCGCTCGACTGCGGCCTTCGGCGGGCACGGCATCATCCTGCCGCAGCGTCGCTCGGTGGGCCTGACCGCTTCGGCGTGGAAGACGTCGGCCGGTGCCGCCGCGCGCCTGCCCGTCGCCATGGCCGGCAACCTGACCGCCACCATCAAGGCGTTCAAGCAGCAGGGCGTCTTCGTGATCGGCCTCGACGGAGACGGCGACGTGTCGCTGCCCGGCCTGGCCCTCGCCGATCGCCCGCTGCTCATCGTCGTCGGCAGCGAGGGTAAGGGTCTCTCGCGTCTCGTCACCGAGAACTGCGATGCGGTGGTGTCGATCCCGATCGGCGCCGACACCGAGTCGCTCAACGCCGGCATCGCCGCGAGCGTCACGCTCTACGAGATCTCGAAGCTGCGCGCCGCGGCGGGAACCCGCTAGCGCTCACCGACAGCGAAAGGCCGGCACGGATGTCTGAGACATCTCGTGCCGGCCTTTTTCGTGACCGGTAGATCGGCCCGCTCAGTCCAGTCAGCTCAGACCAGTTCGCGCCAGTCGACGCCGTCGTCGGAGGAAGCGTCGTCCTCCACGACATCCACCGGCAACGTGATGGTGCCCGTGGGCGGCTCGATGACCGTGGCCTCGTCGCGCCGGTGCCGCAGCACGTTCGTGATGTAAGACGTCAGCGCCTCGGCGAGCGGGATGTCGCGCCCCTGCTGCTCGGAGAGGTACCACCGGTGCTCGAGCAACTGGTGGAACACTTCGGCGGGCTCGAGCTTGCCGCGCAGTTCACGCGGAATCGACTTGACCACGGGCTCGAACACCCGGATGAGCCATTCGTGCGCGGCCATTTCCTCGTCGATGTTCGGGTTGGGCATGGTGGCCATGTAGGAGTCGAGGTCGTTGAGCAGGCGCCGGGCCTGGTTCTCTTGCGTGTCGAGACCGGTGAGCCGCAGCAGGCGCCGCTGGTGGTGCCCCGCGTCGACGACCTTCGGCTGGATGCGGATCTGCGTGCCCTCGGCGCTCGCCTTGATGGCCAGCTCCTCGATGTCGAAGCCCAGCTCGTTGAGGCGGGCGACGCGCTCGTTGATGCGCCAGCGCTCCGAGCTCTCGAACTGCTCGGAACCCGTGAGCTCCTTCCACAGCGACCGGTAGGCCGCGACGATGCCGTTCGACACCGTGATCGGGTCGAGCTCGTCGTCGACGCGACCGCCGGCCTCGAGGTCCATGAGCTCGCCCGCGATGTTGACGCGCGCGACCTCGAGGTCGTTCTCGCGCTGGCCGTTGGAGAGCCCGCCGTCGAACAGCTTGCCCGTCTCGGCGTCGACGAGGTAGGCGGCGAAGGCCCCGGCGTCGCGGCGGAAGAGCGTGTTCGAGAGCGAGACGTCGCCCCAGAAGAAGCCGATGACGTGCAGCCGCACGAGCAGCACGGCGAGGGCGTCGACGAGGCGCGTGGCCGTGTCGGGCCGCAGCTGCTGCGAGAACAGGGCGCGATAGGGCAGCGAGAACTTGAGGTGACGCGTGACGAGCACCGAGGGCAGGGGGTCGCCATCGTCGGTTGTGCGGTTGGTGATGACCGCGACGGGGTCGACGCACGGGATGTCGAGCCGCTGCAGGGTGCGCAGCATGTCGTATTCGCCGCGGGCCATCTCGCTCGTCGTTTCTTTCACGGCGATGACGTAGCCCGACAGGTTGGCGAAGCGCACGAGGTGGCGCGAGATGCCCTTGGGCAGCGACGCGATGTTCTCGGACGGCCAGGTGTCGAGCGGCAGGTTCCAGGGCAGGTCTAGCAGGGCAGGGTCGACGGTGGCCGCCGTGATGTTCAGTGAACCGCTCATGATCGTTAAACGATAGCGCCGGCCGGGTGTCGCACGCTGTGCGGACCCGGCCGGCGTCTGATCGTCGTTAGGCTACGACGGCCTTGTTGAGGCGCTCGCCCGACTCGATGTCGAACGTGTGCAGGTGGTTCGGCGTCGGAACGAGGCCGACCGTGTCGCCGGCCGAGGGGTGCAGGCGACCGTCGACGCGGGCGACGAGGTCGGTGCGCTTGCCGTTGATGTCAGCGTGACCGTAGAGGTAGCCGTCGGCGCCGAGTTCTTCGACGAGGTCGACCGTGACCTGAAGGCCCACGCCCGGCTCGGTCGAGACCTGGATGTCTTCGGGGCGCACGCCCACGGTGACCTCCTTGGCCGAGGTGGCCGAGAGGATCTCGCGGTCGACCGGGACGACGGAGGAACCGAAGACGATGCCGCCCTCGGCCAGGTCGGCCTGGATGAGGTTCATGGCGGGGGAGCCGATGAAGCCGGCGACGAAGACGTTTTCGGGCTTCTCGTAGAGGTCGCGCGGAGTTCCGACCTGCTGCAGCAGACCGTCTTTCAGCACGGCGATGCGGTCACCCATGGTGAGGGCCTCGGTCTGGTCGTGCGTGACGTAGACCGTGGTGACACCGAGGCGGCGCTGGAGCGACGCGATCTGGGTGCGCGTCTGGACGCGGAGCTTGGCGTCGAGGTTGGACAGCGGCTCGTCCATGAGGAACACCTGGGGCTGACGCACGATGGCGCGACCCATGGCAACACGCTGACGCTGACCACCCGAGAGGGCCTTGGGCTTGCGGTTGAGGTACTCCTCGAGGTCGAGGAGCTTGGCGGCCTCGAGCACGCGGGTGGCGCGCTCGTCTTTGCCGACGCCGGCGATCTTGAGCGCGAAGCCCATGTTCTCGGCGACCGTCATGTGCGGGTAGAGCGCGTAGTTCTGGAAGACCATGGCGATGTCACGGTCTTTCGGGGGAACATCGGTGACATCGCGGTCGCCGATGCGGATGCTGCCCGAGTTGACCTCTTCGAGGCCGGCGAGCATGCGAAGAGACGTCGACTTTCCACAACCGGAGGGGCCGACCAGAACGAGGAATTCGCCGTCGGCGACCTCGAGGTTCAGCTTGTCGACCGCGGGGCGCGTGCCACCGGGGTACAGACGGGTTGCGTTGTCATACGTTACTGACGCCATTATTTTCTCCTTCACCGGCAGGTACGTGCCGGACGATCCGTTGTGATGGATGTCGATGTCACACCCGCGCGACCGGGGCCGTTCGGGTGAACACATCGTTGTGTTGTCGCGGCGCACGCCGAAGCGCGACACCGATGGGCTCATTATGCCACGTTCGGGGGTCACCCCGTGGCCGGTCATCCAGCTCCCACATTCAGCCATCGTTTGGACGATTCCCAGATGGGAGAGGTAGCCTCGGTGAGGTTTGGCTCTTCCCGTGAGCCGACGCGACTCCCCAACACGATAGAGCGAGGATCCATGAGCATCGGTGGTCCCGGGCACCGTCCCTCCAAGAACGAGCGACGCGAAGCGGCGCGCGAGAAGGCAAAGGTCCAGCGCGAGGCCCAGCGCAAGAAGGACCGCCGCAACCGCGTCCTCCTGCAGGGTGGACTCGTCGTGGTCGTTCTCGCCATCGTCGCGGGAGTGGCCGTCATTATCGCCACGGCGATCCGTCCGGCATCCCCCGGCCCCGCCAACATGGCGAGCGACGGCATCGTGTTCGGGCAGGACATGAAGGTCGTGCCCTCCGACGCTTTGGCCGCCGGCGCCGAGCCGCAGGCCACGAAGACCGACCCGAATGTGCCCAACATCCGCATCTATCTCGACTACCTGTGCCCCTTCTGCGGCCAGTTCGAAGACACCAATGCCGAGCAGCTCACGAGCTGGGCCGAGTCCGGCACGGTCACGGTCGAGTACCACCCCATCGCCTTCCTCACGAGCAAGTCGGCCGGCACGCAATACTCACTGCGCAGCGCCAACGCGGCCGCCTGCGTCGCGAACTACTCGCCCAACGACTGGCCCGCGCTGAACAACGCGCTCTTCGCTAACCAGCCCGAAGAGGGCACGGCCGGTCTGACGAACGAGCAGATCAAGAAGCTCGTCGCCGACACCGGCACATCCGAGGCCAAGAAGATCGACTCGTGCATCGACGACTTCACCTACAAGTCGTGGGTGCAGAACGCCACCGACCGCGCGCTCGGCGAGCCCATCCCCAACTCGTCGCTCGAGAAGCTGCAGGCCACCCCCACCATCCTGGTGAATGACAAGCAGTACACGGGCTCGATCACCGATGCCAAGGAGTTCCAGGCGTTCGTGCTGTCGACGGCCTCCGAGACCTACTCCACGTCGAGCCCCACGCCCACCTCGGGCGAGACGGCCGAGCCGAGCGAGACTCCCGCCCCGAGCGAGACTCCCGCTCCGACTCCCGCCCCGTAGGCGCGCGTTTCGGCCGGGCCGCTCGGGCGACCGAGTGGTCTGGTCGGCCCCCATCCGATAAGGTTGGGATGCTTCAAAGCTGCTGCCTTGGCGCAGTCTGGTAGCGCAGCTGTCTTGTAAACAGCAGGTCGTCAGTTCGAATCTGACAGGCAGCTCAGATGTAGCAACAGAATGCAGACACCCGTCGGTCCCCGTGACCGGCGGGTCTTTGCATGTGTGGGCTGAGTACGTGCGGGCCGGTGACAGACGGCCGGGCAGGTGGAGTGCCGCGGGCATTATTCGGCTTAGTGCGCGGTTGTCCTCGGATGCCGGTGCGCTCGCGCTCGGCGCGAACAAGACGTAAGGGACAGATACGTATGACAGACAACAATTCCGCAGCAGCAGGGGACGCGGACCGGTCCGCCACGGATTCCGCCACGACTTCCGCCACCAGCCCCGCAACCGCTCCCGCAGCCGAGACCGCCGTGGGCGATGCTCCGGCCGCGAAGAAGCCGCTGCCGGCTGGCCTGGCCATTCTCATCGCCGTTGTCGTAGGCGGCGGCATCGCGGCTCAGGCCCGCATCAACGGCGAGTTGTCGGCGCGCGCGGGCGACGGTTTCGTGGCGGCGTCGATCTCGTTCGGCAGCGGCCTCGTCATCCTGATGGTCTGCCTGCTCGTCATGCGATCGGGCCGCGCCGGTGTCGCTCGTGTCTGGGGCATGCTGCGCAGCGGCACCATGCCGTGGTGGACCGTTCTCGGCGGGCTGGCGGGCGCCTTACTCGTGCTCTCGCAGGGCCTCACGGCTGCCCTCGTCGGCGTCGCCCTCTTCAGCGTCGCGGTCATCGCCGGTCAGACGGTCAGCGGCCTCCTGCTCGACCGTGCCGGTTTCGGCCCGACGGGCGTCGTGCGCATCACCGTGCCGCGCGCCGCGGGGGCCATCCTCGCCCTCATCGCCGTCGGCTGGTCGGTGTCGGGACAGCTCGGCGGACCCGTGCCCGTGTGGGTGCTCATCCTCCCGCTCATCGCCGGTCTCGGACTCAGCTGGCAGCAGGCCGTCAACGGCCGCGTGAAGGTTGCCGCCCAGAGCACGCTCGCGGCCACGTTCGGCAACTTCGTCGTCGGCACCGCGGCACTCGTCGTGGCCATGCTCATCCACTCGTCCTTCGTCGGTTGGCCCACCTCGCTGCCGACCGAATGGTGGCTCTACATCGGCGGTGCGATCGGCTGCGTCTTCATCGGGACGCTCGCCTGGCTCGTGCAACACACGGGCGTGCTCGTGCTGGGGCTCGCCTCGGTGGCCGGCCAGCTTCTCGCCGCGATCGCGATCGACGTGATCTTCCCGAGCGACGCCACCCACCTGGGCTTCGCGACCTTCGGCTCAACGGCTCTCGCCCTGTGCGCCGTCGTCATCGCGAGCGCACGCTGGAAGCGCCGCACCCGCTAGCAGCGCACGCGGGAAGCGCCGCGCCTGGTAACTGCGCACGCTGGGAGCGTCGCACCCGCTAGCCGCGCGCGCGAGAAGCGCCGCGCCTGGGAACTGCGCACGCCGGAAGCGTCGCACCCGGTAATAGCGACACGCACAGAGGGGCGCTCCGTGATGGAGCGCCCCTCTTGTGCGAGCTGCCGACGGTGTGGCTAGAGCGCCACGGCCTCGTTCGAGTTCTTACTCGATGTGGCTTCCTTGCTCTTCTTGTCTTTCTTGCTTTTCTTGTCCTTCTTGGTCTTCTTCGACTTCTCGCCCGCCGGCGCAACCGGCACCGGGTGGAACTCGTCCTCGCTGTCGGCATCCGAGCTGGCTGTCACACCGGCCAGAGCGTGAGGATGCAGCGGCTGCAGGAACTGCTCGGGGTCGATGAGCTTGCGGCGGCCGGGCCGGGCGTTAGCGGGGAGACCGCCGACATACAGCCATCCGAGCAGCTCTTCGTTCTTCTCCAGCTTGTGCATTTTGCGCACCGACTTGGCACGCGTGTAGTGGCTCGTGCGCCAGAACACGCCCCAGCCGGCGTCGTGCAGAAGCAGGCTCATCATGTGTGCGACGCCTGAGGCCGTGGCCTCCTGCTCCCAGGGCTGAACCTTGCTCTTCTTCACGTTCGCCACGATGGCGAGGATGAGTGGAGCCTTCAACGGTTTGCTCGAGGGCTTGCTCGAACCCTCGGCCTTGCCCAGAGCCCGGGCCAGTTCGAGTCGGGCGTCGCCGCGCAACTCGATCAGGCGCCAGGGGCGGAGCGAGGAGTGGTCGGCCACGCGGCCGGCAGCCTGCACCAGGGGGAGGAGCTCGGCGTGGGTGGGAGCATCCGAGGTCACTTTGGACCAGGAGCGCCGACCCGCGACGATCTCGACGAGGTCGGTCACTTATTCGCTCGGGGTGAAGCCGAGGGCGAGCGAGTTCATGCAGTAACGGTCGCCCGTGGGGGTGCCGAAACCGTCGTCGAACACGTGGCCGAGGTGCGAGCCGCACTTGGCGCAACGCACCTCGGTGCGCACCATTCCGAGGCTTTTGTCTTCGATGAGCTGGACGGCCTCGGGGTCGACCGACTCGTAGAAGGAGGGCCAGCCGCAGCCGGAGTCGAATTTCGTTCCACTCTTGAAGAGCTCGTTGCCGCACGCCGCACAGGTGTAGAGACCGGAGCGGGCCTCGTCGAGGAGTTCACCCGTCCACGGGCGTTCGGTGGCCGCTTCGCGGAGGACGGCGTACTGGTCGGCGGGAAGGTTCTCGCGCCACTCGGCGTCGCTCTTGTTTACTTCGTAAGTCATGGTGCCTCCTGCGGTCATAGACAGATCACCCTATTAAACCGGGCGGAGCTGAATATTGTTCCCGCGTGACATGATGCCGGGATGGATCGAACACGCGCCTGGTACGAGCGTTTCGCGCGGCAGGAGGCGGCGGGGCGCTCGCCGCTCTACGTCGCCTGGGCCGAGGGCGTGGCGGCCGACGATGAGGTGCTCGCGTTGCTCGATGAGTTGCCGCCCGAGAAGCGTCAACCGAATCTGCTGTTCGCGTGCGCCCGTTGGTGTGGGGCCGACGATGGGATGGCTGAGGTGGCGAGCCCGCGGGAGGTGCCGAGCCCGCGCGAGAGGGTGAGCTCGCGGGAGAGGGCCAGCTCGGGAGCCACGATCGGTGCCACGGCCGGGGCGAGCTGGGGCGGCGAGGTCGGAGCCGACGTGGGAACACGGGTTGCGGCGGGTGCGGACGCTGACAACGGTGGCACGCCCTACGCGGCCTTTCGCGGATTCGTGGTCTCGAACTGGTCGAGGGTGGCAGAAGAGATGCGCCTCCGGTCTACTCAGACGAACGAGCCAGGCCGCACCGCGAGCATCCTGCCGGTGTTAGCGCAGATCGACGAGGCCGAGGGGCCGCTCGCTCTGATCGATGTGGGGGCGTCGGCCGGGTTGTGTCTCTACCCTGACCGCTACAGCTTCCGATTGACCCACTCAAGCAGCGTCCGGAGCCTCGACGCGGAACCCGGCGCTCAGATGCTCGACCCGGATGACGACATCGGGCGTGTCGACGCGGAAACCGGCGCTCAGATGCTCAACCCGGATGACGGTATCTGGCGTCTCGACCCCGAAGACGGGCTCAGTTCGGTCGTGCTGGAGACGGTCATCACGGACACGGCGGGCCGAAACGACGCGGCACTCGACTCGGCTGATCGGGACAAGCACACCAGGGATGCCAGCGAGACGACGGTGCCTGCAGGTCCGGATGCGGCGCAGGGCTCGGCTGAAGCGATCCCCGCGTCGCTCGTGCTGCCGACACGCATGCCGCGCATCGCGTGGCGTGCCGGTATCGATCTCGCGCCGATCGACGTGCGGGATGCCGAGGACATCCGCTGGTTCCTGACGCTCCTGTGGCCTGAAGAAACCGAGCGGCGCTCGCGGATCGAGGCGGCGCTCGAGATCGTGCGCCGCAACCCGCCGCTCCTCGTCACGGGTGACGCCGTGGATGATCTCGCGGCCCTCGTCGCGCAGGTGCCGGCCGGCGCGACCCCGGTCGTCGTCACGGCAGGGGTGCTCGCGTACCTGCCCCCGGCGCGGCGCGAGGAGTTCGCCCGGGAGGTGCGTCGGCTGGGCGTGCGCTGGATCTCGAACGAGGGGGAGCGTGTGCTGCCGGCGGTGGCCGAGCGACTCGCGCGGATCGAGGAGGCAGGGGCTGCGGCATCCGAACCGGGTCGTTTCATCATCGCCCTCGATGGCGAACCCCTCGCCGTGGCCGGACCACACGGCCAGTGGCTGCGGTTTCTCTGAGTGCTCGTTTCGACAAACGCCGCGAGCGGTGAGCGGGCGCTCAGGTGGCGCTGGATAGTATGGCGCTCGTGAGGAGGCCCGCCTGATGTCGACACAAGCTCAAAATGATGCGCGAACGACGGGCGACCGGCTCGACGAACTCTCGGCAGCCATCCTCGACTTCGAGAACCGCACGTGGCGCGAGCAGTCCGTCAAGGACGAGGCCATTCGCAACACCTTCTCGCTGAGCCCGGCCCGCTACTATCAGTTGCTGGGCGCACTGCTGGAATCCCCCCTGGCGGTCGCCTACGATCCGTTGCTCGTCAACCGACTCCGCCGCCTGCACGACCGACGCCTCGCCCGTCGCGACGCACGTGCCCGGCGCAGCCTGTGAGACGAGCGGATGTCGCCCGGTGCGACGCCCCTGACCCGACCCAGAGGACCAACGACTAAGCCATGGGACAGAGCTACCCGAAAGACCGGTTCGACGAAGCACCGCGCGACCTCAAACGCGTCGGTGCGCACCGTGCGCCCGCGAAGCGCCGCGGCTGGATCGGGTTCGTGGTCGCCGCCGTCATCACGCTCCTCCTCGTGGCCATCGGTGCCGTAGCCATCAACGTGCTGAGTGACCGCGTGCAGTTCACCGACACGCCCGTCGCCTCGGGCACCGCACCCGCCAGCGAGGTGCCGACCGCCGCGCCCACCATCGACCCCAACGCCGAGATCGTGGTGCTCAATGGCACGAAGACAGCCGGTCTCGCCGCGACCGCCATCTCGCAGCTCAACGCCGCGGGCTGGGAGCAGAGCATCACGCCGAGCAACTCCACCTCGACCGACGTCGAGACCACCATCGTCTACTACCGGGATGCCGCTCAGGAAGGTGTGGCCCGCGGGCTCGCTCAGGCGCTCGGTGGCGCGACCATCCAGTTGCTGACCGAGACCGAGGCGCCGGATGCCGGAGCCGACGGTGAGGCCACCACCATCACGATCGTGCTCGGCACCGACTACACGCCCACGACCACGGCCCCGTAGGGCCCGGTCGCCGGCTTCGTCGTTGCCGTCGAACGTGGCGTGACGACGCCGGCAGAATTTCGCGGACACACGTCGTTATCGGGCCTGAAACTGCCCGCATATTTCGGCGATGTTTAATTCTCGTTGAATTGTTGTACGCAATCGCGATATCGGGTCATTTACCCGTTGACCTGGCGGTCCATTTCATTACTATCTGGAATTGGTCACACATTTTGCCGTCAGTACGCTCCATCCGGATCGGCCTCGATATGCACGATGGCTGCATCCTCACATATGCAGTAGACCCCGCACAGGCACAAGGTTGGTGCGGCAATAACACAGCAACTGGGAGTTACTCATGGCGAACGGGACCGTGAAATGGTTCAACGCTGAAAAAGGTTTCGGCTTCATCACCGTCGACGGAGAGGGACAGGACGTCTTCGTCCACTATTCGGCGATCGACATGTCCGGCTACAAGGTTCTCGAAGAGGGCCAGGCCGTCGTGTTCGAGGTCGGCACCGGGGCAAAGGGCCCGCAGGCGGAGTCGGTGCGCCTCGCCTGAGACCGCATCAACGATCAATCGAGAACGCCGCTCGCGCATCGCGGGCGGCGTTCTTCATTCCCGGTCACGCGGCTTGCACTCGGTGGGGGAGAGTGCCAGAATCGTGTTAGCACTCGATCAACCTGAGTGCTAAATACGTTCATGACGTCCGGGAGGGACGAAAAACACAATGGCTAAGATCATTGCTTTTGACGAAGAGGCCCGCCGCGGCCTCGAGCGTGGCTTGAACACGCTGGCCGACGCCGTCCGAGTCACCCTCGGGCCCCGCGGCCGCAACGTCGTACTCGAGAAGAAGTGGGGCGCCCCCACGATCACCAACGACGGCGTGTCCATCGCCAAGGAGATCGAACTCGACGACCCGTACGAGAAGATCGGCGCCGAGCTGGTCAAAGAGGTCGCCAAGAAGACCGACGACGTTGCCGGTGACGGCACCACGACGTCCGTCGTCCTGGCTCAGGCCCTCGTTCGCGAAGGACTTCGCAACGTGGCCGCCGGTGCCGACCCCATCAGCCTGAAGAAGGGCATCGAGAAGGCCGTCGCCGCCGTCTCGGCCGAGCTCATCTCCGCTGCCAAGGAGATCGAGACCAAGGAAGAGATCGCCGCCACGGCATCCATCTCGGCCGCCGACCCCCAGATCGGCGCGATCATCGCCGAGGCGATCGACAAGGTCGGTAAGGAAGGTGTCGTCACCGTCGAGGAGTCGAACACGTTCGGCACCGAGCTCGAGCTCACCGAGGGTATGCGCTTCGACAAGGGTTACCTGTCGGCCTACTTCGTGACCGACGCCGACCGTCAGGAAGCGGTCTTCGAAGACCCCTACATCCTGATCGCGAACTCGAAGATCTCGAACATCAAGGACCTGCTGCCGATCGTCGACCAGGTCATCCAGTCGGGCAAGCAGCTCCTCATCATCGCCGAGGACGTCGACGGCGAAGCTCTCGCGACGCTCGTCGTCAACAAGATCCGCGGCATCTTCAAGTCGGTTGCCGTCAAGGCTCCCGGCTTCGGTGACCGCCGCAAGGCCCAGCTGCAGGACATCGCCATCCTCACCGGTGGTCAGGTCATCAGCGAAGAGGTCGGCCTCAAGCTCGAGAACGTGACGCTCGACCTGCTGGGTCGCGCTCGCAAGGTCGTCATCACCAAGGACGAGACCACCATCGTCGAGGGTGCCGGCGACGCCGAGCAGATCGCCGGTCGCGTTGCTCAGATCCGTAAAGAGATCGAGAACACCGACAGCGACTACGACCGCGAGAAGCTGCAGGAGCGCCTGGCCAAGCTGGCCGGCGGTGTTGCGGTCATCAAGGCCGGTGCCGCGACCGAGGTCGAGCTCAAGGAGCGCAAGCACCGCATCGAAGACGCCGTTCGCAACGCGAAGGCAGCCGTCGAAGAGGGCATCGTCGCCGGTGGTGGTGTCGCCCTGATTCAGGCCGGCAAGACCGCTTTCGACAAGCTCGACCTCACGGGTGACGAGGCGACCGGTGCCAACATCGTGCGCGTCGCCATCGACGCCCCGCTGAAGCAGATCGCCCTCAACGCGGGCCTCGAGCCCGGCGTCGTGGCCGAGAAGGTTCGCAACCTGCCCGTCGGACACGGCCTCAACGCCGCGACCGGCGAGTACGTCGACATGCTGGCCGCCGGCATCAACGACCCGGTGAAGGTGACCCGTTCGGCTCTGCTGAACGCCGCCTCCATCGCCGGTCTGTTCCTCACCACCGAGGCCGTCGTGGCCGACAAGCCCGAGCGCAACGCTCCGGCCCCGGCCGACCCCACCGGTGGCATGGACTTCTAAGTCCTGCACACACGAGAGGCGTCCTCCTTCGGGAGGGCGCCTCTCGCCGTTTAACCGCGCGGCGGGTATGTGCGGGTGAGCACGTTTGCGAAGTCGTAGTCGTGGTCGCAGCCGTAGAGCTGCAGCCGTGGCGGTAGGCGCAGCCGGAGTAGTAGCCGTGGCCGCAGGTGCAGGTGCAGGTGCAGGTGCAGGTGCAGGTGCAGGTGCGGCCCTAGTCGCAGTCCCAGCCGCAGCCGCAGCCGCAGTCGCAGCCGCAATTGCAGTCGCAGTCGCTGCCGTAGGGGCATCCGCAGCCGCAGCCGCAATTGCAGTCGCAGTCGCTGCCGTAGGGGCATCCGCAGCCGCGGCCGCAGTCGCAGCCGCAGCCGCGGCCGCTGTTGCTCGCGCTAGCGGGCGCTATGCGAGCTAGCGGGTGGCGTGCGAGCTGGCGGGTGGCGTGCGAGCTAGCGGGTGGCGGGGGAGGCGTCGCCACCGCGCGGAGCGAGCTCAGCGGCGCGCTGGGCGTCGAGGAGCGGCAGGGTGACACGGAACGTCGCTCCGCCGCCCGGGGTCTCGTCGACCGTCACAGTGCCCTCGTGGGCCCGGATGATCGACGACACGATGGCCAGCCCGAGGCCGCTGCCGCCGGTCTCGCGCGTGCGAGAGCTGTCGGCGCGCCAGAAGCGCTCGAAGATCTTCTCGCGGATCTGCGGGGGAACGCCCTCGCCGTGGTCAATGACCGCGATGGTCGCGGTGCCCGTGGCGGGGTTGGCCGAGACGCCGATCTCGATCGGGCTTCCGGGCGGCGTGAACCGCAGCGCGTTGCCGATGAGGTTCGTCACCACCTGTCGGATCTTGTTCTCCTCGGCGTAGACGAGCGCGGGCGTCTCGGGGCGCACACCGTCGAGTCCCTCAGACGCAGCCAGGTCGATGATGTCGTGTTCGTCGGTGTCGCGGCCGACGCCGGGCGCTCCGGAGCGGGGGCGACGTGACCGGAGGCGTGCGAGCGTTGCGCCGGCGTAGGCGATGGGGCCCGTCGCCGCGGCCGGTCCGGTGCCATCCGCGCGTGAGCGCCGCACGAGAGGGGACGGCTGGCCGTCAGTGGACGCACTGGTCGGCGCGCCAGAAGCATCGGGTGCCGTGTCTCCGGTGCGCGCAGCCGCAGCGGCAGCGGCCTGAGGGTCGGTGCCCGCACCCGCGCTGGCACCGGCGGAGGCGAGTGCGCCCGCAGCGGCACCGAGAGCCGGGCCGGAAGACGTGGCCGGGGTGGCGCGCAGCGCGGTCTGAGGCGGGTTGTCGGCGACGACGGTGACCGTGCGATCTTGCGACGCGGCGGATGCATCCATGGCGGCGTCGCGGGCGATCGGGGTGAGGTCGACGACCGTGCGCACGAGCGGCTTCGTCTCGTCGAGGCGCGCGAGCTCGAGCAGGTCTTCGACGAGGCCACCCATGCGGATGGCTTCTTTCTCGATGCGCTCCATGGCCTGGGCGACGTCGTCGGGGGTCTGCAGGGCGCCCATGCGGTAGAGCTCGGCGTAGCCCCGCACGGTGACGAGGGGCGTGCGCAGCTCGTGGCTGGCGTCGCCCACGAAGCGCCGCATCTGGCTGATGGTCTTGCTGCGGTCGGAGAACGCCTGGTCGATGCGGTTCAACATGGTGTTGAGCGAGCGGTTCAGGCGGCCGACCTCGGTGTTGGGGGTCGAGACGCTGAGGCGTTGGCTGAAGTCACCCTTGGCGATGGCGGCGGCGGTGCTCTCGACATCCCGCAACGGCTGGAATGTGGATGTCACGAGCAAACGTGTCAGCACGGCCCCGAGGATGATGACCCCGAGCCCCAGGCCGAAGAAGATCGTGAGGTAGGTGGCAACGACATTGTCGGTTTCGCGCATCGACATGGCCACGACGGCGACGCCCGTGCTGCGCCCGTCGTCCCACCGGATGGGGGCAGCCACCGCCGAATAGGTGATCGCCCCGTTGGCGTTGTGCAACTCGAACGGCACCAGGTCGCGCCCGGCCGCCTGTTCGAGGGTGAAGATGGCCGGCGGCACGGGAAGGGTGCTCGACGGCTTGCTGCGCCACGTGTTGCCCACGTATTCGCCGGTCGGGTTGTAGAACGCGACATAGAAGTCGGAGTTCGACCCGTCGAGCACCACGTCGTTGTCGACGAGCCCCGCGATGTATTCGTTCTGTGCCTGCGCCTGCAGCTTGGCGTTGACCTGGTTGGTCAGCGCCGGCTTGAGGATGGCGACCGTGCCGACTCCCGCGAGCAGCAACCCCATGGCGAGGACGATGACGGTGACACCGGTGATCTTGGTGCGCAGCGAAATCGAATTCCACCACTCGGAGAGGGAATCGTTCATTGGGTGCGGATCAGGCCTTACCGGTCTTCAACATGTAGCCGAAGCCACGCTTGGTCTGGATGAGGGGTTCTGACGAGAACTGGTCGAGCTTGCGGCGCAGGTAAGAGATGTAGCTTTCGACGATTCCCGCGTCACCGTTGAAATCGTACTCCCACACGTGGTCGAGGATCTGGGCTTTGCTGAGCACGCGGTTGGGGTTGAGCATGAGGTAGCGCAGCAGCTTGAACTCGGTGGGGCTGAGCTCGATGGCCGTCTCGCCCACGAGCACCTCGTGCGTGTCCTGGTCCATGGTGAGCTCGCCGGCGCGGATGACCGCGTCTTCGTCGGCGTGCATGGTGCGTCGCAGGATGGCCTTGATGCGGGCCACGATCTCGTCGAGGCTGAAGGGCTTGGTGACGTAGTCGTCGCCGCCCACCGTGAGACCCGTGATCTTGTCTTCGGTGTCGTCCTTGGCCGTGAGGAAGAGGATGGGGGCCGTGTAGCCCGAGGAGCGCAGACGCTTGGTGACACCGAAGCCGTTCATATCGGGCAGCATCACGTCGAGGATGATCAGGTCGGGCTCTTCTTCGAGGACGGCCGAGATGGCCTGAGCGCCGTTGCCGACCGCGCGCACCGCGAAACCGGCGAAGCGCAGGCTCGTGGTGAGGAGGTCGCGGATGTTGGGTTCGTCGTCGACGATAAGGATGCGTGGTCCGGTCATGCCCCTAGTATCTGCGTGTTGTCTGCACGTTGTCTGGGAGCGCTGGGGAGGTGCGCAGGGCGCCGGCTCGACGACATCCGAGCGCCCTGCCCCTGCTTACGCCGCGATGCTGTCGGCGTCGAGGATCGTGTAGCTGTAGCCCTGTTCGGCGAGGAACCGCTGACGGTTTTGCGCGAAGTCCTGATCGACCGTGTCGCGGGCAACGAGCGTGTAGAAGTTGGCGGCCAGGCCGGACTCCTTGGGACGCAGCAGACGGCCGAGGCGCTGGGCCTCTTCCTGGCGCGAACCGAACGATCCCGACACCTGGATGGCGACGGTGGCCTCGGGTAGGTCGACCGAGAAGTTCGCGACTTTCGACACGACGAGCACTTGCTCTTCGCCGACGCGGAACGCCTGGAAGAGTCGCTCGCGTTCGTCGACGGGCGTCGAGCCGGTGAGCTGCGGGGCGCCGAGGGCGGTGGCGAGTTCGTCGATCTGGTCGAGATATTGGCCGATGACGAGGATGCGCTCATCCTTGTGCTTCTTCACGAGCTCGCGCACGACATCCAACTTGGCGGGAGCCGTGGCGGCGAGGCGGTAGCGCTCGTCGTCGGCCGCGGCCGCGTAGGTAAGGCGTTCGGACTGCGGCAGGTCGATGCGCACCTCGTAACAGGTGGCGGGGGAGATGTAGCCCTGGGCCTCGATCTCTTTCCACGGCGCGTCGAAACGCTTCGGGCCGATGAGGCTGAATACATCGCCCTCGCGGCCGTCCTCGCGCACGAGCGTGGCGGTGAGGCCGAGGCGGCGACGCGCTTGCAGCTCGGCCGTGAGCTTGAAGACGGGCGCGGGCAGCAGGTGCACCTCGTCGTAGACCACGAGGCCCCAGTCCATGGCGTCGAGCAGGGCCAGGTGCGTGTATTCGCCTTTTCGGCGCGCCGTGAGGATCTGGTAGGTGGCGATGGTGACGGGCTTGACCTCTTTGACCTCGCCCGAGTACTCGCCGATCTCGTCGGCCGTCAGCGTGGTGCGCTTGAGGAGCTCGTCGCGCCACTGGCGGGCCGAGACGGTGTTGGTCACGAGGATGAGCGTGTTGGTCTTGGCCGTGGCCATTGCGCCCGCGCCGACGAGCGTCTTGCCGGCGCCACAGGGCAACACGACGACACCCGAGCCGCCGTCGAAGAAGTTCTGCACGGCCTTGTTCTGGTAGTCCCGCAGGGCCCAGCCGTCTTCCTTCAGGTCGATGACGTGAGGGGTGCCCGGGGTGTAACCCGCGAGGTCTTCGGCGGGCCATCCGAGTTTCACGAGTTCTTGTTTGAGCTGGCCGCGGGCCCAGGGCTCGACGAGGAAGACGCCGGGGGCCGGGTTTCCGATGAGGAGGGGCGCGATGCGTTTGGCGTTGGCGACCTCGGCGATGACGGCCTCGTCGAGCGAACGCAGAATGAGGGCGCCCTCGTCATCCCGCTCGATGTTGAGGCGGCCGTAACGCGAGACCGTCTCGGCGATGTCGATGGTGACGGTCTGGGGGATGGCGAACTTCGAGTACTTCTCGAGGGTGCCGATCATGTCCTCGGCCTCGTGGCCGGCGGCGCGCGCGTTCCACAGCCCGAGACGCGTGATGCGGTAGGTGTGGATGTGCTCGGGGGCTCGTTCGAGCTCGGCGAAGACGGCGAGATCGTGCCGCGCTTCCTCCGCGAGAGGGTGCGCGACCTCGAGCAGCACGGTGCGGTCGCTTTGGACGATCAGTGGTCCGTCAGACATAACTGCTCAGTTTAGTCGCGCTTTCTGACAACGGATGACGCGGGCCGCCAGCCCCGATCAGGCAGGCTTCAGGCGCGTGATGTTCTTGATCGGCAGCGTGCGCTCGATGTCGGCGGCACGATCGCGTCCGCGCAGGCGTCCGGCGGCGACGGCCGTCGGCTCGAGCAGGAACTCGCGTTCCACCCCACCCGGGAGCGAGACCAGCACGAGCACGGTCTGCTTTGCCTTGATGGCGGCGTCGAGCTGTCTCGCCAACCAGGCCTCGTCGGAGGCATCGCCCTCGACGGCCGTGTTCTCGCGCAGGCGTGCGATCAGCGGGGAGAAGTCGGCGGGCGGCGCCGGCGTCGGCCGGGCGCGCAGAGCTCGGCGGCGCGGCGTGCGGATCTCGCCGTCGATGGTCTCGGCGGCCACCGGGTAACGCGCGTCGACGAGGGCCCAGAACACCACGTCGTCGGCGAAGCGGCTGACGAGGCGGTTGCGGCCGGACTGCTGCAGGGCGACGGCCGTGAGCGAGTGGTCGACCGAGATCTGGCTGATCAGGTGCTCGTCGTCGGAACGCACGTAGGTGCGCGCGCCGGCCGGCGATTCGGCAGACCCGGAGGCGGACCCGGATTCTGATTCGGGCAGAGAGCCCACGCGCACGCGGCCGAAGCGCTTGGCGCTCTCGCGCACGAGGTAGTCGACAGGCTGCGGGATGCCGGTCAGCGAGATCTTGGACAAGAACTCGAGGATGCTGTCGGCGGTCTCACCCGAGGACAGCGCCTTCGTCACGGACTCGGCGCTCAGGCGGTAGCTCGCGGCCTGCGCACGGGCTTCGAGGCCGGCGATTCCGCGGAGACGCAGGTCGGCCGTGGGGTTGAGAGGGCCCGGGCTGACGATGCTGAGGTCGTGCTGGATGTAGACGTTGTCGACCTGGTGCGGGAGGCTGTCGGCGAGGAGAGCGGCTGCGGCATCCGCACCCTGCTCGAGCACGGTGACGCCGACGGATGTCGGGTGGCCCGTCGTGGTGATGCCGAGGGCCTCGGCCTGCGCGGTGACACGCGCAAGCTGCGTCGTGATCCAGCCGCTGCCGGCTGGGTAGAGCCACGCGGCGTAGGACGTGAGGGCCTGGCCCCACGAGCTCTGTGCCAGCGGTGCGAGGGCCGCGCGGACCTCGGTGGGCACCGACTCGAGCCACGTGCTCGCGAGCAGGGACCAGCGGTCGACGATGCTGCCGCGCAACCAGCGCTCTCCGTCGGGCGTGGACAGCCAACCGGTCGATTCGAGCGTGACGAAACCGGCGCGACGCGCGAGGTCGAAGTAGGTGGTGACGGCCGTGGGCTCGACGTGCATCGACTCGGCCATGCGCTTGGTGTCGGGCTGGCCGAGGCCACCGCGACCCAGCTCGCGCGCGGGCATCTGCGTGAGCTCGATGATCATCTCGGCGACGGCCGACAGGGCCTCGAAGGCGCGCTCGGAGGCGAGCGACTCGGGCGCCGTGACGGGGATGGTCTGGGTGCTGCGTGCGCCGGAGGGAACGCCCGCATGACCGCCGTGGTGCTGCTCGGCGGGGACGCCGTCGGCCGGGGAGTGTGACCCGGCGAGACCGTTCGCCGTGCCGGGCGAGGCGGGACCGGTTGCGGTGAACCCCTCGATGGCGGGAGCCGGTTCGTCTGCGAGGGCCTCGGCGTCGGGCAGGCCACGCTCAGGCCAGCCTGCGAGCACGTCCGAGACCGCGGTGAAGGTGCGGTAGGTGGCCGGGTCGATGTCGAGCGGGTCGACCGCCCGGGGCGCGCCCGTGCCGAGGGCGAGGGTGACGAGGTGACGCTGGCGTGCGACATCCGCGTCATCGGAAGGGTCGACCGGGGCGCCGGATGCGAGAGCCAGGGTGCGGCGATCGAGGTGGCTGAGGGCCTGCTGCACGCGCTCGGGATCGAAGAGCAGGTCGGCGAGGTCGAAGAGATCGGAGATGCGCGCATCGGGGGAGATGGAGCGCGCGGTGAGCAGCGTGCGGATGGCCTCGTCGGGCCAGGCGCGGAGCGACGTTGCAAGCGCGAGAGTGTCAGTCACGGAGACGACCGGGCCCTTATCGACTCGACCGGGGACGCGTGGTGCCGCCCGGCGTTCGCCGTGCGGTGGATGCCGCGGGCGCGGATGCCGCGGAGGCGCGGTTCTCGCGGCCACGACGGGTGAAACCGACGATCAGCAGCGTGAGGACCATGAGGAACGCGATCGGCAGACCGATGAGCGGCAAGAAGCTGATGACGGGCCACAGGCCGTTCTGGAAATCGCCGCGCTCGAGGCCCGTGGCAGTGCCCACGATGATGGCGACGAAGCTGAGAATGGACAGGAAGACTATTGCGACCAGCATCACGGCGAGCACACGCTCGAACCTCGTTACGCCGGAAGATGTTTGATCGGTCACCTGACCAGGATATCGGCTCCCGGGTGACAAACAGTTAAACTGATGGATGGTGGGCATGAGCCCGCCGTCCTGACGAGCCCGGAAGTCAGGTCAATGCGTCTCACGCCACACCCGGGTGGCGTGCACCAACAGCAGCGAGGTTTCAATGCCAACCGGCAAGGTCAAGTTCTACGACGAGGAAAAAGGCTTCGGCTTCATCGCGAGCGATGACGGTCAGGAAGTGTTCCTGCACGCGTCGGCGCTTCCCGCCGGTGTCACGCAGGTGAAGGCAGGAACCCGCCTCGATTTCGGCGTCGCCGACGGCAAACGCGGCGCTCAGGCGCTCTCCGTGCGCGTTCTCGACGCCCCGCCCAGCCTCGCCAAGGCGAAGCGCAAACCGGCCGACGACATGGCGATCATCGTCGAAGACCTGGTCAAGGTACTCGACGGCATCGGCGGCAACCTGCGCAAGGGCCGCTACCCCGACAGCGCCCACAGCCACAAAGTCGCCCAGGTGCTGCGCCGGGTCGCGGATGAACTCGATGCCTGAGCCGCGCGATGATGACGGCCTCGCCGCGGGCGAGCGCGACGAGCGAGCGGGTTTTGCCGAGACCGGTGCATACGGCGTGTCGGATGTTGTGAGAGAGCCTGCCGCGCAGGCTGACGGCGCCGGCGCCGAGGGTTCTGACGCGGTTTCCGTGGAGGGTGACGCCGACGCTTCAGATGCTGCGACGGATGCTGACGCTGCGACGGATGCTGACGCTGCGACGGATGCTGACGCTGCGACGGATGCTGACGCCGACGCGGATGCTCAGCCCGTCGAGGCTGTGCCGGCCGTTCCCGACGAGGTTCTTTTAGCCTCAGTCGACCTGGCTCGCACGGCGCTCGCAGAGGTGACGCCCGCCGAGACGATCGGTGAGCCCGCCGGACACATCGTCGAGGGCGAGCACGTCCTGTCGCTCCTGTTCGAAAACCTGCAGGCCGGCTACCCCGGCTGGTTCTGGAGCGCCACGATCGCGCGCGTCGACGACGAGACGGCGCCCACCGTGCTCGAGGTCGAATTGATGCCGGGCGAGCTCGCGCTCATCGCTCCCGAGTGGGTGCCGTGGTCGGATCGACTGGCCGACTACCGGGCCGCCCAGCTCGAGGCCGAGGCCGCGCTCGCCGCTGCCGCTGACGATGACGAGTTCGATGACGAAGACGAGAGCGATCTCGACGATCACGACGACGACATCGACGGCGTGGATATCGATGACGCCGAGGAATCCGAGGACGATTCGGATGACGATGACGACGATGAGTCGGACGACGACGATGACGACGAATCGGATGATGACGACGAGTCGGATGACGACGAGTCAGATGATGATGACGAGTCTGACGATGATGACGAGTCTGACGACGGTGCGTCACGCGGCGATGACGACTCTGACGATGACGACGACGACTCGGAGGATGACACCGACGACGCGAGCGGCGCGAACGGCTCGTCCGGCGCCGACGGCGAGTCTGGGGACGAGAAGCCGCGTCGCCGCCGCCTGTGGCGTCGACGCCCCCGCCGCAAGTAGGTCGCGGACGTCGGGCTGAGAAGACGATATGAAAAGAGGGGCGGGTGACCGAAGTCATCCGCCCCTCTTCTGTGTCGTGGGAAACCTAGAGCGCGCCGACCACGTGCTCGATGCTGCGCACCAGCTGGCGCACGTCGTCGGGGTCGATGGCCGTGAACGTGGCTACGCGCAGCTGGTTGCGGCCCAGCTTGCGGTAGGGCTCGGTGTCGACGATTCCGTTGGCGCGCAGAACCTTGGCCACTTGGGCGGCGTCGATCGCGTCGTCGAAGTCGATGGTGACGACGACCTGCGAGCGGTGCTCGGGGTTCTCGACGAACGGGGTCGTGTACGAGGTGCGCTCGGCCCAGTCGTAGAGCACGTTCGAGGACTCGGCCGTGCGCGCCGACGCCCACGACAAGCCGCCGTTGCCGTTCATCCACTGCAGCTGGCTGTCGAGCATGACGAGCGTGGCGATGGCGGGCGTGTTGAGGGTCTGGTTGAGGCGCGAGTTGTCGACCGCGTTCTTCAGGCTGAGGAACTCGGGGATGTAGCGGTCGCTCGCGGCGATCTTCTCGACGCGCTCGAGGGCGGCGGGGGAGAAGAGGGCGAACCACAGGCCGCCGTCGGAGGCGAAGTTCTTCTGCGGCGCGAAGTAGTAGACGTCGGTTTCGGCGGCGTCGATGTCGATGCCACCCGCGGCGCTCGTGGCGTCGATGACGGTGAGCGCGCCCTCGTCGCCGTGCACGCGCTTCACGGGGGCCATGACGCCCGTGGACGTCTCGTTGTGCGGCCAGGCGTACACGTCGACACCCTCGACGATCTCGACCTCGCTGCGCGATCCACCCGCGGCGGTCTTCACGACGGGGGCCTCGAGCCACGGCGCGCCGGCAGCCTTGGCGAATTTGGAACCGAATTCTCCGAACGAGAGGTTCTCGGCACGGCGTTCGATGAGACCGAAGGATGCGGCATCCCAGAACGCCGTCGAACCACCGTTGCCGAGGACGATTTCATAACCGTCGGGCAGGCGGAAGAGGGAGGAGAGGCCTTCGCGCACGCTGCCAACCAGGTTCTTGACGGGGGCCTGGCGGTGGGACGTGCCGAGGAGCGTTTCTCCGGCGGCGGCGAGTGCCTGGATCTGCTCGGGACGAACCTTGGAGGGACCGCATCCGAAGCGTCCGTCGGCGGGCAGGAGGTCAGCGGGAATGTGCAAGTCAGCCATACGTTGATTGTAGAGGCGCGGGTTGTTCCGCTTCGTTCTATGTCGGCCCGTCACAGTAGGCTGGTCGAACCGCGCAGAACCCCAGGGAGACGTCGATGACCGATCTAATTGACACGACGGAGATGTACCTCCGCACCATCCTCGAACTCGAAGAAGAGAACATCGTTCCCCTTCGTGCGCGAATTTCCGAGCGCCTCGGCCACTCGGGCCCCACCGTCTCGCAGACCGTCGGCCGCATGGAGCGCGACGGCCTCGTGGTCGTCTCGGGTGACCGCCACCTCGAATTGACCACGGATGGCCGCCGCAAGGCGGTTCACGTCATGCGCAAGCACCGTCTCGCCGAGCGTCTCCTCAGCGACGTCATCGGGCTCGAGTGGGAGTACGTGCACGAAGAGGCCTGTCGTTGGGAGCACGTCATGAGCGAGCAGGTCGAGCGCAAGCTGCTGGCCATGCTCAACCACCCCACCGAGTCGCCCTATGGCACGCCCATCCCCGGTCTCGACGAGTTGGGCGACGACCCGGCCGGCGCGTTCGGTGCGGGCGTCACGAGCATCGTCGAGCTGGTGCGGTCGTCGGCCGAACCCGTGGCCGCCACCATCCGTCGTCTAGGTGAGCCCGTGCAGTTCGAGCCCGAGCTGTTGCTGCAGCTGAAGCAGTCGGGTGTGCTGCCCGGCAACGAGGCCACGTTCTCGGCTGCGGGCACCTACGTTCTAGTCCAGGTTGAAGGTTTTGGGGATGGTTTAGAACTTCCTCACGAGGTCGCGACACACATTTACGTCGCCTCCGTCTAAGCCGGCCGAATAACGCCGCGTCGCCCGATATGACGGGCGACGCGGCGTTTTCGTTGTCCGACCATACGCAAACGGGCCGTCAATGATAGGCCCCGAAGAGGGGGTCATTTACCGTTACCAATTCGTTAAAAAAGACCCGTATATATGTGACAAAGCCCCCGCCCTCGCGTATGGTCGAACAAGTCCGATGGCCGCAAACCGGTCGCAGGACCTGTCGTGAGGCGCCTTCCCCGCTCATTCCCTTACGGCAGATCCCCAATGATTCTTGTTGTGGATGAGCCAGTCCCATGCCCGGGCTGGAGAGGCGCCGGAGGTAAAAACTTTGGCCGAAAACGTCACCCCCGAGTCGCCAGACTCGCCCAACAGCTCCACCAACCCGAACCCCAGCACCACCCCCGAAAGCACCACCCCTTCGGCGACTCCGACCCGCCGAAGCATCCGCGAAGCAGCTGCTGCCGCGGCCGCACAGGCCGTTCAGCCGGCCCGCACCCCCGCCGCCACGAGCAGCATCGGTGCCAAGACCCCCACCGCCTCGAGCCTCACCCCCTCGACTCGCGTGAGCGTCAAGACCGCCGCGGTCGCAACGCAGGCCACAGCCCCCTCGGCCGTGTCGCCCGCATTCGCCAAGCCGGCCGCCAAGAAGGCGCCGAGCAAGGGATGGCGCAGCTTCCGGTCCACGGCCATCATGGCGCTCGTGGTTCCCGGCCTCTTCGCCACCATCGCGATCCCGGCCTACGCCATGACGCCCGGTGGCACCGACGACCAGACGGCCGCCTCGGGCGTGCAGGTCGCGAAAGAGACCGGCGCCCAGAAAATGACCGTCGACGACGAGGCGGCCATTGCGCCCGTCGCGCGTGACGGCTATACGGCCACGACCTCCGCCGAGCTCGCTACGGCTCGCGCCGCCACCGCGGTCGCCGCCCAGCGCACGGCCACGACGGCCAGCTATGTGCAGACCGCCAGCACGCAGAAGACCGCGGCCGAGTTGCTCGCAGCGGCCCCGCGCGCCGGTCTGCCCGCGCAGGCCGATGTCTTCGCCGCCGCGCTGAAGTACCAGGGCGTTCCTTATGTCTTCGGTGGCGCCACGCCTGCCGGCTTCGACTGCTCGGGCTTCGTGCTCTACGTTTACGCCCAGTTCGGCATTTCGCTGCCGCACTCGTCCACCGCTCAGGGTGCCCGCGGCACGGTCATCTCGGCCGCCGAGGCTGTTCCCGGCGACCTGCTGGTCAAGCCCGGACACATCGGTTTCTACGCCGGCAACGGCATGATCCTGCACGCCTCGCAGCCGGGCACGCCGCTCCGCATCGGCCCGATGTACGGCAACTACACCTACGTGCGCTTCACCGGCTAACAAGACCGATGAGGATGCCTCGAGCACCCAGCACCTCGAACCGCCCGCCGACACCTCCTCGGCGGGCGGTTCGTGCGTGTGAGGTCGTGCGCCGGGCAGGATGGGGCCGCCCGGCGCGTGAACTCTTCGTTACACATGAGTTTCTCGGTCGATATTTCGACCACGGTCGGGCATTCGTGGGTTACATTATTGTCTTGACCCAAGCGAAAAGGGGCAGGCAGCTCATGTGCGAACAACCGCGTATCCACACCACGGATACCTCTGGTCGTTTCGCGCTGCGGCATTCCAGTTTTACGAGCACCACCAGCAGTGTGCGCATGCGCGCTGCGGGAGTGTGAAGGCATCGTCTCAGACGGTGCCTTTTTTCGTCCCTGGGCCTGACTCTCTCCGCCGCGGTCACGCTGTCGAAACAACGTGAAGCCGTCACGACTGTTGAGAGGAACCCCATGCGCACCCTGGTGCTGAACGCAGGATACGAACCGCTGGCCATTGTCTCGTTCAAACGAGCGCTCGTGCTGGTGATGAACAAGAAGGCCACGATCGTCGAGATCGATGCCGGCCACCCCGTCTACGGCGCCACCATGGCGCTCGACCGCCCGTCGGTCATCCTGCTCACGCATTATGTGCGCATTCCTCATTCCCGACGGGTGCCCGTGACACGCCGAGGGGTGCTGCGCCGCGACGGCCAGAAATGCGCCTACTGCGCCAAGAACGCCACCACCATCGACCACGTGCTGCCGAAGTCGCGCGGGGGAGCGGACAGCTGGGAGAACCTCGTCGCCTGCTGCCTGCGCTGCAACAACGCCAAGAGCGACCGCACGCCCGCCGAAATGGGCTGGACGCTGCGCACCATCCCGCGCGTCCCCGTCGGCCCGACCTGGGCGGTGCGCGGCGTGGAGCGTCCGCTGCCGCACTGGGAGCAGTACCTGGGGCAGCGGGCGGCTTAGGTCTCGCCGTTCGCCCTGCGCGGCGCGGGGTGCGCGGTCCCTGCGGGCTGCCACTCGCGCCCGTACCGTACACGGTAAAGTGGATGCGGTCAGCCTCTGTAGCTCAATGGAAGAGCAGTTCCGTCCTAAGGAAAGGGTTGGGGGTTCGAGTCCCTCCAGGGGCACCACACGTTTTACGTTCGATCGAGACGTAAGCCTTCCCCTCTGTTGGACCCTCGTGCGACGGCTCCATAGGTTCGTCTGCGATGCTGGCGCGATGGGTGAGCTTGTCGTGGACTGGGGTGCGCTGTTGGCGCCGGGGGAGCGCGTCGATGTTTCGGCCGGGGTGGTGGTGGCCGTGGTCGTGGCGGCGCTGGTGTTGAGCGTGCCGCGCGTTACGTGGCGGTGGTTCGGGTTGTTCACCACGCTGGTGCACGAGCTGGGGCACGCCGTGGCCGCGGTGGTGACGGGGCGGTTCGTGAGCGGCATCCGAATTCGGGGGGATCATTCGGGGGATACGCGCAGCATGGGGCGGCCCGGGTTCAGCACGGTGTTGAGCGGTGTGATGGGGTATCCGGCGCCGGCGATCGTGGGGGCTGCGCTCGTATGCAGCGTGCTGACCGGATGGCAGGCGACCGCGCTGTTCGTGGGTGGCGTGGTGCTCATCGTGACGTTGGTTGTGGTGCGGAATGTGTTCGGGGTGGTTGTGGTGCTGGCATCCATTGCGGTGAGTGCGGCGCTGTGGGTGTGGGGGACGCCGACCGTGCAGGCGTATGCGCTCGTGATCGTCGGGGTGGCGCTGCTGATCGGGGCCGTGCGCGGGTGGGTGACCGTGGCGGCCGTGCATGTGCGGCACCGGGACCGGTTGGCGTCGTCGGATGCGTATCTGTTGGCGCGCAGTACCGGTGTTCCGTCGGTGGTGTGGCTGGCGCTGTTCGCCGTGCTGATTGCGGGCAGCTACGTTGCCGTCGGGGCTGTGTACCTCTCGAACTAGAACGACCGAGAAACGAAACGACGGGCGATGCCGGATGGCACCGCCCGTCGTTCGTGTGAGACCGGTTAGTCGGCCTGGGTGGTTCCGCGCTTGCGGCGGCGGAGGAACGTGAGGCCGCCGAGTGCCATGGCCGCGAGCGAGGCCGCGATCAGGGCCGAGAGCGCGCCCGGTTCGATGCCCGAACCCGAGTTGGCGAGGGAGCCGTCCGGGTTGCGCGGGCCGGAGCCCGAACCGTTACCCGAGCCGGAGCCCGAGCCGCCGGGCAGCGCGCCCGAGCCGTTGCCGGCCGGGTCGCCGCCGGTGCCGCCGTCGGTGCCACCGCCGCCGTTGCCGCCACCCGGGTTCGGGGTCGGCACAGGTTCGGTGATGACCGCCGGCAGGATCGTCAGCATGCGCACCTCGGAGGCGTCGACAGCGCCGAACGGGTCGGCCGTCCGCACGTACCAGCCCCGCAGGCCCGGCTCGGGGTTCGTCCACGGCGCACTGAGGATCGAGCCGCTCGCGACATCCGTGAACGAGGCGATCTTGTGCGTGGTGAGGATGTCGGCGCGGAACGAGTCGGTCGACAACTGCTTCACGGCGGGCGTGATGCCGAGAGCGGTGTAGGGAACCTCGAAGTCCTGGTGCTGAACTTCGAGCGTGGGGTCGGCCGAGTTGTACTGGTCGAGCGTGGGCGAGTAGGTGCGCACGATCATGCGACCCTGCTCGTTGTCGAAGTGCAGCAGGCGCAGGAAGCCCTGGCCGCCCTCGGGCAGGCCCTGGTAGTCGAACAGCATCGAGTAGACGGTGCGGTCGGCGACGCCGTCGCCCGTGTCGTCGAACTGGTCGGTGCGCGTGAATGCGTCGTGGTAGTGGCCCGAGAACACCATCTTGACGTTGGGGTTCGTGGCCACGACCTCGTCCTGGATGCGCTGCGGCACCGGTCCGAGGCCACCCGTGGTGAGCATGAACTCGTGCAGGTTGAGCACGGCGACACGCTCGGGGTAGCGGGCGAGCACCTCGTTCAGCCAGGCGATCTCTTCGTCGGCGGGCGCCCAGCCCATGTAGACGTTGATGAAGTCGATGCCGCCGGCCGAGATGAGGTCGTAGTGACCGCGGTTGTCTTTGTAACCGCCGCCGTACCAGGGGTTGTTCGCGAAACGCTTCTCGCCGAAGTTGGCCGAGTACTGGGTGTAGTCGTTGCTCTTCTGGTCGACGTCGTGGTTGCCGGCGAGCACACCGTAGGGCAGGGCCGCGTCGTCGAGCATCGAGTAGGCCTTGTTGGCGTTGTCCCACTGGTACTGCTGCGTCGAGTCGTCGACGATGTCGCCCGTGTGGAACAGGTACTGCAGGTTCAGCTCGTCGCGCTGGTCGAGCAGGAACTTGTGGATGTTGAGCTGGTTTTCATAGAACTGCGCGTTGTAGTACTGCGTGTCCGACTCCCACGCGAACGTGAAGTCGTAGTCGCTGCGCGGGGTGTCGGCCGGGTTGTTCGGCGTGACGGGGGTGTCGCGCGTCGAGCGGTTCTCGCCCGCGAAGCCCTCCGAGTGCTGCACGAGCACGGTGAGCTGTTCGCCCGTGAGGTGGTCGGCGACGGGAACGTCGGCGGTCAGGGTGAAGGGCGCGAGCACATCGGATGCAGCGGCGGCACCGGCCTGGGCGGTCGGCGTCGCTGCGGCTGTTGCTGCGGCATCCGCTTCGGCCTGCGTCGTCAGGTGACGGTCGATCTCTTCCCAGGCACCCGTCTTGGTGTTGAGGGCGTAGAGGATGACCTGCGCGCCCGGGTTGGCGCTGCCCTGCCAGTCGACGCGCGCGGTGGCGTCGGTTCCGGCTTGGGCGGGCACGGTCACGTCGAACAGCTGGTAGGGGAACTCGGCGTCGGAAGACACGTCGGCGGTGAGGCCATCCGTGCCGACCAGGTTCTTGAGTTCGTCTGCCGTCAGCGGCTCGCGTTCGGTGCGTGCGACATCCGAGGCCGTTCCCGTGGTTCCGGCGTAGCTCTTGACGGCCGCGTCGGTCGGGGTGAGGCGCGTGCCCTCGAGGAAGTCCACGTCGAGGCGGTCTCCCGTCGGGTCGGTGACCTGGGCCTGCAGGGTGACGTCGTCGGCGGTGAGCACGGCTCCGTCTTCGGGGGCGACGAGGCCGCCCGTGGGCTGCTCCTCGAAGGTGGTGAACGACGCCTCGTAGCGGCCGACGTTGCCCACGGCATCCGTCGCCTCGATCATGAGGGCGTGTTCACCGGCGGCGAGGTCGAGCGACGACGTGGTGTGCGGCAGCGTGATGGGTTGGCCGTCGAGCGTTGCGCGCGTGTCGGCGACGCCCGATCCGGCATCCGTGATCTCGCCGTTGATGACGATCTCGCCCTGGTAGGGGCTGCCGTCGACGATGGTCGAGCGGATGTCGGGCACGGTGTTGTCGACGCGCACGCCACGCTCGAGCACATCGGTTCCGGATGCCGCGCGCACCGTGTGGGCACCGTCGGTGGTCGCAGTGGTGTCCCAGTTGTAGGCCGCGGCCGTGAAGGCGTCGGCCGGCAGCGCGAATCGCGCCTCGAAGAAGTCGAGCTTGCCGGTGGAGTCGCCCATGTCGAGCACCTTGGCGGGGTCGGTGTAGTTCGACGGCTGCAGCGTGCGGCCGTCGGGCAGCACGAGACGCAGGCCGCGGATCTGGAAGTCGTCGTTGTTCTCGTTGAGGTCGATCTCGGGCGCGGCCTTGGTGCCGGCCCACACGCTCACGACGAGTTCGTCGCCCTGCACCACGTAGGTGAGGGGCACGGGGGTGGAGATGGTGTCCCAGCCCTCGAAGATGCCGTCGTCGAAGATACGCAGCACGTCGTCGCCGATGCGCACACCGTTGCGGAAGAACGTGTTCACCTGCGTGGCCTCGAACGCGAAGACCGGCTGGTCGGGCAGCGAGGGTGAGGTCGCCACCGGTTTGCCGTCGATGCCGAGGTCGATGACGCTCGGGAACGTGCGCGTGGCCGCCGAGATGGTCGACGTGCTGCCGAGGAATTCGCCCTCGTCGACGTTGAGGCGCAGCGGCGCGGTGTCGACACCGTCGACGGCGAGGCGGCGCGGCTCGGTGGTGACGCTGTTGCGGCCGTCGGTCGCGGTGACCGTGTACTCGTACCAGGCCTTGCCCGTGAGGTCGGCGGCGGCGACCGTGTGGCGGAAGCGGCCGTCGGCGCCCACCGTGAGGTTCACGGTGCGGGTGTCGGCGTCGATGTCGTTACGCAGGGTCAGGGTCGCGGTGCGCACCTGCTGCGCGTCGGTGATGCCGAGGTCGATCACGAAGTCGACCTTCGGGTCGATGCTCGCGGGGGTGGCGTCGGCGATCACGGGGGCTGCGGCATCCACGGGCTGGATCATGAGGCCCGCGGGAACCTGGTCGGCCGAGACGCGGCCGGGGTTCGCGGCGGCCTGGCCCACGAGGCGCTGCAGGGTGGTGTCGGTGGGCTGCACGGCGTACTGGATGCCGCGGTCGGCCGCGACATCTTTCACGTTGGCGTTCATGTTGTAGTAGGCGCGGTTGATGCCGATGCCCGTCTGCGTGACGATCTGGATGCCGCGGGCCGAGCCGTTGGCCATGCCCGCGCTCTGGATCTCGACGAGTGATGAGCCGGCCTCGAGGTTTGTGCCGAATTTGGCGTTGAAGTCAGCCGCCGTCAGAGCCTGGTTGCCCGAGTTCTTCACCCAGAGCACGAGCGTCTTACCCGGCTCGATGGTGGGGTTGTTCGGGATGCTGGGCCAGCGCACCGCATTGCTGTTCGACGTCGTGTCGACGGGGTAGAGGTAGTTGATCTCGTAGTCGGCGAAGTTCACCGGCTCGGAGGTGGCGTTGTAGACCTCGATGAACTCGTAGCCGTCGCCGCCGCCCACGTTGGCGGAGTCGGGCAGCAGCTCGGTGATCTGGAGCGGCGCTGTGACGAGCGACGGGTCGGGCAGGGGAGTGGGCGCGGGGCCGGGGGTCGCGGTGGGCGCCGGCGTGGGTGCGGGCGTCGCGGTGGGGGTGGCCGTCGGCTGCGGGGTTGCCGTCGGGGTGGCCGTCGGGGTCGCGGTGGGCGCGGCGGTCGGCGTCGGCGTCGCGGTCGGCTCAGGGGTCGCGGTCGGCGCAGGCGTCGGCTCGGGGTTCGGCGTGCCGCCGATGGCCTCGGGCTTCACGCTTCCGGGCGTCGGGGCCACGGATGTCTCGAGCACGTCCATCGCGGCAACGGTCGGGTCGGCCGGCAGCGCGAAGTTCACGCCGAGCCCGGCGGCCATCGAACCCTTGGGCGCCCACGACCAGCTCACGGGCGAACCGCCCGACAGCACGCGCACGCCGCGCTCGCCGCCGTTGGCGATGCCGGCCTGGCCGGTGACGCGCACGACGGGGTAGTCGTCGGCCGTGCCGAAGTGGGCGCGGAAGTCCTCGACCGTGCGGGCGAAGGAGTCGACGTTGGTGGCCGTGTAGCTCAGCCAGAACACGACGGTGCCGCCGGCCGGAACGACGGTCGGGGTCTCGGCGACGAGCGGCTTGTCGCGCGCCACGTCGGCGGCGTTGGTGAAGCTGTAGGCGAAGGAGTAGCCGCCCTCACCGCCCACCGTCACGGGGGCGTCGGAGACGTTGGTCACCTCGAAGTACTCGAACTCGTCGTAGCCCACGTTGTCGCCGACGATCTCGGTGACGACGAGAGGTGACGCCGAAGCAGCGGCGGCCAGGGCTGCTCGGGCGGCCGCGGAGGAGGCGGGAGCCGTCGAGGCAGAAGACGCCGACGCGGGCAGCGCGTCGATGCCGACGGACGCGGAGGACGCCGTTCCGAACGCCGAGGTCGAGGCTGAGGCCGAAACGGAGGATGCGGATGCCGCGACGGCGGGCAGCGGCGCGGCGCCAATACCGACGGCAGCCGTCAGCGCGAGCGCCAGCGGCGGTAAGAGGGTGCGCGTGGAGCGCGAGAAAGCGGAGGGGGACACAGTTCACCTTCGGGAGAGAAAACAAGGGATGCTTCGACGCTATGCATCCCCTGAGAACTCCAAGAGAACGAGAGGTGACGCTTTGGTGTCACCCGTTGGAGGGGCGACGTTTTCTGGATCCCGCCTCGAACCCGGGCTCCGCCCCCGACTGCGACTCAGCCGCCGACTGCGACTCAGCAGCCGCCGCCTCCGACCCAGCCTCGGCCTCGGCAACCGCGCGATCGATCGCGTCCTGCGCGACATCCGCCGTCGACCGCGCCTCGTCGTCGCCCGCGCGTTCCTCGGCCGCGGCCTCGGCATGAGCCGCCGCCGTCTCGGCGTCGATCTTCGCCGCCTCGGTGTCGCGGTGCATCGGCAACCGCTTCATGATGAGCGAGATCATGCGCCGCAGCGTGAACACGAGCGCGTCGACCGCATCCGAGTCGCCCTCGTCGTCGTCCGGCACCGAGCGTGCGGCCGTGCGCAGCGCATCGAGCGCCGCGAGGGCCTCCTTCTCGGCCTGTTCCTCGTCCTTCTTGTCGTCCCAGGCGCGGATGAGCACCGCGAACGCGGTCAGGCAGTCGCCGATGGGTTCGCGCACGGGCGCGGGCAGGCTGGCGTGCACATCGCGTTCGTCCTGCGCGCCCCAGATGGCGGTCTGCAGCACGTCGCTGATGTCGACCGTGCTGGCGCTCAGGCGGCGCAGGGTGGTGAGGTCGTCGTAATCGGTGGCCATGTCGCGGTGGTTCCAGCGCGAACGGGGGTTGATGCGGCGCGATTCGCTCGCATCATCCAGCGCTTCTTCGGCGCTGTCGGCCGAGTTGCGGAAGGCCAGGCCCTGTCGTTGCCACTCGGTGTGCCCGGGCGGCCACGACTCGTGCATGACCGACCCGATGGCCTCGAGATCGTCGGCGATCATGCGGCGCAGCGAGGAGACGCGCGCGGCCGCCTGCGACGTGTGCAGGGGTGGCACGACGATGAGGTTGATGGCGATGCCGACGCCCATGCCGAGCGCCATCTGCGCGATGTACCCGATCGAGAAGTCCTCAGCATTTGCGCCGCCGATGACCAGCACGAAGAGCGCCGCGATGGGAACGTAGTCACGGCCGGGCCCGAGCCCGCGCAGGCCGCCCACGAGGACGCCGACGCCGGTCGAAATGGGAACGGTGATCCACCCGGACGCCCCGAACTGGATGGTGATGAACGCGAGCCCGATGCCGAGGGCCAGCCCGGCCACGGTCTGCAGACTCAACCGCAGCGAGCCCATGAGCGTGGGCATCATGCTGATCAGGGCGCCGAGCGGTGCGTAGTAGGCGTAGTCGCCCGTCTCGCCCGGCAGTTTCGAGCCCAGGAACCAGGCCACGGTGGCGGCGACGGCGCATTTGGCGGCGAGCAGCAGACGGTCGACAGTGAGGGCGGGCGTCAGCAGATTCCAGATCGAGCGCAGCAGCCGGGACAACCAGGTCGACGAATCGTCGCTGAGACGCGACGCGACCGTCTTCCCGATGTTTCCCAGCATGTGTTCATTCTCGCAGCCGCGCACCCCCAAAAACCCGCCACGCTGGCGAAAACCCGCCCCGCCTACCGGGCGACGGCCGAATCAGCGTCTAAGGTGACGGTGTGTGGCGGCTTGACAGGAAACTAGAAGCGGACGGACTGTCCGAGGTATCGGCCGACGCCAAACGCGGCGGCGGCCTCACGGCGACGTCTCCGGGAGGCTTGTCGGCGGGAAGCCCCGACTACCCCGTTGGCAACGTGGCCGATGAGCAACGGCGGCTGTGGCGCGAGCAACTCGCGCAGGTCGGCGGGCGCTCACCCCTGCTGCATTTCGTCGACGCACCGCGCACGCGCATCGAGCTGAGCTCGACGCATCCGGGTGGTCTGCCCCAGTTCATCTCGGGCAAGTCGACGCTGCTCTCGAACCTGATTCGGGATGATCTGGCCCTGCGCCGCGCGAAGAGCGCCGCCGAGGTCATCGCCGCCAAGGGTGTCGAACTGCGCACCGTGCGCGGCATCGACTCCATCCACCTCGCCGTGGGTCTCGCCGAATGGCGCCGCGACGGCGAAGAATACTCGGCTCCGGTGCTGCTGCGCCCGCTCGCCATCCGCCGCTACGGCCGCGACTTCGAGCTCAAGCTCACGGGTTCCACCGTGCTCAACCCCGAGCTCGCGCGGGCGCTGAAGGAGCAGTTCGGCATCACGCTCGACGCCGCCGCCTTCGAAGCCCTCGCCACCACAAACGGCGTCTTCAAGCCCCAGCCCGTGATCGACCGCCTGCGCGGCCTCACCACGCACCTCGACTGGTTCAGCGTGCAACCGCGCCTCGTGGTCTCGAGCTTCGCGGATGTCGGAACCGCCCTCGCGCGCGACGCCGACGACCTCGACCACCCCATCCTCGACGCCCTCGCGGGCAACCCCGGCGCTCGACGCCTGGTCGAGGGACTCTTCAGCCCCGTCGACGCCGTCGGCCAGGACGACCGGCCGCCGTCGACCGACACCCTGTTGCTCGACGCCGACACCGAGCAGGAGAACGTGATCGCGCAGATCACGAACGGCCACTCGATCGTCGTGCAGACGCTGCCCGGCACGGGTGGCACGCAGACCGTGGTCAACGCCATCGGCTCGCTCGTCTCGCAGCACAAGCGCGTGCTCGTGGTCAGCGCCCGCCGCTCGAGCCTCGACGGCATCCGCCACCGCTTCCAGAAGGTGGGCCTGCCCGGCCTGACCGTGCACCCGCGATCCATTCGCCGCGACCTCATCCAGGCCATCACGCGCAACGAGAAGGCTGTCGCCCCGCGCGTCGCCGACGTCGACGACGCGCTCGTGCGCCTGCGCAAAGTGCTGCTCGATTATCGCGGCGCCCTCGGCCACACCAACCCTGCCCTCGGCGTCTCCGTGCTCGACGCCCTCGAAGCGCTCACACGCCTCGGCAACCTGGCCGAGCCGCCCGGAACCACGGCGCGCCTCGACCTGATCTCGCTCGAGAAGCTCGCCACCGGCCGCGCCGAGGTCGCGCAGAAGCTGGCGCACGCCGCCGCCCTGGGCGAATTCCAGTACGGCCCGGGCGACTCGCCCTGGTACGGCGCCTCCTTCAGCAGCACGCGCGACGCCAAGGCCACGCACGAGCTCGCCAAGAACCTGCACCGCGCCGAACTGCCGCGCCTGCTCGAACGCGGCTACGAACTCATCGGCCAGACGCGCATGCGCCCCTTCGACTCGATCGAAGAACTGGGCACCTATCTGCGACTGCTCCTCGACATCCGCGAAACGCTCGATAAATTCCAGCCGGCCGTGTTCGACCGCTCGCTCGGCGAACTCATCGCCGCCACCTCGTCGCGCCGCGACGCGCCCGCCATGACGAGCGCCAACCGCCGCCGCCTCAAGAAGCTGGCCCGCGAATACGTGCGCCCCGGCGTGCACATCGCCGACCTGAACGAATCGCTGCGCAACATCCAGCAGCAGCGCACGCTGTGGCAACGCTATGTCGCCGCCGGTGTGACCCCCGAGGTTCCGCTCGGCATCGCCGACGTGCAGGTGGCCTACCAGCGCGTCGTCGAAGATCTCGCGCGCCTCGACGTTCCGCTCAAGCGTGCCGACGGCAACGACCGTCTGAAGACCCTGCCCATCAAGTCGCTCGTGCGCCTGATGTCGGGTCTCGCCGCCGACTCCGAGGTCATGGAGAACCTGCAGGAGCGCACGGCCCTGATTCAGGAGCTGCGCGAAAAGGGCCTCAACCCGCTCATCACCGACCTGTCGGTGCGCCACGTGCCCGAGTCGCGCGTGGCCGACGAACTCGAACTCGCCTGGTGGCAGTCCGTGCTCGAACACGTGCTCGCGACCGACCGCGCGCTGCTCGGGGCCAACACGAGCGTCATCGATCGGCTCGAGGGCGACTTCCGCCTCGTCGACGAAGCGCACGCCTCGGCATCCGGTGCCCTGCTCGCCTCGCTGCTCTCGGACAACTGGAAGATCGGCCTGGTCGACTGGAACGACGAAGCCAACGCCCTGCGCCGCCTGCTCAAGCAGGAACGCGTGACCCCCACCATGCTCGAGCAGCAGGCACCGCATCTGTCGCGCGTGCTGGCACCCGTGTGGATGGTGTCGCCCTACGAGGTTTCGCAGATTCCGTCGTCCGTGCGCTTCGACACCGTCTTCCTGGTGGATGCCGGAGCCACGACCCTGGCCGAGAACGCCGCCGCCATTCGCCGCGCCCGTCAGGTGATCGCCGTGGGCGACCCCGTGACGCAGTCGCCGACGCCCTTCGAGATCGCCGTGACCGACGGGCAGGGGGCGCTGGGCGCCTTCGGCGTTGGCCGTCCGAGCACGGGTTCGGGTTCGGGTTCAGCCGGTGCTTCCGGAGCGGGTTCGACCGCGTCCGATTCCTCGGCTCCCGCGAAGACCGGAGCGGCGGCTGCGTTCGGCGCCTTCGGTTCGGTGCGACGCGATCCGCTGACCGGTGCTCCCGACGCTGCGCGCGTCGACCCCAACCCCATGCCCGTCACGGCTCCCGCCAATGCGGCGCGCGCCGACGCCATCCGCACCGAGGAGCGCCTGAGCGGCGGTTCCGCGACGGCCGGGCGTGCCGCCGGCTCGACCGGCACGTCCGCAGACTCGGGCGCTCCGGCATCCGGGACGACGGCAGACGCGGGCTCGACGTCGAACGCTGACGCGACGACCGATGCTTCTGGCGTCGCTGACGGTGCCGGCTCGGCCACTCCTGCCTCGAACGCGGGTTCGACCGGTCCTTCCTCCGCTCCCGAAGCCCCGCGCTTCGACGCCGCCAACCGTGCGCCCGAGGCGCCCCGCCCCGTCGCCGTATCCTCCTCGACCGTGCCCAACACGATCGTCACGGGCACCGGTGCGGATGCGGCATCCGCGTCGGCCCCCGGGCGCAGCATCGGCGTCATGGCCGACGCGCTGCACCCCGAATCGGCCCTCGCCAAGCTCTCGGGCCTCCTGCCCACCCTCACGCTCACGCGCAGCTACCGCGCCGGCGGCGAGGACCTGGCCCAACTGGTGAACCACCGCTTCTATGGCGGCGAGATCGAGTCGCTGCCCTGGGCCGGTTCGTTCCTCGGCCACGGCAGCCTGACGCTCGACTACGTACCTCGCGGCCACGGCATGCCCGACCCCGAGACGGGCGGCGTGGAGAGCGTCGACGCCGAGGTCGAGCGCGTGGTCAACCTCGTGCTCGAACACGCCACCGAGCGTCCCCGCGAATCCCTCATGGTCATCACGGCGAGCGACAAGCACGCCGTGCGCGTGCACCAGGCCGTGCTGTCGGCCTTCGCCAAGCGCAGCGACATCGCGGGCTTCATTCTCAAGGAGCGCGCCGAGCCGTTCACGGTTCTGACGCTCGAGCAGTCCGTCGCCGAGAGCCGAGACCGCGTCATCTTCTCGCTCGGTTACGGTGTGACGCCGCACGGCCGCGTGCTCTCGAACTTCGGCGCCCTCGGTCGCCCCGGCGGCGACCGCCTGCTCGCGGTGGGTATGACCCGCGCCCGGCGATCCATGGTCATCGTCTCGTGCATCCGCCCCGAAGACCTCGACGCCGATCGCATGCAGCACGGCATCGCGGCCCTCGCCGAGATCCTGCGTGAGCCCGACATCCACCGCCCGGCCCCGCCCGTGACGGATGGTGCCGAGCCCATGCTGCTCGACCTCGCCGAGCGCCTCTACCGCAACGGCCTGCAGGTCGAGATCGGCTACCGCGGCAAGCTCGCGCTCGTGGCCTCCTACGGCAACAAGGCCGTGGCCATCGAGTCCGACCCCGAGGTGGCCGCCGACTCCCTGCGTGAATCGTTGCGCCTGCGCCCCGACGTGCTGCGCCGCCTCGGCTGGCACTACCTGCGCGTGCACAGCTTCGACCTGTTCAGCGACCCGGAGGGCGTGGCCCGCAAGGTCATGTCCATGCTGGGTGCGGTCTCCGAACCGGATGCTTCCAACCCCGACGATCTCGCCACGGGCCCCATTGCCGTGGTCTCGTCGGGTCGTCACTGAGCGGCGGCCCGGCCGTGAGTTCAGCGGGCGACGAGCCCCTCGTTCCCGCGCGCGCCGCCGAGTCGAGCGTACGCCGCGTGGCCGGTTCGCGCCGCGTGGTGCGCCCGGGTAACGAGGCCGCCGACCCCACGCCGCACGACACGACATCCCGCCTCGAAGAGGATGCCGAGACCGGCGCCCGGCCCGGTGCCGCGCCCTCGGGCAACGACGAGCAGCTGCGCCGCGACAAGCCGCCGCACTGGGGTTAGCCGCTCGCTCAGCCCTTGTCGTGCAGCTGACCCGTGGGGATGCGCGCGTCGTACTGCCGGAACGACGGCACCGCCCGCAGGAGCACGGCCACGAGCACGATGATGAGCGCCCCGCCGAGCAGCGGCGGCCACGCGATGCCCGCGGCCACCACGACACCGGCGTAGAGGTCGCCGAGTCGTGGCCCGCCCGTGACCACGACGATGAAGATCCCCTGCAGTCGCCCGCGCATGCCGTCGGGCGCCGCGGCCTGCAAGATCGTGCTGCGGAACACCGCGCTCACGTTGTCGGCTCCACCCGCCAGGGCCAGGAACAGGGCGGCGAGGGCCAGGGGTGGCAGGATGTCGGGGCTCATCGCATCCTGCATGCGCCCGCCCAGCAGATGCGCCACCGCGATGACGACACCGAAGCCCATGATGGCCGCGCCGTATGCCGTGATGGCCCAGCCGACCGCGACGCCCTGCCGTCGCACGCGCCCGAGCGGCCCCGAGAAGATGCTCGACAGCAGGGCCCCGGCCGCATAAGCCGAGGTGAGCACGCCGACCGTGATGGCGCCGCCGCCGATGACGAGCGCGCCGATGGCGGGGAAGAGCACGCGCGGCTGCCCGAACGTCATGGCGATGATGTCGAGCACGAACGTCATGGTGATGGTGGGGGAGCGGCGCAGGAACCGTGCGCCCTCGACGAGGCTGCGTAGGCCGGGCCGCAGGGCGTCGTGTTCGGGCGCCATCTTGGGAAGCGCGACGATGCCGAGGAACGCGAAGCTGAACAGCACCACGTCGACCGTGTAGGTGGGCGCGAACCCGACGGCCGCCACGAGCACACCGGCGACCGCGGGCCCGAGGGTCACGGCGAAACCCGTTCCGATGCCGCTCAGGGCGCCGGCGGCGGGCAGCAGGTCGGTGCCGATGAGCCGCGGGATGATGGCCGAGCGGCTGGCGCTCACGACCGTTCCGGCGACGGCGTTGACTGTCACGAGCACGTAGAGCAGCCCCACATTGTCGAGCCCGAGCCAGGCGTGCAGGGCGATGGCGGCGATCGAGGCCCACGCCAGCACGGCCGAGACGAGAGCGACGGCCCGCCGGTCGAAGGCGTCGGCGAGCATGCCGCCATAGAGCCCCGCGACGATCATGGGCACGAGGGCGATGACACCGACGAGCGCCACGGCGAACGTCGACGCCGTGATGTCATAGATCTCGAGCCCGACGGCGACGGTCGTCATCTGCGTGCCGATGGCGGCGATCGACGTTCCGAGCCAGAGCCGTGCGAAGGCGGGCGAACGGCGCAGCGGGGTCAGGTCGACGAAGAGGGCACGCGCTCGCGCACGTCCGGCTGCGCGCCGGTCAGAGGGAGATGTCATCGAGCCCTAGTTGTGGGCGCGGGGATCTTCGCCCTTGTTGTCGGTGTACGTGTCAGCCCCCTGCTGGCGCGCAAGCAGGTCCCGGATGTCGGTCAGCATCTCGAGCTCGGTCGGGGTCGCCTTCTCGTCGACCTCGCCCGACTTCTTCTTCGCGAACGCGGCTTCTTTCAGCTTGTTCATGGGCACGACGAGCACGAAGTACACGACGGCGGCCACGAGCAGGAACTGGATGACGGCGCCGATGACGGCTCCGAAGTACAGGGTTGCCGAGCCGCCCGAGGTCGTCGGGATGGTCAGCGGGAGGGCTTTCGCGAGGCTCTCGGCGTTGAACAGCGCGCCGAGCAGCGGGTTGAAGACCGCGTTGACCAGGGCGGTGACGATGGCCGAGAACGCCGCGCCGATGACGACGGCGACCGCGAGATCCATCACATTGCCGCGAAGGATGAACTCCTTGAAACCTTTGAACATGAGGGACCTTTCCGTTTGGGCGTCACTCGATCGTAGGGTGGCGCACCCGTTGGTCGCCAGCGCTTGCGAATCGCCCGCCTGTCGAGGATGTTCGACGGGCGCCTCCCTGTGGGAGCGCCGAACCGGCGAGCAGGAGCGGTCGAACTAGGACGACGACGAGCCGGACGAACCGCTGCCGGACGACGAGCTGGCCGAACCGGAGGAGCCCGAACCCGAGGAACCGGCGCCCGAACCGGACGAACCCGATCCGGATGTTCCGGAGCCCGAGGAGCCGGAACCGGAGGAGCCCGAGCCCGAACCTGAGCCCGACGACTTGGAGTCGGACGAGGACGAAGAGCCCGAGGCATCCGATGTGGGGATCGACGAGGACTTGCCCGAACCCGCGCGCGAGTCGGTGCGGTAGAACCCCGACCCGTTGAACGTGACGCCGACGGCCGCGAAGATCTTGCGCAGCTTGCCGCCGCATACGGGGCACTCGGTCAGCGAATCGTCGGTGAAGGCCTGCTGAATGTCGAAGGCGTTGCCGCATTCGGTGCATTTATAGGAGTAAGTGGGCATGTGCTCTCTTTGGCGCGGGTGCCGGCGAAACCGGCCGGCGACAGAAGGGCAGGCTACGGTGCCTAAAAGTCCAGGATACGCGAGGGCGTGACGACGCCGTTGACGGGCTGGTCGTGCACCTCACGCGGCAGGTCGGTGAGCAGCTCGGCGTCATAGACGACCGCGTAGACGGGCGGGCATTTCTCCATCGATCCGAGCGTCTTGTCGAAGTAGCCGCGGCCCCAGCCCATGCGCATGCCGCCCTGGTCGATGGCGGCCGCGGGCACGATGATGAGGTCGACCTGGTTGATGGCGATGGGGCCGAGCAGCTCGCCGACGGGCTCGGGCATGCCGAAGAGGCCCTGCGTCTCGTCACCCGTCTCGCCGACCGTCCAGTCGAGCAGGCCGTCGTCGCGGCTCACAGGGAACAGCACGCGGATGCCCTGCTCGAGCGCCCAGTTGAGGAAAGGTCGCGTATCGGGCTCGGTCTGCGTCGACAGGTAGCACGCCACCGAGCGGGCATCGAGGGCCGTCACGAGCGACTGCAAGTGCTCGGTCACGCCGATCGTCGCGTTGTCCTTCTCGGTCTGAGTGAGGTTCTGCCGCCTCTCACGCAGTTCGGCTCTGAGCGCGCGTTTTTGGTGGTCCACCTCGGTTGCCATGCCGATAAGTGTAAGCCGCTCTCACAGATGATGCGGCATTACGGATGTCGCGCCCCGGCGCAATGCCCTCTAAAAAGTCACCGGGGGCCGCTAGGGTGTTGCCTATGTCTAAGCCTGTCACGAAGGTCGTCATTCCCGCCGCTGGCCTCGGAACGCGATTCTTGCCCGCAACAAAAGCGATGCCCAAAGAGATGCTGCCGGTGGTCGACAAGCCGGCCATCCAGTACGTCGTCGAAGAGGCCGTCAACGCCGGTCTGAAAGACGTGCTCATGATCATCGGGCGCAACAAGAACGCCCTCGCCAACCATTTCGACCGCGTCACCGAGCTCGAGCAGAACCTCGAGAAGAAGGGCGACCAGGATCGCCTCGACCGTGTGATGGCCTCGAGCGATCTGGCCGACATCTACTTCCTGCGCCAGGGCGACCCGCACGGCCTCGGCCACGCGGTGCTGCGCGGCCGCAAGCACATCGGCGACGAGCCCTTCGCGGTTCTGCTCGGCGACGACCTGATCGACGCGCGCGACGAGCTGCTCAGCGTCATGCTGCACCAGCAGGAGAAGCGCGACGCCACGATCATCGCCCTCATGGAGGTCGACCCCGACAGCATCCACCTCTACGGTGCCGCCGATGTCGAGCCCACCGATGAAGACGGTGTCGTCAAGGTGAAGGGTCTCGTCGAGAAGCCCGCCAAGGAAGACGCGCCCTCCAACCTCGCCATTATCGGGCGTTATGTGTTGAAGCCCGAGGTGTTCGACATCCTCGAAGAGACCAAGCCCGGCAAGGGCGGCGAGATTCAGCTGACCGACGCCCTGCAGGTGCTCGCGGCCGACGACGAGATCGCCGGCGGTGTCTACGGCGTGGTCTTCAAGGGCCGCCGCTACGACACGGGCGACCGCCTCGACTACATCAAGGCCATCGTGCAGCTCGCCTCCGACCGCGAAGACCTCGGGCCCGACCTCAAGCCGTGGCTCACCGAGTTCGTCTCGAAGCTGAGCTAGGCTCCGATTCATCCGTTCCGGCCCGCCGGTGCTCGACCCGTCTGACGTGGTTGCACCGGCGGGCCGTTCGCACCTCACCACACTCCTCTCCAGAAGGGGGCCGTCGTGCCACTCCCCATCCCCACGCTGAACGATGGGCACGTCAGCATCCGGCCCATCCGTGTGCGCGACGCGAAGCCCATGGAGCGACTGCTGCTCGAGAACCGCGGCTGGCTGCAGCAGTGGGAGGCCACGAGCCCCAACGGACCGGTGGCGTTCGACCTGCGCTCGAGCATCCGCGCGCTGCAGTCCAACGCACGGTCGGGCAACGGGCTGCCGTTCGTCATGGAGTACGACGGCGAGATGGCCGGGCAGCTCAACGTGTCGGGCATCACCTACGGGTCGCTGTCGTCGGCCACGCTCGGCTACTGGGTGGGGCAGGGGTTCGCGGGCAAGGGTGTGACGCCCGCCTCCGTGGCCCTGGCGACCGACTATTGCTTCCAGCAGCTGGGCCTGCACCGCATGGAGATCTGCATCCGCCCCGAGAACGGGCCGTCGTTGCGCGTGGTCGAGAAGCTCGGGTTCCGCTATGAAGGGCTGCGGCGTCGATTCATCCACATCAACGGCGATTGGCGCGACCACTTCAGCTTTGCGCTCGTGCGCGACGAGATCCCGCAGGGTGTGCTGCGGCGGTGGCGGGCCGGCGAGGTGCCGCCCGGGGCCACGCTGATCTCGGATGCCGACCGCCGCGCGTCCCTGACACCGCTCATCCCCTCGCGCCCCTGACTCGCTGACCGGCAATCTGGCCCGACTTGGCGTGACACACCGGCGCAATGCGACGAATCGTCGGCGCCCGCTCATACCGTGTACGCATGGGTACTGGGTTTCTGAGCGGCGGGGTGGTTCTCGCGATCGCCGCGGCGCTATGGGTGATCTACCTCATGCCCACGTGGGTGCGTCGCAACGAGTACATGGCCACCGAGCGCAACGCCGTGCGCCTGCAGCAGACGCTGCGCATTCTCGCCGAAACGTCGGAGACCCCCGAAGAGGTCCGCGTCGAAGCCACCGCCCGTGAGGTCGCCGAGCAGCAGAAGGTTCTGCGCCGCGTGCAGGCCGAGCAGGCCGAACGTGCCCGCCGCGAAGCCCTCGCCGCCCACAAACAGGCCACCTCGTCGGCCGCCGCGCACATGCGCCGCGCCCGTCGCCGCGCTCGCCTGACCACCACCCTCATTCTTTTCGCCGCGGTCGTCGCTGCCGGCGTCGGCGGGTTCCAGGTCGCCGCGGGCGGCTCGGTCGCCCTGCTGGCTTCCGGTTCGGTCGTCGCGGTCGTCGCCGTTCTTCTCCTCGGTCGGATGTCGCGCGTCCGCACCATCGCCGTGCCCGTCGCCGTTCCCGCCTCCGCCCAGTCGGCCGCCCAGGCCTTTGAGCCCGTGCAGTTCGAGGATGCCCCGGTCGCCGAGACCGCCGTCGCCTGGACCCCGCAGCCCCTGCCCAAGCCCCTTTACCAGTCGCAGGGTTCCGCGGCCGCCGAGGCGATGGCCAAGGCCGACGCCCAGGCTGCGCTGCGACGCGCCGCTATCGCGCAGGTTATGGCGGAGCGTGCCGCTCTGCTGGCGCCGCAGATTCCGACGATCGCCGCACGTTCGACGGTCGACGCTGCCGCTTCTGCCGAGGCTGGTTCGCAGGCCGAGACGGGCGCTCGCGCCACGGTTTCCGGCCAGGAGCGGGCCGCCGCGACATCCGCTTCGTCGGGTGCTCGTGAGGTTGATTCACGGTTCGCCGGGATGGGCATCATCGATGATTCAGAGATCGCCGGACCCGACGTCGCCGCCATGCTGCGTGCACGTCGCGCGGCGAGCTAACCCACTCTCGGGGCGTGATAGTCTCGTAGAGCTTTGGGCCTATGGCGCAGTTGGTAGCGCGCTTCGTTCGCAATGAAGAGGTCGGGGGTTCGAATCCCCCTAGGTCCACCAAAAGCCATGGAAAAGCCCCTCCGTTCGCGCGGAGGGGCTTTTTCATTGGTGCTGCTGGGCGTGAGAGCCGCCCGCCCGAGCGCCGACGGGGCGGGGCTGAGCCACGCAGCGAGTCGAGCTAGGGTGTCAGAGTGCTGACCGCCGGAATCGACCTCGCCGCCGAGAGTGCCGGCACCGCCCTCGCCGTCATCGAGTGGGCTGATGGCCGTGCCCGTCTCATCGACCTTCGGCTCGGGGTCGACGATGCCGCAATCGTCGCGGTCGCCAGCGCGGGTGACATCGCGAAGCTCGGCATTGATTGCGCGTTCGGATGGCCCGACGAGTTCGTCGCGTTCGTCTCCGGCCATGCTGATCTGACGGTGAGCGACCCGAGTGTCGAGGGCGGCATGGTTTGGCGGCGCACCCTCGCCTATCGCGAGACCGACCGCTTCGCCCGCGACGTGACCGGTCGTTGGCCGTTGAGCGTCTCGACGGATCGACTCGGGCTGACCGCCATGCGCTGCGCGGGTCTCCTGCGGCGCCTAGCCGAAGCGGGTGTCGATACCGATCGCGCTGGGGCGGGCGATATCGCCGAGGTGTATCCCGGGGCAAGCCTGCGGCTCTGGGGCTTCGACACGACGGGGTATCGGCGAGAACCGAATCGCCGACGTGAGTTGCTCACGGTGCTCCGTGTTCGTGCTCCGTGGTTCGACCTGGCTGAGGCGCACGCCGAACTGATGGTCGCCTCGGGCGACGCATTCGACGCCGTCATAGCGGCGCTCGTCACCCGGGCGGCCGCTCGGGGTCTCTACATCCCGCCGCCCGCCGACGTTGCGGAGCGTGCGACGCGCGAGGGCTGGATCGCTCTCCCAACCGGACAGTTCGAGTCACTGATTGCCTGACGCCTGACGCCCTGACCGGCGACCGCAACTGCGCGCGTGACGGGCTCCCCATCACGCAGGCCGCTGCCGCGCGATCAAGTCACCCGCGTAGCTTCACCTCAACCGAGGTCGACCTCGAGGATCTGGTCGTCGCCTGGGCGGGGGGAGCGGCCCGTGTTGTTGGTGAGCAGCCACAGGGTGTCGCCCGGGCCGCGGACGACGTCGCGCAGGCGGCCGTAGTCGCCCTCGAAGAACGAGGCGGTGGGCGGCACGGCTGACGGGTCGAGGGGTGTGGTGTCGAGGGTCCAGAGGCGTTCGCCGCGCAGCGCCGCCAGGAAGAAGGTGCCGTCGGCGTAGGAGAGGCCGCTGGGGCTCGCGTCGCGGGGCGACCACTGCACGAGGGGGTCGACGAAGTCGGGGTTGCCGGCGATGCCTTCGGCAGTGGGCCATCCATAGTTCGAGCCGGCCGTGATCTGGTTGAACTCGTCCCAGGTGTTCTGGCCGAATTCTGACGCGAACATGTTGCCGGCCGCATCCCACGCGATGCCCTGCGGGTTGCGGTGGCCGAGCGTGAAGACGGGGGAGCCGGGGAACGGGTTGTCGGCGGGGATGGCGCCCGAGGGGTCGAGGCGCAGGATCTTTCCGCCGAGCGAGTCGGGGTTCTGCGAGTTGGCGGTGTTGCCCGCGTCGCCGGTCGTGACATAGAGCATGTTGTCGGGGCCGAAGGCGAGGCGGCCTCCGTTGTGGTTGCCGGCGCGGGGGATGCCGTCGATCACCGTTTCGGCGTCGCCCAGGCCGTAGCCGCCCGCGTCGCCCGTGAGGTCGATGCGCAGCACGCGGTTGTCGGAGGACGTGGACGTGTAGGCATACAGCGACGTCGGGTCGTCGGGGGAGACCGCGAGGCCGAGCAGGCCGCCCTCGCCGCCCGGTGCGACGCCGGGTACCTCGCCGACCGTGCGCACGTCCCCGGCGGTCGAGATTTCTTTCACCAGGGCGGTGTCTCGTTCGGAGACGAGGGTGGCTCCCGATTCGAGGCGCACGAGCGACCACGGCAGGTCCAGGCCCGTGGCGATGACCCGGGGCGTTCCCGTGGGGGCGGCGGCGCCATCATCCGTGGGGGTGGGCGATGGCGTGGATGTCGCACCCGCCGGGGGAGCGGACGTGGCCGTGGTGCGCGAGGGCGTCTCGCTGCCGCCGGGGCCGGCTGCCGAGCATCCGACGAGGGCGGCCACGAGCGACACGCCGAGCGACGCAGAAGCCAAACGTGAGGACGGGGACATGTCTACCTCTCCGAGAGCGGTGCGGCGCCGGGGAACGACGCTATCGGGGTGTGCCGGTCCGACGAAAGTACGTGACTTTCCTCCGAATTGCCTGCCGCGTGCCGCCGGAACGCAGATCAGAATCTGAGGGATGGACCGCGAGACACGCGTGCTCTGACGAGCCGATCTTCCGAGAGACAACCCCTCCCGCCGGGCGGGTTCGGCGAGCATACTCGAAGCAGTCCGCGAAACCGACGTGTGTCGACGCGTCGACGTGTCACCGAGATACCGATCAGGAGCGTGCAGCATGACCAGTCAGATAACCCCCTACCTCCACTTTCGAGACGACGCCCGCGAGGGCATGAGCTTCTATCAGCGCGTGTTCGGCGGTGAGCTGACCATGAGCACCTTCGAAGAGTTCGAGATGAGCAACGACCCGGTCGAGAAGCTCAAGATCATGCATGCCCAGCTCATCGCGCCCAACGGCCTGGTGCTCATGGGCGCCGACACCCCCACGAAGATGGAATACAAGCCCGGCGACAGCATCTCGATCGCGCTGAGCGGCGACGACGAAGACCTGCTGACCGGCTACTACAACGGTCTCGTCGAAGACGGCACCATCGTTGAGCCCCTCTCGAAGTCGCCGTGGGGCGACAGCTTCGGCATGCTGCGCGACAAGTACAACGTCAACTGGATGGTGAACATCACGGGCGCCGGCGCGGATGCCGCGGGCCAGTCCCCGGCGACCGCCGAAACCCCGGCCGGCCTGATGGAGGAGGGCAACGCGCCCGACAACCCGTCCGCGCCGAACCCGGCCGTTCTCTAGCCACCCGGCCAGGACGCATGAACCCCGCGGAGAAGGTTTCCGCGGGGTTCGTTGCGCTCCGCACGCGATGTTCGATTGTCCGTTCTCTGTGTTCGGTGGCCTGGGATGAGGTCGCCTCAGTCGCCGTCGCCGTCGCCGTCGCCGTCGCCGTCGAGGTCGGGGTTCGGTTCGCGCACGACATCCTCGGGTGTCTTGTCCACGCGCACACCGCGCCACGACGGGTGCCGCAGGTGGCCCGAGTCGGTCCAGTCGCCGAACGTCACTTCGCCGACGACCTTCGGTGTGACCCAGTGGGCGTCGCGCATGACATCCGAGGGAACCTCGATGAACGGCGAGGTTTTGCGCTCGAGGGCATCGAGGCGCTTGCCGATCGCGGCGAGGTCGGCCTGGCTGAAACCCGTGCCGACGCGGCCCACGTAGGTCAAGCCATCCTCACCCGGGATGCCGACGAGCAGCGAGCCGATCTGTCCGCTGCGGCCGCCGTTTCCCGGCCGCCAGCCGCCCACCACCACTTCCTGCGTCTTCTGGTGCTTCAGCTTCACCCAATCGTCGGAGCGCCGCCCCGGGTCATAGCGGGAGTCGACGATCTTTGCGACAACACCCTCGAGTTTCAGTCGGCGGCTGGTCTCGACCGCGTCGTCGATCTGGCCGTCGAAGGCGGGCGGCACCCGCACGCGGCCGCGCTGGTCGTCGGCGATCAGACGCTCGAGCAAGTCGCGGCGCTCGCGGTAAGGCTGGTCGACGATCGACACCCCGTTCACCTCGAGCACGTCGAACAGCATGAGCGTTGCGGGGTTCTTCGTCGCGGCCCGCTCGATCTCGGCCGCCTTGTCGAGGTTCATGCGCTGCTGCAGCAACCCGAAGCTCGGCACGCCCGAGCCATCCAACGCCACGATCTCCCCATCGAGCACAGCGGATGTCGCGTGCACCCCCTCGGCCGCGTCGAGCAGTTCGGGGTACCTCTTCGTGATGTCGTGCCCGTTGCGACTCGTGATCGTCACCGCACCGTCATCGACCGTGACGATCGCTCGGATGCCGTCCCATTTCATCTCGAGCGACCACTCCTTGCTCGAGCGCAGGTCCGTGCGGGTGCCGGCGGTCGCGAGCATCGGCTTGTAGGTGCCGGGGGCGGATGCCGGGGCGTCGGGCGCCGAGTCATCCGAGTCGCTGTCGTCAGACGTCGAAGAGCTGCTCTCGGCCGTGCTCGCAGATGCCTTCGTCGAGGCGCCGCCCGCCTTCGATCGTGATGCGTCAGCTGTGCCTTCGTCAGCGTGATGTTCCGCGTGCGCGCCCGTGTCCTTCATGCGGTGGATGAGCCACGAACTCTTCGGAATGGTGCCACTGTTCTCGTCGCCGCCGTCCTCGCCACCCGGCCCCGCCGACGTGCGGATCAGCGCGAGCTTCACGGTGCCGCCGAGGCCGCCGTCCGGTCGCCCCGTGAGGCGCGCAATGACCTCGTCCTTGCGCCACTTCTCGAGCTCGTAGGTGCCGGCATCCCAGATCGTCACCTCGCCCGCGCCGTATTCGCCCGCGGGAATGCTGCCCTCGAACGACCCGTACTCGAGCGGGTGGTCCTCCGTCTGCACGGCCAGGTGGTTGCCCTTCGTGTCGGTCGGAACCCCCTTCGGCAGGGCCCAACTCACGAGCACGCCCGCGTGTTCGAGGCGGAAATCCCAGTGCAGCCTGGACGCATGGTGCTCCTGGATGACGAAGCTGTTGCCCTCGCGATCGACCGGGCTCTCGGCGGGCACGGGTTCGCTCGTGATGGCGGCATCCCGTTTCGAGCGATAAATGTGCAAGCGGTCGCGCTGGGACTCGTCGCCGGCGCCGAGATATCCCGCACCGCCTTCCCCGAACTCGCCGACCAAGTCGCCGTCGATCGCAGCCATCGGGTCGCCCGTGGACTCGATACGGTCGAGAACCTCGTCGTATTCGAGGTGCCGCAGCTCGGGCGACTCCAGCTCCTCCCACGTGCGCGGCACGGCAACGGTCGGTCGCGCCCGCCCGCGCAACGAATATGGAGCAATCGTCGTCTTCGCGCCGTTGTTCTGGCTCCAGTCGAGCAGCACCTTGCCCACCCGCAGCGCCTTCTTCATATCGCTCACGACCAGGTCGGGGTGGTCGGCCTCGAGCGCGCGCGCCAGTTCGTGGGCCACCTGCGACACCTGGTCCGACGTCTGCTTGCCGTCGAGCGACGCATACAGGTGGATGCCTTTGCTCCCGCTCGTGACGGGAAACGCCGGCATCCCCATATCGTCGAGGATCTCTCGGCACAGCCGGGCGGCCTCGACGCATTCGGGCAGGCCGACGCCGTCGCCCGGGTCGAGGTCGAACACCATGCGGTCGGGGTTCTTGCGCGCGCCCCGCGGCCCGAACCGCCACTGCGGAACGTGGATCTCGAGCGCCGCGATCTGGGCCAGCCATGCGAGCGTCGCGCGGTCGTTCACCACGGGGTAGGTGTTCGTGTGGTCGCTGTGCTCGATCTCGAAGCGCTTGACCCAGTCGGGTGTGCCGTCGCCCAGGTCCTTCTGAAAGAACATCTGGCCCGGTGCATCCTCGGTGCCCACGCCGTGCACCCAGCGCTTGCGGGTCGCGGGCCGCCACGCGCTGTGCGGCAGCAGAAGCGGCGCCACGCGTGTGTAATAGTCGAGCACGTCGGCCTTTGTGGTGCCGGTCTCGGGATAGAGCACCTTGCCGAGGTTCGTCACCGGCAAGCGGTGGCCGTCCACCGTCACGATCTGCTTATCGGATGCTGCTGCCATGGCCCCCTGTCTACCGCAACCCCTGCCCGATCGTTACCCCTTGACGCCCGTTCGGGTATGTACTGGATACCCGACAACGCCGCCAAGGATCGGAGTGGACATGCGCGCCATCTGGAAGGGATCGCTGAGCTTCGGGCTCGTCAACGTTCCCGTGAAGTTGTATAGCGCCACCGAGGGCCATGATGTGCCGCTGCATCAAGTGCACGAGAAGGATGGCGGCCGCATCCACTATGAGCGCCGCTGCGAGGTGTGCAACGAGGTCGTGCAGTTCCGCGATATCGACAAGGCCTACGAAGAGGGTGGCACGCGTGTGATGCTCACCGACGACGACCTCAAGACGCTGCCCGCTGAACGTGACCGCGAGATCGAGGTCGTCGAGTTCGTGCCGGGCGATCAGGTCGACCCCCTCATGTTCGACCGCAGTTACTACCTCGAACCCGACAGCACGTCGCCGAAATCCTATGTTCTGCTGCGGCGCACGCTCGAGGCCACCGACCGCATGGCCATCGTGCGCTTCGCGATGCGGCAGAAAACGCACCTCGCGGCGCTTCGCGTGCGCGACGATGTGCTTGTGCTGCAGACCCTGTTGTGGAGCGACGAGGTGCGGGATGCCGAGTTCGACAAGCTCAGTGCATCCGTCAAGATCTCGGAGAAGGAGCTGGCGCTGTCGCAGCAGCTCGTCGAATCGTTCTCGGGTGACTTCGAACCGCAGGATTATGTCGACGACTACCAGGTGCAGTTGCGCGAGCTCATCGCCCGCAAGGCCGAAAGCGGCACCGATGTGCACGAGGCGGATGTCGATGACGATGCCGCGGATGACGACACGGGCGGTGAGGTCATCGACCTGATGGAGGCGCTGCGCCGGAGCGTGGACCGGTCGCGGTCGTCGAAGAAGGCCGGCTCGACATCCACCTCGGCGAGCACGGCGAGCGATGACTCGGATGACTCGGATAACTCGAAAAAGACGCCGGCAAAAAAGGCGGCCGCCAAGGGATCGACATCGGCGTCGAAGGGCTCGACCCCCGTGAAGAAGGCCGCCGCGAAGAAGACCCCTGTGAAGAAGGCCGCCGCGAAGAAAGCCCCCGCGGCCCGGAAGTCAGCGTCCGCCTCCAAAGCATCCTGAGCGCGTCGGCGGCCGAGAATGGTTCACCCTGCCGCGAAGCTGCTGCCAGACGCAGAACAGCCCCGTCCCTGAGGGGAACGGGGCTGTTCTCAGGATGATCTCAGCGCACGTCGTCGCGCGGCTCGTCGTCGTCCTGCAGAAGGACCTCGGACGTCTCGGCGTAGTGGTAGTGGGCCGTGGTGGGGCCCTCTTCGTCGGCGGGGGTCTCGGCGAGGCGGTAGACGAGCTGGCCCTCGCTGTAGGGCAAGACGAGTTCGTCGTCGGCGCCGTTCTCGAGCGGAATGGTTTGGCCGTCGAGCGGGCCGTTGTGCAGGTGGGCGAGTTTTGCTTCAGATGACATAGTTTTTCCTCCAAACACCAACGCTACAGGCAGAGTTGTCGCCCCATGACGGGGTTGCCTATATGAACAGTTGTGTGCACGGCGGTATCGATATATCATCCTTTCAGACACGTTGTTAGCGTCCGGAGGGTTGGGGAGCTGCGTCTCGCAAAATCGCGGGTGGCGGCACTTCCGCGCTGCCGTCTTGAGAGCCGGCCTCGCACCAGGAGGGGCCCTTCCAGAGCGACGACGAGATGCACGAGTCCCGACCGCCGCGGGGTGCATCTCGCCTTCATGTACCACCGCAGGGTTCATCCCCGCACAAGAAGGGACACCAGTGCTGACCGTTCTGCCGCGTTCACATCGCGACATCGTGGACTATTTGCGCCGCGAATTCCGCTCGAATCGCGGCGGTTCGCCGCTCGCGCTCGAGTCGCTGCCGCCCGGGCGCTCATTTGCGGGAGGGGCGATCGGGCGCGAGTTCGGGCTGCACCCGACCCATGCTCCACGGGTCGACGACGTGCTGATCCGGCTGGGGATCGCGGCGGACAACGATGACGGCACCGTCGTGATCGCGGGTGTCTGCCTCGCATCGCTCCGCCGGGTGCTCGAGACCGCCGCGGTGCTGTACGGCGCCGTGCTCGACTGCGCGCTCGCCGAGCCGAGTGCGAAATCCGAGCTCCTGGAACATGCACTCGCCGTCCTCTGCGCCTGGGAGGTGGGTCAGGCCCGCGCCTCGGCCTCGATCACCGAGTGGGTCGGATTCCTCGATGCTCTCGAGGAGAGATGCCGAAACCCGCTGCTGCGCACATTGATCGCCGACGTGCGCCTGCAGATCGCGTTCTTCGTGCGCCCGTTTCTCGAGGATCTGGTGTGCGACGGCTGCATGCCCGGCCTCGTCATCATGGCCGACGGAATCCGCGACAACGATCCGCTGATCGCGGTCGAGGGGTTCCAGCTGACGTGGCGGGCGCTCGACACCGAACTCGGCCGAATGGCTGAGGTGAGAAGCGCCCAGGCGCGGGCGATCTCCCACGGAGCATGGTCGTTAGACGGCTCACTCGACACCTCTGACGCAACCGGCGATCACGTCAGAGGTCGCTGACGGGCAGCTATGCCTTGACGGGCGCCGCCGCGGGCAGTTGCGCGATGGCGGCATCGATCCCGCCCTGCCACAGATCGCGCGACAGGGTGGCGAGCCGCTCACCGTCACGCTTTTTCGCCGCATCGAGGAACGCGGGATAGAGCTCCGCTTGATGCGCGGGGTTGAGTTCGCTGTGGTGAGCCACCAGGAACTGGTTGATGCCCAGTGTCATGTCCGCCAGCAGGGTGGCGAGGCGCCGGTCGCCGAAGGCGCGGGGGAACATCGTGACGACGTCGGACGTGAGCGAGAGCCGGTCGGCGAAGGCGGCGGCATCGGACGCGCCGCTCTTCTTCTGCAGCGTCTTCACCACATCGGTCAGGCGGCTCAGGTCGTCGTCGGGCAGAGCAGCAGCGCCGCGTGCCGCGGAATACGCGGACAGTGAGCCCAAGACTTCACACTGATCGCGGAAGCGCTCGGGCGTCGGCACGGCGACCCGCGTGTACCGGTTGGGTGCCGTCTCGACCAGGCCGTTGTCGGCCAAACGGTCGAGGGCCTGTCGCAGGGGGGTGCGCGACACTTGCAGCCATGCCGTCAACTCATCGTCGCGCAGCACCTCACCGGGCAGCAGGGTGCCGTCGACGATCGCCCGAGCGATGCGCTCGTAGACGTCGTCCTGCAGCAGACGGCGACGGGATGCCACGTGCGTCGAGGCGGGCTCGTCGAGCTCGTCGAGGTATTCCTGGCCCCGTTCGAGCGATGTCTTCAGAAGATCGTCGAGAGCGGATGCGACGGCCGCGATGTCTTCGTCGTGGTAGGCGTCGCGAATGGCCGTGAGGTGTTTGCGGTAGTTCTTCGTCGAGAGGCGGTCGGAGATGCCCCGGACCTGGAACTCTTCGCGAATGATCACATCGTCGTGGATGCGCTTGAGTTCGGTGTTGCCCGACTTCTCGGCCAGGAAGGCGAGCGGTTCGAGGGTCTGCTGAATGACGTCCCCCACGGACTTCGCCGATTTGAGGGCCTGGATGGCTGAATCGAAGAGGTTCTTCAGCTTCTTTGCATCTGAGTTCGACAGTTTGCCGACGGTTGCTTCGGCGGCCAGCTTCCACAGGGCGACGAGAGCCCCGGTCGAGTTCATGAACTCCCGGGCGTCGATCGAGGCGACGCGGGTGTAGCGGTTCGGCTCCATGTCGACGAGCCCCACCGATACGAGACGGGCGAGCGCTTGGCGGATGGGGGTGCGGGACACACCCAGCCAGGACTCGAGATCTTCGTCGGCGAGGGTGTCGCCGGGCTTGTAGTCACCCGCTCGGATGGCCTCGAGCACACGTGTGAAGACCTGGTCGCGCAGCAGGCGAGAAACGGGAGCGACGGCTTGGGGAGTGGTAGGGACCGGCACGATGGCTCCTTTAGAAAATCGATCGCAGAATTCTCATATGCTAACTCAGAAATGCAATCTGATACGACGTCGGTTTTGCGTATCGGCGTGTCGGAGTTCTATTTTGCCTCAATAGTGCGCTGGTTGGATTAACGAACGGCGGCCCTGCGGCGTTTTCACACCCCAGGGCCGCGACCTCAAAAGCTGCTGAGAGTCAGACCCTCTGCGAGCTCGAAGACGGTCTAGCCGACCTCGACGTTCACCGTGACCTCGATGTTGCCACGCGTCGCGTTCGAGTAGGGGCACACCTGGTGGGCCTTTTCGACGATGGCGTCAGCGGTCTCCTGGTCGACGTTGCCGAGTTCGACGTGCAGTGCGACACCCAGAAGGAAGCCGCCCTCGTCGGTCGGGAAGAGGTTGACGTCGGCGGTGACGGCCGAGTCGGTGATGGGGGCCTTCATCTGGCCGGCGACGAGCTTGACGGCGGAGTGGAAGCATGTGGCATAACCGGCGGCGAAGAGCTGCTCGGGGTTGGAGCCCTTGCCGGAGCCGCCCATCTCGGTGGGGATTGCCATGTCGATGTTCAGGATGCCGTCGCTCGAGCGGGTGTTTCCTCCGCTGCGGGCGTCGCCCGTCGAGGTTGCCGATGCGGTGTAAAGAGCGCTCATGGTGGTCCTTTCGTGACACGTATCGTCAGGTAGACGATCTAGTAAGTCTACCTGCGAGGCAGCGGCGTTGTCACCGTGCTGTCACTACTGTCGCGCATCCTCCTGGGAACGCCGATACCCGTCAGGGGTAATGTGGGCGCGTGATCGCCGATATCAAGAAACGTGCCCTGCACCGCATCAAGATTCTCGAGGGCCAGATGCGTGGCATCGAGAAGATGATCGACAACGAGGACTACTGCATGGACATCATCACGCAGTCGCTCGCGATCCAGAAGTCACTCGGTTCCCTCAATAAGTTGCTGATCGAGAATCATCTGCGCACCCACGTCACCGAGATGTTCGAAGAAGGTGGGGATGCGCGGGAAGCGGCTGTCGCCGAACTGCTCAAGGCGTTCGAGTTGGGCAATAACCGTTCATAGGGGTTGAGGTAGTACCCCAGGGGGGTATACCGTGAGGGTATGAGTCACCAGAACCACGACGAGCATTCCGCACACCACGACCACGCCCATCACGCAGACCACGCGGACCACGGCGACCATGCCGGTCATGAGGACCGCGGCGATCACGCCGGTCACGGCGGTCATGCGGGTCACGCCGGTCACGCCGGGCACGCGGGCCACGGCGATCACGCCGGTCACGCCGGGCACGCGGGCCACGGCGATCACGCCGGTCACGGCGGACATGCGGGCCACGGCGATCACGTCGCGCAGTTCCGGCGACTGTTCTGGATCATGCTGGCAATCGCGGTTCCGGTCGTGCTCGCGAACACCATGTTCGCCTCCCTCGTCGGCTACACCCTGCCCGACAACCCGGCCATAGCGTGGATCTCTCCGCTGCTCGGAACGGTCATGTTCTTCTGGGGCGGCATCCCCTTCTTGCAGGGTGGCCTCTCCGAGATCCGCTCGCGTCAGCCCGGCATGATGCTCTTGATCGCCCTCGCCATCACGGTCGCGTTCCTGTCGTCGTGGGGTGCGACGCTCGGCGTGCTCAGCCACGAACTCGACTTCTGGTGGGAGCTCGCCCTCCTCATCGTGATCATGCTGCTCGGTCATTGGATCGAGATGGGGTCGCTCGCGCAGTCGGCGAGCGCTCTCGATTCGCTCGCCTCGTTGCTGCCCGACACGGCGGAGCGCGTCACCGGGGATGGCGTCGAAACCGTCTCGCCCGCCGACCTCCGAGTCGGCGACACGGTCGTCATCCGTCCGGGTGGGCGGGTCCCCGCCGACGGGCGGATCGTCGAGGGCGCGGCATCGTTCGACGAATCGATGATCACGGGCGAGTCGACGACGGTCGCGCACGACGTGGGGGACACGGTCGTCGCGGGAACGGTGGCGGCCGACGGTGGCGTGCGGATGTCTGTGACGGCGGTGGGGGAGGAGACGGCGCTCGCCGGCATCCGTCGTCTCGTCGATGACGCGCAATCGTCGAAGTCGAGGGCGCAGGCGTTGGCCGATCGGGCTGCGGGCCTGCTGTTCTGGTATGCGCTGGGGGCGGCGGTTCTCACCGTCATCGCCTGGTCGATCTTCGGCACCCCCGAGGATGTCGTCACGCGAACGGTCACGGTGCTCGTCATCGCCTGCCCGCACGCACTCGGCCTGGCCATCCCGCTCGTCGTGTCGATCGCCACCGAACGCGCGGCCCGCGCCGGCATCCTCGTGACGAACCGTATGGCGCTCGAGGCCATGCGCACCGTCGACACGGTGCTGTTCGACAAGACGGGCACGCTCACGGTCGGCCGTCCGGCCCTGTCCGCTCTCGGCCCTGTTGCCGGTGTCGCCGACGATGAGCTGCTGAGTGCTGCGGCGGCCGCCGAACAGGACAGCGAGCATCCCCTCGGCCGTGCCCTCGTGCGCGCCGCTGAGGAACGCGGGCTCGCGGTGCCCGTGTCGACCGGGTTCACCTCGGAGAACGGTGTCGGGGTGTCGGCGCAGGTCGGCGACCGTACCATCAGGGTGGGCGGGCTCGAGATGCTGCGCCGGGCCGGGCTCGACCCGGTGACCGATGCGAGCGAGCACGGCACCTCCCGCGCGTCGACCGTGCTGAGCGTGTTGCGCGATGGCGAGCTGCTCGGCACCGTGGCGCTCGCCGATGAGGTGCGGACCGAGTCGCGTCAGGCCGTCGACGAACTTCACGCCCGCGGCATCCGCGTCGCCATGATCACGGGAGACGCCGAACCGGTGGCCCGCGCGGTGGCCGCCGAACTCAGCATCGACGAGGTCTTCGCGGGCGTCCTTCCCGCCGACAAGGGATCGATCGTCGCCTCTCTGCAGGCCGACGGCCGCCGCGTCGCCATGGTCGGCGACGGAGTGAACGACGCCCCCGCCCTCGCGCAAGCCGATGTGGGTCTGGCGATCGGCGCAGGCACGGATGTCGCGATCGCGAGTGCCGGCCTCGTGCTGGCGTCGAGCGACCCGCGGTCCGTCGTCGGTGCTATCGAGATGTCGCGCCGCGCGTACCGCAAGATGCAGCAGAACCTGTGGTGGGCGGCCGGGTACAACCTGCTGTCCGTGCCGCTGGCGGCCGGCGTTCTCGCCCCCGTCGGTTTTGTGTTGCCGATGGAGGTGGGCGCGGTGCTCATGTCGCTCTCGACGGTGGTTGTCGCGGTGAATGCCCAATTGCTGAGACGCCTCGACCTCCGACCCGAAGTGTTGTTCGGATCGAAGGTCGAGGCGAGGTCGCGGTCCCCGCGCGAGGAGCGCGCGACGCTCTGATCGGCTGCGCTACCGCACGCGTCTCGCGGCGGTGACGATCGCGGCGCCCGCGGCAAGCAGCAGGCCTGCGATGGCTGCGATGGCGAGGATCACGACATCCGACGCCCCCGATGCGGCGAGGCTCGCGCGTGCATCGGACCCGGGCCGGGTCGCGGTCGCATCCGACGACCCCGTCGAGTGAGGTGCCGTCGCGGTCGCTGTCGGCGAGCCGTGAGACGCCGCGTCGGCCGAATCGGCCGTGCTGCCACCGGTGCCCGCGGTGGGTTGCGGTGTCGGGGTGTCCGTCGCGGGAGACGTGGGCTCAGCGGTCGGAGTGGGCTCGGTCGTGGGCTCCGGTGAGGGCGTGCCGGTGGGAACCCCGGCGACGGCCTCGAACGCGACCGCCGGGCTGGCCGGCGAGACGACGCCGTCGACGCGCTGCCGCACCGACACGCTGTACGCGTTCGCCGGAACGGTGAAGGTCACCGACCAGGCACCTGTGGCATCGGCGAGGCCGCGCGCAGTACTGATACCCGTGCTCGGGTCGAACGGAACCGGTTCACCCGGTCCGGCCGCGGGCGGTTGCGGGAATGCCCCGTCGACGTTGGGGTCCCATGTGGGCTTGGTGAGCAACACCGAGACGGCCGCGCCGGGCGCTGCGGTGCCGCTAATGGTGATGACGCCGACCGGAACCTGAGCCCCCGCCGTCGGCGAGGTGATGGCCGGGGCGGCGACGCCGGCGACGACACGCACGGGGGTGTCGGCGCTCGCTCCCGACGCGCTTCCCACCGCGGTGAGCGTGACCGGCGCGGTGCCGGTGGTCAGCGAGGCGCGCACCGATGTGTGCACCTCGCCGCGAGCATCCGCGACGGCCGTGGTCAGGTGGTGAACGGCCTCGCCCTGGGTCAGGCGCACGTCGACGCTTTCGCCGGGTCGGAAGCCGGTCGCCACGACGGGGCTGTTTTCGGTGGTCGACAGCTTTCGCGAGGTGATGCCGATGGTGGCTGCGGTGTCGGGCGTCGTGATGCCGAGGCTCGCCGCCACATCGAGGTGACCGGCGCCCATGCGCCTCGGGTCGACGTCGGGGCAGTCGCTGGCGCCGACCGGGCAGGTGCCCGCCCGCGCGGCGTCCGTCAAGATCGTGATGATCTCGGCCGGGCTGGCATTCGGATGCTGCGCCTTCACGAGGGCGGCCGCGCCGGCGACATGCGGCGACGCCATGGACGTGCCCGGGAAGGGCGCATAGAGGGACTCGCCCGTGGGCGGCGTCGACGACCAGATCGAGATCCCGGGGGCGACGATGTCGACGGTGTCGCCGCCATAGTTGGAGAGCGTCGCGTAGCGCGTCTCGCCCGACGAGGACTCCGATTCAGACGCACCGACGCCCAGCACCCCCGGAAGGCCGGCGGGCGGCATCGTGCACGCTCCCGTGACCGGACGCGGCGATGGCTTGCCGTCGTCAGGGCTTTGGGAGTCGAGGGTGCGCGCATCGAAATCGAGACCGTAGTTGCCCGACGCCGCAACAGAGAGCACGTTCTTGCCCGTGGCGTAGGCGAAGGCGCGGCGTGTGGCCTCGAGTCCGGCGGCTTGCGACGCCTGGTCGGGGCACCAGCCGAGCCACGGGTCGACGAAGTAACTGTGGTTCACGACATCCATGCCCGTCGCGGCGGCCCACATCATGCCGCAGATCACGTATTCGGGGTAGATGAATCCGTCGGCGTTCCCGATCTTGATCGCGGCGAGGGTGGTGGACGGCGCGACGCCGACGATGCCCGAGCCGTTCTGAGCGGCCCCGACCGTGCCGGCCACGTGAGTTCCGTGCGGACTCGTGTCGGGCAGCCACGCGGCACGGTTGGAGTCGGCGACGCCGTTGACCGAGCAGCCCACCGACAGGGCGGGGTCGACGCGGCCGGCGAGGTCGGGGTGAGTGTCGTCGACCCCGCTGTCCGCGATCCCGACGACGACATCGGCCGATCCCGTGGTGACCCGGTGGGCGGCGGCCGTTCTCGTGGCGGCGACGTCCCAGGCGTCACCCTCCTCGGGCAGGTCGGGATCGACCGGGGATGACACCGTCTCGGCCAGAGGCATGGGCGCCGGGGGAGTGGCGCCGTCGGTGACGGCCCGCGTGCGGGTGGGGCCCACCGAGTCGATTCCGGCGGTGGCGGCGACATCGGTGGCGAAGGCGGCGCGCGTCGATTGCGCGATCGTGACCCCGATCTCGGGATAGGCGACGAGCACGCGGCCGCCGGCGGCCACGATGGCGGTGCTCGCCGATGTCGCGGCCGCCGTGCCCGTGCCGCCATTGACCGCGTAGTTCATCGGCTCACCCTCGATGGGTGTCCAGGTGGAGGCTGCGGCCCGGGCGACCGAGGATCCCGCGCGTGCGACCTGGTCGACGGGCGCCGACACGGTGAGCCGTGCCGGGTTGGCGGCGTCGTCGAGAGAGGTGCCCACGCCGACCGCGTGGGCCGAACCGGCGCCCAGGCCGACGAGACAAACGAGGCTGGCGGTGGCGGCGGCCTGTGTGGCCCGGCGTCGCCACCGGGCCGGGGAGAGTGCTGCTGACATGGAGTTCCTTTGGTGCGCTCGCGAATGCGGGGGATCCCGCGTCGGAACATCAACATATCAGGGGTGATGAGCGTGCGCCAGAGCACGCCACCGACGTCACATCGACGACCTCTCGCCGACCGGACGAGACCGCTCGATCAGTGCCGGGTCTCTGCTACGCGGGCCCCAACAGGCTCGACGCCACGGTCGAATGCGCCGATTCGGCGTCGGATGGGTGAAACATGCCGGCCAGGACGTCGCGATACAGGCGGCTCAGCTCGGAGCTCGCGAAATAACTCGAGCCGCCCGACACGCGGATGGCGTGGTCGACGACGACGCGCGCGTTCTCGGTGGCGCGCACCTTCAGGCCGACCAGCTTGGGGAACCACGCCGCACCGTGCGGGGCTTGGGCTTCGACATCCCGAGCGAGCGCGTCGATCTGGGGCGGGATGCCCTCTTGGGCGATCGATGCGGATGCGATCTGCCACCGAATGTCGGGATCGGCGGCATACGCGGCCCCCGTCTTCTTCGACGTGCGCTTCGTCACGGTCTCGACGGCGAGGTCGAGCGCGCGCTGACCGATCCCCGTATAGACGGAGGCGATGAGGATCTCGAAGTTCGCGAAAATGCCGAAGACGATGGGGTCGGGGTTCGGTCCGGGATCGAGGCGGCGCACCACCCGATCGGCGGCGGCGTGCGCCCCGTCGAGGATGGTCGTGCGGCTCTGGCTGGCCCGCATGCCGAGCGTGTTCCAATCATCCTTCGACGAGGTTCCCTCGCGGCCGACGAAACCGTAGACCACCTTCGGGGCGTCGGGTGAGACCGAGTCGAGGCCCATGGTGCCGAGTGTCGTCCAGGCGGGTGAGAGCGACGTGAAGATCTTGGTGCCGAAGAACGAATAGCCGCCCTCACCGTCGGGGCGTGCCTCGGTGTCGCTGCCGAAGAGCACCAGGTCGTTGCCGGCCTCGCTCACCCCGAATGCGAAGACCTCGCCATCCGCGGCGCCACGCAGCACGAACTCGAGCGAATCGTCGCCGCGGTCGTGCAGCAGCTTCGCCACCCCGGTCCACACCAGGTGCATGTTGATCGCCAGCGCGGTGGCGGGCGCGGCCCCCGCCAGGCGGGCCTGCAGGACGGCGATCTCCGGCAGTCCGAGCCCGAGGCCCCCGAATTCACGGGGCACGAAGGCCCGCAGATATCCGGATGCCTGCAGCTCGGCCAGGTCGTCGTCGAAGAACGTGTTCTCGGCATCGTGCACCGCCGCCCGCTCGCGAATGCGCCCGAGCAATGCGTCGTCCAGCGGGTTCGGGGTCGTGGCCTCGGAGGTCATTTGTGCCTCACTTCGTGTCGTCGTGCGCGGAGTCGCCGCTAAGACGGCTGCACCTGGATGGGCTCGGTGTCGGGAATGGGGCTCGCGTCGCGCCCGCGCAGGTCGGGGTGCCAGCGGCGGCCCAGCAGGGGCACGACGAATCCGACGATGGCCAGCACGGATGCCGCCCAGAACGCCCCGACGGCCCCGTTCGCGTCGATGAGCACACCCGCCGCGGCCGACCCGATGGCCGCACCGATGAGCTGGCCGGTGCCCACCCATCCGTAGGCCTCTGCCGTGTCGCTGAACTTGACCGACGACGACACGATGGCGAACAGCACGGCGAGGGCCGGCGCGATGCCGATGCCCGCCACGAACAGGGTGACCGAGAGCCAGATGACGTTGGGGAAGAAACCGGGGATGGCGAAGGCCACCGTCATGCCGACGGCGACGATGAGCATGCGACGGGCGAGGGCCCACGGGCCGATCGGGATGTGGCCGAGCAGCAGGCCGCCCAGCAGGCTGCCGAGCGCGAAGATGGCCAGCACGACACCGGCCTCGAGGCCCGAGTGCCCGAACACGGCCACCACGCCCGCCTCGAGCGCCGAGCATGCGCCGATGAGCAGGAAGCCCACGACGGTGGCGAGCAGCACGGCCGGCTTCTTGAGCACGACGCCGAGCTTGCGGCGGCTGCGGGGGATGCGCACACGGCCGACCTCGGGGCTCGAGATGAACCAGGTGCCGCCGCCGATCATGAGCGCCACGGCGAGCACCAGGCCCGCGACCGTCGACACCTGCGTGGACGTGAACGTGGTGATGACGGGGCCGAGCACCCAGATGATCTCTTGCGCCGAGGCATCCAGGGAGAAGAGGGGAGTGAGCTGGGTGGAGTTGACCATCTTGGGGTAGATGGTGCGAACGGCGGGTTGGATGGGCGGTGTGCTCAGCCCGGCGATGAACGCGAGCACCATATAGAAGACGACGCCCATGGGCACGACGGCGATGATCGAGACCGTGACGACGCACACCGCGAGCGTGAGCCAGAGCACGCGTCGCATGCCCCACTGGCCCATCCAGCGGCTCGTGAGGGGGCCCGCGATGGCCTGGCCGATGCTGGCGGCCGCGAGTACGGCGCCGGCCGCACCGTAGCTGCCGGTCTGGCGTTCGACGTGCAGCAGGATGGCGAGCGACAGCATTCCGAAGGGGAAACGTGCCACGAGCTGAGCCGCGATGATCCGAGCCACGCCGGGTGTTTTCAGAAGGCTCGAGTAACTGCTCATGGGGTCCAGTCTAGAAGGCCCGCGACACGCCGTGCGGGTGTCTCGGGAGGTGGAAATGTCGGTGGTCGGTCGTAACGTGAAATCTGTGGAGAGATCGCCCGCCGACACCGGGAGAAGGCCGGTATTCCGGCGTTGTCGGGCCGTGAGAACCTGTGCACTTTCGGTGGATAACCGGTGGATAACTACCGCTTTTCGGTGGAAACTCCCGTGGATAACTACACAGATGTAACTACTACCCCTGGGGGTGTAGCCGTCATCGCACACTATATGTAGTATTGAGTTACTGCTTCACACGCTCCGCTGCGTCACCGTTCCACACCCGCCACCGTGAACAAAGCGGAGTCTTTTTCGCGGTATCAGATTTCTCAGAATGAAAGGCCATCCGGCGATGACTATCACGGTTTACACCAAGCCCTCCTGCGTCCAGTGCACCGCTACCTACCGTGCGCTCGACAGCAAGGGCATCGAGTACGAAGTCCTCGACCTGTCGGCCGACGAAAACGCTCTCGAGCAGGTCAAGGCCCTCGGCTACCTGCAGGCCCCCGTCGTCATCACCGACGAAGACCACTGGTCCGGCTTCCGCCCCGACAAGATCTCCGAGCTGGCCGACCGCCTCGTCTGATCCGGCGCTCGCAACACTCGGCGCCCACACGCGCCACCGCAGCACCACGCACGTCAGCAACACCACGCACCGCGCTCATCCGCAGCGCAGTCCCGAGGGGGCATCGGTCCGTTGACCAAACTGATCTACTTCTCGAGCATTTCGGGCAACACGCACCGCTTCGTCCAGAAGCTCGGTGTCGAGGCGACTCGAATTCCCCTCTATGCACGCGACCCGGCCATCACGGCCGAGGAGCCTTTCGTCCTCCTCACCCCCACCTATGGGGGAGGAGGCGAAGGCGGCGCCGTGCCCAAACAAGTCATCCGTTTTCTCAACGACGCGAACAACAGAAACCTCATCCGCGGTGTCATCGCCGCGGGGAACACCAATTTCGGCGAAGCGTACGGCATCGCCGGAGACATCATCTCGAGCAAGTGCAAGGTTCCCACCCTGTACAAGTTCGAAGTATTCGGAACCCCGGACGACGTGAGCGTGGTCCATGACGGATTGGAATCATTTTGGCAAACACACTGACCGAGGTGGCGGCGCCCCAGGCGCTCGATTACCACTCGCTCAACGCGATGCTCAACCTCTACGGCCCCAACGGTGAGATCCAGTTCGACAAAGACCGTGAAGCCGCGCGCGAGTACTTCCTGCAGCACGTCAACCAGAACACCGTCTTCTTCCACTCGCTCAAAGAGCGCCTCGACTACCTGGTCGAGAAGGAGTACTACGAGCAGGCCGTGCTCGACCAGTACTCGTTCGAGTTCATCACGAAGCTCAACGACCTCGCCTACTCGAAGAAGTTCCGCTTCCAGACCTTCCTCGGCGCGTTCAAGTACTACACGTCCTACACGCTCAAGACGTTCGACGGAAAGCGTTACCTCGAGCGCTTCGAAGACCGCGTCGTCATGACGGCCCTCGGCCTGGCCCAGGGTGACGAGAAGCTCGCCATCGGCCTGGTCGAAGAGATCATCGCCGGCCGCTTCCAGCCCGCCACGCCCACGTTCCTCAACACGGGCAAGGCCCAGCGCGGCGAGCTCGTCTCCTGCTTCCTGCTGCGCATCGAAGACAACATGGAATCGATCGCCCGCGGCATCAACTCCGCCCTGCAGCTCTCGAAGCGTGGCGGCGGCGTGGCCCTGCTGCTCTCCAACATCCGCGAGGCCGGCGCGCCGATCAAGCAGATCGAGAACCAGTCCTCGGGCATCATCCCCGTCATGAAGCTGCTCGAAGACTCCTTCAGCTACGCCAACCAGCTGGGTGCTCGTCAAGGCGCCGGTGCCGTCTACCTGCAGGCGCACCACCCCGACATCCTGCGCTTCCTCGACACCAAGCGTGAGAACGCCGACGAGAAGATCCGCATCAAGACGCTGTCCCTCGGCGTCGTCGTGCCCGACATCACGTTCGAGCTGGCGAAGAAGGACGAGGACATGTACCTCTTCTCGCCCTACGACGTCGAGCGCGTCTACGGTGTGCCCTTCGCCGACATCTCGGTCACCGAGAAGTACCGCGAGATGGTCGACAACCCGGCCATCAAGAAGACCAAGATCAAGGCCCGCGACTTCTTCCAGACGCTCGCCGAGATCCAGTTCGAGTCCGGCTACCCGTACATCATGTACGAAGACACCGTCAACGCGGCCAACCCCATCAAGGGCCGCATCAACATGTCCAACCTGTGCTCCGAGATCCTGCAGGTGAACACGCCGACCACGTACAACGACGACCTGTCGTACGACCAGATCGGCAAGGACATCAGCTGCAACCTCGGTTCGCTGAACATCGCCCTCACCATGGACTCGCCCGACTTCGGCGCCACCGTCGAGACCGCCATCCGCGGCCTCACCTCGGTCAGCAACCAGAGCCACATCCGCTCGGTGCGTTCGATCGAAGACGGCAACGACAAGTCGCACGCCATCGGCCTCGGCCAGATGAACCTGCACGGCTACCTCGCCCGCGAGCGCGTCTACTACGGCAGCGAAGAGGGCATCGACTTCACGAACATCTACTTCTACACGGTGCTGTTCCACGCCCTGCGTGCCTCGAACAACATCTCGATCGAGCGCGGCGAGAAGTTCGACGGCTTCGACGACTCCACCTACGCCTCGGGCGAGTTCTTCGACAAGTACACCGACCAGGCCTGGGTGCCCGCAACGGCCCGCGTGGCCGAGCTGTTCACCACGTCGAACGTGCACATCCCCACGCAGGACGACTGGAAGGCGCTCAAAGCGTCCATCCAGCAGTACGGCATCTACAACCAGAACCTGCAGGCCGTGCCGCCCACCGGTTCGATCTCCTACATCAACAACTCGACCTCGTCGATCCACCCGATCGCCTCGAAGATCGAGATCCGCAAGGAAGGCAAGCTCGGCCGCGTCTACTACCCCGCGCCGTTCATGACCAACGACAACCTGGACTACTACCAGGACGCCTACGAGATCGGCGCCGAGAAGATCATCGACACCTACGCCGCGGCAACGCAGCACGTCGACCAGGGCCTCTCGCTCACGCTGTTCTTCAAAGACACCGCCACCACGCGCGACATCAACAAGGCGCAGATCTACGCATGGCGCAAGGGCATCAAGACGATCTACTACATCCGTCTGCGCCAGCTCGCCCTCGAAGGCACCGAGGTCGACGGCTGCGTCAGCTGCATGCTGTAGCCGGCCGCCGACACGCCCCCCCCGTAGAAGCATCCGAGCTGCGAAGCATCCGAGAACCACAACCGAGGACTGAGACGACATGACCATCACCGACAAGGTCAACGCCGCGGCGAACGACCCCGCACACCAGGGGCGCATCCCGCTGGTGAGCCAGGTCAACGCGATCAACTGGAACCGCATCCAAGACGAGAAAGACGTCGAAGTGTGGAACCGTTTGGTCAACAACTTCTGGCTGCCCGAGAAGGTGCCGCTGTCGAACGACGTGCAGTCGTGGAACACGCTGACGCCCGAGGAGCAGCAGCTGACCATGCGCGTGTTCACGGGGCTCACCCTGCTCGACACCATCCAGGGCACCGTCGGCGCCGTATCGCTCATCCCCGACGCCATCACGCCGCACGAAGAGGCCGTCTACACGAACATCGCGTTCATGGAATCGGTGCACGCCAAGAGCTACTCCTCGATCTTCTCGACGCTCGCGTCGACCCCCGAGATCGACGACGCGTTCCGCTGGTCGGTAGAGAACCCGAACCTGCAGAAAAAAGCAGAGATCGTGATGAACTACTACCGCGGCGACGACCCGCTGAAGCGCAAGGTCGCCTCCACGCTGCTCGAGTCATTCCTCTTCTACTCGGGCTTCTACCTGCCCATGTACTGGTCGAGCCGCGCCAAGCTCACCAACACGGCCGACCTCATCCGCCTCATCATCCGCGACGAGGCCGTGCACGGTTACTACATCGGCTACAAGTTCCAGAAGGGTCTCGAGAAAGAGACCGAGGAGCGCCGCCAGGAGATCAAGGACTACACGTTCAACCTCCTGTTCGAGCTCTACGACAACGAGGTTCAGTACACGCAAGACCTTTACGACCAGGTCGGTCTCACCGAAGACGTCAAGAAGTTCCTGCACTACAACGCCAACAAGGCGCTCATGAACCTCGGCTACGAGCCCATGTTCCCCAAGACCGTCACCGACGTGAGCCCGGCCATCCTGTCGGCGCTCTCGCCCAACGCCGACGAGAACCACGACTTCTTCAGCGGCTCTGGTTCGTCGTACGTCATCGGCAAGGCCGTCAACACCGAAGACGAGGACTGGGACTTCTAGGCCCAGCTGCTCGACTTCCTCGCCAACGAAGCGCCCCGCATCCCTTACTGGGGAGTCGGGGCGCTTCGTCGTGCGGGCAGCGCTCTGCGTGCCCACGGCTCTGAGGGTCGGGCGTTGCGGTCAGGGTCGGAACGTAGGATTGCCGGATGAGCGTGATCATTGCGGGATGCGGCGACCTGGGCACCGAGGCGGGGCTACGGTTCGCGGCGCTCGGGGAGCGAGTTGTCGGGCTGCGGCGCCGACCGGAGGTGCTGCCGGCTGGGATCGAAGGGCGTCAGTCAGATCTGCGCGCCGAGACGCCCGTGATCGATGAGGATGCCTCGGTTGTGATCGTGCCGTTGGCGGCCGGTCGCCGCACCGTGGAGGAGTACCGCGCTACCTATGTGGATGGCCTGAGGCGCGTGCTCGACGGTATCGACGCGTCACGCGCCGACCCGCGGCTCATCGTCGTGTCATCGACCGCCGTGTACGACGTGACCGACGGGAGCGTCGTCACCGAGGAAACTCCGGCTCGGGGAGGGACGCCGACCGCCGACGTTCTGCTCGAGGCCGAAGAGTTGCTGCGCGATCGCAAACCCGAAGCGACGCTCCTGCGGTTGTCGGGCATCTACGGTCCGGGGCGCGAGCGGTTGATCGAGCAGGTGCGCGGGGGCACGGCGACACGTGTCCGCTCACCCGCCATGTCACCCCACACGAACCGCATTCACCGGGATGACGCGGCCGCCGCACTCGTGCACATCGCGGGGCTGGAGCATCCGGCGCCGCTGTATCTCGGCACCGACGACGAGCCGTCGCGATTGGACGATGTGCTGCGTTTCATCGCGCGCGAGACCGGGTCGCCCGAGCCCGAGTTCGGAGACGTCGACGGGCGGCAGGCCGGTGGCGACAAGCGGCTCTCGAACGCTCTGCTGCGCTCGACGGGCTTCGAGTTCGCCTACCCGACTTACCGCGAAGGCTACCCAGCTGTGTTGGCCGGCCAGGGCATTCGACACGCGTAAAGAACCCTCCGCGGGCGGCCTGCTTTGGAACCCTCGCCGCGAGAGAGGTACTTCGAGGTGTCTCGGACAGCGTCAGCCCATCACGTCAGTGCCGGGACAACGACGCACAGTTGGACTGCTCGCGCAGAGCGGGAGCCCTGATCTGGCGCCGAGCCGTGCTCGCTAGGGGATGAGCTTTTCGGCGCGGTACTGGTCGAAGAGGGCCGTGAACGAGTCGACCGTGCGGTGGTGGGTGGTGAAACCGGCGAGGCGGCTCTTCGACATGTCGGTGACGACCTCCATGGTGCGGCCGAGGTCGGCGTCGGTGTGCCACCAGGAGGCGAGGCGCGAGACATCCGCTTCGGCGAGGCCGTGGTCGCGCGCGATGGTCGTCCAGGTCGACTCGATGCCCGCCATCTGCTGCTCGAGGGGCTGCGGTTCGGTGCCCGGGCCCACCGGCACGACACCGAAGTAGTCGGCCAGTCGCTGCCACATCCAGCGCCACCGGAAGACGTCGCCGTTGACCACGTTGAAGGGCTCGTTGCGGCCGGCCTCGTGCGTCGACGCCCAGACCATCTGCTCGGCGAGCACGGTGGCGTCGGTCATGTCGGTGAGGCCGTTCCACTGGGTCTCGCTGCCCGGGAAGATGAAGGGGCGCTCGAGAACGCGGCAGATCGTGGCATAGACGGCGAGCGTCAGGCCCATGTTCATGGCGTTGCCGACGGCATGGCCGACGACGGTGTGCGAGCGGTGGGTCGACCAGGTGAATCCGCGTCGCGCAGCGGCGGCGAACACCTCGTCCTCCTGCGCATAGTAGAAGTTCTGCTCGGCCCGGCGCGGCTCCTCCTCACGGAACGGCGTCTCGGGGATCTCGCCCTGACCGTAGGCGTCGAACGACCCGAGGTAGTGCTTCAGGCCCGTCATGAGGGCGACATGCTCGAGGGGTGCGTGGTCGAGGGCTGCGAGCAGATCGCGCACCATCCCGCCATTGACGCGGATGTTCTCTTCCTCGGTGGCTTGACGCGACCACGCCGTGATGTACACGTGGCTAGGGTTTTCGGCGGCCAAGGTTCGTGCGAGGTCGTCGGCGTTCTGCAGGTCGACCGAGACCCAGCGCACGTTGTCGCGCGCGATGCCGGGGCGGCGGGAGAGGGCCAGCACGGTCCACCCGTTTGCGGCGAGCAGGTCGACGGTCGCCGAGCCGCTAATGCCGGTCGCGCCGACGACAAGCGCCGTGCGGCCGGTGCCGTCGAGGACGGCGGGGGAGGACAGGGACGGGGAGGTGGTCGCTGAAGAAGTCATCCCCAGGGGTAACCCGGTCGTCACGTGTCGAATTCCCGGGGATTGCCCGAGCACGGGCGCGAGGCCGCCATCCCGCTCACCTGAAGTGGGCCCGCACCAGAGCTATTTGCCGCCGGCGAGCACCTTCGAGATGCGCTGTGGCGAGACGCTCTGCGCCGTGCCGAGCTGCTGCGCGAACAGGCTGATGCGCAGCTCTTCGAGCCTTCACGGGTTCGGACGGATAAATATGTCCAACCAATTTGAGATGACCTCAACCTTTTGAGGATGCAGGTCCGTCTGCGCGAGCCGATCCTTCAACAATCGGGGGTCAACGTACGAAACGTCGATCAGGCTCGACACGAAGGCGAGATCCTTTTCGCGGAAGGCGCTGAGTTTCGCGATGCAGAGGTCGTGTGGGTCTAGGCAGAGACCGGTGCGCTCTGAGATGCCTGTGGGGTGGCCACCTTCTGAGTCGCCCACGCCGACGCCTATGACGGGCACTCTCACCAAGCGTTCTTCCCACCCGGAGGGAAGGTCGGCAGTTTCGCGCCCCACGCCCTGGATGTAGAAGCCGTGGGCTTCATGAAACGGGGACCATTCTCCTGCCGCCCCGTCGAGCGTGTCTGCGACCAGACTCATTGAATCGTCCTTCAGGGGAACGATATCGACCTCGGCCGAGAGAGTCGCTGCGACAGGGAGGTCGTTCTCCGAGTATGAACCCAGGATCGACTGGCTTCCAATGATGAGAACCTCGTCCTGCCGAATGATCTCGGTGGCGGCGCGGATTGCTTCTTCAAGATCGGCGCGCCTCATTCTGCTGTCGCTTTCGCTCGCCGGATGGCCTCGAGGCGCTCTTCCGTGGTGAGAGCGCCAGCAAAAGGCGAGTTCTGTCGCATGTCGCTGGCGTACTCCGAATCGTCGACGATGAGCTGAAGGATGCGTGGAACGTTACGTTCGTCGGAGACGAGCCCGCGCCAGTCGTCGAGCCAAGCGTGAGCGCGAGACCCGTGCACGACCGCTGACATCCGCTCGATGTTTGTCGGTGCGAGAGCAAGGATGGGGCGCGGGTTGTCGATGAGTTTCTTCGCGAGTGTTCGGTGCAGCTCGCGCGATACCCGCTCTTCGCGCCGGGTGGCGCTCACCCTGCGCTCGGTCGACGCCGGCGCGGCCTCGACTATCACGATCTGGTCGAGTGCTTGATGAGCGCGACGGAGTGTGGAGAGCATGATCGTGCCGCGATCTTCAGATGCTTCCATCTGTGAAATCGCCGCCCCCGTCACGCCGAGCCGCCGACCGAGCTCCCTCATGCCGACACCTTGGCGGATTCTGCTGTCGCGAATCGTAGACATTCGACCTCCCGCTGTTTAGCTACGACTATACAGTTCGACAGGGAGTTGCACGAGAGCTATTTGCCGCCGGCGAGCACCTTAGAGATGCGCTGCAGCGAAACGCTCTGCGCCGTGCCGAGCTGCTGGGCGAACAGGCTGATGCGCAGCTCTTCGAGCATCCAGCGGGCGCGCGCCAGGTTGGGTGGGCTGTGCGGGGCCAGGGGGATGCGGCCGCCGGCCTCCGTGAAGCGTTGCGTGGCGGTTTGCACCTCGGTCATCCACACGCGGTCGCGGTTGGGGTTGTCGGGCAACCGGTCGACGCGGTAGGCGATGCCCGCGAGGTAGCGCGGCAGGTGGCGCAGGTATTCGAGGCCCGTCGCCGACACGAAACCGGGGAACACGAGGCCGTTGCGTTGGTCGCGGGCATCGCTGAGCGCCGTGATGAGCGTCATGCTCGTGGCATCCTTGATCGCCTTGTCGACGTTGCGCGCGGCCGTGAGGATGCGGGCCACGAGGGCGACGATCTCGAACATGAGGTCCATGACCGAGGCCGACACGCGGTCGCGCACGGCCTCGAACTCGGCGCGCAGGTGAACGGCGCCGTCGGGCTTCATGCGGAACAGCACATCGTCGACGGCGGCGGCGAGGCAGTCGTCGAAGAGCGCGGCCGTGGTCGTGTAGGGGCTCGTGGCGAGTGTCAGCTTCTCGGCGCTCGTGAGGTGCTGCTGCACATAGGCCGCGGGGGAGGCGACCGAGAGCAGCAGTAGGCGGCGCACACCGGCGGGCAGCGCTTTGGCCTGTTCCTCGGGCGTGGCGAGGATGCGGATGGATACGCTGTCGCCGTCGTCGACGAGCGCCGGGTAGCCGCGGATCACGTTTCCGCCCAGGTTGACGTCGACGAAGCGGGGCAGCTCATCGAGATCCCACTTCGTGAGGCCCGAGCGTTCGAGAGCGTTGGGCGTGGCCTCGGCGGCCTTGGCCACCGACGCGCGGCTGCGGTGCGCCAATTGCCGCTGCAGCTCGCGCAGATCCTTGCCCGAGGCGATCCGCCGTCCGCGCTCGTCCACAACCTTGAAGGTGACCTTCAGGTGGTCGGGCACGCGCTCGAGGTCGAAGTCGCCCGCGCCGACCTCCATGTAGGAGAGGCGTTTGATCGAGTCGGTGAGCCGCGCCGCGAGCGTGTCGGCGTCGGTCGCCACGGGCGTCGGCGGCGCCTCGGGCAGCTCGTTCATGAGGCGCGTCGCCCAGTCGGCGGCCGGCACCACGTTCTTGCGGATGTGCTTGGGCAGTGACTTGATCATGGCCGTGACGAGGTCGTGGCGCAGGCCCGGCACCTGCCAGTCGAAACCGGCGGGGGAGAGGCGCGGCAGCAGTGCGATGGGAACGGTGACGGTGACGCCGTCGTCCTCGGTTCCGGGTTCGAAACGGTAGCTCAGCTTGAGCCGCTGGTCGCCCTGGCGCCACTCGGGCGGGAAGAGTGACTCGTCCACATCGGGGGCGTCGTCGGGCAGCAGGTCTTCGCGGCGCATGGTGAGCAGGTCGGGAGTGGTGCGCTTGGCCTGCCGCCACCATCCCTCGAAGCTGCGTGTGCTGAACACGTCGGCGGGGATGCGGGCGGCATAGAACTCGAAGACGGCCTCATCATCGAACAGGATGTCGCGGCGACGCGTGCGCTCCTCGAGCTGCGACAACTCTTTGCGCAGCTGGCGGTTCGCGCGGTCGAACTGTTGCGGCGATTCCCACTCGCCCTCGACAAGCGCGTGCCGGATGAACAGTTCGCGGGAGTGCTCGGGGTCGACGCGCGAGTACTGCATGCGCCGCCGCGGGATGATGGGCACGCCATAGAGCGTGACCTTCTCGAATGCCACGACCGAGCCCTGCTTCTTCTCCCAATGCGGCTCGCCGTAGCTGTGCTTGCACAGGTCGCCCGCGATGGGTTCGGCCCAGGCCGGGTCGATGACGGCGTTGGTGCGCGCGAACAGGCGGCTGGTCTCGACGAGCTCGGCGCTCATCACGGCGGCGGGCTGCTTCTTCGCGAGAGCTGAGCCGGGGAACAGGGTGAAACGGGTGTGGCGGGCGCCGATGTACTCGCCCTTGCGCGCGGCACCGGATTTCTGGCCGGGCAAGGGTTTTGCCCCGCGACCCTTCACGGGCGCCGCGACGGTCTGGTCTTTCAGGCCGATATGCGACAGCAGGCCGGCGAGCAACGAGCGGTGGATGCCATCCGGGTTGACGGCCGGTTCGTGGATGTCGAGACCGATCGGCTTGGCCAACTGGCGCAGCTGCCGATACACGTCCTGCCACTCGCGCACACGCATGTAGTTGAGGAACTCGGCCTTGCAGAGCCGCCGGAACGCGCTCGACGAGAGCTCGGCCTGCTGCTCCTCGAGGTAGTTCCAGAGGTTGAGCAAGCTGAGGAAGTCACTCGTCTTGTCGACGAACCGCGCGTGCTGCTCGTCGGCCTGCTGGCGCTTCTCGAGCGGGCGTTCGCGCGGGTCTTGAATCGTGAGCGCCGCGACGATCGCGATGACCTCGCGCGACGTGTTGTGCTTCTTCGACTCAACGATCATGCGCGCGAAACGCGGGTCGATCGGCAGGCGGGCCAGGTCGCGGCCCACGCGCGTCAGGCGGTGCGCGCGCGTGCCGCTGGCGGACCCGGATCGGGTCTCGGCCGTCTTCTCTGTGGCGGCGGTGGCGGTGTCGTCGCTGCGTTCGGCGTCTGCGTCGCCATCGGCTGTGCGGCCAGCGCCGCGTGCGGACGACCCCGCGCCGCGTCGTCGCGACCGGTCGTCCTCGCCGGGCTTCTGCAGCGCCCCGAGCTCGAGCAACAGGTCGACGCCATCCTTCACGCCGCGCGAGTCGGGCGGCTGCAGGAACGGGAACGCCTCGAGGTCGCCCAGGTTGAGCGACACCATCTGCAGAATCACGGCCGCCAGGTTGGTGCGCAGGATCTCGGGTTCGGTGAACTCGGGCCGCTTCTCGAAGTCCAGCTCGCTGTAGAGCCGGATGGCGATGCCGTCGCTCGTGCGCCCCGACCGCCCCGACCGCTGATTCGCCGACGCCTGCGAGATGGCCTCGATGGGCAGGCGCTGCACCTTCGACCGCACGCTGTAGCGCGAGATGCGCGCTGTGCCCGCGTCGATCACGTATTTGATGCCCGGAACCGTGATGCTCGTCTCGGCCACGTTGGTGGCGAGCACGACGCGGCGCCGCACACCGACGCGCTTCGACGGCTGGAACACCTTCTGCTGGTCGGCCGTCGACAGGCGCCCATAGAGGGGCAGGATCTCGGTCGTGCCCGTGGCTCCCACGCGCGACCCGTTGTACTTCGCGTTGAGGGCGTCGGCGGCGTCGCGGATCTCGGCCTCACCCGACAGAAAGACGAGCACGTCTCCGGATGCTTCGAGCGAGAGTTCGTCGAGGGCGTCGGCGATGCCGTCGATGTAATTGCGGTCGTCGGTGGCGGAGGCATCCGCGGGGTCGAGTGTGCCGCCCTCACCGTCGGACGATGAGGAGTCGTCGGTTGCAGCATCCGCGTCGGCGACCAGCGGGCGATAGCGGATCTCGACCGGGTAGGTGCGGCCCGACACCTCGACGATGGGGGCGCCGCCGAAATGCTTGGAGAAGGACTCGGGGTCGATGGTGGCCGACGTGATGATGAGCTTGAGGTCGGGGCGCTGGGGCAGCAGCTGCTTGAGATAACCGAGCAGGAAGTCGATATTGAGGCTGCGTTCGTGGGCCTCGTCGATGATGATGGTGTCGTATTTCGACAGCGTGCGATCGCGGTGGATCTCGTTGAGCAGAATGCCGTCGGTCATGAGCTTGATGCGCGTGTTCTTCGACACCTTGTCGGTGAAGCGCACCTGATAGCCAACGAGTTCGCCGACCTCTTGGCCCATCTCGTCGGCGATGCGCTCGGCGATGGTGCGGGCGGCGAGACGGCGCGGCTGCGTGTGCGCGATGTTTTCGCGGCCCAGCTCGAGGCACATCTTGGGCAGCTGCGTGGTCTTTCCCGACCCCGTGGCACCCGCGATGATGATGACCTGGTTGTCGCGGATGGCGCGCTGGATGTCTTCGCGCATCTGGCTGACGGGCAGCTCGGGCGGGTACGTGATCGTGGAAGACATAGCCTTCCATTCTATGCGCTGGGCGGGGGAGTAGGCGGCCGGGCTGAAGAGCGACGGGAATCAAAGCTGTTGACTTAACAAAGTGGTTTGCGATACAAAGTAGACATGACAAACCACACACCGGCCGCCTCCGCGGACGACGCGCCCGCCGACATCCGAGAAATGCTGCGCCTCAGCCAGCAGCAGAACGAGAAGATGACCCGCGTCTTCGACCGCCCGACCACCATCATCGTGCTCACGTGGGGAGTCGCCTGGTTCGTCGGCTTCCTCACCCTGTGGTCCGCCACCGAGGGCAACCCCTGGTTCCGCACGCCCATCGTGCCGGCTGGCATCGTCTTCACGGTGCTCATGGTCGCTGGCATCATCGTCTCGGCCGTCGTCGGGTCGCGCACGAGCCGCGGCATGCGCGGCGCGGTCGCGTTCCAGGGCACGGTCTACGGCATCTCCTGGGCCATCGCGTGCATGGCCGTCCCCTTCTTCGGCGGTGCCCTGCTCGCCAACGGCATGTCGCCCGAGCTCGCGGCGCTCTTCTATCCGGCGGGCTATTCTCTCGTCGTGGGAATCCTCTATCTGGCCGGCGCGGCGCTCTGGAACGACAAGCCCATGCTCGGCGTCGGCATCTGGATCATCATCGTCGGCATCGGTGCGCCCTTCTTCGGCGCCCCCACCAACTACCTCGTCATGGGTCTGCTGGGCGGCGGGGCGTTCCTCGTCTACGGCGTCTGGCTCGTGTTGCGCCAGCGCCGTCGTGTGGCCCGCTACAGCCGCACGGATGCTCGGGCGGCGGTCAACTGATGGACGACCTCGATCCGGTCATCCACGCCCAGGCGCGCTTGCGCATCACGTCCACGCTCGCGGCCCTCGACGCCGACAGCAGTATGTCGTTCCCGCGCCTGCAGGAGTTGCTCGACATGACCGCCGGCAACCTCTCCACCCACCTGCGCAAGCTCGAAGACGCCCAGTATGTGACGGTCGAGAAGACCCACCACGGCCGCACGCCCGTGACCTACCTGGCGCTCAGCAAGACGGGCCGGCGCGCGTTCGAGGACTACATGGAGACGTTGCGAGCAATGCTCGGGCCGCACGCCTGAGCCAGTGCGGCCGCGGGTACGACAGAGGGCGCGACCGCCTGCGCGACCGAAAACCGCCGGAGACAGACCGATGGCCCGACGCAGTGCATGCGCCGGGCCATCGGGGTGTTCGTGTTAGTTGTTGAGCGCGCGCTTGCGGCGCAGGGCCACGAGCAGGCCACCCGCGAGGGTGAGCGCGGCGGCGAGACCGATCAGGCCAGCGTCGTTCGAGCCGGTCTCGGGCAGAGCCGAGGTGCCGGAGGCGTTACTCGGAACGGTTCCGGCGCCTGCGGGGGCAGGCACCAGGGCCGGGGCGACGATGAAGTCGACCTGGTTGGAGTAGCCGGAGACGGCGCTCACGGTGCCGGCTTCCATGTCGGCCGCAACCTGCAGGGCTGCAGCGGTGTAGGAACCGTCTTCGAGCGCGACCGTGACCGTCCACGTGCCATCGGCACCGACGAGGATCGGTTCGTCGAGCGGGGTCGGCTCGGCAGCTGCCGATGCGTCCTCGTCGGCGAGCAGGCTCATCTGGTCGGCCAGGGCCGGGTTCGATGCCTCGACGGCGGCGAGCAGCAGATTACGCAGGTCGGTGCTGTACTCGTCGAAGAAGCTGTCGGTGGCGACGGCGACGACGACGTAGGCTCCGGGGGTTCCGGTGCCGTCGATCGTGACGGTGTCCTCACGGATGGTCTGGCCGTCTTCGGGGTGAACGATGACGGGGGCATCCAGCTGGGTGACGGGCGGAACGACCTCGTCGGCGGGCAGGTTGAACGTCACACGGATGTCGCCGCGGCCCGAGGCGCCGTCGATCTGAGTGACGCGCACGGTCTGAGCGCGGGCAGCGTCGTCGTCGAACGTGACGTCGGCGGTCCAGTTGCCGTTCTCATCCACGATCACATAAGGCGTGACGAGCTTGTTGCCGTCGGCGTCCAGGATGTTGACGATGTTGCCCGGGTTGCCGGTGCCTGTGAAGGTGACGGTGTTCGAGGCTGTGGTGTCGCCGTTCTTCGGCGAGGTGACGACGAGGTTCACGGGCGTCGGGATGGTGACATCCACCGTGACCTGGCCGCGACCAGCGCCGCCATCGATCTGCGAGAACGTGAGCTTCTGGTTCCGTGCAGCGGTATCGGGCAGTGTGACGGTGCCCGACCACGAGTCGTTCTCGCCCACGATGATGTTGGGCGTGACCTTCGAGCCGGACGCATCGACGACCGTCACGATGTTGCCCGCGTTACCCGTTCCCGACACTGGGAAGGTGCGCGAGGTGAAGTCCTGGCCCTGGGTGGGCGACGCGACCTTGAGGTTCACGACGCTCGGCAGCTGGAAACGAATGGATGCCGTGCCGTCGCCCGAGAAACCGGTCGACTGGTTGGCGTTCAAGGTTTGGAAGCTCGCAGCATCAGCGCTGTAGCTTCCGGTGATCGACCAGCGGCCGTTCTGTACCGAGGTGTTCTTGCCGCCAAAGCGGCTACCGTCGGGCAGAAGTACGTTGACGATGCTGCCCGAGGTGCCCGTGCCCGAAACCGTGATCGAGTCGCGCGAGGCGACCTTCTGGTTCGCCGTCGGGCTGGTGATGGAGAAGTCCTCCGGTGCTGCGTTGGCGGGAGTCGTCGCGATGAGCGCGCCCCCGAAAGCGATGGACAGAACTGCCGGCACGGCCAGGAGTTTCCGCCACGATGTGGTTCTCAACAGTGTTTCCCCTTGTGGATTGCAAACTGTTGTCCCTTCCCGACACTCGGCAGCCGTCGGTGGATGCGAGTTATACGTGCCGGGATATGTGGTGCTCGATCGAGTGATGCACTGGCGGATCGTATGTGTGAACCGTATCACCCGCGGACACGATGTGAACCCCATCCGAGGGGGAGTGCGGCCCTGTCAAGGGAGGTCGCCGCTTTTCGCTGAGAGCGAGAAAAGACGGGTTCTCAGACATCCGCGGAATCAATCGGCGGGGCGAGTGCTTAGCTTGAAACATGACTGAATCGACCACTGTCCCCACGCTCACGCTCAACACGGGAGCCACCATTCCCCAGCTCGGGTTCGGCGTCTTCCAGGTCGACCCCGACGAGACCGAGCGCATCGTCGCCGACGCTCTCGAGGTGGGCTACCGTCACATCGACACCGCCGCCATCTATGGCAACGAGGAGGGTGTCGGCCGCGCGATCGCCAAGAGCGGCATCCCGCGCGACGAACTCTTCATCACCACCAAGCTGTGGAACAGCGACCAGGGCACCGAGTCGGCGCACGCCGCCATCGACACGAGCCTCGAGAAGCTCGGCCTCGACTACGTCGACCTCTACCTGATCCACTGGCCCACGCCCGAGAAGGGTCTCTACGTCGAGACCTGGAAGGCCATGGAAGAGATCCTCGCCAGCGGCAAGACCCGCGCCATCGGCGTCTCGAACTTCCTCGTCGAGCACCTGCAACACATCCTCGACCTCGGTGGCACCGTTCCGGCCGTCAACCAGATCGAGCTGCACCCCGCCCTGCAGTCGCTCGAGCTCACGCAGTTCGCACGCCAGCACGGCATCGAGATCGAGGCCTGGGGTCCGCTCGGCCAGGGCAAGTACCCCCTGTTCGAAGAGGACGCCGTCGTCGCGGCCGCCGAGGCGCACGGCAAGTCGCCCGCCCAGGTGGTGCTGCGCTGGCACATCCAGAACGACAACATCGTGTTCCCCAAGTCGAACAGCCGCGAGCGCATCCAGCAGAACTTCGAGATCTTCGACTTCGAGCTGACGCCCGAAGAGGTTTCGGCGATCGACGCGCTCGAGCGTGACGGCCGCGTGGGCGCGCACCCCAACGAGGTCAACTAGTTTCATCCGGCGGCCCGTGAGGGTTGCCTCCCGAGGGCCGAGGCATCCAGACCGGATGTTTCGGCCCTCGCTTGTTTCAGGCGGCGTTCTCGGCTCCCGCACGATGCGCGAACCGCGAACCTCGACCTTCGACCCGCGACACAACCGCCATGTACTTGAAAGGAATCCCATGCCCCGTTTCGTTCAGTTCACCGAGTATGGAGACGTCGACCGCCTCGAGGTGATCGAGGTCGAGAAGCCCGGGCCTGCCGCCGGTGAGGTGCGCGTGCGGATGACCGCCGCCGGTCTCAATCCCGTGGACTTCAAGTTGCGCGAGGGTGGGCCCGCCGCGGCCGCCTTCGGCGTGATGCTGCCGTCGGGCAATGGAAACGACTTCGCCGGTGTCGTGGATGCGGTCGGCGAGGGTGTGACGCAGTGGACGGTCGGGCAGCGTGTGTTCGGCGCCCGCCGGTTCTATGCGCAGGCCGACTACGTGATCGTGGGGCCCGAGCACGAGTTGCACGCGACGCCTGACGCACTGCCCGACGAGGTCGCGGGAACGCTCGCGATCGCCGGTCGCACCGCCCAGGCATCCGTTCGGGCGGTCGGAGTGTCGAGCGGTGAGACGGTGCTCGTGTCGGCTGCGGCCGGCGGCGTCGGCATCCTGGCCTGCCAGGTCGCTCGGCTGCGAGGTGCCACGGTCATCGGTACGGCGAGCCCGTCGAACCACGAGTTCCTGCGCACCATCGGCGTGATCCCGGTGGCCTACGGTGAGGGGCTCGTCGAGCGCGTGCGCGAGCTGGCGCCGCAGGGTGTCGATGCCGTGCTCGACAATGCGGGCGCCGAGACGCAGGATGCCGGGCTCGCGCTCGGCGTCAACCCGGCTCGCATCAACACCATCGCCGACCGCGGGTATGCCGCTCGCATCGGCGCTCAGGGCGTTGGCGGTGCCGATGCCCGCCCCGACGACCTCGTCGAGATCGCCGAACGCCTGGCCGATGGATCGTTCGTGCTGCCCATCGCGCGGTCGTTTCCGCTCGACGACGTGCGCGAGGCCTACCGTCTGCTCGAGGGCGGGCACGTGCGCGGCAAGGTCGTGCTCACGACATCCTGACCGGTTCCGGACGGGCGCCGACATCCGGGGCATAATCGCCCGCGGGATCGGGTTGAATGAAGAGGTCGGCGCAAGCCGGCGAGGAGATGTGTGGCCGGCGCAATGATCCGATCGGCACGAAGATTTGAGGAGCCAGCAATGAGCGACAGCATCGAACAGACCGAGAGCTTCCTGGGCGAGGCAACGGATGACGCGTTCCGACGCAGCTGGGCGGCCTGGCACCAGGCTCGTCTGCGCGCCACGCTGTCGCCGCTCGGCCTCGCCTCGCTCGCGGCCACGCACTGGCTGACGAACGAGCCGACCCCGTATGACGGCGTTCCCGGCGTGTGGTCGGCGACGCGCGACGGCGTGCGCGGCGTGGCCGACGAGCTGACTGGCTCGGCCGTGCTGCAAGATGGCGAGCCGTATGCGACCGTGGGCGGCGACGGCGTGACGCTGCGCTCCGGCCAGGAGATCGCCTGGGGCGACAAGCGGTTGCGTTACTTCGAACGCGACGGCGTGCTGGCCGTGCGCCTGATCGACCCGGATGCCCCGACGCGCAGCGCTGTGCGCGACATCCTCGCTTTCGAACCCGACGAGAACTGGGTGTTCGAGGCGGACTTCACGCCCGCCGACGCCGACCACCGCTTCCGGAACGAAGCCATCGACGGTCACGTGGCCGAGGAGCACCCCGCCGGCACCGTGTCGTTCGACCTGAACGGTGAGGCCGTGTCACTCACGGTCACAGGCGGCCCCCGCGGCTTCAGCGCCGTGCTGGCCGACGGCACGAGCGGTTCGGAGACCTACCGCTTCCGCTTCCTGCGGATCGATGCGCCGGGCGCCGACGGCCGCGTGCGCGTGGACTTCAACCGGCTCTACCTGCCACCCTGCGCGTTCAGCGACTTCTACGTGTGCCCGCTGCCGCCCGCCGGCAACCGCCTGACGACGCCGATTCGCGCGGGCGAGAAGAACCTCGACCTGGTCGAGCAGCCCGCTTAACGGGTCAGCTGCTCGGCTCGAGCCGTGCGACAAGCAGTCGGGCCGCACCGACTCCGAGCCAAACTCCGATTGGCGGCCGAGCGCGCCGCTAGGCCCTCCGACCGGAGCGCTCTTTACGCCGTGTTGCGGCCCGCCGTGCGGTGACGGGCAGGCGGGTCTAGCGTCGAGACATGTCTGAAAACGTGTCGTCCCGCCTGCGAGTCGTTGCCGTGTCGGGAAGCCTGCACGAGCCCAGTAAGACGACGGCGCTCATTCGCCGCATCGTCGCCGAGCTCGGTGAGCGCATCGACATCGACGTGCACCTCATCGAGATCTCGAAAATCGGCCCCGAGTTCGCGGGCGCCCTGAACCGCGGCCAACTGCCCGACAGCGTCGAGCAGGAACTCGTTCGCATCGAACAGGCTGACCTGCTCGTGGTCGCCAGCCCCGTCTACCGCGGCTCGTTCACGGGCCTCTTCAAGCACCTCTTCGACTTCGTCGACCAGTACGCGCTCGTCGACACGCCCGTGCTGCTGGCCGCAACGGGCGGGGGAGAGCGGCACGCCCTCATCCTCGAGCACTCGTTCCGCCCGCTGTTCGGTTTCTTCCAGGCGCTCACGCTGCCCATCGGGGTCTATGCGTCGAACTCGGACTTCGACGGCTACGAGATCCGTTCCGAGGCGCTCATCCAGCGCATCCAATTGGCCGTCACGCGCGGGCTGCCCGTCATCGCCCGGCGCGCATCGCTCGACGAGCCCGTCTCGAGCTACGTCGGCGCCTGGTAGATCTACTCGGGATATAAGACCCGCTGACTGTTCTGCGAAGATGTGGGGATGACCTCGCCGCGGCCCCTGGCGATCCGCGCGATCGCATCCGTCCGCCCGTCGCTCATTCTGCGGCGGCCCCGGCGCGTCTGTTACTACGACGCCTTCTGGCCCAACGGCTGGGTGCAGCGCAACATCAGCCCGAGCGCGATCATGTACCAGCGCGACCCGGCCGACTATTCGGTCTTCGAGAAGCAGCTTCACGCGGCCTGCCCCGAGGTGGGTGTCGGCTCGTGGATCGACTACTTCGGCTCCAACCTCGATGCCGTCATCGGCGATGTGCCCGTGGAGCCCGCCACTGGGCTGGGACGTCGCATCGACTATGAAGAGCCCGGTGTTCCTCGCCCCGATCGAACGCGCGTGCGGCGAGCCCAGAAGCTTGGTATCGGCGTGTGTTGCCTCGTCGCCGGAGGGGCGCTCATCATTCTGAACGGCAGCACGGGCTTCCTGGCGTTCATCGGGTTCTCGTTCTGCGTGGTGGGGCTGGCGCTGCTCAGCACGTCCTGGCGCCGACCGAAATGACATAATCTCGCCATGGGTGCATGGGGTGCGGGTGTTTTCGCCAACGACACGGCAGCCGATATCCGGAGCGCGTATCGGGAAGCGCTCGAAGACGACCTTCCGGATGATGAGGCCCGGGAACGCGTCCTCGAACAGTTCTCGTATCTCCTCGCGCGTGATGACTCGGCGGGGGAGTTCTGGATCGCCCTGGCCGCTGCGCAATCGCAGGTGGGGCGTTTGGATGACGACGCGCGTGATGCTGCGCTGACCGCCATCGATCGCGGCGACGGTCTCGACGTCTGGGTCGAGGCGGGAACCACCGAGCTCGCTCGTCGTCGGGCGGCCCTGCAGAAGTTGCGGGCCCAGCTCACGGGACCGCAACCGGCCCCGAAGCGCCTGCGTCGCCCCTGGCGCCACGTCGAAACCGAGCTGACAGCCGGAGATATCCTCAGCTACACCACCCCGGACGGCCGGCTGGTCCTCTTCCGCGTGGCGGGGATTCGACATTCGCGCTACGGCGACGCACCGAGTCTCGAATGGCTGAACTGGTCGGGCCCTGAGCTGCCGCCTGTCGCCGTGCTGAGTCGCCTGAGCGCGCACATGGTGCCGGCGTCGATATCGATGCCCCGCCGCCCGCTCATCTACTCGGTGACGCGTTTTCGCCGAAAGGACGCAACCTGGCGGGACTGCGGGTTCCACCTCGCCGCCCGCCTGCCGAACTGGCCGAGCTACGACGATCTGCCGCAAAACTTCTCAGCCGGCTGGCGCGCGCTCGCCCTCACCGCTGACAAGCACCCAGACCCCGTCGCCGCCCGGTAGCGGGGGATCAGACCGCGGTGCGGCTGAGTGGCTGGCATGGCGAATGGAAGTCGCGCGCCGTGGCGCAATAGGGTCGGAATATGATTCGTGTGATCGCATCCGCGGCCCTCGGCGCGCTCCTCGGGGGCGTGGTGCTCGCTCTTGTCGGGCCGTCCAGCGTGGGCCAAACCATCGCCCTTGTCGCCCTGCCTGTGCTCATCCTCACATCGGTGCTGATCCTCATCGCCCGGTCGACGGGTCGCATGATCGGCGCTTCCCCGGCCGCTGTTCAACAGGCACGGGATGCGCGGCGCCTCGGCATTGCACGCATCGACGCCCTGCGCCAGACCGGCACTCAGATCAACGACCAGCCGCTCTGCGAGCTCGACCTCACCGTGCAGCCGCTGAGCGGTGCGGCCTACTCGACCACGGGGCGCACGATCGTGCCGCTCACGGCGATCCCCATGTTCCAGGCCGGTTCCGAACGCGAGGTGGCGATCCTCCTCGACGGTGGCCCCGAGGTGGCGTTCATCGACGGCGGTGACCTCAGCCCTGCGGAACGCGCACGCCTGAGCGTGCCGAGCCGCGCAACCGCGCCGTTCATCCTGCCCGAAAAACATGTGCGCATCGTCAACGGGAAGCGACAGGCGCCCCTGCTCGGGGTCGGAAAACGCGGCCGGGGTCTGCGCATAGCAGTGTTCGTGGCGGCCGCCGTGGTGGCGGCGGCCATCGTGATCGTGCCCTATCATCACTCGATTGAGCAGGGCATCCTTGCCCTGCAAGACGGTCGCCTACGCCCCGACCTCCGTCGGCCCGATGCTCTCGCCGACGCCCGTGAGGCACTCGAGGCGGAGATCGGGCACGATCGGGTGGTGCAGGTGATCGTGGCCGAGGACTTCGTCGTGGTCGATGCGCCGTTGCGCCCCGGTGACACGAAGACCGACCAGTGGACGTACCGCGACGGCGAGGTGATGCACGGTGGGGGAGCGCCGTCTCAACCCGACAGCGCCGCCGAGCAGTTCGCCTGGTCCGCCGTCTCCCTTGATCGACTCTGGCCCCTCCTCGAGGAGGCGTCGGCGCAAGTCGACCTTCCCATCACCGATTCCACCGTGCGCATCGCCCGCGGCTCCGACGGCAATATCGACAGCCCCACGTTCGGACAGTCGGTCGCTGCGCCCACGATCGGGTTCAGTCTCGGCGACGACTACGGCAGCACCTTCTTCCGAGCGAACGCAGACGGGTCACAGCTCACCGCCTCCTGACGTCCACCGATATGGCTAGACGGTCTCCGGGCGACGGATGCTTTCGGCACCGCCGTCGATGAAGATGACCTGTCCGGTCACGTAGAGGTTCTCCTCGCTGGTGAGCCAGGCGAGGAGGTTGGCGACGGCGATCGGGTCGGCGGCGGGACCACCGAAGGGTGCGGGTGCCCCGGCATCCATGGCGGCTCGACCCTCTTCGGTCTCGAGTGCGGCGGCCGTCATGGGGGTAAGGATGACTCCGGGAGCGACGGCGTTCAACGCGATTCCGGCCTTCGCCCACTCGGCCGTCGGGGCGGTGCGGCGCATCCAGCGAGCGACCGACAGCTTCGAGGTCGTGTAGAGCACGGACGACCCGGCGGCGTTCGTTGTCGCGCCGAGGCTCCCGGCGTGGGTGAGCGCGGCCTCTTCGTCGCCCGATTCGATGAGCGAGAGAAGCCGGTCGTCGACCTCTTCGAGCGCGGCGAGGGAGGCGACCACGGCGGCGCGGGGAGCATCCGATTTCGCCAGCAGCGGGCGCAGTCCTTCGAGCGTCGCGACGGCCCCGAAGTGGTTCACCGCGACGGTCACCGGGGCGGGCACGACGAGCCCGGCGATCGCGAGAACTCCGTCGACGACGCCTCCGCTCAGGTCGGTGGCCTGCTCGACGAGTGCCGTGCGGCCCTCTGCCGTCGTGAGGTCGACGTTGATGTCGGCGTCTTTCAGGTCGACGCCGATGACGGTGTGGCCGTCGGCGCGGAGTTTTGCCGCGGTGGTCTTTCCGATGCCGGATGCTGAACCGGTCACGATGTAGGTGCGAGTCATGATGGGGTGTGGTTCCTTTCGTCGTTGATCAACCAGGGTGGGAGGAGCGCGAGGAGATGGTCCTGCACGCGTGAGGCGGGGAGGGGGTCGTCGCTGAGAAGCCAGGCGGTGATCACGGCCATCGATCCGCCGGCCACGTAGTCGGCGGTCACGCGCGGGTCGAGGTGCTCGGGAACGGTCGCACGCATGGTGTCGAGCGCCTGTTCCGCGAACGCGTCGTGAACGGCACGGTGCGCCTCGGTGGTCGTGCGACTGCCGAGGACGCCGGCATAGAGGCTGCGCCTGCGGTCGAATTCGGCGACGAGGTGAGCGGTGGTGGCCCGGGCGGTCTCGAGAGGGCTGGTGGACTGACGCAACCGCAGGTCGAGCGCCTCGATCTCGGTGAACGCGGCGGTGAGGATGTCGACGGCGAGGGCATCGAGGTCGCGGAACTGTGTGTAGAACGTCGACCGGCTGATGCCTGCCTCGGCCACGATCGCGGCAACCGTGATCTCATCGCCCGCCGCGGACAGCGTCTCGACGGCACCGATGATGGCGGCGCGTGTGCGCGCGGGGCGCGGGTCCTCGACTCTGGGGGTCACACGTCGAGGCTAGCATTTTTCGGACACTTGTCGGAAAAATAAGCACGCAACACCGCCGCGCGTCTGAGCTGGTCGGTCTTTCTGCGGGTGCTACCGAGGCGTCGAACGTGCCCGCCTGCGGGTAACGGAGGCGCTGAATGCGAGTGCGATACCCGTCAGGGCCACCATGAGGGAGGCGATGCCGAGCAGGGTTGCCGCCGCGAGATGCCCAAACGACAGGACGGGGCCGATCGTGAAGGTCGCGCTCTCGACGGGACCGTCGCACGTGAGGATGACGGTGCCGGCGGCCCGGGCGTCGAAGCTGCCCTGGGCATCCCACCGGGCTGGAATCCAGAGGTCTTGCTGAATCATGCTCGGCCGCAGGCCGAGTTCGTCGTCGCCGACCCGGCCGGTGCAGGTGATCGAGTCCCACTCATCGGACGGTGTGACATACACGGCGTGATCGCCGGCCGACACGTCGACCGTGAGGCGCTCGCCGAAGGCAACCGGCGCGGCCGTGCTCAAACCGGGAGCGGACAGGATGGCGAGGGCCCCGAGCATCCCGATGATGCCGAGGCAGACTGCCACCCAGCCCAGGGTGCCGATGGCCGATCGGTTCTTCGTCACTGTCGGCTCCTCGTGCTCGCGGCTACTGCGTCAAACGTAGTGCGGCCCGCGCGCCGAGCACATGGGTAGGACTGCCCGCATGCGATGCCAACCGGCACTCGGCTAGCTCGGTCGATCCGCCTGAGCCTCGTGTTCCTGCAGGACGAGGGCCAGCAGGCCGGGGAAGCGGCGCTCGAGTTCTTCGTCGCGCAGCCAGTTGCGATGGCGTGTGCCGTCGACCTCCTGGCGGATGATGCCGGCCTCCCTCAGGACGCGCCAGTGCCGGGTGAGGGCGGACTTCGACACCCCGAAATCGGACGTGCTGCACGCCGTCCCGGGTGTGGAAGCGATGTTGTGGACGAGGGCGCGTCGCACCGGGTCGCTCAGTGCCCGCATGACGTCGAAGAGGTCGAACTCGTCTTCGGCGGGGATCGTGAGCGGGTTCGACAAGCGGCTGGCCATCAACGCTCCCTTCTCGAGCATCCAGATGCATGTACACACTGTCGTGTACATGGGTTATGGTTGATGTACGCGGTGTCATGTACATCCTGCCTGATCAGGCGGATGTCGTCCACCAGACACGGCGCCACCGGCACTGAGCAGGATGCCTCGGGCACCCCACGCACAACGCGCGCACCACGGAGAAGGAAGATCGCATGTCCACACTGGCCATCATCGGAAGCGGCAACATCGGATCGGCAGTGGCGCGCCTCGCCGTCGCGGCGGGCATGAACGTCGTCATCGCGAACTCACGGGGCCCCGAATCGCTCGCAGGCGTCATCGCCGAGCTCGGCCCGCTCGCCCGCGCCGCCGAGGTCGATGGGGCCGCCCGCGTCGGTGACGCCGTCGTTCTGTCGATCCCGCTGCCCGCGGTGCAGGGCCTCGCCGTCGGTGTACTCAGCGGCAAGATCGTCCTCGACACCAGCAACTACTACCCCTCGCGGGACGGCCGGATCGCCGAACTCGACGCTGGAGGCGTGACGACGAGTGAGCTCGTGCGGGGATGGCTGGGGGAGGCGCGCTACGTGAAGGCGTTCAACAACATCCTCGCCCACCACATCCCGCTGCTCGCTCGGGCGCAGGGAGCGGCAGATCGCTCAGCCCTGCCGGTCGCGTCGGATGACGCTGACGCGAAGCTTGAGGCGGCGCGCATCATCGACGAGCTCGGTTTCGACACGGTCGACGCCGGCTCGATCGCCGACAGCTGGCGCTTCGAACCAGAATCGGCCGCCTACACGCGCATGTACCTCGCCGACCCGGCCACGCCCGATTCCGAGCTGATGTCCTCGGTGCCCGGCGTCACTCCCGCTGACAAGGTCTCGTCGACGCTCGCTGCGGCGACCCCGGTCGACGTGTCGAAGCGCGTCTTCTAGCCCGCCCGCGAAAACAACCTCAGCGCAGCACCGAGCTCAGCAGCAGGCTCGTCTCGCTGTTGATGACGCCCTCGATGCGGCGGATGGCGCCCAGCACACGGTCGAAGTCGAGCAGCGTCTCGGCGCGCAACTCGGCCACGAGGTCCCAGCCGCCATTCGTCGTGTGCAGCGAGCTGATCTCGGGAAAGCCGCGCAGCTCACGGATGACGTGGTCGGTCGAGCGGCCCTCCACCTCGATGAACGCCACGGCCTGCACGCTGCCCGCCTCGACCTCGTCGCGCACGCGCACGGTGAATCCGACGACGGTTCCGGATGCGATGAGCCGATCGAGCCGGCTGGTCACCGTTGCGCGGGCCACGTGCAGGGTGCGCGCGAGCTCGGCCACGGGCGCGCGGCCGTCGGCACGGAGTTCGGCGAGGAGGCGTCGGTCGAGGTCATCCAGCTGGGCCATTGTCACAGTGTATGTCGGCACTAGGCATTCTGCGCAGCGATAGCGCAGATGTACCGCACTCAGCATATTGAGCGTGCATATCGCCTAGGAATAGCGTCGAGGGGACGGGGTTCTCCGGCCCCGCCGTGAGAAGGGAACCCCGATGACCCGATTCGTCGACGTGAAGAATATGGTGCGGTGGGTGTCGACCACCGGCCCCGAGCGCATCATCCGAGGAATGATCGACTACGTCGAGGCAGACTTCGCCCGCTGGAACAGCTTCGACAAGTCGCCGCGCGTCGCCAGCCACACGCCCTTCGGCGTGATCGAGCTCATGCCCACGAGCGACGGCGAGACCTACGCGTTCAAGTACGTCAACGGCCACCCCTCGAACCCCGCGCGTGGCTTCCAGACGGTGACCGCCTTCGGTGTTCTCGCCGATGTGCACAACGGATACCCGACGTTCCTGGCCGAGATGACGTTGCTCACCGCGCTGCGCACGGCCGCGACATCCGGCTTCTTCGCCAAATATCTCGCACGCCCCGACTCGCGCACCCTCGCCCTGATCGGCGCGGGCAGCCAGGCCGAATTCCAAGCGCTCGGGATGCGAGCAGCCCTCGGCATCGCGCAGGTGCGCCTGTGGGACACCGACCCCGCCGCCATGGAGAAGGTCGCCCGCAACCTGACCCCCCTGGGCTTCGACGTCGTCATCGCCGCGAGTGCCGCCGACGCGGTCGATGGCGCCGACGTGATCACGACGTGCACGGCCGACAAGGCCCTCGCGACCGTGCTGACCAGTGACCTCGTCGCGCCCGGCGTGCACCTCAATGCGATCGGCGGCGACTGCCCCGGCAAGACCGAACTCGACCCGGCGATTCTCGAGCGCGGCGACGTGTTCATCGAGTTCGAGGCGCAGACGCGCATCGAGGGCGAGATCCAGCAGATGTCGCCCGCGTTCCCGGTGACCGAGTTCTGGCGCGTCGTCACGGGTGAGCACCCGGGCCGCACGTCGCCCGAGCAGATCACCATCTTCGACTCGGTGGGCTTCGCCATCGAGGACTTCTCGGCTCTGCGCTACCTGCGCGACGCCGTCGACGGCTCCGAGTTCTTCGAGGCGATCGACCTCGTGGCGTCGCCCGAAGACCCGAAGGACCTGTTCGGGCTCGTCGGCCAGCTCTCGCCCGTCGGCTGAAACGGCCGACACGGTGAGCGTCCAGGCCCCGCGGGCGGTCGTCATGATCCGACCGCACCACTTCACGCCCAACCCGCTGACCGCCGCCGACAACGTGTTCCAGGTGGCGGGCGGGGTGCCAGAGGCGGCCGAACCGCTGGTCGCCAGCACGGCGCACGACGAGGTGACGCGCGCCGCCGGCATCCTCGAGGCGGCGGGCGTGCGCGTGCACCTATTCGACGACCCGCAGCCTGACCGCCCCGACAGCGTGTTCCCGAACAACTGGCTGTCGACGCACGCGGGCGGGCACGTCGGGCTCTTCCCCATGTACGCGCCCAACCGGCGCGGCGAGCGGCGGGGCGACGTGATCGAGATGCTGAAGCGCGACTACCGCGTGCAGAACGTGATCGATTATTCGGGTCTTGAATACGACGACACCTTCCTCGAGGGAACGGGCGCCATGGTGCTCGACCACGCCGCGCGCGTCGCCTATGTGGCCCGGTCGCACCGCGCCGACCCGATCGCGCTCGAACGGTTCTGCGCCGACTTCGGCTACGAACCCATGGTGTTCGACGCCGCCGACCCCGAGGGTGTGCCGATCTATCACACCAACGTCATGATGTGCATCGCCACCGATTTCGCGCTCATCGGCCTCGACCTCATCACGTCGGCTGCGCGCCGGGCCGAGGTCTCCGAGCGCATCGCCTCACACGGGCGGGATGTCATAGCCCTCGACTTTGAGCAGGTGCGCGACTTCGCGGGCAACGCCATGGAGCTGCGCACCGCGTCGGGTGAACGCATCCTGGCCCTGTCGTCCCGTGCACACCGCAGTCTGCGGCCGGACCAGCTCGCCGTGATCGAACGCAGCTGCCGCGTGGTGCCGCTCGATGTGCCCACGATCGAGCTCGCGGGCGGGTCGGTGCGGTGCATGTTGGCGGGCATCCACCTCGACGCACGGCCGGCGCGGCCAGCCGTGAAGGAAGCTCACTCGATCGACGCAAGTCCCTTGGCTCGACAGGTGCCCGTCCCTACCCTGGGAGTATGACGAACAGGCTCGCGACCGCCATCAGCCCGTACCTGCGCCAGCACGCCGAGAACCCGGTGAACTGGTATCCGTGGGGGGAAGAGGCCTTTGCCGAGGCCAAGCGTCGCGATGTGCCGCTGTTCGTGTCCATCGGCTATTCGACCTGCCACTGGTGCCACGTCATGGCGCGCGAGTCGTTCTCGGATGAGGGCGTCGCGGCCTATCTCGACCAGAACTTCGTGGCCGTGAAGGTCGACCGGGAAGAGCATCCCGATGTCGACGCCAGCTACCTGGCCGCCGCGGGCGCGTTCACCCCCAACCTCGGCTGGCCGCTCTCGGTCTTCGTCACCCCCGACGGCGGACCCTTCTTCGCCGGCACCTACTACCCGCCCGTGCCCATCGAGGGGCACCCGTCGTTCTCGCAGGTGCTACAGGCCGTGACCGAGGCCTGGACCGAGCGGCGCAACGGTGTGGAGGAGACGGCCCGGCAGCTGACCGAGGCGATTCGGGCGGCATCCGATATGCCCGCCGAGCAGATGGCGGCGGCGGATGCGGCCGAGAGCACGGAGGCCGGCGAGGGGGCGGGCACCGCGGCGAACGCGAGCGACGCTCACACGGACGACTCGCGCACGGAGGGCGCCGTGCGGCTGCCGGCGGGGGATGCCTCGAGCGACGCTTCGTTGCGCGCTCTCGGCGACGACGATCTCGCCCGGGCCGTGCGCGCGCTGGCGGCCCACGAAGACCCGCAGTTCGGCGGGTTGGGCACGCAGGCCAAGTTCCCCGTCGCACCCGTCGTCGGGTTTCTCGCCGAACGCGCAGACGGCCGAGACCTCGCCGATCGGATGCTGCGCACCATGGCATCCTCGCCCCTGCGCGACGATGTCGAGGGCGGCTTCTTCCGCTACGCGACGCAGCGCGACTGGTCCGACCCGCATTACGAGCGCATGCTCTACGACAACGCGCTGTTGCTCGACATCTACGCGACGCGCGGCGCGGGCACTGGCACCGGCACTGGCACCGACTGGGCGCGCGAGGCCGCGGAGGGCATCGGCGCGTTCCTGCTGCAGGTCATGCAGCTGCCGACCGGCGGCTTCGCGAGCGCGCAGGACTCGGAGAGCGTGATCGACGGCCAGCGCGTCGAGGGCGGTTATTACGGTCTCGACGCAGCCGAGCGGGCCAGCCAGTCCGCGCCGGCACTCGACGAGAAGGTGCTCACGGGCTGGAACGGTTTGGCGATCGGGGCCTTGGCGCGCGCCGGGCGTTTGCTCGGGCATCCCGACTGGATCGAGTCGGCGCGCTGGGCCGCCGACTACCTGCTCGAGAACCATGTGCAACCGAACGGCAGGCTTGTGCGTGCCTCGGTGGCCGAGCAGAAATCCGATGCGGCCGCCTCGCTCGAGGACTATGGGATGCTCGCGGGCGGCCTGCTCGAGCTCGGCATCGCCACGGGCCAGGCGGTGTACTTCCTTGCGGCCCGCAGGCTGGTCGATGCCACCCTGCCGGCCGACGTCAACGACCCGTTCGTGCTGCCCGAGGGCGGCGACCCGCTGCTCGGCGCGCACGGCCTCGCGGTGGCGGGTGACCCCTCCGAGGGGGCCTACCCGTCGGGGCCCACATCGATCGCTCAGGCCTGCTGGCGGCTCCACGAATTGGGGGCGGGGGAACGCTACCGTCAGGCGGCCGAGCGCACCGTGCGCCGGGTCGCGCCGCTGGCCCTCGCCAACCCGGTGTCGTTCGGCGCGACGTTGGCGCTCGCCGAGCGACTGCGGCGTCCGCTCGTGCAGCTGGTCGTGGTGGTTCCGGATGCCGCGGCCGACGCCTCGCCGTTCCTCGACGCCCTCGCCACCCTGCCCACGAGCCTCAGCGTCGCGGTGCGTCAGTCGGCGGCCATCGAGCTGGGCCAGATCGGACTCGAACTCTTCGCCGGCCGCATGGCCCTGGAGTCGCGGGCCACGGCCTACCTCTGTCAGGACTTCGTGTGCCGGCTTCCCGTGCACACGGCCGAGGAGCTGGCCGAGGGGTTGGCCGAGGAGTCGGACAGCTAGCTTCGGCTCGGACTGCTAGCTTCGGCTCGGACTGCTAGCTTCGGCTCGGACTGTTGGCTTCGGCTCGGACAGCTAGCTTCGGCTCGGGCCGCTAGCCTCGGCTCGTCTGGTCGGCGTGGACGTCGGGCGCGAGCCAGCGGCCGTCGCGGCGCTCGATCGGTGTCTCGGCCACGATGGCGGGGCCGTCCTGGGGGAGTGGCCCCCAGATGCTCGCCGCGTCGCCCGTGACGTCGACGTGCAGGCCGGTGTTCCGGAGTTCGGCCTCGTCGATGACGATGGCCACGAGGGGCAGGCCGAGGTCGCCGAACACGTCGTCGAGCACCCGTTGCGTGCCGCCCGGGGTCGTCGCCCGCACGAAGTCGCCGTCGACGAGGGGGATGCCGCGCGTCGCGACCTCATATTCGCCGAACGGGCGGCAGGCCTCCCAGTCGTCGGAGATGGCGATGTGGATGAGTGTCATGGCGGGTCCTTCGCTTGAATGAAACGCTAGAGTAGCATTAAGTGATTCGACGGGAAGGACGGGCGATGACTGCCAAACGGGGCCGTCCGACGGCCGAGGAACGCAGCGCTCGGCGCGACGCGATCATCGACGCGGGCGTCGAGCAATTCACGCAACACGGCTTCGACGCCACCACGATCGACGCCATCGCGGCCGCCGCGGCCGTCGCCAAACGCACCGTCTACACCTATTTCGGCGACAAGGCCGGGGTCTTCGAGGCCGCCGTCGACCGGCTGCACGATGCCGAGACAACCGTTCCGAGTGCGCCTGCCGACGCTCGCATCGAGACCCACCTAGACGCCGCTCACGATACGGCCGCTGCTGTGGGCGAGGCCGGGCAGCCGGCGCCTGCCACGCTCCTCGACGCGTCGACCGACCTCGTCTTCCGGCTGCACGGCGACGACGCGATCGCGCTGCACCGCCTCGTGGTGGCGCAGGCGCCGCATTTTCCCGACCTCGCGGCCCGTTTCTACGACCGCGCACCCCGCCGATCGATCGCCGACCTCGAGGGGTACACGCGTGACGCCGCCCTCGCCGAACTGCTCTACGGCGCGCTGCTGGGAGAGCCGCATCGTCGCCGACTGCTGGGGCTCGAAGCATCCCCGAGTCGACCGGATGCCGCGGCCCACGCCTCGCGCACGCTCACAGCCCTCGGGCTCGACCCGCTCGCCACCCGCCGCGTCAGCACTCGGTGACGTTGACCGCGAGGCCGCCTTCGCTCGTCTCCTTGTAACGCGTGGACATGTCGATGCCCGTCTGGCGCATGGTTTCGATGACCATGTCGAGCGAGACGAGGTGCGTGCCGTCGCCGTGCAGGGAGAGGCGCGCGGCACTGACGGCGGTCGACGAGGCGATGGCGTTGCGCTCGATGCAGGGGATCTGCACGAGGCCCGCGACCGGGTCGCACGTGAGGCCGAGGTGATGTTCCATGGCGATCTCGGCGGCGTTCTCGACCTGGGCGGGGGTTCCGCCGAGCACGGCGCACAGTGCTCCCGCGGCCATCGCGCACGCCGAACCGACCTCGGCCTGGCAGCCGCCCTCGGCGCCCGAGATCGACGCGTTGGCCTTGAACAGCGAGCCGATGGCCGTGGCCGTCAGGAGGAAGCGGCGGATGCCGTCGGCCGAGGCGCCCGGCACGAAACGCAGGTAGTAGCTGGCGACGGCGGGGATGATTCCGGCGGCCCCGTTCGTCGGAGCGGTGACGACCCGCCCGCCCGAAGCGTTCTCTTCGTTCACCGCGAGGGCGAAGGCCTGCAGCCACTCGGTCGCGAGGTCGCGCTCGGCCGGGTTGGTCACGGCATCCAGGCGCTTCTTCACGAGGCTGGCTCGGCGTTTGACGTTGAGGCCTCCGGGCAGCACGCCCTCGGTCTCGAGCCCGTGGGCCACGCACGATGCCATGGCCGACCAGATGGCGTCGAGTCCGGCATCCACCTCGGCGCGCGGGCGGATGGCTTCTTCGTTGGCGCGCGCGATCTGACAGATGCTCAGGCCGGTGTCGCGGGTGATCTGTAAGAGTTCGGTGGCCGTGCGGTAGGGGTGCGGGTAGACGGGCTCTGCAGCATCCGCGCCGTCTTCGCCCTCGCGGTGGATGAAGCCGCCGCCGACCGAGAAGTAGGTTTCGCTCACGAGGGGCAGCGCGTCGCCCTCGTGCCAGGCGTGAAAGGCCAGGGCGTTGGGATGTCCGGGCAGACGCGTTCGCGGTTCGAACGACACGTCGCCCATGATCATCGTGACCGGTCGCTCGCCCGCCACGAGCACGGTCTGGCCGCCGTCGCCGAGCGCGGTCCACGCACCGCGGACGTCATCCGGGTCACAGGTCTCGGGGGCGAAACCGGCGAGGCCCGCGACGACGGCATCCGGGGTGCCGTGGCCGATTCCCGTCGAGCCGAGCGAACCGTAGAGGGAGCAGGTGACGCGGTCGACGCTCTCGAGCAGCCCGGCGGCGCGGAGGCGCTGGGCGAAGACGAGCGCCGCTCGCATGGGGCCGACCGTGTGCGACGACGAGGGGCCGATTCCGATCGAGAAGAGATCGAATGCCGAAACGTACACCGCCATGGGGCTCCTTACCTGGTACCGCTGCCACTATACGCGGGGGCTCGCAGCTGAAACGGGGCGTGCCCGGAGGACGCAAGACTGTGTCGTCACGCACAACGAAGACGCCGTTCGGCCGCGCTGAACCGCACAGAGTTGCGCCGAGGTCAGGCGGTTTGCTGGTCGCCGTCGAGCGCCACGAACGCCGTGTCGCCGACCGACTGGCGGGCCGCAACCGCCGACAGGTAGACGCCCAGGTGCACATCGGCCACGTGCTGCCGCTGGCGACGGCGGTGGGCGGCGTGTGCGATGATCGCCCGACCGCGCTCGGCCGTGCCCGGGCGGGTGCCCGACGCGAGGGAGCGGTCGATGGCCGAGGCGAGTGACGCGCTGTCGCCCAGCGAGTAGGACTCGAAGTCATCCGGATGCTGGTCGGACATGTGCCCGGCCGACGTGCCCACGACGGGCACGGCCAGGTCGTAACAGAGCTCGACCCACCCCGAGTGCGTGCCGTGACGGTAGGGGAGGATCTCGGCGTCGAGGCCGGCGAGCTCGGCCTCGAGGGCCTGGTCGCTCGGCCGCGAGACCACCTCGACGTCGACGTCGGCGCGGTCGGCGACGAGCGCCAGCACGGCATCGCGGGCACGCGCATCGCGCACACGGTCGTGCACCGTGATGCGGCCGCGCACGGGCGTGCCGTTGGCGGCCAAGAGGTCGAGGGCGCCGAGCAGGGTGCGGGCGGCGCCGATGGCGTCGATGTTGGGACGCACATCGCGCAGGTGCATGCCGACGATGCGCTCGGCGGAGAGGTGGCCGCGCGGGGTCGACGCGCCGACGGAGGTGATCGCGGGGTGCGGGGCGACGAGGGCCGTGCGGCCCCAGCGCTGCGTGATCTCGGCGGCGGCCGTGCCCGTCAGGGTGAGGATGGCGTCGGCCCGCGGGATGATCTCGTCGAGGTCGCGCAGATGCGCCGTCTGCACGTCGAGGTTCGGGTTCTCGAGGTCGTGCACCGTGAAGACGAGCGGGCGCCCGATCGCGTCGAGGGCGTCGAGCGCGCCGAGCAGGCGGCCGGCGGGCAGCGATTCGAGGCCGAAGTGCACGTGCATCACGTCGAAATCGTCCCGGTGCCGGTGCACCCATTCCGCGTCGATCATCGCGGGCGGCCACCAGCGCGTCGGGAACGACGGATCGGGGATGGGGTCGGCGAGTCGGATCACCTCGGGGAGCGCGCGAAAAAGGCTCTCCATATAAGGGTGTGCGCCGGGAACCGACGCGACGCGCAGGGGCGTGCGAATGCGGGCGTTATGGGTGATGCGGACTCCTGGCCAGAGACGTGAGCGGGATACCATTCAGAGTAACGCTCACCCCCGACATTCCGGGCTCGGCGGTGTACCCCTTGCGGTGAACACTTCGTGCCGTTCGATACGAGAGATCAGGTCTGATGTCCCACGACGAGGGCTACCGCACCCACTACGCCGACTTCTTCGGCGCCGAGTCGGATGAGGCGTCCAGCTCCACCGACGGGCGTCCCCGTGGCGTCATCATGGGCAACTGCCAGGCCGAATCGCTGCGCGTGGCACTCGGCGACGAGGATGTCCGCTTCCTCCGCGTCCCGCCCGTGCACGAACTCGAGGCCGACGACATGCCCCTCCTCGCGCGCATCCTGGCGCGCACCGACGTGTTCGTCACGCAGCCCATCCGCGACGACTACCGCGGACTGCCGCTCGGCTCGGAGCAGATGCGCGCGCTGCTGCCGACGGGCTCGCGGACGACGACGGTTCCGGTCATCCGCTTCGCCGGGTTGTACCCGTTCCAGGCGATCATCCGGCCGCCCTCCGACACCTCGCTCGTGCCGCCCATCGTGCCCTATCACGACCTGCGGCTCGTGGCCGAGGCTGCGCGGCGGGCGGGCCTCGTCGATCCCTCGCTGGGCAGCGTTGACGACGGCTCCAGTCACGGCGCCACCACGGGCGACAGTGGCGGCGCACACAGTGACCGCAGCAGCGTCACGGCGACCCAGATCCGTGCGATCGCCGACGAATCGACCCGCCAGCTGCGGTCCCGCGAGAAGGCGCACGACACGGTCGTCGTCTCGGACCTCTTCCTCAAGCCCGACTTCTCGCTCATGCGCACCATCAATCACCCGGGCAACACGGTCTGGACCGCGCTCGCCGAACGGGTGCGCGCGCGTCTCGGCCTCGCCGACGTGTCCGTCCCCCTCACGCGTGAGCTTCTCAACAGCATCCATGCACCGCGCGACCAAGCCGTCATCGACGCCTGGGGCCTGGATGCCGAAGCCCGACCCACGTGGACCGTCGGCGGCCTCGACATCGACCCCGTCACGCTGCGCGAAGCCCACCTGGCTTGGTATGCCGAGCACCTCGACGCGGTCACCTCCGGGCTCACGCGGCACGCGCGCGCCCTCACCACGCTGGGCCTCCTGTGAGCGGTACGCCCGCCCTGCTGCACCGCGGCGACGCGCTCCACGGGGTCGACCAGTATGCCCGCACGATCGCGGACGCCCTCGGCGTGCCGGTCGAGCTCGCGCCCGAAACCGACGACCGCTCGGCCGCTCGGCACCTGCACTTCACCGATCGACTCTGGGGCGTCGACGCCGAGGACGCCGCGCAGCGCATCGAGCGGCTCGCTGCGTCGGGCCCCGTCACGGTCACCCTGCACGACGTGCCGCAGCCCTCCGACGGCGAGCGAGGTTTCGCTCGCCGCACGGCGTCCTATCGACGGGTCGTGGCCGCGGCATCCGGGGTCGTCTGCAACAGCGAGCACGAGCGGCGGCTGCTCGAGCAGGCGCTCGGTGAGGCCGTTGTGGCCCACGTCATCCCGTTGCCCGCTCAGCCCCCGGCGCCCCGCCCGAACGCCTGGCAACCGCTCGACGAGGTCGCGGTTCTCGGGTTCTTCTACCCCGGCAAGGGTCACCGCGAGGTCGTCGACGCGGTCGCGCTGTTGCCCGAGGAGAGGCGCCCCGGAGTCGTGTCGCTCGGCGGCGCCTCGCCCGGACACGAACGCGAACTCGCCGAGCTGGCCGAGCACGCCGCATCCTCGGGGGTGCGCTTTCGCAGCACCGGTTTTTTGAGCGTCGACGACCGGGATGCCCTGGTGCGGGCCGTCGCCGTGCCCGTGATCGCGCATCAACACGTCTCGGCGTCGGGTTCGCTCACCGACTGGATCAGCGCCGGTCGACGCCCCCTCACCATCCGCTCGCCCTATTTCGCCGAGATGTTGCAGCTGCGTCCCGGCACCCTCACCCTCTTCGACGACGGCGATCCGCAGGTGCTCGCCGCCGCCATAGCGGGGCTGCGAGACGACCCCGATGCCACCTGGGTCGAACCGGGCACGGCGTCGTCGCCGACCATCAGTGACACGGCTCGCTCGTATGCCGAGTGGTGGGCCGCTCGGTGAGCCCCGCCGCTCCCACTCCGCCGCCCTTCGGCCGCACGGTTCCGGGCAACGGATGGGACCTCGTCGACGGGGTCGAACCACCCGCCCGCACGGTCTCGGTGATCGTCGTGCACTTCGACCAGCAGCGTGAACTCGACCGCACCCTCGCCGCCCTCGCGCGCCACACGCTCGCCCCCGAGCTCGTCGAGATCATCGTCGTCGACGACGGCTCACCCGTGCCGCCCGTCGTTCCCGAGGGCGTGACCCTGCTCGTGCAAGAGGACCAGGGTTTCAGGGCCGCCGCCGCCCGCAACCTCGGTGCCGCCCACGCATCCGGCGACATCCTCTGCTTCCTCGACGCCGACACCTCGCCCGAACCGCACTACCTCGAACGGATGGTGCAACTCCCGTCCCTGCTGCCCGAAACCGTCGTCGCCGGCCACCGCCTGCACGCCGACTTCGGCGACACCCCCGTTTCGGAGCCCGTCGAACAGGCCGGGCCCGCCCGCGAGGTGCCCGAACCCGCGTGGCTACGCGACGAATACCGCCGCACCGGCAACCTCCTCGACGCGGATGATCGCTCCTACCGTCACATCATCGGCGCCGTCTTCGCGTGCACGGCGTGGTTCTTCGCCGAGACGGGCGGATTCGATGAGACCTTCTCGCACTACGGCGGCGAGGACTGGGAGTGGGCGCACCGCGCCTGGCTGGCGGGCGGCATCTTCGCGCACGAACCCGACGCCGTGGCCTGGCACGACGGCGCCGACTGGGCGGGCCGCGATGAGAACGACCGGCGCCGGCGCGACGCCGAGAACGCCGAGGCCATGCTCCTGAGCGGAGTGATCGCGGTGGACGGGTCGCGCCCGCGCGCGCTGTTGACCGCCATTCCGGATGTGGTCGTCGTTCTGCGCAGTGCTCCGAGCGCCGCCGCTGCTTTCGTGTGTGTGGACAGCGTTCTCGCTTTGCTGCCGCAGGCTCGGGTCGTCGTGCCCGCAGAGGTGTCGAGTGTCTTCGCTGGCGACCCGCGCGTCGTTGCGCCGGGCGAGGCACCGATCGGTCGCTTGCGCATCGAACTGGACGAGTGTGTGCGCGTCGAGTTGGCTAGGCCCGGCGACTCCGCCGAGGAAGCCCATGCTGCTGGGCACGGCGAGTCTGCGGATCGAGATAATTCCTCCGGTGACGAAGCGCCCGCCGAGGGGACGCGGGCGAGCGACGGTTCGTTAGACCTCCTCGGCGGACTTCGAGAAGCGTCGACCCCGGGCATCCTGGCCGTCCATCTCGGTTCGACGGTTCGCGTCATCTGTGAGCGGTCCGTTCGGCGCCTCGAGCGCTGGGGTGCCGACGCACACGTGCGCGATCTGCTGGTCGAGGCTCGCGATATCCACCCCATTGCCGCCGACGTGCGTGTGGCCGGCTACCTCGGTGGCTGGGGTTAGACCGCTGAGGCTAGGCGGTTCTCAACGAGCTGATCAGTGGGCCGGCGCGCAACACTCGCAGGCCTCGACTTCACGTTCGCCCGTGAGCGCCGAGACGGGCACGGTGCAACTCTCGCCCTTCCACGCCTCGAGCCCCTCGCGCACGGCGAAGACGGCGATGACGAGGGCGGCCACCGAGTCGGCCCAGGCCCACCCGAGGAGCGCGTTGAGCAGCAGTCCCACGAGCAGCGCCGCCGACAGGTAGCTGCAGATGAGGGTTTGTTTCGAATCGGCGATCGCAGATGCCGAGCCGAGCTCGCGTCCGGTGCGGCGTTCGAGCCAGCTGAGGCCGGGCATGATGACGAGGCTGACGGCCGCGAGAACGATGCCGACCGGGCTGTGATCGGCCTCGCGCATCCCCACCAGCGAGAGGACCGCGTCGACGCTCACATAGGCCGCGAGCCCGAAGAACGACACGGCGATGACGCGCAGGGCCGTCTTCTCGCGCCGCTCGGGGTCGGGTGCCGCGAATTGCCACGCCACGGCGGCCGCCGACAACACCTCGACGATCGAGTCCAGCCCGAAACCGATCAGCGCAGCGGATGATGCCACCGACCCGGCCGCGAGTGCGATAATCGCCTCGACCACGTTATAGGCGATGGTTCCGGCCACGATCCAGCGGATGCGGCGGCGCAGGATGTCGCGGCGCGAGGTCTCGAGCACCGCGCTCACGGCCGAGCCCCCTCGTCGACTCCGATGCCGCAGCACAGCGGCACGTCGCAACCGTCGTCTTCGCAGCCGCGCCCGTCGTCGACGGCCAGGACCACATCGACGAGGGCCTCGAGCGCGCGGGTCAGGTGAGGGTCTGCGATCTCGTAGCGTGTCTGCCGTCCCTCGGGCAGCGCCACGACGATGCCGCACCCGCGCAGGCAGCTCAGGTGGTTGGACACATTCGACCGCGTGAGGTCGAGATCGCGGGCGAGCTGGGCGGGGTAGCCGGGCTGCTCGAGCAGGGCCATGAGGATGCGTGAGCGGGTCGGGTCGGCGAGCGCACGCCCGAGTCGGCCGAGAACATCGAGGCGAGGGGCACTGGTCAGCATGCACTGACTATACAGCGTGGGCTGACTTATCAACAGGAGCGGCCGAGGGGCCGGGAGTCGGGGGCTGGAATCCGTTCCAGGCAGCCCCCGAACACCCGCGCGCGTCAGGCTCTCCGGGCCCGCACCATCCCGACGACCACCAGAGCCCCCGCCAGAACCGTCAGCACACCCCCGCCGATTTCGACGGCGTTCGCGAACTCGACACCCTGGGCAGCCGACCATCCGCCGGCCGTGATCGAACCTGTGAACAGGGCCGCGAGGATGGTTCCGGCCACCGCAATTCCCACGGCCGTAGCCACCTCGCTCGCCGTGTCGACCAGCGCGGCCCCGATCGTCGTGCGGGTGGCGGGGAGGCCTCGCATCACGTTCGTGCCCGCGACGACGCCGACCACCCGCATCCCGGCCGCGACGAGCACGAGCGCCAGCAGCACCCAGCCGTAACCGAACCGGCCGAGGGTCGCGAAAACGGCTAGGCCCGCCACGACGGCGGTCGCGCTCATCCAGGCCGCGTTCTCCAGGCCGACGCGTTTCACGACGGGCCCGATGAGCACGCCGCCGCCGAGCAGCACGACGACCTGAGGCAGCATGCCGAGCGCCGCCTGGGCGGGCGACCATCCCCACGCGAGTTGCAGTTGCAGGGTGATGAGATAGCCGAGCCCGGCGGTCGCGAGCCCCGATGCGGCCTTGAAGGCCAGGCCGCTCGAGACGAGGGGGAGTGCGACCAGCCGCAGGTCGAGCAATGGATGCCGGGCCGTGCGTTCGCGCCACACGAAGAGTGCGCCGGCGACGACCGCCGCCGCGACGGCGAGCCACGGAGCCCAGGATCCGATTTCCAGGCTCGAACCGGAACCCGAGCCCGCACCCGAACCCGACCCAGCCTCGACGAAGAGCGTGGGAGCGAGGAGCGTGGCCATAATCGTGACCGTTCCGAGAACGCCGCCCGCGATATCGACGGGATCACGGTGCAACCCTTCGGGATCGTCCACGGCAACTCCGCGCCGGATACCGATGAACGCCAACGCCGCGATCGGCACGTTGATCAGCAGCAACACCTGCCACGGCGCGACCGCCAGCACGAGGCCGCCGACCGTGGGTCCGATGGCCAGCCCGACGAGCCCGACCGTCGAGATCACGGTCGTCGCCCGCACCCGCAACGTGTCGTCCTCGAACAGCCGGAACGCCAGCGCGAGCGATCCGGGGGTGGTCATGGCTGCGGCAACCCCCATCACGGCGCGCACGGCGATGAGCTCTTCGGGTGTCGTCACCACGGCGGTGGCCAGGCTCGCCAGCGCCAACAGCACCAGCCCGATGAGCATGATGCGGCGGCGACCCACCCGATCGGCGAGGGCGCTGAGCACGAGCATCAGGCCGCCGAAGACGATGGCGTACGAACTGGTCACGAGCTGCAGTGCGCTGGTCGACGCGTGCAACTCGCGCCCGATCGTCGGCAGGGCGACGTTCAAGATCGAGTTGTCGAGCATCTCGAACAGGAACACGGCCGATAGCCCGGCGATCGCGACCCACGCCTCGCGCAGCGACCCCGGCGTGTTGCTCGGCGACCCCGGCGTAGTGCGTGGCGCCGCTGGCCCGTCTGGGCGAGAGGCGACGGGTGAGAGTTCGGATGACATGTGGGCACACTCCTTCTGGGCGAAGAAGTGGCGGATCACTCGATACCGCGTGCCGGCGCAGGTGGCCAGTGGCCAGACCCTGCGTTTTTACCTCAGATGAGACGACTGTACACCCACGTGGGCTCCGACATCCAACACGCGGGGTTAGAGTCGAACAACGCTCACCGCGTGACTCGACCAGAGAGAAGACACCGTGACCGACGCGCTCGACACCATCGAAATCACCACCATCGACGGGGATGCCGCAACCCTCGCCGACTATGCGCCCGTGAAGCTCATCGTCAACGTGGCCTCACGGTGCGGCCTCGCCCCGCAATACGAGAAGCTCGAGCAGCTGCAGAAGACCTACGGCGACCGCGGCTTCACGGTGCTCGGTTTTCCGAGCAACCAGTTCCTGCAGGAGCTCAGCGACGAGGACAAGATCAAGGAGTACTGCTCGATGACCTGGGGCGTCACGTTTCCCATGTTCGAGAAGGTGAAAGTGAACGGCCGCTCGGCTCACCCTCTCTACCAGGAGCTGACGAAGGCCGAGGATGCCGACGGCAAGGCGGGCCGCGTGAAGTGGAACTTCGAGAAGTTCGTCATCACGCCCGACGGCCGCGTGCACCGCTTCCGCCCCACGGTCGAGCCCGACGCCCCCGAGATCGTCTCGCTCATCGAGTCGTCGCTTCCGGCCTGATCGCCGGAACCCCACGAACGACGAGAAGCCCCGAGCACCCTGCGGTGCCCGGGGCCTCTCCATTCCCGCTAGCGTCCGGATCGTCTCTGCCCCCGCCGGGACAGCGCGTCGAGCACGACGGCCGCGAGCAGCACCAGCGCGGTGATGATCTGCTGGGCATCCGACGAGAAGCCGATCAGATAGAGACCGTTGTTGATCGATCCGACGACGAGCGCACCGAGGATCGGGGCCCAGGCCGACCCGCGCCCGCCGAAGAGGCTCGTGCCACCGATCACGGCCGCCGCGATTGCGTTCAGCAGGTCCTGTGTGCCGACGAGGGTCGATCCCGCGTTTGTCGTCACGCCGGCCTTCATCAGGCCGAAGAGGGCGGCGATCACACCCGCGGCCATGAACACGCTGATGCGCACCCAGGTCACCCGGATGCCCGACCGCCGTGCCGCCTCGACGTTGCCGCCCACGGCGTAGATGGCGCGCCCGTACTTCGTCTTGCGCAGCACGAGGTCGATGATGATGGCCACCGCGATGAGCACGGCGAACGGCAGCGCCAGACCGAAGTCCTGGTTGACGATTGCCAAGAACCCGAAGGTCACGGCGGCGAGCAGCACGCTGCGGATTCCGATGCCGAGGTAGGACGGCCGCGTGAGCCCGGCTCGCTGCCGCCGCATGGCTCCGAACACCTGTCCGCCGGCATAGACGATCACGATGAGGGCGCCCGCTGCATAGGCGAGAGTCTCGGGGAAATAGAAGTTCGCCAGGTCGGAGACGAACGTGTTCGACACGCTCAGGTTCTTCTGCGTTCCGAGAATGGTGAGCGTGAGTCCTGAGTAGGCGAGCAGACCGGCCAGGGTGACCACGAAGGCGGGAATGCCGACCACGGCGAAGAACCAACCCTGAATGAATCCGACACCGACACCCAGCGCGAACATGGCCAACACGGCAACCCACGGGTCAGCACCCTGCCGCAGCAGCAATACACCCATGAGGGATGCCGACAGCCCGCCGAGTTGCGCAAGCGAGAGGTCGATCTCCCCGAGCAGCAGCACGAGGTTGATGCCGAGCGCGAGCATGCCGATGTAGGCGACCGATGTCGACAGGTTCACGAGGTTCGACGGCGAGATGAAGTTGCCGTTGATGGTTTGGAACACAATCACGATGACGACGAGGCCGACGATCACGGGCAGCACACCCAGTTGACCTTCGCGAATGCGTCGTCCGAAAGCCTGCACCGGGTTGACGGCGTGGATGCGTTCGTCGACCGCGGCGGGCACGAACGTCGCCGTGCTCAGACCGTCCTTGGTGGGGGCGTCCTGGCTCATGAGGGGGTCCTTTCCGTGCCGGCGAGGGAGTTCTTCGCGGCCCGCTGGCTGACGACGTTGTCCGAGGCGCCCGTGATCGCGCTGATCAGCGTCTCGGTCGAGGTGTTCGCCCCGTCGAAGTCGCCCGCGTCCTTTCCGAGCCGCAGAACATGGATGCGGTCGCACACCGCCTGCACGTCGGCCATGCTGTGGCTCACGAGCAGCACGCCGAGCTTCTGTTCGCGCAGACGCTCGATGAGGTTGAGCACCTCGGCCGTCTGGGCGACGCCGAGAGCGGCGGTGGGTTCGTCGAGCATGACGAGTGCGGGCGAGCCGAGCAGTGACCGCGCGATGGCGACCGTCTGCCGTTGCCCACCCGAGAGGGCGGCGATGGGGATGCGCACGCTCGGGATCTTGGCCGACAGCGAGCGCAGCAGGTCCCAGGACTTCTTCTCCATGGCGACCTCATCGAGCACGCCGCCCATGAGGAACTCCTGACCGAGGAAGAGGTTGGCGACGACATCGAGGTTGTCGCACAGGGATAGATCCTGGAACACGGTCGCGATGCCGGCTCGCTGTGCCGCCTGCGGCGACGAGAACGAGACGCGCTCGCCCGAGACCGCGATGGTGCCCTCGTCGAACGAATGCACGCCCGAGATGATGTTGATGAGTGTGGACTTGCCGGCGCCGTTGTCGCCGACGAGACCGACGACCTCGCCCGCGTGCACGGTGAGATTCACGTCGGTCAGCGCTTGGACAGCGCCGAAGCGTTTCGAGATTCCCGTCATCTCAAGGACGGGGGTGGTGGGTGTCACGTCATTTCCTTCCAGCAGCGGGTCACAGGGCAGTGGCGGATGGCCGGATCGCTCCGACCACCCGCCCGGTTGCGGCGGTGTCCTAACCGGAGATGCCTGCTGCGGTGCAGAGCGCAGCGGCGTCACCCGTGCACACGTCGCTCTCCTTGGTCTGGCCGGAGGTGAAGACATCCTTTAGGTTGTCTTTCGTGATGACCTGGGCGTCGACGAAGTCGGTGGGGACATCCTTGTAGGTGTCCTTCGCCTGCACCTCTTTACCCTGCGCGAGCGCGACGGCGGCTGTCGCGGCGAATTCGGCCTGCGGCGCATACGCCTTGTAGATAGTGGCGTACTGCAGGCCACGCAGGATGTTCTGCAGGCCGTCGACCTCGCCATCCTGGCCGGTGACCACGGGATCGACCCCGGCCTTCTGTGCGGCCGCGATCACACCGCCGGCCGTGCCGTCGTTCGCCGAGTAGATGGCAATGGGTTTCTCAGAACCGCTGTTCAGCTGACCCTCCACCCACTGTCGAGCGTCATCCGGGTTCCAGTCCAGCGTGTCGTGGGTGGCCGTGATGTCGACCCCCGCCGCCTTCAGGACCTTCTCGGCGCCGGACTTGAAGTCGGCCGCGTTCGGGTCCTTCGGGTCACCGTTCACCATCCAGATCGGCCCGGATGTCGCGTCGACACCCTTGGCCTTCAACCCGTCGAGCACGGCCTGGCCCTGCAGTTCGCCGATCTTCTCGTTGTTGAACGACGTGTAGTAGTCAGCACCCTCGAAGAACCGGTCGTACGAGATGACGGGAACCTTCTTCGCCTTGGCTTTCTGCAGCACGCTGCCGAGTGCCGATGCGTCGACGGGGTCGATGACGAGAACGTTCGCGCCATCGGTCAGCGCGGCTTCGGCCTGCTGCTGTTGCTGGGTCGCGTCTTGGTTGGCGTTGTTGTAGACGACGGTGATGCTCGGATCGAGTTTCTTGACGTCGGCCTCGAAGTTCGGCCGGTCCTGCGCCTCGTAGCGGGTCGTCTTGTTCTCGGGCAGGAGGAGGGCGATCTTGAGATCGCCTCCGTTGGCCGAGGCGCCGCCGGTCGAACCGGCCTGTCCCTGCTGGTTTCCGCACCCGGCGAGGGTGACGATCACACCCGCCGCGATCACGCCCGCGAGCACGCGGCGTTTCATGTCGAATTGCATTGTTGACCTCTCCATCGAGTCTGTCCGGCCTGCGCGAGCGGTGCGTCGATGCGACGGTGCATCGTTCGTGGGCCCAGCATCAGCTGCTGTGATGTACGGAAGTCAACCACCGTGGGGTCTTGGCGTCAATTGTTGAACGCAAGGTTTTTCAGATTGCGAGCGCGCTCACGGCCAACCCGATGGCGCCGTGCAGGGGCGCGCGCACGCCGAGCTCGCCCGCGACGACCGCGGGTGCGGATCCGACGGCACCGAAGGCGTTGCGTTCGAAGCTGTGGCGCACGGGCGAGAGGAGGAGTTCGCGCGTCTCGGCCAGCTCGCCGCCCACCACGATGAGGTCGACGTCGAGCAGGTTGTTGGCGCTCGCGAGCGCCAAGCCGATGTGACGGCCGGCGTCGGCGACGATGCGACCGCACAACGGGTCGCCCGCGCTGGCCTCCGAGATGATGTCCGCGTAGTTGAGGTGAGAATACGCCGCCGGCAGCTGCGCGGTGAGGGCGGCCGCGCCCACGAAACTCTCGAGGCATCCGCGATTGCCACACCGACAGAGCGGCCCGTCGGGGTCGATCGAGACGTGTCCGATCTCGCCCCCCGCGCCGCGTCGTCCGATCTGCGGGGTGCCGCCGCGCACGACGACACCGCCGATGCCGTGCGATGCCCGCAGATAGAGAACGTTCGGGATGCCTCGGGCGACGCCGGTGTGCGCCTCGGCCACGCCCGCGAGCGTCGCGTCGTTCCCGGCCGACGCGGGGCAGCCCACGCGCTGCTGCACGGCGTGGGCGATGTCGACGCCGTCCCAGCCGCGCATGAGTCCCGGCACCGCCGTGTGTCCGGTCTCGGGGTCGATGGGCGCCGGAACGGCGATCCCGATTCCGCGCACCTCGCCGCTGTCGGCCCCGACCCGATCGAGCAGGTCGTCGAGCAGGAACGCAGCGCGGTCGAGGCTCGCGTCGGCGTAGTGGTCGGGTGCGAGGGGCATGTGGTGTTCCGCGACGATGCTGCTCGACGGGTCGGCGAGTGCGATGCGTAGATGCCGGGTGCCGACATGCATGCCGACGACGAGGCCGTTGCCGCGCGCCAAGGTCACCTGGACGGCGCGTCTGCCGTTGCGCACCGCATAGCTGACCGCGAGGGTGCCGGCGGCCGTCAGTTCTTTGACGATGTTCGAGACGGTGGCGGGGGAGAGGCCCGTTGCGCCGGCCAATTCGACCTGCGTGATCCCCCCGTGGCGCCGGACCGCCTCGACCGTGAGCGCGCGGTTGGCTTCGCGCAGTGAAGTCTGCGATCCGGTCGGGCGCACATGTGAGGACACCGGTCTAGATTATCGGTCTTCCTGGCTCTGAGACCTGAAGTCAGGAATCTTGCCCCTCGCGCCGCGGATCGGCGCCCCGGCCGCCGGATCCACGGCCGTCAGGCCCCTAGCTCTTCGCGCGCGACTTTCCGAACGCCGCCGTGAATGCCTTGCGCGGCGTCTCGAGTGCGGTCAGCGCAGTCGTCTCGCGAGAGGTCACCGCCTCGGTGAACCAGCCGATGAACACCCGGATCTTGCGGTTGAAGGTCGGGATGACGGCCCCATGGTAGGCGCGGTGCATCATCCAGGCCGGAAGGTTCTTCAGCTTGATGCCCTTGACGTTGGCGGCGCCGTGCCCGATGCCGTAGCTGGCGATCGTGCCGAGCGATTCGTGGCGATATTCGACGAGGGGCCGCGACAGGATGCTCGACACCACGTTCTTGGCGGCGACGGGCGCCTGCCGCATGGCGTTCTGCGCGTTCGGCGGGTAGTAGGCGGGCTGCTTGGCGGCTGTGAGGTCGGGCACCTGCGCGTTGTCGCCGAGCGCCCATGCTCCGTCGACGATCGAGCCGTCTTCGCGCATGACCTGCAGGTGCGCGTTGGCGATGACGTGGCCTTTGGGCCCGAGCGGCACGTTGGTGCTCTTGTAGAGCGGGTTGGGCTGCACGCCGGCGGTCCACACGATGGTGTTGGCCGGGATGACGTCGCCGCCCTTCAGGGTGACGTCGCCGTTTTCGCACGACTCGATGGTGGTCTCGAGGCGGATGTCGATGCCCCGGTCGCGCAGCGCCTGCAGCGTCCACTTCGAGAGTTCGGGGCCGACCTCGGGTGCCACGCGGTCGAGCGCTTCGATGAGCACCCAGTGCAGGTCCGATTCGTCGAGCGATGGATGATTGCGCACGGCGTTCTTCGACAGGTCGGACAGTTCGCTGAGCGCCTCGACTCCCGTGTAGCCGCCGCCCACGAACACGAACGTGAGCGCCTTACGCTTTTCGGCCTCGTCGGTGGTTTCGGCGGCGCGCGCTACTTGTTCGAGCACCCGGTTGTGGGTGTAGACGGCTTCTTCGACGGTCTTGAAGCCGACGGCGTTCTCTTTCAGCCCGGGTGTGGGGAACACGCGCGTGACGGCGCCGAGCGCCAGGATGACCTGGTCGTAGTCGATCGAGATCTCGTGATCGTTGAGCAGGTCGATGTTCGCGGTTTTTTGTTCGACGTCGAGTCCGGTGACGGTGCCGCGCAGCACGGTGCAGTGGCGCAGCGTGCGTCGCAGGTCGATGGTGACGTCGGCGGGGTTGACGTGGCCGCCGGCCACTTCGGGCAGCAGCGGCTGGTACGTCATGTAGGGGTTCGAGTCGACGACGGTGATCTCGAGGAGCGCGTCGCTCTGGTTCTGGAGAGTCTTCGCGGCATAGAGGCCGGCGTATCCGCCGCCGAGGATCAGAATTCTTTGGCTCATCCTACGAATCTACGCGCGAGTGCCCCGGCAATCCAGGGGCTCGATTCCCACTGAACCTGCCGTTATCATCGGCCGGCGGGGTCCCGCTAGCGAATCGTCTTGCGAGCCGTGATCTGTCCGGTGTCGAATCCCATGAGGTGCAGGCCGCCGTGGAATCGAGCGTGTTCGATCTTCACGCAGCGGTCCATGACCACTTCGATGCCGCGAGATTCGGCGTCGCGCGCCGCATCCTCGTTCCAGATGCCGAGTTGCACCCACATGACGGGCGAGCCGACCGCGGCGACCTCGTCGACGACCGACGGAATGTCGCTGGCCTTGCGGAACACGTCGACGATGTCGGGCACCTCGGGCAGCGATGCGAGGTCGGGGTAGGCCTTCTGGCCGAGGATCTCGGTGGCGTTCGGGTTGACGAAGTAGACGCGGTAGTCGGTCGACTGCAACAGGTAGGTGCCGACGAAGTAGCTCGACCGCGACGGGTTCGACGAGGCGCCCACGATCGCGATGGACTTCGCGCGACGCAGGATGCCGAGCCGCTTCTTGGCGTCGGGCCCCTCCCAGGTGCGCTGCGACTTCAACAGGCGGGCGAGAGGCGAGTCGGCGGGCAGCTGACAGCTGAGCCCGTTGGCGAGCACGGCGTTGACGGTGTCGCCCCCGGTGGATGACGCGGCGCTGCCGTCGATGCCGGCCGATGTGCTCTCGGCGGTGTTGGTTGCGGTGCTCATGCTCATGCCTCCACTGCCTGGGCGAGTGCCTGGTCGAGGTCGTAGATGATGTCGTCGGGGTCTTCGATGCCCACGCTCAAGCGCACGACGCCCGGTCGCACGCCGGCCTCGAGCAGCTGCTGTTCGGTCAGCTGCGCGTGCGTGGTGGACGCCGGGTGGATGATGAGCGTCTTGGCGTCGCCGATGTTGGCGAGGTGGCTGGCCAGGTTGACCGACTCGATGAGCTTCTGCCCGACCGGCCGACCGCCCTTGACCTCGAAGCTGAAGACCGAGCCCGGCCCCTTCGGCAGGTATTTGTTGGCGCGCTCGTGGTGCGGATGCGCGGGCAGTCCCGCCCAGTTGACGGCCTCGATGCGCGGGTCGGCGTCGAGCCATTCGGCCACGGCTCGGGCGTTCGCCACGTGCGCGTCGATCCGGTAGGGCAGCGTCTCGACACCCTGCGCCAGCTGGAAGGCGGACTGGGCCGACAAAACGGGTCCCATGTCGCGCAGCTGTTCGGCGCGCAGGCGCGTGAGGAAGGCATATTCGCCGAAGTTGCCGGCCCACGTCAGGCCGCCATAGCTGGCGACGGGCTCGTGGAAGAGGGGGAACTTGTCGGCCGAGTAGTCGAACCGGCCGCTCTCGACGACCAGCCCGCCCACGGTGGTGCCGTGCCCACCCAAGAACTTGGTGGCCGAGTGCGTGACGATGTCGGCACCCCACTCGATCGGTCGGTTGAGATAAGGCGTGGCAATGGTCGAGTCGATCACGAGCGGGATGCCATGGGCGTGGGCCACGTCGGCGAGCGCCTCGATATCGGCGATCTCACCCGACGGGTTGGCCACGGTCTCGGCGAAGAGCACCTTGGTGCGGGGCGTGATGGCGGCGGCGTAGTCCTCGGCGTTCGAGGAACCCACGAACGTGGTCTCGACCCCGAAACGGCGCAGCGTGACATCCAACTGCGTGATCGAGCCGCCGTAGAGGTTCGCTGACGCGACGATGTGATCGCCGGCACCCGCGAGCGACGCGAACACGATGTATTGGGCGGCAAGACCGGATGCGGTGGCCACAGCGCCGAGGCCGCCCTCGAGACTGGCCACCCGCTCTTCGAAGCTCGCGACCGTGGGGTTGGAGAGCCGCGAGTAGATGTTGCCGTATTTCTGCAACGCGAAACGCGCGGCGGCGTCGGCCGTGTCGTCGAACACGAAAGCCGTCGACTGGTAGATGGGCAGCGCTCGCGCGCCCGTCACCTGGTCGGGGATGTTGCCCGCGTGAATCGCACGCGTGCGGAAGCCGTATTCGCGATCTGCCATACGCCCCAGATTAGTCGAGGGGTCTGACACCCGGACCGCGCGCGTAACGTGCGGACATGGACATCCCCGCCGGGTGGGCGGTTACAGAATGGGTGAGGTCAGCACTTGCGGAGGCCGTCGAAGACCCCGAAGACCCCGGTCGAATCCCGGAACGACTGGCCGGGCTTCAGCGTGTTGCACGAGCTGTCGGGCGCCGATGCCCACAGCACTTTCACCCGCTGCGTCGAGGAGCATTTGTTTTTGACGTCGACGTAGGGGAAGCCTTTGGAGCGCCCCTCTTTCGTCACGTCGACGCAGGTCGGAGAGAGGGCCGTCTTCACCACGCCGGGAGCGGCGTGAGCGACGGAGGCGGGGGCGGCCGAAACGGCCGTCGCGGGAGAGGCGATGCTCAGGGAGAGGGCGAGAAACAGTGCTGCGACGCCCGAACCGGCAATTTTCGCTGTCTTGTTCATGGCCAAAACATAGTGACGGATATGCACGCTGACAAGGACTTAGGTCTATCTGCACAGTGCGTGATCAGGCACGCCTGGCATACTGGAGGGGTGCCGCAGCAAGAGCGGCATCCGGACGAGGGCGCAGTACCCGGAACGCGACAAGACTGACCACGAAAGTGAGTAGCAGTCATGTCTTGGATCATCCTCATCGTGTCGGGCATCCTCGAGGCCGTCTGGGCCACGGCCCTCGGCAAGTCGGAGGGCTTCACGAAGCTCTGGCCGACCATCATCTTCGGCGTCGCCCTCATCGCCAGCATGGGCGGCCTCGCCTTCGCCATGCGCGACATCTCCGTCGGCACGGCTTACGCCGTCTGGGTCGGAATCGGCGCCAGCCTCACGGTCGTCTACGCCATGGTCTTCGGCGGCGAATCCGTCTCGGTCATCAAGATCCTCCTCATCCTCGGCCTCGTCGGCTGCGTCGTCGGCCTCAAAATGGTCGACGGCCACTAGCGCTCGCGCACGTCGAAGAGGCTGGCTGAGGACGTGCATCTCACCCCTGCCGCTGCCGCCGCATTCCACCACATCGGCGGCAGCGGCCGGTAGGGGGTGCGGGCGTTCTCCCGGGCGTGATCTACTAAGACCATGACGGAAACCCCCGAGTACGACAGCACTGACGTCACCCCCGAGACGACACCCGACACGGTGCCGGAAGCGGCAGAGATTTCGTACGACGAGGAGCGTTATCCGGCCCGTCCGAAGCGCCTGCGGCCGAGCGCCCACCTGCGCACCTCGGGCATCACGCGGTCGAAGCTCGACCCCCGCGAACCCGACGGCTCGAACCCGGCCTATGTGGCCTGGTTGGTGCGCCAGTCGATGCTCGGCGACGCCGACGTCCTCAGCCGTCAGCACTCCGGTCAGCCCAGCATGTGGCGCAACCCGTATGCCCGGCCTGACGCGCGCCGCGCCATCCAGTCGGCCTCGGTGTGGTTCACCGCCTACCCGATCTCGCTCATCACGCGCCCCGGGCAGTCCTACCTCGGCGCCCTCGGCGACGAAGACCTGTGGCGCGCGTTCGAGCGCATCGGCATCGACGCCGTGCACACGGGCCCCGTCAAGCGCGCCGGCGGCCTGACCGGATGGCGGCAGACGGCCAGCGTCGACGGTCACTTCGACCGCATCTCCACGCAGATCGATCCGGCCTTCGGCACCGAAGACGAGTTCCGTTCGCTGTGCGACGTGGCCGACCAGTACTCGGGCAGCGTCATCGACGACATCGTGCCCGGTCACACGGGCAAGGGCGCCGACTTCCGCCTCGCCGAGATGGCCTATAAAGACTTCCCCGGCATCTATCACATGATCGAAATCCCCGAGGCGGACTGGCCTCTGCTGCCCGACGTGCCCGAGGGTCGGGATGCCGTGAACCTCGACGCCACGGCCGAGCAGAGCCTGGCCGACCAGGGCTACATCATCGGCGCCCTGCAGCGCGTCATCTTCTATGCGCCCGGCGTGAAGGAGACCAACTGGAGCGCCACGGCACCCGTGCTGGGCGTCGACGGTCGCACGCGCCGCTGGGTCTACCTGCACTACTTCAAGCAGGGTCAGCCCTCCATCAACTGGCTCGACCCCACCTTCGCCGGCATGCGCCTCGTCATCGGCGACGCCCTGCACTCGCTCGGCGACCTCGGCTCGAGCGCGCTGCGCCTCGACGCCAACGGTTTCCTCGGCGTGGAGAAGAGCGCCGAGGGCATGCCCGCGTGGTCGGAGGGGCACCCGCTGTCCGAGGCCGCGAACCACCTCATCGCCAGCATGGTGCGCAAGGTGGGCGGATTCACATTCCAGGAGCTCAACCTCACGGTCGAAGACATCCGCAACACCGGCCGGGTGGGCGCCGACCTGTCCTATGACTTCATCAACCGGCCCGCCTACCAGCACGCGCTGGCCATGGGCGACACCGAGTTCCTGCGGCTCACGCTGCGCACGTCGCTCGAGACCGATGTGCAGCCCGTTCAGCTCGTGCACGCGCTGCAGAACCACGACGAGCTCACCTACGAGCTCGTGCACTGGGCCACGCTGCACTGCGCCGACGAGTACACGTTCCGTGACCAGCAGATGGCGGGCGGCGACCTCGCCGAAACCATCCGCGCCGACATGATCGAACGCCTCACGGGCGAGAACGCGCCCTACAACCGCGTGTTCACGACCAACGGCATCGCCTGCACCACGGCCTCCGTCATAGCGGCCGCCCAAGGCTTTAACGAGCTCGACAAGATCCGCGAGGACGACGTCGACATGATCGCCCGCGCCCACCTGCTGCTCGCGCGCTTCAACGCGTGGCAGCCGGGCGTCTTCGCGCTCTCCGCCTGGGACCTCGTGGGCGCCCTGCCGCTGCCCTCCGAACAGGTCTCCGAGCTCATCGCCGAGGGTGACACGCGCTGGATCGAACGCGCCGCCCACGACCTGATGGGCTTCGACGAAGAGGCGGTGGCGTCGGCATCCGGCATGCCCCGCGGGCGCTCGCTCTACGGCACGCTGCCCGAACAGCTGCAGCGCCCCGACTCGTTCGCCTCGCAGCTGAAAGAGTTGCTCGCCATTCGCGACGCCAACGACATCGCGATCGGCACCCAGGTCGACGTTCCGGATGTCTCGCACCCCGGCATGCTCGTCATGGTGCACCGCCTCGACGGCGGCAAGGCCGATTGGGAGGACGCGCCCCTGCAGGTCACCGTGCTGAACTTCACCGACCAGCCCATCGAGGGCAGCGTGCGGTCGAGCGAACTCATCCCGCGCCGCGCCGTCATCGATGCGGCATCCGGTCTCGAGATCGGCCGCGTCGACGACCTGCAGACCTTCGGCGTGCGGCTCGAGCCCTACGCGGGCTTGTTCCTGCTGATGGGGCCCGACGAAGAGGCGCTCGACAACGACGAGGATGCCTCGGACGACGAACTCGCCTAGGCCGGAGTTCGCCGAGGCCCGAGCTCTGGCGTCCTCGCGGGTTCCTGCTCTCGCCCACCGCTGGCGCAGGAGCCCGTGAGATCGACGAATACCCACCCGACAGGATGCGATAGATGACCGACAAACCCGCAGTGCTCTTCGTGTGCGTGCACAACGCCGGCCGCTCGCAGATGGCGGCCGGCTACTTGAGCGCCCTCGCGGGGGACCGCGTCGACGTGTTCAGCGCCGGCAGCGAGCCGAAGAACGAGATCAACCCGGTCGCCATCGAGGCCATGGCCGAAGAGGGCATCGATATCGCGGGCAACGTGCCCAAGATTCTCACGGTGGATGCCGTCAAACAGGCCGACGTGGTCATCACGATGGGCTGCGGTGACGCGTGTCCGATCTTCCCCGGCAAGCGCTACGAAGACTGGCAGCTCGACGACCCGGCGGGACAGGGCATCAAGTCGGTCCGGCCGATCCGCGACGACATCAAGCGCCGTATCGAGCAGCTGCTGACCGAGATCCTGCCCGCAGAGTCGAGAGGGATGTAGCTCCCTCGATCGCTGCGCGTGGGGCTGCGAGACTGCCGTCATGTTGATTTCTACGATGAACGATGTCCCCGGCCGCCAGATCACCGAGGTGATCGGAGAGGTCACTGGCCTCACGGTGCGCTCGCGCAACGCGGGCGTGCAATTCGGCGCCAACCTCAAGGCCTTCGTGGGTGGCGAGCTGGGCGGGTTGACCAAGCAGCTCATGCAGAGCCGCGAGGAGGCCAAGCAGCGCCTGATCGAGTCCGCCGAGGCCGTCGGTGCGGATGCCGTCGTCGCCATGCGTTTCGATGCCAGCGAGGTCGGCCAGAACGCTCAGGAGGTCGTCGCCTACGGGACGGCCGTCAAGCTCGGCTGACGCTGCGAGGGATCCTCGCGTCCGGCCCCTTCTCAGGAGAAGTGGCGCTGTCTAGGCTGGGTGGGGAGGAGGCACAATGACCATCGAATTGATCGTGACCGGCGTGCTCGCCCTGGTGGGATTCATCCTGCTCATCGGAGTGGGCGTCTGGCTGCGAAGGCGCACCGGCCGCGCGGGTCGCACCGAGCAGGCGCTCCACGACGACCCGCAGCTGCGGCAGGACCTTCTCGACCGCGACGCCGAGCGCTCGCAGCACGGTGTGCGCCGCTTGATGTAGCCGGCGCGTATTGGGCAACCCGTTGTAACCGAGCGCTCCTGAGTTGTCTGACAGAGGCGACCGCGGGCCGGACGTGCTACTGGACGGGAAGTTCGTAGACGTAGCCCGTCTCATCGGCGAGGATGGCTGCAAAACCGGCCTCGAGTCCCGCGTCGACGTGAGCCGCGAAAGCATCGGGGGATGTCTCAGCCATCGACACCGTGCCCCGAGAGTCGGCGCCCGGCCATACCGCGGCCGTGACATTGGCGGTCGGTTCGGGCAGTTGGGCTCCGACGAGCAGGAAGAGCTGGCCGATGTTGTTGGCCGAGGCGGAGTCGACCAGGTCGACGGCGTTCGGGCCGACCGTGAGGATCACGCTCGGGGCCGCGGCGACGGCTTCCTCGAGGTGGGCGGCGAAGGCGTCGTCGTCGCCCGCGGCCGAGACGGAGGCTTCGACATCCGCTCCGTTCTGTTCGGCGAAGGCGATGGCCGCCGCGGTTCCGGATGCCGAAAGGGCATCGTCGGCGGCGACGATGCGCACCGTGAAACTGGCGAGGCGGTCGGCGGATGCGGGGGGTGCCGCGACCGGCGGCAACGTCGCGCCGGGGGAGGGCCGGGTGGCCGACGCGTCGGCGGTGTCCTCGGTGCTCAGAGAGGTGGATGCGTGCGGGCCGCCGTCCGTGGGTGCCGCGTTCGTGCAGGCCGTGGTCGCCGCCAGGAGAAGTCCTGCGAGGCCGATTGTCGCGGCAAGGGTAAGCGGGAAAGGGCGGGGAGACGTCGACATGATTTCCTCAGAACGAGTGCGGCGCGGTGCCCCGGTCGTGTCGGCCGGTGACACCGCGCATGGTGCGGATGAAGCGTGAAGCGTGAAGCGTGTTGCGTGTTGCGTGTTGCGTTGTGCGTTGTGCGTTGTGCGTTGTGCGTTGTGTGTAGTGCAGGCGGGCGGTGACCTGGCCGGCGAGAACCGAGCCGGGCCACCGCCCGGGGGACTAGCTGTGGCGACGCGTGCGACGCAGGGCGACGAACGATCCGCCGGCGACGAGAAGCAACACGGCCAACAGGCTGAGGCCCGCGGCGGTCTCGCTACCGGTCGAGGGCAGCGCACCGTTCGACGCACCCGGCAGCGGGGTGGCCGTCGGGTCGGCGGCCGGAGCGCCGGTCGGCTGCGCGGTGGGCGCGGCCGTCGGAGCAGCGGTCGGTGCGTCGATCGGTGCCGTCGTGGGTGCCGGGGTCGGCGCGGGCGTCGGAACAGGCGTCGGCTCGATCGCGGGTGCCACGGCGATGGCGGCCGAGGAGGCCGCCGCGTCGGCGTAGTTCGCGGCCGAGACGGTCACGCGCACCGAGAGTGCCGAGGCGAGATCCGCGGCGACCGGGGTGTAGGTGGCCGAGGTGGCGCCGTCGATCGGCTGGCCGGCGCGCAGCCACTGGTAGGCCACACCCGTCGGGGCGGGGGTCCACTCGCCGGCCGAAGCCGTGAGGGTCTCGCCGACGCGGGCGTCACCCGTGATGGTGGGAAGGCCGCGCTGCGTGAACGCGCCGTCGGCCACGGTGACCTGGCGGGTTGCCGTCGCGGTGTTGCCGGCGGCATCCGTCACGCTGTAGGTGAGCGTGTAGGTGCCCTCGGTGGCGGTGTCGACGGTGCCCGAGACGGTGACGGCCGACGTGAGGTCGCCATCCTTCTCGTCGGTGGCGGTGACGCCCGTGGCGGGGTCGAAGGTCGAACCGGTCTGGATGGACGAGGCCGCGGGCACCGTCAGAACGGGCGGTGTGACATCCGCACGCTCGAGGGTGACCTTGTCGACGACGCTGTTCACGGGCTTGTCGGCGCCCGACTGCTGGCTGCGCATGGTGGTGACGGTGATCGACTCGTCGGTCACGTCGATGGTGGAGTAGTTGCGCACCTTCTCCTGGTTGATGACGGATGCCCACGGGTGCGGGTAGGTCTCGTTGGTGTTGTAGTACTTCGAACCGCTGGCGGAGTTGGCGGTCACGTAGAGCACCTCACCGTCCTTGGCTTCGACGGTGCCCTGGGCGGCGGCCTCGTCGGGGTTGGCGACCACGCCGTCCTTGATCAGGTAGGTGCGGGTGTAGTTGTGGTCGTGGCCCATGAGCACGAGGTCGATGTCGAGGCCCGAGATGATCTGCGGAAGTACGGCGCGGCGTGCCTCGATGTCGGCGTCGTCGACGTGGGAGGCGACGGAGTAGATCGAGTGGTGGAACGCGAGCACCTTCCACGTGGCCTTGGCGCCCTGTTCGGCGACGACCTTCTCGAGGAACGCCTTGTGGCTGGCGGTGTCCTGGCTGTTGGAGTTCAGCACCATGTACAGAACGTCCTTGTACATGAACCAGTAGTCGCCGCCCGAGGAGGACGCGGAACCGGCTGCGCCGGAGGTGGGGTCGAAGTTCGGCACGTTGTAGTGCTGCTCGTAGGCCTTCGAGCCCACGTCGTGGTTGCCGTTGACGGGCACGAGGGGCAGCTCGCGCAGGGCGTCGGGGGCGAGGAACGCCTGGTAGTGCGCCTCGTTGCCGGCGCTCTCGACCTGGTCGCCGGCCGAGAACAGCATCTCGGCGTCGGGGCGGGTCTCCTGAGCGACCTTCAGGGTGTCGGTCCAACCGGCCTGGTCGTTCGCCACGTTGCCCGAGGCGCCGATCTGCGGGTCTCCGACGAAGAAGAAGCTGTAGTCGCCCGAGGCGGCGGCGGTGCGGAAGTCGTAGGTGGGCGACCATCCATTTTGTTCGCTACCGACGCGGTAGACGAACTCGGTCTTCTCGGCGAGCGTGTCGAACTGGGCGAAACGGTTGTATTCGCCGCTCGTGGTCTTGCCACCCGCGGCCTGCACGGTGGTGGCGGATGCGGCGGGGAACGCGGTGCCCGTCATGTCCGACTTCTTGGCCACCTGGGCGACCTGCGCGGTGTCGAGGTTGGAGTACCAGGCGAGGCGACGCGAGGTTTCGTCGGCGCCGACCGTCATGACGATGTCCGAGAGCACGGCTTCGGCGTTGGCCGAGACGGGTGCGAGCGACGGAACGTCGAGGAAGATGTCCGAGGATGTCTCGCGGTCCTGGTAGAGCGCGACGGCGATCGTGTTCTCGCCGGACTTCAGGGCCGAGGCGGGAACGGTGAACGTGGACGACGCGGGGTCGCCGCCCGAGTTACCCGCGTACATCAGGTTGCGCTGCGCTTCGGGGGCCGCCTTGACCTTGTCGTCGACGAAGCCGGCGACGGGCGTGCCGTTCACGAAGATCTGCACGGCGTCGTCGTAGACGATCGTGCCCTGCAGGCCCGTGAGGGCGGCGAGCTGCTCGCTCGAAACCGTGAAGTCCGAGCGGAAGTGGTAGGTCTTCACGGTCGGGTTCGACGTTCCGTTGGCGTACTGGTTCAGCAGCGTGTTGATGGTGAGGCCGGCGCCGATGTTCTTGGTGCCGTTCTTGGCGCCGAAGGCACCCTTGGCGCTCTTCCAGGCGGCGTCGTCGAACGCGGGCTTCGTCCACACCAGGCGGTCGGCGTTGCCGGCGGCCGGGTCGGTGTTGTTGTCCGAGTAGGTCCAGGTGCTGTTGGCCGTGCTGAGGTAGGTGGTGGGGAAGGTGACTGCTGCTTCGGCGGGCGCGGCGCTCGTGGCGACGGCCACCGACCCGGCCAGGAGGCCGAGGGTGCCGAGTGTTGCGATCGAGAATCGCGTTACTCGTCGCGTGCGGGGAGACCCCGCTTGGACTGAAGAAATGCTCATTGAAGAAGAAACTCCGTATCGGCTGTGCAAGGGGGGAGCGGGCGTGGAGGCGCGATGGCGCCGGGCCCGTGCCTTCACGGTAGGCAGCCGCAGCAAACCGATCGTGAACGAACGGTTGCCGAGAGGTTGTTATTCGGCGTCGGAGGCCGGGTTCATGCGCAATCCGGGCGCGGAGCTCAGCCGAGTTGCACGGCTCAGCCGAGCTGGACGGCCCCGAAGGCGAGAGCGGCTATCAGAACCCAGGAGCCGAGCCCCACGATGAGGGCGCGCCATCCCGTGCGCACGAGTGATGTGACACGGATGGCCGCACCGAGCGCCACGAGGGCGAGACCGAGCAGCACGGTCTGCAGAGTGTCGGCCGCCGCGAGAACGGGCGCGGGCACATCGATGAGCGTGCGCACGAGCACGGCCGCGACGAAACCCGCGACGAACAGGGGGATGAGGGGCGGGCGCTTCGTGGCCGGGCGGGCGCTCGCGGCATCCCGTCGGCTGACGATCACGCCGGCGACACCGACGATCGGCGCCAGCATGAGCACGCGCGTGAGCTTGACGACGAGTGCGACGGCGAGTGCTGACGGCCCGGCGATCTGCGCGGTGGCGACGACCTGCCCGACATCGTGCACGCTGGCCCCGGTCCAGTGCCCGAACTGCGTGGCGTCGAGACCGAGCGGATGCCACAGCGCCGGCAGCACGAAGATGGCGAGGGTTCCGCACAACGTCACGAGCGCGACCGGCGTGGCCTGTTCCTTCTCGTCGGCGCGCACCACGCCACCCATGGCGCCGATCGCGCTGGCGCCGCAGATCGAGAACCCAGTCGCAACGAGCAGCGGCTCGTGGCCCGGCAGCTTCAGCAGCCGACCGAACCACAGCGTGGCGCCGAACGTGACGAACACGATCAGGATGGTCGACACGAGCGTCACCCAGCCGAGCGAGAACACGTCGACCAGGCTGAGTTTCAGACCGAGCAACACCACGCCGATGCGCATGAGACGCTTCGCGGCGAACGACAGGCCGGGTTTGGCGGCCCCCGTGAGCAGCCGCCGGGTCGCGGGCAACTGGCCGATGAGGATGCCGAGCAGCACGCACGCGGTCAGGAGAGGCACGGCCGGCAGCACCGCGTGCACCGCCCATGCCACCAGCACGGCCACAGCGGCGATCACGAGACCCGGCAGGTTGCGCCGCGTCGATGTCACGAGCGACGAGACGAACGACGTTGCGGGCGGCGTGACGGGCGACGGGCCGGCGACGCTCACGGCCGGACTAGATCCACGACGGGATCCACTCGTGGATCAACCAGAACCAATACGGCACGGTCGTGCCCGTCCACAGCGGATACCAGAAGGCGCTGAGGAGCGTCGCCACCGCGAGGAACACGCCCACGATGCCGATGCCCCGGGTGCGTCGGTAGCGCTCATCCGTTCGCTTGCCGAGAATGAGGCCGAGCACGAACACCAAACCGAGGATCATGTAGGGCTCGAAGGCGATCGTGTAGAACTGGAACACCGTGCGGCCCAGGTAGAGCAGCCAGGGCAGGTAGCCAGCCGCCATGCCCATGAGGATGAGGCCCACGCGCCACTCGCGGTAGCGGGCGAGGCGATAGACCAGATAGAGGATCGCCGCGGTGGCCGCCCACCAGATGAGCGGGTTGGCGATCGACGTGATGGCGCCCACGCAGTTGTCCGAGAAGCAGTCGCCGTTGGGCACCGCCTGGTAGTACATGCTCGTCGGGCGCAGCAGCAGCAGCCAGCCCAGCGGGTTGGCCATGTAGGGGTGAGGCTCGTGCAGACCCACATGGTAGGAGTAGGCGCTCTCGTGATAGTGCAGCAGCGATTGCAACGCGTGCGGCACCCACGCGAACGTGCCCGTCCAGGCGTTGCCCGGTTGGTCGGCAAAGTCGCGGTAGTAGCCACCCGAGGTGACGAGCCATCCGGTCCACGACGAGAGGTAGACGACGAACGCCACCGGCACCATCAAGAGGAAGGCGATGGGACCCTGCTTGAGAACGGCGGCGCTCAGCCAGAAGGGGATTCCGAGCCGGCGGCGGTTGAGGGCATCCACGACGATGACATAGATGCCGAAGAAGGCCAGGAAGTAGAGGCCAGACCACTTCACGGCACACGTCGCACCGAAAGCGATCCCGGCGACGAGCAGCCACGGGCGCCACCAGAGCACGGGCCCCCAGTCGGGCATCGTGCCCTTCTCCTGCAGGGCGCGCAGCTTCACGGCGATGCGCGTATTCGTATCGTCGCGGTCGAGCAGGACCGCGCCGAAGCCCACGAGCGCGAAGAACATGACCGAGTTGTCGAGGATGGCGACGCGCGACATGACGATGGCGTGGCCGTCGATCGCGAGCAGGAACCCGGCCATGACGGCCAGCAGCGTGCTGCCGAAGAGTTTGCGCGCGATGAGCATGATCAGCACGACCGCGAGGATGCCGATGACGGCCGTCGAGACGCGCCACCCGAAAGCGTCGCCGGCGCCGAACACGCCGAGGCCCGCCGCGATGAGCCACTTGCCGAGCGGCGGATGCACCACATAAGAGGGGGAGTCGAGGAAGATGTCGGTGTCGCCCGCCGCGAACTTCTCGTCGGCGCCGGTCGGCCAGGATGACTCGTAGCCGTTGTTCAGGAGCGTGTACGCGTCCTTCACATAGAACGTCTCATCGAAGATGAGCGAGTGCGGGTAGCCGAGGTTCCACAGCCGCAGCACCGCGGCGAGCAGCGTGACGAGCGCGGGGGCGCCCCAGTACCAGAGCTGCAGGCGGCGGGGGGAGTTGATGACGCGCCCGAACCAGTCGTCGAGGCGGCTGCCGCGCTGTTCGGGCAGCAGGCTCTCGCTGGGCTGGGGTTTCGCGGGCGAGCCGTCGCGGTCGCCGGTGAGGATGCGATCCCAGGTGGCGCGCGCTCCCGACGAGCGAGTGCCGGCCGCATCACTCGAATCGGCGTGTCGCCCGGGCTGTGAGGCGTCGGTCGTGGTCACGGATGCTGTCGCGGAGGGTGTGGCCGCGGCATCCGGCTGATTTGCGCCGCCCGGTTGCGCTGACGCGGCGGGCTGACCGGATGCGGACGCGCCGAAGACGACATCGGCGAGGGGCTCACGGTTCTCGGGCTGCACTCTGCAATGGTGCCACAGCGAGTCGCTGGCGAAGTGATGGAAGACTGGCCCCATGATCATTCTCGCGGCCACGCCCATCGGAAACCTCGGCGACGCGTCGCGCAGACTCGTCGAGGCGCTCGAAAACGCCACCGTGGTCGCCGCCGAGGACACGCGCACGACCGTGCGGCTGCTGGCCGGCCTGAAGATCGAAAACCGTCCGCGGCTGATCGCCCTTCACGACCACAACGAGCGCGATCGGGCGGGCGAGCTGGTCGCCATCGCGCAGACCGAAGACGTGCTCGTACTGAGCGATGCCGGCATGCCCACGGTGTCCGACCCGGGGTTCCACCTCGTCGAGGCCGCCGCGCTCGCGGGCGTCACGGTGACGGCGCTGCCCGGTCCGTCGGCCGTCATCACGGCGCTCGCCGTCGCGGGGCTGCCCACCGACCGTTTCAGCTTCGAGGGGTTCCTGCCGCGCAAACCGTCCGAGCGGCGCCAGACCCTGCACGCGCTCGCCGACGAACGCCGCACCATGGTGTTCTTCGAGTCGCCCAACCGGCTCGCCGCATCGCTGCACGATATGGCGGGGGAGGCGGCCTTCGGTCCCACCCGCCGCGTGGTCGTGTGCCGCGAGCTCACCAAGATGTTCGAAGAGGTCAAGCGGGGAACGGCGCACGAACTGGCGCTCTGGGCCGACCCGGGCGTGCGCGGCGAGATCTGCGTGGTCGTCGAGGGTGCCCCCGAGCGCATCGTCGACGCGGAGGAGGGTATTCGGCAGGTGCGTGCGCTCGTCGCCGGGGGCATGCGCGTGAAGGAAGCGGCCGCCGAGGTCGCCGAGGCCACCGGCATGTCGAAGCGCGACCTCTATCAGGCCGCCATCGAAAAGCCTGCCGCCCCGAAACCCTAGAATGGGAAGCATGTCCAGCGGCAAGTCCTTCTACGTCACCACGCCCATCTTCTATGTGAACGATGCGCCCCACATCGGCCACGCCTACACCGAGGTCGCGACCGACTTCTTGGCGCGCTGGCACCGCCAGGCGGGCGACGACACGTGGATGCTCACGGGCACCGACGAGCACGGTCAGAAGATCCTGCGCACGGCCACGGCCAACGGCGTCACGCCGCAGGAGTGGGCCGACAGGTTGGTCGAGCAGAGCTGGAAGCCGCTGATCGAGACGATCGACGTGGCCAACGACGACTTCATCCGCACCACCGACCCGCGGCACGAGAAGGCCGTGCAGGACTTCTTGCAGAAGCTGTACGACGACGGCTTCATCTACGCCGGCGAATACGAGGGTTTCTACTGCGTCGGGTGTGAAGAGTACAAGCTCCCCAACGAGCTGGCCGACGGCACGGGGCAGTACGAGGGCGAGAAGGTGTGCGCCATCCACTCGATTCCCGTCGAGCGCCTGCAGGAGAAGAACTACTTCTTCCGCATGAGCGATTTCCAAGAGCGTCTGATCGAGCTCTACGAGTCCAACCCCACGTTCGTGCAGCCCGATTCGGCGCGCAACGAGATGCTGCAGTTCATCCGCCAGGGCCTCAGCGACCTGTCTATCTCGCGGTCGACCTTCGACTGGGGCGTCAAGGTTCCGTGGGATGAGTCGCACGTCGTCTACGTGTGGTTCGACGCGCTGCTCAACTACGTCACGGCCGTGGGTTACGGGCAGGACGACGCTAACTTCGACCGCCGCTGGCCCGCCACGCACATCGTCGGCAAAGACATCCTGCGTTTCCACTCGGTCATCTGGCCGGCCATGCTCATGGCGGCGGGGCTCGATGTGCCGTGCCAGGTCTACGGCCACGGCTGGCTGCTCGTGGGCGGCGAGAAGATGAGCAAGTCGAAGCTCACGGGCATCGCGCCCACCGAGATCACCGACACGTTCGGGTCGGATGCGTTCCGCTACTACTTCATGCGCGCCATCACGTTCGGCCAAGACGGCTCGTTCAGCTGGGAGGACCTCTCGGCCCGCTACCAGTCCGAGCTGGCCAACGGTTTCGGCAACCTGGCCTCGCGCGTCGTCGCCATGATCGAGCGCTACTTCGAGGGTGTCGTGCCGCCCCAGGGCCCGGCCTCCGAGGCCGATCTCGCCATTCAGAAGGTCGTGGCGGATGCCGCGGCGGCGGCCGATGCGGCCGTCGAGCGTCTCGCGATCCACGACTCCCTGTCGGCCATCTGGACGATCGTCGACGAGCTGAACGGGTACATCACCGATATGGCTCCGTGGCAGTTGTCGAAGGACGAGGCCAACCGTGAGCGCCTGGGCACCGTGCTCTACACGGCGGCCGAGGGTTTGCGCGCGCTCGCGGTGCTGCTGCACCCGATCATGCCGAAGGCCACCGAGAAGCTGTGGACGGCGCTCGGCCACCGCGACGTGCTGGGCGAGCTGTCGGCTCAGCCGGTGCGCGAGGCGGCCACGTGGGGTCAGCTGACGGCGGGCACGAGCGTCAATGGTCTCGAGCCGTTGTTCCCGCGCATCGAGACCCCTGTCGCCTAGGCCCGTCGCCCCGCTGCATAGATTCGGCGCTGTGATTCGTCAACCCTGACCGGCCCCCGTGGGGGTGCGGTAGCGTCAGGGTATGACTGAGCCTCAGCACGTCAGACAGCGCGACCAGGGTGAGCGGAAAGACCTGTCTTATCCGCCCGCCCCCGAATCGCTCGTCGTCGGGGTGTACGACAATCACACGCATCTCGAGATCGCGGACGGCGTCGAACCGCTGACCTACCGCGAGCAGCTCGACCGCGCGTCGGCCGTGGGCATCCGCGGCATCGTGCAGGTGGGCACCGATGTGGCGACGAGCACGTGGGGTGCCGAGATGGCGGCCGTCGAGCCGCGCATGTTGGCGGCCGTTGCGGTTCACCCGAACGAGACGGCCGTGCTCGAGCAGCGCGGCGAGCTCGATGCGGCCCTCGAGGCGATCGCGGCGTTGGCGACACGTCCGCGCGTGCGTGCCGTCGGCGAGACCGGGCTCGACTATTTCCGCACGACCGATCCGGCCGGGCGGGCCGCGCAGTTGCGCGCTTTCGAGGCGCACATCGAGATCGCCAAGAAGAATAACCTGGCGTTGCAGATTCACGATCGCGACGCGCACGACGACGTGGTGGCCACGCTGAGGCGCGTCGGCGCCCCGGAGCGCACGGTCTTCCACTGCTTCTCGGGCGGCGAGGAGCTGGCCGAGATCTGCACGCAGAACGGGTGGTACATGTCGTTCGCGGGCACGGTCACGTTCAAGAACGCGGTCACGTTGCGCGAGGCCCTCGAGCGCGCGCCGCGCTCGTTGCTCCTCGTCGAGACGGATGCCCCGTTCCTCACGCCCATGCCTTACCGCGGTCGCCCGAACGCGCCTTACCTGCTGCCGCACACGCTGCGTTTCATGGCGTCGCATCTCGGAACCGACGTGACGATGTTGGCGTCGCAGATCAACTCGAACACCGAGTCGGTCTATGGGCGCTGGGATGACGAGCCGGTGACGTCGCAGAGCAACCCGTTCGCCGACCAGCCACCTCAGTCGTAGGCCCGTAGAATCGACTGTCGGGCTCTCCCGGCCGCCTCACTCGAACCGACTGGATGACATCCCGATGAGCCTTCTCGGCCCCGCAGAGATCCGCGACCTTGCCGAACTCCTCGACGTGCAGCCCACCAAAAAGTTGGGCCAGAACTTCGTCATCGACGCGAATACCGTGCGTCGCATCGTGAAGGTCGCCGCGGTCGAGTCGGGCGATAGCGTCGTCGAGATCGGCCCGGGCCTCGGTTCGCTGACGCTCGGTCTGCTCGAGGTGGGCGCGTCGGTCGTGGCCGTGGAGATCGACACACGGTTGGCGACGCAGTTGCCGAAGACCGTTGAGCTGATGCATCCGGGTGCGCCTTTGACGGTGATTGCCGAGGATGCCCTGCGCATCACGGAGCTTCCCGATGCACCGACGCGGCTGGTGGCGAACCTGCCCTATAACGTGTCGGTGCCCGTGTTGCTGCACTTTTTGGAGCACATCCCCTCGTTGCAGTCGGGTGTGGTGATGGTGCAGGCAGAGGTCGGTCACCGTCTGGCCGCCGACCCGGGTTCGAAGGTGTACGGCTCGCCGAGCGCGAAGGCGGCGTGGTATGGCAAGTGGCGTTTGGCCGGCAATGTGAGCCGCCAGGTGTTCTGGCCGGTGCCGAATGTCGACAGCGTGCTCGTGGGCTTCGAGAAGCGCGAGGTGCCGCTCGGCACCGAGGAGGAGCGCGTTGCTACGTTCGGCATCATCGACGCTGCGTTCCAGCAGCGCCGCAAGATGCTGCGTCAGGCCTTGGGTCAGTTGCTGGGCAGCTCGCAGGCCGCCTCTGAGCAGATGGTGCGCGCAGGCATCGAGCCGACCGCGCGCGGCGAACAGCTCACCGTGCACGACTTCCTCGCGATCGCCCGCGCCGCCGAATAGCCGAGGGCGGCACGTGCCCGCGTCTGATCCCGGACGCTTTCCTGCCCGTGACCGTGACCGTGCCCGTGACCGTGCCCGGCCCGTGCTCGCGCTCGCGCCTGCACGCGCATCTGGTCTGCCCGACGCGCCCCGACCTACCCCTCGGCCGAGGTGCCAGCTTTCTCAGCGCGTTTCGACCACGCGCTGACCGGGCGGGTGCCGTTCAGGAGGTAGTCGCCGATGGCGCGCTCGCGCAGGATGGCGGGATTGTGGCTGGACAGGGTGCGAGCGTTGCGCCAGTGCCGGTCGAGTTGCCGCGCGCTCGAGGTGGCCGAGGCACCTCCCACCTCGAAGAGGAGCGTTGTCGCCTCGAGCACCGTGGCGATGACCTGCTGTTGGGCGCGGAACACCGTGATGAGCGTTTCGTCGTAGTCGTCCTGGCTCCATTCGCCCGCGTGGAATCGGTCGAAGTTCGACTCGAGGGCCCGGGCCACGTCTCTGACGAGGGCGTCTGCCGTGGCTGACAGGGAGCTCAGTTTGCCGATGACGCGCTGCACGAGCGGGTCGTCGGCGGGGCGCGAGGCGCCGAGCACCCCGAACGTGCGGGTGCGCCCGCGGACGAAGTCGACGGCATCGCGCAGAACCGCGCGGCCCGTGCCCGCGAGGGCGGCCAGGAGCACGGTCTGGTAGAAGCTCGTGATGTTGGCCTGTGTGCGCTCGTCGTCGAAGTTGGCGAAGACGATGTGCTCGGGTTCGATCACGGCGCGTTCGAACCGCGTCGTGCCCGAGCCGGTGAGGCGCTGCCCGAAGCCGTCCCAATCATCGAGGCGCGTGACGGCGGGCTGGTCGGCGCGAACGGCCAATCCGGCCTGGGAGCCACCGTAGACGGCGCCCGTCCAGATCCAGTCGGCATAGATGCTGCCCGTGCTGTAGTACTTCTCGCCCGTGAGACGCCAGCCGTCGGGCGTCTCTTCGAGGAGAGCCGAGGAGGCGGTCTCGGGCCCGCGCTCGGCCTGCGCATTGCCGATGACGGCGCCGCCGACGATGAGGTCGAACCACTTCTTCTGGTCGAGGCGTTCGGGCGAGTTGAGACGCGATTCGACGAAGGCGTGGTGGCCGCGCCAGAGCTGCGGGAGGTTGGCATCGGCCTCGCCCAGCTCGACGAGGAGCTCGACCAGCTGACTGAGCGATGCTCCGAGCCCGCCGTATTCGACGGGCACACGCACCCGCCCGAAGCCGGCCTCGCGCAGCCACGACACCTCGTCGTGCGCGAGCCGTCGGTCGGTCTCGCGTTCGACCGCGGTGTCGCGGATGCGGTCGAACACGGGCCGGAACCGCGCCGCCAGGTCGGCGTAGGTGGGAGGCGTGGACAGAGTCGACGTCGACTCGGGCTTTTCGATCGTGTCGGTGGTCATGCTGATCCAATCGTTGGCGGTGCGCCGGAGCCCGGACGGGTCGGCGGACACCGCTCGAAGCCGTTCGCGTTCGAGCGGTGAGACCGGGACGGATGATGCCGCGGTCGTTGTGGAGAGTGCGAGCGGTTTAGTCGTGCAGGTGTGCGCCGCCGCGGTAGCGCGCGCCGGGGTGCTCGGGGAACAACCGCGCGTTGCCGGCGCCGAACAGGCGCTCGCGCAACGTCGGTGCCTCGTAGGACGTGCGGTAGCGCCCGCGTTTTTGCAGCTCGGGCACGACGTATTCGATGAAGTCGCGCGCCGTGCCGGGGGTGAGGAACTGGCGCAGGTTGAAGCCGTCGAGACCCGTCTCGTCGACCCAGCGCTCGATCGAATCGGCCACCTCGATGGGCGTGCCGACGGCGAAGAACGGCGGGCGGTCGAAGCGCGTCACGGCCTCGAGGGCGTCGGCCACCGTCGCCCCGGGCGGGTAGTGCCGGCGGTTCGCCCCGGCGTTGTCGCGCCCGGCCTTCGCCTCGGCGGCGAGGATATCGCTGATGAGTGCGTCTTTGGGGTAGGCGGCCAGGTCGATGCCGCCTCCACCCGAGTGCGTGAGGTAGCCCTCGTCACTCGAGTATCGCTTGTATTCTTCGGCCTTCGCGAGGGCCGCGTCGCGGTCGCGATCGACAATGACGACGGCCGACGCGAAGGTCTTCACATGATCGGCACCGCGACCGTTCTCGACCGCGCGGCGGCGGATGTCGGCGATGTTGTCGCGATACACCTCGAGCGAGTTGCCGCCCACGAAGACACCCTCGGCATGCTTGGCCGCGAACGCCCGGCCCGAGTCGCTCGACCCGGCCTGGAAGATGACGGGGGTGCGCTGCCGGGACGGCTCGCTCAGATGCGGCCCCTTCACGCGGAAGTGCTCGCCGACGTGATCGATGTAACGCACCTTCGACGGATCGGTGTAGATGCGATTCTCGCGGTCTTGCACGACCGCGTCGTCATCCCACGAGCCCTCCCACAGCTTGTAGAGCACGTCGAGGTATTCGTCGGCGATGGCGTAGCGATCGCCGTGGGCGACCTCGTCATCGTGACCGAAGTTGCGCGCGGCGTTGGGTAGGTAGCTCGTGACCACGTTCCAGCCGAACCGGCCCTTGGTGAGGTGGTCGAGCGTCGATGCACGCCGGGCGAATGCGAACGGCGGCTCATACGTCGTCGAGAAGGTGGCCGCGAAACCCAGGTTCTTCGTCGCAGCGGCCATGGCGGGGATGACGAGCAGGGGATCGTTGTTCGGAATCTGCACGGCCTCTTTCAGCGCCGTCTCTGGCCCGTCGCGGTAGCCGTCGTAGGTGCCGATCACATCGGCCAGGAACACCGCCTCGAACAAACCCTCTTCGAGCAGCTTCGCCTCTTCGACCCAGAAGTCGAGGTCGTTGAATCGATGCCGATTGTTGTCGGGATGCCGCCACAAACCGTGCGAGATATGGCCGACGCAGTTCATCTCGAAGAGATTGAAGGCGATGTTGTCCGTCATGGTGCTCCGTTTCTGTGCTGTCCTCATTCTTGCCAGGTGAAGCGGCGGGCACCCAGACATCCGCTCGAATGTGGACAACTATTACGCATCGCGCCTGTGCAGAACGCGTCGGCCGGATGACCTCGCACGGCGTTTTCGCATCACCTCTCCAGCGCGCGCCCAGTCCTCATCCCCTACCCTGGAGTGTGCTTTCCTCGCCTTCTTCCCGCCTCGTCATCGCGCCTCCGCGTCTGACCCGCGCCCGAATGACTCCAGGAGGCAGCATCCGATGAGCGACCAGCCCAGCATCCTCGACCTGAAACCGGTCGCCCACCGCCGCAAGCGCGGGCCCGGCGCACTCATCGCCCGCTGGGTGGGGTTCAGCCTCGTCGCCGTGCTCCTCATCGGCGGCGGCTATGTGTTCTACAACTACCAACGTTTCGTCTCGGGCATCACCCACATCGATGCGATTCCGCAGTCCACCGACAGCGCCGACGACGACGTCGACGGTCAAGACCAGAACATCCTGCTCGTGGGCGACGACCACCGGCCGGCCGGAGCGACGCAGGCCGAGCTCGACAAACTCGGCACCGAAGACGACGGCGGCGGCGTCAACACCGACACCATGATCGTCATGCACATCCCGGCCGACGGCAGCAAGGTCACGATGGTGTCGTTCCCGCGCGACTCGTGGGTCGAGATACCTGGTTACGGCATGAACAAGTTGAATGCCGCCTTCACGTTGGGCGCGCAGAACGGCGACGATTCGGCAGGCGCACAGCTGCTGATCCAGACCATCCAGAACATGACCGGGCTGACGATCGACCACTTCGTGCGGGTCTCGCTACTCGGCTTCTACAACGTCGTCGACGCCCTCGGACCCGTCGACGTGTGTCTCATCAACGCGGTGAAAGACCCCTACTCCACCATCGACCTGCCGGCCGGCGTATCGACACTCGACGCGAAGCAGGCCCTCGCCTTCGTGCGTCAGCGTCACGGCCTGCCGAACGGCGACCTCGACCGCCAGGTGCGCCAGCAATACTTCCTCTCGGTCGAGGCGCGCAAGATGCTGTCCGCCGGCACCCTGCTCAACCCCGTGAAGCTGCAGAACGTGCTCGACGCGGTTTCGTCGTCGATCGAGACCGACCCCGGTCTCAACCTGCTCGAGCTCGCCGGCCAGGTGCGCAACCTGCGGGCCGACAACATCGTCTCGGCCACGATTCCGATCACGGGCACCCCCACCATCACGGTGAGGGGCCAGAAGCTCTCCATCGTCGAGATCGATCAGGCCGCCATGCCCGAATTCATCGCGAGTGTGCTCGGCACCCCGACCGCCTATGGCGCAGCCGTGGCCGCGACCCCCGCCGAGACCACCGTGACTGTGGTGAACGGTGCCGCCATCCGCGGTGTCGCCCAGGCCAACACCGACGCCCTGGCCGCCTTCGGCTTCCAGATGCAGACACCCACCTCGGGCGCCACTATCGCGAAGACAACGATCAGCTACCCGGCGGGGCAGGAGGCGCAGGCGAAAGCCCTCGCCGCGTACTACCCGAATGCGTCGGTCATCTCTTCGACGACAGCGACGGGGGTGACGCTGACGATCGGCACCGATAATCAGGCACCCACCGACCCGAATGCCGCGCCGCCGCCCGCCACCGAGGCTCCCGTCGAGACGGCCCCCACGCCCACGCCGACGAGCACCGACACCCCGAAGAACTTCGGCGAAACGGCCTGCATCAACTAGTCGACGCGCACGATTCGTCTCGTGCGCGCGACGGGGCCGCTGAAGACGTGAGCGGCATTCAACCCGCGCCCGCTGAGCTAGGTTTGTTCTATGACCCGCGAGACGCCCTCGAACACGTCACACGCCCGGGCGCCCGGCAAGATCAACGTCTTCCTGGCCGTCGGCGCTGTGATGGACGATGGCTATCACGAGGTCGCCACCGCCTATCAGGCTGTCTCGGTCTATGAAGACGTCCGTGCGAGCCACTCCGACACCTTCGAGGTGTCGTTCACGGGCCCGATCGACACGAGCGACGTTCCGACCGATGCCTCCAACCTCGCCATCCGCGCCGCGCAGCTCATCGCCCGCGACACCGGCTACCGGGGCGGCGTGCGCCTCGCCATCGAGAAGAACGTCCCCGTCGCAGGCGGCATGGGCGGCGGGTCGGCGGATGCCGCAGCCACCCTCCTCGCGGTCGACGACCTCTGGCAGACCGGCCTTACCCGCGACCAGCTGATCGGCCTCGCCGCCGAGCTGGGCGCCGACGTTCCCTTCGCGCTCACGGGCGGCACGGCCATCGGCACGGGCCGCGGCGACGAACTCAGCCCCGCCCTCGCGACCGGGCAGTTCCAGTGGGTGCTCGCCCTCGCCGACTTCGGCATGTCGACGCCTGCCACCTATCGCGAGCTCGACGCCCACCGGGCCCGCCACGCGCTCGATATCTCGCCGGCCGTCACCCAGCCCGTGGTCGACGCGGACGTCTTGCAGGCCCTGCGCGCGGGCGACGCGCACATGCTCGCGGCCTCGATGCACAACGACCTCCAAGCCCCCGCGCTGCACCTGCGCCCCGAGCTCTCCGATGTCATGGAGTTGGGCGAGCAGAGCGGCGCGCTGTCCTGCATGGTGTCGGGCTCGGGTCCCACCGTGGCGTTCCTCGCCGCGGACCTCGACTCGGCACTCGAACTCCAGATCGCACTGAGCGCGTCGGGGACCACAGCGCTGCGCGTCACGGGACCGGTGCACGGCGCCCGTCTCGTCAACGACTAGGCAGGGCAGAGCCGAGTCCCGGCACGGGCGATTGATTCGCTCAACGGGCGCTCGGGCGTCACCGACACGATGAGTGCGTCCGCGAGCCCGCACTCTGCAACGTCGTCGCTTTCGTGCCGAGCCGCGACGCCCCTAACCGAGAATCTCGTTCAGCTCTAGCCAGCGCAGCTCCAGCTGCTCCGTCTCGGCCTGTGCGGCCTGAGCCTTCGCGTTCAGCGCCATGATGCCGTCGTAGTCGTTCTGGTCGTGCGTGGCCAGCTTCTCGTGGGCCGTGCTGATCTCGCCGCCGAGCTTTTGCAGCTTGCGCTCGATCGCCTGGATTTCCTTCTGCAGCTTGCGCTGCTCGGCGCCGCCGATCGACAGTCCGCCGCGCGTGGTGTTACCGCCCGAGCCGGAACCCGAGCCGGAGCCCGCCGAACCCGAGCCGGAGCCTGAACCCGAGCCCGCGGCATCCGCGGGGGAGTCGCCGAGCGGCCCGGTGTGCTTCTGCTCGATCCGGCGCAACTCGAGGTACTGCTCGATGCCGCCGGGCAGATGCCGCAGCTGCTTGCCGATGAGCGCGTACTGCTGGTCGGTGACGCGCTCCATGAGGTAGCGGTCGTGCGACACGACGATGAGCGTGCCGGGCCAGGAGTCGAGCAGGTCTTCCATGGCCGCGAGCATGTCGGTGTCGAGGTCGTTCGAGGGCTCGTCGAGCACCAGCACGTTGGGCTCGTCGAGCAGGATGAGCAGCAACTGCAGCCGGCGCTTCTGCCCACCCGACAGGTCTTTGACGGGTGTCGACAGCTGCGCGCTCGTGAATCCGAGGCGCTCGAGCAACTGACCGGGCGTCATCTCTTTGCCGCCGGCGACATAGCTCGTGCGGTAGCGCCCGATGACATCGCTGACGCGTTCGTGGCCGATGTCCTTCAGCTCGGACAGCTGCTGCGTGAGCGTTGCCACCTTGACGGTCTTGCCGCGCTTGACGCGCCCCGTGGTGGGCTCGAGTTCGCCCGTGATGAGCGCGAGCAGCGTCGACTTGCCGGCACCGTTGACGCCCAGGATGCCCGTGCGCTCACCGGGTGCGATACGCCACTCGACATCCGAGAAAATGAGCTTGTCGTCGTATTTGACCGAGACGTCGAGCAGGTCGACGACGTCCTTGCCCAGCCGGGCCGAGGCCATCTGGCTGAGCTCGACCTTGTTGCGGGGCGGCGGCTCGTTCTCGATGAGCTGCGTGGCCGCCTCGATGCGGAACTTGGGTTTGGCGGTGCGGGCCGGGGCTCCGCGACGCAGCCAGGCGAGCTCCTTGCGCATGAGGTTCTGTCGCTTCGACTCGGAGGCCGCAGCCATCCGGTCGCGTTCGACGCGCTGCAAGATATACGCCGCATACCCGCCCTCGAAGGGTTCGACGATGCCGTCGTGCACCTCCCACGTGTCGGTCGAGATCTCGTCGAGGAACCACCGGTCGTGCGTCACGGTGAGCAGTCCGCCGGATGTCGGAGACCAGCGCTTGCGCAGGTGCGCCGCCAGCCATCCGATCGCCTCGACGTCGAGGTGGTTGGTGGGCTCGTCGAGGAACAGGATGTCCCAGTCGCCCACGAGCAGTTTGGCGAGCGACACGCGTCGACGCTGACCACCCGAGAGGGAGGCCACGGGGGCGTCCCAGGCGAGATCGGCGACGAGCCCGTCGATCACGTCGCGCACGCGGTAGTCACCGGCCCAGACGTGTTCGTCGATATCGCCCACGATGGCTTCACCGACGGTTCCGACGTCGCCCAGCGTGTCGGCCTGGTCGAGCACGCCGACGGTCACGCCGCGGCGCAGGGTGACGCGGCCGTCGTTGGGTTCGAGACGGCCCGCGAGCATGGCCAGGAGGCTGGATTTGCCGTCACCGTTGCGCCCGACGATGCCGATGCGATCGCCCTCGTTGACTCCGAGGGTGATGTTGTCGAAGACGACGCGGGTGGGGAATTCGAGATGCAGGGACTCGGCCCCGAGAAGATGTGCCACCTGTCCAGCGTAGGCGGGGGAGCGGGGCGCCGTGAACAGCGGGGGCTCCCGGCATCCATTTCGGCGCTTCTGTCATGAAACGAAACATGACGACACAGAGCGGAACACGAATTCGCCAACCCGACCGGGGCTTGCCATATTGGGGTCTCGGCCGCTCGACGGGGCGGCCTCACACGGCTTTCGGCCCGGGTGACCACGCACCCGAGCACCCCTCATTTTTTCCACACTTCTCCACGGCACAGAACGAAAGAGGCACCATGTCAGGCACCAACATCCCCGCCGGAGGCACCGGCGCAGGCACGGGCTCAGGCTCGAACAACGCTCCCCAGCTTCCCCAGCGCAAGAAGTCGAAGACCGGCTGGATCGTCGGCGGCGCCGTCGGCCTCATCGCGGTCATCGTGGCCGTCGTGCTCGTGATCGTCAACCTGCAGGCCCCGGCATCCACCGAGGCCAACGGCGCCGGTTCGGGCTCGGGTTCGTCGTCCGCCCCCACCACCGTCTCGATCGGTGTCACCGACTCGTCGCAGGACTACTGGGCCACGCTCACCAAGCTCGCCGCGAAAGAGAACATCACGCTCGAGGTGACCAACTTCAGCGACTACCAGCAGCCCAACCCGGCGCTCGTGCAGAAGCAGACCGACCTCAACTCGTTCCAGCACCTGCGCTTCCTCGCGCAGAACAACGTCGAGACGGGTGACGACCTCGTGCCGATCGCCTCGACCGTCATCGTGCCCCTCGGCCTTTACTCCAAGAAGTGGACCGACGTGAAGGACATCCCCGAGGGCGGCCAGATCGCCATCCCGAACGACCCCTCCAACCAGGCCCGCGGCCTCTTCGTGCTCGAGAAGGCCGGCCTCATCACTCTGACCGGTGACAAGGCCACGCCGACCCCCGCCGACATCGACGCCGCGAAGTCCAAGGTCACGGTCGTCACGGTGGATGCGGCACAGACCGCCCTGTCGCTCGACTCGGTCGACGGCTCGATCATCAACAACAACTACGTCGCCGACGCCGGCCTCGACCCCAACAAGGCCATCTTCAAGGACGACCCCAAGGACCCGGGTGCCACGCCCTACATCAACGTGATCGTGGCCCGCGGAGCCGACGCCGACAACCCCGCCTACCTCAAGGTGGCCGAACTCTGGCACGACAAGACGGTCACCGACCAGGTGCTCGCCGCGTCGAAGGGCAGCGCCGTGCTCGTCGACGGCTGGACCCCCGAAGAGCTGCGCGCCGAACTCAAGAAGATCGAAGAGCAGCTGAAGGCGTCCGAATAACCATGACGTCTCGCTCGTGACCCTCGGGGTCGGGCGGCCAGCGGATGCCGCGGCCACCCGACCCCGTCGGTGCGAGCAGCCTCGACCACCCGCACGACCGCGAGCACACCCCGCCCGCGACATCCGCCGGCCACCCGCCGACACCGCAGCACACCCCGCATCAACCGAAGGACGAATATGCCCCCTCTCGTCGAACTGGAGAACGTCGTCAAGACGTATGGCCAGAAAGAGAAAACGAACGCCGTCGACGGTGTCTCGCTCGCCGTCGAAGCGGGCGAGATCTACGGCATCATCGGCCACTCGGGGGCGGGCAAGTCCACGCTCGTGCGCCTCATCAACGGGCTCGAGCGCGTCACGAGCGGCCGGGTCGTCGTCGACGGGCACGAGATCTCGTCGCTGAAGGAACGCGAGATCCGGCCGCTGCGGCTCGGCATCGGCATGATCTTCCAGCAGTTCAACCTGTTCCGGTCGCGCACCATCGCGGGCAACGTGGCCTATCCGCTGCGCGTCGCCGGCTGGTCGAAGGCCGACCGCGACAAGCGCGTGGCCGAACTGCTCGACTTCGTCGGGTTGCTGCACCGCGCCTACGACTACCCCGAGCAGCTCTCGGGTGGCCAGAAGCAGCGCGTCGGCATCGCCCGTGCCCTCGCCACCTCGCCCAAGCTGCTGCTGGCCGACGAGTCGACCTCCGCGCTCGACCCCGAGACCACGCAGGAGGTGCTGCGGCTGCTCAAGAAGGTCAACGCCGAGCTGGGCGTCACGATCATCGTCATCACGCACGAGATGGATGTCGTGCGCTCCATCGCCGACCGCGTGGCCGTGCTCGCCGACGGCAAGATCGTCGAAGAGGGCAAGGTGTTCGACATCTTCTCCGACCCGCAGACCGACACGGCCAAGAAGTTCATCAGCACGGTCATCCGCAATCAGCCCGCCACCGACGACATCCAGCGCCTGCGCAGCAGCCACACGGGCCGCATCATCAACGTCGAGGTGCACGAGTCGGCGCGCGTCGGCGAGGTCCTTTCCCACGCACACGAGCGTTACGGTGTGCGCTTCGAAATCGTCTACGGCGGCATCAGCGCCATCCAGTCGAAATCGTTCGGCTCGCTCACGCTCGAGCTCTCGGGCTCGGATGCGGATGTCGAGCGCCTCGTGACCGACCTGAGAGCCCTCACCACGGTCGAGGAGGTGGCCGCATGATCCGCACCGCCACCACCGATTGGGGCCAGCTCGGCCCCCTGCTGCTCGAGAACCTGTGGCTGACCCTCTACATGGTCGCCGTGACGCTGCTCGTGGCCGGGTTCCTCGGCCTCGTGTTCGGCATCCTGCTCTACACGACCAGGCGCGGCGGCATCCTGCAGAACACGGCGGTCAACGCCATCCTCAACGTGCTCGTCAACATCGTGCGGCCCATCCCGTTCATCATCTTGATCGCGGCCCTGCAGCCCGTCACGATGGCCGTCATCGGCGTGACCATCGGCACGACCGCCGCGATCTTCACCATGATCGTCGGCGCCACGTTCGGCATCGCCCGCATCGTCGAACAGAACCTCGTGTCCATCGACCCGGGAACCATCGAGGCCGCCCGTGCCGTCGGCGCCAGCCCGTGGCGCATCATCACGACGCTGCTCGTGCCCGAGGCGCTCGGACCCCTCATCCTCGGTTACACCTTCGTGTTCATCGCCATCGTCGACATGTCGGCCATCGCCGGTTCGATCGGCGGCCGCGGCCTGGGCGACTTCGCCATCGTCTACGGCTACGGCCGCTTCAACTGGGAAGTCACCATCGTCGTCACGATCATCATCATCGTCATGGTGCAGCTCGTGCAGTTCTTCGGCAACTGGCTGGCGCGCAAGGCCCTGCGCCGCTGATCGCCCGACCCCAGCGGATGTCGCGAGCCGAACCCCGGCCGCGGCATCCGCTTCGTCGTTCCCGGTGTTGCCGACTCGGGCGTTGTCATCGTGGGCGCTGTCGGCCGGGCGTTGTCGTCTGGCAGGCTGCTGCAGGCCGCTCGCGCGGCCGGCGCGTCGACCCCGCAACCCCCTCTCAGTGGCGTTCCGGCGCGTCCTAGGCTGAGCCTATGAGCGAACCCGCGACTGCAACCTGGCCCGACGCCCCCGAGCTTCCCGGCCGCGCCGTCATCGCGCAACGCTGGAGCGACCTCACGTTCCTGCACTGGCGGGTCGACCCCGCCGAGGTTGCGCCCCTCCTGCCGCCCGGCACACGCCCCGACGTCATCGACGGCTCGAGCTGGGTGGGCCTCATCGCCTTCCGCCTCTCGGACAGCGCCTTCTTCGGCCTGCCCCCGGTGCCCTACTTCGGCACGTTCCCCGAGATCAACGTGCGGCTCTACTCGATCGACGCTCAGGGCCGCCGAGCCGTCGTCTTCGCCTCCCTCGACGCCTCGCGGCTCGTCAGCGTGCTCACGGCCCGTGCCGCGTTCGGCCTGCCCTATCGCTGGGCCCGGATGTCGATGGGCCAGCGCTCCGACGACCGGGGCGAGCTCTTCGCCTACCGTTCTCGCCGCCACCTCGCCGACCGTCTCCTGGGCGACAAACGCAACCCGGGCCACGTGCCCGGCGCCTCCACCCACCTCATCGCGCGCGCCCTGCCCGGTGCCGTCGCGGGCGACCCGATCGCCGAGTTCCTCACCGCGCGCTGGGCATTTCATGAGACCCACCTCGGCCGCACCTGGTTCGGCTCGAACCACCACGGCCCGTGGCCCCTGCAACGCGCCGAGCTGCTCCACCTCGACGACACGCTCCTCGAGGCCGCCGGCTTCGCCTCGCTCGCCGACACCCCGCCCGACTCGGTCCTCTACTCACCGGGCGTCGAAACCGTCTTCAGCCGTCCGACGCGGTTGTCGCTGCCGGCGCGACGCCGCTAGGTTGTTCCCGTGACCACACCTCTTCAGCAGCGCCGACGCGTTGAAGCGGCGCGCGCCTGGGCCTGGTTCGCCGTCGTCCTCGGCACAGTCTCGGTCGGTGTCAACGTGCTGATGATGGTGTTGACATCATCCTGGAACGGCTTCTGGGGTCAGATCGGGTTTGGCGTCATCATCGCCATCTCGGCGATCGTCGCGCTAAGGAAGAACCCCAAGCCGCAGGGCCCCGATCCCGCTCCGCAGCGCACGCCGACTCCTGAGAATGCTCTGCGCAGGGACGGCAACTCGCTCGACTAGGGCGCCAGCTCGTCGAAGTCGAGGCTGAGGGTGCGCAAGAGCGCCGAGAGGCGGCGGCGGTCGGCGGGGGAGAGGGCACCGAGCAGCTCGGCCTCCGCGTCGACGAGACGGGTGATCGCGGCATCCACGCGGGTCAGGCCCGCGGGTGTCATGACGACCAGGATGCCGCGGCCGTCGTGCGGGTCGGTGCGGCGCTCGACGAGCCCGCGCCCCACGAGCCGGTCGATGCGGTTCGTCATGGTGCCCGACGACACGAGCGTCTGCTGCAACAGGTACTTTGGCGACGCGGCGAACGGCTCGCCCGCGCGGCGCAGGGCTGCCAGCACGTCGAACTCGGATGCCTCGAGCTCCGACCGCGTGAACGCCGTGCGCCGGGCCCGGTCGAGGTGTTTCGCGAGCCGGCCCACGCGGCTCAACACTTCGAGCGGCGAGAAGTCGAGGTCGGGGCGTTCGCGCCGCCAGTCCTCGACGATCCGGTCGACTTCGTCGTGCGGGGCATCCATTCGTCCATTATGGCGGGACACCGGTGCGCGCAGCCCGGCAACCCCTCCGAATGCCGTTCGCGTGCGAACCTCCGACACTCGCGCGCACCGGGGCCGCCGCATCTGGCAGACTTGTCTGGTGCGCACGCGCACGGTCCGCCTTGGTGTAATGGCAGCACGGCAGCCTTTGGAGCTGTTAGGTCTAGGTTCGAGTCCTGGAGGCGGAGCGCACTCGCGAGAATTCTTGCGGGCACGAGTCCGGTAGCCTCGATACGGTTCAGTGGGCGTTCCAGCCCGGCCCCGACTCAAGGGAATGTGATGACGGACTCGACTCTCGCAATCATCGTTCTGGCCGCCGGCCAGGGCACGCGCATGAAATCCCGCACCCCCAAGCTTCTGCACCCGCTGGGCGGCCTCCCCGTCGTATCGCACGTGCTGGCCACCGCCGGTGCGCTCGATGCCGCGCACGTGCTCGCCGTGGTGCGCCACGAACGTGAGCGCCTCGTCGAGGTCATCGAGCGTGACCTGCCCGGCACCGTCATCGTCGACCAGGACGACATCCCCGGCACGGGCCGCGCGGTCGAACTCGCGGTCGAGGCCCTGCCCGCCGACTTCGACGGCGACGTGCTCGTCATCAACGGCGACGTTCCGCTGCTCAACGCCGACACGCTCGGCAACCTGATCGAGCACCACCGCCGGCAGCCCGTGTCGGCCACCATCCTGTCGGCGATCCTGCCCGATGCCACGGGCTACGGCCGCATCATCCGCACGGCCGACGACGCCCTCGACCAGATCGTCGAGCAGAAGGACGCCACGCCCGAGCAGTTGGCCGCCACCGAGATCAACGCGGGCGTCTACCTGTTCCGCGCCCCCGCTTTGCGCGAGCAGCTCGGCAAGCTCGGCGTCGACAACGCGCAGGGCGAGAAGTACCTGACCGACGTCATCCACCTCATGCGCACCTCGGGCGACGACGTCATCGCCGTTCCCGTGTCGGATGCCTGGATCGCCGAGGGCATCAACGACCGTGTGCAGCTCTCGACCGCCGCTTGGCGCCTCAACCAGATCGTTCTGCGCCGCTGGCAGCTGGCCGGCGTCACCATTCAAGACCCGTCCTCCACCTGGATCGATGTGCAGGCCAAGCTGGCCCCCGACGTCACGATCCTCCCCGGAACGCAGATCCTCGGCGCGACCGTCATCGCCGAGGGCGCGACCGTCGGCCCCGACAGCACCATCCTCGACTGCGAGATCGGCGAGCACGCCACGGTCAAACGCACGGATGCCACGCTCGCCGTCATCGGCGCGGGCGCGAGTGTCGGCCCCTTCGCCTACCTGCGGCCCAATACGCGCCTCGGCGTCGACGGCAAGATCGGCACCTTCGTCGAGACGAAGAACTCGTCGATCGGCGACGGCAGCAAGGTTCCTCACCTTTCCTACGTGGGCGACGCCACGGTCGGCGAGGGCTCGAACATCGGCGCCGGCACGATCTTCGCGAACTACGACGGCGTCAACAAGCACGCCTCCGAGATCGGTTCGCACGTTCGAACAGGATCGCACAACGTCTTCGTCGCACCGATTAGAATTGGCGACGGAGCGTACACGGGCGCGGGCACGGTGGTTCGCAAGAGCGTGCCGGCCGGGTCCCTCGCCATCAACGTCGCCCCGCAGCGCAACCTCGAGGGGTGGGTCTCGACCCACCGCCCAGGAAGCGAGGCAGCACAAGCCGCCGAAGCCGCCTCTCCCCGGGAGGCTTCGGAAACCTCGGCCAACACGACCGAAGGTTAATCAGAGATACACCGCCGAGAGGCAAGATGCCGGGTCGCCCGGCAGGAAGCAGGGTTCGTGTCCGGCATCAAAATCACCGGCCAGAAACGCCTCGTCTTGATCTCGGGGCGTGCGCACCCTGAGCTGGCGGAGCAGATCGCCTCAGAGCTCGGGTCCGAGCTCGTTCCCACCGATTCGCGCACCTTCGCCAACGGCGAGATCTATGCGCGATTCGACGAGAGCGTGCGCGGGTCGGATGCCTTCGTCATCCAGTCGCACACGGCGCCCATCAACGAGTGGCTCATGGAACAGCTCATCATGGTCGACGCCCTCAAGCGCGCCTCGGCCAAGCGCATCACCGTCGTTGCGCCGTTCTACCCCTACGCACGCCAAGACAAGAAGGGTCGCGGCCGCGAGCCCATCTCGGCCCGCCTCGTCGCCGACCTGTTCAAGGCCGCCGGCGCCGACCGCATCATGTCGGTCGACCTGCACGCCGCCCAGATCCAGGGCTTCTTCGACGGCCCCGTCGACCACCTCTTCGCCATGCCCGTGCTGCTCGAGCACTTCCGCGCCAAGATGGCCACCGACACGCTCACCGTGGTGTCGCCCGACATGGGTCGCGTGCGCGTCGCCGACATCTGGAGCGACAAGCTGGGCGCGCCGCTCGCCATCATCCACAAGCGCCGCGACCCGCTGGTTCCCAACCAGGTGTCGGTGCACGAGATCGTCGGCGATGTGTCGGGCCGCGTGTGCCTGCTCGTCGACGACCTGATCGACACGGGCCGCACCATCGTGAAGGCCGCCGAAGCGCTCAAGAAGGCCGGCGCCCTGGGCGTCGTCGTCGCCGCCACACACGCCGTGTTCAGCGACCCGGCCGTCGAGCTGCTGCAGAGCGAGGCCATCGACTCGGTCGTCGTCACCGATACGCTGCCGATTCCCGAGGAGAAGCGCTTCGAGAAGCTCACCATCTTGCCGATCGCTCCGCTCATCGCGCAGGCCATCCAGGCCGTGTTCGAAGAAGGTTCGGTCACATCGATGTTCGACGGCGCGGCCTAATCGCCCAGCTGCCTCTTTCTCGAAGCCCCGCCCCGTTTTTCGGAGGCGGGGCTTCGTTTTTTGTTCTCCACAGGGATGATTTCGGCGATCGTTCCACAGGTCGAACAGCGCTCTTGCTTTGGCACGCTTCTTGAGGTTTATTTGCATCACAGGAGGTGATGCGGGTGCGAACCAACGAGAAGACCCGGGTGGCGCCCGTGCCTGCCATCCACCGCATGGTGCTCATGCTCGAGGCCATCGACGGGCTCGGTGGCGTGGCCACCGTCACGCAGCTCGCCGACGCCACCGATCTGGCCAAATCATCCGTCAGCAACCTGCTGACATCGCTCTCGAGCGCCGGGCTCGTGCGCCGCACGCACGCCGGTTGGGCCCTCGGTCTGCGTCTCATCGAGCTCGGGCATTCCAGCCTCGATCGACTTCCCGTGGTCAGTCATTTCCTCCCCATCGTGCGATCGACCTCGCCGCTACGACACGAATACGTGCGCTTGGCGGCCCTCGACGGGGCGGATGTCCTCTACCTCACCGAGCGGCGCGGCTCCGAGACGGTGCGGGTCAGCGCCGCCGTCGGTGAGCGCACCTCGGCCTCCTCGACGGCTGTCGGCAAAGCGATGCTCGCGGGGTTGCCGAGCGGTGTGCTCGAGGAGCGGCTGGCGTCGGCCGAGGCACGCGGCGGTCTGCCGTTGCGCACCAACCGCTCCCACGCCACGATCGAGGCGCTTCGTGACGATGTGCGGGCCACCGCGCAACGCGGCTTCGCCATCGATCTCGAGGAGAGCGTCGTCGGCGTGGCCTGCCTCGCCGTGCGCGTGCCCGGGGGAGCGAGCCCCTGCGCCGTCGGCGTCACGCTTCCGTCACGGCGGGCGACGAACGACGTCGTGCACGGGCTCGTGACCGGGCTCGAGGCGGTCGCGTCGCGGCTCGCCGTTCACGCCCAATGAGCGGGTTCACCTCGCGTCCCTGCCCGGCGGCGCATCCTTGTGGCCGAACGTTGCGGCCGCGCCTGCGCCCACATGTGGTCGCCGCGCATACCCCGAGAACGGGCGAAGCGCCGACCCCTGAGGGCCGGCGCTTCGCGGCAGATGACTGCCTGGGGGCTCGCGAGATGGGTCGAGCCGTGTCGACGAGCTAGTGCGTGTCGACCGCTTCGATCTCGCTGCGGTCGCCCGACCACAGCGTGTGGAACGTGCCCTCGGTGTCGACGCGCTTGTAGGTGTGCGCTCCGAAGAAGTCGCGCTGACCCTGCACGAGCGACGCGGGCAGGCGCTCGGCGCGCAGCCCGTCGTAGTACGACAGCGACGACGAGAACGCGGGGGCGGGGATGCCGGCACCGGCGGCACCGGCGACGACGCGGCGCCACGACTCCTGCGCGCGCACGAGCGCCTCGGTGAAGTACGGCGCGGTGAGGAGGGCTTCGAGGGCGGGCTGCTCGTCGTAGGCGTCGGCGATGCGGTTGAGGAACTGCGCGCGGATGATGCATCCACCGCGCCAGATCTTCGAGATCGCACCCTTGTCGATGTTCCAGTCGTACTTCTCGGCACCCGCGTTGATGGCGTCGAAGCCCTGCGAGTAGGCGACGATCTTCGAGGCGTAGAGCGCCAGGCGCACGTCCTCGATGAAGCCCTTCTTATCGTCCTCCGAGACGGTCCAGGGGTTGGACGGGCCGGGCAGGTTGGTCGACACGTCGCGCTGTTCGCGGTGTGACGACAGGCTGCGCGCGAAGACGGCCTCGGCGATGCCCGAGACGGGAACACCCAGGTCGAGTGCGTTCTGAACTGTCCAGACGCCGGTGCCCTTCGAGCCGGCCTCGTCGACGATGATGTCGACGATGGGCTTGCCCGTCTTGGCGTCGGTCTGACGCAGCACCTCGGCGGTGATCTCGATGAGGTAGGACTCGAGTTCGCCCTGGTTCCACTCGGTGAACACATCGGCGATCTCGGCCGGCTCGAGCCCGCCCACCTTGCGCAGCAGGTCATAGGCCTCGGCGATGAGCTGCATGTCGGCGTATTCGATGCCGTTGTGGATCATCTTGACGAAGTGGCCGGCGCCGTCGGTGCCGACGTGCGTGACGCAGGGCTCACCCTCGGCCACGGCCGCGATCGACGACAGGATGGGGCCGAGGGTCTCGTAGGACTCGGCCGAACCGCCGGGCATGATGCTTGGGCCCTTGAGGGCTCCCTCTTCGCCGCCCGAGATGCCGGCGCCCACGAAGTGGATGCCCGTCTCCTTGACGGCCTTCTCGCGGCGGATGGTGTCGGTGAAGAGCGCGTTGCCGCCGTCGACGATGATGTCGCCGGGCTCGAAGACCTTCGTGAGCTGGTCGATGACGGCGTCGGTGCCGGCGCCCGCCTTGACCATGATGATGGCCGTGCGCGGCGTCTGCAGGCTCTTCGCGAAGTCTTCGATGGTCTCGGAGGCGACGAAGTTGGCCTCGGGGTGTTCGGAGGTCAGCGTGTGGGTCTTCTCGGCCGACCGGTTGTACACGGCGACCGTGTTGCCCTCGCGGCTGGCGAGGTTGCGGGCCAGGTTGCTGCCCATGACGGCGAGACCGATGACGCCGATGTTGGCCTGTGCGGTGGTGTCGCCTGTTGCGGTGGAATCCGCCATTGAACTTCTCCTCTAAATCGGATGCGAGCCCGGGGGTTCGCGGGTGTGGAGCGCTCCGATCAACGCTAGCAAAACGCGCCTCCGGTGGCCGGAATATGTAGCGGTGGCTCAGGGTGCTGGGCCGGGGGTGCCCACGTGCGGTAGAGTAGGCACCTGAACTTCGGCGAGGGATGCTCCGGCATCCGTGATCGACGCGGTGGGCAAGCGTTCCAGAGCTTTTCCTCACGCTGACATGCGTTCGAGTTGAAAACCACAGATCTGTCGTCGGCCCACCGGGCGGGCGGCTCCACGCTGCAACGGTGTGCTCCGGCATCCGTTGGGCACACGATCGGGGCCACGAGCCCCGGAGGAGAAATCATGGCTGACGAAAACAAGGTCGTCGCAGAACTGCGCGAGTCCTTCGGCAAGGGCGCTGCCCGCAAGCTGCGCGCGCTGGGCAAGATCCCCGCCGTCATCTACGGCCACGGTGGCGAGCCGCAGCACGTGTCGCTGCCCGGCCACCAGGTCGCGCTCATCATCCGCAAGTCGAACGCCGTTCTGGCCCTCGACATCGACGGCACCACGCAGCTCACGCTGGTGAAAGACGTTCAGAAGGACCCGGTTCGCCAGGTCATCGAGCACCTCGACCTCATCGTCGTCCGCCAGGGCGAAAAGGTCGAGGTCGAGGTTCCGATCCGCGTCGAGGGCGAGTCCTACCCCGGCACGATCGCCTCGCTCGAGACCACCACGCTCCTCGTGAGCGTCGAGGCCACCCACATCCCCGAGGGCTTCGAGCTCTCGGTCGAGGGCCTCGAAGAGGGCCAGCACGTCTTCGCGAAGGACGTTCCGCTGCCCGCCGGTGCCACGCTCATCAGCGACCCCGAGCTGCTCGTTGTCGGCATCATGGTGCCGGCCGCCACGCTAGCCGAGGGTGAAGAGGGCGAAGAGGGCGAGTCCACCGAGGCTGCTGCCGAATAAGCACGTTCCACCGCCGCCACGGCTTCACGGCGGCTCGCGCAACAGCGCACACACGAAGGGGCGGATGCTCGAGCATCCGCCCCTTCGTCGCACCCGCTAGCATCGTGGGGTGGTTGATTTCGCGGGTGTCGGCAGATGGTTGCGCGGAGAACGTCGAGCGCCCGAGCGGGAGGAACCCATGGCCGAGAACACCTGGATCGTCGTCGGATTGGGCAACCCGGGCGCGCAATACGCGGGCAACCGCCACAACGTCGGCCAGATGGTGCTCGACGAGCTGGCCGAGCGTATGTCGGCCCGTTTCGGCGCCCACAAGAGCAACAACCGGGTCGCCGAGGGGCGGCTGGGGTTCGGCGGGCCGAAGCTCGTGCTCGGCAAACCGAACTCGTTCATGAACCTGTCGGGCGGGCCCACGGCGGCGCTGCTGAAGTTCTATTCGCTGCAGCCCGACCGTCTCATCGTCGTTCACGACGAGCTCGACATCCCGTTCGACGAGATCCGGCTCAAGTCGGGCGGCGGGCACGGCGGGCACAACGGCATTCGCGACATCCTGGCCGCGACGGGTGGTGCCGACTTCACGCGCGTGCGGGTGGGCATCGGGCGGCCGCCCGGTCGTCAGCCGGCCGCCGACTTCGTTCTAAAGGATTTCTCGGGCACCGAGAAGCAGACGCTGCCGAACCTCATCGCCGACGGCGCGGATGCTGTCGAGGCGATCATCACCGACGGGCTCGCGTCGGCGCAGCAGAAGTTCCACAGCCCCAAGGCCTGAGCGCCTCGCCATCCGCCTGACGCGAACTCCGGCCCGAGTGTCGGTGGTCGGCCATAGACTTGGCGAGTGACTTTGCAGGGCATTACTCGAGCGCTTTCGCGCGCCTCCACGTTCGACGACGCCCTGGCGCATGCCAACCGTGACACCGATTTCTCGGTGGTCGACGGTCTGCGCGTGCCCCTCCTGGCGGGCCTGCTTGAACAGCGTCAACAGGCGGGCCTCCCCGCGGCCGCTCTCGTCATCGCGCCCACGGGCCGCGACACCGAGGGGCTGCGCGGGGCGCTGCAGAGCATCCAGCCGGGCACCCAGGTGGTCGAGTTCCCGTCGTGGGAGACCCTGCCGCACGAGCGTCTCAGCCCGAGCGCCGAGATCGTCGGCAAGCGCATCCAGGCGTTGCGGCGCATGAAGGAGTGGTCGGGAGAATCGCCGCTCGTCGTGGTCGCCTCGGTGCGCGCCGCCCTGCAGCCGCTCGCCGACAACCTCACCGACTTCGATCCCATCACCCTGACGACGGGTGGCCGCGGCAACGACCTCGGGCAGCTCACGCTGCGCCTCGTCGACCTCGCCTACACGCGCGTCGACATGGTGTCTCGCCGGGGAGAATTCGCGGTGCGCGGCGGCATCCTCGACGTGTTCCCGCCTGTGGCCGAGCACCCCTATCGCGTCGACTTCTTCGGTGACGAGGTCGAGCAGATTCGCAAGTTCTCGGTCGCCGACCAGCGCTCGCTCCCCGAAGACGTGGGCTCGGTCGAGCTGCCGCCCAGCCGCGAGATGCTGCTCAGCGAGTCGGTGCGTCAGCGTGCCCGCGAGATGCAGCACGAGTTCCCCAGCCTGTCGAGCATGCTCGAAAAGATCGGCGAGGGCATCCCGGTCGAGGGGATGGAATCGCTGGCGCCCGCGTTGCTCGACCGCCTGGTCACCATCGCGCACTACCTGCCCGAGGGTGCGGCCGTTGCGGTCATGGCGCCCGAGCGGGTGGCTACGCGTGCCATCAGCCTGGCCGAGACCAACCGAGAGTTCCTCGCCGCCGCGTGGAGTGCCGCCACCGTGGGCGCCAACGCTCCCATCGACCTGGCGTCGGGTGAATTCATCCCGCTCGGCGAGCTGCGCGATGCGGTGCACGACGCCGAGAAGCGCGACCGTGAAGCATCCGGGTCGAAGAGTCGCCACCCGTGGTGGACCTTCAGCCCGTTCCAGCAGGGCCCCACCGACGTGCTGCCCGAAGAGCTCGAGATGGATGAACTGCTGGCCGTGCGCATCGACGCCGAGGCCGTGCCGAGCTTCCAGGGCAACGTCGAGGGCGCCATCGAACACGTGAAGACGCGCCTGGCCGAGGGCTGGACGGTGGCCGTGACGGCGCGCGGCACCGGCCTCGTCGAGCGCGCCGCCGACGTGCTCGCCGAGCGCGAAGTGGCCGCCCGCCCCGTCGACGAGCTACCCGCCGAGCCCGAGACCGGCATCGCTTACCTGCTGCAAGCCGACGCCGAGCACGGCTTCGAGGTGCCCGAGATCAAGTTCGCGGTCGTCAGTGAGACCGAGTTCTATGGGCGCACGGCCGGTTACGACTCCCGCGTCGTCAAGAAGCTCGCGTCGAGGCGCAAGAACGTCGTCGACCCGATGCAGCTCAAGGCCGGCGACTACGTCGTGCACCAGACGCACGGCATCGGCAAGTTCCTCGAGCTGTCGCAGCGCCAGGTGTCGTCCGGCGGCCGCAACGCCGTCAAAACCATGCGCGAGTACCTCGTGCTCGAATACGCGCCCTCGAAGCGCGGATACCCGGGCGACAAGCTGCTCGTGCCCACCGACCAGCTCGACCTCCTCACGCGATATGTGGGCGGCGAGGCGCCGCAGCTCAGCAAGATGGGCGGCTCGGACTGGTCGCAGGCGAAGGGCAAGGCGCGTCGTGCCGTGCGCGATATCGCCGTCGAGCTGGTGAAGCTCTATTCGGCCCGGATGGCGAGCAAGGGGCACTCGTTCCCGCCCGACACCCCGTGGCAGCGCGAGCTCGAAGAGGCCTTCCCGTTCGCCGAGACGCCCGATCAGCTCACCACGATCGACGAGGTCAAGGCCGACATGGAACGGCCCATCCCCATGGACCGCCTGCTTTCGGGCGACGTCGGGTTCGGCAAGACCGAGGTGGCCGTGCGTGCCGCGTTCAAGGCCATCCAGGATGGCAAGCAGGTCGCCATGCTCGTGCCGACCACGCTGCTCGTCAAGCAGCACTTCGAGACCTTCCAGGAGCGTTTCGCCGGGTTCCCCGTGCACCTGCGCGCGCTCAGCCGGTTCCAGACCGACAAAGAGGCGCGCGAGACGCTCGCCGGCATCACGCGCGGCGAGGTCGACATGGTCATCGGCACGCACCGGTTGCTCACCGACAACGTGCTCTTCAAAGACCTGGGACTCGTCATCATCGACGAGGAGCAGCGTTTCGGCGTCGAGCACAAAGACAAGCTCAAGAAGCTGAAGACCAACGTCGATATCCTCGCCATGAGTGCCACGCCCATTCCGCGCACGCTCGAGATGGCCGTCACGGGCATCCGCGAGATGTCCACTCTGGCCACGCCGCCCGAGGAGCGGCACCCGATCCTGAGCTTCGTCGGGCCCTACAACGACAAGCAGGTGGCCGCCGCCATCCGCCGCGAGCTGCTGCGCGAGGGTCAGGTGTTCTTCGTCCACAACCGCGTCTCGTCGATCAACCGCATCGCGGCGCAGATTGCCGAACTCGTGCCCGAGGCCCGCATCGCCATCGCGCACGGTCAGCTGGGCGAAGCCGCGCTCGAGCAGGTCGTCGTGGACTTCTGGGAGCGCAAGTTCGACGTGCTGGTCTGCACGACCATCATCGAGACCGGCCTCGACATCTCCAACGCCAACACCATCATCATCGACCGCGCCGACAAGTATGGCCTGAGCCAGCTGCACCAGCTGCGCGGCCGTGTCGGCCGCGGACGCGAGCGTGCCTACGCCTACTTCCTCTACGACGAGAACAAGCCGCTCTCCGAGACCGCGCACGACCGGTTGTCGACCATCGCGGCCAACAACGAGCTCGGCAGCGGTATGCAGGTGGCGTTGAAGGACCTCGAGATCCGTGGCGCCGGAAACCTTCTGGGCGGCGAACAGGCCGGCCACATCGCGGGCGTCGGTTTCGATCTCTACCTGCGCATGATCGGCGAGGCTGTTTCAACCTTCCGCGGCGACGTGGCCGAGGGGCAGACCGAGCTGCGGCTCGAGCTGCCCGTCGACGCGCACATTCCCGAGGACTATGTCGACAGCGAGCGCCTGCGTCTCGAGGCCTACCAGAAGCTGTCGGCGGCCTCGGGCCCCGCGGCCAAGGACGACCAGATCCAGCTCGTCATCGAAGAACTCACCGACCGTTACGGCGAGCCGCCCCTCGCGGTGCAGAACTTGATCAAGGTGTCGCGCCTGCGTCAGCGTGCGCAACGGGCGGGGCTCAGCGACCTGGTCGCCATGGGGTCGAACGTGCGCGTGGCGCCGGCCGACCTGCCCGACTCGATTCAGGCGCGCCTGCGGCGCATGTACCCGGGCGCGAAATACCTCGCCCAGGCCAATGCGCTCGTCGTGCCGATGCCGCGCGTCGGCGATCAGCCGTTGCCCGACGCCGACCTGATCGACTGGGTGACGCAATTCCTGGGCGCGATCTTCCCCGACAGCAAGGAAACCGAGGCGGCCACGCAGAACGCGGGCTGACGCTCCCGGCTGAGCGCCGACCGCCTCACGACGTCGGCTGGCGCCCACAGGCCGGGTGACCAGCTGTGGGCTAGGTTGCGTGGATGACCGCCGAAGCGGCCTTCTGGCGACGGTGCTGGCGTGCGAGCAAGCTGACGAAGATCGCGGACAACAGGATCGAGATCGTCGAGCCGAGCAGCACGGCGAGCGTGCCCTCATCCGCGATCTCGGGTTGGCGCGCGAACGCCAGCTCGTTCATGAGCAGCGAGACGGTGAAGCCGATGCCGCCGAGCGATCCCGCGGCGAGAAGCGACAGCGGCGTCAGATGCGGGCGCTGGCCCTTCGGTCCGAAGAAGCTCGCGATCCATCCGCCGAGGCCGATGCCGATCATCTTGCCGACCGGCAGAGCGATGAGGATGGCCCAGAACGGCGCGGCCAATTCGGAAACACCCACCTGGGGGATCGCAACGAGGGCCGCCGAGAACGCGAAGATCGGCAGCACGAATCCGTTGGTGACGGGCTCGAGCGCGTGCCGGGTGCGCATGGCCGGTTTCAGCGCCATGGCCAGGCCGAGTGCCACGCCCGCGATGGTCGCGTGCACGCCGGAGAGCAGGACGACGCTCCAGGTCAGCACGCCGATGACCAGCATGGCGGCCATGACGAACGGGCGCGCGCGGGTGTGCAGCTGACGGCTCAGCGCGCCGAAGAGCACGACGCCGACGACGGCCGCTGCCAGCAGAATCAGGTTCGGCGATTCGGTGAAGAACACAGCAATGATGACGATCGCGATGATGTCGTCGAGGATCGCCAGGGCGAGCAGGAAGATGCGCAGGCGTCCGGGCAGGCTGCGGCCGAAGACGGCCAGCACCCCGAGGGCGAAGGCGATATCGGTGGCGGTGGGGATCGGCCATCCACCCTCGTAGCCCGAACCGGCCGTGACGATGAGATAGATGACGCTCGGCACGATGACGCCACCGAGGGCCGCGATGGCGGGGCGGATGGCTTTTGCCACCGTGTTGAGCTCGCCGGCCACGAGTTCGTGCTTCAGCTCGATGGCGGCGACGAAGAAGAAGATCGCCAGCAGGCCGTCGCTGATCCAGTGCCCGACCGAGAGGTCGAGCGGGGTGCCGGGGATCGCGAGATGGGCGTCTTGCAGGCCCATGATCGCGGGGCCGACGGCGGTGTTCGCCAGGATGAGGCCCAGCGCGGCCGCGGCGAGGAGGAAGAAGGCGGCGTAGCGCTCGGAACGAATGATGCTCATGTTTCTCCGATTTCCCGGAAGACGGGTTCGACGATCGACTGAAGGAGACGCGCTCCTGCCGACCAGACTTCCCGGCACACCAGCATCTAGCTTATCGCCTGATTAGGCTGGATGCCGGAGCGCCCCCGTCATCCCGATCCGAGGAGAACCATGGCATCTCAGCCCGCCGGCAACACCCCGATGGAGCGTCTCGTCGACGCCATGGCACAGATTCGCGACCGCTGCGTGTGGACGCAGGCCATCGACCACGACGCGCTCGTGCCGTACCTCATCGAGGAGAGCTACGAACTCGTCGAGGCGATCGAGACCGGCACGCGAGCAGAGCTCGTCGAAGAGCTGGGGGACGTGTTGTGGCAAGTGCTGTTCCACGCCGAGATCGCCTCGCGCGCGGGCACCGAACCGTTCGACCTGGACGACGTGGCGCAGGCCGTGCTCGACAAGATGGTGCCGCGGCATCCGCATGTCTTCGGCGACGAGGTTGCCACGACGCCCGAAGAAGTGATGACGCTGTGGTTCCGGGCGAAGGCCGCCGAGAAGTCCACGCGCACGAGTGTGCTCGACGGCATTCCGCGGGGGATGCCGGCGCTCGCCCTCGCCGACAAGGTGCTGTCGCGGGCGGCCAAGGTGGGGGTCGAGCCGCGCTCGGGTTCGTTCGAGGCTGAGTCCGCCGAGCCTGCCGAGCCTGCCGAGCCTGCCGAGTCCGCCGAATCCGCCGAGCCTGCCGAGCCTGCCGGGCCCGCTGCCTCTGGCGAGGATGCTGAGCTCGTGCTCGGGCGTCACCTCCTCCGTCAGGTCGACCAGGCTCGCCGAAACGGCCTGGATGCCGAACGTGCCTTGCGCCTCGCCGTCCGCGAACTCGAGGAAGACGTGCGGTCGAACGAAGCCCGCTAGGCGATCCGGCTTCCGCGCGGCAGTCGGTGCGCGGGCGTGCGCGTGCGCGCGACGCCCCACAGCAGGAGGCCACCGCCGAGCAGCACGTGCAGCGCCAGGCCAACGAACCAAGACGGCACGGTCGAGTTGAAGGTCTGTTCGGGCGTGGGGCCGTCGTCGTAGAACTCGCCGCCGGCCCGCGTGCAATCGTTCGTCACGACCTCACTCTCGGGCGGGATCTGGGCCGAACGGACGCCGATCGCGAGACCCGAGAAGAGATCGCGGGGCTGACCGTTTCCGTCGAAGTCGCCGGCCGCGGCATCGGCCAAGACGATGTAGGGGTTCGCGGCGAGGATGGCCCAATAGCGGTCGAATCTCGGCACGTCGACCTCAGACACCTCGGGCGGGAGACAGACGGTGTTGATGATGTCGCCGGTGTCGGGGTCTAGGTTTTCGTCGCTGTAGTCGAGCGAGTAGTAGGTCTGCTTCTGCACGCTCTGGGTGGACACGCCACCGAGCGCGAAAGCGATGAGGGTGCCCACCGAGAGCGCGGCGACGACGAGATAGGTCACCGTGACCGAGAACAGCGGCCGCGTCAGAACGGCCGACAGCCCGACACCGATGGCGGCGACCACGGCGAGCTCGAGGGCGAGCACCGCGAGCGAGACGACGATCGTGCGCGCGGACAGGTCGCCCGTGACGAATGCGATCAGGAGGAACGGCACCGAGACCACGAGGAAGGCGAGGGCGGTTATCCAGGCCGCCACGAATTTGCCGACGACGATCTGGCCCGCGCCGACAAGGGTCACCTGCGTGGTGGCGAGGGTTCCGGCATCCCAATCGCCGTTGACGGCGTTGCCCGAGAGCGCGGGCACGATGAGCGTGCCGAGCAACAGGACGAAATAGATGATGACGGAGTAGTAGGAGCCGCCACCGCCGCCGAACGAATCACCGCTGCCGGTCAGGATGCCGAGCGGCACGCTGACGAGCAGCATGAGCACCACGAAGAGCCCGAGCAGCACATAGAACGAGACGCCGCGCACGCGCTGACGCAATTCGAGGCCGATGATGACGCCGACGCCGCCGAACCAGCTCAGGCCGCGGGCGCGCGGCGCATCGCCGCTGGTCGGGGGAGTGTGCGGCACGAAGCGGCCGGGCTGCGGTTCGGTGGCGGTCATCGTCGGCCTCCGCGGTCGGTGATATCGAGGAAGGTGTGTTCGAGTTCGCCCACGGCGGGGGCGAAGGCGCTGATCGAGACGCCGCGGCCCACCAGGTCGGTGAGCAGGCGCGCGGCCTGTTCGTCGCCGCCCACTTTCACGAGCGTGCCGAGGTTGTCGGCCGAGATATGGGATGCCGGCAGCCCGAGTGCGAGCAGCGCGTGCCCGAGTGGCGTGCCCGCCGAGGTCGCCCGGATGCGCCAATCGCGCAGGCCGGATCGGGCGCGTGCCACCCGCTCGGCGCTGACGGTGGCGCCCTGTTCGATGTAGACGGCGGCATCGGCCATCTCGTCGAGTTCGGCGAGCACGTGTGACGACACCAGCACGGTCTTGCCCTGCCCCGCGAACTGGCGCACGAGTTCGCGCAGCGAGGCCCGGGCTCCCGGATCGAGACCCGAGGCGGGCTCGTCGAGCACGAGCACCGAGGGGTCGTGCACGATGGCGCGCGCGAGCGACAACCGCTGCTTCTGCCCGCGCGAGAGGGCGCGGCTGGCCTGGCTCGCCAGCGGAACCAGGTCGACGATGTGCAGCAGCTCGTCGGCCCGGCTGGATGCTTCATCTCGCGGCATGCCATAGAGCGCGGCCGTCGTGGTCAACGCCTGGCGCACGGTGAGGGCGCCCCAGGAGCCGAGCACGTCAGGCATCCACCCGAGTCGCCGCCGCACCTCGCGGGGTTGCGCCACCGGGTCGAAACCGGCCACGCGGATGCTGCCCTGCTGGGGTGCGAGCAGGCTCGCGAGCATGAGCATGAGGGTCGTCTTGCCCGAGCCGTTGGGGCCGATGAGCGCGGTCACCGAGCCGGGGTGCGCCTCGAACGATGCGTCGCGAACGGCGTGCACGGCGCCGAACGATCGCTTCACGTCTCTCACGATGATGCCCCCGTGCGGTGACGTGTCGTCGGATGTCGGGCCACGCCCGGTATCGACTTCGATGCTCACTCTTCCCCCTGCCGTCATCGGTCAGGCCGAGCATAGCCGCTGCGTGTGTCAGGGTCGTGACGGCTCTCCACAGGCGGCGAACCCCGTTCTTCTCCACAGCGGGCGGGTGGATGCGGGGGCCACACGCGCCCCGTGGAAGAATCGTGTGCATGGCAACATCCGTGAACCCGCCGCGCGGCATGCGCGATTTCCTCCCCGCCGAGAAGGCGCGTCGTGAGCACGCGCTCGGCGTGATCCGCTCGGTCTATTCGGCCCACGGTTTCGACGAGATCGAGACCCCCGTCGTCGAGGACTTCGAGCGGCTGCATTCGGGTCTGGGTGGCGACAACGAGAAGCTCGCCTTCTCGGTGCTGAAGCGCGGGCTCGACGCCACGGCGCTGGCCCACGCGGCCGATTCCGGCGATCAGTCGGGGCTCACCGACCTCGGGCTGCGGTTCGACCTCACGGTTCCCCTTGCCCGCTTCTACGCCACGCACCGCGCCGAGTTGCCACCCGTCTTCCGGTCGATTCAGATCGCACCGGTCTGGCGCGCCGAGCGCCCGCAGAAGGGGCGTTACCGCCAGTTCGTGCAGTGCGACATCGACATCATCGGCGAGGCCGGGCCGTTGGCCGAGGTCGAGCTCATCACGGCCACGGCCGCCGCTTTGCGCACGCTCGGGCTCTCGGGCACGCGTGTGCGCATCAACGACCGTCGCGTGCTGCTCGGCCTTCTCGAGTCGTTCGGGTTCGCGGCCGGCGAGCACGCCCAGGTGCTCATCACCATCGACAAGCTCGACAAGATCGGCGCAGAGGGTGTCGTCGCCGAGTTGGGCGAGCGCAGCTCGTCGACCGATGCCGTGCAGGCGTTCGGCGCCTACCTCACGGCGCGGGTCGGTGAGGGTGTCGACGACACCATCCACCCCTTCGGGCTCGAGTCGATCCAGCGCGAGGTGCCCGCGGGTGTCGCGCCCGAGGCGCTGCAGTCGCTCGCAGACATCGGTGCGGCCGTGCAGCAGGCCGACCCGGCGGCGGTCCTCGTCTTCGATCCGTTCCTCGTGCGCGGCATGGGCTACTACACGGGCACGATCTTCGAGATCGAGCACCCCGATTTCGGCTACTCGCTCGGCGGCGGCGGTCGCTATGACGGCATGATCGGCCGCTTCCTCGGCCAAGACGTGCCGGCCGCGGGCTTCTCCATCGGCTTCGAGCGCATCGTCGACCTCATCGAAGCCGACGCATCGGGTGCTGCCGACCAGGTGGTGCTGGTGCACGACGCCGACGCTCAGCCCGCGCAGCTGGCTCTGCTCAAGACCGAGCTCGTGGCGGCGGGCAAGCGCGTGCGCCTCGAACGCCGCACCAAGAACCTCAAGGCCACCCTCGATCGCGTCGAAGCCGCCGGTTTCGGGGCATTCGCGTTCGTCGGGCGCGAGACGTCCTCGGCCGACCAGCTCGAGTTCAAGCCCCTCGGTTGACGCCCGAGGCGGCCCGGCAGATCGTTCTGCACAGGTCATCCAGCTGAACATTCATCAACAGGTCGACACACACGGATGCCCTCACACACCGTGTCGCTAGACTGGCCCCGGGCCTTCGCGGCCCACGAAACGAACACTTTCCCAGCAAGGAGCACATCAAGTGGCACTCATCGAGGCAGTAGGCGCTCGCGAAATCCTGGACTCCCGTGGCAACCCGACCGTCGAGGTCGAGGTTCTGCTCGATGACGGCACGGTCAGCCGCGCTGCCGTCCCCTCCGGCGCCTCCACCGGCGCATTCGAAGCCTACGAGCTGCGCGACGGCGACAACGACCGTTACCAGGGCAAGGGTGTGCTCAAGGCCGTCGACGCCGTCCTCGACGAGATCGCCCCGGCGGTCGAAGAACTCGAGGCCGACGACCAGCGCCTCGTCGACCAGACCATGATCGAGCTCGACGGCACCGAGAACAAGAGCCGCCTGGGCGCCAACGCCATCCTCGGCGTGAGCCTCGCGGTGGCCAAGGCCGCGGCCGACTCGGCCGACCTCCCGCTCTACCGCTACGTCGGTGGCCCGAACGCGCACGTGCTGCCCGTTCCGCTCATGAACATCATCAACGGTGGCGCGCACGCCGACACCGGCGTCGACATCCAGGAGTTCATGGTTCTGCCCATCGGCGCAGAGTCGTTCTCCGAAGCCGTCCGTTGGGGCGTCGAGACCTACCACTCCCTCAAGAGCCTGCTCAAGGCCCAGGGCTTCGCAACCGGCCTCGGCGACGAGGGTGGCTTTGCGCCCGACCTCGCCAACAACCGCGCCGCGCTCGACCTCATCGTCGAAGCCATCCAGAAGGCCGGCTTCACGCCCGGCACCGACATCGCCCTCGGCCTCGACGTGGCCTCGAGCGAGTTCTACAAGAACGGCGCCTACCAGTTCGAGGGCAAGCAGCTCTCGAGCCAGGAGATGACCTCCTACTACGCCGAGCTCGTCGCCAACTACCCGCTGGTCACCATCGAAGACCCGCTGGCCGAAGACGACTGGGAAGGCTACGCCCACCTCACGCCCGAACTGGGCAAGAAGGTGCAGATCGTCGGCGACGACCTGTTCGTCACCAACCCGACGCGTCTGGCCGACGGCATCCGCCGCGGTGCAGCCAACTCGCTGCTCGTCAAGGTCAACCAGATCGGCACGCTCACCGAGACGCTCGACGCCGTGTCGCTCGCGCAGCGCTCCTCCTACACCGCGATCCTGTCGCACCGTTCGGGAGAGACCGAAGACACCACCATCGCCGACCTCGCCGTCGCCACCAACGCCGGCCAGATCAAGACCGGTGCGCCTGCCCGCTCCGAGCGCGTCGCGAAGTACAATCAGTTGCTGAGGATCGAAGAAGAGCTGGGCGACTCTGGCGTATACGCCGGCCGCTCCGCCTTCCCGCGTTTCCAGGCGTAACAAGCACCTCTGAAAGCTCCGGGTGCTTCGCGTCAGCGACACCCGGAGCTTTCTGCGTCAGGAGGACGGCCCGTGCCGAAAAAGCCCGTCACCAACCGGCCGGCGCCGAAAGCGCGCCCGGCGGCCCCGAGCGCGGGCAGCCGTTTCGACCGCGCCGGCGACGAGAGCCGCGCACAAGCCGAGACCGAGCGCGGCAACTGGCTGCGCGGCATCCGCTTCTCGGGATTCACCGTGCTCATGCTCGCCGTCATCGTGCTGGGCGTCGTCGTCTTGGCGCCCAACCTCAAGGCCTACATCGAACAACGGCAGCAGATCGCCGCGCTGCAGCAAACCGTCGACGACCGCGCCGACCAAATCGAGCAGCTCACCGCCGAACGCCAGCGCTGGAACGACAGCACCTACGTCACCACCCAGGCGCGCGACCGCCTCTTCTACGCCAACCCCGGCGAAATCAGCTTCATCGTCATCGACGACGTCGACCCCGCCCTCCTCGGCGACACCGACACCCCCGTCAGCGACACCCTCACCGAAACAGACATCGACTGGGGTCAGGCGCTCCTCGGATCGGTCATGAGCTCCGGTCTCGCCGACGTCACACCCGGCCCCGGCAGCACGGGCGGCACGGGCACCACGCCCGGCACCGGCGGCTCCAGCCCCGCACCCACCCCCTAGACCCGATAATGGACATATGAGCACCCCGCCCTTCGGACCGGTCAGCACGCGAGACATCCGCACCGTCTCCGCCCAACTCGGGCGGCCCGCGCGCGACGTCGTCGGTATCGCCGCGCGCTGCGTCTGCGGCGCACCCACCGTGGTGTCCACGGCCCCGCGCCTGAAAGACGGCACGCCGTTCCCCACCTTCTACTACCTCACCCACCCGGCCGCCACCGCCGCCATCTCGGCGCTCGAGGCCACCCAGGTGATGAACGAATACAACGAGCAACTCGCCGGCGACGACGACCTGCAGCAGCGTTACCGCGCCGCACACGAGGCCTACCTCGCCGACCGCGAGAGCATCGGCGCCGTCGACGAGATCCACGGCATCTCGGCGGGCGGCATGCCCGTGCGCGTGAAGTGCCTGCACGCGCTGGCCGGGCACTCCCTCGCCGCGGGCCCCGGCATCAACCCGATCGGTGACCTCGCGCTCGAACGCAGCACGTGGAGCCCGAACGTCTGCCAGTGCGACGTCTACGACCTCGGCGACGACGTCAGCGACGAGCCCCTGGAGCTGCCCGCATCCGCAACGGCGCCCACCTCTGCAACGGCGCGCGCTTCCGCATCCGCCGCGGCGACGACTTCCGCCACCCCGGCCACGTCCGCTTCCGCGCCTGCCGCAGCCACCGCTCCCGGCGACTCAACCGGTCGCGAGTAGACGATGACCTGGGGACGGAAGAGCAGCAGCCGGGGGACGGGCGCTGCCGGCGGAACGCAGACATCGCGCGGGCGGGCTCCCCGAGCCGCCTCCGCAACGATCGCCACACTCATCGGCCTCGCCACGGTCTTCGGCGGGGTCACGCCGGCACACGCCGACGCGGTCCGTGACGCCGAATACTGGCTCTCCGACTACGGCATCCGCGACGCCTGGAACACCACGCGCGGCGCGGGCGTCACCATCGCCGTCATCGACACCGGCATCTCGTCCGGCCCCGCCGAATTCAACGGTGCCGTCGCCGCCGGCTACGACGCCTCGGGTGTCGGCAGCCCCGACGGACGCACGCCCCTCGGCCAGAAAGACGAGAAAGAGCACGGCAGCTGGGTCGGTTCGCTCGCGGCCGGGCGCGGAGCAGGCGGAGACAACGGTGTGCTCGGTGCCGCCCCCGACGCCACGCTGCTGTCGGTGTCGGTCGGCTTCCGCACGAGCGGATCGACGGTACCGTTCGAAGACCAGATCGCCTCCGGCATCCGTTGGGCCGTCGACAACGGCGCCGACGTGATCAACATGTCCCTCACCACCAACACGCTCGACTGGCCCGAAAGCTGGGACGATGCGTTCAAATACGCTTTCGAGCACAACGTCGTGGTCGTCGCGGCAGCCGGCAACAGGGGGAGCGGCACCGAAGAGGTCGGCGCCCCCGCCACCATCCCCGGGGTGCTCGTCGTCGGTGGTGTGAAACGCGACAAGACCGCCAGCTTCGACGCCTCCAGCCAGGGCATCACCATCTCGGTCGCCGCCCCCAGCGAAGAACTCGTGGGTGTGTCGCCCGACGGCAGCTACGTGGGATGGTCCGGAACATCCGGGGCCTCGCCCATCGTGGCCGGCATCGTCGCGCTCGTGAAAGCCAAGTACCCCGACCTCGACGCGGGTGCCGTGATCGACCGCGTCGTCAAGACCGCCACCCCGGCACCGGGTCAGGGCGCCGCCATCCCGAGCCCCATCTACGGCTACGGCCTCGTGGATGCTCGAGCCGCCGTCACCGCCGACGTCCCCGCCTTCTCGGGCACGGGCCCCGCCGAGCAGCTGCAGGAGTGGATCACCGTGCACCGCCGCGCATCCGCCACCTCGGTGCCCGTGCCGACCGACACGTCCACGCCGACGCCTCTGCCACCCGCCGATGCTGCCGCGCGCCCGAACCCGTTCCTGCCCACGAGCGAGACCCTGCTGTACGTGAGCATTCCGCTAGCCGTCCTGCTCGGAACTGGTACTCTCGTAATGCTCGGGGCCATCGGCGTCACCCGGCATTTCAGACGGGTGGCTCACAGGGAGTAGCCTGTGTGCATACTGACCGAGGTAGGAGATTTTTCCAACGTGCCCAAAATCCTGATTGTCGGCGGAGGCTACGCCGGCTTCTACACTGCCTGGAAGCTCGAGAAGCACCTGCGCAAGGGTGAAGCCGAAGTAACCATGGTCGACCCGCTTCCTTACATGACCTACCAGCCGTTCCTGCCGGAGGTCGCCTCCGGCTCGATCGAGCCCCGCCACGCGGTCGTGTCCCACCGACGCCACCTCAACCACACCAAGGTCATCACGGCCAAGGTCACCTACGTGAACCACGCCGAGAAGAAGGCGACCATCCAGCCGCCCCTCGGCGAGGCCTACGACTTCGAATACGACCAGGTCATCGTCACGGCCGGTGCCGTCTCGCGCACCTTCCCGATCCCGGGTGTCGCCGACGAGGCCATCGGCCTCAAGACCATTGAAGAGGCCGTCGCCATCCGCGACCGCGTGCTCGACAACTTCGACAAGGCCGCTCAGCTTCCCGCGGGCCCCGAGCGCGACCGCCTGCTCACGTTCGTCGTCGTCGGCGGTGGCTTCGCCGGTATCGAGGTGTTCGCCGAACTGCGTTCGTTCGCGTCGGCGCTCATCGAGTACTACCCGCAGATCGACTTCGAAGACACGCACTTCCACCTCATCGAAGCCATGGGCCGCATCATGCCCGAGGTCTCGCTGAAGACCAGCCACTGGGTGCTCAAGAACCTCGCTGAGCGCGGTGCCAACGTGCACCTCGACACGCAGCTGAAGAGCGCCGTCGACGGCACCATCGAGCTGTCCACGGGCGAGTCGTTCGAGTCCGATCTCATCGTCTGGACCGCCGGCGTCATGGCCAACCCCCAGATCGTGCGCAACACCGACCTTCCGATCGAAGAGCGCGGCCGCCTCGTGGCCCGCGCCGACCTGCGCATCGGCACCGACGAGGAGTTCATCCCGAACGCCTGGACCGCCGGTGACGTCGCAGCCGTCCCCGACATCACGGGTGGAGGCGTCGGCGGTTTCTGCGTGCCCAACGCCCAGCACGCCGTCCGTCAGGGCAAGCTGCTCGCGAAGAACGTCGTCGCCGACCTGCGCGGCGAACAGCCCCAGAAGTACTCGCACAAGAACCTGGGCGCCGTCGCGGGCCTCGGCATCGGCGTGGGAGTCTTCCAGTCCGGCAAGATCGCCATCAAGGGTGTTCCCGCCTGGCTCGCACACCGTGGCTACCACGGTCTGGCCATGCCCAGCTGGGAGCGCAAGCTGCGCGTCATCGGCGGATGGGTCGGCAACTTCTTCCTCGGTCGCGACATCGCCGGCATCTCCGCCGTGCAGACGCCGCGCGCCGTGTTCGAGCAGTTCGCCTCGCGTCCGAAGCCCGCCGCGGCGGCCCCGGCCGAGCCGGCTCAGAAGCCCATCCCGGCCTCCTACTCGTCCTCGCCGTCCACCGACGCCGCCTCGGGTGCCGCCAACACGGCCCCGTCCGACTCCGAGGCCCCCTCGCAGTCGAGCACCGACACGGCCGGCACCTCGGCCGAGCCCGTAAAGGCTCCCGCCAAGAAGGCGCCGGCGAAGAAGGCTCCCGCCAAGAAGGCCGACGCCCCGGTGGAAGACCCCACCCCGGCCGACGTCCCGACGGGCACCACCACCCCGGCCGAGACCAAGTAACCTCAGCAGTACGTCGAAGAGCCCGTCCCGGCATCCGGGCGGGCTCTTCGCACACCAGCCCCCATAGCCCAATCGGCAGAGGCAGGCGACTTAAAATCGCTTCAGTCAGGGTTCGAGTCCCTGTGGGGGCACCACCGTAGGGTCAGTCCAAGCCCGTCCTCGCATGCGGGTCAGCACCCGGTTGCTCGCTCTGTGTGTCGCCGGCGTCCGATCGACGGTCACGCGCTGCTCAGCCGCGCATCCAGGTTTCGATGCCCGAGGCGTCGATGGGGAGGGCGCTCGAGAGGATGTCCTGGCCGGTCGCCGTGACGAGCAGGTCGTCCTCGAGGCGCACGCCGATGCCGCGCAGCTCCGGCGGCACCGTGAGGTCGTTGGCGTGGAAGTAGAGGCCCGGCTCGACCGTGAGCACGGCACCCGGCCGCAGCGGTTCATGGAGGTAGCGCTCGTCGCCGATCTTCGCGCAGTCGTGCACGTCGAGGCCCAGGTGGTGTCCCGTGCCGCTCGGCAGGTAACGGCGGTGCTGCTGGCCTCCGGGGGACATGGCCTCGTCGACCGAGACGGTGAGGATGCCGAGCTCGTGTAGCGACGTGGCGATGGACTCGTAGGCGGTATTGCGCATATCGAGGAACGTCTTGCCCGGGGCGACCTGGGCCATGGCGGCGCGGTGGGCGCGCTCCACGTGGTCGTGAACGAGGCGCTGGGCCGGTGAGAACGTGCCGCCGGCGGGGAACGAGCGCGTGACATCTGCCGTGTACAGCGTGCGGGCTTCGACGCCCGCATCGATGAGGATGACGTGGTCGGGGAGCACCGGCCCGTCGCAGCGCGTCCAGTGCAGGGTGGGGGCGTGCGGGCCGCTGCCGATGATGGTCGAATAGCCGACGCCGTTGCCGAAGGTGCGGGCGTGGCGCTCGAAGGTGGACTGCAGCCAGCGTTCGCCGCCGAAGGAGAGAGCGGAGGGAAGTTCACGGATGACTGACCGGAAGCCTTCGACGGTGGCATCGACGGCCGCACGCAGCTGACCCACCTCCCAGTCGTCCTTCACGAGTTTCGCGGCGGAGAGGGCCATCAGCAGCTCGCCGGACTCCCGCACGCGCGTCGCCGTTCGGGGCTCGGGCGCACCGGCGCCGAGAGCATCGGCGGGAAGAGCGTCGAGAGCCTGGTCGAGCAGGTCGAGCGAGCGCACCTCGATGCCGAGCGCCGCGGACCAGTCGGCGAGACCCGCGACGGGCCCGATCCACAGTTCGCCGCGCAGAGCGTCGCCGTAGAACACCTCGTCGCCCGGCGGGGCGGGCTCGGGAATGAAAAGCGTCGCGTCGTGCCCGGTGCCTGCCGGCGTCATGACCAGCACGGCGCCCTCGGCCTGGCACGCGGTCAGCCACACGAAGTCGCTGTCGGCGCGGAACGGGTACTCGGTGTCGTTCGCCCGCACGGCCGACCGGCCGGACGTCACAACCAGCGTGCACCCCGCGAACTGCGCGCTGAGCGCGGCGCGGTGGCCCGCCGCCGACTCCGCGGCCCCCTCGACCAGGTCGACGTGGCGATCGACCGGCCCCCAATCGGCCGCCATGTAGGAACGGAACGCGTCGGTGTCGGGCAACGGCTGGGTGCGGGGATCGCGAAACGCGAACGGTTCGGCAGACATGCTGCCAGTAAGACATCCGGGCGGCACAGTCGTCAAGTCGTCGCTAACGCGATCGGCGATTCATCCGCGGCCGCGCCCGATTCTCGGAAATTCGTCCCAGACGCGTGACCCCGGCCATCCGATCGGCGGACGGATCGCGGCGCGGTTGACAGCCGTTCGAGCCGATCTCCACAATGAGCGTCATGACAGGAACGAACCTCCCCGACACCACCGACACCCTCGCGATCGACCTCGACCACCGCGTTTTCGACATGGTCTCGTCGACCGCCAGCGCGGTGGATGCCAGCGCACCGACGCGCTTCGTCTATCACGAGAAGTCCGGGGTGCTGTGGGGGGAGTACATCGGCGACACCGTGACGGTCGGACGGTTCTGCGGGGTGCGCCGCGACGCCCGCATCGACGTGAACTTCGTGCACCGCGGCCACGACGACAACACCACGACGGGTGCCGCGACATCCGTCATCTCGCGCGACACCGACGGCACGCTGTTGCTCACCGAGGAGTTCCGCACGCCGGACGGCCAGCTCCACGTGAGCGTGTGCCGCGAGGTCACGGTCTAGCCGAACCGAGCTACCGCCCTCGGCGTTCCGGCACACGCGGCGCCCGCTCGGGCACCCGCTGCGCGCGCTCGTCGCTCGTGCGCACGAACCGGGTCATGCCGAAGCGCTCACCCGAATCCTCGACCGACGTGCGGCTCGACCGCGCCATGCGCAGCGACACCTGCGCCCGCTCCTCGTCCATGACGAACACGGTCGTCGTCGCCTTGATCGACGGCCACTGCGCCAACTGCGTGGCGACCAGCTCGTGGATGGCGGCCACATCGGGCGCCCGCACGAGCATCATGCCGTCGTGCTCGCCCGTCGTCACCGCGAAGTACTCGAGCTCCTGCACCGACGACAACCGCGCGCGAAAGTCGGCCCACTGGCTCTGCCGCAGCGTGATGAACACCATGGCCGCAACCCCGAGGCCGACAGCGGATGGCTCCACCTCGGCGTGCACGCCCTTCACGACGCCCGAGCGCAGCAACGCCTCATACCGGGCATAGGCGTTCGAGCGCGAGATACCCAGGTGTTCGGCGAGGGCCGCGACGGACATGCGGCCGTCCTCGCGCAGCAGCTCCAGCATCCGAACGTGCGTGTCATCCAATTGCATCGTCTTCTCCATTTGTCCAGACGGGAGGGTGCTCGGGGTGAGTGTTTGAGAGGTTATGGCATCGCCGCACGAATTTCGAGACATTTTTTCCGTACGTTGCAATCTGTAATTGACGAATGATCGGCGAACACACTACTTTCAGGCCTATCCTTCCAACCAGATAAGGAGCACCACCTTGTCACCAATCTCCCGCCGCGCTACCCGACGCGGCACCGCAGCGGTCGGCCTCGTCGTCGCCGCCGCTCTCGCCCTCACAGCCTGCTCCGCGGGCGGCACCGATAACGCCGCCAGTGGAAAATCCCTCGTCGTCGACGCCTCGTTCGACCTGAAGACCGCCGACCCCAACCGCGAATACGAGACCACGGGCTCGATCGTCGCGAAGGCGCTCTACGAGACGCTCCTCACCTTCGACGGTGACGACGTGACGAAGCCCGTCGACGGTCTCGCCAGCTACGAGATGAACGCCGACAACACGGTGCTCACCCTGACCATGAAAGACGGCAAGAAGTTCTCCGACGGCACCGACGTGACCGTCGACGACGCCGTGTTCTCGCTGCAGCGCGTGCAGGGCGTGAAGGGCAACCCCTCGTTCCTGCTCGACGGCATCACGATCGAGAAGACTTCCGACACGACGCTGACCCTCACGTCGGCGACGCCCAACCCCGCGCTCCCGTTCATCCTGCCGAACCCCGCCCTCGGCGTGGTCAACCAGGAGATCGTGGAGAAGAACGGCGGCAGCACCTCGGCCGACGACGACGCCGAAGCGTTCCTCAACAAGGAGTCGGCCGGTTCGGGCCCCTACAAGTTGGAGTCCTTCGACGCCGCCTCGCAGGTGGTCTTCACAGCCAACCCCGAATACACGGGAACGAAGCCGACCTACGAGCGCGTCGTTCTGCGCAACGTGCAGGGCCCCACGCAGAAGCTCAACGTCGAGGCCGGTGACTCGCAGGTCGCCCTCGACCTGAACCCCGACCAGGTGGCCGAGCTCGACGACTCGAAGGTCTCGATCATCGCGAACCCCTCGCGTTACATGATCTTCCTGCTGCTGAACCAGGACCCGTCCGTCTCGAAGATCACGAGCAACCCCAAGTTCCTCGAGGCCGTCAAGCTCGGCATCGACTACGACAAGATCGTCGACCTCTCGGGCGAGGGTTCGGTGCGCCCCGGCGGATTCATCCCCTCGATCTTCAACGGTGCGCTCGACGCGAAGGACGGCAACCAGTTCGACGCCGATGCCGCCAAGGCTGCTCTGGCCGAATCCGGTTACGCCGGCGAGGCCGTCACGCTGAACTTCCCGAACGACATCACGGTGCAGGGCCTGTCGCTGCAGAGCATCGCCGAATCGGTGCAGGCGCAGCTGAAGAGCGTCGGCATCACCGTCACACTCGCACCCGCACCCGTCGCCACGGAGCTCGACTCCTACCGCGACGGCAAGGAGACCGTCGGCCTCTGGTACTGGGGCCCGGACTTCCCGGACCCGTCGAACTACCTGGCTTTCACGCCCGGTGAACTCGTCGGCCTGCGTGCCGGCTGGGCTGCCGGTGCCGACCCGACCGTGAGCGACCTGGCCGCCGCCGCGATCGCCGCGACCGACACCGACGCCCGCGCCACCGCGTACCAGGACCTGCAGAAGGCCCAGAACGCGTCCGGCCCGTTCATCCCGCTGCTGCAGCCCGCCCAGAACGTGGTCACGGCGACCTCGATCAAGACGGTGCCGCTCAACCCCACCTGGACCGTCGATCTTGCCGGAATCCAGTAAAACCGCACTGACGAAGAGCGCGCGAGCGGGTCTGCACCCGCTCGCGCGCTACCTCGGCATCCGCCTGGGCCTCACGGTCCTGCTGATGTTCGGGGTCACGCTCGTCACGTTCACGCTCACGAACCTCGTCCCCGCCGACCCCGTCCAGGCGGCGCTCGGCGAGCAGGCCGCGGCCGACCCGGCGATCGTCGCGCAGTTTCGCGAGAACGCCGGCCTCGACAAGCCCCTGCCCGTGCAATACGTGACGTATGTCACCAACCTGCTGCACGGCGACCTCGGCACGTCGCAGCAGACGCGCGGTGCCGTGGCGGATGAACTCGGCCGCGCTTTCCCCGCCACCGCCGAACTTGCGCTCACCGCCATCGTCATCTCGATCGTCATCGGCGTGGGCCTCGGCATGTGGGCGGCCCTGAAGCGCCGCACCATCACCGATCAGATGATCCGCGTCGTGAGCCTCATCGGCATCTCGGTGCCGTCGTTCTGGCTCGCGCTCGTGGTCTACTTCGTCTTCTTCTCGCAGCTGCACTGGTTCCCGGGCTCGGGCCGCCTGTCGCCCGCGGCCATTCCGCCGCCCACGGTGACGGGGCTCTTCACGGTCGATTCGTTGCTCGCCGGGCAGGTCGACACGTTCCTGGATGCCGTGGCTCACCTCATCCTGCCCGCCTCGGTTCTGGCGCTCTACACGATCGGCCTGCTGACGCGGTTCGCCCGCTCGGCCATCCTCGAGGTGCTCGACCTCGACTTCGTGCGCGCCGCCCGCGCCAAGGGGCTGCCCGGCCGTGTCGTCGTCACGCGTTACGTGCTGCGCGGCGCCCTCGTGCCCATCATCACGGTGCTGGGCGTCGCCTTCGGTTCGCTGCTGTCGGGCACCGTTCTCGTCGAGAAGGTGTACTCGTGGCACGGCCTCGGCGAGTACGCCTACTCGGCCGCCACCAAGCTCGACCTCCCCGCCATCATGGGCGTGGGCCTCGTCGTGGGCTTCGTCTACATCGGCCTCAACTTCCTGGTCGACGTGCTCTACGGCTTTATCGACCCGAGAGTGAGGGTGGCATGACCGACGTCCTGGCCGTTCAGACCAAGCGCCGCTCCCGTCTGCGCATCTCGAAGCAGCTGCGCACGCCCCTCGCCCTCACGGGTGGCGTCATCGTGGCCTTCTGGCTGCTGGTCGCCGTGTTCGCGCCCCTCATCCGCCCGTTCGACCCGCTGGCGCAGGACTTCGACCGCCTGCAGGCTCCGAGCGCCGCGCACTGGTTCGGCACCGACCAGGTGGGACGGGATGTGTTGTCGCGCGTCATCAGCGGTGCGCAGGTGTCGATCCCGCTGGCCCTCATGCTCGTGATCTTCGCCATGCTCATCGGCTCGGTGCTGGGCGCCATCGCCGGCTACTTCGGCAAGGCGCTCGACGAGACCATCATGCGCATCGCCGACCTGGTCTTCGCCTTCCCAACCATCATTCTGGCCATGGTCATCGCCGCGTCGCTCGGACCCAGCCTGACCAACGCCGTCATCGCCATGCTCATCGTGTCGTGGCCGGCCTATGCCCGCGTCACGCGCTCGCTCGTGCTGGGCGCGCGCAACGCCGAATACGTCGTGGCCGGGCGCCTGCTCGGCAACGGCCCGTTCACGTCGCTCAGCAAAGACGTCCTGCCGAACGTCGTGTCGCCCGTTGTCGTTCTCGCCACGCTCGACGTGGGCACCGCCATCCTGCTGCTCTCGGGCCTCTCCTTCCTGGGGCTCGGTGCCGTGCCGCCCACACCCGACTGGGGCGCCATGGTGTCGGATGGCGTGCAGAACTTCTCCTCGTGGTGGATTGCCGCTTTCCCGGGCCTCGCCATTCTCACCGTCGTGCTCGCCTTCAACTTCTTGGGCGACGCGTTGCGGGACGCGCTCGACCCGCGCTCGCAGGAAGCCGTTCAGGGGAGGGCGCTGTGAGCGCATCCGGAATCACCATTCAGGGACTGACCCTCAGCTTCGGGCGGGGGGATGCCGAGAAGCAGATCCTGCGCGGCATCGACCTCGATGTGCCCGCCGGCCAGATCACGGGGCTCGCGGGCGAATCGGGGTCGGGCAAGACCATGACGGGGCTCGCCGTGTGCGGGCTGCTGCCCGCGGGCGCGAACGTGGGTGGCAGCATCCGCTTCGAGGACGTCGAATTGACGCAGCTCAAGCAGCGCGCCATGAACGAATACCGCGGCGCCAAGATCGCCATGATCTTCCAAGACCCGACCGCGAGCTTGCACCCCATGCTCACGATCGAGGCGCAGCTCATCGACCACTATCGGCACCACACCGGCGCGTCGAAGAAGGTCGCGAAGCAGCGGGCACTCGAGATGCTCGGTCTCGTGGCCGTGCCGAGCCCCGAAGCCGCGCTGCGCAAGTACCCGCACCAGTTCTCGGGTGGGCAGTTGCAGCGCATCGCCATCGCGTCGGCGCTCATGTGCGAGCCGTCGGTGCTGATCGCCGACGAGCCCACGACGGCGCTCGACGTCACTGTTCAGGCCGGAATCCTGCGGCTGCTGCGCACGCTGTGCGACGAACTCGGCATCGCGATCATCCTCGTCACGCACGACCTCGGCGTGATGTCGGCGCTGGCCGACACGATCGCGGTCATGCGCATGGGGGAGATCGTCGAGCACGGCTCACGGTTCCAGGTCATCACCGATCCGCAGCATCCCTATACCCGAGCGCTCATCGAGGCCCTGCCCGACGCCGCCGATGCGCCCGATGCGGCCCATTCGCCCGATACGTCTTCTGCGGCGAATGCGGCGAATGCGTCGGATGCGGTACCTACCGAAGGCGGTCTGTCATGACTCTGCTCTCGCTCGACGACGTGCGCGTCACTTACAAGCTGCCCGGCCGCGGTACCCTCAATGCCGTCGACGGGGTGAGCTTCGACCTCGAACCCCGCCAGGTGCTCGGCCTGGTCGGCGAATCCGGATGCGGCAAGTCCACGTTGGCGCGCGCGGTCTGCGGCCTCGAACCCACGTCGGCCGGTTCGATCAGCTTCAACGGTCAGCGCATCGGCAAGCTCGGCCTGCGCAAACGCGACCCCGCGCTCATGCGCATCCAGATGGTGTTCCAGAACCCGTTCGCGTCGCTCAACCCCCGCCGCACCATCGGCAGCCAGATCGAGGACGGTCTGCGCGTGAACCCCGATCGTGACGCCTGGAATGTGGCGCAGCTGCTCGAACACGTCGAACTGGATGCCTCGAGCCGCGACCGCTATCCGCACCAGTTCTCGGGTGGTCAGCGTCAGCGCATCGCCATCGCGCGGGCCATCGCGGCCGGGCCCGAACTGTTGATCGGCGACGAGCCCATCGCCTCGCTCGACGCCTCGTTGCAGGCACGCGTCGCGAAACTCATGCGCAAGCTGGCGGTCGAGACGGGCGCGGCGCTGCTGTTCATCAGCCACGACCTGTCGGTGGTGCGCGTGATCGCCGACGATGTCGCCGTCATGAGCGCGGGCAAGATCGTCGAGCGCGGGCCCGTCGATCGCGTGTGGACCAACCCTCAGGATGCCTACACGCAGCGTCTGCTCGCCGCCATCCCGGTCGTCGACGGCCTCGGCCGCCTGCCGGGCTAGTCCGGCGGGATCAGCGACGCGATCGTGAACTCCTTGGTCGTGAACCGCCACCGGGTGCGCACCATGGTCACGCCCTGTGCGCGCAACTCGGCGGCGAGGGAGAGGGTCAAACGCGGAGCGCTCGGTGCTCTCGTCCATCCGGAATCGGAGGAGTAGATGTCGGTCACCGTCGGCCGTGCCTGGGGGCTCCGATAACGTTTCGCAACAGCTGGCGGCGTCGAATCGGACACATCATCAGACAACAGCATGCGGCGTCTTTCGCATACCCCCGGTTCGGGGCGGAGACGGCCGGCCCCGGAGGGACGGAACGCGGCACCACCGGGTGGGTGGCGCCGCGTTCCGTCTGCCGGTCTAGCGTTCGGTGCGAGCGTGGACGCGGCGGCGTCGAGCTGCCGCGGAGCCCGAGCCCAGGGCGAACAGGGCGCCGAGTCCGAGGAGGAGGCTGGCGGTGATCGTCAGACCGGGGAGGGTCTCGGCACCCGTCGCCGGCAACGAGCCGGATCCCGGTCGGCCACCGACGGCCCCGGGAGTGGGCGCAGCAGTGGGGGCGTCGGACGGACTCGGCACCGTTGTCGGCACGGGGATCGCGGTGGGATCGGGCGTGGGCGTGGGTGTCGGGGTGGGCTCGGCAATAACGGCCGCGAGTCGGAAGGCAGGTACAGTGACTGCCGCTCCGGCGTTGTCGACGCTCACCGTTTGCGCCGCCGGACCGTCGAATTCGAAGTCATCCGGTGCCGTCGCGGTTACCGTGTAGTCGCCGACATCGAGGCCGGCGAAGTCGTAGGTGCCGTCATCATCGGTCGTCGTCGTGACGTCGGCGAGGGCTCCGTCGAGGTCGATGGTGACGTCGGGCACGGGCGTGCCCTCCTCGTCGAGCACGGAACCGGCGATCGTTCCCGACGGGGCGACGACCGGGGGTGCGAGCTCGAAGGTCACGTTCGCGGCATCCTGCGTGGTGAGGTCGACACCGCGAGTCGCCGATCCGTTCGCGGTCCAGCCGGTGGGCACTTCCACGGCGACGGTGTAACCGGGGGCCGCGGTGTAGCCGGGGAACGCGTAGGCCCCCGACGCGTCAGATGTCGTGGTCGCGACGGCGTCACCGTTTGCATCAGTCAGGGTCAGCGTCGCCCCCGCGTAGGCCGAGCCGCCGTCAGCGGTCGACGTGACCGACCCGCTGATGTCGCGGGCGAGGCCGGTGAACCAGGTCTGGAAGATCGGCAAACCGCTTCGGCTCGTGAACGAGAAGGTCAGCGTCTTGATGGCCGCCGTGGGCTCGAACCATCCGGCCGCGCCCGAGGTGTCTGCGGCGCCGTCGTTGCCGGTGAGGGTCGCGGTCGCCGGGTCCCACGTGGGCACATCGGTCGCCGAGCCGGTGCAGGACGGCTGGCCTGTGCCGCTGTTGGCGCAGTAGTTGAAGCCGCCTCGATAGTTCAGTTGGGCAGCCGACACGGTGGCACCGGTTGCGGTCGTGGCACTCACGCGCACGGCGTCGGCGTCGATATCGCCGAGGACGAGCGCCCAGCCGGCCGTCGGCGTCGCGGTGTCGAAGGTGTACGTGGTGGTTGACGGGCCATTGGATGTCGTGGCGGGAAGGTTGAGGTACTCCTGGTTTCGCGACGTTCCGTATTTTGACCCCACGGGGGTCGTCGGCGAGAGCCAGGTGGTGGCACCCGACACGACTCCCGCGTTCCGGGTGCCTGCGTCCGTCGCGATTGTCGCGTTCGGGAACGCCCCGATGCCGAGGCTCAGGGCTCCGGTCAGAGCGCCGGCCGGGCCGGTGAGATCCGTGAAGTCGGCCCACCGCGTGGTCGTGGCCGCATCGGCCGGGAGGGCGGTCAGCCCCACCACGACGGCTGCGGCGGCGACGGTGGCGAGGGTGGTGGTCTTCTTCGAAATGCCCATGACGAGACCGTAGGTGAGATTATTTCGCCAAACGGGGGTCTTGCATCGCTTCCGACCCTGGGTTATTAAGCGCTAGCGGCCGGGAGGACGGTCGTGTGCGCAGCCGTCACTTCGCCTCGGCGTAGTTGTCGGCGATGACGACCTCGAGTGCGAAGTCGATGGGGAACCCGCCGAACAGCAGCCGACCGGCCTCGGCGGCCGATTCGCGCACGGCCGACGCGACGTCGTCTGCCACCGCGGCGGGCGCGTGCACCATCACCTCGTCGTGCAGGAAGAACACGAGCTGCGGCGTTCCTTCGGCCGTGCGCAGGGAGCGCAGGCGCAACCGCAGCCCCGCCATCCAGCACATCGCCCACTCGGCCGCGGTGCCCTGCGCCACGAAGTTGCGTGTGAAGCGACCCCAGTCGCGAGCCACCTGGCGGGCGCGCTTCTCATCGGCGAGGGAGGTGCCCTCCTGCCCGATGAGCCGGGTCACCTCGCGCCACTCATCCGACGGCAGCGGCGAGCTGCGCCCCAGCCACGTGCTCACCTGCTCGCCCGCCTCGCCGGCTCGCGCGGCAGCCTCGACGAGCCCCGTGGCTTTCGGGTAGGCCTTCAGCAGACGCGGCATGAGTCGCGCGCTCTCGCCCGAGGTCGCGCCATAGAGGGCGCCCAGCATGGCGAGCTTGGCGTGCGGTCGGGTGTCGACGACGCCCGCGTCGACGAGGCCCTGGTAGAGGTCGCGCTCGCGGCCGGCGTCGGCCATCGCGGTGTCGCGCGACATGGCGGCGATGATGCGCGGTTCGAGCTGGGCGGCGTCGGCGACGACCAGTTTCCAGCCGTCGTCGGCTTGCACGGCCGAACGGATCTGCGCGGGGAGCTGCAGCGCGCCGCCTCCCGAGGTGGCCCACCGTCCCGTCACGACACCGCCCACCACATAGTCGGGGTGGAACCGGCCGTCGCGCACCCACGCATCCATCCAGGCCCAGCCGTTGGCGCCCAGCAGCCGGGACATCTTCTTGTAACGCAGCAGGGGCTCGATCACCGGATGCTTGAGCTCGCCCAGCTCCCATTTGCTCGTCGACGTCACGCCGAGGCCCGCCTGCCGGAGCGCCCGCAACAGCTCGGGCTGCGAATCGGGGTTCAGCTGCGGCGCACCGAGCAGAACGCGGATCTCGTCGGCCAGGCGTTCGAGCTTCTCGGGCCGCCCGTTGTGAGTGGGGCGAGGGCCGAGGATGTCGGTCAGCTGCCGGTCGTGCACATCAGCCCGCCACGGCACCCCGCTGTGCCGCATCTCGGCGGCGATCAGCGCGCCCGTCGACTCGGCGACGAGCAGCAGCCGCAGTCGACCGGGCTCGGAACACGACGCGAGCGCGTCGAGCTGCCGCTGCAATTCGTCGAGCGCCGACAGCCCGGAGTCGGCCGGAGTGTCGTCGTCGAGCAGGCCGTCGAAGAGCGTTTCTCCGCGGGATGGTCGCACGAACGCGGGCGGCGCGTCCCAGGCATCCAGCGGGGACGCGCGCAAGCGGCTCGCGCGCGTCGAGACGGCGCGGCGCAGAATGGTGCGACATAGGCGCAAGTCCCAGGCACGTTCGACCAGCACGCCTCGTTGCAACAACTCGCCATACCAAACCGACGTATCGTCCCACACCCAGCGGGGCCGGGCGGCGGCTGAGCTCGCGCCACGGCTCTGGGCGCCGCCAGCACTCGAATCAGCACCGGCTCCCGCATCAGCAGCGGCTCCCGCATCGGCACCGGCACTCGAATCAGCACCGGCTCCCGCATCCGCACCGATCGCCGCGGCCGCGTCGGCCACGCGCTCCCGCCGGTCGACCTCGCGCGCCACCTCGTCGGCGCCGAGCGTCATGCTGTCGAGCACGACCCCCGCGTCGTCGACCTCGGTGAGGCGCGCCGAACCGCCGGGCAGGCGATCGAGCACGAGGAACATCCCCCTATTCTCGCCGCAGCCACCGACATCGCGTGACAGGATGAACCTATGAAGGAGATCACCCCCAGCGACCTGCAGGCCATCGACACCCCCCGCATCATCGACGTGCGCGAGGACGACGAGTGGGCCGAGGCGCATGTCGACGGCACCACGCACGTGCCCATGAGCACCCTCACCGAGAACCTCGACAAGATTCCGGATGACTCCACGGTCTACGTGCTCTGCCACTCGGGCGGCCGCAGCGCGAGGGTCACCGACTACCTCGAGCAGCAGGGCTACGACGCCGTCAACATCTCCGGCGGCATCACGGCCTGGCACCAGAGCGGCCTGCCGGTCGTCTTCGGCGACCGCTAGAACTCACTCCGCGGTCCGCGGTCCGCAGCTTGCGGCCTGTGGCTCGTGTCACACACGGCGGGCCGCCCGGGCGCGCACTCAGGTGCTGTGCCCGGTCCCCGCTCAGCGCAATGCGGGCTGAACGTAGCGCCGCCACAGCCACAGCGACAGCGAGACCGCACCGAATCCCACGGCCAGCAACACGGCGACCGATGCGGCCACCCCACCCTGCCAGCTGTCGATCACGGGCCCGAGCTGCAGGAACAGCGCCGTGAACATCATGAGGGTCACAGCCATCCATAGCGGTTTCGACCACGAGTAGATCGCGCGCCCGCTCAGCTGCCCCAGCGGGATGAGCATGATGGCGGCCGATCCGACGCCCGCCATGGCTGTGATTCCGGCGATCTCAGAACCGAGCGCGCCCCAGAACCCCGACGGCTGACCGATCAAACCGGTAGCGACCCATCCGACCACGCCCACCGAGAACACGGCGGCGATGCGGGCGAGGGCCACTTTGCCGCGCAGCTCGGCACCGATCACGCTGACGAGGCTGACGGTGAAGACGAGCCCGAACAGGATGGCGGGCTGCAGTTCGAGCAGCCGAGACAGAGCGGATGCCGCGGCGACGGCGATCAGATAGCGCGGAGCGAGTTTGATGGTGGCGGGCCCGGCCTTCCACCACCGCGCGAGCACGACGGGCATGAGGGTTCCGGCCGCGTTGACGAGCAGCAGGGCAATCACCGAGGCGAGCAGCAGCCGCAGATATCCGGGCTGGCCCTCGATCGGGTTGGCCAGCATCACCAGGATCGCCGTCATGACGATGCCGAAGGCACCCGTCACCCACACGCCGGGACTCGGCAGCTCGGGAGCACGGTCGAATTCAGCGGCCGAGCGGTTGCGCCCCGTGAAGTGGGAGATGCCGTGGCCGTGGCGCCGCACGGGCGAAATGCGCGCGGCAACGATGTTCGCGAGCAACCGCGCGGGCACGAGCAGGAGCGCGATGGCTCCGGCGGCCAGCGCGACGGCACGCCACCACTCAGCCGTGAACAGCACACCGGATGTGGGCTGCAGGGCGTTCGTGAACGGCGTGCTGTCGGCCCACGTGCCGCCGTTCTCCTGCAGGCCGCCGCCGCCCGGGGGAGTGGCTCCTTCGCTGGGCGTTTGACCGGGCGTCGCCGGAGCGGGTGCGGGCGTCGCGGTCGACCCGGGCGCGGGGGCTACTGTGGGCGCGGGAGTCTTCGTGCCCGGGGCCTGGGGCGTGCTGCCGGGCGTGCCTGGCGCCGTCGGCGTGCCACCCGATCCGGATGCCGCGCCGTAGTTCACGCTCACGGGAATGCTCGAGGCCGGCAGGTTCTTACCGTCGGTCTGCAGCGCGATCAGTGTCGCAGCGCCCGACGGCATGCCCGCCCCCGAGCAGCTCCAGCGCCCGCCCGAGACGGTCGCGGTGCACACGAGCCGCTCGCCCTGCTCGTTGCCGGCGTTCACCATCACGGTGAGACCGTCTGTGCCGGTGCCCGAGTAGGTGGCGTTCGCGGGCGACACGTTCTGCCCGTTGGTCGGCGACGTGATGGTCGGCGCCGGGATGCTCTCGATCTCGACCCGGATCGGCACGCTCGTGCTCGGTCGTGACGCGGCACCCCCCGGGGTGAAGGCTTGCGTCGCCTGAATGTTATAGGTGCCCGACGGGGTCGAGTCGGGGATGGTCGCGCCCCACGCGCCGGCGTTCGTGACGGTCGTCGTGGCGAACACGTTCCCGTTCGAGGCCACCGTCACGGTCGCGCCCGGGTAGCCCTTTCCGCTGATGGGCCCGGGTGTCGTACCGCTCTGCGGGTTCACGGTGGGTGGCATGAGCGCCTGGATGGTCACCGACGCGCGCTGGTTCTCGGTCTGACCGCCGCCGTACTGCACGGCCGTGAGCACGTACTGGCGCCCACTCTGCGACACCGGCACGACGCAGTCGAAGTTCGTCCCCGCATCGCCCGAAACCTGGCACAGGCTGTCTTGCCCCGGGCCCGCGAGAATCTGGATGCTCGTGCCCGGCGCCTTGGTGCCCTGCACGCGCACGCTCGTGCCGTTGACGAAGGTGCCCGGCGCGGGAGACGTGATGGTGGGCGCCGGCAGCGGCGCGGGAGCCGTCGCCGGAGGCGCGGGGCTGGGCGTCGACTCGGCGAAGGCCGCGGAGGTCCCGGCAAACACCGACGCGCCCGTCAGCACGATCAACGCGGCGAGTGCGACGCCGAGAATGCCGCGAAAGCGAGAGGATGTCACAACCGGCGTCTGCCCCAGGATCGCCGAGCGCGCCTCAGACGACTGCGCCCGGGCCGGTGCCGCTCGGTTGATACGTGAAATCCCCACTACATACCATTTAGCCCGGCCAGCTGCGTTTCCCGCAACCCACTCGCCGCGTTTGGACGTATTTCCCAGCCCGCCCGGCCTTTCTTCGGCGCATGGCCGCGCTCTCCTCACTCTTCCGGTCTCAGCGGATGGCGAGCTGAGCTCTGGCCGAAACACAGCCGACACTCGGACAGGGGCCATTAGTATTGCCACACCCGCACCTTTTTCTGCCTCACAACTTTTAGGAGCCCAGGCCATGGAATGGCTCATCCCGGTACTCATCGTCGTCGCCCTGGTCGCTGTGATCGGCATCTACTTCTGGGTCACCTACAACTCCCTCGTCACCCTCAACGTTCGCGTCGACGAGGCCTGGAGCGACATCACGGTTCAGCTGAAACGCCGCGCCGACCTCATCCCGAACATCATCGAAGCCGTGAAGGGCTATGCCGCCCACGAGAAGTCGGTGTTCGAGAACGTGACGAAGGCCCGCGCAGAGACGCTCGGCGCCGCCAGCCCCGCTGAAGCATCCGTGGCCGAGAACCACATGCAACAGGCCCTGAAGTCGATCTTCGCCGTGGCCGAGGCCTACCCGCAGCTGCAGGCGTCGCAGAACTACCTGCAGTTGCAGGGAGAGTTGGTCGACACCGAAGACAAGATCCAGGCGTCCCGCCGGTTCTACAACGGTGGCGTGCGCGAGCTCAACACCAAGATCAAAGTGTTCCCCAACAACCTGTTCGCCAAGAACCTCGGCTTCTCTGAGCGCGAGTTCTTCGAGGTCACCGACAGCGCGGCCATCGCAGAGCCCCCGCGCGTGCAGTTCTAGTCGCGGCATCCGGCCCGCCCTGATCGACGAGGTCTAGATGTACCGCGCTATTGCGAAAAACAAACGGAACACGGTCTTCATCATCGTGTTCTTCCTGCTGATCATCGGCGGGCTCGGCTGGCTCGCCGGCTATATCTACAACAGCCCGACCATCGTGATCTTCACGATTCTCGGGGCCTCGGCCTACGCGCTGTTCCAGTACTTCTTCGCGGCGAAGCAGGCGCTCGCGGTGTCGGGCGCGCAAGAGATCGAGAAGCGCGACAACCCGCGGCTCTACCGCATCGTCGAGAACCTGTCGATCGCCACGGGCACCCCGATGCCCAAGGTCTACATCATCAACGACCCGGCGCCGAACGCCTTCGCCACGGGTCGCGACCCGCAGCACGCCTCGGTCGCGGCGACCACCGGCCTGCTCGACCTCATGACCGATCCCGAGCTCGAGGGCGTGATGGCGCACGAGCTGGGTCACGTGCGCAACTACGACATCCGCGTGTCGATGGTGGTCTTCGGGCTCGTCGTCGCGGTGGGCTTCATCTCGGACATGTTCCTGCGCATGGCCTTCTTCGGCGGCAACCGCAACAACAACAACAACGGCGGCGGCAACCCCGTCATCATGATCGTCGGCCTCGTCGCCATGCTCGTGGCGCCCCTCGTGGCCACGGTCGTGCAGCTGGCGATCTCGCGTCAGCGCGAATACCTGGCCGACGCCACGGGCGCTCTCACGACGCGTCACCCCGAAGCGCTGGCCAGCGCCCTGCAGAAACTCGCCGCCTACGGTCGGCCCATGCAGAAGCAGAACAGCTCGATGGCGCACCTGTGGATCGCCGACCCCATGAAGCCCGGCGTCATGGATCGCCTCTTCGCCACGCACCCGCCCATCCCCGACCGGGTCGAGCGTCTGCGCACCATGGGTGGCGGCTTCTAAACCTGCCGGTTCCTCGCCGGGCCTTGCGCGCCGACGACAAAGGGGCGGTCCGAACCTCTCGGTTCGAACCGCCCCTTGTGCCTGCCCGCAACGCCGCCTCTCAGCGGCCCGGCGGTTTAGTAGAACTCGAGCGAGACCTTCTGGTCGGCGTCGATGTTGATCTTGCCGGAGGGGCCCCAGTCGTCGGAACCGTATTCGACCGTTCCGGCGGAACCGTCGAACTTGGTGCCGTTGACGGTCGCCCCCACGTCACCCTCGCCGGACTCGAAGTAGCGTCCGTTCTCGTCGACCGTCACGGTCGGGTAGGTGTTGACCTTGTAGGCGACGCTCGACACCGAGGAGAAGTCGAGGTAGGTGGGGATGCGCAATCCGCAGCCCTCGGGGTTGGTGTCGGTCGACGCGACGCATTCGTCGAGGTGCGCGTTGACTTCCTTCTGCACGGCGTCCGTGAGGGACTTCGTCGGCTTGAGGCCGAGCTCGATGCCTTCGTAGTTCGCCTTGCCGCCGGTTCCAGCCGTGAAGGTCTGGGCCTCGGCTTCGAAGAGGTCGCCCTCGGGAGCGCCGATGTCGTACACGGCGGGGTAGGCCTGGATGCTGCCCTTGTCGGTGAAGTCCACGGTGGTGCCGTTGACGCTGGCCTTCGTGTTGGTCGACGAGTACATGTAGATCGTCGACAGCAACGGCTTGTCGATGGTCCACTTGCCGTCGTCCTTGCTCAGGTCGAGCGTGGCGTCGTAGGTGCGGCCGTCGAGCACGTAGGTGACCGACGCGTAGGCGCTGTCGCGGCTCGACGAGATGCGGGACACCTTGGGCTTCGAGATGAACTCGGGCGATTCGCGCAACACGTCGTCGGTGAGGAGAACGGTTTCTTCCTCGCCGAGACCCGGGTCGACCAGCTTGTTGGCTTCCTCGGCCTTACCCTGGCTGATGGCGGTGAGGTAGTTGCGCACGAGCGCCTCGGGGCCGTTGTTCGCGCCCACGATGACCGCGGTCACGATGCCACCGATGCCGAGCAGCAGCACGACGGCCGCAGCGATCACGCTGAGCAGGATGACGCGCTTCTTCTTCTTAGGATCCATGCGCGGCTTCTGGGGGCCGGGGCCACCTGCCGGGAAGTACGCGGCGCCGTAGCCGGGCTGACCGGGCTGACCAGCGTACGGACCCGGCTGGCCGGCGCCGTAGGGAGGCTGACCGGGCTGACCGGGCTGACCGGGCTGACCCTGTCCGGGCGCACCCTGTCCGGGCTGACCGGGCTGACCCTGTCCGGGCGCACCCTGTCCGGGCTGGGCGCCGTACGGCGGCTGCGGCTGACCCGCTCCGTAGGGCGGCTGAGGCTGACCGGACTGGCCTGCGCCGTAGGGCGGCTGAGGCTGCGACTGCGAGGGGTCGGACTGACCAGCGCCGGAGGACGCCTGGCCGGACTGGCCCTGCTGGCCAGGCTGCCCCGCGCCATAAGGAGGCTGGCCCTGCTGGCCTGCGCCGTACGGCGGCTGCCCCTGCTGGTTCTGGTTCGCACCGTAGGCCTGCTGGCCGTGCTGCTGCGCACCGTAGCCCTGCTGGCCCTGCTGGCCCTGCTGGCCGGGGACCGGCGGCACGAAGGGCTGCTGCCCCTGCGGCGGGATCGGCGGCGGCGTCGAGCCGGCGTGCTGTTCGCCGTTCTCGGGCCGGTGGGTGTTCTCGTTCTGCCCCTGCTGGTCGGGGCGCTCTTCGTCTGCCATGGCAATCACTCGTCCTCAGTGTTCGGTGCGTCGTGGCAAACGTAGCAGTTTTCGCACCCCTGAAAGAGGGTAAGAAGCCCGAAAACACGCGGATGTCATGGGCACTTCTCCCCATCCGCCACTCGGCACAGACGCTTTAGTGGCTGAGCGCGTCTCCGAGGGCGCCTCGCAGACCGCCGCTGAGGGTTCCTCGTTCGCGCACCGAGATCTTCTCGAGTCCCTGCCACTCGGCGGCCCGCCGCAGCAACGCGGCGATCTTGTCGGCGGTCTCGCGCGGTGCGGATGGCTCGCGCCACGCCGATTGCACGAGCAACGTCTTGCTCTGCCGGTCGTTCTTCAGGTCGACGCGGCCAGCGAGCACGCCGTCGATCAGCACGGGCTGCACGTAGTAGCCGTGGACGCGCTTCGGCTCGGGCGTGTAGATCTCGATGCGGTAGTGGAAGTCGAAGAGCCGCAGGGCGCGACTGCGGGCCCAGACGACGGGGTCGAAGGGGGAGAGGAGGGCATCGACATCCATGCGCCGCGGGCGTCGGGCGTCACGGTGCAGCCACGCCGCACGGGGTTTGCCGCCCTGAGTCCACCCCTCGACGGCGACGGGCAGCAGCTCGCCCGCGTCGACCAGGTCGCGGATGGCGTCGCGCGTGTCGGCCGAGGGCAGGCGGAAGTAATCGGCGATGTCGTCGAGTGTGCCGATGCCGTGGGCCCGGGCCGCGTGGGCGACGAGCTCGCGGATGGCATCCGGCTTCGGCACGACACGAGACGTGATCTCGGCGGGGAGGACCTGGGCGGGCAGGGCGTAGCGCCGCTCGAACCCCTTGCGGCCCGCGGAGACGAGCTCGCCGCTGCGGAACAACACCTCGAGCCCGCGCTTCACGTCGGACCACCCCCACCACGGCCCCTGGCGCACGTTGTCCTCGTGCTCGATGTCGCTGGCCGCGCGCGGGCCGCCGCGCTCGATCTCGGCCAGGAGCCAATCGAGCGTGGCGCGGTTCTCGCGCACCCAGCCGTCGGAGTCGGCCAGCGCGCGGTCGCGGTAACGATCCATGCGCCACTGGAAGAGGGGCAGCATCTCGCGCCGCATGAACGTGGCCTCGTGGCCCCAGTATTCGAGGTAGCGGGCGCGGGGCGCGAGCGTGATCGCGTCGAGCAGCGACTTGTCGTAGGCGCCCAGGCGCGCGAAGACCGGCAGGTAGTGACTGCGCTCCCACACGTTGACCGAGTCGATCTGTAAGACGCCGAGTCGGTCGAGGGCACCCGTCAGCTGGCGCGTTCCGACGCTCGACGGCACGGGCCGACCAAAGCCCTGCGCGGCCAGCGCGATGCGTCGCGCGCTCGCGATCGACACCGTCTCGGTCATGGGCGCCCCTGTTCCCTCATGGGGGCCAGCGTATCGTCGGCCACCGACACGCGCGGCGGCCGTTCTGGGGCATCCGGTATAGCCCCATCGGTATGGCCCTACTCCTAGACTTGAGCGATGAGCGACACGACGAAGAGCAGTTGGTGGCAGCGCCTGTTCCAGACCCCGTCCGACGAGCACGTCGTCGTGGTCGAAGACTCTGGTGTCGATGAGGACGCGGTGCCGCGCGGCATGCGCATCGCGGGGGCGTGGGGTTGGCGCATCCTGGTCATCGCGGGGGTCACGGCGCTCGCCGTCTTCCTGGTCATCCAGCTGCGGTTGATCGTCATTCCGCTGCTCATCGGCGTGCTCGTGGCCGCTCTGCTCACGCCGCTCGTGAACTTCCTGCACCGACACAAGTGGCCGCGCGGTCTGGCCATCGCGGCCGCCATGCTGGGCGCGCTCGTCGCTGTCTCGGGGCTGCTCGCGCTGGCGATCTGGCAGATCTCCCGCCAATTCGGTGAGGTGCGCGATCGCACGGTGCAGTCCTTCGACGACCTCAAAGAGATGCTGCTGCAGTCGCCGCTGCACATCACCGAGGCCGACATCAACGCGTGGATCCAGGGCCTTTTCGGGTCGATCCAACAGGACTCGCAAGTGCTGGTCAGTGGCGCGCTCTCGATCGGTTCGACCCTGGGTCACGTAGCCACGGGCCTGTTCCTGTCGCTCTTCTGCCTGCTCTTCATCCTGATCGACGGCCGGGGAATCTGGCGGTGGGTCGTGCGCCTCATGCCGCGCCGCGCGCGCAGCGCCGTCGACGGTGCCGGCAAGGCCGGATGGTTCACGCTCACCAACTACGCCCGCACCCAGATTCTCGTCGCCACGATCGACGCCGCCGGCATCGGCATCGGTGCCTTCGCACTCGGGGTACCGCTCGCGGCCCCCATCGCCGTGCTCGTGTTCCTCGGTGCCTTCGTGCCCATCGTCGGTGCCGTCGTCACGGGCGCCGTCGCGGTCTTCATCGCCCTGGTCTACAACGGCTGGGTGATCGCGCTCATCATGCTCGGCATCGTCCTGCTCGTGCAGCAGGTCGAGGGCCACGTGTTGCAGCCCCTGCTCATGGGCAGCGCCGTCAAGGTGCACCCGCTCGCCGTCGTGCTCGTCGTGGCCGGCGGCACCCTTCTAGCCGGCATCCCCGGCGCTCTCTTCGCGGTTCCGATCGCCGCCGTCATCAACGTGATGGTGCGCTACGTCGCGAGCGGGGTCTGGAAGACGCCGGGGCTATCTCCCCAGGTCGTCCCGGGCTCTGCGCTCTGGCAAACCGTTCCGCGGAACCCGCACGTCGGGTCATCCGCTCGCAAGAAAGGCGCTCAGGCTCCCGAATGAGTGACACGCAAGATTCCCGCACCTATGTCGAAGACGAGCTCGTGGCCGAATCGGTGGGCGGTGGGCTCTCCGAAGCTGCCGCCGACACCGGCTCCGCGTCCGAACGTGGGCTGATCGCCACACTCGAGCAGTTCGAGGCGGCTCGCGCCGTCGTGGCGAAGGTTGCTCAGGACACGCCGCTCGAATCATCCCGCTATCTCGCCGAATTGCTCGGCCAGCCCGTCTACCTCAAGTGCGAAAACCTGCAGCGCACGGGCTCCTACAAGATCCGCGGTGCCTACAACCGGATGTCGCAACTCACCGCCGAGGAACGCGCACGGGGTGTCGTGGCGGCGTCGGCCGGCAACCACGCCCAGGGTGTGGCGTTCGCGGCGCGTGAGCTCGGTATCCGCTCGACCATCTTCATGCCCATGGGCGTGCCGCTGCCGAAGCTGCAGGCCACCAAGAACTACGGCGCCGAGGTCGTGCTGGGCGGCACGGCCGTGGACGAGGCACTGCGCGCGGCCGCCGCCTACGCCGAAGAGACGGGCGCCATCTTCATCCCGCCGTTCGATCACCCCGACATCATCGTCGGCCAGGGAACGCTCGGCCTCGAGATCTATGAGAGCGTGCCCGACCTCGAGACGGTCGTCGTGCCGATCGGCGGTGGCGGCCTCATCGCGGGTGTCGCCGCGGCGGTCAAGCAGCGGGCGGCCAAGGATGGTCGCGTCGTGCGCGTCATCGGTGTGCAAGCCCAGAACGCCGCCGCCTATCCGCCGTCGCTCGCCTCGGGGGAGCCCACCACCATCACGGTCAACCCGACCATCGCGGATGGCATCGCCGTCGGGCGTCCCGGAGCGTTGAACTTCGAGATCATCCGCGACTATGTCGACGAGGTCGTCACGGTCACCGAGGACGACATGGCCAAGGCCCTGCTGGTGCTGTTGGAGCGCGCGAAGATGGTCGTCGAGCCGGCCGGTGCAGCGGGTGTCGCGGCCGTGCTGGCGGGCAAGGTGACGGCGTCGGGGCCCACCGCGCTGATCCTCTCGGGCGGCAACATCGACCCGCTGCTGATGCAGCGCGTGATCGCGCACGGTCTGGCGGCATCCGATCGCTACCTCACGTTGCGCATCCCGCTGCCCGACCGCCCGGGCCAGCTGGCGCGCACGTCGGAGCTCGTTGCCGCGGCCAACGCCAACGTCATCGAGGTGCTGCACACCCGGCACGGCCACGGCCTGCAGATCGGCCAGGTCGAACTCGAGCTGAGCGTCGAGACGCGCGACCCGCAGCACCGTCAGCACGTCGTCGACACGCTGCGTGCCGCGGGCTACGAGCCGCACATCCTCGAGGACTGAGCCCCGCCGGGTCATCCGCGCAGGGTCATCCGCGAGGACTTGAGCCCCGCGGGGTAGCAAATCTCGCATCTGGGAAGTGCGAGCACCGTTCCGGTCGATGCTTCCGCGCGCCCTTCGTTGTGCCCGCCCGCCCAGCAGTGTGGAGGCTCGCACAGCCGACGGCTGCGCGCTCGGCGGATCCGAGTTTTATCGATCTGCTTCTCGGCGCGGTCGACGCGCGCCGCGTTACTGCTCCGGCAAGCGGCCGGCGTCGACACAACTGTGGGGGTTTGACTATTCCAGTTGAACTATTCCAGATGGAATAGTTCAACTGGAATATGCGAATGTGCAACCAAAAGTCGGCACGTCGATCCCGAAAGGGGCCACCTCATGTCTCGCCCGGGCCGCTCGATGTTCTTATCCCTGCGGGGCTGGCCGGGACGGGCAGGTAAGAGAGGCGAGCCGCCGGCGTGGCAGGCGCGCGTGGCAGGTCGGCGCGCGCGATAGTCGGTCGCCGCGCCCGAGCACGCAAAAGGCTCCGGCGGAACCGGAGCCTTTTGAAATGGGGAAAGGGGGAAAGCTGGGGAGAAGAGCGGGCCGGCTACTGGCCGGCGTAGGTCTCGACCTTCTCGATCTCGACCGCGATCTCTTTGCCGTTGGGGGCCGTGTAGCTCGTCTTCTCGCCGACCTTCAGGCCGAGGATAGCCTCGCCCAACGGACTCTTCTCGCTGTAGACGTCGAGGTCGCTGTTGGCGGCGATCTCGCGGTTGCCGAGCAGGAAGACCTCGCTGCCGCCCGCCACGTTGGCCGTGATGACGGTGCCGGGCTCGACGACACCCGACGATTCGGGGGTGACGCCCACCTTGGCGTCGCGCAGGAGCGCGGTCAGGGTGCGGATGCGCGCCTCCTGCTTGCCCTGCTCGTCTTTGGCGGCGTGGTAGCCGCCGTTCTCCTTCAGGTCGCCCTCTTCGCGAGCCGCCTCGATGCGCTTGGCGATCTCTTCGCGGCCCGTCGTCGACAGGCGGTCGAGCTCGGCGTGCAAGCGGTCGAACGCGTCCTGGGTGAGGAAGGTGACGTCGGTCTCATCGGCCACGAGGAACTCCTAACAGTAACGAACGCCCCGACGAAAGCCGGGGCGCTGGAAGTCAAAACGTATTAGCTGGTCAGTCTAGGCGAGCCAACAACGGTAGATCAACCCGGTGTTGCCGAGTTCAGTGGTCAAGACATCCGTCGTGAACTGGCGCGTGCGCTGCTCGGACGCCGGGATCTCGAGCACCTTCCACCCCACGGGCGCGAACTCCTCGTTCAGGGCCTGCGCGACACAGTTGATGGGCGTGCCCGGCTCGGCCGTGACCTCGAACGTGACCTGCACCTGATGCTCGTCGACCACCTTGTGCCCGATGTCGCGGGCCTCGAGCGCCGGCGCGTTGCCGTCGAGCCCCGCCCACAACACCCAGGCCGCGAACACGACCACGATGAGGCCGCCGAAGATCGCCAGCACGGTCTTCTCGCGCGAGCGGGTGCGGCGACCGCGGCCATAGCGCTCGGCGATCTGTTCGTTGCCGGCCGCGACGACGGGTTCGGGTAGCCGGGGGCGTTCGGCGCCGACGGCACCATCCTCGGCCGCGACGTCGTCTTCGATGACCAGACCGCTTCTGACCGAACTGCTTCCGGCGGCGTCGACGGGGATGTCGGAGGAGCGCGAACCCGTCACCGGAATGCCGCTGCCCGAAACCTGGCGCCCCTCAGCGGGACGACGGCCGGACGGGCCCTCAACTTGTGACATCGGATCAGTCTCCACACGCGGAACGATTACGCTTGTCCTACAAGGCTATTGCCAAATGCTGAGAGTTGAGACCGCTTCGTGACCCTGCGAATGATGACCGTTCACGCCCACCCCGACGACGAATCGTCGAAGGGTGCCGCGACCGTGGCCTACTACCGTTCGCTCGGGCGGGAGGTGATGATCGTCAGCTGCACGGGAGGCGAGGCGGGAGACATCCTCAACCCGAATCTCGAACGCCAGGCCATGGCCGAACGCGACCTGCCGGGGCTGCGACGCCTCGAGATGGCGGCCGCGCAGCAGGCCCTCGGCGCGCAACACCGCTGGCTGGGCTACGTCGACTCCGGGATGGCCCGCGAAGACGGCTCGCTGCCCGCGAACTCGTTCGCCAGCATCCCGTTGGAGATATCGCGCCAGCCGCTCGTCAAACTCATCAGGGAGTTCAAGCCGCAGGTTCTCGTGACCTATGACGAGAACGGCGGCTACCCGCATCCCGATCACATTCGCACCCACCAGATCTCGGTCGCCGCCATCGAGGCCGCCGCCGACCCGACGCTCTACCCCGAGCTGGGCGAGCCGTGGAAGGTGACGAAGCTCTACTACGACCGCATCTTCAACTACCCGCGCATGAAGGCCAACGTCGACGAGCTGCACCGCTCCGACCCCGAGTCGCCCCTGCTCGAAGAACTGCAGGGCACGCTCGAGTGGATGAAGGACCGCCCCGACACGTCGACCACGCACGTTCCCGCGGGCGACTTCTTCGAGGTGCGCGACCAGGCCCTGCGCTCGCACGCCTGCCAGGTCTCGCCCGACAGCAACTTCTTCTTCTGGTCGAACGACCTGCAGCGCGCCGCCTGGCCGTACGAAGACTTCGAACTCGTCTGGTCGGATGTCGACACCCTCGACTCCGAAACCGACCTGTTCACCGGAATCGAGGACACCGAATGACCCACGCCCTGACCGCCGCGATCCGGGATGCCGCGTATGCGGCCGTGAGCCCCACGCCCAGCCCGACCCCGACGCTCAAGGTCGACCCCGACCAGGTCACGCCCGGCATCTTCGGATTCCTCGTGCCGTTCCTCGTCGTGGTCGTCGTCGTCTTGCTGATCGTGGACATGGTGCGCCGCATCCGCCGTGCCACCTACCGCGGCGAGATCGCCGAGCGCCTGGCCGACGAGGTCGCGGCGCGCGAAGAGGCCGAGCGCACAGGGCAGACCTATGTGGCGCCCGACGAGCGGTCGCACGCCAGCGACGAGAACGGCGGTCGCCCCACCGGCGACGCTGACGACGACCGGTTCACCGACCCGCGCAACCGCTGAGTCGCCGCCCGGGGGCTACGCGTTGTAGGTCGGGTCGACGACGAGCAGCAGAATGGCCACCCAGTGGCACATGAACGCGAGCACGGTGCACAGGTGGAACAGCTCGTGGAAGCCGAAGTGCCCGGGCCACGGATTCGGCCGCTTCATCGCATACATGATCGCCCCGCCCGTGTAGAACAGGCCGCCCACGATGACGAGGATCATCGTCAGGGCGTTCGACTCGAGGATGTCGCCGAGATACATGACGGCGGCCCAGCCGAGCGCGAGGTAGAGGAACACGTAGAGCCAGCGCGGCGCGCCGATCCAGAACACGCGGAAGGCGATTCCCAGCACGGTGCCGCCCCAGACCAGGCTGAGCAGCAGCGTGCCCTTGGCGGGCGGCAGCGCGAGCACGGCGATGGGCGTGTAGCTGCCCGCGATCAGCAGGAAGATGTTGGCGTGATCGATGCGCTTCAGGATGATCTTGGTGCGCGGTTTCCAGTTGAAGCGGTGATAGAGCGCCGAGTTGCCGAAGAGCAGCAGCGAGGACAGCACGAACACAGCCGAGCTCCACTTGGCGGCCGCGCCCTGGGCCACGCTGACGAGAACGATTCCCGCAACAAGGGAGACGGGCAGCATGCCCGCGTGCAACCATCCGCGCCACGTCGGTTTGACCTCGGCGGCGTCGGCGGGTGACGCGTCGATGAGGGGCAGGTTGGGCAGCTCGGGGCCGCTGGCCTCATCACGAGCGACCGCCTGATCAGCGGCCGATACGGGATGGTCGAGACGGTCCCGCGTGTCTTCGATGGGGTCGCCCGTGTGCTCGGATCGCGGGCGGTGCGGGGTGTTCTCCTGAGACATACCGCCAGACTACGACAGGTCGTATTCCGGGTAGCGGACTCTCACGGGATCGTGCACTAACGTAGCGATGTGAAAACTGGAGAGAATCGGCCCCGCCCGGGACTCCTGTACAACCTGTATCAGAAGCGCCTGCGCAAGGATCTGGCCGGGCATCAGCCGCCCGAGCACGTCGCCATGATCATCGACGGCAACCGGCGCTGGGCGAAGCAGCTCGGCTATGAGACCGCCGCGCACGGGCATCGCGCGGGTGCCGCCAAGATGCGCGAGTTCCTCGAGTGGTGCGACGACATCGGCGTCAAGGTCGTCACGCTCTACCTGCTGTCGAGCGACAACCTCACCAACCGCTCGAGCGACGAGCTCAACGCCCTCGTCGAGATCATCGCCGACCTCGCCGAAGACCTCTCGCACTACCGCGACTGGCGGGTGAAACACGTGGGCTCCAACGCGGGCCTGCCCGAGCCGCTCGTGGGCGCGCTCGAGGCCGCCGAACGCCGCACGGCCCAGAAGAAGGGCCTGCACGTCAACCTCGCGGTGGGCTATGGCGGGCGCACCGAGATCGTCGACGCCATGCGCCGCATTGTCGAGAACCACCACCTGCAGGGCGGCGCGCTCGAGGAGCTCGCCGAGCTGCTGACCCCCGACCTGATCGGCGAGCACCTCTACACCGGTGGCCAGCCCGACCCCGACCTCGTGATCCGCACGTCGGGCGAGCAGCGGCTGAGCGACTTCATGCTGTGGCAGAGCGCGCACAGCGAGTTCTACTTCGTCGAGGCCCTCGGGCCCGACCTGCGCGAGGTCGATTTCCTGCGCGCGGTGCGCGACTACACGCGGCGTCATCGGCGCTACGGCGGCTGATCGGCGGCTGTCCCGAGGGTGCCCGGCGGTTGCCCGGCGGCTGCCCGGCGGCTACCCGGTTCGAGGCATCCTCTCGGCTACGGCAGGATTGACTCACACCCACAGCAAGGAGCACGCGCGTGAGCAGCATCGACGACTACCTCGCCGGATTCGGTGAAGAGCCCGGCTACCTCGACTACGGCCGCATCGGGCCGCTCTCCGAGGCCGTGCGCTCCGAAATGATGCTGCAGGCGGAGGTGCTGGGTCGCGCGCGGCACGGCAGCCTCGAGCCGCTCCTCGACGCCGGCGCCCGCTTTCACGAGGCCGTTTCGGTCATGACGGGTTTCCCGGCCGCGAACATCGTCACGCAGCCGAACACCTCGACGGGCCTCATGCACGTCATGTTCGGTCTCACGGGCGGCATCCTGCTCTCGCCACACGAATTCCCGAGCCTCACGTTCGCCGTGCAGCGGGCCGCCGAGAACATGCACGTGCTCGAACCGACGTGGCTCGAGACCGACGGCGGCCGCGTCACCCCAGCGCGCATCCGCGAGCAGCTCACCGATCAGACCGTCGCCGTGGCCGTGAGCCTTGTCGACTCGCGCACGGGCTACCTGTCGGACATCGAGGGCATCCGTCAGGTCATCGGCGACGACCGGTTGCTCATCGTCGACGCCATCCAGGGGTTCGGGGTCGTCGATGCACCCTACGAGGTCGCGGATGTCGTGACGACGGGCGGCCAGAAGTGGATGCGCGCCGGCTGGGGCACGGGCTTCCTGGCTCTCAGCGATCGCGCCATCCACGAGCTCGTTCCCGTCTTCTCGGGCTGGACGGGCATCGAGGAGGACGACCCGACCGCCGGTGGGTGGGATGCCGTGTCCGAACCGGCTTCGGCGGCGCGCGCCTTCCAGACCACCAACGCCGACAAGGTCGCCGAGTCTCGCTTCGCGGCGGCGCTCGAAGACCTCGCCGCCGTGGGTGTGCCGCAGGTGAGCGCCCTCGTCGCGGAACGCACCGCGCAGGTCATCGACCTGGCCGACGAATTCGGTGTGGCCGTAGCCTCCTCGCGTGCCGAACACGAGCGCGCCGGCATGGTCGTGCTCGACCTCGAGGACGACCAGCTCAACCCGCTGACCGCCAGCCTGCACAACCATGGCCTGACCGCGACCGCCCGTCAGGGCAGCGTGCGCATCTCGTGCCACGCCGGCACGACCGACGAGACACTGACCATGCTGCGCGACGCGTTCGTGTCGTTCGGCACGGCCGTCACCTACTGAGGCGCGCTACGGCATCGTGATGACGGCCTTGCCGCGCACCGTGCCGGCCGCGACCTGGCGGAGCGCCTCGGGGGTGTCGTCGAACGCGAATGTCGCACCGACGAGGGGCCGGATGACTCCGGCATCCACCAATTTCGCGATCTCGGCGAGCTGGCTGCCGCTCGCCGACATGAAGAGGAATTCATAACCGACGCCCGCCTTGGCTGCCTGACGCCGGACCTTGCCGCTCAGGCCGGCGATGGCGAGGCGCACGACCGGGTTGAGGCCGGCCTGCTTCGCGAACGCCGGTGTGGGCGGGCCCGAGATGCCGATGGCGAGGCCGCCCGGCGCGAGCACGCGCAACGACTTCTCGAGCGTCTCGCCGCCCACGCTGTCGAGCACGAGGTCGTAGCCCGAGAGCTGCTGCTCGAAGTCGTCGCTGCGGTAGTCGATGACGGTGTCGGCGCCGAGCCCGCGCACGAGCTCCGCGTTGGCGGCCGAGGCGGTGGTGGCGACCTGCGCCCCGAGGTGCTTGGCCAGTTGGATCGCAACCGAGCCGACCGCCCCGGCACCCGCGTGGATGAGGACCTTCTGCCCGGGCGTGACGCGGCCGCGCTCGACGAGCGCCTGCCAGGCCGTGAGCGCGACGAGGGGGAGGGAGGCCGCTTCGACGACGGAGAGGGAGGTCGGGCGGTGCGCGACATCCGCTTCGTCGATGGCGATGCGCTCGGCGAACGTGCCGATGCGGTGGTCGCGGGGGCGCGCGAAGATTTCGTCGCCGGGGGCGAAGTCGCGCACCTGTGAACCCGTGCGGATGACGGTTCCCGCGACGTCGTGACCGAGTGTGAGGGGCATCGGGTATGGGAGGATCTGTCGGAACTCGCCGGTTCGCAGCTTCTCGTCGAGGTGGTTGACGCCCGCGGCGCGCACGCGCACCAGGACGTCGTGGTCGCCGACGACCGGCTCGGGCACGGCGGCTTCGCGGAGGGGGTGGGTGTAGTCGTCGATGAGGAACGCGCGCATGAGGGTCTCCTGTGAGTGATCGGGTGGGATTCAGGCGCTGTGCGAGCCGAGTTTGGGGTAGAGCGCCTCAACGGGGGCGCTCAGCGCGGCCTTGACGCCGGCCGTCAGCTCGTCGCCGATGACCTCGTACGCGCCCGCCTCGACGGCGGTGAAGACCGCTTCGACGAGCTCGTTCGGGGTGAGCTTGGGGCCGTCGGCGTGCGCGGCCATGGCGGTGTCGACGTAGCCCATGTGCACGCCCACCACGTGCACGCCCTGCGGGTCGAGCTCGAGGCGCAGGGAGTTGGTGGCCGACCAGAGTGCGGCCTTCGAGGCGCTGTACACGCCGCCGAAGGCGTACCAGCTCGCTACCGAGTGCACGTCGACGAGAATGGCGGAGGGGGCGGCGACGAGGGTGGGTGCGAAGGCGCGGGCGAGCCGAACGGGCCCGAAGAAGTTCGTCTCCATGTTGCGGCGGATGTCTTCTTCGCTGATGTCGAGCAGGCTGGCGCTCGGGGGATTGGCCCCCGCGTTGTTGATCAACACGGTGATGTCGCCCGCCGCTTCGACGGCCGCGCGGATGGAGGCCTCGTCGGTGATGTCGAGGGGGAGGGGGACGATGCGCTCGTCATCCCAGGTCTGGGGCGTGCGGGCGCTGGCATAGACCTTGGCGGCGCCCCGGGCGAGAGCCTGGTGCACAAATTGCGTGCCGATGCCCCCGTTCGCTCCGGTGACGAGGACGACGGCGTTGGTGAGAGTGGGCATGAGAGTCGCTTTCTGAAGAGGCACGGATGCGAGACATCCGCCGTGGGAGAATGGTGACGAGCGATCTGAGCGCACACATTTCTGATTGCGCTCAAAACTGAGTACGCTCATACTCTACCCCTCGAGGACGGATATGCCCACCACTTCTTCGGCGCCCGGCCGACGCGAGCGCAACAAGCAGGACAAGCTCGAGCGCATCACGGCCGCCGCACGCGAGCTTTTCTCGCAGCACGGCATCGACGACGTGACGACGCAGCAGATCGCCGACGCCGCCGATATCGGCACGGGCACGCTGTTCCTCTACGCCAAGAGCAAAAGCGAGTTGCTCTTGCTCGTGCAGAACTCGGCCTATGCCGACGCGCTCGAGCGGGGCACGGCCGAGGCATCCTCACTCGACGACCCCCTCGACGCGATCATGGCGATTCTCACGCCCGTGATCGAATGCAACCGCACCCAGGTCGACAACGGCCGCACCTACCTGCGCGAGATCGTCTTCGGCGACCACGACGAACCACACCATCGGGATGCCGTGGGCTACTCCCTGGCCACCGCCGAGGCCGTTGCTACCGTGCTGTCGCGCTCCGCCTCCGTCACGCCCGAGGACGCCGCGATGCGCGCGCAGGTGGTGTCGGCCGTCATGTTCACCACCCTCGCCGCGACCCCCAACGCGACCAGTAGTGTCGAGAGCCTCGTCGCCCAGATCAGGGCCCAGGTAGAGGTCATCCTGCCGCCCGTTGCCAAACGTTAATCTGACGGAAACCTGCTGCCACGCCAGAGTCTTGCCAACCGAATTACAACCGCGTAGTTTCATACTCATCGGGCATGGGGCCCGGTCGAGACGGCCACATAAGTTCGACTCGTAACCGCTTCGTGGCCGACTCGAAAAGAGATCCGGGCGCTCGCCGCCCGGGGTGGGAGTGGTTGTGGCCGCGCACGAAACCCAAGACATTCTGAGCACCACCGAGACGGCGGGCCAGGAGAGCCCCACCGCTTCGCGCAGGCGTCCACGCGGCGCCAAAACCGCCGAGAAGACGTATGTTCTCGACACGTCGGTCCTGCTGTCCGACCCCAAGGCGCTGTTCCGGTTCGCCGAACATGCCGTCGTCATCCCGGTGATCGTCGTCTCCGAACTCGAGGGCAAACGCAACGACCCCGAGATCGGCTACTTCGCTCGGCAGGCGCTGCGCATCCTCGACGAGCTGCGCGTGAAGCACGAGCGCCTCGACTTCCCGGTCTCGGTCAGCGACGAGGGTGGAACCCTGCGCGTCGAGCTCAACCACTCCAACATGCAGGTGTTGCCGAGCGGGCTGCAGCTGAACGACAACGACTCGCGCATCCTGGCCGTCGCCATGAACCTGCGCGGCGACGGGCTCGACGTCACGGTCGTCTCGAAAGACCTGCCGCTGCGCGTGAAGGCCGCGTCGGTGGGCCTGGCGGCCGAGGAGTATCGGGCCGAACAGGCCGTCGACTCGGGCTACACGGGCATGGCGGATGTCTCACTCAGCGCCAACGAGATGAGCGACCTCTATGAGACCGAGGTGGGGTTGTCGCGGCAGGTCGAGGAGTTGCCCGTGAACACGGGTCTCGTCATCCACTCGGAGCGCGGTTCGGCACTCGGCCGCGTGACCGGACGCCGCGAGTTCAAGCTCGTGCGCGGAGACCGCGACGTCTTCGGCCTGCACGGGCGTTCGGCTGAACAGCGTCTCGCCATCGACCTGCTGCTCGACCCGGAGGTCGGCATCGTCAGCCTGGGAGGTCGAGCGGGGACGGGGAAGTCGGCGCTCGCCCTGTGCGCGGGCCTCGAGGCCGTGCTCGAACGACAGCAGCACAAGAAGATCATGGTGTTCCGCCCGTTCTACGCGGTGGGCGGTCAGGAGCTCGGCTACCTGCCGGGAGACGCGGCCGAGAAGATGAACCCGTGGGGCCAGGCCGTGTTCGACACGCTGGGTTCGGTGGTGTCGAACAACGTGCTCGAAGAGGTCGTGGAGCGAGGCATCCTCGAGGTGTTGCCGCTGACGCACATCCGCGGTCGCTCGCTGCATGATGCCTTCGTGATCGTCGACGAGGCGCAGTCGCTCGAACGCAACGTGCTGCTCACGGTGCTCAGCCGCATCGGGCAGAACTCGCGCGTGGTGCTGACGCACGACGTGGCGCAGCGCGACAACCTGCGGGTTGGGCGGCACGACGGCGTGGCCTCGGTTATCGAGGCGCTGAAGGGCAACCGGTTGTTCGGGCATGTGACGCTCAGTCGGTCGGAGCGGTCGGCCATCGCCGCGCTCGTCACCGAGATGTTGGAGGGCAACGAGCTGGCGTAGTCGCTCGGGGCTTGGCGTTTGGCGCTCGGCGCTCTGCGGGTCTCGCTTGGCGCCCTGCGCTCGTCGCCCTGCGCTCGTCGCATCATCCGTCCGGTCGGCTCCTACGGGGGTCGGCCGGACGTTTTCGTGAGGCTTCGCGCTCGGCGATTCGTTCTCCACAGGCCGGTTTCCGACGCCATCCTGTGCACAACGGCCGGGCGAGTGCGACCGCTCATACCGTTGCGGGATGTCCGCCACCACCGCCCTGCCGCAGCCGCCTCGCTCGCGCACGCCCCACTCTCCAGCGCTTCGACGTGTGGTCGCCCGCGCGCGAGGGGTCTGGCTGCCGTCCTCCGGCGCATCCGTGGCGCTTGTGGGCGCTGTGTTCGCGGCTGGCGGCGCCCCGACCGGCGTTGTGCTCATCGCCTACGTCGCAGCGGTCTCGCTCCCTCTCGTGAATTCGGATGTCCTGTTCCACCGTCTCCCCAATCGGTTCACCGTGCCCGGGCTAGCGCTCGCCGCCTGGGCCGTCCTCGCGGGTTCGCTCAGAGCCCTGGACACCGCTCGCAGCGCGGACACCGATCTTCGGAGTCCGGCGCAACTGCCGAGGGGGAGAGCTGAGACGGTTGTCGGCATCTCCACCGACTCGAGCGCGGAGCTGGCTGGACGTGGCGAAACCTCGACGGGTTTCGACGGCGCCGGCGCCGTGATCACATCTGCGGGGCCGTGGTTGGCCGCCGGTGGGGAGACGCTCGTCTGGATCCTGCTCGGCTCGCTCGTCTACGGGGCGTCGTGCGCGCTGGCCTGGTGGTTCGGTGGTCTCGGGTTCGGCGACGTCAAGCTCGCCTTCCTGCTCGGTGCGGCCGCCGGGACAGCCGGTTTCGCGGTCGTCCTCGTCTCGATGAGCCTCGGTGTCGTCGGCGCGTTTCTCGGCGGTCTGGGGCGTTTGGCGCATGTCGTGTGGGCGCGGGGCGGGGCTGTCTACCGGGGGCGAGGCATCCCGATCGGGCCTGCGCTGATCGTCGGCTTCTGGCTGGCCCTGGTCGCCGCGAGATGGTGCGGGGCATGATGGCACGGGGCGTGATGACGATGATGGCGAGCGAAGTGTTTCCGGGCAAGCAAGCGGGGAAGCGGCAGCCCGCAACGAACGAGGGCCCCGATCTCTCGAGGCCCTCGTAGGGTGTGCCGCACAGGCGGCCGTCGTGTCTGAAGCCGGTCTAGCCGGGGTGCGTCATGCTCAGCAGGTCGAGCTTCTCGTCGAGCTGCTCTTCGGTGATCTCGCCGCGCTCGACGTAGCCGAGGTCGACGACGGCTTCGCGCACCGTGATCTTCTTGGCCACGGCGTGCTTGGCGATCTTGGCGGCGGCCTCGTAGCCGATGATCTTGTTGAGCGGCGTCACGATCGAGGGCGACGAGCCGGCCAGCGCGGTCGCGCGCTCGGCGTTGACCTCGAGCCCGTCGACGGTCTTGTCGGCCAGCACGCGCGACGCGTTGGACAGCAGGCGGATCGACTCGAGCAGCGCCGTGCCCATGACGGGGATGGCGACGTTGAGCTCGAAGGCGCCCGACGCACCCGACCACGCGATGGTGGCGTCGTTGCCGATGACACGCGAGGCGACCATGAGCACGGCCTCGGGGATGACGGGGTTCACCTTGCCGGGCATGATCGACGATCCGGGCTGCAGGTCGGGGATGTGCAGTTCGCCGAGGCCGGTGTTGGGGCCGGAGCCCATCCAGCGCAGGTCGTTGCAGATCTTGGTGAGGCTCACGGCGATGACGCGCAGGGCGCCCGAGGCATCGACGAGTCCGTCGCGGTTGGCCTGAGCCTCGAAGTGGTCGACGGCCTCGGTGATGGGCAGCTCGGTGTCTTCCTGCAGCAGCTGGATGACGAGCTGCGGGAAGCCCTGCGGTGTGTTGATGCCCGTGCCGACGGCCGTGCCGCCGAGGGGAACCTCGGCGACGCGGGGGAGTGCCGTGCGCACGCGCTCGATGCCCAGGCGGATCTGGCGGGCGTAGCCGCCGAACTCCTGCCCCAGCGTGACGGGGGTCGCGTCCATGAGGTGCGTGCGGCCGGCCTTGACCACGTTCTTCCACAGCTCGGCCTTCTTCTCGAAGGCGACCGCCAGGTGGTCGAGCGCGGGGATGAGGTCGTCGATCAGAGCGCTGGTCACGGCGATGTGCACAGATGTCGGGAAGACGTCGTTCGAGGACTGCGAGGCGTTGACGTGGTCGTTGGGGTGAACGGGCTGACCGAGGCTCGTCGTCGCGAGCGAGGCGAGCACCTCGTTCATGTTCATGTTCGACGACGTGCCGCTGCCCGTCTGGTACACGTCGATGGGGAATTCGCCATCGTGGTTGCCGGCGATGACCTCGTCGGCCGCGCGGGCGATAGCTTCGGCGATGCCCTGGTCGAGCACGCCCAGGCGCGCGTTGGCGGTGGCGGCGGCCTTCTTGATGCGCGCGAGGGCGGCGATCTGGGCGGGCTCGAGGCCGGCACCCGAGATCGGGAAGTTCTCGACGGCGCGCTGCGTCTGGGCGCTGTAGAGCGCGTGGGCCGGAACCCTCACCTCGCCCATGGTGTCGTGCTCGATGCGGTATTCGGTGTGAGAGGTGGTGACCACGTTGTTCCTGTTCTCGTCGCTCATGGCTGGTGAGTGTCAGCGTTGCCCACGATAACATCGGCGTTCGCCGTGCCGTCGAGCAGGCGGTAGTTCGCGCCGACGATGGCGAGCACGCCGCGCGCCACGTGGTCGCTGATGATCTCGGAGCGTTCGAGCATCTCGGCGACGGTGTCGCGCAGGTGCTCGCGGCCGACCTCGAGCGCGTTCACCTGGTCGTCGGCGGGTTCGCCGCCCGTGACGCGGCGCACGGCGGGCACGATCTGCTGGATGATGCCGTCGATGTGCGGCGGCAGCGGTTCGGCGCCGGGCACCTGCGAGTCGATGGCGGCGCGCACGGCCCCGCACTCGTCGTGCCCGAGCACCACGATGAGCGGAACGTTCAGCACCGTCACGGCGTATTCGAGCGATCCGAGCACCGAGTCCGAGATGACCTGGCCGGCGTTGCGCACGACGAACAGGTCGCCGAGGCCCTTGTCGAAGATGATCTCGGCGGCCAGACGCGAGTCCGAGCATCCGAAGAGCGCCGCGCTGGGCGTCTGGCTGTGTGCGAGCGAGGCACGGTGCTCGACGTCTTGGCGAGGATGCAGCGGCTCGCCGGCGACGAAGCGCTCGTTTCCGCGCACCATCTCTGACCAGACTTTTCCGGGACGTTTCGTAGGCATCGGGACTCCGTTTTCTCTCGAGGGAACAGACGCGGGGTGTGACAGAAGCTCTTGTTAGGAGGCCGGGGTGGCGGCCGGCGTCGGCGTGGCCGAGGCGCGCGCAGCGTTGGCCTGGATGTCGGACGTGATGCCCGAGGCCACCCGCTCGAACTCGGCATCGGTGCCGGTTCCGAAGATGATGTAGGTGCTGCCGCCCGCCTCGGTGGTCAGCGCGTATTCGAGGTTGCCGAGGTCGTCGCTCGAACCGCGGTTGTCGTAGACGGTCCACTCGATGCCGTCGATGGTGGTCACGCCTGTGGCCGTCGACTGTTCGAGCTGCTGCCCGACCCACGTGGGGTTGGCGTCGAAGCCCTGCGTGAGGCCGATGAAGTCGTTGCCCGGCGCGATGAGGCCGATGTTCCACGATGCCACGCCCGCGGCCTTGCTCGTGCGGATCTCGGCGTAGTTCGCGCTCCACGTGTCGGGAAGCTCGGGGTCGGCCAGGATCTGCGTCTGCGATTGCTGCGTCGTCTGTGCGACCTGCGAATAGTCGATGTCGGGATGCAGCGGCTTATCGCTGCGCGGAACCGCGAACACGATCACCACGACGACCGCGACGGTGACGAGCAGCGAGAAGACCAGGTTGTTCACGGTCTTGCGCATGCGGTATTTGCGCGAATCTTCGGCCTTGCGGGCGGCCGTCTCTTCGGGCGTTTCGGGTCGACCGAGCTCGGCCACCACGCGCTGGCGGCGGCGCTCGTCGCGCTGGTCGGCGGGCGTGCCGCTGCGAGGCCTCGGCGCGCCGGGTGTGCCGGTGCGGGGGGAGTCGGTGCCGCTGGTGCCGGCGTTCGGGTCGCTCGGCGGGTTGGTGCTCATTCGGCCGATGCCGCCGCGTTCTCGTCGTGGGCCGCGCGCGCCTTGTCGAGGCGGGCCTTGGCGCCGATCAGCCAGTCTTCGCAACGACGGGCCAGGGCCTCGCCGCGCTCCCAGAGCGCCAGCGACTGCTCGAGCGTGGCCGACCCCTGTTCGAGTTCGGAGACGACGCGGACGAGTTCGTCGCGCGCCTCTTCATAGCTGAGTTCTGCGACGTCGGGGGTGCTGGCCATGCCCCCGATTCTACTCGGCTGAGGGCGGGCGGATGGCCGGGGTCACACGTCGGTGCGACGCGGGTCTGCAGCATCCGCCTCGCCCGTCGAACCGGAGGACGTGGCGCCGATCGAACCCGTCGCGAGCGTCAGGGTGAGGGCGACGCCATCCGGTGCGTCGGCGGCGTCGCGCAGCACGTGACCCGTCGGCAATTGCGCGATCGCATAGCCGCGGTCGAGCGTGCGCTGCGGCGACAGAGCACGCAGTTCGGAGCGCAGGCGCGCGGTCTCGGTCGAGGCCTTCTCGAGGGCGCGGTCGACGAGCTCGGCGCCGCGCGCCACGTAACGGGTGAGGTCTTGTGAGCGCTGGTCGACGATCCAGGCGCTGGAGGCGAGGGCGGGGCGCGACCGCAGTTGCTCGACGCGGTGGATCTCGTGCTGCAGATAGGTGGTGAGCCGCACGGTGAGGCGGCTGCGGGCCTGTTGCACGCGGGCGAGTTCCTCCGAGACATCCGGAACCACGCGTTTGGCGGCATCGGTGGGGGTCGAGGCGCGCAGATCGGCGACATCGTCGAGCAGGGGCCGGTCGGCTTCGTGGCCGATGGCGCTCACGAGCGGCGTGGTGCAGTCGGCGGCCGCGCGCACGACACGTTCGTCGCTGAAGCCCAGCAGATTCTGGAAGTCCCCGCCACCGCGCGCCACGATGATGACATCGACCTCGGGGTCGGCGTCGAGCGTGCGGATGGCGGACGACACGTCGGCCACGGTGCGTTCTCCCTGCACGGCGGCGTGCACCACGCGGAAGCGCACGGCGGGCCAGCGCAGTTGAGCGTTGCGCAGGACGTCTTTCTCGGCATCCGAATCTTTGCCCGTGATGAGGCCGATGCAGCCGGGGAGGAAGGGGAGCGGTTTCTTGCGCGACGCGTCGAAGAGGCCCTCGGCTTTCAGCTGCGCGCGCAGGCGTTCGAGGCGTTCGAGCAGGTCGCCCAGGCCGACGTGTTTCATGTCGAAGACCTGCATGGTGAGCGAGCCGCCCTTGACCCAGTAGTTGGGCTTGACCATGGCGACCACGTGATCGCCCTGCTTCAGGTCGGACGGGATGCGCGACTTCACCGACGACCACACCGTGAACGAGATGGTGGCGTCGGCGTCGAGGTCTTTGAGCTTTCCATAGACGTTTCCACCCGAAACGCCCCACTGCGTGATCTCGCCCTCGACCCAGACCGAGCCCAGGCGATCGATGTATTCGCGCAGTTTCTGGCCCAACATCGACACCGGCCAGGGATGTTCGGCCGACGGCCCGCTCGGTGCGGCAGGGTTCGCGGATGCCTGAGCGCCGGCCCGCTGCGAGGCGGAAACCTCGTCGGCACCCCCGCCAGAGCCCGTGTTTGCGCGGAAAGACGGCCCCGTCGTGCTCGGGCTTCGACCCGTCGTCGAGCGTTCGGCAGCCATGCATTCCTCCTCTAACCTCACGCCCAGCGGCAGCGCCTAGAATCGAAGGGTGAGTGACGCAACGATCAGCCTGCCAATGCCCCGGATTCCAGGCGCACGGGCGAGGCTCAAGAATACCCCGGTTCAGGGCGAGAAGAAGGTTCTGCTCGCTGCCCCCCGCGGCTACTGTGCCGGCGTCGACCGCGCCGTCATCGCCGTCGAGAAGGCGCTCGAGCAGTACGGCTCGCCCGTCTACGTGCGCAAACAGATCGTGCACAACATCCACGTGGTGTCCGAGCTCGAGAACAAGGGCGCCATCTTCGTCGATGAGGTCGACGAGGTTCCGCCGGGCGCGCACATCGTGTTCAGCGCCCACGGCGTGTCTCCGGCCGTGGTCAACGCGGCCCAAGACCGCGGGCTGCTCGCCATCGACGCGACGTGCCCGCTGGTCACCAAGGTGCACCGCGAGGCCGTTCGGTTCGCACGCGACGATTTCGAGATCTTGCTGATCGGCCACGAAGGCCACGAAGAGGTCGAGGGCACCGCCGGTGAGGCACCCGACCACGTCACGCTCGTCAACAGCCCCGACGACGTTCCCAACATCCACGTCAAAGACCCCGACAAGGTCGTGTGGCTCTCGCAGACCACGCTCTCGGTCGACGAGACCATGGAGACGGTCCGCCGTCTGCGCGAGCGCTTCCCCAACCTGCAAGACCCGCCCAGCGACGACATCTGCTACGCCACGCAGAACCGCCAGGTGGCCATCAAGAAGGTCGCGCAAGACTCCGACCTCGTGATCGTCGTCGGTTCGGCCAACTCGTCCAACAGCGTGCGCCTCGTCGAGGTCGCGCTCGAATACGGCGCCAAGGCCGCCTACCGCGTCGACTACTCGCACGAGGTCAAGCAGGAGTGGTTCGACGGCGTGAAGACCGTCGGCGTCACCTCGGGTGCCTCCGTGCCCGAAGAGCTCGTGCAAGAGCTGCTCGAAGACCTCGCCACGGCGGGTTACCTCGACGTCGAGCAGGTCAAGACGGCCGAAGAAGACCTCATGTTCTCGCTTCCCAAGGAACTGCGCACCAACCTGAAGGGCCAGCGCGAAGCGCGTGCGCTCGGCGGGCGGGTCTCTTCGTGAGCGGCGACCGCGACACGACAGACACACCTCCTTCCACGACCGACCCGGTGATGGGCGACGGTTCGCCTCAGCACGATGACGCCCCCGAGACGGGTGCAGATTCGCGCGTGCCGAACGATGCGCCCGAGACCGGGAGGACGTACGGCGAGTCCGTCGACGCGGCAGCTGCTGCCGCGGCGTCCGGTTCCGGCTCGGCGTCCAGTTCCGCTGCGGCGTCCGGCTCGGCGGCTGCGGCGTCCGTTCGTCCCGAACGCCCGGCGTTCGGCGAATACGCGACGCCCGAAGAGCAGCGTGCCGCCATCCGCGTGCCGTTCGACACCGAAGAGGGCGTTCCAGTCGTCGCCGATGCTGACGCGCCCGTAGCGCCCGTCGACCACGACGGTCACGCCGCATCCTCACCCGCCAGCTATGGCGAGCGAGTTGCGGGTGCGCAGCGACCGACGCCGCAGCCGACCGGTCAGGATGCGCCCTCCACCTCGGGCTCATCGAAGCCGTCGCGTGCCTCCGCTCGCGGTGAGAGCGGGGCGCCCTCCGGCAACGGATCGGGCAGTGGCACGGGCAACGGTTCCGGCACGGGTACTCGGTCCGGTTCCGGCTCCGCCAACGGCAAGCAGACCCCGGCCGGATTCTTCGCCAACGCTTTCGGCGGCGGCTCTTCCGCGGCAACTACGGCCGACGGTCCGGCCGACGGCGTCGCTCCGGCGCGCCGTGACCGTCTCGTCACGTATCTTTTGCTCGCCTTCGGTCTTCTCGTCGTGCTCAATACCGTGAGTGGCATTGCAGCCCTCCCTGCGTCGGTCAGGCGGGTATTCGAGCAGTGGAACATCGAGGGCACGCCGCCCGTGGACCTGTTCGTCACGCTGGGCTGGATCACGACCGTCGTCGTCGTCGTCATGTGGGTCGTTGCGTTGCTCTGGTCACTCCGCGCTATGCGTCGAGGAAAGCTCAGCTGGTGGATCCCCGTGCTGTGCGGCGTGATCGTCTTCGTCATTGCGGTGGTCGTCTTCTCCGTCGGCTCCGCCACAGACCCGACCATCATGAATTCGTTCATGCAGCGCGGCTAGCGCACCACACGTCAGCGGCCCGACGCTCACGAGCCAGGGCCCAGCACCAACGACGAACGCCCCGCGGATGCATCCACGGGGCGTTCGTCGTTGCGGGTCGGCCGCGCAGTGCACGCGGCCGACCGAGGGTTTAGCGCGAGATGGCGTTTCCGGCGGAACCGAGCTGGCGCGTGGCGTCGACGACGCGGGCGGCCATGGCGGTCTCGGCGATCTTGCCCCACGAGCGCGGGTCGTAGACCTTCTTGTTGCCCACTTCGCCGTCGACCTTGAGGAAGCCGTCGTAGTTCTTCAGCACGGTGTCGGCGATCGAGCGGCTGAATGCGTACTGCGTGTCGGTGTCGATGTTCATCTTGATGACACCGTTGCGCACGGCCTCGGCGATCTCGTCGTCGGTGGAGCCGGAGCCGCCGTGGAACACGAGGTCGAGCGGCTTGGGGCCGTGGCCGTACTTGGCGGCGAGGCCATCCTGAATCTCTTTCAGCAGCTCGGGCTTGAGCTTGACGTTGCCGGGCTTGTAGACGCCGTGCACGTTGCCGAACGTGAGGGCGGCCATGTAGCGGCCCTTCTCGCCGAGACCCAGGGCCTCGACGGTGGCGATCGCGTCGTCGAGCGTCGTGTAGAGGTGCTCGTTGATGTCGTGGCTGACACCGTCTTCTTCGCCGCCGACGACGCCGATCTCGACCTCGAGGATGGCGTTGATGGCCTTGGTGCGGGCGATCATGTCTTCGGCGATGCGCAGGTTCTCGTCGAGGGGAACGGCCGAACCGTCCCACATGTGCGACTGGAAGATCGGGTTGCGGCCGGCCTTGACCTCTTCTTCGCTGGCGGCGATGAGGGGCATGACGAAGCCGTCGAGCGCATCCTTGGGGCAGTGGTCGGTGTGCAGCGCGACCGTGATCGGGTAGTTCTTGGCGACCTCGGTGGCGAACTTGGCGAAGGCGATGGCACCGGCCGCGCGGTTCTTGACGGTCTGGCCGGCGAAGTAGTCGGCACCGCCCGTGGTGACCTGGATGATGCCGTCGGAGCCGGCCTCGCTCAGGCCCTGCAGCACGGAGTTGATGGTCTGCGAGCTCGAGACGTTGACCGCCGGGAAAGCGAAGCCCTTCGTCTTGGCGGTGTCGAGCATCTCGGCGTACTGCTCTGGGGTGGCGACGGGCATAGATTTCTCCTTCGAGATCGGACTACTGCAGCCAGTTTAGTGATCGGGGGGATGTCGCGCAGTGCGCACGCCGAGTGCACGTTCGTGCGGGGCATCCGATCTGACCGGTGCTCGCGAAATGGCGGCGGCTAGGCTGGGAGTGGGCCCCCAGCACCTGATAAATATGCAGCCGATGTATCGATCGAATCAGAGGATTCCCGTGACGCAAGAAACACAGACCCAATACCTGCACCCCGACCGCAACCTCGCAATGGAGCTGGTGCGAGCGACCGAGGCGGCCGCCATCCGTGCCACGCCGTGGATCGGCCGGGGCGACAAGAACGCTGCCGACGGTGCCGCGGTCGACGCCATGCGCAAGTTCCTCGGAACGGTGAACTTCGAGGGCGTCGTCGTGATCGGCGAGGGCGAGAAGGACCACGCGCCCATGCTCTACAACGGCGAACAGGTGGGCAACGGCTCGGGCCCCGCGTGCGATATCGCGGTCGACCCCATCGATGGCACGAGCCTCACCGCGGCCGGCCGCCAGAACGCGCTCTCGGTCATCGCCGTCTCCGACCGGGGCAGCATGTTCGACCCGTCGGCCGTGTTCTACATGGACAAGATCGTGACCGGTCCCGAGGGCCACGGCGTCATCGACATCTCGCGCCCCATCGGCGAGAACATCCGCGCTCTGGCGAAGGCCAAGGGCAAGAGCGTCGAAGAGATGCGCATCGCCGTGCTCGACCGCCCTCGCCACGCCAACCTCATCGAGGAGATCCGCGAGGCCGGCGCCGGAACCCGACTGCTGCTCGACGGCGACGTCGCCGGTGGCATCAACGCGGCCCGCTACGAGTCGCGCATCGACATGTGCGTCGGCATCGGCGGAACCCCCGAGGGCATCATCACGGCCTGCGCCGTCAAGGCTCTGGGCGGCCTCATCCAGGGCAAGCTCATGCCGAAGGACGACGCCGAGCGTGAGAAGGCCATCGCGGCCGGCCACGACCTCGACCGCATCCTCACGGGCGACGACCTCGTGCGCGGCGACAACACCTACTTCGTGGCGACCGGTGTGACCAACGGCGAACTGGTGGCGGGTGTGCAGCGCAAGGGCCCGATCATCCGCACCGAGAGCCTCGTGCTGCGGTCGCGCTCGGGCACAGCTCGTCGCGTCGTGGCCGACCACCTCGTCGAGAAGTGGCTCTAAACGTTCTCGTGAACTGAGTGGATGTCGCACCGCTGGCTTCGGCCCGGTGCGACATTCGCGTTAACCGGCGCCGGTTGATTTCGAGCCGCTTCAGGTTGGCTTCAGCGTCGGTTCGAGATGCTCTGTTCATGCCCGCAACAGGGCAGCGAACCACGAAGGAGCATCCCATGCAGAAGAAGACCAAGATCATCACCGCCTCGGCCATCACGGCCGGAATCGTACTGGGTGGCGCGGGCATCGCCTATGCGGTCACCGACGGGTTCGAAGGTTCGGATGCCGTGACCGGTGCCGACCTCGACCGCGCGTCGAAGGCGGCCGTGAAGGAGGTCGGCGGCGGCAAGGTCATCGACGCCGAGCGTGACGACAACCGCTACGAACTCGACGTGCTCGGGTCGGATGGCGTGTCCTACGACGTCGTCCTCGACGACTCGTTCACGGTTCTCTCGTCGCGCGCCGACGGCGACGACGACCGCGCGCGCGTCTCGGGTGGCGCGGGCTCCGGCTCGACGTCGAGCGGCTCTGACTCCGATGACACCGCACCCGACGGCTCCTCGGGGCAGCCCGGTGCATCGGTCGACAAGGATGACCTGGTCGGCGACGAGCTCGCCCAGGCATCCGAGGCGGCTATCAAGGCTGCCGGTGGCGGAACCGTCGTCGACGCCGAGCGCTCCGACGACGCCGACCACCGCTTCGAGGTCGTGGTGCGCCTCGAAGACGGCACCGAGGTGGATGTCGACCTCGACGAGTCCTTCGGCGTCGTGCGCACGCAGCGCTAGCCTCTGGCGCGCGAGTGCGTCGAATAGTCTGAAACCCCGGCCCCAGTCATCCCGATGACCCCCTCTGATAAGAAGCAGGTGACACATGCGCGTTCTCGTGGTCGATGACGAGAAGAACCTGTTGCGTGCCATCGAGGCGGGGCTCGAGGCCGAGGGTTTCGCCGTGGACACCGCGACGAACGGTGTCGATGGCCTGTGGCTGGCGCGCGAGAACGATTATGCGGTCATCGTGCTCGACATCATGCTGCCCGGCATGAGCGGCTATCGCATCTGTGAGCAGTTGCGGGCCGACGAGAATTGGACGCCCGTCATCATGCTCACGGCCAAGGACGGTGACCTCGATCAGGTCGAGGCGCTCGACACGGGTGCTGACGACTACCTCACGAAACCGTTCTCGTTCCAGGTGCTCCTGGCCCGGCTGCGGGCGTTGATCCGCCGCGGTGGGGGAGAGCGGCCCACCCTCTTGACGATCGGCGACCTCACGCTCGACCCGGCATCCCGGCGTGTCACGCGCGGCGGCGTTCCCATTGAGCTGACGACGCGCGAGTTCAGCGTGCTGCAGTTCCTGGCGGCGCGGCCGGGTGAGGTTCGCTCGAAGAAGGATGTCCTCGGCGGCGTCTGGGACTTCGACTTCGAGGGCGACCCCAACATCGTCGAGGTCTACATCCGCACCCTGCGCAACAAGGTCGACCGCCCCTTCGGTCGCGCGTCGATCGAAACGGTGCGCGGCGCGGGCTACCGATTGGTCGCGGATGTCTGAGCCCGAGTCCTCCGGAGCCCCGGCGCCCGGCCGCATGCCCGGACAGGCGCCCGGCGGCGAGCCCGTTCACACGCCGGGCCGCACGCCCAGACAGGCGCGTGGCGGCAACACCTTTGTGTACGGGCTCCGCGGCGAGAAGCCTGGTCGGGTCCCGAATGCGAGACATTCCTCGGGGGATGGGGCGACGTCCCCTGGCGTCACCACGCCCGGCTCGACGCGAAAGCGTCGCCTTCGGTCAGTGCGGGCGCGCATCACGGTCATCGCTAGCGTTGTCGTCGCCGTCACGGTTTCCGCGGGCGCGGTCGGTTTCGCTGTCGTCCTGCAGTCCACATTGCTCGACCAGGCGACCGTCGCCGCCGAAGCCCAACTCGACCGCTTCGAATCGCTGATCGACGTCTCGGGCCCGTCGGCGCTGGACGACGCGGATGGCTTCGCTCAACTCGTCGGCGACGACGGTCGCGTGCTCGCGGCATCCGACGACGCCGACGAGGTTCCGGCGCTCGCCGACTCGGAGTTCGAGGGTGGCCGCGAGGCAACCCTGCCCGAGGACGACGACCCGGTGTTCATCGTGTCCTCCGAGGTCGACGATGGCGTGTTGGTCGTCGGCGTCGACGATGAGGCCCGACGTGAGGCAATCTCGACAACGGCGCTCTTACTGCTCGCCGCTCTGCCTCTGCTGGTGGCGCTGGTCGCGGTGACCTGCTGGGTGGTGGTGGGCCGCGCTCTCCGCCCGGTCGACCGCATCCGCCGCGAAACCGAGGGCGTGTCGGCCGCCGACCTGAGCCGTCGCGTGGGCGTTCCGGGAACGGGCGACGAGATCGACGCGCTGGCCGTGACCATGAACCGCATGCTCGAGCGTCTCGACAACGCGCAGTCGCGCCAGCGCCGTTTCGTCTCGGATGCTTCGCACGAGCTGCGTTCCCCGATCGCGTCGATGCGCCAGAGCTCAGAAGTCATGTTGCGCTACCCGGGCCGTGTGCCGGTCGAGGAGTTCGCCCGCACGACCTCCGAGGAGTCGCAGCGCATGGCCGACCTGGTCGAGGGCCTCCTCTTGCTGGCCCGCGCCGACGAACACGGCCTCGCGCTCTCGACCCAGCCCACGGACCTCGACGACCTCGTGCTTGCCGAGGCGTCCCGCCTCCGCGCGCTCGTCGCGGCGACCTCCGCTGATGCTGATGCTGACGAGGTTGTGTCGTCCTCGATCGTCATTGACGCGCGCGGTGTTTCTGCCGCTCAAGCGCCGGCGGATGCGCGACTGATCGCGCGGGTCTTGCGCAACCTGGGCGACAACGCGCTACGCCATGCCCGCTCCCGCGTCTGGCTGTCGTCAACGGTTCACGGCGCCGTCGCCGTCGTGTCTGTCGCCAATGATGGCGCCAACATCTCGGATGCGGACAAGTCCCGCGTCTGGGACCGCTTCGAGCGCCTCGACGACGCCCGTTCCCGCGACCAGGGAGGCTCGGGGCTGGGCCTCCCCATCGTCGCCGAGATCGTGTCGGCTCACGGCGGCTCCGCGCAGATCGTGGATGTCGAGGGTGGCGGCGTGCGCTTCGACATTCGCCTGCCGCTGCAGCGTTAGGTCGCCGCTTCGCCGTCCGCGCCCGCTGAACGAGCAGGCGCGTTATGAGGAATGTGCGTCTCATCGACGCATGAGGCGACGGCCTTTACCGCTAGCGGCTTATTCGCCCGCTCGCGCATTCATGTCATCGACAATCTGCTCGCTCATTCGAGAGTTCGGGTGGTCATCGGTCGTGTCAGCGGCCCGCGACCGAACATCTTCGGGGATGCGCCCGTCATGCTCACGGGGCGCAACGACTGAATCGTCGTCCTTGGAGTGCTCTATGGGCTCGTCCGTGCTGTGCGCGATGAGTTCATACGCGGTCGCCTTGCGCGTCGGCTCGTCGATGACGGTGAGCTGCGGAATGATCTTCGTTTCGTCGAGCGCCGAGAGCTTCCGTGCACTCGGCAACACCTGACGTTCGAGCGACCCGACGAACCCGTTGTAATCCTTCACGCTGCGTTCGAGCGAGCGCCCCAGCTTGTCGATGTGGGTCGCGGTCGTGGCGAGCCGCCCGTGCAGTTCGCGCGACAGGTCGAACAGCTGCTTCGCCTCGGCCGTGAGCACGTCTTGCTGCCAGCTGAACGCGACGGTCTTCAGTACCGACCACAGCGTGACGGGGGAGGCCAGCGCCACCCGCTTCGAGAAGGCAAACTCCAACAGCGACGGGTCGCTTTCGAGCGCCGACGAGATGAGCGACTCGCTCGGGATGAACGCGATCACGAGTTCGGGGGAGGAGGGAAGCCCCTGCCAGTAGGTCTTGCTGCCGAGCGCGACGATGTGCTCGCGCACGGCCTTCACGTGGGCGGCGAGGAGGGTGTGGCGGCGCGCCTGCTCGGCGGCCGAGGCATCCATGCGGATGCTCGTGGCCTCGAGGTAGGCGGTGAACGGAACCTTGGCGTCGACCGCGATGTTCTTGCCACCGGGAAGGTGCACGACCATATCGGGCCGACCGGCCCCGGCGTCGGTGACGATATTCGACTGCAGGTCGAAGTCGACGCGCTCGATCAGCCCGGCGGCCTCGACGACGCGTCGCAGCTGCGTCTCGCCCCACACGCCACGCGTGTTGTTGGCGCGCAACGCCGACGCGAGCGTCTCGGCCGTCGACCGCAGGCGCTCCTCTGACTCGGTGGCCGAGCGCAGCTGCTCGCTGATCTGCCCGTGCTGCGCGCTGCGCTGCTCTTCGAGCTCGGCAACCTTGCGCTGCATGGCCGCAAGCGTCTCGTTGACCGGCGCGAGGGCCTGCAGCACGCGGCTCTCGGCGCGCTCCTTCTCGGCCTGCTCGAGCCGCTCGGCGCGGTGACGGTCGACCAGCTCGCGGTATTGCTCCTGGGCGGCACCCAACTGCTCGTCGAGCGCCGACATCGTCGCTTGTGCCGCCGCCAGTTGCTCGCGCAACGCGCCGCGCCGCTCGGACTCCTCGGTGAGCACCCGCTGGATCTCGGCGGCGTGTCGGGCCTCGAGAACGGAGGCTGCGGCATCCGCTTCGATGCTGCCGTCGCTGGCCGAGCCGTAACGACCGCCGGCCCCGAAACGCCCACCGCTGCGGCCCAAAACAGAGGCGAGCACGAGACCCAGCACGACACCGAGAACGGCGCCCGCGAGCAGGCCGAGGATGAGTGCGATGAGGGGGTCCATGGGTGAAGCATCCCAGCCACCACCGACATCGGCGGGGAGGTGGGCGCGCGTCGGGCGACGGCGGCGGACGTCATGCGGCAATCACCGGTACGATAGACCCCCGTGGCTCTCACTATCGGAATCGTCGGACTTCCCAATGTCGGCAAATCGACCCTCTTCAACGCGCTGACCAAGAACTCGGTGCTCGCGGCGAACTACCCGTTCGCCACGATCGAGCCGAACGTGGGTGTGGTGAACCTGCCCGACCCGCGCCTCGACAAGCTCGCCGAGATCTTCGGCTCCGAGCGCATCATGCCCGCGACCGTGTCGTTCGTCGACATCGCCGGCATCGTGCGCGGGGCCAGCGAAGGTGAGGGCCTGGGCAACCAGTTCCTCGCGAACATCCGCGAGGCCGACGCCATCGCCCAGGTCGTGCGCGGCTTCAGCGACAGCGACGTCGTGCACGTCGACGGTGCGGTCAACCCGGCCAGCGACATGGAGACCATCAACACCGAGCTCGTGCTCGCCGACCTCCAGACCCTCGAAAAGGCCGAGGCGCGCTTCGAGAAAGAGGTCAAGGGCAAGAAGCTCGAGCCCATCGTTCTCGAAACGGCGAAGGCCGCTCGCGAATACCTCGACACCGGCAAGCCCCTCTCGTCGTCCACCATCGACCTGGCCCCGGTGCGTGAGCTCGGCCTCCTCACGGCCAAGCCCTTCATCTACGTCTTCAACGTGGACGAGCCCATCCTGCAAGACGCCGCCAAACTGGATGAACTCGCCGCCCTGGTCGCGCCCGCCAAGGCCGTCTTCCTCGACGCCAAACTCGAATCCGAGCTCATCGACCTCGACGAGGCGGATGCCGCAGAAATGCTCGAATCCACCGGCCAGACCGAGTCCGGCCTCGACCAGCTCGCCCGCATCGGTTTCGCCACGCTCGGCCTGCAGACCTACCTCACGGCTGGCCCGAAAGAGTCGCGCGCCTGGACGATCCCGCAGGGTGCCAAGGCCCCCCAGGCCGCCGGCGTCATCCACACGGACTTCGAAAAGGGCTTCATCAAGGCCGAGGTCATCTCCTTCGACGACCTCGTCGAGACCGGCTCGGTCGCCGAGGCCCGCTCTAAGGGCAAGGCCCGCATGGAAGGCAAGGACTACACCATGCAGGATGGCGACGTGGTGGAGTTCCGCTTCAACGTTTAGCGGCTGGGCGTTCGACGCTCGCCTCGGCAAGCGAGACGAGCCACGTCAGAACAGCGGCCAGGGAACCGCCGGCATCCCACCGACGGGAGCCGGAAACCGCCCGGCCGCGCGAACCGCGGAGCATCGAGCGGCGAGCGCGGCGATCTCTGGGGCGCTGAGCAGGTCCGCGAGGTCGTCTCCCAGGGCCCCCTGTAGCCCTTCGCTGATGCGATCGACGCCTTCGAGCTCGTCGGCGGCGAGAGGGTCTCCCAGCCATCCCCAGAGAACCGTGCGCAACTTGTAGTCGCGGTGGAAGGTCAGCCCGTGATCGACGCCGTGGCGGTGGCCGTCCGGCAGGGCAAGGATGTGGTCACCCTTGCGGTCGGCGTTGTTGACCACCAGGTCGAACACGGCCATGCGCCGAAGTGCCACGGTGTCTTCATGAATGAGGGTGACCGGCTGGTCGTCCTCGTCGACCCCCTCCAGAACGCGCTTCCAGCCGAACTCCGGCTCCTGCCCAGCCCCGATGAGGTCGACGGCGGTGTGGTCGGCATCCGTTTCCTGCCAGAGCTGAACCATGCCTTCGCCGAAGGGGCCGTCGCGCAGCCAGGTGTGCGGCACGATATCCCAGCCGAAGGCCTGCGACACCCGGTAAGCGGCCACCTCCCGGTGCGCCAGGCAGCCGTCGGGGAAGTCCCATAGCGGACTCTCCCCGGCTATCGGCTTGTAGACGACGCTCACGTCGCCGATGCTTCCGAGGAACGTGGCGTTGGACGCCGTCCTGATGCGGCCGACGACCTTCAGCTCGGTGGTCATCAGGTCTGTTGTCGACATCAGACCTCGGGAAGCGTGCAGATGTGACCGTCGGGGTCCACCGGGTAGCCGCAGATCGGGCACGCCGGGCGCCCGGCTCCCACGATCTCCCTGGTGCGGTTGGCGAATGCACGGGCGGTGCCCACGGGCATCCGCAGCACGAGCATTTCGTCCTCGGGAGCGCTGTCCTCGGCAAGCATCCGGACGGCGTCGTCAAACACTGCATCGTCGTCGGCGAGAGGGTAGGCCTCGATGACGACCTGGGCAGTCGACGGGTCCCAACCGAGGTTGATGGCGCCGGTGCGGAAGTGCTCCTCGACGGGATCGAGCTGATCGTTGTCGACGAGCTCCGGGGGAGTGCCAGCGGGCACGCTGAACGGGTTGCCCTCGACGGTGATGAGCTGGTCGAGGATCTCGTCGATCATGTCCGCGAGCAGGGCCGACTGCTGCTTCTCGAGGGCGACGCACATCAGCCTCGTTCCCGAGCGCACCTGCAGGTAGAAGGTGCGGGCCCCGGGCGGGCCGACGGTGCCGATGACGGCTCGGTCGGGCCAATCGAACTCGTGAACACGTAGAGGCATGTCAGTAGCCTAAGCGTCTCTGGTCGACGGCGCGCTGTGCCCGGTGCCGCCACCGACCGGTGCATCGCCGGAGCGGATGCCCTTCGCCAGCCACGACAGGTCGCCCGCCTCTGTGTTGGTCGCGTAGACGCTCGGCCGACCGGCGCCGTAGCGCACGATTGATACGGATGCCGGGCCCACGTTGATGCGTTGGAACAGGTCGAGGTGCATACCGAGCGCGTCGGCGAGAATCGACTTGATGATGTCGCCGTGGCTGACCGCGACCCAGACGGCCTCGGGCCCGTGCTCGGCTTCGACGGCTGCATCGTGCCGGCGGATCGCTGCCACCGACCGGGCCTGCATCGCCGCCATGGATTCACCACCGGGAAAAGTGACCGCGGATGGTTGCGATTGCACCACCGACCACAGGTCCTCGGTCGCGAGCTCGGAGAGCGTGCGGCCCTGCCACTGCCCGTAGTCGCACTCGGTGAGATCAGGATCAACCGACGTGTGCGGTGTGCCCGCCTGACGCTCGATGATGTACTCGGCCGTCTGCTGACAACGCTCGAGAGGGCTTGCCACCACCGCGACCAGTGGAACGGCCGTGAGCCGCGTTCCGGTCAGAGCGGCTTGGTCGCGGCCGATCTGGTCAAGACCGACGCCCGCGGCCCTCCCCGCCAGCAGCCCAGCGGCATTTGCTGTGGTGCGGCCGTGCCGCACGAGAAGAACCGTTGCCATCCGGCAAGCCTAACCACCTCGGACGATGGCGCTGCGTCAGTCATCTGACAGGCGAGCGGAACTCCGGGACCTGAGGGTGCCGCCCGGGGATAGGCTCGAGCAGGTCTCAGCTGACCGTCGTGGTGAGCGCAGCATCCGAATTAATGATCAGTGGCGCCTGTGCTTCCTATGGAGTCCTGCGGGCCCGACCGATGTTGAGATCACCGACTACCGCGCCAGAAGGAGTGAAGGATGAGCACCTCGACTCATCCCGGGGAGATCCTCCTTGAGGAGTTCATAATCCCACTGGGTACGACTCAGAACGCTCTCGCCGCTGCGATCCATATTCCGCCCCGTCGCATCAACGAGATAGTCCACGGGAAGCGAGGCATCACTGTGGACGCGGCACTGCGCCTGTCGCGCGCACTGGGAACGACGCCAGAATTTTGGCTCGATCTACAGAGCCACTTCGATCTCGTCGCAGCGAAAGACCGCCTCGAAGGGCAGGACAAGATCAATCTGCTTCGGCAGGTCACCGTCTGACGATGACACGGGAATGGAGGCCCGCACTCGCCGTCCGTTCGCCTCGTAGAACCAGTGTTTTTGATTACATTGAACCCAAACGTCGAATTTGGGGGAGCTTTGGATCAAGCATTTGCGGGGTTCGGACTGTTGTGGATCGCTGCATGGTCCGTCTTGTTTTTCTGGCTGTTGTTTGTCGTTGTTCGCGCAGCCGTTCGGCGAGGCCTAGCAGATCATTACAAGACCGTCAGGTGGTATGAGAAGACTGGTGAGTGGCATTCCTACTCCACAAAGAAAGAGCCACCTCGAGCGTTCGACGAGTGAGTAGATCGGGTCTGATGAGAAGTTTGAAGATTTCGTCTGGTTTCGTTGTCGCCGCTCAGCGAGTGTGTCGTCGGGGCGATTCCCGCATGGTGTCTCCCTTATAGGCTCTCGTTATGTGGCCCCGAAGAACGTCGGTGATCGAATACCTCTACGTTTCGAAGTCGAAGCTGGAGGCTTTGGAGGAGCGCGGCAAACGGTTCAGCAAGGATGCGATGACCATCGGGTTGCCGTCGTCGCTTGCAACAGCTCATGCGTCCTTCAAATCGACTCAGGGGAATGAGGCAGTGGCAAGACTCCGACGGTTGGAGAGCGCTTTCGGGGTGATTCCTAGTTTCGAAGCGCGGACGAATGCTGAGCGCGACTGGGTCGGCTACTCCGGCCGAATGCGCTGGGCGACCATGTATCGGGATTCTGGGCGCGACGGTGAAGATGAAGTGGCTGTATTCACGTCCGCAAATCCGACACCGCCCGGGCAAACAAGGTTGGTCCTACTCGGATCCACGCAACACCTACTCACCGAGACCAGATCGGTTGGCCGGATGGGGTCAAGCAGTGACGCGCTCTACGACCTCGTTAGGCGCCCCTCGCTGATTGACCTCCAAGGTGTAGAACTTCCCCGTTCAGCGGTGGATGCCGCTAGACATTTGAGCCGCATCCTTGATGACGATGGGCCCAGATGGCAGTTCGCTCCGCTTGAGGGCATAGCAAGAGTGCTTCACATATTCGATGACGGTCTTGCGGAGCGAACGGTGATTGCAACTCCGCTCTTCGTGCGGATCGGCGAACCTGGTGGTAAGCAGTCTCGACGACGCGCTGCTCGTCAGGCCAGCGATGTCAAAAAGTTTGGCACGTCTTATATGGGTCGCTGATCTGACGCGACACCACCCTCGCACTGGGGTGTTGGCGGGGGAACGGCGGGCCGCCACAATGATGATGATTAGACGCAGCGCTCCCTCTTAGCCGCCCCCGGTGAGAGGGAGCGCTTTTTTGTGCGCCGGCGCGTGCGGCGGGCGGGCGCTAGTCGGCGAACTCCGGCGGCCAGACGACGCGGAAGCGTTCGAGGACGATCTCGTCGTCTTCCGACCACTCGACGCCGCGGGCCGCGCACGTGCGCTCCCAGTAGCGGCGGTGTTCGCGGCGCCAACTGGCGAGGGTGCGATCGTCTTCGCCCTCGTCGTAGGCGAAGGCCTCGTCGACCTCGTTGAACGTGGCAAGGCGCAGTTCGGTGCTGCGCATGATGATGGCGGGATGGCCGCGGCCATCGCACGCGATCCAGTGCGAGCCGATGCGCGGCAGCTGGTCGCCGTCGGCGTGGAATGCGGTGGCGAGTTCGGCGGTGGCGCGTTTCGCCCCGTGGGTGACCTCGCGCAGCAGGGCGTCGGCGAGGCGCGGGGAGTCGCCGAACGACTCGACCGTGTAGTCGGGGGCGACGCGCACGACATCCGGGTGGGCTGTCGCATAGGCGGCCCAGAAGGCGTCGGCGGCGGCGCGGTCAGGTGCCGGAAGGGAGGTGCCGACGGGACCCGCGGCGGCGGAAGGCGAGGCGGGTGTGGCTGCGGGGGTGACCGGCGCTGAGGAGCTGTCGGCAGCCGACGAAGCGGCTCCATCGGTGGAGGCGGCTGCAGTGAAGGAAACGGCGGCGCCGGAGGGGTGGTCGGCGGCTGGAGGTGTGGTGTCGGCGGGCGTCATTGCGCGGCATCCATTCGTTTGTTGCGGGCAGAGGTGGCTGCAGGAGCGCAGCCTTTCAGCTTAGCGGGGCGCGGGATGCGGGGAGAAGCTCGGTCGCAGGGCCCGGCAATGGCGAAGTCCCCGTGGGCTCGGGCCGACGGGGACTTCCAGGGTGTGACGTCGATGGCCGGAAGGGCGGATCATCCCGTGCCAACTGATAACAACGATAGGAAGCGCAGGTTGCGCGCCGCTTGGACGCAACCGAAAGCTGTCCCCATGTTGCGTGAACGCGGGGTTAGTGGCGGCTGCCAATGCTCTGCGCGCGCCGACCGACACGCCTCACACACAGGCGATAAGCGGATGGACGAGCTAGGCGTTGCGCGGCGGCTCGAGCAGCGCGGCGTAGTTCGTGACCGAGCGCGTGTAGAGCGGCAGGGTCGGAGCGACCGCCGTGAGCAGCTGGGCGAGAGCTTCGGTCGGGCGGCCGGCGTCGTGCAGCGAGAGCGCGAGGAAGGCGGCCGGCGCGATGCCCACGATGTCGGTGACGGCGGGGTCGGAGAGGTCGAGCGTGCCGAGGAGAGTGATCGAATCATGTAGGCGGCCGACGCTGCGATAGGTGCTGGCGAGCTGCACGACGGCTTGCGGGTAGCGCGCGGCATCGAGGCCCGAGGCGAGCGCCGACTCATAGAGGGGGATCGCGTCATCCTCTTGCCCGAGCGCGTCGTGAACCGAGGCCAGCTCATAGAGCGCAGCGGATGCCGTGGCGCCGACGGATTTGTCGACGATCAGTTGCATCTCGTCGACCAGGTCGTCGCCGCGCGTCTCGTCGAAGTCCCGCCAGAACGCGTCGACGCGTTCGTCGAATGGGGATGTCGGGGGAGTCGGGGTGGGGGAGGAGGTCATGAGGCTTCCGAGCGAGAGGGGCGGGGTGAGCTACGGGGAGGGAGGGGTGCGGGTGGCGGTCGCGAGAACGGGTCGCCTTGCGCTCTCCAGCGGGTCCTTCTAGGTTAGTCCGATGGTTGAAACGATGGGGTACCTCATATCCGCCGGGCTTCTGGGCCTGACCGTGGTCTTGGTGGCCGTGTGGTTCACGGTCACGGTGAGGCGCTGCACGGGTGATCGTGGGGCCTCTACGGGGACTTCGAGTGCCGCGCCTCGGGCCGGTCGAGGCAGCGACGCTTAGAAAGCCGGCAGATAATACGCACGTTCGCGTCAGGGCAGGCTTAAGGCCGAAGTACCTCCGCGTCAGAGCCGACTCGAGGCTCGTGGAACCCTGACAACAAACTCATATACATGACGAAGAGGCCCACCCCGCGTTCGCGGTGGTGGGCCTCTTCGTCACTGAGCGAAACTCAGGCCGAGGGGGCGGGGCCGTCGGTGGGCTCGGCCTCGGGCAGCCAGTCGCTCTTCTCCTCGGGAGCGAGCTCGAGCTCGTCTTCGAGGTCGTGGTCGGCGTCTTTCGGGTTGTGGTGTTCCGGTGCGTCAGTCATGATTCCACCGTAACGATCGCCCTGGGCGGCGGAAAGGGGTTGCCAGCGGACTCACGCGTTCGTGTAGAGGCGGTCGCGCCAGAGGGCTACCTGAGCGAGGGTCTGCGCGAGCTGCGGCTCCGTCTTCACATAGGAGAGAAGCGTCGCCGCGTGGAACGGGCTCATCTTGAGGTCGACGAGCACGCCGTTCTCCGCCGGATTCGCGGGGTTGCGCGTCTCGATGATGATCCAGACCGAGCGGGGGCTCGCGGTGGTGGCGACGCGTCCGACGTTGTCCCAGCGCAGCGCGAGGTCGGGACGCAGCGGGTCGGCGTCCCCGAAGATGCCGATTCCGTGGGGGCCGACCATGAGGACGGCATGTGATCGCATGCGGTGGTGGGCGGCTCGAAGCATCCTCACGTGGGCGCGGGTGTGTTTGGGGACGTCGACCTCGATGAGCAGGGCGTCAGAGAAATGCTCACGCAGCACACGCCACCGTCGCGCCGCTCGCGCCTGGTCGATGTAGAGGATGACGATGATTAGCACGATGAGGATCGAGGTGATCAGCAACGACACCTCGAACGGCAGAGGCGTGCGTCCGCGATTTTCCGCCCGGCGACCGGCCACGAAGGACGCGATGAGGGCGACCGGCACGATGAGCGGGATGCCGAGCAGGTACAGGTTGACGAGACGCCAGCGATGCAGCGGCAGGGGTGTCAGGGCGGGGCCGGTCGGCGGGGCAGGTGTCAGCGGTGTGAGCGGGTCGGCGGATGCGGGAAATGCCTCGTAGCGGTTGTTCCAGCTGTCCGTCATGGGCTCAGGCTATCGGCCCCGCGTTCCGCGCTCGATGGGGAGGAGTGCCCGTCAGGCTGAGCCGAGGCCCGAGACCGTCGCGACCGAGGCGGCGAGGGCGGTTGCGACATCCGCCATGTTCTCGTCGGTGGTGGTGCTCGCGAGGCTGAAGCGAACGGCGGTCTGTGCGATAGCCGGGTCGATGCCGATGGCGGTCAGCACATGTGAGGGTTCGTCGCTGCCGGCGGCACAGGCCGAACCGCTGGATGACACGACGCCGCGTTGTTCGAGTTCGAGCAGCACGGCCTCGCCCGAGGTTCCCGGAAAGCAGAAGGATGCGATGGTCGGCAAGCGCCGCGTGGGGTGGCCCGTGAGCAGGGCGCCCGGCACCTGACGCAGGACCTCGGCGATGAAGCGGTCGCGCACGGCGGTGACACGAGCGGATGCTGAGACCCGCTCGTTTTCGGCGGCCCGCACCGCTGCTGCCATGCCCACGGCGCCCGCCACGTTCTCGGTGCCGCTGCGCCAGCTGCGCTCCTGGCCGCCGCCGTGGAGGACGGGTTCGACGCCCACGCGGGCGCGCACGTAGGCGGCCCCGATGCCCTTGGGAGCGCCGAGCTTGTGGCCCGACACGCTCAGGGCGTCGACGCCGAGGGATGCAACGTTGAGGTCGAGCCATCCGGCGGCCTGCACCGCGTCGGTGTGGAAGGCTGCGCCGACGCCGTGCGCGACCTGAGCGAGGCTCGCGACATCCTGCACCGTGCCGATCTCGTTGTTGGCCAGCATGATGCTGACCAGCGTGGTGTCGTCGCGCAGCATCGCCGCGAGGGCCTCGGGTGTGACGAGGCCCGTCTCGTCGGTGTCGACGTAGGTGACGTGGGCGTCGTGGAAGCGCTCGAGGTAGTGCAGGGATTCGAGCACGGCTTCATGTTCGATGCGCGTCGACACGATGTGCGCGCCCCGCGGCTGGCGGGCGAGCACGATGCCCTTGACCGCAAGGTTGTCGGCCTCGGTGCCGCCCGAGGTGAAGACGACTTCACTTGCGCGCACACCCCACCAGTCGGCCACCGTGCGCCGCGCATCGGCCAGGGCGGATGCGGCACGCTCGCCAACGGTGTGATGGCTCGACGGGTTGCCGAACTCGGCCGTCAGGTAGGGCCACATCGCTTCGAGCACGTCGCGCCGCACGGGCGTGGTGGCGGCGTTGTCGAGGTAGAGCATGGTCAGGATGCCGAGGCCACGTGCAGCTCGACATCCAGCCCGAGGTCGAGCGACCGCACGCTGTGGGTGAGCGCGCCCGACGAGATGACGTCGACACCCGTTTCGGCGATCGCGCGCACGGTGTCGAGGGTGACGTTGCCGCTCGCCTCGACGATCGCGCGGCCGGCGATCATGCGCACGCCCTCGCGCAGGTCGTCGAGCGTGAAGTTGTCGAGCATGATCGTGTCGACGCCCGCCGCGAGCACGGGCTCGATCTGGTCGAGTCGGTCGACCTCCACCTCGATGTGCGTGGTGTGCGGCAGGCGGTCGCGCACGCCGGCGAGCGCCTCGGTGAGCCCGGTACCGTCGGCCGTGAGCACGGCGAGGTGGTTGTCCTTCGCCATGACCGCGTCCGACAAAGAGAACCGGTGGTTGTGGCCGCCCCCCGAGCGCACGGCGTGGCGTTCGAACGCGCGCAGGCCGGGCGTGGTCTTCCGCGTGTCGACGATGCGAGCACCCGTGCCCCGGATGGCGTCGGCGAACCGCGCGGTCAGCGTGGCGATGCCGCTCATCCGCTGTGTGAAGTTCAGGCCGATGCGTTCGGCCTGCAAGACGCCGCGCGCGGGGCCCTGCACGCGGGCGAGCGTGTCCCCGGGCTCGAAGCGGTCGCCGTCGGCGGCGAGCAGGGTCACGGTGACGGCCGGGTCGGTGAGGCGGAAGGCAGCCTCGAACACGGCGCCGCCCGAGAACACCCCGGGTTCGCGCGCGACGAGGGCGGCGGTCGCGGTGGCGCTCGCCGGGATGAGCGCCTCGGAGGTGAGGTCGCCGAAAGGCGCATCCTCGTCGAGGGCCAGGAGGACGACGCGGTCGATGGTGCGGGCGGTCAGCATGCTGAGGTCTTTTCTGTGTCGGAGGTATCGCGCGGGTCGGAGCGGTCGTGCGGCTCAGAGTGTTCGTGCTGCTCGGAATGCGCGACGGACTTCTGATCGCATGGCTCGGACAGCGCAGGTTCGCCGACGAGCGCCATCGAAACAGATGTGCCGGGCACGGAGGCGGGTGCGGACGGTCGCGCGGCCGACACGAGGGGTCGCGCCAGCCCGGGCCGCGTCTCGGGGATGTCGCTCCGCGAATGCGCCCCTCGGGACTCGGTGCGGGCGAGCGCGGCAGCGACGGTGAGCCGCGCCAGGTCGAGAAGGTTGCGATCTTCGACACTGCGTCGATCGAGGGCGGGAGGTGCGATCATCCGATCGAGGTCAGCGGATGCCGCGCGCAAACCCGCTTCGTCGCGCAGCAGTCCGACCCGCTCCCACATGATCCGTTGCAGCGCGGCCCGGTCGAACGGCGCGGACTGTCCGGCAGCAAGCGCCGCTGCTCCGGGCGCCCCCAGAGCGGACACGGATGCCGAAACGTGTTCGTTCAGCATCCGCCCCACCCGCATGCCGAACACCGCGCCTTCGAGCAACGAGTTGGAGGCGAGGCGGTTGGCGCCGTGCACACCCGTGCGGGCCGCCTCGCCGACGGCCCACAGCCCGGGCACGTTGGTGCGTCCGTCGAGGTCGGTGACGATTCCGCCCATGGAGTAGTGCGCGGCCGGCGTGATCGGCAGCGGCTGCCGAGCCCAATCGACGCCGAGCGCGCGGGTGGCACGGTCGATGCCGGGGAAGCGTCGGGCGAGGAACTCGGCGCCCAGGGCGGTTGCGTCGAGGAGAACCGGTTTGCCGCGCTGCCGGGCCATCTGGGCGGCGATTGCCCGGGCCACGATGTCGCGGGGCGCCAGCTCGGCGTCGTCGTGCACGCGCGTCATGAACCGGTCGCCGTCGGCGCCGAGCAGCACGGCCCCTTCGCCGCGCACCGCCTCAGAGATGAGGAAGTTTCCGGGCGCATCGAGGGTCGTCGGATGGAATTGCACGAACTCGAGATCGGCCACCTCGGCCCCCGCGCGCCACGCTGCGGCCACGCCGTCGCCCGTCGCAACGTCGGGGTTGGTCGTGTGGGCGAACAGTTGGCCGGCCCCACCCGTCGCAATCACGACGTCGTCGGCCGACAAGAATTCGAGCAAGCCTTCATCGCGACGCGGTTGAGTCGCGTCGCGCAGGATCGAGACCCCGGCGACCCGGGCAACGCGCGAGTCGGCCGCAGAACTCGAGTCCATGACGACATCCACGAGGACGGCGTTTTCGATGACGCGAATGCCGGCCGCGCGCACAGCCGCAACCAGCGCCCGCTCGATCTCGGCACCCGTTCGATCGCCGCCGGCGTGCAGCACGCGTGCCACCGAGTGCGCCGCCTCGAGCCCGCGGGCATACGGTGCCTCACCCTTGCTGATGCCGCGGTCGCTGCCGCCGAGATCCTCGCCACCGCGGTCGAACTGCACACCCCAGCCGATGAGCGCGTCGATCGCACTCGCGCCTTCGCCGGTCAATACATCGACGGCCACGGCATCCGCGAGACCCGCCCCCGCACGCACCGTGTCGGCCGCATGAGCCGCGGCCGAATCATCCGGGAACCACGCCGCCGCGATGCCGCCCTGGGCATAGCGCGTGTTCGACTCGTCGATTGCGCCCTTGGTCACGATGGTGACGTTCGGCCGCACGGGCTCGGGCCCCGACACGGCGCTCAACGCGGCCACGAGCCCGGCGATGCCCGACCCGACGACGATGACCTCGCGCCGCCGCGCACCCGCCGAGTCTCCGGCGAGCCCGCGCTCTCCACGGTCCACGATCAGCCCCGGTTCGTCACGTCCGCGGCAGCACCCGCACCAGCACCCGCACCAGCACCATCCACAGCGCCACCCCCACCCGCAACGGGAGGCTTCGCCGCCAACATCCGCTCGAGCGCCACACGCGCCGGCACGGCCACATCATCCGACACCGTGATCTGGTTGATGACCTGCCCGTCGAGCAGCCCATCGAGCACCCAGGCCATATATCCCGGGTGAATGCGATACATGGTGCTGCACGGGCACACGACGCTGTCGAGGCAGAAGATGGTGTGCTGCGGATACTCGGCCGCGAGCCGCTGCACGAGGTTGATCTCGGTGCCGATGGCGAACGTGCTGCCGGCGGGGGCCGCCGCGATGGCCTTGGTGATGTAGTCGGTCGAGCCGTACTCGTCGGCCGCGTCGACGACGGGCATGGGGCATTCGGGGTGCACGATCACGCGCACGTCGGGGTAGTCGGCGCGCGCCTGCTCGATCTGAGCCACCGTGAAGCGCTTGTGCACCGAGCAGAAGCCGTGCCACAGCAGCACCTGCGCGTCGAGCACCTCGTCGGCCGTGTTGCCGCCGAGGGGACGGTTCGGGTTCCACATGGGCATGCGCGACAGCGGAACGCCCATGGCCTTGGCGGTGTTGCGCCCGAGGTGCTGGTCGGGGAAGAACAGCACGCGCTTGCCGCGCTCGAACGCCCACTCGAGCACCGTCTCGGCGTTGGACGACGTGCACACGATGCCGCCATTGCGCCCGCAGAATCCCTTGAGCGCGGCCGAAGAGTTCATATACGTGACCGGGATGACCTGAGCCCGACCATCCTCGTCGACCTCCTTGCCGTACAGCTCCATGAGCTGCTCCCAGCACTCCTCGACCTGGTCGATGTTCGCCATATCGGCCATCGAGCAGCCGGCCGCGAGGTTCGGAAGGATGACGGCCTGGTCCTCCCGCGAGAGCAGGTCGGCGGTCTCGGCCATGAAGTGCACGCCGCAGAAGACGATGGCCTCGGCATCCTGACGCGCCTTGGCGGCGTTGGCGAGCTGGAACGAGTCGCCCACATAATCCGCATATTGGATGACTTCGTCCCGCTGGTAGAAGTGCCCGAGGATCACGAGTTTGTCGCCCAGCATCTGTTTGGCCCGCATGATGCGCGCGTGCAGTTCGGCGGGCGAGGCGTCGCGGTAGACCTGCGGCAGCTGGCCCTGGCGCGGCGTGTTCACGGGGATGACGTCGCCCATCGACGCGCCGGGGCCGTAGGAGGGCGCGCCGCCGTCGAAGTTCCAGGGCGCCTGCACGAGGTCGGGCGTGCACGTGGCGCCGTCCTGAGCGCCCTTCTCGATGAGCTGGATGGTGTAGTCGACAGAGGCGGCGAGTGTTGACGCTGGGGTGTTCACGAGGCATCTCCGGGTTCGAGCGGCGGAACACCCGGGCGGGTCTCCGTGGGGGAAAGAGCGAGGGCAGGGGAGGGCGGCGAGGACGGCGACGACGGCGAGGCGGGCCTGGGCTGCGCGCGTGGGGAAAGCTTCGCGGCGGAGGAGTCGTCATCCGCACCCGAGGCGGTGCTCGGCGAAAACGTCGGCGGCGGCGCATACCGATACAGCCGCGGCGGCCGATGCCGCGTGCCCGTGAGCCGGTGTTCGGTGGCCACGATGGTGCCCGACGACTCGAGCTGCCGCCTAAAGTTCGCCGGGTCGAGCGCCTTCCCGAGCACGGCCTCATACACCTCGCGTAGCTGAGCAATCGTGAAGGTCTCGCCGACGAAAGCGTGCGCGATGCGGCTGTAACCCATCTTGTTGCGCAGGCGCCACAGGGCGTATTCGACGATCTCGTTGTGGTCGAACGCCAGCTCGGGCAGCCGGTCGGCCGCAAACCAGCGCACGTTTTCGCTCTCGGCGGCGCGCTCGGCCTCGTCGTTCTTCACGAGCGCCCAGTAGACGATCGACACGACGCGCGGCCCGGGGGAGCGGTCAGGATCGCCGAAGGCATAGAGCTGCTCGAGGTATTGCGGCGTCAGCCCCGTGGTCTCGGCCAGCGTGCGGCTCGCGGATGTTTCGAGCGGCTCGCTTTTCCGCAGCGGCCCGCCCGGCAATGCCCACAGCCCCAGATAGGGCTCCCGAATGCGCCGGACCAGCGGAATCCACACGCCCGCCACCCCCGTCTCGGGATCGGGCCGGAGCGCACAGATCACGGTCGACACGGCCAGCGTGACGGCATCGTCGTCAGGGCACATGGGGCTCCAGTCAGGGGGTGTTGCTCGAGCATCCGAGTAAAAGTCAGCGTGACCCGAACTCGCTGGAGCGATCTTATAGTCACGATGACTCAAACACGAAACGCGCCGTATTTCGAAGACGTTTCGAAACCCCTGCTCACGCCGCGCAGCCACCCGCTAGGCTGAGAGCCGTCAATTGAATAGTGGGCCGCACACGCGATGCGGGAGAGCTCGGTTCGCCGAGCACCGAAGGAGCAAGCCTCCCCGCCAATCTCTCAGGTTCTGTACCGCATCGAACTGGCCACTCTGAAAAGCAGGACGCGCGACGCGCCCGCGAATTCGCCCCATGGATTCGCCCCGGTGTCACCGCACGCGCCTCGCCCACGGTGAAAGCACGACCACGAGCTGGTCGCGCGAAGCTCTCAGGCCCATGACAGAGGGGGAGTTCCCAGCCCGCACACGCGTGTGGGCAGAACGCGCACCCGTGCGCCGTGCCACTGCATGCAGTGAATGGAGAACTCCGATGTCCCACGACAACAACCCCGCCGCCCAGCCCACGGGCGAGCGCACCGATGTCGGCAACGTGCCCGACGACGTGCCGACGGCCGTGCCGATCGACGAGCTGGCCGCGGCCGACGCTCACGCCGACGGCATCCGTTACAGCCCGCTGCACGCCGTGCACGAGGCGCTCGGCGCGAGCTTCACCGATTTCGCGGGCTGGCAGATGCCCGTGCGCTACTCGAGCGACCTCGCCGAGCACCACGCCGTGCGCACGGCCGCCGGACTCTTCGACCTATCGCACATGGGCGAGATCCTCGTGCTCGGCCCCGAGGCCGGAGAGGCCCTCGACTACGCGCTCGCCGGCACGCTGTCCCGCATCGCCGTCGGCCAGGCCAAATACTCGCTCCTGCTCGCGCGCCACGGCGGGGTCATCGACGACCTCATCGTCTACCGCACGGGCGAAGACCGCTACCTCGTCGTGGCCAACGCCTCCAACGCGCACCGCGTGGCCGGCGAACTGCAGTCGCGCACGGCCCCGTTCGACGTCGAGACCTTCGACGAGTCCGACCAGATGGCCCTCGTCGCTGTGCAGGGCCCCAAGTCGCTCGAGATCCTGAGCGTCACTCAGGGCCTGGCGATCGACGGCGGCGACCGCGATGGCCGCGACTCGCTCGACGTGCTGGGCGAGCTGCGCTACTACCGTTCCGTCGCGGGCACCTTCGACCAGCACCCCGTGCTCATTGCGCGCACGGGCTACACGGGCGAAGACGGTTTCGAGATCTACGTCGCCCCGGATGTCGCCCCCGCCCTCTGGCAGGCGCTCACCGACGCGGGCACCCCGCTCGGACTCGTCCCCGCCGGTCTCGCCAGCCGCGACACCCTGCGCCTCGAAGCCGGCATGCCCCTCTACGGCCACGAGCTCGGCGAGGGTGCGTTCCCCGCGCAGGCCGGCCTCGGTCGCGTCGTCGACCTCTCCAAGCCCGGCGACTTCGTCGGTCGCGCCGCCAGCGAAGACGGCCCGGATGCCGAAGCCCACGTCCTCGTCGGGCTCGTCGCCGAGGGTCGCCGTGCCCCACGTGCCGGCTACTCCGTGTTCGCTCAGGCGACCGAGGATGGCGCCGAACCCACCGAACCCGTGGGCGAGATCACGTCGGGCGCCCTCTCGCCGACGCTCGGACATCCCATCGCCATGGCCTACGTGGCCCCCCGATCGGCCCGCACCGGCACGCAACTCGCCGTCGACGTGCGCGGCACCCGCATTCCCGTCACCGTCACCGACCTGCCCTTTTACTCACGGAAGAAGAACTGACCATGGCCGACAAGACCGCCCTCAAGTACACGCCCGAACACGAATGGCTTCTCGTCGAGGGCGACATCGCCACCGTGGGAATCACCGACTACGCCGCCGAGAAGCTCGGTGACGTCGTCTTCGTCGACCTGCCCGACGTCGACAGCGACGTGGCCAGCGGCAAGGTCGTCGGCGAGGTCGAATCGACCAAATCGGTCGGCGAACTCTTCGCGCCCGTCGACGGTGTCGTCACCGAGGTCAACGACCAGGTCGTCGACGCCCCCGAGCTCGTCAACACCGACCCCTACGGCGACGGCTGGCTCATCAAGGTGCGCTTCGAGGCGCTGCCCGACGGCCTGCTCGGCTACGACGAGTACCGCGCATTGGTCGGCGCGTAATGGCGGAGCGTTTCAGCACCCGTCACATCGGAACGGGTTCCGCCGAGCAGAAGCACATGCTCGACGCGCTCGGCTACGACAGCGTCGACGCCCTCGTGCGCGCGGCCGTCCCCGCCTCCATCCAGGTGCCCGAGGGTGAACGCCCGCTCAACGACATCCTGGGCAAGCCGGCCTCCGAACGTGAGGCGCTCGCCGAACTGCGCGCGCTGGCCGACCAGAACCAGGTCGCGCGCTCGATGATCGGCCTGGGCTACTACGACACCATCACGCCCGCCGTGATCAAGCGCAACGTTCTCGAGAACCCCTCGTGGTACACGGCCTACACGCCGTACCAGCCCGAGATCAGCCAGGGCCGGCTCGAGGCACTCATCAACTTCCAGACCATGGTCACCGACCTCACGGGGCTCGACACAGCCAACGCGTCCATGCTCGACGAGGGCACGGCCGTCGTCGAGGGCATGCTGCTCACGCGCCGCGCCTCCAAGTCCCGCTCCAACGTGTTCCTGGTCGACGCGGATGCGTTGCCCCAGACACGCGCGCTGCTCGACAGCCGCGCCGAGGCGACGGGTATCGAGATCGTCGAGGTCGACTTCCCCGCGTGGTTGGCATCCGACGAGCGCGCGGCGGGCGACGAGAGCCTGCCCGAGGCGTTCGGCGCCTTCATCCAGTACCCCGGCGCATCCGGTCTCATCTGGGACCCGACCGAGGTCATCTCGGCCGTCAAGGCCACGGGTGCCCTCACAGTCGTCGCGGCCGACCTGCTGGCCCTCGCCCTCATCACGTCGCCCGGTCAGATGGGCGCCGACGTCGCCGCGGGCACCACGCAGCGCTTCGGCGTGCCGCTCGGCTTCGGCGGACCCCACGCCGGTTACCTCGCGGTGCGCTCGGGCCTCGAGCGTCAGCTGCCCGGCCGCCTCGTCGGTGTCTCGAAGGATGCCGACGGCCACCCCGCCTACCGCCTCAGCCTGCAGGCGCGCGAACAGCACATCCGCCGCGAGAAGGCCACGTCCAACGTGTGCACCGCTCAGGTTCTGCTGGCCGTCATGGCCGGCATGTATGCGGTCTACCACGGCCCGGATGGCATCAAGCGCATCGCGAACGAGGTCGGCACGTGGGCTGCCACCCTTGCATCGCTGCTCGAGGCCGAGGGTTTCGAGACCGTGCACGCCGACTTCTTCGACACGGTCCAGATCCGCGTCCCTAACGGAGCCGACGGGGTCATCGAACGCGCCAGCGCCGCCGGCATCAACCTGTGGAAGGCCGGCGATACCGTCGTGCAGGTCTCGGTCGACGAGACGACCACGCTCGACGACGTCCTCTCCGTGGTCCGCGCTGTCCGCGACGTGCGCGAGATGTACTTCGCGTTCGTCCCGCGCCCGGCCCGCGTGCCCGAAGCCCTCCGCCGCGCCACGCCCTTCCTCACGCACCAGGTCTTCAACGCGCACCACTCCGAGACCGCCATGATGCGCTACCTCAAGACGCTGGCCGACCGCGACTATGCGCTCGACCGCGGCATGATCCCGCTGGGCTCCTGCACCATGAAGCTCAACGCGGCCACCGAGATGGAAGCCGTCTCCTGGCCCGAGTTCGCGGGTCTGCACCCCTTCGCCCCCGAGGCGCAGGTCGAGGGCAGCCTGAAGCTCATCGCGCAGCTCGAGGACTGGCTCGCCGAGCTCACGGGCTATGACACGGTCTCGCTGCAGCCCAACGCGGGCAGCCAGGGCGAATTGGCGGGCCTGCTCGCCATCCGCGGCTACCACCTGTCCCGCGGCGACGAGGCCCGCACGGTCTGCCTCATCCCGCAGAGCGCGCACGGCACCAATGCGGCCTCGGCCGTGCTCGCCGGCATGCGCGTGGTCGTCGTGGCGTGCGACGAGCTCGGCAACGTCGACCTCGACGACCTGCGCGCCAAGATCGCCGAGCACGCCGACACGTTGGCCGCGCTCATGGTCACCTACCCGTCCACCCACGGCGTCTACGAGCACGAGATCCAGGCGATCACGGATGCCGTGCACGACGCCGGCGGTCAGGTCTACGTCGACGGCGCCAACCTCAACGCCCTGCTCGGCTATGCCAAGTTCGGATCGTTCGGCGGAGACGTCTCGCACCTCAACCTGCACAAGACGTTCTGCATCCCGCACGGTGGCGGCGGCCCCGGTGTCGGGCCCGTCGCGGCCAAGGCGCACCTCGCGCCGTTCCTGCCGGGCCACCCGTTCGCGCAGCGCAACGAGCACTCGGGCTACACGCACGATGGGGGAGCGGTCTCGGCTGCGCCCTTCGGTTCGTCGAGCATCCTGCCGATCTCGTGGGCATACGTGCGCATGATGGGCCTCGAGGGCCTCACACAGGCAACGGGGGCCGCGGTTCTCGCCGCCAACTACGTCGCCGCACGCCTGGCCCCGCACTATCCGGTGCTCTACGCCGGTGACGCGGGTCTCGTGGCGCACGAGTGCATCCTCGACCTGCGTCCGCTCAAAGAGGCAACGGGCATCAGCAACGACGACGTGGCCAAGCGTCTCGTCGACTACGGCTTCCACGCGCCCACCATGTCGTTCCCCGTCGCGGGCACGCTCATGGTCGAGCCCACCGAGAGCGAAGACCTGGCCGAGATCGACCGCTTCATCGACGCCATGATCGCCATCAAGCAGGAGGCCGACAAGGTCGCCGCGGGGGAGTGGCCGGCCGACGACAACCCGCTCGTCAACGCCCCGCACACCGCGCGTTCGGTGATCGAGGGCGAGTGGCAGCACGCCTACACGCGTGAGGATGCCGTCTACCCCGTGTCCACGCTCATCCGCGGCAAATACTGGCCGCCGGTTCGACGCATCGACCAGGCGTTCGGCGACCGCAACCTCGTGTGCGCCTGCCCGCCGCCCGAGGCCTTCGCCTAACAGTTCCCGCCCTCACGACACGAAGGGCCGCCCATCCCCACGGATGAGCGGCCCTTCGCCGTTTCCTGCTCATCCGCTCACGCGAACGACCCCGCCGTCACGACCCGACGGTGAAGATGCCGGGCCACCACGCCGCGGCCAACGGGTACCCCACGAACGACACGATGTCGATGATCGCGTGCGCCACCACGAGCGGCATCACGCGTCCCCAGCGCTGATAGCACCACCCGAAAACCACGCCCATCACGACGTTGCCGACGAACGGCCCCACGCCCTGATACAGGTGATAACTGCCGCGCAACAGGCTCGTCGACAGGATGATCGACCATGTGTTCCACCCCAGCTGCCGCAGCTTCTCGAACAGGTAGGCCACCACGATGACCTCCTCCTGCAACCCGGCGCGAATGGCCGAGAAGATGAGCATCGGGATGGTCCACCAGTAGCCCTCGAGGGGTGCGGCGTTCACGGCCACGGTGAGCCCCAGCATCCGCCCCACCGCATAGAACGCGATGCCCGGCACCCCGATCACGGCGAGCAGCAGCAGGCCACGTCCGAGATCGCGCCCGGGCTGGGTGAGGTCGAGCCCCACGCGCCGAAATGCGCTGCGCCCCGGCCGCCACAGCAGATACAACGCCAGGGCAACGGGCACGAGCGCGAAGAACAGCGACAGGAATTGGTAGGTGAAGTCGAGCCATTCTCGGGGCGACTGACTGCTGTTGAGCGATGTGCTCGACCCCGCCAACGTCTTGCCGGCCGTCACGATCGACAGCAGCGACACGATCGAATACACCGCGGATGCCCCGAGCGACAAGCCCAGCACGATCGCGATCTCCCACCACACCCGCGCTCGCTCTCCGGGCAGGGCCGCACGCCCCTCGAAAAGCCTCTGTCGCCCGGTAACGGCGGGGTGAACGGGAGGCAGATTTTCCCGCGCTTCACTGTTCATCATTGCGAGCCCCGCTCTTTCTGTGTGGTGGATGTCGGTACGCCGCACATTTTGTGCGCAACGTGCAAAATTCCGGCAATCGCGTTTCCGGTGTGTAACGATTCGCAGCTTGCGTTTGGAAATTCGAGAGCCGCTACTTATCGTCATTCTTATCCAGCACGCCAGCCAGGGCATAACTCTGTCCGGCGTTGCATCCATTGCACAGGAGGAACATTGAGAATCAACCGCATCGGCCTGACGGCCGTGGCGCTGGTCGCAGCAGGGGCTTTGACCCTGACCGGCTGCTCCGGTGGAGGCACAACCGACAGCAAGCCGTCGGCCAACGCATCCGCGATCATCACCACCAACGGCAGCGAGCCCCAGAACCCGCTCATCCCCACCAACACCAACGAAGTTGGCGGCGGCAAGATCCTGGACGCGATCTTCGCGGGCCTCGTCTACTACGACGCCGATGGCAAGCCGGTCAACGACATGGCTGAGTCGATCGACACCGATGACTCGCAGACCTTCACCATCAAGTTGAAGGAAGGCAACACCTTCACCAACGGTGAAGACGTCACCGCCCAGAACTTCGTCGACGCCTGGAACTACGGCGCCGCCCTCGACAACAAGCAGCTCTCGAGCTACTTCTTCGAAGACATCGAAGGCTTCAGCTACGACGAGAACGTCGCCACGCTGTCCGGCCTCAAGGTCGTCGACGACACCACCTTCACGGTCACGCTGAAGCAGCCCACGGCTGACTTCCCGCTGCGCCTCGGCTACTCGGCCTTCTACCCGCTGCCCAAGGCTGCGTTCGAAGACATCGACGCCTTCGGCCAGAACCCGATCGGCAACGGCCCGTACAAGCTCGACGGCGAAGGCGCGTGGAAGCACGACGAGTCCATCGCCCTCGTGAAGAACGACGACTACAAGGGTGGACGCGAGGTGAAGAACGGTGGTCTCACCATCACGTTCTACGCTCAGCAGGACGCCGCGTACTCCGACCTCATCGCCGGCAACCTCGACATCCTCGACGCCATCCCGGACTCCGCTTTCGGTTCCTACGAGAGCGACCTGGGCGACCGTGCCGTCAACCAGGCTGCGGCCATCTTCCAGTCCTTCGCCATCCCGGAGCGCCTCGAGCACTTCTCGGGTGAAGAGGGCAAGCTGCGTCGCCAGGCCATCTCCATGGCCATCAACCGCGACGAGATCACCAAGGTCATCTTCCAGGACACCCGCACCCCGGCCAAGGACTTCACGTCCCCGGTCATCGATGGCTTCTCGGAAGACATCAAGGGCAACGAGGTCCTGACGTTCGACGCCAAGAAGGCCAAGGAACTCTGGGACCAGGCCGACGCCATCTCCCCGTGGACCGGCACCTTCCAGATCGCGTACAACGCTGACGGTGGACACCAGGGTTGGGTCGACGCCGTGTCGAACCAGCTGAAGAACACGCTCAAGATCGACGCGTCCGGCGCTCCCTCGCCGACCTTCGCCGAGGTCCGCACCGCGATCACCGACCGCACCATTAAGACCGCGTTCCGCACCGGATGGCAGGCCGACTACCCGGGTCTGTTCAACTTCCTCGGCCCGCTGTACGCAACCAACGCCGGCTCCAACGACGGTGACTACTCGAACCCCGAGTTCGACGCGCTGCTGAAGAAGGGCCAGGGCGAAACCTCTGAAGAGGCCGCCAACAAGGACTTCCAGGACGCTCAGGCGATCCTCATGGAAGACCTGCCCGTCATCCCCCTCTGGTACGCCAACGTCAACGGTGGCTACGGCGAGGATGTCGACAACGTCAAGTTCGGCTGGAACTCCGTTCCGCTCTACTATGACGTGACCAAGGGCTAGTAGTAGTCTGACGGTTTGACCGTCACGTTCCACCAGCTAGCGATGTGGGGCGGCAGCTTACCCGCTGCCGCCCCACGACGCGTCCGCCACCAGCGGCGCAATCGCCCTCAAAGATAGGTTCAACTTCACATGAGTAAGCACCAAGGAACGGCGAGCTAGGATATGGCCCGATATATCCTGTTCCGCCTCCTGCAGGCGATCCCAGTCTTGCTGGGAACAACGTTCTTGATTTATTTCATGGTCTTCGCCATGCCCGGAGACCCGCTGTTGGCGCTCTTCGGCGACAAGACCCCCAACCCCGCACTGCTCGAGCAGCTGCGTGAGCAATACCACTTGAACGAACCGTTCTTCGTTCAGTACCTCTACTACCTCGGCGGCATCTTCCGCTTCGACTTCGGCGTCTCTTACTCCGGTCAGCCGGTCACCGAGATCCTGGCGCAGACCTTCCCGGTCACCATTCGCCTCGCCATCCTCGCCCTCCTGTTCGAGATGATCGCCGGCATCCTGATCGGCCTCGTCTCGGGAATCCGCAAGGGCGGCATTTTCGACGCGAGCGCGCTCGTCGTCAGCCTGATCCTCATCTCGCTGCCGATCTTCGTCACGGCGTTCCTGGGCCAGTACTTCCTGGGCATCGCGCTCGGATGGTTCCGGCCGACCGTCGGCGCGGGTGCACCCATACAAGACCTGATACTCCCGGCCCTCGTGCTGGCGAGCATCAGCTTCGCGCAGATCGTGCGCCTGACGCGCTCCTCGGTCATCGAGACCAAGAACCTCGACTTCGTGCGCACCGCGTACAGCAAGGGTCTCTCCTCGAAGCGCATCGTCCCCGTGCACATCCTGCGCAACTCCCTGATCCCCGTCGTCACCTACCTGGGTACCGACTTCGGTGTTCTGCTGGTGGGCGCCACCGTGACCGAGGGCATCTTCAACGTGCCCGGTGTCGGTCGCACGCTCTACCAGGCCATCCTGAAGGGTGAAGGACCCACCGTCGTGTCATTCGTCACCGTCATGGTCCTGATCTACCTGGTCGTCAACCTCTTAGTCGATCTGCTCTACGCAGTGCTCGACCCAAGGATCCGTTATGCCAAATAGCACACAGAAGCCCTCACCCGGGCACTTCGTCGCGCCGCTCGAGGAGACCCCTCTCGTCGCCATCGACTCCGTCAAAACCGACGGCAAGCCGTCCAACCTCTGGATCGACGCCTGGCGCGATCTGCGGGGCCGCCCGATGTTCTGGATCTCGTCCGTCATCATCCTGCTCGTCGTGGTCGTCGCTCTGTTCCCCGGTCTGTTCACGCAGACCGCGCCGAACGACAACTGCGAGCTGTCGAACAGCAACGCGGGCCCGAGCGAGGGTCACATCCTGGGCTTCACGCGCCAGGGTTGCGACGTCTTCGCGCGCATCATCTACGGCACGTCGACGTCGCTCTCGGTCGGCATCATCGTGACCGTGCTGGTGTTCACGCTCGGCATCCTGTTCGGTGCGTTCGCCGGTTTCTACGGTGGATGGATCGACGCCGTCCTGTCGCGCGCCGGTGACATCTTCTTCTCGATTCCTTACATCCTCGCGGCCGTCGTGATCATGTCGGTCTTCTCCTCGAACCGCAACGTGTGGGTGATCTCGCTCGCCATCGGAATCTTCGCCTGGCCGGCGACGGCCCGTGTGCTCCGGTCGGAGATCCTGCGGGTGAAGAACGCCGACTACGTCACGGCCGCAACGGCCATCGGCGTCAAGCGCTTCAACATCCTGTGGAAGCACGTGCTGCCCAACTCGATCGCCCCCGTCATCGTCATCACCACGATCTCGCTGGCGTCGGCCATCGTCGCCGAGGCGACGCTGTCCTTCCTGGGTGTCGGACTGCCCTCGAGCGTCATGTCCTGGGGTAACGACATCGGCCAGGCCCAGACCACTCTGCGCCAGGCCCCCCAGGTGCTGATCTACCCGTCACTCGCTCTGTCGCTCACGGTTCTCGCCTTCATCATGCTCGGTGAGACCGTCCGCGACGCACTCGACCCGAAGGCGAGGGCACTGCGATGACCGAACCACTCCTCCAGATCAAGAACCTCGACGTCTCCTTCCGCACGCAAGACGGTGAGGTGAAGGCTGTCCGCAGCGCGAACCTCACGCTCAACGCGGGCCAGACCCTCGCGATCGTCGGTGAATCCGGCTCGGGCAAGTCGACGACGGCCTCGGCCATCATCAACCTGCTCCCCGGCAGCGGCAAGATCACGGGTGGCGAGATCTTCTTCGACGGTGTCGACCTCACCAAGGTCTCCGAGAAGAAGATGGAAGACATCCGCGGAAGCCAGATCGGTTTCGTGCCGCAAGACCCGATGTCGAACCTCAACCCGGTGTGGAACATCGGCTTCCAGGTCGAAGAAGCGGTTCGCGCCAACGGCATCGCCAAGGGCCGCAAAGACGTCAAGAAGCGCGCCATCGAGGTGCTGAAAGAGGCCGGTCTCTCGGATGCCGAGCGCCGCCTCAAGCAGTACCCGCACCAGTTCTCGGGCGGCATGCGTCAGCGCGTGCTCATCGGCATGGGCCTCGCCGCCAACCCGAAGCTGCTGATCGCCGACGAGCCCACCTCGGCTCTCGACGTCACGGTGCAGCGCGTCATCCTCGACCACCTCGAGACGCTCACGCGCGACTCGAACACGGCCGTGATCTTCATCACGCACGACCTCGGGCTCGCTGCAGAGCGCGCCGAGCAGCTCGTCGTGATGTACAAGGGTCAGGTCGTCGAGTCGGGTCCGTCGGTCGAGATCCTGCAGAACCCGCTGCACCCCTACACGCAGCGGCTGGTGGCCGCAGCGCCCAGCCTGGCGTCGCGCCGCATCCAGGCCACCGGTGCCGACCTCGTCGACATCGAGCACCGCCCCGAAGCCGACAGCAACCTCGACCTCATCGCCCAGGCGGCTTCGCGGGCCGAGGCGCAGAAGGCCGAAGGTCACCGCGGCAACGCGATCGTGGTCGACGACGTCACCAAGGTGTTCAAGATCCGTCAGGGCTCCGGCCGGTCGATCGACTTCACCGCGGTCGACAAGGTCAGCTTCACGGTCGAGCGCGGCACCACCACGGCGCTCGTCGGCGAGTCCGGTTCGGGCAAGTCGACCGTGGCCAAGATGCTGCTGAAGCTCGAAGAGGCCACATCGGGCAACATCGTCATCGACGGCGACACCATCAACGGGCTCAAGGGTCGCGAACTGCTGGCGCTGCGTCGCCGCATGCAACCCGTGTTCCAAGACCCGTATGGCTCGCTCAACCCGCTGCAGTCGATCGGCAACATCATCTCCGAGCCGCTGCGCGTGCACAAGGTGGGCGACCGCAAGACGCAGCGCGCCCGCGTGAAGGAGCTGCTCGACCAGGTGTCGCTGCCGCAGATGGTGGTCTCGCGCTACCCGAACGAGTTGTCCGGCGGACAGCGCCAGCGCATCGCCATCGCGCGTGCACTGGCCCTGAAGCCCGACATCGTCATCCTCGACGAGGCCGTCTCGGCGCTCGACGTGCTCGTGCAGGCGCAGATCCTCCAGCTGCTCGCCGAGCTGCAGGAAGAGCTGAAGCTCACGTATCTGTTCATCACCCACGACCTCGCGGTCGTGCGCGTGATCGCAGACAACGTGGCCGTCATGCAGTCCGGCAAGATCGTCGAAGCCGCGACCACCGACGAGGTGTTCGAGAACCCGCAGCAGGAGTACACCAAGGCGCTTCTCGAGGCCATCCCGGGAGCTGGCATCCAGCTCGGGATTTAGTCCCGTTCGATCGGTAAGCTGCCACGCCGCAGACACCGTATCGACACACGAAAAGGCCGGGCCGCGACATCACGTCGCGGCCCGGCCTTTCGCGTCGACGGGTCTAGAGCAGCGTCGAGACGCCCGCCGTGATGGCGCACCAGATGACGATCGCGACCGAAACACCGACAGCCAGGCCATCCACGTGCGCTTGCGGCACAGCCTGACCCGGTGACGCCGCCTGACCCGGTGACGACGAGGGGGAGACCTTCTTCGAGGTGCTCGTGCTCCAGGCGCGGCGCACCTTGTCGACCACCGACTGCGTGGTGGGAGTGGAGGCCGAACGCCCACGCCGATCGGCCATGGTGCGGCGGCCGTCTCGCGGGGCCTCGGCGTTGTCGCGCACGATCGTGACTCCGGCGGCGTCGCCCGACACGGACGCCTTGCCGAGACCACCCGTCGGCGCTCCCCAGCTGACGAGGGAGCGACCATCCGTGAGTTCGACGACGAGCTGGAAGCGGTCGGTCAGGCGCGACACGGCGGCCCAGGGAATGTCGTGCACGCGGAACACGTTGTGAACCACGAGCCGATCGGGCCGCACGGTCACGCTCGGCCGCACCAGAACCACCCACGTGCCCCACAGCACGAGGGCCATCCAGGGCAGCGCCAGAAGCACGAAACCCCACGCGCCGCGCACCACGGCGTCGCCCAGGAAGAACACCGTCAGAATCGCGAGAAAACCCCAGATCCACCACGACGAACGCGTGCGAATGCGCACAAAACGGTCATCAGATCGGGATGCAGCGGGCGCCTTGTCGGCGGAATGGTCGGGGTTCTGTGCAGGGGTCACGATGTCCTCGGCTCGGCGTCTTGCGGTCACGCCATCGTACCTAGCCGTTAATTTGGACAGGTACAGTAGAATGGTATTTTGGGCCACTTCTGGCACTACCATCCACTTTCGTCGTGTGAGAATCCACGCGGCACACACCCGGTAAGGAATCTCTTCATGGCGCTTGCCTCGCGCAACGACCTCCGCAACGTAGCCATCGTGGCTCACGTCGACCACGGCAAGACCACCCTGGTCGATGCCATGCTCCGTCAGACCAACTCCTTCGAAGCGCACGCGCACCTCGAAGAGCGCGCCATGGACTCCAACGAGTTGGAGCGCGAAAAGGGCATCACCATCCTCGCCAAGAACACGGCGATCTCCTACAACGGCAAGCACGCCAACGAGGGTCCCATCACGATCAACGTGATCGACACCCCCGGCCACGCCGACTTCGGTGGTGAGGTCGAGCGCGGCCTCTCCATGGTCGACGGCGTCGTGCTGCTGGTCGACGCGTCCGAGGGCCCCCTGCCCCAGACGCGTTTCGTGCTCCGCAAGGCGCTCGAGGCCAAGCTGCCCGTCATCCTGCTGGTCAACAAGACCGACCGCCCCGATGCGCGCATCGACGAGGTCGTCTCCGAGAGCCAGGACCTGCTCCTCGGCCTCGCCTCCGACATGGCCGACGACGTGCCCGACCTCGACCTCGACACCGTGCTCGACGTTCCCGTCGTCTACGCGTCGGGCCGTAACGGCGCCGCCAGCCAGAACAAGCCCGAAAACGGCGAGCTGCCCGACAACGAAGACCTCGAGCCGCTGTTCGAGGCCATCCTCGAGCACATCCCCGCTCCCGTCTACGACGACGAGCACCCGCTGCAGGCCCACGTCACCAACCTCGACGCGTCGCCGTTCCTCGGCCGCCTCGCCCTGCTGCGCATCTTCCAGGGTCACATCAAGAAGGGCCAGACGGTCGCTTGGGTGAAGCACGACGGTTCCGTGCACAACGTGCGCGTCACCGAGCTCATGATCACCAAGGCCCTCGACCGCTACCCGGCCGAGTCGGCTGGCCCCGGTGACATCGTCGCCGTCGCCGGTTTCCCCGACATCACCATCGGTGAGACCCTCGCCGACCCCGACGACGTGCGCCCCCTGCCGACCATCACGGTCGACGACCCGGCCATCTCGATGACCATCGGCACCAACTCCTCGCCGCTCGTCGGCAAGGTCAAGGGCCACAAGCTCACGGCCCGCATGGTCAAGGACCGCCTCGACCGCGAGCTGGTCGGTAACGTCTCGCTCAAGGTGCTCGACATCGGCTTCCCCGACAAGTGGGAGGTGCAGGGCCGCGGCGAGCTGGCCCTCGCCATCCTCGTCGAGCAGATGCGTCGCGAAGGCTACGAGCTCACCGTGGGCAAGCCCCAGGTGGTCACGAAGCGCGTCGACGGCAAGGTGCACGAGCCTTACGAGCACCTCACGATCGACAGCCCCGAAGAATACCTCGGCGCCATCACGCAGCTCCTTGCCGCCCGCAAGGGTCGCATGGAGAACATGGCCAACCACGGCACCGGTTGGGTGCGCATGGAGTTCATCGTCCCGTCGCGTGGCCTCATCGGTTTCCGCACCGAATTCCTCACGATCACGCGCGGAACGGGCATCGCCAACGCCATCTCGCACGGCTACGACGAGTGGGCCGGCGCCATCGTCACCCGCAACAACGGCTCCATCGTGGCCGACCGTTCAGGTGTCGTCACGCCGTTCGCCATCATCGCCCTGCAGGAGCGCATGACGTTCTTCGTCAACCCGACCGAAGAGGTCTACGAGGGCATGGTCATCGGCGAGAACTCGCGCGCCGACGACATGGACGTCAACATCACCAAGGAAAAGAAGCTGACCAACATGCGTCAGTCCACGTCGGACACCTTCGAGTCGATGACGCCGTCGCGTCAGCTGTCGCTCGAAGAGTGCCTCGAGTTCGCTCGCGAAGACGAGTGCGTCGAGGTCACGCCCGAGGCCGTTCGCATCCGCAAGGTCGAGCTCGACGCTCAGGCCCGCGCGCGCAACACCTCGCGTCTGAAGAAGCAGTCCGAGTAACACTCGTCTCGACGAGCAACGCTCCACATCGGATGCCCCGAGCCACACGGCCCGGGGCATCCGCCGTTAACGCGTGCGCAATGTCTCCAGCGGATCGGGGTGGCTCTCCGTGCCTCGACGGGCGCCCTCGACCCGGCTATCGTGACCTGTACGAGAAAGGCGGACCCCGTGGATGCATCCGACCGCACGCCGCTCATCACGCGCTTTCGCGCCGCGCTGGTTCGCCTGACGGGACGCAAGCCGTCCGCGCTGGCGGGCCTGGGACGCGCTGCAGAGATCGATGCGTTCGGGCGCAGCGCCGAACCGGTCGACGACCCCGATGCCGGCCGCGAGGAGTATGAACCCGCCGCTGACACCCCGTGGGAACTGCGGGATGGCGACCTGCGGAACGGTGACCCGCGGGGCGATGAGGGTTTTAGCCGCACGCCTCGCTAGCCGAAGAGCGTCGAGCCGATGTAGTCGTCGGCGTTGCGGGCGCCCGGTGGCACCGCGAAAATGCCCGACGACACGTGTTTGATGTACTCGTTCATGAGGTCGTTCTGCGAGAGCTGGCGCTGAATCGGGATGAACTGCGTGCGCGGGTCGCGCTGGTAGGCGATGAAGAACAGTCCCGCGTTGAGGCGCCCGAGCTCGTCGTTGCCGTCGACGAAGTTGTAGCCGCGGCGCAGCAGTTGCTGGCCCTTGTTCTGGCTGGGGTGTGCCAGGCGAACGTGAGCGGCCGTATCGATGGAGCGACCGTCATCCCCGGTCTTGTCGAGCGCGATCTCGGTGAACTCGGTGCCGCCCGAGAGCGGTGCCCCCTCGCCCTTGTCGCGGCCCACGACGCGCTCCTGCTCGCCGAGCGCCACGCGGTCCCAGTTCTCGATGAGCATGCGGATCTTGCGGCTGACGAGATAGGAGCCGCCCGCCATCCAGCCCGCGCCGTCGGTCTTCTGCGCCCAGACCTGGTCGTCGACGATCTCGGGCTGCTCGAGCTTGATGTTGGCCGTGCCGTCTTTGAAGCCGAAGAGGTTGCGCGGGGTAGCCTGCGCGGTCGAGGTCGACGAGGTGCGGCCGAAGCCGAGCTGCGACCAGCGCAATGAGGCGCGGCCGAAGGCGATGCGCGAGAGGTTGCGGATGGCGTGGACGGCGATCTGCGGGTCGTCGGCGCATGCCTGGATGCAGAGGTCGCCGCCCGACTGCGCGTCGTCGAGCGTGTCGCCCGAGAAGTGTGGCAGGTCGACGAGGGCGGCGGGTCTCTTGTCGGCGATGCCGAAGCGGTCGATGCCGTCGCGCGAGGTGAAGAGGGTGGGTCCGAAGCCGATCGTGATGGTGAGGCCGGCGGCGGGGAGCCCGAGCGCCTCGCCCGTGTCGTCGGGTGGCGCGAGGGAGGGGCCGCCGACCGCTCCGTCCTCGCTGACGTCGAGCCCCTGGGTGAGGCGGGATGCGGCGAGCGTCCAGTCCTGCAGCAGCTCGACGACATCCTCGCGCGACGCCGTCGAACTGAGGTCGAAGGCCGCGAAGTGCAGCCGGTCTTGCGCGGGCGTGACGATGCCCGCCTGGTTCGCGCCGAAGAACGCGTAGGAGTCTGCTGCGCCGGATGTGCCGGATGCGGTCGCCTGGGCGACGGCCGTGGCTCCGGCGCCGCCCACGACGAGCCCGCCCGCGGCCGCGCCGGCGAGCCCGAAGAGGCCGCGACGTGAGAGCGTACGTTTCGGCCGAGCATCCGTGGCCGGGTCGCCAGAGTGGCCGACGGCAGCAGAGGCCCCCGAGGCTGCAGAGGCGGCCGAGGCGGCGGGTGTCCCGCCCGAGACAGCGGGATCGGGCTGAGCGGAGTCGTGCGGCTGGTCGGGCTGCTCAGGCATCCGGTCGTCGGGGGTGGTCACGGGCGTCTTCTTTCGGGGAGGCGGGCTGGGGAGGGCCGGCCGGGTGGAACGGGGTAGGGGGTCTCGCGACGGTGTGCGCCACGAGACCCGCCCGAGATTACTCGGCGATTCCGAGAACCGTGTGGGTGAGCTGCGACAGCGGCTCGGAGAGCGCGTTGATGCCGTCGGACAGCTCCTTCACCTGCTGCGTGCTCAGCTGGTCGTAGGTGACGAAGCCGGCGTCGAGGCTGCCATAGGCGGCGAGCTGCTTGTTCAGCGCGTCGAACTGCTTGTCGATCTTCTCGACGAGCTTCTTGCCATCGTCACCCTTCGACACGGCGATGTCGCGCACGTTGCCGTAGGCCACCGAGGCGCCCTCGACGTTGGCCTGGAAGTCCCACAGGTCGGTGTGGCTGAACTCGTCCTCTTCGCCCGTGATCTTCGAGGTGGCGACCTCTTCTAGCAGGCCGATGGCGCCGTTCGAGATGTCCGAGAGCGAGACCGTGAAGTCTTTCTCGCGCACGAGGTCGAAGAGCTGCTTGACGTTGGCGTTCAGGCCGTCGGCGAGCTCCTGGCGCTCGGCGGGCGTGCTGGGCGTGAAGCCCGCGGGGGCCCAGAGGTCCTTCTCGATGCGGTGGAAACCGGTGAAGGGGATGCCGTCTTCCGTGGCCATGGGCTCGCGGAAGTCGATCTTGGGGTCGAGGTCGCCGAACGCCTCGGCCGTGGGCTCGATGCGCTCGTAGTTGGTGCGGGCCGTGGGGAACAGGGCACGCGCCTCGTCGTCGTTGCCGGCGACGTAGGCCGCGGTGAAGGCGGCGACGTTGGTGACGAGGCCATCCGTCTGCTCTTTGATGTAGGCGACGTAGTTGGTGACGGCCGTGTCGGACTGTTCCTTGTCGGTGCCCGAGAGCGCCACCTCGTCACCCGTGACGGTGAACTTCGAGGTGCCGATGCCCGCGCCCACCATGCCGAGCTTGCACTCGGTGTAGTAGGTGCCGGGCGAGAGCTGGGCCACGTAGTCGACGGTCGCGCCGGGCGTGATGTTCTCCTTCTCGCCCACGATGCGCAGCTTGTCGTCGGCCAGGATGTAGAACTCGTTCACCTGCGTGCCCTTGTTGCTGGCGGTGAACTTCACGGCGCCCGAGGCGGCGGTGGCGGCCGAGACGTTGCAGCCGTCATCCGTGATGTCGACCGTGAGCGCCGACGAGGCGGGGTTGTTGGCCACGCAGCCCGAGAGCAGCACGGCGAGGGTGAGGGCGCCTCCGACGGCAGCGGGGGCGAGGTGAGTTTTTCTCATGCGATGTCTCCTGGAGCGGGGGTCTTGGCCGATGCGGATGCGCGGCCGGATGTCGAGGGGGTGGCGGTTGCCGGGGACGACGCTGCTGCGGCTGCAGACGCGGCTGTGGCAGACGGCGCCGATGCGGATGTCTGTGCCGCGGCCGAGCGGCCGAGTTTCTTGCGCGTGAGCCGCCAGAACAGCGGCAGGGTCACGAGCATGTAGATCAGCCATCCCGCGACCTGCAGCACGGTGGGCGCGGGGTTGAAGTTGACGATGCCGCCGAGCACCGCGCCGTACCAGCTGGTGGGCGGGATGACGGCCGAGATGTCGTAGGCCGTGGCCGAATGCCCGGGCAGCACCCCGGCCTCTTGCAGGTCGCCGATGCCGTAGGCCAGCACACCGGCCGCCACGACGATGAGCGCGTAGCCGGTCCACGTAAAGAACTTCGACAGGTTGATGCTGATGAGCCCGCGGTAGATCAGTACCTCGAGCGCGATGGCGGTGAGGATGCCGAGGACGGCGCCCACGAGAGCTTCGGTGCCGCTGGCGTTGGGCCCGACCGTCGACCACACGAACAGGGCCGTCTCGAGGCCCTCGCGCCCGACGCTCAGGAGCGCCAAGAGCACAATGCCCCAGCCGGCTCCTTCGGCCGCGCGATCAATGCCCGAGCGCAGGTTGCGGCTGAGGTCCTTGGCGGTGCGACCCATCCAGAAGACCATCCAGGTGACGAACCCGACGGCGACGATCGACAGGCCGCCGCCGATGATCTCCTGCGCCTGGAACGACAGCCCGTATTCGCCGAAGGTGAGGATTGCCCCCACGCCGAGCGAGACGGCCACGGCCAGCCCGATGCCCATCCAGACCCGGGGGAGCAGGTCGCGGCGGTCGATCTTGACGAGATAAGCGATGAGGATGCCGACGATGAGTGCGGCTTCGAGGCCCTCGCGGAGCCCGATGAGATAGTTCGCGAACACGGTACCTTCGGTGGAGACAGGAGACGGTCGACGCTGCGCCGGTGAAAGCGGCCGATCTCGGGGGAGTGAGAAGAGGTAAGCCTTGCCTTACCGACTTGAACACTAGCCCGGGACTCCCATCCTGTCCAGCTACAATCGGCCGGTGACCTTTCCTCCCTCCTCTTCCTCACCGCAGACGCCCGATTCTGCGGGGTTCGCGTTCGGACACCCCCGCGAAATGGGGGATGCCGGCACGGTCGAGCAGAGCGGCGACGAGGTCACCACGGGCGGCCGCATCTTCGGCTGGGTGCTCGCGCTCGTCATCGGAGCCATCTTCGGCACCGTCGGCACGGTCGCGCACCAGATCACCGTGACCATCTTCGGGGCCGCGTTGCCCGTCGGCCTCGTGCTCGGGCTCATCGGCATGGCTGCGCTCTTCGTGGGCGTGCGCCTGCTGCTCGAGGATCGCGTCGCGACCGTGCTGTCGGCAGTGGGCGTCGTCGGCATGATCGTGCTGTTCTCCTTCCGCAGCGCGGGCGGCTCGGTGCTGATCCCGCAGGGCCTCACGGGCATCGTCTGGTCGGTCGTTCCCGCCCTCATCGCGGTCGTCGTCATCTCGTGGCCGCGCAACCTCGGCCAGAATGCCGGGCGCCCCACCGCGACCCCCGCTCAGCACCTCGGCCAGAACGCGAGCCAGATCCCCGGCCAGAACCCCGCCGGGCCGCGTCCGACGGCTTTCGGCCCGCGCGACAGCGCCTAGACTTGAACCAGTCATCGTCGAAGGGACCCTCAGTACTGTGACCTACGTCATCGCCCTCCCCTGTGTGGATGTAAAAGATCGTGCGTGCATCGATGAATGCCCCGTCGACTGCATCTACGAGGGTGAACGCTCTCTCTACATCCACCCCGACGAATGCGTCGACTGCGGTGCGTGCGAGCCGGTCTGCCCCGTCGAGGCCATCTACTACGAAGACGACCTGCCCGACCAGTGGGCCGACTACTACAAGGCCAACGTCGAATTCTTCAACGAGGTCGGTTCTCCCGGCGGAGCCGCCAAGGTGGGCGTCATCAAGTACGACCACCCCGTGATCGCCGCGCTGCCTCCCCAGGCCTAACCCATGGCGCTGCAGCCGCTGCCCGACTACCCGTGGGACCAGATGGCTCCCTTCGCGGCCCGGGCGAAACAGCATTCCGACGGCATCGTCGATCTCTCCATCGGTTCGCCGGTGGATGCGACCCCCGATCTCATTCGCCGGGCCCTGGCCGACGCCACCGACGCACACGCCTACCCCACGACGGCCGGAACGCCGGCGCTGCAAGACGCCATCGTCGGCTGGTATGCCGAGCGTCGCGGGGTCTCGACGCTGACACCCGCCAACGTCCTCCCGACGATCGGCTCGAAAGAGCTCGTCGCGCTGTTGCCGTTCATGCTGGGGGTGGGCGAAGGCGATGTGATCGTGCATCCCCGCGCCGCCTACCCCACCTACGCCATCGGTGCCGCGCTGGCCGGGGCCGAGGCCTTCCCCTCCGACGACCCCGCCGAGTGGCCCGCGAACACCAAGCTCGTGTGGCTCAACTCGCCCGGCAACCCCGACGGGCGCGTGCTGTCTGTCGACGAGCTGCGCGCGGCTGTCGAGCGTGCGCGCGAGCTGGGCGCCACCATCGTCAGCGACGAGTGCTATGCCGAGCTCGGCTGGGACGCGCCGTGGGATGTCGAAGCCATCCCCTCGATTCTCGACCCCCGCGTGATCGGCGACGACCGCCGCAACGTGCTGTCGGTCTACTCGCTCTCGAAGCAGTCGAACCTCGCCGGATATCGGGCCGCCTTCGTGGCCGGCTGCGCCACGCTCATCGCGCGCCTTCTCACGGTGCGCAAACACGCCGGTCTCATGCTGCCCGCGCCCCTGCAGCAGGCCATGGTGACGGCGCTCGGCGATCACGAGCACGTCGCCGAGCAGCGCGAGCGATACCGTGTGCGTCGCGACATTCTGCGACCCGCCCTCGAGCGCGCCGGCTTCCGCATCGATCGCTCCGAGGCCGGCCTCTACCTCTGGGCCACCGAAGGCCGCGACGCCTGGCAGAGCATCGAACGCCTGGCCGATCTCGGAATCCTTTCGGGACCGGGTCATTTCTACGGTGAGTTCTACCCGGAGCACGTGCGCCTCTCGCTCACGGCCACCGACGAGCGCATCGCTGCGGCGGCAGAGCGGCTCAGCGCAAGCGCCTAGAGGTTTCCTCCAGGCGATGCCCAGCATCGTTGCACGATGACGCAGTGGGGGCGCGGGCGGTCTAGGCTGTATAAGGCAGCGATGCACGGTCACCACCGGATCGCCGCCAGCATCCTGAAGGCCACATAAGTCAAGGAGGCGCCGTGGGCGACGTCGACCAGCAGTCACCGAACGAGACCGAGAAAGCCTTTCTCACCTATCCGGGGGGTCGGGCCGAGTTCCCGTTCGTGCGGTCGGTAGACGGCGCATCCAGCCTGGATGTCTCGAGCCTCACCAAGCAGACGGGCTACACGGCTCTCGACTACGGGTTCGTCAACACCGCGGCCACCAAGTCGAAGATCACCTACATCGACGGCGAGCAGGGCATCCTGCGTTACCGCGGGTACCCGATCGAGCAGCTCGCCTCGTCCTCCACCTACCTCGAGGTCTCGTGGTTGCTCATCTACGGTGAGCTTCCGACCGCCGATCAGCTCGCCGAGTTCGACGAGAAGATCCGCCGCCACACGCTGCTGCACGAGGACCTCAAGCGGTTCTTCTCGGCGCTGCCGCACACCGCGCACCCGATGTCGGTCATCTCGAGCGCCCTGTCGGCCCTGTCGACGTTCTACGAGAACGGTGCCAACCCGAACGACCCCGAGCAGGTCGAGCTGACCACCATCCGCCTGCTCGCCAAGCTGCCGATCATCGCGGCCTACGCGCACAAGAAGTCGCTCGGCCAGGCTTTCCTCTACCCCGACAACTCGCTCAACTTCGTCGACAACTTCCTCAAGTTGAACTTCGGCACCATGGCCGAGCCGTATGAGATCGACCCCGTGCTCTCGAAGGCGCTCGACCGCCTGCTCATCCTGCACGCCGACCACGAGCAGAACGCGTCCACGTCGACCGTGCGTCTCGTCGGCTCGACGGGTGCCAACCTGTACGCGTCCATCTCGGCGGGCATCAACGCCCTGTCGGGCCCGCTGCACGGCGGCGCCAACGAGGCCGTGCTGCAGATGCTCGGGCAGATCCGCGACTCGGGTGAGAGCGTTCAGCGTTTCGTCGAGCGCGTCAAGAACAAGGAAGACGGCGTGAAGCTCATGGGCTTCGGGCACCGCGTCTACAAGAACTACGACCCGCGCGCCAAGATCGTCAAGGAGAGCGCCGACGAGGTGCTGCAGGCCCTCGGCATCAGCGACCCGCTGCTCGACCTCGCGAAAGAGCTCGAGCAGATCGCCCTCGAAGACGACTACTTCAAGGAGCGCAAGCTCTACCCCAACGTCGACTTCTACACGGGTGTCATCTACAAGGCCATGGGCTTCCCCACGCGCATGTTCACGGTGCTCTTCGCGATCGGCCGCCTGCCCGGCTGGGTGGCGCACTGGCGCGAGATGAACACCGACCCGCAGACGAAGATCGGTCGCCCGCAGCAGCTATACATCGGCTCGGGCGCGCGCGACCTGCCGCAGCGGTAGAACGCCCCGAACGCGACGAGAGCCCCGACCGGATGACCGGTCGGGGCTCTCGTGTGTCTGGGGGGATGCTCGCTGCGGAAGCGGTTAGGCGTGCAGCGCCTCGTTGAGCACGACGCCCGCACCCGTGCGCGGCAGCACCTCGACGGCGCCCGTCACCGAGTTGCGGCGGAACAGGAGCCCGGCCACGCCCGACAGCTCGACGGCCTTCACCGTGCGCGGCGTGCCGTCGGCCGTCTTCTGCCCGTCGAGCACGACGACCTTGGTGCCGGCAGTGACATAGAGCCCCGCCTCGACCACACTGTCGTCGCCGATCGAGATGCCGATGCCGGAGTTGGCGCCGAGCAACGCCCGCTCGCCGATCGACACGCGCTGCGTGCCGCCGCCCGAGAGGGTGCCCATGATGGAGGCGCCGCCGCCGATATCGGACCCGTTGCCCACGACCACGCCCTGCGAGATGCGGCCCTCGACCATGGACTGTCCGAGCGTGCCGGCGTTGAAGTTGACGAAACCCTCGTGCATGACGGTGGTGCCGGGGGCGAGGTGCGCGCCGAGACGCACGCGCGAGGCATCCGCGATGCGCACGCCGTGCGGCGTGACGTAGTCGATGAGACGCGGGAACTTGTCGATCGCGGTGGCGTGGATGCCGGCGCGCTGCAGGGCCGGGCGCAGGCGCGTGAAGTCGTCGGGGTGCACGGGGCCCGCGTTCGTCCACACGACGATGGGCAGGTGGCCGAAGATGCCGTCGAGGGACAGCGTGTTGGGCGCCACGAGCGTGTGCGAGAGCAGGTGCAGGCGCAGGTAGGCGTCGGGCGTGGAGGCGGGGGCGGCATCGAGGTCGATCTCGACCGTCACGATGTCGACGCGCACGTTGCGGCGCTCGTCGTCGCCGGCCAGCGCCTCGATCTCGGCGGGGGCGATCCAGCGCTCCCGGCCCTCGGGAATGCGGCCGAGCTGCGGCTCGGGGAACCACGTGTCGAGCACGGTGCCGTCGGCGGCGATGGTGGCGAGGCCGTAACCCCACGCGGATGTCGGTCGGGCGGTCTCGTCGGCGGGGGAGGTCTGCGCGCTGGTCATGTCTCCAGGCTAGCGAATGGTGCCGACACGGGTTCGCGTGTGACGCCCAGGATCGGTGTGCGGGTTCGCCCTAAACTGATGCCATGACTGACGTCTCCACGCCCTCGCTCGACCTCAGCCAGTCCACCCCCGAGATCACCCGGCAGATCTGCGACATCGAGTCGGTCTCGGGCAACGAGGGGGCCCTCGCGGATGCCATCGAGGCCGCCGTCTCGGGGCTGCCGCACCTCGAGGTCATCCGCATCGGTCACAACGTCGTCGCCCGCACCCGGTTGGGCCGCGCCGAGCGCGTCGTCATCGCGGGCCACATCGACACGGTTCCGCTCAACGACAATCTGCCGACACGCTGGGAAGAGATCGACGGCGTCGACTATTTGTGGGGCCGCGGCACCGTCGATATGAAGTCGGGCGTGGCCGTGCAGCTGAAGCTCGCGGTCGAACTCACCGACCCCCGCGTCGACATCACGTGGATGTGGTACGAGAACGAGGAGGTGTCCTCCGAGCTCAACGGCCTGGGCATCCTCGCCGCCGCGCGACCCGATCTCTTCGAGGCCGACTTCGCCATTCTGGGCGAGCCCTCCAACAGCCAGATCGAGGGCGGATGCAATGGCACCATCCGCATCGAGGTGCGCACGTTCGGCACCCGCGCGCATTCGGCCCGCAGCTGGGTCGGGGCGAACGCCATCCACGCGGCCGGGCCCGTGCTCGACGTGTTGTCGCGCTACGAGGCCGCCCAGGTGGAGGTCGATTCGCTGATCTACCGCGAGGGCCTGAACGCCGTGGGCATCTCGGGCGGCATCGCCGGCAACGTCATCCCCGACGAGTGCATGGTGCACATCAACTATCGTTTCGCGCCCGACAAGACGGCCGACCAGGCGATCGCCCACCTCGAGCAGCTGTTCGGCGCCTGGGACATCACGGTCGTCGACCGGGCCGAGGGGGCGCGGCCGGGGCTCGACGCTCCGCTCGCGCGGGCCTTCGCCGAGGCCGTCGGGGGCACCCCGAAGCCCAAATACGGGTGGACCGACGTGGCCCGGTTCTCGGCCCTCGGTGTTCCCGCCGTGAACTACGGCCCCGGTGATCCGGTGAAGGCTCACGCCGATGACGAGCGCGTGTCCGTGCAGCAGATCCTCGACTGCGAGGTGGGACTGCGGTCCTGGCTGCAGGCGGATGGCGAGGCCCGGGCCGTCGGTGCGGCTGACGGTGCCGGTGCCGAAGCCGGTGCTGGTGCCGATGCCGATGCCGGGACGGTTCGGTGATCGCACGCTGGACGCGCCTTCCCTGGTGGGCGCAAGTCCTTCTCATCTTCGCCGCCGCGCGTGGCGTCACGACCGTCATCATGATGGGGTTCGCCCGCGGGCAGCTCATGAACGCGTGGACGGGCGCATCGCCCGACTATGGCGCCTTCGCCACCATGTGGGACAGCCGGTGGTACAACATCGTCGCGTTTTCGGGATACCCGACGGTCCTGCCCCTGAGCGCCGAGGGTCACGTGCAGCAGAACGCGTGGGCGTTCATGCCGGTGTACCCCTTCACGGTGCGCGGACTCATGACCGTGACCGGGCTCGAGTGGAACGCGGCATCCCTCGTCATCGCCATCGCCTTCGGGTTCGGTGCGGCGCTCATGTTCTACAAGCTCATACGCCGCGTGCAGGGGCACGGTTCGTCGCTCTTCGCTGTCGTGCTCTTCTCGGTCGCACCCGCGTCGCCCGTGCTTCAGGTGGGCTATGCCGAGTCGATGCAGCTCTTCTTCATCGCGCTGGCCCTCTACCTCACCCTCGAGCGGCGGTATGTCGCGCTCATCCCGGTCGTGATCGTGATGTCGTTCGTGCGGCCGACGGGGCTGGCGTTCGCGCTGTTCCTCGGGCTGCATGTCGTCTACCGCTGGTTCACGCGTCGCCGCGACCCGTTTCCGCCCCGGCAGATCGCGGCGGCCGTCGGGGCGACTGCGGCCTCGCTCGTGGCCGGTTTCGCCTGGCCCGCCATTGCCGGAATCGCGACGGGCGACATCCATTCCTATACGCAGACCGAGCTGTCGTGGCGCGCCGACTACATCGGCTATCAGGAGCTGCTGCCCTTCACGCCGTGGATCCAGGGCTTCCACTGGTGGTTCGGGCCCGTCTACGGCACGATCTTCCTGATCGCGCTCGTGCTGGCCTTCGCGCTCATCCTGTTCACGCCGCTCGTGAAGCGGCTCGGGGTCGACCTGCGGTTGTGGCTGGCGAGCTATGCGCTTTACCTGCTCGCGGTGTTCTTCCCGCAGTCGAGCACGTTCCGGCTGCTCGCGCCGATGTTCCCCCTTCTGGGTGCGCTCGCCATCCCCAGGAACAAGGTCTATCGGGTGGCGCTCGTCGTCCTCAGCGTGGCCGGCCAGTGGGTCTGGCTCGAGTGGTGTTGGCGCGTCAACGGCGCCGACTGGACGCCGCCGTAACGAGCATCCCTCGCTCGACACCTGTAGTTTACTGTCGCGCGATTTCGTAAAGGGCGGCTCGACAGCGGATAATGGGGAGTACTTAGCCACGAAAGGGGATCGCATGGCAGCGATGAAACCAAGGACCGGAGACGGCCCAATGGAGGCTGTTAAGGAGGGTCGGCTCATCATTGTGCGCGTGCCGCTCGAAGGTGGGGGTCGACTCGTCGTCTCGGTGAACGATGCCGAGGCGAAAGAGTTGCACGGCGCACTGGCCGGAGTAGTTTCCGGAGCTTAATCAACCCGAACGATTGAAGGGCGGATGCATCAGCATCCGCCCTTCGTTCGTTAAGCGCCTCGCGGGCGCCGTGTGGTCGGGTTCAGTAGCGCGTCGTCAGCTGCAGCAGCCCGTCACCCACGGGGGAGAGGGCGGCCACGACGGCGTCGGAGGCGGCGATCTCCTGCACGAGCGTGCGGAACGACGTGGTGACCTCGTCGCGCTGGGCGGGGTCGGAGACGCGTCCACGCCAGAGGGCGCGCGGCACGAGCACCGTTCCACCGGGGCGCACGAGACGCAGGCCGTGCTCAACGTTCTCGATCACCTGGGCGGGGTCGCCGTCGACGAAGACGATGTCATAGGAGTTCTCGTTCATGCGGGGCAGCACGTCGAGCGCGCGGCCCGTGATGAGGCGCACACGGTTGGGCGCGATGCCGGCGTCGGTGAACGACTGGCGGGCCACCGATTGCAATTCGGTCTCGGCCTCGATCGAGGTCAACACGGCGCGTGGCGACGCCGACAGCAGCCAGAGGCCCGACACGCCGGTGCCCGTGCCGATCTCGACGATGTTCTGGGCGTTCGTGGCGGCCGCGATGAGGGCGCTCTGCGCACCTACGGCGGGCGAGATCGGTTCGATGCCCATTTCGAGGGCGTGCCGACGGGCGCGCGCGATCGGTTCGGCCTCGTTGACGATCTGGTCGGCGTACTTCCAGTTCGAATCTTGCTCTGACACGGTTGCTCCCAGGGATGTTTGACGTCAGGATATCGGGGGAACTCGCGGCCGGCGGTGAGGCGCGGCGCGGTAGTCTGATGTTGTGTTCGGCCTGACTTTCGAAAAGCTCCTCATCATCGGGGTCATTGCCGTCTTCATCCTCGGCCCCGAGCGGTTGCCGCACTACGCCGCACAGTTCGCCAAGCTCGTGCGCACGGTGCGCGATATGGCCCGCGGGGCGAAAGATCGCATGCGCGACGAGATGGGCCCCGAGTTCGACGACGTCGACTGGCAGAAGCTCGACCCGCGGCAATACGACCCGCGGCGCATCATCCGCGAGGCCCTGCTCGAAGAAGACACCCCGGCACCGCCGCCCCGCTTGAGTGCACCGGATGCCGGAGCCGCCACCTCCCCGGCCATGAACGCCTCTGCGGCCCCCCGCGCCGTGGCCCTGGCTGCCGCCAGCGATCGCGTCGGACGCCTGCAGCGCGGCGAGGCGGTCGGAGCCCCACCCTTCGACAGCGAAGCTACCTAGGCCGCTGCCAGCGCGGCCCGCTCTAGGGACCTATCGCGTGCTGAAGCCGAGCTTGCGGCCCGCGAGGCCACGGCCGACCGCGAGCAGCTGATCCGCCGCGGCACGGATGGCGACGCTGGCCGGGTCTGACGGGTCGCTGAGCACGACGGGGGCCCCGGCATCCCCACCCTCGCGGAGCGCGACGCTGAGCGGAACCTGCGCCAAAAGCGGCACGGGGGAGCCGACCGATGCGCCGAGGCGCTCGGCCACCTGAGCGCCGCCGCCCTCGCCGAAGAGGTGCAGCACGCTGCCGTCCGGCTGGGCCAGACCCGACATGTTCTCGATGACGCCGACGACGCGCTGGCCGGTCTGGCGCGCGACGACGCCACTGCGCTCCGCGACATCCGCGGCGGCCGGTTGGGGCGTGGTCACGACGAGCACCTCGGCGTTGGGCAGCAGCTGCCCGATCGAGATGGCGACATCGCCCGTGCCGGGCGGCAGGTCGAGCAGCAGCACGTCGAGATCGCCGAAGTAGACGTCGGTGAGGAACTGGCCGATGGTGCGGTGCAGCATGGGTCCGCGCCACGCGACGGCCGCCTGGGTGTCGTCGACGAACATGCCGATCGAGATAACCTTCACGCCGTGGGCGACGGGCGGCAGGATCATGTCGTCGACGCGCGTGGGGCGCGGTGCCCGGCCCGAGGCATCGACGAGCCCGAGCACACCGGGGATGCTGAAGCCGTGCACATCGGCGTCGACCACGCCCACGCGCAGACCGCGGGAGGCGAGTTCGGCCGCGAGGTTGGCCGTGAGCGTCGACTTGCCCACGCCGCCCTTGCCGCTCGTCACGGCGATGACGCGCGTGAGCGTGCCGGGACCGAAGGGCATCTCGCGGCGGGCGCCGTCTCCGCGCAACTTCTCGGTCAGGGCGCGTCGTTCGACGGGGGTCATGACGCCCACGGCGATACGGGCCTCGGTGACCCCGGGCACGCCGGCGACGGCCGCGGTGACGTCGCGCTCGATGGCCGTTGCGGCGGGGCATCCCACGATCGTGAGTTTGATCGCCACATCGGCCTCACCTGCCACGCCCACGCGGATGTCGCCCACCATGTCGAGCTCGGTGATGGGTTTGCGAATCTCGGGGTCGATGACGCCGTCGAGTGCCCGGCGGATGAGTGCCGCCACGGGGGAGTCCTGCAGCGCGTCGTCGGGCTGGGCGGCGCTCGGGTCAGCGCCCGCCATCGCCGGCGGTTCCCGTCTGTTCGTGCTCCGGTCGATCCTTCTCGAGCTCCTCGAGCAGCGAGCGCAGCTCCTGCCGGATGAACTCCTTCGACGCCATGTCCTTCATCGCCAGGCGCAGGGCGACGACCTCACGCGCGAGGTATTCGGTGTCGGCGAGGTTGCGCTCGGCGCGCTGGCGGTCCTGCTCGATCTGCACACGGTCGCGGTCGTCCTGACGGTTCTGCGCGAGCAGGATGAGGGGCGCGGCGTAGGACGCCTGCAGCGACAGAATGAGGGTCAACGCGGTGAAGCCGAGCGCCGCCGAGTCGAAGCGGAAGTTCTCGGGGCCCCACGTGTTGTAGCCGATCCACACGAGGCAGAAGAACGTGAGGATGAGCAGGAACCACGGCGTGCCCATGGCGCGCGCGACCCACTCGGTGGCGCGGCCGAAGCGGTCGCGTGATTCGCGGTTGCGCGCGGGCAGCACCGAGGGGCGCAGGCCCTTGGGTGCGTCGAGGCGGCTGTTGTCGGTGCGGCGGATCTTAGCCACGGAGGTTCCTCCTCACGGCGGGGGTGCGGCGGGCGCGGCCATCGTCGTCGGCGTGGGAACGCCAGTCGTTCGGCAGCAGATAGTCGAGCACGTCGTCGATCGTCACCACCCCGACGAGGCGGTGTTTCTCGTCGACCACGGGCACCGACACGAGGTCGTAGCTCGCGAGGATGCGCGACACCTCGGCGGCCGAGGTCTCGGGGGTGGCCGGGTCGAGGCTCTGGTCCATGATCGACCCGAGGCGCTCGTGCGGCGGGTAGCGCAGCATGCGCTGGAAGTGCACCATGCCGAGAAAACGGCCGGTCGGGGGTTCATACGGCGGCAATGTGATGCACACGGCGGCGCCGAGCGCGGGGGCGAGGTCGGCGCGACGGATCATGGCGAGGGCCTCGGCCACGGTCGAGTCGGCCGACAGGATGATGGGCTCGGTGGTCATGAGACCGCCGGCGGTGTCCGGCGCGAAGCTCAAGAGCATGCGCACGTCTTCGGCCTCTTCGGGCTCCATGAGCTCGAGCAGGTGTTCGCCGCGCTCTTCGGGCAGTTGCGCGATGAGGTCCGCCGCGTCATCCGGCTGCATGTGGTCGAGCACATCGGCGGCGCGGTCGTCGTCGAGCTGGCCGAGGATCTGCACCTGGTCTTTTTCGGGCATCTCTTCGAGCGCGTCGGCGAGGCGGTCGTCGGAAAGTTCTTCGGCGACCTCGATCATGCGGTCGCGCGGCAGGTCGAGCAGCGTGTTGGCGAGGTCGGCCGGCTTCAGGTCGCTGTAGGTGGCGATGAGCTGTTCGGCCGACTGGGCCTCGCCGCCCTGCGGCTTCTCGCGGATCTCGCGCCACGTGACGAACGAGGTGGCACCCTTGGCGAACGGCGACGACGATGCCTTCGGCTGGCGCACGAAGTACTGGCTCACGGCCCACTCGCCGGGCGCCGATTCTTCGATGGCGACGTCTTCGATGGTCGCCTCGCCGGGCTTGTCGGTGAAGAGCACCTTGCGGCCGAGCAGCTCGGCGATCACGCGCACCTCGCCGCCCCGCTGCTCGAAACGGCGCACGTTGATGAGGCCCGTCGTGATGATCTGACCGGATGCGATGGAGGTGACGCGCCCGATGGACACGAACACGCGTCGCTTGCCCGGAATCTCGACGAGCAGGCCGACCACGCGGGGCGGGTCGTTTTTTCGGTAGACCACCAAGACGTCGCGAACCTTGCCCACGCGGTCGCCCGCGGGGTCGAACACGATGCACCCGGCCAGGCGGGCGACGAAAATCCTCGTGGTACTCACCCCTCTAATCTAGTCGCCCGACCCGTGGCCGGATGCCCCGCACAGACGGGTCTGAGAAGATGAGGGGGTGAGCACACAACAACCAGGACGTGCCGGCGGTCGAGCCGGATTCGACGGGCAGATTCCCCGCGGCGAGACCGTGGCGAGCTTTGAGACCTACGAGGCCGCGCAGCAGGCGGTCGACCGCCTCGCGGGAGCCGATTTCCCCGTCAAACAGCTGTCGATCGTGGGCGACGGTTTGAAGAGCGTCGAGCGCGTCACCGGCAAGCTGAGCTACGGCCGCGCGGCCGGCGGCGGAGCCCTGAGCGGCGCCTGGCTCGGACTCTTCTTCGGCCTGCTGCTCGTGATCGTCAACCCGGCGTCGAGCCTGGCGTTCGTCGGCGCGGCCATCCTCATCGGTGCGGCCTTCGGCATGATGTTCACCATCGTCACCTATTCGCTCAACCGCCGTCGCCGCGACTTCACGTCGGTCATGCAGGTGCTCGCCACCAGCTACACCGTGATCGTGGCGCCCGAGCTGGCGAACCGCGCGCGCAACATCTTGAGCCAGCCCGAGGGGTCTGGCGACCGGCAGGCGGGCCAGGGGCCCTTCTAACCCGAGCTGCGCCGTTGATGCGGTCTGTGCGTTGATGCGTTCTCGCTGTTGATGCTCTCTAGCTGTTGATGCGTTCTAACCGTTGAGGCGCGCGATCCACGCCTCGACGTCGTCGGCCGTGCGGGGGATGCCGGCCGACAGGTTCTCGGCGCCGTCGGCGGTCACGAGGATGTCGTCCTCGATGCGCACGCCGATGCCGCGGAACTCGGGTGCCACGGTCAGGTCGTCGGGCTGGAAGTAGAGGCCGGGCTCGATCGTGAACACCATGCCCTCTTTCACGATGCCGTCGTGGTACATCTCGCGCCGGGCCTGCGCGCAGTCGTGCACGTCGATGCCCAGGTGGTGGCTGGTGCCGTGCACCATGTAGCGGCGGTGGTACTGGTTGTCGGGCTGCATCGACTCGTCGGCGCTGACGGGCAGGAAGCCCCACTCGGCCGTCTTCTGCGCGATGATCCGCATGGCCTCGGCGTGCACGTCGCGGAACGTGATGCCGGGCTTGACGATCTGGAACGCGGCATCCGCTGCCTCGCGAACGGCCTCGTAGACGGCGCGCTGCACGTCGGTGAAGGTTCCGTTGGCGGGCAGGGTGCGCGTGATGTCGGCCGTGTAGAGGCTGTCGAGTTCGACACCCGCGTCGAGCAGCATGAGGTCGCCGGGCGTCACGGGCCCGTCGTTGCGGGTCCAGTGCAGAATGCAGGCGTGGGGCCCGGATGCCGCGATCGTGTCGTAACCCACGGCGTTGCCGTCGGCGCGGGCCCGGGTGTAGAAGACGCCCTCGACCAGGCGTTCGCCGCGCTCGTGCTGCGTGATGCGACCGAAGTCGGCGATGACGTCGTCGAAACCGCGCTGCGTGGCGTCGACGGCCTGTCGCATCTGCTCGATCTCGTACGCGTCCTTGACGAGGCGCATCTCCGACGCGAACTGCGTGAGCTCAGCGTCCTCCTCGACGGTGCGGTCGATGGCCGTGGCCTGGAACTCGTCGAGGTGCGCGGTCTCGATGCCGAGATCGGCGGCGACCTGGGCGAGCGAGGGCCGCGCACCGATCCAGAATTCACCGATAGCCGAGTTGGCGTAGAACTCGGGGCTCGTGCGGTCGGCGCGCTCGCGGAAGTAGAGCGTGACCTCGTGGGTGTCGCCCGCGGGCTCGAACACGAGCACGGCGTCGGGCTCGCTGTCGCTGCCCCATCCGGTCAGATAGGTGAAGACCGTGTGTGCGCGGAAGGGATAGTCGGTGTCGTTCGAGCGCTGCTTGGGCGAACCGGCGGGCACGACGAGGCGCTGGCCGGGGAATGCCGCCGAGAGCGTGTCGCGGCGGCGCGCCGCGAAGGGGGCCTGCTCGCGGGGAGCGGGAAGCTCGTCGACGCGCTCGGCCCACTCCGAGCCGATGAACTGCTGGAACTGGTTCGACGACGGCGTCGTGGAGCGATTCTCGGTGCCCTCGGGCTGCTCGGTGCTCACGCGCTCGTCGGCGGTCTCGGTGTGCACGGTCTCGGTGTGCACGGAGTCGGCGTGCGCGGTGTCAGTCGAATGGCTCATCCGTCCATTCTCCCACCACCCGAGGCGCGACAGATGAGGGGATGCCTGAGCATCACTCTCAGGAGGCGGGGGACAGCGTCGCGACGACGGGTCGGTGGTCGCTGCCCGTGCCGTCGAGGTCGGTCACGACGCGCATGCCCGTGACGGTCCACTTCGAGCCCGCCATGACGTGGTCGATGGGGGAGCCGAGGAGGGCCGGGGCGTCGGTGGGCCAGGTTCCGAGCCCGGCGGCACCCGCTGAGGAGGCGGCATCCGTGCACTGGCCGAGAGTCGTGCCGTCGCCCGTGCCGAGCCCCGCCATGTGGTCGATCGTGGCGTTGAAGTCGCCCGCCATGATGACGTCGTCGCTCGCGCACTGGCGCGCCAGCCACTGCAGGTCGGTGCGCCAGTTCTGCATCTGGGCCTGGGAGGGGGAGACGGCGTGGGCGGCCACGATCGTGGGGCCGACACCATCCGAGGGCGTGGCGATGACGGTGGGCAGCACGGCCGTGTTCTCGGCGCGATTCTCGTTGCTCGTGACGGTGTCGTAATCGCCGAGGCTCGGGCTGATGAGCAGGGTGGTCGAGCGTGCGGGGGAGATCTGGTCGAACGCCACGGTCTTGACCCACATGGGCAGGCCGGCCGCGCGCATCTGCAGGGCCACCTCGACACCCGTCGCCTCGGTGGTCTCGGGCAACACGATGACGTTGGCGCGCGACTCGATCGCGAGCTGCGCGATCCTGTCGGAACCCGGCGCGTCGCCCAGAGTGTTCCACGAGAGCACCGTGATGTCCTGGCCGTTCGCGGCGGTGGCGTTCGCATCGGCCGGGGTGTCGGTGGCTGGCGCATCGGATGCCGCGGGCGCCGCCGTGCCCTCGGTGCCCGTAATGCCGCGGACCCCGATGATCGCGACGTTGGCGACGGTGAACAGCGCGAAGAGCACGGCGAGGGTGCCCGCGAAGGCACGCATCGGCCGGGCCAGCGCCAGCAGCAGGCACAGGACGAGCGCGACGAGCCCCGCAACCACGAGAGCCCCGCGCAAGGCCACGGCCTGGGCGATCAGGAACGAGTCCTGGAACCCGAAGAACTGCGGCCACGCGAGCACGAGCAGGCCGACGGCGACAGCGATGGTGACGAGTGCACCCAGGAACTTGAACATCGCCATCACCCTAGCCAGCCGCTCCTGAGAAACCTCCGCGCACGGCGCAATAGACTGGGGGGATGACTGCAGAGGCCGGTTTCCCCGCACCCGCCGATCTGCACACCCACTCGCGGGTCTCCGACGGCACCGAGACGCCCAGCCAGCTCGTGCGGGCCGCCCGCGAGGCCGGTCTCGGCACGGTGGCGCTCACCGATCACGACTCCACGGCGGGGTGGCACGAAGCATCCGAGGCGGCCGTCGAGAACGGCGTCACGCTCATCCCGGGCATGGAGCTGAGCACGCGGCACGGATGGCGGAGCGTGCACCTGCTCGCCTACCTCTTCGACCCCACCAACGGCGACCTCGTCGAAGAGACTGCGCGCATCAGGCAGTCCCGGCTGACGCGCGCCGAGACCATCGTGCAGAAGCTGTCGGCCGACTACGACCTCACATGGGCGGATGTCGTCGAGCAGACCACCCCGGGCACCACCATCGGCCGGCCGCATATCGCCGACGCCCTCGTGGCCCGCGGGTTCGTGCCCACACGCAGCGAAGCCTTCGCGGGAATCCTGCACCCGGCCACCGGGTACTACCTGCCGCATTACGCCCCCGACACACTCGACGGCGTGCGGCTCGTGCGCGCGGCCGGCGGCATCCCCGTGATCGCGCACCCCGCCACGCGCGGGCGCGACAACGTGCTCGACGAGGAGTACATGGCGGCGCTCGCCGATGCCGGCCTGTTCGGGCTCGAGATCGATCACCGGGAAAACACGCCCGATGGCCGCGTGCGCCTGCACGAGCTGGCCGAGACGTATGGTCTGCGCATTACAGGTTCGAGCGATTACCACGGCTCGGGCAAGCCCAACCGCCTGGGCGAGAACACGACGGCCCCCGAGGTCGTTCAGGCCATCGCTGACGAGGCGACCGGCTGGGAGCCCGTGCGGCCGTAGCGGCGCCGTGGCGGAGATCGCGGTTATGTCGACGGCGGCGTGAGGTGTTGTCGCTTCCGGTCCGCATCACCCTCACATGCAAGAAGCGCTCGACATCCGCAGACGTCGAGCGCTTCTCAGGTTTCGTCGGCGCGCAGAGCGCCGACCGAACCGGGGTTATTCGGGCTTGGGGCCGCGGCGACGCGAGCGGTTGCGGCGACGCGGTGCGCTGTTGCCGTCGTGGTGCTCTGCGCCCTGACCGTCGTGCGTGCCGGCGGCCACGGGGGCCTGATCGGACGAGGTCGAGCCCGCCGCATCGGTGGCCGCGACATCCGACGTGGTGGATGCCGTGGCGCCCGACGTCGTCGCCTCGGACTCGCTACCCGTGCCTTCGCCCCGACGGCGGTTGCGCGTGCGCGGCGGACGGCTCGAGCCACCCTCGCCGCGAGCGGAGTCGCCACCGCGTGAACGGTCGGAACCGGAGCGCTCGGAACCCGAACGCTCGGAACCGCCGCGACCCGAACCCGACTGACCCGAGGCCGTGGCCGAACGCGGGGGACGTGCCACCTCGGCGGCGGGCTTCAGGCGGCCTTTGGTGCCGGCCGGGATGTCGAGGTCGGTGAAGAGGTGCGGCGACGACGAGTAAGTCTCGGTGGGCTCGGGCTGGCCGAACTCGAGTGCGCGGTTGATGAGAGCCCACTTGTGCAGGTCGTCCCAGTCGACGAAGGTGACGGCGATACCGGTCTTGCCGGCGCGGCCCGTGCGACCCACGCGGTGCAGGTAGGTTTTCTCGTCTTCGGGGATGGTGTGGTTGATCACGTGGGTGACGTCGTCGACGTCGATACCGCGCGCCGCGACATCCGTAGCAATGAGGATGTCTCGCTTACCGGCCTTGAACGCGGCCATGGCTCGCTCGCGCTGCTCCTGGTTGAGGTCACCGTGCACGGCCGCGGCGTTGAAGCCCCGGTCGTTGAGCTCTTCGACGAGCTTGGCTGCCGCGCGCTTGGTGCGCGTGAACACGACGGTCTTGCCGCGACCCTCGGCCTGCAGGATGCGGGCGATGACCTCGTCCTTGTCGAGCGAGTGCGCGCGGTAGATGAGGTGCTTGATGTTGGCCTGCGTGAGACCCTCGTCGGGATCGGTCGCGCGAATGTGGATGGGCTTCGTCATGAAGCGGCGCGCCAGGGCGACGATCGGGCCCGGCATGGTGGCCGAGAAGAGCATGGTGTGGCGGCTCTCGGGAGTCTTCGAGAAGAGCTTCTCGATATCGGCGAGGAAGCCGAGGTCGAGCATCTTGTCGGCCTCGTCGAGCACCATCTCGCGCACGTTGCTCAGGTCGAGCAGACGCTGGTTGTTGAGGTCGATGAGGCGGCCGGGGGTTCCGACGACGATCTGGGCGCCGGCCCGCAGCTGCTCGATCTGGCCCTCATAGGCCTTGCCGCCATAGATGGAGACGATGGCGGTCTTGCGGTTGGAGGCCGCGAGCTCGATGTCCTCGGTCACCTGGACGGCGAGTTCACGCGTCGGCACCACGATGAGCGCCTGCACGCCCGGGGCCGGGTCGAGCCCGAGACGCTGAATCAGCGGCAGACCGAAACCGAAGGTCTTACCCGTTCCCGTCTTGGCCTGGCCGATGATGTCCTGGCCGGCCAGCCCGAGGGGGATGGTCTGCTCCTGGATGGGGAAGGGCTCGAGGATGCCCTTGGATGCAAGTGCGTCGACCAGGTCTTGGTCGACACCGAGATCGGAAAAAGTCACGATTATTCGCCTGTCAGTCTTGAATGTGTAGGTCTACGCCTGTCACAGTCACTTCGGGCGTAGGGTCCCGATCCGTCGCCGGGACACTCTCACCCTAGCGGAGCATCTAAGCTGGACCCGTGGTTTCCTGGGTACGGCGTCGTCGCGGAGTGATAGAGCAGTCACGTTCGTCCGCTCGCCGTCGCCGCCCGACGGGCTTCGAGAAAGTCGACTTCTCCGACCTCACACCCGATGTGGACAGCTACCTCGGCCAGGCCGCCTACGTGCAGCTCGGGTTCTTCCAGGTGCTGAGCGAGCTGAGCGTGACGACATCCGATCTGGGTGCCAAGCAGATCATCGCCCAGGCGGCCGGGTTCGCGCTCGCCAAACACGAGGGAATCGTGTCGGAGATCGGGCGCCGCGAAAAGAAGGCCGACGAGGCGATGGCCCCGTTCGCGCCCGCCGTCGACGAGTTCCTGCTGTCGACCGCTGGCGCCACCAAGAACGAAGCGCTGCTGTCGGTCTACATCACGCAGGGTTTTCTCGACGACCTCTACATCGGGCTGACCGACGGGTTGCCCTCCGATGTCGGCCCCCGCATCGCGAGCCTGCTCGGCAGCGACTCGGGCGCCAACGGGCTCGTCACCCTGCTCACCGAGGCGATCGATGTCGACCCGAAGCGCGCCGATTTTCTCGCCATGTGGGGCCGGCGCCTCGTGGGCGACACGCTCCTGTTGGCGCACCACGCCCTGCGCATCAACCCCGGTTCGGCCACCGAAGAGGCCCGCGTCGAGCCCGTCTTCACCGAACTCATCGCCACGCACACCCGCCGAATGGATGCCCTGGGCCTGACCGCTTAGGGTCTGGCCGTTTCGGGCATGACCGCTGAGGGCCTGACCGCTGAGGGTCTGACCGCTTCGATCGGTTCACGTGTGTGTCGCGACGGTGCTGGCGGTCGCTGCGCGGCATCCACCGCTGAGCGAGAGACGACGATCGGCCCGCCGCGCTGAGCGCTGACGGGCCGATCTCTGGTGTCTCTATGCGATGCTATCCGCCGAGTTCGACGAGCATGCGGCGATCGCCTTCTTCGCGACGGCGACCGACCAGGATGTCGACGGCGACCGCGACGATGCCGGATGCGACGAGCGACACCGCCCAGATCCATCCGCCATCCCACGGCCAGCCCGCCCACGTGAGAGCGACCCAGACGACGGAAGCGACGATTGCCGCGACCGCTGGAATGAGCGCTTCACCGTGAGTGCTGCGCCGGGGCAACGAGTATCGGGCGATGAGGCCGATGACGAGGCCGCCGAGCACGACGAAGAGGAGTTCCATGACGACTAGCCGACGAAGCCGATGCGGCGCGACTCTTCTGAACCGATCTCGACATAGCCGAGGTTGACGGTGGGGACGAGGTAGACCTTGCCCTTGCTGTCGGTCAGGGAGAAGAACGCCTTGCCGGCTTCGAGAGCCTGGGCGATGACATCCTGCACGTCAGACGCGGACTGCGTCGTCTCGAAGCTGATTTCGCGGGGGCTATTGGTGATACCGATACGGATTTCCACAGGATGAGCCTTTCGATTGCCTACGTGCCCAGATTACGGCACCACCGGGGGCGGGATGCACCTGCGGCACTCGCCGACAGCGAACACGCGGACGGCCGAGCGGCACCCCGGCGATGTCGGTGGCGGGCGATAGCGTTGCAGACGTGGCAATACGAGGATTTGCGCCCGTGGTGGCGGGGGAACGTGCGGGGGCGGTGGGTGGCGAGCCCGGGATCGGTGCGACTGGCGAGCCCCAGCTTGGTGCGACTGGCGAGCCCCGGCTCGGTGCGACTGGCGAGCCCCAGCTTGGTGCGAATGGTGAGCCCCGGCTCGACGCGTCGCAGCGCCGGGTGCTCGAGCTGGGTCTCCGCGATTCCGCCATCGTCATCGGTGCCCCCGGCAGCGGCAAGACGACGACGCTCGTGCAGTTCGCCGTCGACCGCGTGCACCGGCTGGGCCTCGACCCGAGTGCGCTTCTTGTTCTCGCGCCCAGTCGCGTCGCGGCCAACCGGTTGCGCGATCGGCTGGCGCTGCGCGTCGACCGACCCACCAACGGCCCCCTCGCGCGCACCGTGACCTCGGTCGCGTTCAGCATCGTGCAGGCCCAGGCCACGTTGCGCGACGAGCCCGCCCCACGCTTGCTGACGGGAGCCGAACAAGACAGCATCATCAGCGAGTTGCTCGCGGGCGCTGCCGGCATCGAGGGAGGGCCGCTCTGGCCTGATCAGATCGACGCCGAGGTGCGTGCCCTCGCGGGTTTCCGCACCGAGCTGCGCGAGCTCATGATGCGCGTCACCGAGGCCGGTCTGCGGCCGGGTGACCTGCGCACGGCGGGCGAGCGATACGACCGTGCCGAATGGGTGGCCACCGCCGACTTCATGGTCGACTACGAGACGGTCATCGACAGGTTTCCTTCCCCCTACCTCGACTCGGCCGAGCTGATCTCCGAAGCCACGCGCTCGATCGCCGACGGTGCGCCGCTCGGCGCCCTCGAGCTCCTCCTCGTCGACGACGTGCAAGAACACGGTGCCGCCACCCTCGAGTTCCTGCGGGCGCTCGCCGGGCGCGGCGTCACCGTCGTCGGGTTCGGCGATCCGGATGTCGCGGCGGCCACGTTCCGCGGCTCCGACCCGTTGGCGCTCGCCGAGTTCGGGCGGCGTCTGGGCGTCGAGGCCCAGACGATCACCCTCGACACCGTTCATCGACACGGTGACGAGGTGCGCGGGCTCGTCACTGAGATCTCGCAACGCATCGGGGCCTCCGGAGTTGTCGAGCACCGAAAAGCCGCGGCTGTTGCCGAGACCGTCGACCCCGCGGGTCGCGGAGACGGTTCGGCCGATGCCGATGCCGATGCCGATGCCGGCGAAGGTTCGAGCATCCGCTTCGTGTGCGAGAATACGCCCGCACGCCTGCACCGTCGCATCGGGCGCGTGCTGCGCGAACAACACCTGCTGTACGGCGTCCCCTGGTCGAAGATGGCCGTCGTCGTGCGGTCGGGTTCGCTCCTGGCTCCGATCGAGCGCTCGCTCGCGCTGTCGGATGTGCCCACGCGAGGCTCGGTCGGCTCGCGCACCGTGCAAGATCATCACGCCGCCGGACATCTCCTCACGGCCGCCGCCGTCGCGGTCGGTGCCGAGCCCCTCACCGAAGCATCCGCCGTCGACCTGCTGACGGGACCACTGTCGGGGCTCGACCGTATGGCGCTCCGTCGGCTGCGGCTGGCCTTGCGGCACGAAGAGCTGGCGGGTGGTGGCGCGAAGCAGGGCACGCAGCTGCTCTACGAGGCGCTGCTCACCGGGGTGGGCTTCGCGAGCGTCGACTCGACGCCGGCTCGCCGCGCCCATCGATTCGCGACGACGCTCGCCGAGGCGACGCGACTGGCCATCGACGGCGGCAGCATCGAAGAAGTGCTGTGGCACCTCTGGGATCGCAGCGGTCTCGCGGGGCCGTGGGCATCCGCCGCCCTCGGTCACGGGTTGGCCGCCGACGAGGCCAACCGTCAGCTCGACGGCGTGATGGCCCTGTTCACGGCGGCGAAGCGGTTCGTCGAGCGGGCGCCCGGGGCTCCCGCATCCAACTTCATCGTCGAGGCGCGCAGTGCGACGATTCGCGAAGACAGCCTGACGCCCACATCGGCGGGCGAGGCCGTGTGGCTGGGCACACCCAACACCGTCGTCGGGGCCGAGGTCGACGTGGTGGTCGTGGCCGGTATGCAGGACGGCGTGTGGCCGAACCCCCGCGTGCGCGGGACGCTGCTCTACCCGCAGGAGTTCACGCAGCGTGTCGCCGGTCTGCCCGTCGAAGAGCTCGATGCCCGGGCATCGGTGCTGTCCGACGAACTGCGGCTGTTCGAACTCGCCGTGTCGCGCGCTCGCAGCCTCGTCGTGTTGGCCGCCGTCGACAGTGAAGATGAGCATCCCTCACCGTTCCTGCGGTTCCCGAGCGTGCCGCCGGTCGAGACGGGTGCCGCCGAACATCCGCTGACGTTGCGCGGAATGGTGGGGCACCTGCGGCGAGAGGTCGTTGCGCCTGCTGCCGACGCTCCGGCTGACGCTGCAGCGGCGCTCGCCCGGTTGGCGGCCGCGGGAGTCCCCGGGGCCTCGCCGGACGAGTGGTACGGGCTGGGTGAGCCGACGACGACCGAACCGCTCATCGACCTCAGCGACGCCGAGGCGCGCGTGCGGGTGTCGCCGTCGCAGATGGAGACCTTCGAGAAGACGCCGCTGGCCTGGTTCATCGACAAGATGGCCGCCATGCCGTCGGGGATCGCCGCGAACGTCGGCACGATCGTGCACGGGGCGCTCGAGAACACCGCCGACGCCCGAGAACCCTCCGATGTCACGCCCGAGAAGCTGTGGGAGCACGTCGACGACCGCTGGTCGGAGCTGACGTTCGAGGCCCCCTGGATCGCCGAACGCCAGCGGCGCGCGGTGGACACGCTCGTGAACGGGCTCTCCGAATACCTCACCGATTTCCTGCGGAGCGGGGCGACTCTCGTCAACGCCGAGGGAGCTTTCGAGGTGACCATCGATCAGGTCACCTTGAGCGGCAAGATCGACCGCGTCGAACGCACAGCCGAAGGAGAAATCGTCATCGTCGACCTGAAGACCGGGCGGAATGCCCCCAGCCAGCCGAGTGTCGATCAGAACGCCCAGCTCGGCGGATACCAGCTCGCGGGACGCCGGGGCGCGATCCCCGGAGTCGAAGGCACCGAGGTCTCGGCCGGGGGAGCGCTGCTGTACGTCTCGAAGGGCGTGCGCGGCAAGTCCTACCGCCTGCTCACGCAGAAGCCGTTGACCGATGAGGAGCTGGCCGGGTTCGAGACGCGCGTGCTCGGGGCCGGGCACGGCATGGCCGCGGCCGTCTTCCCGGGTGTCAGCGATCTCGACGAGCGCGACCCGAAAGCCGGTTTCGTCTACCGCATCCACCTCGTCGGGGCGGTGTCGGCGTGAACACATTGATCGATAATCGCGCCGGCGAGCCAGCCGAGACCGGCCCCCGCTCCTACTCGGCGGTCGAGATCGCCGAGATGCTCAAGCTGCCGCGGCCCACCGACGAACAGATCCTCGTGATCGAGGCGCCGCTGCAACCCGCCATGGTGGTCGCCGGAGCGGGGAGCGGCAAGACCGAGACCATGGCCAACCGCATCGTGTGGCTGCTCGCCAACCGGCTGGTCGAGGTGCCGCAGATCCTCGGGCTCACCTTCACGCGCAAGGCCGCGGGCGAGCTGCAAGAACGCATCCTCACGCGCATCGAACAACTCGGGCGCGTGATCGAGACGGGCAGCCGAGACATCCTCGAGGCGCCGACCGTGTCCACCTACAACGCTTTCGCCAGCGGCATCTTCCGGGAGTACGGGCGTTCCATCGGCCGCGAACCCGAATCGACCGTCATCACGGATGCCTCGGCCTGGCGACTCGCGCGCGACATCGTCATCCGCAGCGACGACGACCGTCTCGTGGCCCTCGACAAGAGCATCGACCAGATCACGTCGGCCGTCGTCTGGCTCAGTCGCTCACTCAGCGACAACGACGCGGCCGACCGCGGCGACGACATCCTGCGCATGGTCGAGCGCGTCGTGCAACTCGAAGAGATGCCGTGGGGATCGCGCAAACGCACACCCTCGAAGACGGTCGTCGACACCGTGCGCGACCTCAGCGCCTTGCCCGTGCTGCTCTCGCTGGCCGACGAATTTGCCCGCGAGAAGCGCCGCCGCGGTTTCGTGGAGTTCAGTGACCAGGTCGCGCTGGCCCTCGAGATCTGCCGACGCGTGCCGCGGGCGCGGGACGACTACCGCTCACGTTTCCGTGTCGTCATCCTCGACGAATACCAGGACACCTCGGTCGTGCAGACCGATCTGCTCTCGGGCCTCTTCGCCGATCACCCCGTCATGGCGGTGGGCGACCCCAACCAATCCATCTACGGATGGCGCGGTGCGAGCGCCTCGAACCTCGCCCGTTTCCTCGCCGACTTCGCTCCCACGAGCCCCTCCGCCACCTACTCGCTGTCGACCAGCTGGCGCAACGCCCACGAGATCCTCGCGGCCGCGAACGCTGTCGCAGGCCGCCTGCCCGTGCTGCCGACCGTCCCCGTCTCCGAGTTGCGCGCCAGCCCGGCCGCGGCCGACGGCAGGGTCGACCTCTCGTTCACCGAGACCATCGACGACGAGGCGCGGGAGGTGGCCGAGTGGTTCCACCGCGAACTGCGCCGACCGACCACCTCCGGAAAACAGCGAACGGCCGCCATGCTGTGCCGTTCGGTCAAGAACATCGCCCCGTTCACGGATGCGCTCGATGCCGCCGACGTGCCCTATCACGTGCTCGGGCTCGCTGGATTGCTCGAGCAGCCCGTCATCGTCGATCTCGTCGCGGCCCTGCGGGTGCTGCACGATCCGACCGCCGGTTCCGAATTGATCCGGCTCCTCACGGGCGCCCGCTGGCAGATCGGGCCGCGCGACATCGCGGCCCTCAACCGGCTCGCGGCCTGGCTGAGCGATCGCGACACGGGATACGCGCTGCTCGATGACAGCACCCGCGAAGCCCTCCGCCAATCGACCAACCCCGATGACGCCCGCTCCCTCGTCGAAGCGATCGATTTCCTCATCGAAGCACCCGACACGCACCGCGCCCTCGCCGGCATCACCCCTGAGGGGCGACGCCGCATGCGGGCGGCTGCCACCCAACTGGCCAGCATCCGCCGCCGTGGGGGCCTCGACCTGCTCGACCTCGTCTCCCTCGTCGTGCAAGAACTGCTGCTCGATATCGAGATCGCCGCCAACGAGAGCGCGACCCTCGGCCAGGCGAGCCTCGACGCGTTCGTGGAACAGGTCGAGTCCTACCTCGCCGTCGACGAGTCCGGCACGCTCGGGCCGTTCCTCGCGTGGCTCGACGAGGCCGAGAAGCGGGAAAAACTCGCGCCCCGCAGCGACGAACCCGAGCCGGGAACGGTTCAGATCCTCACCATCCATGGGTCGAAGGGCCTCGAATGGGACAGCGTGGCCGTTCCGCGGCTCGTCGCCGACGAGATGCCAGGAAAGCTGCGCAGCAAACGCGGGTGGACCGCCTTCGGCGAGTTGCCGTTCGACTTCCGCGGAGACCGCGACGTACTGCCCGAACTGCAGTGGCGCAGCGCCGAGACGCACCTCGAATTCGACGAGGCCTACACGCGGTTCGGCGAGGAACTCGAGCAGCGCAACTCGGAGGAGCAGCGACGGCTCGCCTACGTGGCGATCACGCGAGCGCGGGATGCGCTGCACCTCGGAGGGTCGTTCTGGGCGACCCAGAGCAAGCCGCGCGAGGCCAGCACCTACCTGCGCGAGACCGAAGAGGCGCTCGAGCGGCTCCGCGGAACGACGAGCGACCGGCTGCCGGCGCAGAGTGAACTCGACGAGAACCCGCTCGCCGGCATTCAGCACCGCGTCGACTGGCCGCTAGATCCGCTCGGGCCCCGTCGAGAGCGGGTCACCGCCGCAGCACGCGCCGTGCGCGAGGCCGACCCCGGGCGCACCACGCGGTGGGATGCCGATATTGCCCTGCTCCTCGCCGAGCGGGAAGATCGACGCACCGGCGACCAGCGCGTCGCCCTGCCCGCGCGCGTTCCCGCGTCGCGGTTCAAGGACTTCGTCAGCGACCCGGCCGAGGTGGCCACGCGCCTCCGGCGGCCCCTGCCCGAGAAGCCCTACCGCCAGACGCGCCTCGGCACGCTCTTCCACTCGTGGGTGGAGCAGCGCTCCGGCATGACCGGAACGGGAGACGTGCTCGACGCCTCGCTGCTCGAACTCGACGGCGACGATCTGACCGCCACGCAATACCCCGTCGAAGGGGCCGAGCTCGAGGCGTTGCGCGCCCTGCAGGCGACCTTCGAGGCATCCGAATGGGCTGACAGGAAGCCCGTCGACGTGGAGATCGAGATCGACGTGACACTGGGCGGTCAGGTTCTCATCTGCAAGCTCGATGCCGTATACGAAACGGATGGTCGCTACCAGATCGTCGACTGGAAGACGGGCCGCAGCCCGCGCGGCGACGACGAACTCGAGGAGCGGCAGTACCAGCTCGCCCTCTACCGCGTCGCCTACGCCCGCTGGAAGGAAATCCCCGCCGAGGACATCGACGCGGTGTTCTACTACGTCGCCGAAGACACCGTCATCAGGCCGCGCACGCTGTACTCCGAAGAGGAACTCGTGAGGCGCTGGACCGAAGCCGTGTCACGGGCCTAGCGGTCGAAGCCGTGTCACGGGCGTAGCGGTCGAAGCCGCATGAGGGGGCCTAGCGGTCGGAGTCCGCGTCGCGGCCGTCGTTTCGCACGGTCTCGATGGGCCCCGTCTCGGTGTGATCGCGCGAGGCGAGGAGCGTCCGAGCGTCACGCTCGGCACGAGAAGAGTCCGACGATTCGTCGTCATCGTCAGCGAAGGGGTCGGCGGAGTCACTGTCTCGATCGTCGGAACGCGCCTGGGCGCCGTCGGCGTCCGAGCCCGCTGAACCGGATCCGTCCGGGGTCGACTCGTCGTCGGAACGGCGGCTCGAGCCGCGCCCATCGCCGTGCTCGAGCGCATCCAGATCGAAGTTCTCGTAGCTGTCGGTCTCCAATGAGAAACCCTGATTCCCCGAGGACGCGGCCGGGGGAGTGCGCGACAGCAGCTCCTCCACATCCTCCTGCGAGAGAACCTCACCCGTGTCGTGCGACAACGGGTTCATCGAATCGTTCAGAACGTGCTCGACCAGGCCGTCGAGCAGCGCCACGGCCTCCTCGACGACATCCTGATCGTGCGTGTCGACGCCGTGCAGCAGCCAGCGGGCGAGCTCGAGCTCGGCGTGCAGCAGCGACCGTTGGCGCAGGTGACCGTCGGCATGACGTGTCGTGCTGGCGCGGTAAGCGGCCAAGACACTCTCGCCCGCTTCGCCCGCCGCCGACAACCAGTGCAGATCGCGCGCGGGGTCGCCCACCATGAGGGAACCCCAGCCCACGACACCGGACACGACCGGTCCGACCTCGTAGTCGGTGAACAGGAACGAACCCGCATCGATGCTGCCATTGACGACGGTCGGCTGGAACTGCCACAGATCGTCGTCGTCGATCGCCTGCGACCAGCGCGTACGCACCGCCGCCGGCAGGAGTCGCGTCGAGGCAGCACGCTCGATCACATTGCGCGCCTCGTCGCGGGCCTCGGCGGCCGACAGATGCGGCAACCCGACCTCGGCCACGAACCCGCCGGGCAATGAATGGATGGCAGCCAACGCCGCCCCCATCGACGTGGCTACGCCGTCACCCGCGGGAATCTTGTCGACCGCGACGCTGTAGCCGGGAAGGAAGTCATACACGACCGCGCGCACACCGGAGGCCTGCGTCTGACCCAGTACCTGGGGAACCTGGAAGGGCAGGCGGCTGCGGATGCCCGCCGTCATCGCCTGCAGAGCGAGAAGCTCGATGGACTGTTCCGTCTGCGCCTGCTGGTGGGCGGCAACCCGCACCACCACGTCGCGATCGTCGTCCGTGCGCAACAGTGCGGAGTCGTAGTTGCCGTCGGCGCCGTGCCCGAGCGGACCGCTGCCCGTCACCACGAGGTCCGGCACCGCCGCTGTTGCCAACGCGGCTAGAGTGAGAGGGGATCTGGCCATGGATCTAGGTTAGGTCGAGCAACGGTCGGCGGCCCTCCCGCCACGCCCGGATGATTGGTTGTGCATGAGTTCTCTTCTTCGGTCCCTCACCGATCTCCCGCTCTCTCGAACCGGCATTAACCGCAACTATGCGGCGCGCCTGCCCGAGAACGCCCTGGCCGATATGGCCGCAGAGCCCGAGACGCGCGTCGTCGTCATCCGCTCGCGTCGCGCCCTGGCGAGCGGCGCATCTCTGAGACTCGTGGCCGGCACGGACATCGACACCGATCAGCTGCTGGGATACCTCGGCCACACGCTGCAGGACGCCGCCGACGCGCCCGCCGGAACGACCGTTCTCCTGGCCGTCGAACCCGATGACGCCCCCGAGCGGGAGGGTGCCGAGTGGCTCGACCTCCGCGCATCGGGGGACGCCCTGTCGGCGCGCGACGCCGATCTGCTCACCGAATCGATGGCCCTCGTCAACTGGCACGCGGGCTACGCCTTCTGCCCCAAATGCGGTGCCGACACCCGCAACGATCACTCGGGGTGGGCGCGGCGCTGCGACAACGGTCACGAACTCTTCCCGCGCACCGACCCGGCTGTCATCGTGCTCGTCCTCGACGACGCCGACCGCCTGCTCCTCGGCTCGAACGCCCTCTGGGAGAACAATCGTTACTCGCTGCTCGCGGGTTTCGTCGAGGCGGGCGAATCGTTCGAGCAGGCCGTCATCCGCGAGGTCGAGGAGGAATCGGGCATCACGGTGACCGATCCGCGCTACCTCGGTTCGCAGCCGTGGCCGTTCCCGCGCTCGCTCATGGTCGGTTTCGAGGCGCGCGTCGCCTCCGGCACCGATCCCGCGGCCCTCCGCCCGGACGGCGAAGAGATCCTCGACCTGCGCTGGTTCACGCGCGACCAATTGCGCGACCAGAACTCCGGCCTCCTGCTGCCCGGCCGCACGTCGATCGCTCGCGCCCTCATCGAGTCGTGGCTCGCCGCTGACGGCGGCTCCACACTGGACGACCGAACCGAAGACCTCTACCCCGTCGCCCGATGACCGCGATCGATCCGACCGAACCGCAGGCTCTGCTGGCCGGGCTCGACAACGATCAGCGCGTCGCCGCCGAAGCTCTGCGGGGTCCGGTCTGTGTGCTCGCGGGGGCGGGCACGGGCAAGACCCGTGCCATCACGCATCGCATCGCTTATGGCGTCGCCACGGGCACCTATGCTGGCAACCGGGTCATGGCCCTCACCTTCACCAACCGCGCGGCCGCCGAGCTGCGCACGCGTCTGCGGCAGCTGGGCGCCGGCCAGGTTGCGGCTCGCACGTTCCACGCCGCGGCGCTCAGCCAGTTGAACTTCTTCTGGCCGCAGGTCGTGGGCGGGCAGGTTCCGGCCCTGCTCGACAACAAGGCACGCTTGCTGGGTCACGCGGCTGAGAAATTGGCGCTGAAGCTCGACACGGCCACCCTGAGGGATGTCGCGGCCGAGATCGAATGGCGCAAGGTGTCGGGCCTCAGCATCGAGCAGTACAGCGCCAAGCACCGTCCGATTCCCGATCGCCTCGACCGCGAGAAGGTGCTCGACCTGCAGGCAGGCTACGAGGCCCTCAAGGATGAGCGGCGCCAACTCGACTTCGAGGACGTCCTCCTGGCCTGCGCCGGCATGATCGAGTCAGAACCCTCGGTGGCCATGCAGGTGCGGGAGCAGTACCGGTTCTTCGTCGTCGACGAGTATCAGGACGTCTCGCCGCTGCAGCAGCAGCTGCTCGACCTGTGGCTCGGCGATCGCCGCGATCTGTGTGTGGTCGGCGATGCGAGTCAGACCATCTACTCGTTCGCGGGAGCGTCGAGCGATTACCTCTTGAACTTCGGCCACAAACACCCGGATGCCACGGTGGTGAGGCTCGAGCAGAATTATCGTTCGACGCCGCAGGTCGTCGACACGGCCAACCGGCTCATGCGCGGTCGGGCCGGCGCGCTCACGCTGCACGCCGTGCACGACGGCGCGGGTGCCATCGAGCCGACCGTCACCGGTTTCACGAGCGATTATGCCGAGGCGCGCACGGTGGCCGCCCAGGTGCTCGAGGCGATCGAGGGCGGCACGAAACCCGAGGACATCGCGATTCTGTATCGCGTGAATGTGCAGGCGGCCGCCATCGAGACGGCGCTCGCCGACGTGGGAGTGTCGACCAAGATGCGCGGCTCGAAGCGGTTCTTCGATCTGCCGGAGGTGCGTCAGGCGCTCATGGCGTTGCGCGGCGCATCCGTCTCGATCACGGGCGAGCCGCTCTTCAAGTCGGTCAGCGATGTGCTCAGCTCCCTCGGATGGTCGCACCACGCGCCCGAAGCCGCCGGCGCCGTGCGCGACCGATGGGAGTCGCTCAACGCCATCATGGGGCTCGTCGACCAGGCGGCCCCGGGAACGACTCTGCGCCAATTCTCGGATGAGCTCCTCGAACGTCAGGCGGGCCAGCACGAACCGAACGTCTCGGCCGTCACCCTCGCCACGTTGCATTCAGCGAAGGGTCTCGAGTGGGACACCGTCTTCCTCATCGGTGTGTCGGAGGGCCTCGTGCCGATCAGCTATGCCAGCGGCTTCGAGGCCATCGACGAGGAGCGTCGTCTGCTCTACGTCGGCATCACGCGGGCGCGCCGCAGGTTGTTCCTCTCCTGGTCGGAACGCGGCATCCGCTCGACGCAGCCTCGCGAACGTTCACGGTTTCTCACGGAGATCGGCACCCGCATTCCGCGTGCGGCCGGTGCCAGATCCACTTCTCGCTCCGCGCCCGCCGCTGCAGGCTGACAGACCCGCCGCGCAGCAGGTCGCGGCCCTCGTCGAGCCAGGTGCGAGCCGCGCGGGCCGCGCGCCCCGCCGCATCGAAGGCGAGCGCGCCTCCCTCTTGAGGGGCGCGGATGCCGGCCAGCTGCGAGGCGATGACGGGCCACGCCGGTTCGTGGTCACGCCGCTCTAAGTGCAGGCATCGCATGCAGGCGCTCGTTCCCGGCCGAACAAGGGGCCCGACGCGCACGGATTCGTCGCCGAACACGATCGGCAGGTGGGGCACGCCGTCGCTCGTGTAGCGCTGAAATGCTGCGGGCGGCACGCTCCACGCGGCGAGCAGAACCGCGAAGGCCGGAGTCTCTCCCGCCGATGGAGGGAGCCCGCGCCCCGCCAGGACGGGTCGGCCGGTCACGCGCAACAATTCGGCGATCGCGCGCGCCGGGGCCGCCTCGTCGGTCTGGTGCGAGCCCGACGTCGTGCACTGCACGACGTGCACGGGCGCTGGAACGGGCTCGGCCGCGACGCCCGATCGCGCGTCTGAGGCCACCAGCGGCTCGCGGGCGCCGGGCGCCAGCAGCACCGGATGGAGCTCTCGAACGAACCGCTCGACAGCCGCCTCATCGATGCCCTCGCGGTCGGGGACGGGCTCGATGCGCCCGATGCGACACAGGGCGCGATATGTGCAACCGGCCTGGAGGGCGGCCAGTAACCGCTCGCGCACCGCGTCGACCGAGAGCGTGAGAACGGCGCGGTCGATGCCGAATCGCACGGTGCGCGGCGAGGTCCACACCATCACATGACGGGGATCGATTCGAAGGATCATGATCCCAGCCTGCCGCGATCATCATCCCCCCGGACGGTTATCCACAGGTTTTGTTTTCACCGGTTTCGGCCGGGCCGCCGGGCCACGATCAGACGTGCGGCGGGTCGTCCCGACGTCCCTCACCAGAATCCGAATCGCCCTCGGCATCCGGCTCTGCATCAGACGCGGACGCCGATGCGGAACCCGATGCAGCGGCATCTTCTTCCCGCGAATCTTCCTGTTGCAACAACTGCTCGAGTGCCGCATCGAACTCATCGGGTTCGGGGGTCTCGCCGCGCGCCTCGGCCTCGAGCCGCGCGATCAGCGCCGACGGATCGTCGATGTCCTTGCCCGAGGGGATGAGATCGGGATGCGCCCACAGGGCGTCTCGCGCCTCTGTGCCCACGGCGTCACTGACCTTCTGCCAGAACGCCGCGGCCTCGCGCAATCGGCGAGGCCGCAGCTCGAGCCCGACCAGTGTGGCGAACGCCGATTCGGCGGGCCCACCGGTCGCCCGGCGGCGGCGGACCATCTCGGCCACGGAGTCGGCCTTCGGCAGCCGCGTCGTCGCTTGAGCGGTTACGACATCCACCCACCCCTCGATGAGCGCGAGGGTCGTTTCGAGGCGCGCCAGTGTGGCCAGCTGCGCTTCGCTCTTCGGCGGGATGAGTGAGCCATCGACCATCGCCTGGCGAAGTTCCTCGGGGTTCGACGGGTCGAAGCCTTCCGCCAGATCTTCGAGACGTTCGGTGTCGATCGTGATGCCGCGGGCGAATTCCGTGATCGAGGAGATCAGGTCGAGCCGCAGCCATCGGGCGTGACGGAACAAGCGAGCATGCGCCAATTCGCGCACGGCGAGATAGAGCTGCACCTGGTCGTCGCCGAGGTCGAGACCCTCGCCGAACGACGCGACGTTCTGCGGCACGAGCGCCGCGCGGTTCTCATCGAGCAGGGGAATGCCGATATCGCCGCCCGAGACGACCTCGCGCGACAGCTGACCCACGACCTGACCGAGCTGCATGGCGAAGAGGGCACCACCGATGTTGCGCATCATCTGGCTCGCGCCCGCCATCATCGAGCGCATCTCTTCGGGCGCCTGATCGGTCATGACCCGTGTGAGCGCATCGGAGATGCTCGTGGCCACGGGTTCGGCCATCTGTGCCCACACGGGCATCGTGTCTTTGGCCCACTGCGCGCGCGTCATGAGGATGGGCTCCTGCGCGAGGGCCGTCACGACGGTCGCCTCGTCGAGCCACAGGGCGGCCACGTGGAAGGCCTGCTCGAGGGCGTTTCGCTCGGCGGGGGTCGTGGCGACGCTGCCCTCCGACGCGATGGCGATGGCCTGATCGGTGGCGGTCTGCCAGTTGATGCCGCCGCCCGGAGTGGCCTGCATGGCGTTCTGCAGCTGGCCGATGAGGGCCTGCAGCGCGGCCGGGTCGTTGGGCAGTCCGGCGGCTCCCGCGAGCTGGCTGGGGTCGATCGCCCCGTTGCCGGACAGGAGTTCGCGAAGCATCTCCTGAAATTCGTCTTCGGGCTTCTTGGACTCGTCGTCTGACACGATGGCCACCTTTCCGCAGGGCAACGTTTGCTCTGTTCTCAACGTTAACCCGTGCCGCCGCGTGCAGACCGTGGGATGGGCGCTCTCACTGTCCGCCCGCCGCGAACAGGTCCGGCGTCGGCAACGGGTGTGCCGACATCCGGCCGTACGGCTGTTTCCCGGGGTGGCCTTCGGGCCGTCATCTAGGATTGCTCGCTGTGACGCTCTTCGACGACCAGCCCGCTTCCCCCGTTTCCCCGGCGAGGAGCGCGCAGTCGCGGCGCCGCAGTGCGGGGTGGCTGTCGCTCGCCATCGCTTTCGTCCTCTTGGGCGTTCTGGCCCTCTGGCCGAGCCCGTGGGTGATCGAGCAGCCGGGCCCCGTTTTCAACACCCTGGGCACCGTGCAGCACGACAAAAAAGACGTGCCCATGATCGACATCCAGGGCGCCGAGACCTACGACACGGCCGGCAGCCTCGACATGCTCACGGTGCAGGTCAACGGCACGCCCGATCAGCGCCCGAGCTGGTTCGAGGTGGCCATGTCGTGGTTCGACCCGAGCCGCGCCGTCGTGCCCCTCGAGGCTGTCTACCCGCCCGGCGTCACCACTGAACAGCGTTCCGAACAGAACGCCACGCTCATGGTCGACTCGCAGCAGGATGCGGTGGCTGCGGCACTCTCCGAGCTCGGCTACACCTATCCCCAACACCTGGCCGTCGGTTCGGTCGCCACGGGCTCGCCCGCCGAGAACGTGTTGAAGGTCGACGACGATCTCGTGTCGGTCAACGGCGAGACGGTCGACGACCTCGAGTCCGTGCGCACGGCCATCTCGGCCAACGGCGCCGACAAGGCGGCCTCCATCGACATCGTGCGCGGGGGAGTCCCGATGACGGTCGAGGTGACGCCCATCGAGCAGAAGGATGCCGCGGGCGACACGCAGACGGTCATCGGCATCGGCACGCGCATGGTCTACGACTTCCCGATCGATGTCACCATCCAGCTCGACAACGTGGGCGGCCCGAGCGCCGGCATGATGTTCGCGCTCGGCATCATCGACAAGCTCACCCCGGGCGAGCTCAACGGCGGTGCGGATGTCGCGGGCACCGGCACCATCACCGAATCGGGTGAGGTCGGCGCCATCGGCGGCATCCGGCAGAAGCTGTTCGCGGCGCGCGACGACGGCGCGACGATCTTCCTGGCGCCCTCGGCGAACTGCGACGAGGTCGTCGGGCATGTGCCCGACGGCATCCGCGTCTTCAGCGTCTCGACGCTCAAGGATTCGATGGCCGTGCTCGATGCGGTGCGCGAGAAGGGCGATCTCGACGCCCTGCCGACGTGTGAAACGGCGGCAGCGGCCCCGACCGAGTAGCCTCGGCTGTTCGCCCTGAGCGCGGCTCTCTTCCCAGGATCGGAACGTAGACTGATTTGGTGACCCCGACAGCAAAGAGGCCGACACCGTGACATCCACGACAGCAGCACAGCCGACCCAACCGAAGCGCTCCCGAGCACCCCTCGCCATCACCCTCGCGGTGGTCGGCGCGCTCGTGGTCGCCTTCTTCATCTTCTCCGGTTTATACACCGACTTCCTCTGGTATGACCAGCTCGGTTACGCAACCGTCCTGACCACCGGATGGCTCGCCACCCTGGGCATGTTCCTGGTGGGTTTCATCGCCATGGCCGTCCCCGTCTGGATCTCGATCCAGCTGGCTTACCGCCTGCGCCCGGTGTATGCCAAGCTCTCGAGCCAGCTCGACCGCTACCAGGAGCTCGTCGAGCCGCTGCGTCGCCTCGCCACGTGGGGAATCCCGGTCATCCTGGGCCTCTTCGCCGGCTTCGCCACCGCCACGCGCTGGCAGGTCGTGCTCATGTGGTTCAACCGCACGCCGTCGGGCACCACCGACCCGCAGTTCGGCCTCGACACCTCGTTCTACCTGTTCGAGCTGCCGTTCTACCGCGGCGTCGTCGCGTTCGCCTCGGCCGTCATCCTGCTCGCCGTTCTCGCCACCGTGGCCGTCAGCTACCTCTACGGTTCCATCCGGGTGGCCGGGCGCGAGTTGCGCATCTCGAAGAGCGCCCGCATCCAGATCGCTATCCTCGCGGGGGTCTACCTGCTCCTGCAGGCCGTCAGCATCTGGCTCGACCAGTACGTCACGCTCACGCAGACCGGTGACCTGATCACGGGTGCCAGCTACACCGACGTCAACGCCACGATCCCGGGCCGCATCATCCTGGCCGGCATCGCCATCCTCGTCGCCCTGCTCTTCTTCGTCACGGCCTTCATCGGCCGCTGGCGCTTCCCCGTCGTCGGCCTCGTTCTGCTGCTCATCTCGGGCCTGCTCATCGGCACCGCCTACCCGTGGGTCGTGCAGCGCTTCCAGGTCGACCCGAACGCGCGTGTGCTCGAGACGCCCTACATCCAGCGCAACATCGACCTCACGCGTGAGGCCTACGGCGTCGACACGGTCGAAGAGATCCCCTACAACGCCACGACCGATGCCGAGCCCGGCGCCCTGCGCGCCGACGCCGAGACCACCGCGAACATCCGCATCATCGACCCCGCGGTCGTCAGCCCGACGGTCTCGCAGCTCGAGCAGTTCAAGAACTACTACCAGTTCAACAAGGCGCTCGACGTCGACCGTTACACGATCGACGGCAAGACCCAAGATGCCGTGGTGGCCGTGCGCGAGCTCAGCCAGTCCGGCCTCGAAGACGCCCAGAGCTGGTACAACAACACGGTCGTCTACACGCACGGCTACGGCCTGGTCGCCGCCTACGGCAACCAGCGCTCGTCGGACGGTTTCCCCGTGTTCCTCGAGTCGGGCGTGCCCACCTCGGGTGAGCTGGGCGACTTCCAGCCGCGCATCTACTTCGGCGAGAAATCGCCCGAGTACTCGATCGTCGGTTCGCCGGCATCCACCAAACCGGTCGAGCTCGACTACCCGTCGGCCACCGACGACGCGCAGGAGACGTACAACACGTTCGACGGCGACGGCGGCCCCAAGCTCGACAACGCGTTCAAGAAGCTCATCTACGCGCTCAAGTTCCAGTCCGAGCAGATCTTCCTCTCGGATGCCGTGAACAACCAGTCGCAGATTCTCTATGACCGCAACCCGAAGGACCGCGTGCAGAAGGCGGCTCCCTACCTGACGCTCGACTCCGACCCCTACCCGTCGGTCGTCGACGGCAAGGTCGTCTGGATCGTCGACGGCTACACCACATCGGCGAACTTCCCGTACGCCAAGACGCAGTCGCTGTCGAACGCCATCGCCGACTCGGCCACGCAGACGCAGCAGTACGCGCTCGACAACATCAACTACATCCGCAACTCGGTCAAGGCCACGGTCGACGCCTACAGCGGTAAGGTCACGCTCTACGCGTGGGACGACAAAGACCCGGTGCTCGCCACCTGGCAGAAGATCTACCCGTCCACGGTGAAGCCGATCTCCGAGATGTCCGGAGACCTGATGAGCCACGTGCGTTACCCGGCCGACCTGTTCAAGGTGCAGCGCCAGATCCTCGGCCAGTACCACGTGACCGACGCCGGCCCGTTCTACTCGCGGTCCGACGCGTGGGCCACACCGGCCGACCCGCAGGCCACGGCCAACGACACCACACTGCAGCCGCCGTATTACCTGACGATGCAGATGCCCGGCCAAGACGCCCCGGCGTTCTCGCTGTACTCCTCGTTCATCCCTCGAGGCACGAGCGACTCCTCGCGCTCGATCCTCACGGGCTACCTCGCGGCCGACGCCGATGCGGGAGCCGAGAAGGGTGTGAAGGGCGACGACTACGGCAAGCTCAGGCTGCTGACGTTGCCGAAGGAAGACACGGTGCCCGGCCCCGGCCAGGTGCAGAACAACTTCAACTCCGACCCGAGCGTCTCGTCGGCCATCAACCTGTTGAAGCAGGGTCAGACCAAGGTCATCAACGGCAACCTGCTCACGGTGCCGGTCGGTGGCGGTCTGCTCTACGTGCAACCGGTCTACGTGCAGTCAACGGCCGAGACGGCCTACCCGCTGTTGCAGAAGGTGCTCGTCGCCTTCGGTGACCAAATCGCGTTCGAGAACACGCTCGACGAGGCGCTCGACGTGCTCTTCGGCGGAGACTCGGGGGCGCAGGCCGGCGATACCGGCACGGACTCGACCGTCGCGCCCGAGACGCCCAGCGTCGACCCGAACACGGGCACCGACGGCGGAACGGATACGGGCACCGACACCGGCACCGACGGTGGCACGGGTGTCACGACGGGTGATCCCGCCACCGACGCCCAGCTGCAGCAGGCCTTGAACGAGGCCAAGCAGGCCATCGCCGACAAGCAGGCCGCACTCGCGAAGGGCGACTTCACCGCCTATGGCGCCGCTGACGCCAAGCTCGCCGAGGCCGTGGCCCGCGCGCTGGAGCTCACCGGCGGCAAGTAATACCACGAGTCGCACTCGGTGAAACACCCCGCGCATCCGCACCGCCCCGCTTGTACATTGGGGGCGGTGCGTGTGCGTTAACGCACCACGCACTACACGGCCGGCCACCACCGGCTCGCACCGAGGCTTCGCACCGTCGAAGAAGGGAACCGCCAGATGTCACACACCACAGACGAGCACGAGCACGACCAACAGGATGGCGCGTCATCCTGGCTCGACGACAACCGCGCCAACTGGGATGACCGCGTTCCCGTTCACCTCGACAGCGACTTCTACGATCTGACAGCCCTCCGCGCGGGCCGCGGCCGGCTGACGCCCATCGAGGAATCCGAACTCGCGCAGCTCTTCCCCGGGGGAGAGGACGGCACGTTCGACCTCACGGGTCTGCGCGTGCTGCACCTGCAGTGCCACTTCGGGGCCGACACGCTGCGGCTGGCCCAAGCCGGCGCCGAGGTGGTGGGCATCGACTTCTCGCGCCCCGCCATCAAGGAGGCGCGCAAGCTGGCCGCCGAGCTCGGCCTCGCCGACCGCGCACGCTTCATCGTCACCGACGTCTACGACCTGCGGCACGCTCTGCCCGAACCCGATTCGTTCGACCTGGTCTTCACGAGCTGGGGCACCATCACGTGGCTGCCCAACCTCACCGAGTGGGCGAGCATCATCGAGTGGTTCCTCAAACCCGGGGCGCTGTTCTACTTCGCCGACAATCATCCCGTGTCCGGCGTCTTCGAGGGGCTCGAGAACGGTTTCCCTCGCTTCGCCTACCCCTATGGCGCGACCGAGCCGTTCGTAGTCGACGACCCGTCCGACTATGCCGACCAGGAGGCCCGCATCGAGCACGGGCGCACCTGGGAGTGGTCGCACCCCGTTTCGGCCCTCTGGAAGGCCATCACGGGCGCCACGCTGCGTCTCGACCACTATGAGGAGCACTACCAGGTCCCGTGGCAGGCTTACCCGGGGCTGCAGGCGCAGGGCGACGGCATGTATGGCTGGCCCGACGACACCCGGTGGCTGCCGCTCGCGCACTCGCTCACGGCCGTGAAGCCCATGGTGGGGCAGACGCGTCCGGGCAGCGGCCGCGAGAGCTGAGGCAGATTTCACCCCCGAATTCGGATGCTGAACCGCCCAGGATTGGCGGCGCTCCAATATCCGTGCTAGAGTCAATTCTTGTGCCGCGGGGTGGAGCAGTTCGGTAGCTCGCTGGGCTCATAACCCAGAGGTCGTAGGTTCAAATCCTGCCCCCGCAACAGATAGGCCCGGAATCACGGTGAATTTCACCGGATTCCGGGCCTTTTTCTTTGCCCCGGCGTCTTCTCATCCGGTGCAGCCGAAACGCTCCCGTCTAGTCGGTCGTGCCGAACAGGGCGCGCCCGTGGCGGTCGAGCGTTGCGCGCGCCTCGGCATACGTTTCGGGAATCTTCTCGCCCGGCGCGAACCGAGCGGTCAGCATCCCGACGAGACCCACACCGGGCGCGCTGAGGGGCCGTTCCTCCTGACCGAAGGGGAACGGCGAGTCGTCGGGCAGATCGGCCTCGGGATTGGCGGGAACGTATTGCGGGTGCGTCTGTGGCCAGTCCGTCACCTGGCGCGGCTCCTCGAGCATGACGGCGTTCTGCAACGTGGGCGCCCCGGCATCCCGCGCGGTCAGCGGCTCGAGGCCGTGCGCGCCCGCGAGCGTGCTGATGACCGAGCCGTGATGCATGAGGTCGTTGATCACGCTGCCTTTCTTCGTGTAGGCCGAGATGGCGACGGCGGGCACACGCACGCCCAGGCGGTCGAACGTGAAGTCCATCTCGTTCGGGCGGCGACGTTCCCGCTCGCTGCCGCTGCGGTCGACTGTGTCGCCATCTGTGCCGCCATCTGCGTCGCCATCTTTGCCGCCGCCGGGCGGCGTCGCAGCGGGAGGCGGAACATGATCGTAGGTTCCGCCGTGTTCGTCGAAGGTGGCGAGCAGCAGCGTATTGAGGGCGTTCGAGCCCGTTTCGCTCGCGCTGGCACGCACGGCCGAGTAGACCTGGTGCAGCAGACGCTCGCCGGCCCGGACATCCGATATCGCCCCGCCCGTGACGACGCGGCCGTCGTAGTCGGTCTCGGTGAACGGCCCCACCGGCGGATGCATATCGTTGTGGTCGTAGACCATGCGCGGTTCGATGAAGGCGTAGTCGGGCAGCTTGCCGGTCTCGACGTCGCGGTAGAACTGCTCCATGGTGCGGAAGTTGCTCTTCCAGAACGGTTCGAGCGCGCGGCCGTGGATGAGCCCCGTCATCGAGACCACCTGGCGGCGGTCGTAGTAGACGCGCCACGTGAGGCCCGCTTCGCCCAGACGGTTGAAGATCGTGGGCGCGGCGTTCTCCTCGCGCAGCCACTTGCCGTAGCCGCCATCCCCGTGGTTCGTGACGAAGCCGTGCGACGTGGAGGCATGGAAGAACGAGCGGTTGCAGAACGTCTGCGAGGGCACGGCGCAGTGCCAATTGTCGTAGACGGCGAATTCGCGCGCCAGGGTCGAGAAGACGGGCAGCATGTCGGGCGTGAACGAGCCCATGACGACGCCGTACTGGTCGGGGGAGGGGAGCTCGCCCTGGTGGTCGGACAGGTAGTTGTTGACGTAGTCGTCGACGAACCCCGACATGGTGGGCCGCGACGTGTCGGCAGGAGCGTTGAAGGGCTTCGTCATCCGCTGCGCTTTGAGGGAGCGGTTGCTCCCGGGGGCAACGGTGCCGAACAACTGCGTGTTGACGTGCGGGTATTCCTCACCCGGATCGGGCTGCGGGCTCGACATGATCTGGTCGGTCGAGCCCGTATACGGATGCGCGGGCACCCGCGTGCCGTCGGGCGCCGTGTTCGCGTGGTCGCCGCCGTGCAGGCCGTCGAACTTCTGCCCTTCCGGCAGCGTCTGGTCGTCGTAGAGATACCCGAAGATGTTGTCGAACGAGCGGTTCTCGAACATGACGACGACGAGGTGGTCGAAGCCGGGGCCACCTGGCCGCGGGGGCAGGGTCGGCGCGGGCGTGGATGCGGGGCGGTTCACCGATGATCGTGGGTCGGATGTCGCGGGCGCCCCGTTCACGGCGGCGGCCCCGACACCGACGGCCGCCCCCGCTGCGGCCGTGGATGCTGCGGCGATGCCGGCCCCGCGCAGGAACGATCTCCGCGACGGGTTGGCCGGGCGGTCGTTCGCGCCCTCGCCGGGCTGCCCGGAGTCCTTGCGTCGCGCCATGTCGCGCCCCCTCATGCTCGGCGGTGTCTGCACCGAGTTTACGGCCGACCGGTCGGCTCGGACATGGGCAAAATCCCGCCCGCCCCGGCGATGCGAAGCTGAGCATCCCTGTCAATCCCTACCCGTTCGGGGGACACCGCGCGACAATGAGAACATGCTCGCCGATACCGTGCCCGACCGCCACGGGGACAGTGCGAGGCGCACCGTTGCCGCCCTCGCCGCCTCGATCTCTGAGCGCGCGCGCGGTTGCCGGGTCAGCATCGCGGTCACCGAGCCCGAAGATGGCGGCGCGATCTCGGATGAGTTGGCGAAGTCCGACACCACAGGCGCGTGGTTCGCGGGCAATATCGTCGCTCGACCCGGACATGAGTCGATGCGCGTGCTGCAGCTCGACGCCGATCGACCGGCCGATGCCCAGTTGGCCCAGGAGATGGCCCGTGCCACGGCTCGGGTCACGGGCGCCAACCTCACGCTCGCCGTGGTCGTCGCCCGCGCTGACGAGCCCGCGGCCGTCGCGTCCGAGCCGCGAACGGTCACGGCCCCTGTTTCGATCACCGAGTTCGGCGACACGACGACCGATGTGCTCCAGGTGATCAACGACACGGTTCCGCCCGAGAGTCAGGCGGGCGTCATCGTCTATTTCGCCCTGCACTCGCCGAACGGGAGCGACCATGTGGCCGAGAGGACCCTCAACCGCACGAGCGCGGATTTCGGGGACGCCGTCACTCTCGCGGCGTTGCGTCTGCTCGACGCGCGGGTCGGCGCCCTCGGTCGCACGCGCAACAACCGCTGACGCATCGCGGAGGTCGGTATGGCGCCGAACTCCGCGGGTTCTGTCACTGGTCGTTAACGGACAGAGGAGGCCCCGCACTGCGGAACCTCCTCGGGCGTCAGAGACGCAACATCCTTCGTTCTAGCTCTTGAAGGTGTCCTTGACGTCTTCGCCGACCTTTTTGGCGTTGGCCTTGGCCTGGTCGGTGTGTCCTTCAGCTTCGAGTCGTTCGTTGTCGGTGGCCTTGCCGGCAGCTTCCTTCGCCTTGCCGACGAGGTTTTCTGCGGCGTTACCGATCTTGTCTCCTGCGCTCATAGTGAGGCCTCCTAGCTTTGTGGAACTGGACGTCATCGACGTTACGACTGCGCCCAGTGGCCCATCAAGGGGGTTGCAGTGGCTTCCGCGCCGTGCAACACGCGCGTTTCGCGCGAGCGCGCGAATATGCGTTGTGAGGTTGGCTCGAATGTCGCGCCGCCTCGTTAGGCTCTTACTACAGCATCATCCGCCGAACTAGGGAGAACCCCATGAACCTGCTGGTTATCATCATCGCCATCGTCGCCGTCATCCTTCTGATCACGGGTGGCGTCACGTCGTCGCTCAACTTCCTGATCTGGGTCGGCCTCGCGCTCCTCATCATCGCGCTCATCGTCTTCCTCCTGCGCTTCATCACCGGCAAGAAGAGCGTCTAGTATCCTGTCCTAGCTGGGAATCACGCTAGGAGGACCGTTGGGCTCGTTGATCTACGCGAATGCGGGCATAGAGATCGAATTCGATGACCGTCTTCTCACGCACGTGCAACTCGTGATGGGTGCCAAGCTCCGCCGGGGTGAGAGTTTCTTCTTCACCTGGCGCGACGACCCGAGCGTGGGCGATGGCCGCAGTGCCATCTGGGTCGAGCCGAGCATCCCGCTGTACTTCAAGTACTCGGGAGGCCGCCAGCCCACGATCAATCGCGAGTGGCTCGAGCTGCTGACCGCCTCTGCCAACAGCGGCCAGGGTTTGCAGATCGTCCCCGAGCCGGGGGCGCGCGAGACGAACACGCAGTCCAACGACAACAGCGTGAAGCGCAGGGACTAGTTCCGGCGCCTCGCAGCGAGACACGCTTTCACACGGGCGGGGCCTTCGGGCCTCGCCCGTTTGTCGTCCCCGGGGCGTTCAGGCTTCGCCCGTTTGTCTATCCGGAAGCCTTCTGCCTGAGGCCCGGCCCCGTCCTGATCGCCGACCGGGCCTGCGGCAATAGCCGCCCGGGAAGCGCGACCGACTCATCATTGGTTGCACGCGGGCCGCTTACTAGGCTGGGCGCATGACCGAGAGCATGCGCGTGACACCGACATCCGAGGCTGCTTCATCCGGTGCCGACGACTCGGCTGGCGCCCGCATCCGTGTGCGAGCCGTGCAGTTCGCTCCGACGGCCGATGCCGCGCGGAACTCCGATGCGGTGAGTGCCCAGATCGCCGAGGCCGCGGCATCCGGAATTCAGCTCGTGGTCTTCCCCGAGTACTCCAGTTTCTTCGCCAACCCCGTCGATGGGCGCATGGTGGCGGCCGCGCAGGACCTCGACGGCCCCTTCCTGCGGGATGTCCGGGCCGCCGCCGCGCGCTCGGGTGTGCACGTCGTCGTGGGACTCGTGGAAGCGCGGGAAGATGGCGCGCGGTTCTCGAACACGCTCGTCGCCGTCGATCCGTCGGGCGATATCGTCGCGACCTACCGCAAGCAGCACCTCTATGACGCCTTCGGGCAGCGGGAGTCGGACTGGGTCGAACCCGGGGCCCTCGATGCGCCCCAGACCTTCGGTGTCGGGCCTTTTCGCGTCGGGCTGCAGACCTGTTACGACATCCGCTTTCCCGAGGTGTCGCGCCGTCTCATCGATGCCGGGGTCGATGTTCTCGTCGTCCCGGCCGAGTGGGTGCCGGGGCCGGGCAAAGAAGACCAGTGGATGACGCTGCTGCGCGCTCGGGCGATCGAGAACACGGCTTTCGTGGTGGCTGCCGACCACCCGCGTCCCACCGGTGTCGGGCTGAGCGTGCTCGTCGACCCGGCGGGCGTCGTGCTGGCCCAAGCGGGCGATGACGCGGGCGTCACCGACGCGACGCTGGATCGCCCGGAACTCGAAGCCGTTCGCGGCCGCAACCCTGCTCTCGAGCTGCGTCGCTATCGGGTCGTGCCGGGGGAGTAGGTGCCGCGGTCAGCGGTGTGGCGTGGTCACGTCTCGAGCGCGGTGCCGAGCTGCGCCAGGCGTGCCGAAGCCTGGGTGAGGACATCCCGTTTCTTGCAGAACGCGAAGCGGATGAGGGAGCGGTAGTCGCCCGCATGATCGGCCGACACGAACGCCGAGACCGGGATGCCGACGACGCCGACCAGCTCGGGCAGGCGGCGGCACAGGTCGGCCGCATCGGTCACGCCGAGCGGCGCGGCATCGGCGATGACGAAATAGGAGCCGGCCGGATTCGAGACCGCGAAACCGGCCGCCCGGAGTCCGGCCGACAGGATGTCGCGTTTCTCGCCGAGCGCGTCGGCGGCCCCCTCGAAGAACGTGTCGGGCAGCCGCAGCCCGGCCGCGATCGCGGGCTGGAACGGTGCCCCGTTCACGTAGGTGAGGAATTGTTTCACCGTGACGATCGGATCGAGCAGCCCGGCCGACGCCGTGACCCAGCCGATCTTCCACCCCGTGGTGCTGAACGTCTTGCCCGCTGACGAGATCGTGATGACACGTTCGGCGGCGCCGGGGAGCGTCGAGAGCGGGACATGAGCCGAGCCGAACGTGAGGTGTTCATACACTTCGTCCGTCACGACGAGAGCGTCAGCCCGCTCGGCCGCCTCGAGGATCACGGCGAGGGTCTCGGGCCCGAACACCGTGCCGGTCGGGTTGTGCGGCGTGTTCACGAGGATCAGTCGCGTGCGGTCGGTGACGGCGGCGCGGATGTCGGCCTCATCCGGCTGGAAGTCGGGGAACCTCAGCGGAACGGGAACGAGCTGTGCTCCCGACAACCCGGCCAGCGCGGCATACGCATCGTAATAAGGCTCGAACACGACGATCTCGTCACCCGGGCCGCAATACGCGAGGATGGCCGCAGCCAACGCCTCGGTGGCGCCCGCTGTGACGCAGATCTCGCGCTCGGGGTCGACGGTCAGGCCGTAGAACCGCTGCTGGTGCTCGGCGATCGCCGCGCGCAGATCGGGGATGCCGCGGCCCGGCGGGTACTGGTTCGCGCCCTCGGCGATCGCGCGACGCGCCGCCTCGAGCACGTCTGCGGGGCCGTCTTCGTCGGGGAAGCCCTGCCCCAGGTTGATCGCCCCGGTGGCCGAGGCGAGCGCGCTCATCTCGGCGAAGATCGTCGGAGACAGCTGGCCGGAGGGCCCGAGGAGGCCGGCTGCGCGAGCCGTCCGCTGCCAGGGGGTTGAAGCATCCATGCCGAGGATTCTTCCTTTCATCCGTCTCTCGCGAGCGGTCAAGCCCCGCGCGCGATCCTGGTGCAAACCTACGGCATCGCTAAACTGGAGCCCGAGGGAAACCGGATTCGGCCTTGAAGCGATATCCCAGCCAGGCGTTGGGCAGTTCCCAGTCGGTCCATTGAATAAGCACAGGTTCGAGCGAGAGCCTGATCCTGCTTGGAAGGAGCAACCGATGACCGAAAACCCCACCGGCGCCACAGGAGCCGAGAACGACAACCGCTCGAACGACGCCGAGCAGCCTCAGACTTCGCCGAACCCGAACACGACTCCCACCGAGAACTTCGGGGCCGGCCCCCTGTCCTCACACGACTCGCACGATTCGCGCGACGGCTACCGACCGACCGAGCACGGCTACACGGCACAGCAGCCGCAGCCGCAGCAGCCGCAGCACGGCCAGGGCGCCTACGGTCCCATCCCCGAGCGACCGACCTCGTTCCCGACGGGTGCCACGGCGGCCTATGGTGCGAACGCGGCATACGGTGCCCCGCAGAACGGCCAGCCCAATCAGCCCACGACGCCGTACCCCGCCTATGGCGCCCCCCGCCAGGGCGGGTCCAACCCCTTCGCCCAGACGTCGGCCTACCCGGCCACGAGCGCCACCGGCCAGCACGGTGCGCATGCGCAGCACGCCGGCGGCCCCGCCGGTCACGGCCCGCACAACGCCGGCAACGGCAACGGCAACGGCAACGGTGGTGCCTTCGGCCCGGCGGCCGCCTCGCAGCAGCAGCCGTCCTCCACCCCGAAGCGTCGCCCCGCGGCCGCTCTCCTCGTCGCGACCCTCGCGATCGGCGCGCTCATCGGCGGCGCGGCCGGCGCCGGTGCCTATGCCCTGATCGACGGCCCGGGCACACCCGTCGCCAGCTCGTCGAACGGCTCGCAGTCGGTCACCATCAACGACACCACGAGCGTCACCCGCACATCGGCCGTCGCCGCGAAGGCCTCGCCCAGCGTCGTGACCATCGCGGTGCAGGGCGATGACGGCGCGGGAACGGGGTCGGGAGTCATCCTCAGCAAGGATGGCTACGTCCTCACCAACAACCACGTCATCACGCTCGACGGCCAGAACGCCAAGCCCACCATCCAGGTCACGGCGAACGACGGCAAGATCTACACGGCGAAGATCATCGGCACCGACCCCGTCTACGACCTCGCGGTGATCAAGCTCGACGATGCCTCGGGTCTCGAGCCCATGGAGTTCGGCGACCCGAACAAGCTGAACGTCGGCGACGTGGCCATCGCCATCGGTGCACCGCTCGGCCTGGCCGGAACCGTCACCGACGGCATCGTCTCGGCGCTGAACCGCAGCATCACGGTGGCCTCGTCGGCCGTGCCCGACAAGTCGGGCAGCGATTCCGACAGCAACACCGACAAGCCCAGCAACCCGTTCGGCTTCCAGCTGCCCGGCCAGGAGCAGTCGCAGACGCAGGCTCAGTCATCCATCTCGCTCGCCGTCATTCAGACCGACGCGTCGATCAACCCCGGTAACTCGGGTGGCGCGCTGCTCGACAGCGACGGCAAGCTCATCGGCATCAACGTTGCCATCGCCTCGGCCGGCTCGGGATCGTCCGACAGCCAGTCCGGCAGCATCGGCGTCGGCTTCGCGATCCCGTCCGACACGGCCGAGCGCATCGCCAACGAGATCATCAAGGACGGCAAGGCCACCCACGGCCTGCTCGGCGCTTCGGTGCGCGACGCGGCACAGGTGTCCGGCAGCACGGTTGCGGGTGCGCTGCTCGGCGACATCAGCTCCGGTGGCGCCGCCGAAAAGGGCGGCCTCAAGACGGGCGACATCGTCACGAACTTCAACGGTCACCCCGTCACCGATGCCAACGACCTGACGGCTCAGGTGCGTGCCCTCGCCGCGAACAGCAAGGCCGAGGTCACCTACGTGCGCGACGGCAAGAACTTCACCGTCGACGTCACGCTCGGCGAGCTGGTTCTCTAGGCGATCGCGAGGTCTCACGTCCCGGCCATCGGCTGACCCTTCCGTCGTTCGACCGCCCGAATGCCCGCACCACGCGTGCGGGCATTCGCGCGGAGACGGCTGCTAGGCTCAAACCGATGACGTCTGCCGAGTAGTGGGAGAGCATGAGTCACAGTTCTGCAGCGGGCGCTCCGACGCCTGCCACGGGCGTCTCCTATGTGATGCCGGTGCTCAACGACGTCACGCACGTGCGGGCGGCGGTCGATTCGCTCCTCACGCAAGATTATGAGGGGCCCTTCGAGGTAGCCATCGCCCTCGGGCCCAGCATCGACGGCACGACGGAGCTCGTCGAAGAGCTGTCGCGCACCGATCCCCGCGTGCGCGTCATCCCCAACCCCGTGGGTTCGACACCCGCCGGGCTGAACATCGCCATCCGTGCGACGACCTATCCTGTGGTCATCCGCGTCGACGCCCACTCGGTCCTGCCGCCCGACTACGCGCGCATCGCCGTCGAGGCGCTCGCCCGCACGGGGGCCGCCAACGTCGGCGGAATCATGGATGCACGCGGCATCTCGGCTTTCGAACGCGCCGTCGCCCGCGCCTATGGCACCAAAGTCGGCCTCGGCGGAACGCCCCACCACGTGGGCGGAGCAGAAGGCCCGGCCGACACGGTCTACCTGGGGGTCTTCCAGCGCGAGCCCCTCGAAGCCGTCGGCATGTTCGACGAACGCATCAAACGCGGCCAGGACTGGGAGCTCAACCACCGCCTGCGCGCGGCGGGCGGCATCGTCTGGTTCACCCCGGCTCTGCGCGTCACCTATCGCCCCCGGCCGAGCTTCTCGCGCCTGGCGCGCCAATTCCTCTCGACGGGCCTGTGGCGCGGCGAGCTCACGCGGCGCTTCCCGGGCGGTCGCTCCCTGCGCTACTTCGCCCCGCCCGTCATGGTGCTGGGTGTCCTCCTCGGCCTCGTCCTGGGCCTCGTCGGGCTCGTCACGGGCGCCATGGCGGATGTCTGGTGGCCTACACTCGGTTTCGCCATCCCGGCTCTCTACCTCGCGTTCGTCGTGCTGGCGGCCCTCGTCTATGCCCGGCCCGACGGCGCGCGCTCGATGCTGTGGTTCCTCGCCGTGCTGCCCTGTATACACTTCTGCTGGGGGATCGGCTTCCTGCTCGGCTATCTGTCGTTGGCCAGCAACATCTCCGATCGAGCGAACGAGAGAGGCGGTGCCGCGCGTGACCGAGAGACCGGTTGACCTGGGCGCCCGCCCGCGTTCCATCGCCGAGCTGAAGTCCGTCGCGCAGCCGCCCGAGGTGCGCGGCCGCCGCAACGCCGAGCACTGGACGGCGTCGCTCTACCTGCGCAACCTCTCGCCCTACGTCACCTGGATGCTGCTGCGCACGAGCATCTCGGCCAACGGCGTCACGGGCCTCATGATCATCACCGGATGGTGTGTCGCGGCGTCGCTGCTCGTGCCCGGTTTCGCCGGCCCCCTGCTCGCGCTGCTGTTCGGCCAGCTGCAGATGCTCATCGACTGCTGCGACGGCGAGGTCGCGCGGTGGCGCAAGACGTCGTCGCCCGCCGGAGCATTCCTCGACGCCGTCGGGCACTACTCGACCGAGGCGCTCATTCCGCTGGCTCTCGCCATCCGGGCCGCCGGCTACCCGTTCGATGCTCCCGAGGGCTACCTCTGGACGACGCTCGGCGCCCTGCTCGCGCTCGTCATCATCTTGAACAAGGCGCTCAACGACATGGTGCGCGTGGCCCGCGCCAATTACGGTGCCGCCAAGCTCACCTACACGAGTGCCGAATCCGCGCCGCGAACCGGGTTGCTCGCCACGGCGCGCAGGGTTGCCCGTTTCGTGCCGTTCCACCGCCTGTTCCACTCGGTCGAGCTGAGCTTCGTCATCTTCGCGGCCGCCGTCGTGGGCCTGTTCATCGGCGATCTGCAGGCCATGCGCGGCGTGCTCGTGCTGTTGCTCGGTCTCGGCATCCTGACGCTGTTCGGGCACTTCCTCGCCATCATCACGTCGAACCGCGTGCGGGCCTGACGGTGCCGCGCAACCAGGCCTCCGCCGGGGCCGCGCAACCCGCCGGCCGGCTTCCGCGCATCGGCGTGGTCGTGCTCACGCAGGGCACGCGACCGGATGACCTGCGCCGCGGCATCCTGTCGGTGCAACGCCAGCGAGACGTCGAAGTCGACATCGTCGTCGTGGGCAACGGGTGGACGCCGACCGATCTGCCGGCGGGTGCCCGACCCCTCGCTCTGCCCTCGAACGTCGGCATCCCGGCCGGGCGCAACGCGGGGGCCCGGGCCGTCTCGGGCGACTTCATCTTCTTCCTCGACGACGACGCGTCGTTGCCCGACGACGATTTCCTGCTCGCCTGCGTGCGGCTCGTCACCGAGCGGCCCGAGATCGGACTCGTGCAGCCGCGCCTCGACGATCCCACGGGCATCCCCGCGCCGTTGCGCTGGATTCCCCGCTCCCGCAAGGGTGACGCCCACGATCCGAGCGTCATGTTCTCGTGCCTCGAAGCGGCCGTGTTCCTGCCGCGCGCGGTTTTCGACCGCACCGGGGGATGGGCCGCACCGTTCTTCTACGCGCACGAGGGCATCGAGTTGGCCTGGCGCGTGTGGGACCAGGGCTTGATCGCCTGGTATGCGGGCGACCTCGAGGCCAACCACCCCGTCGTGCAGCCGACCCGGCACACCGAGTACTTCCGCCTCAATGCCCGCAACCGCGTGTGGCTCGCGAAGCGCAACCTGCCGGTGCCGCTCGCGCTCGTCTATGTGGGCGTGTGGACGGGCATCCAGATTCTGCGTTGGTGGCGCAAGCCGGGCGACCTGCGGGCGTGGTTCCGTGGCTGGGCCGAGGGCTGGCGGCAGAACCCAGGCGGTCGCCGCGCCCTCTCGTGGCGCACGGTGCTGCGGATGACCCGGGCGGGTCGTCCACCCGTTATCTAGGTGTGACCTCGCTGCCGCCTCTTTCGGGGCGGGCCCGGCGCAACTTCGGTACCCTGGAGAGATGCCATTGCTGAACGACGCTCGACGTGCGGTGGCCCTCGCGAGAGACGTGTTGGCCAACCGACGTGCCCGCGCAGAACTCTCCCAACGCTTGTCGCAGCTGACGCCGCTCGAGCCCGGCCGCTATAAGATCGCCGTCTACTTCGCCGATAGCGCCGTCAATCTCTATCAGATTCGTCAGTGGTACAAACCGCTTGCCGAGCTGGCGAAGACGTGGCCCGTCGTCGTGCTCAGCCGGGCTCCCACGGCCGCGACGGCGCTCTACGAGGAGTCGCCGCTGCCGGTCGCCTACGTGCGCCGCGTGGTCGACCTCGAGCAGACGCTGGCGGATCAGGACATCCGCATCGTTTTGTATGTCAATCAGAACGCGAAGAACTTCCAGATGTTCCGCTACGGGCAGCGCTGGCACGTTTTCATCAACCACGGTGAAAGCGACAAGATGTACATGACCACGAACCAGTTCAAGGCCTACGATTACAGCCTCGTCGCCGGTGACGCCGCGATCGCGCGTCTGAAGAAGGTGCTGTGGGATTACGACTTCGACCGACGCGCCATTCCGATCGGGCGCCCGCAGGCCGACCACTACTCCGGCACGCTGCCCTACACCCCCGATGAGCGCACGGTCGTTCTCTATGCGCCCACCTGGGAGGGTGATCGGGCGGCTGCCGCCTACGGCTCCATCGCGTCGCACGGTGTGACGCTCGTGCGCCGCCTGCTCGAGACCGGAACGCACCGCGTGATCTACCGTCCGCACCCGCGCAGTGGCGTGGTCGATCGCGCCTACGGTCAGGCCAATCGCGAGATCCAGGACCTGCTCGTCGCCGCCAACCAGCGCGACCCCCGGGCCCAGCACATCTTCGATCAGGGCGCAGAGCTCGGCTGGCAGCTGTCGGCGGCCGACGTCGCGATCGTCGATATCTCGGCCATGGTCTATGACCGGCTGGCGAGCGGCAAACCTCTGCTCATCACCCGGCCCGTGGCGCCCGAGGCCGAGATCGACGAGGGCGGCTATCTGTCGGCCTGCGAGTGGCTGACCGCGACGGATGCTTCGCAGATCGTCTCGCGCATCGAAACGGTGCGCGCCGACCCGGCATCGGCCGAGCGACTCGCGTTCTGGGTCGAGCGTTACTTCGGCGACACCACTCCCGGCGCCACCACGAACCGTTTCCACGCGGCCATCCAGCAGCTCATGGACCGCTGGGATGAGCACGCCGCGCTGCACGCCGGCGACGGGCAGCTGGGTGCGTCGACGGGAGCGCGCGGCGCGGCGAGCGATCGCTCGGGCGACAGCGACGACTCCGACGACTAGCCCTCGGGCTCGCTACTAGTCCTCGGCCCCGCTACTTGCCCTCGGCCTCGCTACTTGCCGTTGCCTCGCTACTTGTCCTCGTGCTCGCCTCTAGCCAGCGGCCTCGCGGCCAGGCAGCGGTCTCGCGACCAGCCCGTGGTCTCGTGACGACACAGCGGCCTCGTGTCTAGTCTTCGTGCGTGCCCGACGAGCGCTTGCGCGTGAGGCGGGCAAGCGCCCCCTGCTTGCGCTCACCCTCGGCCCGGGGGATCGGCTCGAGCTCGAGCGGCACCACCACGGGCGGCGGCCCGAAGTTCGTGCGCGCGGCCTGAACCACCTGCCGGCCCATCATGTGGTTGCCGACGCCGCCGATCGCGGCCCCGATGCCGAACGGCAGCGCTTTGCCCACGAAAGACGTGCCCTGGTTGACGGCGAAGCGTTTGAGGAAGGTGCGCTTGAGACGATCGGTCACGGGCCCCATGACCATCTGCGGCATGCTCGAGGTGATCATCTCGCCCCAGTAGACCTTGCGCGCGGGGCCGTTATGGAACGCCTGGCCCGTGAACTGTTGCAGCAGGTCGGTGCCGGCTTTGCCCAGCATGAGTGTCATGACGAGGGCGCGCGCACGCTCGGGGTCGCTCACGGCGATGCCGTGCACCTCGGCCACCGACTGCGCGAAGATCGCCGTCGACTCGAGAAATCCTGCGGTCTCGACGCCGGACAGGGCGAGAGTGACGCTCGTGCCGATGCCGGGGACGACGGCGGTCGCGCCGACGGCCGCCCCGCCGGAGGTGACGGCCGTGAGGTAGCGTCGCTCGAGCACGCGAATGAGTTGCTCGGGCGTGGCACTCGGGTAGCGGCGGCGCAGCGAGCGGATGTACGCCACGATGAGGGGGCGTTGCACGGCCAGGACGCGGTCGATGCTGCGCACCCAGGCCGGGTCGCGAGAGGGCTGGACCTGATCGTTCGGGCCGCCCATGATCAGGGGCTGATCGGAAAAACGGTCGTTGCTCATGTGAACCTCCACGTCGGCCTTCAGCTTACGCTTCGGCGCTGAGCGGGCGGCGGATGCGGACGCCCGTTGACGCGGGTCAGCGACTGTTGTAGTCGGCGTTGTAACGGTCGAGAACCTCGGTGATGGGAGCATCCAGAACGAGCTTTCCTCGGTCGAGGTAGAGGCCGCGTGTGCAGAAGCGGCGCAGGTCCTTCTCATTGTGCGACACGAAGAAGAGGGTGCGCCCGCCCGCGAGCAGTTCGTCGATGCGGCGGTAACACTTCTCTTTGAATGACTTGTCGCCCACCGCCAACACCTCGTCGACGAGGATGATGGGCTCCTCGAGCTGCGAGATGACCGCGAACGCGATGCGCACCTTCATGCCGCTCGAGAGGTGCTTGTAGGGCGTGTGGATGAAGTCACCGATCTCGGCGAAGTCGATGATGTCGCTGAACCGGCGATCGATCTCGGCCTTCGACATGCCGTGCAGCCCGGCCGTGAGGTAGACGTTGTCACGCACCGTGAGGTCGTTGACGAACCCACCCGTGATCTCGATGAGCGGGGCGACACCGCCGTTGACCTGCACCCGGCCCTCGTCGGGCAGAACGACGCCGGCGACGAGCTTCAGCAGAGTGGACTTGCCCTGACCGTTGCGGCCGACGACGCCGATGGCCTCGCCCGCCTGCACCGAGAACGAGACGTCCCGCAGGGGCCAGAACTCTCCGGGGCGCACACGACGCTCGCTGCGGCCGAAGAGGTCCTTGAAGCTGCGACGCCCGCCCCGGTTGCGACGGAACCGGATGCCGACATCCGTGACCGCGATTGCCTCGACCATCAGATCTCCTTCAGGACGGAACGCTCGGACCGCTTGAAGACGAACAGGCCGATGCCGAAGATCACGAGCGACATGCCCGCGGCGATGGCGACGCCGACGAGGTCGAGCTGATCGGGGAAGAAGGCCGAGCGGTACAGGCTGAAGATGCCGCTGAGCGGGTTGAAGTACGCGAGCGTATGCAGCTGCTCGGGCAGATCGGTGACGCCATAGATGATGGGGGAGGCGTAGAACAGGAAGCGCAGCGCGAGCTTGGTGGCCCGCTCGAGGTCACGGAAGAACACGACGAGCGGCGCGATGATGAGCCCGACACCCATGGTGAGGATGGCCTGCAAGACGATCGCCACGGGGATGAGCAGCGCGTTGATTGAGAGGTGCGCGCCCGAGAAGATCGCGAAGGCGGCGACGACGGGGATGGATGCGAGGAACTCGATGCCCTTGGAGAGCACGAGGCGGTTGACCCAGATCGTGCGCGGGATCGTGGTCGAGCGGATGAGCTTCGCCTCTTTAGTGAAGGCGCGCGTGCATTCGCTGATGGTGGTGTTGAACCACGTCCACGGCAACAGGGCCGTGAGGAGGAACACGATGTAGGGCGTGCTGCCGACCGGCCGATCGAACACCTGGGTGAAGACGAACCAGTAGATGGCAGCCATGACCAGAGGGTCGAGGATCGACCAGAAGTATCCGAGGAAGCTGGTCGAGTAGCGCACCTTCAGGTCGCGCGACGCCAGCAGCCACAGGGCATGACGGTATCGGCCCCAGGAGGAGCGTGCGGGGCGCGCTGGTGCCAGAGAACTCACGCCTCAAACATATCCGTAAACGTATGCCCCAACGTGCGCCGTGGCCTGCGCGCCGCGACCAATGCCGAACGCGCCGCCTCCGAAGAGGACGACGCGTTCGGGCCGACACGACCGGGGCTGGTCGAAAGGTGGGGCTCGGTGATCTGTGCGGTCAGCGAGGCTGCGGTCGGTGGATCAGACGAAGAGGTTGGCGCGCTCGAGGTCTTCGGCGAAGTCGACCTCGACGGCGTACAGGTCGGAGATGTCGACGGGCTCGACGAGCATGGAGTCCTGCTCGATGGCAAGCTCGATGCCGCGCTCGAAGTAGTCCTGGTCGTCGACGCGGGCCAGCTGACGCTGCAGCTTGGCCTTGTCGTCGCGCGAAACGTAGTTGATGCCCACGGCCTCGCCGAGTCCACCGACGACGGTCTTCGACAGCTCGCGGATGTAGCCTTCGGCGCTCGTCGTGTACTTGACCTCTTCGTCGGACACCTTGGCGGTGTTGACCGTGACGAACGACTGGTCGCGCTTGATCATGGCGGCCGCACGGTCGAGGGCGGTCGGGTCGAACACGACGTCGCCGTTCATCCACAACACGCCGCCGGGAGCCGAAGCCGCGAGAGCGCGCAGGAGGCTCTTCGACGTGTTCGTCTGGTCGTACTGCTCGTTGAAGACGTAGGACGCGTCGGGGAAAGCCTCGATGATGTGGTCGAGCTTGTAACCGACAACGATCGTCACTTTGGCGTCGTTGCCGAAAGCGTGACGGATGTTATCGAACTGCTGCTGCATGATCGAGCGGCCGTCGCTCAGCTGCGTGAGCGGCTTGGGGAGCGAGCGGCCGAGACGACTGCCCATTCCTGCGGCGAGAATGACTACTTGGGTGGTCACGGGTGAACTCCTCAACATCGGGGGTGAGCCGCGACCCGGAGGTACGACTCTGGCGAAAATACTCTTCGTCGGGGGAATCTGAGCGATGAATTTCTCGCTGTTCACCCGAAAGTCAGTGATACGACACCTCGTTATGCCAGGCTCCACGATAGCGGTGCACCCTCTTGGGGGTCACGGGTCTTGACGAGTCGTGCTCATTTCGTTATGCGGCACTCGGGTTTCTCCCAGCCAGTCAGGCGCTTCCGTCGACAGGCGTTACCTCGCCGTTGCCCCCCGTTCTTGGTAGGTTTGACCGGTGACTTCCGCCGAGCCAGACCCCACCGAAACCGTGCCCGACGAGCCGATCGACCCTCGCCCCGCTAGTTCGACAGGTGTCGATGGCGAGTTTGGTGCCGGTGAGGCGAAGAAGACACCGCCGCGCAAGACGCCCGCCCGGGCCGCGGGGGCGACAACGAAGGCCACGGCGTCGAAGGCCGCCGCCACCGACACCGCTGCCGACGGGCAGAGCGAGGGCGAGTCGACGGGATCGACCTCCTCTCCCTCAGCGCCCGCGGTGAAAAAGCCGGCGGCACGGCGCACGACGGCCAAGAAGGCGCCCGCGAGTGCCGCATCCGACGATGCCTCGACATTGGGGGACGATGCATCTCTGCCCGCTGGTGCTACGCCGGAGGCCGAGTCGACCGCGGATGCTCGCAAGCCCGCTCGCAAGCCCGCTGCTCGGACGAGCACCGCCCGCTCGACGCCCGCCCGCACGGCGGGAACGCGATCGACGGCGGCCAAGAGTTCCGCCACCAAGACCTCGGGCGCGAAGACTGCAGCGCCGAAAGCATCCCCGGCCGGTGAGGGCACGCCGGCGGCTGACTCAGCGCCGACCGTCGACTCGACGACGTCGGTCGACGAAGCGACGGGCACGCCGTCGACGACCCCCAAGCGCACGGTGTCCAAGACGACGACCCCCCGCACGACAAAGCCCCGGGCGACAGCCTCCACGACGGCAACCGCAAAGACGCCGACCACGAAGACGACGGCCGCCAAGACAACGGCCGCCAAGACGACTGCTGCGAAGACGACTGCCGCGAAGACGGCTGCGGCGCGGCGTGCTGCCGCACAATCGGCCGACACGCCGACTGACGGTGCCGAGGGCAGCACGCAACCGGATGCGCCCACCACCGCCCGCGCGACGACGTCGCGGTCGACCAGCACTCGTGCGCAGAGCTCCGCGGCGCCGGAAACCCCCGATGAGTCGGCAGCTTCCTCCGCCGAATCCACCCCGAGCGTTTCGGCGCCCAGTGCCGGCGCGGCCGAGCAGGAGGCGACATCGGAGCCCGCCGTCCGTCAGGATGCGGATGGCACCGCGGCCGACGAGCGTCCGCAGAAGCCCGTGCTCGCCGCATCCGATGCCGCGCCGACGGCGATTTTGTCGAGCCCGGCACCCACCCTCCCATCGGCCCCACCCGCGCCGCCGAAACCGCAGCTCTCGGCGAGCGAAGCCGCCGAGTTGTTCGCGGCGGCACCCGAACCGGCCGCTCCGCACTACCGCCGTTCGAGCCCTCCGCCCGCCCCGGCCGACGCCCCTGCGGACGATGTGACGCGCCCGGTCTGGCAGCAGCCGACCTCGCTGCTGCCGACGGTATCCCCGGCCGACGAGCCGGCCCCGTCCATCACCACGCCGGGCGATGACGCCAGCGGGTCTCGTGCGAACGATCCCACAGAGATCCTCGACCTCTCGAAGACATCGAGCGTGGGCGCAAGCCCCAGCCCGACGGCCGAGCCGGCCCGCCGCGTCGTGTTCTCGAAGAAGTGGCCCTTCATCGCCCTCGTCGACCCGCAGGCGGAGAACGCCGTCAGCGACGGGGTCTCGGCGCACGCCGCCGCGTCGACCGATGGCGAGCCACATGTTCCCGGCGGCGCGCCCGGTGTCGGTGACGACGCTCGCGACACGAACCGCGAGGGCGCCGCAGACACCGCGATGTCCGCGCAACCTGTGACCGACGACGCCTTCGCCGCGCCCGGCGCCCACTCTCAGGCCGACGCTCCGGAGACGACCGAGTCCGAGATCGACCTCACCGACGAGGAGATCGCCGCGTTCGGCGCCGACCCCTCATGGGTCGACACCGAATCCCCGCTCGTGGAGGACGACTCGCGCGCCGAAAGGATCGATCCTCGTGACGATCAGCCGGACGGCGTCGCTGCTCTCTTCGGCGCGGCCGAATCAGACCCCCGCGCCGGCGAGGCGATCACCCCCGCGGAGGCCGACGACGCTGACGCTTCTCCCTCCACAGACACGCTGTCGACAGCGGCCGCGGCCGACGACGAGCAGGAGGCCGCGATCGACGCCATCGCGGTCGACGCGCCCGAGGCACACGCCACCCCGCTCGGCCTCATGGACTCCGCGGCGGCTCCCGCGTCGCTCGACGAGGAGCGCCGCGCGGCGGGCGCCCCGAGCTATGCCGCAGGATCGGGCGTGCTCAGCGTCAGCGGCCTGTCGAAGCGTTTCGGCGACACGGTCGCGGTCGACGGCATCGACCTCGAAGTCTCGGCGGGCTCGTTCTACGGCATCGTCGGGCCGAACGGTGCCGGCAAGACCACGACCCTGTCGATGATCACGGGCCTTTTGCGCCCCGACTCCGGCAGCATCACCATCAACGGCATCGACGTGTGGAAGGAGCCCGACGCCGCCAAGCGCAGCATCGGCGTGCTCCCCGACCACCTCCGCCTCTTCGACCGGCTCACGGGCGCGCAACTGCTCTACTACTCGGGTGTGCTGCGCGGCATCGATGGCGCGACCGTCCGATCCCGGGTGGATGATCTCGCCAAGGCATTCGGTCTCGAAGACGCCCTGCACCGGCTCGTCACCGACTACTCGGCCGGCATGACGAAGAAGGTGGCCCTCGCCGCCGCCATGATCCATTCACCGCGCATGCTCGTGCTCGACGAGCCCTTCGAGTCGGTCGACCCTGTGTCGGCCGCCAACGTCATTGAGATCCTGCAGAAGTACGTCGACCACGGCGGAACCGTCGTGCTCTCGAGCCACGGCATGGACCTCATCCAGCGCGTGTGCGATCACGTCGCCATCATCGTCAACGGCCAGGTTCTCGCACAGGGCTCGGTGGACGAGGTGCGCGGCACGGGCACGCTCGAAGAACGTTTCGTCGAACTCGCCGGTGGGCGCAAAGCCGCGGAGGGGATGGAATGGTTGCACAGCTTCTCCGACTAAGGCTCTCGATCTACGCCAACCTCGTGAAGCGGGGCGGCACCCAGGTGATCTGGATGCTGGTGGGTGGCGGCATCGGCGTCGCCATCATCTGGCTCACGAGCTTCGGCTTGGTGGCGCTGCGCGTCGCGCCGACCGAGTTCGCGCGCGACATCCTCGTCATCGGCGGATCGTTCGTGGTGCTCGGCTTCACGCTGCTGCCCGTCGTCTTCGGCGTCGACGACGCCCTCGACCCGCGCAAGTTCGTACTCTTCGGCGTTCCCAACCGCGTGCTGAGCCTCGGCCTCTACGCGGCGGCGCTCATCGGCGTGCCCTCGATCGTCATCGCCGTGCTCAGTTCGTTCACGGTCGTCACGTGGACGCGCGACGGTTTCACCCTCGTCATGGCCATTCTCGCGGCACTCATCGCGGTGCTGACCTGTGTGCTCGTCGCGCGCGTGATGACATCGGTCGCCACGTTATTGCTCGCCTCGCGCCGCTCGCGCGAATTCAGCGCCATCGTCGGGCTCGTGCTCGTGGTGCTCGTGGCCCCCGCCGCCATCTTCCTCTCGAGTGTCGACTGGTCCTCTGGCGGCGGCCCCGTGCTCTCCAACGCGGCCGATGTCGTCAGCTGGACGCCGTTCGGGGCGGTCTGGGCCGTGCCGGGTGACATCGCCTTGGGTCAGGCATCCAGCGGATTCCTGAAGCTCGTCATCGCCCTCGCCACCCTCGGTCTGCTGTGGCTCGCCTGGAGCGCACTCGTGGCGCGCATGCAGGTCACGGCCGACCGCCCGCCGGCCGTGCGCACATACTCGGGACTCGGCTGGTTCGACCTCATGCCGGCCCGCCCGGGTGCCGTCATCGCCGCGCGGTCGATCACCTACTGGGGCCGCGACCCGCGCTACCTCGTGTCGCTCCTCGTCGTGCCGATCCTGCCGTTCATCATGATCGTGCCGCTCATCGTCGCCGGCGTTCCCGCCGCGCCGCTCGCCCTTCTGCCGCTGCCCATCATGTCGGTATTCCTCGGGTGGTCGCTGCACAACGATCTCGCTCACGATTCTTCGGCCATCTGGCTGCACGTCGCCTCGGGTGTGCGTGGCGCGGCCGACCGCCTCGGACGCACATTCCCGGTTCTCCTCGTCGGCGTGCCGCTCATCATCGTCGGCTCGATGATCTCGATCGCCTTCTTCGGTGATTGGGATGCCCTGCCCTCCATGCTCGGCGTCACGACCAGCTTGCTCCTCACCGGCGTCGGCATCTCGAGTTACACGTCCGCACGCTTCCCGTATCCCGCGTCCGCGCCCGGCGACAGCCCGTTCCAGCAGCCGCAGTCCTCCGGGACGACGGGTGCCGTCGTGCAGTCCTTCTCGTTCCTCGGTTCGGTGCTGCTCACGGCACCGGCCCTATACTTCGCGGCCAGAGGCCTCTTCGACGGCGGCGACTACCCGCTCTACGCGCTCCTCGCCGGCGTCGGCATGGGCGTGATCGTGTTCGGCATCGGGGTCCTCGCCGGAGGGCGGGCCTTCAACAAGCGCGGACCCGAGATCATGGCGTTCGCGACGAGCGTCTGAGTCACCAGCGCATCGCGCCCGCGCCACCAGCGTGGAGCGCCCGAGCGGAGTAAAATGAGGCGTATGAACGCACGCATGAGCACCCTCGACCCCCAGTCCATTCCCGACGGCGGTGGAACGGCCACGCTCGATCGTGAGCTCGAAGAGCTGCTGCGCAACGAAAGCCTCGACCCGGGCGACCACGAGCGTTTCTCGCACTACGTCCCGAAAGACAAGATCATGCAGTCGGCGCTCACGGGCAAACCCGTGCGTGCCCTGTGCGGCAAGAAGTGGACACCGGGGCGCGACCCCGAGAAGTTCCCCGTCTGCCCCACCTGCAAAGAGATCTACGAAAAGATGAAGAAGGACTGACCCCGGCCAGCCGGCGACAGGTCAACGACGAGGGCGCACGCGGCGGGGGTTGCCGCGGGCGGAGTCAGCCGCCACGGGACTGCCGCGGGCGGAAGCTGCCGCCGATGGAGCCAGCCGCCACGGGGCTGACGACGACAGCGACGATGGGCCCCGCTACTCCAGGATCGTTTCGAGCACGGGCTCTCCGCGGCTGAGCCGGAGCGCTCCGAGCGGGAGCTCGGCGACAGCCGATTCACGGTGTGCTCGGGCCGCACGCGTGCCGTCGGCGCCCAGATAGCGCTCGTCGGCCACCCCGTCGGTCACGAGCGGGACGATGAGACCACGCTCCGACGCATCCCGGGTCTCGAAGGCGCGTTCGCGCGGCTCGGAGCCCAAGACGCGCACCACCTCGGCAGACGCCTTGCCCGCGGCATCCAAGCGGCGCACGGCGCTCTTGCGGCCGCCGCGCGAGACCTTGCCCGCCGAGGCCTTCGCGACGGGCGTCCACTCCTCGGAGTCGTCGTCTCGCCGAGCCACCAGCTTGTAGACCATGCTGGCCGCGGGCGAGCCCGACCCGGTGACGAGCGACGTGCCCACACCGAACGAGTCGACGGGAGACGGCGACAGCGCCGCGATCGTGAACTCGTCGAGGTCATTGGTCACCGTGATCTTCGTGTTGCGGGCGCCCAGGGCGTCGAGCTGCTGCCGCACCTCGGACACCAGCACGGGCAGATCGCCCGAATCGAGGCGCACGGCCCCCAGCTCGGTACCGGCGACCCGCACGGCCGTCTCGACACCCTTCTGCACGTCATACGTGTCCACCAGCAACGTCGTGGACGGCCCGAGGGCATCGACCTGGGCGCGGAAAGCTTCTTCCTCGCTGTCGTGCAGCAGCGTGAATGCGTGCGCGGCCGTTCCCATCGTCGGGACGCCCCAACGCAGACCCGCCTCGAGGTTGCTCGTGGCCCCGAACCCGGCGATATACGCCGCGCGGGAAGCCGCGATGGCCGCCTCTTCATTGGCGCGTCGCGACCCCATCTCGGCGAGCGGACGCCCGGCGGCGGCCGTCACCATGCGCGTGGCCGCATTGGCGACAGCACTGTCGAAGTTGAGCACGCTGAGCGCCAACGTCTCGAGCAGCACGCCCTCGGCGAAGGATGCTTCGACCGTGAGCAGCGGCGAGTTCGGGAAGTAGACCTCACCCTCGCGGTATCCGTCGATCGACCCCGAGAAGCGGTAGTCGGCAAGCCAGTCGAGCGTTCGCTCGGACACGACGCGCTCGGCGCGCAACCACTCGAGCTCGCGGTCGCCGAAGCGCAGATCGGCTATGAGGCTGAGCAGGCGACCCGTTCCCGCCACGATGCCGTAGCGGCGCGCACCCGGAAGCCGCCGGGCGAAGACCTCGAACAGGCAGCGCCGGTGCGCTGTGCCGTCTCGCAGGGCGGCGTCGATCATGGTCAATTCGTAGCGGTCGGTGTGCAGTGCCGTCGATGTGCTCACGGTTCTAGCCTAAACCGACGGGTAGGCTGGGGGATCGTGAGCGACGCACCTATCGGCATCTTCGATTCGGGAGTCGGCGGGTTGACCGTCGCCCGGGCCATTCAAGACCAGCTGCCGAACGAAGAGATCCTCTACATCGGCGACACGGCGCGTTCGCCCTATGGCCCCAAACCCATCGCCGACGTGCGGCGCTACTCGCTCGAGGTGCTCGACGATCTCGTGGCGCAGGGCGTGAAGATGCTCGTCATCGCCTGCAATACGGCGTCGGCCGCGGTGCTGCGCGACGCCCGCGAGCGATACGACGTGCCCGTGGTCGAGGTCATCCAGCCCGCCGTGCGCACGGCCGTGAGCGTCACCCGCAACCGCCGCATCGGCGTGATCGGCACCGAGGGCACCATCAACTCCCGCGCCTATGAGGATGCCTTCGCCGCCGCGCCCGACCTGACGCTCTTCACTCAGGCATGCCCCCGCTTCGTCGAGTTCGTCGAATCCGGCGTGACCTCGGGCAGCGAAGTGCTGGGCGTCGCCGAGCACTACCTCGAACCGTTGCGCCACGCGGGCATCGACACCCTGGTGCTCGGATGCACGCACTACCCCTTCTTGAAGGGCGCCATCAGCTACGTGATGGGCCCGAGCGTCACGCTCGTCTCGAGCGACACCGAAACGGCCAACGACGTCTACCGTCAGCTCGTCTCGCGCGGGCTCGAGCGCCACGAGCCCGCCGCCCCCGAACATCACTACGAGGCCACCGGCCAGAGCGAAGAAGAGTTCCTGCGGCTCGCACACCGCCTCATCGGCCGTGAAATCCAGCGCGTCGACCTCGTGCAGACGGGCGTCATCGACGTGCGCGGCTTGGCCGAAGCAACCGCCGCACCGGCCGAGAGCGCCGGGCCCGCAGCATCCGCACCCCCTGTTTCGACCCGCACAACCCCCGAGGAGACCCCGTGACCGAGAAGACCCGTGCCGACGGACGCGCAGCCGACGACCTGCGCACCGTGACCATCGAACGTGGATGGAGCGACCAGGCCGAGGGGTCGGCGCTCGTCTCTTTCGGCAAGACCAAGGTGCTGTGCACCGCTTCGTTCACGAACGGCGTTCCCCGCTGGCTGGCGGGCAAGGGCAAGGGCTGGGTCACGGCCGAGTACTCGATGCTGCCGCGCTCGACCAACAGCCGCATGGACCGCGAATCGGTCAAGGGCAAGATCGGCGGCCGCACGCACGAGATCTCGCGCCTCATCGGCCGCAGCCTGCGCGCCGTCATCGACATGAAGTCCCTCGGCGAGAACACCATCGTCATCGACTGCGATGTGCTGCAGGCCGACGGTGGAACCCGCACAGCCGCCATCACGGGCGCTTATGTGGCCCTCGCCGACGCCATCGAATGGGCGCGCACCAAGAAGTACATCGGCCAGAAGGCCACGCCTCTCATCGACAGCGTGTCGGCCGTCTCGGTGGGCATCATCGACGGCGAGCCCATGCTCGACCTGGCCTACGTCGAGGACGTCCGCGCCGAGACCGACATGAACGTCGTCGTCACGGGCCGCGGCCTCTTCGTCGAGGTGCAGGGCACGGCCGAGGGTGCGCCGTTCGACCGCGCCGAGCTCAACGCGCTGCTCGACCTCGCCCTCGCGGGTGCCGTCGACCTGGCCGAGATCCAGACCACGGCCCTGACCAACGCGGATGGCTCGGGCCCCGCCATCGCCGGCAGCACCGCCGTCAGCTACACGGGCGTGTGACGATGGCGCTCGAGATCGTCCTGGCGACGCATAACGCCCATAAGGTCGAGGAGTTCCAGCGCATCCTGTCGCGGGATGTGCCGTCGGTGCGCGTCGTGGCCTACGACGGTCCCGAGCCCGTCGAGGACGGCGTGTCCTTCGCGGAGAACGCCCTCATCAAGGCCCGCGCGGCCGCCGCTCACACGGGGCTCGTGGCGCTGGCCGACGACTCGGGCATCGCGGTCGACATCCTGGGCGGCTCGCCCGGCATCTTCTCGGCGCGCTGGGCCGGTCACGCGCACGACTCGGCGGCGAACCTCGCGCTGCTGCTCGATCAATTGGGCGATGTGCGCGCCGAGCACCGGCGCGCACACTTCTCGTGCGCCATCGCGCTCGTCGTGCCCGAGGGCCACCCGGCCGGCGCCTCGGAGGAGGTCGTGGTGGGGGAGTGGCATGGGTCGCTCACGACGAGCCCGCGCGGCGACAACGGCTTCGGCTACGACCCGATCTTCGTGCCCGACGGCAGCGAGCTGACGGCTGCCGAGCTCTCGCCCGCCGCGAAGAACGACGTCAGCCACCGCGCGCTGGCCTTCGCCCAGATCGTTCCCGCACTGTCGATCGTGGCGGCCGCCGAAACCGCCTGAACCTCGTCGCCAGACCGGTGAGCGCCGGCCTCGGAGGCTGCCGTGGGAATACCCCGTGCGGGTAATGAGAACCGGCATCATTCCTATCAAGCGGCGCAGCTTGTCTCGCGTGTGCGCGGCGCTTACGGTGGAAGAATCATGGGCCACTCGCACACGCACGACCACGCAACGGGCGCCACCAACCGGCGTCGTCTGATCGGCGCGATGTGCATCGTCGGCACGGTCCTCCTCGTCGAGGTCGTGGGCGCCGTGCTCAGCGGTTCGCTGGCGCTTCTGGCCGACGCCGGGCACATGCTCTCCGACTTCGCCGGCCTCACGATCGCCCTCATCGCAACCGTCGTCGCTGCCCGGCCCGCGACCGACCGGTCCACCTTCGGGTTCCAGCGCGCCGAGGTGTTCGGCGCGCTCATCAACGCCCTCATCCTCGTCGGCGTAGCGGTCGGTGTGTCGATCGAGGCCGTCGGACGGCTCATCAACGGGGGAGGGGAGCATCCGACGGGCGGCATCATGCTGCTCGTCGCCGTGATCGGCCTCGTGGCCAACGTGGTCGCCCTGCTGTTGCTGCGGCCCGCCGCGGCCGGCTCCATCAACATGAAGGGCGCCTACCTCGAGGTGCTCGGCGACCTGCTCGGCTCGATCGCCGTCATCATCGCAGCCGTCATCATCCTGACGACGGGTTTCGGCCCCGCCGACGCGATCGCCTCCCTCGTCATCGCGGCCATGATCGTGCCGCGCGCGCTGGTGTTGCTCAAGGACGTCGTGCACGTGCTCTCGGAGTCGGCGCCGCGCGACACCGACGTCACTCGCATCCGAGAACACATCCTCGGGCAGCGCGGCGTCGTCGACGTGCACGATGTCCACGTCTGGTCGATCACCACGGGTGCGCCGGTCTTCACCGCCCACGTGGTCGTCGAGCCCGAGGTCTTCTCGTCCGGCTCGGCCGGTTCGCTCCTCGACGATCTCTCCGGATGCCTGAGCAGCCACTTCGATGTCGCGCACTCGACCTTCCAGCTCGAGCCCGCGCAGCACAGCGCCCACGAGACGCCCGTCCACCCCTGAGGCACGCTCGCGCGGCGCCGGGCGGTGCCGTGCGGCGCCACTAGGCCAGGAGGAGTGTCGCGCAGTTCCGCTGCTCCGCGACGCGGGCGGCGCCCGAAAAGGTCTGAGCTCTACTCGCTCGCGGCGGCCGTGCCCGCGCGGCGGTCGCGCAGCCATCCGCGGCCGGCCTTCGTGAGCTCGAGCAGGATGGGGATTCCGCTCAGCAGCACGATGCCGATGATGAAGAACTCGCTGTAGGTGGCGACGAACTCGATCTGGCCGAGGAAGTAGCCCACGAGCGTGAGCCCGACGCCCCAGGCGAAGGCACCGATGACGTTGAAGGTGATGAACGTCTTGTAGGACATGCGCCCCACACCGGCCGCCACCGGCACGAACGCGCGGAACACGGGCAGGAAGCGTGCCAGGATGATGGCCTTGCCGCCGTGCTTGGTGAAGAACGCGTTGGTGCGCTCGACGTTCTCGGGGTTGAAGAAACGACTCTGCTCACGCCGGAAGACAGCCGGCCCGGCCTTGCGCCCGATGGCATAGGCCAGCTGGTCGCCCGCGAATGCGGCCACGAAGACGCACAACGCCGTGATGCCGATGGGTGTGGGCACGACACCCGTCGCCGTCAGCAGGCCCACCGTGAAGAGCAGCGAGTCGCCCGGCAGGAACGATAGGACGATGAAGCCCGTCTCGACGAAGACGACGACGCAGACGCCGATCAGGACGAAGGGGCCGAACCAGGTGATCAGCCATTCGGCGTCGAGCCAGTCGATGCCGAGGAGTGCGGGTTTCATCAGAGGTTCTCTCTTTCTGTCGTGCCGTACGGCGGGGCAGAGGTGTGGGAGCCGGTGATCCACCCGAGGGTGAAACGTGTGGCGGGGCTATTCGGAGTTGCGAGCGCTTTCGGCGGCAGCCGTCGCGGCGGTGGCGAGTCGAGCCTTCTTGGCCTTGCGCGAGGACTGCACGTAGTGGAACGCGGTGGGGATGACCGTGACGGCCACGGCGGCCAGCAGGATCAGGTCGATGTAGTTCTGCACGAAGTCGCGCACGGGCGGGATGTAGCCGAGGAAGTAGCCGACGAGCGTGAGCCCGGCGCCCCAGATGAGCGCGCCCACGAGGTTGTAGAGCGAGTACTTTTTGTAGTTCATGTGGCCGATGCCCGCGGCGATCGGCGCGAACGTGCGCACGATGGGCACGAAACGGGCCAGGATGACGGCCATGGCGCCGAAACGCTCGAAGAACGCGTTGGTGCGGTTGACGTTCTCGACACTGAAGAGGCCGGATTCTTTGCGCTCGAACACTTTCGGCCCGAACTTATGACCGATCAGATAGCCGACCTCACCGCCGAGGAACGCGGCGAAGCCGATGGCGAGGCACACCCACCAGATGTCGAGCTGAATCACGCCCGAGAAGGTGAGGATGCCGGTGATCAACAGCAGCGTGTCGCCGGGAAGCAGGAAGCCGATCAGAAGGCCGGTCTCGGCGAAGACGATCGCGCACACCACGAGGAGTGCCCAGGGGCCGACGCCCGTGATGATGGCCTCGGGGTCGAGCCAGGGGATGAGTGCGGTGTGATTCACGGTGAGAGCCTATCCGCCTATCCTGCCGAATCGATGGCAAATGCGCGGGCCACGCTCAATCTCATCCTTCGGGAGGACATCGCCCCCGGGCGAAGGATGCAGAACGAGGATGCACGCCGAACTGTGCGGAAGAAGGGACTTGAACCCTCACGCCCGAAGGCACAGGAACCTAAATCCTGCGTGTCTGCCAATTTCACCACTCCCGCTGGCGCGAATCAGTCTACAAGGGGTGCGGAGCGGCCCGCTTCAGGCTGCGACTCGTCGAGGCGAAGGCGAGCGCGAAGGCACCCGATCCGGCCAGCACCACGAGCACCGAGAAGACGAGCCCGTAGAACCCGACCGTCACGGCGAGCTGGCTGACGGGGCGTGCGATGCCCGCGACGACCGAACCGAAGATGAAGAGGAACGCGGGGCCCGAGACCGAGACGGCCGCGATGATGGTGCGGCGCAGCACGCTGAGCGGGCGGGAGTGATATTCCTCGCCCAGGTCGGGCCCGGGCATGGCATAGCCGGGGCCGATGAAACCGGCCGCGAAGCCCCCGATCAGGGCGGGGATGGTCCACACGCTGCCGGCGAGCACCTGGCCGGCCGTGTCGTTCTGCTGGGGCCAGCCGAGCAGGCATCCGAGAACGATGGTCGTGGTTGCGACGACCATGCTGGTCGCGAACCCACAGAACATCACACCGATACCCATCAGCCCATGCTCACACTCCAACCTGGATGCTGGGCGTAGATCGGCCGAACGTCAGCGGTGGGTGGACAGGCTCGCGTGCGGCGGGATGTTGCGGGCCAGGATGCCGGCACCCACGAGCGCGAGCACGGCCATGACGGCTGCCGCGGCCGGCAGGGAGACGACGGCCGTGACACCCGCGATGAGAAGGGGAGCAGCGGCAGCGCCGGCATCCGTCGTGAAGCGCCAGGCGCCGAGGAAGGGCGCTGGATCGGCGGGAGGCGCGACATCCGCACCGAGGGTCATGAGGATGCCCGAGCCGACGCCGTTGGCCAGCGACTGCACCACCGCGGCGGCGATGAAGAACGCGACGGCGCCCGGAACGTCGTGCGTCAGCGCCAGCAGCGCCATGCCGGCACCCAAACCGATCATGGCGGGGATGGCGCTCCACTTGCGCCCGTGCTTGTCCATGATCTGGCCGCTCACATAGAAGAGGCCGAAGTCGATGGCGCCCGCCAGGCCGATGATGAGCGCGGTGTTGGCCTCGGAGACGCCGATCGAGACGGCCCACAGCGGCAGCATGACGGTGCGCGCCGAGCGGAGCGCCGCCACGAGGGCCGCGCCGGAGCCGAGCTTCAGCAGGATGCCCCGGTGCCGCCACACCGTGCGGAACAGTCCGACCGATTCTTCGGCCACGAGTTCGGCACCGGATGTCGCCACGGCACCCTCGGGCGTGACCTCCACGTTCGGCCGCCCGATCATCGCCGACGGATCGGGCAGGACCACCAGGATGATGGCCGCCAGCACGCAGAACGTGGCCATGATCCAGAACGCGCTCTGCGGCGTGCCCGTGAGGTGGATGACGGGGGCCGCCAGCAGGGGGCCGATGAACAGCCCGGCGCGGAACGTGCCGCCGAGCGTCGAGAGTGCGCGCGCCCGGTAGTGCAGCGGCACGTAGGTGGTCATGAACGCGTGCCGGGCCAGCGCGAACACGGCCGTGGCGAGACCCAGGAGGAAGACGGCCACGCCCAGCAGGAACGGGTTCGGCGCGAGGATCGCGAGGAGCACCGCGGCGACCGACACGAACGCCGCGCCGATCATGGCCGCGCGCTCGCCGACCCGAGCCACGAGCCATCCGCTCGGGATGTCGCCGATGAGCTCGCCGATCATGAGCATGGCCGACACGACGGCCGCGATGCTGAGGCTGGCCCCGAGCGACCCCGCGGCCACGGGCAGCAGCGGGATGAGCGCCCCCTCGCCGATCGAGAACAGCAGGGTGGGGAGGAACATCGAGACGGCGAGCCCCTTGACGTTGAAGGGCTGAGCGGCATTCGACATAGACCTTCACCCTACGCCTCGGGCACGGGCCGCTAGGCTGGAGGGTGACATGGTAGAGCTAGACTTCGGCGATCAGATCGCCCAACTCCGAACCACTTTCTTCGACATTCGCGAGGTCGTGGGGCTCGATCGGCTGCGCGCCGAGATCGAGCAGCTGAGCGCAGAGGCCGGCAAACCCGACCTGTGGGACGACACCGACAACGCGCAGAAGATCACGAGCGCGCTCAGCCACCGGCAGTCCGAGCTGGCCAAGATCACCCACATCGAGCAGCAGCTCGACGACCTCGAGGTGCTCGTCGAGCTGGCCAACGACGAGGGCGACGACGACTCCAAAGACGAGGCCGCCGCCGAGCTCGCCTCGCTGCAGAAGAGCATCGGCGAGCTCGAGGTGCAGACGCTGCTGAACGGCGAATACGACCCGCGACCCGCCGTCGTCACCATCCGCGCGGGCGCCGGTGGCGTGGACGCCGCCGACTTCGCCGACATGCTGTTCCGCATGTACCTGCGCTGGGCCGAGCAGCACAAATACCCGGCCAAGGTGCTCGACACGAGCTACGCCGAAGAGGCCGGCATCAAATCGGCCACCTTCGAGATCGACGCGCCCTACGCCTTCGGCACGCTGAGCGTCGAGGCCGGCACCCACCGTCTCGTGCGCATGAGCCCCTTCAACTCGGCCGGCAAACGCCAGACGAGCTTCGCGGCCGTCGAGGTGGTGCCGCTCATGGAAGAAGCGGGCGAGGTCGAGATCCCCGACAACGACATCCGCGTCGACGTGTTCCGCTCGTCGGGCCCCGGCGGTCAATCGGTGAACACGACCGACTCGGCCGTGCGCATCACGCACCTGCCGACGGGCATCGTGGTCAGCTGCCAAAACGAGAAGAGCCAGATCCAGAACCGCGCGGCCGCCATGCGCGTGCTGCAGTCGCGTCTGCTCCTGCTGCAGCGCGAGGCCGAGAGCGCCAAGAAGAAAGAGCTGGCCGGCAACATCACGGCCAGCTGGGGCGACCAGATGCGTTCCTACGTGCTCGCGCCCTACCAGATGGTCAAGGACCTTCGCACCGACTACGAGGTCAACAACCCGCAGAACGTGTTCGACGGCGACCTCGACGGCTTCATCTCGGCGGGCATCCGCTGGCGCAAGGCCCCGGCCGACGACTAGATCGGGCGCCGGGCTCGACGCGAGTCTGTGGACTGCTCACGCCTAGGCGTGTCTGCGGCCCGAATGGCGGATGCCTGCTTAGGCTCAATGCGTCATGATTCGCTTTGAGAACGTCACGAAGAAATACGCCGGGACGAAACGTCCCGCCCTCGAGGGTATCGACCTCGAGGTGGCCCGCGGGGAATTCGTCTTCCTCGTCGGCGCCTCCGGTTCGGGCAAGTCGAGCTGCCTGCGTCTGGTGTTGAAGGAGGAGCGGCCGAGCGTCGGCTCCATCTTCGTGCTGGGCAACGACCTCGGCACCATCTCCAACCGCAAGATCCCCTACTTCCGCCGCAACCTGGGCGTCGTGTTCCAGGACTTCCGACTGCTGCCGAACAAGACCGTCTATCAGAACGTGGCGTTCTCGCTGCAGGTCATCGGCAAGTCGCGCGGCTTCGTGCAAGAGGCCGTTCCCGACGTGCTCGCCATGGTGGGCCTCGACAACAAGGCCGACCGCCTGCCCCACGAACTCTCGGGTGGCGAGCAGCAGCGCGTCGCCATCGCGCGCGCCGTCGTGAACAAGCCGCAGGTGCTGCTGGCCGACGAGCCCACGGGAAACCTCGACCCCGCCACGAGCGCCGGCATCATGCAGCTGCTCGACCGCATCAACGCCCAGGGCACCACCGTGCTCATGGCCACGCACGAGGCCGGCATCGTCGACAAGATGCAGCGCCGCGTGATCGAACTCGTCGACGGACGCATCGTGCGCGACGAACGCGGTGGCGGCTATGGCAACACGGGCGTCGTGCCCGAGCTGCGCCCCGCCGTGGTCAAGGGCGAACAAGCGGATGTCGCGCGCAAGGAGCTCGCCGCCGCCGCCGCTGCCGCAGAACTCGAGACCCAGGCCATCCAGCTGCAGGCCGTCCAGGCCAACCAGGATGCCGCCAACACCGCTCAGGTCGCCCCGCCGTCGGAGCGCCGCGAAGCCGCCCAGCACGACACGGGGGCCGCAGCATCCGCCACCGGTAACCAGACGGGCATCGTGAACCTGCCCCGCCGCGACGAGACCCCCGACGAGGTCAACGCGCACCTCTCGCTGGTGGACCGCCTCGGATTGCGCTCGGGTGACGATGAACAAGCAGGAGACGACGAGCAGAACGTGGGTCCGGTCAAATGAGGTTCGGTCTGATCTGGCAGGAAGCCACGACGGGGCTCCGCCGCAACGTCTCGATGGTCATCTCTGTCGTGCTCGTCACATTCATCTCGCTCACGTTCGTGGGCACGGCCGTTCTCATGCAGATGCAGATCGGCCAGATGAAGAACTACTGGTACGACAAGGCCCAGGTGGCCATCTATCTGTGCACGGCCGACTCGACCGACGAGACGTGCACGGGCGGTGAAGCGACGGACGATCAGAAGGCCTCGGTCGAGACCGACCTCACATCGCCCGCCATCGCGCCGTTCGTCGACAAGTTCTACTTCGAAGACCACCAGCAGGCCTACGACAACTTCCAGGAACAGTTCAAGGACAACGACCTGGCCCAGCTCGTGACGCCCGAGCAGCTCAACGAGACCTATTGGGTAAACCTGAAGGACCCCTCGCAATCGGCTGTTCTGTCCGAGGCGTTCTCGAGCAAGCAGGGCGTGCAATCGGTCACCGACCAGAGGCAATACCTCGACTCGATCTTCCAAGCGCTCAACGTGGCGAGCTATACGGCCATCGGCATCGCGGGGCTCATGCTCATCGCGGCCGTGCTGCTGATCGCCACCACCATCCGATTGTCGGCGTATTCGCGCCGCAAGGAGATCGGGATCATGCGCTTGGTGGGCGCGTCGAACCGGTTCATCCAAACCCCGTTCGTCTTGGAGGGTGTGTTCGCGGCCGTCATCGGATCGCTGCTGGCGGGCGGAGCCATTCTCGCCATCGTGCACTTCTTCGTCGACGGCTATCTGGCACCCTCGGCCCAGTTCGTCAACTTCGTCGGGCTGCAGGATGCCTTCATCGTCATTCCGCTGCTCATCGTGGTCGGCGTGGTGTTGGCAGCGCTGTCGGCCAACTTCGCGATCAAGCGCTACCTCAAGATCTAGACGACGGGCGGATGTCGCGAGCCCCATGGGTCGAACGTGCCCGGGCTGCGACATCCGCTCTTTCGTTGCTAGACTGAGAGGCTGCCCGCTCGGGCACAGAATTCGCTCGAACGAACAGGAGACGCTGTGCCCAGGGAACGTGGTGAGAAGGTGGTGGCCACCAACCGCAAGGCGCGCCACGACTACCTCATCGAGGACACCTATGAGGCGGGTCTCGTGTTGACGGGCACCGAGGTCAAATCGTTGCGCGCCGGCCGAGCCTCGCTCGTCGACGGCTACGGTTTCATCGAGGGGGGCGAGGCATGGCTCGACGCCGTGCACATCCCCGAATACAACCAGGGCACCTGGAACAACCACCCCGTGCGGCGCAAGCGCAAGATGCTGCTGCACAAGGAGCAGATCGCCAAGATCTCGCACAAGGTGGCACCCGGCGGCTACACGATCGTTCCGCTGCGGCTGTACTTCAGCGACGGCCGGGCCAAGGTCGAGATCGCGATCGCCAAGGGTAAGCGCGAATACGACAAGCGCCAGGCTCTGCGCGAGCGTCAAGACACGCGCGAGGCAGCGCGGGCAATGGCGTCGCGCAACCACCTCGGCGAATAAACCCGAGGTACTATCCACTGAGCGCACGGGGTGTGATCCACTTTGCGCACGAATCGTGCGGTTTCGACGATCAAGGCGCAGATTACTGCTAAGCGCTTGCTTGAGCATTTCTCGCGAGTGTGATTAGACTCAGCCCTACCGGCGGTGACCCGACCGCGGCCGGGAGGGGAGGTCCCCATGAATACCGACGTTCATGCGGAATGGCATCGCCATGCACGCGTCCGCTTCCGATAAGACACCCTTCCTCGATCGCGAAGCCGAGATCGACCGCGTACTCGGTACGACTGATGAGCATTTCGAGCAAGCCATCCTCATCACCGGGCGACCGGGAATCGGTAAGACGCGGCTGCTGGAAGAAGTAGCAGCCCGGGCCGAGGGGCGCACGGCCCTGATCACGACGACGGCCGCCGAATCGACGTGGCCCCTCGCGGGCTTCTCTCGCCTGTTCGCAGCGCTCGACGACCCCCGCGCCATCGAGTTCAGCGGGCGTTTCACGCTGCGCTCGACCGAACCGCAGCAGATGTTCCAGGCCGCACGCGACCTCTTGTCGGTATTGCGGGGCCTGCGGCTCGAACCCATTCTCCTGATGATCGACGACGCCGACCTGATGGACCGCGAATCCCTCATGCTGCTCGGCTTCATGGCCGGGCGGTTGGCCGGCACGGGTATCAGGCTCGTCGGTACCGCGCGCCGGGTGCCGAGCGGCGAGATGTTCCAGGCGGCGACGCGCTTCGAGTTGCCCGCACTCGGGCCCGCGGACTCCTTGGCGCTTCTGCGCGCCACGTGCCCGCCGACGGCCGACGCGGGGGTGCTCGAAATCGTGTGCGAGCAATCGGGCGGCGTGCCCGCGGCGCTCATCGGCGTGGGCCGGCTCCTGACGCTCGAGCAGTTCGAGGGCGGCGTGGCCGTGCCGCTGCCCTTGCCGCACACGGCGCGCGTTCTGGAAGACTCGGTGGCCCGCACGGGGGCTCTGGGGCCGCGACAACGGCTCATGTTGCAGAAGATCTCGCTGCAGGCATCCGCGAATGTCGACGCGCTCACGGCGGATGCGGACGACGCCGAGGTGATCGACGACCTGGTGAACGCCGGTTTCGTGCGTGTGCGCGATCGAGCCGTCGATATCGCGGACACGCTGCTGCGATCAAGCTTGTATTGGGGCATCGATCCGAAGGTGCGGCGGGTGCTGCATGCGGAGTTGGCCCAGACGGCCGTCGACCACGCGCCTGAGGTCGCCGTGTGGCACGCGAGCTATACGACGGCCGAGGACGAAGACGCCGCCCGTGAGCTTTTCGACGCGGCTGCCGCGTTCGAGCGGTCGGGGCGGCGGTCGACGGCGGTCGAATACGCGGAACGGGCCATCGCGGTGGCGCCGACCCGGAACGAACTCCTCGGCCATGTGCTCGACCTGGTGGACGCGTTCTTCCGCCACGGAGAAGTGACGTTGGCCCAGCGTTACCTGATGCATGCTCAGCTCGGGGAGGACAGAGCGACGGGAGCCTTCGTTCTCGCCGAGATACGGGCCGCCGTCGACTACACGGCGACGGGCATCGTTCCCGAACACGAGATCGACACCGCCGTGGCGGTGCACGGCCCGCGCAACCGCACGGGGGCCACGCGGTTGCTGATCGACGCGGCCTACTGGCACACCGAGCGTCGAGACTTCGTGTCGGCGCGGCGCGCAATCGGTCGAGCCGACGTCGGTCCGACCTCCAGCACGGCCGAGCAGGTGTTGCGCGACGCCCTCGTGGCCTTGATCGACTCCTACGACCGACCCCAGAACCTGCAGGTCGTCGACGCCGACACGATTCCCCTGCGGCTGCTTCTGCTCGCGGCCGACACGGCGAGCATGTCCGAGGAATACGCCCAGGCGCGCCGCCTCTACGCGGTCGGACTCGCGCGTCTCGACGACGAGAATACGCTGTGGCGGGAGGCGGTGTGGTTCCGCTCCGTCGTGAACGAGATCCGCGCCGGAACCATGAAACGTGCCCGCGAAGCCTACGCGGAATGGCACCGCACGCAGGTGGCGGCACCGCACCTGGGCGCGCGTGCATCCCGCATCCAGTTGCGCGCCTGGTATGCGCTGAGTACGGGCGAATACGAGACCGCCGACACCCTCTTCGCCGCGGCCATCGACCGCGCGACCGTGGAAGGCAACATGGCGGTCTCGGCGATCAGCTCGGCCATCCTCGGAACCCTCGCCCTGGCGCAAAAGCGGTACGAACATGCCCGCCGGCTGCTCGACGACGCCGATGCGACCAGCAACGCCATGCCGAACCCGGCGATCGTGCGGCACCTGCCGGATCTCGCGCTCGCCGAGGTGTTGACGGGCCACCGGACGGCGGCCGAACGCACGCTGGCGCGACTCGAGGCGGCCGAGGCGCAGCATCCGAGCCGCTGGATCGAGCTGTCCATCCCGCTCGTCCGCGCCATTGTCGCGCCCGCCGACACGAGCCTGCCGCTGTTCCGCGAGGCGATCGCCACCTTCCGCGACGATGACTCCCGGTATCTGCTGGCGCGCACGTGGGAGATGCTGGCCGGTCGCCAATTCGAGCGCGGCGACGTCGACGAGGCCGCGCATTCGCACGCCACCGCCCGGGCCATCTATCAGGCTGCGGGAGCGAACGCCTGGATCGGAGCCGCGCCGCCCGCCGCTGCGACGCCTGGGGCTCCAGCGCCCTCGGCCAATCGTTCCGAAACCGCGGCGGTCCTCGACACGCTCAACGAGGACGAACGTCAGGTGGTCGACCTCGTGCTGAAGGGCCTGCGCAACAAGGAGATCGCTGCGACGCTGTACGTGTCGGTGCGGACGGTCGAGCTGCGGCTCACGCGCGTGTATCGCAAGGCGGGGGCGCGGTCGCGATCGCATCTGGTGGCGCTGCTCAACTGACCACGCTGGATGTCGCCCGGCGCGTGGGGCTCTGCCAGACGCCCGTCGAGGTGCCCGACCGCGCCTGCACGAACGCGCGCAGACACAACCAGGCGTCGAGGATGCGTAGCGGGGGATAGGCGAGGCCGAGCACGAGGTATCCTGGGCGCTTCGCGACGACCGCCGCGATGAGCGTGAGCGCGTAGTCGGGCAGGACGACGCCCAACAGGAGGGCGAGCGGAGGGGCGACGGTCGCGACATCCACGAGTGCGCCCGTCGTGACGAGACCCGCGGCCTCGAGACCCCACCCGAGCGTCGATACGACCAGCAGGGGCACCAGCGCCACCATCACGATGCTCGAAATGGCGAGCTCGCTCACGAAGAGCGCCAGCGCGGCCCAGAATCGGTTGAGGCGGGGTTTGTGCCGCAGCAGCGTCTGCCAGAAACCGAGGTTCCATCGCCGCACCTGCTTGATGTAGTCGCGCAGCGTGTCAGGGTCCTGCGTGTGCGCGATCGACGCGAACGGATGGAACGCGATGCGGCCGAGTTTCTTGGCGTGCACCTCGAAGGTCATGTTGTAGTCCTCGATGGTCAGCCCCTCGGCGGCGATATCGATGTGGGCCAGGATGCGTGAGCGATACATGCTCGCAAACCCGGGCACGATCGCCACGGCGTCGGCGTGCCGGGCGGCCTGCCCAAACTTGTGCAGGAACTGCATCGCGATGTAGACGCGTTCGCGGTAGGAGGTGAGGATGCGGGCCTCGAGCCCCTGCCTCGGGCCGTCGAGCAGGGTCGTCGCACGCCCGGCCACGGCGACGACGTCGGGGGAGTCGAACAACGCGAGGCCCGTTTCGAAATAGTTGTCGGCCAGGCGCGTGTCGGCGTCGAGCAGCATGACGACATCGAATCGGCCCGCGAGGTCGAAGTACTCGAGGGCCGCGACGATGGCGCCCGCCTTGCCGCGGTTCGGGTTGAGGTCGTAGACGTTGGCGCCGGCGGCCCGGGCCAGCTCGACGGTGCGATCGGACGAGCCATCCGACACCACGAAGATCTGGTAGGGCGGGATGAGCCGACCAGCGGCCCGCAGCGTCTCCTCGATCACCGTTTCCTCGTTGTGGGCCGCGATGACCACGGCGACATCGGAGCGTGTCGGACGGTGGCTGAGGGCATCCGCGGGGAAGATCTTGCCGCTGTGGCGACGACGGCGCACGCGCAGGGCACGCGTGGCCTCGACGGCGATGCGGCTGAGGCCCGCGACCGTCCACACGAGCGTGTTCAGGCCGATGGTGAAGAACACCACGATGGCGAAGGTGAGCACGGATCTCCAAGAGTTGAGGGCTGTTCACTTCGACGGTAAACGGATGTCGGCGACTCGAACCCGCACGCAGCCGCAGAGTCACTGCGGAAAACCGCATGGGCCGCCGGAAACCCGCATCGGGGTCGGCGGTCCGCCGCGTTAACCGCACCCTTGGCGAAAAGCGTTGACCACCGGGCCATCCCCGGCGGATCGTGGCACCAGGCAACCCGGACTCTCACCCTGGACGGACTGCTCACCCGACACACGATCCGGCCCGAACCGCGATCGTGCCGCAGGGCCCCCGATCTCCTGAACCCGGATCGGTGTGCCGTGCGGTACTGCCACATACCCAGGAGAACCCATGTCTACTCTCACGACGACCCGCACCGCAGATCACCCGGAAGAACCCGACAACCGCCCGGAATGGATCTTCAGCCAGACCCCATCGAAACCCCACGCGACGTTCGATTACGACCTCGCCATCGTGGGTCTCGGCTACGTCGGCCTGCCGACGGCCCTCGCCTATCACCACGGGGGCAGCCGCGTGCTCGCCCTCGACGTCTCCGAACGCCGGCTCGACGACATCCGCGGCCACCGCGCCGACCTCGTCGAAGCAGACCGACACCGGCTCGACGTCGCCGAGAACGACGAACGCTTCCACCTGACGAGCGACCCCGCCATGCTGGCGAAGGCCCGCGCCATCATCATCTGCGTGCCGACGCCCGTCGACCGGCACCTCATCCCCGACCTCACCATCCTGAAGAGCGCGTGCGACATGGTCGTGGCGCGGGCCGTGCCGGGGCAGCTCGTCATGCTCACGTCGACCACCTACGTCGGCTGCACCGAGGACTTCGTGCAGAAGCCCCTCGAGGCCCGCGGATTCCGCATCGGCGTCGACGCCTACGTGTCCTTCAGCGCCGAACGCATCGACCCGGGCAACGAACGCTTCGACCACGACGATGTGCCCCGCGTGATCGGCGGCGCGACGCCCGAGTGCGAAGAGGAAGCCGTGCGCGTCGTCTCGCGCTACACCACCAACATCCACCGCGTCTCGTCGGTTGCCGCCGCCGAGATGACCAAGCTGTTGGAGAATACGTTTCGCGCCGTCAACATCGCCCTGGCCAACGAGTTCGCGGACATCTGCTCGACGCTCGACATCGACGTGACCGAGGTGATCGACGCCGCGGCGACCAAGCCCTACGGTTTCATGCCGTTCTACCCCGGCCCCGGCGTCGGCGGCCACTGCATCCCGTGCGATCCGCACTACCTGCTGTGGCAGCTGCGTGAGCAACGCGTCAATGCTCCGCTCATCACGCAGGCCATGACCGAGATCGCCTCACGGCCTGGCCGCATCGTCGACGGCGCCCGCGACGTGCTGGCCCGCGGCGGTATCGCTTTAGCCAATGCCCGCATCCTCGTGGTCGGCATCGCCTACAAACCGGATGTCTCCGACCTGCGCGAATCGCCCGCCATCGAGATCCTCTCGGGTCTGGCCGAGCACGGCGCGACGGTCGGCTTCGTCGACAACCACTTCGCCGGTGTACGCCTGCCCGACGGCCGATTGGTGGACGCCGTCATCGACGCCGCCGGCTTCGACGCCGACCTCATCCTGCTGCACACCAAGCACACGGGCACGGACCTGACCTGGGTGCGCACCGACCAACTCGTGCTGGATGCCACCTACCGCGACAGCGAGCTGGCCCAGAGCCGCGTCATCTGACGCGCGCCGCACCCGCACCACCCACCGACTTTTTTTGCAGCGCTTGAGGGGAACAGAATCATGAGAAGTGTCATCACCGGAGGCGCCGGTTTCATCGGCAGCCACCTCGTCGAATATCTGCTTGCGGCCGGCGACGACGTCGTCGTGCTGGACGACATGTCGACGGGAGCGCCGCGCAACCTGCTGGGCGCGCTCGCCGACCCGAAACTCCGCCTGGTGCAGGGTTCCATCCTCGATCGTTCGGTGGTCGAGGACACCATCCGCGGAGCCGACCGGGTGTTCCACCTTGCAGCCGCCGTAGGGGTCAGGCTCATCGTGGAACACCCGCTGTCGAGCCTGCGCACCAACATCCACGGCACGGAGAACGTGCTGGACGCCTGCCTCGCCAACAACGCGAAGCTGCTGCTGGTGTCGACGAGCGAGGTGTACGGCAAGAACACGGCCGACAAGCTCTCGGAGGACTCGGATCGTGTGCTCGGGTCGGCGCTCACCTCGCGCTGGACCTACGCGGCCTCGAAGGGCATCGACGAAGCCTTCGCCCACGCCTATCACACGCAATACGGCCTGCAGGTGGCCATCGTGCGCCCGTTCAACACGGTCGGTCCGCGCCAGACCGGGCGCTACGGCATGGTCGTGCCGAACCTCGTCGGCCAGGCGCTGCGCGGCGAACCGCTCACGGTTTTCGGCGACGGGCAGCAGACCCGCTGCTTCTCCTACGTGGGGGATGTCGTGCCCGCCCTGGTGCGCATCGCCGAGGCCCCCGCGGCCGTCGGCCGGGCGTTCAACCTGGGCGGCGCCGAGGAGATCTCGATCGAACAGCTGGCCCTCCGCGCCCTGCGCGTGACCGGTTCGTCGAGCAGCATCACCTACGTCCCCTACGAGGAGGCCTACTCCGAGGGCTTCGAGGACATGCGGCGCCGCGTGCCCGACAACGCGGCGGCGTTCGACCTGGTCGGTTTCGTTCCTCGGACCACGCTCGACGAGACGCTCGCGCATGTCGCTGCGGCGATCGCCGAGACCACCAAGGCCGACCGTCAGCGTTCGGCCATCGTCGACCCCACCAAGGGCGGCGCCCGCGTCGCCGAGGTGGCGCAGGCCGGATGGGCACGCTGATGTGCGGCATCGTGGCCGCGCGCGTCGACGGCGGCGCGGCACCGTACCTTCTCCGCGCCCTCACTCTCCTCGAATACCGGGGCTATGACTCCGCCGGTGTGGCCATCGTGACGGAGGATGCCTCGACCGCTGTCATCCGTTCCGTTGGTCGCGTCGGCGGTCTGACGACGGATGTCGCGGCCTGGTCGGGTGCGCCCCTCACCGGTCTCGGCATCGGCCACACCCGCTGGGCGACGCACGGCGCCGTGACGACCGGCAACGCGCATCCGCATCGGGATTGCACGGGACGCATCAGCGTGGCCCACAACGGCATCATCGAGAACCACCGCGCCCTGCGGCAGGAGCTCGAGGCCGACGGCCACGCCTTCGCGTCGGACGTCGACTCGGAGGTCGTGTGCCACCTCATCGAGGACCACCTCGAGTCATCGGGTGACCTGCTGCGCTCGGTGCATGCGGCGACCCGTCGGCTCGAGGGCTCGTGGGCGCTCGTCGTGACGGATGCCGACACGGGCCGCCTCGTCGCGGCCGCCCACCATTCACCCCTGATCGTCGCCTCGTCGGCGATCGGAGATTTCGTCACCAGTGATATCGGCGCCATCGCCGACTGGGTCGACGAGTACCGGACCCTCGTCGACGGCGACATCGTCGAACTCGCCGACGAGCTGGTCTGGACCCGAGACGGACAGAGGACGGCCGCCCCCCAGGCCGCCCTCTGTCCCTTCACCTCGGCGGCGCTCGAACGTGGATCGCACGCCGACTACATGGCGAAGGAGATCGACGAGCAGCCCGCCATCGCGGCGCGCATCCTCGACGATCTGGTGCCCCACATCGCCGACGGCTCGCTGTGGCGGTCGCTCGAGGCGCCCGCCTTCGAACGCATCGCCGTGCTCGGCTGCGGCACATCGCTGAATGCCGGGCGCGTCATCGCTCGCGCGTTCGGCGCCCTGGGCGGCATCCCGACGGTTTCGGTTGTGGCGTCGGAGGCATCCGAAACGATCCTCGACCCGGGCACCCTCATTCTGGCGCTCAGCCAATCGGGTGAGACGGCCGACATCCTGCGGGCGCTCGATCAGCTCGAACCCGTTTCGGCGGGGCTCGTGGCCGTGACGAACAACCCGGCGTCGAGCGTCGCCCGTCGGGCCGCGAGCGTCGTCGATTGCAACGCCGGGCCCGAGATCGGCGTCGCTGCCACCAAGACCTTCGTCGCCCAGGTGATCACGGGTGTGGCGGTCGCGGTATCGGCGCTCGTGGCGACGGGCCGCATCGACCGATCGCGCGCGGCCGATCTGACCGACGATCTGCGCCGGCTGCCCGATCTGCTGGCTCAGGCCCTCGAGGTCTCGAAGGGTGTCGTCCCCGGCATCGTCGACGAGGTCCTCGACCGGTCGGGCTTCATCTTCCTCGGCCGTGGCCCCGGTGTCGTCTTCGCCGAGGAGGGCGCCTTGAAGTTGAAGGAGATCAGCTATCGCTGGGCCGAGCACTATCCGGCGGGCGAGCTGAAACACGGCCCCCTGGCGCTCGTCGACCAGGGCACACCCGTGATCGTCGTCGACAACGGCGACCCGCGGCTCGCGTCGAATCTCTCGGAGGTCGCGGCGCGCGGCGGCCGGGTCATCACCATCGGTGGCGCGGGCAGCACCATCCCCGCCGTCGGCATGAGCATGAGCCGACCGCTCGTCGGCGGCATGGATCGCTGGGGCCCGCTCGAGGCGGTGGTGCCGCTGCAGCTCTTCGCCCGCGAATTGGCCCTGCGGCTCGGACTCGACGTCGATAAACCGCGCAACCTCGCGAAGTCGGTGACGGTCGAATGATGAACACGCTGACCTTCAGCTCGCTCGGCGACGACGACGAGCAGCGGCCCGGGCGTTCCGAGCGCTCCGACACACGGCCCCCGATGATCGCCGTGATCCTGGCCGTGGTGGCCGCACTTGCACTCATCCTGTCGCCGTTCGTGAAGACATCCGGGCCCGCCGATGCGGCCACCGTGAAACCGCGCACGACCGTGAGCCTCACGTTCGACGACGGCAACGCCAACCAGCTCGCCGCCCTGCCCGCCCTGAACGCCCAGAACATGAAGGCGACGTTCTACATCGTCTCGGGTTTCGTGGGGGCGCCGAGTTATATGACCCGAGCCAACCTCGACACTCTGAAGGCGGGTGGGCAGGAGATCGGCGGACACACCGTCAGCCACGCCGATCTCGCCACGCTGCCCGCCGACGAGGTGCGCCGCCAGATCTGCAACGACCGTTCGACCCTGCTCGGGTGGGGATATGCGGTGCGCAGCTTCGCCTATCCCTTCGCCTCGTCGACGCCCGATGCCGAACAGGCCGCCGCATCGTGCGGGTACAACAGTGCACGCATGCTCGGCGACATCCGTTCGCGTTTCGGATGCCTCGACTGCGCGTATGCCGAATCCGTGCCGCCGGCCGAGCCCTACTACACGAAGGCGCTCGACCAGGTCGACAGCACGTGGACCCTGGCCGACCTCAAGAACTCGGTGACGCGCGCCGAGGCCGCCGGAGGATGGGTGCAGTTCACCTTCCACAACGTATGTGCCTCGGGATGCGGCGACCTCAACGTCACGCCGACGGTCCTGGCTCAATTCACGAGCTGGTTGGCTCCGCGTGCCACCACGGGCAATACGGTCGTGAAACCGGTCGGCGATGTCGTCGGCGGAGCCGTGAAACCGGCCGTCGCGGGCCCCGCCATCCCCGCCCCGACCGCCGGCGCCAACGGCGTGGTCAACCCCGGGCTCGAAACCGACGGGCCGAACGGCCTGCCGAGCTGCTGGATGCAGGGCGGCTACGGCACCAACACGGCCACCTTCGCCACCACCCCGAACGCGCACACGGGCACCCGCGCCGAAACCGTCACGGTCTCGGGCTACACCGACGGCGACGCCAAGGTGCTGCCGGCCTTCGACCTCGGCAGTTGCGCCCCCGCGGTCACGGCGGGCAAAACCTACTCGATGCGGGCCTGGTACACCTCGACGACCGTCACCCAATTCGCGGTCTATGTGCGGAACGCTTCGGGCGGCTGGCAGTACTGGACCTCGAGCCCGTGGTTCTCGGCATCCCCGAGTTACACGCAGGCCGTGTGGCAGACACCCGCCATCCCGGCCGGCATCACGGGAATCAGCTTCGGCTTGAACATCTTCGCCAACGGCAGCATCACGACGGATGATTACGCCCTCTACGACAGCGTGGGTGCACCATCCGTGTCGCCCACCACGTCGGTCGCGCTGAAGTCCGCGGTCGCCCCGCCGCCCGTCACGGCACCCGTCGAGGCGCACACTCCCACCGAGAGCGCGACCAGCCGTGGCAGTGTGAGCCCATGACCGATCGGATGGTGTGACGTGGGGCTCCGCGCGGTGCGGTCGTCGGCACTCGTGTCGACGGTCGGAATGAGCGCCGTGCTGGGCCTCACCCTCGTGCTCGCCGGCTGTGCGTCGGCGGGCACGGTTCGGGTGCTCGCGACGCCCGGCTATCCGTGGCACACCGACATCGTGGCGACGACCTTCTGGGTCGGCGAGCTGTTCGACCCGTCGGCCTCCGACGGTTCGCAGGTGTACTCCACCTACGATTCGCGGTGGCAAGAGAGCTACGGCGGCTGCGACGGCATCGTCGTCGACACGGTGTGCCAGACCGAACGACGTTTCGCGGCCGACGACTACTTCCCGACGAGCATGACCCCCGCCGAGAACCCGTTCTACCTCGACCTGCCCTTCGACGACATCAACGACGATGCGGCCTTCGCCCGGCGCGACACCGTTGTGCCGTGGGCGGCCGATCCGGGATATGCCGAGCACGCGGGCGATCGCGGCTTCAGCTATCTCAAGAATCGTTGGGTCGAGCTGCGCCTCGGCGATCGCACCTGTTTCGCGCAGATCCAGGACGCCGGGCCGGGGGAGTACGACGACGCGGTCTACGTCTTCGGAGCCGGCGACGCCCGCCCGCAGAACGCCCGCTACGGCGGCGCCGGCATGGATGTCTCACCCGCCGTCAACGCCTGCCTCGGGTTCCGCGACCTCAACGGCGACACCGATCGCGTGAGCTGGCGCTTCGCCGAGAACAACGAGCCGCCGCCCGGACCGTGGACGCGCCTGATCACCACCAGCGGCGTGCAATAAGGGAGCGTAAGGGCTATACTGAAAAGCTGCGTCCGAGAGGCGCTCGATCCGGTTCGCCGGTTCACAAGTCAACAGAGTGTGAGAATGACCCGCTGCGATCTATCGCGGTGTTTCGAGGGGATGATCGGTTTCGACATTGCCTGCGAAACTGCGAGAAGCGGGCCGAGGATGCAGGGTTATCTCGTAAACGATCTCTGCAAAATATAGGTGCCAATTCTAAGCGCACCGACTTCGCCCTAGCCGCCTAGGCTAGCTTCGAGGTCCGTCAGACCGGGTTCGCTCTCGTCCCGGACCCTGGCGCCATTTAGAGAGCTTGCTGCGTCGTCACGCCTGAGGGCGACGCGGGACTTTTTCTCGGGCTGGGCCTGTCACCCTAGATGCCTGTAGCAAAGGGTGGGGCCGAGTAGAACGTCTCAACAGGCTACGCCCGTAGAAGGCGCAGAATCACAGCAGTGGACGGGGGTTCAATTCCCCCCATCTCCACCATCGGTCGTTCTCACACTCTCGCGACACCAGCGGGCCGTCCTTCGGGGCGGCCCGCTTTTTCGTGGCGTCGGGGCGTCCTATCCTGGGCTGATGCCCTCTTTTCGCGTGACGATCGGCGTCGGCCCGGTGCGGCCGGGCGTGCACCCCGCCGACGTTCTCCCCACGGTCGCGGATGCCGCGGCCACCCTCACGGTCGTCGAGGCGTCCGACCTACAGATCGTTGGCGGCCTGCCGCGCATCGTCGTCCGCTTCGAGGCCGAGGACGACGAGATCGCGCGCCAGGTCGGCGAGCACGCCCTGGCCGTGTTCGGCACGATCGCCGAGGCGCGCACGGCCGCCCTCACGCGCCGCAACAAAAACCGCTGGCTCCCCGTCGCCTTCGAGGGCTGACGGGGGAACGCATCGCGGATTCGCTCACGACGCCCGTGGGCTCGAAAGCTCGTGGTGGCGTCGAACGCGTGATGGCCCCACAGCGAGGCGACGCCACGGACCGCTTTCAGCCGACGAACGCGTCGATCGCGTCGGTGATCTCGGCCCGCACATCCTCGTCCGACACCGTCGAGGTGCCGTCGCCCGGCTGCACGCCATAGTCGCCGAAGTCCGCATGGTTGGCGCCGTCGAGCTCTACGAACTCGGTGTCGGCGGGAAGCCGGCCCGAGGCATCCTCGATCTTGGCGGGGGTCGAGAGGCCGTCGTTGCTGCCGCCGATGCTGAGCACGGGCAGGCCCGACTGCGAGAGGTCGTTGGCGCAGTAGCTGCCGAAGAGCACGAGGCCCGCGACATCCTCGCTGCCCGCCCACTGGCAGGCCCGCACGCCACCGAGCGAGTGGCCGCCGACGAACCAGTCGGTCACCTCGGGCGCGGCCTCGGTAAAGGTGGAGAGCGGGCGCTGGTCGAAGAACGCCAGGTTGAGCGTGGGCTTCGTGATGACGACCGTGAGGCCCGACTCTTCAACGGCGCCCGAGAGCTTGTAGAGGTAAGCGTAGGGGTCGACCTTGGCTCCCGGGATGAAGACGAGCCCCTCGCCGGATGCGTCGGCCCCGCCATCTTCGCCCGTGGGGGTCATGACGATGCTGTCGCCCGTGTCGGTGACCTGCACGGCCGCGTTGTCGAACACCTCGATGGTGGCGCCGCGGTCGCCGGCCATGACGATCTGGGTCCACACCACGAAGGCCACGATGGCGAGCACGAGGGCCAGCAGGGCGAGCCACCCGGTTGTGCGGATGCGGCGGCGAATCGTTCCGGCGGGTTTCGCTCCCGCTTGTTTCTCGGACATGGTGCTCCTCACTCGGCCGTTCCGCACCGGCGAAACGCGTCCCGTCAACCCTATCTGCGGGCCGCAGGCACCGCGCTCGCCCGGGAGTATGCTTCCCCGTATATGTCGTCCTCACTCGCCAACGCCCTCAGCGGCCGTCAACGCTGGCAGGCCTTCGCCGTCTGCGTCTCCGTAGCCGCCCTCACCATCCTCGACCTGTCCAAGGTCAACGTCGCGCTCCCGTCGATCGAGAAGTCCCTCGGCGCCGGCCCCGCCGAGCTGCAGATCATCGTGGCGGGCTATGCCCTCGCCTTCGGTCTCGCGCTCGTGCCGGCCGGGCGTCTCGGCGACCTGCACTCGCGCAAGGCCATGTTCGTCGTGGGCCTCAGTCTCTTCATGGTCTCGAGCCTGGCGTGTGCCGTGGCCCCAAACATCGAGTTCCTCATGGTGGCGCGCATCGTGCAGGGCATCGCGGCCGGCATCCAGATGCCCCAGGTGATCGGCCTCACGCAGCAGCTCTTCCAGGGCGAAGAGCGCGGCCGGGCGTTCGGGCTCTTCGGTGCCACGATCGGCGTCTCGACGGCCTTCGGTCCCACGCTCGGTGGCCTGCTCATCGCGGTCGGCGGGCCCACGGATGGTTGGCGCTACATCTTCGCGATGAACGTGCCGCTCGTTCTCATTCTGTTGCCATTCGCGCTCAAGCTCCTGCCCGCCAAACAGGAGCGCTCGCCGGGTTCGCGTGAACTCGACCTCGTCGGCATCCTCATCCTCGCCGTCGCCACGTTCAGCGTCATGCTGCCGTTCGTGCTCACGACGGGCGGGCCCGACGATCAGCCCGCGCGCTGGTATCTGCTCATCCTGGCCGCCATCGCGGCGGCCGGCTTCGTGCTGTGGGAGCGCCGCTACAAGCGCATCGGCAAATCGCCCGTCGTGCACTTCGACCTGTTCCGCAAGGGTTCCTACCGCAACGGTCTGCTCATCGCCATGGCCTACTTCGCGGCCATGCCCGCCATGTTCCTGTTGACGACGCTGTTCCTGCAGCAGGGCATCGGTCTCGAGCCCGTGTTCGCCGGCATGGTGAGCATCCCGTTCGCGCTGTCGTCGGCCGTGACGGCCTGGTATGGCGGCACGATCGTCAACCGCGTGGGCCGCAAGCTCGTCGTGCTCGGCATCGTGATCGTGCTGATCGGCTTCTCGCTGGTCTTGCTGGCCGCCGAGCTGCTGCCGGCCGACGTGGCGATCTACGGCATGGGCGTCGGCATGCTGGTCGCGGGCACGGGCGGCGGTTTCGTCATCTCGCCCAACCAGACGCTCACGCTCGCCGAGGTTCCCGTCGAGCAGGGTGGTGTCGCCGGCTCGATGGCGCAGCTCGGCCAGCGCGTCGGAACGGCTATGGGCACGGCGGCCGCGAGTGCGGCGTTCTACGCGACGATCTATTCAGAGACCGGCCAGGCACCGCAGCTCGAGGTGTTCCACGACGCGTTCCGGGCCGGCTTCGCCGTGACCCTGACGCTCGTGGCCGTGGCGCTGGTGCTCGGTTTCCTCGACCTCGGGGCGCGCAAGCGGCGCAAGCGCTCGGCTCAGACCGCGTAGCCGCTGCTTAGTGGGCGACGCCCGCGAGCGAGCCGGTCGTGCGGCCCTCGGGGTCGCCGATCATGCAGCTCACGAGGCGGTCGCCGTCTTCGGTCCAGCTCGCCTCGGTGGGCGTGTAGGGTGCGTAGTCGAGGGTCGAGTCCTCGTAGCTCAGGCCGACGAAGGTCGTGAACTGGTCGTAGCACCCGGTGTCGGCCTGCTGAGAGACCTCGTCGTCGCCCGGGTACTCCGAGCCGTCGAGCGAGAATTCGTAGAAGGCCTCGAGGTCGTGCGGCTCGGCACACGGAACGGCCTCTACCTCGAAGACCTCTTCGCTCGTGCTGTCGTCGTTGATGCAGTCGCCCACCTTGATCGAGAAGACGCTCGACGTGCCGGCCTCGACGACTTCCTCGGTCTCGGCATCCCGCGTGACGGGCTTGTCGATGATGCTGTTGATCAGGCTGCAGCCTGAGAGCGAGGCAGCGAGAGCGGTTGCGGCGCCCACGGCGAGGAGGCGGCGGCTGAGGCGAGACGGGGCGGGCATGCTGTTCCATTCGGGGTGTGAGCGGCGCCGATCGGGGTGCGACTCCGTGTTGCATGATGCTATCCAGAGCGAGCCTCATTTTCAAAGCCGACTCACAGCTAGGCCGTCGAGCGTCAGCCGTGCAGCAATCCGAGGATCTCTTCGTGCAGCGCACCGTTCGTGGCCAAGAAGCTGCGGCGGTCGATGCGATCGGTCCCGTCGATGGCGGATGTTGCACCACCCGCCTCGCGCACGATCGGCACCAGCGCCGCCACGTCGTACTCCTTGACGTCGAACTCGCCCACGGCGTCGACCAGCCCCTCGGCCAACAGCATGTACGCCCACATGTCGCCGTAGGCGCGGTCGCGCCAGCTGGCCCGGGTCAGCGCGACGAGCTGGTCGAGGTAGCCGGCATCGTCCCACTGCGTGACGCTCTGGAAGCTGACGGAAGCGTCGGCGAGCTTCTGCACGCGCGAGACCTTCAGCTGCTCGGGCGCGCCGCCCCGCAGCGACGACCAGGCGCCCGAACCGTCGGCGGCCCACCAGCGCTTCTCGAGCGCGGGGGAGGAGACGACGCCCACGACGGGCACGCCGTCGACGGCGAGCGAGATGAGCGTGCCCCAGATGGGCACGCCGCGCAGGTAGTTGGCCGTGCCGTCGATCGGGTCGATGATCCACTGCCGGGCGGTCGAGCCGGCCGTGCCGTACTCCTCGCCCAGGATGCCGTCCTCCGGTCGCGCCTCGGTGAGGATCTCGCGAATGCGGCGCTCGACCGCCAGATCGGCGTCGGTCACGAACGAGCGGTCGGGTTTGGTCGACACGTCGAGGTCGTTCGACCGGAAGCGTTCCAGCGAGATCGTGTCGGCCGCATCCGCGATGCGCAGCGCGAGCCGCAGGTCATCGGCCAGCACGTTTCCGGCGGCGAGGGGGTCGGCAGAAGCGGAAGAAACGGGGGATGCGTCGGCACTCATACCCCCAGCGTATCGACCCCGGATGCTCGGCAGTGCGGCTCGATTCGCGCTCCCCGCAATTCTCCTGCTAAAGTATTCCTCGGTCCGGAAGTGCAAAATTCCGGTCCGAAATGCACCTCTAGCTCAATCGGCAGAGCAACTGACTCTTAATCAGTGGGTTCTCGGTTCAAGTCCGAGGGGGTGCACTGAATGCCCCAGATATCTCGCCGATTCTGGGGCATTTTTCGTGCGCTAACGTGACGGCATGAGCTATCTGCGTGCACTCTGGCACCATCTCGCCAGCCCCTCGGCGATATACGGCCTGATCGTCTACGCGAGCCTCATCACCGCGACGGCGGCCGACGACGACAACGGGCCCCGGTCGATCTTCGCCTTCAGCGCCGTCACGCTCGTCGCGTTCTGGATCGCGCACGTCTTCTCGGCGGCCCTCGGGCACCGCGGGGGCGAGCATCGGGGCACGGTCACGGTCGCGCGCTCCGTGAGGCACGCCCTGGCCGAGTCGGTCGGCATGCTCGAGGCTGCCATCCTGCCGAGCATCCCGCTCCTGATGGGCGTCTTCGGCCTGCTCACCGGCGACGAGGCCGTCGCGTGGGCGCTCCGCGTCGTTCTCGTGACGCTCGCGGGGCTCGGCTACAGCGCGCTAGCCATCCGCGGAAATCGCTGGTGGTGGTGCGTGCTCGGATGTCTCGTGTCCACGGCCATCGGGGCGGGAATCATCTTCCTCGAGGCGATCCTGCACTGATCTGTCCGCTCAGGCGCGGCGCTGGCCGTTCGCCCGGTCGGCGTCGACGGAACGCGCCGTCTCGGGGTGCAGCATCCGCTCGTCGATGTAGGCGGGGTCGTGCGACGTGGGGTCGGCCCAGACGGCGATGGTGTCGAGCTCCATGATGGTGCGCACGGCGGGGGAGACAGCGCGGTCGGCGGCCGGGGCATCTGAGGTCGGGGCGTCTGAGTTCGAAGCGTTTGAGGTCGAGCCGTCGGCTGCGGCGCGAGCGGCATCTAGCTCGGACAGGTCGTCGCGTTCCGCGGTGGGGGCGGTGTCGCCGTGCGCTGCCGCATCGACGAGGGTCGACGTCACGGCGCGGGCCAGTGACAGGGCAGCCATGTCGTGGAAGAAGACTTCGGTGTCGGAATCGCTGCGCCGCGTGAGTGTCCAGCTGCCGTTCTCGCCCACGAAGTCCTGCAGGCGCTCGAGCACCGCCGCGAAGACGCGTTCCTCGCTGAGCTCGATGACGGGGGCGGGGACGGGGATGACGGCAGGTGCAGATGTGGCGGATGTCTCGAGCTCGACGCCGGTCGAATCGACACGGGTGTCGGGGTGCGACGACCCGGTTGTGCCGGCTTCGAGGGCTGCGGCGCGCGCGGCATTCTCGGCGGCGATCAAGCGGCGACTACGGCGTCCGAACATCGTGAGGCTCCTTGCCGGACCGCCGTTTGTGAGCGAAGGGGGCGGTCGTTGCCTCCAGTGTGCGCGCGCGGCATCCGAAACCCCTGCTGACACGCCGATTTTCGCCGACACGAGCGGCAAATGGGCAGCAGAACGGGCCGACACGCTGAACGTGCCGGCCCGAACGGGGGGAGTTACTTCTTGAGCTTGCGCTGGTTCTCTTCGGCAACCGACCCGATGGCCAGTGCGAGCGAGATGATCCAGCTGGCCCAGGCGAGGGCGAGACGCCAGTCGCGCGGGCCCTTGCGGGTGGTCTGGATGACACTCCAGGCGCCGGTGACCGCGCCCAGGATGCTCGTGTTCATAAGGTATTTGCGCATGTTGTTAGCCTCCGTAGACTTCCACGCTAGCGTGTCGACCCGACTCGCCGCAGGGGGTTGTACTGTGAACTTCGTGCTGTCGACTTCCCGCGTGACCCCCGCATGAAAACCGCTCTCGTCGGAGCCGTCTTGCTCGTCCTCGGCCTCGCCGCCTGGGCGTTCGGCATCCTCGACGGCACCGAGGTTCTGGCGCTGACCGACCGCATCTGGCCCGTGCTCCTCTTCGTCGTCGCCATCACGGTCGTCGCCGAGCTGGCCGACCAGGCCGGGGTGTTCCAGTCGATCGCCGGTCACGCGGCTCGCCTCGCCCGCGGCCGCACGGTCGTCTTGTGGCTCTTCGTCGTGCTGATGGCCGTCGTCTCGACCGCCTTCCTGTCGCTCGACACCACGGCCGTGTTGCTCACACCCATCGTGGTGGTGCTCGCGCGGCGCATCGGCGTCAGCCCGCTGCCGTTCGCCCTCACGACCGTGTGGCTCGCGAACACGGCGTCGCTCTTCCTGCCCGTCTCCAACCTCACGAACCTGCTCGCCGAACACCGCTTGGGCGGGGTGGGGCCGCTCGGGTTCCTCGCCCTCTCGTACGCGCCGGCCATCGTGGGCGTCATCGTTCCTGTCATCGTGCTCGCCATCGTCTATCGGCGGCCGCTCTCGGGGCGATTCACGGTGGATGCCGCAGCCCCCGCCTCCGACCGCCTGCTGTTCGTGACGTCCGCCGTCGTGCTCGTCGTGCTGCTGCCGTTGCTGGTGTCGGGTCTGCCCGTGTGGCTGCCCGCGTCGGCCGCGGCCCTGGTGCTCATCGCCGTGACGGCCTGGCGCAACCCGCGGGTGCTGCGGTTCGACCTCGTGCCGTGGCAGCTGATCGTGCTGGCGTCGGGTCTGTTCCTGTCGATGGCCGCGCTGCACAACGTCGGCCTCGGCGCGTTCCTCGAACAGGTCGCTGGCACAGGCAACTCACCGGCCGACCTGCTGCGGCTCTCGGCATCCGCCGGTGTGGGCGCGAACCTCGTGGACAACCTGCCCGCCTACCTGGCGCTCGAACCCGCGGCCACGAGCCCCGACCGCTTGATCGCATTGCTCATCGGTGTGAACCTGGGCCCGCTCGTCACCCCGTGGGCGTCGCTCGCCACGCTGCTGTGGCACCAGCGCTTGACCGCGATGGATGTCCGCATCTCCTGGACGCGCTACGCGCTCCTCGGCCTCATCGTCGCGCCGCTCACCGTCGTCGGCGCCACGCTCGCGCTCGCGTTCCTCTAACCGATTACTCGGTGGGTTCGGGGTCGAGAACGTCGTGAGAGTCCGTGGACGCGTCGCCCACGGCATCCGTCGGTGCCGTATCGGGCTCGGCCGTCGCAGGCTCGCCCTCGTGGTGGGGGAGCAGGTTGTTGATGGTGCGGCGGCGGTAACCCTTGAGGTGATCCATGCTGGTGCGCTGCTGCCCGAGGTGCTCGCGTGCGAACTCGAGCGTCTCGCGCAGGGCGATGAGCCGCTCGAACTCGGTCTTGGCCTTGCGCGTGTTGACCTCGGCCACCACCTGGCCGTCCCAGTCTTCGGCGGCCAGCATTTGCAGCACGGCCGCGACGGGCTGCCCGCCGTGGCCCGGAAGCAGGTGCTCGTCGAAGATCTTGCCCTCGTCGAGCGAGCCCGAGCCGTCGCACAGGTGCACGTGGCGCAGGCGCTTGCCGAACTTCTTGGCGAGGACGAGGCTGTCCTGACCCGAGAGCGCGGCGTGCGAGAAGTCGAGCGTGATGTCGTCGCAGTCCCAGTCGCTCGGGTCCCAACCGGGGGCGTAGGCCTTCATGCTGCGGCCGCGCACGGCCCACGGGAACATGTTCTCGACGGCGATGTGCACGCCCGAGTTGGTAGCCGTCTGGCGCACGATGTCGAGGAAGTTTTCGGAGTAGCTCTTCTGCCAGCGGAACGGCGGATGCACGACCACGCTGGATGCCCCGAGGGTGCGGGCCAACTCTGCCGAGCGCTCCAGCTTGATCTGCGGATCGCGGCCCCACACGAAGTGCGTGAGCAGCAGCACGGGCGCGTGGATCGACATGATCGGCAGCTGGTACTTGTCACTCAGGGCGAGGAGGGCATCGGCATCCCGAGTCACCGGATCGTTAGTGACCATGATCTCGATACCGTCGTAGCCGGCCTCGTCGGCCAAGGCGAACGCACGCTCGGTCTCGAGCGGGTAGACGCAGGAGGAACTCATGCCGATGCGGATCATTGGGCCAATGATAGACCCGGACTCTGACCATCCGATGTCGAATCTCGCTCGCTGATAGCCTGGTACCCGCCCGGTTTTCGGGCCTCGAAAGGTGGATCATGTCACAGAAGACCGACGCCTCGAACGGCGAGACGCGGCAATTCGACTTCGTCGTGGTGGCCAACCGGCTGCCCGTCGACCGTGTTCCGAGCGAGGACGGTGAGGTGCAGTGGCGCACGTCTCCCGGCGGTCTCGTCACGGCACTCGACCCCGTCATGGCCAAAGCCAACGGCGCCTGGATCGGCTGGGCCGGCGGCCCCGACCTCGACATCGAGCCCTTCGACAACCACGGCACCTGGATCGTCCCCATCCCGCTCAGCGAGCAGGAAATCGAGGAATACTACGAGGGTTTCTCTAACGACACCCTGTGGCCGCTCTACCACGACGTCATCGCGCCGCCCAGCTACCACCGCGAGTGGTGGGAGGCCTATGTGAAGGTCAACCAGCGATTCGCGGATGCCGCAGCCCGCCTGGCCGAACAGGGTGCAACCGTCTGGGTGCACGACTACCAGCTTCAGCTCGTGCCCGGCATGCTGCGCGAGGTGCGCCCCGACCTCGTCATCGGCTTCTTCAACCACATCCCGTTCCCGGCCTACGGCCTCTTCTCGCAGCTGCCCTGGCGCACGCAGATCATCGAGGGCCTGCTCGGCGCCGATGTACTCGGGTTCCAGCGCGTCGCCGACGCCGGCAACTTCACGCGGGCCGTTCGTCGCCTGCTCTCCTACGAGACGAAGGGGTCGAGCATCTTCCGCCCGCTCGACGCCAACCCCGAGCGCCGCGCCCGCTCGAACAAGCCCGTCGGCGCGACGCGTCAGGTGATCGCCAAGGCCTACCCGATCTCGATCGACTCCGAGAGCTACGAGGTGCTCGCGCGCCGCCCCGACGTGCAGGCCCGCGCCAAGGAGATCCGAGAAGAACTCGGCAACCCGAAGACCATCCTGTTCGGCGTCGACCGTCTCGACTACACCAAGGGCATCATGCACCGCCTGAAGGCCTACGGCGAGCTGCTGGCCGAGGGCCGCCTCAACGTCGAAGACGTCACGCTCGTGCAGGTCGCCAGCCCCAGCCGCGAACGCGTCGAGACCTACAAGGCCCTGCGCGACGAGATCGAGCTCACGGTCGGCCGCATCAACGGCGACTTCGGCTCGATCGGGCACACGGCCATCAACTACCTGCACCACGGCTACCCGCGCGAAGAAATGGTGGCGCTCTACCTGGCCGCCGACGTCGTGCTCGTCACCGCCCTGCGCGACGGCATGAACCTCGTCGCCAAGGAATACGTGGCCTGCCGCTTCGACAACGACGGCGTGCTGGTGCTGAGCGAATTCGCCGGCGCCTCGGATGACCTGAAGCAGGCCCTGCTCATCAACCCGCACGACATCGAGGGCACCAAGGACGCCATCATGCGCGCCATTGAGATGCCCAAGTCGGAGCGCTCGCGCCGCATGCGGTCGCTGCGCAAACGCGTGCTCGAGAACGATGTCGTCAAGTGGTCCGAGACCTTCCTCGACGCGCTGCAGAAGGGGTATGACGGCAAGGGCCGCCAGTCGTCGGAGGTCGGGCCCACGGGCATCCAGAACGCCGACGTGTCGCTGGATGATCCGGATGCGGCGTTCCGGTCGGAGGTCGCGCCCGTCGGCGAAGCCGTCGCCGACAACGTGGACACCTCGGGAGCACCGGGTGCCGCCGAGGCCGCGTCGCGCACCGACGAGGAGCCCGGGCGATGACGCACATCGAACCGCTACCCGAGCCCTCGACCGACCCGGCGGAGCTGCAGGCGGCCCTGGAGGCGCTCGCCGCCACCGACCGCCTGCTCGTGGCCCTCGACTTCGACGGAACCCTCGCACCCACGGTCGACCGCCCCGAAGACGCGCGAGCCGTTCCCGCCGCGCGCGAAGCCATCGAACGTCTCGTCGCCCTCGAGGACACCTGGGTGGCCTACGTCTCGGGCCGCGCGCTCGACAGCCTCATCGAGGTCACCGAGCCCGACGACAAGATCCTGCTCATCGGTTCGCACGGCGTCGAAGTGCGCCTCGACGACCCGGATGCCGAAGCCTCCCTCTCTCCCGAGGAATCCGCCCGCGCGGCCGAGGTAGAGCGTCTGCTCGACCAGATCGCCGCCATCTATGACAACGTCTGGGTCGAACGGAAGCCCGCCGGATTCGCGCTGCACACGCGACGCGCCGACGACGACGTCGCTCTCGAGGCCGGAAAGCGCGCGCTCGCCGACCTCTCGCTGCCGGGTGTCACCATCCGCGACGGCAAGGATGTCCTCGAATTCTCGGTGCGCTCGGCGACCAAGGGCGACGGCATCGAAGAGCTCCGTCGCTACACCGGGGCAACCGCCGCGCTCTATGCCGGCGACGATGTCACCGACGAGGATGCCTTCGCCGTTCTGCATGCCGAAGACCTGCCGCTGAAGAGCGGAGACGGCGCCACGATCGCGCCGTTCCGCGTCGGCGGCCCCGACGAGGTCGCGGCCACGCTCGCGGCCCTCGCGACGGCCCGCGAGGCGGCGATCCGGGCGCGGTGACGCTACTACACTCGTAACATGTCTGAAATCGATGTGAAGCCGCGCAGTCGCGACGTCACCGACGGAATCGAAGCTACGACCTCCCGAGGAATGCTGCGTGCCGTCGGTATGGGAGACGAAGACTGGGATAAGCCCCAGATCGGAATCGCCTCGTCGTGGAACGAGATCACCCCCTGCAACCTGTCGCTCGACCGACTTGCCCAGGGCGCCAAAGAGGGCGTCCACTCGGGCGGCGGTTACCCGCTCCAGTTCGGCACCATCTCCGTCTCCGACGGCATCTCGATGGGCCACGAGGGCATGCACTTCTCCCTCGTCTCGCGTGAGGTCATCGCCGACTCCGTCGAGACCGTCATGATGGCCGAACGCCTCGACGGCTCGGTGCTGCTGGCCGGTTGCGACAAGTCGCTGCCCGGCATGCTCATGGCGGCCGCACGTCTCGACCTCGCCTCGGTCTTCCTCTACGCCGGTTCCATCGCGCCCGGCTGGGTGAAGCTGTCCGACGGCACCGAAAAAGAAGTCACCATCATCGACTCGTTCGAGGCGGTCGGCGCCTGCAAGGCCGGCACCATGAGCGAAGAAGACCTCAAGCGCATCGAGTGCGCCATCGCCCCGGGCGAGGGTGCCTGCGGTGGCATGTACACGGCCAACACCATGGCATCCGTCGCCGAGGCCCTCGGCATGAGCCTGCCCGGCTCGGCCGCGCCGCCCTCGGCCGACCGTCGCCGCGACTACTACGCGCACCGCTCGGGCGAGGCCGTCGTCAACATGCTGCGACTCGGCATCACGGCGCGCGACATCATGACCAAGAAGGCGTTCGAGAACGCGATCGCCGTGGCCATGGCCTTCGGTGGCTCGACCAACGTCGTGCTGCACCTGCTCGCCATCGCCCGCGAGGCCGAGGTCGAGCTCACGCTCGCCGACTTCAACCGCATCGGCGACAAGGTTCCCCACATCGGCGACCTCAAGCCCTTCGGCAAATACGTCATGAACGACGTCGACCGCCACGGCGGCGTGCCCGTCGTCATGAAGGCCCTGCTCGACGCGGGTCTGCTGCACGGCGACTGCCTCACGGTGACGGGCAAGACCGTGGCCGAGAACCTGGCCGAGATCAACCCCGACCCGCTCGACGGCGAGGTCATCCGCACGCTCGACAACCCCATCCACGCCACGGGCGGCATCACGGTGCTGAACGGCTCGTTCGCCCCCGACGGCGCCGTCGTCAAGACCGCCGGTTTCGACGCCAGCGTGTTCGAGGGCCCCGCGCGCGTGTTCGAGCGCGAACGCGCCGCCATGGATGCCCTCACCGAGGGTCGCATCTCCAAGGGCGACGTCGTCATCATCCGTTACGAAGGCCCCAAGGGCGGCCCGGGCATGCGCGAGATGCTGGCCATCACGGCCGCCATCAAGGGCGCTGGCCTCGGCAAAGATGTACTACTATTGACGGACGGACGATTCTCAGGCGGCACAACCGGCCTGTGCATCGGCCACATAGCACCCGAAGCAGTCGACGCAGGTCCGATTGCATTCGTGCGCGATGGTGATCTGATACGGGTCGATATCGCAGCTCGCTCACTCGACCTACTTGTCGACGAGGCAGAGCTGGACGCTCGCCGCTCTGGCTGGGCACCGCTTCCTCCGCGCTATACCCGTGGCGTTCTGGCGAAATACTCCAAACTCGTGCGCTCCGCAGCCGAAGGCGCGACGACGGGGTAGTTCTCGCCCTTCACTCTCACTCATCACCATCGAAGAGGGACTCGTTATGTCAGCGGATACTCGTACCGCAAAATCCCCATCCGATTTCGCCTCCCAGGCCGCCGCCCAGCGTGGTGCGCCCGAACAGGGGCCCGAACTGTTGACGGGTGCACAGGCCGTCGTCCGCACGCTCGAACTCCTGGGCGTCGACGATGTGTTCGGTCTGCCCGGCGGGGCCATCCTGCCGGTCTACGACCCGCTCATGGACACCGACAAGATCCGCCACATCCTCGTGCGCCACGAACAGGGCGCCGGGCACGCGGCAGAGGGTTATGCCTCGGCCTCCGGTCGCACGGGCGTGTGCATCGCGACATCCGGCCCGGGTGCCACCAACCTCGTGACCGCCATCGCCGACGCCCACATGGACTCGGTTCCCATGCTCGCCATCACCGGCCAGGTGTTCAGCCACCTCATGGGCACGGACGCCTTCCAAGAGGCCGACATCGTCGGAATCACGATGCCCATCACGAAGCACTCGTTCCTCGTGACGACGGCCGCCGAGATCCCCGCGACCATCGCGGCCGCCTACCACATCGCCTCCACCGGGCGCCCCGGCCCCGTGCTCGTCGACATCACGAAGGACGCGCAGCAAGAGACCGCGCCGTTCGTGTGGCCGCCCAAGATCGACCTGCCCGGCTACCGCCCCATCACGAAGGCACACGGCAAGCAGATCCTCGCCGCGGCGGCACTCATGGCCGAGGCCAAGAAGCCCGTCTTCTACGTGGGTGGCGGAGTCATCCGTGCGCGTGCGTCTGAAGAGCTGTTCGAGCTCGTCGAGACCACCGGCATCCCCGTGGTCACGACACTCATGGCGCGCGGGGCGTTCCCCGACTCGAACCAGCACAACCTCGGCATGCCCGGCATGCACGGCACCGTTCCCGCCGTGCTGGCTCTGCAAGAGGCCGACCTGATCGTGTCACTCGGAGCCCGCTTCGACGACCGCGTCACGGGCAACGCCGCGCTCTTCGCGCCCAACGCCAAAGTCGTCCACGTCGACGTCGACCCGGCCGAGATCTCGAAGATCCGGTTCGCCGATGTGCCCATCGTCGGCGATGCCAAGGACGTCATCGTCGACCTCACCGCAGCCTTCACCAACGCCACGGCGTCGGCCCCCACCGACATCGCCGAATGGTGGGCCTACCTCAACGGGCTGCGCGAGGAATTCCCGCTCGGTTACACCCCGCCGACCGATGGACTGCTCGCCCCGCAGCACGTCATCCAGCGCATCGGCGAGATCACCGGACCCGAGGGCATCTTCGCCTCGGGCGTGGGTCAGCACCAGATGTGGTCGGCGCAGTTCATCAAATACGAGCGCCCCAACTCGTGGCTCAACTCCGGCGGAGCAGGCACCATGGGCTACTCGGTGCCCGCCGCCATGGGCGCCAAGGTGGCCCAGCCCGACCGCACCGTGTGGGCGATCGACGGCGACGGCTGCTTCCAGATGACGAACCAAGAACTCGCCACCTGCACCATCAACAAGATCCCCATCAAGGTGGCGATCATCAACAACTCGTCGCTCGGCATGGTGCGACAGTGGCAGACGCTGTTCTATGACGGCCGCTACTCGAACACCGACCTCAACACGGGGCACGACACCGTGCGCGTGCCCGACTTCGTGAAGCTGGCCGAGGCCTACGGTGCGCTCGGCATCCGCGTCACCAAGATGGAAGAAGTCGACGCGGCCATCAAGCTGGCCATCGAGACCAACGACCGACCCGTCGTCATCGACTTCGTCGTCTCGGCCGACTCGATGGTGTGGCCCATGGTGCCGCAGGGCGTCAGCAACTCCTACGTGCAATACGCGCGAGACCACAGCCCGTCGTTCGATGAGGAGGCGTAACCGTGTCCACCCATGTGCTCAGCCTGCTCGTCGAAGACAAGCCCGGCCTCCTCACCCGCGTCGCCGGCCTCTTCGCCCGCCGCGGCTTCAACATCACCTCCCTCGCCGTGGGCGCCAGTGAGATCGACGGCCTCAGCCGCATCACGGTCGTCGTCGACGTCGAAGACCTGCCCCTCGAGCAGATCACCAAACAGCTCAACAAGCTCATCAACGTGATCAAGATCGTCGAACTCGACTACGACCAGTCGGTGCAACGCGAACACCTGCTCATCAAGGTGCGCGTCGACAACACCTCGCGGTCGCAGGTGCTCGAAGCCGTGACGCTGTTCCGCGCCCGCGTCGTCGACGTGGCCACCGACTCGCTCGTCATCGAAGTGACCGGCGACTCGGGCAAGACCAACGCGCTCCTCAAGGTGCTCGAACCCTATGGCATCAAAGAGATGGCCCAATCGGGTCTGCTCGCCATCGGCCGCGGCCCCAAATCCATCAGCGAACGCGTCTACAAGAACTAACACCCACCACCGCCGGGCCGCCAGCCCGACGGAACAGACGAAGGATGCTCGCGCATCCTCGACACGAATCCAAGGAGAAAACCACGTGACCGAGATCTTCTACGACGCCGATGCCGACCTGAGCCTGATCCAGGGCAAGAAAGTCGCCGTCGTCGGCTACGGCTCGCAGGGCCACGCCCACGCGCTCAACCTCCGCGACTCCGGCGTCGAGGTCGTCATCGGCCTCAAGGAAGGCTCGAAGTCGATCGCCAAGGCCGAGGAGCAGGGCTTCACCGTCAAGAGTGTCGCCGAGGCATCCGAATGGGCCGACGTCATCGTCATCCTCGCGCCCGACCAGCACCAGCGCCACATCTACGCCGACTCGATCAAGGACAACCTGACCGACGGCAAGGTGCTCGTCTTCGGCCACGGCTTCAACATCCGCTTCGGCTACATCGAAGCGCCCGAAGGCGTCGACGTCATCATGATCGCCCCCAAGGGCCCCGGCCACACCGTGCGCCGCGAATACGAGGCCGGCCGTGGCGTTCCCGTCATCGTCGCCGTCGAAAAGGATGCCTCGGGCAAGGCCTGGGACATCGCCTGGTCCTACGCCCGCGCCATCGGCGGACTGCGCGCCGGCGGCATCAAGACCACGTTCACCGAAGAGACCGAGACCGACCTGTTCGGCGAGCAGGCCGTGCTCTGCGGCGGCACCTCGCAGCTCGTCCAGTACGGCTTCGAGACCCTCGTCGAGGCCGGCTACCAGCCGCAGATCGCCTACTTCGAGGTGCTCCACGAGCTCAAGCTCATCGTCGACCTCATGTGGGAAGGTGGCATCGCCAAGCAGCGCTGGTCCATCTCCGACACGGCCGAATACGGCGACTACGTCTCGGGCCCGCGCGTCATCAGCCCCGACGTCAAGGAAAACATGAAGGCCGTGCTGTCCGACATCCAGGACGGCACCTTCGCCAAGCGCTTCATCGAAGACCAGGATGCCGGAGCCCCCGAATTCCTCGAACTCCGCGCCAAGGGCGAAGGCCACCCCATCGAGCAGACCGGTCGCGAACTGCGCAAGCTCTTCGCGTGGAACTCCGCTGACGATGACTACACCGATGGCAGCGTTGCACGCTAGTTGCTAGTTCCTAGTTGCTAGTTGCTAGTTGCTAGTTGCTAGTTGCTAGTTGCTAGTTGTTTCTGACCGATGCGTCCGCCTGAGTGCGGGCGCATCGGTGTTTAAGCCGGGCGCAAGGGGCGAAGGGGGCGAGGTTGCGCGAGTATCCTGAAGGAATGAGCAGGCAGCCGGCGCAACCAGACGATGACGCCCTGAGTTGGGCGGGCGACGACGACCCCACGCTCGACGTGGGCGAGCGTCGCGTCGACGAGCAGGCAGAGCCCGCGCGACCTGTGCAGCCCGGAGAGACGACGAACCGGTCTGTCCGCTCCGAGACCGCGCCCGCCCGCCCGGATGCTGACGTCGACACGACCGCAGTCGCCGGAACCGGTCCGGCACCCGGTGCCGCGAAAAGCTCGCCGGCCGAGGCCCAGCGCGAGCAGATGTCATCCGTGGCGCTCATCGCCGTCAGCGTGCTGGGCGGAATCTTCCTTCTCTATACGATCGGCTGGTTCGTTTCGGTGCAGCGCATCGGCACCGGAGCATCCGACGGCCTGCGCACGCTCATGTTCACGGTGGGCCAGGTGCTCGCCGTCGCGGCCGCGCCACTATGGTTCGCCGCCAGCTTCTTCGCCACGCGCGGGCGCCAGGCGCGTTGGTTCGTGCTCGCCCTCATCGTCGGCGCATTCGTGCTGATCCCCTGGCCGTTCGTGATCGGAGCCCGCTGATGAGCGACACCACACCGGAGCGAGAGCCGGCCCGCAAACGCGCCCCCATCCTGCCGAAAGACGTGCAGACGGGACCCCTGTCCACGCGTCCCGGCACGTCGCGCACCACGTCAGGTGTCAGCCGCCGTTGGGGAGCAACCACCCTGGCCGTCATCTTCGGGCTGCTCTACGCCTACGACGTGTGGGAGGGCCTCGACTGGCTTGTGCTCAACGTGCAAGGCGCGGCGAGCCTCGACACGACCGTGACGGGCACCGGGTGGGCGTCGCTCATCCTCGTCGTGCTGGCGCCCGTGCTGCTCTTCGTGGCGGCGTTCCTCATCGCGCGACGCCGCGCATTCTTCCTGCAGATCCTGATCTACGTGGCCGGCTGGGCTGCGGCTTCGGCCCTGTATCTCAGCATCGTGACGCTCTTCTCCAGCGCCAGCATCATCGCCTAAGCGCGGCTAGAGCGGCCAGGCCGCGAACGCGCACAGACCGATGAACACGATCTGGCCGATGAGGCGCGGAACGAGTGGCGTGGCCAGCTTGCCGAACTTTTCGGGGCGCCGAGCCGCGTAGGCGTTCGCCGGGAAGACGGCGACGAGGAAAACGCAGAGCAGGATGCCGGCGAGCGTGTGCAGCGCGGGAAGTAACAAACCGACACCTCCCGCGATCTCGCACACGCCCGTGAAGGCGACGAGGAATCGCGGATCGAACGGTTTGCGAAAACGCAGCGGCGCCGGGATCATCGCCGCCATCCCGCGGGCCGGGCCGGGAACGAAGTGCAGAACACCCATCAGGATGAATGCCGCCGCGAGCAAGATGCGGATGATCCACTGGATGGTCTCGATCGTCATAGTCGCCATTCCATCACGTCACACGGCCGGGCGTGTGTGGGCGCTGCACTAGGGTTTAAGCATCCGCGCCCCGGCGTCTGTGGCGCGATCTCTCCCGTCGCCCGCAAGCCGAAGGAAACACCCGTGTCAAAACCGGTCGTGCTGATCGCTGAAGAACTCTCACCCGCCACCGTCGATGCGCTCGGCCCCGACTTCGAGATCCGCCAGGTGGACGGTACCGACCGCCCCGCGCTGCTCGAGGCCCTGGCCGACGCCCACGCCATCCTGGTGCGCTCCGCAACCAAGGTCGACGCCGAGGCGATTCAGGCGGCCCCGTCGCTGAAGGTCATCGCGCGCGCCGGTGTCGGGCTCGACAACGTGGACATCAAGGCCGCGACCACGGCGGGTGTCATGGTCGTGAACGCTCCGACATCCAACATCATCTCGGCTGCCGAACTGACGGTCGGCCACATTCTGAGCCTCGCTCGCCACATTCCCGCCGCGCACGCCGCGCTGGCGCAGGGCCAGTGGAAGCGCTCGAAGTACACGGGCACCGAGCTCTATGAGAAGACACTCGGCATCATCGGCCTCGGCCGCATCGGCGCGCTCATCACGGCGCGCCTGCAGGCCTTCGGCGTCAACGTCATCGCCTACGACCCCTACGTCACGTCGGCGCGCGCCCAGCAGCTGGGTGTGCAGCTCGTCACGCTCGACGAACTTCTGCAGCAGTCCGACTTCATCACCATCCACATGCCGAAGACGCCCGAGACGACGGGCATGATCTCGACCGATCAGCTCAAGCTCATGAAGTCGACCGCTTACATCGTCAACGTCGCCCGCGGTGGCCTCATCGACGAGGACGCCCTCTACGAGGCGCTCGTCTCGGGTGAGATCGCCGGCGCCGGCCTCGACGTGTTCGTCTCCGAGCCGCCCACCGACCAGAAGCTGCTGTCGCTCGAGAACGTCATCGTCACGCCGCACCTCGGCGCGTCGACCGACGAAGCGCAGGAGAAGGCCGGCGTCTCGGTGGCCAAATCGGTGCGCCTCGCCCTCGGCGGCGAACTCGTGCCCGACGCGGTCAACGTGGCCGGTGGCGTCATCGACCCCTACGTGCGCCCCGGCATCCCGCTGGTCGAGAAGCTGGGCCAGGTCTTCGCGGCCCTCGCCGCCTCGTCGCCGCTCACGAGCGTCGACGTCGAGGTGCGCGGCGAACTCGCCGGCTACGACGTGAGCGTGCTGAAGCTCGCCGCGCTCAAGGGCATCTTCACCAACATCGTCTCCGAGTCGGTCTCCTACGTGAACGCGCCGTTGCTCGCCGAACAGCGCGGCATCGAGGTGCGCCAGATCACCGACGAGGTGTCCGAGGAATACCGCAACCTCATCACGCTGCGCGGCGCGCTGTCCGACGGCACGCAGGTATCGGTCTCGGGCACCCTGACGGGCACCAAGCAGATCGAGAAGGTCGTCGAGATCAACGGCTACGACGTCGAGGTGCCCATCGCGGCGCACCACATCGTCATGGTCTACACCGACCGTCCCGGAATCGTCGCCGTCTACGGCCAGAAGTTCGGCGAGGCCGGCATCAACATCGCCGGCATGCAGATCGCGCGCCGCGAGGCCGGGGGAGAGGCGCTCTCGGTTCTGACCGTCGACTCGCCCGTGACCGACGACATCCTCGCCGATGTCGCCCGTGTGATCGACTCGTCGCTGCTGCGCGAGATCGACATCACCGAGGCGTAGGCGTTCTGCGCTGAAGCTGGCGCTCGGCTCAGCATCCTCGACACGTGTACGACGAAGGCCCCCGTTCTCGGAACGGGGGCCTTCGTGTGTTTCGGGTGATCGCGGCGATGAGCCCGTCTCGACTCGGTCGCGCGATGGTCGCGAGCGCGATGCGACCTAGATGCTGTCGTCGCGCTCCGACTGGCGAACGCGGGCGCCCGTGACGGGGTCGATGCCCTCGCGCGTGGTGGTGACGGACGTGCGCTTGCGGGCCAGCAGGGCGATGCCGATGATGATGATGATGAAACCGGCACCCATCAGGATGTAGCCGACCATCCGCAGGTCAACCCAGGGAACCGTGATGTTGACGGCGAACGCGAGGATGGCTCCGACGACGAATGTGAAAATACCTGCACCGAGACTCATGGGGAGCTCCTTCTGTAGACGGCGATGGCCACAGCATAGGGCGTGCGCGAGCCCCCGAGGTAGGGGTTGCACGGCGCGTGGGCGCCGCGGCGGCACTCGGTCAGTCGGTGAGCCGCCGCACGACGCGCACGAGGTCGTCGAGATCGGCCTGCGTGACCTCGCCCGAGTCGAAACCGACACCCAGCAGGGCCGAGTTGTAGTAGAGCCCATCGCTGATGAGCACGATGGCACGGGCGGTCGCGGCATCCGGAACCGTTTCGAGAATGAGGTCGAGCCACTTCTGACGCATCTCGGCCAGGGCCTCGCTGACACGCGGGGCGGATGTCTGAGCCAGACGCGCCACGGCCGTGATCGCCCCGTCGAGCGGCGAGTTCGTGTTGATCGAGGTGCGGATGAGGTAATCGACGGGCCCGCCGGGCGCCTGCCGCATGGTTTCGACGTCGTGGTCGGTGAGGCGTTGCAGGCGTTCGACGAGGCCCTGGGTGAGAGCATCCTTCGAGCCGAAGTGGTAGAGCAGGCCGCCCTTGGACACGTCGGCGCGGTGGGCGACGGCGTCGAGGGTGGCGCCGCGTTCGCCGTGCTCGATGAGCAGCTCTTCATAGGCGTCGAGCAGGCGTTCGCGGGTGCCGGCGGGTTTGCTCATGACCCGATCGTACTCGTTGTCGGTTGACCTCTATACCGTCCAGTCGGTATAGTAAACAAGCTGGTCGGCGTTGACGTCGGCCTTTTTGCTTTCCATCCACACCCCGATTGCCGCCCCGTGCGGCGAGGAGCTCTCGTGTCACGCACCACCCACATCCTCGATTCATCCACCGTCGTTCCGCGCGCCGGCGTTCGAGAGTGGTTCGCGCTGGCCGTGCTCATGCTGCCGGTTCTGCTCGTCTCGGTCGACAACACGGTGTTGAACTTCGCGCTGCCGCAGATCTCCGAGACGCTGCGTCCGAGCGGCACCGGCCTGCTGTGGATCGTCGACATCTACCCGCTCGTGCTCGCGGGTCTGCTCGTGTCGATGGGTTCGCTCGGCGACCACATCGGGCGACGCAAGCTGCTGCTCATCGGATCGGTGGGGTTCGCGAGCGTGTCGATCTTCGCGGCCTTCGCCCCCAGCGCCGAGGCGTTGATCGGGGCCCGCGCGGCGCTCGGTTTCTTCGGCGCCATGCTCATGCCCTCGACGCTGTCGCTTCTGCGCAGCATCTTCCTCGACCGCGATCAGCGCCGCATGGCCATCGCCGTGTGGGCCTCCGGGTTCGCGGCGGGCAGCGCGCTCGGCCCTATCGTCGGCGGCCTGCTCCTGCAGAACCTCTGGTGGGGTTCGGTGTTCCTGCTCGCGGTGCCCGTGCTCATTCCGCTGGTCATCCTCGCGCCACTCCTGGTGCCCGAGTCGAAAGACCCGCACCCCGGGCGCATCGATGTGCCGAGCATCCTGCTGTCGCTGTTCACCATGCTGCCTATCGTTTTCGGCATCAAGTCGATCGCCGAGAAGGGTGCTGATCCGCTGGGTATCGTCGCCATCGTCGTGGGCCTCGTCGCCGGGTTCCTGTTCGTGCGTCGCCAGCGCCGGGTTGAGACACCCATGCTCGACATGACGCTGTTCACGCGTGGATCGTTCAGCGGCGCTGTCGGCGTCAACCTGCTGAGCGTGACGGCGTTCGTGGGCGGACTGTTCTTCGTGACCCAGCATCTGCAGCTGGTGTTGGGCCTCGCGCCCCTCCAGGCCGGACTCACGTTGCTTCCGGGTCTCGTGGCGATGATCATCGCGGGGCTGGTCATCGTGCCGATCGCGAAACGCGTGCGGCCGAGCATCGTCATTCCGGTGGCACTGGTGATTTCCGCGGCGGGTTATTCGGCGGTCGCCTTGTCGGGCGGAAACATCCAGGCGGCGGGACTCGCCTTCGCGTTCATCGCGTTGGGCGTGGGCATCGGCGCGGCCGAGACGGTCTCGAACGAGCTCATCATCGCGAGTGCGCCCGTCGAGAAGGCGGGCGCGGCATCCGCAGTTTCCGAGACGGCCTATGAGTTGGGCGCCGTTCTCGGCACCGCGATCCTGGGCACGATCCTCACGGCGTCCTACCGGGCCAACGTTGTTCTGCCCTCTGGTCTCAGCGAGGCGCAGCGCATGGCCGCGGGCGAAACGCTCGGTGGCGCCGTCTCGGTGGCCGGTCAGGTTCCCGCGGATGCCGCAGCCGCCCTCCTCGATTCGGCCCGGCACGCCTTCGACAGCGGTGTGGGCGTCGCGGCTTGGATCGGCGTCGCGCTCATCGTCGCCGCCGGTGTCGTCGCGGCGACCAGCCTGCGCCGCGTCCGCTAGGCCGCATCGCCTCTGGGGGTGCAGATCGTTCTCCACAGGCACCAGGGATGCTTCTCCCTCCACAGATCGGCGGGTGCGCTCGATCCCGCCCGAACCGCGGCGATAGGCTGAGAGCACTCAACTTCTGAAGGCAGGAGCCCCATGTCGCGCACCGTTTCACTCGCAGTCATCCCCGGTGATGGCATTGGCCCCGAGGTCGTCGGCGAGGCGATCAAGGTGCTCGAGGCGGTGACGGCGTCGGGTGACGTCGTGTTCGAGCAGACCCACTATTCGCTGGGTGCCGGCCGTTTCCTCGAGACGGGTGACGTGCTCACCGACGACGATCTCGCGGCCATCGCCGCGCACGACGCCATCCTGCTCGGCGCGGTCGGTGGCACGCCGGGCGACCCGCGCCTGGCGGGGGCCAATATCGAGCGGGGGCTGCTGCTCAAGCTGCGGTTCAGCCTCGATCACTACGTCAACCTGCGGCCCACCAAGATCTACCCGGGCGTCGCGAGCCCCTTGGCCGAGCACGGCGACGTCGACTTCGTCGTCGTGCGCGAGGGCACCGAGGGTCCCTATGTCGGCAACGGCGGCACGATCCGCCAGGGCACGTCCGCCGAGATCGCCAACGAGGTCTCGGTCAACACGGCTTACGGCGTCGAGCGCGTCGTGCGCTACGCCTTCGAGGCCGCGGCGGCCCGTCGCTCCAAGCTCACGCTCGTGCACAAGACCAATGTCCTCACCTTCGCGGGTGGGCTGTGGAAGCGCGTCGTCGACGAGGTTGCCGCCGAATTCCCGGCGGTCACGGTCGACTACCTGCACGTCGATGCCGCCACGATCTTCCTCGTCACCGACCCTGCTAGGTTTGACGTCATCGTCACGGACAACCTCTTCGGCGACATTCTCACCGACCTCGCGGGCGCAATCTCGGGTGGCATCGGTTTGGCGGCCTCCGGCAACATCAACCCGAGCGGCAGCTTCCCCAGCATGTTCGAGCCGGTTCACGGGTCCGCTCCTGACATCGCCGGGCAACAGAAGGCCGACCCCACGGCCGCGATCCTGTCGGTCGCGCTCCTGCTCGAGCACCTCGGGCTCGCCGACGAGGCGCGACTCGTGAACGAGGCCGTCACGGCCGATATCGCCGACCGCGGCGCCGAGGCCCGCACCACGACCCAGGTCGGCGACGCCATCGTCGAGCGGCTCGCTTCTGCCAGCTGAATCGACGGCAACTGACTCGTCGGGCGCTGCCCGCACACATTGATCTCGGGCCTCGCGCCCCGACCGATCCACCAGAGGACACATCATGACCACCGCAGAAACCACGTTCCCCCTCAGCTTCACCCACCACCCCTCGAGCGCCGCACGCGCCGAGGCCGAGCGCGAGATCATCCTCGCCGACCCCGGTTTCGGCAAGCACTTCACCGACCACATGGTGCAGATCGACTGGGACATCGAGACCGGCTGGCACGACGCGCGCGTCACGCCCTACGGCCCGCTCATGCTCGACCCCGCGGCATCCGTGCTGCACTATGCGCAGGAGATCTTCGAGGGCCTGAAGGCCTACCGTCACGCCGACGGCTCGATCTACACGTTCCGCCCCGAGAAGAACGCCGAGCGCCTGCAGCGTTCGGCCCGTCGCCTCGCCCTGCCCGAGCTCGGCGTCGACGACTTCGTCGAGTCGATCAAGCAGCTCATCGCGGCCGACGGCCAGTGGGTGCCCGATGCCCCCGAGACGAGCCTCTACCTGCGCCCGTTCATGATCGCCAACGAGTCGTTCCTCGGCGTGCGCAGCGCGCAGAAGGTCGGCTACTACGTCATCGCCAGCCCCGCCGGCGCCTACTTCACGGGCGGCGTGAAGCCCGTGTCGATCTGGTTGTCCACCGAGTACTCGCGCGCCGGCAAGGGCGGAACGGGTGCGGCCAAGTGCGGCGGCAACTACGCGTCGTCGCTGCTGCCCCAGGCCGAGGCTTACGAGAACGGCTGCGCGCAGGTGCTTTTCCTCGACAGCGAAGAGGGCAAATACGTCGACGAGCTCGGTGGCATGAACGTGTTCTTCGTCTACAAAGACGGCACGCTTGTCACGCCCGCTCTCACGGGGTCGATCCTCGAAGGCATCACGCGCGACAGCATCATCCAGCTCGCGAAAGACCGCGGCCACACGGTCGAGGAGCGTCGCTTCTCGCTCGAAGAATGGAAGCGCGACTCCGAAGCTGGCGAGATCGTCGAGGTGTTCGCGTGCGGCACGGCCGCCGTGGTCACCCCCATCGCCCAGCTGAAGACGCCCGACTTCACCATCGGCGACGCCGAGGCGCCCGCGGGCGAGCTGACCATGGCCATCCGCCAGGAGCTCACCGACATCCAGTACGGCCGCCTGCCCGACCGCCACGGCTGGCTCACGCGCCTCGACGCCTGAGCCCGGCGTTCGGCCACTCACCTTTTGACGACACAACCACGAGGAGACCTTTCGTGAAGATCGCACGTTTCAGCCACAACGGCAGCATCAACTTCGGCATCGTCGACGAATCCGACATCGTCGTGCTCGCCGGCGACCCCATGTTCGCCGGCTTCGACACGACGGGGGAGCGCGTGCCGCTCGCCGACGCCGTGCTGCTGGCCCCGGCCATCCCTCGGTCGAAGGTCGTCGCGGTGGGCAAGAACTATCACGACCACGCCAAGGAGATGGGCGGAGAAGCCCCCGAGGCACCGCTGCTGTTCCTCAAGCCCAACACGTCGGTCATCGGCACCAACGACCGCATCGTGCTGCCGCCGCAGTCGCAGCAGGTGGAGCACGAGGGCGAGCTGGCAATCGTCATCGGCAGCGTGGCGAAGAACGTGAAGCACGCCGACGCCGCCGACGTCATCTTCGGCTACACCATCGCCAACGACGTGACGGCCCGCGACCTGCAGAAGGCCGACGGCCAGTGGGCCCGCGCCAAGGGGTTCGACACGTTCTGCCCCGTCGGGCCCGTCATCGAGACCGAGTTCGCGCTCGGCGGCGCCACCATTACCACCCGCGTGAACGGCGAGGTGCGTCAGCAGGCTCCGCTCTCCGACATGATCCACTCGGTCGCCGACATCATCGAATACGCGTCCGCCGTGTTCACGCTCCTGCCGGGCGACATCATCCTCACGGGCACGCCCGCGGGGGTCGGGCCGATCGTCTCGGGCGACCGCGTCGACGTCGAGGTCACGGGCATCGGCACGCTGTCCAACCCGGTCGCCTGACCGGCCGACGACCAGCCCGGCCCGGTAGGATTGGCGACGATGTCTGACACCACTACGCACCCCGTGACCACCGCCACCGGCGCCGACGTTCGCGTCCGGTTCTGCCCTTCGCCGACCGGCACCCCGCACGTCGGCCTCGTGCGCACCGCCCTCTTCAACTGGGCCTACGCGCGCCACACGGGCGGCAAGCTCGTCTTCCGCATTGAAGACACCGACCAGGCGCGCGACAGCGAAGAAAGCTACGGCCAGATCGTCGAGGCGCTGCGCTGGTTGAAGCTCGACTGGGACGAAGGCATCGACGTGGGCGGGCCGCACGGCCCCTACCGTCAGTCCGAGCGCACCGACATCTACCTCGAGGTCATCGAGAAGCTGAAGGCCTCCGGCCACGTCTACGAGTCCTACTCCAACGCCGAAGAGATCGACGCGCGCAACGAGGCCAACGGCCGCGCCAAACAGCTCGGCTACGACAACTTCGATCGCGACCTCACCGAGGCCGAGCGCGCCGAGTTCCGTGCCGAAGGCCGCGAGCCCGCGCTGCGTCTGCGCGTGCCCGACACCGACCTGTCGTTCGACGACCTCGTGCGCGGCGAGATCACCTTCCCCGCCGGGTCGTTCACCGACTTCGTCGTCGTGCGCCCCAACGGCCACCCCCTCTACACGCTCGTCAACCCGGTCGACGACGCGCTCATGGGCATCACCCACGTGCTGCGCGGCGAAGACCTGCTGTCGTCGACCCCGCGTCAGATCGCGCTCTACCACGCGCTCATCGACATCGGAGTGGCCGCCGCCATCCCGCGCTTCGGCCACCTGCCCTACGTCATGGGCGAGGGCAACAAGAAGCTCTCGAAGCGCGACCCCGAATCCAACCTGTTCCACCACCGCGACCGCGGGTTCATCCCCGAGGGCCTCATCAACTACCTGGCGCTGCTCGGCTGGTCGCTGACCGGCGACCGCGACGTGTTCAGCATCGACGAGATGGTGGCCGCGTTCGACGTCGTCGACGTGCTCCCCAACCCCGCCCGCTTCGACCTGAAGAAGGCCGAATCGATCAACGGTGACCACATCCGCCAGCTCGACGTCGACGACTTCGCCGAGCGCACCGTGCCCTACCTCGTCGAGGCCGACCTCGTGAACGTGCCCCTGGGCGATCGCGAGAAGCACATCCTCGACCAGGCCGCGCCGCTCATCCATGAGCGCATCGGCCTCCTCGGCGAGGCCCCCGGCATGCTGGGCTTCCTCTACACCAAGACCTCCGACCTCGTCATCGAGGCCGACGCCGCCAAGAGCCTGCCCGTCAACACGGGCGAGGTGCTGCAGGCCGCCATCGGCGCACTCCAGGGCATCGACGACGCCGACTGGGCCACCGAGCGCCTGCAGAGCGTGCTCGCCGGCGCGCTCATCGAAGGTCTCGAGCTCAAGCCGCGCATCGCCTACGGTCCGTTGCGCGTCGCGATCTCGGGCCGCCGCGTCTCGCCGCCGCTGTTCGAGTCGATGGAGATCCTTGGCAAGGAAGACACGCTCGCCCGGTTGGAGGCGCTGGCCGCCTCGCACGCCTCATGAGCGAGGCTGGCGCAACCCCGGCCGCTGCCTCAGAATCGGCCGCGGCCGTGAACGATCCGGCGTGGCGAATTGTCGACGGCGAGCCCGACTACGACGTCGTCGTCATCGGGGGAGGGCCGGCCGGTCTATCTGCCGCGCTCAACCTCGTTCGCGCCCGCAAGCGCACGCTCGTCCTCGACAGCAACCGCCCGCGTCACTCCGCCACGCTCGTCTCGCACGGCTTCCTCACGCGCGACGGCGTCTCGCCGCTCGACCTGCGCCAGCTCGCCCGCGACGAAGTCTCGGGTTATGCCGAGGCCGAGATCCAGTTCGCGCTCGTGTCGAGCGTCGAACAGGAAGACGAGCACTTCCGTGTACGGGCATCCGGTGTGCGGGGGAGTGCCGACCGCGACGTCACCGCACGCCGCGTCGTCGTCACGGCGGGCCTCGCCGAGACGTTGCCGCGCATCCAGGGCATCCGCTCCTACTACGGCACCGCGTTGCACAGCTGCCTCGAATGCGACGGCTACGACAAGCGCGACCAGCCGCTCGCCATGATCGGCGAAACCGACGACCTCGCCGAGCGTGCACTGCTCCTCACGAGCTGGAGCGACACCGTCACGGCCTTCACCAACGGGTCGGATGTCGCGCTGAGCGTCGTCGGCGAAGAAACTCTCCTCGCGGCCGGTGTCACGGTCGAGCGCCGACCCATCGCCGAGATCACGGGTGACCGCACCGGCATGACGGGCATCACGCTCGACGACGGCACCGCGCTCGACATCCGCGCCGGCTTCATCCGCCCCGTGTGGACGGCGCCGCTCGACTACCTCGCAGCCCTGCCGCTCGACCGCGACGACGACGGACTCGTGCGCATCGACAGCGTCGGCCGCACCTCGCTCCCGGGCGTCTATGCCGCCGGGGACATCACGCCGCCCGGCCCGCAGCAGCTCATCGTGGCCGCCGGCGCTGGGGCGAAAGTCTCGGCAGCGATCCTGGCGGACGCGATTCACGCAAAACGGTAGCGCGTCAGTTTGGTGTCGGCCCGTTCCCTAGGGTAAAGTCGATACTCGTGCCGAGGAATTATCCGAGGCCCGTGGGGTATGGTGTAATTGGCAACACGACTGATTCTGGTTCAGTTGTTCTTGGTTCGAGTCCAGGTACCCCAGCAGTAAAAGCCTCCGCTTCGGCGGGGGCTTTTTTGTTGCCCAAAACGCCCGCGCCCGAAGCGAACAATCGGCCGCGGGGGTCACGAGACCGCTCTGTTGCCGTTGCGTTAAGGGTTTGTTTCGGGGCGCAGAATGCGCTTTCGGCGAGGGTAATGTGTCACCCACTACCGAACGCGAGGAACTGGGGTACAGTAATGTGTCACACGGTACAGAAAGGCCTGACCTGGATATGACTGACAATGTTGTCGTCGAAACACCCGGCGCGAGCGATGCATCTGAGCGTCCCGGCGGGGTGCAGGGCGTGAGCGCGGTGCTGACGGAACGCGGCGTGCGGCAGCCGTTGGGAACCGCGAACGTGCGGCTCGGCGGCGAGGGGCTGTGGGGCGTGTGGCAGGAAAGGAACCGCAGCCGCACCATCCATCACACCATTCGTGAGGTTCGCGCGGCAGGGAACCTCGACAATTTGCGGGCCGTTGCTCAGCCCGGATCGCCCGTGGCCAGTGAGCGCGAGGCCCAGGGCGCCGCGCCGACCGAGTATCGCGGGCGCTACCCGTTCCTCGACACGGATGTGTTCAAGACACTCGAGGGCATCGCCTATGAGATCGGCCGCGGCGAGGCCGACGCCGAGACGACCGACTTCTTCGAGGAATCGGTGGCACTGCTCGAATCGGCGCAGCAGGATGACGGCTACCTCAACTCCTACTTCCAGGCCGAGACCGTGGAGAAGCAGCCGTGGGACGACCTGGCCTGGGGACACGAGCTTTACAACCTGGGGCACCTGATCCAGGCGGCGGTCGCGGCATCCCGGCAGATGGGGGACCGGCGGCTGCTCGACATCGCGAGCCGGTTCGCCGACCTGGCGGTGCGGAAGCTCGGGCCCGACGGGCAGAACGCCGTGGACGGACATCCCGAGGCCGAGATGGCGCTCGTCGAGCTGTTCCGCGAGACCGGCAACCGCGACTACCTCACCTTGGCCGAGCTGCTGGTCGACCGGCGCGGGCACGGCACGGTGGAGCTGCGGGTGTTCCCGGCCGAATACTTCCAGGACAACGCGCCCTTCCGTGAGCTGGACTCGGTGACCGGGCACGCCGTGCGCATGGCGTATCTGGCCGCCGGGGCGACCGATGTCGCGCTCGAGAACGGCGACGAGACCCTGCTCGAAGCATCCGAGCGGCTCTGGCGGGACATGAGCCGCACCAAGCTCTACATCACAGGCGGGCTCGGCAGCCGGCACTCCGACGAGGCCATCGGCGACCGGTTCGAGCTGCCGTCCGAGCGGTCCTACAGCGAGACCTGCGCCGCCATCGCAACCATGCAATGGGCGTGGCGCCTGCACCTGGCCACGGGTGACACGCATTACCTCGACGCCTTCGAGACCGTGCTCTACAACGCCTACGCCGCCGGACTCTCAAGCGACGGCTGCGCCTTCTTCTACGACAACCCGCTGCAGCGCCGCCCCGACCACCAGCAGCGCACCGGCGCCGAACCCGACGGCGAGATCCTGCGCCGCGCCTGGTTCGTGTGCCCGTGCTGCCCGCCCAACATCGTGCGCTGGATGTCGGAGCTGCAAGATTACGTCGCCACCACCGGTGTGGGCGCCGACGAGAACACGCTGTTCATCGGGCAATACACGACCGCGAACATCGACTCGGATGGCCTCAGCCTCGACATGCAGACGGCGTACCCGTTCGAGGGCGACATCCGCCTGACCGTGACCGCGAGTGAGGGTGCGTCACGGACCCTCGCCCTGCGCGTGCCGGCATGGTGCCACTCGGCCACCGTGACCGTGAACGGCGAGAGCGTTGCCGCCGAAGCTGCGACCGCCGATGGCTGGCTGCGCGTCGAGCGCGAGTGGGTGGTTGGCGACAGCGTCGAGCTGCACCTTGACATGCCTGTTCGGGCCCACGGTTCGCACCCGGCCGTCGACGGCACGCGGGGAGCGATCGCCATCGCGCGCGGCCCGCTCGTCTTCGCCGCCGAGCAGGAGGACAACGAGGCGCCGCTCGACGACATCGTCGTAAGCGTGGACGACGTGAGCCGGGCTCGGGTCGTGCCGACCGATCTCGATGGTCACGCCGAGACTCAGGCGGTTGCCATCGTCCTGCCCGCGACGATCGCCGCGACCCGTGCTGATTCCGAGCTTTATCCCGAGCTGACGTCCGGCCGCGCAGCATCCGCTGGCACGGTCAACCCATCCGCCGCCACCCCCGACGCGTCGCCCACCCAGCTGGCGCTCATCCCGTACTACCTCTGGGGCAACCGAGAACCGCTCACCATGCGGGTCTGGCTGCGCCGCGACATCCCTTCCGTTACCACCGAACGAAAGTAGACACCCATGAAGAAACGCTACGCAGCGGCCGGGCTCGCCCTCGCCGCCACCCTGGCGCTCACCGCCTGCACGGGCGGAGGGGGCGCCTCCACCGGGGGCGGCTCCGGCGTCAGCGGCACGCCGAAAGAGGGCGGCACGGTCTATGTGCTCCAGAACGCCGACTTCTCGCACCTCGACCCGACCATGGGCTTCGACGGTGGCGTCAACAACTTCTACCGCCTGATCTACCGCCAGCTGACCACCACGGGTGTCGGCGAGGGCGCGAAGGGCACCGAGATCGTGCCCGACCTCGCCACCGACCTCGGCACGCCCAACGCCGACGCCACCGAGTGGACGTTCACCTTGAAGGACGGCGTGAAGTTCGAGGATGGCTCACCCATCACCTCGGCCGACGTGAAGTTCGGCGTCGAGCGCTCCTTCGACCCGGCGCTTTCGATCGGCTCGCCCTACGCCAAGCTGCTGCTCGCCGACACCGACGGCTACGAGGGCCCCTACGTCACGGGCGACCTCGACTCGATCGTCACCCCCGACGACAAGACCATCACGTTCAAGCTCAACCGCCCGTTCGCCGACTTCCCGTCGGCCGCCGCACAGAACGTCTTCACGCCCTTCCCCGCCGACGCCGACGTCACAACCACGTCGCTCGACCAGCAGCCCATCTCCTCCGGCCCCTACAAGGTCGCCAGCTACCAGCGCGGCTCGAAGCTCGTGCTCGAGCGCAACGAGAACTGGGACAAGAAGACCGACGACGTGCGCGCCGCCTACCCCGATGGTTTCGACTTCACGTTCGGGCTCGACGCCTCCACCATCGACGAGCGCATGATCGCCGGCCAGGGCAACGACAAGGATGCCATCGCCGGCACCGTTCAGGCCTCGTCGATCGCCCGCATCCAGACGCCCGCCCTGAAGGATCGCACCATCTCGGGCGTGCAGGGCTGCACCACCTACATGGGCCTCAACACGACGAAGCCGAACCTCGACAACCCGCTCGTGCGCCAGGCCATCAACTACGCCATCGACAAGCAGTCGGTGAAGGATGCCACGGGCGGCTCGCAGCTGGCCGATGTCGCCACCACCATGCTGCCCCCGACCGTCGCCGGCCAGACCGACTTCGACCTGTACGCGTCGAAGGACTCGAAGGGTGACCCGGAGAAAGCTAAGGAACTGCTGGCCGAGGCCGGCCTTCCCGACGGATTCACCATGACCATGGACATCCGCTCGCAGCCGAAGATGCAGGCGCAGGCCGAAGCCGTGCAGCAGGCCCTCTCGAAGGCCGGCATCACGGTCGAATTGAACCTGATCGACTCGGCGACCTACTACGAGGTCATCGGAACCACGTCGCAGCAGCACGACGCCGCGATCACCGGCTGGTGCCCCGACTGGGCGTCGGGCTCCACGTTCCTGCCGCCGCTGTTCGACGGTCGCCAGATCTATGAGAAGGGCAACTCGAACATCGCCCAGCTGGACGACGCCGACGTCAACGCCAAGATCGACGAGATCTACGCCATGACCGACGCCGACGAGGCCAACAAGGCCTGGGGTGCGCTCGACGAGCAGATCGCCAAGCTGGCCCCGACCGTTCCGCTGCTGTTCGAGAAGGCCGTGATGGTCGTCGGTGAGGGTGTTGCCGGGGCTTACTCCGACGCCGCGTTCTCCGGTGGCATCGACTTCGTGTCGGTGGGACTCTCCGACCCGAAGAAGTAGTAGCCCATCGCCCCGCGGGGTCGGCCGGCTGAACGCCCGCCGGCCCCGCGGGACCTCACACTCCGACAGAAACTACGAAAGACGGTTCACATGTCGACAGTCCCGAGCGATCTCGCCGTCGAGGCGGGGGAGAAGGGCGGCCCCTCGACGGGCGGCGCCCCCACACCCGCCCGCCGCGTCATCCGCGAGTTACGCCGTTCCCCGGCGGTCGTGCTCTCGGTCTCCTTCCTCGCCTTCGTCGTGCTGCTCGCGGTCTTCGCGCCGTGGCTGTCCGCCATCACGGGATGGGGCCCCTACACGTTCGACTCGTCGGCCATCGACTCCGACCTCGGCGGCATCCCGAAGGGTGAGCTCGGCGGCATCAGCGCGCAGCACTGGTTCGGCGTCGAACCGCAGAACGGCCGCGACATCTTCGCGCGCATCGCCTATGGCGCCCAGGTCTCGCTGCTCATCGCCGCCTCGGCCACGGTCGTCACCACCACGGTCGGCGTCGTTCTCGGCATGCTGGCCGGCTACCACGGCGGCTGGGTCGACCAGATCATCTCGCGCGTCATGGACTTCCTCATGGCCTTCCCGTCCCTCATCTTCATGATCGCCCTCCTCTCGGCCCTGCCCGCCGGCAACCGGCCCGTCCTGCTCGTGCTGGTGCTGAGCATTTTCGGATGGCCATACACCGCTCGCGTCATCCGGGGTCAGACAATGTCGCTGCGCAACCGCGAATTCGTCGAGGCCGCGCAGGCGTCCGGCGCGTCGGGGGCCCGCATCGTGTTCCGCGAGATCCTGCCCAACCTGCGGGGCACGATCATCGTCATCGCCACACTGGCCGTGCCGGGATACATCGGCACCGAGGCCGGCCTGTCATTCCTCGGCGTCGGCGTCATCCCGCCCACGCCCTCCTGGGGCCAGATGATCGCGACCTCGGTCGGCTGGTACACGGTTGACCCCATGTTCTTCGTGATCCCGGGCATGTTCCTGTTCCTCACCGTGCTGTCGTTCACCGTGTTCGGTGACCACCTGCGCAAAGCAATCGATGCGGGGGATGCTGCCTGATGGTGCTCTATCTCGTGCGGCGCGTGCTCGCCGCGATCGGCATTCTGTTGCTGATCAGCCTGTTCACCTACGTCATCTTCTTCGTTCTGTCGCCCGACCCGGCCGTGCAGATCTGTGGAAAGACGTGCACCCCCGAGCGCATCGACCAGATTCGCGAGAACCTCGGACTCAACCAGCCGTTCTGGGCGCAGTATTGGCAGTTCCTGCAGGGGCTGTTCGTCGGCCGCACCTATGGCGAGGGCGCCTCGGCGATCTCGTGCGCGGCCCCGTGCCTCGGCTACAGCTTCCAGACCAACGAGTCCGTGCTCACCATGATCACGAGCCGCCTGCCCGTCTCGGCCACCGTCGCGATCGGCGCGGCCATCCTGTGGCTGCTCGTGGGTGTCTCGGGCGGCCTGCTCAGCGCCGTCAAGCAGGGCACCTGGTGGGACCGCGGCGCCATGATGGTCGCCCTCGCCGGCATCAGCCTGCCGAACTACTTCGTGGCCCTCATCCTGCAATACGTGCTCGTGGTGCAGCTGCAGATCCTGCCATTCCCGACCGCCGTGGCTTTCGGCGACGACCCGGGCCTCTGGTTCGCGTCCTACCTGATGCCGTGGATGGTTCTCGCCCTCGCCTATGCGTCGATGTATGCCCGCCTCGTGCGCGCCAACGTCATCGACACCCTGGGCGAGAACTTCATGCGCACGGCCCGCGCCAAGGGCCTGCCGACCGGCCTCATCCTGCGCCGCCACGCCCTACGCCCGTCGCTGACCCCCGTGGTCACGCTGTTCGGCATGGACTTCGCCGGGCTGCTCGGCGGCGCGCTCATCACCGAGACGGTCTTCGGCCTGAACGGTGTGGGCAAGCTCGCGGCCGACTCGATCTCGAAAAACGATCAGCCGGTCATCCTGGGCGTCACATTGCTGGCCGCCGCCTTCGTGGTGGTGGGCAACGTGGTCGTCGACCTCGCCTACACGGCGCTCGACCCCCGAGTGAGGATCAAGTCACGATGAGCGAACACATCGAGAAAACGCCGACCGGGTCGTTCCGGGCCCGGCGACGCCAGGCGGATGCCACACCCTCCGACGCCCCGCTTTTGTCGGTCCGCGACCTCACCGTCACGTTCCCGACCTCGTCGGGCAACACGGATGTCGTCAAGAAGATCTCGTTCCAGGTGGAACGCAACCGCACGGTCGGGATCGTCGGTGAGTCGGGATCGGGCAAGTCGATGACCTCGCTCGCGATCATGGGCCTGCTGCCGTCCAACGGCGTGACGCAGGGCAGCATCGCGCTCGGCGGCCGAGAACTGCTCGGTTTGCCGGAGCGGGAGTACCGCAAGATCCGCGGCGAGCGCATGGCCATGGTCTTCCAGGACCCGCTGTCCTCGCTCAACCCCTATTACACGGTGGGGCTGCAGATCGAGGAGGCGTATCGCACGCACCGCGGCGGCACCCGCAAGGCCGCCCGTCAGGTGGTCGTCGAGGCGCTCGAACGCGTGCAGATCAAGGATGCCGCTCGACGCGTCGACCACTACCCCCACCAGTTCTCGGGCGGTATGCGCCAGCGCATCATGATCGCCATGGCGCTGTGCCTCGAACCCGATCTGCTCATCGCCGACGAACCGACCACGGCGCTCGACGTGACCGTGCAGGCGCAGATCCTCAGCCTGCTGAAGACACTGCAGAAGGAGACCGGAATGGGCATGGTGTTCATCACCCACGACCTCGCCGTCGTGAGCCAGGTGGCCGACGACGTGTTGGTCATGCGGAACGGCGACCCCGTGGAGTTCGGCACGGCCGAGGAGATCTTCTCGAATCCGCGCGATCCCTACACGCGGGCGCTGCTCGACGCCCTGCCGCGCATCGACGATCCGTTCGAAGAGCTGGGCGTCGCCCGGGACGGGGGTGTGCGATGAGCGAGACACCGCTGCTCGAGGCCCGTGGGCTGACGAAGGAGTTCACTACCCGCGGTGACGGCGCGTTCATCGCCGGCAAGCGCACGTTCGTGGCCGTCGACGACGTCTCGTTCGAGGTGCCGGCGCGCAAGACGCTCGCGATCGTGGGCGAATCGGGGTCGGGCAAGTCGACGACCGCTCGCATGGCGGCCAAACTGCTCGACATCACGCGCGGTTCGCTGCTCTTCGAAGGCGAGGATGTCTCACGCGCCAAGGGTGCGGCGCTCAAGTCCTTCCGCAGCGACGTGCAGGTGGTTTTCCAAGACCCGTTCTCCTCGCTCAACCCGCGCCACACCGTCGAGAAGCTCATCACGGCGCCGCTCGTGTACCAGGGCGTCAAGGCGCCGCAGGGCTACACGAAGCTCGCCCGCGACCTCATGGACCGCGTAGGCCTCAACCCCGACCACGTGCAGCGATACCCCGGCCAATTCTCGGGCGGGCAGGCCCAGCGCATCGGCATCGCCCGCGCGCTCGCCGTCAACCCCAAGATCGTGGTGTGCGACGAGGCCGTCTCGGCGCTCGACGTGTCGGTGCAGGCCAAGGTCATCACGCTGCTGCGCGACCTGCAATCCGAACTCGGGCTCAGCTACATCTTCATCGCGCACGACCTCGCCGTCGTGCGACAGATCGCCGACCGCGTGGCCGTCATGACGCAGGGCAAGATCGTCGAACAGGGCGATCGCGAGCAGATCTTCGACAACCCCCAACACGAATACACCAAAGATCTGCTGCGCGCGGTTCCGACGATCGACCCCGAGTGGGAGCGTCGCCGCGCCGAGATGATCCTGGCCGAAGAACTGGCAGAGTGAGACGATGACGACCAGCGCAGCCGGCACGACCGGCACCTCCGGCACCTCGACGAGCTACCTGATTCCCGGCATCCGGGTCACCGATCATGCCGTGCCCGTTCCCCTCGACTGGCGGGCGGATGCGGCGGGCCACACGGGCGAGACGATCACGCTCTTCGCCCGCGAGCTCGTCGACCCCGTGCGGCAGCGCGAGGACCTGCCCGTGCTCGTCTACCTGCAGGGCGGCCCAGGAGGGAAAGGCCCCCGGCCGACGGGGCCCGAAGGGTGGATCGGCGAGGCCCTGAAGTCCTACCGCGTGCTACTGCTCGACCAGCGCGGCACGGGGCGGAGCACGCGCATCGAGGGCGGCATCCTGCGCGCCCGCGGCACGGCCGAGCAACAGGCCGCCTACCTGTCGATGTTCCGCGCCGACTCCATCGTGAAAGACGCCGAGCATCTGCGCCAGACGCTGTACGGCGGCCGGCGCTGGCAGACGCTCGGCCAGAGCTACGGCGGATTCCTCACGCTCACCTACCTCTCGCAGGCACCGCAAGGCCTCAGCGCCAGCCATGTGACCGGCGGGCTCGCGAGCATCCGCCCCGATGCGCGCGAGGTGTATCGCCGCACCTACCCGCGCGTGGTCGCCAAGAACGCCGAGTTCCACGACCGCTACCCGCACGACGTCGACCAGGTGGCGCGGATCGCCGACCGCCTGGCCAGCGGCGACGTGAAGCTGCCCGACGGCGATGTGCTGACCGTGCGGCGCTTCCAGAGCCTCGGCATCGACTTCGGTATGAAGCCCGGATACGAGCGCATGCACTGGCTCGTCGACGAGGCGCTCGACGACCGCACCGAGACGGGGCTCACCGAGACGTTCCTGGCGCAGGTGCTGGCGCGGTCCTCCTATGACGACAACCCGCTGTTCGCGGCGCTGCAAGAGAGCATCTACGGGCAGGCGTCGTCGGGAGCCACCGGTTGGGCGGCGCAGGCCGAACGCGACACACGGCCCGAGTTCGCCGAAACGGCCCGGCCCCTCACCTTCACGGGCGAGATGATGTACCCCTGGATGTTCGACGAGATCCGCGCGCTGCGCCCCTTCGCCGACGCCGTGAACCTGCTGGCCGAGCGCACCGATTGGGAGCCGCTCTACGACCTCGACCGGTTGGCCGCCAACGAGGTTCCGCTCGCCGCCGCCGTGTACTACGACGACATGTATGTCGACGCGGGGCTGCAGCTCGAGACCGTGGCGCACGTCGGCAATGCGCACGCCTGGGTGACCAACGAATACGAGCACGACGGCATCGGTTCGCCGCGCGTGTTCCCGCGGTTGCGGCAGATGATCGCCGAACGGGGCGGGGCGCTCGCCGAGGAGGCGACATCCGAGACGATGGCGCGGGTCGTGGGCGCAGTGACCGTGACGGATGCGGCAGAACCGGCAACCGAGGCAACACCGACACCGACAGCGCCAACGACGGCGACGAACGAGGAGACGCGATGAGCGACGAGACGGCTGAGACAACAGCAGCTGAGACGAGAACGGCCGATACGACGGCCGCCGAGACGACAACGGCCGATACGACGGCCCCAGAAGCGGCACTGACCGGGCAAGCCCCTGCCGAAGCATCCGCCACCGCGTCGTCGATGCCGGCCCCCGCGACGAAGGATCCGCGCCTGCCGCGTCTCACCCAGGTGCCGGCGTTCCGAGATTTCATGGCCACCGGCTGGGGCACCCCCGACCGCACGCCGCCGACCGTCGATGGTGTGGCCGCCGCATCCGCCCAGCACCGCGAACGCCTGTCGGGCGCGTTCCCAGGCCGCACGCTCGTCGTCGCGGCGGGACGCGCGCCCGTGCGCAGCAACGACGCCTATTACGAGTTCCGCCCCGACAGCAACTTCTTCTGGCTCACGGGCTGCACGGCCGAGGATGCCGTCGTCGTGCTGTTCGCGCGGGGGAGCGGCCACGACGCCGTGCTCTATGTCCCCGCCCCGGCCTACCCCGGTGAGACCGGTTTCTTCGCCGACGCCGCCCACGGCGAACTGTGGGTGGGCTCGGCTCCCGGCTTCGGTGACTGGGCCGAGGCGCTGCAGGTGACGGTGCGCGATCTCGCGTCGCTCGACGCCGACCTGGCCGGCGAGCGCGATGTTCTTGCCACGCTGGCGGGGGCGCATGTGCACGAGGCGCTGACGGGGGTTCAGGCATCCGCCGTCCTCTGGCAGACGTTGTCCGAGCTGCGCATGATCAAGGATGACTGGGAGCTCGGCCAATTGCGCCACGCCATCGACGCCACGGTCGGCGGTTTCGAGGCCGTCATCGGTCAGTTCGACCAGGCCATCGCGGGCGGCGGCGAACGCTGGCTGCAGGGCACGTTCGATCGCCACGCCCGCACGCACGGCAACGGCGTGGGCTATTCGACCATCGTCGGCTCGGGCGCGCACGCCCCGACGCTGCACTGGGTGCGCTGCGACGGCGACGTGAACGAGGGCGAGGCCATCCTGCTCGACATGGGTGTCGAGGCGCGCTCCTTCTACACGGCGGATGTCACGCGCACGTTCCCCGTCTCGGGCACCTGGAGCCCCGAACAGCGCGCCGTTCACGATCTCGTCGAGCGTTCGCACCGCGCGGGCCTCGCCGCCGTGGGCCCGGGACGCGCCTGGACCGACTTCCACACGGCCGCCATGGAGGTCATCGCGCAGGGCCTCGACGACTGGGGGCTCCTGCCCGTGTCGGTCGACGAAGCGTTGAGCGCCGAGGGCCAGCAGCACCGCCGCTACCTGGTCTGCGGCATCGGCCACCACCTGGGTCTCGACGTGCACGACTGCGCGAAGTCGAGCTACGACGCCTACCAGGGTTCGACGATGCAGGCCGGCATGGTGCTGACCGTCGAACCCGGCCTCTACTTCCATTCGTTCGACGAGACCGTGCCCCCCGAATTGCGGGGCATCGGTGTGCGCCTCGAGGACGATATTCTCGTAACACCGTCGGGGTCCGACGTCTTGTCGGAGGCGCTTCCCATCGACGCGTCCGGAATCGAAGAATGGATGCGTCGACACCGCGCCACCCCGACCGGCTCCCGCACCGCGGGCTGAGAGGGGATACGCACCGTGACCATCACGTCGCTCCACCGAGCCGAGCAACCGGCGAGCCTGCGCGCGCAGGTCGAGAAAACGCTGTCGGCCGCCATCATCTCGGGCGAACTGGCGCCCGGCACCCTCGTGTCGGTGCCCACGCTGGCCGTGCAGTTCCGCGTGTCGGCGACGCCCGTGCGCGAGGCCATGCTCGACCTCGAGAAGCGCGGTTTCGTCGAGTCGGTGCGCAACAAGGGGTTCCGGGTCACGGCCGTGAGCGACGAGCACCTGCGCCAGATCGTCGAGGTGCGGCAACTGCTCGAGCCTCCCGCCATGGAGGAGCTGGCGCGCCGGGGCTTCAGGGATGAGGCCCGCGAGCATGCGGCGCGCGCCGATGCCATCGTCGCGGGTGCACAGACGGGCGACCTGAAGGCCTACCTCGAGGCCGACCAGGTCTTCCACCGCGAGTTGACGGCGCTGCTCGGCAATCCGTTGCTCACCGAGATGGTGTCCGACCTGCGCAGCCGCACGCGGCTCGTGGGCCTGGCGGCCATGCTCGAGAGCGATCGCCTGAGCGAGTCGGCCGCCGAACACCACGAATTGCTCGGCTATCTGGGTGACGGCGACGCTGAGTCCGCGGGCGCTCTCATGCACCGGCACATCCATCACGCGCTCGGCTGGTGGTCGGGTCGGGCCGAGACGGTCGAGGACGACCTCGCGGTCTTGTAACGCGCGCGTTACGCCTCGGGGTCATTTCGGTGAAAACGGGTGCACGTCGAGTAAATGTGTGACATATTACTGAGAAGACAGAGACACGGCGCAGATGCCGGAGCGAACGGGCCGAACGAAGGGGGCGGGAGTATGACAACGGACGTCATCGTCGTCGGTGCCGGCATCGTCGGTGCCGCAACGGCTCGCTCGCTCGCCCGCCGAGGCCTCTCGGTGCTCGTGCTCGACCGCGCGGCCGCGGCCAGCGGAACGAGCGCGGCCGGCGAAGGCAACCTGCTGCTCTCGGACAAGGGTGCGGGCCCCGAGCTCGTCCTCGCCCAATACGCGTCGTCGCTGTGGCCGACCGTCGCCGCGCAGCTCGCCGACGAACTCGGCCCTGACTTCCCCTCGATCGAATTCGAGCGCAAGGGCGGCCTCGTGGTCGCCACCACCGAACAGGGCGCGGCACCCCTCGAAGATTTCGCCCGCGGACAGGTCGCGGCGGGGGTCGACGCGCGCATCATCCCGCTCAAGGATGCCTTCGCGCTCGAGCCCTCGCTCAACCGCGGCATCACGGCCGCCGTGTTCTACCCCGAAGACGCCCAGGTGCAGCCGGTCACCGCCACCGAGGCGCTCCTGGCCTCGGCCCGCCTCGCGGGTGCCGATGTGCGACCGGGCGTCAGCGTCACCGGCGCCGTGCGGGGGAGCGATGGCCGCCTCATCGGCGTCGAGACCTCGGCCGGGCGTTTCGACGCCGGTGCGGTCATCGTCGCCGCGGGTCCCTGGTCGGGCGAGGTGGCCGGGCGCCTGGGGGCGCCGCTGCCCGTGCGACCCCGACGCGGAATGGTGCTCGTGACGACCCGCATGCCGCACCGCGTCTTCCACAAGGTCTATGACGGCGACTACTTCGGCGCCACGCAATCGAGCGACGCGGCGCTGCAGACATCCAGCGTGGTCGAGTCGACGGCGGCCGGAACCGTGTTGATCGGGTCGAGCCGCGAACAGATCGGTTTCGACGACAGTCTGCGCGTGAACGTCTTGGCCGAGGTGGCCGCGAAGGCCCTACGACTCTTCCCGTTCCTCGAGACCGCCAGCGCCATGCGGGCCTACGGCGGGTTCCGCCCGTTCATGCCCGACCACCTGCCTCTCGTCGGCGCCGACCACCGCCTGCCCGGGCTGTGGCATGCCACCGGCCACGAGGGCGCGGGCATCGGCTTGTCGCTCGCGACCGGCGAACTCCTGGCCGACCAGGTGACGGGCGTCGCACCCGCGATCGACGCCGCGCCGTTCCAGGTCTCCCGGCCGAGCCTGGCCCCGTTCCTCGAGGAGGTGGCGCGATGGCCGCGCGTATGATCCGGGCCTCGAACGATCCCGTGCAACCGCTCACTGCTGACCGCATCGGGCTCACGCTCGACGGCACGCCCCACGAGGGACTGCGCGGGCAGACGATCGCCGGTGTGCTGTTGGCCGAGGGAGTGCTGTCGTGGCGGCGCACGAGCGTGGGCGATTCGCCGCGCGGCGTGTTCTGCGGGATCGGTGTGTGCTTCGACTGCATCGTCGAGGTCAACGGGGTGCGCGACATCCGTGCCTGCCAGCGGCGCGCGCAAGACGGCGACGTGGTGCGCACGCAACACGATGAACTTCCCGAGGTGACGTCATGACGGATGCTCGACACGTGCTGGTCGTCGGTGGCGGCCCGGCGGGACTCGCGGCGGCCGAATCGGCGCTGGCCGCGGGGGCCCGGGTGACTCTGCTCGACTCCTCGGATGAACTCGGCGGCCAGTATTGGCGGCACCTGCCGTCGGCTCGTCCGGCGGCCCACGAGGAACGGCTGCACCACGGCTGGCAGGGGTTTGTGCGGCGCCGGGGCGTGTTGGCGCAGCATCCCGACTGCACGATCGTGACAGAAGCTCAGGTCTGGGCGATCGAAACAGGGGATGCCGCTCGAGATAGCGCCGCCACCTTGCATGCCGCTCGGGATAGCGCCGCCACCCTGGACGCCTCGCCGGGCGACGCGGCAACCCGTGTTGTGCCGCGCGACGGCGCCGCGGCCGAGAACGCTGCGGCCGAGAACGCCGCGGGCGCGGTCTCCGTGACCGTTCATGTGCTGGTCGGCCCTCCCGACGGAACCGACCGCGAGCCCCAGACTTACCGCCCCGACGCCCTCGTGCTCGCGACGGGGGCCCACGACCGCACGTTGCCTTTTCCCGGGTGGCAGTTGCCGGGTGTCTATTCGGCCGGCGCCGCCCAGGCCCTCGCCAAGGGGGAGCGTGTCTCGATCGGCGACCGCGTCGTCATCGCCGGGGCCGGGCCCTTCCTCTTGCCCGTCGCCAAATCGCTCACGCAAACGGGTGCCCGCGTCGTCGGCGTCTTCGAGGCGTCGACCCCGGCTCGCCTCCTGCGCGGCTGGTCGTCGAAGCCCCTCGAACTGCTCGGCGCCCGCGGCAAGGCCCCCGAGCTCGTCGACTACGCCCTCGGACACCTACGCCACCGCATCCCGTACCGCACCGGCTGGGCTGTCGTCGAGGCACACGGCACCGACCGGGTCGACAGCGTCACCGTGCAAAAGGTGGATGCCTCGTGGGCGCCCATCCCCGGAACGCGCCGTCGCATCGCCGCCGACGCGGTCGCCGTCAGCCACGGTTTCACGCCACGACTCGAACTCGCGATCGCCGCGGGCTGCGACATCACCTCGGACCGTTTCGTGCGCGTCGACGACCTCGGCCGCACGAGCGTTCCGGGCGTCTTCGCCGCGGGCGAGATCACGAGCATCGGCGGAGCCGACGCCGCGCTGGCCGAGGGCAGTGTGGCGGGACATGTGGCGGCGGGCGGTGATCCGGCCGACGTGTCGCTGCGCGCCGATCGCCGCCGCCGTCGCACCTTCACCGCGTTCGCCGCACGCCTCGAGCGCGCGCACGGCATCCGTAGCGGGTGGACCGGCTGGTTGCGCGACGACACCATCGCGTGCCGCTGCGAGGAAGTGTCGTGCGGAACCATCCGCTCGACCGTCCGCCGCACGGCGCAGACGGGGGTGCGCTCGGTGAAGCTGACCACGCGGGCCGGCCTCGGCATCTGCCAGGCGCGCATCTGCGGCCGCACGGTCGAGGAGCTCATCCGCACGGCCGAGCACGACGCGATCACACCCGACGCGTCTCTATCGGCACCCGGCGATTCGGGCAAGGACCCCATCCGCCCGCCTGTGAGCACCGATCGGCGACCCATCGTGTCACCCATCCGGCTCGGCGAATTGGCCGGGCTCGCGGCATCCGCCCAGCTCCCACCCGACCACCTCGACCTCCCCGATGCGCGACCCGCGCGATCGGCCGAAGACTGACCGCGGCCACCCCGCGCCCGTCGCATCCACCTCCCACACCACGACACGTTTTTCACACACACCCTCGGAAGGAAACAGCCACCATGGCCAAGAACCCCCTCAATCTCGGCGGCGTCATCGTCGCCACGACGCTCGCGTTCAAGCCCGACGACAACGCCCCCGCCGGGCTCGCCGTCGACTACGACAAGTTCGCGGCGCACTGCAACTGGCTCATCGAGAACGGATGCCGCGGCGTCGGCCCCAACGGATCGCTGGGCGAATACTCGTCCCTCACCGACGAAGAGCGTCGCACCGTCATCCAGGTGGCCGTCGACACCGTGGGCGACCGCGGCCTCGTCGTCGCCGGCGTGCACGGTGTCGGCTGGCACCAGGCCCGTCACTGGGCCGAGCTGGCCGCCGAGGACGGTGCCGACGGCGTGCTGCTCTTGCCGCCGACCATCTACCGCGCCAACCGTTCCGAGGTCATCGAGCACTACACGAAGGTCAACGAGGTCGGCCTGCCGATCATGGCCTACAACAACCCGATCGACACGAAGGTCGACCTGACGCCCGACCTGCTGGCCGAGCTGTCCTCGCTCGAGAACCTGGTTGCCGTGAAGGAGTTCTCGACCGATATCCGCCGCGTGCTCGAGATCCAGGACAAGACGGACCTCGACGTCATCGCCGGCGCCGACGACCTGCTGTTCGAGTCGCTCGTCGCGGGCGCCACCGGCTGGTTCGCCGGCTACCCGAACGCGTTCCCGCGCGAGGCCGTCGAGCTCTACACGCTCGTCACCACGGGCAAGATCGACGAGGCGCGCACGCTCTATCGCGAGCTGGTGCCCGTCTTCGGCTGGGACTCGAAGACCGAGTTCGTGCAGGCCATCAAGCTGTCGATCGACGTCGCCGGCGAGAGCTACGGTGGACCCACGCGTCCGCCGCGCGGACCGCTCAGCGCCGAGAACGCCGAGCGCGTCACGCACGAGACGCGCCGCGCGCTCGACTACCTGGCCACGCGCTAACACTCGGCCCGCCATTCACCGGCCGAGCGCAGAGCGAGCACCCGTTCGTTTGTTCGTCCGTCCGTTCGCCCGTTCACCAGTTCTGAGGAGCAACACGTGAGATCGTCTCGGGTCATCCAGGCCGTCGACTCCCACACCGAGGGCATGCCCACGCGTGTCGTCACCGGGGGAGTGGGGGTGATTCCGGGCGCGACCATGAACGAGAAACGCCTGCACTTCATCGAGCACCTCGACGATCTGCGATTGTTTCTCATGAACGAGCCGCGCGGGCACTCGGCCATGTCGGGCGCCATCCTGCAGCCGTCCACGCGGGATGACTGCGACTGGGGCGTCGTCTACATCGAGGTGTCGGGGTGCCTGCCCATGTGCGGTCATGGCACCATCGGTGTGGCGACGGTCCTGGTCGAAACCGGCATGGTGCCCGTGCAGGAGCCTGTGACGACGATCCGGCTGGACACCCCGGCCGGTGTCGTCGTCGCGCGCGTGGCGGTGTCCGACGGTCATGCTGACTCGGTCACGCTCGAGAACGTGCCGAGCTACGTCGAGCGGCTCGACCAGGTCATCGAGGTGCCGGGTCTGGGCTCGGTGCCCTACAGCATCGCGTTCGGCGGCAACTTCTACGCCATGGTCGACCTCGACGCCGTCGGGTTGCCCTTCGACCGTTCGCGCCAGCACGACATCCTCGATGCGGGGCTCGCGATCATGGCGGCCATCAACGAGCAGGCGCCGCCGCGGCATCCGACGATCGACGGGGTCGACCACTGCCACCACGTCGAGTTCATCGCACCGGGCTCGACGGCCGAGCTGTCGCGGCATGCCATGGCCATCTATCCCGGATGGTTCGACCGCTCCCCGTGCGGCACCGGCACGTCGGCGCGCATGGCCGAACTTTGGGCGCGCGGCGACCTGCCCCTCGACACCGACTTCGTGAACGAATCGTTCATCGGCAGCCGGTTCGTCGGCCGCCTCATCGCCGAAACGACCGTCGAGGGTGTGCCCGCGGTCATCCCGACCATCACGGGTCGCGCCTGGGTGACAGGGATGGCTCAATACCTCCTCGACCCGAGCGACCCCTTCCCCACGGGCTTCCAGCTCTAACGACCCGGCGCAGCTCGTCGGGCACCACCGCCGGCCGCCGTCCTTACCGCCGGCCGCCGTCCTTAACGCCGGCCACCGTCCCGCCGACCGGCGCCACCACCGCCCGCCGACCGGCGCCACCACCGCCCGCCGCCACCACCCCTCGCAGGTGGCCGACGCACCGACAAAACGCCCGACATCGACACGATTTCGCGAATATCGATCCTCCAGATGAACTATTCCCGGTGGAATATTCCATCTGGAATAGTTCAGCAGGAATAGCTCACAGGAGAAAAAGATGACGCATAGCCCTCTCGACACCACTCCCGACGCCCCCGAGGCCGGGTCCGCAGATGCCGCGACGCAGGTGACCGAGGAGCAGAGCGTCGTCACGAGCGCCGCCGACGCGGCAGCGCGCGCTCACGCCGCCTCGACACCCTTCGCCCTCACCGATCGCGCAGCCCGCGCCGACGCGCTCCTCGCCGTGGCCGATGCGCTCGCGGCCGACGCCGACACGCTCGTGCCCGTCGGCCTGCGCGAGACCGGCCTGGCCGAGGCCCGACTGCGCGGCGAACTCAACCGCACGGTCGTGCAACTGCGCCTCTTCGCCGACACCGTGCGCGCGGGCGACTACCTCGACGTGCGCATCGACGAGGCCGACCCCGGGTTCGCGCTGGGTGCCCGGCCCGACCTTCGCCGCTACCTCGTGCCCGTCGGACCCGTCGTCAACTTCGCCGCCAGCAACTTCCCGTTCGCCTTCTCGGTGGCGGGCGGCGACACGGCTGCGGCGTTGGCGGCCGGCTGCCCCGTGATCCTCAAGGCGCACCCCGGACATCCCGAACTCTCACGCCTCACCGCACAGGTCGTCGTGCGCGCGCTCGCCGAGGCCGGCATGCCCGACGGCACCTTCCAGCTCATCGAGGGCCAGGATGCCGGCATCGAGGCCCTGCGCGACCCCCGCGTCGCCGCCGGATCGTTCACCGGATCACTGGGCGCCGGCCGTGCGCTCGCCGATATCGCAGCCTCCCGCCCCGCCCCCATCCCGTTCTTCGGCGAACTCGGCAGCGTCAACCCGGTCTTCGTCACGGCCGACGGTCTCGTGTCGGCCGGGGGCGCGGATGCCCTCGCCGCCGGTTTCGTCGCCAGCGTCTCGGGTTCGGCCGGCCAGCTCTGCACCAAGCCGGGCTTCCTCTTCGTGCCCACCGGCACTCTGGCGCAGCTCGACGCGCCGATCCGGGAGGCCGCCGAAGGTGTCGCCGCCCACCGCCTGCTCTACCCCAAGATCACGTCGGGCTACGTCGAGCGTCGCGACACGATCCTCGGCGTCGAGGGCGTGCGCCCGGTCGCCGCGGGCACGGTCGAGGTCGACGACGACGGCCACGGCTGGGTCACGCCCACGATCGTCTCGGTCGACCTCGACACGCTGCTGTCTGCGGGGGAGGACCTGCTCGACGAGGCCTTCGGTCCGCTCTCGATCGTCGTCGAATACGATCCGGCCACGACCGACCTCGCGGCCCTCGTGCCCGAGCTCTTCCCGGGTTCGCTCACGGCCACGGTCTATGCGGGCGACACCGAGCAGTCAGACGACCTCGACCGCCTCGTGTTCGCGCTCAGCCGCCACGCCGGGCGCGTGCTCTTCGGCGGTTGGCCCACCGGTGTCGCCGTCACCCCGGCCATGCAGCACGGCGGCCCGTGGCCCGCGACGACCAACGATTCGTCGACCTCGGTCGGCACGGCGGCCCTGCTCCGCTTCCTGCGCCCGGTCGCGTTCCAGAGCGCCCCCGACCGGATGCTGCCGCCCGAGTTGCGCGACGGCAACCCGTCTTCGGTGCCCCGCGCCACGGCCCCCGCCGGCGAGTCGACCTCCTGGGGTTCCACCAGCGTCTGAGCCCAACCGCACGCCGAAAAGTCTCCAACTCCCGCCTGTTTCCGGGGTTGGAGACTTTTTTGCGCGGTAGACCAATCCGTTCAGGGGCGGGTGCCGAACCCCTATCAACACCCCGCACCACAGGCACATCACACAGGCATTCCGCCCACAGCCTCATCAACATGAACGAAGGATTGACACCATGCGTAAGTACATGAAGACCACACTCGGAGTTGCTGCTGCTGGCGCTCTCGCCCTTTCTCTGGCCGCGTGCTCGACCGGTGGAACCTCCACCGAGTCCAGCTCCTCGCCCTCCAGCTCTTCCTCGTCGTCGGCTGACGCGACGCCCACTCCGGTTGCGTCGATCCCCGACCTCTCCAAGGGTGTCGACACTCAGGTCGCCGTTGACGCGTCGTTCGTTGACGCTCTGACCTCGCTGGGTCTGACTCCTGGCACCGTTGGCACGGCCACGTTCACCGATGGCACGTTCTCGTTCCCGATCACGGGCGGCAACGTTGACTACTACGACCCGCAGGAGGACTACCGTCCCTACGTGCAGGGCACCATCGACCACGAGGGTTCCGGCCTGTCGTTGACCGCTGGCGCGAAGGTCGTCGAGCTCAGCAACTTCGTGATCGACCCGGGCACCTCGAAGCTCATGGGTGACGTGTCCGTCGATGGCACCGTTGCTGTTGAAGACGCCGTCCTGTTCGACCTGCACGGTGGCACCCTGAAGCCGCTCCAGATGGATGGCGACAACGCGATCCTCGAGGGCACCACGGTCCACATCTCTGATGACGCTGCTGCGCTTCTGAACGAGACCTTCGGCACCGACAAGGTCGCCGGCGGAATGCTCGTCGGTGTCGCGAAGATCACCGTCGCCACCAAGTAATACCGGCACGATCAACTGCACCATCTCCTCCTCATTGGGGAGCGCCGCACCGCGGTGAGTAACACCGAAGGGCCCGTTCCGAGCTGACGCTCAGAGCGGGCCCTTCGTCATGCCGTCATGCGCGGACTAGGCGCGGACTAGGCGCGGTCGTGCAACGTCACGTGGTAGCCATCCGGATCGGCGAACGTGAACGTTCGGCCGAAGGGGCCGTCGACGGGCGCCTGCACGATCGTGTACCCATCGGCGGCCAGCGCGTCGTGCATTTGCTGCACCTCGGTGCCGTGCAGCCACAGGGCCATTCCGATTCCGGGCTGGGATGCGGCGGCGAGGTCGGTGCCGGGCACGATGTCGCGCAGCGCGAAGGCGATGGGCTGGGTCCGGAAGACGACGGCGTGCGGCGGCCCGGCGGGCGAACGCACGAGGCCGAGGTACTTCTCGTAGAACGCCTGCGAGGCGTCGAGGTCGCGTACCTGTAGTGAGATGAAATCGGGTCCGGTGGCGGGCATCGTGCTTCTCCTTAGCTGGTGTCAGTTATCTGACATGCATCAACCTATGTCAGACTATTGACATGAGTCAAGACGACGCGGGCATCGATCTCGAAACATCCCTCGGCTACCTGCTGAAAGAGGCGGCCAGTGCCCTGCGCGCGGCGATGGAGGATGTCCTGCGGCCCCTCGGCATGACGATCACGCACTATTCGTGTCTCGAACTGCTCGCGCAGCGGCCGGGCTCGTCCAACTCGGACCTCGCCCGCGGCGCCTTCGTCACCCGGCAGTCGATGAACGTGCTGCTGCAGACGCTCGAGCGCGACGGTTTCGTGACGAGGCCGAGCGAGGCCCCCGTCGGCAAGGTTCTGCCCACGAAACTCACGCCGCGCGGCCGCCGCTCCCTCGAGCAGGCGACGGCGGCCGTCAGGTCGGTCGAGGTCAGAATGCTGAGTGGCCTGTCCGACGCCGACCACGCCGCCGCACTCCGCATCCTGCGCAGCATGGTCTCGTCGCTCCGCGCGGATCCGGCTGCCGATGCTGACGCCGGGAGCGCCGTCGCCGACCGCGGGGGAGGGCTCGCCAGCGGCGTCTGACTCAGGGCAAGACGATGACTTTCCCGGAGATGCGACCGGTTTCTGCCTCGGCGTGAAGGGCGGGCAGCTCGGCCAGGGGGATGCGGCGCGTCACTTCGACCGTGAGTGACCCTGCGTCGATGAGCGACACCAATTCGGTGAGGCGTTCGCGGTTCGGCACGACGAACACCGTGGATGCGGTCACCCCGCGCTCCTCGTCACCCGGCGTCTCCATGAATGCCGTCGTGCTCACGACGGTGCCGCCGTCGCGCACGGCTGCGACGTTGGCGGCGAACTGCTCGGGTGTGACGGGTGCGAGGTTGAGGAGGACATCCACCTGGCCGTCGATGGCGCCGAGGACGTCAGTGGTGGTGTGGTCGACGATCTGATTTGCCCCGGCGTCGCGAACGGCCTCGAAGCTTCGGGGGCTGGCTGTGGCGATGACCTGCACCCCGGCGCGCACGGCGAGCTGGATGGCGTATTTGCCGACCACGCCGCCGGCGCCGACGATCAGAACGCGCTGGCCCGCGGTGAGCCGTCCATTGTCAAAGAGCGCCTGCCAGGCGGTCAGGGCCACGGAGGGGAGGCCGGCCGCATCGGTCAGGGGGATGCTGGTGGGAGCGGCGACGACCGCCTCGGCGGGCGCGATCACGTATTCGGCCGCGCCGCCATCTCGCTCCATGGGCAGGAAGGCGATGACGGCGTCGCCGAGGTTGAGTCCGTCGACGCCTTCGCCAATCGCGTCGATGGTGCCGGACGCGTCGTATCCCGGCACATGCGGCAGCTCGATCGGAATCGGCAGGAAGCCGCCGCGCATGCCGGCATCCGCCGCGCTGAAGGCCGAGGCGGCGACGCGCAGTCGCACCTGCCCGGCGCCAGGTTCGGGGCGGTCGATTTCGGTGAGCTGCAGGACTTCCGGTCCACCGACTTCGTGGAATTGCACTGCCTTCATGGTCTTGCCTTTCGTTAGATGCTTCGAATTCGAAGTGAATAACGTCACCGTAACACTGCTTCGAACTCGAAGCAACGCCTAAGATGGATTCATGACCGATTCGCCGAAGGCCCTGACGCCGACGCAACTCCAGGCCTACCTGGCGTTCACCGAAGTGGGCAGCCTCGTTCGCCCCGCCGTCGAGAAGCAGCTGCGCGACGCGGGGGAGCTGAGTTATATCCAGTTCCAGCTGCTCGCGCGCCTGGGGGATGCGCCGGCGGGGAGCCTGCGCATGACCGACCTCGCCGATGGGGTTGTCTATAGCCGCAGTGGGCTCACCTACCAGGCGCAGTTGCTCGAGCGGCGCGGGCTCATCGTGCGCGCGCCGTCGCCGGATGATGAGCGCAGCACCGTGGTGACGATCACCGAACCCGGCCGCGATGCGCTCGCCGTCGTGTTTCCGGGGCACATCGAAACCGTGCATCAGCTTCTGTTCGCGCCGCTCGATGACGATGACGCCAGCGATCTCGCGCGCATCCTCGGGCGCGTCAGTGAGCGCCTCCGCACGGCACCCCCGCGGTCCGCCTCCCGAGCGCCCGTCATTCCGCGTTAGAACATACGTTCGAATCGGGCTATTCTGTCGTCATGGGCACGAATCGTCGCTACGCGCATCACTACGACAAGCTCATGGAGCGCCGGCTGTCCGAGATCCTCATCCGGCCCAAGCCCGTGAGCCTGAGCGACGCCGAGCTCGACGTCGAACACGATCCCGTGCGCCGGCCCGGGCAGCCGATCCCCGTGCGCGCGTGGACGCGCTACCCCGAGACCTCCGCGCGCATCGAGGGCCGGGCCATCGAGTGGACGAGCCGCGCCGTGCACATCGAGTGGACCGACTCGGATGGCGTGGTGCAGCGCGCCTGGGTCTGGTCGTCGGCCGTCGACCGCCTCTGACGATATCGTCAGGCGAAGAGTGCGCCCCGCAGTGCGGCCGCCTGGGCACGCCAGAACTCGCGCGACACCGGCTTGCGGGCAAAGAGCGCGTCGAAGCCGTGGAATGCCCCCTCGACGAGCGTGATCTCGCACGGCACACCGGCCGCCGCCAGCCGTTCGGCGTAGCGCAGGTCTTCATCGTGGAACAGGTCGAGCGTGCCGACACCGATCCAAGCCGGCGGCAAGCCCGAGACATCTTCACGCCGCGCGGGGGCGGCATACGGCGACACATCGGCCGACCCGGGTTCTTGGCCCAGATAGGACGTCCAGCCGAACCGGTTGCTCCCGGGCGTCCAGACCCGAACGTTCTTCGTGTCCATATCGGTCCGCAGCACCGTGCGGTCGTCGATCATGGGGTAGACGAGCAGCTGAAAAGCGGGCCGGATGTCGCCCCGGTCGTGGGCATACAGCGCGAGCCCGGCCGCCACACCGCCGCCGGCGCTCGCCCCACCGATAGCGATCCGGGACGCGTCGATGCCCCGCTCGGTCGCCTCCTCGACCAGCCAGGAGAGGGCGGCGTACGCATCCTCGACGGCGGCCGGCGCCGGGTGGGCGGGCGCGAGCCTGTAGTTCACGCTTGCCACCGTGATGCCGAGCGTGCGCGCGAAGGCGATGTTCGAGGCCTCGTCCTGCAGGTGATCCCCGAACACCATCCCGCCGCCGTGGATCCAGAGCAGGGCCGGGGCCACACCGTTCAGGATGCGCGGGCGGTAGAGCCGCACGTCCACCGGGGGAGCACCGTTCGCGCCCGGCACCTGCACGTCGTCGATGAGCATGTCCTCGGGGATCTCTCGCTCGCGTCGCCCACCCCGTTGCGCCAGTGTCGCCAGCCGGGGCCCGACCGACACCGGCGGGATGAAGCGGCCGATCGCGAGATCGGGATGGAAGACGGTCATGCGGGCTCCTTCAGCATCGATTCTCGAAGTACATCACGAACGGGCTGTCGAGACCCAGCGAAACTCCACCTCCGGGCGGCCGGGGGTCCCATAGCGCGCGCCGCGTTCGACGACGCCCGAATCTGCGAGGTGCTCCACGTATCGGCGGGCGGTCACCCGCGAGAGGTTCAACTGGGCCGCGATCTCCGAGGCCGAAAGGCCCTCCGAGGTGCGCAGCAGCGCGATCACGCGGTCGAGCGTCCCACCGGCCAGGCCCGTCGGCAACGTCTCGCGGCCGGGCGTCCGCAGGCTCGCGATGCCGCGGTCGATATCGCGCTGCGTCGTCGCGCCCGACGCCTCGTCGAAGCTGTGCCGAAACGCCAGATAGCCCTGCATCTTGTCGGCGAAGGCCCGAAAGGTGAAGGGTTTGATCAGATATTGCACGACCCCCAGCGAGACGGCCTGCCGCACGGTCTTTACGTCGCGCACGGCCGTGATGGCGATGACGTCGATCTCGAGCCCGGCGGCGCGGATGCGGCGGCACACGTCGAGCCCGTGCAGATCGGGCATGGTGAAGTCGAGCAGAACCAGATCGATGGATGCCGTGACGTGCGGGCTCTCAGCGGCGCTGTCGCGCAGCATCCGGATGGCCTCGGTGCCGCTCGTCGCCACCCCCGCCAGCTCGAACCCGTCGAGGCGGCGCACGTATTCGGCGTGCGCCTCGGCCGTGAGAGCCTCATCGTCGACGACGAGAACGCGAACGTCGGTCATGATTCCCTCCCCGTCTGCGCCGCGGAAACGGCGAGCGGCAACCGAACCTCGAAGGTCAGGCGATCGCCGTCGTCTTCCGGCAGAACCGCGATCGACCCGCCCGACCGCACGACGGCCTGCCGCACGAGCGCCAACCCGATCCCGCGCCCGAACCCCTTCTCGTCCTCCTTCGACGTCGTACCGCGTTCGAAGATCTGCGCCGTGTCGAGACCGGCGGCAGCCAACGGGCGCCCGCGCCCGCTGTCCGAAACGCGCAGCACTCCATCGGCCGCCAGCTCGATCCGCACCCACGGCTTCTCGGGTCGGCACTGCTCCGTTGCCGTTGCCGTTGCCGTTGCCGTTTCCATGGTTGTGGGTGTCGATATCGATGTCGATGTCGTGGCCGCTGCAGATCCCGCGGCTGCCACGACCGACGCGGCCGCCGCATCCATGGCGTTGTCGATCAGATTGCCCACGATCGTCACCAGGTCATCGGGCGGCACGGCCACATCACCCGCGCCCTCCTCCCACTCGACCACGAGCCGGATGCCGCGCTCCGACGCCTGAGCGGCCTTCCCGAGCAGCAGTGCCTGCAGCACGGGGTTGGTGTCGCCCGCGATGAGGTCGTCGGCGAGCGCTTGCCCGCGGTCGAGCTGTTCGGCCGCGAAGTCGATGGCCTCGGCCGTGCGACCGAGCTCGAGCAGCGACACGACGGTGTGCAGGCGGTTCGAGTGTTCGTGCGTCTGCGAGCGCAACGCGTCGGTGAGGGTGCGGGCGGTCTCGAGTTCGCCCGCCAAACGCCGCAGGTCGGTGTGGTCGCGCAGCGTCGTCACGGTTCCGAGCGGTCGGCGCGCCGAGCGCGACCCGCCCGCGCTGTCCCAGGCGACCTCCTGGTTCACCACGAGCACGCGGTCGCGCGTCACGACGACCCGGTCGACGACCACCTCACCGGATCGCAGGATGGCGTCCAACTCGGCGGGCAGGTCGAGCGCACCGAGGAGTACGGCATCCGTGTCGCGGGGGCCCGCGCCCGAACGGCTCTCGTGCGGCAATCCGAGCAGTTCGGCGGCCTCGTCGTTGAACAACACGAGCCGTTTGGCCGGGTCGACCAAGAGCAGCCCCTCGTGCAGCGCGTGCAGCACGCCTTCGTAGTAGCCGAACATCCGCGCCATCTCTTCGGGCCCGCGCCCGCGCGTCACCCGGCGCAGATACCGCGACAGCAGCCAGGACGCCGCGGCGCCCGCCACGATCGTCAGCGCGGCAGCGCCCAGCACGATGGGCAGGCGCGATTGCAGGGCATCCGCCACCGACGCCACCGTGACGCCGGCCGACACGAGCCCCACGATTTGAGGAGACGTCACGGTCGCCCCATCCGACCCGCCGGTTTCGCTCGGGCCGGCCGGCAGCTCGGCATAGACGGGCGCCACCGACCGCACCGACGGCCCAAGCGTTCCGGCATACGTCTCCGAGAAGGTGCGCCCCTCGAGCGCGGGCCCGATCGTGCCGATGAAGGGGCGCCCGATCTCGCCGCGGTCCGGGTGCGTGTAGCGCGTGCGGTCGGGCGCCATGATGGTGATGAAATCGGTCGACGTGTCGCGCATGAGCTTCTCGGCATAAGGCTGCAGGGTCGCACTCGCAGACGCGGCCGCCGCAGCAGAAGCCGCAGCGGGCCCGGCCGCCGTCGATGCCTCGGCCAACGCATCCTGCACGAACGGGTTGTCGGCGATGGATGCCGCGACCGCCCGGGTGTGCGCGGCTGCATCCGCCTCGGCATCCGACCGCGCGTCGAGCCACAGCCACACCGACACGACGGCCGACACGAGCACCACGAACACGAGCTGCAGCGCGAACAGCCGCGCCGAAATGCTCCAGCGTCGAATCAGGGATGTCATGGCTGCTCTCACTCCGTCGGAAAAGTCTGCTCGCTTCACGATAGAGCGCCCGCCCCCGACCCGCCCGCCCCGCGGCGAGAACAATATGAACACAACGTCGGAGACCGCTCGGAGCCGCCGCACACTGGGGACCAACGTGATCGCCGTCTACGAAGAAGTGACGGCGGAGGAGGAACTCTCATGGCAACGACGCATCGCATCCCCCCGCTCGGCCGCGGCCAGAAGCCGCGCAAACGGCTTGACCGCTCGCACTACCTCTACATCTTCGTGATCGTGGCCGTCGCCGCGGGCATCACGGTCGGCCTCACGGCCCCGGATTTCGCCGTGGGCCTGAAACCCATCGGCGACGGCTTCGTGGCGCTGATCAAGATGATGATCGCGCCCATCATCTTCTGCACCATCGTGCTCGGTGTCGGTTCCATCGCCAAGGCGGCGACGGTCGGCAAGGTGGGCGGGCTGGCGCTCGGCTACTTCATCATCATGTCGACGTTCGCGCTCGGCATCGGCATGGTCGTCGGCAACCTGATCCACCCGGGCGACACGCTCAACATCCAGGGCGCCAGCTACGACACCTCCGAGCTCAAATCCGAGTCGACCACCGACTTCATCCTCGGGGTCATCCCCACCACGCTCATCTCGTCGTTCACGTCGGGCAACATCCTGCAGGTGCTCTTCGTCGCGCTGCTCGTCGGGTTCGCGCTGCAGAAGATGGGCTCGAAGGGTGCCCCGATCCTCGACGCGATCCGGCAGATCCAAGCGCTCGTGTTCCGGGTGCTCGCGATGATCATGTGGGTGGCTCCCGTCGGCGCCTTCGGTGCGATCGCGGCGGTCGTCGGGGCGACGGGCGTCCAGGCGCTCATCGGTCTCGGCACGCTCATGATCGCGTTCTACATCACGTGCATCCTCTTCATCGTGATCATCCTCGGCGGCATCCTGATGCTCGTCACGCGCGTCAACATCTTCCGCCTCATGAAATACCTGGGCCGCGAATACCTGCTGATCGTGTCGACGTCGTCGAGCGAGGTGGCGCTGCCGCGGCTGATCGCCAAGATGGAGCACGTGGGCGTGTCGAAGCCCGTCGTCGGCATCACGGTGCCGACCGGCTACTCGTTCAACCTCGACGGCACGGCCATCTACCTCACCATGGCGTCGCTGTTCATCGCCAACGCCATGGGAACGCCGCTGTCCCTCGGCGAGCAGATCTCGCTGCTGCTCTTCATGATGATCGCGTCGAAGGGGGCGGCGGGGGTCACGGGTGCCGGTCTCGCCACGCTGGCGGGCGGTCTGCAGGCGCACCGGCCTGACCTCGTGGATGGTGTGGGCGTCATCGTCGGCATCGACCGCTTCATGTCCGAGGCCCGCGCCCTGACCAACTTCACGGGAAACGCGGTCGCGACGATGCTGGTCGGCACGTGGACGCACCAGGTCGACCGCGACCAGGTGCGCGAGGTGCTGGCCGGCCGCCGCCCCTTCGACGAGAACAGCATGAGCGTGGACGACCACGGCGACCCGGGGGAGCGCGCCTCGATCGATCGTGTCGATTCCGACGGTGCGGATGCTGCCACCCCCGCGTCCGCCAGCGCCCGTGTCCCCGCCGCAGGGAAGGCCTAACTTTCACGTTGTGAAAGATTGCACACTGTGCAAAAATCGGATACGTGACACAACCCGGACTTCGTGAGACCAAGAAGCAACGAACCGCCGCGGCCATCGAGGCTGCGGCGGTTTCGCTCGTGCACGCCCACGGGTTCGACGCCGTCACGGTCGAGCAGATCGCCGAACGCGCCGACGTCACGCCGCGCACCTTCTTCAACTACTTCCGCAACAAGGACGACGCCTTCCTCGGCGTGCACCGCGAGCGCGAGCCGCTGCCCGAGGTCGACCTGGCCGACTACTCCGGGGTCGATACCCTGACGGTCGTCATCGACGTGTTTCAGCAGAAGCTGCGCGCGCTCGACCGCGACGGGGACGCCTCAATCCAGAGCGTCAACAAGAAGCGCCACGAGGTTCTGGCCCAGCATCCCGAGCTTCTGCAGCGCGAGTTCGAGAAGATGACCTCGCTCGAGCGCGACTTCACGTCGTTCGTCTCCGACGTCATGCGGCGCCAGGGGCACACCGAGGCCGAAATCGCACGCGATTCCTACACGATCCTCGCGATCATGGGCGCGTTCTTCCACCAATCGTTCCGAGCATGGGGCGAAGACCTGGGCGGCGAACCCCTCGCCGTCCACTTCGACAGAGCCGTCGAGAACACCACCAGAATCCTTCGAGACAGGGAAACAGCGTGACGAATCACGACAGTACGACGGCTCCGCCGCCCAAGAAAACCGACGCCGCCTCCGCGACCCCTCAGGTCAAGGTCATCCCGATCCTGATCGCCCTCATGGTCGCGATGTTCCTCTCATCGCTCGACCAGACCATCCTCGGCACCGCGCTCCCCACCATCGTGGGCGACCTCGACGGCGTCAACCACATGCTCTGGGTCGCGACCGCCTACATCCTGGGTGTCACGATCGTCATGCCCGTCTATGGCAAGCTCGGCGACCTCATCGGGCGCAAACCGCTCTTCATCGCGGCGCTCTCGATCTTCGTCGTGGGTTCGTTCGTGGGCGGCTTCGCCATGGACATGCCGTGGCTCATCGCGGGCCGGGCCATCCAGGGCATCGGCGGCGGCGGGCTCATGATCCTCGCCCAGGCGATCATCGCCGACGTCGTGCCGGCGCGAGACCGCGGAAAATATGGCGGCTTCATCGGCTCGGTCTTCGCCCTGTCGGCCGTCATCGGCCCGCTGCTCGGCGGTCTGTTCACCGATGTGCTCACGTGGCGCTGGGCGTTCTGGATCAACGTTCCGCTCGGCATCGCGGCCATCGTTACGGCCATGGTCTTCATCAAGCTGCCCAAGGTGCAGCGCGAGAAACCGCAGCTCGACATCCTCGGCACCATCTTCATCGCCATCGCCACCACCAGCCTCGTGCTCGTCACCTCGTGGGGCGGCACCGAATACGACTGGGATTCGCCGCTCATCATCGGCCTCATCGTCTCGACCGTGCTGTTCGCGGGCCTGTTCATCTGGGCCGAGACGCGTGCGCCCGAGCCCATCATCCCGCTGCACCTGTTCCGCGACCGCAACTTCACGATCACGACCATCGCCGGCCTCATGATCGGCATCAGCATGTTCGGTGCGATCGGTTACATGCCCACGTTCCTGCAGGTGGTCAACTCGGTCAACGCCACGCAGTCGGGTCTGCTGTTGCTGCCCATGCTCGGCGGCCTCATGCTGACGGCCATCGGTGGAGGTTTCCTCATCACCAAGACGGGCCGCTACAAGTGGATGCCGATCTCGGGTGCCGCGCTCGTGATGGTGGCGCTCGCGCTGTTCGCCACCATGACGGCCGACACCTCGCCGTGGCTGAGTGGCACCTACCTCGCCATCCTCGGCCTCGGTCTCGGCCTGTCGATGCAGGTGCTCGTGCTCATCGTGCAGAACTCGGTGCAGCACAAAGACCTCGGAACGGCCACCGCGGCGAACGCGTTCTTCCGCGAGATCGGGGCCACGTTCGGCTCGGCCATCGTGGGCAGCCTCTTCGTCTCGCGTCTGACCACGCAGCTCAGCGAACAGCTGCCGGCCGGTGCTCCCGTCGGAGACACCAACGGTCTCACCCCGGCGGCCATCAACGCCCTGCCCGGCCCCATCCACGACGCCGTCGCGGATGCCTACGCCAGCGCCCTGGGGCCGGTCTACCTGATCCTCGTGCCCCTCATGTTCGTCGCCTTCGTGCTGTTGTTCTTCGTCAAGGAGATCCCGCTCGCGACCACGGTGGCCGTGCCCGAGGGCCAGCCCGTCGAACCGGGTGCCGGCGCCCACCTGGCGGCCTCCGAAGCCCGCGGCGACGACACGTCCGAGGACAGGTCGACGGATGGAGCGGAGCAACTCTCGGGTTCGCGTCACGCAAACTCGTCCGACGACACCGTGTCCTCCGGCGGATCGCAGCGCAACCCGTAGGTCGCTTCACCCGCAACACCCCTGACACGGCGAGGGTCGGATGCCTCAGCATCCGACCCTCGCCGTCGTCGTTCTCTCGCCCGCTACAGGTCGAGGCTCTCGTTGGGCTGCACCGCAAAGTATTCGCCGCCGCCCTGCTCGGTCGCCCACTTGAGGCGGTCGTTGCCCATATCCTTGCCGGCCTTCGACAGCACCATCTCGTGCACGGGGAACGTGCGCTTCGGCTTCACGGCGAGCACGTAGTCGATGGCCTCGCCGATCTTCAACCACGGCGCGCCGACGGGCGCGGCCAACAGGTCCACCTCGATGCCCTCGGGCGCGTCGAGCGCGTCGCCGCCGTAGAACAGCGTGTCGTTGACGAGCACGCCCACGTTGTCGATCACGGGGATGCTCGAGTGGATGACGGCGTGCTTGCCGCCGAAGAACCGCAACCGGAACGGTCCGACCTCGACGGCGTCGCCGGCCTGCACCACGTTGATGGGCAGATCGGGGGCCGCCTGCGCGAGGCCCGCCGGTCCGAAGATCTGCACGTCGGGGTTCTTCGACACGATGCGCTCGATCTGCTCGGGCGTCCAGTGGTCGGGGTGCTCGTGCGTGATCACGATGGCCAAGGTGTTGGCCACCTCGGTCAGGGGAGTGGTGAACATGCCGGGGTCGACGAAGAGCTTCTTGTTGGTGTCTTCGAGCAGTAGTCCGGCGTGTTCCAGCTTGGTCAGTCTCATGCTTCGAGCTAACCCCTCCGCGCGGCCGTGAGCAAGCCTCGCCGACGCCTCCTCGCTCGATTTGCCCGGTGCCTCGAATCCGTGTCATAATCGTCAAGTTGCAAAAACGGCCCCATCGTTTAGCGGCCTAGGACGTCGCCCTCTCACGGCGGTAACGCGGGTTCAAATCCCGCTGGGGTCACGAGTGAATTTGATTCACGAAACGCAGCATCAAAATCCCCCTCTTCGAGAAATCGAGGAGGGGGATTTTTCGTGCCCAAATTCGGGCAGATCCCAGGTTTCCGGCCATTGTTCGGCAGGTTACGGTCATGTTATTTCCGCGCGCCGAGCCCCGGAATGACAAACGTGGGAGCGCGATCTGTGTAAGCATGATCCCCAACCACAGCAAAGCGGCCGCGGTTGAACTGTGCCCGTGCCGCGCCTTGCCACCCCAGAAAGAGGTAGACGGATATGACATCCGCTTCACGCACCGGTCGCCGAATCGCAGCCGCCACAGCAGGCGTCGCGATTGCAGCGCTCACCCTCTCCGGCTGTGCCGGAGGATCCAGCAACAACTCGTCCGGCGGCTCCAAGTCGCTCACGATCGGCACCACCGACAAGGTCACCTCGCTCGACCCGGCCGGGTCCTACGACAACGGTTCGTTCGCCGTGCAGAACCAGGTGTTCCCGTTCCTCATGAACACCCCGTCGAACAGCCCCGACGTCGAACCCGACATCGCCGAGTCGGCCGAGTTCACCACCCCGACCGAATACACCGTGAAGCTCAAAGAGGGCCTCAAGTTCGCCAACGGCAACGAGCTCACCGCATCCGATGTGAAGTTCTCGTTCGACCGCCAGCTGAAGATCGCCGACGAGAACGGCCCGTCCTCGCTGCTCTACAACCTCGACAAGACCGAGGCGCCCGACGACCTCACCGTCGTGTTCACGCTGAAGAGCGAGAACGACCAGGTCTTCCCGCAGATCCTCTCGAGCCCCGCCGGCCCGATCGTCGACGAGGATGTCTTCTCGGCCGACGCTCTCACGCCCGACCAGGACATCGTGAAGGGTGAGGCGTTCGCCGGTCAGTACACGATCGCGAGCTATGACTTCAACAACCTGATCTCCTACAAGGCCAACCCCGACTACAAGGGTCTGCTCGAGAAGGCCAAGACCGAGACGGTCAACGTCAAGTACTACGCCGAGTCCTCCAACCTCAAGCTCGAGGTGCAGGAAGGCAACATCGACCTGGCCTACCGCAGCCTGTCGGCCACCGACGTCGACGACCTCAGCAAGAACAAGAACGTCAAGGTGCACACCGGCCCCGGCGGCGAGACCCGCTACATCGTCTTCAACTTCGACACGCAGCCGTTCGGTGGCACCACCGACGACGCCGACCCGGCCAAGGCTCTCGCCGTGCGCCAGGCCGTCGCCGACCTGGTCGACCGCGACGAACTCGCCGACGAGGTCTACAAGGGCACCTACACGCCGCTCTACTCCTTCGTTCCGGACGGCCTCACGGGTGCCACCACGGTTCTGAAGGACCTGTACGGCGACGGTGCGGGCAAGCCCGACCTCGACAAGGCCAAGAAGGTCCTGGCCGACGCCGGCATCACCGAGCCCGTCGAGCTCAACCTGCAGTACTCGAACGACCACTACGGTCCGTCCTCGGGCGACGAGTACGCGCTCATCAAGTCGCAGCTCGAAGAGTCCGGCCTGTTCAAGGTCAACCTGCAGACCACCGAGTGGGTGCAGTACTCGAAGGACCGCACGGCCGACGTCTACCCGCTCTACCAGCTGGGTTGGTTCCCGGACTACTCCGACGCCGACAACTACCTGACGCCGTTCTTCCTCACCGAGAACTTCCTCGCCAACCACTACAGCAACACCGAGGTCAACGACATGATCCTCAAGCAGGCCTCCACGCCTGATGCTGCCGAGCGCACGAAGCTCATCGAGGACATCCAGGCCGCCGTGGCCGCCGACCTGTCCACCCTGCCGCTGTTGCAGGGCGCCCAGGTCGCCGTGTCGGGCACCGACGTCGACGGCGTCACGCTCGACGCGTCGTTCAAGTTCCGTTACGCCCCGCTCAGCAAGGGCTAACACCCCTTGATGGCCGCCTCCCTTCAGGGGAGCGGCCGACGGGCCAGCCGGTCAGCCGGGGTCGATCGTTCACGCGGTCGGCCCCGGCTCCGGTCGGCCCGGGCACGTTTCACCGCCTCACCGTTTCACCGTTCCGCCGCTCCACCCGCTCACACCGTTGAGTGCGGCCCACGCCGCACAGAAGAAGGGTCCTCCTCCTGAGCTCCACACTCGCGGATGCCGCAGCCACACCGGCAGCGCCCGCACCACAGCCTTCGTCCCGGGCGAAGAAGCGTCGATCGGGCGGCCTCGGCCGCTACATCCTGGTCCGCTTCCTGCTCATCATTCCCACCGTCTTCATCCTCGTCACGCTCGTGTTCCTGCTCATGCGCACGACGGGCGACCCGATCACGGCGGCCCTCGGTGGCCGTCTCTCGGGCGCCCAGCTGCAGGAGCGCATCGTCGCGGCCGGTTACGACCGCCCCGTCATCGTGCAGTACTTCGAGTACCTCGGCCAGATCTTCACCGGCAACTTCGGCGAAACGATCAGCGACAACCGCCCGGTCATCGAGGTCGTGCTCACCTACGGCGCCGCCACCCTCGAGCTCGCGTTCTACGCGCTCATCGTGGCGTTCATCGTGGGCATCCCGCTCGGCATGGTGGCGGCCTATTTCCGCGACCGTTTCCCCGACGCCGTGCTGCGCATCCTCGCCATCCTGTTCTATGCCACGCCCGTGTTCTTCGCGGGTCTGCTCATGAAGCTCATCTTCTCGGTGCAGCTCAAGTGGTTGCCGGTGTCGGGCAGGGCGACCACGTCGTCCGAACTCGAGTTGCAGCTGCTCGACGGCAAGACGGGCATCTACCTGATCGATGCCCTGCGCTCCGGCAACCCCGACGTCATCGGCGACGTCCTGGCGCACGCCATCCTGCCCGGCATCACGCTGGGTCTGCTCACGGCGGGCATCTTCCTGCGGCTCGTGCGCACCAACATGATCGGCACCCTCTCGACCGACTACGTGGATGCCGCGCGCTCACGGGGCGTCGGTGAGCTCCGGCTCGTGCGCAAACACGCCTACCGCCCGGCGCTCATCCCCATCATCACGGTCATCGGCCTGCAGATCGCCCTCCTCCTCGGCGGAGCGGTCCTCACCGAGACCACGTTCGAGTGGAAGGGTCTCGGCTTCCAGCTGGCCGAATACCTGCAGGCGCGCGACTTCGTGGCCGTGCAGGGAATCGTCGCCCTGCTCGCCGTGATCGTGGCGCTGACCAACTTCATCGTCGACGTCATCGCGGCGCTCATCGACCCGAGGGTGAGGTACTGACATGACCGTCACGACCCCGAAAACCGTTCCCGACGCGCCCGACCGAAAGCGCAGCCTGCTGTCTCGGTTGCCGATCGTGCACCAGGTGCGTCAGAGCATGGGCATCCAGCGCTTCATGCTCGTGGCCGGCCTCGTCGTCACCGGGCTGTTCATTCTCACGGCCCTCCTCGCTCCCGTCATCGCGCCCTACGGCTATTCGCAGTTGCGCGGCGACGACGGAGCCTTCGGTTCGCAGCAGGCCCCGAGTGCCGACCACCTGTTCGGCACCACGGTCGGCGGCTACGACGTGCTGTCCCGCACCATCTGGGGCGCGCAGACGGCTCTGTCGGTCGTCATCGTCGCCGTCATCCTGTCGATCTTCGTCGGCGTGTTCCTCGGCCTCGTGTCGGGATACTTCGGCGGATGGCTCGACCGCGTGCTCGTCGTCGTGTGCGACGCCATCTACGCGTTCCCCACGCTTCTGCTCGCCATCGTCATGTCGATCGCCATCTCGGGCGGACAGTCGAGCCTCTGGGGCGGCGTCTTCGCGGCCGCCATCTCGATCACGGTCGTATTCATCCCGCAGTACTTCCGGGTGATCCGCGCCGAGACCGTGCGCATCAAATCCGAGGCGTATGTCGAGAGCGCAAAGGTGGTGGGTGCGAGCAACGCGCGCATCATCTTCCGCCACGTGCTGCGCAACGCCACGCGCACGTTGCCGCTCATCTTCACGCTCAACGCCTCTGAAGCGATCCTGACGCTCGCGGGCCTCGGCTTCCTGGGCTTCGGCATCGAGCCGACGTCGGCCGCCGAGTGGGGCTTCGACCTCAACAAGGCCATCGTCGACGTGTCGTCGGGTGTGTGGTGGACGGCGCTTCCCCCGGGCATCGCCATCGTCCTCGCGGTCCTCGGCGTCACGCTCGTGGGCGAGAGCCTGAACGACCTGGCCGACCCGCGTCTGCGTGGGCGACGACGTGTCGCCGCGGCATCCGGAACCGTAGCCGCCACCTCGGTCGTCCCGGGTGGCGCACAGACCGCCGGACCCGCGGGTCTCGGCGGCCTCGAATCGGGAGAAACATTCGGCGACGACGGAATCGAGACCAGGCCATGAGCGCAGTCACAACACCCGGGGCGGATGCCTCGACCACCCGTCCGGCCGCCGTGCTCACGATCGAGCAGCTCGACGTCTCGTTCTCGACCGACGCGGGAGCGGTCAAAGCCGTCGACCGCGTCAGCCTGAGCGTCGCCCCCGGCGAGGTCCTCGCCATCGTGGGCGAGTCCGGCAGCGGCAAGACCGTCACGGCGAAGACCATCCTCGGTCTGCTGCCCGAGACGGCGACGGCCGGGGGAGCGGTCATCCTCGCTCGCCGCGACGGCAGCGATTCGCACGACATCCTCTCGCTCGACCGCAAGGGTCTGCGCGAGGTGCGCGGCCGCGACGTCTCGATGGTCTTCCAGGAGCCGTCCACGTCGCTCAACCCCGTCTACACGGTCGGATGGCAGATCGCCGAGGGCATCCGCGCCCACAACAAGGTCTCGAAGAAAGAGGCCCGGCAGCAGGCCATCGAGATCCTCGGCAAGGTCGGCATCCCCGACCCGTCGACGCGCGTCGACTACTACCCGCACCAGTTCTCGGGCGGGCAGAAGCAGCGCGTCGTCATCGCCATGGCGCTCGTCCTGAACCCCGGCCTCATCGTCGCCGACGAGCCCACCACGGCGCTCGATGTCACCGTGCAGGCCGAGATCCTCGACCTCTTGCGGCGCTGCCGCGACGAGTTCGGCGCGGCCATCGTGCTCATCACCCACAACATGGGTGTCGTGGCCGACCTGGCCGACCGTGTCGCCGTGATGTATCAGGGCGAGCTGGTCGAAGAGGCGCCCGTGCGCGAGCTGTTCGCCGCGCCGAAGGCCGACTACACGCGCAAGCTGCTCGAGTCGGTGCCCCGCATCGGCCAGCGCGTGCACGGTTCGGCCGAGGAGCGCGCCAAGAAGGAATCGCTCGAGACGGCCGAAACGCTCGTCGAGGCATCCGGTCTGCGTATCGAATACCCCGGTCGGCTCGGCCGCGGCTCGTTCACGGCCGTCGACGGCGTCTCGTTCCAGATCCGCGCGGGCGAAGTGCTCGGCCTCGTGGGGGAGTCGGGCAGCGGAAAGACCACGATCGGCCGCGCCATCGCGGGGCTCACGCAGGTCACGGGCGGTTCGCTGACGGTGCTCGGCACGGAGATGAACGGTGTGAAGGAGCGTCACTTCAAGAAGACGCGCCAAGACATCGGCTTCGTGTTCCAAGACCCGGCGTCGAGCTTCAACCCGCTGCTCACGATCGCCGATTGCGTGGCCGAACCGCTGCGCATCCACCGGCGCTCGCTGGGCGAACGCGAGACGCGGAAGAAGGTCGGCGAACTGCTCGAGGCCGTGCAGCTGCCGAAGGCGTTCGGTGCCCGCTACCCGCACGAGCTCTCGGGTGGACAGCGTCAGCGCGCCAGCCTCGCCCGTGCGCTCGCGCTCGACCCGAAGCTGCTCATCGCCGACGAGCCCACCTCGGCGCTCGACGTGTCGGTGCAGGCGCGCGTGCTCGAACTCTTCGCCGAGATCCAGCGTGAGTTCGGTTTCGCGGCCCTGTTCATCTCGCACGACCTTGCCGTGGTCGACCTTCTGGCCGACCGCATCGGGGTGCTCTATCACGGCGAACTCGTCGAAGAGGGCACGAGCGAGCAGATCCTCACGGCGCCGCGCAACGACTACACGCGCACGCTGCTGGCGTCCCTGCCCGTACCCGATCCCGACGCGCAGGCGGCCAAACGCACCCGCAACCGCTAGTCGCCCCGGGCGGCCGGTTGCACACAGACGGGGTGGATGCTCGAGCATCCACCCCGTCGTCGTCCCCGGGTCTATGCTTGACCCTTGCGAAGGGGAGTATCCCACTCACACCGTGATCGTCATCACGAACCGCATCTTCGCGGTTCCGGGCACGGGGCGCCTGCACCATCGGCGCGGGAGAGACTTTCGATCATCGTCGTGCGCCCGTGCGCACCCCCTCTGAAAGGCGTCGTGCCGATGCATCCCGTTCTGCCCCTTCCGTTCGAGATCGGCTCGTACGTCGTTCTGCTGCTGGTGCTGGCCTTCGACCTGCTCTATGTGGTGAAGCGCCCGCACATCCCGTCGATGAAGGAGGCGACCCTCTGGGTCGTGTTCTACGTCGGGCTGGCGCTCGTGTTCGCTTTTCTCATGCTGCAGTTCGCGGGCGGTGAGTTCGCGGGGCAGTTCCTGGCCGGATGGTTGACCGAATACAGCCTGTCGATCGACAACCTCTTCGTCTTCGTCATCCTCATGGCGCGGTTCAGCGTGCCGCGCAAATACCAGCAGGAGGTGCTCATGGTGGGCATCATCATCGCGCTGGTGTTGCGAGGAATCTTCATCCTGCTGGGCGCCCAGCTGATCGAATCGTTCAGCTTCATCTTCTACATCTTCGGCGCGTTCCTGCTGGTCACGGCGTTCCGCCAGGCCTTCGGTCACAACGACGACGCCGAGGACGGCGAGACCCGCCTGACGACCTTCTTGAAGCGCAAGCTCAAGGTCACCGACGAGTTCGACGGGTCGAAGATCCGCACCACCATCAACGGCAAGCGTTTCTTCACGCCCATGATCGTGGTCTTCATCGCCATCGGCACGACCGACCTCATCTTCGCCATCGACTCGATCCCCGCCATCTTCGGCATCACGCAGAGCCCGTTCATCGTGTTCACGGCCAACGTGTTCGCGCTCATGGGCCTGCGCCAGCTGTACTTCCTTCTAGGCGGCTTGCTCGACCGCCTCGACTACCTCAAGTACGGCATCGCCTTCATCCTCGCGTTCATCGGCGTCAAGCTCTTCTTCCACGCCATGCACGAGAACGAGCTACCCTTCATCAACGGCGGAAAGCACATCGAGTGGGCGCCCGAGATCGACACCTGGACGTCGCTCGCCGTCATCATCGGCGCCATGGCCATCGCCACCATCGCGAGCCTCATCAAGGACCGGCGCGACCGCAAGCGCGGCGTCACGGCCCCGCCCGTACACGCCCCCTCCGACGACGTCTAGGCGAGCGTCAGGATGGTAGTCTGACGGGATGTTGTTCGGTCTGCTCCTTCTTAGCTGCCGCGACGAGGCCTAGTTCCAGGCATCCCTCGACGCGGAGTTTGGCGGTGCCTGACCACCCCCTTTCTCGAAGGAAAACGTCAATGCAGCAGACATCGAACACGTCAGCATCCGGCACGCCGGTTGCGAGCGCCGATTCCACGACGGGCGCCGCGAACCTCGCCGGGCAGCCCGATCGTCAGAGTCAGCCCGATCAGACTAGTCAGCCCGATCAGACGAGTCAGCCCGATCAGACGAGTCAGCCCGATCAGACGAGTCAGCCCGATCAGGCTGTCGTCGCCGACACACAGGCCTCGGCCTCAGCGGTCGCCACCGACAATGCCGGCCCGCGCACGCTCGCCGAGAAGGTCTGGGCCGACCACCTCGTCGTGAAGGGCGAGAACGGCACGCCCGACCTGATCTACATCGACCTGCACCTGGTGCACGAGGTCACGAGCCCGCAGGCCTTCGACGGCCTGCGCCTGGCCGGTCGCCCCGTGCGCCGCCCCGATCTCACGATCGCCACGGAAGACCACAACACGCCGACGGTGGCGATCGACAAGCCCATCGCCGACCTGACGAGCCGCACGCAGATTCAGACGCTGCGCAACAACGCCGAAGAATTCGGCATCCGCCTGCACTCGCTGGGCGACATCGAGCAGGGCATCGTGCACGTCGTCGGCCCGCAGCTCGGCCTGACCATGCCGGGCATCACGGTCGTCTGCGGCGACTCGCACACGTCCACGCACGGAGCCTTCGGTGCCATGGCGTTCGGCATCGGCACGAGCGAGGTCGAGCACGTCATGGCCACGCAGACGCTGCCGCTCAAAGAATTCAAGACGATGGCCATCAACGTCGAGGGAACGCTCCGCGAGGGTGTCACGGCCAAGGACATCATCCTGGCCGTCATCGCCAAGATCGGCACGGGCGGTGGCCAGGGTTACGTGCTCGAATACCGCGGCTCCGCCATCCGCGCGCTCTCGATGGAGGGCCGCATGACGATCTGCAACATGTCGATCGAGGCCGGCGCGCGCGCGGGCATGGTCGCGCCCGACGAGACCACGTTCGCCTACCTGAAGGGCCGCCCGCACGCGCCCGAAGGTGCCGACTGGGATGCGGCGGTCGAATACTGGCGCACCCTGCCGACCGACGAGGGCGCCGTCTTCGACGCCGAAGTGTTCCTCGACGCCGACGACCTCGAGCCCTTCGTCACGTGGGGCACCAACCCCGGCCAGGGCGTCTCGCTCTCGCAGAACGTGCCCGACCCGTCGCTCATCTCCGACCCCAACGAGCGCGCCGCCGCCGAGCGTGCCCTCGAATACATGGATCTCGCCGCGGGCACGCCCATGAAGCAGATCCCCGTCGACACGGTGTTCCTGGGCTCCTGCACCAACAGCCGCATCGACGACCTGCGCGCCGCCGCCCAGATCATCAAGGGCAAGAAGAAGGCCGACAACGTGCGCATGATGGTCGTGCCGGGCTCGGCGCGCGTGCGCCTCGAAGCCGAGGCCGAGGGTCTCGACCAGATCTTCAAAGACTTCGGTGCCGACTGGCGCTTCGCCGGCTGCTCGATGTGCCTCGGCATGAACCCCGACCAGCTGGCCCCGGGGGAGCGCTGCGCCTCCACGAGCAACCGCAACTTCGAGGGCCGTCAGGGGAAGGGCGGGCGCACACACCTGGTGTCGCCGCTCGTGGCCGCGGCCACCGCCATCCGCGGAACCCTGTCGAGCCCGAGCGACCTGGAGAACTGATCATGGAGAAATTCATCACCGTCGAGGGCATCGCAGCCCCGCTGAAGCGGTCCAACGTCGACACCGACCAGATCATCCCCGCCGTCTACCTCAAGCGCGTCACCAAGACGGGCTTCGAAGACGCATTGTTCGCGGGATGGCGACAAGACCCCGAGTTCATCCTGAACCAGGCCCCGTTCCAGGGCGCGAGCATTCTCGTGGCCGGCCCCGATTTCGGCACCGGCTCGTCGCGCGAACACGCCGTCTGGGCGTTGCGCGACTTCGGTTTCAAGGTCGTCTTGAGCCCGCGATTCGCCGACATCTTCCGCGGCAACTCGGGCAAGCAGGGCCTTCTCGCGGCCCAGGTGGCCGAGGATGACATCGAGAAGCTGTGGGCCGTCATCGACGCACAGCCGGGAATAAGCTTTACCGTCGATCTGGTTGCACAGACCGTGTCGGCGGGCGACCTCACAGTCTCTTTCGACATCGATGATTACACTAGGTGGCGGCTGCTCGAAGGTCTCGACGACATCGGACTGACGTTGCGCAACGAAGCACAGATCACCGCATTCGAAGAAACCCGAGCACCCTGGCGCCCGAAGACTCTTCCCGCCAGATAACGAAGTAATACAGGTGAAAATGACTACTCTTCTTCAAGATTCTTCCCGAGCCGGCGCGAGCGTCGGCCTCAAGGGTGACCGCATCACCATTCGTGGTGGACGGCCTCTTCGCGGACGGATCGAGGTGAAGGGTGCCAAGAACCTGGTGACCAAGGCCATGGTCGCCGCCCTTCTCGGTGAGACGCCCAGCGTGCTGCGCGACGTTCCCGACATCAGCGACGTGCGGGTCGTGCGCGGCCTGCTCGAGGTGCACGGCGTCAAGGTCACCCCGGGCGACGAAGAGGGCACGCTGCTGCTCGACCCGTCGGCCGTCGAGTCGGCGCACATGGCCGATATCGACGCGCACGCGGGCTCCAGCCGCATCCCGATCCTCTTCTGCGGCCCGCTGCTGCACCGTCTGGGCGAGGCCTTCATCCCCGACCTCGGTGGCTGCCGCATCGGCGACCGCCCCATCGACTACCACCTCGAGGTGCTGCGCCAGTTCGGTGCCGTGGTCGAGAAGCTGCCGAGCGGCATCCGCATGACGGCCCCCAACGGCCTGTCGGGCACCAAGGTCGAGCTGCCCTACCCGAGCGTCGGCGCCACCGAGCAGGTCCTGCTCACGGCCGTGCGCGCGGCGGGCATCACCGAGCTGCGTGGCGCCGCCATCGAGCCCGAGATCATGGACCTCATCAACATCTTGCAGAAGATGGGCGCGATCATCTCGGTCGATACCGACCGCGTCATCCGCATCGAGGGCGTCGACCGCCTCGAGGGCTACACGCACCGCGCCCTGTTCGACCGCAACGAGACGGCCAGCTGGGCTGCCGCCGCTCTCGCCACCGACGGAGACATCTTCGTGGGCGGCGCACGCCAGGCCGAGATGCTCACGTTCCTCAACGTGTTCCGCAAGGTCGGCGGCAAGTTCGAGATCCACGACGACGGCATCCGCTTCTACCACCCCGGCACGCCCCTGCGCCCCGTGGTGATCGAGACCGATGTGCACCCCGGCTTCATGACCGACTGGCAGCAGCCCCTCGTGGTCGCCCTGACCAAGGCCGAGGGCGTCTCGATCGTGCACGAGACCGTGTATGAACAGCGCTTCGGCTTCGTCGACGCCCTGGTCGACATGGGTGCCACCATCCAGATTCACAAGGAGTGCCTGGGTGGCCAGGCGTGCCGCTTCGGTCAGCGCAACTTCAACCACTCGGCCGTCATTTCCGGCCCGTCGAAGCTGCACGGTGCCGACATCGTGGTGCCCGACCTGCGCGGCGGGTTCTCGCACCTGATCGCGGCGCTGAGCGCCGAAGGCTCCTCCACCGTCTCGAACGTCGGCATCATCAGCCGCGGCTACGAGAAGTTCATCACCAAGCTGGAACAGCTGGGAGCCGACTTCGTTCTCGAAGGCTGAACCCATGCCTGACCAGAAGTCCGAGCTGACCCCTCGACCCGGCCGACTGCGAGCGGGCCCCGAGAAGGCGAAACCCTCCTTCCTGTGGCCCCTCGCGGCGATCGTGGTGCCCGTCTCGTGGTCCATGATGCGGCTCAAGATCCGCAACCCCGAGATGCTTCCGCGCACGGGGCCCTTCATTCTCGCGCCCAACCACTACAGCGAGATCGACCCCATCGTGGTCGCCCTCGCCGTGTGGAAGATCGGGCGAGCGCCCCGTTTCATGGCCAAGGCCGGGCTGTTCAAGAACAAGCTCCTCGGCTGGACGCTGAAGAAGGCGGGGCAGATCCCGGTCGAGCGCGAAGGCTCGACGCGCGGCAACGACCCCGTGTCCGCCGCGGCTCAGCTCGTCAAGGCCGGCCAGGGCGTCATCGTCTACCCCGAGGGATCGCTCACGCGTGACCCCGACATGTGGCCCATGCGCGGCAAGACGGGCGCGGTGCGCATTGCGCTGACCCACGACATCCCGGTCTACCCGATCGCGCACTGGGGCACGCAGAAGGTCATGGCGCGCTACTCGAAGAAGATCAACTTCTTCCCCCCGAAGCGCATCGACCTGCTGCTCGGCGAGCCCGTCGACCTGTCGGCCTTCGCCGGACGGCCGCTCGACTCGGCCACGCTGAACGAGGCGACCGCGGCCGTGATGGACGACATCACGGGCCTGCTCGAGCAATTGCGCGGCGAGAAGGCACCCGCCGAGCGCTGGGACCCGTCCAAGCACAACCAGAAGGAGACGGGCCGCTTTGAGTCGTAAACCCGCCGGCGCGACACGCGTCGCCGTCATCGGCGCCGGCAGCTGGGGCACGACGTTCGGCAAGATCCTCGCCGACGGCGGCACCAGCGTCACCATGTGGGCGCGTCGCCCCGAGCCGGCCGACGACATCCGTCTGCGCCACCGCAACAGCGACTACCTGCCCGGTGTCACGCTGCCCGAGAACCTGACCGCCGAGAGCGATCTCGCCGCCGCCGTGCGCGGAGCGTCGCAGATCTACGTGTCGGTGCCGAGCCAGACGCTGCGCGACAACCTCGTCGCGCTCAAGCCGCTCATCGGCCCCGACACCATCGTGATCTCGCTCATGAAGGGTGTCGAAAAGGGCACAGGTCTGCGCATGAGCCAGGTGCTCGAAGAGGGGCTCGGCATCGACCCCTCGCGCATCGCCGTGGCCTCCGGGCCCAACCTCGCGCTCGAGATCGCGAAAGAGCAGCCCACCGCGGCCGTCATCTCGTCGTCGAACCTCGAGACCGCCCAGGCCGTGGCCCTGCTCGCGCGCAACCGCTACTTCCGCACCTTCGTCAACACGGATGTCATCGGCACCGAGTTCGGCGGCGTGCTCAAGAACCTCATCGCCGTCGCCATCGGCATCGTCGACGGCGTCGGCTACGGCGAGAACACCAAGGCGTCGATCATCACGCGCGGCCTCGTCGAGATGACCGACTTCGCGGTCGCCCACGGCGCCAAAGCCGAGACGTTGTCGGGTCTCGCGGGTCTCGGCGACCTCATCGCCACGTGCCAGTCGCCGCTGTCGCGCAACAACACGGCGGGCCGCCTGCTCGGCCAGGGCTACAGCTTCAACGCCGTCGTCAAGCAGATGCAGCAGACGGCCGAGGGGCTCGCCTCCGTGGCGCCGATTCTCGAACTCGCGCGGACCATCGGCGTCGACATGCCGATCGTCGAACAGGTCGAGCAGGTGCTGAACGGTACTCTCAACCCGAAAGACATCGCCCCCCACCTCACCACCGACTCTGATGAACCTCAGGGCGAAAGGACGAACGATGAACCCCAAGCCGACGGTGGCAGTTCTCTTTGGCGGCCGTTCCAGCGAGCACTCCATCAGCTGCGCCACGGCGGGCGGGGTTCTGGCGGCAATTGACCGCACGCGCTACGACGTAATCCCGGTGGGCATCACGCGGGACGGCGCTTTCGTGCTCGAGGTCGACGACCCGTCCAGGTTCGCGCTCAACGCCGCCAAGCTGCCCGAGGTGCTCGACAACGGCACGCGCGTGCAGTGGCCCGACAGCACGCGTTCCCGCACGCTGCGCGTCGTGCGCGAGGACGGCACGGTCGACGTGCTGGGCGATATCGACCTGGTGTTCCCGATCCTGCACGGTCCCTACGGCGAGGACGGCACCATCCAGGGCATGCTCGAGCTCACCGACATCCCGTATGTCGGATCGGGTGTGCTCGCCTCGAGCCTCGGGATGGACAAACACTTCACCAAGACGGTGCTGCAGCAGGCCGGCATCCAGGTCGCCCCGTGGCGCACGATCACGGCCCTCGACTATGCCACCGAACCGTCGGTGGCCGAGCAGGCGCTCGATCAGCTCGGCGCGCCCGTGTTCGTGAAGCCGGCTCGCGCCGGATCGAGCGTCGGGGTCAGCAAGGTCAGCGACGTCGCCGAATTGCACCGTGCCATGGGTATCGCCTTCGACGAGGACGACAAGGTGCTCATCGAATCGGGCATGCCGGGCCGCGAGGTCGAGATCGCCGTGCTCGGCGGCCGCCCGGGCGAACCCGCGCGCGCCTCCGTGGCCGGCGAAGTCATCATCACGGGTCGCGATTTCTACGACTTCGACGCGAAGTACCTCGACGCCCCCGGCATCGAGCTCGTGTGCCCGGCCGCCCTGACCGAGGCCGAGCTCGCGGGCCTGCAGGATGTGGCCGTGCGCGCCTTCGACGCCATCGGTGCCGAAGGCCTGGCGCGCGTCGACTTCTTCCTCTCGGGCGACGACCTCGTGGTCAACGAGATCAACACCATGCCCGGGTTCACGCCCATCTCGATGTTCCCCACGTGCTGGATGGCGTCGGGGCTCAGCTACCCCGAGCTCATCACTGAGCTCATCGAGGTCGCGGTCGCCCGACGCGGCTGATCGCGCCGCGTGCGGTCGCAGCGCGCGCCAGCGGCACGGGAGGCGGCACAGTGCCGGGCGTTACGGCCGGGCTCTGCGGCCGGGCTTTACGGAGCGGGCGTCGGGTTTGACGGCTGCGTCGTCGGGTCGGCCGACGGCTCGGTCGACGGCTCGGCCGGGTTCACGGGCGTTGCGGTCGGGTCGCCGTTGTCCGAGCCGACGCCGCCCAGAACGTCTTCGGGGCCCGTGCACGCCTTCGTCGCGGGGATGGTCGACACGGCCGGCCCCAGGTCGATGAGGGCCGTGGTGCCGCTGACGCCGCCCGTGTCGGCATCCGAGTTGACGAACACCTCGACGGCGGGTGTGCGGCCGTAGGTGGTGTAGCGGTAGTTGGGTTTGTCGCTGTCGTCGGCGATCCAGTCGATGCCGTTGAGCGACACGCATGTGTCGGTGGTCGGCCCGGGCACCGCGACGCCGCAGTGCAGCAGAACGGCCGCCGGTGTTCCCCACGCGCCCGTCGCCTGCGCGTCGGTGTCGCGCTGCGGTTTGCCGGCCACGGTGTCGGGCAGCCGCACGGTCACGTCGGCACACGCCGGGTCGTTGGCATCGGGGGCCGAGGTGGCCGTGACGGTCGGCGCGCAGCCGGTGACGACGAGCGCGAGCGCGACGGCGCCGAGGGCGCTGACGAGGGGGAGGAGGCGTTTTCGGGAAGACATCGCTTCCAGGCTACCGTTGTCGATATGTCGTCCTCAGGCGTCGACCCCCAGCGGGTCGGACACACAGCAGAGTCGGAGCTATTGGCCCGCATCCTGCCCCGTTTTCGAGCGGCCGATGCGGCGCTCGTCGGCCCGGGCGACGATGCCGCCGTCGTGCGCGCCCCCGATGGACGTTTCGTCGTGACGACCGACCTCATGGTGCACGGGCCCGATTTTCGGATGGCCTGGTCGACGCCGTTCGAGCTCGGCTGGAAGGCCGCGGCATCCAATCTTTCCGACGTCGCGGCGATGGGTGCTCGGCCGACGGCCCTGGTCGTGGCACTGGCGGCGACGGCCGACCTGCCCGTCGAATTCCTCGAACAGCTGGCCGACGGCATCCGCGAGGGGTGTGCGGCGATGGCACCGGGCTGCGGCGTGGTCGGCGGAGACCTCTCGGTGTCGGCGACCCTGACCATCGCGGTCACCGCGTTCGGCGACCTCGAGGGCCGCGAACCCGTCCTGCGCTCGGGCGCTCGCGCCGGAGATGTCCTCGCGATCGCGGGGTCGATGGGCCGTGCTGCCGAGGGTCTCGACCTGTTGTTCCGCCGCGGTGTCGACGCCGACGGGCATCCGGATGCCGAGGCCACGGCCCTCTTGCGCGCCGAATACCCCGATCTCATCCGGGCACAGACCGCGCCCCGACCCCCGATCGGCCATGGCGTCATCGCCTCCGCGGCCGGCGCCACAGCCATGATGGATGTCTCGGACGGGCTGCTCCTCGACGCATCACGCCTGGCCGCCGCATCCGATGTGCGCCTCGACCTCTCGAGCACGGCCCTCGAACCGCACGGCCCGTTCGCACTGCGCGGGGGAGAGGATCACTCACTTCTCGCCGCGTTCCCGACGCAGGATGCCGTCCCCGCGGGTTTTACGGTCATCGGCCAGGTCGTGCCGGGCCGCGGCGTGAGCCTCGACGGCACCGACCTCGACCCGCGCGGCTGGGACCCGTACAGCTCGTGGAGCGGCGCGCAGGGCTAGTCCGTCAGCGTGACCCACCACAGCGTGGTCTCGCCGTAATCTTTGCGGCGCTCGACCTCGAGGGCCGCGGGCAGCGTGGGTTGCGGCGTCCGGGCACTGCGCTCGACCACCACACTCGCCCCCGGCGCGAGAAGCGGCGCCAACGACGCGAGCACCGCCGCCACCTCGTCTTCGCCCACGTCGTAGGGCGGGTCGATGAACACGATGTCCCACTCGCCGGCGGGCGAGCCGTCCAGGTACCCCTGCACCGACTTGGCATGAACATCGATCGGGATGTCGCCCGCCAGCGCCTTGCGCACGACCGACGCGTTGCGGCGGCACACCTGCGCTGCCTCGGCCCCGCGCTCGACCAGGTCGATGTGGATGGCCCCGCGGCTCGCAGCCTCGAGCCCCAACGCCCCCGACCCCGCGTACAGGTCGAGCACGCGAGCGCCCCGCACGAGGTCGCGCGCATCGAGCGCCGAGAAGATCGCTTCGCGCACGCGGTCGCTGGTGGGCCGGGTGCCGCGCTTCGGCACCTGCAGGGTGAGGGATCCGGCCGCGCCGGCGACGATTCGGGTCACCGCTCCACGATAGCGGGACGACCGGCCGATGTCGGTGGCCCCGAATAGACTCGACGCATGACCGAGTCCCCGCTTGATGCCGCACTGTCGGGCATTCTCGGCGGGCGCACGGCCACAGCCTTCGAGAAGGCCTTCGGCCTGCGCACGGTCGGCGACCTCCTGGCGCACTACCCGAGGCGCTATGCCCGTCGCGGCGAGTTGACGGCGCTCGACCAGCTGCCCATCGGCGATGCGGTGACGATCGTGGCCGAGGTCATCGAGGTGCGCGAGCGACCCATGCGGGCCCGCCGCGGGTCCATCCTCGAGGTCAAGATCACCGACGGCGAAGGCATCCTCACCCTCACGTTCTTCAATCAGGCGTGGCGGGCCAAGGACCTGTCGCCCGGTGTGCGGGGCATCTTCGCGGGCAAGGTCGGGGCCTATCGCGGGGCGTTGCAGCTCGCGCATCCCGATTACGAGCTCTTCGACGAGGCAACGCGGCCGGCCGATTCGCAGGCGGCCAAGAAGTGGGCGCAGATGCCCATCCCCATCTATCCCGCCACGTCGACGATCGCCAGCTGGCAGGTGCAGAAGTCCGTCGAGCTGGTGCTCGACCAGCTGCCCTCCCTCGACGACCCGGTGCCCGCCGAGGTGCGGGCCGAAGAGCAGCTGCTCGGTCTCGGCGAGGCCTACGAACTCATGCACCGCCCGCAGAAAGACGCCGACTTCATGCGCGCGCGCGACACGCTGCGCTATCACGAGGCGTTCATCCTGCAGGCGGCGCTTCTGCAGCAACGCCAGAGCGATCGCGCACGCATCGCCACCGTGCGTGTGCCGAAGGACGGCGGGCTGCTCGACCGCTTCGACGACGCGCTGCCCTTCTCGCTCACGGGCGACCAGCAGTCCGTGGGCTCCGAGATCTTCTTCGACCTGGGCAGCCCCGCGCCCATGAACCGTCTCGTGCAGGGTGAGGTGGGCTCGGGCAAGACGCTCGTCGCCCTGCGCGCCATGCTGGCCGTGGCCGACTCGGGTGGCCAGTCGGCGCTGCTCGCGCCCACCGAGGTCCTGGCGGCGCAACACCTGCGCTCGATCGTGCGCTCCCTCGGCCCCGACCTCGCCACCGAGCTCGTGCCCACCCTGCTCACGGGCCAGCTCTCCACGGCCGAACGCAAACGCGCCCTCCTGCGGGTCGTCAGCGGCCAGGCCAAGATCGTCGTCGGCACGCACGCGCTGCTGTCCGACACCGTGAGCTTCTACGACCTGGGCCTCGTCGTGGTCGACGAGCAGCACCGTTTCGGCGTCGAGCAGCGCGAAACCCTGCGGCAGAAGGGCCACGTGCCCCCGCATGTGCTCGTCCTCACGGCCACGCCCATCCCGCGCACCGTCGCCATGACGGTTTTCGGCGACCTCGACGTCAGCACTATCCACGAGTTGCCGGCGGGCCGCGCGGGCATCGAATCCTTCGTCGTGCCCACGGCAGACCGGCCGGGATGGATGGGGCGGGTGTGGCAGCGCGTCTCCGAAGAGGTCGCCAAGGGGCGCCAGGCCTTCGTCGTGTGCTCGGCCATCGACCGCGCCGTCGCCGAAGAGGGAGAGAATCTGCCCGCGACGGCCGATGACGCCGCTGCCTCTGCCTCGGCCTCGGAATCCGACCCGGCCGAGCCCGCGCCCGCGCTCCCGCACACCGTCGTCGACACACTCGCCGAGCTGCAGCGGCTCGACGCTCTCGCCGGGCTTCGCATCCAGGCGCTCCACGGCCGCATGTCGTCCGAGGAGAAGGACGCCATCATGCAGTCCTTCGCGGCCGGTGACATCGACATCCTGGTCGCGACGACCGTCATCGAGGTCGGCGTCGACGTGCCCAACGCCTCCACCATGGTCGTGCTCGATTCCGACCGCTTCGGGGTGTCGCAGCTGCATCAGCTGCGCGGGCGCGTCGGGCGCGGGCAGCACGCGGGCCTGTGCCTGCTCGTCACAGGTGCCCCGGTCGAGACGACCGCACGCGAGCGAGTGGAGGCCGTGGCATCCACCATCGACGGTTTCGAGCTCGCCACCATCGACCTCGAGCTGCGGCGCGAGGGCGACGTGCTCGGCAATCGGCAATCGGGCGGGCGCTCCTCGCTCAAGCTGCTGCGCGTCGTCTCCGACGGCGACCTCATCATGCGCGCCCGAGAGCACGCGGGCGAACTCCTCGCGGGCGATCCCGACCTCGCGCAGCATCCCGCCCTGCGATCGGCCCTCGAGCGCCGCCTCGACGACGCCGAGCGCGCGGCCCTCTCCAAAAACTGAGCTTCCCTCGGCCGGAACGCCGGCGAAACCGAGCGGCCCTGAGAGGCTTCCTCACCGTCCCTGACGATTGTCTGATCGTCACGGAAAGGTAACGACCGGCCGGTAAGCTGGAGCGATGCAGAGGATCGCCGTTGTTCCCGGCTCGTTCGACCCTGTCACCCTGGGTCATCTCGACGTCATCGAGAGAGCCGCGGGGCTGTTCGACCAGCTCCACGTGCTCGTCGTGCACAACCCCGACAAGGCGGCCCTGCTGCCCATCGCGCAGCGCGTCGCCCTGCTCGAGAAATCGATAGCCGCCCTCGGCATCACCAACGTCGTCGTCGCGTCGTGGAGCGTCGGCCTGCTCGTCGACTACGCCACGGATGTCGGAGCCACCGTGCTCGTCAAGGGCATCCGCTCGCAGGTCGACGTCGCCTACGAAACGCCCATGGCCATCGTCAACCGCAACCTCGCGGGCGTCGAGACGATCTTCCTGCTGCCCGACCCCGCCCACGCGCACGTGTCCAGCTCGCTCGTGCGGCAGGTCGCCTCGCTCGGCGGAGACATCCGTCCCTACGTTCCCGCGCCCGTCGCCGACTTCTTGCAGGAATCATGACCGCCTATCCCACCAGTGCCCCGACCGACGGGCAGGCCTCGTCCGCGACATCCGATATCGCGATGACGATCGAGGAGGCCACCGAGGTCGTCGCGCGCGTGCAGGCCAACGTCGAGCACGTCATCGACGGCAAATCGGCCGAGATCCGCACCGCGCTCGTCGTGCTGCTCGCCGAGGGCCACCTCCTCATCGAAGACGTTCCGGGCGTGGGCAAGACCATGCTCGCCAAGGCCCTCGCCAAGTCGGTGCACTCCACCGTGAGTCGCATCCAGTTCACGCCCGACCTGCTGCCCTCCGATGTCACGGGCATCTCGGTCTACAACCAGGTCGATGGTCGCTTCGAGTTCAAGCCGGGTGCCGTCTTCGCGAACATCGTCATCGGCGACGAGATCAACCGCGCCTCACCCAAAACCCAATCCGCGCTGCTCGAATGCATGGAGGAGCGTCAGGTCACCGTCGACGGCTCGACCTATCCGCTGCCCACGCCGTTCACGGTCGTCGCCACGCAGAACCCGATCGAGATGGAGGGCACCTACGCGCTGCCCGAAGCCCAGCGCGACCGTTTCATGGCGCGCATCTCGATGGGTTACCCCGACGAGACCGCCGAGTTGCGCATGCTGAGTTCCCGCAACGAGGCCAACCCGCTCCAGGCGCTCGAGCCCGTGCTGTCCACGGCCGGCCTCAGACGCGTCATTGCGACCGTGCACCACGTCTACGTCGCCGAAGCCGTGAAGCAGTATGCCGTGCACATCGTGCGCGCCACGCGCGAGCACCCCGACATCCGCCTCGGTGGCAGCCCGCGCTCCACGCTGCAGCTCGTGCGGGCGGCGAAGGCCCTGGCGCTCGTTTCGGGTCGCGACTTCGTGTTGCCCGACGACATCGACGCACTCGTGCTTCCCGTGCTCGGCCACCGCGTCGTGCCCACGGGCCGCGCCCTCGGCCAGCACCAGTATGCCGACCAGCTCGTCGCCGGCATTCTCGCGGGCATCGTCGAGAACACCCCGGTCCCGGTTCCTGGGCGGTAGAAGACATGGCCCGACGCTCACGTTCCTCCGGCGCCGCCGTGCGCCCGACCGTGCGCGGCTGGGGTTTTCTCGCGGTCGCCCTCGCCTTCATCGTGGCGTCGACACTCATCGACCGCCGCGAGGGTCTCTACGTGGGCTTCTTCTTGCTCACGCTCGTGCTCGTCTCGGCCGTGCTGGTCTGGATGGTGCGGCCCCGCGTGCAGGTGCGCCGACGTTTCGCGGAACCGGCCGTCGCCGTCGGCGAGCTCGCCACGGTGCGCGTCGTCATCGAGGCCACGGGTTCGGCGCGCGGCCTCAACCGTTGGGCCGAACAGCTGCCCGCGGGCTTCGGCGAACAAGGCGGCGACCTCTGGTCGGCGGGTGCCGACGCCCGTCGCTTCGGCGGCATGGTCGAGTACCGCGTGCGTGCCCCGAAGCGTGGCCGCTATCCGATCGGCCCGCTCTGGCTCGGCTACGGCGACCCGCTGGGTCTCGCCGTCGCGCTCCGGCCCGCGGGCGAGGTGTCGACGCTCACGGTGACGCCGCGCGTGACGGTGCTCGACCAGCCGGGCGTGCTCACGGCCTCGGGCGAGGGCGGGCGACACCAGCTCTATGCGCCCTCGAATCCGCGCGCCGACGAACTCATCGCTCGCGAATACCGCGCCGGCGACCCGCTGCGCCGCGTGCACTGGCGGCAGACCGCGCGCCGCGGCGAATTGATGGTGCGGCAAGAAGAGCAGCAGGGCGATCCCGAGGCGTGTGTCGTGCTCGACACCACTGTTGCGCCGCGCGCGGCGTCGAACGGCCTCAGTGCGGGCGCGTCGACCTCGGCCGCCGAGGCGGAGTTCGAGCGAGCTGTGGAGGCTGCGGCATCCATCGCGCTGCGGCTTCTCGCCGACGGTTTCGCGGTCACGGTCATCGAGACGGCGACCGCACTCGAACGGGAGGGCGACCGCGTTGCCCCGCGCGTGCGTCACTACAGCCCCGGTTCGGCACCCAGCTTGCTCATGGACCTGGCCGACGTGCGCCGCGTGATCGCCACCGACGACGATGACGTGTGGTCGGGTGTCGATGGGCATCTGCGCTCCCTCGGCGGCATGCTGCCGGTGTTCTGCGTGCTCACCGGCACGGGCACGGCCAGCTCGACGCACCTGACCGCGGTGAAGGGTGCGGCCGACCCGGCCGTGGCCATGGTCGCCGCAGAGCAGTCGGTTTCGGCAACGGCCCTCCGCGACTCCCTCCTGACGAATGGATGGCGCGCCGCCCACCTGCCCGCCGGCCGCCCGCTCGACGATGCCTGGCGTCAGATCGCCGTCGGCGGCACGGACCGCGAGGGGGCACGCTGATGAGCACGCAAGCGCCTCCACGTCCCTCCGCGTCACGTCCCTCCGGCGATAGCGGTGGCGGCCGCGGCTCCTCGTCGTCCCGTCCGGCCGATCGCTCCGTCTCCGACCACTCTCGTTTCGTGCGCCGCGTCCGCGCGACGACCCTCTGGCCTCTCACACTCGCGCTCGTCGCGCTCTTCCTCGTGGCGATCAGCGGCCTCGCGCCCGTCATCGAGGGCATCGACTGGTGGTTCGAGCCCGCACTGGTCGGCATCGTCGTGCTCGTGGGCGCCCAGATCATCCGCCTGCTCGGTGCGCCGCGATGGGTGGCCTCGGTCGGCGCGGCTGTCATCTGGCTGGCCAGCATTGTCACGCTCTTCGCGGCCGGTGATTCGATCCTGTTCGTCATCCCCACCCCCGCGAGCATCGACACGATCTCGTCTCTCGCCAACGCCGGTGCGGCGTCCATCAATTCGCAGGCGACGCCCGCGACGCTCGACATCGGCATCCAGTTCCTCCTCGTCGTGGGGGCGGGGCTCTTCGCCGTGCTCTTCGACGTCGTCGCGTTCACGGGGCGTATGCCGGCCGTCGTGGGTGTGCCGGTCATCGGTCTCGCCATCGTGCCGGGCATCTTCACGGGCGACATCGACCTCTGGTCGTTCTCCCTCTGCGCCGTGTTCTACGTGCTCGTCCTCTGGGCCGATGCGGGCGCTCGCCGCCTGGCCCGGCGCAGCTTCGGCAGCGTCGCGGCGGTCGGCGCAGCGGCCATCGTCGTCGCCCTGATCGCCACGCTCAACGTGCCCGGTTTCAACGGCGCCTCGCTCGTGCCATCCACGGGCGGCGTGCGCATCGGCGGGGGAGTGAGCCCGCTCATCGACCTCGGAAAGGACCTACGGCAACCCGGCACGAGCGAGGCCTTCCGCTACAGCACCACGAGCCAAGACCGCCAGTACTTCCGCCTGCTCACCCTCGATCAGTTCGACGGCACCACGTGGTCGTCGTCGAATTCCGACCGCACCGAGCGCAACGACGACGACACGGTGATCGACATCCCGGGTCTCGGTCCCGATATCGCCACCACCGAGGCTACGACGCGCGTCCAGATCGAGACCATGGAGAGCCCGTGGCTTCCCGTGCCGTTCCCGAGCACCGAAGTCTCCGATCTGCGCGGCACGTGGATGTGGGATGTCGAGGGCCTGACGCTCTCGAGTCGCATCTCGAGCACGCGCGACCAGACCTATACGGCGACGAGCCAGAACATCGAGCCCACGCCCGAGCAGCTGGCCGAGGCATCCGCTGGATTCCCTGAGGATGTCTCGCGCTTCCTGGATCTGCCCGACGATGTACCCGGCACGATTCGGGATGCTGCGGACCAGGCCACCGAGGGCGACACCACCGCCTATGAGCGTGCCGTCGACCTGCAGCAGTACTTCCGCTCGGGCGACTTCCTCTACTCCGAATCGGCGCCCGTCGACGAGGGCTACGACGGCGACGGTTTCGACGTCATCGCGCAGTTCCTCGAGAAGAAGTCGGGCTATTGCGTGCACTACGCGTCGGCCATGGCGATCATGGCGCGCCTCGAGGGCATCCCGGCCCGCGTCTCGCTCGGCTACCTCCCCGGCACGCGTTCGGGGGCATCGGGCGACGAAATCTCGTATTCGGTCTCGTCGGACGACCTGCACTCGTGGCCTGAGCTCTACTTCGAGGGTGTCGGCTGGGTGCCCTTCGAGCCCACCCCGAGCCGCGGCGAGGTGCCCGACTACGCCATCCCCGAGTCGACCTCGTCCACGTCCTCGGCGGCGCCTGTCGACCCGCAACAGCAGAACGGCCAGCAGTCGACGCCCACGCCCTCCGCCACCACGCCGGCCGACACATCCGTCGCCGAGAGCGCCGACGACGCGACCCCTCCGGCAACCGCCCCGTTACTCGCGCTCCTCTTGCTGCTGCTCGCGGCCATCCCCGGCACGGTGCGGGGCGTGCGGCGCCGGCTCCGGCTCGGCCGTCTGCGTTCCGGCGCGGCCTCAGCGGATGTCGCCTGGCTCGAGATATCCGAAACCGCGCGCGACCTCGGCCTGTCGGTCTCCGATGCGGCGACACCCCGCCAGATCGTGGAGTCCCTCTCCGCCGAGGTGCCCTTCGCCCCGCTGGAGTCCGCGCGCCTGACGCAACTTCTCGAGGCCGTCGAGCGTCTGCGCTTCGCGGGCGATCGCGTGGCGGGCCCGCCCGAGGGTGTCAGCCTCGAACAGGCGACGACGACGGTTCTGGATGCCCTCGCACGCTCACGTCCGACCGGTCGCCGCATCCTCGCCACCGCCCTGCCCGCGTCGGTGCTCACCCCGTCGGCGCGCCGCGAACGTACGCCCGCCGACGCCCACTGAGGCTCGCCACGCCGCGTCCGCCCTGGGTGAAACGGCGCATTGCCTCAGCACGCGGCGGGTAGACTCGCGGGGTGAGTTATGTGAAGAAGACGCCATTTACGGTGAACCTTCGGGACATCGTCCGGCATCCGGGCGAGATGCGTGAGCACGATTACGAGATCCCGTCGCCCGAGAAGCTCGGCGAGGGCCTCGTGTCCGTTCCGAAGGGCGAGCCGCTCTACCAGCGCGTCCGTTTCGAGTCGGTGCACGAGGGCATCCTGGTCACCGGAGAACTCGAAACCCGGGCCACGGGAGTATGCGGTCGATGCCTGAAAGACATCGTTCAGCCTGTCGAAGTCGAATTCCAGGAGCTTTTCGCGTATCCTAACGAGGAAGCATCTGAGTATGAGGTTCACGATGACCACGTGGATCTTGAACCTCTCATCAGAGACGCAGTGGTTTTGTCACTGCCGTTTCAGCCGGTTTGCCGGCCTGACTGCCCCGGTCTCGACTTAGAAACTGGCGAGCCGCTGGCCGAACAACCCGACGAAGACTCTCACGAACCCGTTGACCCTCGCTGGGCTGCGCTCGCGAGTTTCACCCCAGACATCAGCTCGAGAGACGTCGACGCTGCCGATACAGAAGAGAGATAACCATGGCTGTCCCGAAGCGGAAAAAGTCGCGCGCCAACACCCACGCCCGCCGTTCGCAGTGGAAGGCCGAAGTCCCCACCCTGGTGAAGACGGTCGAAAACGGCAAGGTCACCTACAGCCTGCCGCACCGCGCCAAGGTTGTCGAAGACTCCGCGGGCACCGCGCTGTTCCTCGAATACAAGGGCCGCAAGGTCGCCGACGTCTAAACAGACGCTCGGTTCATTCGGTATCGGTTCACCCGTGGCATCTGTCGAGAGCACGCCTGTCGAGAGCATGCCCCGCCGTGAACTGAATAACGCCGAACGCAGAATTGCCGGATCGGTCGACGCTGTTTCCCCCGTCGAGGGGGAGCAGGTCGACCGGTCCGTTCTTCGTCATACGCTCGGAGTCGACCTCGACCCCGAGCTGTTGTCGTTGGCCCTGACTCACCGGTCCTACGCCTACGAGCACGGCGGCACGCCGCACAACGAGCGCCTCGAGTTCCTCGGCGACTCGATCCTCGGCCAGGCCGTGACGGTCAAGCTCTACCGCGACAACCCCGAGTTGTCCGAGGGTGAGCTCGCCAAGCGCCGCGCCAGCGTAGTCTCCACGATCGCCCTCGCCGAGGTGGCAGAGCGCATCGAGCTCGGCCCGCACATCCTGCTCGGCCGCGGCGAGATCCTCACGGGCGGTGCGCGCAAACCGTCGATCCTCGCCGACACGGTCGAGGCCATCATCGGCGCCGTCTACCTCGGCTGCGGTCCCGACGTCGCGACCGACTTGGTCCTCCGCCTCGTCGGGCCGCTTCTCGCCGACAGCGAGCGCTTCGGCGCCGCCATGGACCCGAAGACCAGCCTGCAAGAGGCCGCTGCCCGCCAGAACCAGCCGGCGCCGCACTACGAGGTCACGAGCGAGGGCCCCGACCACGATCGCCGCTTCACGGCCGTCGTCACCGTCGGCCGCGTCGCGCGGGGCGAGGGAACGGGTTCGTCGAAGAAGCACGCCGAGATGGCCGCCGCCCTCGACGCCTGGTCGCAGCTGACGGGCTTTGTGAAGCCCGAGCGCACGCGGTGATTTCAGCGACACACGCGCTGCAAGGCAGTTCCCGTGCCTGAGCTTCCCGAAGTCGAGGTCGTTCGCGCCGGCCTGCAACCCGCCATCGTCGGTGCCCGCATCGCCGACATCGACATCTACGACGAGCGCTCACTTCGCCGTCACCACCGCGCACTCGGCACCTTCGTCGACCTCCTGCGCGGCAGCCGCGTCACAGCCGCCGTGCGCCGCGGCAAGTTCCTCTGGTTCCCGCTCGAGACCGGTGCGGATGAACGCCCCCGCGCGCTCGTCGGCCACCTCGGCATGAGCGGCCAGATGCTGCTGCGCGAGCCGGGGACGCTCGATGAGCGCACGCGCATCGGACTGTCGCTCGAGCATCCTGAGCACCGCGATTTGCGTGTCAACTTCGTCGACCAACGCATCTTCGGCTCGCTCGCCATCGACACCCTTGTTCCCACGCGCGACGGCTTCCCCTCGGGTTTTGCCGGAGACATCCCGCCCGCTGCGCTCATCCCGTCGCAGGTGGCGCACATCGCGCGCGACCCGCTCGACCCGCACTTCGATGAGCCCGCGTTCTTCGAGGCGCTGTCTCGCAAGAAGGTGGGCATCAAACGCGTGCTGCTCGACCAGACCGTCGTGTCCGGCATCGGCAACATCTATGCCGACGAGTCGCTCTGGGCGGCGCGCCTGCACTTCGAACGCCAGGCCGCGGCCCTCACGCGCCGCCAGGCCGCCGTGCTGCTCGACGAGGTGCGCACGGTGCTGCAGAAGGCCCTTGCCGAAGGCGGAACGAGCTTCGACGCGCAATACGTCAACGTCAACGGCGCATCCGGGTACTTCTCGCACAGCCTCAATGCCTACGGCCAGACGGGCAAACCCTGCGCGCGCTGCGGCACCCCCATCGAACGCGTCTCCTTCATGAACCGGGGCTCGCACTTCTGCCCGTTCTGCCAGAAGCGCCCACGGGCGGCGAGGAAACCCGCAGAGGCGAGCGCTGCCCGCACGGCCGACAAGGCCTGAAACGCGCGGATGTCCGGGGCTCCGGGCACCGCATCCGCTAGCGTAGAAAGATCAATCTCCCGCCACCGAAAGGGCGAACCCGGTGTACCTGAAGAGCCTCACGCTGAAGGGGTTCAAGTCGTTCGCGCAATCGACGACGTTCGCCTTCGAGCAGGGCGTCACGTGCGTCGTCGGGCCCAACGGTTCGGGCAAATCGAATGTCGTCGACGCGCTCGCCTGGGTGATGGGGGAGCAGGGCGCCAAAACGCTGCGCGGCGGCAAGATGGAAGACGTCATCTTCGCGGGAACGTCGACCCGCGGGCCCCTCGGTCGCGCCCAGGTGCTGCTCACCATCGACAACTCCGACGGCGCGCTGCCCATCGACTACACCGAGGTCACGATCAGCCGCACGCTGTTCCGCAACGGCGGCAGCGAATACGCCATCAACGGCGACAGCTGCCGGCTGCTCGACGTGCAAGAACTGCTGAGCGACTCGGGTCTCGGCCGCGAGATGCATGTCATCGTCGGCCAGGGGCAGCTCGACCAGGTGCTGCACGCCAGCGCCGAAGAGCGTCGCGGGTTCATCGAAGAGGCCGCCGGAATCCTCAAGCACCGTCGGCGCAAAGAGAAGACCGTGCGCAAGCTCGACGCCATGCAGGCCAACCTCACGCGGTTGAGCGACCTCGCGGGCGAGATCCGTCGCCAGTTGAAGCCGCTCGGACACCAGGCCGAGATCGCGCGCGAGGCCCAGAGCATCCAGGCCGTGGTTCGGGATGCTCGAGCCCGCCTCCTGGCCGACGACGTCGTGGCCTTGCGCCGCGCCCTCGACGACCACACCCGCGGCGAGCAGGAGCGGCACAGCGAACGCATCGTCGTGCAAGAGCAGCTCGAGCAGGCCCAGCTGCGCGCCTCCCGCCTCGAACAGGCGCAAATCGGCGACGCCGTCGACACATCCAGGCGCACGGCGTTCGCACTCGAATCGGTGCAGGAACGACTGCGCAGCCTCTACACGTTGGCGAACCAGCGCCTGGCCCTGCTCGGCAGCGAGGCCGAGACGCCCGACGCCCAGCCGACCGTGAGTGCCGCGACCATCGATGAGGCGCGCGCCGAACTTCTGCGCCTGACCGCAGCCGTAGACGATGCCGACGATGCCTGGAAGCGGGCGGCCGCCGAGACCGCCGCGGCCCGGGCCAGCCTCGACGGGATCGACCAGGAGATCGCCGCGCAGAGCGCCCTCGTGTCGCGCCACGATCTCGAGATCTCGAAGCTCAGCGGGCAGGCTGATACGGCCGCATCGCGCCTGGCGGCCGTGCGGGGGGAACACCTGCGGCAGCAGAACGCTCTGGAGGCGGCCGAGCAACGCCGGCTCGATGCATCCGCTCGTCTGGCCGACCTCGAGGGCGAAGAGGCACCCACCAACCACGGGCAGTCGGGCCTCGACGAGGAGTACGAGCTCGCGCAGGCGCGCGTGTTCGACACGGATGCCGAGATCGAACGCCTGCGCGACGAACTGCACCGGGCCGAACGCGAGCGCGACGCGCTGCAGGCCAAGAAGAGCGCCCTGTCGCGCGCCCTCGATGTGAAGAACGGCTCGGCCGACCTGACGGCCGCCGGGCTCGCGGGAATCTTGGGCGTCGTCGCCGACCACGTGCAGGTGACGCCCGGTTCGGAGGCCGCCATCGCGGCAGCGCTCGGCACTCTCGCCGAAGCCGTCCTGGCCGACACCGATGAGAACGCCGCGCGCGCGGTCGCCTACGCCCGGGACAACAAGCTCGGCCGCGTCGACGTCGTCATCGCGGGAGACGCGTCGCTGCAATTTTCCCCGCCCCCCGACGCAAATTTGGACGACGCCAACGCCACAGAGCGAGGCCGCGCCTCAGACGCGGACGTTGCGGGTTCGGACATGAAGGCCAGTGCTCGCCACGACGGCGCCGGCTCGATGGACTTCCCGGCGCGCGCCGGCAGCCTCGTGCGCGCCGACACGCTCGTGCAGGCCCCCGAGGGCGTGCTCGCGCTCCTCTCGACCATTTACGTGGCGCCGGATGTCGACAGCGCCCGCCGCGAACGCGTCACGCTCACGCATCCCGACCGTGTGACCGTCGTCACCGACACCGGAGACGTCCTCACCTCCCACGTGCTCTCGGGCGGCTCGGGCGAACAGCCCAGCCGCATCGAACTGCTCGCCGAACGCGACGCCGCGGCCGACGCCCTCGAGGGCCTCACCTCGACCATCGAGCGCCTGCGCTACGAACTCACCGAGCAGCGCCAGCAGAACCAGGTGGCGAAGAAGCAGTCCGCCGACGCGCTCCAGATGCTGCGCCAGTACGACGCCGAGCTCGCGGCCCATAGCGAGAAGGTCAACCGCGCGCTCGTGCAGGTCGAGTCGTCGACGGCGGAGTGCGAGCGCATCCGATCGGCCCTCGCCCTCGCCGAGAACACCGTGAACGACGCGCAGACCGCGCTCGATCAGGCCAAGCAGGCGCTCGAGCAGGCCTCGTCCCGCCCGCGGCCGATCCTCGACGTCAGCGCGCGCGACGCCGTGATGGCCGAACTCGACGCGGCCCGCGAAGCCGAGGTGCAGGCGCGTCTCTCACTCGAGACGGCCCGCGAGCGTGTGCGCCAGGGTGACGCGCGCATCGGTTCGCTCGTGCGCCGCCGCGACCAGGAACGCCGTCAGGCCGAAGAGGCGGCACGCCGCGCGGTCATCCGTCGCCGACAGGTGGATGCCGCCACCCACGTCATCGAGACCCTCCCCGCCGTGCTCGCCTCCGTCGACCGTTCGGTGGCCGAGAGCTCTCTGCGCCTCGCCGCCGCCGAGGAGGAACGCCGCAGCCAAAACGAGGAACTCGGGGCCTTGCGTCGACAAGAGGCCGGCCTGCGCGAACGCTTGCAGGCGATCACCGAGAACGTGCACGGCCTCGAGCTGCAGATCTACGAGAAGAAGCTTCACCTCTCGGGTTTGCTCGAGCGCGCCGGCTCGGAGCTCGGCCTCGTCGAGGATGTCCTTGTCGCCGAATATGGCCCCGACCAGCTCGTCCCCGATGACGCCGACCTGCTCGCGACGATCGCGGAGAAGGTCGAAGCTCAGGAGGCCGCCGCCGCGGCCGCGGTCATCGCCGAACTCGAGGCCGAGATCGAGTCGGGCAGTGGGGGAGGAGCTCCCGCGACACGGCGCGTATCGGCCGACACCGTCGTGAGCAGCGCCTCCGACACCGCCCTCGAACCGGAGAGTGCGAGCCGAATGGCCGTCGGTGAGGGGGACGATGGCGCATCGGACGCCCCGATCGCCGCGCCCCGCGGCATCCCCTTCGATCGCGCCGCGCAGAAAAAGCGTTTCGAGCGTGCCGAACGCAAGCTCGCGCAACTCGGGCGCGTCAACCCGCTGGCCCTCGAGGAGTTCGCGGCGCTCGAACAGCGTCACGCCTTCCTCACCGAACAACTCGCCGACCTCACGAAGACCCGCAAGGACCTGCTCACGATCATCGACGAACTCGACGACCGCATGCAGACCATCTTCCGCAGCGCCTTCGACGACACGCAGCGAGCCTTCACCGACGTGTTCCCGGTGCTCTTCCCGGGAGGCACGGGCAGCATCTCGCTCACGAACCCCGACGACCTGCTCACGACGGGCATCGAGGTGCAGGTCAAACCGGCCGGTAAGAAGATTGAGCGCCTGTCGCTGCTCTCGGGCGGCGAACGCTCGCTGGCCGCCGTGGCCCTGCTCATCAGCATCTTCAAGGCCCGCCCGAGCCCGTTCTACATCATGGACGAGGTCGAGGCGGCCCTCGACGACGCCAACCTCGGCCGCCTGCTCGAGATCTTCGAAGACCTGCGTTCCACCAGCCAGCTCATCGTCATCACGCACCAGAAGCGCACCATGGAGATCGCGGATGCCCTCTACGGCGTGTCGATGCGTCAAGACGGGGTGTCGGCGGTCGTCGGTCAACGCGTGGCGACGCCGTAGGCTGGATGCATGGCAGAACGTACACCCTGGTCCTTGTCCGGCGCCCTGCGCGGCATGTTCCAGAAACCCACCATCGACGATGACACCTGGGATCAGCTGGAGCACGCTCTCATCACGGCCGACTTCGGCCCCGACCTCACCGAGTTCGTCGTCGACGACCTGCGGCAGAAGGTCGCCCGCTACCGCACCACCGACCCGCGCGACTTGCAGCGCATGCTGCGCGAGTCGATCGAGGAGCGCCTGTCGAAGTACGACACGACGCTGAAGCTCACCGAGCGCCCGGCCGTCGTGCTGGTCGTCGGTGTGAACGGTGTCGGCAAGACCACCACCATCGGCAAGTTCGCCAAGTTCCTCGGCACCTACGGACGCACGGTCGTCGTGGGGGCCGCCGACACGTTCCGCGCCGCCGCGGTCGAGCAGCTCGCCACGTGGGCCGAGCGGGCGGGGGCCGCGATCGTGCGCCCGCAGCAGCAGGGGCAAGACCCCGCATCCGTCGCCTTCCAGACCATCGAATACGCCAAGCGCACGGGCACCGAGATCGTCGTCATCGACACGGCCGGTCGCCTGCAGACGAAGGGCGGCCTCATGGACGAGCTCACCAAGGTGCGCCGCGTCATCGAGAAGCAGGCCCCGATCAGCGAGGTGCTGCTGGTGCTCGACGCGACCACGGGCCAGAACGGTCTGTCGCAGGCCGAGGCGTTCATCGAACACGCCGGTGTGACGGGTCTCGTCCTGACGAAGCTCGACGGCTCGGCGCGCGGAGGCTTCGTGCTCGCCGTGCAGGAGAAGACGGGCATCCCCATCAAGCTCGTCGGCCAGGGCGAGGGCATCAACGACCTCACCGGTTTCACGCCGCACGTCTTCGCGCAGAAGCTGGTCGGCTAGTGGCGCTCGAGCACGACTACTTCGGCTTGATCGAGGAGCAGCCGGGTGGTGGGCTCTACTGGTCCGAATCGGTCGAGGTGGGCGATCAGTATGTCGACCTGTCGATGAGCGTTCCGCGCGGCGAGGGCGTCAGCGACGAAGATCTCGACATCGCTGCGGCGCTGCTGCAGGCCCTCGAGGGGCTCGATCTGCGGGCCCGCGAGGATATGCTGTCGGCCGTCGACGATCGCGAGAGCGACGTGTCGGTGTTCGTCGTGCAGGCGGTCGAAGAATACGGCGACGGCATCGAGGACCTCTTCGTCGACCACTCGGGCGACCTCGACGTCGACCTCATCCGTTCCCTCGTGCTCACGCGCGTCGCCGTGCACCCCTCGGCATCCTCCGACACCGAGGCCTTCGTCGACCTCGAGTTCGCCCTCGACCCGGATAGCTCCGACCTCGCGCTCCTCGTTTCGCTCAGCCGCTCGGTCACACCTGTTTCGATCACGATCGTCGAATAGCGACCTTCGTTCACACGCCCTGCAAGAACACCGGCTCGCCGTCGGTGCGGTCGAGGTGTGCGAGGTCGTCCGGCAGTACGCGTCCCTTGGCCCGCATCGACTGTGCCCACAGCCGACCCGCGCGATAGCTCGACCGCACGAGCGGCCCGGCCAGCGCGCCCGAGAAACCGATCTCGTCGGCCTCGCCCTTGATCTCGAGAAACTCCTCGGGCGGCAGCCAGCGGGCGACGGGCAGGTGCCGCGGCGTCGGCCGTAGGTATTGCGTGATGGTGATGATGTCCGTTCCCGCGTCATGCAGATCGCGCAGCGCCTGCGAGATCTCGTGCCGCTCCTCGCCCATGCCGAGGATCAGGTTGGACTTCGTGATCAGCCCGGCCGACCGCGCCTGCGTGAGCACATCGAGCGAGCGCTCGTATCGGAACGCCGGACGGATGCGCTTGAAGATGCGCGGCACGGTCTCGACGTTGTGCGCGAACACCTCGGGCCGCGCCTCGAACACCTCGCCCAGCAGGTCGGGGTTTCCCGAGAAGTCGGTGGCGAGAATCTCGACGCCCGTCCCCGGGTTCTCGGCGTGGATGCGACGCACGGTTTCGGCGTGCAGCCAAGCCCCCTCGTCGGGCAGGTCGTCGCGGGCAACCCCCGTCACGGTCGCGTACCGCAATTGCATCGCTTTCACGGATGCCGCCACCCGACGTGGCTCGTCGGTGTCATAGTCGGCGGGCTTGCCCGTATCGATCTGGCAGAAGTCGCACCGCCTCGTGCACTGCGAACCGCCGATCAGGAACGTCGCCTCGCGGTCCTCCCAACACTCATAGATGTTCGGGCATCCGGCTTCCTGGCACACCGTGTGCAGGTCCTCGCTCTTCACGAGGCTCTGCAGCTGCTGGTACTCCGGCCCCATGCGCGCCTTCGTCTTGATCCAGGCGGGCTTGCGCTCGATCGGCGTCTCGGCGTTGCGCACTTCGAGCCGCAGCAGCTTGCGCCCATTCGCGCCTGTCGCCGAACTCGCCGTGCCCGCAGTCGCCATGCCGCTCGTTTCCGCAGCGCCCGCCGTTCCGCAACCCGTCGCCGCAGCCCCGTGCGGCGCCCCGTTGCTCGTCCCGCACGCGCTCATGCCGACACCTCGTCCGTCGCCCCGAACGCCCGAGCAATGACTGCCGCAACGGTCTCGGGCTCGACATCCCGCCCGGTCACCTCGCGGATCGATGTGACCCCCGCATCCCGAATCCCGCAGGGCACGATCTGCTCGAACGGCGCCAGATCGTTGGTGCAGTTGAGGGCGAACCCGTGCCGTGTCACGCCATCGTTCACGCGGATGCCGATCGCCCCGATCTTGGCGGCTGCGACGCCCGGCCGCTCGACCCACACCCCCGAACGCCCCTCGATGCGCCCACCCGTGACGCCGAAACCGCCCAGCACCTCGATCAGGATCCCCTCGAGCGCCCGCACATAGGCCACCACATCGATCGGCTCGTGCAGCCGCACGATCGGATACCCCACCAGCTGCCCCGGCCCGTGCCACGTGATCTTGCCCCCGCGATCCACATCGATCACGGGGGTGCCGTCCCCCGGTCGCTCGTCGTCGGTCGTGCGCCGACCCGCCGTGAACGCCGGCTCGTGTTCGAGCAACACGAGCGTGTTGGGCGAACGCCCCGCCGCGACATCCGCGTGGATCTCGAGCTGCAGACGCAACCCGTCGTCATACCCGACCGGATGCGGCGAGAACCCGGGTTGCACGAGACGCGGCGCCTCGATCGTCCTGCTGGCGGTGACGCTCATGGCGGGCTCCTTTCGGAAGCTTTTCGAGTTAGTGTACTCGATCCATAAACCTCATCACACGGTCAGCCAACTCGGTGCACCCGATCGACTAAACTTGTCGGATCATGGCGACATTTGGCTCACTGTCCGAACGGCTGACAGACACACTCAAGAACCTCCGCACGAAGGGCAAGCTCTCGGCGTCCGATGTCGACGGCACGGTCCGCGAGATCCGGCGCGCACTGCTCGACGCCGACGTCGCGTTCGATGTGGTCAAGCAGTTCACCAACACGGTGCGCGAGCGCGCCCTCGGCGACGACGTCAACCGCGCGCTCAACCCGGCGCAGCAGGTCGTGCAGATCGTCAACGAAGAGCTCGTCAACATCCTGGGTGGCGAGCAGCGCCGCCTGCAGTTCGCCAAGCGCCCGCCGACCATCATCATGCTCGCGGGTCTGCAGGGTGCCGGTAAGACGACGCTCGCGGGCAAGCTCGCCAAGTGGCTCGTCAAAGACGGCCACACGCCCGTGCTCGTCGCGGCCGACCTCCAGCGCCCCAACGCCGTCAACCAGCTGCAGGTCGTCGGTGGTCAGGCCGGCGTGCCCGTCTTCGCCCCCGAGCCCGGCAACGGTGTCGGCAACCCGGTCAAGGTCGCCAAAGACGCCGTGAAGTATGCCGAGACGAAGCTCCACGACGTCGTCATCGTCGACACGGCCGGCCGCCTCGGCGTCGACCGCGACATGATGAAGCAGGCCGCCGACATCCGCAAAGCCATCGACCCCGACGAGGTGCTCTTCGTCATCGACGCCATGATCGGTCAAGACGCCGTCGCCACCGCCAAGGCCTTCCAGGAGGGCGTCGACTTCACGGGCGTCGTCCTGTCGAAGCTCGACGGCGATGCGCGCGGTGGAGCGGCCCTCTCGGTCGCCTCGGTGACGGGCCGCCCGATCATCTTCGCGTCCACCGGTGAGAGCCTCGACGACTTCGAGCCGTTCTACCCCGACCGCATGGCCAGCCGCATCCTCGACCTCGGTGACATCCTCACCCTGATCGAACAGGCGCAAGAGGCGTTCGACGAAGACGAAGCGCGCGAGATGGCAGAGAAATTTGCCACCGACACGTTCACGCTCGAGGACTTCCTCAAGCAGATGCAGCAGCTCAAGAACATGGGCTCTATCAAGAAGATGATGGGCATGCTGCCCGGCATGGGCCAGATGAAGCAGCAGCTCGAGAACTTCGACGAGAGCGAGCTGGTGCGCACCGAGGCGATCATCCAGTCGATGACGCCCGCCGAGCGCCGCAACTCCAAGCTGCTCAACGGCTCGCGTCGCCTGCGTATCGCGCGCGGTTCGGGCACGACCGTCACCGAGGTGAACGCGCTCGTCAACCGCTTCGAGCAGGCCGCCAAGATGATGAAGACCGTGGCCAAGGGTGGCGTGCCGCAGATGCCCGGCATGGGCCCCATCCCAGGTGCCGGCCGCATGCCCAAGAAGCCCGTCGCCAAGAAGAAGGGCGGCTCGAAGTCGGGCAACCCGGCCAAGCGCGCCGCCGAGAACGCCGGTCTCGCGGCCGGCCCCGCCCAGCCCGCCGCACCCGTCGGCACGGGCTTCGGTCTCGCCAAGGGCGCCAAGGGTGCGGATGCCGCAGCCGGCCCCTCGGCCGAAGAGCTCGCCACGCTGCAGAAGTTCCTCGGTCGCTCCTAGGGTCGCACGCAGAGCGAAAGCCGGGTCAGACACTCAGGTGTCCGGCCCGGCTTTCTGCGCGCCATGACGAGAGCGCCTCAGAACCGACACCGATGCGTGTAGCGCCTCATGTTGATCCGACACTGATGCGTTTAGCGCCTCATGATGACCCGCGCCGCGCCGTGCCGCGCCTCGCATCGACTCGCGCAGCGCAGTGCATCGACTCGGGCCGCGCCGCGCCTCGCATCGACTCGCGCAGCGCTCAGGCGTCGACGCGCAACCCGTGCCGCAGTTCCTTGGCCAGCATGTGCACGACGGCGGGCAGGCTCCCGCCATTCGACTGGGCGACAGCCAACTGCCGCTGATAGCTCGCCCCCACGCGCAGAATCACGAGCGCGTCGTTCAATTCCTTCTCGCATCCGAGCCGCCGGGCGATGGGGTTCAGCACATCCACCAATTCGGCGATCTCGTCGGTGACCAGGCGCTCGTGCCCATCGGGGCGCACGATGATCTCGGCCTCCATGCCATACCGGGCGGCGCGCCACTTGTTCTCGCGCACGAACCACGGCTGCAGTGTCGTGAGCGCCTCGCCGTCGTCGAGCCGCGACGACAAATGCTCGACCAGGCAGTGGATGAGCGCCGACAATGCCCCGAATTCGGTGATGCTCGAGGCGCCATCGCACGACCGCATCTCGACCGTTCCCCAGTGCGGCGACGGGCGGATGTCCCAGCGCACCTCGGTGTAGTCCTCGATGATGCCCGTCTTCATCATGTCCTCGACGTAGGACTCGAATTCGCCCCAGTGTTCGAGCTGGTAGGGGAGTCCCGCGGTCGGAAGCTGCTGGAACATGAGCGCCCGGTTCGAGGCGTACCCGGTGTCCACGCCGCCCCAGAACGGGCTGGAGGCCGACAGCGCCTGCAGATGCGGCGAATAGGTCAGCAGGCCGTTCACGAGCGGCAGCACTTTGCGCACATCCTCGACGCCCACGTGCGCGTGCACGCCCCAGATCATCATGTTGCGGCCCCACCACTGCGTGCGGTCGATGAGCTTGGCGTAACGGTCCTTCGCCGTGACCTCCTGGTCGAACCACTGCCCGAACGGATGCGAGCCGCTGCCCACGAGCTCGATGCCCATCGGGTCGGTGATGGCGCGAACCTCGTCGATCTGACCGGCGAGGTCGGCGATGGCATCCGGAACGCTGTGGTGCACACCGGAGACGAGCTCGACGGTGTTGCGCAGCAGCTCGCCCGTGATGTGCGGATGCGGCGCGCCATCGGTGCTCAGCTGCTCGAGCACCTGATCGGCCGCCGAAACGAGATCGCCCGTGTCGCGATCGACGAGCGCCAGCTCCCACTCGAGGCCGACGGTGGAGCGCTCCGAGGAGGCGAAATCGATACGCATGGTGGATCCTCGTCTGTTCGTGCATTCGGCCGATTACCGTTCGGATGCTTCCGCCATTTTCACATGGAGGTGCGACGCGCCAACATCCGCGTGTCTCGGATTATCACAAACGGCCCAGCATCTGACAGAATGGTTAGTCGAGTCCGTACCCATCCGACCCTCTAATCAGACGGGTACAGACGCCATCACAGTTTTCGTACCGAGCGTGCCCCCACCTTTCGGTATCGAGCACGAATCAGTCATCAAAAATTTCAGGAGAATTGTGTCTGTCAAGATCCGTCTGAAGCGTCTCGGTAAGATCCGCGCGCCCTACTACCGCATCGTTGTCGCCGACTCGCGCACCAAGCGCGATGGCCGTGTCATCGAAGAAATCGGCATCTACCACCCCACCGAAGAGCCCTCGGTCATCGAGGTCGACTCCGAGCGTGCGCAGTACTGGCTCTCCGTGGGCGCACAGCCCACCGAGCAGGTTGCCGCTCTCCTCAAGCTCACGGGCGACTGGGGCAAGTTCAAGGGTGACGAGAACGCCGTCTCCACCGTCCGCGTGAAAGAGGCCAAGGTTCCTTTCGTCGCCGACGAGAAGAAGAAGCCCGTTCTGAAGCCCAAGGCTGAGAAGCCTGCCGAGAAGCCGGCCGAAGAGGCCGCTCCCGAGGCTGCTGCCGAAGAGTCGACCGAGGCCTAGTCTTGCTCGCTCCCGCACTCGAACACCTCGTCAAAGGGATTGTTGACAATCCCGACGATGTGCGCGTCGTTGCGAAATCGTCACCACGTGGCGAGGTCCTCGAGGTTCGTGTGAACCCCGAGGACCTCGGTCGTGTGATCGGTCGCTCCGGACGCACCGCTAAAGCACTCCGCACGCTCGTTGCCGCGCTGGCCGATGGCCGCCGCGTTCGTGTCGACGTCGTCGACACCGACAACTGATCGTGGAAACCCCGCAGGCGCCGGCCGACCAACTCCGGGTCGGCCGCCTCGTCAAGGCGCACGGCCTCAAGGGCGCCCTCAAGATCGAGCTCTACACCGACGACCCCGCCGCGCGCTTCGTGCCCGGCGCCGTCTTCTCGCTGCAGGTGCCCACATCGTCTCCGTGGCACGGCAAGACGCTCGAGCTGAAAGAGCTGCGCTGGTACAACCAGAACCCCGTCGGCTTCTTCGTCGGTGTCGACGACCGCAACGCCGCCGAGACGCTGATCAAGGCCATCCTCTGGGTCGAGCACGACGATGACGCATCGTCCGAGCCGGATGCCTGGTACGACCACCAGCTCATGGGCCTGAAGGTGCTGCGCGACGGCGTCGAGGTCGGCACCGTGTCGCGCGTCGAGCACTTCCCGGCACAAGACCTGCTCATCATCGACACGTCGAAGGGCGACGTCATGGTTCCCTTCGTCGGCGCGATCGTGCCCGAGGTGAACATCGAGGCGGGCACCCTCACGGTCACGCCCCCGACGGGACTCTTCGAAGAGATCCCCGAAGACCCGGCCGATGCCGAGCCCGCTATCGCGTCGGACGGCGACGCCGAGCCTGACGCAGACGCGGACTCCAGCCCTGACGCCGACACAACCGAGCCGAACGCCGGCTGACCGATGCGACTCGACATCGTCACGATCTTCCCGGAGTTCTTCGATGTCCTGGACATCTCACTCCTCGGCAAGGCGCGCACCAACGGGTTGATCAACCTGTCGGTGCACAACCTGCGCGATTTCGCGCACGACCGGCACCGCACCGTCGACGACACGCCGTACGGCGGCGGCGCGGGCATGGTCATGAAGCCCGAACCCTGGGGCGAGGCCTTCGACCAGATCCTCGGCGAGAACACGGTGGATGACGCATCCGCCCCGGTCGTCATCTTCCCGTCCCCGGCCGGCGAAGTGTTCACACAGGCCATGGCCCGTGAGCTCAGCCATGAATCGCAGCTAGTCTTCGGGTGCGGTCGCTACGAGGGCATCGACCAGCGCGTCTTCGACGACACCGCCCAGCGCGCACGCGTCAAGCTCGTCAGCCTGGGCGACTACGTGCTCAACGGGGGAGAGGTCGCCGTCATGGCGATGATCGAAGCGATCGGTCGACTCATCCCCGGCGTCGTCGGCAACCCGCAGTCGCTCGTCGAGGAGTCGCACGAGGACGGGTTGCTCGAGTACCCGAGCTACACGAAGCCGGCCGAGTGGCGCGGACATCGTGTGCCCGACATCCTGCTGAGCGGCAACCACGGAGCCATCGACCGGTGGCGGCATGAGCAGCAGGTCGAGCGCACCAGGCGTGTGCGCCCCGACTTGTTGCCCGACGCGGAGTAGTTTCCTCGGCACGACGGGTGCTCGAGACGGTCGCCGCCGATTCGGGCCGGCTTTCAGGCTCTGGCGCGCTCTGAGCGAACGCGGCGACCGAATCCGACTCCTGTCGGCGCTTTCCGAGGCGCACCCTCGTAGGCTGTTCCCATGTTCGTGCGTCGCGCATTCTTCCGCTGGATGTTCATAGCCCCCGCCGTGCTGCCCATCTGGCCGCTCATCAGCGTCGGCATCTTCAGTGGCAGCGGCTGGACCTTCCTGGGGCTCGTCGTCGCGATGCCCATCCTCTTCATCGCCCTGGTCGTTGTGGCCTTCCTCATCCGGGCCCGCCTCGAGGTGCGCGAGCAGCGCGCGGTTTCGTGGGCGGATGTCGCGGTCCTCTCTGTCTGGCACGCGACGATCATCGCTTTTGGCTTCTTCACACCGGCCAGCGCGATCCTCGCAACGGCCGGCATCATCATCGGTATCGCGATCTTCTGGTACGAGCTCTGGCGACTGCTCCGGAGTGCCGCCGAGCGTGCCCGTGCCGCCATGGCGGAGTACGAGCAGATGAGTCGCCAGCCGGCGTCTCCGCCCCGCATGCCGCGCCCGTCGGAACCGGCGCAGGTCGAGGAGTTCATCGTCATCCACGAAGAGCGCCGCTCGGGTGAGGCATCCTGACGCCCTGAGCTTTGCCAAGAGGGGTCTCGGCGTGGCAGAATGGTCGATTGTGCCGCGGCCTGCTCTGCCACAGGGGAGCCAGCATCAACGTCGGACACCATAAATCTCATTCGAACCCCTATTTTCGTAGTCGACCTGTGGCGGTTACAGAGAGCGAAGCAACATGCACATCCTCGACCACGTCGATGCAGCATCCCTCCGAAACGACATCCCCGATTTCCGCGCCGGCGACACCGTCAAGGTGCACGTCAACATCGTCGAGGGCAGCCGCTCGCGTATCCAGGTGTTCCAGGGTGTCGTTATCGGCCGTCAGGGCGAGGGCGTCCGCGAGACGTTCTGCGTCCGCAAGGTGAGCTTCCAGGTCGGCGTCGAGCGCACCTTCCCGGTGCACTCCCCGGTGATCGACCACATCGAGGTCGTTACCCGCGGTGACGTCCGTCGCGCGAAGCTGTACTACCTGCGCGACCTGCGCGGCAAGAAGGCCAAGATCAAGGAAAAGCGCGACCGCTAAGCGCGTTGCTCCAGCCGTCTTACAGGCTCCCCGCCGATACACTGGTGGGGAGCTTTGGCGGTTAAATGACAGACAACATTTCGGCGGCAGACGATTCTGCGGCCACCCTCGAACGTCCGGCGACCCGTCGGGGCGCCCACCGTTCCGAGAAGCGCGGCGGCTGGATCTTCGTGCGCGACATCCTCATCATCTTCGTGGTGGCGTTGCTGGTGTCGTTCCTCATCAAGACATTCCTGGTGCGTTCGTTCTACATTCCCTCCGGGTCGATGAAGGACACGCTGCAGATCGACGACCGCATCCTCGTGAATGAGCTCGTGCCCAGTGTCATCAAGCTCGAGCGCGGCGATGTCGTCGTGTTCCGCGACCCGGGCGGATGGCTGCCTCCCGCGGCCCCCAAGCCCGACCCGGGCCCCCTGGCCTCCAGCGCTGAGTGGGTTCTCTCGCTCGTGGGCCTCACCTCGCCCGACAGCGACGACCACCTCATCAAGCGCGTCATCGGCCTGCCCGGCGACCGCGTCGAGTGCTGCAACGCGCTCGGCCAGATGACGGTCAACGGCGTGCCGCTCAACGAGCCCTACGTGCTCATGCCCCCGGGCAAAGACAGTGTTTCCGAGATCAAGTTCAGCGTCACCGTGCCGAAAGACTCCCTCTGGGTGATGGGCGACAACCGCTACGACTCGGCCGACTCGCGCTACAACCAGGATGACCCGGGCAAGGGCTTCGTGCCCATCGACGATGTCGTCGGCCGCGCGTTCGTGATCACCTGGCCGTTCGATCGTTTCGGGTGGCTCGGCAACTACCCCGAGACGTTCCAGGGCGTTCCCGAGAGCCCGTCGAAGTAATGCCCGTGGTCGAACCGACCGATCTGGTCGAACGCGAACTGTTCGCTGCGGGCTCGACGCTGGTCATCGGCGTCGACGAGGTCGGCCGCGGCGCGATCGCCGGACCGGTGGCCGTGGGTATGTCGGTCATGTCGGCCTCGTGCGGGGCACATCCCGCGGGCGTTCGAGACTCCAAGTTGCTCAGCGAGAAGAAGCGGGTCGAATTGGCCCCGCTCTTGCGCGAGTGGTCGGTTGCGTCGGCCGTCGGTCTGGCGTCGCCGCAAGAGATCGACGAGTTGGGCATCGTGCACTGCCTCGGCCTGGCGGCCAAGCGGGCCCTCGGGTCTTTGCATGTGGCGGGCATTCCGGTGGCGACCAGCACGATCCTGCTCGACGGCAACAGCGACTGGTTGAACCCCATCCTGGCGAGCCCGCTCGACGTGCGCACGCGCGTGAAGGCCGACCGTGACTGCGTGTCGGTGGCGGCGGCATCCGTCATCGCCAAGGTGCATCGCGACGAACTGATGGTGGCGGCGCACGAGACCCGGCCCGATTTCGGCTGGGCGGGCAACAAGGGATACGGCAGCACGCAACACATGGAGGCCGTTCGAGCGCTCGGTCCGAGCGACTTCCACCGGCGCACGTGGCTGCTCTCCTACGCGTAGGATGGACGGACGATGGATGAAGACGAGTTCGAGGACTACGACCGCGAGGTCGAGCTTGCTCTGTACCGCGAGTACCGTGATGTTGTTTCCCAGTTCACCTATGTGATCGAGACGGAGCGTCGTTTCTATCTCGCCAACGAGGTCGAGCTGAATCGACGTGACACCGAGCATGATTTCTATTTCGAGATCACGATGAAAGACGTCTGGGTGTGGGATGTCTACCGCTCCGACCGCTTCGTCAAATCGGTGCGCGTGCTCACGTTCAAAGACGTGAACATCGAAGAGCTGACCACGCGCGACTTCGAGCTGCCGAAGGAACTCGCGCTCGACGAGTAGTCCCGCGCCGCCGAGCTTGTTCGGTGCGGCCGACTGAGTTCTGCACAACCCGCTTCCGGGCCGATCTCTCCACAGATGGGGCGATGCTTGCCGCGTGATTGTCGTGAGCCGCCACAGTCGTTGTGGAGGTTCACATGGGACACAACGCAGAGTTGGGGCGGCTGGGCGAGAGCATCGCCGCCGAGCATTTCGAGAAGATCGGCTATTCGGTGTTGGCGCGCAATTGGCGCTGTCGACACGGTGAGATCGACCTGATCGTCGGTCGTGGCGACCACATCGTGGCCGTCGAGGTCAAGACGCGGTCGAACGAGCGCTTCGGGCACCCGTTTGAGGCCATCACAGCCGCCAAGCGCGTGCGCATGTATCGTCTGGCGCAGCTGTGGCGCGCGTCGAGCGACAGGCCCGAGGCGCGCGTGCGGGTGGATGCCGTAGCCGTCGTGTTGCAGCGCGGCCGGCCCGCGCGCGTCGAGCACCTGGCGGCGGTGTGACATGGCCGTCGCGCGAACCTGGTCCGTCGCACTGTCGGGCTCCGAGGGCACCGTCATCGAGGTCGAAGCCGACATCTCGGCGCAACTCCCGGCTCTGATCATCATCGGCCTGGCCGACCGCTCGCTCGGAGAGGCGGGCGGGCGGGTGCGTCAAGCGGCCCGCAACTCGGGGTGCAGCCTGTCCTCGCAACGCCTCACCGTCAACCTTTCTCCGGCCAGTCTGCCGAAGCACGGTTCGGCGTTCGATCTCGCCATCGCACTCGCCTGCTTCGCCGCCGACGGTGTCGTCTCACGTGGGTCGATCGATGACACCGTCCATCTGGGCGAGCTGGGTCTCGACGGCAGGCTCCGACCGATCTTCGGTGTGTTGCCGGCCGTTCTCGCGGCGGCGCGGGCGGGGCGGCGGCGGGTCATGGTTCCCGCCGCAAACCTGGCCGAAGCCCAGCTGGTGCCGGGTATCGACGCGATGGGGGTGACGTGCCTGCGCGATGCTGCGATCTTTCACGGCGCCCAGCTTGCGCCGGTAGACGTTGAGGCGATCCCTTTCTCGGGTCGAGTCGCCCCGTCGGTTGCCCCTCCCGAATTGAGTCGAATAGCCGGCCAATACGTGCCCGTGCGGTCGTTGCTCGTGGCGGCGGCCGGCGGCCATCACATCTACTTCCTCGGTCCGCCCGGGGCCGGCAAGACCATGCTCGCGCAATGCCTGCCGGGCATCCTGCCCGACCTGTCTGTGTCCGAGGCGCTCGACGTCATGTCGGTGCGATCCCTCGGCGGCGAGGCGGTGGGGCCCGAGCTGCTCCGTCGACCGCCCTTCGAGGCGCCGCATCATGGAGCGTCCGCCGCGGCCATCCTGGGTGGAGGTTCCGGCACGATCCGACCGGGGTTGGCGGCGCGGGCCACCGGGGGAGTGCTGTTCCTCGATGAAGCTCTCGAGTTTCCCGCCGTCGTCCTCGACGCGTTGCGGCAACCCCTCGAATCGGGCCAGCTCACAATCCACCGCTCGGGCGTCATGGCGCAATTTCCGGCGCGGTTTCAACTGGTTCTCGCGGCTAACCCCTGCCCGTGCGGGCAGTTCGGCTCACGCGACGGGTCATGCACCTGCCCGCCGTCGTCGGTGCGGCGATATCAGGGGCGGCTGTCGGGGCCGTTGCTCGACCGCGTCGATCTGCGCGTTCGCGTCGATCGGGTGGGTGCGTCCGAGCTTCACGCGGCACCGGGCGATCGCCTCTCGACGGTGCAGGCCCGAGAGGTCGTTGCAGCAGCCCGGCAGCGCTCCGCCGACCGATTGGCGGGCACGCCCTGGGCTCTCAACGCCCGCGTGCCGGGCGATTGGCTCCGCGATCCCGCACACCGCCTGCCCGCGCGCCTCTGCGTCGACCTCGACGATGCACTCGAGCGCGGCTCCCTGTCCATGCGGGGCTATGACCGCGTGCTGCGTATCGCGTGGACGCTCGCCGACATCGATGGAACCGAGCACCCGACGGCCGAGCACCTGGGCCTCGCCACGTTCATGCGGCAGGGGGCGCGGGCATGACGACAGACGAGCCACGGGTGCGGGCGGCTGCCCCTCCGGCAAAATCGACACCGCCCCTCGCGTCCCGCTCTTCCGCGACGTCACAGAACGGCGTCGGTTCCGCGCGATCTCGTCACCGCGGCGAGACAAATCTCATCGGAGCTCTCGTTGACACGCTTGCGGTGCTTCGGCCCCCGTCCGCGCAGCACGAGAGCGATGAACGATTCGCCGAACGCACATCGCGCACGATCCTCAGCGCTCTCGCTGAACCGGGTGACGGGGTGCTCGGCGGTCTCGTGCTCGAATACGGCGCGATCGAAGTGCTCGATCGCCTCTGGAAATCTCGATCCGGCGCCGCAGGCCTCGGGCGCCACGAGGTTCGGCAGGCCGTCACGCGCGCCCGCGATGGTCGATCTGCTGACAGACCCGGGGCCGCGGTCGGGCAGGCCGGTCTCGACATACCCGAATCAGACTTGGTTTCACTCGGACGTCGGCCGCACGCCGCACACTGCGACTCATCCTCCGAGGGGGGTGCACGTGACTGGGGTTCGAGTGTGTCTGGTCCGGGCTTCGAACAGCTGTCGGCGCATGATGTCCTCGAACCGTTTCGCTCGGGGGAGTGGGCGGAAACCACCGGCCACACGGTCGCATCTCCGCGGTCGCGGGGCACGAATCGCGATACTGGCTCCTGCCGCGGGTCGCAGATCGATACCGAGCTGGAGGGGCTTTCGGCATCCCTCGAAACCTGGATGCTTCGCCTCGACCGCGTCGAGCAGTCCCTCGACCTGGCTGTCGCCCGTTCGGTCGGTGCCGAGCTCCTGATCCCGGGGGACGACGACTGGCCAGGCGGCCTCGACGACCTCGGTCGGCACGCACCCTTCGTGTTGTGGGTGCGTGGCAGCTCGAGGGACCTGAACAGCGCCCGCCCCGCCGTCGCCCTGGTCGGCGCACGCGCATGTTCCGCCTACGGACAGCAGGTCGCAACGGATGCGTCGTGGCATCTCGCCCGGCGAGGAGTGACCGTCATCTCCGGCGGCGCCTACGGCATCGACGGAGCCGTGCACCGCGCTGCGATCCGTGCCGACGGGCGCACCGTGGCGTTCCTCGCCGGCGGAGTCGACAGACTGTACCCGGCCGGACACCACGCCCTTCTCGAGTCCATCATCGACAACGGTTGCCTCGCGTCGGAGGTTCCCTGCGGCACGACCCCGACGAAATGGAGGTTCCTGCAGCGAAACCGGTTGATCGCCGCGGCGAGTCAGGCCACGGTCGTGGTCGAGGCCGGCTCGCGGTCGGGATCGCTGAATACGGCCGGGCATGCGGCGCATCTCGGGCGACCACTGGGCGCCGTCCCCGGCCCGGTGACCACCGCCCACTCGATCGGATGCCACCGGCTCCTGCGCGAATATGACGCGACGTGTGTCACCTCCGGCGACGAGATGATGCAACTCATAGAGCCCCTTCAGGCGGCGCAGTCACTGTCATCCGGGTCTCCCGCTCCGCAGACCGATGTGGTTTCGGGGAAGGATCGTCGGGAGGATGACCGGCCGCGCGCGAGACGGCTGATCGACGCTCTGAGTGCACGCACACCGCGCCAGCCGCTCGACCTCGCTCGGCAATCCGGGCTTCCTCTGGCCGACGTGGTCGCCGAACTCGGTTCCCTTCAGCTGCGGGGAGTCGCGAAGTCGACGGAGAAGGGATGGCTCCATATGCCGCGCAAGCACCGATGACGCCTGTGTCTCAGCCGGCCCGAACACCGTCCTCAACACCAGCCCCGCGACCCGCCAGAACGCCCGCGTCGCCCGCCCCAGCCGGAGAAACGCGTCTCGAACGGACTTCGGTCGGTGTGGCGGGCGTCGTCGACGTCGGGGCGCGGCATCCTAGAGAGATGCAGATCCGCGAATCGATGGAGCGCTACCTGGCGCACCTGGCTGACGAGAGACGTCTCTCGCCGGCCACGGTCCGCGCCTACGCCTCCGATCTCGAACAGTTGCGCGCATACTGCGACGAACACGACGCGACCGACTCCTCCGACGTGACTCTCGAACTCGGTCGTGACTGGTTGTGGCACGGTTCGCAGCGCGGGTTGAGCGCCACGACCCTCGCGCGCCGGGCGGCCGTCATCCGGGGCTGGTCGAAGTGGAACGCGGCGCACATCCCCTCGGCGACGGATTCGAACGCTCGATTGCGCTCGCCGAAGACAGGGCGTCACCTTCCGCACGTGGTGGCAGCCGATCAGATGACCAACCTGGTCGACGTCTTGCGTGGCCGTGCCGATGACGGCGACGCGGTCGCGATTCGGGACGTCGCGATGGTCGAAATGCTCTACGCGTCGGCGCTGCGCGTCTCAGAACTCGTCGGCCTGGACGCCGATGACGTCGATCTCGACCGACTGACCGCACGGGTGACGGGTAAGGGGGCGAAGCAGCGTGTCGTGCCGTTCGGTGTTCCCGCGCAGAACGCCCTCGTCGATTACCTCACAAGAGCACGGCCCGAGCTGGTCGCGCGGGCGAAGGACCAAGGTTCTCCTGCGACGACAGGCGCAACCCACGCGGAACGTGCGCTCTTTGTCGGCGCGCGCGGGTCGCGCATCGGGGTCAAGGCCGTCTACACCGTCGTGAACCGACTCCTCGAAACGCTGCCCGGCTTCGATGCCGGAGGCCCGCACACGCTCAGACACACCGCGGCCACCCACCTCTTAGACGGGGGAGCCGACCTCCGGTCCGTGCAAGAGATGCTCGGTCACGCATCCCTCGGCACCACCCAGATCTACACGCACGTCTCGCTCGAGCGGCTGAAGGATAGCTATCGCGGCGCCCACCCACGCGCGTAAAGGCCCAATCCGCAACCCCTCACCCCGGCCACGCGAAATCGCCGAGGGGCACAAGGACGGCACGTCGCCTCGGCAGGAAATATGGCTCGGGGTCGACATAGTCGCCCTGCACGCGCGCTCCGACGTGAAGGCATGCCGCACCGCAGTGCCCACCCTCGGCCACACGACCGACAGGCTGGCCCGACCTCACCTCATCGCCCGCCGCCACGCTGGCCGAGATGGGCTCGAAGCTCGAGACCGTGCCGTCGGCATGTCTGATGGAGAGAACCCCTCGATCCACGACCATCCCCGCGAACAGGACGACGCCAGCCGCGGGCGCCACGACATCTTCACCGACCGACGTGGGGAGGTCGATGCCGCGATGGCCCGCCGAGTACTCGTCGGCCGGGCGCTCGAACGCTCGGCTCACCTCCTCCCGCTCGAGCGGCCACACCCAGCGCGCGGCAACGGGGACTGCCGCGGCGGTGCGCTCAGAGTGCGCACCCGCACCCGCACCCGCAGCCGCACCCGCACTCGCGAGACCGCTCGACAGGACCGGCATGCCCGACAAGACGACAACACAGAGCGTCATCGCGACGCACCGCTTGGCACCCCGGACGTCTCTCGGAGAAGAACCCTCGCGCGGCGGCCGAACCATCGCTCGAGTGGCCGCACCGCCGTCGAGCGCCGCGGATTGCTGAGGATCGCCGAGCCCCGCCGGGCCCACTCGGCGCGCCAGTCGAGAGCAGGAACGCCGCCACAACGGCCCGCCAGCATTGCGCCCGGCAGGCCTGTATACCTCTCGGCCGGGCGCTGCAAGGGCCACCGACCTCGAACGAAACCGGATGCGGGGGCGTGCGTATACTTGCTGGGCCATGCTCACCAGCCTGGCCGCGTGAGCAACCGACGAGCTGCCCGCTTCGCGATCTGTGGATGACTTCCCGTCGTGTCGCCTCGGGAGAAACGGTTGTCAGCGAGCACCGACAAGACCAGAATGAAGGTCAGTTCGCCGGGCACCCCTCGGATGCCGCGAGCCCTGACTGGGGAGGTTACGAAATGTCCAACTCAACCGCGTCGAATCCGGCGCCGCCCAGTCAAGCCCAACTCACCCGCAGGGTCATCGGACTGGCGATCTCGGCCGCGGTCGGAGGCTTCCTCTTCGGCTTCGACTCGTCCGTGGTCAACGGAGCGGTCGACGCCATCCAGGGCCAGTTCAGCCTGAGCTCGGGCGTCACCAGCTTCGCCGTCGCATCCGCCCTGCTCGGCTGTGCTGCCGGTGCCTATGGAGCAGGACGCCTCGCCGACCGCTGGGGCCGCATCAAGGTCATGCTGTTAGGTGCCGGCCTCTTCTTCGTCTCGTCGATCGGCGCCGGTTTGGCCTTCGCCGCCTGGGACCTCGTGATCTGGCGTCTCGTCGGAGGCCTCGGCATCGGAATCGCCTCGGTCATCGCCCCCGCTTACATCGCCGAGATCGCGCCGCGCAAGATCCGTGGCCGACTCGCCTCCCTGCAGCAGCTCGCCATCACCCTCGGCATCTTCGCCGCCCTGCTGAGCGACGCGCTCTTCGCCAACGCCGCGGGGGGTGCGGCCAAGGAGTTCTGGTTCGGGCTCGAGGCCTGGCGCTGGATGTTCCTGGCCTGCGCGATCCCTGCCGTGATCTACGGCATCCTGGCCCTGCGCCTGCCCGAGTCGCCGCGCTATCTCGTGAGCCGCGGCAAGGAAGCCGAAGCCAAGAAGATCTTCGCGACCGTCTGGCCGTCCGACGAGGTCGACCGCGCCATGCGTGAGGCCGAGAAGTCGATCGAGGAAGACAAGATCGCCAAGAAGACGGGAACGCTGAAGGGCAACCGCTTCGGACTGGCCCCGATCGTCTGGATCGGAATCATCCTGTCGATGCTGCAGCAGCTCGTGGGCATCAACGTGATCTTCTACTACTCGACCACGCTGTGGCAGGCCGTCGGTTTCGACGAGTCGAACTCCTTCACGATCTCGGTCATCACGAGTGTCACGAACGTGGCCGTCACCATCGTCGCCATCCTGCTGGTCGACCGCGTCGGGCGCCGTCCGTTGCTCCTCATCGGCTCGGTGGGCATGACGCTGTCGCTCGCCGCCATGACGCTGGCGTTCAGCCAGGCATCCATCGTGGATGGAAAGCCCGTGCTGGATGACCCGTTCGGCACCATCGCCCTCATCGGCGCCAATGTCTTCGTGATCTCGTTCGGCGTGAGCTGGGGCCCGCTCGTCTGGGTGCTGCTCGGCGAGATCTTCCCGACCCGCATCCGCGCCAAGGCGCTCGGTGTGGCGGCGGCGGCTCAGTGGCTGACCAACTTCCTCGTCACCGTCACGTTCCTGCCCCTGTCCCAGGATGTCTCGCTCACGCTCACCTATGGCATCTACGCCCTCTTCGCCCTCCTCTCGTTCTTCTTCGTCTTCTTCAAGATCCCCGAAACGAACGGTATGGAACTCGAGCAGGCCGAAACGCTCTTCGTGCGCAAAGACAAGAAGAAGTCCGCCGTTTCCTAGTCCCCGGACTGGTATGCTGATCGGAGCACCTCGCTCGTCGGGGTGACTACGCGTGCCCATTCGGCCACACCATCCACCGGTCATCACCCCCTTCTTCTCTCTCGAGTGAACAAGGGTCGATGCGGATGTCTGTGCCGGGCACCAGGATCAGTGGCCATCCGGCCAGGGATAACAACCGAGTGGCGTTCCTCAGGGGCGCCAGAATAGGAGAACGGCTCATGGCCGTCGTAACCATTCGCCAGCTGCTCGACAGCGGCGTGCACTTCGGGCACCAGACCCGCCGTTGGAACCCGAAGATGAAGCGTTTCATCTTCACCGAGCGTTCCGGCATCTACATCATCGACCTGCAGCAGTCGCTCGGCTACATCGACAAGGCCTACGACTTCGTCAAGGAGACCGTCGCCCACGGCGGCACCGTCCTCTTCGTCGGCACCAAGAAGCAGGCTCAGGAAAGCATCGCCGAGCAGGCGACGCGCGTCGGACAGCCCTACGTCAACCAGCGTTGGCTCGGTGGCCTCCTCACCAACTTCAGCACCGTGTCGAAGCGCCTCGCTCGCATGAAGGAGCTCGAGGAGCTCGACTTCGAAGATTCGTCGAAGTCCGGCTTCACCAAGAAAGAGCTGCTCATCAAGAAGCGCGAGCTCGACAAGCTTCACAAGTCGCTCGGCGGAATCCGCAACCTCACCAAGACGCCGTCGGCGCTGTGGGTTGTCGACACCAAGAAAGAGCACCTCGCGATCGACGAGGCCAAGAAGCTCGGCATCCCCGTCATCGGCATCCTCGACACCAACTGCGACCCCGACGAGGTCACCTACCCGATCCCGGGTAACGACGACGCGATCCGCTCCGTGAGCCTGCTCACGCGCATCATCGCCGACGCCGCGGCCGAGGGCCTCATTCAGCGTCACCAGAAGCCCGAAGCCGGCGAGTCCTCCGCTCCGACCGAGCCTCTCGCCGAGTGGGAGCAGGAGCTGCTCGCCCAGAGCGAAGCCGCACCGCTGCCCACCGAAGAGAACGACGCCGACGCCGAGGTTGCGGCCAAGAACGAGGCTAAGGAAGACGCCCCGGTCGAGGACCCCAAGACCCCCGAGGCCGACGCCGACACCGAGGCTCGCCTCGAAGCAGAAGCGACCGAGGCTGAGAAGCAGCCCGCCGCCGACGCTGAGTAATTTTCCCTCCTACCAGTTCCTAGAACGAGGAAGCAGATATTAATGGCAAACTTCACTGCCGCTGATGTGAAAGCGCTCCGCGACCGTCTCGGCGCGGGCATGATGGACAGCAAGAACGCACTCGTGGAAGCCGACGGCGACCTCGAAAAGGCTGTCGAGATCCTCCGCCTCAAGGGTGCCAAGTCGAACGCCAAGCGCGCCGACCGCTCCACGAGCGAGGGCCTCGTCGCCGCCAAGCAGAACGGCAACACGACCACGCTCATCGAGCTGGCCTGTGAGACCGACTTCGTGGCAAAGGGTGACAAGTTCATCAACCTGTCGCAGGTCGTCCTCGACGCCGCTGTTGCCGCCGGTGCAACCACCGTCGACGAGGCTCTCGCCGCGTCGACCGGTGACAAGACGGTGGCCCAGGCCATCGACGAAGAGTCCGCCATCATCGGCGAGAAGGTGGAACTCCGCCGCCTCGCCGTCGTGACGGGTGACGACTTCGCCGTCTACCTGCACAAGACCTCGAAAGACCTGCCCCCGCAGGTCGGCGTGGTCGTCGGGTACACCGGTTCCGACGGTGACACCGCTCGCAGCATCGCCCAGCACATCGCCTTCGCCGACCCGCAGTACCTGGCTCGCGAAGACGTTCCTGCCGACGCCGTCGAGAAGGAGCGCGAGATCGTCACCGAGATCTCCCGCAACGAAGGCAAGCCCGAAGCAGCCCTGCCCAAGATCGTCGAAGGCCGCCTCGGCGCCTTCTTCAAGCAGGTCGCACTGCTCGAGCAGGACTACGCGAAAGACAACAAGGTCCAGGTGAAGAAGGTCGTGGCCGACGCAGGCCTCACCATCACCGGCTTCGTTCGTTTCAAGGTCGGGGCCTAATACCCCGAAGGAGCTCGGATTGCATTCACGCAATCCGAGCTCCTTTTTTGTGCGCACACGCCGAGACCGGCCCGCGCACACAGTAGCTTTAGTGAGAATCAGGATGAAAGGGTGCACACATGTCCGACCAGAAGAAGAAGCGCCGGGTACTGCTGAAACTGTCGGGCGAATCGTTCGGTGCAGGCGCACTCGGAGTAAACCCTGATGTCGTCGCATCCATCGCCCAGGAGATCGCCCAGGCGGCCCAAGAGGTCGAGGTGGCCATCGTGGTCGGCGGCGGAAACTTCTTCCGCGGTGCCGAGCTGTCGCAGCGCGGCATGGACCGCGGCCGTGCCGACTACATGGGCATGCTGGGCACCGTCATGAACGCCCTCGCCCTGCAGGACTTTCTCGAGCAGGCGGGCGCCGCCACGCGTGTGCAGTCCGCCATCTCGATGACACAGGTCGCCGAGCCCTACATCCCGCGCCGTGCCGAACGCCACCTCGAAAAGGGACGCGTCGTCATCTTCGGCGCCGGAGCCGGCCTGCCCTACTTCTCGACCGACACCGTCGCCGCGCAGCGCGCCCTCGAGATCGGTGCCGACGTGGTGCTCGTGGCCAAGAACGGTGTCGACGGTGTCTACTCCGACGACCCGCGCCAGAACCCCGACGCGCACAAGATCGACCACATCACTTACCAGGAGGCGCTGCAGCGCGGCCTCAAGGTCGTCGACTCGACCGCCTTCAGCCTGTGCATGGACAACAATATGCCCATGCAGGTCTTCGGCATGCAGCCGGCCGGCAACGTGACCGCCGCCATCCTCGGCGCCGGCCTCGGAACCCTGGTCCAGAACTAGCACCACCCCACCCGGGCGCCCCGGCGCCACCCGTATGTCGTCACCATCCGTTCACCCTAGAATGGTCACGACTGCACGCAACGAGAAGGAGTCCCCGTGATCGCGGATGTTCTGTCAGACACCGGCGCCCGAATGAACAAGGCCGTCGAGGTCGCCAAAGACGATTTCGCCTCGGTTCGCACGGGCCGTGCCAACCCGCAGATGTTCCAGAAGATCCAGGTGAGCTACTACGGAACGCCGACGCCCCTCGAGCAGCTCGCATCGCTGCAAAACCAGGAGGCGCGCACGCTCATCGTCACCCCCTACGACAAGTCGGCGCTCAAAGACATCGAGCAGGCCATCCGCGACACCCCCAACCTCGGAGCGAACCCCACGAACGATGGCACCATCGTGCGCGTCACGCTTCCCGAGCTGACCGAAGAGCGTCGCCGCGAATACGTGAAGATCGTGCGCGGCAAGGGTGAAGACGCCAAGGTGGCCGTGCGCAACATCCGTCGCAAGGGCAAGGACGACCTCGAGGCGCTGAAGAGCGAGGTCGGCGACGACGACGTGGCCCGCGCCGAGAAAGAGCTCGAAGCCCTCACCAAGACCCACATCGACCAGATCGACGACGCGCTGAAGCGCAAGGAAGCGGAGCTCCTCGAGGTCTGACGCCTCGTGGAACACCCGCGTCCGCCCCAGGCGGCGATATGATGAACGATCCTCACGAACCCCGCACGGGGAAGGTTCCGCGCGTTGCGGCGCGCAAACGCCTCAGCCGCGACGAACTCCAGTCGCAGCTGAAGGCGAAGCGCGCCGACATCGAGCGCCAGGTGCAGGCCACCCGTGCCCAGATCGACCAGGCCAACGAGCGCATCGAGGCCCGAACCGGGCGCAACCTGGTTCTCGCCATCGGCATCGGCCTCGTGCTCGGGGTGCTGCTGATCTCGAGCCTCATCTTCCTCAAATGGGTCTTCGTGATCTTCGCGGCGCTCATCGTCGCGATCACGACCTTCGAGCTGGTCCAGGCGCTCAACAAGTCGGGGCGCCGCATCGATGCCATACCCCAGGTCGTCTTCGGCGTGGGCATCGTGGCATCCGGCTATCTCGGAGACGGCGCGGTGCGCTGGTCGGCCCTGCTCGGGTCGATCGCTGTCGTCGTGGTCTGGCGCCTCATCGCGCAGATGGCCTCGCAGACGAGCCGTTCCGCAATCGACACAGTGGCCGATCTCGCGACCGGTGCGTTCGTGCAGATCTACGTGCCGTTCCTCGCATCCTTCGCCGTCGTGTTGGTGCGTCAGGAGGGCGGGCAGTGGTGGGTGCTCGCGTTCCTCATCCTGGTCGTCTCGGTCGACACCGGCGCCTACGTTGCCGGGCTGAACTTCGGCAAACATCCGATGGCGCCGCGCATCAGTCCGAAGAAGACCTGGGAGGGATTCATCGGGGCTGGCATTGCGGCGGTCATTGCCGGTGTTCTCCTCGCGCTCTTCATGCTGCAGGTCGAGTGGTGGGTCGGAATCATCCTGGGCCTGCTGATCCTCGGCACCGCCACTATGGGGGACCTGACCGAGTCACTGATCAAACGTGACATGGGAGTCAAAGACATGAGCTCGTGGCTGCCCGGGCACGGCGGCATCCTCGACCGCCTCGACTCGATGCTGCCATCGGCACCCATCGCATTGGCCGTGTTCCTCATCGTCAACCTGCAAACGTCACTCGGATGACGCGGGCCACCGGCTTCGTGCCGACTCCCGTGCCCGGTAAGGCAGAATAGTCGCGTGACAACGACATTCCCGACGGCCAAACGTCGCAGCACAGGGTACGACCAGCGCGAGGTCGACGCCTTCCTCGCCCGGGCCCGCGCGGCCTACGATGCCGACGACGAGGCTGGCATGACGTCAGACGAGATCCGGCACGTGTCGTTCGGCCTCAAAAAGGGTGGATACTCGACCGCCTACGTCGACGCCGCTCTCGAGCGACTCGAGGACGCGTTCTTCCTGCGAGAGCGTGAGCGGGCCTTCGAAGAGGCCGGCAAACGTGAGTGGTTGTCATCGGCGCGTGAGACCGCCCAGGTAATTTTGAACCGGCTCGCGCGACCCGACGGTGAGCGATTCTCGCGCGTGAGCATCCTTTCGAAGGGTTACCGCCGCTCCGAGGTCGACGCACTGGCCGAGCGCCTCATCGCCTACTTCGAAGAGGGAAAACCGGTCAATATCGAGCAGGTTCGCACGGTCGCTTTCTCGGCTCAACGGGGTGGATATCGCGAGTCCCAGGTCGACCTTCTGCTCGACAGTGTGGTCGAAGTGATGCTGGCGGTTCGCTGAGCGGAGCCCCCTCGGGTGGCTAAGACACGACATCTCGGCTAAAATCGGATGATCGTGGGTAAGCATGTAGTGAATCTTCCAGCATCCAAGCCGACTCGAGGCACTCGAGCGGCGTTCCACAGACCTCGATCCCGGTCGCGCATCGCACTCTTCGCGTTCGCATTTGCCGCGGCATCCGGGGTCGTCATGGTCAACGTGGTAGACCCGACGGCAGGCGCTATCGCCTCCCCGTACTACCAGCCGGCCGGGCAACGGTTCGACGGCGAGGCCGCTCAGACCGTGGCTGTCGCTGGCGGCTATGAGACCGGTTTCGACCGCGACGGCTACGAGGTCGTCCTCGCTCCGAAGCCGACTCCGACTCCGACTCCCGTGGCAGAGACCCCCGCAACCGGAACGGCCACCAAGAAGGCCGTCTCGGGTTCCGGTGTAGCTCCCGTTGCCGCGGCCCCCGACCCGGGCTCGGCCAAGGCCATCGCGCGCGACATGCTCGCCGCGCGCGGCATGGGTGACGACCAGTACTCCTGCCTCGTCTCCCTCTGGAACAAGGAGTCCGGCTGGCGCGTCAACGCGAACAACGGCTCGTCGGGCGCTTACGGAATTCCGCAGGCCCTCCCCGGCAGCAAGATGGCCACGGCGGGTGCCGACTGGCAGACCAACCCGGCCACGCAGATCACCTGGGGTCTCGGCTACATCACGGGGCGCTACGGCAGCCCGTGCGGCGCCTGGGCTCACTCGCAGGCCATGAACTGGTACTAAGAACGCTGAACCACTCACGCGGGGGTCGCATCTTCGGATGCGGCCCCTTCGTTGTTCCCTAGGATGGTTTCATGCCCAGAAGCAATCGGCCCCGCGGGCGCAAACCCTCGAACAACGATGAAGATCTCTCATACCTCATGTCGGGCTGGCGGCGCACGGAAACGCGTCGCGGTCGCGAATGGAACGTACAGCCCGTGTCGGCGACGCAGGCCGCGAAGGTCTACATCTGCCCCGGGTGCCAGCTCGGCATCAATGTGGGTGTGGCCCACCTGGTCGCCTGGCGCGCGGACGGGGTCATGGGCGACGAGGCCGATCTGGCTGCACGACGTCATTGGCACCTGCACTGCTGGAACATCGCCTGAGCCCTCCTGCGGCGGCGAGAACGACGGTGTGACACACGAGGAACACGATGAACGACAGGATGAGCATGAGCGACGAGATCGAGATCCGGGGGAGCGTCGAGCTTCCGGCGCGGCGGCAAGACGTGGAGTTGCACACCGACGATGGGCTCACGCTCGTCGGTGAGCTCGCGCTGCCCGAACACGGAGATCCGGTCGCGACGCTCGTGACGCTGCATCCGCTGCCCACCCATGGCGGGTTCATGGACTCGCACATTCTGCGCAAGGCCGCCGCGCGACTGCCCGCACTGGCGCAACTGGCCGTGCTGCGTTTCAACACGCGGGGCACGACGTCGCCACGGGGGACCAGCGAGGGTGCCTTCGAGCAGGGCATCGGCGAAGAGGCGGATGTGCGCGCGGCGATGGACCTGGTCACGCAGTTCTCGCTGCCGCATCCGTGGCTCGTGGGGTGGTCGTTCGGCACCGAGTTGGCGCTGAAGTATGGCCGCCAGCACGACGTCGATGGAGCCATCCTGCTGTCGCCGCCCCTGCATCGCGCCTCAGCCGACGAGGTTGCCGCCTGGCAGGGCGACCCACGCAAACTCATCGCGTTGATCCCCGAATTCGACGAATACCTGCGCCCGGATGCCGCGGCGGAACGGTTTGCATCCGTTCCCGATATGACGCTCATCCCCGTGGCCGGCGGTAAGCACCTGTGGGTGGGGGAGTCTCAGACCCGCACCGTGCTGACCGAGATCGTGCGCGCCGTGAACCCCGAGGCGTTGCCGCTGCCGACCGTCTGGAACGGCTGACGGCTGACGGCTCACGGCTGATGGCTCACGGCTGATGGCTGACGGGTCACGGCTGATGGCTCACGTCTGACGACTCACGTCCGACGACTCACCGCGAACGGCTGGCGGGATGACGCCCGAGCCTGAGGACGGTCGCCTGACGCCTCAGACTGCGTGACGCCCCTAGAGCTCGTTCTGGCGCGGGATGAGGACCTGCTTGATGATGAGCAGGATCGACGCGGCGGTCGGGATGGCGATGAGCGCGCCGAGGAGGCCGAGCAACGAGCCACCGGCCAGGGCCGCGATGACGACGACCGCTCCGGGCACGGCGACGGCACGGCTCATGATGCGCGGGCTCAAGACATACGCCTCGATCTGCATGTAGACGAGGTAGTAGATGGCGGCGACGATGGCCGTGGACACGCCTCCGAGGCCTGGGATGAGGCACGTGAGCGTAATGATGATGGAGCCCGTGAGCGTTCCGACGAGCGGGATGAGCGAGAACGAGAACGCGACGACCGCGAGCACGGCGGGGAACGGCGCCTGGATGATCGACAGGAAGATGAACGACAGCACGCCGTTGATGGCGGCCGTCGAGGCCTGACCGATGACATAGCGACCGACCGAAGACGTGATCTGCTCGGAGAGATCGGCGAAGTTGGCGCGCTTCGACGCGGGCACCAGCTGGTACATGCCGCGCTTCATCGAGGGCAGCGAAGCCGTGAAGTACAGGGTGAGGATGAGGACGATTAGCACGCCGAAGAGTGCCGAACCGACACCGACGACGAACGCCAGCAGGCCGCCGGTGAGGTTGGCGACGCTGTTGACGTCGCTGAAGAACTTGCCGACCTCGCCGATGATGTTGTCGACCGGCACCCAGGGGAACTGCGCCTTGATGTACTCGACGAGACTCAGGTCGCCGATCTGCTGCTGGATGGTGGGGACGAGCTTGACGAGCTTCGTGATCTGTTCGGCGATGATGGGCACGAGCATCCACACGAGGCCGGCGACGAGGACGACGACGCCCAGGACGACGATGAGCACGGCGGACCAGCGCGGCAGGTGCTTCTTCTCGAGCCATCCGACGATGGGTTCGAGGCCGAGGGCGATGAAGAGGGCCGCGCCGATATAGATCAGGATGGTCTGCAGCGAGATGATCGACGTGATGATCAGCAGGCCGAGGCCGACGCCGAGCGTCGCGACCAGGCCGAACCGGAACGGATTCTGAATCTTCATGGGTGCCCCTTCGGCGCGAACGGCCGAAGAGACCCCGGCCGCAATATCGCTTCATCGTAGCGCGCGGCACGAGGAGGTCATGCGCAGAACGGACCCCGTTGCGTATGTGCCTCCGCTCACTTTCTAGACGCCTCTCAGACTGTGCCGCTAGTCTGGAATGTCTGTGTTCGTCGCCGTCCGCCCGTCACGAACCCCTGTCGACGGGTGCGAGAACCCCCGCAACGGCGACCCAGGAGGAGATTTCGTGCGATTCGTACTCGCTATAGCCGCGTTCGTCGTGGCCGCCGCCATGATCATCACGGGCATCGCTCAGCGCACCGTGTTCCTGGGTCCGCCGACCCAGACGGTCGATGTGAAGGTGTCGGGCGAGCTGCCCTACACGGTCATCGACGGCACCACGCTGAACGCCAACCCGGGTCAGCAGACGGTGACGCTGGCCGGCTCGTCGAAGGCCTATCTGGCCTACGGCCGCACGAGCGACGTGAAGGCCTGGCTGGGGGAGTCGAAGTACAACCTGCTCACGCTCGACGACGAGAACAAGCTCGTGTCCGACGTCGTGACGCCGAAGCCCGCCGAGACATCGACCGGTTCGAACTCAGGGGATGAAGCATCCACCGATGCCGATGCGACCTCCGATGTCACCGACCCCGCCGGGAGCGACCTGTGGCTCGGCGAGTTCACCGAAGACCGCGCATTGATCGCACCCATGAGCGTTCCCGACGACGTCAGCGTGCTGATCGCTTCGGATGGCTCGGAGCCCGCCCCCTCGACCGTCAAACTCTCGTGGCCGCTCGATAACGCCACACCGTGGGCCGGCCCGCTGATCGTCGGCGGAATCATCCTGCTGGCCGTCGGCCTCGTGCTCTACCTGCTGGGCCTGCGCCACATGCGCCGCTCGCGGGGCCCCCGCCGCAAGTCGCTGCCGCCCCTCGACGACCAGAAGAGGCTGCCGCGCGCTCCCAAGGCTCGGCGGCCCAAGGCCGCACGTCGCAATGCCCTGATCGCCGTCATCCCGGTCGCCCTCGTCTCGTCGCTGGCCCTCAGCGGGTGCAGCCCGAGCTTCTGGCCGCAGTTGCCGGCCCAGAGTGCCACGCCGACCAGTACCTCGACCGATGCGGCCGCCACGGATGACAGCCAACCCGCGCCCGTCGTCAGCGTGCCGCAGATCGAGCGCATCGTCTCGAAGATCTCGGCCGTCGTGGCCGACGCCGACGAGCAGAAGAGCGCCGATGTCGCAGCCACGCGCCTGACCGGGCCCGCGCTCGACGAGCGCAAAGCGAACTACCAGATCCGTTCGAAGAACGCCGATGCGCAGGCGACGGCCGCGATCCCCGCGTCGCCCATCACGCTGACGCTGCCCCAGGCATCCGACACGTGGCCGCGCACCGTGATGACCGTCATCCAGGACGCCGACGACACGAGCGTCGCTCCGACGCTGCTCGTGCTGACGCAGGAGACGCCGCGCGCCAACTATCTCATCGACTACTCGGTGCGGCTCGAGCCCCAGGCCCAGATTCCGGATGTCGCGCCCGCCACCATCGGCGCCTCCCAGATTCCGCCGGACTCGAGCTTCCTGCTGCTCGCCCCCGACAAGATCGCCGAGGCCTATGCCGACGTGCTCGCCAACGGGGATAGCTCTCAGTACGCCGCCCAGTTCGCCGCCGAGGGTGACACGCTGCGCACCCAGGTGTCGGAAGACCGCGAGAAGAAGAAGGCCGACCTGCCCGACACGGCGTCGATCGAGTTCGCCACGAAGGCGGGCTCCGGCCCGGCGCTGGCTCTCGCGACGAACGACTCGGGCGCCATCATCGCCGTCAACGTGACCGACTCCGAGACCGTCAAGCCGGTCGAAGAGGGCGCGAGCGTGAAGACATCCGGAGCCGTCGCGTCCCTGAGCGGTCTCACCGAGACGAAGAAGGGTGTCACGAGCACCTATGGCGACCAGTTGCTGTTCTACGTGCCGCCGACCGGGAGCACGGACAAGATCCGCCTGCTCGGCTTCAGCCAGGGGCTCGTGAGCGCCACCGAACTGCCGTAAGCAGCGCATCGCCATTCACCGTTTGTCATCACTGGAGGATCTGTAAGACATGGCCAATCTCGATGTGAACCCTGCCGCTCTGCGCGGAGCCGTCGACCTGTCGGGGCTCGTCAACCGGGCGAACGCTCAGGCGGCCGCACAGGCCACGGGCGCGACGAACGGTGCCGGAGCCGCCGCGACGGGTGCCGGGGCTCCCACGGGCGCCGCAGGGCAGGCAGCGGCGGGCGGCACTGCCGTGGCCGGCCAGCCCGGTGCCGCTGGTGCCGCTGGTGCCGTCATCGAGCTGCCCGGGCTCGTCTTCGATGGAACCGACGAGAACTTCACCCAGTTCCTCGACCTGTCGGCTCAGGTTCCCGTCATCGTCGACCTGTGGGCCGAGTGGTGCCAGCCGTGTAAGCAGCTGTCGCCCATTCTCGACAAGCTCGTCGCCGAATTCGGCGGCCGGTTCGTGCTCGTCAAGGTCGACGTCGACCAGAACCCTCAGCTGACGCAGGCGTTCCAGGCACAGTCCATCCCGACCGTCGCGGCCGTCATCGGCGGGCGCCCGCTGCAGCTGTTCCAGGGCGCCATCCCCGAGCCCCAGGTGCGCCAGGTGTTCGAGCAGGTTCTCGAGGCTGCCGCGCAGAGCGGTGTCTCGGGTTCGGTCACCGTCGTGGGTGCCGCCGAGGGTGGCGCGGATGCCGCAGCCGCCCCCGAGGAACCGCCGCTGCCGCCGCTGCACCAGGAGGCCTACGACGCGATCGACCAGGGCGACTACCCGGCCGCCATTCGCGCCTACGAGAAGGCCATCGCGCAGAACCCCACCGACAAGATGGCGCACGCCGGTCTCGCCCAGGTGAGCCTGCTGCACCGTTTGAACGGGAAGACGCTCGACGAGATCCGCTCGGCCGCCGCGCAGAACCCCGAAGACCTCGGCGCCCAGCTCGACGTCGCCGACCTCGACCTCTCGGGTGGGCATGTCGAGGATGCCTTCGACCGTCTGCTCACGCTCTTCCCCGAGCAGGATGCCGACGGGAAGAACACCGTCCGCGCGCGTTTGCTGCAGTTGTTCGAGGTCGTCGGGCTCGACGACCCGCGGGTCGCGATTGCGCGAGGACGCCTCACCAACCTGCTGTTCTAGCCATTCGGTGATGCGGCTCGCGATGCGCCGCCACCTGCCGCATCACGCTACGGCACGCTCGTTGTATGTCGCGCGCTCGACACACGAAACGGCCGGGAGAAGGATTCACATCCTCTCCCGGCCGTTTTCGTGTCTGACGGGTCTCGCTATCCGCGGTACTTGAGCCAGACCGCGCCGAGGGGCGGCAGGGTCATCGACGCCGACGCGCTGCGGCCGGCCCACGGGTCGTTCGTCGCCGTCACGGTGCCCATGTTGCCGACACCGGAACCACCGAACGCCGCGGCATCCGTGTTGAGGATCTCGTCCCATTCACCCGCGAAGGGCAGGCCCGTGCGGTAGTCGTTGTGGGGAGCACCCGAGAAGTTGACGAAGACGGCGATGGCGCTGCCATCCTCGGCCCAGCGGATGAACGAGACGACCGAGCGTTCGGCGTCGCCCCCGTCGAGCCACTCGAAGCCCTGGTGCGACGCGTCCAGCTCCCAGAGGGCCGGGTTGGCGACATAGGCCTTGTTCAGCTGCGACACGAGGTCGAAGAGACCCTGGTGGCTGGGCTGGTCGAGCGTCCACCAGTCGAGCCCGCGGCCCTCGGACCATTCGGACTGCTGCCCGAACTCCTGGCCCATGAAGAGCAGCTGCTTGCCGGGGTGCGCCCACATGAAGGCCAGGTAGGCACGCATGTTGGCGAGCTTCTGCCAGTGGTCGCCGGGCATCTTGCTGAAGAGCGAGCCCTTGCCGTGCACGACCTCGTCGTGGCTGATCGGCAGGAGGAAGTTCTCGCTGAACGCGTAGACCAGCGAGAACGTGAGTTCGTTGTGGTGGTAGGAGCGGTAGAGCGGGTCCTCCTGGATGTACTCCAGCGAGTCGTGCATCCATCCCATGTTCCACTTGTAGCCGAAGCCGAGGCCGCCTTCGCTCGTGGGCTTGGTGACACCGGGCCAACTCGTCGACTCCTCGGCGATCACGACGACGCCGGGGTTGCGCTTGTAGGCCGTAGCGTTGGCCTCCTGCAGCAGCGAGATGGCCTCGAGGTTTTCGCGGCCGCCGTGCTCGTTGGGCAACCACTCGCCCTCCTTGCGGGAGTAGTCGAGGTAGAGCATGGACGCGACGGCGTCGACACGCAGCCCGTCGACGTGGAACTCCTCGAGCCAGTAGAGCGCGTTGGCCACGAGGAAGTTTTTCACCTGGCGTTGGCCGAAGTCGAACACCAGCGTGCCCCAGTCCTTCTGCTCGCCGCGGCGCGGGTCGGGGTGCTCGTAGAGCGGCTGACCGTCGAAGTTGGCCAGCGCCCAGCCATCCTTGGGGAAGTGGCCGGGAACCCAGTCGAGCAGAACGCCGATGCCGGCGCCGTGCAGGCGGTCGATGAGGTAGCGCAGGTCGTCGGCGTTGCCGAAACGGCTGGTGGGGGCGTAGTACCCCGTCACCTGGTAGCCCCACGAGCCGCCGAAGGGATGCTCGGCGAGCGGCATGAATTCGACGTGCGTGTAGCCGAGGGCGAGCACGTAGTCGATGAGCGGCTCGGCCAATTCGCGGTAGCCGAGACCCGGGCGCCACGAGCCCACGTGCATCTCGTAGACACTCATGGGGCGGCGGTGCACCTCGGTGGTGGCGCGCTGCTCGAGCCACGCGGCATCTTGCCACTCGTGCGTCGACGGCGGGGAGACGATGGAGGCGGTGCCGGGGGACTGCTCGGCGAAACGCGCCATGGGGTCGGCCTTGCGGTGCCAGACGTTGTCTTGGCCCAGGAGATCGAACTTGTAGAGCGCATCGGCTTCGAGGCCGGGCACGAAGATCTCCCACACGCCCGTCGAACCCATGTTGCGCAGCGCGTGGCCCGTGCCGTCCCACCCGTTGAAGTCGCCGACGACGCGTGCGGCCTGGGCGTGGGGGGCCCACACCGCGAAGCTCACGCCCGAGATGCCGCCGTGCGTGCGCACGTGGGCGCCGAGAGCAGTCCACAGCTCTTCGTGGCGGCCTTCGCCGATGAGGTGCAGGTCGAGTTCGCCGATGGTGGGGGCGAAGCGGTAGGGGTCGTCGGCGATCCACGGGGGACCATCCTCGTAGGCGGCCTCGATCGTGTAGTCGACGGGGTCGCCGTCGAAGACGCCCTGCCAGATGCCGGCGTGGGCGTGTTCGAGCGTGACGGTGCCGCCCGGTTCGAGGTGCGCCGTGACCGATTCGGCCAGGGGGCGTCGGGTGCGGATGACCGTGCGGCCGTCTCCCAGCGAGTGGATGCCGAGAACGCTGTGGGGGGAGTAGTAGCGGCCCTCGGCGACGGCTTCGAGGATCCACTCGTCGACCGTGGGGTCGGCGGGGGTCGACTCAGCGGGCTGAGCGTCGGAAGAGTCAGGGGCTGACGCCGATGCAGGCGCTGCGTCGGTGAGCGAACCGACCCCGGCGGATGCGTCGACGCCGGTCGCAGCTTCGGGCTCGCTGCCGGGAACGTCGATCACGACATCCGCCGCGTCGCCGTCGAACTGGCTGACCTGGGCGGGCAGCTCCTCGTCGACCTCGTCGGCGTGTGCCTCGGCCTCGGGGGAGATGGTCTCGGGGTCGCGGTCTTGGCCGGCGTACTCGCCGAACGGTTCCGCGTGGTGCGCATGTTCGACGCCCGGTGCCTCGGAAACGGGCGTGGATGCGTCGGGCTTCTCGTTCTGTTCGGTCACGGGTTCCTCAGCCTTCGGGGCGGTGGCGGGTGCAGACGCGTCCGGGGCAACGGGTGCGTCGCGCGTCACGGGTGCGGGTGCCGGTGCGGATGCCGCCGTGGGTGTCGATGCGGTCTCGTCGGGCTCGTCGGCCGACTTCTTCGACCAGGGGAAACGGGGAGGGGTCATCGGCGGATCTCCTTCGCCTCGAAGATGTGCACCGGGTGCGAGAACGCATCCAGTCGCACGTAGTTGTGGTCCCCCCACGTGTAGGTGTCGCCGGTGACGAGATCGGTGACCTCGTAGGCCGCGCCCTGCGGAATGCCGAACGCCGTCGTGTCGAGGTGCACCGTCGTCTCGCGCACGGAGTGCGGGTCGACGTTGGCGACGACGAGGATGCGGTCGGTCGTGCCATCCTCGGTGAACGCTCCGTCGAGGAACTTGCTGTAGACGAGGATGCTGTCGTCGTCGCTCGCGTGCAGCGTGAGGTTGCGCAGCTGCTGCAGGGCGGGGTGCTCGCGGCGGATCTTGTTGAGCAAACCGAGGTAGAGGCCGAGCGATGCGCCGGCCTGTTCGGCGGCCGCGAAGTCGCGCTGCTTGTACTCGTACTTCTCGTTGTCGATGTTCTCTTCGGCGCCCGGGCGGGCCACGTTCTCGAACAACTCGAAACCGGAGTAGACGCCCCAGACGGGTGCGGCCGTCGCGGCGAGGGCGGCTCGGATCGTGTAGGCGCTCGGCCCGCCGAACTGCAGGTACTCGGTGAGGATGTCGGGCGTGTTCACGAAGAGGTTCGGGCGCAGGAAATCGCTCGTCTCGTGAGAGATGCTCTGGAAGAACTCTTCGAGCTCCTCCTTCGTGTTGCGCCAGGTGAAGTAGCTGTAGCTCTGCTGGAAGCCCACCTTGGCGAGCCCCTGCAACATGGCCGGGCGCGTGAAGGCTTCGGCGAGGAACACGATGTCGGGGTGCGTCTGGCGCACCTCGTGCATGATCCACTCCCAGAAGTCGAGCGGTTTGGTGTGCGGGTTGTCGACGCGGAAGATGTGCACTCCGAGGTCGATCCAGTGCCGCAGCACGCGCAGCGCCTCCTGGCGAATGCCCTCGGGATCGTTGTCGAAGTTGATCGGGTAGATGTCCTGATACTTCTTCGGCGGGTTCTCGGCGTAGGCGATCGTGCCGTCGGGCAGCGTGGTGAACCATTCGGGATGCTCGGTCACCCACGGGTGGTCGGGCGAGGCCTGCAGCGCGAAGTCGAGGGCCACCTCGATGCCGTACTTCTTCGCCTCGGCGAGGAAGAACTGGAAGTCCTCGACGGTGCCGAGGTCGGGGTGGATGGCGTCGTGCCCGCCCTCGGCCGAGCCGATGGCCCACGGCGATCCGGGGTCGTGCGGTCCGGGGTTCATCGTGTTGTTCGGGCCCTTACGGAACGCGTGGCCGATGGGATGGATGGGCGGCAGGTAGAGCACGTCGAAGCCCATGGCCGCCACACCCTCGAGGCGCCGGGCCGCGGTGCGGAACGTGCCGGACTGCCAGGAGCCGTCGGCATTCTTGACGGCGCCCTCGGAGCGCGGGAAGAACTCGTACCACGAACCGACGCCGGCGCGGCGACGCTCGACGCGCAGGGTGCGCTCGTCGGAGAAGCTCTCGAGCGAGGCGAGGGGGATGTCGGCGAGCAGGGCCGAAACGGTCTCGTCGCTGATGACGGCGGCGCGTTCCTCGAGGGACCGTTCGTCGTCGAGCAGCGTGCGGGCGGCCGCCGACAGACGGGCCCGGGCGTCTTCGGAGCGTTCGGGCTGGTCGGCCGCGAGGGAGGCGAGTCCCGCACCGATCTGGAACATGAGCTCGACATCGATGCCGGCGGGCACCTTGATCTCGGCGGCGTGCTGCCACGTGGCCCAGTCGTCGGCGAAGGCGCGCACGCGGAACGTGTAGTCGCCCTCGGCATCCACGCGGACGAGGCCCTCCCAGCGGTCGAGGCCGGGGGCGCCGGGAGACAGACGGTGAGCCGTCGTGGTGCCGGACGGGTCGGTCAAGAGGAGCTGCGTGCCGATGAGGTCGTGGCCCTCGCGGAAGGCGGTGGCGCCGAACTCGACGACCTCTCCGACGACGGCTTTGGCCGGCCACAGGTGGTCGGGCAGCGCGGGCGTGACGTCGAGCACGGGGATACGCCCGATGACGGGGCGGAAGTCGCTGGCCGCCTGCTGCGCGGCGTCGGGCGCCGTCGGTGTGGCGGCGCTGTTCTGGTTGGCAGAGAGCGACAGGTCGAGGGCGGCTGCGCCGGCGGTTGCCGAGGCGCCGGCGGTCGAACCGCTCGTCGGCAGGTCGCCGCCCGAGGCTTCGGTCGGAACGTGCTCGGTGCCGGGCTGCGTCGGAGCGGCGGCGGCAGCGTCGGCCGAAGCCTCGGTCTCTGCCGCAGACGGCGCGTTATCGACGGCCGGAGCGTCGGGCGTGTGCGACGCGGCCGTCGCGGGCGGCGTCGGAGGAGACGCCTCGATGATCGGAGTTTCTGCGGCCTCCGCCGCGCCCGGGCTTGCTGCCCCCGGGCTCGTCACGATCCCGTCGGCCGCGGCCGCTTGGGGCGACGAAGCCTTCTTGCTGGTCTTCGCCGGTGTCCGACGTCGGTTGCCTTTTTCTGCTGCCACGAGAGCCGCTCCCCTTACCGTTGGTCCTTGTCCGACCGTACCGGAGTCGGGCGGCCTCTGTGAGGGGTTGTATCGTCCGGGCACAGCATCTAAGAGCGAGTTCACACCACCGGTTTATGCTGAGCGGGTGAAGGCGATCAGACGATTTACCGTGCGGCCCGTGCTCCCTCCCGCTCTCGACGCGCTCGGCGTGCTCGCCTCGAACCTCCGGTGGAGTTGGCATGAGCCGACGAAGCGGCTGTTCCGCGAGATGAGCGCCGAGTTGTGGGAGTCCACGGGGCACGATCCGGTGGCTCTGCTGGGGGCGATCGGCACCGACCGATTGCGTCAATTGGCGGATGATCGCGGCTTCGTCGAGTTGGCGAACGGGCTGCGCTCCGACCTCGAGGTCTACCTGCGGGAGCCGCGCTGGTATCAATCGCTCGGAGACGACGCGCCGACATCCATCGCATATTTTTCGCCCGAATACGGCATTGCGGCGTCGTTGCCGCAGTATTCGGGTGGCCTCGGCATCCTTGCGGGTGATCACCTGAAGGCCGCCTCAGACCTGGGTGTGCCGCTCGTGGCCGTCGGGCTGTTCTACCGGGCCGGCTATTTCTCGCAGTCGTTGTCTGCCGAGGGCTGGCAGAAGGAGAGCTATCCCGTTCTCGACGCGGATGGTCTGCCCGTGCAATTGTTGCGAAACGCCGACGGCACCCCGGTGGTCGTCACCCTGGCGATGCCCGACGGCGGCGCCCTCTCCGCCCGCGTGTGGCGGGCCGAGGTGGGCCGCGTGCCCCTGCTGTTGCTCGACACCGATATCCCCGAGAACACGGCCGAATACCGCGCGGTCACCGACCGTCTCTACGGCGGCGACACCGAGCACCGGCTGCGCCAAGAGCTGCTCCTCGGCATCGGCGGCGTTCGAGCGGTCGAACACTGGTGCGATCTGTCGGATGTCACGTTCCCGACCGTCTTCCACACCAACGAGGGGCACGCGGGGTTCCTCGGCCTCGAGCGCATCTCGTCGCTCATCGGACAGGGCCTGTCGTTCGCCGAGGCGCTCGAGGTCGTGCGGGCCGGCACGGTGTTCACGACCCACACCCCCGTTCCCGCGGGGATCGACCGCTTCGACCGGGGCCTCGTCGCGCGCTACCTCGAGGGCGGCGACCTGCTTCCGGGCGTCGACCCGGGTGATGCCCTCGCCCTCGGAGCCGAGCCGGGCGACGGGGGTGACGGCGGCGCGGGAGGCGAAGCATCCGCGTTCAACATGGCTTTCATGGGGTTGCGGCTGGCCCAGCGCGCGAACGGCGTGTCCGAGTTGCACGGCGACGTGTCACGCGGCATGTTCCAGAAGCTGTGGCCCGGTTTCGAGCAGGCCGACGTGCCCATCGGGTCGATTACGAACGGTGTGCACGCCGCGACGTGGACGGATTCGCGGATGGTGCGCCTGGCCGAGGAGCGTTTCGGCACGACCGACACCACGAGCGTCGACTGGCAGTCCGACGCGCTCTCCGACGACGACCTGTGGCGCGTGCGCCGTGAGATGAAACAGGCGCTCGTGGCGGATGCCCGCGAGCGCGAACGAGCCCTCTGGCTGGAGCAGAACCGCGGCGGCATCACGCCGGACTGGATCGACCAGGTGCTCGACCCCGACGTCTTGACCATCGGTTTCGCGCGTCGGGTGCCCACCTATAAGCGACTGACGCTCATGCTGCACGACCAGGAGCGGCTCACCCGCATCCTGACCGACCCCGATCGGCCGGTGCAGATCGTCGTCGCCGGCAAATCGCATCCGCATGACGAAGACGGCAAGCGGCTCATTCAGAAGCTCGTCGAATTCGCCCAGCAGCCGGCCGTGCGCGGGCGCATCGTGTTCCTCACGAACTATGACATCCGCATGGCCCAGGTGCTCTACCCGGGCACGGACGTCTGGCTGAACAACCCGCTGCGGCCGCTCGAGGCGTGCGGCACCTCCGGTATGAAAGCGGCCATGAACGGGTCGCTCAACCTGTCCATCCTCGACGGGTGGTGGAACGAATACTTCGACGGCGTCAACGGCTGGGCGATCCCCACAGCTCCGGGCGAGGGAGCCAGCGAGGAGCGCGACCTGTTCGAGGCGAACGCCCTCTACGACCTGCTCGAGACGCGCGTCGTGCCCGAGTTCTATGACCGCGGCGACGACGGCGTGCCCCGCGCCTGGATGTCGCGCGTGCGGCATTCGCTCGCCCACCTGTCGCCCGAGCTCAGCGCCGAGCGCATGGTGCGGGAGTACGTCGAGAACCTGTACGTTCCGGCCGCGCGATCGCGAGCCGCCCTCGCACCCGAGAACCCCCGCCCCGCGCGCGAGCTGGCCGCGTGGAAGCAGCGTGTGCGCGGTGCCTGGCCGGGTGTCGCGGTGGCCCACGTCGAATCGGGTGGGCTCGAGCACGTTCCTCAGGTGGACGATGTGCTGCGCTTGCGCGCCCGCATCCGCACGGCCGGTCTGTCTTCGGATGAGCTGAGCGTGCAGGTCGTCTACGGCGCCGCGTCGTTCGACGGCGAGCTCACGTCCACACGGGTCGTCGAATTGCGACCGGCCGGCGGGGGCGAATCCGGCGAGACCGTGTTCGAGGGCGAGGTGCGCCTCGTGCACTCCGGAGGGTTCGGTTATACCGTGCGCGTGCTGCCGCGGCATCCGCTGCTCGCCGCGCCCGCCGAACTCGGGCTCATCGCGCACGCCGACGACGCGCCGAGCGACGCCGCCGCCGAGGCGCTCGGTCGGGTGCCGTCGTTGCTCGGCCAGACGTCGGTGCCGTCGACGCCGGGTGGCCAGGGCTACGGTGGTTCGGCCTCCGACACGGGGTTCGGTGACGCGTCGTCGGACGGTTTCGACGACCGGGCTCACGAGGGGCACGAGGCCGACGGTTCGGAGGCCGGCCCGCAGGGTGACGCCGCTCACACGGACGGCGCTCATGTGGACGGCGCTCATGTGGATGGCGCCGATGGCGACGGTTCGCACGGCGACGGCGCTCCCTCCGATCGCGCGGAGGGCTGACCCGGTGTACGACCTCGACGCCTTCCCGGGCGGCCGCATCGTGGGCGGCCTGGTCGTCATGTCGATGATCGCCGTGGTGCTGTTCCTGTTCGCGCGAACGTATCGCCGGTCGACGGCGGCCGGGGCGAATAGGCGTTTCGACACGGTCGAGATCCCGCCGGACATCCCGGGCTCGCGTGAGTTCATCGTGCGCGACGACAAGACGGGTTCGAGCTTCCAGTTCATCGTGCTGCACGACTACGCGAGAATCACCCGCGTTCTGGTGCCGAAGAGACACGAGGGCGCCGGCGCTGAACGCGACATGTTCGTCGAGGCGCTGAAACGCTCGGGCGGTGTGCAGAACTGGGCCTGGCCCGTGTCGACCGCCGAGGGCCAGGAGTTCCTCGTGCGGCTGTCACACGAGTTTCCACAGCTGCGATTCGTCGACGGGTATGGCAACCGCATCGGGTGGCAGTGACCGAGGCCGGTGAGCACGACCAGCACGACATCGAAGCGGATGTCGCGCGACGGCTGCGTGCGGCCGGCTCCGTTTTCGCCGCGGAAGAAGCCGCGTTGCTCGTCGGGGAGGCCCTGCTCGCGGGAGAATCCGTGGCCGAACGTGACGCCATGCGCGCAGCGGACGCTGTGCTCGTCGGGGAGGCGGCGCTCACAGGGGAGGCCCTGCTCGTGGCGCGGGGTGGGGCCCTAGACCGGGTCGACCTCGAGCGGATGGTTGCGCAGCGTGTTTCCGGAGTGCCGCTCGAGTACGTCGTCGGGTGGGCGCTATTCGACGGCATCCGCGTGCGCGTGGGGGACGGCGTGTTCGTGCCGCGGCATCGCACCGAACTGCTCGTCGACGCGGCCGCGTCGGTCACCCGGCCCGGAGACGTGGCCGTCGACCTCTGTTGCGGGTCGGGCGCGATCGGATTGGCCCTCGCCCGGCGTGTGCCCGGCATCGCGTTGAGCGCCGCCGACATCGACCCCCGCGCCGTCACCTGGGCACGCGTGAACCTCGAACCGGTGGGCGGCCGGGTCTTCGAGGGCGACCTCTATGCGGCGCTCCCCGCGAGCCTGCGCGGACGCATCCGCACGCTCGTCTGCAACACGCCCTATGTGCCGACCGCCGACATCGCCCTGCTGCCGCCCGAGGCGCGCCTGTATGAGCCGCACGGCACGCTCGATGGCGGCGACGACGGGCTCGACATCCAGCGCCGTGTCGCCGTTGACGCCCGTGCGTGGCTCGCGCCCGGAGGGACACTCTTCGTCGAGACGAGTGATGCTCAAGCGCACGAGTCGGCCGAGATCATGCAGGCGGCAGGTCTCGCGGCACAGATCATCCGCTCACCCGACGGCGACGCCACGGTCGTGAGCGCTCGCCGCCCTTAGTCGCTCTCGGCCCGGAACAACCACATCGACGTCGCGCACACGTCGACGACATCGCCCGGCGCGAACACGGCGCCATCGTCGCCCGTCACGTCGTCTTCGGCGCTCGACCACAGCGATCGATAGCGCACGACGCCGTTGTGCTGCGGCAGGGTCACCCTGACCTCGGTTTCGACGCCGTGCACGATGAGCAGGATGCGGTTGAACTCCTCGGTTTCGGGCGTCGACGCCGCGACGTATTGCAGCGTGCGGTGGCGGGGAGACGTCCAGTCCTCGTCGCTCATGGTCGCACCGGAGGCGTCGTACCAGTCCATCTCGCTCGCGCTCGGCACGCGCACGCCGCTCTTGCCGAACCGCTGGGGTCGCAACGCGGGGTTCTCGGCGCGCACGCGCGTCAGCGTCTCGACGTGCCGACGCTGCGCCTGCTCGAGGGGGGTCGGCCCATAGGACAACCACGTGAGCTCGCTGTCGTGGCAGTAGGCGTTGTTGTTGCCGCGCTGGCTGCGCGCGATTTCGTCGCCCGCCGTGAGCATGGGCACGCCCGCCGACAGCAGCAGCGTGCCGAGCAGGTTGCGCATGGCCTTGCGGCGGGTGGCCAGGATGCCGGGGTCGTCGGTCTCGCCCTCGGCACCGTGGTTGAACGAGCGGTTGTTGTCGCTGCCGTCGCGGTTCGACTCGCCGTTGCCCACGTTGTGCTTCACGTCGTAGGACACCAGGTCGGCCAGTGTGAAACCGTCGTGTGCCGTGACGAAGTTGACCGAGGCGAGCGGCCCCCGCGAGGCGCCGAACGTGTTCGACGAGCCCGCGAGCCGGGTGGCGAAACCACCGATGCCCACGGGCGGGTCGCTCGCGCGCCGCGAGTAGTCCACATCGCTCAACCAGAAGTTGCGCGCGCGGTCGCGGTAACGGTCGTTCCACTCGTGCCAGCCGTCGGGGAAGTTGCCCGTCTGCCAGCCGCCCAGGCCCACATCCCACGGCTCGGCGATCATCTTCACGCCCGCGAGCGCCGGGTCGTCGACGATGGCGGTGAGAAGCGGATGCTCGGGGTCGAACTCGTGCCCCGCGTTGCGCCCGAGCGCCGCCGCCAGGTCGAACCGGAAACCGTCGATCTGCACCTCGTTCGCCCAGTAGCGCAGCGAATCGAGCACGAGCCGCTCACCGCCCGGCGAGTTCGTGTCGAGCGTGTTGCCGCAGCCCGTGACGTCGATGTAGCGCCCGCGATCGTCCTGACGGTAGTAACTCGAGTCGTCGAGCCCGCGCAGGCTGAGGCGCGGACCATCCGGCCCCTCTTCCGCCGTGTGGTTGTAGACCACGTCGAGCAGCACCTCGAGCCCGGCCTCGTGCAGCAGCTTCACCATGCCCTTGAACTCGCGCAGCACGGCCGCCGGCCCACCCGCCTGAGCCGTGCGCGACGCATAGGGCGCGTGCGGGCTGAAGAACGACAGCGTGTTGTAACCCCAATAGTTGGTCATGCCCTGCTTCAGCAGCCGCTGCTCCGACACGAAGGCGTGCACGGGCAGCAACTGCACGCTCGTCACCCCGAGGCTCGTGAGGTGCTCGATGGTCGACGGATGCGCGAGCCCCGCGTAGCTGCCCCGCAGATTCTCGGGCAGCGCCGGGTTGAGCTTCGTCAGGCCCTTCACATGGGCCTCGTAGATCACCGTGCGATCGAGCGGCACGGCCGGTTTCTGCACGCCGCCCCAGTCGAAGGACTCGTCGACGGCCGTCGAACGCCATTCGCCCTGCGCCACACGCTGCAGGCCGCGGCCATACGGGTCGAGCAGCAGGGCGTCGGGGTCGAAGCGGTGGCGCGGGCCCGTCGGTCCGTCGGCGCGCAGCGCGTAGCGGCGGCCGGGCGTGAGCAGGGGAGAGCGGGCGGTCCAGACATCCGATTCGCCGCGCGTCAGCGGCACGCGGGCCGTGACCCACTGGGGGTCGGTGTCGTCGAAGAGGACGAGTTCGATGCGGGTGGCGCTCGCCGACCAGACGCCGATGCGGCCGCCGGACCCGTCGAATCTCACACCGAGGGACGCGAACGGGTCGGGGGTTGTCATGAGTTCTAGAGTAGTAAGGGCGTTCGACGGCAAAGTAACGAGCACCTGAATGCGTTTGAGGAGCACGATATGGCGGTCTATCTCGACCACGCGGCAACCACCCCCATGCTGCCGGAGGCGATCGACGCCTACACGCGCGCCCTCGGCACGTTCGGCAACCCGTCCTCGATCCACTCGGCGGGGCAGGAGGCCAAGCGTCTGCTCGAAGAATCCCGCGAGACCGTTGCCACGAGCGTGGGCGCCGACCCCATCGAGGTGGTCTTCACGTCGGGCGGCACCGAGGCCATCAACGCGGCCATCAAGGGGCTGCACTGGGCGCGCAACGTCGGCGAGTCGCGGCCCCTCATCCTCGCGCCCGGGGGAGAACACCACGCCACCATCGACGCCGTCGAATGGCTCGTCACCCGGCAGCAGGCCGAGGTGCACTGGCTGCCCCTCGACGACGACGGGTTCGTGCTGCTCGACGCCCTCGAACGCGAGCTTGTCGACAACGGCGACCGCGTGTCGCTGCTGACGAGCATCTGGGTGAACAACGAGGTCGGCAGCATCCAACCCATCGAGCGGATGTCGGCGCTCGCCGCCCGCTTCGGCGTGCCGTTCCATGTGGACGCCGTCGCCGCCTACGGACACGTGCCCATCGATCTGGCCGCCGTGCGCGCCGCGAGTGGGAGCACGGGCGGCGCGGGTCTCGTGGCGCTCAGCGTGTCGGCGCACAAGATCGGCGGGCCGGTCGGTGCGGGCGCGCTCGTGCTCTCGCGCCGCGCCACCATCGAGGCGCTCGTCCATGGCGGCGGGCAGCAAAGACAGGTGCGTTCGGGCACACAGGATGTCGCGGCCGCTGCGGCATTCGCGGCCGCCGCGCGTTCGGCGGTCGAGCGCATGTCCTCCGAGGGCCCGCGGCTCGCGGACCTGCGCGACCGGCTCGTCGACGGCGTGCGCGCGGCCGTCCCCGACGCTGTGCTCAACGGCCCGACGGGCGAGACCCGCGTGGCGACCAACGCTCACTTCTCCTTCCCCGGATGCGAGGGCGACTCGCTCCTCTTCCTCCTCGACATGGCGGGGGTCGCCGTCTCGACCGGGTCCGCGTGCCAGGCGGGCATCCCCGAGCCGTCCCACGTGTTGCGAGCCATGGGCCGCGACGAGGATGCCTCACGCGGCGCCCTGCGCATGACCCTCGGTCACGGCAGCACCGACTCCGATGTCGACGCGCTGCTCGCCGCCCTGCCGTCGGCATACGCGCAGGCCCGCAAGGCCGGTCACGCCGACCGCGCCGTCGTCCCGCGCTGACACCTCGCGGCGGGGGCACAGCGGCCCCGACGCATCCGCTCTCAACCGCGCGTAGACTTATCGGATGAAAATTCTTGCGGCGATGTCTGGCGGTGTCGATTCTGCGGTGGCTGCCGCGAGAGCGGTCGACGCCGGTCACGAGGTGGTCGGCGTGCACCTGGCCCTGTCCCGCATGCCGGGCACCCTGCGCACGGGCAGCCGAGGCTGCTGCACCATCGAAGACTCGACCGACGCGCAGCGGGCGGCCAACATCATCGGCATTCCCTACTATGTGTGGGACTTCTCCGAGCGCTTCAAGCTCGACGTGGTCGACGACTTCATCGCCGAATACTCGGCCGGGCGCACGCCCAACCCGTGCATGCGCTGCAATGAGAAGATCAAGTTCGCCGCGCTGCTCGAGAAGGCCATCGACCTCGGCTTCGACGCCGTGTGCACGGGTCACTACGCCACCATCGTCACCGACGACCAGGGCAACCGCGAGCTGCACCGCGCCAGCGCCTGGGCGAAAGACCAGTCCTATGTGCTGGGCGTCTTGACGGCCGAGCAGCTGGCGCACTCCATGTTCCCGCTCGGCGAGACCCCGTCGAAGGCGCTCGTCCGTGCCGAGGCCGCCGAACGCGGTTTCAGCGTGGCCTCGAAGCCCGACAGCCACGACATCTGCTTCATCCCCGACGGTGACACGAAGGGATGGCTGGGCGAGCGCGTCGGCATCGCCGACGGCGCCATCATCGACCGCGAGGGCAACACCGTGGGTGCCCACGAGGGAGCGCACGCCTACACGGTCGGCCAGCGCCGCGGCTTGAACCTCGGCGTGCCGGCCCCCGACGGCCGCCCCCGTTTCGTGCTCGAGGTGCGCCCGAAGACCAACGAGGTCGTCGTCGGCCCCAAGGAGGCGCTGGCTATCGCCGAGATCGCCGGAAGCCGATACACCTGGGCAGGGCTGCCGCAGCAGCACCCCGAGGAATCGTTCGACTGCGAGGTGCAGATCCGCGCGCACGCCGACCCCGTGCCGGCTGTCGCGCGCATCCAGCCCACAGAGAACGGCGACGAGTTCGTGGTCACCCCCGAGATCGCGCTGAACGGCGTGGCCCCCGGCCAGACCGCCGTCATCTACGTGGGAACGCGCGTGCTCGGCCAGTTCACGATCGACCGCACGGTCAGCGCCGTACCGGTCGGCGTCTAGCCGAGAAGGTTCTCGGCTGCAGGGCTCGGGCGCCCGGCGCAACCCCGTTCGCCTGTCGGTGGTGGTCTCTAAACTGGTGCCATGAGCACGAGCCGCGATTCTTCAGCCCCCGTCGACGAGCGCACCCCTGACGAGGTAGCCGAGCTCGAGCGGGCATGCGACGAGGTCGCCCAGCTGACCGATCGCATCCTCACACTGCGCGACGAGTACTACGAGAAGAACGCGTCCACGCTGAGCGACGCCGACTACGACGCGCTGGTGCGCCGGCTCGACGAACTCGAGCGGCTGCATCCCGAGCTGCAGAAGGCCGACAGCCCCACGCAGACCGTGGGCGGTCGTGCCGAGACCACGCAGTTCGCGCCCGTCGAGCATGCCGAGCGCATGCTCAGCCTCGACAACGTGTTCAGCGAAGAAGAACTCGCCGAATGGGCGGCCAAGGTCGAGCGCGATGCGGGCTCCGAGCGCGTGCGCTTCCTGAGCGAGTTGAAGATCGACGGCCTCGCCATCAACCTGCGCTACGAGAACGGCGTGCTCGTCACGGCCGCCACGCGCGGGGACGGTGTCGTGGGCGAAGACGTCACAGGCAACGTGCTCACCATGGGCACCATCCCCGAGCGACTCGCCGGCTCAGGTCATCCGCCCCTCGTCGAGGTGCGCGGCGAGATCTTCTTCCCCGTCGAGTTGTTCGACCAGCTGAACGAGCGTCAGCGCCAGGCCGGCGAGCGGGTGTTCGCCAACCCGCGCAACGCCGCCGCCGGGTCGCTGCGCCAGAAAGAAGAAGGCAAGAGCGCCGAGAAGCTCGCGCTCATGCAGAATCGCCTGAAGAGCCTGCGCATGCTCGTGCACGGCATCGGCGCCTGGCCCGTGCGCGAGCTCGAGCGCGACACGCAGGTCACCTCGCAATCAGAGGTCTATGGGCTTCTCGAGAAGTGGGGTCTCCCCATCTCCACGCACTTCCGGGTCTTCGACACCATCGACGAGGTCACGGGGTTCGTCAAGAAGTACGGCGAGCAGCGCGCCTCGGTCGAGCACCAGATCGACGGCATCGTCATCAAGGTCGACGACCTCGGGCTGCACGAAGAACTGGGTGCCACGTCGCGCGCGCCCCGTTGGGCTATCGCTTACAAGTACCCGCCCGAAGAGGTCAACACCAAGCTGCTCGACATCGTCGTGAGCGTGGGCCGCACGGGCCGCGCCACACCCTTCGCCGTCATGCAGAAGGTCGAGGTGGCCGGCAGCGAGGTGCGCCAGGCCACGCTGCACAACCAGCAGGTCGTCAAGGCCAAGGGTGTGCTCATCGGTGACACGGTCGTGCTGCGCAAGGCCGGCGACGTCATCCCCGAGGTGCTCGGGCCCGTCATCGAGCTGCGCGACGGCACCGAGCGCGAATTCGTCATGCCCACCGAATGCCCCGAATGCGGCACGCCTCTGAAACCCGCGAAAGAGGGCGACATCGACCTGCGCTGCCCCAACGCGCGCAGCTGCCCGGCGCAGGTGCGCGGGCGCGTCGAGCACATCGCCTCCCGCGGCTCGCTCGACATCGAGGGGCTCGGCGAAGTCGCGGCCGCGGCGCTCACGCAGCCCGCCGTGCCCGAGACGCCGCCGCTCGCCACCGAGGCCGGGCTCTTCGACCTGACGATGGCCGACATCTTCCCCATCGAGGTCGTCGTGCGCGACTCCGAGACGGGCATGCCGAAGCTCACCGAGCAGGGCGAGCCCAAACGCGACACCCCGTTCCGTCGCCGCCGCAACGTCAAACGAGACGGCGCATACGATCCGTCGTCGGATGTGTTCGACGGCGACGAGACCTCGGTTCCGTCGAAGACCGCGCACGAGATGCTGGCCAACCTCGAGGCCGCCAAAACCAAGCCGCTGTGGCGCATGCTGGTGGGGCTCAGCATCCGGCACGTCGGCCCCGTCGCCGCGCGTGCCCTGGCCAACTACTTCGGCTCGCTCGACGCGATCCGTGCCGCCTCACGCGACGAACTCGCTGCCGTCGTCGGCGTGGGCGGCATCATCGCCGACGCGCTCATCGCCTGGTTCGAGGTCGACTGGCACGTCGAGATCGTCGAGCGCTGGGCCGCGGCCGGCGTGCAGTTCTCGACGCCCGGTCACCCGGGGCCGGGGGCCGCCACCGAGGCCGGGGGAGTGCTCTCGGGCGTCACGGTCGTGGCCACAGGATCGCTCGAGGGGTTCACGCGCGAGGGCGCCCTCGAAGCCATCGTGCAAGCGGGCGGCAAGGCCGCATCCAGCGTCTCGAAGAAGACCGACTTCGTCGCCGCGGGCCCGGGCGCCGGGTCGAAGCTTGCCAAGGCCGAGGCCCTCGGCGTGCGCATCATCGACGCCGAGCAATTCGCGCTGCTCCTGCAGGAAGGTCCGGCCGCGCTGGCCGAAGAGCCTGAGGCGGAGTCGCCGGAGGCCTCGGACCCAGCGGCTGAATAGCTCGGCACGCTGCCGCATGGCCTCGGGGTGAACGCAGCGTCCACCCCGAGGCATGAGCGGGTCGTCGCGCCTGCGGGTCTGGCGGCGCGACGGACCCGGACGACTAGCCCGCGATGATGCTCTCGCGCACCTTCTTGCGCAGCACCTTGCCGATGAGCGACACGGGCAGCTCGTCCACGACCACGATGCGGCGCGGAACCTTGTACGGCGTCAGCTGATCGCGCGCGAACGCGCGCAGCGCCTCGGCATCGATCGTCTGTCCCGGCGCGGCGACGACAGCGGCCACGACATCCTCGCCCGAATGCACCGACGGCACACCCACGACGGCCGCGTCGGCCACCGAGGGATGCATGCGCAGCGCGTTCTCGACCTCGGTCGGAGCCACATTGAACCCGCCCGTGATGATGAGCTCCTTGATGCGGTCGACAACGCTCACGAACCCGTCCTCGTCGAGCGACACGATGTCGCCCGTGCGGAACCAGCCATCGACGAAAACCGCCGCCGTCTCGTCGGGCTTGCGGTAATACCCGCCGAACACCTGGGGTCCGCGCACCAGCAGCTCGCCCTCCGAGCCGATCGGCAACACCTCGTGAGGGTCGTCCTGATCCACGACGCGCACCTCGGTGCCGGGAAGCGGCAGCCCCACCGTGCCCGCCTTGCGGTTGCTCGCCACCGGGTTCGCCATCAATACCGGCGAGCACTCGCTCAGGCCATAACCCTCGACGAGGAACCCGCCGGTCGCGGCCTCCCACGGCTCGACGAGCGTCTCGGGCAACGTCATGGCGCCCGAGATCGCAATCTCGATGCCATTCAGCGACACGCCCTGCTCGGTGGCCGCCCGCAGCAGGCGGTCGGCGATGGGCGGCACGGCCGGCAGGAACGTCGGCGGGCGCTTGGCCGCCACCTTCAGCACGAGATCCGGATCGAACTTCGGGAACAGCACGAGCCGCGCGCCCATGCTCATCGCGAAGGTGAGGCACAGCGTCAGTCCGTAGGCATGGAACATGGGCAGCACGGCATACACCGTGCAATTGCCGCGCTCGATCGTGGGCACCCACGCGCGCGACTGCGCCGCGTTGGCGAGCAGGTTGCCGTGCGTCAGGGCTGCACCCTTGGGGGTGCCCGTGGTGCCCGATGTGTACTGGATGATCGCGAGATCGCCTGTCTCGGGGCGAGGATGCTTCGCATCGAGCTTCTTCGAGGCGACCAGCTTCTCCCACAACACCGTCCCCGACACCTTCTGGGTGAGAGCGGCTCGCGATTCGCGCGCCTTCTTGATGGGGAGAGTGAGGGCCGCTCGCGTGTGAGCGGGCATGGCGCGTGTGACGTCGACCGAGATCAGGGTGTCGACCGCGACATCCGACGGGAACTCCTGCACCGTGCGCACGACCTTGTTCCACACGATGGCCGTCTTGGCTCCGTGGTCTTCGAACTGGTGCCGCAACTCGCGCGCCGTGTAGAGCGGGTTGTGCTCGACCACGATCGCCCCGAGCCGCAACACGGCGTAGAACGCCACGATGTGCTGCGGGCAGTTCGGCAGCACGATGGCCACGGTGTCGCCCTTCGACACACCGAGTCGGCGCAGGGCCTCGGCCACGCGCGCGATCTGCTCGACGAGCTCGTCGTAGCTCGTGGTGCGGCCGAAGAACTCGAGAGCGGCGGTGCGGCCGTATTGGGCCGCCGATTCGTCGACGAGATCGACCAAGCATCCGGTCTGGGTCGGGATGTCGGTGGGCACCCCCTCGGCATAACTCTTAAGCCAGGGTTTCGCGTCGTCGTTGGTCGCTTCGAGGTTCACGCCTCCACTTTAGGTGTCGAGCGCGATCGGGGCACCCGCCGGAACGCGCGTCGGCCATAGAATTAGGGCACACCACCCCCAATCAGATGGAGTGTTATGTCTGAAATCACGCCGGAGCTGGTGGCGCATCTCGCCAACCTCGCCCGGATCGACCTCGGCGACGACGAAATCCAGAGCCTCACGACAGAGCTCGGGCAGATCGTCGACAGCATCCAGAAGGTGCAAGAGGTCGCCACCGACGACGTTCCCGCCACCAGCCACCCGATCCCGCTCACCAATGTGTTCCGCGACGACGTCGTGGGCGAGACGTTGACCATCGAGCAGGCGCTGCAGAACGCGCCCGAACACGCCGACAACCGCTTCAAGGTCTCGGCGATCCTGGGGGAGGAACAGTGAGCGACATCATCCGCATGACCGCGGCCGAACTGGCCGAGAAGCTGTCGTCGCGCGAGATCAGTGCCGTCGAGGCCACGCGCGCGCACCTCGACCGCATCGCAGCGGTCGACGGCGACGTGCACGCGTTCCTGCACGTCTCCGACCATGCCATCCAGCAGGCCGAGCGCATCGACGAGCGCCGCGCCGCCGGTGAGCAGCTCGGCGAACTCGCCGGTGTGCCGCTGGCCGTGAAAGACGTCCTCGTTACCACCGACATGCCGTCCACCTCGGGTTCGAAGATCCTCGAGGGCTACATGTCGCCCTACGACGCCACCGTCGTCAAGCGTGCGCGCGAGGCCGGCCTCGTGCCCCTCGGCAAGACCAACATGGATGAATTCGCCATGGGTTCCTCCACCGAGCACTCCGCCTACGGCCCCACCAAGAACCCGTGGGATCTCACCCGCATCCCCGGCGGCTCCGGTGGCGGTTCGGCCGCGGCCGTCGCGGCCTTCGAGGCGCCCCTCGCGCTCGGCAGCGACACCGGTGGCTCTATCCGCCAGCCCGCGCACGTCACGGGCACCGTCGGCATGAAGCCCACCTACGGCGGCGTCAGCCGTTACGGTGCGATCGCGCTGGCCTCCTCACTCGACCAGGTCGGACCCGTCACGCGCACGGTGCTCGACGCCGGTCTGCTGCACGACGTCATCGGCGGCCACGACCCGCGCGACAGCACCTCCCTGCGCGACGAGTGGCCCTCCATGGCCGCCGCCGCCCGCGAGGGTGCCACCGGCCAGGTGCTGCGCGGCCTCAAGGTGGGTCTCGTGCGCGAGTTCCAGGGCGACGGCTTCCAGGCCGGCGTCAAGAGCCGCTTCGACGAGGCCGTCCAGCAGCTCGAGGCGCAGGGCGCAGAGGTCATCGAGATCTCGGCCCCGAACTTCGAGTACGCGGTGTCGGCTTATTACCTGATCCTGCCCGCCGAGGCATCCAGCAACCTCGCCAAGTTCGACTCGGTGCGTTTCGGCATGCGCGTTCAGCCCGAAGGTGGCGGCACGGTCGAGCAGGTCATGTCGGCCACGCGCGAGGCCGGTTTCGGTCCCGAGGTCAAGCGCCGCATCATCCTCGGCACGTATGCCCTGAGCGCCGGCTACTACGACGCCTACTACGGCAGCGCGCAGAAGGTGCGCACGCTCATCCAGCGCGACTTCAACGCCGCGTTCGAGCAGGTCGACGTGATCGCCACGCCGTCCGCGCCCACGACCGCGTTCAAGCTGGGCGAGAAGCTCGGCGACCCGCTGGCCATGTACCTCAACGACCTGACCACGATCCCCGCCAACCTCGCGGGCGTTCCGGGCATCAGCGTGCCCATCGGTCTCGCCCCCGAGGACGGGCTGCCCGTCGGCATCCAGTTCATGGCCCCGGCCCGCGAAGACGCCCGTCTCTACCGCGTCGGTGCGGCGCTCGAGACGCTGCTCGACGACGCCCGCGGCCACACCCTCATTTCTGAAGCACCTGCCCTGGGAGGCAAATAATGGCGAAGGATCGGTTGCTCGACTTCGACGAAGCGCTCGAACTGTTCGAACCCGTCCTCGGTTTCGAGGTGCACGTCGAACTGTCGACCAAGACCAAGATGTTCTCCGACGCGCCCAACGAGTTCGGCTCGCTGCCCAACACCAACGTGTCGCCCGTGTGCCTCGGCCTGCCCGGTTCGCTGCCCGTCGTCAACGGCCAGGCCGTGCGCTACTCGATCAGCTTGGGCCTCGCGCTCGGCTGCGAGATCGCGCCGTCGAGCCGTTTCGCGCGCAAGAACTACTTCTACCCCGACCTGGCGAAGAACTATCAGATCTCGCAGTTCGACGAGCCCATCGCCTTCGAGGGTTCGGTCGACGTCGAGCTGTCCGACGGCACCATCGTCACGGTCCCCATCGAGCGCGCGCACATGGAGGAAGACGCCGGAAAGCTCACGCACGTGGGCGGTTCGACGGGCCGCATCCAGGGCGCCGAGTACTCGCTCGTCGACTACAACCGCGCGGGCGTGCCCCTCGTCGAGATCGTCACGAAGCCCATCTACGGCGCCGAGCACCGCGCGCCCGAGATCGCCAAGGCCTATGTGGCCACGATTCGCGACATCGTCGTGTCGCTCGGCATCTCCGAAGCCAAGATGGAACGCGGAAACCTGCGCTGCGACGCCAACGTCTCGCTGCGCCCCCGCGGCCAGGAGAAGCTCGGCACGCGCACCGAGACGAAGAACGTGAACTCGCTGCGTTCGGTGGAGCGCGCCGTGCGTTACGAGATCCAGCGGCAGGCGGCCATCCTGAAGGGTGGCGGCACCATCACGCAGGAGACGCGGCACTGGCACGAAGACACCGGCGCCACCTCGGCCGGTCGTCCGAAGTCCGACGCCGACGACTACCGCTACTTCCCCGAGCCCGACCTGCTGCCCGTCGAGCCGTCGCTCGAGTTGATCGAAGAGCTGCGTGCGGCCCTGCCCGAGCCCCCGGCCGCGCGTCGTCGTCGCCTGAAGGCCGAGTGGGGTTTCACCGACCTCGAGTTCCAGGATGTCGTCAACGGCGGTCTCCTCACCGAGATCACCGAGACGGTCACGGCCGGCGCGACCCCGCAGGCCGCCCGCAAGTGGTGGACCGGCGAGATCTCGCGGCTCGCGAACGCGCAGGGTGTCGAGGCATCCTCGCTCGTCGAGCCCGCGCAGGTCGCGGCGCTCACGCGTCTGGTCGATGACGGCACGCTCACCGACAAGCTCGCCCGCCAGGTGCTCGAAGGCGTCATCGCCGGCGAGGGCACCCCGCAGGAGGTCGTCGACAAGCGCGGCCTCGCGGTCGTGTCCGACGACGGAGCACTCATCGCGGCCATCGACGAGGCGCTGCTCTCGCAACCCGACGTCCTGGCCAAGATCAAGGACGGCAAGGTGCAGGCCGCCGGCGCCGTCATCGGTGCGGTCATGAAGGCCATGAAGGGCCAGGCCGACGCCGCTCGCGTGCGCGAACTCGTGCTGGAGCGCGCTGCCGCCGTCGAAGAATAGTCACCCGCCGCGGGCGCGTTCAGCCCCGCGGAACGTCGAGGGGGTTGAGCCGGGAAGACCGGTTCAACCCCCTCGCGCGTTGCCGGAAGCGGGGTCTACGATGACGCCATGCTCGTGGAGGGTACGATCCGTTGGCAGGTCACAGAGGACTGCCCCTGGGACGTGCTGCTGGCGCTTGCGCTGCGCGATCTGGCCGGCCTGGCGGGGGAGTGCGCCGAGACCATCCCGCCCGTGCACCCGGTGCCCGTGCCGATCGCCGCGCGGCGCCTGCCCGCGGACCTCGACGGTATCGATCGGGTCGCTCTGGCGGCGCAGTGGCGCGGGTGGTGGGCCGGAATCATCCTGCGCGAGACGCGCCCCTTCATGTCGCCCGTGCGCCCGCCGCACTTCGAGGTCTTCGACCGGGCCCTCGAACTGCAGGAGCTGCTCCACAGGCAGTACGACGCGGCCATGCGCTGGAGCATCGACCGTCACGCCGAGTACGAGCGCTCGGTTCGGCAGCGCGGGTCGTCGCTTCCGGCGATCTACCGGCTCGTGCAGCGTCGGCAGCTGCAACTGCGCCGGCAGTCCAACTCGTTCCGCGTCGACCTGACGGTTCTCCCGCTGTCACGCTACGGCGGCTGGGTCGTCGCGCCCGACACGATCGTGGTGAGCTCATCGCTGCGGGACGATCCCGAAGCCTTCCAAGCGTGGTTCGAACCGATCGTCGAAGCGCTCGTCTGACGGCTGGTCTAGCTGGGGAAGGGCGCGCGCACGTCGCGACCGGTGAGCGCGAGCAGGCGCGACTGCAGGGGCGCATCGTCGTCGACCGCAACGGGTGAGGCGAACAATCCGGATGCCTCGAGCGTCTCCTTCTGCGGCGCGAAAACGCTCCACACGGCCTCGACCAGGTCGTCGTCGAGCTTCTCGTCGGCGCCGACGGCCTTGGCGAGATCCCACGTGTGGACCGCGACATCCGACACCTGCTCGGCCAGGTATTCGCGCACGGTCACGGTGTCATAGCTGAGGTGCACGGGCGCGTCGTGGGATGCTTCCCGCCACGCGTTCGTGGCCCGCTCGGAGTGCTGCCGCCACTCGGCCCTCAGATCGTCGGACAGCGGGTTGAGCAACCCCTGCGCCTGCCGCGTGGTCATGCCGGTGAGCAGTGCGGACACCCACTGCTGCTCGTCGATCACGTGCTGCACGAGTTGGCGCACGTTCCAGTCGGTGTCGGGCGTCGGGGCCTCCCAATCGGTGACCTGTTCGAGGCGACGCGAGAATTCTTCGTGCGCGGTGCGCTGCAGTTCCAGCCAGTCGTAGTCGGTCATCGGTGCCTCCCGGTCGGTGTGTCCCCGACCACTGTAACGCCCGGGCGCGCGAGCCATTCCCGAGTGCCGGGCGGCGGCCGGGCGGCGGCCGAGCGGGGGCCGAACGAGCGTCGGTGCCGCGCTTCCGAGCGGTGCCCGCCATGCACGCACGGCGCCGGCACGGATGCTCTGGCGCCCCGCCCCGAATGTCGGTGGCGCCTGAGACAATAAGGTGTGTCCCGCCAAGATGGTCTCTCGCGTCGCGTCTCCGACGACGACGCCTCGGGTGAGGGCGCGCACATCCTCCATATCGACATGGACGCCTTCTTCGCGTCGGTCGAATTGCTCGACTACCCCGAGCTGCGGGGCAAGCCGGTGATCATCGGCAACCCGACGGGCCGCTCGGTCGTGACGAGCGCCACCTATGAGGCGCGGCGTTACGGCGTGACGGCCGCCATGCCCGTGTCGAAGGCCATCCGCCTGTGCCCGCAGGCCGTCATCCTCGAGCCGCATCACGCGCGCTATAGCCACTTCTCGAAGCGCGTCATGACCATCTTCGAAGAGGCGACGCCGCTCGTCGAGAAGCTGTCGATCGACGAGGCGTTCCTCGATGTGGCCGGGGCGCGTCGGCTGCTCGGCACACCCGCCGAGATCGGTCGCATGCTGCGCCGCCGCGTGCACGAAGAGACGGGGCTCACGTGCTCGGTGGGCGCGGCCGGGTCGAAGTTCGTGGCGAAGCTCGCGTCGTCGGCCGCCAAACCCGACGGCCTGCTGGTCGTGCCGCCGGCCGAGACGCTGCAGTTCCTGCATCCGTTGCCCATTCGAGCGCTCTGGGGCGTGGGCGGGCGCACCGAAGAATCGCTGCTGCGCATGGGGCTGCGCACGGTCGGCGACGTTGCCGCGGCACCCCTATCGGTGCTCGAGCGCGCGGTGGGTGCGGCCACGGGGCGCAAGCTGCATGAGCTCGCGCGCGGCGTCGACGACCGGCGCATCGTCACGCAGTCCACCGAGAAGAGCGTCGGCCACGAGGTCACATTCGACGAAGACATCCGCGACCCGGCTCGCATCAAACGCGAGATCCTCGGCCTGTCCGATCGGGTGGGGCAACGCCTGCGCGCGGCGGGTCTTTCCGGCCGCACGGTGTCGATCAAGGTGCGTTACTCCGATTTCACGACCGTCACGCGATCGCGCACGCTCGAAGACCCGAGCAACGTCTCGAAGCGGTTCTACGAAGAGGCCGCCGACCTGTTCGATGCGCTGCACACCGATGGCCGCGCCATCCGCCTCATCGGCGTGCGGGCCGAGCAGCTGACCGAAGGCGGCCCGGGCGCCCTGCTGTGGGATCCCGACGAGGAGTGGCGCGAGGCCGAGACCATGATCGACTCGCTGCGCAAGAAGTTCGGCTCGGGCGCGATCGGTTCGGCGGCGCTCCTCAGCGGCACGACGCGCACGGGGCGGGATCGGGCGGCCGCGGCATCCGCCCACCGCGCCGACCAAGCGCGTCGAGAAGCTGACCGCAACCCCTTGGACGGGGAAGCCCCACAGAGTAACTTTGGGGCATGAGCAACCTTTCTCTCGACCTGGCCAACTCCTTCAAATCGCTCGGCGTCTCAACCGTCTACGGTGAGCCTGTCGAGTTCGAGGGGGGCTCCCTCATTCCCGTCGCCCTGACCTGGTACGGCTTCGGCGCCGGCGAAGGGGAGAACATCGAAGACGGCGACGAGAACGTCGCCGGTTCGGGTTCCGGCGGTGGCGGCGGTGGCGCCTCCATCCCGATCGGCGCCTACGTCAAGGCGGCCGACGGCATCCGCTTCGAGCCCAACGTCGTTTCGCTGCTCGCCGTGGGCATCCCGGCCATCTGGGTCACGGGCAAGGCCCTCGCGCGCATCATCAAGGCGCTCAAGAAGTAGCCCTCACTTTCTCGGCCCCGCGGCGACTCGCCGCGGGGCTATAATTTTGTCAACACGGGAGTCCGGTGAGCCGGGCTGAGAGGAAGGTTCTCAACCTTCGACCGTCGAACCTGATCTGGATCATGCCAGCGCAGGGAGGCATCCATCTCCTTACCCGTGCCCTCATTCACCGAATAGAAGGGGCACGAATCGTGTCAACGCGCACCGAAACACTCACCCAACCGCAGGCCCCGGCCGCCCCCAGCCGGTTCCGTTGGCGGGTCGTCGACATCGTCGTGGCCAGCGTGCTCGGCGTGGCCGCCGGCATCGTCTTCTGGGCCTGGGGCCTCGGATGGAGCGCCATCAGCGCCCCGTTCCAGTTCCTCCCCGGCTTGCAGGCGTCGCTCGCCACCCTGTGGGTGGCCGCCGGAGTGCTCGGCGCCCTCGTCATCCGCAAACCCGGCGCGGCCATCTTCGTCGAGACCGTCGCCGCGGCCGTCTCGGCTCTCGTCGGCACCCAATGGGGAGGATTCCTCACCATCGAGGCCGGCATCGTGCAGGGCCTCGGCGCCGAGATCATCTTCCTGCTGTTCTTCTACCGGGTCTGGAACCTGCCCGTCGCCATGCTCGCGGGCGCGGGCGCCGGTCTCGCCATGGCCATCAACGACCTGGTGCTCTGGTACCCGGGCTCGGCATTCGGCTTCGTCGCGGTCTACACGATCTCGGCCATCGTCGGCGGCGCCATCGTCGCGGGCGTGCTGCCGTGGCTCGCGGCCACGGGGCTCGCACGCACGGGCGCGCTCGATCGCTTCGCCTCGGGACGGGCCTCCGCTCGACGTGTCTGACGACAAGACGATGTCGGTGCGCCCGGCCGGGGTCGAGGCCCGCGGCTGGGCGTTCCGGCACGCCAGTCGGCTCGCGTGGGCGGTCGACGGGCTCGAGCTGTCGATCGCCCCGGGGGAGCGCGTGCTGCTCCTCGGGCCGTCGGGCGCCGGCAAATCGACGCTCATCCAGGCTCTGGCGGGCGTTCTCGGCGACAGCGCAGACGAAGGCGAATCGCGGGGCTCTCTTCTCATCGACGGGATGCTGCCCGCCGCCGTCCGCGGTCGTGCGGGCCTCGTGTTGCAAGACCCCGACTCGCAGGTGATCCTGGCGCGCGTGGGCGACGACGTGGCGTTCGGCTGCGAAAACCTCGGCGTCGATCGCGACGAGATCTGGCGCCGGGTGGCCTGGGCGCTCGATGCGGTGGGCCTGCACGTGGCGCTCGACCATCCCACGTCGCAGTTGTCGGGTGGGCAGAAGCAGCGGCTTGCGCTGGCCGGTGTGCTGGCGATGCATCCGGGCTTGTTGCTGCTCGACGAGCCCACGGCCAATCTCGATCCCGCGGGCGTGGCCGAGGTGCAGGATGCCGTGGGGCGTGTGCTCGAGCGCACGGGTGCGACGCTCGTCGTGATCGAGCACCGGGTCGACACGTGGGCCTCGGTCGTCGACCGCGTCGTCGTGCTCGAACCGAACGGTGGCGTCAGCGCTGATGGCTCGGTCGAGCGAGTGTTGGGGGATGCCTCGACCGCCGAACGCCTGCGCGATGCGGGTGTATGGGTGCCCGGGTGGCGCCCCGAGCCGCCCGGGCGACGCACCCATCCGGGAACGGGTGCGGGTGCGGGTGCGAGTTCTGCCTCTGGCGGCGCCATCGGTGCAGCCCCTCCCGCTGGTGCCGGTGCTGGTGCCGGCGTGTTGCTCAGCGCCACGGGTCTCTCCGTCGGTCGCCCCGGCCAGCATCCCGTGCAGACCGATCTCGCGTTCGAGCTGCGCGACCGCGAACTCCTCGCCATCGAGGGCCCCAACGGCGCCGGCAAATCCACGCTCGCGCTCACGCTGGCGGGTCTGCTCGCTCCCCAGTCCGGCTCGGTCGTGGCGAGTGACCTGCTCCGGGGCGACAACCGCGTGGATGCCTCACCCCACCGCTGGCGGTCGCGAGAGCTCCTCACCCGCATCGGCATGGTCTTCCAAGACCCCGAGCACCAGATCCTCAAGCCGACCGTGCGCGAAGACCTGCTGGTGGGCCCGCGTGCCGCGGCTGGTGGGCGTTCGCGCCGGGTGCTGCCCTCCGACATCCTCGACCGCGTCGACGAGGTGCTCGAGCGCCTGCGACTCGCCCACCTCGCCGAGGCCAACCCCTACACGCTGTCGGGCGGCGAGAAACGACGCCTCTCGGTGGCCACGGCGCTCGTCACCGAGCCGCGCGTGCTCGTGCTCGACGAACCCACGTTCGGCCAGGACGCCCGCACCTGGCGCGAACTCGTGGCCCTGCTCGCCGAACTCCGCGACGACGGCACTTCGATCGTCGCCGTCAGCCACGACGCCGATTTCGTGCGCGTGCTGGCCGACCGGCGCCTCGAGCTGCAGGCGGCGACCGAAGCAGACCGATCTGACGAGCGCTTCGGGGGAGTGATCGCATGACCGCCCCGTCAGCAGCACCCGCCGAACGCTCGCGACCCGGCCCCGTCATCTACCGCGTCAACCCGGTCGCCAAGCTCGCCGCGACCATCCCGCTCAGCCTCGCCCTCGTGCTCACGCTCGACTGGCTCTCGGCCACGGTCGCCCTCCTCCTCGAACTCGCGTTGCTCGGCTGGGCCGGCCTCGGTTGGCGCCAGTTCTGGCGCCGCACGCTGCCCATCTGGCTGGCCGCGCCGCTCGCCGGGCTCAGCATGGTGCTCTACGGGCAAGCATCCGGTGCCACCTACGTTCAGTTCGGCATCCTGCACGTCACGGATGGCTCGATCGCGATCGGTGTGGCAACGGCCCTGCGTATCGTGGCCATCGCCCTGCCCGCGGTCGTGCTCTTCGTCACGATCGACCCCACCGACCTCGCCGACGGACTCGCCCAGATCGTGAGGCTCCCGGCGCGTTTCGTCCTCGGGGCCCTCGCCGGCCTGCGCATGGTCGGCCTCTTCATCGACGACTGGCGTTCCCTGGCCCTCGCGCGTCGGGCACGCGGCGTCGCAGACTCCGGCCGCCTGCGCCGTTTCGCGGGCCAGAGCATCGCGCTGCTCGTGCTCGCCATCCGCCGCGGATCGAAGCTCGCCACCGCCATGGAGGCCCGCGGCTTCGGCTCCTCCCTCCCGCGCACGTGGGCCCGCGCCTCCCGCTTCCACCGAGCGGATGCCGTGCTCATCCTGATCGGAACCGGCATCGCCGCCGCGGCCGTCGTGGTCAGCGTCACGGCGGGCACCTGGAACTTCATCCTGGGCGGCTCATGACCGACCTCGCCTCGCTCACGGATCTCGTGCGTCGCGCCTGGGCGGCGCCGGGCCCCGGGGTCCTCCTCATCGACGGCCCCAGCGGCTCGGGCAAATCGACGCTCGCGGACGAGCTGCAGGCGTCGCTCGCCGACACGGGCGCCATTCTCATTCGCATGGATGAGATCTACCCGGGATGGGGCGGCCTCGACGAGGCGACGACGATCCTCACGCGTGATGTGCTGTCACCGTGGCGTCGCGGCGAGCCCTCGGGTCACGCGCTCTGGGACTGGGCCGCCGACAGGCAGTCGGGATGGCGCAACATTCCCGCCGGACATCCACTCATCGTCGAGGGATGCGGCGCCGCGAGCGGCTGGGCAGGCGATCCCGCCACCGTGCTCGTCTGGGTGGAAGCATCCGACGACACGCGCAAGCGACGCGCTCTCGCCCGGGATGCGGGCACCTTCGACGCCCACTGGGAGATGTGGGATGCGCAGTGGCGCCGGTATCTCGCGCGAGCCGACTATCGAGCCCGCGCCGACGCCGTCATCCGCACCGACTGAGTCGCTGAACCGAGTAGCCACGCAGGCCAGCACGACACCGGCCGCCCGCGCACCGAGTCGGTCGCGTGAGTCATAGCTCGCGGCGATCGATCCGCATGCTGAAAGATGGTGCCCCCGGCAGGATTCGAACCTGCGACCAAGAGATTAGAAGGCTCCTGCTCTATCCCCTGAGCTACGGAGGCGAAGGGTTGCCCCACCAGGATATCGCAGCCGCCGGGCCCTCTCAGGCCTGAACGAGGCCGATCACGCCGAAGATGGCCGACACGAGGGCGATGACGAGCGAGATGCCGATCAACACGGCGTGCACGATGAGGAACGTCGTGGGCTTGCCCGCAGCATCCCGAGCGCGCGTGTCTTTGCTGACGCGCTTATAGAACTGGGGCCACACGATGGCGTTCCAGACGGCGTTGACGAGAAGCAGGATGGCGAGGGTCACGGTCACGCGCTCAATCCTATGTCGGGCGCCCGCACTAGGATCGAGGCATGGGTAGCGTTACAGACCGCCTCGTGTGGATCGATTGTGAAATGACCGGGCTCGACCTCGCCGTCGACGAATTGGTAGAGATCGCCGTGGTCATCACCGACTTCGACCTCAAGCCTGTCGACGAGGGCATCAGCATCGTCATCAAGCCAGATGCCTCGGCGCTGGCGAATATGGGCGAGTTCGTCACGAATATGCACCAGACGTCGGGCCTTCTCGAAGAGATCCCCAACGGCGTGAGCCTGGCCGAGGCCGAATACGAGACGCTCGAATACATCCTCAAGCATGTGCCCGATCAGCTGAAGGCTCCGCTGGCCGGCAACAGCATCGGCACCGACCGGGCGTTCCTCGCCAAGTTCATGCCGCGCGTCGATGCGCACCTGCACTACCGCAACGTCGACGTGTCGTCGATCAAAGAGCTGGCCAAGCGCTGGTTCCCCCGCGTGTACTTCAACGCCCCCTCGAAGAATGGCGGCCACCGCGCCCTGGCCGACATCCTCGAGTCCATTCGCGAGCTCGACTACTACCGCCACGCGGTGTTCGTGGCCGACCCCGGCCCCTCCAGCGACGAGGCCAAAATCGCCGCGCAGGCGAGTGTGGACAAGTTCGCCCTGGATATGTAATACACTTTTCTAGTTGCGTTCGAGCCCGAGAGGGATTGAGACGCGCATGGTGGGTATAGCTCAGTTGGTAGAGCGCCTGATTGTGGTTCAGGAGGTCGCGGGTTCAAGCCCCGTTACTCACCCCAAGTTGAATTCGATGCCAGAGGCAATCTGGTTCCGGCGGGTCGCGTTCGCGTCTCGGCCGGGTGATCGATCCCCATCCGCACGCATGTGACCGGAGGCTCCCATGTCGACGCACCCCGGTTTCGAACCCCTCGACATCGCGGCCGAGCCTTTCGAACAGCTCGTCGTCGACGAACTCGACGAACTTCCCGACGACATGGTCGACGGCCTCGACAACATCGTGTTCGTCGTCGAGGACCGCCCCGAAGACGGCTCGCTCGACCTCCTCGGCCTCTATGACGGCGTCGCTCTCACCGAGCGCGGCCAATACGGCTTCGGCGAAATGCCCGACCGCATCGTCCTCTACCGCGAGCCCCTCCTCGCGATCTCGCGCGACCTCGACGAGCTGCGCGACCAGATCCACGTCACCCTGGTGCACGAGATCGCCCACTTCTACGGCATCGACGACGACAAGTTGCACGAACTCGGGTGGGGCTAAGCGCCGTCGCCCGATCATCCGGTTACTCTGACCACATGAGTGCCTCTTACCGACCCCGTGCGCGGTGGGGCCGCATCATCGGAATCCCGCTCGGAACCCTCATCATCCTGGCCGTCGGCCTCTATGGCCCAGCCACGCTCATCGGTCCGCTGCCGGCCGCCACGTTCACACCCGCGGCCGCCGCGACCAGCGACGTCGCCGGCACTCCCGTCGCCCTCCCCGAAACGGGATCCTCGGCCGTGACCCTGGCCGACGTCGACGAGCCCATCGCGACCGCCGGCACGTCCGACCCGTTGCCGGCCGCCGGCACCGTCAAGGTCATCACGGCCCTCGTCGTCTTGGACAAGCATCCGCTGGGCGCCGGCGAGCAGGGCGCCACGCTCCCGATCGGGCGCGCCGACTTCGACTCCTACACCGACTATGCCAAGAACGGCGCGCGCACGGTTCCCGTCTTCCTCGGCGAGAACTGGACGCAGCTCGAGATGCTGCAGGCGCTCCTCCTCGGCTCGTCGAACAACCACGCCGACTCGTTAGCGCGCTGGGCCTTCGGCAGCACCGAGGAGTTCGTCACACAGGCGAACGCGTGGCTGCGCGAGAACGGCATGCAGAACACGACGCTGGCCGACGCGACCGGGCTGAGCGAGCAGTCGGTGGCGACGGCATCCGACCTCGCCCGCATCGCGCAGCTGGCCGACGACAATGAGGCCATCTCGGCGATCCTCTCGAACCCGTCCACGGCACTCGCGTCGCGGCGTGGCGTCGACAACACGACCGCTTACCTCGCCGACCTCGGTGTCACGGGCCTCTCACGCAGTTACACGGATGCCGCAGGCGTCAGTTTCCTCTACGCCGCCACGGTCTCCAAAGAGGGTCAGAACCTCACCTTCTACGGCGCCTTCGTCGGACAGCCCGACTACGACAGTCTCGAGGCGAGTGTGCGGGCTCTCATGGACTCGGCGCAGGCCGGGGTGCAGATCGCGCCACCGCTGCCCGAGGGCACCGTTCTCGGATCGATGACGTCGGCGTGGGGTCGCGAGGCCGAGGTCGTGGCCGGGCGACTCGCCCCGCGCATGGTGTGGAAGACCGACACGGCGAAACCCGTCGTCACTCTCGACGAGGTGCGCATCGCGACGAAGGGTCAGCGCATCGGCACGGCCACCGTGACCGCTGCGGGCGCCGAACGGGATGCTCCGGCGCTCCTCGAGGCGTCGCTGCCCGACCCCGGGCCGCTGTGGCGTCTGTCGCACCCCGTGCCCGTGATCTCGGAGCTGATCGCCTCCTGGAAGTGAGGCAGGCTCCGCCTGCTGCGGGGTCTCCGCAGCCGTCTCGCGGAGTAGATTGGTGGCATGCGTGAACGTCAAGCTGAGATCATTGCCGAATTGGATGTCCGCTCCGAGATCGATCCGGCCGCGGAGGTCGAGCGCCGGGTGCGCTTCCTGACCGACTACCTCGAGACGACGGGGGCCGGCGGGCTGGTGCTCGGCATCAGCGGCGGCCAAGATTCGTCGCTCGCCGGGCGTCTCTGCCAGCTCGCGGTCGAACGTCGCCGCGAGGCCGGAGCCGAGGCGTCGTTCATCGCCGTCCGCCTGCCCTATCAGGTGCAGGCCGACGAGGAGGATGCTCAGCTCGCGCTGTCGTTCATCCAGCCCGACCGTCAGGTTGTCTTCAACATCCATCGCGCGGTCGAGGGTTTCGCGGACGAGTTCCGCGACGCCACCGGCGAGAACATCACGGATTTCAATAAGGGCAACGTGAAGGCGCGCTCGCGCATGATCGCTCAGTACGCTCTCGCGGGCCAGTACGGATACCTGGTGGTCGGCACGGATCACGCCGCCGAGGCGGTGACGGGCTTCTTCACGAAGTTCGGTGACGGGGGAGCCGACATCCTGCCCCTCAGCGGTCTCACGAAGCGTCAGGGCGCGGCGGTGTTGCGACACTTGGGCGCTCCGGCTCGCCTCTACGAGAAGGCACCCACGGCCGATCTGCTCGACGAGAACCCGGGTCAGACCGATGAGGACAATTTGGGGTTGGTCTACGCCGATCTGGATGATTTCCTCGAGGGTCGCGACGTCGAGCCCGCCGTGGCGGAGGCCATCGAGGCCCGCTATGCGGCGACGCGGCACAAGCGCACGGTTCCGGTGTCTCCGGCCGATGAGTGGTGGCGCTGAGCGTCGCACCGAACGAGACACACCGAACAAGACACGGAAGAAGGCGCCCGTCCCGAGTGGGGATGGGCGCCTTCTTCGTGCGTCTGGTGTGGCGGTGGGCGCGTGCCTAGGCGGTGCGCTGGCCGGCGTCGCCGACCTGGCCGTCGTGCTCGTCGTCCTTGCGGACGGCGGCGAGCTGCGCGTCGAGAGCGGCAACGTCGTCCATCAGCTTCTGCGTCTGCAGATCGGTTGCCGCGGGGGTCGCGGGCAACGCCGTTGCGGATGCGGGCGTGGCCGATGCGGATGACTCGGTGGCCGTGGTCTCGGCCGCAGTCGATGCCGGTGTTGCGGGGGAGTCGGTCGTCTCGCGGTGGGTGCTCGTGTCACCGGCCGGGGACGTGGTTGCGTGAGTGCTGGTGGAATCGTTGTCGGACTCGGGCACCGACACGGCCGCCGTCGAAGCCGCCGCGGGCACGGCGACGACACGCTCGTCGTCGCGATACGCGGCATCGTCGGTCGTGGACGAGGACTTCGTCGACGCCTTCGTGGCGGAGGTGTCATCGGTGTGCTCGTCGCGGTGGCGCTTGGCCGACCACTTGTCTTGCTCGGAGATGAGCGCACGCTCGTTCTCGGTGTTCTCGAAACGCCAGCGCTCGAGGTCGGCCTCGAAGATCTTCTTGGCGCGGCCGGGCTTGTTCTGCCATTCGACGAGACGGTCGCGGAATTCGGTGACGACGGGCTCGAGCTCATAGCCGAAGGTCGACGAGTTGCGCTTCATCTCGGCGAGCTGGTGAGCGGCCCAGTTGGCGGCGAGCGGCGCACCCTTGATCGGAAGGAGGCGGATGTGGATGTCGGCCTGACCCACGGCGCGGTCGGCGAGAACCTGCTCGCCGGGCGTCAGCGAGTACCACACCGAGGCTTCGGTGGAGGCGTCGACGAGCGCCGCGATGGCCGCTGCTTTCATCTCGCGATCCCGCTGGGCGACGAGGCGTCGCACGGCGGCCTTGGTGATGCCGGACGCGAGAAGCGCCGCGACGATGATGGCGACGGCGATGACCGCCGCGCTGAAAAGGACAGGCCTGGTCTCTGACGCGGTCAGCCAGGCAACGAATTCATTCCACCACTGCATGGCGGCAGACTACTTTCTCGGACGGGCCCGAGCCGGGATGCGCGCCGCCGTGTCGCCGATCCCCGTAACGGCGGGTCTCAGCCATCCGTGACGCGTCGCGCCCGCTCACCCGAGGATGGCTCAGGAATTGCGGAGGCACTCGGCGGCATCGGCGAGCTGCCAGAACTCGCCGAGGGGAACGAAAGCCGAGCGATGCGGGGCATAGCGCTTGGCCACGAACCGCTCGCCCTCGGCCGAGAACGTCTGCTCGATGTGCCCGACGACGTGCCCATCGGGCGCCGTCGCGCGCCACAGGGACGCGTTGACCGGCTTCAGATCGAGCCCGCTGACAACGGCCGGACGACGCCCCTGCGCAACACGCTCGATCGACTGCGCCCAGGCATCGCTCGAAACCGGGTGACGGACGGCGGACGAGGAGCTCGGGGCGCCGACTCGGCCCGCCCGTGTGGCGTGGGCGGATCGAGCCGCCTGTGCGGCCTGCGTGGTTGCCATCGTGTTCTCCCGTCGTCGATCGATCTGCTGATGAGACCGACGTTACGGGCGACCACTGACATTCGGACGACCACCGAAACCCGGGCGACCACCGAAACCCGGGCGACCACTGACATTCGGACGACTGCCGACACTCGGACGACGAAGCGGCCGGCCCCAGAACAGGACCGGCCGCGACATCCACGCCAGGCGCAGGACGGGAAAGGTGATCGACGCCTAGAGCCCCGTGCCGTGAACCGCGTGGGGTTCGATGGCGGCGATCTCGTCGGCGGTCAGATCGGGAGCGTCGAGAGCGGCGACGTTCTGCTCGAGCTGCTTCACCGAGCTGGCACCGATGAGCGCGCTCGTGACCTGCGGCTGACGCAGCACCCAACGGAGCGCCAGCTGAGCAAGCGTCTGCCCGCGACCCGATGCGATCTCATTGAGCGCACGCGCGCGCTCGAGGTAGGTCTCCGAGATCTTCTCGGCCGAGAGGAAGCGGCTCGTCGCGGCTCGCGAGTCGCCGGGAACCTGGCCGTCGAGGTAACGGTCGGTCAGAAGGCCCTGGGCCAAAGGCGAGAAGACGATCGAACCGGCGCCCACCTGATCGAGCACCTCGAAGAGGCCATCCTCGATGTGGCGGTCGAACATCGAGTAGCGCGGCTGGTGGATGAGCAACGGAACCTTGTGCTCGGCGAGCGCCGCGGCAGCCTTGACGGTCTGCTCGGGGGAGTAGTTCGAGATGCCCGCGTAGAGCGCCTTGCCCTGGTGCACGGCCGTTGCGAGCGCGCCCATGGTCTCTTCGATCGGTGTGTCGGGGTCGGGACGGTGCGAGTAGAAGATGTCGACGTAGTCAAGCCCGAGGCGGCCGAGGCTCTGCTCGAGCGACGACAGCATGGTCTTGCGCGAACCCCACTCGCCGTAAGGGCCCGCCCACATCTCGTAGCCGGCCTTCGACGACACGATGATCTCGTCGCGGTAGGGCAGCAGATCGTCTTTCAGGATGCGCCCGAAGTTGATCTCGGCCGAGCCGGGAGGCGGACCGTAGTTGTTGGCCAGGTCGAAGTGGGTGATGCCGAGGTCGAAGGCGCGCCGCACGATCGCGCGCTGGGTGTCGTAGGAGCGTTCGTCTCCGAAGTTGTGCCACAGGCCGAGCGACACCCGGGGGAGGATGAGGCCGCTCCGGCCGGTGCGGGCATAGTGCATGGATTCGTAACGGTTCTCGTCAGCGAGGAAGGTCATGCGCTCATGTTACTGAGTGCAGAAGTCGGCCGGCGGCGCAACCCATAACAGGGAACAAATCACGGCAACGGTAGGTTGTGGAGAAAGGTGCGCGGTCCCCGCCGCGCTCGATGAAAGGGGATCTCTATGCAGACCTATGTCTTGGCCGGCGGATGCTTCTGGTGTCTCGACGCGGTCTACCGCAACCTCAAGGGTGTCCACGAGGTCGAGTCCGGTTACACGGGCGGCGACACGGCCAACCCGAACTACGAATTGGTGTGCACGGGTCGCACGGGTCACGCCGAAGCGGTCGCGGTCACGTTCGACGAGACCGTCATCCCGGGTGAGGTCATCCTCGATGCGTTCTTCACGCTTCACGACCCGACCCAGCTGAACCGTCAGGGCGCCGACGTCGGCACCCAGTATCGTTCGGCGATGTTCTACACCTCCGACGAGCAGAAGCAGGTTTTCGAGGCCGCTCGCGACCGCGCGTCCGATTGGTGGGACGGTGGCCTCGTCACCGAGATCTCGCCGCTCGGCACGTGGTACCCGGCCGAGGACTACCACCAGGACTTCTTCGCGAAGAACCCGGGTCAGGGCTATTGCATGGCCGTCGCCCGCCCGAAGGTTCTGAAGGTGCGCAAGAAGTTCCAGGAGTACGCGCTCTAGGTTTCGACCAGCGCGGGGTTCGGTTCACGAGCCTCTCTCACGGCAACGCCCGGTTCTCCACAGAGCCGGGCGTTCGCCTTTTCTCCACAGTTGTTGGTTCTCCCGTCGCGGGCCTCCTCGCCCCCTGCACACTCGATCCACGGGCACATCGGATGTCTGAGCGCACCTCGCTCACCGGCCCGCCACCTGGGAGACACACCATGAACGACATGATCACGGCCACCGGAATCGTCGGCACCATCCCGCGCTTCCTCCACACCACCGAGGGGCTGGCCATCGCCAGCTTCCGGCTCGCCTCCACGCAGCGGCGTTACGACCGGGCGGCGGCCGCCTGGGTCGACGGCGAGACGAATTGGTACACCGTGTCCGCCTATCGGCAACTCGCCGAAAACCTCGCCGAATCGCTGACGAAGGGCGATCGCGTCATCGTGACGGGTCGGCTGAAGGTGCGCCAGTGGCAGACCGGCGAGAAATCGGGTCTCGCCGTCGAGGTCGACGCCGAGGCCGTCGGGCACGACCTGCTCTGGGGGCGCACGATCTTTACCAAGAGTCTCGGCCCGCGACCCGACGCCGCGCGGCCGACGCCCGATCTCGGCATCCCGCAGGCCGAGTGGCACATCGCCGCGCCGGCCGAACACATGGCGGATGCGGTGGCCTCGGCGTCCGCGGCCTGAACGCGTGTGTGCCCTGCTCCGGCTCCCTGACGGTCCCACCGTGGGAGCCGCGCGCTCGGCGGTTTCGGAGGAACGCCGCTACCCCCTCGCCCTAGACTTTCGCCAGACGACATCTCCGGCTGGACGTCATCGTGGGGCACACGGTGGGGCAGGCGGCGGGGCAGACGGTCATCGAAGGGTAGTGCGCTGTGAACAAAGTTTCGGAGAGAGTGCGGCGGTCGACCGCGTCGACGCTGCTGGCAGGCGGAGCGCTGGCCGTCGTGGTCTTCGTGGCGGGGTGCACGGCGCCCGTCGAGCCCACGGCCACGCCGACCCCGTCCGCATCCGCGAGCTCCGAGACCCCCGCGGCGCCGCTCACTTACCAGCCCGATGCGGGAGCCGAGGGCAACCTCGACTACTTCAACCAGGTCAACACGCAGACCCTGGGCGCCAACGCCGAGGCCGACGGGCGCGCGTTCATCGATGGACTCGTGACGGCCGGTTTCGACAAGGCGGCCATGGAAGTCACCAACGATACGACCACCATCGGCAACAAGGCCGACTCGATCCAGTTCTCCGTGAAGATGGGGGACAACTGCCTCATCGGGCAGAACGGTCCGAGCGTCGGCGGCTACCACTCCACGGTCGCGACTGCGCTCGGCACGGGTAAATGTCTCGTGGGCAACACGCGCGCCATAGACTGGTAAACGATATGGCCGAATACATTTACTCCATGGTCCGCGCCCGCAAGGCGGTAGGCGACAAACTCATCCTCGACGACGTCACGATGGCATTCCTTCCGGGAGCCAAAATCGGTGTCGTCGGCCCGAACGGTGCCGGTAAGTCCACGATCCTCAAGATCATGGCCGGGCTCGACACCCCCAGCAACGGCGAAGCGAAGCTCACCCCCGGTTACAGCGTGGGCATCCTCATGCAGGAGCCCGAGCTCGACGAGTCGAAGACCGTTCTCGAGAACGTGCAAGAGGGTGTCGGTCCGATCAAGGACAAGGTCGACCGCTTCAACGCCATCTCCCTCGCCATGGCCGAGCCCGACGCCGACTTCGACGCGCTGCTCGGCGAAATGGGTGGTCTGCAGGAAGAGATCGACGCGGCCGACGCGTGGGACCTCGACTCGCAGCTCGAACAGGCCATGGACGCCCTCCGCTGCCCGCCGGCTGATGCCTCCATCGCCAACCTCTCCGGTGGTGAGAAGCGCCGCGTCGCTCTCTGCAAGCTCCTGCTGCAGAAGCCCGACCTGCTGCTCCTCGACGAACCGACGAACCACCTCGACGCCGAAAGCGTCCTGTGGCTCGAGCAGCACCTCGCCAAGTACCCCGGCGCCGTGCTCGCCGTCACGCACGACCGGTACTTCCTCGACCACGTCGCCGAGTGGATCGCCGAAGTCGACCGCGGTCACCTCTACCCCTACGAGGGCAACTACTCCACCTACCTGGAGAAGAAGCAAGAGCGTCTCCAGGTGCAGGGCAAGAAAGACCAGAAGCTCGCCAAGCGACTCACCGAAGAACTCGAGTGGGTGCGCAGCAACGCCAAGGGCCGTCAGGCCAAGTCGAAGGCCCGTCTCGCCCGCTACGAAGAGATGGCAGCCGAGGCCGAGCGCACGCGCAAGCTCGACTTCGAAGAGATCACGATCCCGGCCGGTCCGCGTCTGGGTTCACAGGTCATCGATGCCAAGAAGCTCGAAAAGGGCTTCGACGGGCGCAAGCTCATCGACGGCCTGTCCTTCACCCTGCCGCGCAACGGCATCGTGGGCGTCATCGGCCCCAACGGTGTCGGAAAGACGACGCTCTTCAAGAGCATCGTCGGGCTCGAGCCCCTCGACGGCGGTGAGCTGAAGATCGGTGAGACCGTCAAGATCAGCTACGTCGACCAGACGCGTGGCGGCATCGACCCGAACAAGACCCTGTGGGAGGTCGTCTCCGACGGCCAGGACTACATCCAGGTCGGCAACACCGAGATCCCGTCGCGGGCCTACGTCTCCACGTTCGGCTTCAAGGGTCCCGACCAGCAGAAGCGTGCCGGCATCCTCTCGGGTGGTGAGCGCAACCGCCTCAACCTCGCGCTCACGCTCAAACAGGGCGGCAACCTGCTGCTCCTCGACGAACCAACCAACGACCTCGACGTCGAAACGCTCGGCAGCCTCGAGAACGCGTTGCTCGAATTCCCCGGTTGCGCCGTGGTCATCACGCACGACCGGTGGTTCCTCGACCGCATCGCGACGCACATCCTTTCCTACGAAGGCACCGACGAGAACCCGGCCAACTGGTACTGGTACGAAGGTAACTTCCAGGCCTACGAGGAGAACAAGATCGAGCGCCTCGGCCCCGACGCCGCCAAGCCTCACCGCAGCGCCTACCGCAAGCTCACGAGAGACTAATGCGCCTGCACGTGCCGATCCCGCTGCGGTGGGGTGACCTCGACGCCTTCAACCACGTGAACAACGTGTCGATGCTGAAACTGCTGGAAGAAGCGCGCGTACGCGCGTTCTGGCAGGCCGAAAGCGCCGTCGAAGACATCCCATCGACAGCGGTGATCGACGCGGGTCTCGACACCGACACGCTCACGCTCGTCGCGCACCACGAGATCGAATACCTCGCGCCGGTGCCCTACCAGCGCGACCCGCTCGACGTGCAAATGTGGCTGTCCAAGATCGGCGGCGCCAGCATGGAAGTCTGCTACGAGGTCTACTCGCCCGCACAAGGCGGCCCCGTGCTCGTCGCCCGGGCGCGCACGGCCGTCGTCATGGCGTCAGCCGAAACCGGCAAGCCACGGCGCATCACGCCCGCCGAACGCCAGGTCTGGGAGCCCTACCTCGGCGAAGCGATCGTCTTCAGCCGCGGCTAGCCCTCGAGGGGTCCGGAACGCGGACCATGCCCTCCTGGGCTACCGAAGCAACCAGCATGCCCTCGCGGTTGAAGATGCGGCCCTGCGAGAGACCGCGGCCGCCCGAGGCGCTCGGCGACTCCTGAACGTAGAGCAGCCATTCATCCACGCGGCTGAAGCGGTGCCACCACATGGCGTGGTCGAGCGACGCCACCTTGATGCCCGGCGTCGCCCACGGAACACCGTGGCGCCGCAGAATCGGCTCGAGAATCGAATAGTCGCTCGCATAGGCCAACGCCGCCCGGTGCAAGTTCTCGTCGTCGGGCAGCTGCCCGATCGCCTTCAACCAGACCGCCTGGTGCGCGACGTGCTCGCCCTCGACGCCGAGATAGATGGGCGACGGGATGTGCCGCATATCGAACGGGCGCTCCGACGCCCACGAGCGAGCCACCGGATGCTTGACCGACGCCAGCAGCTCGGCCGCAGACGGTAGCGACTCGGGGTCGGGGAGGTCGGACGGCATTTCGACCTGATGTTCGAGGCCCGGCCCGCCGTCCTGGAACGACGCGATCATCGACAGGATCGGCTGGCCGTTCTGGTAAGCCTGCGTGCGACGGGTGCCGAACGAACGCCCATCGTGGATGCGGTCGACCGAAAACGTGATCGGCAGGTTCACATCACCCGGGCGCAGGAAGTAGCCGTGCATCGAGTGCACGATGCGGTCGGGAGCAACCGTGCGCATGGCCGCCATAAGCGACTGAGCCAGCACCTGGCCGCCGAAGACGCGGCCCATGGGCATCCACTGCGACGGGCCCGTGAAGATGTCCTCGCTCGTTCGGGCGCCCGTGTCGGACAGGGTCAACGCCTCGAGCAGAGACTCCAACGGATTCGGCATACATACTCCTCACACCACAACACTGCCGGGCGGTCGTCGGCAGTGACGCACAGGCCCGTTAGGTAGTTTAGAGGGGACATGACAGACACCCTCCACCTCGACGACACCCGCACCCTGGCCGACCTCCGCGTCTACCTGCAACGCGCCGCCCGCATCGACGACAAAGCCGTGCGCCTCATCGCCGGCGGTGGCACCCTCGCCGCCTACGCGCCCGTGCTATACCGCCGAGGGCTGCTCGACCAGAGCCCGACCATCCTGGGGCTCCGCACATTCCGCGCCGCCCCCATCGACGTCTTCGACCGCACCGTGACGCCGCAGAGCATGGTGGAGCGTATCGCCGCACTCGACGGGGGCGAGCGCACCGACATCCGTCTCACCGAGAAAGACGAGCAGGCGCCGTGGTCGGGCGTGTCAGCACCGCGGGATGGCTGGGAGAAGATCGCGCTGATCGACTCGGTGCTGCTCGAACACATCGCCCGCGAGGGGGCTGCCGAGATTGCCGAGGCCTTGCCCACCAACGCGGGGGACCACATCGTGCACAACGTGCGCTCGGCCGTGTGGTCGAGACCCGTGGGGGAGAGCCCCCTGCCGGGCGGGGCCGCGTTCGCCGCGGTCGGCCTCGGATTCTTGGGGCAGCCCGAAGAGATTCCGCTCTACCGCACCGCAAACTGGCTGCGGTTGAGCTCGCAGCGCGGGCATCTACTCGTCAAGCTTTAGGCGCCGAGTCGGCGATCGGCGCTGAGGCCCCATCGCCTGTGGGCGTGCGGCTCAGGCCGCTACTCGTCGAACGTATTGACCATGGCGTGGGCGGCGCGCTCCAGATAGTCCCAGAGGGCGGCCTCGTGCATGGGCGACAGCTCGAGGGTGTCGAGCGCTGCGCGCATGTGCAAGAGCCAGCGGTCGCGCGCATCCGGATTGACCTTGAAAGGCATGTGCCGCATGCGGAGGCGGGGGTGGCCGCGCTGTTCGCTGTAGGTGCCCGGGCCGCCCCAGTATTGCTCGAGGAACAGGAGCAGGCGCTCTTCGGCCGGGCCCAAGTCCTCTTCGGGGTACATGGGCTTCAGCACGGGATCGCCGGCGACGCCCCGGTAGAACTCGTGCACGAGCTTCTGAAAGACGGGTCGTCCGCCGACCTCGTCGTAGAAGTTGCTCGACAGCAGGTTCGTCACGGGGTGTCCTTCGGATCGATGGGAGGCTTCGGCTGGCGCTTGATCTTGCCGCGCCGGGGCGCCTGGTTGACGACCTCGACGGGTTTGGTGCGGGGAGGCTTGGCCCCACCGACACTCGCGGCGCCGTCGAAACCGGTCAACACAAGGGTATTCAACGCGGGCAGCTTGACGCCCATTCCGTCGACGGTTTTCTTCAGGCGCAGGCGCAGCTCACGGGCCACGTCGTCCTTCGCCGAGGTGCGCGTCTTCATGACGAGGCGGATGACGAGGGCGTCCTCTGAGATCGACTCGAGGCCCCAGAGTTCCGGGCGTTCGAGAACGCGCGGCCGCCACTTGGGCTCCTTCGCGAGCGTCGTCGCGGTCTCGAGCAGCTTGTCCTGCATCTCGTCGATGTCGGTGTCGTAGGGGATGGCGAGGTCGACGATGACGCGCGCCCAGCCCTGGGACATATTGCCGACGCGCAGGATCTCGCCGTTGCGCACGAACCACAGCGTGCCGTTGACGTCGCGGATCTGGGTGATGCGCACACCGACCTTCTCGACGACACCCGTGGCGGGCCCGACATCCACGACGTCACCGACGCCCAACTGGTCCTCGATGACCATGAAGAGACCGTTCAGCACGTCTTTGACGATGTTCTGCGCGCCGAAACCGAGACCGGCACCGATCGCGGCCGACAGCAGTGCGAGCGAGCCGATGAGCGATTGGTCGATGTTGTTGACGATCGCGATGATCGTGATTACGACGACGGTCACATTGACGATATTGGTCAGCACCGAGCCAAGGGTGCGCGTTCGTTGCACGACGCGCACGGCCGCCAGGGGGGATGCAGCGAGTGCCTGTGTGTCGTCAGCGTTCTGGGCCTTCTTCACGCCCGTCACGATCTGATTGACAACGCGACGAATGACGAAGTGCATGAGCCAGGTCACGACGACGGCGAAGACGACGATCAGGGCGATGCGAATGAGCAAGCCCAGGAATGTTCCTTGCAGGAAGCCGTCGAAATCTTGCCAAAAACCGTTCCAGTCCATTCGGACGAGTTTACGGGGCGCGGCGTGAGAAGCCACTGAATGAGGATGACTGAGCGCCCCGAACGCGTCTCGCGTCCTCCGTGGACGTCAAACCCGCGTCACCCCGCGCCGAATGCCGCTCGAGCGGCGACAGGGCGCCGGTCATGATGACCGACGCCCTGTCGAACGACGTGCTGCCTGCGCAGACGTGTCGTTGCCGCGAGATGTCGCGATACTGCGAGAAGCCGAGCTACTGCGCGTCGCGCTCCTGAGCCTTGAGGGCACGCTCGGTGCCCGCCAGGTTCTCCACCACGAGGCGACGGAGGGCCGCCGGCTCGGGGTTGGCGTCGAGCCAGGCCGCCGTCTTGCGGCGCAGCTCGTCGGAGGCGAGACCGCCCGGGTAGAACAGCACGGCCACGTATTCCGCGATCTTGTAGGTGCGGTCCTTCCAGATGCCCTGCAGGCTCTCGAAGTAGCGGTCGATGTAGGGCTCGAGGAGAGCGTCGTCGGCCGCGCGCTGGAAGCCGAGGCCCGTCGTGCGCACGATCGTGTTCGGCAGGTCATCCGAATCGAGCACGCTGGCCCAGGCCGCAGCCTTGCCCTCGGCCGTGGGGATGGCCGCACGTGCGTGGGCCGCCGACTGCTGGCCCGAGGCCGTGTTGTCGACGAGCAGCTCGGCATCGATCTCGGTCGTGCCGGCACGGCCGCCCGCGACGAGGGCGATGAGCAGCTCCCACGCGAGGTCGGTGTCGACCGACAGGCCGTCGAGGCGGATGTCGCCGCGGCGCAGGCCCTCGATCTTGTCGAGTTGCGCGGGCGTCGACGCGATGGCCGCGAAGAACTTCACGAACTGGAACTGCGCGTCGCTGCCGGCCTCGGCCTCGGACGCGAGGGTCCACAGGGCGTCGCCGACCCGCTCGGAAGTGGCCTTCTGCTTCTCGGGCGCCACATAGCTCGACGCGGCCAGCAACAGCTGGTTGAGCGTCGTGCGGATGGTCGTCGACTCGGTCTCGGAGGCGATGTTGCCGAGCACGAGCGACACGTAGTCGCTCGCGGGCGTCTCGGCGTCGCGCGTGGCATCCCAGGCGGCACCCCAGACGAGGGCCCGAGCGAGCGGGTTCTCGATCTTCGACAGGTGCTCGATGGCCGTGGCGAGCGAGGTCTCGTCGAGTCGGATCTTCGCGTAGGCGAGATCGTCGTCGTTCAGGAGCACGAGCGCCGGGCGCGTCTGGCCGACGAGCTCGGGCACGTCGGCCGATTCGCCGTCGACGTCGAGCTCGACGCGGTGCTCGCGCACGAGCTGGCCATCGACCAGGTTGTAGAAACCGATGGCGAGACGGTGCGGGCGGATGGTGGGGTAGTCGGCGGCGGCCGACTGCAGCACGCGGAACGACGTGATCGTGCCCGCGTCATCCGTCTCGATCTCGGGGCGCAGCGTGTTGACGCCCGCGGTCTCGAGCCACAGCTTCGACCAGCCGCTGAGGTCGCGGCCGCTCGTGGTCTCGAGCTCGGACAGCAGATCGCCCAGCGTCGTGTTGCCGAACTGGTGCTTCTTGAAGTACGCGGCGACACCGGCGAAGAACGCGTCGATGCCGACCCACGCGACGAGCTGCTTCAGCACCGACCCGCCCTTGGCGTAGGTGATGCCGTCGAAGTTGACCTGCACGTCTTCGAGGTCGTTGATGGTGGCCACGACGGGGTGCGTCGAGGGCAGCTGGTCCTGCTTGTAGGCCCAGCTCTTCTCCATGGCCTGGAACGTGGTCCACGCCTCGGTCCACTCGGTGGCCTCGGCCGTCGCGATGGTCGACGCCCACTCGGCGAACGACTCGTTCAGCCACAGGTCGTTCCACCACTTCATGGTGACGAGGTCGCCGAACCACATGTGGGCGAGCTCGTGCAGAATCGTGACGACGCGACGTTCCTTGATCGCATCCGTGACCTTGCTGCGGAACACGTAGGTCTCGGTGAACGTGACGGCGCCGGCGTTCTCCATGGCCCCCGCGTTGAACTCGGGCACGAACATCTGGTCGTACTTCGCGAACGGGTAGGGGAAGTCGAACTTCTCTTGGTAGTACGCGAAACCTTCGCGCGTCTTCTCGAAGATGTAGTCGGCATCGAGGTACTGCGCGAGCGACGCCCGGGCGAAGACACCGAGGGGGATGACGCGGCCCGAGGCGCTCGTCAGCTCGCTGCGCTCGACCACATAGGGGCCCGCGACGATGGCCGTGATGTAGCTCGAGATGACGGGGGTCGGCTCGAACGCCCACGTGGAGTTGCTGTCGCCGGCCGGGGTGGGCTCGGGCGTGGGGGAGTTCGACACGACCTCCCAGTAGTCGGGCGCCGTCACCGTGAACTGGAACGTGGCCTTCAGGTCGGGCTGCTCGAAGACCGCGAACACGCGACGGGAGTCGGGCACCTCGAACTGGCTGTAGAGGTAGACCTCGTCATCGACGGGGTCGACGAAGCGGTGCAGGCCCTCGCCCGAGTTCGTGTAGAGGGCGTCGGCGTCGACGACCAGCACGTTCTTCTCGGCGAGGTCGTCGAGCTGGATGCGCACACCGTCGGACACCTGCGCGGGGTCGAGGCTCTGGCCGTTGAGGGTGACGGAGTGCACGGTCTTCGTGATCGCGTCGATGAAGGTGGAGGAGCCCGGCTTCGCGTCGAAGTGCACCGTCGTGGTGCTCCGGAAGGTTTCCGGCCCCTGAGTGAGATCGAGCGACACCTCGTAAGCGTGGGTCTGGACGATCGATTGACGTTCCTCAGCCTCGAGGCGAGTGAGGTTTTCTCCTGGCACGTGTGCTCCTAGCATTTTCGCGGATTGTGTCCGAGGAAAGCCTAGTGCCGGGGCTTTCGTGATTTGCTAGAACCATGACCGAAACCGCTGCCCCCACATCCGTCGAATTCTGGTTCGATCCCTCCTGCCCCTGGGCCTGGATGACCTCACGCTGGGTCGACGAGGTGGCGAAGGTGCGCGACCTCGACGTCACGTTCAACATCATGAGCCTCGCCGTGCTCAACGAAGACCAGGACGTCTCCGACGAGTACCGCGCCTTCTTCCCGCGCGCCCTCAAGTACACGCGCCTCGTCGCCGCGGCCAAGGAGCTGCACGGGCAGCAGATCGTCAAGCCGCTCTATGACGCGCTCGGCACCCGCATCCACCCCGGTGGGTCGACGAACCCCGACGAGGTCATCCCGCAGGCGCTCGCCGAGGTGGGTCTCGACGCCGACTTCGCGCGCTACGCCGACAGCGACGAGTTCGACCCGCAGATGCGCGCCTCGCACTTCGAGGGCATCAACCGCGTCGGTCAGGATGTCGGCACGCCCGTCATCGCCGTCAACGGTGTCGCCTTCTTCGGTCCCGTGATCTCGCCCGCGCCCAAGGGCGAAGAGGCCGCGAAGCTCTGGGATGGCGTGGTGCAGGTCGCCGCCTACCCCGGCTTCTTCGAGCTCAAGCGCAGCCGCACGGTCGGCCCCATCTTCGACTGACCCGCACCCCGATTCGACCGCTCTCCGAACGCTAGGCTGATTTCTCATGCGCATCCATATCGCCACCGACCACGCCGGCCTCGAGCTGAGCCAGCAGTTGCAGACGCATCTGCGCGAGCAGGGTCACGAGGTCACCGACCACGGCCCCGCAGCCTATGACGCTCTCGACGACTACCCGTCGTTTTGCATCAACGCCGCGAAGGCCGTCGTGCGCGATCAGGATGCCGGCATCGAGGCTCTCGGCGTTGTCTTCGGCGGTTCGGGCAACGGCGAGCAGATCGCTGCGAACAAGGTCAAGGGCGTGCGCGCGGCGCTCGTCTGGAACCTGAGCACCGCTCAGCTTGCGCGTCAGCACAACGACGCCAACGTGATCTCGATCGGCGCACGCCAGCACGAGGTCGCCGAAGCGATCTCGTTCATCGACGCGTTCATCGCCGAGCCGTTCAGCTTCGAGGAGCGGCACGTGCGCCGCATCGCGCAGCTCGCCGAATACGAGGCCACCGGCGATATTGCCGGGAAGGGCGTCGACCAGTAGTGCCCGAGGGTCACTCCGTTCACCGCATCGCGCGGCAGTTCCGGCATAACTTCCAGGGCAAGACCGTGCGCGCTTCCTCGCCGCAGGGCCGCTTCGCCGAAGGTGCTTCCGTGCTCGACGGGCGCACGATCACGGATGTCGATGCCGTCGGCAAGCAGATGTTCATGCACTTCGGCGACGACGTCTGGCTGCGCGTGCACCTCGGCATGTACGGTGCGTGGGATTTCGCGGGCCAGATCACGACCGACCCGACCATCGAGTCCGCGGCCGGGCGCATGGGGCAGACGAATCAGCGCGGGACGGTTCTCGCCGATGCCGATGCCGATGCCGATGCCGATGCCGACGCTGATGCCGACGCCGACACGACAGACGCCGACTCTGACACCGCCGCTCCGGCATCCGACGCCCCGCGCACGGGTAAGCGACGCGTGGCGGCCGCGGGCAACAAGCGCGACGACGTGCTCCTGGGCGAGCTGCGCGACGCCGACGGCGAGGATTCGGTCTCGAGCATCGGCGCACCCCGCCGAGCCCGCGTGCGCATGGCCGAGCAGACCAAAGGTCTGCCCGAGAACGACGAGACGTTCCCACCCGAACCCGTCGGGGCGGTGCGCGTGCGCCTGCTGACCGACACGACGGTCGCCGACCTGCGCGGCCCCACCGCTTGCGAGGTCGTCACGGGCGCCGACGTGCAGCGCGTCATCGACTCGCTCGGGCCCGACCCGCAGCACGACGACACGCAGGCCGCCGAGGACCGCTTCACCGCGACGGTGCGCAAGAAGCCGACGCCTATCGGGCTGCTGCTCATGGACCAGAAGGTCGTCTCGGGCATTGGCAACGTCTATCGCGCCGAGCTGTTGTTCCGCGCGAAGGTCAACCCGCACACGCCCGGCAAGCTCGTGCCCCAAGAGACCGTGCGCGGCATCTGGCGGGACTGGGTGCGACTGCTCGCCATCGGCATCGAGACGGGTCAGATGATGACCATGGACGATCTCGACGACGAGGCCTACCGCCTCGCCATGGCCAGCCGCGCCGACCGTCACTGGGTGTACAAACGCGAGGGGCTGCCGTGCCGCGTGTGCGGCACCCACATTTCGCTCGAAGAGATGGGGGCGCGCAAGTTGTACTGGTGCCCCGTCTGCCAGGCCTGAGGAGGACCGGATGCGTCAGAACCCGAGTTTCGTGCTGGGCGATGTGGCCGACATCCGCCGATTGATCGCCGAGAACCCCTGGGTCACCCTCGTGGCGAACACGGCGAACGGTCTAGCGGCGTCGCATTACGCCGTCGTTCTCGACCCCGACCGAGACGACCTCACGATTTTGGGCCACGTGGGCCGTCCCGACGAGGCGATCCTCGAGCTCGGTCAGGGCGAACTGCTCGTGATCGTGCAGGGCCCCCACGGTTACATTTCGCCCGGATGGTACGACGCCAAACCGGCCGTGCCCACCTGGAACTACGTCGTCGCCCACCTGAGCGGCGTGCCCGAAATTCTCTCGGACGAAGAGAACTACCGTGTGCTGGGCGCCCTGGTCGAACACTTCGAGAAGCGGATGCCCGAGCCCCGGCTCATGGAGGGCACGCCCGAGAACGCGGCCTACGCCGAGCACATTTCTGCGGGCACCGTCGGTTTCCGCCTGACCCCGACGCGCGTCACGGGTAAGCGCAAGCTGAGCCAGAACCGCCCCGACGACACGATCGAGACCATCATCTTCGAGCTCGAGAACGGTAGCGAATACCCCAACCCCGCGCTGGCCGCCGAGATGCGCCGCGTGCGCAAGGTGCACGAGGCGCGCGAGATCGGCGAGGTCCGCGACGTGGCCGACGTGCCCGAGGTGCCCGAGGCATGAAGCTGAGGTTGAGCGCAGCAAGCCCCGGGTCAGGCGTCCTCACGGTCCTCGCGAACGCGCGCGTGCTGCCGCTCGGCGAGAACGCGCGGGAGGGCACCGAGACGACGAGCTCGGATGTTCCGCCGCGCGGTGTTCCGTCGAGAGATGGACTCCCGAGGGACGTTCCGCCCAACGACGTTCCGCTCCGCGATATTCGGCTCGATGACGGTCTGCTCAGAGACGTTCCGCTGGACGATGTTCTGCTGAGTGACATCGTTCTCCGCGACGGCGTGATCGCCGCCGTGCTTCCGGCCGGCGCCGCCTCGACCATTCCCGAGTCCGGCCACGCCGAACGCCGCGACCTCGCCGGGCGATTCGTCGTGCCCGGCCTGTGGGACGCCCACGTGCACTTCACGCAGTGGGCACACACGGCTAGCCGCCTCGATGTCGGGGTCGCCGCATCCGCCGCCGACGCCGCGCGTCTGGTCGCCGAGCGGGCCTCGACGGCGGCTGAGACCGCCCTCGGCCACGCGCCCCTCATCGGCTACGGTTTTCGCGACGCCCTCTGGGACGACGAGCCGGATGCCGCACTCCTCGACGCCGCCGCACCCGGGCGCCCGGTCATCCTCATCTCGGGCGACCTGCACGCGGCCTGGCTCAACCGGTTGGCGCTCGTCGAACACGGCCTGGCCCACCACGAGACGGGTCTGCTGCGCGAGGAGGACGCCTTCACGGTGCTGCGACGCCTCGACGACGTGCCCGACGAGGTGGCGGATGCCTGGGCCCATGATGCCGCTCGCGCCGCCTCCGCGCGGGGTGTCGTCGGCATCGTCGACATGGAGATGGCCTGGAACGTGGATGTCTGGCAGCGCCGCATCGCGGGCGGCAACACGCAGCTGCGCGTCGAGTTCGGCGTCTACACGCAGTTCCTCGACCGCGCCATCGCCGAAGGCTTGCACTCGAGCCAGACCATCCCGCACACGCACGGCCTGCTGCGCATGGGCCCCTACAAGGTGATCACGGATGGTTCGCTCAACACCCGCACCGCCTACTGTTTCGCGCCCTATCCTGAACCCATGGAGGGGGAGGGGGACCACGGCGCGCTGACGATTCCGCCCGAGCAGCTCGAACCGCTCATGACCACGGCGCATCGCGCGGGCATCCGCTCGGCCGTGCACGCGATCGGCGACCAGGCGAACGCGCTCGCGTTGGATGCCTTCGAGCACACGGGCGCGGCGGGCTCGATCGAGCATGCCCAGCTGTTGCAGCAGTCCGATATCCGCCGCTTCGCCGAGCTGGGCGTGGTGGCGAGTGTGCAGCCCGAGCACGCCATGGACGACCGGGATGTCGCCGAGCACCACTGGGCCGGGCACACCGAGCGCACTTTTCCGCTGCGCGACCTGCTCGATGCCGGTGCGACGCTCGCGCTGGGGTCGGATGCGCCGGTGGCCCCGCTCGACCCATGGGTTGCCGTGTCGGCGGCCGTGCATCGGTCGCGCGCCGGACGGGAGCCGTGGCATCCCGAACAGGCGATCACCCTCGAGGAGGCGCTGCGGGCGTCCACCCGAACGCGAGTGGCCGAGGGGCAGCCGGCCGACCTCGCGATTCTCGGCGAGGACCCGCGCTCGCTCGACGCCGACGCGATGCGAAACATCCGCGTGGACGCCACCCTCGTCAACGGCCGCTTCACGCACGACGCGCTCTAACGCGACCGTGCGACACGCGCACAGAAAAGCCGGGGTCACCATAAGGTGACCCCGGCTCAGTTCTGATGACGGGTAAGCCGCCGCTCAGGCAGTGACTACGCGGCGATGTGCGCGAAGAGGAACCAGCGGTCCTTCTCGAGGCCGCGGGCGATCTCGATGGCCACGTCCTGGCTGGTGAATTCGATGGCGTCGAGTTCATCGATCGCGGTCTTCACGTTGACGAGGGCGGCGTCGATGTGGGTGATGATCTCGGCGATCGTGACCTGCGACTGCTGGAACCCGGGGGTCAGCGAGCCGGCGGTGCTCTTCGCGGCGACGGTCTCGAGGCGCGCGTCGACGGGCAGGCCCAGGGCGACGATGCGCTCGGCGGCCAGGTCGGCCCACTCCTGCGCGTGAGCGACGACCGTGTCGAGCAGCTCGTGCACGCCGATGAAGTTGGCGCCGCGCACGTGCCAGTGCGCCTGCTTGCCGTTGACGACGAGGGCCGTGAGGTCGACGACCACGGGGCTGAGGAACTGGGCGACTCCCGCGGCGGTGTCGGGGGTGGTGACGGCCTGGGGGATGTGGGTGGTGGTGACATTCGTCATGGTGTGTGCCCTTCTCTCGATCTCTTCGATCTCTACGTTGACCCCAACGCTACTCACGCTCAGACATTCCGCAAGCAAGTTTAGGCTCTGCTAATTCGCTGGTGGGCGGGTGTTTTGAGCTGAGGCTACCCTCACCTCGCAGTTGCAGCATCGTCGGTGTCGCTCGCCCAGGGTCACCGCAGCGAGCGGATGCTGCGAGCCACCGCCCGAGCATCCCGAATGCGTTTCTCGTACGTCGCGGCCACGACGATCAGGAGGATGCCGCCGACCCCCACCCACAGCCACCACGGGATGGCCGAGTACAGGTCCGAGATCCACGGCCACAGTTGCGCGAGCCCGTGCAGCAGCAGCACGACGGCACCGATGATCACGGGCGCCTGCAGTTTGCGCAGAACGCCGAAGAGCAGCACGGCGATGGCCGCGACGCCCAGCAGGACGATGCGCGGGAGGGTGGTTTGCCCGTAGTCCGCCAGCAGGGACGGAACGAGCGCGACGAGGAGCCCGGGGCCGAGCGCGGGCCAACTGCGCAGGGCGGGCCGGCGGCCGAGGTCGATGAGCCCGCCCACCACGAGCGCCGCTCCGACGATGGCGGCGAAAATGTCGGCGTCATAGGGTGCACCGCTACTCAGGCGGGCAGCTGAGACGAACACCGCGGCCGTGATCACGAGGGCCGCGCCCACGGCCGTCCAGCGCACGAGGCGACCGAGCGGTGGGGCGTTGTGAGCCGCCGCGAGAACCGACACGATCGACAGCAGGATCACCGAGACGAACGGGGCGAGAGTCGGGAGGTCTTGGCGCAGCGTGATGACGAGAGCGGGGAGCGCGAAGACGATCACAGCGAGCACGATCGCGAGGTCGGCGGCCCGCGGCATCCTGTCGTCGCGTTCGCGCATCCACACGATGGCGAGCACCACCAGCGCGGCGGCTGCCAGGCCCGTCCACGGCTCGATCAGCGGACCGAAGGCGGGCCACGGCTCGCGGCCGAGCAGCACCAGCAGCCAGGACGGTGGGCCGTCGTCGCCGTTACCCAGGCCCGAGGGCATATCCGGGATGCCGTAGCTACCGGCTCTGAGCAACTCGCCGAGGCCGCGGACGAGCCCGGTCCCGGCGATCGCGACGAGAGAGGTTGCGACGAGGATGCGGCGCAGGGGCAGACCCCTGATCACGGTGGGCCAGGCCGCGGCGAGGGACCCGACCGCGAGCCCGCCGAGGAGCAGGGCGGCCGGTCGCAGCAAATTCGGCCCGGACACGTCGGCGCCGGACATGAGGACGCTCGGCAACACGAGAACGGCGAGGGCTGCGGCGGCCAACACGGTGCGACCGTCCGCGCGCCCGGTGGGCACGGGGCGACGCCACACGAAGAGTGCCGCGAGGGCGGCGAGCAGGCCGGCAACGGGCGCCGTGTACGCCTCGACGGTGGTGACACCGCCGTCGGCGAGCAGCGTGCAGAGCGCGGCGAGGCCGAGGGGGATGGCGACCCACGCGATGTGGTGACGAGCGCGATCGCCCTGCAGGATCTCGCCCTCGCCGGAGGCCAGCACGAGGGCGGCGACAGCGAGCACCAAGAGGCTCAACCAGCGGACGTCTGCGGGGGCGCCGACCGCGGCGAACAGTCCGAGGAAGCCGACGAGCGCCGTCGACGCATCCCAGACGAGGCGAGCGCGCCGGCCCAGCGGGGAACGCCGCGCGAACAGCACGAGGGCGGATGCGGCGAGCACGACGGTCGTCAGGGAGAGCGCGGGTGCCACATCCCCTTGGGCATCGAGCACGATGACGCTCACTGCGCCGGCGATCACCAGTGGGCCCACGGCCGCGAAGACGAGGCGCTCTGCCGTATCGGCGACGGCGGGCAGCACCTGCCACAGCACGGAGGCGACGGCAGCCAACACGAGGACGGCGATCAGGGGCGCCGAGGTGGCATCGCCGCGCGCGGCGCTCTCGGTCACGCTGAACCCGCCGAGGGGCCCGCGGGATGTCACCCAGCTGGCGAAGACGATGAAGCCGAGAAGAGCCGCGAGGATGCCGGAGACGGAGGTGACGACCATCCGATCCGGTGCCGCCAACAGCCCGCGACCACGAGGGGCGGCTTCGGTGAAGGTATTGCCGGAGATTGAGCCGGTGATCTCTTCGAGGGTCGCCCCGGGGATCATTCTGGGGGTCGCCTCGACGGTCGCATCGGATGAGGCGTGAGACGCGTCCGGCGAGCGAATACTGTGCGGTACCGGGCGGCGCGACACGGCGGCTGCGACGCAGAGGATCGCGAGGGACGCCAGTGTCGCCCAGAAAGCGGGGGTGGGCACGGCTTCGCCGTCGATCCCCAGCCAGTCGGGCGCCGTGAAGAAGGCGCCGATGACGCCGAAAACGGCAAGGCCCAGCAGGGCGATGCGCGCGGCATCCCACCCAGAACCTGCGCCTGCGCCTGCGCCTGCGCCGCGGGAGGTCGCCGGTGCGACGGTGCGAGTGATGCCAGCAGAGCTAGCGACGCCAGCAGTGCCAGCAGCGCCAGCGACGCCAGCAGTGCCAGCAGTGCCAGTGGTGCCCGTGGTGTCGACTGTGTCGACTGTGCCGACGCTACGCCGACCGGCGGATCGCAGGAAGAACCGGAGGGCGAGCGGCACGGCAACGGCGAGGATGGCTGCGACGGGCCAGAGGGGTTCGGACTGACGACCGGCAACCACCAGCGGCCCGAGCGTGATGACCGCGAAGATCACCAAGACCGCCGTGACGCCGCGGGGGCGACGCAAGACGGGCGCGCACAGCGCCGTGAAGATCACGGCGACCACCGCGAGTCCGGTGGCGGCCCCTGTGGTCCCTGGCAGGAGAGCCGCGGCCGTGAGAAGGCCCATGCTGGCGAGAACGGCCGGGGCCCAGGCTTCGCGCCGCAGCCGGCCGAGGAGCGCGAGACCGACGGCGAGTGCGGCCGCCGCCACGAAGAGCGCCAGACCGGGCTCGAACCGCCAGTAGTACTCGCCCATGCCGAAGAGCGATTCCCTGAGGAAGCCTTCGGCCCCCGACAACGAGAACGCGGGGGAGAAACCGAGGATGGCGACATACCCGAAGGGCAGGAGGCCGCCGATGACGAGGGGTGGGAAGCTGGCGCCCGCGAAGGCGACGCCGCCGGCCCACACGGCGGCGCGGGACCGGTGGCGCCAGCTCGTGCGGGTCAGAGCCCGGGCGATCGCAGCGAGTGCGATGAACCCCACGCCCGCCGTGAGAGTCAACAGGACGATCGTCCACCAGCCGGCGTCGACGCGGTAGATCGGCGTCGACAGGGCCGCGACGACCGACAGGCCGGCGCCCACGGCGGCGAATGTCTGAGACGCAGGGTGGCGCGGCGCCGCGTCGGGGGCCTGTCCGGCTTCGATACGAGGTGATTGATACTGCGACGGTGCCGGTGCCTGTGCGTTGGCATCAGCGCGTGGGGAAGCGGAGTTCTGGGCTTGCGGGTATGCCGTCGCATATGCAGGGGTGCGAGCATCCGATTCCTGTGCGCGAGGTCGTGGGGCCGGGGCGGGGGGAAGCGCCGCCAGGGCGACCCAGAGTGCCGCAGCGACCCCGAACGTGAGAAGGGTCGTCCAGCGCAGCTCGGGGAAGGCGAACACCGCGGTGAGCGTGGCGAGCGACGCGAGGGTGACGCCGGCGCCGCGCAACCAGAGACCGTCGGCGCGGAAAGGCCCGACGACACGCGGCCACAGGAACGCTGCCGCAACGCTGATCGCGCCGCCGCCCACACCCGCGGCCCACCACGAGGCCGTCGAAGAGAACGCATCGACCAGACCTCCGAGGAGGAAGAAACCGCTGAAGGGGATCAGGATGGCAGCGGCCACAGAGGGAGCACGCATGCGGGTGGATCTCGCCAGACCGAGGAAGACGGCGGATGCGACGAGACTGTAGATGCCCGTGAACGTAGCGCCCTCGACATCCGACGAACCGAAGAGGCCCTGCGAACGGATCAGCAGGCCGTCGACGAGAACGAAGACGATGCCGAGGGTGACGAGCGCCTCGGCCGTGCCGGGGAGCCGGCGGCGGAGCGCGAAGCCAAGACCGGCGACGGCGGCGGCCGCCAGGAGCAGCAAGACCACTCGAACCTCGGGCGACGTCAGCACGTAGGCGATGACCGCGAAGAACAGAGCGGCGATGCCCACCAGGGTGACACCGGCTACGAGCAGCAGAATCTGCACGCCCGAGCGACGGGGCCGCGCGGAAGGCGTGGGCTGCCCGGGCTGGAACGGGCCCGGCTGGAACGGAGGCATACCGGCGCTCGCCGCAGCGTATGGCTGCTGGCCCGGCGCCGAGGGGCCTTGCTGTGGGCCCTGCTGTGACCACGAAGCCGGAGGACGGGGCGGGACAGGGGGTTGAGCAGGCGAGGACTGCTGCGGGGAGGGCTGCTGTGCAGAGGGCTGCTGGGCTGGCTCGGAGGGGGACCGCCAGTCAGGTGACGCGGGAGGCTGCGTCGCGTAAGGGGTGACGGGGCTCACGGGGGTGCTGGTGTCAGTAGATGCCGAAGCCGACGCGGCATTCAGGCCGTCGGCCGTCCCGGGCAGGGGAGGACGAGCGGGAATGGACGAGAGCCCGGATGCCCCGGTCCCAGCCCCGGGCGCCGGGTGCGATTGCGCGGCCCGAGCGTTGGATGCGTGGGCGGTCGCGATCGGCGTCGGCGACACCGTCTCGGCAAAGCCCCGCGAAGCCGAGGCTTCCTGAACGGCCGCCTGCTGCTCGACGCGCATGAGGCCGATGAGCTGAGACCGTTCGATCGCCGCATCCCGAACCCGCTTCGACGCCTCGAACAGCTCGGAGCCTCGAGGCACGCTCGCATCGAAGCCGCAGCGCTCGCAGACCGGGCCGCGCAGAACCGCGAAGCAGGATGGGCACAGCGAGGTGTCGGTCAGTGCATCCCGCCGGGGCGGCCACATCGACGGTTCGGTATTCACAGAGGTTCCCCCTCGAAACGATCGTGGGACCACTGTGGCAGAAACCAGCCCCCACTGCCCGCCGCCCCTCCGGTAGCGTGGCCGCATGACCGACGCCGCCTCCCTCGCCGCCGCATCCGCTGCCGCACAGACCGCCACCTCTGCAGCCTCGACAACCGCGCCGTCGGCAGACGCGAGGGCAACGCCTGAGGGCGAGAGGGGTCTGCGCACGCACGTGGCCCCCGGCGCCCTCGTTCCGCTCGCAGGCATCGACGGCCCGCACCTCGCGGCCACCGCTTTCGTCGCAGACGGCGCACGCATCGTCGGACATGTGGCGCTCGCCGACTCGTCGAGCGTCTGGTACAACGCGGTCCTGCGCGGCGATTACAACTCGATCACGGTGGGGGAGGGCAGCAACGTCCAAGACGGTGTGGCCGTGCACGTGGATGCCGCGTGGCCCGTCGTCATCGGTCGCGACGTGTCCATCGGGCACAACGCCGTCGTGCACGGCTGCATCATCGGCGACACGGTGCTCATCGGCATGGGCTCGGTCGTCCTCAGCGGAGCCGTCATCGGTGACGAATCGCTCATCGCGGCCGGAGCCGTCGTCCTCGAGGGCACCCACATCCCGCCGCGCTCCCTCGTCGCCGGTGTGCCCGGCAAAGTGCGACGCAGCCTCACGGATGAGGAGGTCGACGGCATCCGCCAGAACGCCGCCCGCTACGTCGGCAACGCCGAGCTCCACGCCCGCCGCTGATCACGCCTCAGATCGAAGGCGTAGCGCCACGTCGATGGGTGCTGCTAGGGGCGTGGCAGGGGCGTTCCTAGGGGCGTTGCAGGGGTTTTCCTAGGGACGCTGCGGGGGCGTTGATAGGGGTGTTGCGAGGGACGTAGATCAGGGCGTTGCGAGAAACGCGCGGACCGAGCGTGTTAGCCCGGCGTCAGCTTCTCCGCGCGCCTCGAGCCCGTTTCTTCGCGAGGTGCTGCGCGCGCCAGCTGCCGCTCAGGCACACGAGGGTGGCCACGACGAGGGCGATGCCCAACCCGAATCGCGCCGTCGCGAAGGCGAACACGGCTCCCACGAAGATGAGCGCGCCCGCGATCGTCCACAGACCCGACCAGAAGGTCGCAGGAACTTTCAGCACGTTCTCTCGGTTTCTCGCTCAGGGGCATCTCACGGATGTCGCATCCGCCCGCTCGCCCTGTGCAGTGTCGTCGGCACTCAATAGGCTAAGCGCATGTGCGGACGATTCACGAACTCCCTCACGGGCGAAGAGCTCGGCGCCTACTTCGACGTCTCTGAGCTCGACGACTACGCCAACGCTCCGGCTTGGAACATCCGCCCCACCGATCCGGTGCCCGTCATCTTCGAGTCGCCGCGCCACACCGACGAGCGAACGGCTTCGGCAGAGGCAGCCGCCGCAGCCGCGTTCGACGCCCACGCCACCGAACGCGACGACCCGGATGCCGTGGTGCGCCGCCTCATGGCCGGTCGCTGGTCCCTCGTCCCCTCGTGGTCGAAAGAGCTGAAGACGAAGTTCCCCACCTTCAACGCGCGGTCGGAGACGGCCGCCGAGAAGGCCTCGTTCAAGAACTCGGTGCGGTCGAAGCGCGCGATCCTCCCGGCATCCGGCTATTACGAGTGGAAGACGGTCGGCAAGACCAAGACGCCCTATTACATCCACGACACCGACGAGCCGCTGTCCTTCGCGGGGCTCTATTCATGGTGGCGTGCGCCGAGCTCGGACGAGTGGATCCTGACGGCCACCATCCTCACGCGCGAGGCGGTCGGCGGTTTGCGCGACATCCACGACCGCACGCCCGTCACGCTGCCCCGGCACTTCGTCGACACGTGGCTCGACCCGACCATCGTGGGGGACCAGGGGCTCGTCGACGCCGCCGTCGAGGCGGCCACACCCGTCGCCGAAGCGCTCGACTTCCACATCGTCGGCCCCGTCACGGGCGACTCGCCCGACCTCGTCAATCCGCTCTAACGCCCGAGGATCGCACGCGTCAGAAACAGTGAACGTCCCCAGAAACAGTGAACGTCCCCAAAAACGCTGGAGGTCTCAGAAACACTGGAGGTCCCAGAAACACAACAGGCCGCCGATCTCGACGATCGGCGGCCTGTCAGCGTATTCGGAGGGGATGACGGGAATCGAACCCGCACCATCAGTTTGGAAGACTGAGGCTCTACCATTGAGCTACATCCCCGTGCCCGGCGAACCGGTGCCTGAACATACTATTACAGCCGCGGGCGTGCTGCGTGCCACAACCGCTGCGGCATCCCCCTAGACTAGACTTTCGAGGTCAATCAGCCTGCGTTCGCGCCCGGCGGTTGCCTCACCGAGTGTGTGACATTCGGGGCGTAGCTCAGCTTGGTAGAGCGCTCGCTTTGGGAGCGAGAAGTCGCAGGTTCGAATCCTGTCGCCCCGACCACACATGTCATCCTCGGCCCGAAACGCCCCACGCGACAACTGCCGCGTCGTTCCGGGTTCGAGTACAAGAGTTTCGAACACAGGAGATTGAACACGTGAAGTCCACGGTCGAACAGCTGAGCCCCACGCGCGTCAAGCTCGCCATCACGGTGACGCCCGACGACTTGAAGCCCAGCATCACGCACGCCTACGGTCACATCGCCGAGCAGGTCAACATTCCTGGCTTCCGCAAGGGCAAGGTTCCGCCCGCGATCATCGACCAGCGCGTCGGCAAGGGTGCGGTCCTCGAGCACGCCGTCAACGAAGGCCTCGACGGTTTCTACCGCGCCGCCGTCGAAGAGCACAGCCTCCGCTCGCTCGGTCGCCCCCAGGCCGACATCATCGAGTGGCCGAGCGACAAGGACTACTCGGGTGACCTCCTGGTCAACGTCGAGGTCGACGTCCGCCCCGAGATCGAACTGCCCGACTACTCCGGCCTGACCGTCGAGGTCGAGCCCGCCGAGATCACCGACGAAGACGTTCAGGAAGAGCTCGACCGCCTGCGCACGCGCTTCGGCACGCTCATCAGCGTCGACCGCCCCGCCAAGACCGGTGACTTCGCTCAGATCGATCTCGTCGCCACCATCAACGGTGAAGAAGTCGACCGCGCCGACGCCATCAGCTACGAGCTCGGCTCGGGTGAGCTGATCGAGGGCATCGACGAGGCCCTCGACTCCCTCACCGCCGGTGAGAGCACCACGTTCAGCGCCCCGCTGCTGGGTGGCGAGCACGAGGGTGAGCAGGCCGAGATCGCCGTCACCGTCACCGCCGTGAAAGAGCGCGAGATGCCCGAGGCGAACGACGACTTCGCTCAGATCGCCAGCGAGTTCGACACCATCGACGAGCTGCGCGAGAGCCTCAAGGGCCAGGTCGAGCGCCAGAAGGCCTTCGGCCAGGGCGCCGAGGCTCGCACCAAGCTCGTCGAACAGCTCGTCGAGTCCGTCGAGATCCCCGTTCCCGAGCAGCTCGTCGAAGATGAGGTGCACCGTCACCTCGAGGGCGAAGGCCGCCTCGAAGATGACGCCCACCGCGAAGAGGTTCGCATCTCCTCCACCGAGACGTTCCGTCAGCAGATGCTGTTCGACGCGATCGCCGAGGCTGAGAAGGTCCAGGTCAGCCAGGAAGAGCTCACCCAGTACCTCATCCAGGGTGCCTCGCAGTACGGCATGGAGCCCGGCGAATTCATCCAGGTTCTCGACCAGAACGGTCAGATCCCCGCGATGGTCGGCGAAGTAGCCCGTAACAAGGCCATCGCCGTCGTCCTGGGCAAGGCGACGGTCGTCGACACCACCGGCAAGGCCATCGACCTCACGGGCTTCGTGCCCGAGGCCGACGACGCCAGCACCGACGAGGTCAGCACCGACGCCGCCACCGACGAGACCAGCACCGACGCCGCCGAGAGCGACGCCGCGCAGGCCGACGAGGCTGCCGCCGAGAAGCCCGCGAAGAAGGCACCGGCCAAGAAGGCTGCCGCCAAGAAGCCGGCCGCCAAGAAGGCTGCCGCTGCGGACGACGCAGACGCCAAGTAAGACCACGTTCGGCCTCACGGCCTGAACACCTCGAATGCCCCCGGTTCACGCCGGGGGCGTTCGTGCGTTCGGCGCGATCGAACAGCGCGGCGACCGAGACGCGGCGCTCGAGCATCCGATATGCACTCGATGCGGGCGCGACACGCCGCACTCGCCCGGAAGACCCGGCAGGGACACGGCAACGTCTGCCCACGGCGAACACGCCTGTTTGCCGACGTTAGCTCCTATAGATTCGATTCCAAGCGATAACTGAAATGGAGCGCGACATGGCCGAACCAGCACTGTCACCCAGTGTTTTTGACCGACTGCTGAAAGACCGCATCATCTGGCTCGGGTCAGAGGTGCGCGACGACAACGCCAACGAGATCGCCGCAAAGCTTCTTCTGTTGGCGGCTGAAGACTCCACCCGAGACATCTACCTCTACATCAACTCGCCCGGCGGTTCCATCACCGCGGGTATGGCCATCTACGACACGATGCAGTTCGTGCCGAACGACATCGTCACCGTCGGAATCGGTATGGCCGCCTCGATGGGTCAGCTGCTGCTGACCGCCGGCACCAAGGGCAAGCGCTACATCACGCCCAACGCCCGCGTGCTGCTGCACCAGCCGCACGGTGGCTTCGGCGGAACGGCGAGCGACATCCAGACGCAGGCTCAGCTCATCCTCGACATGAAGCGCCGCCTCGCCGAGATCACCGCCGCCCAGACCGGCAAGACGGTCGAGCAGATCAACCTCGACGGTGACCGCGACCGTTGGTTCAGCGCGCAAGAGGCCCTCGAGTACGGCTTCGTCGACCACATCCGCGAGTCGGCCACCGACGTCGCCGGTGGCGGCGGAACCGAAACGAACTGACTCACGAACTCGACGAAGGAAAACAGATGAACATCCCCACATTCGGTGGAAACGCCACGAGCTCGATGGGTCAGGCATCCGGCGTCCAGATGCCCGGCAGCCGTTACATCCTGCCGAGCTTCGAAGAGCGCACCGCCTACGGCTACAAGCGCCAAGACCCCTACGCCAAGCTGTTCGAAGACCGCATCATCTTCCTGGGTGTCCAGGTCGACGACGCGTCGGCCGACGACATCATGGCGCAGCTGCTGGTGCTCGAGAGCATGGACCCCGACCGCGACATCGTCATGTACATCAACTCGCCCGGTGGCTCGTTCACCGCGATGACGGCGATCTACGACACGATGCAGTACATCCGCCCGCAGATCCAGACGGTCGTCCTGGGCCAGGCAGCCTCCGCGGCCGCCGTGCTCACCGCCGCCGGCAGCCCCGGCAAGCGTCTCGCGCTGCCCAACGCCCGCATCCTCATTCACCAGCCCGCCGTCGGCGAGGCCGGTCGGGGTCAGGCATCGGACATCGAGATCCAGGCCGCCGAGATCATGCGCATGCGCACCTGGCTCGAGGCCACACTGTCGAAGCACTCGAACCGCTCGCAGGAGCAGGTCAACAAGGACATCGACCGCGACAAGATCCTCGGCGCCAGCGAGGCGCTCGAATACGGTCTGATCGATCAGGTGCTCACGAGCCGCAAGTCGCTTCCCGCGGCGATCGCTCAGTAGAACCCCGCTGCCGAGAATCGGCGCACGACGAGGGCCGGATGACGCGCACGCCGCGGCATCCGGCCCTCCGTCTCTGCCGACCCGCGTTGTCACCTGTCGCGTAGCTCTCGCGCTTGTCATCCAGCGCCCTGCATTTCTGTCGGCCGGGTTCTCCGCCGGGGGCGAACCGATTTTGCGGGCGGCCCTACATGGCGCAGACTTTGACCACACACGACCGGCGCACGACGGGCCGCGAAACCGCTTGGGCGGAACGCATCCGCCGCGCCGCGACCGACCGGCCAGGTTCGGGGCAAACACGCCGAATCGGGTTAGGCTCGACAGTACGCACAACCACGATCTAACTGCGAAAAGGGAGCGTGACGGGATGGCTCGGATAGGTGAGAGCGCCGATCTGCTCAAATGTTCATTCTGCGGCAAAAGCCAGAAGCAGGTTCAGCAGCTGATCGCTGGCCCTGGCGTGTACATCTGCGACGAATGCGTCGAGCTGTGCAACGAGATCATCGAAGAGCGCATGGCCGAAGCGGGCGAAGACGCCCCCGCCGGTGACTTCGAACTGCCCAAGCCCAAAGAGATCTTCGGCTTCCTCGACGAGTACGTGATCGGCCAGATGGCCGCCAAGCGTGCCCTCTCGGTCGCCGTCTACAACCACTACAAGCGCGTGCGCGCCCGCAACACGCTCACGGCGGCCGACCAGCTCGGCGACGACGTCGAGATCGCGAAGAGCAACATCCTGCTCATCGGACCGACGGGTTGCGGCAAGACCTACCTCGCGCAGACGCTCGCCAAGCGACTCAATGTGCCCTTCGCGGTCGCCGATGCTACGGCTCTCACCGAAGCGGGCTACGTGGGCGAGGATGTCGAGAACATCCTGCTGAAGCTCATCCAGGCCGCCGACTACGACGTCAAGCGCGCCGAAACCGGCATCATCTACATCGACGAGGTCGACAAGATCGCCCGCAAGGCCGAGAACCCGTCCATCACGCGCGATGTATCGGGCGAGGGTGTGCAGCAGGCCCTGCTCAAGATTCTCGAGGGCACGGTCGCGTCGGTTCCGCCGCAGGGCGGCCGCAAGCACCCGCACCAGGAATTCATCCAGATCGATACGACCAACGTGTTGTTCATCGTGGCGGGCGCCTTCGCCGGACTCGAAGAGATCATCTCGTCGCGGGCCGGCAAGAAGGGCATCGGCTTCGGGGCTCCGCTCCACTCCAAGGGCGACGACGTCAACCTGTTCGGCGAGGTGCTGCCCGAAGACCTGCACAAGTTCGGCCTCATCCCGGAGTTCATCGGCCGTCTTCCCGTCGTCACCACCGTCACGCAGCTCGACCAAGAGGCGCTGATGGAGATTCTGACGGTGCCGAAGAACGCGCTCGTGCGCCAGTATCAGCGCATGTTCGAGCTGGATGGCGTCGAGCTGAACTTCGACAACGACGCCCTCGAAGCCATCGCCGACCTCGCCGTGCTGCGCAAGACCGGCGCCCGCGGACTGCGCGCCATCATGGAAGAGGTGCTCGGGCCCATCATGTTCGAGGTTCCCTCGACCGACGAGGTGGCCGAGGTCATCGTCACGCGCGAGACGGTGCTCGAGAATGCGGCGCCGACGCTCGTGCCGCGCCAGAAGCAGCGCCAAGACAAGTCTGCGTAAACCTCACCGTTCGAGTGAGTGCCGCGCGAAGAAGGCCGGGAGATCATCTCCCGGCCTTCGTGCTGCACTCAGCGAACGAGACGACGCACAGCGTCAGTGCTCGAGGCCTCGGCGGGAGAGCAGTGGCTCGATGACGGCGTCCCGGCCGCGGAACGCGCGGTACGCCTCGAGCGGGTCGGTGCTGCCACCCACGCCCAGGAGGAGGCGGCGGAACCGGTCGCCGTTCTCGCGCGTCAGCCCGCCGTTCTCCTCGAACCACTCGACCGTGTCGGCATCCAGCACCTCGCTCCAGATGTAGGAGTAGTAGCCGGCGTCGTAACCGCCCGAGAACGTGTGCGCGAAGTACGTGCTCGAGTAGCGGGTCGGCACGGCAGGGTTGTCGAGGCCCACGTCGGCGAGGGCATCCGCCTCGAAGCTCTCGACATCACCCACGGCGTCGTCGGCCGTGATGCGGTGCCAGGCCTGGTCGAGCAGCGCGGCGGCAAGATACTCGCTGGTCGAGTGGCCCTCGTCGAAGGCCGAGGAGGCTTGAATCTTCTCGACGAGGTCGGCGGGCAATGGTTCACCCGTGCGGTGGTGGACAGCGTAGTTCTCGAGCACCTCGGGCCACAGCATCCACATCTCGTTGACCTGGCTGGGGAACTCGACGAAGTCTCGGAACACATTGGTGCCCGAGAACTTGGGGTAGGTCACGTGCGCGAAGAGGCCGTGCAGGGCGTGCCCGAACTCGTGGAAGAAGGTGTTGACCTCGTCGAAGCTGAGGAGCGTGGGAGAACCGGCCGGCGGTTTCGGCACGTTGAGGTTGTTGACGACGACGGGCGGCAGTCCGAGCAGCGTCGACTGCGACACCAGCGGGTTCATCCACGCGCCGCCGCGCTTCGAGTCACGTGTGTAGAGGTCGAGGATATAGAGGCCCAACTCGGTGCCGTCTTCGTTGTGCACCTCGAAAACGCGGGCATCGGGATGGTAGGCCATCAGGTCGTGGCGCTCGGTGAAGGTCATGCCATAGAGCTTCGTGGCCGCGAAGAACACACCGTCGCGCAGCACGCGTTCGGCCTCGAAGTAGGGCCGCATGGCCTGCGTGTCGACGTCGTACGTGGCCTGGCGAACACGCTCGCTGTAGAACGCCCAGTCGTGGGCTTCGATGGCGAAGGGCTCGCTCTCGTGCTCGTCCACGATCTCCTGGAGTGCGGCCTGCTCGGCGCGGGCGTTACGGGCAGCCGGCGGTGCGAGCTGGCCGAGCATGCGCGAGACCGCCTCGGGGCTCTTGGCGGTCTGCTCGGCCGTGACGTATTCGGCGTGACTGTTGAAGCCGAGCAGTCGGGCGCGTTGGGCCCGCAGCCGCGTGATCTCGAGCACGAGTTCGCGGTTGTCGTAGGGCCCGCCGCGGCGGCCGCGGGCGCGGGATGCCTCCATGATGCGGTGGCGCAGCGTGCGCGATGTGAGGGAGGCGAGCACGGGATGTCCGGTGGGCAGCACGAGCGTGATGAGGTAGGCGTCGTCGATGCCGCGTTCACGGGCGGCCGCGGCCAGCGAGGCGATCTCACCCTCGCTCAGGCCGTCGAGCTCTTCCACATCGGTGACGAGGACGGCCAAGTCGTTCGTATCGGCGAGCAGGTTCTTCTCGAAGCGCGTCGTGAGCGTCGACAGCGTCTGGTTGAAGGCCCGCAAACGCTCCTTGCCGTCGTCGTCGAGGTTGGCGCCCGCGTGTTCGAACTCGGCGAGGTAGCGCTCGACGAGATAACGCGACTCGTCGTCGAGGGTGTCGGCCGACTGGGCGACGGCGCGCACCCGGGCGTAGAGCGCGGCATCCAGCATGATGGCGTCGTCGTGGGCCGCGAGACGGGGCGCGATCTCTTCCTCGAGAGCGTTGGTGGTCTCGGAGGAGTCGGAGGAGCTCTTGTTGAAGAAGACCGTGGCGACGCGGTGCAGGATCTGCCCGGCTCGCTCAAGAGGGATCATCGTGTTCTCGAACGTCGGCTCGTCGGCGTTGCTCGTAATAGCACGGATCTCGTCGAGGTGCGCCCGCATGCCCGCGTCGAATGCCGGTTCGTAATGTTCGTCGGCGATATCGGCGAACGGCGGCAGATAGTAAGGAAGCGGACTGGGTGCGATCAGGGGATTCGTCGTATCGGCCATCCCGCCAGCCTACGCCGCCGTCACATCATCGAGGCCGTCGGGCGGGGGAGTTAGTGTCGGAGTATGGCAACGATCGAACGGTATACCCACGGACACCACGACAGCGTTCTGCGCACCCACAGCTGGCGCACGGTCGAGAACTCGGCCGCCTATCTGGTGCCGCACCTGGTGCCGGGCGCGTCGGTTCTCGATGTGGGATCGGGCCCCGGAACGATCACGGTCGACATCGGCCGCCGGGTGGCCGGTGGTCGCGTGGTCGGCATCGATTCCGCCGAAGACGTCCGTGACCAGGCTCAGGCCCTCGCCGACGACAACGGTCTGACGAATGTCGAATTCCAGGTGGGGGATGCCTATCACCTCGACTTCCCCGACGACACGTTCGATGTGGTGCACGCCCACCAGGTGCTGCAGCACGTCGCCGATCCGGTCGCCGTTCTGCGCGAGATGCGCCGTGTGACGAAGCCCGGCGGCGTGGTCGCGGCCCGTGACGTCATCTACGGCGGCGCTGTGTGGCACCCGCTCCTGCCGGGCCTGCGCAAATGGATGGATGTCTACCAGGCCGTCGCCCGCTTCAACGGCGGTGACCCCGATGGCGGGTCGAGCCTGAAGGCGTGGGCGATGGAGGCCGGTTTCGAGGACATCTCGACGGGCGCGTCCATCTGGTGCTTCGCGGATGACGCCGATCGCGAGTGGTGGGGCGGCAACTGGGCCGTGCGCGCCCTCGAGTCGAGCTTCGCGCCGCAGTCCATCGAGGCCGGTGCGGCCACGCTCGAGGACCTACAGGAGGTCTCCGAGGCCTGGAAAGCGTGGGTCGCCGACAAGACCGGCTGGTTCGCGATGCCTCACGGCGAGATCCTCGCCACGAAGTAATCGGACCCGCTGGCACCGATGCTGGCACGGCGATCGGCGGGGCCACCGAAGTCCGGCATTGGTGCGGTCGCCGGTGCCCAGGAGGGCTCCCTAGAAGGCGCCCTCGTCGTCCTCGTCATCGGCGCTCCGGATGGTCGCCGACTCGGGCCCGAGTGCCGACGCGGGCTGGTAGGTGACGGTGGTGCCGTCATCCAACTCGACGACGGGTTTGCCCTCGAGCCAGGTCAGCGTCCAGCGCCAGCCGGTTGCGTCTGAGCCGCCGGCCGTGACCTCGGCCTCGACCGAGCGCACCGCCTCGGTGACGACCGAAGGCAGGCTGGCCGGAGCCTCCTGCCCGAAGGTCCAGCGTGTGCCGAGCTGCATGAGGCTAGAGCCCCATGTCGTAGGTCAGCCAGGTGGTGCGGGCGGCGACCTGGTCGTAGAGCTTCTGCGCGTCGGCGTTGTCTTCGGCGGTGACCCAGCGCACGATGCGGGCTCCGCGGGCACGGGCGGCCTCGCCGACGGCTTCGATGAGCTGCGTGGCGATGCCGTTGCGGCGAGCGTCGGGCTGCACGAACAGGTCGTCGAGGTAGACGCCCACCTCGCCGGCGAGCGGCCGGGCGAAACCGCGGTAGTGCGCGAATCCGACGAGCGTGCCGTCGGCGTTCTCGGCCACGAGGCCGTGCACATCGTGCTTGCCCTCGGAGATCCAGCTCCACACGAGCAGGGCCTTCTGGTCGGTGACGGGAGAGTTGTAGAAATCGCCGTATTCGACGAAGAGCGGCAGCCACGAGAAGAAGTCGCGGTCGCGCATGGGGCGGATCGTGACGGCTGACGTGGGGGAAGCGCTGGTGCTCTCGGACATGGTGGTGCTCCTTAGCTGTCGGCCGGCGCGAGCACGATGTCCGTGACGGCCAGTTCGGCGGCGGTGATGAAGGTGAGGGTGTCGATGCGTCCGACGGCCTTGAGGTCGGAGGCGGCGCGCGCGAGCGATTCGGTCTGCAGGGCGGTGCCGGCGATGGTGGCCTGCGCGACGGGAGTCTTCTGTGAGGCCTTGGCATCGGTCTTGGCGCGACGGATGCTCGTCAGCGCTTCGGACGCGAGCGTGAGCAGCGACGCGTCGCCGTCGGGCAGCCCGTCGAACTCGGCGACGGTCGGCCAGGCGGCCACGTGCACGGAGCCGTCGTTGAACCACGACCAGGCCTCTTCGGTGGCGAAGGGGATGACGGGGGCGAACAGTCTCAGCAGCACGCCGAGGGCGGTGCGCAACGCGAGAGCCGCGGATGCCTGACCCTCGTGATCCTCGTTGTAGGCACGTTCCTTCACGAGCTCGAGGTAGTCGTCGCAGAACGCCCAGAAGAAGCTCTCGGTGATCTCGAGCGCACGGGCGTGGTCGTAGGCGGCGAGGGCGGCCGAGGCATCCGCCACAACACGCTCGAGCTGCGCGAGCATGCTGGCATCGATCGGCTCGGTGATCTGGGCACCCGCGGGCACCTCGAAACCGAGGATGAACTTCGAGGCGTTGAGCACCTTGATGGCCAGGCGGCGACCGATCTTGATCTGCGTCGGGTTCTGCGGGTCGAACGCGGCGTCGGTGCCGAGACGTGACGAGGCGGCCCAGTAGCGCACCGCGTCGGAGCCGTGCTTCTCGAGGATGTCGGCGGGCGTAACCACATTGCCCTTCGACTTCGACATCTTCTTGCGGTCGGGGTCGACGATGAAGCCGGACAGTGTGGTGTTCGTCCACGGCTTCTCACCGTATTCGAGCGTCGAGCGCAGCATGGTGCTGAACAGCCAGGTGCGGATGATGTCCTGGCCCTGCGGGCGCAGCGAGAAGGGGAAGACGAGGTTCCAGAGTTCTTCGTCGCGCTCCCAGCCGCCCGCGAGCTGCGGGGTGAGGGATGACGTGGCCCACGTGTCCATCACATCGACCTCGCCGATGAAGCCACCGGCCTGGCCGCGCTGGGACGCGTCATAGCCGGGTGCGGGCTCGGAGGACGGGTCGACGGGCAGCATCTCGCGCGTGGCCACGATGGGCTCGTCGAAGACGGGGTTGCCGTCGCTATCGAGCGGATACCACACCGGGATCGGCACGCCGAAGAAGCGCTGGCGCGAGATGAGCCAGTCGCCCGAGAGGCCGCCGACCCAGTTCTCGTAGCGCACGCGCATGAAGTCGGGGTGCCAGTCGAGCTCCTGGCCGAAGGCGAGCAGTTTGGCGCGCAGCTCTTCGTCGCGTGCGCCGTTGCGGATGTACCACTGACGCGTGGAGACTATCTCGAGCGGCTTGTCGCCCTTCTCGAAGAACTTGACGGGGTGCACGATGGGCTTCGGGTCGCCGATGAGGCTGCCCTCTTCGCGCAGCAGCTCGACGATGGTCTGCTTGGCGCTGAAGACCGTCTTGCCGGCCAGCTGCGCGTAGGCGGCGAGGCCCTTTTCGCTCGTGATGACATCGGGTGCCTCGGCGATGATGCGGCCGTCGAAGCCCATGATCGCGCGGTTGGGCAGGTCGAGCTCACGCCACCAGATGACGTCGGTCAGGTCGCCGAAGGTGCAGATCATGGCGATGCCGGCGCCCTTGTCGGGCTGCGCGAGGTGGTGCGCCACGATGGGCACCTCGACGCCGAAGACGGGCGTCGTCACCGTCGTGCCGAAGAGGTGCTTGTAACGCTCGTCGTCGGGGTGGGCCACGAGGGCCACACAGGCGGCGAGGAGCTCGGGACGCGTGGTCTCGATCTCGACCGAACCGCCGTCGGCCTTCTGGAACGCGAGACGGTGGTAGGCGCCCGGCTGCTCTTTGTCTTCGAGCTCGGCCTGGGCCACGGCCGTGCGGAACGTCACGTCCCACAGCGTCGGGGCCATCGCCTGGTAGGCCTCGCCGCGCTCGACGTTGCGCAGGAACGCGAGCTGCGAGGTGAAGAGGGCCTCGTTGCCGATGGTGCGGTAGGTCTGCGTCCAGTCGACCGACAGGCCGAGGGCCCGCCAGACGGCCTCGAACTGCTTCTCGTCCTCGACCGTGAGGCGCTCGCACAGCTCGATGAAGTTGCGGCGGGACACGGGCTTCTGGTCGGCGGCCTTGGTGGACTTGTTGTCGCCACCCTCGAACGGCGGCACGAAGTCGGCGTCATAGGGCAGCGACGGGTCGCAGCGCACGCCGTAGTAGTTCTGCACACGGCGCTCGGTGGGCAGGCCGTTGTCGTCCCACCCCATCGGGTAGAAGACGCGCTTGCCCGTCATGCGCTGGTAGCGCGCCACGACGTCGGTGTGCGTGTAACTGAACACGTGACCGATGTGCAGAGAACCGGATGCCGTGGGCGGAGGTGTGTCGATCGAGTAGATGTCGTCGTGCGTGACGTCCGTGCGGTCGAAGCGGTAGACACCCGACTCTTCCCAGCGGGTGCCCCAGGAGGTTTCGAGGCCCTCGAGGGCCGGTTTGTCGGGAACGCTCGCGGGCATGCTGTGACTCCTGATCGCTATGGGCGGCACCGTGTGTACGTGCCTGAGTGTGTTCTCTCCCACCAGCGTACCGATTCGTGCCCCACCGAGCACATCCGCCCTTTACGAGGCGTGCAGCGCGGGCTCCGCGACCTCGGAGTCGTCGGCTGCGGCATCCCGAGCCGTGACGCTCGAGCGGCGCACCGCCCACGCCGACACGAGGGTGATGGCCGACATGACGGCGAGCACGACGCCCGGGTGCCACCACGCCTGGCCCGTGGCCTGACCGAAAGCCAGGGTCAGAGCGGGCACGAAGCCCGAGACGACGGCCGCGATGCTGTAGGCGATGGAGAGCGCCGAGTAGCGGTGTCGGTCGCCGAACAGGTCGGCCATGGTGCCGCCGAGCGCCGCCCAGCTCATGGTGGGCAGGATTCCACCGATGATCATGGTGCCGACGAGGATGCCGAACGTGGCCTGCTGCAACACGAAATACATCGGGAACGCGATCAGCAGCGTGCCGAGCGCGCCATAGGCGACCACCCGGGCCGAGCCGATGCGTGTGGCCCACCATCCGAAGAGGGGGATCGTGACGAGCTGGAGGAGGCCGCCGATGGTGGTCGCGACGAGCAGGTTCTCGTAGGTGAAGCCCAGCACCGCGACGCCGTAGTTGATCGTGTAGGTGTTCATGAGCGAGTACGACCCGATGCCGAGGAGCGCCGTGCCGATGGCGAGGGCGAGCGCGGCGGGCTGCTCACGGAAGACGCGCAGCACCGGCATCCGCTCACGCTTGTCGTTCTTGACGAGGTTGGCGAACACGGGCGTCTCGTCGATCGACCAGCGCAGGTAGAGCGAGATGGCGACGAGCGGGATGGCGGTGAGGAACGGGATGCGCCACGCCCAGGCCACGATCTCTTCGGCGGGCAGGGCCGATGTCAGCACGAGGAAGAATGCGGCCGACAGGATCGAGCCGATGGGTGAACCCAGCTGGGGGAGTGCGGCCCAGAACGCGCGGCTCTTGCACGAGGAATGCTCAGAAGCCAACAGGATGCTGCCACCCCACTCGCCGCCGAGCGACACGCCCTGCGCCAGACGCAGCAGCACGAGGATGACGGCACCCGTCCAGCCCGCCATGGCGTAGGTCGGCAGCAGGCCGATGAGACCCGTCGCGATTCCCATGATCAGGATGGTGATGAGGAGCGTCTTGCGGCGGCCGATGCGGTCGCCCAGGTGCCCGAAGATGATGGAACCGATCGGTCGCACGACGAAGCTCACGGCGATCGTGAGGAACGCGGCCAGCGTTGCACCGACCGGCCCCAGCGGATCGAAGAAGAGCGGTCCCGCGAAGAATGCGGCAAAGTAGGCGTAGATGTAGAAGTCGTACGATTCGAGCGCGGTCCCCACGAGGGATGCCACGGCGACGCGCCTGGCCGTTCGAGGGTTCGATGCCCGCACGGCGGTGGGCGAAGAGTGTGTAGTCGACACGAGCATCCTTAGCTAGAAAATTTGTACTCAATACATATACAGGATTGGTGAGCATTCGATGGGGTCGAAATATTCCGCATCCGTGGGAAGACCCAAACTGTCGTCGAAACAGATCCTCGAAGACGCCGCCGCCGAGCTCTTCCTCGAGCAGACCTACACGGGCACCACGATCGATCAGGTGGCGCGCCGGGCCGGCGTCAGCCGCAACACCTTCTTCAACTACTTCGGCTCGAAATCCGACCTCCTCTGGGTGGATGTCGACACCGCCCTCGATGCGCTCGACACGGCCCTCGCGTCGGCGGCCTCCACTGCGACTGCCGCCTCCGTTGCCACCTTCGCCGCTCGCATCGACACGGTCTGCGCGGCCCTCGCCGCCGTCGCTCACCAGCATCCGCACAGCCGCGTTCCCCTGGGCTTCACGCAGCGCGAGATCATGGGCACGTCTGCCGAGTTGCAGGCATCGGGCCTCATCCGGATGTCGCGAGCCATGTCCCTGATCGAGCGCTCGATCGGCACCCCCACGGTTCCCTCGGGCACTGACCCGCTCGTCGTGCGCTCCTTCGCGGCCGCCGTCGTCGCCGCGGCCGCCGCGGGAGCCATGCACTGGGCGAGCGCCGGCGTGGCTCGGGGTGAGCTCTCCGACGACATCGAGCGAGCCATCCGCCCGGTGTGCTCGGGTTTCGGCGCCTGACGTCGTAGACTTGAGGCACAGGCGTCGATCCGGCCATCACCGGGAAGCCTTCGGAAGAAAACGCACCGGCTCGCCGGGGCGCCGGTAGAACCGAACGGGTGGGCCCGTCACAGCCGAATGAGCGGTTCACGCGACAGCATCCGTCGCGGGGGCAAGCGAGGTGGTACCGCGTTGCGCGAGCGACGTCCTCGCAGGAGATGACCTGCCAGGAGAGACATGTACCCGCGCCGTGCCCAATCGGGCGATGCCCCCACGAATTCCGTTCCCGCGAACTCGGACGCCGCCGCATCCGCCGCCGCTGCTGACGCCAGCGCTGTCGCATCCGCCAACGCTGCAAGCGCTGCAAACGACGCCACCGCCCCGAGCGACACCAAGCCCAGCGTGCCCGGAGCCGCCTTCGGCGTCACGCCCTCGCCGCGCTTCCCGGACATCGAGACCGACATCCTCTCGTTCTGGAAGGAAGACGGCACCTTCCAGGCCTCGGTCGACCAGCGTGCCGGCGACGACGAGTGGGTCTTCTACGACGGCCCGCCCTTCGCCAACGGCCTGCCGCACTACGGCCACCTGCTCACCGGCTATGCCAAGGACGTCTTCCCGCGCTTCCAGACCATGCGCGGAAAGCAGGTACACCGCCGCTTCGGCTGGGACACCCACGGTCTGCCCGCCGAGCTGGAGGCCGAGCGGCAGCTGGGCATCACCGACAAGAGTCAGATCGAGGAGATGGGCCTCGCCGCGTTCAACGACGCCGCGCGCTCCTCGGTGCTGAAGTACACCGACCAGTGGCAGGAGTACGTCACGCGCCAGGCGCGCTGGGTGGACTTCGACAACGACTACAAGACGCTCGACATCACCTACATGGAGTCGGTGATCTGGGCCTTCAAGCGCCTGCACGACAAGGGCCTCGCCTACGAGGGCTACCGCGTTCTGCCCTACTGCTGGCGCGACGAGACGCCGCTCAGCAACCACGAGCTGCGCATGGACGACGACGTCTACAAGATGCGTCAAGACCAGACCGTCACGGTCACGTTCCCGCTCGTCGGCCCGAAGGCTGAAACGCTCGGCCTCACCGGCGTGCGCGCCCTGGCGTGGACGACGACCCCATGGACGCTGCCGACGAACATGGCCCTCGCGGTCGGCCCGGACATCGTCTACGCCGTCGTGCCCGCCGGCCCGAACGGCACACCCGACGCCACCGTGCAGCGTGAGGAATCCGACGGGGCTGCCGACGCCGCACTGAACGTCGAGGTCCTCGGCGGCGAATACCTTATCGCCATCGACCTGGTCGGCAACTACGCCAAAGAGCTCGGCTACGACTCGGCCGACGAGGCGAAGGCCTCGATCCGCCGCACGGTCGTCGGCCGCGAACTCGAAGACGTCTCCTACGACCGCCTCTTCGACTACTACGCCGACACCGAGACGTGGGGCACCGAGAACGCCTGGCGCGTGCTCGTCGCCGACTACGTCACCACCTCCGACGGCACGGGCATCGTGCACCAGGCGCCCGCCTACGGTGAGGAAGACCAGAAGATCTGCGAGGCGGCGGGCATCCCCGTCATCCTCTCGCTCGATGCGGGTGGACGTTTCGTCTCGGAGATCACCGAGGTGGCCGGGCTGCACTGGTTCGACGCCAACAAGCCGCTCACGCAGCTGCTGAAGGCCGAGGGCCGCCTGATGCGTCAGGCCAGCTACGAGCACTCCTACCCGCACTGCTGGCGCTGCCGCAACCCGCTCATCTACAAGGCCGTCTCGAGCTGGTTCGTGCGCGTGCCCGACTTCCGCGACCGCATGGAGAACCTGAACCAGGAGATCAACTGGGTTCCGGCCAATGTGAAAGACGGTCAGTTCGGCAAGTGGCTCGGCAACGCCCGCGACTGGTCGATCAGCCGCAACCGGTACTGGGGTTCGCCCATCCCCGTGTGGAAGAGCGACAACCCCGACTACCCGCGCATCGACGTCTACGGCTCGCTCGACGAGCTCGAGCGCGATTTCGGCGTGCGCCCCACTGATCTGCACCGCCCCTATATCGACGAACTGACGCGCCCGAACCCCGACGACCCCACGGGCCAGTCGACCATGCGCCGCATTCCCGACGTGCTGGATGTCTGGTTCGACTCGGGTTCCATGCCGTTCGCCCAGGTGCACTACCCGTTCGAGAACCGCGAGTGGTTCGAATCGCACAACCCGGCGGACTTCATCGTCGAGTACATCGGCCAGACCCGCGGATGGTTCTACCTCCTGCACGTGCTCTCGACCGCGTTGTTCGACCGCCCGGCCTTCACCAACGTCATCAGCCACGGAATCGTGCTGGGGAGCGACGGCCAGAAGATGTCGAAGTCGTTGCGCAACTACCCCGATGTCTCCGAAGTCTTCGACCGCGACGGCTCCGACGCCATGCGGTGGTTCCTCGTGTCGAGCTCGGTGCTGCGCGGCGGCAACCTCATCGTCACCGAGGAGGGCATCCGCGAGGGCGTGCGCCAGCTGCTGCTGCCGTTCTGGAACACGTGGTACTTCTTCGCGCTCTACGCCAACACCGCTCGTGAGGGCGGTTACGAGGCGCGCTGGGACGCGACATCCACGGATGTCCTCGACCGCTACATCCTGGCCAAGACGCGTGAACTCGTCGTCGACGTCACCGACAACCTCGAGAACCTCGACGCGACGATCGCGGCGGCCAAGCTGCGCGACTTCGCCGACGTGCTGACCAACTGGTATGTGCGTCGTTCGCGCGACCGCTTCTGGCAGGGCGTCGACGAGAACGGCGCGGGCCGCGAGGCCTTCGACACGTTGTACACGGTGCTCGAGACCCTCGCCCGGGTGGCGGCTCCGCTCATCCCGCTGGTGTCTGAGCGGGTCTGGAAGGACCTGACCGGCGGGCGCAGCGTGCACCTCGAAGACTGGCCGAACCCCGAGCGCCTGCCCGAGGATCACCGCCTGGTCGAGGCCATGGACCGCATCCGCCAGATCAGCTCCACCGCCCAGGCTCTGCGCAAGCAGGCGGGCCTCCGCGTGCGACTGCCCCTGGCCGAGCTCACGATCGTCACGGCAAACGCCGAGGCGCTGGCGCCGTTCGAGGGCATCCTGCGCGACGAGCTCAACGTCAAGCGCGTGAGCGTGGCCGAGCAGACCGACGAGAGCGCGGCCGAGCACGGCATCACGTCGCGCCTCACGGTCAACGCGCGCGCCGCCGGGCCCCGTCTCGGCAAGAACGTGCAGCAGGTCATCAAGGCCGCTCGCTCGGGCGACTGGTCCGAGACCGACGGCGTCGTCACGGCCGGCGGTATCGAGCTGGTCGAGGGCGAATACGACCTTGTGCTCGAGACGCAGTCGGTCGACGGCGCCGAGAACGTGCTGGCCCTGCTGCCGGGCGGCGGTTTCGTCATCCTCGACACGCAGCTCACCCCCGAGCTCGAGGCCGAGGGCCTGTCTCGCGACCTCATCCGGGCCGTGCAAGACACGCGCAAGGCCGCCGGCTTCGAGGTCAGCGACCGCATCGAGCTGGGCGTCGTCTTCTTCGACGAGCGGGATGCCGAGGCCATCGCCCTGGCCCGCGCGAGTGTCGACGTGCCGGGCGAAACCCTCGCCACCTCGTTCGACGTCGCCTCGCCGTCGAACGGTTTCGACCTCGACGCGTCGAGCGCCGTCTCGCCCGCCGAATGGCTGCCCGTCGCGGTTCCCTTCGCTCCCGACTTCTTCCAAGATGTGAAGGCGGCTCAGTTCGCCAACGCGGGCCGCTTCGTGGTGGCCGTGCGCAAGACCGAAAGGAGCATCGATGTCTGATCGCTCATCCGCCGGTGACGGCCTGTTCTCGGATGACGCCGATCGCGCCGCCGGCGTCTACCAGGCGCTCATGGCCCGCTCGGGTGAGGGTTCGCCCCGCCCGCGCCTCGACGCCACGCGCCACGCGGTCGAACTGCTCGGTGACCCGCACCACGCCTACCCGATGATCCATCTCACGGGCACCAACGGCAAGACGAGCACGTCGCGCATCATCGAGAGCATCCTGCGCGCCTACGGGTTGCGCACGGGCCTCTTCACGAGCCCGCACCTGGTGTCGTTCAACGAACGCATCGTCATCGACGGCGAGCCGATCTCGGATGCCGCGCTGGCCGACAACTGGGACGATATCTCGCCCTACCTCGACATGACCGACGCGTGGCTCGCCGAACGTGGCGAGGGCCCGCTCACGTTCTTCGAGGCGCTGACGGTGCTCATGTTCGCGGCCTTCGCCGACGCCCCCATCGATGTCGCCGTCGTCGAGGTCGGCATGGGCGGCGAGTGGGATTCCACCAACGTCGCCGACGCCCGCGTGGCGGTCTTCACGCCCATCGACATCGACCACGTGCAGCGCCTCGGCTCGACCATCGCCGAGATCGCGCGCACCAAAGCGGGGATCATCAAGCCGGCCTCCGAGGTCGTGACGGCCGAGCAGAAGCCCGAGGCGCTGGCCGAGCTGCAGCGCGCCGCCGAACTCAGCGAGGCGAGCCTGGCGGTCGAGGGACGCGACTTCGAGCTGACCGGTGACACCGTCGCGGTCGGTGGCCAGATGCTGGCCGTCCGCGGCATCGCGTCCACCTACGAGGAGCTCTACCTGCCCCTCTACGGCTCGCACCAGGGCCAGAACGCGGCCGTGGCCATCGCGGCCGTCGAGACCTTCATCGGCTCGGGCGGCCACGCGCTGTCGGCCGAGATCCTCACCGAGGGGCTTGCCGAGGTCACGTCGCCCGGTCGCCTGCAGCTCGTCGGAACCGAACCGACCGTGCTCGTGGATGCCGCGCACAACCCGCACGGAGCGCTCTCGTTGCGCGTCGCCATCGACGAGTATTTCGACTTCGACGAGGTCGCGATCGTCGTCGGCGTGCTCGACGACAAGGATGCCGCGGGCATTCTCACCGCGCTGGGTCCCGTCGCCTCGCGCCTCTACGTCACCGAATCCGAATCGGAGCGCGCCATCCCGGCCGATGCCCTGGCCGAGATCGCGCACGTCGCAACGGGTCTCGAGGACATCTTCGTGCTCGACCGCCTCGAGGATGCCGTGCAGAACGCCCGCCAATGGGCCGCCGAGTCGCCCAAGCGGCTCGTCGTCGTGACCGGTTCGATCACGGTCGTCGGCGAGGTCATCGATCTGGCGCGCGACGAGGAGTGGAAGCCGTGAGCGGACTCTTCTCGGGCCGTGGCGGTGGCCGCGCCGGTCGCCCCCGCCGCCAGCGCAGCGTCACGGAACTCGTCGCCTCGATCGTCCTCGGCTTCGAAACCGTCGTGGTCTTCCTGGCCGCGCTCGTGATCTTCGGCCTGAAGGCGCTGCCGCCCGCTCCCGCGCTGATCGGCGGGGCCGTGTTCTGTCTGGCGCTGTTCGCGGCGATCGGGTTGCTGCACACGCGCGCCGGAATCATCCTCGGCTGGGTGCTGCAAGCCGCTATCGTGGCTACCGGCATCTTCGTGCCCGCCATGTTCGTGGTCGGCATCCTGTTCATCGCGATCTGGGTGTACGCCATGTATGCCGGAGGACGCATAGACCGCAGAAACAACTCGCACAACACTCTGGAGACCGAATAATGGCCGTTCAAGAAACACTCGTCCTGGTGAAGCCCGACGGCGTCGCCCGCAGCCTGACCGGTGAGGTCCTGCGCCGCATCGAGGCCAAGGGCTACTCGCTCGTCGACATCAAGCTCGTCGAGGCCGAGCGCGAGCTGCTCGCCGAGCACTACGCCGAGCACGAGGGCAAGCCCTTCTTCGAGCCGCTCGTCGAGTTCATGCTCTCGGGCCCGATCGTCGCCATCCGCGTGGCCGGCGACCGCGTGATCGAGGGCTTCCGCGCCCTCGCCGGCACGACCGACCCCACGACCGCCCTGCCCGGCACCATCCGCGGCGACCTGGGCCGCGACTGGGGCCTCAAGGTGCAGCAGAACTTGGTGCACGGCTCCGACAGCCCCGAGTCGGCGGCGCGCGAACTGGCGCTCTGGTTCAAGTAGCCTTCCCGCCGAAAACGGCCGGTCTCCCTCAGGGGGAGCCGGCCGTTTTCGCGTGCGGGGGCGTCTACAGGAACGACAGGAAGTCGAGGCGCACCTGGGCGAGGATGGCGATCACCACGTAGCAGAGCACGGTGATGAGCGGCACCCATCCGGCCAGGGAGCGCGAGACGCGCCGCACCGATGCGCCGACGGGGATGTTGCCCGAGCCGAGGTTGTAGAGCGTCACCGCGAGGAACGCTGGAATCGTGACCGACCACGTCACCATGCACCACGGGCAGAGCGTGCCCAGCACGAAGATGCTCTGGCTGATGAGCCAGATGACGAAGACGAGGGCGCCGAGCAGCCCCACGTTGAAGGCCACCCAGAACCAGCGCGCAAATCGTGCCCCGGCCAGAATCGCCACGCCGACCGCGATGGGCGCAACCCACGCCCCCAGGCCGATCAACGGGTTGGGAAAACCGAAGAGGGCGCCCTGAGCCGACCCCAGGTTGGCGCCGCACTGCACGACGATGTTGAAGTCGCAGGATGCCGTCGAGCCCGGGTTCTGCAGCAGGTGGAACTTCTCGATCGTCAGCTGGAAGGCGGCGATCCAGCCGATGACACCCGCGATGATCAAGAAGATCGCGAGGCCACGGGGATGAATGCGCGCCGCGTCCTTCTCGGCGCCACCGTCTCGCGTGTCGTCGTCCGTGTCGATGTCGTCACCGACGTCGGGCGTGCGGCGGGCGTTTTCGGGGGAGCGGGCGGCTGTTTCTCGGGACACAGTCGGATTATGGCACGCGCGTTCGAGCCAACCCTTCGAATGTCGCGCACCCCGAGGCGTGTGCGTGCGATAATGGACGCGCACCGTCGGGGCCGCGCTCCGACAACGCATGATGTCTTTGCTGCACCGACCCTGAGTCGTCCGAATCGCACCGCGAGTGTTTCGCGAGCGAGGTGATACGGGGGAGAGTGCAGTTGTGTGCCGATCACGGTGATCGGCCGAAGGGTGACCAGAGCCACGTGGCCGGTTGCTGTGAGTGTTAACGAGTGGAACCGGCGCACCAGCGCTGCTCCACCAGAGATTTCCCGGCAGGGTGGCGCGGCCACTTCGCCGGATGAGGAGTGCACCAGTAATGGTGAAAAAGAATATTGATTCCAACTCGTCCGAATCTGGCGAGACCACCGCGAACGACGCTCTGAGCGACGCGAGCATCGAGACGCCCAACACCGAAGCGCCTGATACCGAAGCGCCCGGCACCGAGACGGCCGACGCCGAGGCGACCTTCGAGCGTGCGGGTTCGGCTGAAACCGCGCATGACGCGCCATCCACGGACGAGGCGCCGGCGGCCGAGACTCCCTCCGGCGAGACCCCCTCCGCCGAGACTCCCTCCGCCGAGACTCCCTCCGCCGAGACTCCCTCCGCCGAGACTCCCTCCGCCGAGACTCCCTCCGCCGAGACTCCCGGCGTCGAGACCAACGACCCCCAGGCGCCGTCTGACGCGAGCCAGTCGAGCTCCGCTCAGGTCGCTGACGCTGACGCTGACGCTGCCACGGCCATCGATAATGCCGACGCAACCAACAATGCCGACGCAACCAACGCTGTCGACGCAACCAACGCTGCTCCGGCTACCGATGCTGTCGAGGTTGCTGACGCTGCTGACTCTGCGGACACCACCGAGGTCGCTGACGCCGCTGACGCCCGGTCTTCTGCACCTGGCACTGTCAGCGGTGATGACGCGACCGCATCCGCTTCGCCGTCCGCTGCTGCGGCTACTGCTGCTGCTGAGCCCACGGCTTCCGGCTCGGAGCGAGGAGTGGTCGCAGGCGCAGAGACGCCGGCCGCGGCATCCACACCGGCTGCAGAGCCCGAGGCGGCCCCCGTGCCGTTCGTGTCGGCCCCTTCGACCGTGCTGATCTTCCAGGCACCCCCGGTTCTGCCGCAGGTGGCCGACGACCGTGACGACGACCGCGGATGGCGCGACCGCTCGGGTTCGAACCGTGACGACCGCCGCTCACGCGACCAGGGTGGCCGCAACGCCTCCGACCGCAACGCTTCCGATCGCACCGACCGCTACTCGCGGGACGACCGCGACCGTGACCGCGATGATCGCGACGATCGTTCTCGTGACGACCGCGCCCGCGAAGACCGTGCCCGTGACGATCGCGACCGCGACGACGACACCGAGTCATCCTCAGCCCGCCGCCGCAATCGCCGCCGCTCCGGCGAAGAAGACCGTTCATCGGGCGCCGAGCCGGCCAACACGGTCGTCAAGGTGCGCCAGCCGCGCGAACCCGAGCTCATCACCGAGCCGCAGCGCATCAAGGGCTCGACCCGCCTCGAGGCCAAGAAGCAGCGCCGCCGCGACGGTCGCGATGCCGGGCGCCGCCGCACGGTCGTGACCGAGGCCGAGTTCCTCGCGCGCCGCGAGTCGGTCGACCGCAAGATGGTCGTGCGCTCGAAGCACAGCCGCATCCAGATCGGTGTGCTCGAAGATGGCGTGCTCGTCGAGCACTACGTGGCCCGCAACCAGGACGCCTCGCTCATCGGCAACGTCTACCTCGGCCGCGTGCAGAACGTGCTCCCCAGTATGGAAGCCGCCTTCGTCGACATCGGGCGCGGCCGCAACGCCGTCCTCTACTCCGGCGAGGTCGACTGGGATGCTGCCGAGACCGGCAACCAGCCCCGCCGCATCGAGCTGGCCCTCAAGCCCGGCGACCGCGTCCTCGTGCAGGTCACCAAGGACCCCGTCGGCCACAAGGGTGCCCGTCTCACGAGCCAGGTCTCGCTGCCCGGCCGCTACCTCGTCTACGTGCCCAACGGTTCGATGAACGGCATCAGCCGCAAGCTGCCCGACACCGAGCGCGCGCGCCTCAAGAAGATCCTCAAAGAGGTCCTGCCCGACAACAACGGTGTCATCGTGCGCACCGCCGCCGAGGGTGCCACCGAAGAGCAGCTCACGCTCGACGTCAACCGCCTCATCAACCAGTGGGCCGAGATCTCGCGTCAGGTCGAGTCCGTGCAGGCACCCGCCCTGCTGCACTCCGAGCCCGACCTGCTGATCAAGATCGTCCGGGATGTCTTCAACGAGGACTTCCAGAAGATGGTCATCGACGGCGACGACGCTCGCGAGGTCATCGAGAGCTACCTGCGCGGAGTCGCCCCCGACCTGCTCGAGCGTGTCGAACGCTACGAGGGCCAGAAGGACTCCTTCGACGAGTATCGCATCAGCGAACAGATCGAGAAGGCGCTCGACCGCAAGGTCTGGCTGCCCTCCGGTGGATCGCTCGTCATCGACCGCACCGAGGCCATGACGGTCATCGACGTCAACACGGGCAAGTTCGTCGGTTCCGGCGGAAACCTCGAAGAGACCGTCACCAAGAACAACCTCGAAGCGGCCGAAGAGATCGTGCGCCAGCTGCGTCTGCGCGACATCGGCGGCATCATCGTCGTCGACTTCATCGACATGGTGCTCGAGAACAACCGCGATCTCGTCCTGCGACGCATGGTCGAGTGCCTCTCGCGTGACCGCACCAAGCACCAGGTCGCCGAGGTCACCTCGCTCGGCCTCGTGCAGATGACGCGCAAGAAGCTGGGCCTCGGCCTGCTCGAGTCGTTCTCCGAGCCGTGCGAGACCTGCGCCGGCCGTGGCGTCATCGTGCACCACGAGCCCGTGTTCAAGCACCGCCAGCAGCAGCAGACGCCCCAGCCGGAGCGTCGCCGCGGCGGCAAGGGCCAGAACGGCAACGGCAACAACGGCAACAACGGTTCGTCGAACAACAACAACGGCGGCAACGGCAGCAACAACGGCGGCGGCAACAACGGCGGTAACGGTGGCAACGGCAACGGGCAGAACGCTCTGAGCCAGGCCGCCAAGGCCGCGCACGCCATCACCGACGACGCCAAGAACGCTCTCGCCCAGATCGCCGCCAGCACGCTCGCGGCGCACCCCTCGGGTGACGAGGCAGCACAGGCGGAGCACGACGCTCAGGCGTCCGCGAACGGCGCGGCCGAGGCATCCACCGAGTCGAATGGCGACGCGTCTCGCCGGGACGCGCGGCAGGGTGGCCAGCAGGCCGGCAACGGTCAGCAGAACGGTCAGCAGCAGAACGGTTCCGGCGAATCGGCCTCCGAGTCGCCGCGCAAGAAGCGCAGCCGCAACAAGCGCGACAAGCAGCAGAACGACCGTGCGCCGCGTGACGAGCGCGGGGCCGAGACATCCACCCCGGATGCCTCAGCGCAGACCGAGTCTGCCGCCGCCCCTGTCGAGCGCTCCGCCGCTCCCGTCGAGGCTCCCGCGACCGAGGCCTCGAACCCTCCCCGCGAAGCCGCTCCCGAGCGCCAGGCCGAGCCCGCCCGCATCCTCGACCTGCCGATCGTGGCGAACAAGGTCGAGCGTCCGGCGCGTCGCAACGCCGACGACCTGCTCGGCTCTGTGCTCGACGCTCTGCCCGAGCCCAAGCAGCCCGGCCAGGGCCGCTCGAAGAGCCGTCGCGTCACCACGGCTGCCCTGCAGGGCACGCCGGTGCGTCACGAGCCCACGCCCGTGAAGCGCGCGGAAGACGCTCAAGACAACTAAACCTCGCGACGCTGCCCAGGGGATGCGGGAACGCACCTTCTGGGCAGCTCAGCGTGACGAAGGACCGGGCTTACGGGCTCGGTCCTTCGCCTTTACCCGGAGGCCCGAGGCGATCAGCCGGCGCACCAGTTCGTTCGACGGCACGGGGACCGCCCCGGCGGCGATCAATCGCTCATAGGCGCGGGCAGGCACGTCATAATGGTCGAGGTCGAAACTGCGCGGCGGAACGTCATTGCGTTTCGCGAAGGCGTGCAGCTCCTCGATCGAAGAATCGCTCACTAAATGTGACCAGAACGTGTCGTGTGCCGGCCAGTCGGCCGGGTCGATCAGGATGGTCATGAGACAATCTTAGGAACGTGTCGAGAGAGCTCCGGTCGCATTTGTGGCCGAAGAAGTAATCGAGTAGAGTTGACCGTTGGTGTGCGTTGTTCAATCCGCGCATCACACAGGTTTTCTGACACCGACAGGTCATCCCGTTCGCGGGGTGCCGAACGGTACAGATCAACCGGTGCAGGTCTCGAGCGGTGTGGATAATCATCCGGACTCGTTCAATCTGTGCAGGAGTTGTCTGAAACATCGGGCAGTGACTGTCCGAAATATGTTCACCGGAGTGTAGAGCTCCCCAAAGATAGGTACGAGTAGTGGTTTACGCAGTTGTGCGCGCCGGCGGTCGGCAAGAAAAGGTAGAGGTCGGCACCATCGTCACGATGGACCGGATCAAGGCCAATGCAGAAGGCAACGTCGAGCTCGCTGCTGTCCTGCTCGTCGATGGCGACAAGATCACCTCTGACGCGGGTTCGCTCGCCAAGGTGACCGTCACGGCAGAGGTTCTCGGCAACCTCCGCGGTCCGAAGATCGTCATCCAGAAGTTCAAGAACAAGACCGGTTACAAGAAGCGTCAGGGGCACCGTCAGGAGCTCACGCGCGTCAAGATCACCGGCATCAAGTAAGGCATCGAGGAGAAGAACAGATGGCACACAAGAAGGGTGCGAGTTCCACTCGCAACGGTCGTGACTCCAACGCACAGCGTCTCGGTGTCAAGCGCTTCGGCGGTCAGGTCGTCCTCGCGGGCGAGATTATCGTCCGCCAGCGCGGCACGCACTTCCACCCCGGCGTGAACGTCGGGCGTGGCGGCGACGACACGCTGTTCGCCCTCTCGGCCGGCGCGGTCGAGTTCGGCAACAAGGGCGGCCGCAAGGTCGTCAACATCGTCGCATCGGCTGCCGAATAAGCATCGATTCGCCGGCGGCGCAATAACGACGTCGCAGTGATTTCTGACAGTGGGCGAGCCTCGGCTCGCCCACTGTTTTTTTGGCTACAACACCGTCGGACGACATCCGGCGAACAAATGAGGGTGAAGGAGGTGGGCTCGTGGCGACATTCGTCGATCGAGTAACACTGCACTTGCGTGCGGGTAACGGCGGAAACGGTTGCGTTTCGGTGAAACGCGAGAAGTTCAAGCCCCTCGCCGGCCCCGACGGCGGCAACGGCGGGCACGGCGGCGACATCGTTCTCGTCTCCGACACGCAGACCACCACTCTGTTGGCCTACCACCGCGCACCCCACCGTCACTCTCAGAACGGCGGCGCCGGCATGGGCGACCACCGCGCCGGCTTCATGGGCGAAGAGATGGAACTCGCCGTTCCCGTCGGCACCGTCGTGAAAGACGCCGACGGCAACGAGCTCGTTGACTTCGTCGAGCCCGGTATGCGCTTCGTCGTCGCCCCCGGCGGCCAGGGCGGCCTCGGCAACGCGGCCCTCTCCAGCACCAAGCGCAAGGCGCCCGGCTTCGCCCTGCTCGGAACCCCGGGCTGGGAAGGCGATGTCTTCCTCGAGCTCAAGATCGTCGCGGATATCGCGCTCGTCGGTTACCCGTCCGCGGGTAAGTCCAGCCTGGTCGCCGCCATCTCGGCCGCCAAGCCCAAGATCGCCGACTACCCCTTCACCACGCTGCACCCCAACCTCGGCGTCGTCCAGGCCGGCGAGGCGCGCTACACCGTGGCCGACGTGCCCGGTCTCATCGAGGGTGCCAGCGAAGGCAAGGGCCTGGGGCTCGAGTTCCTGCGTCACGTGGAGCGGTGCTCCGCCCTGCTGCACGTGCTCGACTGCGCCACGCTCGAACCCGGCCGCGACCCGCTGAGCGATCTCGACATCATCCTCAACGAGCTCGGCAAATACCCGGTGCCCGAAGGTCAGACCCCGCTGCTCGAGCGCCCGCAGCTTATCGCGCTCAACAAGATCGACGTGCCCGAAGGCCGCGAACTCGCCGACTTCGTCACGCCCGACCTCGAGGCGCGCGGCTATCGGGTATTCGAGATCTCGACCGTGAGCCACGAGGGCCTGCGTCAGCTGTCCTACGCGCTCGGCGAGCTCGTCGAGACCGAACGCCGCGCCCGCGAGGCCGAAGCCGCCGCGCGTCCCCGCATCGTCATCCGTCCGCAGGCCGTCAACGACAGCGGCTTCAAGGTCGTCGTCGAGGGTGGAACCTACGGCAACGTCTACCGCATCCTCGGCGAGAAGCCGCAGCGCTGGGTGGCTCAGACCGACTTCACCAACGACGAGGCCGTCGGCTTCCTCGCCGACCGCCTGGCCAAGCTCGGCGTCGAAGACCAGCTCTTCAAGGCGGGTGCCGTCGCCGGTTCCACCGTCGTCATCGGACCCGGCCAGGGCGTCGTCTTCGACTGGGAGCCCACGCTCACCTCGACGGCCGAGCTCATCACCACGCCGCGTGGTGCCGACGCCCGACTCGACGATAACTTCCGCCCCACGCGCAACCAGCGCCGCGAGAACTACTTCGAGCGCATGGATGCCAAGGCCGAGGCGCGAGCCGAGTTGGCGCGCGAGCGCGAAGCCGGGCTGTGGAACGTCGACGAGGAGAACGATGCCGAGGCCGATTCGGCACCGACATCCGGCCCCGACGGCGCCCAGCACGAGGGTTCCTCCGAGGAGAAAGCCGAGTAACCCATGGCGCAGGCTGTGCAGGTGCGCGGGCGCGGCGATATCGCCGCCGCCCGGCGCGTCGTCGTGAAGGTCGGGTCGTCGTCGATCTCCGGTGAGAACGCCGGGCAGATCGAGCCCCTGGTCGACGCGCTCGCGCGGGCTTTCGGGCGGGGGGTCGAAGTCATCCTGGTGTCTTCTGGTGCCATCGCGACCGGCATGCCGCACCTGCGCCTCGACTCGCGCCCGACCGACCTCGCCACGCAACAGGCGGCGGCCGCCGTCGGCCAGAACGTGCTCATCTACCGCTATCAAGACAGCCTGCGGCGCTACGACATCGTCGCCGGACAGGTGCTCCTCACAGCGGGCGACCTAGAGAACCCGACGCACCGCAGCAACGCCGAGCGTGCGATGGAACGGCTTTTGTCGCTCCGTATTCTGCCGATCGTCAATGAGAACGACACGGTCGCCACACACGAGATCCGCTTCGGCGACAACGACCGGCTCGCGGCCCTCGTCTCGCAGCTCGTGCGCGCCGACGTGCTCGTGCTGTTGAGCGACGTCGACGCGCTCTACACGAAGCCGCCGTCCGAGCCGGGAGCCGTGCGCATCGACAACGTCGCCGTGGGTGAGCAGCTCGAGGGCGTCTCGTTCGGCGATTCGGGGTCGGGCGTCGGCACCGGGGGAGCAGCCACCAAAGTCTCCGCCGCGCGACTGGCAGCGGATGCCGGCACCGCCGTGCTCGTCACGGCCACCGCCCTGGTCGAGCAGGCACTCGAGGGCGCGCCCATCGGCACCTGGTTCGAGCCTCAACCGCGCTAGGCGTCGAGCGTCACGATCGCACCCGCTCATCGTCGGGCGCCGTAACGGAACCCGTGCGTCCTCCCATCGTCACAGTCGACCCCGCTCGTCGACTGGCTCCACAGTCCCGCCTACTCGTCGCCGGGCCGTCACACGGTGTCGCCCCGGCGCCCCGATCGCTAAACTCGGGTCATGACTCTGGCAGCCGATGTTTCGCAGCACGTTTCCGATGACGATAGCTCCGCGGCGACCGCGGCGGGCGGGCCCGTCGACGACGTGGTGTCGGGCGTGCACGAGCGGCTGATCGCGGCCCGTGCGGCATCCCGCATCCTGGCCGGTTCGACCGGAAACCAGCGCGTCGCCGCCCTGCACGCCATCGCGGCGGGCATCGAAGCGAACGTCGAGCGCATCGTCGAAGCCAACGCCCTCGACCTGGAGGCCGGCCGGAAGAACGGTCTCGCGCCGGGGCTCGTCGACCGACTGCGTCTCGACGAGTCGCGCCTGCACGGACTCGCCGCGGCCGTGCGACAGATCTCGAGTCTCACCGACCCTCTCGGCCAGACCGTGCGCGGCAGCACGCTGCCCAACGGGATCAAGATCGATCAGGTGCGCGTGCCGTTCGGCGTGGTCGGCGCGATCTATGAGGCGCGACCCAACGTGACCATCGACATCGCCGCCCTCGCGCTGAAGAGCGGCAATGCCGTCATTCTGCGCGGTGGCACGGCCGCCGAGAACAGCAACCGGGTGCTCGTCGCCCTCATCCGCGAGGCGCTCACGAGCACCGGGCTGCCCGCTGAGGCCGTCGACACGATCGACGATTTCGGCCGTCCCGGTGCCGCCGAGCTGATGCGGGCCCGGGGCCTCGTCGACGTGCTCATTCCGCGGGGGAGTGCTGCACTCATCCAGACCGTGGTGCGCGACTCGCAGGTGCCCGTGATCGAGACGGGTGCGGGGGTCGTGCACATCTTCCTCGACGCGTCGGCGCGCGAAGACTGGGCGGTCGACATCGTCGAGAACGCCAAGGTGCAGCGCCCGAGCGTGTGCAACGCCGTCGAAACCCTCCTCGTGCACAGGGATGCCGCGGCGCGCGTGTTGCCCCAGGTGCTCGAGCGCCTGCGTTCCTCGGGTGTCACCGTGCACGGCGACGCCCGCACGGCCGCCCTCGCCCCCGACGTCGTCCCCGCCACCGAGGCGGATTGGCAGACCGAGTACATGACGCTCGACATCGCGGTGCGCATCGTGGACGACCTCGACGAGGCCCTCGAGCACATCCGCCGCTACTCCACGGGCCACACCGAGTCGATCATCACCGACGACGTCGCGTCGGCCGAGCGCTTCCTCGCCGAGATCGATTCGGCCGTCGTCATGGTCAACGCCTCCACGCGATTCACGGATGGCGGGGAGTTCGGGTTCGGCGCCGAGGTCGGCATCAGCACCCAAAAGCTCCACGCCCGCGGCCCCATGGGGCTGCCGGAATTGACGAGCACCAAGTGGATCGTGCGCGGGTCCGGCCAGGTTCGCGCCTAGCGGGTGCCGAGCCGGTACACTACTACGAGGCTCTTTTGGCGTGATCACGCGCACGGGGCCGGGAAAAACTTTCGAACGGAGAACTGATGTCCTTTGCGACCATCGTGCTGGCCGCGGCCGAAGCGCACGTCGAGCTGCCCATGCCGACCTTCATGTATGCGCTGATCGCCGCCATCATCTTCATCCTCCTGGGCCTGGCCACGTTCTCCTACCGCGATGTCGCCAACCGCCACGCCGCCAAGGCCAACGCCCGCGCGGGCCGGGTTCACGACCACGACGTCTCGGGCCACGGCCACTAAGTCGGGCGCTAGATAGCAGTCGACGACCTGTGACTTCCGCCGCGAGCACCACCCGGCCACGCATCGGCGTGATGGGTGGAACGTTCGACCCCATCCACCACGGTCACCTGGTGGCGGCCAGCGAGGTCGCGCAATCGTTCGGCCTCGACGAGGTCATCTTCGTTCCCACGGGCAGCCCGTGGCACAAGCAGACGGTGACGAGCAGCGAGCATCGTTATCTGATGACCGTCATCGCCACGGCATCCAACCCGCAGTTCACCGTCAGCCGCGTCGACATCGACCGGGGCGGGCCCACATATACGATCGACACTCTCCGGGATCTGCGCAAACAGCGGCCCGACGCCGAGTTCTTCTTCATCTCGGGTGCCGATGCCGTGGCCCAGATCCTCGGCTGGAAAGACCACGATGAGCTCTGGTCGCTGGCGCATTTCGTCGCTGTGAGTCGTCCGGGACATCCGCTCAACATTTCGGGGCTGCCACAGCAAGACGTAAGCTTGCTGGAGGTTCCTGCGCTGGCGATATCGTCTACCGACTGTCGAAGCCGGGTTAACCGGGGTTTCCCGGTCTGGTATTTAGTTCCCGACGGTGTCGTGCAGTACATCACCAAACACCACCTTTACCGGAGTAGCCCATGAGTTCGAACACCGACGAGCCACAACTCACCCGCCGCCAGATGCGCGAGCGGCGCGGGGTCGACACGCAAGGCGTGCCCATCGTCGGCGCTGCCGATGGTTCCGCAGACTCGGGCGATGCCGCAAAGTCGGTTCCGGCCGCCGCACCCGCCACCCGTTCGCGTCGCGTTTCCACGTCTGCTGCCGTCGCCGGTGGTCAGATTCCCGACGTTCAGGCGGCCGAGCGAGCCGCTGCCGATGCATCCACCGACGCCGAGAAGGCCGAAGCTGCCCGGCAGACCGCACCCACTCTGTCCGTCGAAGAGATTGCCGAGCTCGAGAAGCGCGCGCAGGCCGGCATCCCGTTGACCCGGCGCCAGGCTCGCGACCTCGAGAAGGCCAAGACCGCTTCGGTTCCCGTGATCAGTGCCGCGGATGCTGCGGCTCACCGTGCTGCGACGGCCGCGGCCGCCGCAGGGGAGACGCCGTCGACGAGCGGTGCCGACACGAGCGACGCAGACCAGCGCGACGAAAGCACGAGCAACGCCGACGCGGGCAACGCTGCCACGAGCGATGCTGCTGTGAACGACGCTGCCACGAGCGACGCTGCCGAGAGCCAGGTAGCGCAGAACGCCGCGACCCAGACCGGTGCTGGCAAGAACGCGGCCGACGCGACCGCGGACGACACGAGCAACGCCGAAGTCGACGTGGCCGAAGAGCCGACGCCCACGAAGTCCTCGAAGCGTTCGAAGCGCGCCGAGAAGAAGGCCGCGCAAGAGGCCAAGCGCGCGGAGGACGCAGCGCGCGAGGCTGCAGCCGCCCAGGCTGTGCCCGACGTGGCTGCCGAAGATGCATCGGCGGCCGCTCCGGTCGCCCCCATTCGTCCCGCCTTCATCGGCAAGCCGGCCGCCGCCGCCCCTCTCATCGAGAGCCTCGACTCCACTGCGGATGCCGGCGAGCAGGCAACCGGCCGCCCCGGACCCCGTCGTTCGAGCTACACGCCCGTCGGCGCCGACGGCAATGCAGCGACGTCTACCAGCGAGACGACCGACGCCGAGATCGTCGACGCCGAAGCGGAGTCCCCGTCTCAGGCGTCGGGCGCGTCAGCGAACCGCCCCGAGACGATCGTCGTCCCCGAGGTCGTCGACAGCTCGGATACGGACGAATCGACGAAGAACGACGATTCGTCGGCCGCCGAAACCGCTGACGCGGAGGCTGCTGCCGACGCCGACGCCGACGCCGACGCTGAAGCGCCCAAGCTGGCCGAAGGTTTCGGCGAGCAGGTGCTCGATTCGGGCAGCGCGGCCAGCACGGCCGTGCCCCACGATCAGCCCTTCGACCGCATCATCGCTCGTGGTGTGGAAGCGGCCGAGGCGCAGGCCGCCTCGAATGCGCTCATCCTGCCCACCATGCCGTCCAACGATTCGCTCACCGGTCCGATCTCCTCGAACGGCAACGTGATCGTCACGGGTTCGATCGACCTGCCCGCGAGCCTGTCCTCCACCGGGCAGCACCCCAACTACTTCGACAAGGCCGAACTCGACACCATGTTCGAGGCCGACGAAGATGCCGCGCCCGCAACGGCCGGCACCCCCGTCTCGGCTGCCCGCGCCGTCAGCACGCACACGCAGACCGGCGACGTGATCAACCCTCCGGCACCCAGCCGCGACCACCGCCTGCTCATCATCCTGGCCATCACCGCCGGAGCCCTGCTCACGGCCGTGCTCGCCGTGGTGATCGTCGGCTTCGTCGTGGGTGCCTTCTAGCCCTCCCTCGTATCAACGCACCGCCCGTGGCGGCGCAGGGGGGTCATCCCACCGTGAAAGGATCCACACCGTGACCGCACGCGACACCTCGCTCGAGCTTCTGGCCATCGCCGCCGAAGCCGCCGACTCGAAGGGTGCCGACGACCTCGTCGCGCTCGACGTGTCCGAGCCCCTCCCGTTCGTCGACGTCTTCCTGTTGGCCACCGGCCGCAGCGAACGCAACGTCCAGGCCATTGCCGGCGAAGTCGAAGACCAGCTCAACCTGGCCGGGCACAAAACCCTGCGCCGCGAGGGCCACGGCGCCGGCCGCTGGGTGCTCATCGACTTCGGCGACCTCGTCGTGCACGTGTTCCACGAGGAAGAGCGCATGTTCTACTCGCTCGAACGCCTGTGGAAGGATTGCCCCGTTTTGCCCCTGCCCGAGAAGGTCACGCAGTCGTCGGCAGAAGATCTGCGATAAGTGCCGTCTCGATTTCGTCTTCGGCCGATTCGTGTAGTAATCTAAACAGGTTGCTTCGAGCGATCGGAGACAAAATCTGGGTCTGTGGCGCAGCTGGTAGCGCACCTGCATGGCATGCAGGGGGTCAGGGGTTCGAGTCCCCTCAGATCCACCAAAACACGAAATATGGTCTCGCAGAATCTTCTGCGAGACCATATTTTTTTGCCCGAATCGCATCGAATCTCGTTGAGCAGGACCACCTGGGGTGCGCAGAACGTTTGTGCGCCGGGCCCTTCGTCGCGGCGGGGGCGTGACCGACGGTGCGCCCCGTAGAAGGCCGCGCGAGCGCCGGTCTCAGCCGCGATACTGGATGACCGCTCGCCCCGCCTTGAACAGGTTCTGGCCGACCGTCGCCGGGTCGCTGACATACCCCGAGATCATGGCGCCGTCGCGCAGCATCATGAGCTCTTCGGCCACCGACTCCGCATCGGGAACGCCGATCTTCTCGAGTGCCTCGCGTGCGGTGCGAATGCCCCAGCGGCGGTGTTCGTCGACGACGACGCGCACGGGATGCTCGGGGTCTGGGTATTCAGCACCGGCGTTCAGGAAGGCGCACCCACGGAAGCCCGGTGTGCACGCCTCGTCACCGAGCGCGCGAGCCACCAGGCCGAGTGCGATCGAGGGATGGTTTGCCGCCCGCGCCAGCACGTGACTGATGCCGGCGCGCTCCCATGCGGCGCGATTTTCGAGGTAGGCGACCACGAGGTCGTCCTTCGAGGGGAAATACCGGTAGAAGGTGACCTTCGTGATGCCGGCGGCCTGAATGATCTTGTCGGCGGAGACGGCTCGGATGCCCTCCGCGTAGAACAGTGCTGTCGCGGCGTTGAGGATGCGATCGCGCACGGGCAGGGGGCGCGCGTCGAGCGAACCCTCGAGTGCGGCGCCGGTTGGCTCGTCGAGCGGCTCGATCGGTGCGTGGGCGACGGGCTGCGTCATGAAAACCCCTTTTCGTGCGGGCGGTCGAGCATGCGACACGCCGGGTGGTGCAACATGCGTTCATCTGCCAGCGAGCCGAGGGTTCGCGCGACCGCAACCGATGAAACCCGATCCTATCAGGGGTGTTGCGGCGCGGGCGGGAGCTCGGTGCTCCGGCATCCATCATCGTTCAGAAGAAGTTTCCCGAAACCGGAATAGAGATCTATTTACATGTGTTTGCATAGTTCGGTGGCGATGAGCCCGCCACGGTCCGATATCCGGATCACAGAACGAACAAGGAGCACCTCATGACGGACACCATCGACATTCCCGGTTACAAGGCCGGCACCTGGGTCATCGACCCCACCCACTCCGAAGTCAGCTTCAGCATCCGCCACCTCATGATCTCGAAGGTCCGCGGCACGTTCGACCTCTTCGAGGGCACCCTCGTCACGGGCGAGAACCCCCTCGACTCGAGCGTCACCGCGCACGCCAAGGTCGAGTCGATCAACACCAACGAGCCCAACCGCGACGGCCACCTGCGCACCGGTGACTTCTTCGAGGCCGAGAAGTACCCGACCATCGACTTCGTCTCGACCGCCGTTCGCCAGGAAAAGGGCGACTTCAAGGTTGACGGAAACCTCACCATCAAGGGTGTCACCAAGCCCGTCACGTTCGACTTCGACTTCGGTGGCTTCAGCCAGGACCCCTACGGCAACTACAAGGCTGGCGCGACCGCTACCACCGTCATCAACCGTGAAGACTTCGGCCTGAACTACAACGCTGCCCTCGAGACCGGCGGCGTGCTGCTCGGCGAGAAGGTCACCATCACCATCGAGCTGCAGGCCGCGCTCCAGGCGTAGTCTCACCTCGTCGGCCCACAGAGGCGACACGGATGTCGGCGCCATAGTTGCCCGTCATCCCCTGACGAATCGTCAGCCTGTCGCCCCCTGCGGCCACACAGAAGCGGCGGAGAATCCCTCGGGACTCTCCGCCGCTTTTCTGTGCGCGCAGGTCTGCCGAGCGCGCGGACCTGTGAGGCGTCGCGGCACCTCCGCGCGGGTGTGCGACGCATGAGTCCCGTTCGCATTCTGCCGATACCTCGCGCTGAATAAGGCGCCCGGCACACCCGCGTTTCATTCGTGGTCGGCATGAACCTGGCGCTTGGCTCGCGGACCCGTTTCCTGCTCGTGCCCAAGTCCGTGTGAGGCCCTCGGCGCGCCCGCCGCCGCTCAGGAGTTCGCGCCCACGATCTCTTCGCGCACGCGCCGCAGGTCTTCGAGCAGCGAGCCGATCAGGATCCAGTGGTCGGGATGCGGCCGCTGGATGACGAGCGGCGCGGTCAGCGCGGGGATCTCGGCCGTGACCGGTTCGGCATCCTCGTCGCGGTCGTCGCCGGCCGGGCGATCGAGCAGCCGCAGGTCGTGCGCGGCCCGGTGCAGTTCGCGCGCGATCTGCTGCACGGTCGATTCCTCGGAGAGGGTGGCGTCGTAGTGGTCGCGCACGGCCCGGGTCATGCCGATCGTGCGGGTGACCACGGGGGAGAGGCGGTCGAGCAGCTCGCGAATCTGGCGCAGCTCGTCGCGGTGGGTCGACCGACGCGGGTTCAACGTGAGCGACTCTTCGCCCTTCGACAGGGACTCGACGGCCTTGTCGCGCATGGGGCGCAGCAGCCGGGCTTCGATCATGGCACCCTCGACGGCGCTGTGGCTGTGCGGCGTGGCGAGGATGTCGGCGAGGCGGTCGAGGCTCGCGGCCAGTTCGGCGACGAGGGCTGCGGCATCCGCTCGGGCCGGGCCGATCATGACGGGCGGCACGATCAGGGCGTTCACGATGACGCCGATGGCCGCGCCGATGAGAGTCTCGATGATGCGGTCGACGGCATAGCTCGGGGTGGTCGCCCCGATCGACAGCACCAGCATGGCGCTGATCGGGATCTGATTCGACGAGCCGGGGGTGAGGCGCAGCGCCCAGCCGATGAGGATCGACACGACGATGGCGGCGAGCACGATCCAGCCCTGCTGGCCGAAGACGATGCCGATGCCCGACGCGATGAGCACACCCGCGATGACACCCACGCTGCGCTCGACGGCCTTGCCCAGCGACTGGTTGACGCTCGGTTGCACGACGAGCAGGGCCGCGATGGCCGCGAAGATCGGCAGCTGGCCGGGCAGAACGGTGATGGCCACGAACCAGGCCGCGATGGTGGCGACCGACGTCTTGACCGCCTGGATGAACGGCAGGCGCTTGGGGGTGCGGATGGGTGTCGCGAGGGTCAGCGACCGCAAGCGGTTTCGGCGAGCCATCCCGTTCTCCCTTCGCATCGGTTCTCGGGCTGGTCTGCGGCCCGAATGGCATCGATTGTCGGGCCGTTGCGCGACCCGAGGACGCTTCCTAGGACAGATCGAACTCCGAGAGGCGGTCGAGCAGCCCGGCGCCGTCGGGCGCGTAGATCCAGCGTGCCTGCGAGGGGGCGTGCTCGTCGGGCTTGGAGCGCCCACCGGCGAGGACGGCCTCACCCGGGGACAGCTGGCGGATGGCGACACCCGCGACATGTTCGGGTCGCTCCTCGGAGAACGCGCCGTAGATCTCTTCGTCGTGCTGGCCGTCGTCGCCCACGAGCAGCCACCGGATGTCGGGGAACTCGTCCGCGAGCCGGCGCAGGTTCGTCTCCTTGTGCAGCCGGCCGCTGCGGAACCAGCGGTCGTGCGTCGGGCCCCAGTCGGTCAGCAGCAGGGGGCCGGACGGGTAGAGGTTGCGCGACAAGAAGCGCGTCAGCGTGGGCGCCACGTTCCAGGCACCGGTCGACAGATAAATGACGGGCACGGTCGGATGACTGCGCGTCAGCCGCTCGAGCATGACGGCCATGCCGGGGACGGGTGTGCGCGCGTGCTCGTCGAGCACGAACGTGTTCCACGCCGCCACGAACGGACGGGGGAGCGCCGTGACCATGACGGTGTCGTCGACGTCGGAGATGACGCCGAGACGCGTGCTGGGGTCGACGATGTAGACGCGGGCCTCGACGGGCTCGGTGTCTTCGGTGCCGAGCGTGATGCTCTGCCAGCCGGGCGCGAGGTCGGCCGTGACGACGACGTCGACGACGCCCCCGCGGTCGGCCTGCACGCGGTGCTTCGTGTCGCCGACCTGCACCCAGACATCCGCTTCGACGACGGGGATGCTCGTGAAGCTGCGCCACCCGCGAATGCGCTCATCGGGCTTGTCAAGGTCTTTCTTGGGGGCGGCGACCTTCGGCGGCGTGAGCACGACGCGCGCGAGGACGCGCACCCAGGTGGTGGAACCGTAGCCCGTGAAGGGCACAACCGTGGCGGTGTCACCGCGTTTGCGGGCGCGACGGTGGCGCCAATCTTGCACGGCGTCGTCGATGCGGGCGGCGCGGTGAAGCGTTCGTCTAGCGTGGGCGACGAGGGGTGCGTCGGGGGAGCGGTCGCTGTCGTGGGGCACCCGTCAAGTCTGTCATGTCTGCGGCCCCTGCCTCGGGGGTTGCGTGCGACGAGGCGGCCGAGGGGTCGGCGGAGTTGTCACGGTCGGCGGGTTCGCCGGCTGCGTCGCTAACCGCGTCGTCGGCTGTGACGGCTCCGACATCCGCCGTCATGTGTCGTTCTTCGCTGCGGTGCAGCATCTTCTTGACGATGAGGACGGCCACGAGGAAGACGACGATGACCCCGACGAAGAGGTAGCCCGCGAAGTGCAGCTTCTCGGAGAGCTCGCGAAACGTGCCCGCAGCGACCGAGCCGACCGTGACATAGGCGGCCGACCAGATGACGCAGGCCGGGATGGTCCAGGCCATGAACTTGCGGTAGGTCATGGTGCTCATGCCGACGGTCAGCGGGATGAGCGAGTGCAGCACCGGCAGGAAGCGCGACACGAAGACCGCGACGCCGCCGCGGCGCTGCAGGTAGTTCTCGGCGCGCACCCAGTTGTTCTCGCCGATCTTGCGGCCGAGGCGCGACGCCCGGATCTTGGGGCCGAAGTAGCGGCCGAGCGCGAACCCGACCGATTCGCCGCCGAGGGCGCCCGCGATGACGACGAGCACCATCGAGAGGTATTGCACGGGCCCGTCGACGGCCGTCGAGGCCACGAGCACCATGGTGTCGCCCGGAACGACAAGGCCGACGAGAACGGATGTCTCGAGGAAGATGCCCAGCCCGGCCAGCAGCGTGCGCAGGACGGGGTCGACGCTCTGGACGAGGTCGAGCAGCCACATGAGGATGTCGTTCACGAGCCGAAGCCTAGTGATCGAGGCTGGAGAAGACCCGATATTCACACGGTGATCGGGGCTCGTTTTTGTGCCTTTCCGAAAAGGTGAGTGTGTGGTCAGACCACAGGCCGAAATCGCGCTACGATGGAGGCAGCGGGACACCAAACCCGCTCGATTCCGCCGATCCGGCGACACGCTGCCCGGGGGATCAGCCGCTAGCGGACCTTCGAAAACGGAGCTTCCAGTGAACGAACTACTCGACCCGCTGCTTCTCTCGAGATGGCAGTTCGGTCTGACGACGATCTACCACTTCCTGTTCGTCCCCCTGACGATCGGAATGGCCACCACCGTCGCCATCTTCCAGACCGCCTGGGTGCGCACCGGCAAGGTGCACTACCTGCAGATGACGCAGTTCTTCGGCAAGATCTTCCTCATCAACTTCGCCATGGGCGTCGTGACGGGCATCGTGCAGGAGTTCCAGTTCGGTATGAACTGGTCCGACTACTCCCGCTTCGTCGGCGATGTCTTCGGCGCCCCGCTCGCGCTCGAGGGTCTGCTGGCCTTCTTCTTCGAGGCCACCTTCATCGGTCTCTGGATCTTCGGCTGGGACAAGCTCTCGCCCAAGATCCACCTGCTGACCATCTGGGCCGCGGCCATCGGCAGCATCCTGTCGGCGTACTTCATCATCGCGGCCAACGCGTTTATGCAGAACCCCGTCGGCTTCCAGATCAACGAGGAGCGCGGCCGGGCTGAGCTCACCTCGATCGTCGACGTGCTCACCAACAAGGTCGCCCTCGCGGCATTCCCGCACACGATCTTTGCGTGCTTCATGGTCTCGGCCGGTCTCGTCATCACGGTTGCGGCTTACCACCTGTCCCGCAACCAGCACCTCGACACCATGAAGCCGGCCCTGAAGTTCGGTCTGTGGACCATGCTCATCGCGGGCGCCCTCACCACCCTGGCGGGCGACCAGCTCAGCCTCGCGATGGTGCAGACGCAGCCTATGAAGATGGCGGCGGCCGAGGCGATGTATCACACGTCGACGGGGGCGGATGCATCCTTCTCGATCTTCACGCTCGGCACACCCGACGGTGTGCACGAACTGTTCTCGATCCGCATCCCCTATCTGCTCTCGTTCCTGTCGACGCACACCTTCAACGGAACCGTCGAGGGCATCAACGACCTGCAGGCGCAGTATGTGCAGCTTTACGGCCCCGGCGACTACACGCCCATCATCTGGGTCACCTACTGGTCGTTCCGCTGGATGATCGGCCTCGGCATCTTCCACATCCTCGTGGCCCTCACGGGTCTGTGGCTGACCCGCAAGGGGCGCATGCCCGAGCAGAAGTGGGTCTGGAAGATCGCGATCTGGTCGTTCCCCGCGTCGCTCGCCGCCATGATCGTCGGCTGGGTGTTCACCGAGATGGGTCGCCAACCGTGGCTCGTGTTCGGCTTGCTGAAAACCGCCGACGGCGTGTCTCCGAACATCACGGGCCTCGACGTGCTGATCTCGCTGATCGCGTTCACGGCCGTGTACGGCACCCTCGCGGTGGTCGAGTTCAAGCTCATCAAGAAGGCCGCCCAGAAGGGGCCCGACGATGCCCCCGCCGTCGACGAAGAGTCCGGCATCCACCAACCGGTCACCACCGTCTACTAGCGAGACAGGAAGAATAATCATGGACCTCGGAATCCTCTGGTTCTGGATCGTCGCCTTCTTCTTCGTGGGCTACTTCGTCCTCGACGGCTTCGACTTCGGTGTTGGCATGTCGCTGCCGTTCCTCGGCAAGGACGACACCGATCGGCGCGTCATCATCAACACCATCGGGCCGGTGTGGGATCTCAACGAGACCTGGGTGATCGTGGCGGGCGCGGCGCTGTTCGCCGCGTTCCCCGAGTGGTACGCCACGCTGTTCAGCGGGTTCTACCTGCCGCTCCTGCTCATCCTGCTGGCCCTCATCATCCGCGGTGTGTCGTTCGAGTATCGGCACCAGCGGCCCGAGGCGTCGTGGAAGAAGCGTTTCGACACCATGATCATCGTGGGCAGCGCCATCCCGGCCCTGCTCTGGGGTGTGGCCTTCGCGAACATCGTGCAGGGTGTGCCGCTCGACGCCGATCACAACTACATCGGCGGCTTCTTCGCCCTGCTCAACCCGTATGCGCTGCTCGGCGGGCTCACCACCCTGCTGCTGTTCTTCACGCATGGCGTCATCTTCGTGTCGCTGAAGACCGACGGCGAGCTGCGCGAGCGGGCCCGCAAGCTGGCGGCGCGTTCGGGCATCGCCACGATCCTGGTGGCCGCGACGTTCCTCGCCTGGACGGTGCTGGCGCACCCCGAGAAGTCGGGCGTCGTGATCGGTGCCGCGGCGGCCGCCGTGCTTCTGATCCTCGCCTACGTGGCCAACGCCCTCGGCAAGGAGGGGCGCGCGTTCGCCCTCATGGCGGCAACGATCGCGGCGGCCGTGTTGACGCTCTTCGTGGCGCTGTTCCCGGCCGTCATGCCCGCCTCGAACGATCCCGCCAACAGCCTCACCATCGCGAACGCGTCGTCGACGCAGTACACGCTCGAGGTCATGAGCTGGGTCGCCGTGATCGCGCTGCCGCTCATCCTGCTCTACCAGGGCTGGACCTACTGGGTGTTCCGCAAGCGGGTCTCCCGTTCGCACATCGAAACCGCCGCGCATTAGCCTGACACGGTGAAACCCCTCGATCCGCGTCTGCTGCGCTACGCGAAAAGCGCGCGACTGTTCCTGGTGGCCGGTGGGGCTGTCGGCCTCGCCACCACCGGGTGCATCGTCGCCTTCGCGTTCCTGCTGACGACGCTCATCACGCGGGCCATCGACGGCGCGCCGCTCGACACACTGTGGCCGTTCCTCGGGGCCTTGGTGGCGGTCATCCTGGTTCGGGCGGTGCTCGTGTGGGCCAACGACGCGCTCTCGGCCCGGGCCGCGGCGCGCGTGAAGGGCGAGTTGCGCACGCAGATCGTCGACGCGACCACCACCCTGGGGCCGGCCTGGATGTCGGGCCGCTCGTCGAGCGACATCGCGACGCTCGCGGGGCGCGGCGTCGACGCCCTCGACGACTACTTCTCGAAGTACATTCCGCAGCTGCTGCTGACCGCCATCGCCACACCCGTCATCGTGCTCTCGATGTTCGTGACCGACTGGCTGTCGGCCGTCATCGTGATCGTCACGCTGCCGCTCATCCCCGTCTTCATGATCCTGATCGGCTGGGCCACGCAGGCCGTGCAGCAGAGGCAGTGGCAGGCGCTCGGGCGGCTGTCGCGCGGGTTCGTCGACACGCTCGGCGGGCTGGCGACCCTCAAGATTTTCGGCCGACAGAACCGACAGGTCGAGCGGATGTCGCGCATCACGCGTGAGTACCGCGTCGAGACCATGAAGGTGCTGCGCGTGTCGTTCCTGTCGAGTTTCGCGCTCGAGCTGGCCGCGAGCCTGTCGGTGGCGATCGTCGCGGTGTCGGTCGGTCTGCGACTCGTGGATGGGTCGATGCTGCTGCCCGCCGGGTTGTTCGTCTTGCTGTTGGCGCCCGAGGCGTTTCTGCCGATCCGGCAGGTGGGGGCGAACTTCCATGCGGCGGCCGAGGGCGTGACGGCGGCCGATGAGGCATTCGCGATTCTGGATGAGGCGCGGGCGCGTCGGGCGGGGCAGGGTGCGAAGCCGGCGCCCGTCGCATCATCGGGCGAGCCCGTCGCATCATCGCTCCGTCGCGCTGAGGCCGATCCGTCTGCTCCGACCGCGCCCGTCGCAGCCGGTTTGGCGGTCAGCGGCTTATCCGTCTCCTACGGGGACGACGTTGTGGTGCAGGAGTTCTCCGCTCGTTTCGAGGCCGGTTCGCTCACGGTGCTGTCGGGGCCGAGCGGCTCGGGCAAGTCGACGATCGTGGCGGCCCTGAACGGGTTCGTGCCGGCCGTGGGTCGCATCGCCGTCGACGGCCGGGATGTCGCATCCGATCGCTCGGTGGACGATCGCGCCTGGTTGGCGTGGGCCGGTCAGAAGCCGGGGCTCATCTTCGGCACGGTTGCCGAGAACGTGGCGCTGGGCGATGCGCAACCCGACGAACCGCTCGTGCGTCGATCGCTCGAGCGTGCCGCGATTGCCGACCTCGACCCCCGACAGGAGTTGGGCGTCGGGGGTTCGGGTGTGTCGGGCGGTCAGGCGCAGCGCGTGGCCATCGCCCGTGCGCTCTATCGCCTCGAGAGTCGCGGATGCCGCGTGCTCGTGCTCGATGAGCCCAGCTCGGCTCTCGACCATGCAACCGAGGCGCGTTTGATCGCTCGCTTGCGCGAGGTCGCACGGGCGGGTGTGGCCGTGATCGTCGTCAGCCATCGTCAGGCGTTCCTGAGCGCGGCCGACGCCGTGGTCACCATCGCGCCTGTCTCGGCGGCAGGGGCGACCGCACGAGCGCGGACCCGTGCAACAACGGGTGCGCCGAGAGGGGTGGAACGATGAGCCGCAACATGGTGGGTGATACGCGCGCCGAGGCTCGCGGCATCCTGAGGCTTGCTCAGCCGCGGCTGAGGGTCGCGCTGCCCGGCATCCTCGTCGGAATCCTGGCTGCGTTCTGCACGGTGGCGTTGCTCGCGACAAGCGCGTGGTTGATCACGAAGGCTGCCGAGCAGCCGCCCATCCTCTTCCTGTCGATGGCCGTGGTCGGGGTGCGCGCGTTCGCCCTGGGCCGGGCCTTCTTCCGCTACCTCGAGCGCCTGTTCAGTCACGACGCGGCCTTCCGTCAGCTCGAGATCGTGCGCGTCGAGGTGCTGCGCCGCCTGATTCCGCTGGCTCCCGGGGGTCTCGGCCGCGCCAAACGCGGTTCGCTGCTGTCGGCCCTCGTCTCGGATGTCGACGACCTGCAGAACCTGCCCCTGCGCGTCGTGCAGCCCATCGTCACGTCGCTCGGCGTCGCCGTCGTGGCGGTCGTGGGCGTCGCGTTCCTGTCGCCCGTCGCGGCCGTGGGCCTCGCCGCCTGCCTCGTGCTCGCCTTCACGGTGAGCGCCTTCTGGGTCACGCGCTATGCCGCGCGCGCCGAACGCTCGATCGCGCCCCGCCGCGCCGCCGTGCTCGACGCCCTGCTCGACTACCTCAACAACCTCGACGTGCTGACCGCCTACGGTGCCGACGCCGCCGCGCGCGCCCGCATCGAGCGAGCGGATGCCGACCTCACGCAGGCCGTCGTGCGCCGCGCCGGCGGTGCCGGCATCGCGGCCGCCACCCTGAGCCTGTTCTCGGGCCTCGCGGTCGTTGTCGCCGTCATCGCGGGTATCCCGGCCTTCGGCGCCGGAACCCTGAGCGCGCCCGAACTCGCCGTCATCGCCCTCGTGCCGCTCGCGGTCTTCGAGATCGTGGCGATGGTGCCCGTGGCCGTCGGGGTCTTCCGTCAGGTGCGGTCGAGCGCCGCGCGGATCGCCGAGGTGGTGCCCGCGACGGTGCCCGCCGGCATCCCCGTGGATGACCCGGCCGTCGTGAGTGGGCAGCGCGCGTCGACCGGGGTGCCGCGCATCGAGCTCTCCGACCTCAGAGTGCGGTGGCCGGGGCGTGTCGAGACGGCCGTGCGGGGCGTCACCGTGACGCTCGAGCCGGGGGACCGGTTGCTCGTCGAGGGCGAGAGCGGGGCCGGCAAGACGAGCCTCGCTCAGGCGCTCGTGCGATTCGTCGACATCGACGGCGGTTATCTCATCGACGGCGTGCCCGCCGAGCGGATGCCGCAAGACGAGGTGCGCCGCATCGTGGGGCTCTCCGAGCAGACGCCGTACCTGTTCGACGAGACGATCCGACAGAACCTCCTTTTCGCCAAGGACGACGCCGACGACGCGCAGCTGCTCGACGTGCTGCGCCGCGTGGGCCTCGACTCCTGGGTCGCGGGTCGGGGTGGTCTCGACGCGCGCGTCGGTGAGCGCGGGTCGCTCGTATCGGGCGGCCAGGCCCAGCGCATCGCACTCGCCCGCGCGCTGCTGCACGACTTCCCGGTGCTGGTGCTCGACGAGCCGACCGCCAACGTCGAGGCCGACCTGGCCGACGCGCTGGTGCGCGACCTGGTGGCGGCGGCGGGAAACCAGCGCACCGTCATCCTGATCTCGCACACCGATGTTCCGGCCGGATTGTTCGGCCGCCGCCTCACGTTGCGACCCGACGGCGACGCCCGGCTCAGCGAGGCGCAGCGACCGTAAGCTGTGGGGGTGACATCCGCCCCCTCTTCTGGCCCTGAGCCTGAGCCCGAGCCCGAGCCCGAGCGCTGGCACGGCGTGGCGTTCGGCGAGCGGGTGGTCGACCTCGCGGATGGCGTGAGCACCGATTGTCTCTACGACGACCTGTTCGCGGCGCATCCCTTCAGCTTCTGGCTGGATGCGGGTGCCGACGCCACGGACGGCCTGAGCTACCTCGGCACGGGCGACGAGCTCGTCGTGCAGGGAGATGCATCGGGCATTCGTGTGAACCGCGATTCCGCCACGGACGACGGCCACGTCACTGTCGTCACCGTTGTCGCGGACATCGGGGAGCACTTTCGGCAGCGTTTCGACGGGAGGTCTGAGGCAGGGGGCCAGCGACCTTCACTCGGCGAATTCGCGCCGGGCTGGGTCGGCTTCCTGGGCTATGAGTGGCGGGCGGAGCGATCATCGACGACGAGAGCGCGTTCCACCTCGAGTGACACTGTCGATCGAGAGAATCGCGCCGCCCAGGACGCTGTCGCTGTCGGGAGCATCGTTGCCGGCACGGACACTGAACCGCGCATCAATGCAGCGCGGCGCCCCGTCGACCGCGTAACCCCTGAGGCCGCCTTCCTGCGCGTGACGCGGTTGGTGGTCGTCGATCATGCGGCGCGCAGAGCATCGGTCGTCTGGATCGATGGCGAGGCTGACGAAGACTGGGCCGATGTCGTCCTGGCTTCGATCGAACGGGCGCACGGCGCAGACGCACATGCACATGCACATGCACACGCTGGCGCAGACATCACGGACACCGATGATGGCAGCCATACCGACCTCGCTGTCGAGGCGGGGGAGCGGGCCGGGACGGCGGGCCTCGCGCATCCCGAACCGGTCTGGCGCCACGGCCGGGCCGCCTACCGCGCGCTCATCGACCGCTGCCGGGCGAGCATCGGTCGGGGCGACGCCTACCAGCTCTGCCTCACGAACCGCATCGACGTGCCGGGCTCCTTCGACGCCGTCGAGGTCTTCCGCACCCTGCGCCGCACGAGCCCCACGCACCGGGGCGGCCTCCTTCGGTTCGGCGATCTGGCGCTCGTCTCGGCCAGCCCCGAGAAGTTCCTCGGCCTCGACCGCTCGGGGCGCATCGAGGTGCGACCGATCAAAGGCACGCGGCCCCGAGCATCCGATGCCGTGCGCGACCGCGAACTCGTCGACGAGTTGCGCGACAGCCCCAAGGAGCGCGCCGAGAACCTCATGATCGTCGACCTCATGCGCAACGACGTGGGGCGCGTTTCGGCGCTCGGCAGCGTGAGCGTCGACACACTCTTCGACATCGAGAGCTATGCGCAGGTGCACCAACTCGTTTCAACGGTGTCGGGTCAGCTGGCCGACGGCTGCGACGCGGTCGACGTGCTCGCCTCGACATTCCCGGCCGGGTCGATGACGGGGGCGCCCAAGCAGAGCGCGATCGACATCCTCGGCGGGCTCGAGGGCGCACCCCGCGGCGTGTATGCGGGAGCGTTCGGCCTGGTCGGAGCCGACGGAACACTCGACCTCTCGATGGTCATCCGCAGCATCGTCATCGACGCGCACGGAGCGAGCGTGGGCGCGGGTGGCGGCATCACGTGGTCGTCGGATGCCGCAGCCGAAGTCGACGAGATGGTGCTCAAGGCGCGGGCGCCTCTCTCGGCACTCGGGGCCTCCGAGCATCCGCCCGACTGAGCGCCGTCACGGAATGCCGGGCCCCCGCCCAAGGTTTAGTAGCATTGAGATTTGGGCCGTCAGAGTGCGGATGCCGCGACATCCCCCGGCCTCATTTTCCCGAACGAATTGAGAGTGCTGTGTCTGAGCGTGAAACGCCCGAGAGTGCCGTGTCCGAGAGCACCCCGTCTGTAGCGAGCACCGACGCCGGTGCTGGTGCGGTTGCCCCCGACCGCTACGACTTCCAGGCGATCCAGGACAAGTGGCTTCCCATCTGGGACGAGATGAAGCCGTTCCGCACCGATGACGAGTCCGACACGCGCCCGCGCAAGTACGTGCTCGACATGTTCCCCTACCCCTCGGGCGACCTGCACATGGGTCACGCCGAGGCCTTCGGTCTGGGCGACGTCGTGGCACGCTACTGGCGCCAGCAGGGCTTCAACGTGCTGCACCCCATCGGCTGGGACTCGTTCGGCCTGCCCGCCGAGAACGCGGCCATCAAGCGCGGCATCGACCCCCGCGGGTGGACGTACGACAACATCGACCAGCAGAAGCGCTCGTTCCGCACCTACGCGCCCTCGTTCGACTGGGATCGCGAGCTGCACACGAGCGACGAGGAGTACTACCGCTGGACGCAGTGGATCTTCCTGAAGCTCTATGAAAAGGGTCTCGCCTATCGCAAGGCCAGCCAGGTCAACTGGTGCCCCAACGACCAGACGGTGCTGGCCAACGAGCAGGTCGTCGACGGTCGCTGCGAGCGCTGTGGTCACCTCGTCACGAAGAAGAAGCTGACGCAGTGGTACTTCCGCATCACCGACTACGCCGACCGCCTGATCGACGACCTGAACCAGCTCGAGGGCAAGTGGCCCACCAAGGTTCTGAGCATGCAGAAGAACTGGATCGGCCGTTCGACGGGCGCCGACGTGCAGTTCACGATCGAGGGTCGCTCCGAGCCGATCTCGGTCTACACGACGCGCCCCGACACGCTCTACGGTGTGACCTTCATGGTGGTCGCGCCCGACTCCGATCTGGCTGCCGAGCTGGCCTCCGGTTCGACGCCCGAGGTGCGCATGGCGTTCCAGGACTATCTCGAGAAGGTCCAGGGCACGAGCGAGATCGACCGCCTGAGCACCGAGCGCGAGAAGACTGGCGTGTTCCTCGACCGCTACGCCAAGAACCCGCTCACGGGTGAGCGCATCCCGATCTGGGCCGCCGACTATGTGCTGTCCGACTACGGCACGGGCGCCGTCATGGCCGTGCCCGCGCACGATCAGCGCGACCTCGACTTCGCGCGCGCCTTCGACCTGCCCGTGCGCGTGGTCGTTGACGTCAACCAGCCCGTCACGGGCGCCATCCCCGTGCTCGTCGACGGCGAGCTGCCCGACGACCTGCCGCCCGTCGACCCCAAGCAGACGGGCGAGGCGCTCACGGGCACCGGCCGCCTGATCAACTCGGGCCCCTTCGACGGCCTGTCGAAGAACAACGCCATCAAGAAGATCACCGAGGCGTTGGCGGGCTCCGGTCTCGGCAAGAGCGCCAAGAACTACCGCCTGCGCGACTGGCTCGTCTCCCGCCAGCGCTACTGGGGTGCACCCATCCCGATCATCCACTGCGAGGCGTGTGGCGAGGTGCCGGTGCCGCTCGACCAGCTGCCCGTCGCGCTGCCCGCCGCCGACGGCCTCGACCTGCAGCCGAAGGGCACGAGCCCGCTCGGCGCCGCAGAGGACTGGATCAACGTGGCGTGCCCGTCGTGCGGAGGCCCCGCCCAGCGCGACTCCGACACCATGGACACGTTCGTCGACAGCTCGTGGTACTACCTGCGTTTCCTGTCGGCCAAGGATGCGACGCAGCCCTTCGATAAGAAGCAGGCCGAGAAGTGGGCGCCGATCGACCAGTACGTGGGCGGCGTCGAACACGCCATCCTGCACCTGCTTTACTCGCGCTTCATCACCAAGGTGCTGTTCGACCTCGACTACCTGAGCTTCACCGAGCCGTTCACATCGCTGCTCAACCAGGGCATGGTGCTCATGGATGGCGCGAAGATGTCGAAGTCGAAGGGCAACCTGGTCGAATTCGCCGACGAGCTGAAGAAGTACGGCGCTGATGCCCTGCGCGTCACGCTGGCCTTCGCGAGCCCGCCCGAAGACGACATCGACTGGGCGGATGTCTCGCCCGCCGGGTCCTCCAAATTCCTGGCTCGCGCGTGGCGCATCGCCCAGGACGTCACGTCGTCACCCGATGTCGTGTGGAAGAACGGTGACCAGGCCCTGCGCCGCCAGACGCACCGCTTCCTTGCGGATGCGCCGGGCCTCGTCGAGTCCTACAAGTTCAACGTCGTCGTGGCGCGCCTCATGGAGCTCGTCAACGTGACCCGCAAGACGATCGACACGGGGCCTGGCGCGGGCGACCCCGCCGTGCGCGAGGCCGCCGAGGTCATCGCCATGGCCCTCAACCTGTTCGCGCCCTACACGGCCGAGGACATGTGGAACATGCTCGGCTACGAGGCCACCGTCGCGGCCACGCAGTGGCGCAAGGCCGACCCGACGCTGCTCGTCGAGGAGAAGGTGACGTGCGTCGTGCAGGTCAACGGCAAGGTGCGCGACCGCCTCGAGGTCTCGCCGCGCATCGACGGCGCCGAGCTCGAGAAGCTGGCGCGCGCGCTGCCCTCCATCGTGAAGGCCGTTGGTGACCGCGAGATCGCGAACGTCATCGTTCGTGCGCCGCGCGTCGTGAACATCGCCGTGAAGGGTTAGCCCGACGGTTCTCGGGAAGGGCTCGCGACCGCACTGGTCGCGGGCCCTTCCGCTTTTCGCTGGTGTTGATCGCTGGGTCGGTGGAGGCCGATGCCGCCGACCGTGCGTTCTGCACAAGGTCAATGACGCGCTTCTCTCCACCGAACCCGGCCATCCCGTTCGGCCGCCTGCCGCCCCTCGTAGCGTGTGTGCATGCCTGTCACCGATCCCGCCTCGCCCCCCGATATCGCCCCGCGTCGAACACGCCGATCGGGTGCAGCAGCGCTCGGTCGCCGCGTGGTGCGACAGGTGTCGTGGGCGAGAGAGGCTGCGCGCGCACAGCGGCGCACCGTGGTCGTCATCCTCGCCACCGCGGTGGCGGCATTCCTCGTGGCATGGTGGCTATCGCCAGTCGCCGCGGGCTCGGCGGGGTCGTTGACAACGGTCGGGATGGCTGCCGCGACGACCAGGCCGACGGCCGCGCCGGAAGCTTCCGCGGCGCCGAGCACCCGGGCGGCACAGGGCGGAGCGACAGGCGCCGGCCGGGACGACTCGGGGGCTGCCGGCGGGGCATCGGGGTCGACGCGTTCGCTCTTCGTGCACGTCACGGGTGCGGTGGCGAAACCCGGTCTGGTCGAGGTCGCCGACGGTGCACGGGTCTTCGATGCGGTTGCGCAGGCGGGTGGCGTCACCGCCGAGGCGCGCGAGGGCGGGGTCAACCTGGCCCGTTTCGTCGTCGACGGCGAGCAGATCCTCGTCCCGCGGCGAGATGATCCCGCTCCGGTCACGTCTTCGGCCGGCGCGGCCGCTTCCGCGGCGGGCGGGGGCGCCGGCTCCTCAGGCGTGGGAGCCACGGGACCCTCGGGGGCGGCGGGGAAGGTCAATCTCAATACCGCGACGGCAGCTGAGCTCGAGACGCTGCCGCGGGTCGGTCCCTCGCTGAGCGCCAAGATCCTGGCCTGGCGGGCCGAGAACGGGCCCTTCTCGGCGATCGAGGACCTCAACGACGTCGACGGCGTCGGCGACAAGACCTTCGAGTCGCTCAAAGACCTCGTCACGCTATGAGCCGTCGGTACGGTCTCGTCGCGGCGGCGATGGTCGCCTGGGCCACGGCGGGCACCGTCGTAGGAATGCCGGGGGCCGCTCCCGGACTGATCGCGGTGGGTGCGGTGATCGTGGCCGCGATCGTCCTCGTCGACGCCTGCGCGGAGCGTGTCGGCAGGCCGGGGCGACCGGCGCGGCTGGCCTCGCTCGTCGGCCACGCCCGCGTCGTCTCCCGACGGGATGTGTCGCTGGCGATGGTGATCGCGCTGGCGGCCTCCTGTGCGGTGGCGGGCGTCGTAGCCGTCCGGGCCGAGGGGCGACACCCCGAGGTCCTTCACCACTGGGCATCGGGTTCGCGCCCGCTGACGGCCGACGTCACGGTCACGTCGCTGAGCTCGCTGGTCGATCGACCGACCGAAGCCGAATGGAGCGACGCATCCGCGGTACCGTCCGTGCGCTTCCGCGCCCAGGTGTCCCGGCTGCAGTTGGGGCGCGACCAGCGATCCGCGGAATTCCCCGTGCTCGTCTTCGCCCCCGACGTCGCCGAGACGGGCGGCCCGCCGCTCGGCAGCGTTGTGCGCGTGACCGGGCGGTGGCAGCTCGCCGAGGTCGGTGACCGGGTGTCGGCCCTCGTCTTCAGCGATGAGCGCCCGGCCTCGATCAGTCCCGCTCCGGATGCCCTGGGCTGGGCGCACGGGCTCCGCCGATCGTTCGTGGGGGTCGCGAGTGTGCTCCCTGGTTGGGGCGGTCAGTTATTGCCGGGCCTCTCCATCGGGGACACGAGCGCCGTCGGCGTCGACCTCGATGCTGCCATGACGGCGAGTTCCCTCAGCCACCTCACGGCGGTATCGGGCGCGAACTGCGCCATCGTCGTCGCGATCGGTTTCGCCATCGGGGCCGCGATGGGTCTGCGGCGCAGCATGCGGATCGGTCTGGCCGTTCTCCTGCTTGTCGCCTTCGTCGTGCTCGTCACCCCCGAGTCGAGCGTTATCCGTGCATCGGTGATGGCCTGTGCCGTGTTGGTCGCTCTCGCCAGCGGACGACCGGCGGCCGGACTCGCCGTGCTGTGCACCGTCGTCGTGGCGCTCCTCATCGCGGACCCGTGGCTCTCGCGCGACTACGGATTCGCGCTCTCGGTGCTTGCCACGGCGGGTCTGCTTGTTTTGACGAGACCGCTCACCGATCTTCTCGCCCGCGTTGCGCCGCGCCCCATAGCCGCGGCATTCGCCCTTCCTCTGGCGGCGCAACTCGCGTGCCAGCCGGTCCTGGTGTTGCTCGACCCCACCCTGGCGGTCTATGGCGTGATGGCGAACCTGCTGGCCGGTCCCGCGGCGCCGGCGGCCACCATCCTGGGCCTCGTCGCGTGTCTTCTGAGCGCCGTGAACCCCCTCCTGGCGCTACCGATCGCAGCGGTCGCGTGGATTCCGGCTGCCTGGATCGCCCAGGTTGCAGCGTGGTTCGAGAACGCACCGGCCGCGAGGCTTCCGCTCCCGCCCGGACTCGCGGGGGTTCTTCTCACGACCCTCGTGCTCGTTCTCGGCGGCGGGTTGGCACTGGCGATGAGAGCGCAGCGGCCGCTTCTCACCAGGGTGCTGGCCACCGGATCTGTGGCGGTGCTCGGTATCGCGGCCGGCACGATCGCGCCGGTCGCCGTCCGCGACGCGTCGGCGCCACCGGGGGAGTGGGCCGTTGCGTCGTGCGACGTCGGGCAGGGGGACGCGACGGTTCTCCGAGACGGACCTCATTTCGGTCTCATCGATGTCGGGGACGACGAGCAGCGCCTCACCCGCTGCCTCACCCGCCTGGGTGTCACACGGCTCGACCTGCTCGTGCTGACGCATTTCGACAGCGATCACGTGGGAGCGTATCCGGCGGTCGTGGGCCGAGTCAGCGAGGTGCTCGTGGGTCCCACGGACGGGCCCGCCGATGAACGCATCGTCGACGCGTTGTCTCGCGGCGGAGCGATCGTGCGGCAGGTCCGCGCGGGCGAGAACGGCAGGCTGGGTGAGACCACGGAGTGGAACGTTCTCTGGCCACCCGTTCGCGGTGAGATCGAACCGGGCAACGATGCGAGTGTGGTGCTCGAAACCCGCCGCTCGTTCGGGGCCACCGGTGATGGCGTGGCATCTGCCGCCCTCTCCGCGGTGTTTCTCGGCGACCTCGGCGCCGACGCGCAGAACCGCCTGCGTCGAACTCGTCTCGTCCCGGCCGATGTCGACGTGGTCAAAGTCGCCCACCACGGTTCGAAAGACCAGAGCAGCCTGGTCTACGAACGATTGCGGCCCACCCTGGGCCTCGTCTCCGTCGGCGAGAACGACTACGGGCATCCGTCGGCGTCCATACTCCAAACGCTCGACCGCATCGGCACCCGCGTGCGCCGCACCGACCGGGACGGCATCATCGCGGTGGGGCGACCGGCGGGCATCCCGTCGGCAGCCAGCACGGGACGGGCGCTCCTCGAAGTGTGGACGTCGGGCGCGGCCCCGAGCGTCGGTGGTGGCGGCTAATCTGGAGAGAGACGAGAAGGAGAATCGTGGCGGCAGCACGCACGACGAACGCCCGCGGGGGCGCGAAACCCGCCGGCAAAGTGGCGATCCCGCAGGTGTCGTGGAATCAGATCCGCCCGGCCCCGGTCGTCCTCGTCTCGGGTCCACAGGGTTTTCTTGCCGACCGTGCGATGAAATCGTTGCGAGAATTCCTGCGTGCCGAAGACCCCGCACTCGAGGTGAGCGATGTGGCCGCCGACGGTTATACGCGCGGCGAATTAGCCAGCCTGGCGAGTCCGTCTCTGTTCGGTGAGCCGCGGCTCGTGCGCGTGTCCGCCGTCGAGAAATGCTCCGACGATTTCCTCGAAGACGCCCTGCGCTATCTCGAAAGTCCGCCCGAGGGCGCCACCGTCATCCTGCGACACGGGGGAGGCGTGCGGGGCAAGAAGCTCCTCGACGCCATCCGGGCGGCCAAGGGGGTCGCTCTCGAAGTGGTCTGCGCCGACCTCAAGAAAGACGCCGAGAAGTACGAGTTCGCTCAGGCCGAGTTCCAGCTCGCCGGCAAAAGCATCCGTGCCGCGGCCTTGCGCGCCATCGTCGCCGCCTTCAGCGACGACCTCGCCGAACTCGCGAGCGCCTGTCAGCAGCTCATCGCCGACACCGCCGACGAGATCACCGAAGCGACAGTCGCGAAGTATTACGGCGGCCGGGTCGAGACCAACGCATTCTCGGTGGCCGACGCCGCCATCGCCGGTCGCTACGGGGAAGCCCTCGTGGGTCTGCGGCATGCACTCGACTCGGGGGCCGATCCGGTGCCCATCGTCGCGGCGTTCGCCAGCAAGATCCGCACCATGGCTAAGGTCTCCGGCGCGGGCGGGTCCACGGGAGACCTGGCTCGCCGCTTCGGCCTCGCGCCGTGGCAGGTCGAGCGAGCTCGGCGAGACCTCCGCGGCTGGACCGACGAAGGCCTTGGCCGCACCATCCAACTCGTCGCCGAAACGGATGCGGCGGTCAAGGGCCAGGGACGCGACCCCGTCTTTGCGCTCGAACGCATGGTCACCGGCATCGCCTCGCGCGGCCGCTCCTTGCGCTGACCGGCCTCGCCCCATCCCACGGACACGAAAAAGCCCCGCCGAAGCGGGGCTATCTCGATAACTTGTGCGGGCTGGCTCCTCGGAAGGGGCCGTCCGCAAGAAAGACTGCTTAGAGAGCGGAGACCTTCTTGGCGAGAGCCGACTTGCGGTTCGCGGCCTGGTTCTGGTGGATGACACCCTTGCTCACGGCCTTGTCGAGCTTCTTGCCGGCCAGCTTGAGGGCGGCCTCAGCCTTGGTCTTGTCGCCAGCGGTGACGGCGTCACGCGCGTGGCGCACAACCGTGCGGAGTTCGCTCTTGACCGCCTTGTTGCGCTCCTGAGCCTTCTTGTTGGTGCCAATTCGCTTGATCTGCGACTTGATATTTGCCACGTTATTACGCTTTCGTTCGACGACGTTTGGACGAGCCCCGAGAAAAACCCGAGACGTGCTCCGCGGGATAAACCCGGGGGCGTGCCGGTCGACGCGAGAGGGGCGCTTTCCGGCGAAAATCATGTGGAAGAATCCACACGCAAGCCAACAGGTAACGATACCAGCGAAAGGGGTTCGCGGCAATTCGTGCAGGCCGCCGCGACACACGCTCGCAACATCCCGTCGATACCGTTGGCTCATGCCGGAATTAGCCTCCCACATCGCCCTCGTTCCGCCCTCGGGCATCCGCGGTCTGTTCGAAATCGCGCTCACGCTCGACGACGTCAATCTGCTGGCCGTCGGTGAGCCCGATGTGCCCGTCGCGCCGCACATCATCGAGGCGGCTCAACAGGCGTGGGGGAGGGACGAGACCAACTACACGGCTAATGGCGGTCTGCCCGAACTCCGAGACGCGATCGTCGCCAAACTGGCGCGGGACAACGACGTGCACGTCGAGCGCGAGCAGGTCTGGGTGACCATCGGCGCGACGCAGGCGCTGTTCCAAGCGATGGGCCTGATCCTCGATCCGGGCGACGAGATCCTCGTGCCCGACCCCGGCTACACGACCTTCTCCATGAATGCGCGCATGCTGGGCGCCGTTCCGGTGGCCTACCCCCTCAGCGCCGAACGCGACTTCCAGCCCGACCTCGCCGCCCTCGAGACGCTCATCACGCCCGAGACGAAGGCGATCATCGTCAACTCGCCCTCCAACCCGCTCGGCACGGTGTTGCCCGCGGACGTCGTCGACGACATCCTGGCCCTGGCGCAGCGGCACGGGCTCTGGGTGATCAGCGACGAGGTCTATGAACGTTTCGTCTACGACGAGCCTCACATCTCCCTCGCGAGCCGCGACACCGACGACCGCGTGCTGAGCGTCTTCTCGCTGTCGAAGACCTACGCGCTCACGGGCATCCGGGTCGGCTATCTCGTCACAACTCCCGGGCTCGCCGCCGTCATGCGCACGCTGCAGGAGGCCATGATCAGCTGCGTGTCGACCCCGGCCCAGCGCGCCGCGATCGCCGCCATCACCGGCCCCCAGGATGCCGTCGACGACGCCAAGCGGCACTATCGCGACAACCTCCGAGCCGCCACCGACCTGCTCGACCGGCGCGGTATCCGCTACCTCGAGCCGCGCGGCGCCTTCTACCTCTGGGCAGATGTTTCGCACGCCACCCACGGCGACGTCGCCTCCTGGGCCGAGCGATTCCTGCTGCAGGAGCGCGTGGCCGTCGCGCCCGGCAGCGCCTTCGGCCGCTCGGGCGAGGGCTGGATCCGCATCTGCGTCGCCACCGGGCGCGACCGTCTCCTTCAGGGCCTCGAGAAGCTCCCCGCCCCCGCCAGCTAGGCTCGCACCATGGCAACTCCTCTTCGCATCGTGGTCGCCGGGGCATCCGGTTTCATCGGCCGCTACCTGGTCGATTCGTTCCGCACCGACGGCTTCCAGGTGACGACCATCGGGCGAACGGATGCCGACGCCACCTGGGGCGACGCCGCCGCCATCGCCTCCCTCGTCGACGGCACGGATGTCGTGCTCAACCTCGCCGGCCGCTCGGTCAACGCGCGCTACGGCGCCGCCCGCCGCGCCGAGATCCTGCACTCGCGCCTGAACACCACGCGCCAGCTGCACGCCGCCATCGAGCGTGCCGAGAAGCCGCCGCGCGTCTGGCTGAACGCCAGCACCGCCACCATCTACCGCCACGCCTTCGACCGCCCGCAGACCGAGTCGACGGGCGAACTGGGCGAGGGCTTCTCGGTCGACGTGGCCCGCGCCTGGGAGGGTGCCTTCTTCGAGGGGGACCTGCCGGGCACCCGCCGCGTCGCGCTGCGCATGGCCATCGTCCTCGGGCACGGCTCGGCGCTCGTCCCGCTCATCGCGCTCGCCCGCGCGGGTTTCGGTGGGCCGCAGTACGACGGTCGCTGGTTCGGCACGCCCGGCCGCCGCGCCTCCGGGGTCTACCACGAGCGCCGCGCCACGCACGGCCGCCAGATGTTCTCGTGGGTGCACGTGCGCGACGTCGAGCGCAGCATCCGTTTCCTCATCGAGCACGACGAGCTCGACGGGCCCGTCAACGTGGTGTCGCCGCATCCCGTCGATAACCGCACCCTCATGCGCATCATTCGCCGCGCCGTCAAAATGCCGCTCGGGCTGCCGCTCTTCCGCTGGATGACCGAGCTCGGCGCCTCGGCCATCCGCACCGAATCCGAGCTGCTGTTGAAGAGCCGGTGGGTGTTGCCCGAGCGTTTGACCGAGGCCGGCTACGTGTTCGAACAGCCCGATCTCGACGCCGCCGTGCGCGACATCGTCGGCACCGACTGACCGTCGACGCCGCCCACGTCACCGGGCGACGGCATCCCGCGCCCACTCGTGGGACAATGGGGGTTCGTCCATCTGTTCTACTTCCCGTGAGGATGTCGTGAGTCCCAAAGCCCTCCGCGCGCAGGAGCCCTCTGCCACTGATCCGGCTTTCATCCGGAACTTCTGCATCATCGCCCACATCGACCACGGCAAGTCCACCCTGGCCGACCGCATGCTGCAGATGACGGGCGTCGTGTCCGACCGCGACATGCGCGCCCAATACCTCGACCGCATGGACATCGAGCGCGAGCGCGGCATCACGATCAAGAGCCAGGCCGTGCGCATGCCCTGGTCGCAGGGCGCCGACACGTTCGCGTTGAACATGATCGACACTCCCGGTCACGTCGACTTCAGCTACGAGGTCTCGCGGTCGCTGGCGGCGTGTGAGGGCGCCATCCTTTTGGTCGACGCCGCACAGGGCATCGAGGCGCAGACCCTCGCCAACCTCTACCTGGCCCTCGAGAACGACCTCGAGATCATCCCGGTGCTCAACAAGATCGACCTGCCGGCCGCCGACCCCGACAAGTATGCCGCCGAGCTGGCGAGCCTCATCGGCGGAGACCCGGCCGACGTGCTGCGCGTCTCGGGCAAGACCGGCATGGGCGTCGAAGACCTGCTCGACCGCGTCGTCGAGCGCATCCCGGCCCCGAAGGGCGACGCCAACGCGCCCACGCGCGCCATGATCTTCGACTCGGTCTACGACAGCTACCGCGGCGTCGTCACATACGTGCGCATGATCGACGGCAGCCTGTCGCCGCGCGAGCGCATCCAGATGATGTCCACGCGCTCCACGCACGAGCTGCTCGAGATCGGCGTCTCGAGCCCCGAGCCCATCCCGTCCAAGGGCCTGGGCGTCGGCGAGGTCGGCTACCTCATCACGGGCGTAAAAGACGTGCGTCTCTCCAAGGTGGGTGACACGGTCACCACGCTCAAGAGCCCCGCAACCGATGCGCTTCCGGGCTACACCGACCCGAAGCCCATGGTCTTCTCCGGTCTCTACCCGATCGACGGCGGCGACTACCCCGACCTGCGCGAAGCGCTCGACAAGCTCAAGCTGTCGGATGCCTCGCTCAACTACGAGCCCGAGACATCCGTGGCCCTGGGCTTCGGTTTCCGCTGCGGGTTCCTCGGCCTGCTACACCTCGAGATCATCACCGAGCGTCTCGAGCGCGAATTCGGCCTTGACCTCATTACCACGGCGCCCTCCGTCATTTATGAGGTGCGCACCGAAGACAAGAAGACCGTCACGGTCACGAACCCGTCCGAGTTCCCGACCGGCAAGATCCAGGCCGTGTCTGAGCCCGTCGTGCGCGCCGCCATCCTGGCGCCCAAGGACTACGTCGGCACGATCATGGAACTCTGCCAGTCGCGCCGTGGCACCCTGCTCGGCATGGAGTACCTCGGCGAAGACCGCGTCGAGCTGCGTTACAGCATGCCCCTCGGCGAGATCGTGTTCGACTTCTTCGACCACCTGAAGAGCCGCACGCAGGGCTATGCCTCGCTCGACTACGAGCCCATGGGCGAGCAGGAGGCCGACCTGGTGAAGGTCGACATCCTGTTGCAGGGTGAGCAGGTCGACGCGTTCAGCGCCATCGTGCACCGTGAGAAGGCCTACGCCTATGGCGTGCTCATGACCGAGCGTCTCAAGAAGCTCATCCCGCGCCAGCAGTTCGAGGTGCCCATCCAGGCCGCGATCGGTGCCCGCATCATCGCCCGCGAGTCCATCCGTGCCATGCGCAAGGATGTCCTCGCCAAGTGCTACGGCGGTGACATCACCCGCAAGCGCAAGCTGCTCGAGAAGCAGAAAGAGGGCAAGAAGCGCATGAAGATGGTGGGCAAGGTGGAGGTTCCGCAGGAGGCGTTCATCGCCGCCCTGTCGGGTGACACCGAAGGCAAGGAGAAGAAGTAGCGTGCGTCGCAGCAACTTCGTCGACCTGCCCGTGAATTACGCGGCCGTCGGCGCCACCCAGGCTCCCGATCTGATGCAGTACCCGCCCGAAGGTTTCGTGCCGAGCGAGTCGTCCATCCGGCTCGGCAGTGGCGAGCAGCGTTTCCACACGGCCGCGGCTCAGCTGCTCACGTGGGGCGTGCAGCACGCCTCGGGCATCACGGTCAGTGACATCCACGTCGACGAGGGTGCGCAGTACGGCGGCATCCGTTTCGCCGAAGACGGTTCGGCGCTCGAGCCCATCCACGCGGCCAGCGAGAAACGTTTCGGGTCGGATGGTTCGCCCTACATCGCCGCGGGCACGACGGCGCATCTGCGCGGCAGTGTCGACGGCGCACACGTCGACGCCCGCATCCGTGTCGTCTATGTGGTCGAGGAGCCGACGCGCGTCGCTTTCGCCTACGGAACCGTCGACGCGCACCCCATCTCGGGTGAGGAGTCGTTCCAGCTCGAGCACCGCGACGACGACTCGGTCTGGTTCACGGTGCGCGCCTTCACGCGCCCGCTCACGCTGACCTACCGGCTGCTGCCCGTGCTCGACCGCCGCCGCCGCAAGCGACTGACGCAGGCCTACCTGCGCGCACTTTCGCCGGCGTTCCCCTCGGCGCCGCCCGCGTCCGCCCAGGGTTCCTAGTGGCCGGAGCGTTGCCTCTCGGCGACCCGGCTCCCGCCGACGGACTGCTGCCGGTCTCGGCCGCCGCCGGCTCGGGCGACCGACCCTTCGGCATGTACCTGCATGTGCCGTTCTGCCGTGTGCGCTGCGGCTATTGCGACTTCAACACCTACACGTCCGACGAGCTGCGCGGGGTGAAACGCACCGACTACGCGGGCCAGGCAGCCGACGAGGTGCGCCTGTCGGCTCACGTGTTGCGCGAATCGGGCGTCGCCCCTCGACCCGTCTCGACGGTTTTCTTCGGCGGCGGAACCCCGACCCTCCTGCCGGCGGCCGACCTGGCCATGATGCTCGCCGCCGTGCGCGACGAGCACGGCTTTGCGCCCGGCGCCGAGGTCACCACCGAGGCCAACCCCGATTCGGTCGACCGCGACTACTTGGCCACCCTGAAGGAGGCGGGCTTCACGCGCGTGTCCTTCGGCATGCAATCGGCCGTGCCCCACGTGCTCGCCACCCTCGAGCGCACGCACGACCCCGAGCGCGTTCCCCTCGTCGTGGCCTGGGCCCGCGAGGTGGGCCTGCAGGTGTCGGTCGACCTCATCTATGGCACCCCCGGCGAGACGCTCGCCGACTGGGAACGATCGATCGACCAGGCCCTCGCCACCCGACCCGACCACATCTCGGCCTACTCGCTCATCGTCGAGCCGGGCACCAAACTGGCCCGCCAGATCCGGTCGGGACAGGTCGCCGAGCCCGACGAAGACCTGCAGGCCGATATGTACGATCTCGCCGACGAGCGATTCCAGGATGCCGGCTACGGCTGGTATGAGGTGAGCAACTGGTCCACGGGCCACGACACCCGCTCGCGTCACAACCTCTCCTACTGGACGGGTGCCGATTGGTGGGGCATCGGGCCCGGGGCGCACTCGCACGTGGGTGGCGTGCGCTGGTGGAACGTGAAGCATCCTGCCGCCTATGCGGGGCGCATGGCCGAGGGCGCCTCACCTGCCGCCGGGCGCGAGACCCTCGACAGCGACGTGCAAGAGATGGAACGCATCATGTTGGGCGTGCGCATCGCCGACGGGCTCGACATCCGCTCGCTCGCGCCCGAGGGCCGTGTGGCCGTTGCCGGGCTCATCGCCGACGGTTTCGTGGATGCCGCGGCCGCCCTGCGCGGACACCTCGTGCTCACGCGTCCCGGCCGCCTCATGGCCGATGCGGTCGTCCGGCGTTTGACCGACTACTGAGCGAAGCTTGGCTCCCGCGCGAGCGCCATGTGGCGCCCGAGTGCGCGACGACGAGCGAGTGCGCGCATACGACCGAGTGTGCGCCCATGACCGAGTGTGCGCCCACGACAGAAGGGCCGCCCCGAGTGGGACGGCCCTTCTGTCGTGATGCGAGTGTCGCGCTACTTGATGAGACGCAGCGAGAACGGGTAACGGTAGCTGCCGCCCTGAGTCACGCGCACGCCGCCGATGATCGAGAAGACCAGGTTGACGACGTAGAGCGCGCCCTGTAGCAGGCCGAAGATGCCCGCAATGCCGTAGGCACCCGTCGAGTAGAGGATGGCCTGGATGATGCCGATCACGATCGACAGGGCGATGTAGCCGATCAGGAACGTGATCTGCCAGTTCAACGCTTCCTTGGACTCTTCACGCACGCGGGGGCCGCGGTCTTTGAAGACCAGGAAGATGATGAGCGACGGCAGTAGCCACAGCACGCCGAGGAAGTGCGAGAGGCTGGCCCACAGCTTGTCGTCCGCGGGGGAGAGGGGCTGGGGGCCATAGCCGGGCTGTCCGCCGAACTGCGGAGGAACGGGGCCGCCGGGGCCACCATGCTGGCCGGGCTGGCCGTAGGGCTGACCGGGCTGCTGGCCGTAAGGCGGCTGGCCCTGCTGGCCGTACTGCCCGGGCTGGCCCTGAGGCTGACCGTACTGTCCCGGCTGTCCCTGCGGCTGGCCGTACTGACCGTTCTGACCGGGCTGACCCTGGGGCTGGCCGTAGTGCCCCGGCTGTCCCTGCGGCTGACCGTTCGGCGCGCCGAACGGCTGCTGCGGAGGCTGCTGGCTGTGAGGAGCGCCCTGCGGGGGCTGACCGAACTGGCCGGGCTGCGATTGGCTGGGCTGCGACTGCCCAGCGGGTGCGCCGAAGGGCGGCTGTCCGGGCTGCTGGCCGTAGGGCGAACCCGGCGCCTGCGGCTGCTCGGGTGCGTGGGGCTGCTCGGGCGCCTGCGGCTGTGAGGGCTGCTGCGGCTGGCCATACGGTGAGGCGGCTTCGGGCTGCCCCGGCTGGTGGCCCGCTGCGCTGCCGTCGATCGGTGGCACCGGCGCGCCGTTCGGCGCGTCGTCGGGTTTCTTCTCGGCCGGGTCTTGCCCGTGTGCATCAGTCATGCCCTCAAAGTAGCGCCTCGCGGTGCCGTGCGGCAATTGGCCGAGCTGAGGTTACGGAGGTAGAATTGGCACTCTGAGTAAACGAGTGCCAACCGACCGGCCGCCTGATGCGGCCGAGCGACACTGCCGACACCGAGGGGAGTAGCCGATGCCATCCGATCGCGGTCTCGAAGTCCTCCGTGCCATCGTGCAAGATTATGTCGCCAGCCGTGAGCCGGTGGGCTCCAAAGCCATCGTCGAGCGCCACTCGTTCGGCGTCTCCGCAGCCACCATCCGCAACGATATGGCGCAGCTCGAAGACGAAGAATTGATCGTCGCGCCGCACACCTCTTCTGGCCGGGTGCCGACCGACAAGGGCTACCGCCTCTTCGTCGACCAGCTCGCCGATCGTCGCCCGCTCTCGGCCGCCCAGCGTGAGGCCATCGAGGCGTTCCTCGGGCAATCGGTCGGGCTCGATGACGTGTTGTCGCGCACCGTGCGTCTGCTCGCTCAGCTCACCAACCAGGTCGCCATCGTGCAATACCCGTCGTTCGCCCGGGCCCAGGTGCGACACATCGAGCTCGTCTTCCTCGCCGACCACCGTCTGCTCGTCGTGCTCATCACCGACAACGGTCGGGTCGAGCAGCGGGTCGTCGAGTCCCCGCTGGTCACGCTCGAGACCGATGTCGAGTCGCTCAAACACCGCTTCAACCAGGCAGCCGTGGGCATCGGTGTGGCGGATGCCGGTGCAGCACTCGAGCGCCTCGCCAACGATGCCCGACCCGACGAGGCCCCGCTCATCGCATCCATCGTCGCCGCCCTCATCGACCAGCTCTCGGCCTATCGCCAGGACCGGCTCGTCATGGCGGGAGCCGCCAACCTCGCCCGCACCGAAGAAGACTTCTCGGGGAGCATCTATCCCGTGCTCGAGGCGCTCGAGCAGCAGGTCATCCTGTTGCGCCTCTTCGGCGAGCTGCAGGCCGATCCCTCGGGGGTGGCGTCATCGAGCGTCATCGCGCGCATCGGCCAGGAGAATGCGTCGTTCGGTCTGTCACAGACTTCTATCGTCACGAGCAACTACCGTTCCTCTGCGGGCGAACTCTCGCGCCTCGGCGTTCTCGGACCGACGAGAATGGACTACTCCAATAACATCGCCGCCGTTCGCGCGGTGGCCCGTTATCTGTCCCGGCAACTCGGCGACGGCTGACCCCTCATCTTTCCGCTCCACACCTTCTGCATCACTTCTCGACCTCATTAACCTCTGAACATTTCCCGGCCCGGAGTCATCCTCCGACCGGGATCGACGAAAGGCCTTCGGTGGCTGACCACTACGACGTACTAGGCGTGTCGCGCGACGCTTCCCCCGACGAGATCAAGAAGGCATACCGCCGGCTCGCCCGTGAGCTGCACCCCGATGTGAACCCGGCGGCCGAGGCCTCCGAGCGGTTCAAAGATGTCACGCACGCCTACGACGTGCTGAGCGACCCGCAGCAGCGCGAGCGCTACGACCTCGGCGACCAGGGCGGCTCAGGTTTCGGTGGCGCGGGCGGATTCGGCGGATTCGGCGACATCTTCGACACGTTCTTCGGCGGTGGCGGCCAACAGCGCGGCCCGAAGTCGCGCCAGGAACGCGGCCAGGACGCCCTGCTGCGGGTGGAGCTCGACCTCGGCGAGGTCATCTTCGGCACCCACCGCGACCTCGAGGTCGACACGGCCGTGCTCTGCGAGACCTGCCAGGGCTCGTGCTGCCAGCCCGGCACCTCTCCCGTCACCTGCGACATCTGCCACGGCTCCGGCCAGATCCAGCGCCAGGTGCGGTCGCTGCTCGGCAACGTCGTCACGTCGGCGCCCTGCGGCACCTGCCGCGGTTACGGCACCGTCATCCCCGCGCCCTGCGCCACCTGCCAGGGCCAGGGACGCGTCCGCGCGCGCCGCACGGTTCCCGTCGACATCCCCGCCGGCGTCGACACGGGCCTGCGCCTGCAGATGCCCGGCTCTGGCGAGATCGGCCAGGCCGGAGGCCCCAACGGAGACCTCTACCTCGAGATGAAGGTGCGTCACCACGACATCTTCAGCCGCGACGGCGACGACCTGCTCTGCACGCTCGAGGTGCCCATGACCGACGCCATCCTGGGCACCGAAACGACCGTGCCCGCGCTCGACGGCGACGTGCCCCTCGAGGTGCGCCCGGGCATTCAGTCGTCCGAGGTGCTCACCGTCAAGGGCCGCGGCATCACCAAGCTGCGTGGCACGGGGCGTGGCGACCTGCGCGTCGGCATCCACGTGGTCACGCCCACCAAGCTCGACCACAAAGAGCGCGAGCTCATCAAGTCGTTCGCATCGCACCGCAAGCAGTCGGGCCCGAAGCTCGGACAGTTCCAGCAGGGGCTGTTCCAGAAGCTGCGCGACCGCTTCATGAACGCCTAGCGGGCAGCGACATGAGCAGCCTGTTCCTGCGGGAGGACCTGACCGAGGCACCCGTCGGCGACACCGTCGAATTGACGGGCGCCGAGGCCAAACACGCGGCGACCGTCAACCGCGTCCGCGTGGGCGAGTCGGTCAGCGTCGGCAACGGCGCGGGTCTGCTGGCCACGGGCACGGTCGAGTCGTCGAGCGCGTCGAGCGTCGTCATCCGCGTCGAGCACTCCGAGCGATCGGATGCCGCGAGCCCCGCGCTCGTGCTCGTGCAGGCCCTGGCCAAGGGCGACCGCGACGAGCGAGCCGTCCAGGCCGCGACCGAACTGGGTGTCGACGCGATCGTCCCGTGGTCGGCCGAACGCAGCATCTCCCGCTGGGACGCGCAGAAGGCCGAGAAGGGGCGACAGCGCTGGCAGACCATCGCGCGCGAGGCGACCAAGCAGTCGATCCGCCCGTGGCTGCCCGAGGTCGAGGCGCTGCAATCGACGGCCCAGCTGGCGGAACGCGCCTCGCGGGCCCTCGTGCTCGTGCTCGACCCCCGCGGCGAGACGACTCTCGCCGAGACCGACCTGCCGTCCGACGGCGAGATCGTCATCGTCGTGGGCCCCGAAGGCGGGGTATCGCCGGCAGAACTCGACCGGATGGCGTCGGCGGGTGCTCGCATCGTGCGTCTCGGGTCGACCGTTCTGCGCACGTCGACGGCCGGTCCCGCCGCCCTCGCCGTCTTGAATGTGCGGCTCGGCCGCTGGTAACGGTCGGCGTCGCGTCGGCCTGAGGTGGCACCACGCTGAGAGCGAACCGATCTGTGGATAACCGCCTCGGCGCGGCGGTGTTTCTTTAGAATGGACCCATGTCCGATTCCGAACGCTCCATCTTCGCCCGCATCGTTTCACGCGAGATCCCGGCCACGATCGTGGCCGAAACCGATCGTGTGATCGCGTTCGAAGACATCGCGCCGAAAGCGCCCGTGCACGTTCTCGTGGTTCCCAAAACCGAGGCATACCGCAACGTCACCGAGCTGGCGGCGGCCGAGCCCGACCTCCTGGCCGAAGTCGTCGCGGTCGGCTCACGCATTGCCGCCGAGCGAGCGGGCGGCGACTATCGACTCATCTTTAACACCGGCGAAAGCGCCGGTCAAACCGTCTTCCACGTGCACGCCCACGTCCTCGCGGGAGACCTTTCGGAGGGCTCACTTGCCACATTCTGACGATACGTCCCGTTCGGCCGAGGCCCAGGCCGCGCCGAACACGTCCGGCACGTCCAGCACGTCGGTCGATCCATCGCTCGTGTCGGCCCCGGGCGCCGGCGACGCTGCCGCAGCCCACGTCGACCGCCATCTCACGATCGACGGCGTCGCGATGGTGCGCCTGCTCGGCCCACAGGATCGCCTGCTCTCCACGATCGAGAAGCAGTTCCCCGTTGTCACCGTGCACGTCCGTGGCAACGAAGTCACGCTGAGCGGTGAACGCGCCGAGGTGAATCAGGCGGCCGCGCTCGTCGACGAGCTCATCGCCCTCGTGAAGAACGGCCTCGACCTCGATCCCGAGGGTGTGCGAACGTCCGCGAAGATGCTCGACGAGGGCCAGAGCCCCTCGGGTGTGATGAGCCAGGCCATCCTGTCGTCACGCGGCAAGACGATCCGTCCGAAGACCTCCGGCCAGCGCGACTATGTCGAGGCCATCGACGAGAACACCATCACATTCGGCATCGGCCCGGCCGGAACGGGTAAGACCTACCTCGCGATGGCCAAGGCCGTACAGGCGTTGCAGCGCAAAGAAGTGACGCGCATCATCCTCACGCGCCCCGCGGTCGAGGCCGGTGAGCGCCTCGGCTTCCTGCCCGGCACGCTGACCGACAAGATCGATCCCTACCTCCGACCGCTCTACGACGCGGTCAACGAGATGATGGACCCCGAACTCGTTCCCAAGCTCCTGGCCGCCGGCACGATCGAGGTCGCGCCCCTGGCCTACATGCGCGGTCGCACGCTCAATGATTCGTTCATCGTGCTCGACGAAGCCCAGAACACCACGCCCGAGCAGATGAAGATGTTCCTGACGCGTCTCGGCTTCGGGTCGAAGATGGTCATCACGGGTGACGTCACGCAGGTCGACCTGCCCACCGGTTCGTCGGGCCTGCGACTCGTCACGCGCGTGCTGCGCGAGATCGACGACATCCACTTCGCCGAGCTCACGAGCGACGACGTCGTGCGGCACACGCTCGTCGGCCGCATCGTCGATGCCTACAGCGAATATGATCAGACGAAGCAGGCGCAGCGTTTCGAGCGCGAGCAGGCGGCCGAGTTCGCCAACCGGGCCGAGCGTCGGGGAGCACCTCGTGATCGGCAGCCCCGCCGCGGCAGCGCCTCTTGAGAGGCGTCCGCCCATCACACCCCCTTACTCCTGAAAGGCCCCGTCCGTGAGCATCGAGATCAACAACGAGTCACAGATGCCCGTCGACGAGGCTGCGCTGCTCCGGCTCGCCACCTACGCCTTCCAGGCCATGCACGTCAACGCCGAGGCCGACCTCAACATCGTCCTCGTCGACACGGGGGCTATGGAACAACTGCACGTGCAGTGGATGGACGAGCCCGGCCCCACCGACGTGCTCAGCTTCCCCATGGACGAGCTCCGCCCCGGCACCGAAGACAACCCGACGCCCGCCGGCCTCCTCGGGGACATCGTTCTGTGCCCGCAGGTCGCGGAGTCCCAGGCCGACGACGCGGGTCACTCCACCACGCAAGAGCTCGTGCTGCTGACCACGCACGGCATTCTGCACTTGTTGGGCTTCGATCACGCCGAGCCCGACGAAGAGCGCGAGATGTTCGGCATCCAGCGCGACATCCTCATCGGATTCGCCATGCAAGAGCGGCGCGGCTGAGATGCCCGTAGCCCTCTTCATCACGGCGGCTTTCCTCCTGGTCGCGTTCGCCGGCCTCATGGCCGCCGTCGACGCTGCCATCACGGTGCAATCGCGCGCCGACATCGCCGACCTGGCGTTGCATTCGCGGGCGAAGAGGTCGCTCACCGCCATCGCCGACGATCCCGGCCCCCACCTCAACGCCGTCAACTTCGTGCGCATCACGGCCGAGACGACGGCCGCCGTGCTCGTCACCCTGGTGTTCTCGTTCACCATCGACGAGCTGTGGATTGCGCTCGTCGTGTCGGCCCTCGTCATGACGGTCGTGTCGTTCATCCTCGTCGGAGCCAGCCCCCGTGGTTTCGGCCGCACGCACGCGGGTGCCATCCTCACCGTCGCAGCCCCGGTGGTGCGGTTCGTGCGCGTCGTGCTCGGCCCGCTGCCCAACGCCCTCGTCGCCTTCGGCAACCGCGTCACACCGGGTGTGTCGCGCAACCGGTCGTTCTCCAGCGAGCAGCAGCTGCTCAGCATGGTCGACGAGGCGGCCGAACAGGACGTGCTCGAAGAAGACGACCGCGAACTCATCCACTCGATCTTCGAGTTCAACTCGACCGTCGTGCGCGAGGTCATGGTTCCGCGCACCGACATGATCACGATCGAAGACGATCTCACCGTCGACCAAGCCATGGGCGTTCTGCTGCGCACGGGTGTCTCACGGGCCCCCGTTCGGGCCGACGAGATCGACGACGTCACCGGAATCCTCTACCTGCGTGACCTGGCCCGGGCCCTGCACGAGGGCGGACCGACATCGGGGGAGCGCGTCGCGAGCGAACTCGCCCGCCCGCCGCTCTTCGTTCCCGAGTCCAAAAAGGCCGACGCCATGCTGCAGCAGATGCAGGCCGAATCGAACCACCTCGCGATGGTCATCGACGAATACGGCGGAGTCGCAGGGCTCGTCACGCTCGAAGACCTCATCGAAGAACTCGTGGGTGACATCTCCGACGAATACGATGCCAACACCGACGAGGTCACCGACCTCGGCGACGGCCGCTACCGGGTCGACGCTCGTCTCGCCGCCGACGAGGTCGGCGAACTCTTCGACATCGAACTCGACGACGACGACGTCGACTCCATCGGCGGGTTGCTCACCAAGACACTCGACCGACTCCCGGTGCAGGGTTCGCAAGCCACCGTCGGGGGACTCGTCATCACCGCAGACCGCACCGAGGGGCGACGCGGTCGCCTCAAAACCGTCATCGTCGAACGCACCGACGCCCTCGCCGACGTGCAAGCGTCGTTCGACCAATCAAAGGAGTGACCGTGGATAACGGCACCGCAGACAGCGCAGCAGAAAATACCGCCGAAAACACCACCGACGTCGTTCCCGACGACGCGGCATCCAGCACGTCGTCCGGTCACGCCGCAAACGTCGATGCCGACATCGTGGCCGACGCCGACGCCGACGCCGACGCCGACGCCGACGCCGACGTCGAGGCCGACGCGGCAGCCGGCACGGAGCCCGAGGCGGCGCCCGACGAGGCTCACGGCAGGAAGGTTCGCAAGCCGCGTGGCGGCGCCACCAGCGAGCCACAGCGCGACGAGGTCGAGGGCGACTACCGCGCCGGCTTCGTGTCATTCGTCGGCCGACCGAACGTCGGCAAGTCGACGCTCACGAACGCGCTCGTCGGGCAGAAGGTCGCCATCACGTCGTCGAAGCCCCAGACCACGCGCCGCGCCATCCGAGGCATCGTGCACCGCGAAGACGGCCAGCTGATCGTGGTCGACACCCCCGGCATCCACCGCCCGCGCACGTTGCTCGGGCAGCGCCTCAACGACCTCGTGCAGTCGACCCTGGGCGACGTGGACGTCATCGGCTTCTGCATCCCCGCCACCGAGAAGCTCGGACCCGGCGACCGCTTCATCAACGAGCAGCTCGACGGATTCCCGCGGGCCAAGAAGGTCGCCATCATCACGAAGGTCGACGCGTCCTCGAAGAAGAACGTGGCGGCCCAGCTGCTGGCGGTGCAAGAGCTGCGCGAGTGGGACAGCATCATCCCCATCTCATCGGTCGAAGGCACTCAGCTCGACGTGCTCGCCGCAGAGCTCGTCTCGCTCATGCCCGTATCCGAGGCGCTCTACCCCGAGGAAGCCGTCACCGACGAGTCGACCGAAGACCGGGTCGCCGAATTCATCCGCGAAGCCGCACTCGAGGGTGTGCGCGACGAGCTGCCCCACTCGCTCGCCGTGACGATCGACGACATCGTTCCGCGCGAAGGCACCGACCTCACCGACATCTACGCCAACATCTTCGTCGAGCGCGACAGCCAGAAGGGCATCATCATCGGCGACCGCGGCTCACGACTGCGCGATGTGGGCGAGCGCGCCCGCGCCCAGATCGAGCCTCTCGTGGGCACGCGCGTGTTCCTCTCGCTGCGCGTGAAGGTGGCGAAGGAGTGGCAGCGCGACCCGAAACTGCTCGGCCGACTCGGCTTCTAGGCCAGGCGAGGCACGGGACGAACCGGGCACCGGGCACCGCGGCGCCACGGCACCAGGGCATGTCATCCATCCATCGCGAGGACCATGTTCGGTCGCCGGCACCCCGCCCGGCGTCGGCACCCCGTAACGTGGGAGGCATGTTTCGCCCCCTGACCACCACCCAGAAGTGGGTCGACGGCATCATCGCGCTGTTCTGCCTCCTTCTCGGGCTCGGGTTCACGGCCCTGATCGGCCAGCCCGTGCTGGCCTACGTCGTGCTGCTCGGCATGGCCGTGTCACTGGCGTTGCACCGGGCATCCCCGGGCCTCGCCCTCGCCCTGGCCTGGCTCACGGCCGCCGTGCAGATGATCGGCATGGTCAGCCCGCAAGTCAGCAACATCGCCATTCTGGTGGTGCTCTACTCGACCGCGTCACTCGGCAGCCCGCGCGTGCGATGGATGGGGCTCGTCTCGGCCCTCGGCGGCGGCATCATCGCGGCCGCGTACACCTCGCTGCTGATCATCGGCACAACGACCACGCCAGGCGCCGGCGGTCTCGTCAGCGTGCTCTTCGACCCCGACCAGCAGGCCCAGTACACCTTCACCACCGCGGTCGGCTCGGCCGCCGGCATCTTCGTGCTCACCCTGTCGTGGGTGCTCGGCCTCCTCGCGCGCACGGGCCGCGAAGCGCGCGCCGCCGGCTACGAACGCTACGTCGCCCAGCAACTCAACGTGCAGACGCAGCAAGAGGTCATCGTCGAACAGGAGCGCAACCGCATCGCGCGCGACATGCACGACGTCGTCGCCCACTCGCTCGCCGTCGTCATCGCCCAAGCGGATGGCGCACGATACGCCCGCGCGACCGACCCGACCGTCGTCGACCGCTCCCTCGAAACGATCTCGAGCACCGCCCGCGAAGCCCTCGGCGACGTGCGCGTGCTCCTCGCCGAATTGCGGCACCGGCAGACCGACGGGCCGCAACCGATGATCGCCGACATCCCGCACCTCGTCGAACAGATGCGCAGCGCCGGCCTCGACGTGCGCCTCGAGTCGGTGGGAACGCCGGTCGGCGTCGTCACCGGGCACCAGATCGCCGTCTACCGCATCGCGCAGGAGGGGCTCACCAACGCGCTCCGCCACGGAGCTCCCGGCACCCCGGTCTCGGTCCGCTTCGATTGGCGGTCGAACGGCGTCCTACTCAACATCCAAAACGCTGTGACCGTGCCGTCAGCGCCCACAGGTCGCGACGACATCCGCACCGGCAGCGTGGCAACGGTCACGGGTCACATCGCGCCGCCCACGTCGCCCACCGCGCCGCGCTCGATGCCCTCGGTGGGCCACGGCGTGCCCGGCATGCGCGAACGCGCCACACTCGCGGGCGGGCGCCTCGACGCCCGCGAGGTCGCCCCCGGCGTCTACCAAGTCACGGCGTTCATCCCGGCCGCCGCCCACACCCCTCCGAACGGAACCCGATGAGCCACACCCCGCCCGCCTCTCCCTTCGGCGATACGCCCGACCGCCACGACCCTGCTCGAGACGCTGCCGCCGATCGCGGAGACGGCCGCATCAGCGTCGCCCTCGTCGACGACCAGGCACTGTTTCGTGCGGGCATCCGCATGCTCATCGAGTCGCAGCCGGACCTCGCCTTCGCCGGCGAGGCGGGCGACGGTCGAGCCGGTTTGGCGCTCATCGCGGAGACCCGCCCCGACGTGGTTCTCATGGACGTGCGTATGCCAGTCATGGATGGCATCGAAGCCACGGTCCGAGCCCTCGAAGACGCTGCCCGCAGCGGCTCGAAGGCGCCCAAGATCGTCGTGCTCACGACCTTCGACCTCGACGAGGGCGCAGCCCACGCCCTGCGCTCGGGTGCGAGCGGTTTCCTGCTGAAAGACACGCAGCCGCCGTTCCTCCTCGCCGCCATCCGCACGGTGCACGCGGGCAACGCGGTCATCGCGCCGGGCGAGACCCAGGCGCTCATGAAGCACCTCATGGGCGACGCTCCGAAACCACAGCCGCCGGCGGAGTTCGGCCAGCTCACCGCCCGTGAGCGCGACATCTTCCTGCTCGCCGCCCGCGGCCTGTCGAATGCCGAGATCGCCTCGACCGAGTTCCTCAGCGAATCGACCGTGAAAACGCACATCTCCCGCGTGCTCGCCAAGCTCGGCCTGCGCGACCGTGTGCAGCTCGTCATCTTCGCCTACGAGCACGGCCTCATCGCCTAGAGCGGCGCGCGGGAATGGTCCTGAGGGCGGACAGCCGATGGACCGCCCGGACGACGCGGCGAACGTCCGCTCTCCCTAGCGTTGAAGCATGACCTTCAGCACTCTCGACATGGGCCTCGCCGCCCGCGTGACCAACGTTTCGAAACGATACGGCCAGGGGGACGGCGCGGTGCTCGCGCTCGACGACGTCTCGATCGGTGTGCGGCGGGGCCAGTTCACCGCCATCATGGGCCCGTCGGGAAGCGGCAAGTCGACACTCATGCACATCATGGCCGGCCTCGACCAGCCCACCTCGGGTGACGTCTGGCTCGGCGATACCGAGATCGGGCGCCTCGGCGATTCCGAACTGACGGTGCTGCGCCGCCGCCGCATCGGCTTCGTCTTCCAATCGTTCAACCTGGTGCCCACCCTGGATGCCCGTGCCAACATCATGCTGCCCTTCGACCTCGACAAGCACACCCCCACGTCCGACGAGCGTGCCTGGATCGACGCGCTGACCGATTCGCTCGGCCTGACGGGCCGCCTCACGCATCGCCCGCACGAGATGAGCGGTGGCCAGCAACAGCGCGTCGCCATCGCCCGCGCGCTGGCCTCACGCCCCGACCTGATCTTCGCCGACGAACCCACCGGGGCACTCGATACCCGCACGAGCCGCGAGGTGCTCGAACTCCTGTCCCGCGCGTGCGCCGAATACGGGCAGTCGATCGCCATGGTCACACACGACCCGGTCGCGGCGAGCTATGCCGACCGCATCGTCTTCCTCGCCGACGGCCGGATCGTCGACGAGATGGCGGGCGCGAGCGCCGAGCAGATCTCGAGCTACATGCTCGCGATGGAACGCGCGGAGTGAGCTCACAAGCACCCCGGCATCTTCCCATCCGGCTCCCATTCCGCCTCCAGTCTGGTGCGCCCGCGTGCTGCCATACTCGATCTGGTTTCGGAAAGGACGACCATGATCGAGTGGTTACAGGCGGTTCGCATCGATCACGCGAAGGTGCTCTTCGTGGCACTCGGCGTCACGGTCGTCCTGTTCGTGGTGCTGGCCGTGCGCGGACACGTGCGTCGGTGGATCGTGCCCACACTCGTGTCGACCGTCGTGGCGGCGGGCTCAGGCATCCTCATCGTCTGGCTGGTCGGCGATGTGTGGGATGTCTTCGACTACACCTTCACGGCCACGTTCCGCCTGTGGGTCGCACTCCTGCTGGCCGGGGGTGCTTTCGCGGCCATGAGTTTTCGTCATACGAGGCTCTGGCGCAAGCTGGTGGCAGCAGCGGCCATCCTGTCGATAGCCGTGACCTCGGCCCTGTTCATCAACGCCGACTTCGGTGAGTACCGCACCGTCGGCGACATCTTCACGCCGCGAGAGGTGCCGGCCCTCTCCCTTCCGCGGCCGGCCCCGGTCGATTCGGCGGATGTCGCCACCCCGGGTTTCGCGGCCGCCTGGACGCCTCCCGGCGAGATGCCCGCGACCGGCTCGGTGGGCGAGATCAAAATCCCCGCGACCGTGTCGCATTTCGATGCCCGCAACGCCGTCGTCTACCTGCCCCCGGCCGCACGCACCGCACACCCCCCGAAGTTGCCGGTCATGGTGATGCTCTCGGGCCAGCCGGGGGCACCCGACGACCTCTTCGTCAAGGGCGGCCTCGCCCACACGCTCGACGCCTACGCGGCCGCGCACAAGGGTCTCGCGCCCATCGTCGTCGTGCCCGACCAGCTGGGTGCGCCGGAGAAGAACCCGATGTGCGTCGACTCGCCGCTCGGCAATTCGGCCACCTACATCACCCACGACGTGACGGCCTGGATCCAGGCCAACCTGCCGGTCACGACCGACCACCGGTACTGGGGCATCGGCGGGTTCTCGCAGGGCGCCACGTGCACCACACAGTTCGGCCCCGCGCATCCCGATCTCTATCGCACGTGGTTCGATATCGCGGGCGAACAGGCTCCGACGATCGGCGACAACACGGTGCGGGATGGTTTCGGCGGCTCACAGGCGGCATACGACGCGGCGAAGCCGGCCGCCATCCTGGCCCGGAACGCCCCCTATCAGGATGTCGCGGCGATCGTCGGCTACGGATCGCTCGACACCCGGCTGGGACCCGAGACGCAGACGGTCGAGGCGGCCATGAAGGCCGCGGGCGTCTCGACGACGGAGATCGTGTCGCCCGGCACGGCACACGACTGGAACACGGTCACGTACATCTTCGGCAAGGGCATCCCCCTGCTGGCGGAACGACTGGGATTGGACACAGAATGAGCGACGACACCGCACGATCGGCCTCGTCTCCCAAGTCACCTCGGGTCGCTCCGGGCGCCCCCGCGGCGACGCGTCCGGCCGCGACCGCCACGACGCATCCGGCCGCGCCCGCCGAGAAGAAGTCGGCCTCGCGCTTCGACCGCACCGCGAGTGCTATCGGCCGCTGGGCCCGCCGCCGACCGGCCACCATCGCGCTCACCCTCGTGATTGCCGCGCTCAGCGTGACCGGTTTCGCCTCGTCGACGTACGGCTGGGGATGGGACATCCTCGCCACGGGCCAGGACGACGTCTTCGTCGAACACCATTGGTGGGGGATCTTCACGGCGTTCCTCGCGGCCGACGGCTGGCCGTCGCTGATCGCCGTCGTGCCCCTGCTGCTCGTCGTCGTGGGCGAGTCGGAACGTTTGATGGGCACCTGGCGGGTCCTCGTCGCCTATCTCGGCGGAAGCGCCACGGCCGCGCTCGTCGGCTTCGCCATCAGCTATGCCGAGCGCACCGTGCTCGAGTACGTCCCGTTGAGCGCCGCCTCGGTCGACACGCTTTCCCCCGCGACGGGTGTCGTGTGCGCCGCCATGGCGGCGAGCGCGTTCACGGGCGCGCTGTGGCGTCGGCGCATCCGACTGTTCGCCACCCTGTTCGCCGTCACCCTGTTCCTCTATGCCGGGGGAGCGGGCGACCTGTTCGCGCTTCTCGCCGTTCCCATCGGTCTCGGCGTCGGGTTCCTCGTCGGCGGCAGCCGTTCCCGGTTCCGGCTCGTACGCAGCTCGCATCACGAGACGCGTGTCCTGCTCGCATCCATCGTCGCGCTCGGCGGCGTCGGCCCGATCCTCGCGGGACAGATCGGCACGGGCGACGGTTTGCTGTCGCTCTACGGGGCCCTGTCCTTCGATCCCGTGTCGAGCGCCGACGGTGTGTTGTGCGCACTCGGTTCGACGAGCGCGCCCTGCTCATCGACGGCGGATTCGCTGCTCGACGCGCATTCGGCGGTTGCGCTCATCTCGGTCTTCCCGATGGTTGCCCTGTTGTTCATCGCCTGGGGAGTCTTCCTCGGTCGCCGCGTGGCGTTGTGGCTGGCCGTGATCGCGAACGTGCTGCTCAGCACCGCCATCTCGATCTACTTCGGGCTCACACCGGCCTCGCTTCCGCAGCTGTTCCCGACCATGAACGAGCTCGACACGGCCGTCGACCGTCGCGCGCTGGTGTCGTTCATCGTGTGCGCCCTGCTGCCACTGGCGGTGGCGGTCTTCCTCATCGTGATGCGACGCCACGTGGCGGTGCGGTCGACGCGCTCGGTTCTGCAACGGTTCGTCGTGACGATCGCGGCGGGGGCGCTCACCGCGGCCGCCGTCTCCTTCGTCGGCACCTGGATGCTGCGCGAGCAGTTCCGGCCCGCGATCTCTGCTGTCGACATCCTCAGAGAATTGCCGCTCCGCCTCGCCCCGCCGTCGTTCGTCGTGTCCGACAGCCTCGGTTTCATCCCCACCACACCGTGGGCCGACCTGTTCTGGTACGGCCCGTCGGTCATCTTCGGCGTCGTGCTCGTGGCGGCCGTGGCCCGGCTCGTGCTCTCTCCCTCCGCCGTTCCCGGCTCGGACGATCGCCTGCGTGCGAGGGCCCTGCTCGAACAGGGCGGCGGCGACACGCTGGCGTTCATGTCGACGTGGCCGGGCAACAGCTTCTGGTTCGACGCCGAGTCCCGAGCAGCCGTCGCCTACCGTGTGCGCGGTGCGGTCGCCGTCACCACGGGCGGCCCCTTCGGCCCCGATTGCGACGACCCGGCCGTCGTGCGCCGCTTCATCCGTTTCTGCGGCGACAACGGCTGGACCCCCGCGTTCTACGGCATCGACGACCGTTCGGTGTCGGCGTTCGACGATCTCGGATGGCATCGCCTCGAGATCGCCGAAGAGGCCATTGTGCTGCCACAGCAGTGGTCGACCACGGGCAAGAAGTGGCAAGACATCCGCACGTCGATCAACCGCGCGGAGCGGGCGGGCATCGTCGCCGAGTGGACCTCGTGGCCCGAGATGTCGTTGTCGAAGCGGTCTCAGGTGCAGGCCATGTCCGAGGCCTGGGTGGCCGACAAGGAGCTACCCGAGATGGAGTTCACGCTCGGCGGGTTCGACGAGCTGGCCGACCCCGCCGTGCGCATCATGCTCGCGGTGGATGGCGAGGGCCAGATCGAGGCGGCCACGAGCTGGTTGCCGTCCTACGGCCCCGACGGCGTCATCGGCTACACGCTCGACTTCATGCGCCGCCGCGCCGACGGCATGAACGGCACCATGGAGTTCCTGATCGCGAAGTCGGCGACCACCATGCAGGCCGAGGGCATCCAGTTCATGAGCCTGTCGGGCGCGCCGCTCGCCAAATCGGGGGGTGGCGGGCACACGGATGCCGAGGCATCCACCATTGCGCGCCTGCTCGACTACATCGGCACCTCGCTCGAGCCCGTCTACGGTTTCCGCTCGCTCCTCAACTTCAAGCGCAAGTTCCAGCCCACCTTCGTGCCGCTCTGGTTGGTCTACCCCGACGCCGTGAACCTGCCGGCCATCGGCGTCGCCCTCGTGCGCTCCTATATCCCGGGCCTCTCGGTCGCGGATGCCGCGCGCTTCGTCCGGGACATGCGCGAGCCGCGCGCGGTGGTGTAGCCTGAGCGGGTGTTGTTCGGTGCGCTCCTCCTTAGCTGCCGCGACGAGTCCTAATTCCAGGCCTCCCTCGTCGCGGAGTTCGTCATCGGCTGAATTCGATTCGCGAGGAGCTGTAAGACCATGAAGAACACTCAGAAGCCGTCGGCCATGCCGGTGCACAAATACCGCCCGTTCCACGAACAGATCCGGGTGGACCTGCCCGATCGCACGTGGCCGTCGAAGCGCATCACCGAGGCGCCCCGCTGGTGCGCCGTCGACCTGCGCGATGGAAACCAGGCGCTCATCGACCCGATGAGCCCCGAGCGCAAGCGCATTATGTTCGACCTGTTGGTCGGCATGGGCTACAAAGAGATCGAGGTCGGCTTTCCGAGCGCGAGCCAGACCGACTTCGACTTCGTGCGCAGCCTGATCGAAGAGGACGCCATCCCCGAAGATGTCACCATCCAGGTGTTGACGCAGGCGCGCGACCACCTGATCGAGCGCACGTACGAGTCGATCAAGGGCGCCAAGCAGGCCATCGTGCACCTCTACAACTCGACCAGCATCCTGCAGCGCGAGGTCGTCTTCCGCACCGACAAGCAGGGTGTCATCGACATCGCCCTGCACGGTGCGCGCAAGTGTCGCGAGATGGAGAAGACCATCCCCGAGACGGCCGTCTTCTACGAGTACTCGCCCGAGAGCTACACGGGCACCGAGCTCGAGTTCGCCGCGGACATCTGCAACCAGGTGCTGGCGGTGTTCGAGCCCACGCCCGAGCGCAAGGTCATCATCAACCTGCCGTCCACGGTCGAGATGGCCTCGCCCAACGTCTACGCCGACTCGATCGAGTGGATGGGTCGCCACCTCGACAACCGCGAGAACGTCATCATCTCGCTGCACCCGCACAACGACCGCGGCACGGCCATCGCCGCCGCCGAGCTGGGCTACCTGGCCGGCGCCGACCGCATCGAGGGATGCCTCTTCGGCAACGGTGAGCGCACGGGCAACGTCGACCTGGTGGCGCTCGGCATCAACCTGTTCACGCAGGGCATCGACCCGCAGATCGACTTCAGCGACGTCGACGGCGTCAAGCGCACGGCCGAGTACTGCAACCAGCTGCCCGTCCCCGAGCGCAGCCCCTGGGCCGGAGACCTCGTCTTCACGGCCTTCTCGGGTTCGCACCAGGATGCCATCAAGAAGGGCTTCGAGGCTATGGCCGCCGAGGCCGAGCGTACGGGTAAGACGGTCGACGAGCTGGAGTGGGCCGTGCCCTACCTGCCGGTCGACCCGAAAGACCTGGGCCGCAGCTATGAGGCGGTCATCCGCGTCAACTCGCAATCGGGCAAGGGCGGCGTCGCCTACTTGCTGAAGACCGACCACGCGCTCGACCTGCCGCGCAAGCTGCAGATCGAATTCTCGGGCGTCGTGCAGCGCAAGACCGACGCCGAGGGCGGCGAGGTCACAAGCGACGCGATCTGGAACATCTTCCAGGACGAGTACCTACCCGCGGCCGACGACGACGCCAAGTGGGGTCGCTTCGAGCTCACCTCCACGCGCACGGCGAGCGACTTCCAGGGCGAGGTCGAACTCGTGGTCGATCTGCGTGACGGTGACGAGGTGTCGCGCGCTCAGGCATCCGGCAACGGCCCGATCGCCGCGTTCATCGAGATCATGCGCGGTCGCGGCATCGAGATCTCGCTCTACGACTATGTCGAGCACACCATGAGCGCCTCGGGCGACGCCAAGGCCGCGGCCTACGTCGAGCTCGACGTGAACGGCACGCGCCTGTGGGGCATCGGCATCGACGGCGACATCTCGACGGCATCGCTCAAGGCCGTGGTCTCGGCCGCCAACCGCGCGATCCGCGCCGAGGTGCGCGAGCCCGAGCTGCAGAGCGCCTAGTCCAGACGAACGAGAGGCGGGGTCGGTCCGAGAGGGCCGGCCCCGCTTTCGTGTGCCGCGAGCGGCACAGGGATAGCCGAACTCCGCAACGGGGTCGGCCGAGCGCTCGGCAGGACGGTCAGGGCGAGGGGTGTCAGCCGCGCCCGCGCCGCCAGCGTGGCCAACTGCTGAGCGCCCGTTGCTCGGGCAGGCTCCAGCCGAAGCGCACCGCGAGAATGCGCAACAGGGTCGTCACGATCACGCACACGATGGCGCCGACCTCGATGGGCACGTCGAGGACGAAAAGCACACCGAGGGCCGCGCATCCCGCCAGCGCCGCGACGGCATAGAGCGACCCCACATGCATCAGGGCGATCGGGATGTTGAGCATCACGTCGCGCAGCACCGACCCGCCCACGGCCGACAACATGCCGACGAAGACGGCGGGAACGGGCGGGATGCCGACGGCCAGCGCCTTGGTCGTGCCGATCGCGCCGAAGAGACCGATGGTGAGAGCATCCAGGCCGATGATGAGCCGGTTCAGGCGCGTGAAGATCGCGAGCAACAGCATGCCGAGCAGGGCCGCGCCGACGGCGGTCAGCAGATACCAATCGCTGCGCAGGGCCGCGGGCACCTGGTTGAGCAGCAGGTCGCGCACGATACCGCCGCCGAGCCCCGTGACGATGCCCATGATGGCCACGCCCAGGATGTCGAGCCGGCTCTCGCGAAAACGCGACGCGAACATGGCCCCCTGCACGGCACCGACGCCCACGGCGAGCAGGTCGGCCCAGAGCGGAATCACGAAGAGGGGGGTCACCACCTACATCTACCACGGCCCGAGGCGGCGCGCGTAACCGGCCACTGTCAGGGGGAGGAGAGATAATGAGGACATGCCCCTGTACCGTGACGAAGCCGTGGTGCTTCGCACCCACAAACTGGGCGAAGCCGATCGCATCCTCACGCTGCTCACGCGCCAGCACGGCAAGGTGCGGGCGGTGGCCAAGGGCGTCAGGCGCACGGCATCCAAGTTCGGGGCCCGGCTCGAGCCGTTCATGGTGGCCGACATCCAGTTCTATGAGGGGCGCAGCCTCGACATCGTCACGCAGGCCGAATCGCTCGGCTCCTATGGCGCCCAGATCGTGGGCGATTACGACGCCTACACATCGGCCAACGCCATGGTCGAGACCGCGGACCGGCTGACCGAATCCGAGGCGTCGCTGCAGCAATACCTGCTGCTCGTCGGCGCGCTGCGCTCGTTGTCGCGCCGCGAACACGTGCCCAACCAGACCCTCGACTCCTATCTTCTGCGCGCGCTGTCGCTGGCCGGGTGGGCCCCGAGCTTCTATGACTGCGCGCGCTGCCAGGCCGAGGGTCCCCACACCCACGCGGTCGTGCAGCTGGGCGGTGTCGTGTGCGACAACTGTGCCCCGCCCGGTGCCCCGCGACTCGACGCCGAAACCATCGACCACCTCGCGGCCCTCCTGACGGGCAGCTGGGATGTCGTCGAGGCCAGTTCCCCGTCCGCCACCTCCCGCGCGAGCGGCGTCGTGGCCGCCTACACGCAGTGGCACCTCGAGCGCGGCCTCAAGTCGCTCTCGCACGTATCCCGAGAGGAGGGCCGGCGTTGAGCCCGAAGCCCTACACGCACAGAGACGCCGTCGAATACCGCGCGCTCGACTGGACCGGCGTTTACCCGCCCGAGTTCCCGAAGAAGGGCGTGCCCGAGCATGTGGCCATCGTCATGGACGGCAACGGGCGCTGGGCCAACAAGCGTGGCCTCTCGCGCGTCGAGGGGCACAAGGCCGGCGAGGCCGCGCTGCTCGACGTCGTCGCGGGCGCCATCCAGGCCGGCGTGAAGCACCTGTCGGTCTACGCCTTCTCCACCGAGAACTGGCGGCGGTCGCCCGACGAGGTGCGCTTCCTCATGGGCTTCAACCGCGACGTGCTGCACCGGCGCCGAGACCAGCTCAACGAGTGGGGCGTGCGCGTGCGTTGGGCGGGCCGCAAACCGAAGCTGTGGGCATCCGTCATCAATGAGCTGCAATACGCCGAGCAGCTGACGGCGGGCAACGATGTGCTCACGCTCACCATGTGCGTCAACTACGGCGGCCGCACCGAGATCGCGGATGCCGTGGCCAAGATCGCCGCCGACGTGCAAGCCGGGCGCCTGAAACCCTCGGGCATCAGCGAGAAGACCATCCAGAAGGCGCTCTATACGCCCGAGATGCCCGATGTCGACCTCTTCGTACGGTCGTCGGGCGAGCAGCGCACGAGCAACTTCCTGCTGTGGCAGAGCGCCTACGCCGAGATGGTGTTCCTCGACCGGCTGTGGCCCGACTTCAGCCGCACCGACCTCTGGGAGGCGATCGGACTCTACATCGGGCGCGACCGTCGTTTCGGGGGAGCGGTCGACACCCCACAGGCGTGACGCAGTTCTCGGGAATGCGAGCGAGCCCCCGGCCGTTGACACCTGTCGTGACTGAAACGACATCGCAGCCCGAGACCACCACGACCGACGCCGTCCACTCGGTGGCGCAAGCCGTCGGCACGATCTCGGTGGACATCTGGTCCGACATCGCGTGCCCCTGGTGCTACATCGGCAAGCGCAAGTTCGAGGCCGGCATGCAGAAGTACCTGGCCGCCGGTGACGATCGCGCGGTGGCCATCGAGTACCACTCCTTCGAGCTGGCGCCCGACACACCGGTCGACTTCGAGGGCGACGAGCTCGACTTCCTGTCCCGCCACAAGGGCATGCCGCGCGAGCAGGTGCAGGAGATGCTGGCCCGCGTGACCGAGATCGCGGCATCCGTCGGGCTCGACTACGACTTCGGCAAGCTGCACCACACCAACACGGTCAAGGCGCACGAGCTGCTGCACATCGCGAAGGACCACGGCGTGCAGCTCGAACTCATGGAGCGCCTCTTCAAGGCCTACTTCGTCGAGGGCGGGCACGTCGGACGCATCGAGGATCTCGTGGCCTACGGCGCCGAGGTGGGGCTCGACCCCGTCGCGACCGAGGCCACGCTGCGTTCGGGCGAGATGACTCCGCGCGTGCGCGAAGACCAGGCCATCGCCGGCCAGTACGGCATCCAGGGCGTGCCCTTCTTCGTGCTCGACGGCGCCTACGGCATCTCGGGGGCGCAGGAGGCCGACACGTTCGCCGATGTGCTCGAGCAGGTGCTGCAGGTGCGGATGGCTGCGGCCGCCGAACTCGCGGCGGAGAATGCTGAGGGTGCCGAAGGTGCCGAGGGTGCCGCAACCGACGACAAGGCCGGAGCATGACCATGGATGCAGCGGGCGCGGCGTCGCAGCCGTCGACCGTCGATCAGCCCGTCGTGACCGCCGCACGGGTTCCGCTCACACCCGGAACGCCGACTGTCGTCGGTGGGACCCGGGCGCCCCTGACGGTGCTGGGTGCCACGGATGTCGGCTTTTGCGAGGGTGACTCGTGTGTCATGCCCGGCACGTCCAGCGGATCGGCGGATAACTAGTCGTTCGCCGTTCGCCGTTCGCCGTTCGCCGTTAGCCGTTCGCCGTTAGCCGCTTACCGGTTTGCGCGTCGCGCGCCGGCGCGTGACCGTCGGTTATTCGGGATCGGTGATGTCGCCCACCTGGGCGCCGAGTGCCGCGAGGAACGCCGCGGAGTCGGCGAAGAGGCTGTGGCCGTGTGCGCCGGCGCCGAGCGCGATGCGCCCCGGGCCGATCGTGCTGTCGGCATATACGGGAAGCGCCGTGCGGCTGCCGAGCGGCGTGATGGTGCCGCGTTCGTATCCCGTTGCCTCGAGCGCCAGCTCCTTGTCGGGCAGCGACAGCTTGTTCACGCCCACCACGGCGCGCAGCTTCGCCCACGAGATCTTGCGGCCGCCGGGCACCAGGGCGAAGAGGAACGAACCGTCGTGGCGCTTCACGACGAGCGTCTTCACGAGCTCGCCGGGTGCGATGCCGAGCAGTGACGCGGCCTCGTCGAGGCTCGACGCTTCGGGCCGTTCGACAATATCCACGTCCAGCCCCAGCTGCGCGGCGTGCGCCCGCACGCGATCCGTTCCCTCGATATCGCCGAAGTTCGACCCGTCGTCCATGCCCTGCGCCCCGATCTGGGAGAATTGAGAAGTTATGTCTGCCGTATCCACGATAAGCCACCCCCAGAGCGCCGCCCCGGCCCTCACCATCGGCAACCTCTCGCTCGAGGCGCCGGTCGTGCTGGCGCCCATGGCCGGCATCACCAACACGGCCTTCCGCCGTCTGTGCCGCGAATTCGGCGCGGGTCTCTACGTCAGCGAGATGATCACGTCGCGCGCCCTCGTCGAGCGCACGCCCGAGACCATGCGCCTCATCCAGCACCACGAGTCCGAGACGCCCCGCAGCATCCAGCTTTATGGCGTCGACCCGAAGACCGTCTCCGAGGCCGTCACGATCCTGGTCGCCGAAGACCGCGCCGACCACATCGACCTCAACTTCGGATGCCCTGTGCCCAAGGTCACCCGCAAGGGCGGTGGCGCGGCGCTCCCGTGGAAGCAAGACCTGTTCCGCGACATCGTCGAGGGCGCCGTGAAGGCGGCCGGTTCGGTGCCGCTCACGATCAAGATGCGCAAGGGCATCGACCCCGACCACCTGACCTACCTCGAGGCCGCGAAAGCCGCCCAGGGGGCCGGCGTGGCGAGCATCGCGCTGCACGCGCGCACGGCATCCGAGTTCTATTCGGGTCACGCCGATTGGAGCGCGATCCGCACCCTGAAAGAGACCATCACCGACGTTCCCGTTCTCGGCAACGGCGACATCTGGTCGGGTGCCGACGCCGTGCGCATGGTCGAAGAGACGGGCTGCGACGGTGTGGTCGTGGGCCGCGGATGCCTCGGTCGCCCGTGGATCTTCAGCGACCTGGCCGCAGCCTTCCGCGGCGAGAACACCACGCACCAGCCGAGCCTCGGCGAGGTGGCGGCCACGTTCCGACGCCACGCGGTGTTGCTGGCCGAGTTCTTCGACAGCGAAGAGCGGGGGTGCCGCGACATCCGCAAGCATGTCGCCTGGTACTTCAAGGGCTACCCGGTGGGCGGCGACCTGCGCGCGCGCCTCGCCACGGTCGAGTCCCTGCGGCAGATGGACGACCTGCTCGGAACGCTCGACGGCGACCTGCCCTACCCCGGCGAAGCGGCCGAGGGTCAGCGCGGCCGTGCGGGCACGCCCAAGCGCCCGGCGCTGCCCGAGGGCTGGCTCGAGAGCCGCACGCTCGCCAGCCGTGAGCAGAGCGACCTGAACGAGGCCGAATTGAGCACCAGTGGTGGCTGAGCCCCAGGGTGTCGCGCGCGCCGAACAGCGCGGCGGCTACACCCCGCACGACGAAGAACGCTGGCTGCCCGAGCACCACTCGTCGCGCCGCAGCGACTTCGCCCGCGACCGCGCGCGTCTGCTGCACTCCAGCGCGCTGCGTCGACTGGCCGCCAAGACGCAGGTCCTGAGCCCCACGGCGGGCCTCGACTTCGCCCGCAACCGCCTCACGCACTCGCTCGAGGTCGCCCAGGTGGGTCGCGAGCTGGCGAACAGCCTCGGCCTCGACCCCGACGTGGTCGACACGGCCTGCCTCGCGCACGACCTCGGCCACCCGCCCTTCGGCCACAACGGCGAACGCGCCCTCAACGAGTGGGCGGCTGACATCGGCGGCTTCGAGGGCAACGCGCAGACGCTGCGTCTGCTCACGCGCCTCGAACCCAAGGTCTATGGCCCCGACGGCCAGAGCTACGGCCTCAACCTCACGCGCGCGAGCCTCGACGCGAGCTGCAAATATCCGTGGCCGGCCGCCGCCAGCGTGCCCGACCCGGGCGGACGCGCCAAGTACGGTTTCTTCGACGACGACACCCCCGCCTTCGAGTGGTTGCGCTCGGGCGCCCCCGTCGCCCGACAGCGCTGCATCGAGGCACAGGTCATGGATCTGAGCGACGACATCGCCTACTCGGTGCACGATTTCGAAGACGCCATCGTGAACGAGTACATCGACCCCGCCTTCCTGAGCGCGCGGGCCGGGCACGACTCGCTCATCAAGGCCGTGCAGGCCTGGGCGGGTGACGAGTTCAGCCTCGACGACCTGGCGTCGGCGTTCGAGCGGCTCGCAGCATCCGATCTGTGGGTGAGCAGCTGGGATGCGTCGCGCCGCGACCTGGCCAAGCTCAAGAACTTCACCAGCCAGATGATCGGCCGGTTCGCGGGGCAGGCCACGGCAGCCACGCGCGAGGCGGCCGCGAGCGACGCGCTCATCCGCTTCAACGCCGACGTGGTCGTGCCGAACGCCATCATGGCCGAGATCGCCGTGCTGAAGGGTGTCGTCGCGGCGTTCGTCATGTCGAGCGACGCGCGGCAGCCGATCTACCGCCAGCAGCGCGACGTCTTGACCACGCTCGCCGACCGGCTCTACGCCGAGGGTGAGCGCTCGCTCGACGTCGGTTTCGCCGACGATTGGTGGCGCGCCGACTCCGATACCGCGCGCAAACGCGTCGTCGTCGACCAGGTCGCGAGCCTCACCGACCAGTCGGCGCTCAGTTGGCACGAACGCCCGGGCGCGCTGGCCGAATAGCGTTCACCAGCCCGCACCGATGAGCGCGTCGTCGCGTCGCGGACGCGGGTCGACGAGCGTCCTCCGGGCGGCTGCCGCACGGGCCCGGATGTCGGCCGTGCCACGTAGGATGAACACATGGCCGGACTCATTCGTCAAAGCGACATCGACGAGGTCAAGGCGCGCACCAACATCGCCGATGTCGTCGGCGAATACGTCTCGCTGAAATCGGCCGGCGTCGGCTCGATGAAGGGCCTGTGCCCCTTCCACGACGAGCGCAGCCCCAGCTTCCATGTGCGCCCCCAGGTCGGTTTCTACCACTGCTTCGGCTGCGGTGAATCGGGCGACGTCATCTCGTTCCTGCAGAAGATGGACCACGTCACCTTCACCGACGCGGTCGAGCGCCTGGCCGGCCGGGTCGGCTTCCAGCTCACGTTCGAAGATGGCGGGCAGGCGCGCAGCGAGCACGGTGCCCGCTCGCGGTTGCTGGCCGCCAACCTCGCGGCCGAAGAGTTCTTCCGCGATCAGCTCATGACGCCCGGGGCCGATGTGGGCCGCCGGTTCCTCGGTGAGCGCGGTTTCGATCAGGCGGCGGCCACGCGTTTCGGAGTCGGCTTCGCCCCCAAAAGCTGGGATGCCCTCACCAATGCCCTGAAATCGCGCGGGTTCACCACCGAGGAGCTGAGTGCCGCGGGCCTCGTCTCCTCGGGTGACCGCGGCGTCTACGACCGCTTCCGCGGGCGCCTCGTCTGGCCCATCCGCGACGTCACCGGGCAGACCATCGGGTTCGGAGCGCGCAAGCTGCTCGACGACGACAAGGGCCCCAAATACCTCAACACGCCCGAGACCGCGGTCTATCACAAGGCCCAGGTGCTCTACGGGCTCGATCTCGCCAAGCGCGACGTCTCGCGCTCGAAACGCGTCGTCGTGGTCGAGGGCTATACGGATGTCATGGCCTGCCACCTCGCGGGCGTCACGACAGCCGTGGCCACCTGTGGCACGTCGTTCGGCGTCGACCACATCAAGGTGCTGCGCCGCGTGCTCGGAGACGACAGCGCCACCGGTGAAGTGATCTTCACGTTCGATCCCGACGCGGCCGGGCAGAAGGCCGCCATGCGGGCGTTCACCGAGGAGCGCCGCTTCGCCGCACAGACCTACGTTGCCGTGGCGCCCGACGGGCTCGACCCGTGCGATTTGCGCCTGGCCCAGGGCGATGCGGCCGTGCAGCGCATGGTCGACGCCAAAGAGCCCATGTTCGAGTTCGTGATCCGGCAGGTGCTGTCGCAGTACGACCTCGAGACCGTCGAGGGCCGCGTGAGTGCCCTGCGCGCGTCGGCGCCCATCGTGGCCGACATCCGCGACGCGTCGATTCGACCGGGCTATGAGCGCGTTCTCGCCCGGCAGTTGGGGCTTGAGCTCGACGAGGTGCAGACGGCCGTGCGGGGTTCCTCGCGCGGCGGCAGCGGCTCGAGCGGAGCCGGGTCCCGTGGGGCATCGCGTCCCGCAGCGGGCCGGGCCATCACGAGCAACCCGGGCGGCGTCATCACGCTCGGCATGACGCCGAGCGGTACGGCGGCCTATGTGCCGGCCGCCCCGAGCATGCCCGCGTCGCCGGCGCCCACGCGCGCCGAGTCGGCACCGGCGCAGAACGCCGTCGCACCCGACGAATACCCGCCCGAGCCCGACGACGAGTACGACGACGGGGGCGGCTGGGCGCCGAACGGTCCGGATGACGGTGGCCCCGGCATCCTCGACGCCCGTGACGGGGGAGCGGTGACCTCGTTGCGCGAGGAACGCCCGCTGTCGCTCGCCGACCTGCCGCCCGATCAGGCCACGCGCCTCGAACGCGACGCGCTCATGGCGATCCTGCAGTTCCCCGAGCTGGCCGGTCACGAACTCGTGGCGCGCGCCGTGCACACCGGTTTCGTGAACCCGTCGCTCGCGGTCATCCGCGATGCGATCGCCACGACGCTCGACAGCTTCGGCACCGAGGCCTGGTTCCCGCGCGTCATCGACGCCGTCCCCGTGCCGCTCGCCTCGCTCATCCAGCAACTCGCCGTGGCCCCCGTGCCCGAGCGCTCCGAGCGCGACCTCAGCGCGTATGTGCGCGAGATCGCGGCCGCTCTCGTCGAGCGCGACCTGCTGCGCCAGTCGCACGAGATGCTCGGAAAACTGCAGCGCACCGACCCGACCGACCGCGAGGCCTACCGCGCCGTGCAGCGCCAGCTGCTCGATCTCGAGGCCGAGCGCCGCGCGCTCAAAGAGACGTCCTGACGTTTCGGCCACCCACCATGGGGCAGGATGGACGCATGACGAGCACCGACCGGTCCGCCCCGCCTTCGTCCGCCATCGTCGTCGACGATCTGACCGCCGAATACCCGGGACACCATGGTTCGCTCCCGTATAGCGCCGTCAACGGCGTGAGCTTCCGCGTGGGAATGGGCGAGATCGTCGGCATCGTCGGCGAATCCGGGTCGGGCAAATCCACGCTCGCGCGCGTGCTCTCGGCCCAGGCCGGCTCCGGAACCCCCGACATCACGGGCGGCGGGGTCTCCGTGCTGGGCGAGCAGCTGCGCGGTATCCGTCGCCGCGCCCGCAACCAGGTGCAGTTCGCGGTCGCCTACCTCGCCCAAGACGCGAGCGACACGCTGACACCCGACTACACGGCGGCCGAAATCATCGCCGAACCCGTGCTGTCCCGAGACCGCCGCTACAACCGCAAAGCCCTCGGCACGCGGGTGGCCGCCATGCTCGAAGCCGTCCAACTGCCGCTCGCCGTGCTCGAGAAGTTCCCCTTCGAGCTCTCGGGCGGCCAGCGGCAGCGAGTGGCCATTGCGCGGTCACTGATCCTCGGCCCCCAGCTTCTCATCGCCGACGAGCCCACGGCCGGTATCGACGTCACCGTGCGGCCCGCCATCGTGAGCCTGCTCGAAACACTCCGCACCGGGCGCGACTTCGCCGCCGTCGTCGTCTCGAATGACCTGACCCTGCACCGAAAAGTCTCGACACGTGTCCTCGCTCTCGACCGCGGACGCATCGTGGGCGTCGGCGACGTCGACGACCTGCTCGCCGAGGGTCGGCACCCGTTCCTGGCTCGTCTGAACAGCATCGAACAGTCGGATGCCGCAGCCGCCGACACGCCCGAATAACCGCCACTCCGCCCCTCGATTTTGCGGAATCAAATCCTTTGGTAGAGTTGCTACGCGCTGATGCAGAAATGCACCAGATCGTCTTCCTCGATAGCTCAATTGGCAGAGCAATCGGCTGTTAACCGATAGGTTGTTGGTTCGAGTCCAACTCGGGGAGCGAAAGGCCGCGTGGGCTCCACCCCCGCGGCCTTTTTTGTGCCCGAAAACCCGTGGCCCGGGCGTGAAGCTCAGGCAATCCAGGGCCAGGGCCGGCGCGCACGACCGGCGCGCCGGCATCCCTCACGCGTCGAGGTCGTCCACTCCCGGCATCCAGCTGATGCCGTCGACGCCCCAGCCGGCCTTCTTGATGGCCTTCTGCACGGTCTTATAGAAGGGCGCCACGAGGCGGTCGGAATACAACACGCCGTCGAGGTGATCGAATTCGTGCTGCAAAATGCGTGCCCGCCACCCGTCTACCTCGAGCTCGAACGGCTTCTGGTCGAGGTCGACGGCACGCAGGATGGCGCGTTCCGAGCGCACGAGCGGAAAACGCTCGCCCGGCACCGACAGGCACCCCTCCGAGTCGAGTTCGTCTTCGGGGGCACCGGCGGGGAGAGGGGTGATCCACAGCTCGGGATTGATGGCCACACCGCGCCACGGCTGGCCCTCGTCGGTGTCGTAGCTGTAGACGAAGAGGCGCAGGCCGACGCCCACCTGGGGCGCCGCGAGTCCGACGCCAGGCGCCGCATCCATCGTCTCGAACATGTCGAAGACCAGCGTGCGCAGCGTGTCGTCGAATTCGGTCACGGGGCTGGCGGGGGAGTGCAACACCGGATCTCCGGTGATTCGAATGGGGAGGATGGTCATTCATTGAGCCTATCCGGGCCGACCTACGGGTACAGTCGTTACGTGATTCCACTGATCGACGACATGGCTGACATCGCCGACCTCACCGCCTCGTTGGTGCCAGACCCGCGGGCGCTCATCGGCATCCCGCTCGCGCTCATCGGTGCCGTGTTCCTGTCGTTCGGTGCGCAGTACCAGCACCGCGGCGTGGCCAAGGTCGAGGCGCGGTCGAACGACGCCAACTCCGGTCTCTCGGGCGCTCAGCTCGGCGCGCTCATCAGGCGGCCCTCGTGGGTGCTCGGCACCGTCATGCTGGGCCTCGCCATCGTGCTGCAGCTGACGGCGCTGAACTTCGCCCCGCTCATCGTGGTGCAACCGCTCGGTGCCGTGGCGCTCGTCATCACCACCATCCTCAACGCCCGCATCTCGAAGGTGCGTCTCAACCGTAAATCCGTGCAGGCGGTCATCGCGTGCGTGGCGGGCGTCGGCCTTTTCGTGGCCCTGGCCGCGAGCTTCGCGGTCGAGAAGCCCATCACCGACAGCGAGCTCATCACCATCCTGTGGATTCTGCTCGTGGTGCTCATCGCGGCGGGCGTGTCGTTCGGAACCCTGCGCAAACGCTTCAAGGCGATCTACTACATCCTCTGCGCCGGCATCATCTACGGCTTCGTGGCCACCCTCGCCAAGGTCATCATCAACCGCATCCAGAACGGCAACTTCGAGTGGCTCACGGTGCTGTGCGTGATCGGCCTGCTGGTCGCGACGGCCCTCGGCGCCTACTTCGTGCAGAACGCCTACTCGTCCGGCCCGCCCGACCTGGTGGTCGCGGGTCTCACCGTCATCGACCCGATGGTCGCCGTCGGAATCGGCATCATCGTGCTGGGAGAGGCCTCGCAGGCACCCCTCTGGGCGGCCATCGGTTTCGTCATCGCGGGCGCCATCGCCGTCTGGGGCGTCTTCCAGTTGGCCCGGCATCACCCGGGCATCACGAAGTAAGCGCGGCGCTCCCGGGCGCGCGCCGAGCCGTTGGTTAGACTGACGGTGCACATCCGCGAGAAGCACCACTCCGGCCCCGGCCGAAGCCCTGCCGACCACGAGCGAAGGAACCACCCGCCTTGTCTGATCCCGTCGATCCGAGCGCGTCCGCCCCGGCCACCGGCCACGAGCAGAAGCGCCCTCTGCGCATTCTGATCGGAGCCGATACCTTCGCCCCCGATGTCAATGGTGCCGCCCGCTTCGCCGAGCGTCTCGCCGCCGGAATGGTCGCCCGCGGCCACGAGGTGCACATCGTTGCCCCCGCCGCCTCGCGCCGTCACGGCACCTGGACCGAACGCCACGAGGGCGAACTCATGACGGCCCACCGCCTGCGCAGCTGGCGCTGGTACCCGCACGACTGGCTGCGCTTCGCGTTGCCCTGGGACATCAAGCGTCACAGCGCCCGCATCCTCGACGAGGTCAAACCGGATGTCGTGCACTCGCAGTCGCACCTCGTCACCGGTTTCGGGCTGTCCTACGAGGCCGAGAAGCGCGGCATCCGCATCGTCGCCACCAACCACCTCATGCCCGAGAACATGCTCGAGTTCACGCTCATCCCGAAGCGCCTGCAGAACCGCCTCATCTCGTGGGCGTGGAAAACGGCCAAAAAGACGCTGAGCCGCGCCGAAGCGGTCACGACCCCCACCCAGAAGGCCGCCGACTTCCTCGAGAAGTACACGGGTCTGACGGGCGTGCGCGCCATCTCGTGCGGTATCGACGCGCACATGTACACGCCGGACTTCACGCCCCGCACCGCCAACCGCATCGTCTTCGTCGGTCGCGTGACGGGCGAGAAGCAGATCGACGTCCTGATCAAGGCCGTCTCGAAGCTCGACCCCGCGCTCGACGCCACGCTCGAGATCGTCGGCGGTGGCGATCAGCGCAAGAACCTCGAGAACCTCGTTCAGCAGCTCGGGCTCGGCGACCGCGTCACCTTCACCGGCTACGTCGACGACCACGAACTGCGGGCGGCCTACACGCGCTCGACCGTGCTCGCCATGCCCTCCATCGCCGAACTGCAGTCGATCGTCACCATGGAGGCGATGGCATCCGGGCTTCCCGTGGTCGCCGCCAACGCCATGGCGCTGCCGCACCTCGTGCACGACGGCGAGAACGGCTACCTGTTCGAGCCCGGCGACGCCGACGAGCTGGCCGCGCGCCTCACCGACATCTTCACGATGCCGGAGGAGCAGCTGGTGGCCATGAAGCGTGAGTCGCTGCGTTTGATCGAGGCACACGACATCCAGCGCACGTTGTCGACGTTCGAGAGCCTGTACCGCGGTGAGGCCGTCACCACCACCTACGCCGCCGATGACAGCGACGAGCCCGAGGTCGCCGCGTCCGCTCCGTCCGAGCGCTAGCGGCGACGCTTGTCGCTAGGATGAATGCGGCGCTGCAAGCCTGGGGCGGTAGCCAAGCTGGTTAAGGCATCGTGCTCATAACACGACTATGCGCGGGTTCGAGTCCCGCCCGCCCTACTTCATTCGACGTGTTCGCCGAGCCTGTCAGAGGGCGCGTTCTGCTCGGTGCGACGCAGCGCGAGCGATGGAATGCGCTCGGCAATGAGCACGAGCGTAGGCGTTTCGCACGCTCGCGGGCGGCGGTTCAGGATGTCGTTGCCGAATTCCTGGAGACGAGCGGGCTCGACCTGGGGGCGACGGTCATCGGCTCGGGGGCGCCTCACGCAGACCTGGTGCTGGATGCTCGCTGCCCCACGTGCGGTGGACCACACGGGCCGCTGACACTGGCCGGCACGGAACGAACGTCCCGGCGGTCGTCGCGATCGTTGCGGTCGCCGCGGTCTGCAGCGCCGTCCGTGTCGCTGTCGGCCTCGGAAGAGGCAATCGTGGTGGCCGTATCAGATGATGCGCGACTCGGCGTCGACGTCGACGTGTTGTTCTCGGCGCGCCGCGGCGTGGGCTCGGATGATGTGGCTCAACGCGTGCGGCACGTGGCGTCCGTGCTCGGAATCGACGCGGGCGCCGAACGCGATGTGCTGCAGCGGTGGACGAGAGTCGAGGCCGTTCTCAAGGCCGATGGGCGCGGCCTGCGTGTTGATCCGCGCGAGGTGTCCTTCATGGACGACGACCACGACCACGACGACCACGACTACGACGACCACAACCACGACTACGACGACCACAACCACGGCGGCGCTGTACCGGTTACCGGCCTGTCACGCTGGCGCGCGATCGTGCGGGACGATGTCGACACCGTCTATCACGGCAGCGATCTCGCTGTCGGCCCTGACAGGGTCGGGGCTGTGGCGCGGTTCGCCTAGCGTCACCGGAGCGGCTTCTGCGACTCTTGCGGCGTCGACAGCATCGACAGCATCGACAGCATCGACAGCATCGACAGTGTCAACAGTGTCAACAGTGTCTGCGGCGTCAGCTGCGTTAGCCGCGGGGTGCCGGGAGCCGCGGCAACTCGGGCTGTTCGAGCCACTCGCGGAAGAAGTCATCCAGGGGTCGCCCGGCGGCCTCGCGCGCCAGCTGCGTGAAGTCCGAGGTCTCGGCGGTCGCGTGCCGGAAGCGCGTCGTCCAGGCCGTGACGAGCGCGAAGAAACCGTCATCGCCGAGCATCAGGCGCAGGGCGTGCAACAGGAGCGCGCCTCTCTTATAGACCCGGTCGTCGAAGAGGTCGTCCGCGCCGGGGTCGCCGAGGACGAGGTCTTGAGGGGAGGCCGACAGTCGCCCGTGGTGCGAGCGCGCCGAGGCATCCGCGGTGGGCCCGCCCGACGCTTCGGCCCAGATCCACTCGGCATAGCAGGCAAAGCCCTCGTTCAGCCAGATGTGCCGCCACGACCGCAGGCCCACCGAGTTGCCGAACCACTGGTGGGCCAGCTCGTGGGCGATCAGCCGCTCGGAGCCGCCATGCCCGTCGGCATGGTTGGAGCCGAATGACGCGAGGCCCTGGGCTTCGAGCGGGATCTCGAGCTCGTCCTCGGTCACGATCACGGTGTACTCGGGGAACGGGTAGGGGCCGAAACGCTGGCTGAAGACATCCACCATCGCGGGAAGGTCACGGAAGTCGTGTTTCACGCGCGCGCCGAGTGCCGGCGGGAAGGCGGCGTGGATGGTCACGGGCGACGAGGTCGGGCTGACGGTCATGCGTTCGCGGCGGTAGCGCCCGATGTGCACAGCCGTCAGATAGGAGGACGTCGGCTCGGATTGCTCGTATACCCAGCGCGTGCGGCCGCCCGTCGTCGAGCTTGCCTCGAGCACGCCGTTGCAGACGACCGCATAGTCGCGTTCGCACGTGACCTGGATGCGGTAGCTCGCCTTGTCGCTCGGCAGGTCGTTGCACGGGTACCACGACGACGCCCCGGATGGCTGCGACGCGACGATCACGCCGTCCTGCAACTCTTCCCAGCCGACGAGTCCCCAGCGGCTGCGACGGGGCTTCGGGGCGCCCGCATAGGCGATGCGCACCTCGAAGGTCGCGCCGGGGGCGATGGGTTCGCGCGGATCAATGACGACCTTGTTGCGCACCTGGCGCACCTTGGGCGTGCGCACGCCGTCGACCGAGACCGACGAGACGCTCAGGCCCGCGAGGTCGAACTCGATGCGCTCGAGGGGCTGGGTGTCGGTGCCGGAACTCGCGGCGTCCACGCCATCCGCGATCGCCGTGATGGTCGCGGTCGCCGTGAGCCGATTCGTCGCCACCCGATAATCGAGCTCGAGGTCGTAGTGCACACTGCGGTAGCCGTCGTTGCCGAGGGCCGGAATGTAGGGGTCGGCGTTGTGTGCCGCCGGGGCGCCCGTCACGGGGCGACGACGCGATAGTCGGCGGTCGTGACGTCGCGCCACGGGCCGATGGGGTTGCCCGACCAGCGGCTCGACGCGGGCACGGTCTCGCCGCGCATGACGAGCGACGCGGGCCCGACCGTGGCGTGGGAACCGATCGTGGCGGCGGGGAGAATGACGCTGTGCGGCCCGAGTGTCGAGCCGGCCGCGAGGGTGACCGAATCCATAGACATGATTCGATCATGAAAGAGGTGTGTTTGCACAACGCAGCCGCGGTTGACGGTGCTGCCGTCGCCCAGGGTGACGAGATCTGCCTCGGGCAACCAGTAGCTCTCGCACCACACACCGCGGCCGATGTGCGAGCCCAGACTGCGCAGCCACCACACGAGCGCGGGCGTTCCTGAGGCTAAGCGCGCGAACCAGGGTGCCGCCGTCATCTCGACGAACGTGTCGGCCACCTCGGTGCGCCACACGAACGACGACCAGAGCGGATGCTCCGACTCACGGATCCGGCCGACCAGCACCCACTTGGCCGCCGACGTGACGACCGCCGCCAGTGCTGCAGCCGCGGTGAGCACGAACGGCGACGCGACGACCGCGAGTCCCACCCCACCGACATCGGCCGCCGCGAGCAGCGCGACGATCACGAGCAGGCCGAGCAGGGCGCTCACGATCACGGGTACGACGCGCAGCAGCTCCCAGATGGTTCGCGCGACACGCAGGCGCGTGGGCGGCTCGTAGGTGCGACTCTGGTCGCCGGATTCGGCCGAGCGGCGCAATTGCACGGGCGGCGATCCGAGCCACGACGTGCCGGGCTTCGACTTGCGGGGCGCGGCCGACAGCACCGCCACGAGAGCGCCCTTCGGAACGTTGCGACCCGAGCCGGCCATTCCCGAGTTGCCGAGGAACGCTCGTTTGCCGATGACCACGGGGGAGATGCGCAACCATCCGCCGCCCAGCTCGTAGGAGGCGACGAGCGTGTCGTCGGCGAGGAACGCCCCGTCGCGCACCGTCGTCATCGAGGGCACGAGCAACACGGTGGATGCCTCGACGTTGCGCCCGACATCCGCCCCAAGCAGGCGCAGCCACACGGGCGTGAAGAGGCTGGAGTAGAGCGGGAAGAGGAACGAGCGTGCGAGGTCGAGCAGCCGTTCGATCGACCAGACCTGCCAGCCGACGCGGCTGCGCACGGGATGGACGCCGGCGGTCACGCCGATGCTGAGGATGCGCACGCAGACCACGACGAGGGCGGCGAGCAGAAGACCCGCGGCCAGGGTGGCGGGCACGATGCCGGCCAGCGCGCGGAGGAGCACGGCGCCCAGATCGGGAGCGTCGGTGATGGACACCGCGACGACCGCCACGCCCAGCGCGAACGAGAGCACGGGGATGCCGGCGAGGGCCACCGACGACGCCCCGAAGGCGGCCACCCAACGTGTGCGCTTGGCCGGGCGCGCCCCCGGCCACCAGGCGCGCGAGCGGCCGACGCGGACGGCCGGTGAACCGGCCCACTGCTGGCCGGCCGGAACCCGCCCGAAGACGGCGGACCCCGCGATGACTTCGGCGCCCCGGCCGAGACGCGTTCCCGGAGCGAGCGTGCTGCGCGCACCCACCGACGATTCGGCGCCGATGCGGATGGAGCCGAGCCGCACGACATCCCCGTCGATCCAGTAGCCCGACAGGTCGACCTCCGGTTCGATGGATGCGCCGCGGCCGATCGTGAGCATGCCCGTCACGGGAGGAACGGTGTGCAGGTCGACGTCGGGGGCGATCTTGGCGCCGAGCGCGCGGGCGTAGTAGACGATCCAGGGTGCGCCCGCGAGCGAGACCGCGCCGATCGACGTCTGCATCTGCTCGGCGAACCACAGTCGTCGGTGCACCGAGCCGCCGCGCGGGTGGTCGCCCGGTCGCACCCCGCGAAGCAGCACGCGCGCGACGACGACCGACAACGCCATGCGGCCGAGGGGGGTCGCGAAGAGCAGCAGGGCGGGCACGACGAACCACAGCGGGGCCGTGGGGAGCGCGTCGAAGGACGTATTGTTCGACAGGTCATCGATCGCGTGCAGCAGGGTGGCGATGCCGAGGGCGATGACGGTCCAGCGGATGCCGCCGACCAGATGCAGCACGAGGCCCGCGAGTGTCTGGAAGACCTGCATCGAGCGGGGCACGGGTGGGACGACGTGGTCGGAACTGCGTGCTCGGCCACCGGCGTTCGCGTGCGCGGCCGCGTCGGCCGCGGCATCCGCCCGGCGTTCGAGCAGGTCGTCGCACAGGGCTCCGAGCCGCGGGTGGTCGTAGAGATCGGCGACCGTGTACTCGGGCACGTGGTTGCGCAGGCGGCCCACCAATTGGGCGGCCGAGAGCGACCCGCCGCCGAGATCGAAGAAGTTCGCGTCGGCATCCGACACCGGGATGCCGAGCACGGCCTGCCAGTCCGCCGCCACGCTGCGGAAGAGGACCTCGGCAGGAGAGACATCGTCCTGATCGTCGCCGTGCGCGCCACCCGGAAGGGCGTCCGCGGCGGGGAGCGGCCACGGCAGCGCTCCGCGGTCGACCTTGCCCGACGTGCGCGTCGGCAGGGTGTCGAGGGGAGCGAGCACGGGCACGAGCGCCGCCGGCAATTCGTCGCGGAGGGCACGTGTCGCGCCCGCGTGATCGAAAACCTGCGGGTCGGCGACCGCCAGATAGCCGACCAGCACGGTGTTCCCGGCCTCGGTCTTCTGCACGGCGACGGCCGCGGCCGAGACGCCGGGCAGCTTCTGCAGGGCCGCCTCGATCTCGCCCAGCTCGATGCGGCGGCCGCCGATCTTCACCTGGTCGTCGACGCGCCCCGCGAACACGAGACCCTCGCCGTCGAAGCGCACGCGGTCGCCCGATCGATAGGCCCGCTCCCACCCGAGCGACGGCAGCGTGGCGTATTTCTCGGCGTCCTTCTGCGGGTCGAGATAGCGGGCCAAGCCGACGCCCCCGATGACCAGTTCGCCCACCTCGTCGCCGCGCACGGGCATTCCGTCGTCGCCGATGACCGCGAGGTCCCACCCGTCGAGGGGCAGGCCGATGCGCACGGGTTCCCCCGCGTGCAACAGGGCCGCGCACGCCACGACGGTCGCCTCGGTCGGGCCATAGGTGTTCCAGACCTCACGTCCCGGCACGGCGACACGCGCGACGAGCTCGGGCGGGCACACCTCGCCGCCGAAGATGAGCAGGCGGATATTCTCGAGCGAATCGTCCGGCCACAGGCTCGCGAGCGTCGGCACCGTCGACACGATCGAGATGCCGTGGGTCGTCAGCCAGGGGCCGAGGTCGGAGCCCGTGCGCACGAGCGATCGCGGTGCGGGCACCAGGCAGGCGCCGTTCCGCCAGGCGAGCCACATCTCCTCGCAGGAGGCGTCGAACGCGACCGAGAGCGCCGCGAGCACGCGGTCGTCGGGGCCGATGGGTTCGTCGGCGAGGAACAGGCGCGCCTCGGCGTCGACGAAGGCCGCGGCCGACCGGTGCGTCACGGCGACACCCTTGGGTGTGCCCGTCGACCCCGAGGTGAAGATGATCCAGGCGTCGTCGTCGGGCGTCGGGGGCGTGAGCATGGGCTGCGAGTGGGTGCTCGCGTGGGGCACGGTGCCGTCGAAGATGCGCGTGCGGGTGGTGCCGTCCGGCCCCTCGAGCCAGCCGTCGGCCGTGAGAGTGCCCCGCACCCGGGCCTCGCGGAACACGAGGTCGGCGCGTTCGTCGGGGTCGTCGACATCCACGGGCACGTAGGCGGCGCCGGCGGCCATGACCGCGAGGATGGCGATGTACAGCTCGCGAGAACCCGAGGCCAGTCGCACGCCCACGCGATCGCCGCGGCCCACACCGTCCTCGACGAGGCGCGCAGCCACCCGCACGACGTTGGCCATGAGCTCGCGATAGCTGAGGGCGCCTCGGGCGTCTTCCAGCGCCGAGGCGTCGGGATGCCGCGCCGTCGTTTCGCGCAGGATATCGATCAGCGTGCGCGGTGCGGATGCGAGAGCGCCGCGTTCGAGCAGACGTGCGGCTTCGTTGTCGGCGGGGGTATCGAGCGTTTCGGTCACGCCGGGCTCCGATGGTGTCGTGAGGCTGGTTCGGGTGCTGCCAGGCTACGGAGCGGAGGTAGACGGTCGTTGAACGGATGGCAAAGCGCGGGGGAGGCAGGCATCCGCTCAGCCCGCCGACCGTGTGTCGGAACCCCAGGCCTCGAGCGTGCCGTCGAGGTTCTCGATGTGGGCGAAGTGGCCCGTGTCGGCCAGCCGTGTGCGCCGCAACGTGGGCACGGTGCGGGCCAGCGCGGCCGGATCGTCACGGGCCACGAAGACGTCGCGGTCGCCCGAGACCAGGTGCACGGGGCAGGTGATACGTCGCCACCGCTCTGCGGCCGGATACCGGGCCGCGCGTCGGGTGCCCGCCACGAACGCTCGTGGTCGGAGTTCCTCGCCGAGGGCGGCGACGACGCTCGGGTGAACGGGTCGCCGCCGGTCGAACAGGGGCGACACGAGGAGCGGGAGCAACCCGAGGCGCGTCAGCAAGCGCACGAGCGGCGCGCCCCGGCCGGGCAGGACGCTGAGAAACCGCATGCCCTGCAAGAGCCCCGTGAACCCCGGCAGGCGCCGGAACGCGCGCACCGGATGGGCGCCGCTGTCGATGACCGCGAAGCTCACGGCCGACACGAGGTCGACGCGGCTCACGCGCTCGGGTGCGGCGGCGGCGAGGTGCAGGGCGACGAATCCGCCCAGCGAATGCCCGACCAGCCGGTAGCGTGTGGCAGCCGTTCGCGCGTCGAGCACGGCGTCGGCAGCTTCGAGCACGGTCTGCCCGAGAGCCTCGATCGTGTAGGCATCCTCATCATCGGGGAACGGCGACTCACCCCAGCCGGGAAAGTCCACCAGCACGAGCGCCCGGCCGGCCATATCGCCCCGACGGTCCCACTCGGCGATGAGCGGTGTCCACGTGCTCCACGACCCCGCGGCGCCGTGCAGAAGAATGAGGGGTGACCCCGCGCCGACAACCCCGGACCGGGTGTGGACGACGACGCGCCCCAACACCGTCTCGACCTCGCGGCGCTCCAAGCGAAGGGTGTCGGCATCGAGCACGAGCGCCGCGCCATCCGTCGACACGTTCATGCGAGCGTCGACCCCGGGCGGCGGCCGCGACTCGGCCGCACGTCGCGCTGGGGCCGGGATGCATCGGGGCCCGCGGCGATCGTCCGCTCGAACTCGTCCAGCCACGCCACGATCGCCCCGCGGATGCTGCGCCTCGCCGCCTCGGCCGCCCCGCGCTGCACGTTCGCGCTGCCGTCGCCCCCCTCGCCGAGTTCACCGAGCGCCAACTGCGTCCGATAGCCCGCGACGACGGGGGCGACATCCACCCCTGGCAACGATGAGACGATTAACACCTGGTCGAGCAGGTCGTCGATCCGGTCACCCGCGTTCGTCTCGGCCGCGCCGACCCACTCGGCCACCGCGTTCTCGCCCGCATCCGTCAGGCCGTAGAGGGGGAGGCCGTCGTCGGTCATGCCGTGATTGCGCACGAGGCCCGCCGTCATGAGGCGGTCGAGCGTGCTGTAGATCTGGCCGACGTTGACGCTCGTGCGGTGCGGGGCGCGGTCGAGAAACTCGTCGCGCACCTGCAGACCATAGGCGGGCCCGAGGCTCAAAATAGCGAGAAGTCCGGCTCGTACCGACATGCTGCACCCCTCGGCTCGGGCCCCCGATCGGAAACCTCTGCTCAGTATAGGGATGCTCTCAGCCTGGGTATCGGCCGCCGTGCCGGAATGTCGGTTGTTTTTGCCCTGACCCTGGGTGATAATCGGGACTATAACTTCAGAAGCAGCATCTCGAATCATCCGAGCGGTCGTAGGGGAAGACGCACCGCAGTGAACGGAGGATGAGATGCAGGCGACGTCAACCAGAGGAGTGGTGTTCATCCACTCGTCTCCCCGCGCGCTCTGCCCCCATGTCGAATGGGCCGCAGGTCGCGCTCTTGGTCGTGCGGTAAACTTCGACTGGGCCGAGCAACCCGTCCTGCGGGGCGCCAAGCGTGCTGAGTTCGTGTGGGAGGGCCCACAGGGCACCGGCGCGGCACTCGCCTCTGCCCTGCGCGGCTGGGAGCACCTGCGCTACGAGATCGCCGAAGACGCGAGCCCCGGATCCGACGGTGGTCGGTGGCTGCACACGCCCGACCTCGGCATCTTCTTCGTCCAGACGGATGCGGGCGGCAACATCGTCATCCCCGAAGACCGCATCCGCGCCGCCATGTCGACCGCGGGCGCGAACGCGCACCTGTTGCAGCAGGAACTGAGCGGCGCGCTCGGCCAGCCCTGGGACGACGAACTCGAGGCGTTCCGTTACGCCGGCGACCAGGCGGCACCGGTCGTGTGGCTGCACCACGTGGGCTGACCACCCACCCGGGTGACGCGAGCGGAGCACATCCTCCGGCGCACACCCCCACAGATGAACAGAAGGCCCTGGCGGAATACCGCCGGGGCCTTCTGTCTGTGTCTGGGTGTCTGTTATCGAGCGCGTCGACTAGTTGAAGCTGCGGAACCCGATGACCGAATTGTGGCCGCCGAAGCCGAACGAGTTGCTGATCGCGAGCAGGTCGCCATCGGGCAGCTTGCGCGGCGAGGTCACGACGTCGAGGTGGATCTCGGGGTCTTGTTCGGTGAGGTTGATCGTGGGCGGCATGATGCGCTCGTGCAGCGCCATCACGGTGAAGAGCGCCTCGATCGCGCCGGCGCCGCCGAGGAGGTGCCCGGTGGAAGCCTTCGTGGCGCTGACGGCGATGTTGTCGAGGTGGTCACCGAAGACGCGGCGCAGGGCGTTGTATTCGGCGATGTCTCCGACGGGCGTCGACGTGGCGTGTGCGTTGACGTGCACGACATCCGTGAGTGAAGCGCCGGCGTTCTGCACGACCTCGAGCATGGCGCGCGCGGCGGCGGAGCCCTCGGGGTCGGGCGCGGTGATGTGGTAGGCGTCGCTCGTGACCGCTCCGCCGACGAGTTCGGCGTAGATCGTTGCGCCGCGGGCTTCGGCGTGTTCGAGGGTCTCGAGCACGAGGGCGGCGGCGCCCTCTCCGAGCACGAAGCCGTCGCGCGTCACGTCGTAGGGGCGGGAGGCCGTCGCGGGGTCGTCGCCGCGCTTCGACAGGGCCTGCATCGAGGCGAAGGCCGCGAGCGGAAGTGGGTTGATGGCCGCCTCGGAGCCGCCGGCGACGATGATGTCGGCGTGGCCCTGCTGCAGGTGCTCGTAGGCGTTGGCGATCGACTCGGTGCTGGACGCGCAGGCCGACACGACGGTGCGGGCTCCGGCGCGGGCGCCGAGGTCCATGCCGACGGCGGCGGCCGGGGCGTTGGGCATGAGCATGGGCACGGTCATGGGCATGACACGGCGGGGGCCTCGCTCGCGCAGGGCGTCCCACGCGTCGAGGAGTGTCCACACGCCGCCGATGCCGGTGGCCCAGTCGACGCCGAGGCGTTCGGGCTCGACCTCGGGGGCGCCGGCGTTCTTCCAGGCCTCACGGCCAGCGATGAGCGCGAACTGGCTGGAGGGGTCGAGACGCTTGGTCTCGACGCGCTCGAGCACCTCGGACGCGGGCACGCGGGCCTGGGCGGCGAACTGCACGGGCAGCTCGTACTTCGAGGCCCATTCCTGTTCGAGGGTCGACGCTCCGGACTGGCCGGCGAGCAGGTTGCGCCACGATTCGTCGGCGGTGCCTCCGAGCGGCGAGGTGCCTCCGAGGCCGGTCACAACAATACGTTTGGGGGTCATTCGACAAACTCTCTGAAAGTACGGTGCGATCTGGCTCGCGACGGGGGCGTGGCCCAGGAACGAGTCCTGGAACCGTGGCCCCCGTCGCGGAGAAGCTGGTTGGCGTGACCCGAGGGCCGCGCCGAATTAGCCCTGAGCCTGAACGATGAAGGTGACGGCGTCGCCGACGGTCTTGAGGTTCTTGACCTCTTCGTCGGGGATCTTGACGTCGAACTTCTCTTCGGCGTTGACGACGATCGTCATCATCGAGATGGAGTCGATGTCGAGGTCGTCGGTGAACGACTTGTCCAGCTCGACCGTGTCGGTCGCGATGCCAGTCTCGTCGTTGATGAGCTCGGCCAGGCCGGCAAGTACTTCTTCGTTGGACAATGCCATTTTTATCTCCTTGGGGGGTGTCGATTGACCGTCACCCAGTTTAGGTGAGGACGGACGGTATTTACGGCAGAACGACCACTTGGGCGCCGAAAACGAGGCCGGCACCGAAGCCGATCTGCAGCGCCAGTCCACCCGACAGTTCGGGGTTCTCGGCGAGCAGGCGGTGGGCGGCGAGCGGGATGGACGCGGCCGACGTGTTTCCGGTGGTTTCGATGTCTCGCGCGATGACGACCGTGTCGGGCAGCTTGAGCTGCTTCGCGAACTCGTCGACGATGCGCATGTTGGCCTGGTGGGGGATGAAGGCGGCCAGCTGGTCGCTCGTCACACCCGCCTTGTCGAGTGCCTCCTGTGCGACCTTCGCCATCTCCCACACGGCCCAGCGGAACACGGTCGGGCCCTCCTGGCGGAGCGTCGGCCATTCGGCACCGTTCGTGCGGTAGTCCTTCAGCGTGCCGGACATGCCGACGGCGTCCCACTTCGAGCCATCCGAGCCCCAGACCGAGGCCGAGATGCCCGCGGAGTCGCTCGGGCCGACGACGGCCGCGCCGGCGCCATCGCCCAGCAGGAACGAGATGGTGCGGTCGGTCGGGTCGATGATGTCGCTGAGTTTCTCGGCACCGACGACGAGCACGTATTCTGCGAGTCCGGCGCGAATGAGCGCGTCTGCCTGGGCGATGCCGTAGGTGTAACCGGCACAGGCGGCCGAGATGTCGTAGGCGGCTGCCGGGTTGGCGCCCACGCGGTCGGCGAGCAGCGCGGCCATCGAGGGGGTCTGCACGGTGTTGCTCACGGTGGAGACGAGCACGGCGCCGATCTTCTCCGGGTCGACGCCCGACTTCTCGATCGCTTCGCGCGAGGCCTCCTCGGCCAGGTCGACGGCCGTGATGTTCTCGGAGGCGCGGCGGCGCGTGATGACACCGGTGCGCTGGCGGATCCACTCGTCCGAGGAGTTGATGGGGCCGATGATGTCTTCGTTCGGCACGACGAGGTCGCCGCGGGCGGCACCCAGGGCGTAGATGCGCGTGAACTGCGGTCCGGTGGACTGCTGCAGGGTGGGGAGTGAAGTCATAGGGGAGAATCCAAGCGTCGTTCGGGGCGATTCGAGAATCGACCAGGCAATGTCACCGTCGTCGCGGGCTGCGGCATCCGGTGAAGGGAAATCAGGAAACGAGTTCGAGGGCGGCCTGGAGGTCGTCCGGGGTCTTGATCGCAACGGACGCTACACCCTTGAGTCCGCGTTTGGCGAGCCCGGTGAGCGCGCCGGCGGGTGCCAGTTCGACCAGGCCGTCGAGCCCGGCCGCCTGGAAGGACTCCATGCAGCGGTCCCAGCGCACGGGCGACGAGACCTGCGCCACGAGAGACGAGACGAACTCGGCCCCCGAGGTGACGACGGCGCCGTCGTGGTTCGACCAGAGCGTGAGCGTGGGGTCGGCGGGCGTGAGGGCCGCGGCGTCGGCCGCGAGGGCGTCGCGTGCGGCGAGCATGTAGCGCGTGTGGAAGGCACCGGCGACCTGCAGCGGGATGACACGGGTTCCGCGCAGCGGTTCTGCGGCGAGTTCGGCAAGGGCGTCGGTGGCGCCGGCGACGACGATCTGGCCGCCGCCGTTGAAGTTGGCGGGTTCGAGCCCCAGCTCGGCGAGGCGTTCGAGCAGGGCGGCTTCGTCGCCACCCAGCACGGCGCTCATGCCGGTGGATGCCTGACCCGCGGCCTCGGCCATGTAGCGGGCTCGCGCGGCGACGAAGCGCATGGCGGCATCTTCGGTGAGGATGCCGGCGCCGACGGCCGCGGTGATCTCGCCGACGGAGTGGCCCGCGATGCCGCCGATCGTGTCGAGCGCACCGGCGCGGCGCAGGGCGTGCAGCGTGAGCAGGCCGGCCGCGACGATGAGCGGCTGGGCGACGGCCGTGTCGCGGATGGTGTCGGCGTCGGACTCGGTGCCGTGCTTCTCGAGGTCGACGCCGGCCGCCTCGGAGTAGCCGGCGAGCAGGTCGCGGGCCTCGGCATCCTGCAACCAGGGAGTAAGGAAACCGGGAGTTTGGGAGCCCTGACCCGGGCAGACAATGACGATCACGCTCTTAGTCTGCCAACAGGTTGGGCGTTTCGGGTGTTGAACACGGCACAACTATCGCCAAACCCTTTGTCGGTTTCGGCAAAACGGGCGGTTGTCTCAGCGGCGGCGCTTGGTCTGCTCGGGTTCGGCGATCGAGCCGAGGATGAGGGCGGACTGCAGGATGAGCGACTCGCGCGCGCCCGTGGCGTCCCACCCGATGACATCCGAGACGCGTTTCAGGCGATAGCGCACGGTGTTGGGGTGCACGAAGAGCTCGCGCGCCGTGGCCTCGAGTGAGCGCCCGTTGTCGAGGTAGCACCACAGCGTGTTGACGAGTTCGGCCGAGTGCGCGTGCAGCGGCCGGTAGACCTTCTCGATCAGGGTGGCGCGAGCCAACGGGTCGCCGGCCAGGGCGCGTTCGGGCAGCAGCTCGTCGGCCTGCACGGGGCGCGGGGCGTGCCGCCACGACCGGGCGACGGCGAATCCGGCGAGGGCCGCCCGCGCGCTGCGAGAGGCTTCGACGAGCGTCGGCACCGGATGCCCGAGCACGAGGTGGCCCGCGCCGAAACCGGTCTCGAGCTGCCGGGCGATCTCCATGAAGCTGAGGGGCTGTGTCGAGCCGCCGTTCTCGTCGTCGGTCTCGCGCACCTCGGCGCGCCCGATGACGAGTACGAGGCGGCTGCCCTGCACGCCGATCAGTACGTCGGCCGACAGGTGCCGGGCCGTGCGTCGCAGCTGGTCGACGTCGAGCTGCGGGGGAGTCGTGCCGACGAGCACGGCGACTTCTCCGTGCCCGTGCCAGCCGAGGGCGGCGATGCGCGACGGCAGTTCGTCGTCGGCCTCGCCGGACAGGATCGAGTCGACGACGAGCGCTTCGAGGCGCGCATCCCAGAGGCCGCGCGCTTCGGCGGCCCGCGCGTAGACGTCGGCCGAGGCGAAGGCGATCTCGCGCGAATAGAGCAGGATGCCTTCGCGCAGGTGTTCGCCCTTGTCGGCGACGCGCTCCTCGACGACTTCGACGACCACGCGGATGAGCTGCAGCGTCTGCTGCAGGCTCACCGATCGCAGCAGTTCACGCGGGGCGGCGCCGAACACGTCGGCGGCGATCCACGGGGTGCTCTGGGGGTCTTCGTACCACGAGATGAACGAGGAGATGCCCGCCTGCGCGACCAGCCCGACCGCCGACCGCCGCCCCGGCGGCATTTCTACATACCAGGGCAGCGTGTCTTCGAGCCGTTTCAATGTGACGGTCGCCAGCTCGCCGCTGATGCGGCGCAGCCAGGCGAGCGTCTCCTCTTTCGTTCGTGGCACGGTGGGTGGCTGAGCTTAGCTCTCGCCGCCGGCGTTGCCGGAGGTGCCCGCGTTCACATCGTGCAGACGGTACTTCTCGATGGCTTGCGACGCGAGCGAGCGGTCGACCTTGCCCTGCTTGGCGAGCAGCTCGAGCGTGCGCACGACCACCGACGGTCCGTCGATCTTGAAGAATCGACGGGCTGCGGCGCGCGTGTCCGAGAAGCCGAAGTTGTCGGCACCCAGGGTGGCGAAGTCGTTCGGCACGAACTGGCGGATCTGGTCGGGCACGGCGTGCGAGTAGTCGCTCACCGCGACGACCGGTCCCTCGGTGCCCTGCAGCTTCTGCGTGACGAACGGGATGCGCTCGTCCTCGTGCGGGTTGAGGAAGTTGTGCTCGTCGGCGGCGAGGCCTTCGCGACGCAGCTCGTTCCAGCTGGTAACGCTCCAGACATCCGCAGAGACGCCCCAGTCGTTGGCGAGCAGCTCCTGGGCTTCGAGGGCCCACGGCAGGGCGACACCGGACGCGAGGATCTGCGTCTTGATGCCGTCGTGCGCGGACTCGTTGACCTTGTAGATACCCTTCAACAGGCCTTCCACATCGAGGTTCTCGGGCTCTTTCGGCTGCACGATGGGCTCGTTGTAGAGGGTGATGTAGTACATCACGTTGGGGTCTTCGTGGTGTCCGCCGTACATGCGGTCGAGGCCGGCGCGCAGGATGTGGCCGATCTCGTAGCCGTAGGCCGGGTCGTAGGTGACGACGGCGGGGTTGGTCGCGGCGAGCAACGGCGAGTGGCCGTCGGCGTGCTGCAGGCCTTCGCCCGTGAGCGTCGTGCGACCGGCCGTGGCGCCCATGATGAACCCGCGGGCCATCTGGTCGCCGGCTGCCCAGAGGGCGTCGCCGGTGCGCTGGAAGCCGAACATCGAGTAGAAGACGTAGACCGGGATGAGCGGCTCGCCCTGCGTCGAGTAGGTCGTGCCGAGGGCCGTGAAGGCCGCGGATGCTCCGGCCTCGTTGATGCCCACGTGCACGAGCTGGCCCTGCGGGCTCTCCTTATAGGCGAGCAGCAGTTCGCGGTCGACCGACGTGTAGTGCTGGCCGTTCGGGTTGTAGATCTTCGACGTCGGGAAGAAGGCGTCGATACCGAACGTGCGGGCCTCGTCGGGGATGATCGGGACGACGCGGTTGCCGAACTGCTTGTCGCGCATCAGGTCTTTCAGCGTGCGCACGAACGCCATGGTGGTGGCGATCTCTTGCGTGCCGGAGCCCTTCTTGGCGATGGCATAGGCCGAGTCGTCGGGCAGCGTGATGTCGGTGTACTTCGAGCGGCGCTCGGGAACGTATCCGCCCAGCGCCTTGCGGCGGTCGTGCAGGTACTGGATCGCCTCGTCGTCGTCCGCCGGCTTGAAGTACGGCGGCTGGTAGGGGTTCTCTTCGAGCTGCGCGTCGGTGATGGGGATGTGCATCGCGTCGCGGAACGTCTTGAGGTTGTCGAGCGTCATCTTCTTCATCTGGTGCGTCGCGTTGCGACCCTCGAAGTGCGGGCCGAGGCCGTAGCCCTTCACGGTGTGCGCCAGGATGACGGTCGGCTGACCCTTGTGCTCGGAGGCGGCCTTGAAGGCGGCGTAGACCTTGCGGTAATCGTGGCCACCGCGCTTGAGGTTCCAGATGTCGTCGTCGGAGTAGTCCTCGACGAGCTTCGCGGCGCGCTCGTCGCGGCCGAAGAAGTTCTCGCGGATGTACGCGCCCGACTCGGCCTTGTAGGTCTGGAAGTCGCCGTCGGGGGTGCTGTTCATGAGGTTGAGCAGCGCGCCCTCGGTGTCGTTCTCGAGCAGCGAGTCCCACTCGCGGCCCCAGATGACCTTGATAACGTTCCAGCCGGCACCGCGGAAGAAGCTCTCGAGCTCCTGGATGATCTTGCCGTTGCCGCGCACCGGTCCGTCGAGTCGCTGCAGGTTGCAGTTGATGACGAAGTTCAGGTTGTCGAGGCCCTCGTTGGCCGCGACCTGCAGCTGGCCGCGGGACTCGACCTCGTCCATTTCGCCGTCGCCGAGGAACGCCCACACCTGCTGGTCGGACGCATCCTTGATGCCGCGGTTGGTGAGGTAGCGGTTGGCCTGCGCCTGGTAGATCGCGTTGATCGGGCCGAGGCCCATCGACACGGTCGGGAACTGCCAGAACTCGGGCATGAGGCGCGGGTGCGGGTAGGACGACAGGCCGTTGGGGGCGTGCGACTTCTCTTGACGGAACCCGTCGAGCTGGTCGGTCGTGAGGCGGCCCTCGAGGAAGGCGCGTGCGTAGGTGCCGGGGGAGGCGTGACCCTGGATGAAGATCTGGTCGCCGCCGCCCGCGTGGTCTTGCCCACGGAAGAAGTGGTTGAAGCCGACCTCATAGAGAGCGGCGGATGACGCGTACGTCGAGATGTGGCCGCCCACACCGATGCCGGGCCGCTGTGCCCGGTGCACCGTGATGGCCGCGTTCCAGCGGATCCATGCGCGGTAGCGGCGCTCGAGTTCTTCGTTACCCGGGAACTCGGGTTCGTTCTCGGAAGCGATGGTGTTGATGTAGTCCGTGGTCGGAACCATGGGCACACCGAGGTGCAGTTCGCGCGACCGCTTCAGCAAGCTGAGCATGATCTCGCGGGCACGCCCGCGGCCGTGGACCTCAACGAGTTGTTCGAGCGATTCGTTCCATTCCGAAGTTTCTTCGGGATCGATGTCGTTGTCGCTGACCGAATACGGGTCCTGGTTGTTTACAGTCACCGTCGACCTTTCTCTACGCGGCAGATCGTGCCTGATGGGCGGTGCGCACAGGAGTGGATAGCCGTGTTGTGGCCATCGGGCACCACACTCCAGCCTAGCCACTTCGGGCGGTTTCGGTGACCACGCGCACACCTGCACACGGGGATGCCGCGAGCCCCCGCATCCGAGTGGCGTTCAGGTTCTGTTCAGCCTTCGTTTGACACGCGCGAGGTGAAGAGTACGATCGGCCTACGTTAGGCGCGCACACCCCTGCCGCATCGATGCCAGGCTCACGCGGCCTGAAAGGACACGTTTCACTCATGGCTTTGGAGAACGACACACAGGCTCCGGACTTCGAGCTCGCCAACCAATACGGCGAACTGATCCGTCTGAGCGAGTTCCGGGGCAAGCGTCCTGTCGTTCTGGTCTTCTTCCCCCTCGCGTTCTCGGGCATCTGCACGGGTGAGCTGTGCGCCCTGCGCGACAACATCGCCATGTTCCGCACCGAAGGTGTCGAGCTCATCGGCATCTCGGTCGATTCGAAGCACACATTGCGTGCCTGGGCCGAGCAAGAGGGGTATGACTTCAACCTACTGGCCGACTTCTGGCCGCACGGCCAGGTCGCCAAGGAGTACGGCGTGTTCCTCGACGTGAAGGGGCTCTCCAACCGGGCGACCTTCATCATCGATACGCAGGGCATCATCCGCGCCAGCTTCATCACGGCGCCCGGCGAAGCCCGTTCGTTGGCCGCCTATCGCGCGGCCCTCGAAGAGCTGCACCAGCCGGCATAGGTTTCCGGCTCAGCCGATGAGGCTGACGGCGCGCGCGATGACGAGCGCCAGGATGATGAACCCGGCAAGCGCCTCCAATCCCATGAGCAACTTCGCGCGATGCGATAGCGGCATGGTGTCGGTGGGAGAGAACGCCATCGAGTTCGACAGCGAGAAGTAGAGGTAGTCGACGAACGTCGGCACCCAGTCGGCCACGGCGCTCGAGCGAGCGCGCACCTCGGTGATGGCGTCGTCGTCCTCATCCTGCGGAAAACGGAAGTCCGCCGGTTGCAATTTGTCGCGGGCCAGGCGGGTGCGGGCAACGGGCCCGCCACGGTCCAGCTCCCAGAACACGAGCGCGAAGGCGATCACATTCGTCAGCCACACCTGCAGCGCCGAGAGCAGCAGTGGTGGCCCGTCATGGGTTCCCTCGACGAGCAGTTTGATCAGCAGCACGAGCGTGATCTGGTTGGCGACCAGGATGAGGAGCGCCAGGCCGAGCGACAGCAGGCGCGACAGGCGCGTCTCGCGATTCAGCCGATGCGGGTTCAGGATGAGAAGCGGGATGACGAGCAGCAGTCCGATGCCGACCACGACATAACGCTGAACGCTCAGCAGATCGTTGGGCAGGAACGTGTACAGCGCCAGGGCCGCGACCACGCCGATGATGGCGGGCCAGCGGTGCTCGGCCGGCACCTGCCGCGACGGGTGTTGTTCCATGAGGCCGAGTGTATGCCGTAACATGGGTGCCTGCCGCGTCACGCGGTGAGGGGCCTTTAGCTCAGCTGGTAGAGCGCCACGTTTACACCGTGGATGTCATCGGTTCGATCCCGGTAGGGCCCACCGTATTTATGGCCCGCCTTGCAGCCGGCGCGGTCGTGTTCCTGGCCCGCCTTGCACGCGGCGCTGATGACGGTGCCGTCGACCTGGCGGTTGCGGTGGCTCAGTGTTCCGCGTTGAGGCGGTCGCGCAGGAACTCTACGACCCGCTCCCGGGCACGGTAGGCGCTATTCTGCGGATGCTCGCGCACCTCGTTCGTGAGCACCGAATGCGCGCCGCGGGCGAAACCATCCGGGTTGCCCGTCGAGGAGTCGAGTTCGATGACCTCGAACGCGTCGCCCAGCCGGTCGGCGATCGTGGCGAACCGTGCGCGAGGAACGCTCGAGTCCTCACTGAACCGCAGGCCGATCGCGCACACCTCGCCCGCACTGGCACGCTCGGCGACGCGGTCGAATTCGCCGGGCGACATGGTCGGGTCCATCTGACGCGCGCGCCCGATCGGGAAGGGAGCGGCGGGCTGACTCAACACCGAGGCGGCGACCGAGTCGTCGACGGCGACGGCGAGCGCAAAACCTCCCGTGAAGCACATCCCGATCACGCCGACACCACGCCCGGGCGTGCGCGCAGCCAGATCGGAGGCAACCGCACGCAGGTAGTCGGTGATCGGTCGATGCGCCCCGGCGGCGAAGGCACGGAACTCGCTCGCGACGCACAACCGGGCAACGGTCTTGAGGATGTACCCGGTCGACGCCGCGCGTCCCGGCTGCCCGAAGGGCGACGGCACGACGACCGTGAACCCCTGGGCCACGAGATGATCGGCGAGCCCCAGAACCTGGGGCGTGATGCCGGGGATCTCGGGGATCAGGACGACGCCCGGCCCGCTTCCCTTCTCGTAACAGTCATACGTGAACCCGCCACCCGTGAAGGGAGCTTTCGTCCATCCGTCGAGCGGTGCCGTGGGCGCAGTGTCGGTCATAGCCCCAACCTACGACCGGATGGCCGTCATCCGACCCTTTCCCAGGCGACTCTTTCCTACACGCCCGATTCCACCATTAGTCGATCGACTAACACTCGGATGAGCTCCTTCCGCCCGTCCCTCGGCCGCGCCAATCTGAAGACACCACACAGAAGCGAAACGCGGAAGGAACCTCATCATGACGAATGTCCAGAGCACCCCGACCAAGACCCGCACCCGTCGTTCGATCGGCATCGCCTCGGCGGCGCTGTCGGCCGGCATCCTCGGCGCCGTAATGGGCGTCACCCCGGCGAACGCCGCCGACGCCCCCGGCTTCTCGGGCGAAGAGCTGCAGCAGCTGTGCAGCGGAGAAACGATTTCGAAGGATGGTGGCGTCTTCCGTTCCGCCAACTGCACGTACAAGCCGAGCGGTGACGTGCAGCAGTTCATGCGCTGGAAGTCCGTCCCCGACACGAAGGTTTCGGCCTGCGACGGCCAGAGCAATCAGACGAAGCGCCTGCAGATGCAGACCGTGACGTTCTCGCAGTCCTGGACGGTCGGTGGCAGCGCCGGCCTCGACATCAAGGACATCTTCAGCATCGGCGTCGAGAGCAGCTACACCGAGACATCCACCACGGCGACCGCCAACACCGACGAGATCGTCGCGAACTCGGGCCAGACGAACTTCGCCACCCTGGGAGAGCCGTTCGTGCGCGAGGCGGGCCCCATCGAAGTGGTCGTCGAGCGCGAGAACCGTATCGGCCTCACCACCGGCCAGGTCGTCTCGGTGTGGGAGGACGCCGGCACGCAGAGCCTGAACGATGTGCAGCGTGACGTTCCCGACCCGACGCGCATGGGCGAGTCCGGCCGCGGCGAGGCTCCCTGCGGCGAGACCAACCGCGTCCCCGAAGACCCGAACCAGTGGTACGACTACTTCGGATAGTCGTCGCGTGACGAAAGGCCCCGCTCACCGCTCGTCGGTGGGCGGGGCCTCTGTCGTGTCGGCCCGGTCAGACCGCGGTCACGACGCCTCTGCGGCGTCGGTTGTGTCGGGTGCCGCTGGTGGCACCGTCGAGTTTAGGTCGGGCGTCGCTGGTGGCGCCGTCGAGTTCGTGCCGGGCGCCGCTGGTGGCACCGTCGAGCTTGTGTCGATGACCGGCGCTGCCGACGGCCCCGCGGACGGGGGCGCGGGCGGCAACACGGCGAGCTTCGAACGATGGGTCTGACGCGGCGCACGGGCGACCAGGGCGCCGCGAACGAAGGCGACGGCGACGAGGGCTGTGCGGTTGGGCGCGCGCCAGTTCCGCATGAGCCGCGACAGATGCCAGGCCACGGTCTGGCGGCTGAACCGCGTACTCCGCGCGATCTCTTCGTTCGACAGCCCATAGGCGGCGAGCGTGAGCATGTCCGCTTCGTCGGCCGTCAGCGCATCGGATGCCGCAGCCAGCTCGACATCCGACAGCCCCACATCTGCGAGCGCGGCGTCCGTGAGCGCTTGGTCAGCCGGAAGTTCACGGGCTTGCCGAGTATCGGGGTCGGAATGCGTGCTCGTCGGCACTGCATTCTGCAGGCCGACCGTTTGCGCACCCGCGCTCCCCGCCCGGTCCTTCAATGAGCTCGGACCGAACGGGTTCCCTCCGAGCTCAACCGAATCGCGCGCGGTGTTACCCCCTGCGCCACCCGCAAGGTCCGATGCATCCGCCGCGTCGAGATGCGCGCGATGAGCGGCCCAGCTCTCGGCCCAACACGAGCCGAGCTCATAAGCCACGTGGGAGGCGCGGGCCATCGCGATCACCGTCTGAGCGCGACTGGCGCTCCGCGTGTGCCGGATGACGACCGAGAACACTTTCAGTGCCGGGAACGCCCCGCGCAGCACGACCGAGAAGTTCACGCCGGGCCCGACGGCAGCGCGGGCGGCCACGTGCCGCAGCCGCACCAGACAGGATTCGGGCACGGGTGTTCCCTGCTCGACGGCCACGAGGGCCGGCAGAAGCACGATCGGAACGATCTCGCGGTAGCGCTCATGCAGCCACTCCCGGTCGCCGAGCGGAACCTCGTCGAGCGGGGGCGCAACCAGCAGCCGCGCGAAGTCGGGCGCCCGCTCGGGCAGGCCCAGCTGCAGCGCCTGGCCCGGCCGCATGAGTTCCATCGTCGGTGCCTTCATTCCCGCACGTCCCCCTCGCCGTCGGTTCTATCGTCGCATCCATGGGTGGGGTCCGGCATAATCTCCCGACCGTTGACAGCGACACCTCGATCATCTACGCCTGTCGAGCACCGTGCCGCCCGGCCTAGGCTGGTTGCCATGACTACCACCCTGCGCACCGTGACCGACGTGGTCGAAAAGCTCTGGCCGATCGACGGACAAGAGTCGTGGGATGCCTCGGGCCTCGTCGCCGGCGCGTCCGACCAGCCCGTCTCCACCATCCTGCTCGCGGTCGACGCGGTCGCCGAGACGGTGGACGAAGCCATCGAGCGCGGCGCCGGGGTGTTGCTGACGCATCATCCGCTGCTCTTGCGCGGTGTCACCACGATCGCGTCCTCTACCTACAAGGGCGCGCTGCTGCAGAAGCTCATCAAGAACGACTGCGCCCTGCTCGCCGCCCACACCAATGCGGATGTCGTGGCCGACGGCACCTCGGCCGTGCTCGCCCGGCACCTCGGCCTCGCCGACGTCACACCCATCGTCGTCTCGAAGGAGCAGCCCCTCCGCGACGCCGACCCCGAAGCGCCTCTCGCCGGCATCGGCCGGGTCGGCTCCCTGCCGCAACCCGTGCGCCTCGGCGACCTCGCCCGGGCCCTCGGCACGATCCTGCCCGCCACGGCCACGGGCGTGCGCGTCGCGGGGGAGTTCGACCGCCTGGTGCAGCGCGTGGCACTCTGCGGGGGCGCCGGCGACTCGCTGACCGGGGAGGCAGAGGTGCAGGCATCCGATGTCTACATCACGAGCGATCTGCGACACCATCCGGCGTCCGAATTCGTCGAGCAGGCGCGACTGGGCGACGGCCCCGCCCTCATCGACACGTCCCACTGGGCATCCGAATGGCTCTGGTTGGATGTCGCGGCCGAACACCTGCGCCGCGAACTGCCGGGCGTCGAGGTGCTCGTGAGCGAGATTCGCACCGATCCGTGGGACTTTGTCGTCACGCAATGAGCCAAGATAGAGGTATCGCTACAACGTTGGGATCAGTGTGAAAGCCAGTCTTGCCGAGCAGAAGCAATTGCTCTCGCTCCAGGCCGTCGATACGACGGTCGCTCAGTTGAACCACCGCACCAAGAATCTGCCGCAGAACGCGGAGATCGCGCAGCTGCGCACGCAGCTCGACGCCCTGCGCGGTCGACTCGCCACCGAGACCGGAACGCTCGACGACACGCGCGCCGAACTCTCGCGGCTCGAGAGCGATGTGCAGCTGGTCGAGGCCCGCGTCGCGCGCAACACCGAGCGCCTGCAGCAGACCGCCTCGGCGAAAGACGTGCAGGCGTTCGAGCAGGAGCTCGAGTCGCTGAAGCGTCGCCGCGACAACCTCGAAGAGATGGAACTCGTGGTCATGGAGCGTGCCGAGACCGACGAGGCCGTCGTGAACGCGACCCGGGCCGACGAGGCCGAGCTCACCGCTCGCATCCAGACCCTCGAGGCCGAGCGCGAGGCCGCTCTCGACCGCCTGAGTGGCGAGCTGGGCACCGCAACGGGCGAGCGCAACGCCGTGGCCGAGAAGGTCACGCCCGAGCTGCTCGCGCTCTATGAGAAGCTGCGTGCGCGCGGCGGTTTCGGCGCGGCGCTCTTCCGCGCGGGCACCTGCGGGGCCTGCAACATCACGTTCACGGGCAACGACCTGCAGTCGCTGCGCGCTCAAGAGATCGACGCCGTCGTGCAGTGCCCCGAATGCAACGCCATCGTCGTGCGCACCGAAGAGTCGGGTCTCTGGTGAGCCACTCCTTCGTCGTCGAGGCCGACGGCGGTTCGCGCGGCAACCCCGGCATCGCCGGCAGCGGCGCGATCGTCATCGACGAGGCATCCGGCGAGATCCTCGCCGAAGAGGGCGTCTATGTGGGCATCGCCACCAATAACGTCGCCGAATACCACGGCATGATCGCCGGGTTGAAGAAAGCCTTCGAGATCGATCCGACGGCCGTCGTGCACGTGCGCATGGACTCGAAGCTCGTGGTCGAGCAGATGTCGGGCCGCTGGAAGATCAAGCACCCCGACATGCAGAAGCTCGCGCGCGAGGCCCACGCGCTCATCGGCTCGCGCCAGGTCACGTTCGAGTGGATTCCGCGCGCCGAGAACTCGCGCGCCGACGCCATCGCCAACAAGGCCATGGACCGCAAGGTCAGCTTCGCCGAATAGCTCTCGATAGACTGGGGGCGAACGGGCCGGCTAGACGGTCGCGTCATCCGCCTTCGGGTGTGATGCCGAGGAACGTCCGGGCTCCGCAGAGCAGGATGGTGGGTAACACCCACCCGGGGCAACCCGCGAGACAGTGCCACAGAAAGTAGACCGCCGCCGGGCAACCGGCGGTAAGGGTGAAACGGTGGTGTAAGAGACCACCAGAGGCCAGGGTGACCTGGTCGGCTCGGTAAACCTCGTCCGGAGCAAGGTCAGACAGAACACCATGGGGCTGCTCGTCCCGTGTTCGGGTAGACCGCTAGAGGGCTGCGGCAACGTAGTCCCGAGAGAGATGGCCGTCACGGTCGCGCAAGCGGCCGACAGAACCCGGCGTATCGGCCGACCCGTTCACCTTCTTTGCCGCCTCGGAGCGGCAACATCCGCGCAGCGGGAACGACGATGCGGCGGCTCATGATCGAGCCGCCGCATCGTTCTTTTAACACTCTCGCCGGATGCGAGCCGCCTTACTTCTTGGCGGCGCCCGAGTCGGCCATCTTCTCGCCCGACGCACCATCGCTGTCGGACGTGGCACCGGCGCCCGCAGAAGTGCTGCCCACGTGCGCGGCCGCATCGCCGTGCACGGCCAGCGCGGCGGCGCCCAGGATGCCCGCGTTGTTGCGGTGACGCGCCGGAACGATGGGCGTGTTCAGGCTGAGCAGCGGCAGGAACTTCTCGTGGTGCTTCGACACGCCGCCGCCGACGATGAACAGGTCGGGGGAGAAGAGGAACTCGAGCTTGTCGTAGTACTTCTGCAGGCGCTTGGCCCAGTGTTCCCAGGAGAGGTCGTCGCGCTCCTTGGCGCCGTACGAGGCCTTCGACTCGGCGTCGTGGCCGTCGATCTCGAGGTGGCCGAGCTCGGCGTTCGGAATGAGCACGCCGTTGAAGATGAGCGCGCCTCCGATGCCGGTGCCGAGCGTCGTCATGATCGTGAGACCCTCTTGGTCTTTCGCGGCACCGAATGCGGATTCGGCGTAGCCCGCCGCATCCGCGTCGTTGACGAACGTGATCTCGCGGCCCAGCGCGTCTTCGAACTGCTTCTCGGCGTCGAGGCCGATCCACTTCTTCGACACGTTGGCGGCCGACAGCGTCTTGCCGTGCTTCACGATGGCGGGGAAGCAGACGCCCACCGGTGTGTCGGCCGACGGCGGGTCGAGCTGTTTGAGCAGGTCGACGGTCGTCTGCAGGATGTCGGCGGGCTTGCCACCGTCGGGCGTGGGCACCTTGATGCGGTCGGTGAGCAGCTCGCCCGACGCCAGATCGATGATCGCGCCCTTGATGCCCGTACCGCCGATGTCGATGCCGATCGCGGTCTTGGTGGAGGCCGACGAGACGTCGGTGTCGGATGCGGTCTGAGCGGGAATCGGAGTTCCGCTGGTGGTTTTCGCCATGACAGTCACCTTAGAGGGGTTGCGGGTTCGAACGGGAGGGGTGGTGGCGCGCGCCGTCGCCGCGCTAGAAGCTCGTCTGGCCGGTGGGCAAGGTGAGGATGTCTGCCCCGCGTTCGGTCACCACGAGGGTGTGTTCGAACTGGGCGGTGATGCTCTTGTCGCGCGTCGTCACGGTCCAGTCATCCGCCCACATGTCCCACTCGTGCGTGCCGAGCGTGAGCATGGGCTCGATCGTGAAGACCATGCCCACCTCCATGACGGTGTCGAACTGCGGCGCCGAGTCGTAGTGGGGGATGATGAGGCCCGAGTGGAATGCCTCGCCCACGCCGTGGCCCGTGAAGTCGCGCACGACGCCGTAGCCGAAACGCTTGGCGTAGGACTCGATCGTGCGGCCGATGACGTTCACCTGGCGGCCGGGCGCGACGGCCTTGATGCCGCGGCGCAGCGACTCCTCGGTGCGCTCGACCAGCAGGCGCACCTCGTCGCGCGGCTCGCCGACCAGGAACGTGCGGTTGGAGTCGCCGTGCACGCCGCCGATGAAGGCCGTGATGTCGATGTTGACGATGTCGCCGTCATCCAGAACGGTGTCGTCGGGGATGCCGTGGCAGATGACCTCGTTCACCGAACTGCACAGCGACTTCGGGTAGCCGCGATAGCCGAGCGTCGACGGATAGGCGTCGTGCTCGATGAGGTAGCGGTGCCCGATGGCGTCGAGCTGCTCGGTGGTGACGCCCGGCTTCACGTTCTCGCCCACGAGCGCGATCGCGTCGGCGGCGATGCGGCCGGCGCGGCGAATCGCCTCGATCTTCTCGGGCGGGTAGACATCCGATCCGGTGAACGGCGACGGGGCCGTCTTGCCCACATATTCGGGGCGGGGGATGCTGGCCGGCACCGGTTTGACCGCGGTGAGCTGGCCGGGAATCAGGTGTCCGTGAGAGTCCTTGGGCATAGGATCAAGCTTAGTCCGGCGCTCAATCGGCGCGGCACAGAAGCAGAATCGGCGCGGCACAGAAGGGGACGACGATGTCAGAAGATCCGTCGAAGCAGTACTGGTACAACATGAAGACGCAGGCCGTCGAGCAGGGCTACGCCTCGCCGTCGGCCGATCGCGTGGGCCCGTTCGCCACCCAGAGCGAGGCGGCGCACGCGCTCGAGAAGTTGCGCGAGAACAGCCAGCGTTGGGCCGCCGAAGAAGCAGCCGAAGACCGCTGAGGTTCGGCATCCGCGACGGTCGTCAGAATCCACTAGCCTGGAGTTCTTGAGGCTTGCTTCGAGACATCGGCGATCGCCCGGAAAGAGGAGTGCATGGATAAGCAGACTGACTTCGTTCTTCGGACCATCGAAGACAGAGGCATCAAGTTTGTCAGGCTCTGGTTCACCGATGTGGTGGGCACGCTCAAATCCGTGGCCATCGCGCCCGCCGAGGTCGAGGGCGCTTTCGCCGAGGGCCTCGGGTTCGACGGCTCGGCCATCGAGGGCCTCACGCGCTCCTACGAGTCCGACCTGCTGGCGCACCCCGACCCGACCACGTTCCAGATCCTCCCGTGGCGCGGCGAGATCGACCCCACCGCGCGCATGTTCTGCGACATCACGACCCCGGATGGCGTCGCCGCCGTCGCCGACCCGCGCAACGTCTTGAAGCGCACGCTCGAAAAGGCGGCCGACCGCGGCTTCACGTTCTACACGCACCCCGAGATCGAGTTCTACCTGCTGAAGTCGGCGCAGCTCGGCCCCGAGGGCCCCATCCCCGTCGACTCGGCCGGGTACTTCGACAACGTCCCCGGCGGCACGGCCCACGACTTCCGCCGCCGCTCGGTACGCATGCTCGAAGACCTCGGCATCTCGGTCGAGTTCAGCCACCACGAGGCGGGCCCCGGCCAGAACGAGATCGACCTGCGTTACGCCGACGCGCTCACCACGGCAGACAACATCATGACGTTCCGCACGGTCATCAAAGAGGTCGCCATCGAGCAGGGCGTCTACGCCACGTTCATGCCGAAGCCGCTCTCCGACCACCCGGGTTCCGGCATGCACACGCACATGTCGCTGTTCGAGGGCGACCAAAACGCGTTCTACGAGGCCGGCGCGCAGTACCAGCTGTCCAAGACGGGCCGCCAGTTCATCGCCGGTCTGCTCAAGCACGCGCCCGAGATCACGGCCGTCACGAACCAGTTCGTCAACAGCTACAAGCGGCTCTGGGGTGGAGACGAGGCCCCGAGCTTCGTGTGCTGGGGCCACAACAACCGGTCCGCGCTCATCCGCGTGCCCCTCTACAAGCCCAACAAGGGGCAGTCGTCGCGCGTCGAATACCGCGCCATCGACTCGGCCGCCAACCCCTACCTCGCCTACTCACTCATGCTGGCCGCCGGCCTCAAGGGCATCGAGGAAGAGTACGAGCTGCCGCCCGAGGCCGAAGACAACGTGTGGAGCCTGAGCGACACCGAGCGCCGCGCCCTCGGCTACTCGTCGTTGCCCGCGAGCCTCGACCACGCCATCCAGTACATGGAGGAGTCCGAGCTCGTCGCCGAGACGCTGGGTGAGCAGGTGTTCAACTACGTGCTGCTCAACAAGCGGCGCGAATGGCAGGAGTACCGCGCGCAGGTCACGCCGTACGAGCTCGCCAAGAACATCGAAATCCTCTAAGCAGGATTCTCCGTGCAGCGGCAGATGGCGACTCTGACCGAATTGGCGCGCATCGGCTTTGCCGATCTCAGCGAGTCGAGAGAGGTTCTCGACACGCTGCACGAGGTGGCCGGTGTCGAACCGCGGGAGTTCCTCGAGGACTTCCGGGTGGCCGCCGACCCCGACCAGGCGTTGCGCGCTATCGTGTCGCTCGCGCGCGTGGACGACGGGCGCACGGCCCGGTTGTTGGCCGACCCCGTGCACCGCGTCGTGTTGCTGCGGTTGGCCGGGGCGTCGCAGGGGCTCGTCGAGTTCTTCGAGCGTCATCCCGACCAGCTGGATGTCGTCACCGAGCCCGCCGATGAGTTGCCGTCGGCCGCGCAGATCGCCGACGACCTGTTGGCGACCGTGCACGAGGTCGACGGGTTCGCTTCCGCGGGCGCGGCCTCGAGCGGGCCAGCATCCCCGGCCTGGTCGGAGGACCGCCTGTGGACCGATCTGCGCATCCGCTACCGTCGCTGGCTCGTCCGCATCGCCGCCTTCGACCTCTCGGCCGCCGACGCCTCGGCCGTGCTCGACCGCGTGGCCACGCGACTGGCGGATGCCGCGGGCGCCGCGCTCGAGGCATCCCTCGCCGTCGCCCGCACCCACGTCACCATGCCCGGCGCCGGACCGGCCCGCTTCACGCGCGACGAGGTCGCCCTCACGCGCTTCGCCATCATCGGCATGGGCAAGGCGGGCGCGAACGAGCTCAACTACGTCAGCGACGTCGACGTCATCTTCGTGGCCGAGGGCGATGAGCAGGGCGGTCTCGACAACTCGAAGGCCGTCGACATCGCGACGCGACTGGCCGTGCTCACCATGCGGGGCATCTCCGAGGCCGGCTTCGAGCCGCCGCTCTGGGAGGTCGACCCGAACCTCCGCCCCGAGGGCAAGCAGGGCGCGCTCGTGCGCACCCTCGACTCGCATATCGCCTATTACGAGCGCTGGGCCAAGAGCTGGGAGTTCCAGGCGCTGTTGAAGGCGCGTCCGCTCGCCGGCGACCCCGATCTCGGGCAGCGCTACGTCGACGCCCTCTGGCCCAAGGTGTGGTCGAGCGCGTCCCGCGAGAACTTCGTCGACTCGGTGCAGCGCATGCGCGAGCGCGTGACCGACAACATCCCGTCCGACGAACTGCATTACCAGCTGAAGCTCGGGCCCGGGGGCCTGCGCGACATCGAGTTCACGGTGCAGCTGCTGCAGCTCGTGCACGGCCAGAGCGACGAGAGCGTGCACGAGCGCGGCACGATCCGGGCGCTCGGGGCCCTGTCCGAGAGCGGCTACATCGGTCGCGTCGAGGCCGCCGGTTTCGCGCAGGACTACCGCCTCCTGCGAGTGCTCGAACACCGCCTGCAGCTCAGCCGGCTGCGTCGCACGCACCTCATGCCCCGGGATGACGCATCCCTGCGTGTTCTAGCCCGCGCCTCGGGTCTCGCCACCACCGGTCACGCCCTCGTCACACGCTGGGAGAGCACGAAGAACGAGGTGCGCACGCTGCACGAGCGGCTGTTCTACCGCCCGCTGCTGAGCGCCGTCGCCGCCCTGCCCGAGGACGAAGTCACGCTGAGCCCCAAGCAGGCCGAGGCGCGCCTGGCAGCCATCGGGTTCCGCGACGCACGGGGTGCGCTCTCGCACATCCAGGCGCTCACGGGCGGGGTGTCGCGCCGGGCCACGATCCAACGGCACCTTCTGCCCGTCATGCTGCGCTGGTTCGCAGACGGCGCCGACCCCGACTATGGTCTCCTCGCCTTCCGGCGGCTGTCCGAGTCCCTCGGCGGCACGCACTGGTTCCTGCGCATGCTGCGCGACTCGTCGGGTGTGGCCGAGCGTCTGACCCGCGTGCTGAGCGGATCGCGTTACATCGGCGAGCTGCTCGATCAGATCCCCGAGGCATCCGCGTGGTTGGAGGACGACCGGGAGCTCAAGCCCCGCAGCCTCACCACACTGCGCGATGAGGCATCCTCGATTCTGCGGCGCCATGCCGATGCCGAGCCCGCCGCCAAGGCCATCATGCGGATGCGTCGGCGCGAGCTCTTGCGTCTCGCGATCTCGTCCGTGCTCGGCGTCGTCGAACTGCAGCAGCTCGGGGCCGGCCTCACCGACGTCACGACGGCTACCCTCGACGGCGTGCTCCGGGCCATCCGCCGCCGCGACGGTCTCGGACCCGACGCGCTCGAGTTCGCCGTGATCGGCATGGGACGCTACGGCGGGGGCGAGCTGGGCTTCGGCTCGGACGCCGATCTGCTCTACGTCTTCCGTGCGACCACCGGCACCCCCGAGGCGACCACCCAGGCGGCCAACGCGATCGTCAAGGCGCTGTCGAGCCTCACCGAGGATCACCGCGTGCCGCTCGATCTCGACACCGACCTGCGGCCCGAGGGCAAGAACGGGCCCCAGGCGCGCTCGCTCGACTCCTATCGCGCCTACTACGAACGCTGGTCGCTCACGTGGGAGGCGCAGGCGCTGCTGCGGGCGCGTGGCGTTGCGGGGGACGAGCAGCTGCTCGCCGACTTCGAGACGCTGGCCGACACCGTGCGCTACCCGGCCGCGATCGCCGAACAGGCGGTGCGCGAGGTCAAACGCATCAAGGCCCGCGTCGAGAACGAGCGCCTGCCGCAGGGCGCCGACCCGACCCGCCACGTGAAACTCGGGCGCGGTTCGCTCAGCGATGTCGAGTGGTTCGTGCAGCTCATGCAGCTCGAACACGCCGCCGCCATTCCCGACCTGCGCACGACATCCACGCTGGATGCCCTCGCCGTCGTCGCCCGCGAACACCTCGTCCCCGATGCCGACGCCGCACGCCTGCGCGAAGCCTGGCTCTTCGCCTCCCGCCTCCGCAGCAGCATGACGCTCTGGCTCAACAAGACCACGGATGTCTTGCCGAGCGACCGGCGCCAACTCGAGGGCATCGCGCGCGTCATGGAGTACCCACCCGGCTCGGCCACGCAGCTCGAGCAGGACTACCTCGCGGTCACCCGCCGGGCCCGCCGCGTCTTCGAGCAGCGCTTCTACGGCCTACCCGACCGCATCCAGCCCTCGACGGCCTAGCGATCCTTGCCGCTGGCCGAGGCAATTCAGAAGCTGTGAATCCAATAGAGTTGAAGCAGCAACTCCCCGTTCGGGTTGCGCTCCCGGCACTGAATAAAGTGCACGACGGTACTTCGCGCTTAGAGGAGCATCCCAAGATCATGTGAGGAGCTCCGTGTCGAGTCCAGCCATAAGTGCCGCATCTCTGAGGGCCCGCGCCTTCAGCATGCCGGACACCTATGGTTCTGCCGAAAAGGTCAGACTGACCGAAGAAGCTTTGGCAGCGCGTTCTCAGGTGTTCACTCCCAGCCAACTCAGTGATTTTATGGCGAAGATGCTTGACCTCAATTCCGCAGCCGTGAAACTGCTAGACCCTGGCGCTGGCGCAGGCTCTCTGTCTGAAAGCGCAATCGCAGCGGCGGGTCGCGACGTCAGCGTCACGCTCGTCGAGCGAGACAGAATTTTCAGGTCGCACTTGGAAGACCTATTGGGTCAACACGCCGATGAGATCGCCAAAGATTCCGAAGTCGTAATTGCGGACTTTCTAGTTACGGCGGCGGCCTGGCTTCAAAGTGGACGCTCTTTCACGCATGTGATCATGAACCCCCCTTATCAGCGAATTGGCAAAGACTCGTCTGAGAGGCACTTGCTCAAAAGAATGGGTGTCCAAACATCCAACATGTATGCCGCATTCTTATGGCTAGGTATGGACCTGCTATCTGAAGGCGGTCAACTTGTGGCGGTAGTTCCCCGGTCAATTCTGAGCGGCGCCCAATTCCGCAGTGTGCGCCAGCACCTGATGCGCGAAGGATCGCTTTACCGCCTCCACCATTTTCATAGCCGCAAGGCTGTTTTTCGAAGGGACCGGGTACAGCAGGAGGTTGTTGTCCTTGGAATGCAGAAAGGTGTGCGGCATAAGCACGTCCGATACTCGTGGTCGGACGAACTCGATGATCTCAGCGAAGGTCACGAACTACTCCCGGCAACCAGGTTTTCAGATGGATCCGCGGACGATGTAATCGTCATACCGGCTGACGTCGGAGTTGAAACCCGAGCTTCCTCGTCCTACAGGGAAACGCTCATTCCGGAGGGTATTTCCGTCTCAGTTGGACCAGTTGTGGATTTTCGGAACCGTGACTACATTCACGAGTCGGCAACCGGAGGCGTCCCACTTATCGGATCAGAGTTGTTCTCGAGCCGTCGCCGTCCGGCACGCAGGCTCAACGTGAACCAAGCAACGGAGCGTTTTGTGATGCCCAAAGGCCTCTATATCGCCCTTCGTAGGATTTCGCCGCCGGAAACGCGGCCCCGGCTTCAAGCAATGATGGTCGATGCAACTAGTGCCGAATATGAAGCTGGAATCGCGTTCGAGAACCATGTGCTTTTCATCCATAGAAATCGAGAAGGTTTGAGTCTGAGCACCTGTAGATTGTTGTTGAATTACCTCACCGCGGACGACGCTCAGCGGCAGATAGCTGAGCGCTCCGGAAGCACTCAGATCAATGTTGCTGATGTAGCCGCATTGCGGCGGTAAAGCTCGGCGTTTAGGGGGACTTATGACAGATGAAGTAGCAGGCGTTCTGGACCGGCAACCCACACTCCAGGCGATTACGTGGCTCCTTAGCCTCCGCAGGTTCGAGCAGTTAGACCTGAACCCGCCATATCAACGCAAAAGCGTCTGGACTCGCGGTGAAAAGCAGCGCTTCTTAGATACCATTTTCCGAAATTATCCGAGCCCAGCCATCTTTCTGCACAAAAGTCTCGACGACGAAGGAAACCCGACTTATCACGTCGTTGACGGCAAGCAACGGCTCTCAACAATCCTTGATTTCGCAGATAACAAGTTGCGTCTGGCCAAGGATTTCGGTGACTCTCGCCTTGAGGGTGCAAACTGGTCGACTCTGGCCGACTTTCCGGCCGCGCGCAAAACTTTCTGGAATTACCAACTCACCGTCGAATTCATAGACGACGTTCATGAACCTCTTGTCAGGGAGATCTTCTCTCGACTCAATCAAAACGCTCGCAAGCTAGAACGCCAGGAATTGCGCCATGCGAGATTCGACGGTTGGCTTATCGACTTTGTCGAGTCCCAAGCAGCGTTGAGCATTTGGAAGGATTTGCGCGTCGTCACCGCGGCTAGATCAAAGCGGATGGCAGACATACAGATTCTGCTGGAGTTTGCCCAGTCCATCCTGCTGGGCTCCCCGGTCGGGTTCGACCAAGATGAACTGGACGCGTTGTGTGCGGCCTACGATGACGTCGAGACGGCGGAGGACTTCGATGCCGAAGAGTTCGTCGCCAAGTTCGACCGAGCGGCGCGAACGTTAAGCCGGCTCAATGAACCATCTGGGATGATCTCCGCGCTTGCTGGTTCAAGAAACAATCTCTACTCATTATGGACATACCTAGCGTTGAATCCAGTCGATGATCCTGAGTTCGGAGTTTTGAGCCGAAAGATCAATTTCTTCTTCGCAGAGGTCGAACGATTGAAACAGGCAGAGAAAGAGGACCCGCAGCGGGAGCGTGGGCAGGATAACCGTCATATCCGCACCTACGTCCTCAACTCGGCAGGAGCCGCCACGGAGGAACCACAGCGGATCGAGAGGCATAGTGCGATTTCGGCCTACTTGCAGGAGAGTGAAATTGACAACGCCGGCGTCCTGGCGTGAGGCCTTCAGCGCTCAAAGAAAGCTCGGAGAACTTCTAGAAGCGGAGTTAGCTGAGCTCCTTCGTGGGGTGCCAAAGGGTTGGTACACCGAAACTCGAATCAAGGCGGAGTCGAGCTTCAATCAAAAGATCGAAACGGGGCTCGTAGAAAATTTCGACCGGCTGGAAGATTTCGTTGGCGGACTAATCGTGGTGCCGCTGCCGTCGGACGTCCCTCGGGCATTGGAGTACGTCTATCGCTTCTTCACGGTCGAATATCGAAGGCCGCAGAACGACACAGATGCTGAAAGCAACGCGGCCGAGTTCCGTTTCAATGACATAAGGCTGTATGGTCACTTGACTGCGGATGATTCTCTTCCGTCGTCGCCACTTCAATCCATGGTCTTTGAAATACAAGTCAAGACCTTCTTTCAACACGCTTGGTCGACGGCTACCCATGACCTTGTCTACAAGTACCCGAGCTTCAGCTGGTCCAGGAGCCGCGTCTCGGCTCAGGTCAAAGCAATTCTCGAGCACGCCGAGATGTCGCTGGCGGCGATCGACGAGTTGGAGCGGGTCGAAACGTTCACGAGGTCGGGCGAACCTGAAGCAACATTGAATAGATTCCTCCAAGTGGTCCGGGACCATTGGGACGACGACTTGCTACCCGCGAACAAAAAGCGGATGACCGAGTCGCTGGCGATGTTGAGCGGTGCGCTTGCTTTCGGCCCCGAGGATATAAATCGTTTGCTCACCAGGGGACTGGCGGAGCTCGGAAGCCACCCGGATGGATGGTCTCCGTATCAATGCGTCGTGGACTATGCGAGCCGGTACGAACCTGAGAGCCTGCGAGCGGCGCTCTGCACGAAGCTGGAAAGACCCCGCGTCATTCATATCAACACGGATGTTTTGACTCGTCTGGGTCTGACACCGGAGGAAGCAGTTTCAGGTCATTTGTAAAGATCGCGAGCGGCGCGTGTTACTGGTGCGATGCGTGGCCGATTCGGGCGCACGCCGTGTACTCGCGGCCCTCGACAAAAGCTGAGGGCCGCCCCGACGAATCGGAGCGGCCCTCAGGAACCGGCGAGCGGTCGTTCAGCGACTAGACGCCGAAGTACAGCTCGTACTCGAACGGGTGCGGGCGCTGGGCCAGCGGCTTGATCTCGTTCTCGCGCTTGTATTCGATCCAGGTCTCGATGAGCTCCGGGGTGAACACGTTGCCGGCGAGCAGGAACTCGTGGTCGGCCTCGAGCGCGGCCAGGGCGCCTTCGAGCGTGGCGGGAACCTGAGGAATGCTCTTCGCTTCCTCGGGGGGCAGTTCGTAGAGGTCCTTGTCGACGGGCTCGTGCGGCTCGATGCGGTTCTTGATGCCGTCGAGGCCGGCCATGAGCTGAGCGGCGAACGCGAGGTACGGGTTGCCGGAGGCGTCGGGCGCGCGGAACTCGATGCGCTTGGCCTTCGGGTTGGTGCCCGTGATCGGGATGCGGATCGAGGCCGAGCGGTTTCCGGCCGAGTAGACCAGGTTGACGGGGGCTTCGAAGCCGGGAACCAGACGGTGGTAGGAGTTCACGGTCGGGTTGGTGAACGCGAGCACGGCGGGGGCGTGCTTCAGCAGGCCACCGATGTACCAGCGAGCCAGGTCGGAGAGCCCGCCATAGCCGGCCTCGTCGTAGAACAGCGGCTTGCCTTCGCTCCACAGCGACTGGTGGGTGTGCATACCCGAACCGTTGTCGCCGAAGAGGGGCTTGGGCATGAACGTTGCCGTCTTGCCCCACTGGTCGGCCGTGTTCTTGACGATGTACTTGAACTTGAGGATGTCGTCGGCCGCATGCACCATCGTGTCGAAGCGGTAGTTGATCTCGGCCTGGCCGCCCGTGCCCACCTCGTGGTGAGCGCGCTCGAGGATGAGGCCCGCGTCGATCAGCTTGAGCGAGATGTCATCGCGCAGGTCGGCCTGCTTGTCGACGGGGGAGACGGGGAAGTAGCCGCCCTTGTAGGGCGTCTTGTTGGCGAGGTTTCCGCCTTCTTCGACGCGGCCCGAGTTCCAGGCGCCTTCTTCGGAGTCGACGAAGTAGAAGCTCGAGTGCTGGTTCACTTCGTAACGCACGTCGTCGAAGATGTAGAACTCGGCCTCGGGGGCGAAGAACGCGGTGTCGGCGATGCCGGTCGAGGCGAGGTACTTCTCGGCCTTCTTGGCGACCTGACGCGGGTCCTTCGAGTAGACCTCACCGTTGCGCGGGTTGTAGATGTCGAACACCATGATGAGGGTGCGCTCGGCGCGGAAGGGGTCGACGTAGGCGGTCGAGACATCCGGGATCAACTGCATGTCGGACTCGTGGATGTTGGCGAAACCGCGGATGGAAGAACCATCGAACAACTGGCCGACGGAGAAGAACTCCTCATCGACGGTCGAGGCGGGGATGTTGAAGTGCTGCTGCACACCAGGAAGATCGGTGAATCGGATGTCGAGGAATTTGACGTCCGTGTCTTTGATGAACTTGAGCACCTCGGAGGAATCACTGAACATGGGAAGAACTCCAAATGGCTTCGTACCGAGCGGGGTGCGACATGCACCCAACCCGAGGCTATTGATAGGGCATTACCCCGCAGTGTCGCCCATGTTTCGGGCGTGTTACGAGTCGAAGGGCACGTAGACTTGAGCCGTGCCGAACCCCCCAAAGCCTAGCGTCCGCTTCGGAGACCTCCAACCGAGCAGCTATCCCGGGCAGCGTCTGGGCCTGCCCGAAGAGGGTGTGATGAGCATCGCTCGGCCGGGTCGCCGCATCTCGGCGTTCCTCATCGACAGCGCCATCTCGGCGCTCATCTCGTTCGCGTTCTTCAACTACGACACGTGGGCCACACTGCTCGTTTTCGTTGTCACGCAGATCGTTTTCATCCCGACGATCGGCGGCGGTCTCGGCCACCGTGCGGTCGGCATCCGCGTCGTCAAATTGGGCGGCGGATGGATCGGCGTCTGGCGTCCGGTCGTGCGCACCCTCCTCCTCTCCATCCTCGTTCCGGCCCTCGTCTGGGACTCGGACCAGCGTGGCTTCCACGACAAGGTCGCGGGCACGCTCCTCATCCGCAGCCGCTGATCGCCTCGGAGCTGCGCGTGCCGCGGGCGGGCTCCCGTGAGACGTGCCGCGGAAAATTAGGAACCGTCTCATCTCTTGGTCGCAGGTTCGAATCGCGTGCGCTGCTCGCGGCTAACATGGATGGATGACGAATCCTGCTGCGGTTGAAGACGTTCCCATCGGCGGGGACGACATCCGCCTCGGCCAGTTCCTGAAGTTCGCGGGGCTCCTCGATTCCGGTGGAAACGTCAAAGAGGTGATCGCCGACGGTCTCGTGACCGTGAACGGCGACGTTGATCGCCGCCGCGGGCGCCAATTGCAGGTCGGAGATATCGTCGGCTTCGAGGGCCACCGCGTCCGCGTCAGCCACTGAGCTGAGCGCCCTCTATGCGCCGGTCAAACGATGTGTCCGTAGACATTCTCGCCTCGCCTAGCCGCGACCCGGCCCCGCAAACGAAGAAGGCCCGCCCTCTCGGACGAGCCTTCTTCTGATACTGAACTGGACTAGCGGGCGCGCTGCGGGCGAGCCTTGAACGGGTCGACGCCCTTGGGGATCGGCATCTGCGTGCCGAGGGACGCGAGTCGGTTGGAGACGGCCAGCGCCTCGGGCTTGGTGAGCGTGTTCTTCACCTTGCGCACCGACTTGGCCAGCTTGTGCAGCTCGACCGAATCCTCGTCGGGGCCGACATAGAGCACCGTGACGGGAACGTTCGGCAGAACGCGGTTGATCTTGCGCTTCTCGTCGTCGACGAGCTTGCGGGTGCGCGAGATGGGGCCTTCGCCCACGAGCACGACGCCGCCGCGGCCGACGGCACGGTAGACGGCATCCTGCGTGCGACCGTTGACGTTGACGGGCATTTCGCTGCCGCGCCAGCTGCGGGGGAGCGAGCCGCGGAACACGGCCCCGACGGCACCGGGCTGACCGGCGATCTGCCCATAGGCGGCACGCTCGGCGCGGCGACCCAAGATGAGCATGGCCGCCAGGATTCCGGCGAGCACACCGGCGATCACCCAGAGGACGATGCCGAAGACGCTATCGCGCGAGAAGATGAGTGCCAGTGCCACACCGACGGCAACGCCGCCGAGGAAGCCGAGCAGCATCGCCCAGACGACATTCGGGTCATAGCGGCGAGTCATCTGGAAGACCTGAGCCATCTGCTTGAGACGACCCGGCTCCTTCGCCTTCTTCGCGGGTTTTTCCTTACGTGCCATGGTGTCAAGGATACCGGCATCCGGCGCTTTCGCTCTGCACAGTTTGCGATCCTCGGTTTCGTCCACACCGTGATCGCCGACGGCGCAATTCCGACCCCGTTGCGTGAGGCTGGGTGACATGACGGATGCTGCACCCCACCCCCTGCTCGGCTCCACTGTCCAGGGCTTCACGCCTCACGCTGTGCGCTTCACCTGGCCCTGCGCAACGGACTTCGATGCATCGCGGCCGCGGCGCCTGACGGATGATTCCGCGCCCGAGGTGCCGATGCGCCGGCGAGGTGCCGCGCGACAGGCGCACGGGTGCGGCACGGCCCCGTTCGAGCACGTGCGAATCCGGGTGTGGCATGAGCCGGGAGCAACCGGGTCGCCGCCGGCACCCCCGTCGAGCGACCCGCCCGTGCAGGCCCACCGAGCCCAAGCCTGGCTCTCACGTCACAGCATGATGCGTCGATTCTTGCGCAGACGGGGCTCGTCGTCCCGGGGCAGCCGCACGGCCGAGATTCGTGTCTTCGTGACGCCCTCGCCGCAGAGAACTCGACGGCACGAGCTCGACCTCGCATCGGACCACCGCATTCGAAGCGACATCATCGCTCGTCCGATCGTCCTGTCGACAACCGACCCGTCGATCGACGAACCCTTCGGCGGCTGTGAGGCCGCGATCTTTCCGGCGATCGGGAACGCGCTCATCGACCTGCTTTCGCGAGACCGGAACGCTCGAGCTGACACCGTCCTCGCCGTCCTCGTTCCGCTGCTGAATGGCCTGATCGAGCTCGGCGAGTGCGGCTACCGGCCCCGACCGCTGGCGCTGGACGCCCTCGCGTGCGACGACTCCGGGCACATCGTGATTATCGATGCGGGACGGTTCTCGGTGTCGCGCGACGATCGAAGCGTCGCTGAGGCCGCACAAAATGCGGACGCGTGCGAGGCAACGCCCCAGGAGGCACTCGCGGTACTGGCCCCGGTCGTCGAGGAACTCTCGCGTTGGTGGCACCGCGCGGGCAGTGAGGCCCGCCCGGGCGCACGACTGGCGGCCCGCTGGGCGTCGTGGTGCGACCAGATCGAGGGCGCGTCGGCACGAGCCACCCTCACCCTCCTCGAGGCGCAACTCGTCGCCTGGCATGCGGAGGAGGTGCGATCCGCTCGCGCTACGCATCCCACGCATCCCGAGCACGACGAAGCGGCGCCCACCGAAGTGGACGCCGCTTGACGGGATCGAACCGAGGAGTGGATCCTCCGGTTAGATGCCGAGGTCGTTCTGGAAGTTGCCGTCTTCGAGACGGTTCTTCACGGCCACGAGGAAGCGCGAGGCATCCGCGCCGTCGACGATGCGGTGATCGTAGGACAGGGCCAGGTAGACCATCGAACGGATGGCGATCGACTCGACGCCGCCGTTCGAGATGACGACAGGCTTCTTCGTGACGATGCCGGTGCCGAGGATGGCGACCTGCGGCAGGAAGACGACCGGGGTGTCGAACAGGGCGCCGCGCGAACCGGTGTTGGTCAGCGTGAACGTTCCGCCGGCCAGCTCGTCGGGCTTCAGCTTGTTGTCGCGCGTGCGGGCCGCCAGGTCGGCGATCTGCGTGGCGAAACCGTTGAGGTCGAGTGACGAGGCGTCACGGATCACGGGAGTGAGCAGGCCGCGCTCGGTGTCGACGGCGATGCTCAGGTTTTCGTGGTCGGGGTAGACGATCTGGTCGCCATCGATCGTGGCGTTGATGACCGGGTAGGCCTTCAGCGCCTCGGTCGCCGCGAGGGCGAAGAAGGGCAGGAAGGACAGCTTGTTGCCGGTCTTGGAGTGGAACTCACCTTTCACCTGATCGCGGAACTGAGCGATCTTGGTGACGTCGACCTCGACGACGCTCGTGAGCTGAGCAGAGGACTGCATCGACTCGACGGCGCGCTGCGCGACGACCTTGCGGAGACGCGACATGGGCTGCGTGGTGCCACGGAGGGGCGAGGTCTCGAGCGGCTTGCGCGCGGCCTCGGTGGAAGCGGCGGCCGGTGCAGCGCTCGATGTGGTCTTGGCCTTGGCAGCCTCGAGCACGTCTTCCTTGCGGATGCGGCCACCGACGCCCGTGCCGGAGACGGTCGACAGGTCGACGCCTTCCTGCTGGGCGAGACGACGCACGAGCGGAGTCACGTAGCCGGAGTTGCTGCCGTCGCCGGCCGGAGCCGACTGCTCGGCAGGGGCGGAAGCCGCGGGAGCGGACGACGCTGCGGACACCGGCGCCGGGGCCTCGGTGGGAGCCGACGGCGCGTTCGGGGCGGCGGGCTGAGCGGCGGCGCCGTAGGCGTTGCCCTTCTCGTCCTCGGCCTCGGGAGCGTCTTCGGCGGGCGCGGTCGCGGCCTCGTCGGCGGGCTGCTCGGTGGAGGGAGCCTCGGGAACGGGCTGCTCTTCGACGGGCGCGGGTGCCTCTTCGGCGGGTGCCGGCTCGGCTGCGGGTGCCTCGGCCTCGGGAGCGGATCCCTCGTCGGACGAGCCCTGGCTCGAACCGTCGCCGATCTCGACCAACGCGGTGCCGACCTCGACGGTCTCGTCTTCCTGGACCAGAATCTTCTCGATGACGCCGGCGACCGGCGACGGGATCTCGGTGTCGACCTTGTCGGTCGAGACCTCGAGCAGAGGCTCGTCGACCTCGACGCGATCTCCGACATTCTTCAGCCAGCGGGTGACCGTGCCCTCGGTGACACTCTCGCCGAGTGCCGGGAGGCTAACGGATTCGCTCATGACCTTAACTCCTTCAAAAACCTAATTCGTGACTGTTTGTCTTGGTGCTTCTGTCGTTCGACCTAAAGCGCGTGCAGAGGCTTTCCGGCCAGCGCGAGGAATGCTTCGCCGACCGCCTCGTTCTGCGTGGGGTGCGCGTGAATGAGGGGCGCGATGTCTTCGGGGTATGCCTCCCAGTTGACGACGAGCTGGCCTTCGCCGATGAGCTCACCGACGCGGGCGCCGATCATGTGCACACCGACGATGGGGCCGTCGTTGACGCGCACGACCTTGACCGACCCGGTCGTGCCGATGATTTCGCTCTTGCCGTTGCCGGCGAGGTTGTAGTCGTAGGTCGAGATCTTGTCGTCGCCCCACTGCTCTTTGGCCTTGGCTTCGCTGTAGCCGACCGAGGCGACCTCGGGGTCGCAGTAGGTGACCTTGGGGATGTTGATGTCGGGGATGACGATGGGCTTCAGGCCCGCGAGCTCTTCGGCCACGAAGATGCCCTGCTGGAACCCGCGGTGCGCGAGCTGCAGGCCGGGGACGATGTCGCCCACGGCGTAGACGCCGGGCACGCTCGTCTCGAGGCGCTCGTTGGTGATGACGAAGCCGCGGTCCATGGTGACGCCGACCTCTTCGTAGCCGAGGTTGGCCGTGGACGGGCCGCGACCGACGGCAACGAGCAGCAGATCGGCGTCGAAGGTCTTGCCGTCTTCGAGCGTGACGACCACGCCGTCATCGTTCTGCGTGACGCTCTGGAAACGCACACCGAGCGAGTAGTTGATGCCGCGCTTGCGGAACGCGCGCTCGAGCGACTTCGAGATCGACTCGTCTTCGTTGGGGACCAGGTGGGGGAGCGCCTCGATGATCGTGACGTCGGAGCCGAAGGACTTCCAGACGCTCGCGAACTCGACACCGATGACACCGCCGCCGAGCACGGCGACCTTCTTGGGGATGAAGTCGAGCTGCAGCGCCTGCTCGCTCGTGATGACGCGGCCGCCGATGTCGAGGCCGGGCAGCGAGCGGCTGTAGGAGCCGGTGGCGAGGATGACGTTCTTACCCGTGATGGTGCGGTCGCCGACCTGGACGGTGGTGGGCGACGTGAGACGCCCCTCGCCCTCGATGGTCGTGATCTTGCGCGCCTTGACGAGGCCCTGCAGACCCTTGTACTTCTTGGCGACGATGCCCTCGCGGTAGGCCGTGACGGCCTGGATGTCGACACCCTCGAACGTGGCCTTCACGCCGTACTTCTCGGAGTCGCGAGCGCCGTCGGCGATCTCGGCCGAGTGCAGCAGCGCCTTGGTGGGGATGCAGCCGCGGTGCAAGCAGGTGCCGCCGACCTTGTCCTTCTCGATCATGCCGACGGTGAAGCCGAGCTCTGACGCGCGCAACGCTGCGGCGTATCCGCCTGATCCACCGCCCAACACGACCAGGTCGAACGTGTCGCTCGATCCCTGGTTCTCAGACGTGGTGTTTCCGGACGGGTTGGTTTCCGACACTGAACTTCTCCCTCAAGCATCTGGTTGTGCGTGTTGCTGGTGTGCGCCCGCCTGGTTCTCAGGTGGCGCAGAGGCGGGCATCCTTTGCCCATTCGAGCCTACTACGGGCGGCTAAACTCTTCGGCCACTTTCAGCAGTGTGCGAACGCCCGACGCGGTCGGACCTCCACCCGTGAACCCATAGGCGGCGTCAGTATTGTTCGACGGGCCGGCCGTGTCGATGTGGGTCCAGGGGATGGTGCCGCTGCCGTCCTCGGTGTCACCGATGAATTCGCGCAGGAACGCGCCCGCGAGCAGCATGCCCCCGGCGGTCTGGCCGAGCTTGGCGTTCTGCAGGTCGGCGATGGGCGAATTGAGCTTCTTACGCAGTTCCTCGGCGAACGGCATGGGCCACATGGGCTCGTCGACGGCGTCGGCTGCCGCCTTCACCTGGGCGACGAACGCGTCGTCTCCCATGAGTCCGGAGTAGCGGTTGCCGAGGGCGACCTGCTGGGCGCCGGTCAGGGTGGCGATATCGACGATGGCGTCGGGGAATTCCTCGCTCGCGGCGACGAGGCCGTCGGCCAGGACGAGGCGGCCCTCGGCATCCGTGTTGTTGATCTCGACGGTGGTGCCGCCGCGGATGGTGAGGATGTCGTCGGGGCGCATGGCCTGACCCGACGGCATGTTTTCGGCGATGCACATCCAGGATGTGAGGCGCACGGGCAGTTCGAGGCGCGCGGCGGCGACGACGACGGCCAATACGCTCGCGGCACCCGCCATGTCGTACTTCATGCCGATCATCGAGCCCGCGGGCTTTAGCGAGAGGCCGCCCGTGTCGAAGGTGATGCCCTTGCCGACGAGCGCGAGGTGTTTCGAGGCGCCCGCGGGGGAGTAGCTGAGCTTGACGAGGCGCGGGGGGCGAGCGGAACCCTGGCCGACGCCCATGATGCCGCCGAAGCCTTCGGCGACGAGCTGCTCCTCGTCCCAGATGGTGACGTCGATGGGGAGGCTTGCCGCGGCCTCGACGGCTGCCTGGGCGAGCGTCTCGGGGTAGAGATCGGACGGCGGGGTGTTGACGAGGTTCTTGACGGTCGACACGGCCTCGGCGACGGCGGAGGCGTGCGCGGCGACGTGGGATGCCTCATCCGACCCGTCGGCGACATGCTCGCCCGTGTGGTGCACGACGACGTTCTCGACGGCCTGCTTGTGCTCGCCGAGCGAGGCGCTGCGGTAGTCGAGGAAAGCGTAGGCACCCAGGGCGGCACCCTCGGCGAGCGCCTGGAGTTCATCTGCCGACTGCGTGGCGATAGCGATGGCGACGGTCGACTGACCGGCCAGCTGGCGGAGGGCCGAGCCGGCCGCGTAACGCAGGGATGCCGCATCCACCGTCGAACCGAGCCCGGCGACGGCCAGGGGGATCGAGGTGCCCGCGGGGGCCGGCAAGCGCACGAGCCCGTCCTTGGCACCCGTGGACCCCACCTGACGCAGCTGGGCCTCGATGGCGTCGGTGTCGACGCTGCCGTCGAGAGTCACGAGGGCCGGGCCGTCGGCGGTCGATCGCGCGGCCAGCAGGATGATGTCGGGCTGAGTGTCGTTCGCCCCACTTCCGTATTCGGTGGTCGATCGGACGGTGAGGGAGATCTGCGGAACGCTCATTCCATCCATGTTAGGTGCTCGTTGCTGGGCGCCAGGTGCCCGCACCCGCGCCTGTTCGCTCTCGGCGCGACGCCCGACGGCCCGATCGAGCCACCTCCGGCCATGGCCCCGTTTAGAGTTGGAGGATGAACGAGACCGACCGGCTGTACCAGACCACCGACGCCTTCGGACGGGTGCCGAGCGGCCTCGACCTCGTCGTCTCACTGACGGGTTTCTCCGATGCGGGTTCCGCTGCGTCGCAGTTCAACGAGTACGCCCTGGGCGCCCTGACCTCTGAACCCGTCGCCGTCTTCGACAACGACGTACTGCTCGACTACCGTGCGCGACGTCCCATCATCTACTTCAATCAAGATCACGTGAGCGACTACTCGCCCGCGAAGTTGCAGTTGAGCCTCGCCTTCGACGACCTGCAGCAGCCGTTCCTCTTGCTCACGGGCTACGAGCCCGACTTCCGCTGGGACGGGTTCATCGCGCAGGTGCTTGACCTCATGGACCAGTTCGAGGTCGCGTCGACGACGTGGGTGCACGCCATCCCCATGCCCGTTCCGCACACGCGCCCCATCGGCGTCACGGTCTCGGGCAACCGCTCCGACCTGATCGAGTCGATGAGCGTCTGGCGCCCGCACACGCAGGTGCCGGCCAACGTCTTGCACCTGCTCGAGTTCCGGCTCGCGGCGCGCGGGGCGGATGTCTCGGGCTTCGCGCTCCTGATTCCGCACTACCTGGCCGACACCGAGTATCCGTCGGCGGCCCTCGCCGCGATCGACAGCATCAGCGCCGCCACCGGGCTCATCCTGCCCACCGACTCCCTGCGCGAAGACGGTCGCGAGTTCGTCTCGCGCATCGACGAGCAGGTCGCGGGCAACGAAGAGCTGCAGCGCCTCGTCGGAACGCTCGAGGAGCGCTACGACACCTATATGGAGGGGAGCGCGCTGAAGTCGCCGCTCGTCGACTCCGAGGGCGGGCTGCCGTCGGCCGACGAGATCGCGGCCGAGCTCGAGAAGTTCCTCGCGGGTCGCCGTGGCGGAGACGAGCGTCGCCCCGAGGACTGGCGCTAGCAGTTTCACCCGGCGCACTCGTTCGGCGCGCCTTCTTCTCTAGCCGGCGGCATCCGTCTAGCGCTCGACTGTCATCCGCTGTGCGCAGCAGGCGTAGGGTTGTCCGGTGAACTCTCGCAGATCTTGGCTCGTTTTCGGGATCGGCGTCTTCGCCTACATCGCCGCAGTGATGCAGCGCACCACTCTCGGGGTGGCAGGGGTCTCGGCCGTCGACCGGTTCGACGCATCCGCCGCCGCCCTGTCGTCGATCGCCGTTCTTCAACTCATCGTCTATGCCGCTATGCAGGTGCCGGTGGGCGTGCTCATCGACCGCCTGGGCCCCCGCGTGCTCATCATGTCGGGGCTCGTCATGCTCGTTATCGGCCAGAGCCTCATGGCGTTCGCCGAGGTCATCCCGCAGGCGATCGGCGGTCGCATCCTCGTCGGTGCCGGCGATGCCGCGATCTTCGTCTCGGTCATGCGTCTGGTGACCTCGTGGTTCCAGGGGCGCATCGTGCCCCAGCTGTCGCAGTGGGTGGGCAACTTGGGCCAGCTCGGCCAGGTGCTGTCCGCCATCCCCTTCGCGTTCGTTCTGCACTCATTCGGATGGCAGCCGGCCTTCCTCTTCGCCGCCGCCATGGCCGCGCTGGCCCTCGTTCTCGGCCTCGCGTGCATCCGCGACCGACCGCGCGACTCGATCGAGCCGCCACGCGTGAGCAGTTGGGGCGAGGCCCTGCACCAGCTGAAGCTCAGCTTCAAACGCCCCGGCACCCAGCTCGGCTTCTGGGCTCACTTCGTCACACAGTCGAGCGGAACGGTCTTCTCGTTGCTCTGGGGCATCCCGTTCCTCGTCTACGGCCTCGGCTACACCGAGGGCTTCGCGGCCGCGATGCTGCTCGTGATCGTGGGATCCGGCGTGGTCTTCGGGCCGCTCCTCGGGTTGCTGACGGCGCGCTACCCCTATCGCCGGTCGAATCTCGTGCTGGGCATCGTCTTCGCGATGGCGGTGGCCTGGACCGCGGTTCTGCTCTGGCCGGGAACGCCGCCCTTCTGGCTCGTGCTTCTGCTCCTCATCGTTCTGGGCGCGGGCGGCCCGGGCTCGCTCATCGGCTTCGACTTCGCGCGCACCTTCAACCCCACGCGCGTGCTCGGCTCGGCCAATGGCGTGGTCAACGTGGGCGGGTTCCTCGCCAGCTTCGTCATGATGTTCCTCATCGGCACCGTGCTGGATGCCCTCGGCCATGGCGCCGACTCGCCGTCCGAGCTCTATTCGCTCGATTCGTTCCGGGCCGCCTTCTGCGTGCAATACGTGGTCATCGGTGCGGGTGTCGTCATGCTCCTGCACGCCCGCCGTCGCACGCGTCGACGCCAGAACGAAGAAGAAGGAATACGCGTGGCCCCCATCTGGGTTGCACTGGTACACAAGCTGAGGCGCGGACGGCGACGCTGAGTCATCGAGGCACCCCCGTCCGTGGCTTAGATTTGCAGAAAACCGTGGCATAATGGTTGACAGAGACCCGGTCTTGTCATAGGCGCATCCGAAACTCGTGATTCCCCCCGTGCATCCGCACAGGAAAAGGAAGCACCGTGATTTCGGGTGAGTTCGTTTAGGACTTGACATGGGTCTTCGTAATGTCCGAAAACACGTGAAAGCGTGTCTGTCCGATACCTGTTGCGTCCGTGTGCGGGGGAGCGATATCGCTGACACACGGGCCTCGAATAAAGTCGCGTCGCTCCCGGGGACGCGTGGGACTGGAAGGTGTTCGTATGGCCACTAAGGCCGCCGTAGCCGCTGCAGAAGCGGTTACCTCCGAAACAGAGGTCGACACCGTCGACCAGAAGACCACCGCCGCGGCCAAGAAGGCCCCGGCGAAGAAGGCAGCTGCCGCTAAGGCTCCCGCCGCAAAGGCTCCTGCCGCCAAGGCTCCGGCCAAGAAGGCGCCCGCCAAGAAGGCTGCCGGCACCACCGCCAAGCGCGGCACCAAGGCCGCAGCCACCGACGAGCCCGATGAGGACGCCGAGCCCGTCGAAGACGTCGCGATCGAGGTCGACGACGACGAGACCGCCGAGGTCGAAGAGGGCACGGGGGAGAAGGCCGCCGTGGCCGCCGCCGCCGAGGTCCTGCCGCAGGGCGCCATGGTGCTCTCGTTCGGCGGCGACGACGAGGACGAGGTCCCCGTCTACTCCAGCGCTATCACCGGTGCCACCGCCGACCCGGTCAAGGACTACCTGAAGCAGATCGGTAAAGTCGCGCTGCTGAACGCGGCCGAAGAGGTCGAGCTCGCCATGCGCATCGAAGCGGGCCTGTTCGCCGAAGACAAGCTGTCGCACATGACCGACCAGGAGAAGCGCACGCAGCTCGGCCGCGAGCTCACCTGGGTCGCGAAAGACGGTGCCCGTGCCAAGAGCCACTTGCTCGGTGCCAACCTCCGACTCGTCGTCTCGCTCGCGAAGCGCTACACGGGCCGCGGCATGCAGTTCCTCGACCTGATCCAGGAAGGCAACCTGGGCCTCATCCGTGCCGTCGAGAAGTTCGACTACACCAAGGGCTTCAAGTTCTCGACCTACGCCACCTGGTGGATCCGTCAGGCCATTACGCGCGCCATGGCCGATCAGGCCCGCACCATCCGCATCCCCGTGCACATGGTCGAGGTCATCAACAAGCTCGCCCGCGTGCAGCGCCAGATGCTCCAGGACCTGGGTCGCGAACCCACGCCCGAAGAGCTGAGCCGCGAACTCGACATGACGCCCGAGAAGGTCGTCGAGGTGCAGAAGTACGGCCGCGAGCCCATCTCTCTCCACACCCCGCTGGGTGAAGACGGCGACAGCGAATTCGGTGACTTGATCGAAGACACCGAGGCCGTGGTCCCCGCCGACGCAGTGGGATTCACCATGCTGCAGAAGCAGCTGGAAAGCCTGCTCGACTCGCTCTCCGAGCGCGAAGCCGGAGTCATCCGCATGCGCTTCGGCCTGGGCGATGGCATGCCGAAGACACTCGACCAGATCGGCGACACGTTCGGGGTCACCCGCGAACGCATCCGTCAGATCGAATCCAAGACGATGGCGAAGCTGCGCCACCCGTCGCGGTCGCAGTCGCTTCGGGACTACCTTGAGTAAGCCCGGAAGCCTCGCGTTCGTACCCCCCGTCGTTGCGGGCCGGCTCGCCCGGTTCGCAACCCGGTTGCGCGGCGGCGGAAGTGCGTTCCCGGGGCTCGTAGCCCAGAAGGTGGCGCCCACGTTCATCAGCGACGTTATGTCGCAGCTGCCCTACGGCGCCGTCGTGGTGCTCGGGTCGAACGGCAAGTCGACGACCACCAACATCCTGACCGCCATCGTGCGCGAACACGGCTTGAAGGTGTTCTCGAACCCGTCGGGCGCGAACATGCCGCAGGGCATCGCCTCGGCGCTGCTTGCCGACACGTCGTTGACGGGCAAGCTCGACGCCGATATCGCCATCCTCGAGGTGGACGAGGCCTACGGTCAGTTGATCTGCCGTCAGGTGAAGCCGCGCTCGGCCGTCATCCTCAACCTCGTGGTCGACCAGATCTATCGCTTCGGCGAGCCCGACCGAGTCGCGGGCATGTTCCGCGACATCCTGGGCGAGGTCAGCGACTACGTCGCGCTCAACCGCGACGACAACTTCCTCGCCAACCTCGGCACCACGATCGAGAACGAGGGTCGTTTGGCGATCGACTACTTCGGCGTCGACGCCGAGGTGCTCGCCGCCGCGCCGCACGGTCAGGTCTCCGCCACGGACTATGCCGGAGGCAAGGCCGACCCGTCGGCCGCACCCCGGCACGTGGTGGCCGAAGTGGTCGCTGCTTCTGGCTATGACGCGACCATCTCGTTCGAGGGCGTCGAACACGCGGTGCGCATGCCCGCTCGCGGGTTGCACTACGCCGTCGATATCGCCGCCGCTTTCACCTTGGCGCGCAAGACGCTCGGCGAGAAGTTCGACATTGCGAAAGCCATCCACGCCGTGCAGACCACCAAGACCGTCTACGGTCGCGGCGAGATCCTCACGGTGGACGGCGTCGAGATCGAGATCCTCATGCTCAAGAACCTCGCGAGCCTGCAGCTCAACCTCGACTCGCTCGACCGCGTGCCCGACTCGGTGCTCTTCGCGTACGACGACTCCAGCTACGACCCGTCCTGGCTCTACACAGCTGACCTGTCGAAGCTCGACTACGTCGACGTGATCTCTGGCCCCAAGGGCGCCTTCATCGCCCTGCGCCTCGCCTATGAGGGCAAGGGATACGGCGTGATCGAGAGCGACACGACGAAGGCGGTGCAGCGCATGCTCGACGGTCCCAAGCCGAAGAGCGGGCGACACACGTTCTTCCTCGACTACGACCAGATGTTGCTGACTCGCAAATACCTGGGCTACAAAGACCTGGAAGCGGGTGCGGCATGACCATCAAGATCGTTGAGCTCTACCGCGACTACCTCGCCGTGAACGGCGACGTGGGTAACGTTTTCGTGCTGGCACGCCGCATGCGACTCGCCGGTATCGATGTCGAAGAGATCCAGGTGAACGAGGGCGACGACCTGCCCGAGGGCGCCGATATCGTGACCATCGGCTCGGGGCCGGGAAGCGCCGTGCGCGCCATCGCGCCCGAGCTGCAGCGCCACGCCGAGACCCTGCAGTCGTGGGCCGCCGCTGGTGTGCCCATGATCGCGGTCGGAGGAGGCTTCCACCTCTTCGGTCGCACGGTCTCGTTCGGCGAGGCTGGCACGGTTCAGGGCGCGGGCGTGTTCCCGATGGACACCGACGCCAACGTCGCGCGCGTGCGCACCGACGCTTTCGCGGCCGACAGCAACTACGGGCTGCTCGTCGGCACGGAGAACCACAGCTCGGAGTCCGTCATCGACGGTGGCACGGCGGTGCCGCTTGGCACCGTGCGCAATGGACGCGGCAACCGTGTCGCACCCAATGGTGCGCGCCACGAAGGCATCGTCGTGAACGAGGCGGTTGGAACCCACCTGGGTGGGCCCGTACTCGTGCTCAACCCGCAGCTGACCGACCACATCATCGAGGTCGCGACGACGCGCCGCGGCGAGACCTATACGAAGAATGCCGAACACGAGTCGATCGACCGCGTGGTCGACCTGGCGCGCACGGTGCTCATCGACAAGGCGAACCTCGGCTAGAGCACTCGCAACGCTCGGAGCCTCCAGCGGGCCATGAGCGCCGAATACAGTCAGACAACACAGAAGCGCCCGACCTGATGGTCGGGCGCTTCGTCGTGTCAGAAGGATGGTTCGTCACGAAGACGGTGGGGTGCACGGCGGCATCGTGTGACGCCGTGCACGGACGGGCTGACTAGGCGCGCTGCTCTTCGAACAGTCGCGACGACTCGTCGTGCCAGGTGTGAGCGATCGAGGACAGCTTCTCCTGGTACTTGCGGCCGTGGTGGGCGCAGAAGAAGAGTTCGCCGTTGTTGATCGTCACGCGGATGTAAGCCTGGGCCCCGCAGCTGTCGCAGCGGTCGGCCGCGGTCAGTTGCTGCTGGGCTGCATCGGTGCCCGTAGCGGTGTCGATGCCTGTTTCGTTTGCGATGTGTGACATGGTGTGCCCTCCTGACTCGTGGGGATGGTCTCGCGTACTTGCTATGTAACCACGCGCTTCTGGGAACGATCGGAGCCGTGCGGGGTATTTCGCTGTACGCGTAGATATCTTCGCCACCGTGGGTGTCATTGGATTGGACGTCGGTGGTTCCACGTAGAGTTAACGCTTGTGAACTCCGACTATTCCGCCCGCCATCTCTCGGTCCTCGAAGGTCTCGAAGCGGTGCGCAAACGGCCCGGAATGTACATCGGTTCCACCGATTCCCGCGGCCTCATGCACTGCCTGTGGGAGATCATCGACAACTCTGTCGACGAAGCCCTCGGCGGTCACGGCGATCGCATCGACATCCGTCTCTACCCCGACGGCAGCGTCGAAGTGCGCGACACGGCTCGCGGCATCCCCGTCGACATCGAGCCCAAGACCGGGTTGACGGGTGTCGAGGTCGTGTTCACCAAGCTACACGCCGGCGGCAAGTTCGGCTCGGGGTCATACGCCTCGTCGGGTGGGCTGCACGGTGTCGGCGCATCCGTCGTCAACGCGCTGTCCGAGCGCCTCGATGTCGAGGTCGACCGCAACGGCAAGACCTATGCCATGAGCTTCCACCGGGGCGAGCCCGGCATCTTCGCCGACAACGGCGAGCCCACACCCGATGCTCCCTTCACGCCGTTCGAGAACGGCAGCGAGCTGCGCGTCGTGGGCAAGGTGAAGCGCGGTGTCACGGGGTCGCGCATTCGCTACTGGGCCGACCGTCAGATCTTTACCAAGGGCGCCGCGTTCAGCGTCGAAGACCTGCAGGCTCGCGCTCAGCAGACCGCGTTCCTCGTGCCCGGCCTCACGCTCATCATCGAAGACGAGCGCGCCGATGAGCCCATCCGCACCGAATACCGTTATGACGGCGGCATCTCCGAGTTCGTCGACTACCTCGCGGGTGACCAGCCCATCACCGACACCTGGCGTCTGACCGGCGATGGCACCTTCACTGAAACCGTGCCCGTTCTGAGCGACGGCGGGGCCATGGTGCCCACCGAGGTCGAGCGTCGCTGCGAGGTCGACATCGCGCTGCGCTGGGGCACCGGCTACGAGACCATCATGCGCTCCTTCGTCAACATCATCGCGACGCCCAAGGGTGGAACGCACCAGGCGGGCTTCGACCAGGGGCTGCTCAAGTTCGTTCGCTCGCAGGTCGAGCTCAACGCTCGTCGCCTCAAGGCAGGCAACGACAAGGTCGAGAAAGACGACGTGCTCGCCGGTCTCACGGCTGTGCTGACGGTGCGCTTGCCCGAACCGCAGTTCGAGGGGCAGACCAAAGAAGTGCTCGGCACGCCCGCCGTGCGCAGCATCGTCTCGAGCGTCGTGGCCAAGGCCATGAAAGAGCTGTTCGCCTCGCCGAAGCGCGACGACAAGGCGCAGACGGCCCTCGTGCTCGACAAGGTCGTGGCCGAGATGAAGTCGCGGCTGTCTGCTCGCGCGCACAAAGAGACGCAGCGACGCAAGAACGCGCTCGAGAACTCGTCGCTTCCGGCCAAGCTCGTCGACTGCCGATCGAGCGACGTCGCGCACAGCGAACTCTTCATCGTCGAGGGTGACTCGGCACTTGGCACGGCCAAGCTCGCCCGAGACAGCAACTTCCAGGCGCTGCTGCCCATCCGCGGCAAGATCCTCAACGTGCAGAAGGCCTCGGTGTCGGACATGTTGTCGAACAACGAGTGTGCCTCCATCATCCAGGTGCTCGGCGCCGGTTCGGGGCGGTCGTTCGACATCTCGCAGGCGCGCTACGGCAAGGTCATCCTGATGAGCGATGCCGATGTCGACGGCGCCCACATCCGCACGCTGCTACTCACGCTCTTCTTCCGCTACATGCGGCCCATGATCGAAGAGGGTCGCGTTTTTGCCGCCGTGCCGCCGCTACACCGCGTCGTCGTGATGAACCCGGGGTCGAAGCCCAACGAGACGATCTACACCTATTCCGAGGCCGAGCTGGCCGGGGTGTTGGCGGGGCTCAAGCGCACGAACAAGCGCTACCAGGAGCCGATTCAGCGCTACAAGGGTCTCGGCGAGATGGATGCCGACCAGCTGGCGACGACCACCATGGATCGCTCGAACCGCACGCTCCGACGGGTGCAGGTGCAAGATGCCGAGATGGCCGGCAAGGTCTTCGAGCTGCTCATGGGCAACGAGGTGGCGCCGCGCAAGGAGTTCATCGTCGAGAGTTCGGATCGCTTGAACCGCGACAGCATCGACGTCTAGCACCCGTAGGGGATCGGGGCGTTACGTTTACAGCGATCCGCCTCTGGCAGCTGTGCACGCTGTGCCGTTCCGCGACGAGCCCCGGAGTAGTTGCACCGGCGAGCAGTGAAGCGGAGTGATCATGCAGCGGAGCGGAGCGTCCGTGGAGCGGATCGTTCGTGTTTCGGTGAGCTCGGCAGCCACATCGACGTTGAGGGGCCGCCCACGAGCGAAAGCGGGCGGCCCCTCAATATGCCTCCGGAAGAGTGCTCCTCGGGCGTGACTTTTTTAGAAAAGTGCAGCGTCGTCCGACTCGCCGCCGTTGTCAGGCACGCTCGGGATGTCTGACGACGCCAAAGGCGTGTCGAGGGCTTCCTGGACGGATGCTTCAGAGCCGGCCCCGTCGACGGTCAAGGTGGTTCCGACGGCGCTCTCGGGCGATTCGCTGGGCGCCGATGGCGCCGAATCGGCGGTGTCCCGCTCGGCGGCGGTAAGCGGCACGGGGTCGGATCCGGCCGCGAGGGCTCCCACGGCGTCGGCCGGGGTCGCAATGCTCGCACCGATGTAGCCCACGACGCCCTCGAGGAACTGACCCGACGCGTCGCGCTTGGCGAGGGCCTCGGGGAGCTTGCGCACGGCGCCGTCGGTGGCAACGGCCAAAGCCGGCTCGGGGCCGACCCAGGCCACGACGAGTGCATCCTCACCCTTCAGGAAGCGCTGCGCCCGCACGCCGCCGGTCGCGCGACCCTTGGCCGGGAACTCGTCGAAGGCGCTCACCTTGCCGCTGCCGGGGTCGGTGCCGGCCAGCGCGCTGGTGTTCGCAGCGACCGTCGCGACGACGGTGCGCGTCGTCTCGTCGGCCCGCACGACGTGGAACGAGAGGACCGAGGCGCCGGCACCGAGCTTGATGCCCGCCATGCCTCCGGCGGTGCGCCCCTGCGGGCGGACGGCGGAGGCGGCGAACCGCAAGAGCTGGGCGTCGCTCGTGACGAACACGAATTCATCCGTGTCGGTCGACGGGGCCGCCGCGACGACGACGTCTTTCGGCTTCAGCTGGATGATCTCGAACTCGGGTTTGTTCGGCCAGTCGCCCGGCGTGACGCGTTTGACCACACCGGTCCGCGTGCCGAGGGCGATTGGTTTGGCCGAGTCGAGGGCCACGACCGCGAGCACGCGCTCCTTGGGCTGCAACGTGATGTAGTCGGCGATGCGCACGCCGGCGCCCAGTTGCACCGAGTTGGGCGGCACGACGGGCAGCTCGAGCGGCGAGAACCGGATGAGGCGGCCGAGGCTCGTCACGGCGCCCACCTCGGTGCGGCTCGACGTCTCGAGCATCGAGAGCACGGCGTCGTGTTTGCTGCGGCGCGGGGGAGCGGCGACGGGTTCGAGGCCACCCTCGCCGGGGTAGTCGACGCGCACCATGCGCCCGGTCGCGCTCAGGTAGATGCGGCAGGGCGTGTCGGCGAGCTCGAGCACGGGCTGGTTCTTGCGCGACCCGGCCGAGGCGATAGACGGCTTTGCGGCCGTCAGGAGGGTGCGTCGGGGTGTGCCGAATTGCTCGGCGACGGCCTCGAGCTCGTCGGACACGAGAGCGTGCAAGCGAGCCGTGCTGCCGAGGATCTCTTCGAGTTCGGCGATCTCGGCGAGCAGCTTGTCGCGCTCGGCCTCGAGTTCGATGCGAGAGAACTTGGTGAGTCGGCGCAGGCGCAGCTCGAGGATGTACTCGGCCTGCACCTGGCTGAGGTCGAATACGTCGATCAGCCGCGATCGCGCCTGGTCGCTGTCATCCGACGCGCGGATGACCTGGATGACCTCGTCGATGTCGAGGATCGCGATGAGCAGACCCTCGACGAGGTGCAGGCGCTCCTTGCGCCGCGCCAGGCGGTAGGTCGAGCGGCGCGTGACCACCGAGATGCGGTGCTTCACATAAACCTCGAGCAGCTCGCGCAGGCCCAGCGTGCGCGGCCCGCCCTCGACGAGCGCGACGTTGTTGATCGAGAACGAGTCCTCGAGCGGCGTGTAGCGGTAGAGCTGTTCGAGCACGGCCTCGGGGCTGAAACCCGTCTTGATGCCGATGACGAGCTGCAGCCCGTTGGTGCGGTCGGTGAGGTCGGTGACGTCGGAGATGCCCGAGAGCTTCTTGTTGTTGACGCCGTCTTTGATTTTCTCGATGACCTTCTCGGGGCCGACGAGGTAGGGCAGCTCGGTGACGATAATGCCCTGCTTGCGCGGCGTGATCGCCTCGATGCGCACGCGGGCTCGCGTCTTGAACGCTCCGCGGCCCGTGGCATAGGCGTCTCGGATGCCGTCGAGGCCGACGATCGTGCCACCGGTGGGCAGATCGGGGCCGGGCACGAACTCCATCAGATCGTCGAGCGAAGCATCCGGGTGTTCGAGCAGGTGGCGCGCGGCACCCACGACCTCGATGAGGTTGTGCGGGGCCATGTTGGTGGCCATGCCGACCGCGATGCCGCTCGCGCCGTTGACGAGGAGGTTGGGGTAGGCCGCCGGCAACACCTCGGGCTGCTGGAACTGGTTGTCGTAGTTAGGCACGAAGTCGACGACGTCTTCATCGAGGTCGGCCGTGAGCGCGAGCGCGGCGGCCTCGAGGCGCGCCTCGGTGTAGCGCGAGGCGGCCGGGCCGTCGTCGAGCGAGCCGAAGTTGCCGTGGCCGTCGACGAGCGGCACACGCAGGGTGAAGGGCTGGGCCAGGCGCACGAGGGCGTCGTAGATGGCGCTGTCGCCGTGCGGGTGCAGCTTTCCCATCACCTCGCCGACCACGCGGGCCGACTTCACGTGCCCACGGTCGGGCCGCAGTCCCATCTCGGTCATCTGATAGAGGATGCGGCGCTGCACGGGCTTGAGTCCGTCGCGGGCATCGGGCAGCGCGCGCGAATAGATGACCGAGTAGGCGTACTCGAGGAAGGACCCCTGCATTTCAGCCGAGACGTCGACGTCTTCGATGCGCTCGTTGATCGGGGCGGCGGGGGCGTTCTTATCGCTGCGGGGCATACGTGTTTTCTGACCTGGGTGGTGGTCCGGTTGCGGGCGACGGGAGGGTTCTCGCCTGGATGTGCCAGACTTTCCCGGTGGCTTCAATCGTATCGATCCCGCCCGTTCGTCCGCGCAGCCTGACCGGTGTGCTGCCGGATTCGCTGGCCGCGATCGGGGGTGTCGCCAACCCGTCGGGCCTGCCCGCGGTCGATCACGTCGTCGTGGTCGTCGTCGATGGCCTCGGCTCGCGCTTGCTCTCGGCGCGGTCGGGTTATGCCCGCTTCCTCCGCTCGGCCCCCGACCGCACCATTTCGACGGTCTTCCCGACCACGACGGCGGCCGCGCTGACGTCCCTCACGACGGGTGCTGAACCCGGGCAACACGGCCTCGTCGGCTATCGGATGCTCGATGCCCGGCACGATCGGCTGGTCAACGGCCTGACCGGCTGGGATGCCGGCATGGACCCCGAGACGTGGCAGCGCTGCCGCACGGTCTTCGAACAGGCGGGCGATGCGGATGTCGCAGCCTTCGCCGTCGGCCCCGCCACGTTCGCGGGTTCGGGCTTCACCCGGGCAACCCTGCGCGGCGCGTCCTACGAGCCCGCCGACACGTTGCACGCCCGCTTCGAACGCGCGGACGCCCTCACGCGGGCGAACAGCCGCTCACTCACCTACCTCTACGTGCCCGAACTCGACAAGATCTCGCACCAGCACGGCTGGGAGTCCGACCGCTGGACGGCAGCCCTCGAGGAGCTGGACGGCGAGATGCGACGTTTTGTCGCATCCGTCGGTCGGCGCGTCGGGGTCATCCTCACGGCCGACCACGGCTCGCTCGACGTTCCGCACGGGTCGCAGGTGCTGTTCGATCAGGCGCCCGAGCTGGTCGAGGGGGTGCGGCACGTGGGCGGGGAGCCGCGCTGCCTGCACCTCTACCTCGAACCCGGTGCGACGGCATCCGATCGGCTCGGCTTGGCGGATGTCTGGCGCGACTCGGAGGGGGAGCGCGCGTGGGTCTTCAGCCGCGACGAGGCGATTGCCCAGGGGCTCTTCGGCGAGGTGCACGACGATGTCCTGTCGCGCATCGGCGACGTGATCGTGGCGGCGCGCAAACGCATTGCGTACTACGACTCACGTCCGGCCGACCAGGCGGCACGGCGGATGATCGGGCAGCACGGTTCGCTGACCGACGAGGAACGCACCGTGCCGTTCATCCGCTTCGGCGCCTTCTCGGAGTAGACGCGCCGCGTCGCTGCTTCAGCCTCCCGGTCGCGTACCGCACGTCCGCTTTCGCAGCGCGTCAGCGACGCCCCGGGACGGCGGGCATGAGCGTTTCTCAGTCGTCGTCGGTGCGGGCGCCGAAGACGATCTCATCCCAGGATGGCATCGCCGTGCGGCCGCGCTTCGAGCCGCGAGCCGGTGTGATGGCCGGGGGCTTCTGATCATCATCTGAGCGCTTCGAGGCTGAACCGCCCGTCAGGGTGTCGAAATTCTCGAGCGGCACGTCGACGGGGCGCACGGGGCCACGGAACGGACCGTTGTCGTCGTGGGTCGCGGCCTCGGCGTCGCGCGGTCTGCGGTCACCGCGTTCGTTGCGGTCGCCCGCACGCTCACGCGACTCATCGGAGCGCGGCGCGTCGCGCAGGCCCGACGGGTTCGACGCGCTGGCGGCACCGGCGGCGAAAGGCGAGTCGGAGAACGGTGAACCGCCGAAGGGCGCTGAGCCGCGCTCTCCCGACGGTTGCGCGGGCGGTCGCACGGCATCCGACGCGGTTGACGTTGACGCTTCGGGCTGCGGTGCGCGGGCGGCGGATTCACGTTCTCCACGGCGGCGGCGGAGGGCCTCGAGCAGGTCGGCGGTCTGATTCGACGGGCCGCCCTGGTCCTCGGCGCGGTTGATCGCGGCATCCGCGGCCTTCGACGAGCTGCGGTGATGCGGTGCGACGTCCACGGGACCGATCTCGATCTGCGAGGCCGTGTCGTTGAGGTCGATGTCAGGGTCGGCGGCTGCGGCGGGAACGAAGGTGAACGCCCCGCTGTCGAAACGACTGTCGTCGGGCGAGGAAGACTCACGTTCTACGGCGCGCAGCTTCGGGATCAGTCCCTCGGCCGGCAAGGCGCCCTGGCGTGACAGCGTCACGGCCTCGGCGCCGAGCGGCGCGAGGGCGTTCTTCTTGGGCTCGAAGGTCCAGCGGGCGTCGTGCTCGACATCGGAGGCCGTGAACGACAGCTTGACGATCCAGCCGTTCTCGTCCTTCCAGCTCGTCCAGCGCTCGTCGCTCGCACCAAGGCTTTCGAGGCGCGCACGGATGGCGGACCCGAACGTCGGCTCCTCGTCATCCACACGGGGGTCGATGGCCGCGAGCACCGGAACGCTGAGGGCCGCTGCAACCATGTGCTCACGTTCGGCGACGATGGGGCCCTCGAAACGGCGCACGTAGTCGATCTCGGCGCCCGTGACATCCGCGACCTCTTCGGCCGACATGCCCGAGCGGATGTGAGCCTGGATCTCGCGAGGGCTCAGCTTCGGGGCATCGCCCGTCGCCTGTTTGCGCGCGCGGCGCACATGGGAGAGAAGGGACTCGTCGACGGCGAGGCGAAATTGCACCCCGTTGTCGGTGCTCGCGACGATGGCATTGCCGTCGACGCCGATGACAGTCAGTTCCTGCATAATCATGTGCCTCCGAGGCTGAGATCAATTCACTCGATGGTCGCACGCCGAACCCCTGTAGACCGGGAATAACGCGGGCGTGCCGTGAGTTGAATGCAGCGACGAATCAGGGAGCCCAGTACTGGTTTGCTATTCGTTCATCTTTGATGCAAACTATCGCCGCCGGACACGGTCGGCGGACGAGAAAAGAAGTGGAAAACAATGGCAACGGATTATGACGCACCCCGAAAGAGCGACGACGACTCTGAGTCGATCGAGGCCCTGAAGGAGCGTGTCCCCGACAAGCTGTCTGGAGCGGTCGACGTCGAAGACGCCGACAACCCGGGTGGCTTCGACCTTCCCGGCGCCGACCTCTCCGACCTCGACCTCGATGTCGTCGTGCTGCCTCCCCAGGCAGACGAGTTCACGTGCGTGGAGTGCTTCCTCGTGAAGCACCGCTCGCTCATCGACCACGAGACCAAGCTCGGCGCGATCTGCGTGGAGTGCGCCGCCTAAGCAGCAAGCCTGCTCAGACGCTTTCTGGCCGTCGCGATCCCTCGATCGCGGCGGCCAATTTTTGTGGCTCCCGCGTGGATACGAGCCAGTAGGGCGTCGGGTCGTTGTCGTCGAGCACGGGGATGCGGACGACCCCGGAAATCCATCCGCGGAACAACATGTAGGCGCGAGCGTCGAGCTTGCGGCCACGCTGTAAAGCGGCGTCGGTTCCTGTGAATGCCTTGGGAGTCCCGACCAGGTCGAGGCTGATGCGGGCCCGGCCGGCGCGCAGCTCGCCGTCACCGACGCTGATGGTGGGCGCGCCCACGACGAACAGGGTGGTCATGCCGCCATAGAGAATCACCGCCGTGATGACTCCGGCCACCCACGAGATGGGGGCGAGGACGAGGATGCTGGCGGGGATGACGAGCGCCGTCGAAATGTAGATCCAGGGGGCCGGCCAGAGCCGTTCGCGATAAGGGGACATGACTCACTTCGTTGATCGATCTGCACTACCCTCGATCTGTGACCGAAAGCGTTGACGTTCTTATTATCGCCCCCGAGGTTCCGCGCTACGCCCATCCGGGTGACGCGGGCGCCGACCTGGTGTCCAGCGAGCACCTCGTTCTCGAGCCGGGCGAGCGCCGACTGGTCGGCACGGGAGTCTCCATCGCCCTGCCGGACGGCTTCGTCGCCTTCGTCGTGCCGCGCTCCGGCCTCGCCACCAAGCACGGCATCACCATCGTGAATTCGCCGGGCACGGTCGACGCCGGCTACCGGGGCGAGATCAAGGTCACCCTGCTCAACACGGATGCGCGCGAGCCCTACGAGATCGCGGTCGGCGACCGCATCGCGCAGCTCATCGTCATGCCCGTCTCCCGGGCCACGTTCGTTCCCGTCGAGACGTTGCCGGGCAGTGCCCGCGGCGCCGGCGGCTTCGGTTCGACGGGCTACGACAGCGCCGCGGCATCCGACCCCACTTCTTCTGACACACCGACTGGAGCGAACGCATGAAACTGCGCAAAGGCAAGAACAAAGAGGAACAGCCCGACACCGCCATCGAGACGGTCGACGCCGCCACGGCGGATGAGGCGTCGTCCGAGGTGACGACGGCCACTGGTGACGCGCTCGAAGCTCCCGCCGACGAGGAGACGGTTCTCGACACCACGAAGTCGGCACCCGACGACCGCGCCACCGAAGGCCCGCTCGACGAGAGCGAAGCCAACGCCGTGCGCCCCTACATCGACCTCGGGGGAGTGAAGATCCTTCCGCGGGAGGGGCTGAACCTGCGCCTCGAGATCGAGGAGTCGACCAAACGCATCGTGGCGGTGGGTCTCGACTACGCCGAATCCACCCTGCAGATCCAAGCCTTCGCGGCGCCCCGCTCGATCGGCCTGTGGAACGAGACGCGCGAGCAGATCGCCGAGCAGATCGGTTCTCAGGGCGGAACGGTCACCGAGCGTGAGGGTGGTCTCGGCTACGAGCTGCTCGCGGAGGTGCCCGTTCAGGTGCCCGCCGGTCAGCCGGCCGCCACCCGCATCGCCCGCTTCGTGGGCGTCGACGGACCCCGCTGGTTCCTGCGCGGCGTCATCGCCGGTGCCGGGGCGACGGATGCCGAGAAGGGCGCCCTCGTCGAGGAGCTCTTCCGCAGCGTCGTCGTCGTGCGCGGCGACACCCCCATGCCCCCGCGCGACCTCATTCCCCTGAAGATGCCCGCCGGCGCGGGTGAAGAGGCGTAGAGCCTCGACATGAGCGATCCCCACCAGGCAAGCGGCGAGCATCCCGTCGGCCGTTACGGCGCGTCGCCCGACGAGTCGGCGGCGCCGGCGCCGTCGTCGGCACAACGCTCCACGGCCGACGATCACGGTGTGACAGGTCAAGACGCTCCCGAGCCGGCGACGGTCCTCGGGGCTTCCTTGGCCGGGGCGGCTCGTAAGGCCGGGCTGGGCGATCTCATGGAGTCCGAGCGGCCGACGGGGGCGGCCCTGCTGAAGGCCATGGGCGGTGTGCGCGGCATCATCGAGGCGATCGTTCCCGGCCTGTTGTTCCTCCTCGTCTTCACCTTCACGAAGAATCTTCCCTGGGCCCTCGGGGTCTCGGTCGGCGTCGCGGCCATCCTCACGCTCTTGCGCCTCATCGGCAAGACTCCCGTGACGGCGGCGCTCGGCGGCCTCGTGGGCGTGGTCTTGTCGGCCGTGCTGGCGCTGATCACCAACAAACCCGAGGACAACTTCGTTCTGGGCTTTATCACGAATGGCGCCTATGGTGCCGTGTTGCTCGTCTCGGTGTTCGTCGGCTGGCCGCTCATCGGCCTCGCAGTCGGCTTCCTCATGAACGACGGTGTCGCCTGGCGCCAGGACCGCGTCAAGCGCCGCGCCCTGCGCTGGCTGACGCTGGCATGGGCGGGTCTCTTCATCCTGCGCCTGGCCGTGCAGTTGCCTCTCTATTACTCGGGCAACGTCGAATGGCTGGGCTCCACCAAGTTGCTCATGGGCATCCCGCTCTACGCCCCGCTGCTCGTCGTCAGCTGGCTCGTGGTGCGCGGCCTTTACCGTGCTCCCGAAACGGATGCCGCGGCATCCGACACGCCTGCTCGCCCGGGTTCGCCCACCTGACGCTGCACCTCGCCGCACGCTGCTAGAATTATCTCGACATCAAGATAAATACGGCAACGTTCGATCGCCGTCTCTCGGAAGCACTTAGGCTCGCCTTGCTAGCCTTACCCCCCTTCTGAGGCCGAGAATCGACAAGCGGCAAGCGTGCGACTTGCCTCTGCCAACGAAGGAGAAGGCACAGTGTCAAACGTGAACAGCTTTGGGGCCAAACAACAGCTCACCGTCGGTGAATCCGACTACGAGATCTTCCGAATCGACAGTGTCGCCGGTTACGAGAAGCTCCCGTTCAGCCTGAAGGTCCTGCTCGAGAACCTGCTCCGCACCGAAGACGGTAAGAACGTCACGCGGTCGCAGATCGAGGCCATCTCGCAGTGGAACCCGACATCCGAACCCGACACCGAGATCCAGTTCAGCCCGGCCCGCGTGGTCATGCAGGACTTCACCGGTGTGCCCTGCATCGTCGACCTCGCCACGATGCGTGAGGCCGTCTCGGCTCTCGGTGGCGACCCCACCAAGATCAACCCGCTCGCTCCCGCCGAGCTGGTCATCGACCACTCGGTCATCGCCGACCTCTTCGGTCAGCCCAACGCCTTCGAGCGCAACGTTGAGATCGAATACGAGCGCAACGGTGAGCGCTACCAGTTCCTTCGCTGGGGCCAGACCGCGTTCGACGACTTCAAGGTCGTGCCGCCCGGAACGGGCATCGTCCACCAGGTCAACATCGAATACCTGGCGCGCGTCACCATGACGCGTGAGGTCGGCGGCGTGCTGCAGGCCTACCCCGACACGTGCGTCGGCACCGACTCGCACACCACCATGGTCAACGGCCTGGGTGTGCTCGGCTGGGGCGTGGGCGGCATCGAGGCCGAGGCGGCCATGCTCGGCCAGCCCGTCTCCATGCTCATCCCGAAGGTCGTCGGCTTCAAGCTCTCCGGCACCATCCCCACGGGTGTCACGGCCACCGACGTCGTGCTCACGATCACCGAGATGCTGCGCAAGCACGGTGTCGTCGGCAAGTTCGTCGAGTTCTACGGCTCGGGGGTGGGTGCCGTGCCGCTCGCCAACCGCGCCACCATCGGCAACATGAGCCCCGAGTTCGGCTCCACCGCGGCCATGTTCCCGATCGACGACGTCACGCTCGACTACCTGCGCCTCACGGGTCGCAGCGACGAGCAGGTCGCCCTGGTCGAGGCCTACGCCAAGGAGCAGACGCTCTGGCACGACCCGTCGGTCGAGCCGGTCTTCAGCGAGTACCTCGAGCTCGACCTCGCGACGGTCGTCCCCTCGATCGCCGGCCCGAAGCGCCCGCAGGACCGCATCGAGCTGTCCGAGGCCAAGAGCCAGTTCGCGGTCGACCTCAACAACTACGCAACGGTGGAGCACGACATCGTCGATCTGACCGTCGCGCAGTCGTTCCCGGCATCCGACCCCGGTGAATTGCAGCCGGAGGATGGCGAGTCGCACCACCACCACGAGCACCAGAGCACGGCACCGCAGACCGTGACGAAGCCCACCGAGATCACGCTCGCCTCGGGTGATGACGTCACGATCGACCACGGCGCCGTCGCCATCGCGGCGATCACCTCGTGCACCAACACGTCCAACCCGTCGGTCATGCTCGCGGCCGGTCTGTTGGCACGCAACGCCAGCAAGAAGGGCCTCAAGGCCAAGCCGTGGGTCAAGACCACGCTGGCACCGGGCTCGAAGGTCGTCACCGACTACTACGACAAGGCCGGCCTCACGGGCTACCTCGAAGACCTCGGCTTCTACCTCGTCGGCTACGGCTGCACCACGTGCATCGGTAACTCGGGCCCGCTGCCCGAGGAAGTGTCCGAGGCCGTGCAGAAGAACGATCTGGCCGTCACCGCCGTGCTGAGCGGAAACCGCAACTTCGAGGGTCGCATCAACCCCGACGTCAAGATGAACTACCTCGCGAGCCCTCCGCTCGTCATCGCCTACGCCCTCGCCGGCACCATGAACTTCGACTTCGAGACCGACGCACTCGGCCTCGACGCTGACGGCAACGATGTCTTCCTGAAGGACATCTGGCCCGACGCCGCCGAGGTGCAATCGACCATCGACTCGTCGATCGACACCGAGATGTTCACCCACGAGTACGCGGGTGTCTTCGAGGGCGACGAGCGCTGGCGTTCGCTGCCCACCCCGACGGGCGCCACGTTCGAGTGGGACGAGAAATCCACCTACGTGCGGAAGCCCCCATACTTCGACGGCATGACGCTCGAGACCACCCCGGTCACCGACATCACGGGTGCGCGTGTTCTCGCCAAGCTGGGCGACTCGGTCACCACCGACCACATCAGCCCCGCCGGCCAGATCAAGGCCGACAGCCCCGCCGGCCACTACCTGGCCGCGAACGGCGTCGACCGCAAGGACTTCAACTCCTACGGCTCGCGCCGCGGAAACCACGAGGTCATGATTCGCGGAACCTTCGCGAACATCCGCCTGCGCAACCAGCTGCTCGACGGCGTCGAGGGTGGCTACACCCGCGACTTCACGCAGGAGGGCGCCCCGCAGTCGTTCATCTACGACGCGTCCGAGAACTACCAGGCCGCCGGCACCCCGCTCGTGATCTTCGCGGGCAAGGAGTACGGCTCGGGTTCGTCGCGTGACTGGGCCGCCAAGGGCACGTCGCTGCTCGGCGTGCGCGCCGTCATCGCCGAGAGCTTCGAGCGCATCCACCGCTCCAACCTCATCGGTATGGGCGTCGTGCCGCTGCAGTTCCCGGCGGGCGAGACGGCCGAGAGCCTGGGACTCGACGGAACCGAGGTCGTTTCGATCACGGGCATCGAAGAACTCAACGAGGGCCGCACGCCGAAGACCGTCCACGTGGTGGCAACGCCGAGCAACGAATCGGTTGCCTCGCGCACCCCGATCGAGTTCGACGCCGTCGTCCGCATCGACACGCCCGGTGAGGCCGATTACTACCGCAACGGTGGAATCCTGCAGTACGTGTTGCGCTCATTGGTCGCCTAGCTAGCAGAGCTAGACTCAGATTCATGAGCCTTCTCGAGAACATCCATGGTCCCCGTGATCTCGATGGCCTCTCGAGCGAGCAGCTGGTGCAGCTCGCCCAAGAGATCCGCGACTTCCTCGTCAGCGAGGTGTCGCGGACCGGCGGGCACTTGGGGCCGAACCTCGGTGTGATCGAACTCACGATCGCGATCCACCGAGTGTTCGAGTCCCCGCGTGACTCCATCGTGTTCGACACCGGACACCAGAGCTATGTGCACAAGCTGCTCACGGGTCGGCAAGACTTCGCGGGCCTCCGCCAACGCGGGGGTCTCGCGGGGTATCCGCAGCGCTCCGAGTCTCCGCACGACATCGTCGAGTCCTCGCACGCGTCGTCGTCCCTCAGCTGGGCCGACGGCATCTCGCGTGCCTACGACATGACGGGCCAGCACGACCGTGCCGTTGTCGCGGTCGTGGGCGACGGGGCCCTCACGGGCGGTATGACGTGGGAAGCGCTGAACAACATCAGCGACGACAACACGCGTCGCCTCATCATCGTCGTCAACGACAACGGCCGGTCCTACGCGCCCACCATCGGCGGCATGGCCAAGTTCCTCAGCAACGTGCGCACGCGCCCCATGTACACGACGCTGCAGAAGTCGAGCGAGAAGGCCTTCTCGCGGCTCGGTTCGCCGGCACGCGCCTTCTACCGCGGCGTTCGCGGCGGCCTGCACGGGTTCCTCAGCCGCTTCACCGACAACGAGGCGCTCTACTCCAACCTCGACATCAAGTACATCGGCCCGGTCGACGGGCACGACGTCGACGCCATGCAGGAGGCGCTCACGCAGGCGCGCGACCACAACGCGCCCGTCATCGTGCACGCCATTACGCAGAAGGGCAAGGGCTACGGCCCCGCCGTCGACGACGTCGCCGACCAGTTCCACGCCGTCGGCAAGATCGACCCGATCACCGGTGAACCCGTGACGGCCTCCGAGGGCGACTCGTGGACGGGCATCTTCAGCGACGCGCTCGTGCACCAAGCCGAGCGCAACGACAAGATCGTGGGCATCACGGCCGCCATGCTGCGGCCCACCGGTCTGCACCGCATGGCCGAGCGCTTCCCGAAGCGCGTGCACGACGTCGGCATTGCCGAACAGCACGCCGCGACATCCGCCGCCGGTTTGGCCTTCGGGGGATTGCACCCCGTCGTCGCGCTCTACGCTACGTTCGTCAACCGCGCTTTCGACCAGATCCTCATGGATGTCGCGCTGCACAAGGCCGGCGTCACCTTTGTGCTCGACCGCGCCGGGGTCACGGGCCCCGATGGCCCGAGCCACCACGGCATCTGGGATCTCGCGATTCTGCAGGTCGTGCCCCACATCCGCATCGCCGCACCGCGCGACGCCGTGCGCCTGCGCGAAGAGCTCGCCGAGGCCGTGCGCGTCGAGGACGCCCCGACCGTGCTGCGCTTCCCGAAAGGGTTGGTCAACCCCGAGCTTCCAGCCATCCGACGCTTCGATGACGGCGTGGAGGTGCTCGTCGAGAGCGAGCGCAACGACGTGCTGATCATCACGGTCGGCCCGATGGCCGCCATGGGCGTCGACGTAGCGGAGAGGCTGCAGGCGCAGGGCATCGGCGCGACCGTCATCGACCCGCGCTGGGTCGTTCCCGTGGCGCAGAGCGTGATCGAGCTGGCGCGCGAACACCGACTGGTCATCACGATCGAGGACGGCATCCGCGTCGGCGGCGTCGGCACGCGCATCCGACAGGACCTGCGCGCGGCCGGAGTCGACACGGCCGTGGACGAGCTGGGTGTGCCCGACGAGTTCATCGACCACGCCTCGCGCGAGCAGATCCTGTCGGACGCAGGCCTCACTGCCCAGCAGATCGCGCGTGACGTCGTCGACCAGGTTCTCGGCAGCCGGATCCCCGTTGCGCGACCTCTCTCCAACGACGGTGACGAGCCCTCGCTGGGCGGCGATTCCGACGAGGAGCAGCACGCCGTTCCCGGCCGCACGACGAAGGCCGACGGAGACGCCGAGCAGCTCTGAGTTCGAATAATCTCACACGCAAAAGGCCCCCTCTCCACAGACAGGGGGCCTTTTGCGTGTAATCGGGTGTTACTCCACGCCGACGATGGGCGGGTGGTGGAACGTGTCGCCGAAGACCCGCTCGGAGGCGCCCACGCGGTCGAGGTAGGGCGTCGCGCCACCCATGTGGAACGGCCAACCGGCGCCGAGGATCAGGCACAGGTCGATGTCCTCGGGCGCGTGCACCACGTCGTCCTCGAGCATGCGGTGGATCTCGTCGGCCAGGCCGTCTTCGACCCGGCGGCGGATCTCTTCGCCCGTCTGTGGCGCGTTGCCGCCCGAGACGATCTTCACGGCCTTCTTGTCGAAGCCCGTGATCTTGCCCTTACTGTCGCGCTCGAAGATCTTGCCGTGCTCGGCGAGGCGGTGCAGGTTGGGGCTGTCGAAGAACCGCTCGGGGAACGCGGCGTGGTGCGTGTCGAGCACGTGCGCACCCACCGTGAGCCCGACGAGCTCGAGCAATTCGAATGGCGACATCGGCAGGCCGAAGTCGTCGAGCGCGTGATTGACCACGTCGAAGGGGGTGCCCGTGTCGACGGCGTGCATGGCCTCGCCGAGCAACTTGGCGAGGATGCGGTTGACGACGAACCCGGGGGTGTCGCGCGTGATGACGGCGTTCTTCTTCAGGTTGGCGGCCGTCACCATGGCGGTCGCGAGTGCCTCGTCGGTGGTGTGCGGCGTGCGCACGACCTCGATGAGCGGCATGACGGCGACCGGGTTGAAGAAGTGGAAGCCGACGACGCGTTCGGGATGCGCGAGCTTCGACCCGATCTGCTCCACCGACAGCGACGACGTGTTGGTCGCGAGGATGGCGGTGTCGGAGATGTACTGCTCGACGTCGGCGAAGACATCCTGCTTGACGCCCAGCTCTTCGAAGACAGCCTCGATGACCCAGTCGCAGTCCGCGAAGTCGGCCTTCGAGGTCGTGCCCGTGACGAGCGCCTTCAGCCGGTTGGCCTCGTCGTTGCCGATGCGCCCCTTGGCGAGGAGCGCGTCGATCTCGTCACGGATGTAGGAGATGCCTTTGTCGACACGCGCCTGGTCGAGGTCGGTGATGACAACGGGGACCTGCAGGCGCCGCACGAACAGCAGCGCGAACTGGCTGGCCATGAGACCCGCTCCGATCACACCGACCTTCGTCACGCGCTGCGCGAGCTTCTTGTCGGGCGCGCCGGCCGGATGCTTGGCCCGCTTCTGCACGAGGTTGAACGCGTAGATGCTGGCCTGGAACTGGTCGCCCGAGATGAGTTCGGAGAGCGCCTCGTCTTCGCGCGCGAACCCGTCGGCCTTCGATCCGCTCTTCGCGGCCTTCAGCAGATCGAGCGCGGCATACGGCGACTTCGGCACGGTGCCGATCTTCGACTCGAGCATCTTGCGCGCGATGCCGATGGCGGCATCCCACTTGACGAGTCGTTCGACCTTGCCCGGCTCGTTCTTGCGCACGACCTTTATGCGGCCCGAGAGCACGCCGTCGGCCCACGCGAGCGACGATTCGAGGTAGCTGGCCGACGGGAAGATGGCGTCGGCGATGCCGAGGTCGAAGACCCGTTGGGCCTTCAGCATCCGGTTGGTCTTGAGCGGGTTCTCGACGACCACCTTGAGGGCGTTCTCGATGCCGATCAGGTTGGGCAGCAGATAGGCGCCGCCCCAGCCCGGGATGATTCCGAGGAACACTTCGGGCAGCGCGACGGCCGGGGCCGAGGCGTCGATGGTGCGGTAGGTGGCGTTCAAACCGATCTCGAGCCCACCACCGAGCGCGAGCCCGTTGATGAACACGAAGGTGGGAACGCCCAGGTCGCCCAGCTTGCCGAGCACGTGGTGCCCGAGCTGCGCGAGCTGCTTCGCGACCTTCTTCGAGGGGATCTCGCTGACCTTCGACAGGTCGGCGCCGGCGGCCAGGATGAACGGCTTGCCCGTGATGGCCAGCCCGTCGATCTCGCCGGAGGCGGCGCGGGCGCGCTGAGCGTCGAGAACGCCGTCCAGCTCGAGCAGCGTTGCCGGGCCGAGCGTGTTGGGCCGCGTGTGGTCGCGCCCGTTGTCGAGCGTGACGAGTGCGAGCGTCTTGCCCGAGGCGAGGGGGATGTCGCGCACGAACGCGTGCGTCACGACCTCGTCGGCACTCAGCGCGAGCAGTTCGGAGAAGTCGATCGTGGTGTAGTCGGTCATGGCTATTTGCGTCCCTTCTTGCCCGTGAAGTGCGGGTTCTCCCAGATGACGGAGCCGCCCTGGCCGAGGCCCACGCACATGGCGGTGAGGCCGTAGCGCACCTCGGGGTGCTCCTCGAACTGGGCCGCGAGCTGAATCATGAGGCGCACACCGGATGCGGCGAGCGGGTGGCCCACGGCGATCGCACCGCCCCAGGGGTTCACGCGCGGGTCGTCGTCGTCGATGCCGAAGTGGTCGAGCAGCGACAGCACCTGCACGGCGAACGCCTCGTTAAGCTCGAACAGACCGATGTCGTCGATCGTCAGGCCGGCCTTGCGCAGCGCCTTCTCGGTGGAAGGCACGGGGCCGATGCCCATTATCTCGGGCTCGACGCCCGCGAAGGCGAAGCTGACCATGCGCATCTTGGGTCGCAGCCCGAATTCCTTGACGGCATCCGAGCCCGCGAGCAGGCTCACGGTGGCGCCGTCGGTCAGGGGAGAGGCGTTACCGGCCGTGACGCGCCCGTGCGGGCGGAACGGCGTGCGCAACGTGGCGAGCCCCTCCATGGTCGTCTCGGGCCGCATGCCCTCGTCCTGCGTAGCGAGGCCCCAACCCTGCTCCGAGCGCAGGGCGACGGGAACGAGGTCGGGCTGGATCTTGCCGGCGGCATAGGCCGCCGCGATCTTCTGCTGGCTCAGCATGCCGAACCGGTCGGAGCGTTCCTTGGTGAGGTGCGGGAACCGGTCGTGGATGCGCTCGGCGGTCTTGCCCATGTCGAGCGCGTCGCCCGAGACGAGCTTCTCGGCGAGGAAACGCGGGTTGGGGTCGGCATTGAATCCCATGGGATGCCGACCCATGTGCTCGACGCCGCCGGCGATGGCCACGTCGTAGGCGCCGAAGGCGATACCGCTGCCGAGCGTGGTGACGCTCGTCATGGCGCCCGCGCACATGCGATCGATGGCGAAACCGGGCACCGAGCGGGGGAGTCCGGCGAGCAACGCGGCCGTGCGGCCGAGCGTGAGGCCCTGGTCGCCGACCTGGGTGGTGGCCGCGATGGCCACGTCATCTACCCGATCCTTGGGCACGTCGGGGTTTCGCTCGAGCAAACCGATCATGGCTTTCACCACCAGATCGTCCGCCCGGGTGTTCCAGTACATGCCTTTTTCTCCGGCGCGCCCAAACGGGGTACGAACACCATCGACGAAATAGACGTCAGTTCTCTCGGCCACTCTGCCTCCCACTTTCGGATGTTGCTCGAAAGCCTAGGAGGAGCGCATTCCCCGGGGGAATCCTTTGACCCTTCCTACGACTCCGGGCTCTCCTCGACCGGTGGCGTGTTGTGGGCTTCCACAAAGGCTGTGGCGATTGGCTCGGAGGTTATCTCCAGTTGCCACGGGCGCGCGCCGAGCGCTTCGAGAGCAGAGCGGATGCTCGCAGCATCCAGTTCGGCGGGCGGTTCCCATGCCACGCGGCGCAGCGTCTCGGGGGTCAGCAGGTTTTCCACGGGCATGCCGAGCTCTTCCGCGACCGTGGTCAATGCGGCGCGAGCGGCCTTCAGGCGCAGATCGGCTTCGGGGTTGCGCTCCGACCAGCTGCGGGGCGGGGGCAGCGTGTCGGTCTGCGGCCGCAGCACGGGCAGGTCGGTGGTGGTGCGACCCTCCTCGATGGCGGCCCACCAGCGGTCGATCTCGGTTCGGCTGGCGCGTCCGCTGAACGCTCGCAGGCTGGCGAGCTGGCTGGATGTCTTGGGCTCGGCCTTCACGGCGGCGACGAGCGACGTGTCGGGCACGAGTCGGCCGGGCGCGGTGTCGAGCTCGCGGGCGAGGGCATCCCGCGCCTCCCAGAGCGAACGCGCGACGGCCAGGTTGCGGGCACCGCGCACCGAGTGGAGGCCGGACAGGCGGCGCCACGGCTCGTGCCGCGGGGCGCGCTCCGGCTTCTGCACCTCGGCATCGAATTCTTGCTCGGCAATCTGCTTCTTGCCGCTCTCGACGAGCATCTCGTCCATCGTGTCGCGCACGTCGACGAGCAGTTCGACGTCGAGCGCCGCGTATTCGAGCCACGATTCGGGCAGCGGGCGCGTCGACCAGTCGGCCGCCGAGTGCTCCTTGGCCAGGTGGATGCCGAGCAACTCCTCGACCACGGCGCCGAGGCCGACGCGTGCCAGGCCGAGCAGGCGCCCGCCCAGCTCGGTGTCGAAGATGTGCGTGGGGGAGAGGCCGACCTCGCGCAGGCAGGCCAGGTCCTGGCTCGCGGCGTGCAGCACCCACTCCTCGTCGCGGATGACGGCCTGCAGCTCGTCGAACGAGCCGATCGCGGGCGGGTCGAAGAGGAAGATGCCGGCGCCGCGCCGGAACACCTGGATGAGGTAGGCGCGCTGCGAATAGCGGTAACCCGAGGCGCGCTCGGCGTCGACGGCCACGGGCCCGTGACCCGCAGCAATGGCGTCGACGGCCTCGAGATACTCTTCGCGGGTGTCGATGACGTGACGATCAGCCACGGAGGTTCCTTTTCGTCGAGAGCAGCGTGACGCCTTCGGTCGTCGGGGGCAGGCCGGCGAGCATGCACAGCAGCTCGCCCCAGCCCTCGACGTGCGCCGAGACATCCTGCTCGAGGGGGGTCCAGGATGCGCGCAGCTCGATCTGTGCGCCATCGCCCTGTTCGGCGAGCTCGCCGAAACCGGAGGACAGGATCTTGGTGGCCGTGCCCGAGGCGGCCGTGTACTGGGCGTCGCGGGCATCGAGAGCGTCGACGAGCCAGGACCACGACACCTCGGCGAGGAACGGGTCGAGGCCGATCTCGGTCTCGAGGGGGGCCTGCGCGAAGCACACGATGCGGAACGTGCCGCCCCAGGCATCCACCCCGTCGGGGTCGTGCAAGAGAATGAAGCGGCCGGTGCCGAGCGGCGAGTCCTCGCCGTGCCGGGCGGGGGCGGGCGTGACATCGGCGGCAAGGGCGACGGCGTAGGGCGCCAGCTTGCCGGGGGCGGGGATTTCGGTCACGGTGAGCTCGGGACGATTGTCCGCGCGACGCACGGCGTCGAGCGCAACCTGGAACTCCACCGGGTACTCGCCCGGGATCGGTGTATCAGCCACCCTCGCAGACTAGAGTTACTTTCCAATGAAAGCCCAGAGCCACGCCGTCCCAAGCCGCAAGCCGTCGTCGAGCATTGTGGGCCTCGCTGCCGCTGCCGTCGGCGGTGTCGCCGCACTCGCATCGATCGCCTCCGTCGTCGCCGTGGGTGCCGTCGCCCGCATGGTGGTGACTCCCGCCAAGCAGAGGCAGCGCGACACCGAGGTGCTCTCACTCAACCGGCGTCGCAAGACCATCACGCTGCGGGCCACGCCCGACACGATCCTTCCCGGTCGATATGGCATGTGGTTCGGGCAGCCGGAGCGCTACCTCAAGCTCGGCCCCGTGCTCTGGCGCGACCGCACGTCGGTGACGCGTCGCCTCGAGAGCGACGAGATCGGCCTTCCGTTGCACGGTCGGGCGACCTTCAGCGGCTGGTACTACCAGCACCCGCGCGAGTTGGGCCTCGAGTCCGAGAGCGTGCGCATCGAGACGCCCATTGGAGCGGCCCCGGCATGGCTCGTGCCCGCCGAGAATCCCCGCGACACCTGGGTGATCCTGGTGCACGGCCGCGGCGTCGGTCGCGGCGAGCCGGTGCGTGCCGTGCCCGTGCTGCGCGACGCCGGCTTCACTACCCTGAACGTGTCCTACCGCAACGACGGCGACGCTCCGCGGAGTGCCGACGGTCGCTATGGTCTCGGTGCCACCGAATGGGAAGACGTCGACGCGGCCATCGACTACGCCCTGGCCGCCGGCGCGCGCGACGTGATCCTCATGGGCTGGTCGATGGGCGGCGCCATCAGCCTGCAGGTCGCCCTACAGGGGCGCAATCGTGAGGCCGTGCGCGGAATCATCCTCGAATCTCCCGTCACCGACTGGAACCGGGTGCTCGTGTTCCAGGCCGAGGCCGAGAGCATCCCGCCCATCGTTCGACACGGCGCACTGGCCGCGCTCGGCAACCCGTGGGGCCGCCGCCTGACGGGCCTCGACGCGCCGCTCGACCTGCCGTCGCTCGACATCGTCGCGCGCAGCAGCGAACTGTCGGTGCCGATCCTCATCCTGCACAGCGACGACGACGGTTTCGTGCCGTCGAGCGGTTCGCACGCCCTGGCCGACGCGCGCCCCGACCTCGTGACGCTCGACATCTTCCAGGTGGCACGCCACACCAAGCTGTGGAACTACGACCCTGACCGCTGGAACCGCTCGATCGCGGGTTGGCTCGACAAGAACTTCCCGCGCGGCGCCTGAGCGGCCCGTGAGCCCTAAGCCGCGGTGCGGTCCTGCGTGTCGGGCCGCAGCCGGTGGTAGGTGTTGCCGTCGTCGTCGACGAGCAGCCCGTCGAGCGTGAACCACCGCTGGAACTCGTCGTCGCCACCGATGAGGGGGCGGGCCGGCAGCACGAAGGTGGGAGCAACACTGAGGTACACAGCATCCACCTGACCGGCACGGATGAATTGACCCGCCAGGCTGGGCCCACCCTCGCACACGACGCTCGGGTAGCCGTTGGCCGCCAGCGTCTCGACGATCTCGGCCGGCCCCGGGTCGTTGCCAGGCATGGCCAGGCGTCGGCACGGCAGGTCGCCGAGGTTGGCGAGCACCTGCTCCTCGTTGCCGGCCGGGTAGAGCACGACGAGTCGCTCGGCGTCGTAGTCGTCGCCCAGCTTGTGGCCCGCGAGGGAGCCCGAGCGCGTGACGACGGCCAGTACGGCGGTCTTCGGCATGACGTAGCCTTCGGCGCGCACGCTCCCGGCGCCCACGAGCACGGCGTCGGCGTGGTCGCGGATGACGCCGAGGATCATGCGGTCGGTGCGGTTCGAGAGCGTTTCGCTCGTGCCATCCGGGCCCGTCGCCGAGCCGTTGATGCTCGAGATCATGTTGAGCGCCAACCACCGATCGGCCTGCGGGCGGTACCGTTCCGAGACCCACTTCTTCGAGTCGGCGGTGCGGCCGGTGCAGCGGGATGCCGTGGCGGGCACGATCTCCGTCAACCCGGTGCCGCGCGCGATGACGGGGGCGTCGGCATCCGCCTCGGTCATCGACCGACCCGGGCCCGCAGCTGTCGCTTGGCGCGCTGCAGCATGCCGCTCATGCCGTTGAGGCGCAGCGGCGAGACCGCCTTCGACAGGCCCAGCATCTGCGGGTAGTCGTCGGGCAGCGCCAACGCCTCGTCGACCGTGAGGCCGTTGAGCGTCTGGGCCAGGATGGACGCGAACCCGCGCGTGGTCGGGGCTTCGGGCGGGGCCTGCGCGAACATCGTCACGAGACCGTCGTCGACCTCGACCACGATGAACACGGGGGCCTGGCATTCGGCCACGCGCTCGAGCAGCTCGGGATGGTCGGCGAGACGCTCGGGCAGAGCCGGCAGCTCGTTCGAGAACTCGAGCAGCAGTTCGAGTCGCGACGACAGGTCGAGGTCGAGGAATTCGTCGCGGATCTCGGCCGCCTGGCCGGTGAGGGTGCTGTCACTCATGCGTCAACGCTAGCGCGTCTGCGGGGCCTCGCCGGGCTCGGCACCCGTGACGATGGGGACGCGCACGGCGCTGCCCCATTCGGTCCACGAGCCGTCGTAGTTCTTGACGTCCTCGAAGCCCAGCAGGTGCTGCAGCACGAACCACGTGTGGCTCGAGCGTTCGCCGATGCGGCAATAGGCGATGACGGGTTCGCCGTCGGTGAGGCCGGCGCCGTCGCGGTAGATGGCCGACAGCTCGTCGACGTTCTTGAATCGGCCGTCTTCGGCAACGGCCTTGCCCCACGGCACGCTGCGGGCGGTGGGGATGTGGCCGGCGCGCAGGGCGCCCTCTTCGGGGTAGGCCGGGGCCGTCGTGCGTTCGCCGCTGTACTCCTCGGGGCTGCGCACGTCGATGAGAGGGCGGCCGAGGTGGGCCAGCACGTCGTCCTTGTAGGCGCGCAGAGCCGAGTCGTCGCGCGTGACGACGGGGTAGTCGGTGGCGGGGCGTGCAGGGCGTTCGGTGCTCAAGGCGCGACCCTCGGCGATCCACGTGTCGCGGCCGCCATCCATCAATCGTACGTCTTCGTGGCCGAACAGGCTGAAGACCCAGAGGGCGTAGGCGGCCCACCAGTTGTTCTTGTCGCCGTAGATGACGACGGTGTCGTCGCGCGAGATGCCCTTCTTCGAGAGCAGGGCCGCGAAACCGGCACCGTCGATGTAATCGCGCTGCACGGGGTCGTTGAGCTCGGTGTGCCAGTCCACCTTCACGGCGCCCGGGATGTGCCCGGTCTCGTAGAGCAGCACGTCTTCGTCGGATTCGACGACGACGAGGCCCTCACGGCCGAGATTCTCCGCCACCCAGGCGGTGCTGACGAGACGTTCGGGGTGCGCGTACGCCTCGAACTCGGGATTCTGCTCACGTTCGACGGTCATTGTTCCTCCTGGTGAGGTTAAGCTGGAGCACGGCCAGCTTCATTCCCGGCTGCCCGTCCTGATTTCTTCCCCGAGTGAATCTACGCATCCGTCAACCGGATGTCATATTCGCGCCCCTTGAATGAACAAAGGTGTCAGCGTATGTCGCCCTCCGAAACAACCGGCGTCGTCAGCCTGGCCGCCCGCAGCCCCGAGATCTCGGGCGCGCAGATCGTGGCCAGCCTCGTGCCCCCGCGTCAGTTCGAGACGGCCAGCTTCGAGAGCTACCGGCCGGATGCCGACTTCCCCTCGCAGGCCGAGGCGGTCACCATCCTCACCGAATTCGCCGACTCGTGGGGCGTGCAGAAGTCCGGCGGATTCTTCGGGCGCAAGAAGAACAAGGCCCCCGCGGTGAAGCCCGGGGTCTACCTCGACGGCGGTTTCGGCGTCGGTAAGACGCACCTCCTGGCGGCCCTGTGGCACGCCGCGCCCGGCCCGCGCAAATACTTCGGCACGTTCATCGAGTACACGGCGCTCGTCGGCGCGCTCGGCTATGCCGCCACGGTGGAAGAGTTGCGGGGGTCGACGCTCATCTGCATCGACGAGTTCGAGCTCGACGACCCGGGCGACACCATGGTCATGACGCGTTTGCTCGGCGAACTGGTGGCGACGGGCACGCGCATCGCCGCGACATCCAACACGCCGCCCAATGCGCTCGGCGAGGGGCGCTTCGCGGCGGCCGACTTCCTGCGCGAGATCCAGGCCATGTCCGATAATTTCCGCACGCTGCGCATCGACGGCAACGACTATCGCCGCCGGTCGATCGAGGGGCACGCGGCCGTGCGCGACGACGCCGCCTACACCGAGGCGCTCGAAGATGCCACGACCCGGCGCGCGGGGGACGACGCATCCGACGACACCTTCGACGACCTGATCCAGCACCTGTCGACCGTGCACCCGTCGCGCTACATCGGCCTGCTCGACGGCCTGTCGCTCATCGGCCTGCGCGATGTGCACGTGCTCGACTCGCAGACCGAGGCGCTGCGGCTTGTGGCCTTCATCGACCGCGTGTACGACGCCCAGATCCCCATCGTGCAGACGGGCACGCCGCTCGACGAGGTCTTCGGCGGGGACATGCTCTCGGGCGGCTACCGCAAGAAGTATCTGCGCTCGATGTCGCGCATGATCGCCCTCACGACGGGGGAGTAGAGCACCGCCGAAACACGCCCGCAACACTCGCGAGCATCCGTAACACACCCGAAATGCGGTGTGAACACCCGTGGAACCTCGCCCGCAGAGACTGTCATCGTGCCAGCCGAACGCTCAGCGTCCGGTGGCAAACCCGATGCACACTCGAGCAGGTTAAGGACACGATATGGACACCGGCACCATTGCCTGGGCGATCACGGCGACAGCACTCGTGCTGTTCATGACGCCCGGCGTCGCTTTCTTCTACGGCGGACTCGTCAAGGCCAAGAGCGTCGTCAGCATGATGATGATGAGCTTCGGGGCCCTCGGCCTCATCAGCGTGCTCTGGATTCTCTACGGCTTCAACATGAGCGCTGTCACGGGCGCCTTCGACTTCGCGGGCAACCCGTTCTCCGACTTCGGCCTCACCGCCCTGTCGCAGGGTGAGACCGCCAACACCGACCTGCTGGGCGCCACCTACGGCGCCACGTTCGCGATCATCACGGTCGCGCTCATCTCGGGCGCCATCGCCGACCGCGCCAAGTTCGGCGCGTGGATGATCTTCGCCGGCATCTGGGCGACGGTCGCCTACTTCCCGATCGCCGCGTGGGTGTGGGGCGGCGGCTGGATCATGAACCTCGGCACGACGCTCTTCGGCGAAGAGGCGGGCCTCGCGGTCATCGACTACGCCGGCGGAACGGCCGTGCACATCAACGCGGGTGCCGCCGCTCTGGCCCTGGCCCTCGTGCTCGGCAAGCGTGTGGGATTCCAGAAGGGCATGTCGAAGCCGCACAACGTGCCGCTGACGCTGCTCGGCGCGTCCATCCTGTGGTTCGGCTGGTTCGGTTTCAACGCCGGCGCCGAGTGGCTCAACAACATGGAGAACGTCGGCCTCATCGTGATCAACACGCTGGGTGCGACGGCCGCGGCCATCATCGGCTGGCTCGTCATCGAGAAGTTCAAGGACGGCAAGGCCACGTCGGTGGGCGCGGCTTCCGGTGCCGTTGCCGGTCTCGTGGCGATCACGCCCGCCTGCGCCAACCTCACCCCGGGCTGGGCCCTGCTGCTCGGTGTCGTCACGGGTGCCGTGTGTGCCCTCGCCGTCGAACTGAAGTTCAAGCTGGGCTTTGATGACGCGCTCGACGTGGTCGGCATCCACCTCATCGGCGGCCTCATCGGCACCGTCTACCTCGGCTTCTTCGCCACCTCGACGGGTCTGTTCGTCGGCGGCGGATGGGAGCAGCTCGTGCTGCAGGTCGTGGCGGCTCTGGCCGTGCTGATCTACTCCTTCGTGGTCGCGCTGGTGATCGGTTTCGCGATCCAGAAGACCATCGGGTTTCGCGTGAAGAACGAGGACGAGATCGCGGGCGTGGACACGTCGGTGCACGGCGAAGAGGGTTACGCGCTCGACGTCGTCTGATCCTGCGGGTCACACGAGCCAGCACAGCACGAAGGGGATGTCGCACCACGCGGCATCCCCTTCGTCGCGCGTTCCGACCTTCCGGCCGTGGCAGTTCGCTCGTCCGCGGCTCGCGTGCTACTTCTCGTCGGCGGGTGCGAAGAACGCCCCGATCGCCGAGCTGAGCGCGGGCGCATCGTCGACGTGGCACAGCTCGCGCGCCGAGTGCATCGAGAGCAGGCCGATGCCGACATCCACCGTGCGAATTCCGAGGCGCGTCGCCGTGAGCGGCCCGATCGTCGAGCCGCACGGGATGATGTTGTTCGACACGAACTCCTGATACGGCACGCCGGCCTGCGCCGCGGCGTGAGCGAACATCGCCGCCCCGTGCGCGTCGGTGGCGTAACGCTGGTTGGCGTTGATCTTGAGCAGCGGACCGGACCCCGCGATCGGCCGGTTGGCCGGGTCGTGGCGCTCGGGGTAGTTGGGGTGCACGACATGCCCGGCGTCCGCCGAGAGGCACCACGAGGCGGCGTAGGCCCGCAGGCGGTCGCTGGGGGTCTGGCCCAGCCCCGCGCCGATGCGCGTGAGCACGTCGTCGAGGAACGGGCCGCTGGCGCCCGAGCGCGTCTCCGAGCCGAGCTCCTCGTGGTCGAAGGCGGCCAGCACGCTGATGGTCTTCGTGTCGGCGGGGACCTCCATGAGCGCCCGCAGGCCCGCGAAGACCGAGCTGAGATTGTCCATGCGCCCGGCCGCGAAGAGTTTCTTGTCGAGGCCGAAGCGGGCGGGCGCCTGCGTGTCGGCGGTGAGGATGTCGTAGCCCTTCACGTCCTGAGCGTCGAGCCCGGCGAGCCCCGCCAGGTGCGCGAGCAGATCGGAGTGACCGACATCCCCGACACCGTAGACGGGCGCGGTGTGGCGCTGCTTGTCGAGCGTGAGGCCGTCGTTGACGCCGCGATCGAGGTGGATGGCGAGCTGCGGGATGCGCAGGAACGGGCCCGTGCGCACGAGGTGCTCGGTGCCCTGCCGGTCGACGAGGCGCCCGGCGAGCTCGATCTCGCGGTCGAGCCAGGAATTCAGGAGAGGGCCGCCGTAGACCTCGACGCCGGCCTGCAGCCATCCGTTCGAGCCGATGCTGGGGTGCGGTTTGAGTTTGAAACCGGGGGAGTCGGTGTGCGCGCCGAGGATGCGGAACGGCGTGGTGGCGTGAGCGTCGTGCGGCTGCACCCACGCGATGATGGCGCCGTCGCGCACGACGTAGTGGCGGCGGGCCTCGGTGCGGGGCGAGGCCGAGTCGGAGTCGTCGCCGGTCGAGTCTGCTGCGGCGTCGAGCCAGTCGCCACGCTCGTCCAGGCGGGTGAACCCGGCCTCGTCGAGCCAGCGGGCGGCTTCGGCGGCGGCGTGATACGAGCTGGGCGAGGCCTGGAGGTAGCTGGCGAAGTCATCGATGTAGCGGTTAACGTCCATCCCGCTATTCAATCACCGACGGCGCAACCGGAACTCGGTTCGGAAGCCATGGGCGTCACGCGTTCAGTCGTCGTTCGGCCTCGACGAGAAGCCGACGCAACGCGCTTTCGGTGGCGTCGCGGTCGCCCCATCCGAGCACGTCGGCGATCTCGGCCTCGAGCCCCAGCTGCGCCGGCAGGGCGGCGTCGATCAGGTCGCGGCCGGCGGGTGTGAGGTCGACGAGCACGACGCGTTTGTCGTGGCTGCTGCGCTGTCGCGCGGCCAGACCGGATGCCTCGAGCCGCAGCATCCGCTTGGTGATGGCGGCGTTCGACACCGTGAGCAGGTGCGCCAGCCGGGTGGCGGCCACGGGGGAGTCTGACCGGCGCAGCACGCTCAGCACGTCGAACTCGCCGCGGCCGATGCCGAAGGGTTCGAGCAGGGCGTCGCTCAGCAGGGTCACGGCGCGGGACAGGCGGTGGATGCGGCCGAGCACGGCGATCGCGGTCGTGTCGAGCTCGGGCCGCACGGTCGCCCAGGCGTCGCGGGTGTCGTCGACCGAGTCCCGGGTGCCGGGTGAGTCAGAGGTGACGGGTGAGTCAGAGGTGACCGGTGAGTCGGAGGTATCGGGCACGGTGCTCCTTTGCGGAATGTTTTACTGGTAAAATATACAGCATGAGTTCTGCTGCACCCGCCCTTCCCTGGTGGAAGACCGTCTTCGTCTTCGGCCCCCACGCGGGGTCCCATCGGGTGGCCGTCCGCGCAGGGATCTCGGTCGTCGTGCCGCTCGTGACGGTCTGGGCGCTCGGCCACGTCGAATGGTCGCTCTACGCCGCTTTCGGCTCGTTCGCCGCGCTCTACGGCCGCAACGTGCGTTACCGCCACCGGTTCCTCATGCAACTCTCGGCGGCGGTCGTGCTGGTCGGTGCGGTCGTCTTGGGCGTCGTGGTCGCCGGGATGCCCTCCCACGAGTGGTGGATCGTCGGCATCGGAGCCGCGTGGGCCACGCTCGTGGCCGTCCTCTCCGACGTGTTCCGCTGGAACCCGCCCGGCCCGCTCTTCGGCGTCTTCGCGCTGTGCGCCGTCGCGTCGGTGCCGCCCGGCCCCGATTCGCTCCTCATCGCCTTCGTCGTCTCGTCGGGAGCAGCCGTCGTATCGCTCCTCGTCGGCGGCGCGGGTTCGGTGATCGTCAGACGCGCCCGAGCGGACGAGCGTGTCGCCGCATCCGCCCGGCCCGCGGACGCTCCCTCGAACCCCGTCGCCCGCCGACGCACCCGGCTCCTTCCCGACGGCGACCAGCGGCTCGCCCATGCCGCCCGTTTCGGCGTCGCCGCAGCCCTCGCCGGCGGCCTCTCGACGGCCCTCGGCATCGGCCACCCCTACTGGGCCATGATCGCCGCCGTCGTTCCCCTCGTCGCCGTGCGCCTCTCGCATTCGGCCCTGCGCGCCACCCACCGCATCGTCGGAACCTTCCTCGGCCTCATCCTCGCCGCCATCCTGCTCTCCGCCCAGCCCTCCGGTCTCGCCGCCATCGCGCTCGTCGTGGCGCTGCAGATCGCGGCCGAGCTCTTCGTCACGCGCAACTACGGCTTCGCGCTGCTGTTCGTCACACCGCTCGCCCTCGTCATGATCGACGTCGCGCATCCCACGGACACGGCCACGCTCATCGTCGACCGCCTCGTCGAAACGGCCCTCGGAACGGTCGTCGCGCTGCTCGTGGCCGCCGCAACCTGGGCCATCTGGGGCCGCCGCGATCGCGCCTCGACATCTCGTTCACGCGGCCCGTTGCCCGCAACCCCGACCGCTTGAGAAGATGAGCGGATGCGCGCATCCCGATCCTTCTTCGCCCGCGACGCGCTCGAGGTAGCCCCCGAACTGCTCGGCGCCCACCTCACGATCTCGTCGCCCGATGGCGACATCACGGTGCGCATCACCGAGACGGAGGCCTACCACGGCCTCGGAACCGGGAAGGTGCACGACGCCGGCTCCCACGCCCGCATGGGCAAGACCGCGCGCAACGCCACCATGTTCGGCGAACCCGGTCACCTCTACGTGTACTTCTCCTACGGCATGCACAACGCGGTGAACGTCGCTTGTTCGCCCGAGGGCGTCGCCTCGGGTGTGCTGCTCCGCGCGGGCGAGATCGTCGCGGGGGAGGAGCTGGCCCGCAGCCGCCGGCCCGCCGCCAAGACGTCTCGCGACCTCGCCCGTGGTCCGGGCCGTCTCGCCCAGGCGCTCGGCCTCGTGTACACCCTGCACGACGGCATGGATGCCCTGAGCGACACGCCGCTGCAGGCATCCGGGTCCGGCGGGCCCCGTGGGCCGGAACATGCCGGCGACGAGCGGCCGCTCGACCCACGCACGCGGGCCCACCTCGAACTGCCCGATGTCCCTCCCCAGCACATCTCCAGCGGCCCCCGCACGGGCGTGAGCGGCGAGGCCGGATCGGAGGCATTCCCGTGGCGCTTCTGGATCACCGACGACCCGACCGTCTCGCCGTATCGGCCCGCGGCACCCCGCACGGCCCGCCGGGCACCCTCGACCTGACATCCCGTGTCCTCCGCTGGTCGCCGCATCCCCTCGACCTGACGCCGCGGCATCCAAGGCTTGTGGCATGCGACCTCGTGGCATGCCTCGTGCCATCCCGCAACCCCGTTTCTCGGCCCCGGCGGCTCACCTAGTCTGCTGAACACACCGACAAAAGGAGCGACATGCCTGACGCACAACTCGGAGAAAACGACGGCGACTACACGGTCGAGAAGGCCGAAGAGCAGGGAACCGGGGGATACGGCGGACCGTTCCCGACCGACCCGGCCGAGGAATCGACCGAGGGTGGCGGCTCGAAAGCCGACGGCACGAAAGCGGGCGAAACCGCCGACGGCCCCGCCTACACCTACGACGCCGACAGCGACACGGTCGAATCAGAAGACGACGACGCCTCGGGCGCAGCCTCCACAGACGGCGACGCGTAGGCTCGACCCATGGCAGAGAGCACGCAGGGCCGCTACGTCGAGCCCGGTCAAGAGTTCAACCGCGACACCAACTACATCGAGGACCGCATCACGCGTGACGGCCGCGACGGCTGGCCGGTCGAGGCAGGGCGATACCGGCTGGTAGCGGCTCGTGCGTGCCCCTGGGCCAACCGATCCATCATCGTGCGGCGCCTGCTCGGCCTCGAAGACGCCATCAGCCTCGGCCTGCCCGGCCCCACGCACGACAAGGACAGCTGGACGTTCGACCTCGACGAGGGCGGCGTCGACCCCGTGCTCGGCATCGAGCGCCTGCAGCAAGCCTTCTTCGCCCGCTTCCCCGACTACCCGCGCGGCATCACGGTGCCCGCCATCGTCGACGTTCCGAGCGGCAAGGTCGTCACCAACAACTACCCCCAGATCACGCTCGACTTCTCGACCGAGTGGACCGAATTCCACCGCGACGGCGCGCCAGATCTCTACCCGGAGCACCTGCGGGCCGAGATCGACGACGTCGCCGAGAAGATCTTCCACGACGTCAACAACGGCGTGTACAAGGCCGGTTTCGCCGGTTCGCAGCGCGCCTACGAGCGTGCCTACGACACCCTCTTCACACGCCTCGACTGGCTCGAGGAACGGCTCGCCGGGCAGCGCTACCTCGTCGGCGACACGATCACCGAAGCGGATGTCCGCCTCTTCACGACCCTTGCGCGCTTCGACGCCGTCTATCACGGCCACTTCAAGTGCAACCGCAACAAGTTGAGCGAGATGCCTGTCCTGTGGGCCTACGCGCGCGACCTCTTCCAGACCCCCGGATTCGGCGACACGATCGACTTCGACCAGATCAAGAAGCACTACTACATCGTGCACAGCGACATCAATCCGACGGGCATCGTGCCGAAGGGCCCCTCAGATACCGGATGGCTGACCCCGCACGGTCGTGAGGCACTCGGCGGTCGCCCGTTCGGCGACGGCACGCCCCCGCAACCGCCCCGCGCGGGCGAAGAGGTCCCGCCGCTGCGCGACTAATCCTCGAAGTTCGCGTCGGCACCCAGGGCGCGAGCGATCTTGGCGACAGTAGACGAGGGTCGGGCACCGGCGGCGACGAGGCTTCGCTCGATGTCATCCAACAGTGCCGTGCGCTCGTCGCGCGTGGCGGGTGCCCCCGGCAGGAGTTCCGCCTCCCACTCGCGCCAAGCACGCTTCGTGTCAGCCCGCATGTCCGTCGTCGAGACCTCATCGTCGGCGATCTCGGCGACATCGTTCCCCGCGGCATCCTGCAGGTGAACGAGCGTGCGAACCGTGTGGATGCGCGCCAGCGGTGTCACCGCCCGACCCTCCAATATGGCTGCCAGGCGTTCGAGCACGCCATCGGGCACCGAGTCCTCGGATCCGTCCTCCAACGGCCAGTGCACCTCGGTGCGCCCCTCGTCGGCGGGCAGCTTCACGTGCCACCCCTCGTCCGCGCCGCCGGATCGCCGCCGGATGATGATGTGGTTCGCCGCAAGAACCTGGTCCTCGGTGTCGAAGTAGAGCGCGTCCAGCGGCACACCCTCGTGCCGCGTCACGCTCGCCACGCCCTCGACCTCGGTCAGGTCGGGCACATCGCTCTCCGCGGCCACGTCATACTTGCGTTCGATCTCGACTTGCTCGGCACCTGACATGACACCCTGTCTACCCGGATGCCGGTGCCGCCGCCAGCACCCACGCCGACACGCTCCGTCGCGACGATCACCGGGCAGCAAAAAGGGGATGAGCGTCGCAACGCCATCCCCTCATCGCTCACCGCGCTGCGGCTCCTAGACCGTCTGGCCAGAGTGCTCGCCCTCGGCAATCTCCTCGACGAGCTTGGCGTTGAACGCCGGCAGGTCGTCGGGAGTGCGGCTCGAGACGAGGCCGCTGTCGACCACGACCTCTTCGTCGACCCAGTCAGCGCCGGCGTTCTTGAGGTCGGTCTGCAGGCTGGCGAAGCTCGTCATCTGGCGTCCGCGAACCACATCGGCCTCGATCAGCAACCACGGGCCGTGGCAGATCACGCCGACAGGCTTGTGCTGCTCGAAGAACGAGCGCGCGAACGATACGGCGCCCTGCTCCATGCGGATGTTGTCGGCGTTGACGACCCCGCCCGGCAACACGAGCGCATCGAACGCGTCCGCCGAAGCATCCGCAACGGTCTGGTCCACGCCCTGCGTGTGGCCGTTCTTCCCGGTCACCTCACCCGAAGACGGTGCGACCAGGGTGGGAATGCCGCCAGCCTCCGTCACCGCCTGCCACGGGCTCGTCAGCTCGGCGTCCTCGAAACCGTCGGTCAACAGAAAAGCGACCTTCTTACCCGAAATGTTCTCAGTCATCGTGGAATCCTCCCTTTCGACGTCGTCCGGCCAACCGGTCGAACACATTCCACGCTAAAACGGTCGTGATGCCGGCAACACCCCGTTGACGAACCGGTGGCCCCGTCCTAGACCTGCGGAGACCACACGGGCACAAAAAAAATCCGCCAGCGCGAACTGGCGGATCTGAAGAATGGTGGGCGATACCGGACTCGAACCGATGACCTCTTCCGTGTGAAGGAAGCGCGCTACCAACTGCGCCAATCGCCCGCGAAACGGAAGAACGTCCGCCTGCGAGATTCGATCTTAGCGGAGCGAAAGCGGGAAACGCGAACCGGGAGGGCGCGGGCCCTCGGGGGAGTGCTTCGGAGAAAAATTCGCCGAAAAATAGAGAAAAATTACCCTAAGAGAATCGGCCCGGTCACGTTGCGAATCGGCAACCCAAATGGGACGGCCGAAAACGTCACAAACCCCCCGAAAACCGAAAAAGTGGGTTCTCGGTTTGTGCAAAGCGTTCCCCGTCAGTTAGAGTTCCTAAGCACTCAGAAATGAGCGCAATGCGGATGTGGCGCAGTGGTAGCGCATCACCTTGCCAAGGTGAGGGTCGCGAGTTCGAATCTCGTCATCCGCTCGAGTGTCAAGATCAGTCTTCCAGGCTGGTCACGGCATGTGGGCAACCACACGCGGTGGCGTGGCCGAGAGGCGAGGCAGCGGCCTGCAAAGCCGTCCACACGGGTTCGAATCCCGTCGCCACCTCCAACACTCACAAACCCCACACATCGAAAGATGTTCAGCGGGCGATTGGCGCAGCGGTAGCGCGCTTCCCTGACACGGAAGAGGTCACTGGTTCGATCCCAGTATCGCCCACCACCGAAGGCCCCCGGAAATCCGGGGGCCTTCTTCGTTTTGTGCTGATGTTAGTGGTTCATGGGGAATATACGGGGAATACTGGCTGAGGCCCCTGAGGAGCTGTAGTCTCCCCGTGAAGACTCCAGTTCCGCGAAAGATGGGCCGCACTCGGCAGTTGGTCATGTTGTGCAGACTCCCTCTTGCAGGGTTCGTTGAGCCTGCGCGCACCGATGCGGCGTTCTCATTGGGCCGGTAGCCGGACTTCTTTCGAGAGGCGACCGGAGCCTCGCTTTCACCGCTTAGGCTCTCGCCCCGATACCCTAAGGGCACGCCCGTCGGAGAGGATCAGATCAGATGCCAGATTTTGGCCCGTTCTCGGTGGACCCCGCACAAGTTGCAGCTTTGGGCGGCGCCAATTTTGGTCAGTTCGTGGCCCGCCTGTTAGCAACAGAATCGGCCGCCCATGGCATGGCTGGTACAGCTCTTGAAACTACCTATCTCGAGAACGTTGGAGACGGAGGGGTAGACGCCGGATTGCGGGGGGCAACCCGAACCGAGTGGGTTCCTGCTGGCGACAGCGCCTGGCAGTTCAAGGCGGGAGATCTTGGTCCCGCGAAATGCAAGGAAGAACTAGAGGGTGCGACGAAGGCGATCGAAACATTGCGGGCCGGAGGGAGCTATCGGCTTGTCCTAGGTGCCTCTCTGACGTCGGCAAAGATCGCCAGTCGTCGCACCAAACTCGTCGAAGCAGCAAGTGGTCTGGGGATTGCGGATGCCGAGATCAAGATTGAACTTATCTCGGGTGATCAGTTGGCTCGCTGGATCGAGACGTACCCTGCTCTCGCAGTCAGTCCCTTGCTTGGTGGAATCGGCCGTCGCGTGCTTTCGTACGCCGAGTGGAGTAATTCTCATCCGCATGACACTATTTGGACGGAATCCCCACTTCGCACTCCCCAGGTCGAGGGCCTCCACGCTTCATTAGGAACCGCGGCGTCCCGGATTGAGGGCGTTAGTGGACTGGGCAAGAGCCGGTTTGCTCTGGAGGCACTTCGCGGTGAGCAGTATGAGCCGCTAGTGATCTATGCGCCCGCGGCCGACCAGTTCCCGATCGACCTCCTGATACAACTCCGAACCCAAGGTCGTATCGGAATCGTCGTCATCGACGAATGCGATCGCAAGGAACACGAGATACTCGCCTCAACACTCGCGATCAATTCGCCGATCCGCTTGGTGACAATTGGTGAGCAAGGTTTGGGATCTACTCGCTCCCCGATACTCAACCTTTCAGTATTTGGTGATGAGCCGATGCAGGAGTTGCTTCGGACGAATCGGGCGAACCTCTCGCCCGAGGCAAGCCGCGTCGTCATTCAAGTCGCAGCAGGAAATATCGACTACGCCTTGAAACTCGCGCAAGTGGCAATCGATGGCAACGCTGGCTCAGCGGGTGGCCTCATTGCCGAAGACGATCTCCGCGCATTTTTCACGGACCAGCTCCCTGATGGCCAACTTTTTTTAGCTAGCTGCGCTCTAGCGCTCTTCAGCCGGTTCGGCTTCGACGGCGAGCCTGCGATGGAGATCGACGCCATTGCGCGCGGGTTGGGGCTTTCGGTCGATGACCTACGTGGCGCGGCCGCATCGCTGCAACGGCACGGACTACTGTCCAAGCAAGGCAGATACCGGAGCGTGGGCCCGCACCCTGTTGCTGTCTATTTGGCGGCGCGAGGGTGGGATGAATTTGGCCGAAAGATTGTCGCCGAACTACTCCCTCAGCTCGATTCCGACCTCACCGAAAGATTGTTTAGGCGTGCAGCCGATATTGGCGACCTCGACGCGGCTAGTCCGGCAATGGCCGCGGTGCTCGGCAGCGACGGACCGCTCGCGTCGCTCGATGCTATAGCCGACGGAGACAACTCGGGTCTGCTTACGCACTTCGCTGTGCTCGCTCCCGAGATCGTCGCCAACCGTCTAGCGGACCTGATCTCCTCAGCGTCCGAAGATGACCTGATTCACGCCCGCGGGATTCGACGGGATCTGGTGTGGGCTCTGGAGAAGCTCGCTTGGCATTCACGAACATTCTTGGTCGCAGCCAACGCTCTCCTCCGCCTGGCGAAAGCGGAGAACGAGACCTATAGCAATAACGCTTCTGGAACTTGGGTCGAGTTTTTCGGTGCGATATTGCCCGGAACCGCGGCGGCCCCCACAGCGCGCATGGACTACCTCAGGGAGTGCGCCTCTTCCGTAGATCCGCGCGTGCGGCAGCTGGTCGTTCGCGGTGCAGACAGAGCGCTCGATGCGCACGAGTCCATCATGGTGTCTGGGGAGGTGCAGGGCGGGCTAGTCGTAGAACCGAGGGGCCGGCCCGAGACCTTTGGCGAGGTATGGACCTACAGGAACGAGGCGATAGATGTTCTTGCTTCGCTCACTACTGACGAAGTTGACGCGATTGCCACAGATGCCACGAAGCAACTTGTTGGCTCGATCCATGGCCTTCTCGAAACTGAAGCGAATCGGGAACACTTGGGCCATAAAATTGCGACCCTTTCAGCTGAAGTGATTTCGAAGGCACGCATCGAAGTCGAAAGCCTTCGCACCCTTTTCGTGAGAGTCGAAACAGAAGACGGGCGTCCCGCTGCGCTCGCGGCATTCAATGCGTTGTTGCCGCCTCAGAGCCCGACCGATCGCTTGCGCGTTCTCGCCAGTACTCGCTCCTGGGACCGAGGCACAGATGACCTTGCTGAGGAACTCGTCGAGATCGCCCGCCAAGTGGATTCAGCAGATCCCGGCGACACGCTCGCGGAGGTATTGCGAACGGATCCTGAGCTTCCATCCGCGTACGCGATTGGCCGAGCCATTCAGCTCGTCGGGGTTGAATACGCCGCCGGAGTCGCCCAGCTGTCTGAGTTCGTTGGCACTCCAAACGGCGAAGCCTTGATTGGGTTCCTTCATTCCCTGGTAAATAGCGGCGATTCGGGAGCGTTTGACCGCTATCTGGACGAAACAGACCTCGCACCCGTTGTCGCATTGCAATACTCGGTGCGGGGAGCCCGCACACAGGCTGCCGCCGAGCGAGTGGACCGACTTGTGTCCGAGGTTAGCGTCGTGGAGGCGGCCCGCGTCCTTTTCGCCTGGATGCACGGCGCCGACCAGGCAGAGTCCGCCCGGTACTTGCAACAGTGGGAGCGGCGAATAGTATCTCAGGCCGACTACAACGCAGCGGTCGATTTTGCTGCGATGCAGCTCCATGGAAAGACCGGTCCCCTTCCTGATCTCGACGCTGTGATCATCGAGCTGGTACCGCGTAGGCGCGAATATCCCGACATGGGGCAAGAGAGCCGGGATTGGTCGGTGCTTGCTCGTCGCCAGATATATGCCAGCCCACTTGATTTGGTGCGGCTCCTTGTCGACTTGGTCGAAGCAGATGCCGTCCATGCCTTCACGGGCTCGGCGGAAAACCGTCTTCTTCAGGAAGCTGTCAGCGCGTCTGGCGAGGAAGCATGGGTCGAGCTGATGAATCGCCTCGAAAGAGGAGAGTGGCGACTGTCATTCTCGGCTCGTGAGTGGCTTGGAAATGCGGCCACGGTGGAGGCGGCTGCTCGTTGGGTCGGGGGCAGCGTAGAGCGCGCGCGGGTACTTGCGAATGTGACGAGCCCTGGGGGTGCCACCATTGCGCCGGTGGCCAGGTATCTCATAGACACGTTTGGCGAAGACGAACGAGTTTCGTCGTATCTTGTCGGCCAGTTCATCAGTGGCATGTGGTCCGGGAACGAATCGGACCGCATCAACTCGCAGATCGCGGAAGTCCAAAGCTGGATGGCAGCGCCGACCCCCTCGGCCAATCTGAGGGCGTGGGGCCGGCGGCTTGTGGCAAACCTTGAGGCTCGCCTCCAAGCCGTAATCCAGGAAGAGGAGGAGCGCGGCTGGTAGCCTCGGACGTTCGCCGCCGTGTCCCGAGCCTCCATCGGTAGTCGAAGGCGAGCAGACCGACCAACGTGAGCGTTCGGTCCGGCACGATGGCGCTTCGTGATAGCCGCACCATATCCCGCTCGCGCATTCGGGAACGGTGCAGCGACTAGTGCAGTCCAAGTGGTGACTGGAGCGGCATGACGACCCGCGACGTCCGCGCGACGCGACCCAGGTCCTCTCTCCGCCGTTCGCAACGCGGTCAACACGCCGAGTCCGGCTGAGAACGTCAGAGGTGTACGGACTCCCTGATAGCCTCGTGCCCAAGCAATCCCGTGGTGGCGACTCCTGCTACCGCCCGCCCCCGCTCTAAGAGCGGCTGGGCGGGCCCTGCGCCTCGCGGAGATGAGCAAGCACTTCGACAGGCGCGAGTCCGGATTATCGACCCGCAGGAGTTGCTCATGTCCACCACTTCTACCCGCGCACGCGAAGACGAATCGCTGCGCTGCTTCACCGTTCCCGAAGTCGACGAGCGGCTCGCCGTAGACACGAAGACCGTCGAGCGGATGATCCTCAACCGCGAGATCGAGGCTTTCTACCCTCGAGGCCGAGGCCGCAATCGTCCGGTCCGGATCTCGGCAGACGAGCTACGAGCTGTGTTTGCACGGACCCTGGGGGAGTAAGGCCCCACCATGACCCAACACGAAGAACGCCGCCCGGGCGGGGCGGCGTCCAAAGAATCCATCGGCTGGCCAGCGGATGAGTCCTCACTTGAGAATACGACACGACGGTCATGGACCGGGACTGACATCCGTGACGTCGTGGCGGGCCTCGCGGCCGGTACGCTCGCCACTCCTCAGCCGAGTGTGGGGCGCCTCTATGACGGGTCGTGCCTGCTGTATGCGGGACGGACAAACGGTCTCGCGGGCGAGTCGGGCTGCGGGAAGACGTGGACGGCGCTGCGAATCGCGCAGACAGAGCTGGGCGACGGAGCCAACGTGGTCTATGTGGACTTCGAAGACACATCCGTTGGCGTCGTCGCACGCCTACTTGCGATGGGAGTCCCTGCGTCGGTGATCGCGGATCCCCGGCGATTCGTGTACGTGCAACCCGATGAACGCTTCGTCGGTGTCGCAGCCGCCGAGTTCATGACGCTGATCGCGGCGATGCAACCATCCCTGGTGGTGATCGACTCCACCGGCGAAAGCATGGCAGTCGAGGGATCTGACCCCAACTCCGACGATCAGGTCGCCCGGTGGTTCCAGCTGCTTCCCACCGCGATCGCGCGGATGGGACCCGCAGTTCTGTTGCTGGATCATCTCCCCAAAGCCGACACGACCGCGCCCTCACCGATCGGATCGCAGCGGAAGCGAGCTGCGATCTCAGGCGTACAGCTGATTCAGTCGGTCAAGAAGGGGATGTCCTTCGCGCGTGGGCAGGCAGGAGAGGCCGAGCTCGTGTGCACCAAGGACCGAGCCGGGCACTTCGTGACGGGCGGCAAGGCCGCGACACTCGTGGTCAATCCGAATAGCTCGATGCCTGATGGTTCGGGCTGTGATGTCACCCTCGCCAATCCGAGCACTAACACGTGGGCTCCAACGAAGCACATGGCGGATATCTCTGAGTATCTCGAGACATGCACGGCACCGGCCAGCACGAACAAGGTGTGCGACGCGGTCAGGGGCAAGAAAGAGACGCTGGGTAGCGCGCTCAAGTTCCTGGAGGCCAGCGGGTATGTGAAGGCGGACGCGCGGCAGCAGGGGATCGATCGAGTTCACCTTCATTAGGCGCTTCCGGAATGGTGACCCGTACACCGCTCCAGCCGATCTGGAGCCGAGCGCAGATGATGATCCGAGCGGGTGTACTCACGAGTGGCACGCGGGGGAGCAGTGTGCCCCCGGGTGGTGTCATCCGGGCCACCACGGTCGGTGCAACGAAGAGCTGGATGAGCTGGCGCCCTCAAGCGAAGAGGTGTATGCGGGGCTGGTTCAGCGAGCGAAGGACGACGGCCGATTCACTGGACGTGACGCCGAGTTGCAAGCTTCGTTTGCGCCGCAGGATCAGGACTCCGCCGGGATCCGCCGTGAGGATTACATCGATGAGCGTGCATCGTCGAGTGCCCGACCGTGGGAGGACAGCTTGGACGGGAGCACCTCGTGAGCGCGGTGCACCGCCCCGGTGGGGTGGTGGGGTGCGGGGCTCAGGTCCGCGCGGGGAGCGGCTGGCGCCACAGGGCGGCTGCCGCGCGCAGCGCGTCCCGCGAAGCGGGGGTGCCCTCCGCAGGAGCCCGCGGCTTACGCCGAGCGGAGCGAGGTGTAAGGGGAGTGGGTTCCCCTTACGTGCGTAAGGACCAGCCGAGAGGCTCCATCAACGGGCGCAGGGTCCCGTGGATGGAGGGCTGGTCCGGAGCAGGTGAGGGGGTGCGTCGCAGGCGTCCGGGTGCAGGGTCCCGGGCGACTGAGGCGCTTTCGATGAGGACCGACTCAGCGCTCGGAAAACGCGCATGAGCGGATGGTCCACGAGCTACCGATGGATAGGAGTCAAGCGAGCAGTTTTCGTCGGTCTCCTTCGACACGACGCCCGTGACGTCGACCGGCAGAACGGTCGCGAGATCGCACACTCGAACGCGATGATCGACGCCGCGTACACCGCGCACAATCGGACGCTGGTGAATGATGGGACGGGCGCCCTGGTGCCCATGCAGCGCGTCGAAGAAGCTGTCGCGTTCCTCGACACGCGCATCGCCCAGACGCAGAACACCCGCAAGATCACCGACAAGCACTCCGGCGAGGTTCGGGAGGTTCCGGTTGCGATCCGCAAAGACGCATCCGTCGCCGTCGAGTTCGTGCTGATGCTCGACCCGCGATACACCCGCGACCCAGGGATCAGCGATCTCTCCTACGATGCAATGTCCCCGGAAGAACGCGCAGTCCTTCCTCCCGATGTCGCGCACATGACACCGGAGGCGATCGCGGACGTGCGTGAGAAGCTCCACGCGATGGTGGCCGAGGTCAGCGAGCTCATGGGTAGCGACAACGTCGTATTCGTAGCCGAGCACTGGGACGAGTCACACCCGCACGTCCAGATGGCGGTCGTCCCTGTCACCGCAGACGGAAAGCTGTCCAAAAAGCAGGTACTTGGTGAGCGAACCATGGCTGCGGCGCAGGCAAAGTACGCAGCCATGCACGACTCCATGCGAGAGCGCCTGCGTTCATTCGGGTACGAAGCAACATCCGAGCGCGTCGACGCGGGACGTCCGCACCAGCCAACCGCAGACTTCAAAGCCTCGAAAGATCGCACGCGAAGGGAGAAAGCCTCCCTCGCGGTTGCGAAGCGCGATGCAGACAAGCTCTGGGAGGAGCGCCAACACGTCAAGGCGCAACGAGAAGCGCTCGTCCGTGAGAAGGACGAGCTGCCTCAGTTGCGCTCCAAAGCAAGGAGCGCCGGCTACGCCGAAGGCCGCGAGCTCGCCGAACGGGACATCCAGGAAGCCCTCCTTGCTGCGCAGCAGGTGTATCGGGATGCCGCGGCCGAACGAGACGCGGCGGTGGCTTACACTGCCCGATTGCGGGGTCTCAACTCGGACATCGAACGCGAGCTCGAGGCAGCTGGCGCACCGCCGCCTGCGCCGACGTACGACGAGATGCGCGCGGCGATCCTTGACGAGCAGTCAGCGGTCATGGTCAGGTTCCTCAAATCGGTGAAGCGCCCCGACGGCACGACACTGTTCGACACGTACGAAACATACGCCAAGGCCGAGTTCGCTCGGTCACGTCATGGTCAGCATCCACTCGGCCAGCGCGAGCCTGGCTTCGAAAACTGGCGCAACCGTACCGTCGCAGTTCAGCGTAGGCTCAACCGTCTGAGCCTCACGGATTCGGCCGATACCGGCAAAGGGCAAGGCGATGATCACCAGCTCGGATGATCTCAGCGGGGGCAACCGCCTACGGGGTGCGATGCCAAGTCGACGGGTTCTGATGGTGTTCGACGTGGACGGCATGATCAGCCCGCTTGCTCAGCATGGAGAACCCAGTGACGCAGCGTTCGCCACTCCAGTCTAGGAGCCTGTGCTGGCGGCGCTACACGCCATCGCCAGACGCCCCGATGTCCTGGTCGGTTGGGTGACAACATGGAGCCCGAACATGGTGCGATGGCTGATCAACGAGCGCCTCGACGGGCGCCTCGACGGGCGCCTCGACGGCGACCATCTGCACGAAGGGAGCGACGACTGGTCGCCTGGATGGCGAGCGAGATCGATCGTGAAGGCATTGCAGCGTACCGACATCCACGCGGTCCTCTGGTTCGACGACATGGCAGTACGTGCAACTTTGGCGAGGACGCTGCAGCGGGCTGACCTCAGGCCTACGGCTCGGGTATTCCGACCAGACCGGAACACTGGAATCACGCTGCGGCAGGCGCGTCGAGCCGCACGGTTCATCGACGAGCATGTGGGAGCGATCGAACCGCCGGGCGCCTATGGATAGGCCTTGAAGTCAGTGAACCTTCCTGAGGAGATCATGCGATGACCTTCGCTGGCCCAGCCGTCGTGACCTCCTGACAGTCGAGACCAAACGCTGGTTGGTCGCGAGGTGCCGAAGATGTGCGTGAATCGTGAGGGACGTGTGCGGAAATGGTTAGGACTTCATGCGTCATTCGTGAGTGAATCGCGCTGTTGCCGATGCGTGTCCCCGCTCATAGGTGAATGGTGCGGGCAACGTGCGTACTCCGTGCGGAGTTGTGCGCAATTTGTGCAGCGGCCGAGAAGTGAGTTGATCGACCGGGGATCGGTTGTATTCCGTGCGGTTTTCGTGCGTGCATAGATCGGGTGCCGTGCGCCATTCACGCGGAAACGCTGCCGAGTGCGCGCTAGGAAGACGGGCGCGCGACTCGCCAGCACGACACGGCGTGCGAACGCTGGCTCGATGCAATGGGACGCGCCGCCACTACATTGAGAAGTACCCGAGACCAATAGACGTGGCGTTGCCCCGCGCGAGGAGAAAAGTACAAGTCGATGACGCCAACCACCAAGGAAGCCCAGCGCGCGGAGCTGCATAAAACCATCTGGCGGATCGCGAACGACCTGCGCGGGTCGGTCGACGGTTGGGACTTCAAGAGCTACGTGCTCGGCATGCTGTTCTACCGTTTCATCTCCGAGAACCTCACGGCGTATATCAACAAGGGCGAGCACGCTGCGGGTGAAGTCGACTTCGACTACGCACGCCTAGCCGACGAGCAAGCCGAGTTCGGACGCACCGAGACCGTGGCTGAAAAGGGCTTCTACATCCTGCCGTCCGACTTGTTCCAGAACGTGCGCCGCGGTGCGCCGCTCGATGCGAACCTTAACGAGACCCTCGAACGGGTCTTCAAGGACATCGAGGGTTCTGCTCTCGGAGCCGACAGCGAGGATGACCTGAAGGGACTGTTCGACGACCTCGACGTCAACAGCTCCAAGCTTGGCAACACCGTGGCCAGGCGCAACGAGAAGCTCGTAAAGCTGCTGGATGCCATCGGAGACCTGCCGCTGGGCAACTTCGAGGACAACTCGATCGACCTGTTCGGCGACGCCTACGAGTACCTGATGCAGATGTACGCCTCGCAGGCCGGCAAGTCGGGTGGCGAGTACTACACGCCCCAGGAAGTATCCGAGGTGCTCGCGAAGATCACCGTGGTCGGAAAGACCCGCGTGAGCAAGGTGTACGACCCGGCTGTCGGTTCGGGGTCGCTGCTGCTGAAGTTCGCGAAGGTGCTCGGCAAGGACAACGTCGGTGGGTTCTACGGTCAGGAGATCAACCTCACCACCTACAACCTCGCCAGGATCAACATGTTCTTGCACGAGGTCAACTACGAGAACTTCAGCCTGGCTCATGGCGACACCCTCACCGACCCGCAGCGCTGGGACGACGAACCGTTCGAGGCGATCGTCTCCAACCCGCCGTACTCGATCAAATGGGAAGGCGACGCCAATCCGCTGCTCATCAGCGATGAGCGCTTCGCGCCGGCTGGCGTGCTCGCCCCGAAGTCGAAGGCCGACCTCGCCTTCACCATGCACATGCTGAGTTGGCTCGCTGTCGACGGCACGGCCGCGATCGTTGAATTTCCCGGGGTCCTCTATCGCGGCGGAGCCGAGCAGAAGATCCGCAAGTACCTCATCGACAACAACTACGTGGATGCAGTCATCCAGCTGCCGCCGGATTTGTTCTTCGGCACCACGATCGCGACCTGCATCATCGTCCTCAAGAAGTCAAAGAGCGACAACGCGGTGCTGTTCATCGACGCCTCCGCAGAGTGCAAGCGCGTCGGAAACAAGAACAAGCTGCTTCCGAGACACGAGCAGCACATCCTCGATACTTTCATCGCGCGTGCCAGCGTCGACCACAGCGCTAAGGTCGTACCGAACGAGGAGCTTGCTGCCAACGGGTACAACATCGCAGTGTCCTCCTACGTCGCGCAAGAGGACACTCGCGAGACCGTCGAAATCACCGAGCTCAACGCCGAGATCGGGCGAATCGTTGCCCGCCAAGCCTTAATGCGCAGCTCGATTGACGCGATCGTCGCCGATCTGGAGGGCGCTCAGTGAGTCGAATCGAGGAGCTGATCGCGGAGCTTGTCCCGGATGGCGTCCAATCCCGATCGATTGGGGATATTGCCGACGTCGGCACGGGAAGCAGCGACCGCAAGGATGCCTCTGACGATGGTGTGTTCCCTTTTTACGTTCGCTCGAGGGATGTCATGCGGATAGATTCGTATGAGTTTGACGAAGAGGCGATCCTCATTCCTGGAGAAGGTGATATCGGCGAGATTTTTCATTTCGTCTCAGGTAAGTACGCACTACACCAGCGCGCGTACCGGATTAGCTTCCGCACGCCTGACATCGATACCAAGTACGCGTACTACTACTTCTCGGTTCACTTCAAGAAATTCATCCTGCAGAAGGCGGTCAGTGCGACGGTCGTTTCCATTCGAAAGCCCATGATCACCGACTTCCAGATCCTCGTGCCGCCGCTCGAGATCCAACGAGAGATTGTAAGGGTCTTGGACCATTTCGCTGGGGCCGGGTCTGGTCTGATTGAGACGCTCGAAGCAGAGCTGGAAGCCCGGCGTTCGCAGTACAGGTACTACAGAGATTTGCTCCTCACGCCGAAGTCGGACTGTGAGTGGCTGACCCTTCGCGAGGTCGCTTCGGAGTTCGGCCGAGGCAAATCCAAGCACCGTCCGCGCAACGATCCGCGGCTGTACGACGGACCATACCCGTTCATTCAGACGGGCGACGTCAGAAATAGCGGCCATCGCATAACCGCGTATTCGCAGACCCTCAGCGATGAGGGCCTGGCGCAGAGCAAGCTCTGGCCGAGAGGCACGATCTGCATCACGATCGCGGCAAACATCGCCGAAACCGGTGTGCTGGACTTCGACGCATGCTTCCCCGACAGTGTCATTGGCATGGTCGTGAACTCTGAGAGGGCATCGGCAGGCTATGTGGAGTACCTGCTGCAATCCCTGAGGTCGAAGTTGGTCGCGAAGGGAAAGGGAAGCGCGCAGGCGAACATCAATCTTGCGACCTTCGAGGAGGTGCGCTTTCCTTTCCCCAGCCTTAACGAGCAGGAGCGCATAGCTGCCGTTCTCGATCGGTTCGACATGTTGGTCAGCAACATCAGCGACGGTCTACCAGCAGAGATTTCCGCCCGCCGAAAACAGTACGAGTACTACCGCGACAGGCTCCTCACCTTCGAGGAGGCTGTGGCGTGAGCGAGGCTCTTCCTCCCACGTACGACCCGATCGCCGTCTCGGCGGAGAGCACGGTCGTCGCCGAGCACACCTCCGATGCGAGGTCGGAGACGGCGTACCAGTCGGAGGCTGCGCTCGAACAGGAGCTGATTGGCCTGCTTCAGTCGCAGGCGTACGAGTTCCTGACCGTGGCATCCGAGGCTCAGTTGATCGCGAACTTGCGCACTCAGCTCGAGGCGCTGAACCAGATCGAGTTCAGCGATACCGAGTGGAAGGACTTCTTCGAGAGCAAGATCGCGGGCAAGAACGACGGCATCGCCGAGAAGACGATCCGCATCCAGGAAGACCACGTCCAGCTCCTGAAGCGCGACGACGGATCGACGAAGAACATCACGCTGCTCGACAAGCAGAACATCCACAACAACCGGCTGCAGCTCGTCAACCAGTACGAGATCGCCGACGGTGAAGGCGGTGGAACCTATGCGAACCGCTATGACGTGACGATCCTCGTCAATGGCCTTCCGATGGTGCAAGTTGAGCTCAAACGTCGTGGTGTCGACATCCGCGAGGCGTTCAACCAGATCGACCGGTACCAGCGGGATAGCTTCTGGGCTGGTTCGGGTCTGTTCGAGTACGTGCAGTTGTTCGTGATCAGCAACGGCACGCTCACGAAGTACTACTCGAACACGACCCGTAGCCAGCACCTCAAAGAGGGGCAGAAACCGGGCAAGGGCCGCAAGACATCGAACTCGTTCGAGTTCACGTCATGGTGGGCGGATGCCCAGAACAAGCCGATCCAGGACCTGCCGTCGTTTGCGAAGACGTTCTTCGCCAAGCACTCACTCCTGAACATCCTCACTCGCTACTGTGTGTTGACCGCCGATCGGATGCTGCTCGTTATGCGGCCGTACCAGATCGTCGCGACTGAGCGCATCCTGCAGCGCATCGAGATCTCGACGAACTACAAGCAACTTGGCACCCTTGCTGCAGGCGGATACGTGTGGCACACCACCGGGTCGGGCAAGACCCTCACCTCGTTCAAGACGGCACAGCTGGCGTCGAAGATGCCGAGCGTCGACAAGGTGGTGTTCGTCGTGGACCGAAAGGACCTCGACTACCAAACGATGCGGGAGTACGACCGGTTCCAGAAGGGCGCCGCGAACTCCAACACCTCGACGGCGGTGTTGAAGCAGCAGCTCGAAGATCCGGGCGCACGGATCATCATCACGACGATCCAGAAGCTGTCGACGTTCATCAAGGCGAACAAGGGCCACGCCGTGACCGACGAGCACGCGGTGATCATCTTCGACGAGTGCCATCGCTCGCAGTTCGGCGACATGCACACCGACATTACAAGGGCATTCAAGCGTTACAACCTCTTCGGCTTCACTGGCACCCCCATCTTCGCGGCCAACGCCGGCGCCGGCGGTAACCCGCAACTGAAGACCACCGAGCAGGCGTTTGGTGAGAAGCTGCACACCTACACGATCGTCGACGCGATCACCGACAAGAACGTGCTGCCGTTCCGCATCGACTACGTCAACACCGTCAAGATCGGGACCGTGGTCGACAAGCAGGTCTCCGCGATCGATACCGAGAAGGCGCTGCTCGCACCCGAGCGCATCCGCGAGATCGTGAAGTACGCGCTGGGTCACTTCGACCAGAAGACGAAGCGGTCATCCAGCTACGAGCACTCCGTGGTCGTCAATGTGGCCGCTTCGTCGCGTGCCCGCCGCCAGGCCGAAGCTGTGCGGGAACGCAAGCGGGTGCGTGGGTTCAACGCGATCTTCGCCACCGCGTCCATCGACGCCGCCCGGCGCTACTACATCCACTTCCAGATCCAACAGGAAGAAATCGCCCCGGATCGCCGGTTGAAGATCGGCGTCATCTTCTCGTACGGCGCTAATGACGCCAGCGATGATGGCATCCTCGACGACGAAGCCTTCGATGCCGATGCTCTCTCGATGGATGACCGTAGTTTCCTCGAGGACGCAATCCAGGACTACAACGGCCTCTTCGGCACGAGCTACGACACCAGCGCCGACAAGTTCCAGAACTACTACAAGGACCTCTCGCAGCGGTTGAAGAACCGTGAACTCGACCTCGTCATCGTGGTCAACATGTTCCTCACCGGCTTCGACGCGACCACGTTGAATACCCTGTTCGTCGACAAGAACTTGCGCGCCCACGGACTCATCCAGGCGTACTCGCGCACCAACCGCATCCTGAACTCGGTGAAGACGTACGGCAACATCGTCGCCTTCCGCAATCTGGAAGACGAGACGAACGCCGCGCTCGAGTTGTTCGGCAACAAGGACGCCCGCGGCGTCGTGCTGCTCAAGCCGTACGCGGAGTACTACGGCGAGTACGCGGACAAGGTCGGCGAACTGCTCAGCCTGTTCCCCCTGAGCCAACAGATCGTCGGAGAAAGCGCCCAGAAGGAGTTCATCCAGCTCTTCGGGCAGATCCTGCGGCTGGAGAACATCCTCACCTCGTTCGACGACTTCGCCGGTTCGCAGTTGCTCACCGAGAGGCAAGGGCAGGACTACCGCAGCGTGTACCTGGACCTCTACGCCGAGTTCCGCAAGGGCAAGGACGCCGATAAGGAGATCATCAACGACGACGTGGTCTTCGAGATCGAGCTGATCAAGCAGGTCGAGATCAATGTCGACTACATCCTCATGCTCGTCGCCAGTTATCGCGAGCAGCACGGCGACGGTGACGACAAGGAAATCCGTGCAGAGATCTCCCGCGCCGTCGATGCCAGCCCCACGCTCCGCAACAAGAAGGACCTCATTGAAGCCTTCGTCGACTCGGTCTCCGTTGATGGGGCGATCGACGAGGAATGGCAGGCGTTCATTGCGACCAAGCGCGAGGCCGAGCTGACAGCGATCATCGCGGACGAGCAGCTGAAGCCTGACGAGACCCGCGCGTACATCGAGACCGCGTTCCGCGAGGGCATCCTTCGGACGACCGGAACCGCGATTGCGAAGACCCTCCCGCCGACGTCCCGTTTCGCACCCGACGGTGGCCACGGCGAGCGGAAGCAGCGAGTCATCCAGAAGCTCGGCGAGTTCTTCGAGCGCTTCTTCGGTCTCAGCAAGACGGAGTGAATCGGCGAAGGGCTGGCAGACCCCTTATGCCCGGATCGCCCTCAGTGGGTGCTGGAGCGTCGGCGGGTTGTCGTGCCCGTCCGATGTGGCCACGCGGGCCTTCGCGATTCATCGGAGACGCTGGCAGTGCCAGACAGATGCCCCTCGGCGCGCGTTTCGACTCTCCCCGCATCCGAGGCGAGCTGTGACCGGGCCAACGCAAGCACATTCGATGCCGCGTTGGTGTCGGCGTTGGCAGTATGGCCGCACTGGACGCATCGGAAGCGCGCTTGGCTCTCGCGCGACTCCTTCGAGGTGTAACCGCACTGATGGCAGGTCTGCGAGGTATACGCCGCGTCGACCTTGACGAACCCGGCTCCAGACCGTCGGGTCTTGTACTCGAGCATGCGGATGGCGGCACCGAAGCCGGCGTCGAGGATGGCTCGGTTGAGACCGGCCTTCTGACGCACCCTGGCGCCGGGTTCGACGAGTGTGCCCTTGGCGGTACGGGTCATGTTGCGGACGTGGAGATCCTCGACTGCGACGAAGACGTAGCGCGTTGCGATACGGGCGGTTTCGCGATGGAGAAACCCGGCTCGCGCGGTCGCAAGTGAGCGTTGCGCGGCCGCGTAGCGATCGCGAACCCGCTTGTAGCGGGCCGAGGGTTCGGCGCCGGGAGCCCCCGCCGCACGCTTCCGATCCATCGAGCGCTGCATCCTGCGAATTCGCTGCGCTTGTGCCGCGGCAAGGCGGGGGTTCGCGACGAACGACCCGTCGGACAGGGCTAGCCGCTGTGTGACGCCCTGATCGATCCCGATGCCGCCCGCTTCTCGCTGTCGGCGGGTTGGCGAGCGCTCGAGGTGGCCGGCGGGGACCTCGAGAACGAACACGAGGAGGTGCGGCACGCGGGTAGGAGCTGACCGTAGGGACCGCGTCCTTGCTTGTGATATTTCAGCATGCCATGATGGAGCGACAGTTCGATGAATGGAGCGTGCCGAGTGTTCGATGCAGGTAGAGGGCAGCAGAAGAGGTCGCGGTAGGGGGCTCCTAGCGGCGGGTCTCGTGGCGCTGATGGTCGGGGGCGGTGCCGCCAGCGCTGCACTGGCTGCGGCCCCCGTCACGCCCTCCACGAGCGGGGGCATCATCGGTTCGCAGAAGGGGGCCGAGCAGCCGCGCGAGTGCGATGCCGGCGAGGTACTGATCGGTGCCCGCGCACAGAACCGCGTGGGAACGACAGGTCCCGGCGGCATCCTCGTGCAGCTGGACCTCCTCTGTGGCACGGTGGATGTCGGGGCCGACGGCAAGCCGGTCGTGACGCCGAACGCGGACTGGCTGACCTACCCCGCGTTCGACGAGGGCCGGGGCACGACATCCGACGGCTTGTGCCCGGTGAACCAGGTGGCCTATCAGCTCTCGGGCTCGACCTTCGCGAGCCAGGGCACGCGCTGGACGCAGAGCGCCATTCTCAGTTGCCGCCCCCTCGTCGTGACCCCCGACGGGGAGCTGAAGGTGGATGGCACGGCGCAGAAGACGCTGGCGACCGCGGGCGACGGCCGCGCCAACCTCACCGAACAGCGCATCGAGGGGCCATTCTGTGACGCCGGCGACGGTGAGTTGAGTTCATCCATCGTGCGGGGCTACCGTCCGCAGCTCGGCGGCGAAGGCCTCGACGGCTATGCCCCCAGTTGCGCCACGTTTGCGGTCGACCATGGCGATGCCCCCGAGAGCTATGGCGCGGCATCCCACCCCGCCAACGCGGCCACATTCCTCGGCACCCTGGTCGATGGCGAGACGACGTCGGCATTCAGTGCGGATGCGCGCGGTGATGACGCCACGGCCGGCGAACGTCCGAATACGGCGATCGACGACGAGGATGGCGTGGCAGCACTGCCGGCCGTCGAAGCGCTCGAAGGCTCGGGGTACTCTCTCGACGTCTCGGCCACGAACCGTGTCCTGTCGGTTCCGGCCACGTTGACCGCCTGGATCGACTTCGACCGGAACGGCACCTTCGAACAGAACGAGGCCGCCTCCGCCGTAGTACCGCCCGGAGCGTCCGGCACCACCAGCCGCGTGACCTGGACGGGCTTGGAGAAACGCATCTCCACCTCCGGCACGTCCTTCGCTCGCATCCGCCTCACCGTCGGTGATTCCGTCGCGGTCGGCCCGTCGGGCCCACAACGCGCCGGCGAGGTCGAGGACTACACCGTCGAGCTCATCGCCGCTCAGCCTGCGCTCGACCTGGAGAAGACCGTCGAGAACGTGACGGATGTCTCGAAAGACGCCGTCACCAACACCTCCGATGTACTGACCTATGCGTTCGTCGTGACGAACCCGAGCGCCGTCACGCTGACGGGTGTGACGGTCGCCGACCCGCTTCCCGGGCTGAGTGCCCCGGCCGCCACCGACTGGCCGAGCGGCAGCCCGGGTGTGCTGCCGCCGGGCAAGAGCGTCACGTTCCGCGCCAGCTATACCGTCACGCAAGCGGACACCGATCGCGGCTCGATCGTCAACACGGCAACCGCCTCGGCCACCTCTCCGCTGGATCGACCGGTGGATGCGCCCGCGTCGACCACGACGACCACGCTCGACCGGTCGGCGAGCCTCACATTGACGAAGAAGGGATTCGTGGCACCGGGCGATTCCGAAGCGGGGGACCGGGTCGACTACTCCTTCACAGTGACCAACACGGGCTCGCTGACAGTGGCCCAGACCGCGATCCTCGACCCGAAACCCGGGTTGAGCACCCTCGAGTACGACGCCTGGCCGGGAACACCAGGGTCGTTGGCGCCGGGCGAGACGGTGACGGCATCCGCGAGCTATGCACTGACCCAGGCCGATGTCGATGCGCGCTCGGTCGACAACACGGCGACCGTGTCGGGCGTCAGCGGCAGCGGTCCCGTCCCGCCCGTCACGAGCACCGTGAATGTGCCGATCCAGGCGCACTCCGAGATCGCCATCGACAAGACCGCCGTCTTCGAGGGTGGCGACACGCCCGCGCCCGGCGACCGCATCAGCTACGGATTCGACATCTCGAACGTCGGCGCCACGACGGCGACGGACGTCTCGGTGCGCGACGAACTACCGGGCATCTCAGCGATCGCGTTCGAGCAGTACCCGAGCGGAACCGTGGGCGTTCTGGCACCGGGTCAGAGTGTGCACGCAACCGCCTCCTACGTTCTGACGCAGGCGGACATCGATACCGGAACGGTCGACAACACCGCCTCGGCGGCAGCGCGGACTCCGGACGGCCGCCCGATCCCCGAGGCGCTCGATTCGGCAAACGTCGATTTGAACAACCTGGCCGTCCTCACCATCGAGAAGCGGGCAGCTTTCGCCGGAGGATCGCACGCGGTGCCCGGCGAATCCATCGAGTACACCTTCGCGGTGACGAACGATGGCAACGTGACACTCACCGACGTGCAGGTGGATGATCGGCTGCCCCGCCTCTCGCTCGTCACCTTCGGCACCTGGCCGGGGGAGGCCGGTCAGTTGGCGCCGGGCGAGACCGTGACGGCCTCGGCGAACTACGCGGTGACCGACACGGATATCGGCGCCCAGGGTGTCTCGAATACCGCGGTGGCCACGGCATCCGCTCGATCGGGACCGGTGGTTTCGGAGCCATCCGTCGCTATCGTGCCCCTGTCGCCCGAGCCGAAGATCATCCTCGCCGCAACCGGCGCCGCCCCACTCGTGGCCGGCATGACCGTGCTGGCACTGATGATCCTCGGATCGATGCTGTGGATCGCAGCACGCCGGCGCGAGGCGAACCGCTAAGCGCATCACGACCGGTCTCTGCGGGTCCTCACGGCTTCGGTCGTGAGGACCCGCTGCGCGTCGAGCCACCGCCGTCGCACTACAGTTGTACCGAACGATTTTGTCTAAGGAGTGGACCCTGGTGCCTGACGGTTTTGAGCTATTCACCGACCGGTCCGTCGTCGCGATGCGCGTCAACGGCGAGCTGAAAGATCTGGCCACGCAGGTCACCGACGCCGACACGGTCGAGGCCGTCACGATCGACTCCGAGGATGGCTTGAACATCCTGCGTCACTCGGCCGCCCACGTGCTCGCGCAGGCCGTGCAGAAGGTCAACCCCGACGCCCGCCTCGGCATCGGGCCGCCCGTCACCGACGGCTTCTACTACGACTTCGACGTGCACGAGGCCTTCACGCCCGAAGACCTCAAGGCGCTGCAGAAAGAGATGGATCGGATCATCCGGCAGGGGCAGCGTTTCGTGCGCCGCGTCGTCTCCGAAGAAGAGGCCCGCGAAGAGCTCGCCTCCGAGCCCTACAAGCTCGAGCTGATCGGCATCAAGGGCTCACACGCCGGCGAAGACAACGAGAGCGTCGAGGTCGGCGGCGCCGAACTCACGATCTACGACAACGTCGACCCGAAGTCGGGCGAGACGCTCTGGAAGGACCTCTGCCGGGGCCCGCACCTGCCCTCGACGCGCATGATCGGCAACGGCTACGCGCTCACCCGTGTGGCCGCGGCATACTGGCGCGGTTCGGAGAAGAACCCGCAGCTGCAGCGCATCTACGGCACCGCGTGGCCCACAAAAGACGAGCTGCGCGCCTACCAGGCCCGCATGGAAGAAGCGGCGAAGCGCGACCACCGCAAGCTCGGCCGCGAGCTCGACCTCTTCAGCTTCCCCGACGAGATCGGCTCGGGCCTCGCCGTCTTCCACCCCAAGGGCGGCATCATCCGCGCCGAGATCGAGAACTACATGCGGGAGCGACTCGTCGCCTCGGGCTACGACCTCGTCAACACCCCGCACATCACCAAGGGCCACCTCTTCGAGACCAGCCAGCACCTCAGCTGGTACAAAGACGGCATGTTCCCGGCGATGCACCTCGACGCCGAGTACAACGAGGCCGGCGAAGTCACGCGTCAGGGCCAGGACTACTACCTGAAGCCCATGAACTGCCCGATGCACAACCTCATCTACCGCGCGCGGGGCCGCAGCTACCGTGAGCTGCCCATGCGTCTGGCCGAGTTCGGCACCGTCTACCGCTACGAGAAGAGCGGCACCCTCTCGGGCCTCACGCGCGTGCGCGGACTCACCCAGGACGACGCCCACATCTACGTCACGCCCGGTCAGGTCAAGGAGGAGCTGGCCCGCCAGCTCCAGTTCGTGCTCGAGACCCTGCGTGGTTACGGCCTGAACGACTTCTACCTCGAGCTGTCGACCAAAGACCCGGTCAAGTACGTCGGCACCGACGAGGTCTGGGAGGAAGCGACCGAGACCCTGCGTCAGGTCGCCGTCGAGTCCGGCCTCGAGCTCGTCGCCGACCCCGGGGGAGCCGCCTTCTACGGCCCCAAGATCTCGGTCCAGGCTCGGGATGCCATCGGCCGCACGTGGCAGCTCTCCACCGTGCAGCTCGACTTCAACCAGCCCGAACTCTTCGAGCTCGAGTACACGGCCGACGACGGATCGCGCCAGCAGCCCGTCATGATCCACCGCGCACTCCTCGGCTCGATCGAGCGTTTCTTCGCGATCCTGCTCGAGCACTACGCCGGAGCGTTCCCCGTGTGGCTGAGCCCCGTGCAGGTCGTGGGCATCCCCGTCGCCGAACAGTACGGCGACTACCTGCAAGACGTCATCGACCAGCTGAAGAAGGCCGGCGTGCGCGCCGAGGTCGACCACTCCGACGACCGCATGCAGAAGAAGATCCGCAACCACACCAAGGCCAAGGTGCCCTTCCAGCTCATCGCGGGCGAAGAGGATTCGGCCAATGGTTCGGTCAGTTTCCGGTTCCGCGACGGCACGCAGCTCAACGGCATCCCCGTGGCCGACGCCATCCAGCGCATCACCCAGTCGATCGCCGACCGCGTTCAGGTGGACACCGCATGGCCCGCCTGAGCATGGGGGACTACGACGCCGGTGAGGATGCCGCGGCACCCGAGGTGCGCATCGACGACGCCGCGCACCTCGCGGGTGTGCCCGACGAGTTCCAGCGCCTGTGGACCCCGCACCGCATGGTCTACATCGAAAAAGGCCAACAGCCCGAGGAACACGAGTGCCCGTTCTGCCACGCGCCCTCGCTGAGCGACGAGGACGGCCTCATCGTGGCACGCGGCGAACACGCCTACGTGCTGCTCAACCTGTTCCCCTACAACAGTGGCCACCTGCTCGTCTGCCCGTACCGCCACATCGCGACCTACGACCAGGCCACTCCCGAAGAAGTGGCTGAAATCGGGGCGCTCACGCAGACCGCGATGCGCGTCATCCGTGAGGTCTCGCACAACCACGGCTTCAACATCGGCATGAATCAGGGCGAGGTCGCGGGGGCCGGAATCGCGGCACACCTGCACCAGCACATCGTGCCGCGCTGGCAGCACGACGCCAACTTCCTGCCGATCATCGCCAAGACCAAGGCGCTGCCGCAGCTGCTCGGCGACGTGCGTTCGTCGCTCGCGACGGCCTGGCCGGCCTGACATCTCCCCGCCCGGGTGCCCCGCGCCCCGAGCGTAATACTGTGGCTTCCGGCCGCGTTCTCTTCATCAATCCCGAGTAGAATCTGAGACTATGACTGACAGCACCACGAACGGCGAATTCGGCTCCAACCGCGTGAAGCGCGGCCTGGCAGAGATGCTCAAGGGCGGTGTGATCATGGACGTCGTCACGGCGGAGCAGGCGCGCATCGCCGAAGATGCCGGCGCCGTGGCCGTGATGGCCCTCGAGCGTGTCCCCGCCGACATCCGCGCCCAGGGCGGCGTGGCCCGCATGAGCGACCCCGACCTCATCGAGGCCATCCAGGCCACCGTGTCCATCCCGGTCATGGCCAAGGCGCGCATCGGCCACTTCGTCGAGGCGCAGGTGCTCGAGGCCCTCAACGTCGACTACATCGACGAGTCCGAGGTGCTGAGCCCGGCCGACTACGTCAACCACATCGACAAGTGGGGCTTCGGCATCCCGTTCGTCTGTGGTGCCACCAACCTGGGCGAGGCCCTGCGCCGCATCAACGAGGGCGCGGCCATGATCCGTTCCAAGGGTGAGGCCGGCACGGGCGACGTCTCCGAGGCCACCAAGCACATCCGCACCATCAACGCCGAGATCCGCGCGCTGTCGGCACTGACGAAGGACGAGATCTACGTCGCCGCGAAAGAGCTCCAGGCGCCCTACGAACTCGTCGCCGAGATCGCGCAGACCGGCAAGCTCCCCGTCGTGCTCTTCACCGCGGGCGGCGTGGCCACCCCGGCCGACGCCGCGCTCATGATGCAGCTCGGCGCCGACGGCGTGTTCGTCGGATCGGGCATCTTCAAGTCGGGTGACCCGGCCAAGCGTGCCGCCGCTATCGTCAAGGCCACCACGTTCTACGACGACGCCAAGGTCATCGCCGAAGCGTCGCGCGGTCTCGGTGAAGCCATGGTCGGCATCAACGTCGCCGACCTCGCCGCCCCGCACCGCCTCGCCGAGCGTGGCTGGTAGCGCGACGCCCCGCATCGGGGTCCTGGCACTCCAGGGCGATTTTCGCGAACACCTCGCGGTTCTGAACGGGCTCGGCGCAACCGCCGTGCCCGTTCGGCGTGCCAGTGAGCTGTCCGAGATCGACGGGCTCGTCATCCCGGGTGGCGAATCAAGCGTCATGGACAAGCTGTCGCGCGCATTCGACGTGGCAGAGCCCCTCCGCGACGCCATCCGGGGCGGGCTGCCCACCTATGGCACGTGCGCCGGCCTCATCCTGCTCGCCGACCGCATCGTCGACGGCATCGCCGGCCAGCAGACGCTCGGGGGTCTCGACATCACGGTGCGGCGCAACGCCTTCGGCACGCAGACCGATTCGTTCGAAACCGACCTCGACATCCCCGTGCTGGGCGATCCGCCCGTGCACGCCGTCTTCATCCGCGCACCCGTCGTGGATGCTGCGGGCGAGAGCGTCGATGTCCTCGCGCGCGTCCCCGACGGGCGCATCGTCGCGGTGCAGCAGGGCAACGTTCTCGGCACATCGTTCCACCCGGAGGTCACGGGCGACACGCGGTTCCACCGGTATTTCCTCGACACGATCGCCGGCCGAGTCCGGGCTTAAGGTCCAGACACGGCGCACGACGGCGGTGCGCGGGCCCCGGACATCCCGTCGGGCCATAGAATAGACGGGATTTCACGGCAGTAAGGGAGCATATGTCCGGCCACTCCAAATGGGCGACGACCAAGCACAAGAAAGCGGTCATCGACCAGCGACGTGCGAAATCGTTCGCCAAGCTCATCAAGAACATCGAGGTCGCCGCCAAGATCGGCGGCGCCGACATGTCGGGAAACCCGACGCTCGTCGACGCCGTGCAGAAGGCGAAGAAGACCTCGGTCCCCAACGACAACATCGACCGCGCCATCAAGCGCGGCGCCGGTCTCACGGGCGAAGTGATCGACTACACGACGATCATGTACGAGGGCTACGGCCCCAACGGCGTCGCGCTGCTGATCGAGTGCCTCACCGACAACAAGAACCGCGCCGCGGCCGATGTGCGCACCGCCATGACGCGCAACGGCGGCACCATGGCCGACCCCGGCAGTGTGGCCTACAACTTCAGCCGCAAGGGCGTCATCGTCGTTCCCGCCGAGAACACGACGGAGGACGACATCCTCGCCGCCGTGCTCGAAGCTGGCGCCGAAGAGGTCACCAACGAGGGCGACACCTTCGAGGTCTTCACCGAAGCGTCCGACCTCGTCTCGACGCGTCAGGCGCTGCAGGAGTCGGGCATCGATTACGACTCCGCCGACGTGGCCTTCGTCCCGAACCTCAAGGTCGAGGTCGACGCCGACACCGCCCGCCGCGTGTTCAAGCTCATCGACGGGCTGGAAGACAGCGACGACGTGCAGAACATCTACACCAACCTCGACCTCAGCCCCGAGGTCGAAGCCGAGCTGCACGCCGACGACGACGAGTAGTCGAGCGTGACGATGCGCGTGCTCGGCATCGACCCCGGCCTCACCCGTTGTGGTGTGGGCGTGGTCGATGTCGAGCGCACGCGCACCGCGTCGCTTGTGCACTACAGCGTCATCCGGTCGTCGCCCGATGCGCCCATCGAGGAGCGTCTCCTGACGATCGCGCAGGGCATCGACCAAGCGATCGACGAGTTCGGTCCCGCCGCGGTCGCCGTCGAGCGCGTGTTCGCCCAGCACAACCTCCGTTCCGTCATGGGGACGGCGCAGGTGTCGGGACTCGCACTGCACGCGGCCGCGCGTCGCAGCATCCCGGTCGGCATGCACACCCCGAGCGAGGTCAAGGCCTCGATCACGGGCTATGGCTCGGCCGAGAAGAAGCAGGTGCAGACCATGGTCGCGCGCATCCTCGGCCTCGCCGAACTGCCGCAACCCGCCGACGCCGCCGACGCCTTGGCGCTGGCAATCTGCCACGCGTGGCGCGGCAACGTGTCGCTGCAGAAACAGGCCGCGGCCGCCGGCGGGGGAGTATCGACCCGCATGGCGAAGGCGCAGGCATCGGCGGGCACACGCTCGGCCGGGCTCACGCCGGCGCAACGGGCATGGCGCGCCGCCGAACGCTCCGGGGGAACGTCGGGGGCGTCGCCTAGGCTGACAGAGTGATTTCTTCGGTACGTGGAACAGTTCTGAGCGCCCTGGGTTCGACGGCCGTCATCGAGGTCGGCGGGGTGGGTCTGTCGATCCAGGTCACCCCCGAGCACGCGCTCTCGATGCGCACCGGATCAGAGGCGTTCGTGCACACCACGCTCATCGTGCGCGAAGACTCCCTCTCCCTCTTCGGCTTCGAGACCGCCGAGCAGCTTGCCGTGTTCGAGCTGCTGACGAGCGTCACGGGCGTCGGTCCCAAGTCGGCGCTCGGTGTGCTGGCCGTGCTCACCCCCGACCAGGTGGCCCGCGCCGTCTCGAGCGAAGACGACGCCGTGTTCCGCAAAGTGTCGGGCATCGGGCCCAAGACCGCAAAGCTCATCGTGGTGGCGCTCACGGGCAAACTGCGCATCACGGCATCCACCACGTCGGCCTCGTCATCGCGCGCCGTTGTGGCCCAGCCCGTCGACGAGAGCGTGCTCGTGGCGCTCATCGGCCTGGGGTGGTCCGAGAAGATCGCTCAGCGCGCCGTGGAAGACGCCGTCGCGAACAACCCCGAGGCGGATGTCTCCTCCGTGCCCGCCCTGCTGCGCCTGGCGCTTGCCCAACTCGGGCCCGCCGCGAGTAGTGCTGCCGGGAGGGCCCGCTGATGTCCGACGATCTCACCCGCCCCGACCTCGAATCGGATGCCGAGCTCGCCTTCGAGGGTGCGCTCCGACCCGAATCGCTCGCCGAATTCGTCGGGCAGACGAAGGTGCGCGGCCAGCTGCAGCTGCTGCTGACCGCCGCGTCGATGCAGGGACGCACGCCCGACCACATCCTGCTCGCGGGCCCTCCCGGGCTCGGCAAGACGACGCTCGCCATGATCGTGGCGCACGAATCGGGTCGACCGTTGCGCATGTCGAGCGGCCCCGCCATCCAGCATTCGGGTGATCTGGCGGCCGTGCTGTCGTCCCTCGTGCCCGGTGAGGTGCTCTTCATCGACGAGATCCACCGCATGGCCCGATCGGCCGAAGAGATGCTCTACCTGGCGATGGAAGACTTCCGCATCGACATCATGGTGGGCAAGGGGGCGGGTGCCACGTCAGTTCCCCTCGAGTTGGCGCCGTTCACGCTCGTGGGCGCCACGACGCGGGCGGGCCTGTTGCCCAACCCGCTGCGCGACCGCTTCGGCTTCACGGCGCACCTCGAGTTCTACGAAGAAGATGAGCTGCGCGAGGTCTTGGCGCGCGCCGCCCGCCTGCTGCACTTCGATCTCGACCGCGAGGGATTGGCCGAGATCGCCGGCCGCTGCCGCGGAACGCCACGTATCGCCAACCGTCTGCTGCGCCGTGTGCGCGACTTCGCCCTCGTGCACGGTCGGGATGCCGACGCCGATGCCGTGCGCGCGGCCCTCGAGCTCTACGACGTCGACCCCCTCGGCCTCGACCGCCTCGACCGGGCCGTCATGCAGATCCTGCTCGAGCGTTTCGAGGGGGGACCGGTGGGCCTCAACACGCTCGCCGTGTCGGTGGGAGAGGAATCCGAGACCATCGAGAGCGTGGTCGAACCGTTCCTCGTGCGCATCGGACTCATCACGCGCACACCGCGCGGACGGGTCGCGACCCCGCAAGCCTGGAAACACTTCGGAATCGAGCCCTCCCAGGGAGCCTTCCTGCCCGGTGTCCTATAATTCAAGCTGGCCCCCTGGCCGGTTACCCCAAAACATGCGGCAAAAGCGCCGCGAAAGGTTCGTCTCTCATGGCATTTGATCCGCTGACTATCGGAATGCTCGCCATTCTGGCCGTGCTCATCTTCTTCATGTTCCGCAACGGGCAGAAGCGCAAGCGCGACATGGAAAGCCTGCAGTCCCAAGTTGTCCCCGGTGCCGAGGTGATGACCAACTTCGGTCTCTACGGCACCATCCTCGCCATCGACGAGGGCGACAACAAGGTGCAGCTCGAGACGAGCCCCGGCAACGTCGTCACCGTGCACCGCCAGACCATCGCACGCGTCATCACCGACGAGGTCATCGTGCCCGCCGACGACGCCACCGACACGGTCGCCGGCCCCGAGCTCAATGCCGACCACGCGACCTACGCCGAGAACCCCGAATTCGGTGAGCGCGTCGACGGAACTGAGCGCACCACCAACGATTCGCGCAACAAGAAGATCGACGAATAACATACTGGAATTGCCCCGTCCGGCCCCGAAAGGGCCGGACGCCTAAGAAAGCTGAGTAAATCGTTGGCTAAGTCCAGATCGACGCCCGTGCGCAAAGCATGGCGTTCCCTCTCGTGGTTGGGTGTCATCGTCCTTGTTCTGTTTGGCGTCCTCGCCAGCGGTGTCATCTGGTCGAACGCCTCGTGGATGCCCAAACTCGCGCTCGATCTGCAAGGTGGAACGCAGATCATCCTGGCGCCGCAGCTGCAGGGCGGTGAGCAGATCACCAACGAGCAGTTGACGCAGGCGGTCTCGATCATCCGCCAGCGCGTCGACGCCTCGGGTGTCTCCGAAGCCGAGGTCACGACCGAGGGCGGGCAGAACATCGTCGTGTCCATCCCGGGCGAAGCCGACGAAGAGACGCGCAACCGCATCGAGTCGAGCGCCAAGCTCGAATTCCGTCCCGTGCTCGTCGCGGGTGCGCCGGCCAACACGTTCGTGGGGGATGACGGCCAGTCCACGCCGTTCCCGTCTCCCGACCCGGGTCTCGTGGCGACGCCGACGGCCGCGCCGACGAACGGCAGCGACCTCGCATACGTCACACCGGCACTGCAGGCGCAGTTCCAGGCCTATGACTGCGCCAACCCGCCGAGCGACGAAGACCAGGCTCCGGCCGATCAGCCGCTCATCACGTGTGATGACGCCGGTTCGGCCAAGTACATTCTCGGCCCCGTCGAGCTCGATGGTTCGGCCATCACCGACGCGACGAACGGCCTGCAGACCACGCAGTCCGGCGGATCGACGGGCCAGTGGGCCGTCAACATCACGCTCGACGGCAAGGGCAGCGATGTCTTCGCCCAGATCAGCCAGCGCCTCTACGGCGCACAGGCGCCGCTCAACCAGTTCGCGTTCGTGCTCGACGGCAAGGTGCTTTCCGCCCCGTCGATGAACGGTCTGATCACCGACGGCAAGCCCAGTATCACGGGAAGCTTCACGCAGGAAACGTCCAAGACGCTCGCCGACCAGCTGAAGTACGGTGCGCTGCCCATCAGCTTCACGGTGCAGTCATCCGACACCATCTCGGCCACGCTGGGTTCGTCACAGCTGACGATCGGCCTCATCGCCGGTCTCATCGGTCTGATCCTCGTCGTGATCTACACGCTCTTCCAATACCGTCTGCTCGGCTTCGTCACGATCGCGTCGCTCATCGTGGCGGGCATCCTGACCTACCTGTCGATCGCCCTGCTGTCGTGGAGCGAGGGCTACCGCCTGTCGCTCGCCGGTGTGGCGGGTCTGATCGTGGCCATTGGTTTCACGGCCGACTCGTTCATCGTCTACTTCGAGCGCATCCGCGACGAGTTGCGCGATGGCCGTGGGCTCGAGTCCGCGGTCGAGGCGGGTTGGCGTCGTGCCAAGCGCACGATCTACGCGTCCAAGGGTGTCAACGTGCTCGCCGCCGTCGTGCTCTACGTGCTGGCGGTCGGCAACGTGCGTGGATTCGCGTTCACGCTGGGGCTCACGACCATCATCGACATCCTGGTCGTCATCCTCTTCACGCACCCCATGCTGCAGCTGCTCGCGCAGACGCGGTTCTTCTCGAGCGGACACAAGCTGTCGGGGCTCGACCCGAACGCCCTTGGTGCCGTCTACCGCGGCCGCGCGCAGTTCCGCACGCCGACTGACGTGCCCGGTTCCAAGGTCGCCAAGTCGAGCCGCGAGGCCGAGCGTCGCCAGACCATCGCCGAGCGCAAGCGGGCCGAGCAGGAGCGCGAGTCGGTATCGGCGGGCGCAGCCACTCGCTCCGATGACGCCGCCACCACGAGCAAGAAGAAGGACGCCTGATGGCCAGCTTGACCAGCTTCGGCAACGACCTCTACACGGGTAAGAAGTCGATCAACTTCGTCGGCAAGCGCAAGGTGTCGTTCAGCGTCGCCATCGCGCTCGTCGTGTTGTCGATCCTCGTCCCCATCGTGAAGGGCGGCTTCAACTTCGGCATCGAGTTCAGCGGCGGATCGCAGTTCCAGATCGCCGAGGTCTCCACCACCGATCAGACCGTCGCACAAGATGCCGTCGCTTCGGTCGTCCCCGATGCCGTCGTGCGTGTGACCACCGTCGGTGATAACGCCGTCCGAGTCCAGACCGACCAGATGACCGCCGCCGAGACCAAAGAGGTCCAGGACTCGCTCGCCAGCGCGTACAAGGTCGACGCCTCCGAGGTCAGCACATCGTTCATCGGCGCTTCATGGGGTGCGGATGTCACGCGCCAGGCGCTCCTCGGCCTCGTCGCGTTCCTCGCCCTCGCGTTCGTCATCATGGCCCTGTACTTCCGCACGTGGAAGATGTCCGCGGCCGCCATGCTCGCGCTGCTCGATGTGCTCATCATCACGCTCGGCGTCTACGCGGCCAGTGGCTTCGAGATCACGCCCGCGGCGGTGATCGGATTCCTCACCATCCTGGGCTATTCGCTCTACGACACGGTGGTGGTGTTCGACAAGATTCGTGAGAACACGACGGATGACGGGGAGAATGCTTCCCGCACCTTCGCCGAATCTGTCAACCTCGCGGTCAACCAGACGCTCGTGCGATCGATCAACACGTCGGTCGTGGCGGCTCTGCCCGTTGCCGCCATCCTCGTGATCGGTGACTTCGTGTTGGGCGCTGAGACGCTGCGTGACATCTCACTGTCGCTGCTGATCGGCATCCTGGTCGCCACCTACTCGACGATCTTCGTGGCGGCCCCGCTCTACGCGCTATTCCGCCAGAACGAGCCGGTCATCAAGAAGCGCGACGCTCGCGTGTTGGCGGCCCGCGAGAAGGCCAACCGCTCGAGTGTGTCCGGCGCCTCGGCCGACACCGTTCCGGCAGCAGAAACCGTCTAACACCTCGGCCATCCGCTCCTCACCCCTCGGGGGTGTCGTGCGGAGGTCGCAGAGGCCGCATCCTTCGGGATGCGGCCTCTTTTCGCGCACAGGGGAGCGCTGGGTCCGCCGCTGGTCTTCGGGCGGTCGATCTCGCGGGATAATGGAGTGTTGTCTCATTCCGTGGGAGGAGCGAATATGTCCGAGGCCGTACAGTCCTCCACCGCGTCGTTGCGCCGCCTCGTGCCGCGCATCTTCTCCAAAGCACAACCCGCGGGCGCCGTCGATCGGCTCGTGCGCACCACCCGCCTGCACCACCCCAAGGCCGATCTCTCGATCCTCGAGCGCGCCTACGCCGTCGCCGATCGTGCCCACAGCGGTCAGAAACGCCAGAGCGGCGAGCCCTACATCACGCACCCACTGGCGGTCGCGCAGATCCTCGCCGACCTCGGCATCGGTCCGAAGACCCTCGCCGCCGCGCTGCTGCACGACACCGTCGAAGACACCGACTACGGCCTCGACGAGTTGCAGGCCGAGTTCGGCGACGAAGTGGCCATGCTGGTCGACGGCGTCACCAAGCTCGACAAGGTGAAATACGGCGAGAGCGCGCAGGCCGAGACCGTGCGCAAGATGATCGTCGCCATGTCGAAAGACATCCGCGTTCTCATCATCAAGCTCGCCGACCGGCTGCACAACGCTCGCACCTGGGGTTTCGTGCCGCCGGAGAAGGCGAGCAAGAAGGCCACCGAGACGCTCGAGATCTATGCGCCGCTCGCGCACCGCCTCGGCATCCAGACCATCAAGTGGGAACTCGAAGACCTCTCCTTCGCCGTGCTCTATCCCAAGATCTATGCCGAGATCGAGAGCCTCGTGCGGCAGCGCACGCCCCAGCGCGAAGAATTCGTGCAGCACGTCATCGACGCGGTCAACGACGACCTCAAGTCGCAGAAGATCCGGGGCAAGGTCGTCGGCCGCCCGAAGCAGTACTACTCGATCTACCAGAAGATGGTCGTGCGGGGTCGCGAGTTCGACGACATCTACGACCTGGTCGGCATTCGAGTTCTCGTCAACTCGGTGCGCGACTGTTACGCCGTGCTGGGTGCCATCCACGCGCGGTGGACGCCCATCCCAGGTCGTTTCAAGGACTACATCGCGACGCCGAAGTTCAACCTGTACCAGTCGCTGCACACGACCGTTATCGGCCCGGGCGGCAAATCCGTCGAGATCCAGATCCGCACGCACGAGATGCACCAGCACGCCGAGTACGGCGTCGCGGCGCACTGGAAGTACAAAGAGCGTGTCAACGGAAAGACGCCGTCCGTGACGTCGAAGTCGAACGACACCGACATGGCTTGGCTCGCCCACATCTCCGACTGGCAGGCCGAGACAGCCGATCCGGGGGAGTTCCTCGACTCGCTGCGGTTCGAGATCGGCGCCAAAGAGGTGTACGTCTTCACGCCGAAGGGCCGGGTCATCGGCCTGCCCGCCGGTGCGACCCCCGTGGACTTCGCGTATGCCGTGCACACCGAGGTCGGCCACCGCACGATGGGCTCGAAGGTCAACGGACGACTCGTGCCGCTCGAGACCGAGCTGAACAGCGGCGACGTGGTCGAGGTCTTCACCTCGAAGAACCCCGACTCGGGCCCGAGCCAAGACTGGCTGAACTTCGTGCGCAGCACTCGCGCGCGCAACAAGATCCGCCAGTGGTTCACCAAGGAGCGACGCGACGAGGCGATCGAGCAGGGCAAGGATGCGATCGCCCGCGCCATGCGCAAACAGAACCTTCCGCTGCAGAAGCTCATGAATCAGGATTCGTTCGCCGAGGTGGCGGCGCAGATGCGTTACGAGGACGTGTCGGCGCTCTACGCCGCGGTGGGCGAGGGGCACATCTCCACGCAGTCCGTGCTCGAGAAGGTCGCGGCCCTGCTGCAGGGCGACGCCGAGAGCGAGAACACTGACATCGACTTCCCGGTGCGCGGTCGCACGCGGCCGGTGCCGCACAGCGATTCCGGCGTGCTCGTGCGCGGAGCCCCCGACATCCTCGTGAAATTGGCGAAGTGTTGCACGCCCGTGCCGGGTGACGACATCGTCGGCTTCGTGACGCGCGGTTCTGGCGTGTCCGTGCACCAGGCCGATTGCCATAACGTGGCGTCGCTGCTCAACGAGCCCGAGCGCATGATCGAGGTCGAGTGGGCGCCGTCGTCGAAGAGCGTGTTCCTCGTGCAGATTCAGGTCGAGGCGCTCGACCGGGCGGGCCTGTTGAGTGACGTGACGCGGGTGTTAAGCGAGTATCACGTGAACATCCTCTCGGCCACGGTGTCGACGAACAGTGACCGACTCGCCCTGAGCCGTTTCGTCTTCGAGATGGGCGATACGACCCACCTCGATCGCGTGCTGAATGCGGTGCGCCGCATCGAGGCCGTCTACGACGTTTACCGGGTGAGCGCGGGTTAGACCTTCGGTGGGGGTTAGACCCTTTGTGCGGATTAGCCTCTGTGCGGGTGTGACCCTCTGTGCGGGTGTGACCCTCTGTGCGGGTTAGACCCTCTGTGCGGGTTAGACCCTCTGTGCGGGTGTGACCCTCTGTGCGGGTGTGACCCTCTGTGCGGGTGTGACCCTCTGTGCGGGTTAGACCCCCTGTGTGGGTGTGACCCTTAGTGCCGGTGTGACCCTCAGTGCGGGTGTGCCAGGCTTATTTCGGGACCGCTAGGCGGCACCCACCGCGCGGCCCCCTGCCTTCGTGGATCGGCAAGAGGGGCCAGGCGTTTGTGCTCGGTCAGGCGAGGCTCCTCGTCGTCGTCGTGCACACGCTGGCCGGAGAGCGATCGAGATCTGTCCAGCTCGAGAGCTGACGGCGCGGAGGTCCAATAGAGGTGGTCGGCGGTCGGCCGTTCTCGTTCTCGTTCTCGTTCGCGATCCTGTTCACGGTGCCGCTCGCGTTCGGCCGCTCCGAGATCGTCGGCAGCGAGATTGCGAGTGATGCGCGCGATGAGTTCGAAAGCGTCATGTGCCCGTGTTCCCCGTCGCGGTCGCGAGGCCGCGAGGTAGGCCTGCACAGTGTCGACGCCGGCCAGACGCACGATCGTGACGAGCGCGGTCGAGCGGATGCTTGTTTCCCGGGTCGCTGACGGGCACCCCGTCGGGGCCACCCCCGTGCCGGCATCGACGCTCGCTGCAGCCTCCGGACGCTCACCAACCCTCGCATCGATCAGCGCCTTCGCGAGGGCAAACGCCGTGGCCAGTTCTGTCAGCACCGGCCACCCTCCCCGCAGGCACACGTCGGTGTCACGGATGTGCGCCTGCGCCACCTGCCAGTCAGCAGCGAGCGGCGGAACGGGCACACGCGCCGGAGCCCGGGCCAGCACCTCGTGCACCCGGGGAGGGTTGAGGATGGCGCCGTGCACCCACGCCGCGCTGAGTCCGCTCGCCACGAAAGCCGCACCCGCGCCCGACGCCGCCGCGATCCGCTGCGAAACCGAGTGCGGTGCTGTCGAGCCGCGGCGACACGAGAGGTCGAACACGAACGAGCGGAACAGGGCATCCGCTCGCAAGCCCGGACGGTCGGGCTCGTCGACGGCATGGAACGTGCGGTCGAGTGGCCACACGTCGCCGTCGAGCACGAGCGCGCTGAGCTCGGGCCGGGGGAGGATGTCCGGTCCGAGAGTTGCGGGCAGTGCACGAGGCATGGTCCCAGTGTGATGGACCACGACCATCCCGGACTCGCCGTCGCCGCTTCTGTGGAAAACGCGACCGTCGCCGGGTCGTGGAGAAGAAAGATGGGCCGTCACAAGACGGAACCCGCCTCCGGCAGTGATGCCGGACGCGGGTTCCGTTGTCGAGCTCAGATTTCTCCGACTAGCCCAGATCTCCCGACTAGCCCAGATCTCCCGGTTAGCCCAGGGCGTTCAGCCAGACCTTGCGCGCTTCGAGCGCTTCGGTGGCTTCGGCGACCTTGGCGGAGTCACCCGACGCCTTGGCCGTTTCGAGTTCGGCCTCGAGCTTCTCGATCGCGGCGTTCAACTGGCCGGCGAGGCCCTCCGAACGTGCCTTGCGCTCGGGGTTGTTCTTCTCCCAGAATTCTTCATCCAGCCCACGCACATGCTGTTCGACCTTGCGCAAACGCTCTTCGACGGGCTTGACCTGGTCGCGCGGAACGCGACCGATCTCGTCCCAGCGACGCTGGATTGCCGTCAGTGCCTGGCGAGCCTTGTCGCGGTCCTTGATCTCGAGGATGGGCTCGGCTTCGGTCAGCAGCGCCAACTTCGCGTCGAGGTTCTCCTGGTATTCCGCGTTGTCGCGAGCGTCTACTTCGGACTTGGCGCCGTAGATCGCGTCACCGGCGGCTTTGAAGCGAGCCCACAGTGCGTCGTCGTGACGCTTGCCGGCACGGCCCGCGAGCTTCCACTCGTCGAGCAGACCCCGGTAGGCGTGCACGCCATCGGCGCCCTGGGGCACGAGGGCTTCTGCGCGCTCGATGAGCTTCTGCTTCTTGGTCTTGGCGTCGCGGTGCACATTGTCGAGTTCGGCGAAGAACGCGCGCCGGTTGGCCTCGATCGTGGATCGTGCGGTGCGGAACCGCTTCCAGAGATCGTTAGCGTCGCTCTTCGGCAGCTTGGGCCCGTCTTGCTGGTGCGCCTGCCAGCGAGCGAACAGTTCGGTGATCTGCTCGGTCGCCTGCTTCCACTGCGTCTTGGCCGGGTCGCCGGCGGCGAGAGTCTCGGCTTCCACGACGATCGATTCGCGGTAGGTGAGTGCCTCGGCCACCGCCGCCTTCGCCTCTTCGGTCTGCTGCTCGGTAAGCGCCTCGACCGTCGTGTCGAGAGCTGCGACGCGCGTGCGCAGGGCCGCGATGTCGCCCACCGCGTTGGGCTCGGTGAGCGCCTCGGTCAGACGAGACGCAGCCTTCTGCACGTCAGCGGCGGGAGCGCCGCGTTTGACGCGCTGCTCGAGCAACGTGACCTGGCCGGCCAGGTCGGTGAATTTGCGCTCGAAATAGGCCAACGCCTCTTCGGGGGTTCCGTCGGGATATTGCCCCACGGTGCGCCACTCGTCGCCCTCGCGGACGAATACGGTGCCGGTCTCATCGACGCGGCCCCACGGTTGCTGTTCGGTAGTTGACACGTGCCTCACCTTGCTGCGGGTGTCGCGCATGGCGCGCGACCGGAAACTGGTCCCAGCCTATTACGTCGGCAGTCCGGGCGAACGCCGATCTTGCAGGGATTGACTCGGGACGTTATTGAACGGTGATCGAGTCGATGGTGGTGGGCACTGCCGGAGCGCCGTCGCCCGAGCCATCCACCGTGCCTTTGCTCGTGACGTCGGAGTTGAGCGTGTCGAGCCCGGAGGTGACCTGTCCGAGCACGGTGTAGCCACCGGCAGCGTCGGCCGGCAGCGTGGTGTCCTCGTAGACGATGAAGAACTGGCTGCCGTTGCTGTAACCGTTGTCGCCCAGACGTGCCATGGCGATCGTGCCAGCGGGGTAGACGTTGTCGGCCGGGGCGTTCTCGACGGGACCGAACGACCAGCCGGGGCCGCCCGAGCCAGTGCCTTCGGGATCTCCGCACTGCAGAACGGCCGCGCCGCCCGTGGTGAGACGGTGACAGGTCAGGCCGTTGTAGAAGGTGTTCTGCACGAGCGTGACGAAGGAGGCGACGGCCTGGGGAGCGGCGGCACCGTCGAGGTCGATTCCGAGCGGGATGCCGTTGATGGTCATGGTGCCGGTCCAGGTGCGGTTTTCCGACAGGTCGGCAGAGGGGACGTCGCCCGTGTTCTCCGTGGTGGACGGTGTCGCACCGGGGGTCGGTGTCGGCGTGGCGCTGGCCGTCGGCGTGGCGGCGGGTGTGCCGGGGCCGCCCGAGAAGTAGAAGATCTGCGCGCCGGTGACGGCCGCGATGACGACCACGAAGGCGATGGCGGCGATCCAGTTGTCGCGGCGCCGGCGAGCGATCTTGTGCCGGTGCACGGTCTGCCGAGCTTCGTACCCGCGCAGGCGTTCGCGCGACTCACGGCTCAGTCGATCGGTGCTTCTGTTGGGGGCCACGTGTACTCCTCGGCGGTGCTGCAGGGGCGGGGTTGCATCGGCGTGCGGGTGGCAACGTCCGGTGTCGCCAGGAGAACTCTATTGTTCGAAGCTTTGGGCGGACAAACGACGAACCGAGCGGATGCTGCGGCCCCTCGGCATCCGCGGTGTCAGTGGTTGCGGCTAGCCTGAACGAGCGGCTGTTTCCGGCCGTGTAGGAGACGACCGGCATAAGAAAGGCACACGTTGGCGGGCAGCGGCATGTTCTCGGGCGCAGTACCCCTCGCGGTGCGCATGCGTCCGAAGAGCCTCGACGAGGTCGCGGGGCAGCGGCATCTGCTGAAGCCTGGTTCGCCCCTCGTCAGTCTGGCGACGGATGCCTCGGGCGCCAAGGGTTCTGCCTCGGTCATCCTGTGGGGGCCTCCCGGCACGGGCAAGACCACGATCGCGCAGTCCATCGCGCACAGTTCTGGACGGCGTTTCGTCGAGCTGTCGGCCGTGACCGCGGGCGTGAAAGACGTGCGCCAGGTCATGGAAGAGGCCATGACCAGTCGCGATCTCTATGGGCTGTCCACCGTCTTATTCCTCGACGAGATCCACCGTTTCACCAAGGCGCAGCAGGACGCGTTACTGCCGGGGGTCGAGAACGGCTGGGTCATCCTCGTCGCGGCAACGACCGAGAACCCGTCGTTCTCTGTCATCTCGCCCCTGCTCTCGCGCTCCCTCCTCTTGACGCTCGAGCAATTGAGCGACGACGATTTGCGCACCGTGGTGCAGCGGGCCGTCGACGACCCTCGCGGTTTGGGCGGTCGTTTCGAGGTCACCGATGAAGCGATGGACACGATCATCCGCCTGGCTTCGGGTGACGCCCGCCGCGCGCTCACTGCTCTCGAGGCGGCCTCGGTGAGCGCCGACTCGCTGGCCAACGTCGTGCCCGATCTGGTCGAAGCCGCACAGAACGCTTCGACGGGAAGCGACGACGGCGAGAATGACGAGAGCGCAGACGGCGGCGACGACGAGGACGAGAGCGAAGAGGGCAACGAAGAAGCACCGGGTGCGCGCGACGCGACGGCCACGGACGGCCCAGCCCGGCCTCGCATCACGGCCGATATCGTCTCCTCGGCCGTCGACCGGGCCCTCCTGCGCTATGACCGCAACGGCGACGAGCACTACGACGTCATCAGCGCGTTCATCAAGTCGATCCGGGGTTCCGACGTCGACGCGGCGTTGCACTACCTGGCGCGCATGATCGAGGCGGGGGAGGATCCGCGCTTCATCGCGCGCCGCATCATCATCTCGGCCTCCGAAGACATCGGCATGGCCGATCCCAATGCTCTCGGTGTCGCCGTGGCGGCCGCCGATGCCGTCCAATTCATCGGCATGCCGGAGGGTCGCATCCCTCTCGCCCAGGCCGTCGTCTATCTCGCCACAGCGGCCAAGTCCAACGCGTCCTATCTTGCAATCGACAAGGCCATCGCGGATGTCCGAGCGGGAGCGTTCGGGCGCGTGCCCAAGCCCATGCGAGATGCCCATTACGCCGGTGCCAAACGCCTCGGCCATGGCAAGGGATACCGCTACCCCCACGACACGGATCTGGGCGTCGCGGAGCAGCAGTACCTGCCCGACGAGCTGCGCAACGTCCGTTATTACACGCCGACCAACCACGGCAATGAGCGAGACGTGTCGTCACGTCTGGCGAAGCTCATGCGCATCGTGCGCGGCGAGAAGTAACGGCGACGAAACGCGGCGCACCGACATCCGGGCTGATGGCCTTTCGTCGTGCTACGATCTATGAGGCCAAAGATCCGGTTGAGCGTGCGGCTGCGCGACACCAGCGATCGATGGGAAACGTTCTGTAGCCGAACGGCCCGGCCAACCCCTCTGATTTTGCATCGCTTCTCAGCGATTGCTCGCATGTGCCCTGGCGCCCGCGAGTGAGAGCCGAGCGGCGCTGACATCCACTCTTCAGAATTCCACGAAAGGAAACCGTGTCTACCAAGTCACGTACCCGTAGCAAGACCCGCCTGTCGCGGTCGCTCGGCATCGCCCTCACCCCGAAGGCAGCGAAGTACCTCGAGAAGCGCCCCTACGCTCCCGGTGAGCACGGCCGCACCAAGCGCAAGGCCGACAGCGACTACGCCGTTCGTCTGCGTGAGAAGCAGCGTCTGCGCGCCCAGTACGGCATTCGCGAGAAGCAGCTCAAGATCGCGTTCCAGGAAGCTCGTCGCGCCGACGGCCTGACCGGTGAGAACCTGGTCGAGCTGCTCGAGATGCGTCTCGACGCTGTCATCCTGCGTGCCGGCTTTGCCCGCTCCACCTCGCAGGCCCGCCAGCTCGTCGTGCACCGTCACATCCTCGTCGACGGCCAGCTCGTCGACCGCCCGTCCTTCCGCGTGAAGCCGGGTCAGCTCGTGCACGTCAAGGAGCGCAGCGAAGGCCTCGAGCCCTTCCAGGTCGCAGCCGCCGGCGGTCACGCCGAGGTTCTGCCCAAGGTTCCGGGCTACCTCGAGGTCGAGCTCGACAAGCTCCAGGCGCGACTCGTTCGCCGCCCGAAGCGTGCCGAAGTTCCCGTCACGTGTGAAGTTCAGCTCGTCGTCGAGTACTACGCCGCGCGCTAGTAAGACACAGAGTTCAGCCCGAAGGGGGTCACGGTTCAGCCGTGGCCCCCTTCGGCGTTCCCGGCTTCGGTGTTCCTGGCTTCGGCGTTGCTGGTCTCGTCGGTCGGATGTACGGATCGTTCTCCACAGCGCGAAAACGAGCGATTTCTCCCGGGTCCCTGTGCCAACGGGATGCGCGCGAGGCATCCGGCTAGGATTGTCAGGCTGTCCCTGATCGTCGACTCTGAGGAGAACCGCATGAAGAACGTCTTCTGGCTGATCGTGGGCGTTGGTGCCGGTTTCGTGGTCGCCCACGAGATCAACAAGAGCCAGCGTGGTCGCGACTTCTTCGAAGACGTGGACTCCCGCATCCGCGAGTTCACCGAGACGATCGGTGACGCCTACAAAGAACGCGAAGCCGAGCTCAAAGAACGCATCGACACGATCGTCGACGAGGCGCAAGAGACGCTCGACGAGCTCCGCAAGAACTAAGCGTCATCCGCGGTGCCGGCCGATCATCCCCGTCGGTCCGTGGCACGCCCCCATCCGCACCACCTGAACGGAATCATGAAAACAGCAGACATTCGTCAGCGCTGGCTCGACTTCTTCGGCGAGCGTTCGCACACAGTCGTCCCCTCGGCCTCCCTCGTCAGCGACGACCCCACCCTCCTGTTCACGGTGGCCGGCATGGTGCCTTTCGTGCCCTATCTCACCGGGTTGGTGCCCGCGCCTTACCCGCGCGCCACGAGCGTGCAGAAGTGCATCCGCACAAGCGACATCGAAGAGGTCGGCAAGACTCCGCGCCACGGCACGTTCTTCCAGATGAACGGCAACTTCTCCTTCGGCGACTACTTCAAAGAGGGCGCCATCGGCTACGCGTGGGAGCTTCTCACGTCGTCCGAGTCCGACGGCGGCTACGGCTTCGACCCGAAGGACCTGTGGGTCACGGTCTACAAAGACGACGACGAGGCGATCTCGCTGTGGAAGAAAATCGCCGGTCTGCCCGACGAGCGCATTCAGCGCCTGGGCGCCGACACGAACTACTGGTCCACCGGACAAGCCGGCCCCGCCGGCCCCTGCTCCGAGATCTTCTTCGACCGCGGCCCCGCCTACGGCCGCGACGGCGGCCCTGCAACGGATGACGACCGCTACGTCGAGATCTGGAACCTCGTGTTCATGCAGTACCTCGTCGACAACGTGCAGAGCAAGACGGACTTCCGCATCGTCAGCGAGCTTCCCAAGAAGAACATCGACACGGGCATGGGGCTCGAGCGCGTCGCCTTCCTGAAGCAGGGCGTCGAGAACATGTACGAGATCGACCAGGTCCGCCCGGTGCTCGATCGCGCCGCCGAGCTGAGCGGCCGTCGCTACGGTGCCGACCACGGCGACGACATCCGCATGCGTGTCATCGCCGACCACGTGCGCTCGTCGCTCATGCTGATGAGCGATGGCGTCACGCCGTCCAACGAGGGGCGCGGGTACATCCTGCGTCGTCTGATGCGCCGCACCGTACGCGCCATGCGCCTCCTGGGCGTCGACACGGCGACCTTCCCCGAGCTGTTCGACGCTTCGCGTCAGGCCATGATGGCGGCCTACCCCGAGGTCGACACCGACTTCTCGCGCATCTCGCAGGTTGCTTACGGGGAGGAAGAGACGTTCCTCCGCACGCTGGCGAGCGGCACGACCATCCTCGACCTGGCTGTTGACAAGACCAAGCAGACGGGCGCGCAGACCCTGCCCGGCAACACGGCGTTCCTGTTGCACGACACCTACGGTTTCCCCATCGACCTCACGCTCGAGATCGCTCAGGAAGCCGGGCTCACCGTCGACCGCACGGCGTTCGACAGCCTCATGAGCGAGCAGCGTCAGCGCGCGAAGGCCGACGCCAAGTCGAAGAAGACGGCTCTGGCCGACCTCTCGGTCTATGGGGCGTTCCGAGCCCACGGCGAGACCACGTTCACGGGTTACACCGAGCTGCAGACCGAGTCGCGCGTGCTCGGGCTCATCGTCGATGGCGAGTCCGTGCAGAAGGCCCAGGCCGGCGACATCGCCGAGGTCATCCTCGCCGAGACGTCGCTCTACGCCGAGTCGGGTGGACAGGACGCTGACCAGGGGCTCATCGTGGGCGCCGGATTCGAACTCGAGGTTCTCGACGTGCAGAAGCCCATCAAGGGGCTCATCAGCCACAAGGTGCAGGTCACCTTCGGCGAGGTCGGTGTCGACGATGTCGCCACGAGCGTCGTCGATCCCAACTACCGCCGCGGTGCCCGACAGGCGCACTCCGGCACGCACCTCATTCACGCTGCCCTGCGACAGGTCCTCGGCCCCAACGCCCACCAGTCCGGTTCCTACAACAAGGCCGGATATCTCCGTCTCGACTTCTCCTGGAACCAGGCACTGTCGCCCGAGACGCGCAGCGAGATCGAAGAGATCTCGAACAACGCCGTGCGCGACAACCTCGAGGTCGTCACGCGCGAGCTGCCCATCGATGAGGCCAAATCCCTCGGGGCCATGGCCCTCTTCGGCGAGAAATACGGTGACGTCGTGCGCGTCGTCGACATCGGTGGCCCCTGGTCGCGAGAACTCTGTGCGGGCACCCACGTCGAGCGCAGCTCCGAGATCGGCCTTATCAGCCTCGTCAGCGAATCGTCGGTCGGTTCCACCAACCGCCGCGTCGAGTCGCTCGTCGGTCTGGAAGCGTTCCGCGACCTCGCCGCCGAACGCGCTCTCGTCAGTGAGCTCACCTCATCGCTCAAGACGCCGCGCGAACAGCTGCCCGAGAAGATCGCCGAGCTCGTCGCCAACCTGAAGCAGGCCGAGAAGAAGATCCAGGCCTTCGAGTCGCAGGCGCTCAGTCAGCGCGTGCCGCAGCTCGTCGAGTCAGCGGCTCGCATCGGGCAGACCCTCGTCGTGGCTCAGAACGCCGGCGCGGTCGGTTCGCAAGACGACCTGCGCCAGCTCGCCACCAGCGTGCGCGAGCGTCTCGGCAGCGATGCGGCGATTGCGGCGATCGCAGGCGATGTCAACGGGCGCCCCGTGGTCATCGTGGCCACCAACCAGGCCGCGCGCGATGCGGGCATCAAGGCCGGGGCTCTGGCCAAGACGGCGGCTCAAGTTCTCGGCGGCGGTGGCGGCGGAAAAGACGACCTCGCGCAGGGTGGCGGATCGGATGTGTCTGCGATCGACGCTGCGCTGACCGCCATCACCGACCAGGTGGCCCGCTAGAAGATGGCCGAGGTTCGTCAGGGCATCCGCATCGGCGTCGACGTGGGCAAAGTGCGTATCGGGGTCGCCCAGAGCGACCGGTTCGCGATGCTCGCGACGCCCGTCGAGACGGTGGCCCGGGCGAGCGACGGTGGCACCGACATCCAGCGCATCATGGCTATTGCCGACGAGGCGGATGCCTTAGAGCTCGTCGTGGGTTTGCCCCTGTCCCTGGCGGGCACCCACACGGCGTCGACGGCCGATGCGCTCGAGTTCGCCGCCCGGCTGGCCGCGGCCAGCGCTCGGCCGGTCCGTCTGGTCGACGAACGGCTCTCCACGGTGTCGGCGCATTCGGCTATGCGGGTTTCAGGAAAGAGCCAGAAGTCGAGCCGTAAGATTATCGATCAAGTCGCAGCGGTCATCATTTTGCAACACGCCCTCGACGCTGAGCGCGGAGGTGGCACGCCGCCCGGCGTGATCGTCGCCCCGAACGAAGGACCCCCCATTCGTGGCTGAGAAACCCGACTCTCGAGACCCGTTCCATCACATCTTCGGTCATTCCGACGGCGCTTCCCCCTCGGGCGCACCGGGATCGAAGCGCGAGCTGTCGCGGCGCGAACGCCGCGAGGCGGCCGAGCGCGCCGAGGCCGAACGCGAGGCATCGTCGGGCACCCGCGCGGCCGAAGAGGCTGCTCAGCACGCTCGTGAGGACGAGGAGCGGGCCGCCGCGGCCGCAGAGATCCGCGCACGATCCGAGCGCGAGAACGAAGCCGTCCGGGCGCGCGTAAACGAGAAACAGTCGGCATCAGCGCGCGCGGGCGAGGGATCGCAGCGCCAAAGCGCCGACGAAGGCGTGCACCGTGAAGATCGATCCCGTCGTGCCCAGGCCGACGAGCGTCGCGCACGCGCCGAAGCCGACGCCGAAGCCGCTGCTGCCGAGCAGGCGGCGCCCGTTTCAGCGCGAGTGGCCGCGACGCACGGTTCGCTGCCGAACGTGACGCCGACCGACCACGAGAGCCCACATCGGACCGATGCTGATACAGGGACCGGCCGCGGAGATCGGACCGCACACGGGAACGACCCGTCGGTTTCGGCTGCCGCACCGACATCGGCCGACAACACCGCCTCTGACCCCGAGGCCGGCGACTCATCCGACATCACCAAGCGCCACGATCCCTCCGACGCAGAATGGTTGCGCGTCATCACCGGGGCCGTCGATACCACCCCGGGCGACGAGCCCGCCGCCGGCGGGCCAGGGGCAGCCGCATCCTCGCGCTCGGACCGCCGCCGCTCGACGCATCTCGAATACGATCAGCACGAGAAGAAGAGCCGCAAAGGCCTCATCGCCGGCATCGTCATCGTGGTCGTGCTCGCACTCATCGTGGGCGGAGGCGTCTACGCCTGGAACGCCATCGTGCCCGGTATCACCTCGATCTTCGCCACGAACGAACCCGACGACTACGAGGGCTCCGGCAGCGGCGAAGTGCTCGTCACCATCATCTCGGGGGACAACGGCTCAGATATCGCGAAGACCCTCAAAGACGAGGGCGTCATCGCATCCCAGGACGCGTTCTATCAACTGCTCCTGGCCCAGGCCGACCCGCCCGTGTTCCAGCCCGGCACCTATGCCCTGGCCAAGAAGATGAGCGCCCGATCGGCTCTCGACGCCCTGCAAGATCCGGCCTCGAAACAGGCGAACGGCTTCGTGATCCCCGAAGGCACGGCCATGAAAGATGCCTTCGACCTCATCTCGTCGGGCACCGGCGTCTCGGTCGACGACCTCAACGCCGCAGCGGCCGACACCGCCTCGTTCGGGCTTCCCGCCGAGGCGAAGACGCTCGAGGGATTCCTGTTCCCCGCAACCTACGAGTTCGAACCGAATACATCAGCGCACGACATCCTCAAGCGGTTGGTCGATCGCATGTATCAGGCTCTCGACAAGGCGGGCGTAGCGCCCGAGAACCGCTGGAACACGGTCGTGCTCGCCGCCCTGGTGCAGCGCGAGGCCGGTCTGCGCGATGACTACCCCAAGGTCGCGCGTGTGTTCCTCAACCGGTCCGACCCGGCGCTCTGGCCCAGCGGCCTGCTGCAGTCCGACGCGACGGTGGCCTACGGCACGGGCAACACGCACCTTGTGACCACCACCGACGCCGAACGGGCCGACGCCAACAACCCGTATAACACCTACGTTCACCCCGGCATGGTCGTCGGGCCGATCTCGAACCCCGGAGATATCGCTATCGATGCGGCCGTGCACCCGGCCGACGGCTCCTGGCTCTACTTCGTGACCTGGAACCTCGAGACCGGTGAGACCGTCTTCTCCAACACGCTCGACGAACACGAGGCCGGCGTGCGCAAGTGGCAGCAGTGGATGAAGGACAACCCCGACTATGGCGGGTAACGAGGCCGACAGGCCGGACGTCCCTTCGTCCGAAGCCGAAGCAGACGTCGCCCCTTCGGCCCGAACGCATCGGGGAGACGTGCCAGACTCACGACACCTCGCCGTGTTCGGCTCGCCGATCGAGCACTCGAAATCGCCCGATCTGCACGCCGCGGCCTACCGTGCGCTGGGCCTCGACTGGGTCTACGACCGGCGACAGGTCGAGGTCGAGCAGCTCGCCGACATCGTCTCGGCGCTCGGGCCCGAGTGGCGCGGGTTGTCGCTCACGATGCCACTCAAACAACAGGCCTTCGCGCTCTCCGAGACACTCGACCGTACGGCGCAGGTGACGGGCGCCGTCAATACGCTGCGCCTCGATGACGCCAGCGGACGCCGCATCCAGGGCTTCAACACCGACGTCGCCGGCATCGTCGGCGCCCTGAGAGACACGGGCACGTCAAGCGTCAGCCACGGACTGATCCTCGGCGCCGGGGCCACCGCGGCCTCTGCCCTCGCGGCACTGACCCAACTCGGGGCACGCGACATCACGGTGGCGGCACGATCGGCAGCGCGCGCCGAACCACTCCGCGACGCAGCCGACAACCTCGGCGTCGCCCTCCACGTGCGCGAATTGTCCTCGGGCTGGGCGGGCCTCGGCGACGTGGATGTCGTCATCTCGACGCTTCCGGGAACGGCCTCGCTCGAGCATCCCCTGCCCGACGAGCTCGTCGCCCGCTCGACCCTGCTCGATGTCGCCTACGACCCCTGGCCGAGTGCCCTCGGCCAACTGTGGGCAACGCAGGGCAGCCCCGCCGCCAGCGGGCTCGACATGCTTGTGCACCAGGCGCTCATCCAGGTGCGCATCTTCGTGCTCGGCGACCCCCTCGCGGTGCTGCCCGACGAACCCGCCATTCTTGAGTCGATGTTCGCCGCCGTCGGCATCGTCCGGCCCGCCGCTTAAGGAGCGCCCGCAGCCGACCCGTCATCTGCGAAGGCGCGCCCAGCGGATATGGAAGGATGGAACAATGCTTCGTTGGCTCACCGCAGGCGAGTCCCACGGCCCAGAACTCGTTGCCATCATCGAGGGTCTGCCTGCCGGGATTCCCGTATCACTCGACTCCATCCGCGCCGATCTCGCCCGCCGCAAACTCGGCTACGGGCGCGGCTCGCGCATGAAGTTCGAAGAAGACCAGCTCACCATTTCGGGCGGCGTGCGCCACGGCGAGAGCCTCGGCAGCCCCATCGCCCTGCGCATCGGCAACACCGAATGGCCCAAATGGGTCGAGGTCATGAGCCCCGAAAAAGTCGAGGCAACCGAGACATCTCGCGGCCGCAACGCCCCGCTCACGCGACCTCGCCCCGGCCACGCCGACCTTGTCGGCATGCAGAAATACGGCTTCGATGAGGCCCGGCCCATCCTCGAGCGCGCCAGCGCCCGTGAAACCGCCGCGCGCGTCGCCCTCGGCGCCGTGGCCCGCTCCTTCCTGGGCGAACTCGGCATCGAGCTCGTCAGCCACACCCTCTCCATCGGTCCCGTACGCGTGCCCGAAGGCGCCGCGTTGCCGAAGCCGGGCGACGTCGACGCGCTCGACGCCGACCCGCTGCGCTGCTTCGACGCGGCCACGAGCGCGCGCATGGTGGCCGAGGTCAACGACGCCAAACACACGGGCGACACCCTCGGCGGCGTCGTCGAGGTGCTCGCCTACAATCTTCCCCCCGGCCTCGGCTCGCACGTGCACTGGGACCGCCGCCTCGACGGCCAGCTCGCGCAAGCCCTCATGGGCATCCAGGCCATCAAGGGCGTCGAGATCGGCGACGGTTTCCTCACCACCACGCGTCGCGGCAGCGAGGCCCACGACGAGCTGTTCCAGATCGGCGACGAGATCCTGCGCTCGAGCGACAAAGCGGGCGGCACCGAGGGCGGCATGTCCACGGGCACCGTTCTGCGGGTGCGCGCCGGCATGAAGCCCATCGCCACGGTTCCGCATTCGCTGCGCACGGTGGATGTCGCAACCGGCGAGGCAGCGGGCGCCCACCACCAGCGCTCCGATGTGTGCGCCGTGCCCGCCGCGGGTGTCGTGGCCGAGGCCATGGTCGCGCTCGTGCTCGCCAACTCCGTGCTCGAGAAATTCGGCGGCGACTCGATCGAAGAGACCCGACGCAACCTGAAAGCCTACCTCGCCGCTATCCCGACCGAGCTGCGCACCGGACAGGACGCGACGGATGCGCCGCCGAGCGACTGGGGCTCGACGCCGAGCACCGACAACGACTACGGCAACGCCATCAGCACCGACATCGGCGCGGACAACGACAGCGGAACCCACGCAGGCGACGGCACCCACGCGAGCGGCGACGCAGGCAGCGGGACTGGCTCCGCCACCGGCACCGGCACCGGAGCGTAGGGATCGTGGCCCAGCATCCGCCGCTCCCGGTCGTGCTCATCGGGCCGATGGGCAGCGGGAAGACGAAGGTCGGACGGCGGGTCGCCCGCACCCTGGGCGTGCCATTCGTCGACACCGACAAACGCGTCGTCGCCCAACACGGACCGATCACGGAGATCTTTCGCGACCACGGCGAGGAGCATTTTCGCCGTCTCGAGCGTGAAGCCGTGCGTCAAGCCCTCTCCGAACCCGCCGTCGTCTCACTTGGCGGGGGAGCGATCCTCGACGAGGACACCCAGAACGACCTGCGTCAGCATCCCGTTGTCCTGTTGACCGTCACGGCTGAGGCCGTCGCGGCGCGCATCACGACCGACGCGAGACCCCTGCTGGCCGACGGCATCGAGAACTGGCAGCGCATCTACGACGAGCGTGCCCACATCTACGAGTCGCTCGCGAGCGTCACATTCGACACATCGACCGGACCGATCATGCAGATCGCCGATCGCATCGCCACCTGGGCGAAGGAGAAAGCATGAGCAGCACCGACAACGGCAGCGCCGACAGCATCGACAACGGCGTCGCCACCGGCACTACTGGCACCACTGGCACGACCGTGATCGAGGTGCCCGGAACGTCGCCCTATCCCATCCGCATCGGCCGCGGCATCCTGGGCGACCTGCCCACCGACCTCGGCGACGCCGTGCGCAAGGTGCTCATCGTGCACACGCCCACCGTCGGCGCGAAGGCCGAGAAGCTGCGCGCCGAGCTCAGCGAACACTACGAGGTGCTGCTCGCCGAGGTGCCCGACGCCGAGGGCGCCAAGCGCGTCGAGGTGGCCGCCTTCTGCTGGCAGATCCTCGGCCAGGCCGACTTCGCGCGCACCGACGCCGTCATCGGCTTCGGGGGAGGCGCGGTCACCGACCTCGCGGGCTTCGTCGCGGCCACCTGGCTGCGCGGCGTGCGCCTCATCCAGATCCCCACCACCGTGCTCGGCATGGTCGATGCCTCCATCGGCGGCAAGACCGGCATCAACACGAACGAGGGCAAGAACCTCGTCGGCTCGTTCTACGCCCCCGCCGCCGTGCTCGCCGACCTCGACCTGCTCGACAGCCTGCCGAAGAACGAGATCCTCGCCGGGTTCGCCGAGGTCGTCAAAGCCGGTTTCATCGCCGAGACCGAGATCCTCGACATCGTCGAAGCGGATGTCGACCGCGCGACCGATCCCTCCACCCCGGAGTTCCGTCGCGTCATCGAGCTGGCCATCGGCCTCAAGGCGCGCGTCGTCGGCGAGGACTTCCGCGAGGCCGGTCTTCGAGAGATCCTCAACTACGGCCACACGCTCGGCCACGCCGTCGAACACGCCGAGCGCTACCAGTGGCGACACGGAGCGGCCGTCGGCGTCGGCATGATGTTCGCGGCAGAACTCTCGCGCCTCGCCGGCCGCCTCTCCGACGAGGCCGTCGACCGCCACCGCCGCATCCTCGACTCGCTGTCCCTCCCGCACGAATACCCCGCCGGCCGCTGGCCCACCCTCCTCGCCACCATGAAGAAGGACAAGAAGGTGCGCTCGGGCATGCTGCGCTTCATCGTGCTCGACGAGATCGGCAAGCCGACGGTGCTGACGAGCCCCGACACCTCGCTGCTCTTCGCCGCCTACCAGGAGATCGCGTCGTGAGCGGCGCTACGCTGACAGCCATGGCCCACCGCATCCTTGTTCTCAACGGCCCCAACCTCGGGCGCCTGGGTTCGCGCGAACCCGACGTCTACGGCTCGGCCGATCTCGAGTCGCTGCGCTCGGCACTCGCCGAAGACGCCGAACGAGCGGCCCGCGGCTCCGGCGATTCGGCTCCCGTGAGCATCGACCTGCGCCAGACCGACGACGAGGCCGAGCTCATCCACTGGCTGCACGAGGCCGTCGACACCCGCACCCCCGTCATCCTCAACCCCGCGGCCTTCACGCACTACAGCTACGGGCTCCGGGATGCCGCAGCCCAATTGCACACGGCCGACATCCCGCTCGTCGAGGTGCACATCTCGAACCCCCACGCGCGCGAACGCTTCCGCCACACGAGCGTCATCTCGGGCGTGGCCACGGGCGTCATCGCGGGCTTCGGCTTCGACTCCTACCGCCTCGCGCTGCACTACCTCCTCACGCGCTAGACGGCGCTCCATTGGCCGCGAAACCCGTCTGCCGCTAAACTCGAACGTCGGGCATCGCGGATGCCTCCTCCACACCTCACGAACGGACACCAAAACCCCATGGCATCTACCGCTGACATCAAGAACGGCGTGGTCCTGAACATCGACGGCCAGCTGTGGAACGTCATCGAGTTCCAGCACGTGAAGCCGGGCAAGGGCGGCGCCTTCGTGCGCACCAAGATGAAGAACGTCATGACCGGCAAGGTCGTCGACAAGACCTACAACGCGGGCACCAAGATCGACATCGAGAACGTCGACCGCCGCGAATACAGCTACCTCTACAACGACGGCGACAACTACGTCTTCATGGACGCGACCGACTACGACCAGATCAACGTTCCCGCAGCGGTCGTCGGCGATGCGGCCAACTTCCTGCTCGAGAACCAGACGGTCACCATCGCGCTGAACAACGGCAACCCGCTCTACGTCGACCTGCCCGCATCCGTCGTGCTCGAGATCACCTACACCGAGCCCGGCCTGCAGGGCGACCGCTCCACGGGTGGCACCAAGCCCGCCACCGTCGAGACCGGCTACCAGATCCAGGTTCCGCTCTTCGTCGAGCAGAACACCAAGGTCAAGGTCGACACCCGCACCGGTGACTACCTGGGTCGCGTCAGCGACTAGTGAGCGCCCGCACCAAGGCCCGCAAACGGGCCATCGATATCCTCTATGTCGCCGACCTGCGCGAGATGGACTTCGCCGACGCCCTGCAGGAAGAGGCCAAGCGCGCGGCCAGCGAGCCGCAGCGCGAAGCATCCTGGCTCTACGCCCGCGACATCGTCGACGGCGTGATCGACAACCGCGACGAGATCGACGAACAGATCGAAAGCTACGCGCAGGGCTGGACCCTGCAGCGCATGCCCACGCTCGACCGTGCCATCCTGCGCATGGGCGTCTGGGAGATCCTCTTCAACGACGAGGTCCCCACCGCCGTCGCCATCGATGAGGCCGTCGAGGCGGCCAAGACGCTGTCGACCGACGACTCGGCCGGGTTCATCAACGGCCTGCTGGCCAAGATCGCCCAGTCGAACGCCGCGCTCTAACCGTCAATGAAGCTCAAGCGCGTCCACCACATCGCGATCATCGCGAGCGACTACGAGGCGTCCAAGGCCTGGTATCAACGCGTGCTCGGCTGCGAACTCCTCACCGAGGTGTATCGCGCCGAGCGCGACAGCTGGATGGGTGATCTCGCCCTCAACGGCGAATATCTCATCGAGCTGTTCTCGTTCCCGAACGCTCCCGTGCGCCCGAGCCCCGAAGCCCAGGGTCTGCGGCACCTCGCGTTTGCTGTTGACGACGTCGCGGCCTGCCGCGCCGAACTCGTCGAGCAACAGGTGCGCGTCGAAGAGGTCCGCATTGACCCGCACACCGGCCGCAAGATGCTCTTCTTCTTCGACCCGGATGGCCTGCCGCTCGAGTTGTACGAGGCCTGATCCTGCTAAGCTGAGCCTCACTATCGGCAACCTTTAACACCGTCCAGAGAGGCGGAGAAGGGAGTCTGAATGAGCGCGCGAACCGTGCTTCACCAGGCTGACATCGCCCGGGCGTTGACTCGCATCTCCCACGAGATCCTCGAGTCCAACCGCGGCGCAGACGATCTCGTCATTCTCGGCATCCCCACCCGCGGCGTCCTCCTCGCCGAGCGCGTGGCCGGGCTCGTGAGCCAGATCTCGGGTCAAGACATCCCGTTCGGCGCCCTCGACGTCACGCTCTACCGCGACGACCTCGGGCGGCATCCCACGCGCAACCCGCAACCCAGCCGCATCCCTGCCGGGGGAGTGGACGGCAAGACCGTCGTCCTCGTCGACGACGTGCTGTTCTCGGGCCGCACCATCCGCGCCGCACTCGACGCGCTCGGCGATTACGGGCGGCCCCGCGTCGTGCGTCTTGCCGCACTGATCGACCGCGGCCACCGCGAGCTGCCCATCCGGCCCGACTTCGTGGGCAAGAACCTGCCGAGCGCGCTCGACGAGCGCATCAACGTGCGGCTCACCGAGCTCGACGGCGACGAATACGTCTCGATCGAGGGGGCCGACGCATGAGGCACCTGCTCTCGACCCGCGATCTCGATCGCGCCGCCGCCATCCGCCTGCTCGACATCGCCGAAGACATGGCCGACACGCAGCTGCGCGAGGTCAAGAAGCTGCCCACGCTGCGCGGCAAGACCGTCGTCAACCTCTTCTTCGAGGACTCGACCCGCACGCGCATCTCGTTCGAGGCGGCCGCCAAGCGCCTCTCGGCCGACGTGATCAACTTCAGCGCCAAGGGTTCGAGCGTGTCGAAGGGCGAGAGCCTGAAAGACACCGCCCAGACGCTGCAGGCCATCGGCGCCGACGCCGTCGTGATCCGCCACGGCGCCTCGGGCGCACCCCGCACGCTCGCCAACAGCGGATGGATCGACGCGGGCGTTCTGAACGCGGGCGATGGCACGCACGAGCACCCCACGCAGGCCCTGCTCGACGCCTTCACGATTCGCCGCCGCCTGCGCCCGGGGGCCTCGCGCGGCGCTGGGCTCGACGGCGTGAAGGTCACGATCGTGGGCGACATCCTGCACTCGCGCGTGGCCCGCTCGAACGTGTGGCTGCTCGACACCCTCGGCGCCGAGGTCACGCTCGTGGCCCCGCCGACGCTGCTCCCCGTCGATCTCGCCGCCTGGCCCGCGCGCATCCTCTACGACCTCGACGTGGCGATCGACGAGGGCCGGCCGGATGTCGTCATGATGCTGCGCATCCAGACCGAGCGCATGCGCGACGCCTTCTTCCCCAACCCGCGCGAGTACTCCCGCCGCTGGGGCCTCGACGATGAGCGCCTCGCGCGTCTCGGGCCGGATAGCATTGTGATGCACCCCGGCCCGATGAACCGAGGCCTCGAGATCTCGTCTCGCGCCGCCGATTCGGCGATGTCCACGGTGCGCGAACAGGTCTCGAACGGCGTCTCCGTGCGAATGGCGGCGCTCTACCTACTGCTCTCGGGCAACACGGAGGAAGGATCATGAGCCGGATGACCGATGTCTCCCTGATCGAAGGCGCCACCCTCGCGGATGGTTCGCGCTCCGACATCCTGATCGACGGCGGCGTCATTCGTGAGCTGGGTTCGGGTCTCAACGCCCCGGCCGGAGCGACGCGCATCGACGCGAACGGACTGCTGGCCCTGCCCGGCCTCGTCGACCTACACACCCACCTGCGCGAGCCCGGCTACGAGCAGTCCGAGACCGTTCTGACGGGCACGCGCGCTGCCGCGGCCGGCGGGTTCACCACCGTCTTCGCCATGGCCAACACCTCGCCCGTGGCCGACACGGCCGGTGTCGTCGAACAAGAACTGAGCCTCGGCCTCGATTCGGGGTTCGCGCGCGTGCAGCCCATCGGCGCCGTCACGGTCGGTTTGAAGGGCGAGCGCCTGGCCGAGCTGGGCGCCATGGCATCCTCTCGAGCCTCGGTGCGCGTCTTCTCCGACGACGGGTTCTGCGTCTCCGACCCGCTGCTCATGCGACGCGCCCTCGAATACGTCAAGGCGTTCGACGGCGTCATCGCCCAGCACGCCCAAGAGCCGCGCCTCACCGAGGGCGCCCAGATGAACGAGGGGTCGCTGTCGGGTGAGCTCGGCCTCGCCGGCTGGCCCGCGGTCGCCGAAGAATCGATCATCGCGCGCGACGTACTGCTGGCCGAACACGTGGGCTCGCGCCTGCACGTCTGCCATGTGTCGACGGCCGGTTCGGTCGATGTCATCCGCTGGGCGAAGGCTCGCGGCATCCCGGTCACGGCCGAGGTCACGCCGCACCACCTGCTGCTCACCGAAGACCTCGTGCGCGACTACGACTCGCGGTTCAAGGTGAACCCGCCCCTGCGCCGACGCGAAGACGTCGAGGCGCTGCGCCACGCTCTGGCCGACGGCACCATCGACATCGTCGCCACCGACCACGCGCCGCACCCCGTCGAGGCGAAAGACTGCGAGTGGGATGCCGCGGCCAACGGCATGGTGGGCCTCGAGTCCGCGCTCTCCGTCGTGCACGAGGCCATGATCGAGACGGGCCTCATCGGCTGGGCGGATGTCGCACGCATCCTGTCGCAAACGCCCGCACACATCGGCCGCATCGAAGGCTACGAGCGCGGCATCGCCGTGGGAGCACCGGCCAACGTCGTGCTCTATGACACATCGGCCCGCCGCTCGTTCGGCACCGAGGACCTCGCCGGCAAGTCGAGCAACACGCCCTACGCGGGCATCGAGCTGCCGGGCCGCGTGCTGCACACCTTCCACGACGGCTATGCAACGGTCGCCGACGGGCATGTGCTCGACTCGGCCGTGGTCGCCGAGAAGGCGCGCTCGTTCCGTGCCGCCGGAGCTGGCGGAGCCGCCGCTGCAGCCGGGGGAGCCGTCCGTGGATAGCCGCCTCATTCCCGGCATCTTCGTCGTCGCCTTCCTGGCGCTCATCCTGGGCGCCATGGTGTGGGCGTGGCGCGGCCGACGACGCAGGGATGCCGCGATACCGGCCCTGCCCACCGCACCCGAGTCGCTGCATCCCATCCTCACCGCCGACGTCTTCTACGTCGCCACGTCCCGCGCCGGCCAACCCCTCGAGCGGCTGGCGTTGCCCGGCCTCGGGTTCCGTGCCCGAGCCGAGCTCATCGTCGCGACCGAGGGTCTGCTGCTGCAGATCCCGGGGGAGCACCCCGTGTTCATCCCCGCCGACCGGCTCGCCGACGCATCGACGGCCACCTGGACGATCGACCGCGTGGTCGAATCCGACGGGCTCATCCGCGTGCGTTGGTCCACCGGCATCCCCACCCCCGACTTCGCCGAGAGCTATCTCCGGCTGATCGAATCCCCCCGACAAACCGAGGTGCTCGAAGCCATCCGACGCCTCGGTACCGCTGGAACGGCCCCCGCCGGTCCCAGCACGAAGGAGAACTGACATGACCTCATCCCCGTTCCGCAGTAAGGCGAAGGCGGTGCTCGTCCTCGAAGACGGCACGCGCTTCACCGGCCAGGCCTTCGGTGCCACCGGCCAGACCCTCGGCGAGATCGTCTTCCAGACCGGTATGACCGGCTACCAGGAGACGCTGACCGACCCGTCCTACGCCGGGCAGATCGTGCTCATGACCGCGCCGCACATCGGCAACACGGGTGTCAACGCCGAAGACGAAGAGTCGGCGCGCATCTGGGTCGCCGGTTACGTGGTGCGCGACCCCTCCCGCATCGTGTCCAACCACCGCTCCGAGGGCACGCTCGACGCGCAGCTCGAGAAGGACGGCGTCGTGGGCATCGCGGGTGTCGACACGCGCGCCATCACGCGCCACATCCGTTCGGCCGGAGCCATGAAGGCCGGCGTCTTCTCGGGCGCCGACGCCGACCTCTCGGACGGCACGCAGCTCGACCTGGTGCGCGAGGGCCGCGATATGCGCGGCCTCAACCTGTCGGCCGAGGTGTCGACGCAGCACCCCTACGAGATCGCCGCAACCGGCGAACGCGTGGGCCGGGTCGCCGTGCTCGACCTCGGCGTGAAGAAGAGCACCCTCACCTACCTCTCGGAGCGCGGCTTCGACGTGGTCGTGCTGCCGCAGAACGTGAGCGCCGATCACGTGCGCTCGCTCAAGCCCGACGCGCTCTTCTACTCCAACGGCCCGGGTGACCCGGCCGCGAGCGACCACCACGTCGAACTCCTGCGCGACGTGCTGCGCGACGGCACGCCCTACTTCGGCATCTGCTTCGGCAACCAGCTGCTCGGCCGCGCGCTCGGCTTCGGCACCTACAAGTTGCCCTTCGGCCACCGCGGCATCAACCAGCCCGTGCTCGACAAGTCGACCGGCCGTGTCGAGATCACCTCGCAGAACCACGGCTTCGCGGTCGACGCGCCCATCGAGGGCGTGCACGAGTCCTCGCAGGGCTTCGGCCGCGTCGAGGTCAGCCACTACGGCCTCAACGACAACGTGGTCGAGGGCCTGCAGTGCCTCGACATCCCCGCCTTCTCGGTGCAGTACCACCCCGAAGCTGCCGCAGGACCGCACGATGCGAACTACCTCTTCGACCGCTTCCGCGACATGGTCATCCGCCTGAAGGCCGACGCCAGCACAGCCGCGAGCACCGACGCCACCACAGGAGACAACAACTAATGCCCAAGCGCGACGACATCAAGAGCGTTCTCGTCATCGGCTCCGGCCCGATCGTGATCGGCCAGGCCGCAGAATTCGACTACTCGGGCACGCAGGCCTGCCGCGTGTTGCGCGAAGAGGGCGTGCGCGTCATCCTCGTCAACTCGAACCCGGCCACCATCATGACCGACCCCGACTTCGCCGACGCGACCTACATCGAGCCCATCACGCCCGAGGTCATCGAGACCATCATCCAGAAAGAACGACCGGATGCGGTGCTGCCGACGCTCGGTGGTCAGACGGCCCTCAACGCTGCCATCGCCCTGCACGACGCCGGCACGCTCGCGAAGTACGACGTCGAGCTCATCGGCGCCAAAGTCGAAGCCATCCAGAAGGGCGAGGACCGCCAGCTCTTCAAAGACCTCGTGATCGAAGCCGGGGCGGATGTCGCGCGCAGCCACATCGCCCGCACCGTCGAGGAGGCCAAGGAGTTCGCGAAAGACCTGGGCTACCCCCTCGTCGTGCGCCCCTCCTTCACCATGGGCGGTCTCGGCTCGGGCTTCGCCTACACCGAGGCCGAGCTCGTGCGCATCGTGGGCGACGGCATCCACTCCAGCCCCACCAGCGAGGTGCTGCTCGAGGAGTCGATCCTCGGCTGGAAGGAATACGAGCTCGAGCTCATGCGCGACACGGCCGACAACACGGTCGTCGTCTGCTCCATCGAGAACGTCGACCCCGTCGGCGTGCACACGGGCGACTCGATCACGGTCGCCCCGGCCCTCACGCTGACCGACCGCGAATACCAGCGCCTGCGCGACATCGGCATCGACATCATCCGCGCCGTCGGCGTCGACACGGGTGGCTGCAACATCCAGTTCGCCATCGACCCCGCCAACGGTCGCATCATCGTCATCGAGATGAACCCGCGCGTCTCGCGCTCGAGCGCCCTCGCCTCGAAGGCCACGGGCTTCCCGATCGCCAAGATCGCCGCAAAGCTCGCCATCGGCTACCGCCTCGACGAGATCCCGAACGACATCACCAAGGTCACGCCCGCGAGCTTCGAGCCCACGCTCGACTACGTGGTCGTCAAGGTTCCGCGCTTCGCGTTCGAGAAGTTCCCGGCCGCCGACCCCACGCTGACGACCACCATGAAGTCCGTCGGCGAGGCCATGGCCATCGGCCGCAACTACGCCACGGCCCTGCAGAAGGCGCTGCGCTCGCTCGAGAAGCGCGGCTCCAGCTTCCACTGGGGCGAGGAGACCCGCTCGGTGGATGAGCTGCTCGAGGTCAGCAAGGTTCCCACCGACGGCCGCATCGTCGTCGTGCAGCAGGCCCTGCGGGCCGGCGCGACGGCCGAGCAGGTCTTCGAGGCCACCAAGATCGACCCCTGGTTCATCGACCAGATCGTGCTCATCAACGAGGTCGCCGACTTCGTGCGCACGGCTGACGTGCTCGACTCGGAGGTGCTCACGGTCGCCAAGAACCACGGCTTCTCCGACGCCCAGATCGGGCAGCTGCGCGGCTTCGGCGAGACCGAGGTGCGCGAGGTGCGCCACATCCTCGGCGTGCGCCCCGTGTTCAAGACCGTCGACACCTGCGCCGGCGAGTTCCCGGCCCTCACGCCCTACCACTACTCGAGCTACGACCAGGAGACCGAGGTCATCGCGAGCGACCGCCGCAAGGTCGTCATCCTGGGTTCCGGCCCGAACCGCATCGGTCAGGGCATCGAGTTCGACTACTCGTGCGTGCACGCCTCGTTCGCCCTGCGCGATGCCGGCTACGAGACCATCATGATCAACTGCAACCCCGAGACGGTCTCCACCGACTACGACACGAGCGACCGGCTCTACTTCGAGCCCCTCACGCTCGAAGACGTGCTCGAGATCGTGCACGCCGAAAGCCAGTCCGGCGAACTCGTCGGCGTCGTCGTGCAGCTCGGCGGGCAGACCGCACTCGGGCTCGCGGCCGGGCTGAAGGCCGCCGGCATCCCGATTCTCGGCACCACGCCCGAAGCCATCGACCTGGCCGAAGAGCGCGGCGCCTTCTCCGCCATCCTCGACGCCGCGGGCATCCTGTCGCCCCGCAACGGCACCGCCACCGAGGTCACCGGCGCCGTCACCGTGGCCGAAGAGATCGGCTACCCCGTGCTCGTGCGCCCGAGCTTCGTGCTCGGCGGCCGCGGCATGGAGATCGTCTACGACACGGCCTCGCTCGTCGACTACTTCGACCGCATGGCCGACCAGGGCATCATCGGCCCGCAGCACCCGCTGCTCGTCGACCGGTTCCTCGACGACGCCATCGAGATCGACGTCGACGCGCTGTACGACGGCGAAGAGCTCTACATCGGCGGCGTCATGGAGCACATCGAAGAGGCCGGCATCCACTCGGGTGACTCCTCGTGCACCCTGCCACCCGTGACGCTCGGCCGTTCGCAGATCGACCAGGTGCGCGAGGCGACGCGCGCCATCGCCGAGGGTGTCGGCGTGCGCGGCCTGCTGAACGTGCAGTTCGCGATCGGCGCGGGCGTGCTCTACGTGCTCGAGGCCAACCCGCGGGCGTCTCGCACGGTGCCGTTCGTGTCCAAGGCGCTCGGCATCCCGCTCGCCAAGGCCGCGTCGCTGATCATGGCTGGCTCGACCGTGCGCTCGCTGATCGACTCGGGGCTGCTGCCCCCCGTCGACGGTTCCCGCGTGCCCATGGACTCGCCGGTCGCCGTCAAGGAGGCCGTGCTGCCCTTCAAGCGCTTCCGCACCAAGGCGGGCGACATCGTCGACTCCGTGCTCGGGCCCGAGATGCGTTCGACCGGTGAGGTCATGGGCATCGACCGCGACTTCCCGCGGGCCTTCGCCAAGAGCCAGGCCGCAGCCTACGGCGGGATGCCGCTCGGCGGAACCGTCTTCGTCTCGGTCTCAGACCGCGACAAGCGCTCCATCGTGCTCCCCATCCTGCGCCTCAAGGAGCTGGGCTTCGAGATCCTCGCGACCGAGGGCACGGCAGAGGTGCTCAACCGCAACGGCATCTCGGCGCGCACCGTGCGCAAGTTCTCCGAGGGCAACGAGGCATCCGTGGGCGAGCCGTCCATCGTGGACCTCATCAACCGCAACGAGGTGGATGTCGTGATCAACACGCCGTCCGGTCGCTCGGCTCGTGCCGACGGCTACGAAATCCGCGCGGCCGCCGTGGCCGAGGACAAGCCCCTGTTCACGACGATCGCCGAGCTGACCGCGGCCGTGGCATCGCTCGAGGCCATCCGCACCGGTTTCGACGTCCGCTCGCTGCAGGAATACGCCCAGGACCGGGCCGACCGCGCCTCGCGTGCCGCCGAGCTCGCTTCGGCTTCGGCCGGCAGCGTCTCGCCGGCATGACGGGGGCCGGCGCACCCACCTTCGGAGACCGCCTGAACGACGCCTTCGGGCGCTTCGGGCGGCTCTCGGTGGGTATCGACCCCCACCCCTACCTCCTGTCGGCGTGGGGCCTCTCTGACGACGCCGCGGGTCTGCGCGAGTTCGGCCTGCGGGTCGTCGAGGCCAGCGCGGGGCAGGCGGGCATCGTCAAGCCGCAGGTGGCGTTCTTCGAACGCCACGGTTCGCGCGGCTATGCGGCGCTCGAAGAGGTCATCGCCGCGGCACGCGCCGCCGGCCTCCTCGTGATCGCCGACGCCAAGCGCGGCGACGTCGGCACGAGCGTCGAGGCCTACGGTGAGACCTGGCTGCGCCCCGGCTCGCCCCTCGAAGCGGATGCCGTCACCCTCGTCGCCTACCAGGGCGTCGGGTCGCTCGAGGCTCCCATCCGGTTGGCGCGCCAGCACGGCAAGGGCGTGTTCGTGCTCGCGGCGACGAGCAACCCCGAGGGTCGCGACATCCAGCGCGCTTTCGTCGACGCTCGGGTCGACTCGCACATCGGCTCGAAAAGTGGCTCGGAGAATGGCTCGGCTGCCGATGGTGCGACAGGCACGACGAATGCCGCCGCGGATGATGTGGCACCCCGTCGCGTCGCCCGCGCCATCGTCGACGACATCGTCGCCTCGAACGCTGCGGCGGGGGAGACCGAGCTCGGCTCGGTCGGTGTGGTTATTGGTGCAACTCTGCGGCTCGCCGAGTTCCAACTCGACTTCCGCCCCTCTCCCGTGTTACCTGTATTAGCGCCCGGTTTCGGGCATCAAGGCGCGGCCGTATCTCAGTCGGCCGACATCTTCGGGCCCATGAGCCCCGGTGTCATCGTCGCCCAGTCGCGGAGTGTGCTCGACGCCGGCCCCACCGGTATCGCCGCCGCGATCAAGAACCAAGCAAAGGATGTGAGAAGCAACATTGCCTGAAACTTCCCCCCGGCGCCCGCCCGAGGTCGACCGCGTTGCGGCGTCTCGAGCTGCTGTCGCCGCCCGACGCGCCCGTGCCACGGTCAAGGCACGTATCGCCGACGGACAGGTTTCGGCCCTCCAGATTCTGGACCGGGCCATCGCAGATCCGGAGGGCGTGGAGGGACGCCTTCGGGTCACGGACTTCTTGCTCAGCGTGCCGGCCATCGGTGCCACGAAGCTCGCGAAGATCCTCGAAGACCTCGGCATCTCGCCCGCCAAGCGCGTGGGCGGCCTCGGCCAGAAGCAGCGGGTGCGGCTGCGCAACTTCCTCATCGAACGTGAGGCGACCAACCGTTCGCGCAAGCGCAGCCGCTTGATCGTGCTGGCGGGCCCGACGGCCGTCGGCAAGGGCACGGTCGCGAACTACATTCGCGAGCACCACCCCGAGGTGCAGCTGTCGGTGTCGGCCACGACGCGCCAGCCGCGACCCGGAGAGGTCGAGGGCGTCAACTACTACTTCGTCGACGACACCGAGTTCGACCGCATGATCGTCGAGGGCGAGCTGCTCGAATACGCGACCGTGCACAACGCCTACCGCTACGGCACGCCGCGTGCGCCCATCGAGGCGGCACTCCGTCGCGGCGAGAGCGTCCTTCTCGAGATCGACCTGCAGGGTGCCCGCCAGGTGCGCCAGGCCATGCCCGATGCCACGCTGGTGTTCCTGCTGCCGCCGAGCTGGGACGAATTGGTGCGCCGGCTCGTCGGGCGCGGCACCGAGGGCGAAGAGGAACGCGAGCGTCGCCTGGCCACGGCCAAGATCGAATTGGCGGCGCAGAACGAGTTCGATGTGAAGGTCGTCAACAACACGGTCGCCGAAGCGGCGGAAGAAGTCGTAGACTTGATCAAGACTCGCGGGAATTCCGGGTCATCCCGTTAATCGGGTCGATGCTCATCGCATCGTCACACCGGAACATCATCCACAGCAGACTTTCCATCAATACCCACACGAGGAGTGTGACCATGGCTGACAAGCTCACCGGAATCATCGACCCGCCCATCGACGACCTGCTCTCGAAGGTCGACTCGAAGTACGCCCTCGTCATCTTCGCGTCCAAGCGCGCGCGTCAGATCAACGACTACTACTCCGACCTGCACGAAGGCAGCCTGTTCGACAACGTGGGGCCGCTCGTCGACTCCAACGTCGAAGACAAGCCGCTGTCGGTCGCGATGCACGAGATCAACGAGGACAAGCTGGTTCTCAAGCCGATCGTTCCCGCTTCCTAAGCGCGATCCGCTCGGCGGGTTCACTCGCGTGAACTTCCCAACAGCTTTGGCCGTCACCTTCGGGTGGCGGCCTTTTCTGTCGGTCGTGGCGCAGCTCGGGGACTTTTTCGCGTCGCAAACCGTTCTCCCCAGGAGAGATACCGCGAAGTTCTTCACAGTCGCGCAACCACCCGGGGGCTGTCGGATGCCCCGGATATAGTTGTGAAGACCGTGAGGCGGGCATCCACTCACACCGTTCACCCGTCCGTGCTGGTTCGCACGGGCATTCAAGGTAAGGCACCTGCATGACACAACTGCGTCTCTTCTCGTCGGAATCGGTTACCGAGGGGCACCCCGACAAGGTCTGCGACCAGATCTCCGATGCCATCCTCGATGCCTTGCTGACCGAAGACCCGCGGTCGCGTGTCGCCGTCGAGACGCTCGTCACGACGGGCCTCGTCCACGTCGCCGGCGAGGTCACGACCGATGCCTACGTCGAGATCCCCGCCATCGTGCGTGAGCTCGTCACCTCCATCGGTTATGACTCGTCCGAGGCCGGTTTCGACGGCGCTTCCTGCGGCGTCTCCGTGTCGATCGGCCAGCAGTCCGCCGATATCGCCCAGGGTGTCGACGACGCGTTCGAGAGCCGCGAGCAGTCCTCCTCCGATGCGCTCGACCAGCAGGGCGCGGGCGACCAGGGGATCATGTTCGGCTTCGCCACCACCGAGACCCCGCAGTACATGCCCTTGCCGAGCTGGATCGCGCACCGCCTCGCGGAGCGCCTCGCGGCCGTGCGCAAGTCGGGCGAGCTCGCTTACCTCCGGCCCGACGGCAAGACCCAGGTCACCATCGGCTACGAGGGCATCATCCCGCGCACGGTCGAGACCATCGTCCTCTCCACCCAGCACACGGAGGCCGTCTCAACGGCCCAGCTGCGCGCCGAGGTCGAGCGCCATGTCATCCGTCCCGTGCTCGACACGATCGACCTCGACACCAGCAACGTGCAGTTCCTCATCAACCCCACCGGGCGTTTCGTCGTCGGCGGGCCGAAGGGTGACGCCGGTCTCACGGGCCGCAAGATCATCATCGACACCTACGGTGGCGCGGCGCGGCACGGTGGCGGCGCCTTCAGCGGAAAGGACCCGTCGAAGGTCGACCGTTCGGCCGCCTACGCGCTGCGCTGGGTCGCCAAGAACGCGGTCGCCGCCGGCTTCGCCGACAAGCTCGAGGTGCAGGTTGCCTACGCCATCGGCAAGGCTGCCCCCGTCGGCCTCTACGTCGAGTCCTTCGGCACGGCCAAGGTGCCCGAGGCGACGATCGTCGACGCCATCCGTGAGGTCTTCGACCTCCGCCCGGGTGCCATCGTCCGTGAGCTCGACCTGTTGCGCCCCATCTACCAGCAGACGGCCGCCTACGGTCACTTCGGCCGCGAGCTGCCCGACTTCACGTGGGAACGTCTCGACCGCGTCAGCCAGCTGCAGAGCGCTGCCGGACTCTAACGCCGTGGCCGAACCACTGGCCGACCCCACCGGAGGCTCGGCGTTGCCCGAGACCGGAACGGTCGCCCGGGTGGTCATCGACTCGCCGCTGCCCCAGCTCGACCACCTGTTCGATTACGCGATCCCCGAGAAGCTCCGCGGGTCGGTCGTGCCGGGCGTCCGCGTGAAGGTACCTCTGCGCAGCGCGAACCGCGTCGCAGCGGCCTATGTGGTCGAGGTCGTCGAGACGAGCGACTTCGGGGGAGCCCTCACCCCGCTCGACGAGCTCGTCTCCGACGTGCCCGTGCTCACACCCGAGGTCTGGTCGCTGGCGCGCCGGCTGTCCGAGCGCAGCGCCGGGGGAGCGAGCGACATCCTCCGGCTCGCCATCCCCTCGCGACAGGTGCGCGTCGAGAAGGCGTGGAAGGCACGCAGGCTCGAGGCCTCCGGACAAGCACCGGGCTCCGAATCCGATGACACAGCACCGCAGCCCGGCGCTGACACGGATGTCGACGGAGTGACGCGCGCGGAGCCTGTCGCGAATCGCGGCAGAGATGATCATGCAGGAACCGCCGAAACCGCCGCAGACGCCGCAGACGTCTCGGACGGGCTGATCCCGATCTCGGGCTACCGCGACAGCGTGTGGCACACCGTTGCCGGGGGCGGCCGGCTGGCGCTCGACGCGGTCCCCAGCCCGCGAGAAACCGCTTCGGGCGCGCCGATCGGCTCCTGGGCACGCACGCTGGCCGAGCTCGCGCACAACACGGTCGTCTCAGGGCGCACGGCGGTGCTGCTGACGCCCGACTATCGTGATCAAGATCAGCTCGAGGCGGCGCTAGCCGATGTGCTGCCGCTCGAACAGATCTCGCGCGTCGATGCACGGCAGTCGAACGCCGAGCGTTACGCATCCTTCCTCGACCTGCTCGACGACCGCCCGCGCGCGATCGTCGGCAACCGGTCCGCAATCTATGCGCCGAGCGCGCGACTCGGTCTGATCGCCATGTGGGACGACGGCGACCACCTCTATCGCGAACCGCTGGCGCCCTACGTGCACGCCCGCGATGCGGCGCTCGTGCGGCAAGAAGAATCGGGCGCGGCGCTCGTCATCCTCAGCCACGGCCGCAGCGTCGAAACCGAGCGGCTCGTGCAGATGGGGTGGTTCACGGCCGAAGCACCCAAGCCGCTCGTCGCCCCGCGCATCATCCAGACGGCCCGCCAAGACCAGCCCGACGCCGCATCGGGGGCCGCCCGCATCCCGTCGACCGCGTGGCGCATCGCCCGCGAAGCACTCGAGACCGGGCCCGTGCTCGTGCAGGTGGCACGGCCGGGATATGCCCCCGCGGTCGCATGCGCCAACTGTTCGCATTTGGCGCGGTGCCGCGAGTGTCACGGCCCCCTCGGCGTCACGCGAGCCGGAGCCACGCCCGCCTGCACGGTCTGCGGCGCTCTCGCCGTCAATTGGCAGTGCGACACGTGCGAGCACAAGCTGTTTAAGCTCGTCACGCGCGGTTCGGGTCGCACGGCCGAAGAACTCGGCAAGGCGTTTCCCGGCCACACCGTCATCGTGTCGGATGGCGAACGCAACGTGCAGACGATCGAGCGACGGGCCTCACTCGTCGTCGCCACCCGCGGCGCCGAGCCGCTCGTCCCGGGCGGCTACGCGGCCGTCCTCCTCCTCGACGGCGAACGCATGCTCGCGGCCGAGTCGCTCAGCATCGCCGAGGACTGCCTCCGCTGGTGGTCCAACGCCGCGGCCCTCGCCGCCCCCCGCGCGCCCGTCGTTCTCACCGGCGTCGCGGGAACGCTCGGCACGGCCCTGGCCAACTGGGATCAATCCGGCTTCGCGCGCCAAGAACTCGACGACCGGCGCGCCCTGCGGTTCCCACCCGCGGTGCGGGTCGTCGCGCTGACCGGCACGGCCGATAGTGTCGATCGCGCCATCGACGACGTCCGCGCCGAACACGAGCTCCCGCCGGGCGCCGTGCTGGGCCCGACGCCTCACGAGAAAGATCAGGTCCGCGCCGTCATCCGCACCGACTATGCGCTGGCCCAGCGTCTCGCCAAATCGCTGCGCGCATCCGTCGTCAAGGCGGCGACGTCGAGACGACGCCCACCCGCCGCCAAGGGTGGCTATCGCCCAGCGCCTACACTGAAAGTGCATTTCGACGATCCGGAGATCTTCCAATGACCGCCCCCGACCATCGCCGACAGGAACCCGCCGCATGAAGATCGTTTTCGCCGGAACGCCCGCCGTCGCCGTCCCCACCCTCGAGGCGCTCGCCGCGAGCGAGCACGAGATCGTGGCGGTCATCACGCGGGCCGACGCACCCGTCGGTCGCAAACGGGTCATGACGCCGTCGCCCGTCGCCGCGGCCGCCGAACGCGCCGGCCTGACGGTGATCAAAGCCAACCGCCTCGACGACGAGGTGACCGAAGCCATCCGATTGCTCGAACCCGACCTCGGCGTCATCGTCGCCTACGGCGGGCTCGTCAAGCGGGCTCTGCTCGACACGCCGACCCACGGATGGATCAACCTGCACTTCTCTCTGCTGCCCCGGTGGCGTGGTGCCGCCCCCGTGCAGCACTCGCTCATCGCGGGGGACGCAGAGACCGGCGTCTCGATCTTCCAGCTCGTGCCCGAGCTCGACGCCGGCGACATCTTCCTGCGGCGACCGCTTCCTGCGCCAGACGATGCCACCGCGGGTGACCTCCTCGACGCCTACGCCACCGAGAGCGTGCCCCTGGTGCTCGACGTCGTCGACGGGATCGGGGCAGGCACCGCGACCTCCGAGCCTCAGACCGGCGACGTCACGCTGGCCCCGAAACTCTCGGCCGCCGACGGGCGCCTCGACTGGACGACCGCAGCCTCGCATGTCTTCGCGCGCTATCGCGGCGTCACCCCCGAGCCGGGTGCGCACACCGAGATCGTGATCGCTCCGGCCGACGACACGACGGCAGCCCCCGCCGAGCCGATCACCACGGTCCTGAAGGTGCTCGCGCTCGCCCGCACGTCCGCCAGAGGCCTCGACGCCGGACGGCTCGCCCTGCACGACAAACGTGTGCACATCGGCACCGGGTCGGGCGACAACCTCGAGCTCGTGCGTGTGCAGCCCGCCGGGCGTCAATCGATGGCCGCCGCCGACTGGTGGCGCGGCCTTCCCAGCGGAGCGGAGATCTCAGCCCGATGAGCGACAACACCCACAGACGTGCATCCCGGCCGGCCGGCCGACAACGGCCCCGCAGCCGCCCGGCCCCCGTCGTCACCGTGCAGCCCGCGCGCCGCGTGGCCTACAGCGTGCTCGCCGCCGTCAGCAGCGACGACGCCTACGCCAACCTGCTGCTGCCCACGGCCATCAAGCGGGCAGCCCTCAATACCGCCGACGCCGGGCTCGCCACCGAGCTGTGCTACGGAACACTGCGGTTGCGTGGCTATTACGACCGCGTGATCGAACTCGCGGCGGGCCGATCGGTCGACGACATCGACCTGCCCGTGCTCGACGTGCTGCGCCTCGGGGCTCACCAGTTGCTGGGCATGCGCGTCCCGTCGCACGCCGCCGTCAACGAGTCCGTCTCGCTAGCGCGCGAGGTCGGGTCACGCTCGGCCAGCGGCTTCGTCAACGGGGTCCTCCGCACGCTGTCTCGCAGCGAAGCCTCCGAATGGAAAGAGAAGGTCCTCGCGCGGGCGAAGAACGCCGACGACCGGCTTGCCATCGAATACGCGCACCCCGCGTGGATCATCCGCGCCTTCCGCCAATCGTTGACCGCCGAAGGGCGCGTCGACGAACTCGAACAGCTCCTCGCGGCCGACAACGACGCTCCCCGCGTGAACCTCATCGCCCTGCCCGGCCTGATCGATGCGCCGGCTGACGCGCACCCCAACGAGTATTCGCCGGTGGGCTTCACTCTCGGCCACGGAGACCCCGACACCACCATCGGTCACGCCGGCGGACGACTGCGCGTGCAAGACGAGGGGTCGCAGCTGGCCGCCCTCGCGCTCAGCCGCTTCGAGCCGATCCGGGCCGGCGAGCAGTGGCTCGACCTGTGCGCCGGGCCCGGTGGCAAGACGGCCCTCCTCGGCGCCGAGGCGCACACAGGCCATGCCCACCTCGACGCCAACGAGATCACGCCGGCGCGGGCCGAACTCGTGCGCCGCGCCATCCGGCCCCTCGCCGAGGTCCCCGAAGTCAGCGAACTCGACGGCCGGCAGATCGGCGAGCACCGCCCGAACACCTACGACCGCATCCTCGTCGACGCTCCCTGCACGGGCCTCGGCGCTCTGAGACGCCGACCCGAGGCGCGGTGGCGCAAAACCGCCAAAGATGTCGCCGACCTCACGGTGCTGCAGGCGTCCCTGTTGACCTCGGCCTTCGACGCCCTCAAGCCGGGCGGCACGGTCGCCTACGTCACGTGCTCGCCGCATATCGCCGAGACCCGCGGCGGCGTCCTGGCCGCCCTCGGGCGCTGGGGGGCCGACGCCGAGCTGCTCGACACGGCGGCCGCCCTGCAACGCATCGCAGTGCACGAGCTCGACCTCGGCGACACGGCGCTCGGCGAGCACGCGGGCACAGTCGCCCAGCTCTGGCCGCACCGCCACGGCACCGACGCCATGTTCGTGGCGCTCATTCGCAAAACCGCACGATAGGGAGAAGCCATGACCGCCCGCATCAACCCCAGCATCCTCGCCGCCGACTTCGTCAACATGGAACGCGACCTGCACCGCATCGCCACCGCCGACCTCGTGCACGTCGACGTCATGGACAACCACTTCGTGCCCAACCTCACGTTCGGCCCGCAAATGGCCGGGCGCATCCAGGATGTCTCGCCCATCCCGCTCGACGTGCACCTCATGATCGACAACCCCGAGAAGTGGGCCCCGGGCTATGCGGAATTGGGCGCCTATTCCGTCACCTTTCACGCCGAGTCGACCACCGACCCGGTCTCGGTCGCCCGCCGCCTGCGCGAGATCGGCGCGCGCGCCGGCCTGGCGCTCAAACCCGGCACCGACGTCGAGCCCTACCTCGACCTCCTCGCCGAATTCGACCAGGTGCTCGTCATGACGGTCGAACCCGGCTTCGGCGGGCAGTCCTTCATGCCCGAGACCATGCCCAAGCTGCGGGCCCTGCGCGAACGCGTGTCCCAGGCGGGGCTCGACGTGTGGTTGCAGGTCGACGGCGGCATCAGCGAGAAGACCATCGCCATCGCGGCCGAGGCCGGCGCCGACACGTTCGTGGCCGGATCGAGCGTGTTCGGGGCCGAGAACCCGGCGCTGGCGATCGACACGCTGCGCCGCGAGGCCGCCGCCCACACGCACACCCGGTAGCCGCGTTACTAGTACCCTGGGTGAGTGAAGACATTCGACGCCCTGTTCGCTGAACTCAGCCAGAAGGCCATCGACCGCCCCGAGGGCAGTGGCACGGTCCGCGAGCTCGACGGTGGCGTGCATACGATCGGCAAGAAGATCGTCGAAGAGGCCGCCGAAGTGTGGATGGCCGCCGAGTACCAGAGCGACGTCGAGACCGCCGAAGAGATCTCGCAGCTGATCTATCACGTGCAGGTCATGATGATCGCCAAAGGCCTCAGCCCGGAAGACGTCTACCGACATCTGTGAGTTCCGCTCACGTCATCCGACTTCTTCTACCCGAAAGTTTTTCCATGTTGCGAATCGCAGTGCCCAACAAGGGCTCATTGGCCGAGACGGCCGCCGTCATGCTCACCGAGGCAGGCTACGCCACCCGTCGTGACCCGAAAGAGCTGCACCTGATCGATGCCCGCAACGGCGTCGAGTTCTTCTACCTCCGCCCGCGCGACATCGCCACCTATGTCGGTTCGGGCGCGCTCGACGTGGGCCTCACGGGCCGCGACCTGCTGCTCGACTCGGGCTCTACGGCCACCGAGATCGAGGCGCTCGGCTTCGGTGACTCCACGTTCCGGTTCGCCGGCCCCGAGGGTCGTTTCGCGCAGCTCGACGACCTGCAGGGCGTCCGCGTCGCCACCAGCTACCCGGGCCTCGTGGGCGAATTCCTGCGCAGCGCGGGCGTCGAGGCAACCCTCGTCCACCTCGACGGCGCCGTCGAATCCGCCGTGCGTCTCGGTGTGGCGGATGCCGTCGCCGACGTCGTCTCCACGGGCACGACTCTCCGCAAGGCCGGCCTCGAGATCTTCGGCCCCGTCATCCTCGAATCCACGGCCGTCCTCATCGGCAACGGCGACGAGAAGCCGGGCCTCGCCACGCTGCGTCGCCGCTTGCAGGGGGTCCTCGTGGCCCGCCAGTACGTGCTGCTCGATTACGACCTGCCGGTCGCGCTCCTCGAACAGGCCACCGCGGTCGCCGGCGGCATCGAGTCTCCCACCATCTCGCCCCTGCGCGACCCCGAGTGGGTGGCCGTCCGCGTGATGATCAAACGCGAAGAAACCAACGACATCATGGATGCGTTGTACGAACTCGGTGCCCGAGCCATCCTCGTGAGCGCCATCCACGCCGCCAGGCTCTAGCGGGAAGGACACACGCACGATGTCGGTCATCACCCGCGTCATCCCGTGTCTCGATGTGGCCGACGGCCGCGTCGTCAAGGGCGTCAACTTCCAGAATCTGCGCGATGCCGGCGACCCGGTCGCCCTCGCTCGCCAGTACTACGAGCAGGGTGCCGACGAGCTCACGTTCCTCGACGTCACGGCCACGGTCGACGACCGCTCGACGACCTACGACGTGGTCGCGCGCACGGCCGAGCAGGTCTTTATCCCGTTGACCGTCGGCGGCGGCATCCGCAGCACCGAAGACGTCTCTAAGCTGCTCGCCTCGGGCGCCGACAAGGTGGGCGTCAACAGCGCCGCCATCCGTCGCCCCGATCTGCTCGACAAGATCTCGGGCGTGTTCGGCGCCCAGGTGCTCGTGCTCTCGCTCGATGTGAAGCGTTCGGCCGAGCTCCCCTCGGGGTTTGTCGTCACGACGCACGGCGGCCGCACCGAGACCACGCTCGATGCCCTGGCCTGGGCGCGCGAGGCCATCGAGCGCGGCGTCGGCGAACTGCTCGTCAACTCGATCGATGCCGACGGCACGAAAGAGGGTTTCGACCTCGAACTCGTCGCCGCCATGCGCGCCCTGAGTCCCGTGCCCGTCATCGCCTCGGGTGGGGCGGGCGATGGGTCGCACTTCGCCCCCGCCGTGCAGGCGGGCGCCGATGCGGTGCTCGCGGCCAGCGTCTTCCACTCCGGTCAATTGACCATCGGCGACGTCAAACGCTCGCTCCGTGCCGAAGGAATCGAGGTCCGCTCATGACCGATCCGCAGACTGCCGGACAGCTCCCCGACTCGACCGCCGCCGTCGAAGCCGAGATCGCACGCGTCGCATTCGCCGACAACGGCCTGGTGCCGGCCGTCGTACAGCAATACGACACGGGCGAGGTCCTCATGCTCGGCTACATGGATGCCGAAGCCCTGCGTCGCACCCTCATCTCGGGTCGCGGCACCTTCTGGTCGCGCTCCCGCCAGGAATACTGGCGCAAGGGCGACACGTCCGGCCACGCGCAGTACGTGAAGGACGTAAGCCTCGACTGCGACGGCGACACGCTCCTCGTCCGCGTCGACCAGGTCGGTGTGGCGTGCCACACCGGCACCCGCACGTGCTTCGACGGCCGCGACCTGCACGCCGTCAGCGCAGACCGCCCGGTTTCCGAAGGGATCGCATCATGACGACGGGTATGCCGGGCAGCACCACGCGTGCCCAGTTCGACGCTCTCACCGCCGACCACCGCGTCATCCCCGTCGTGCGCGAACTCTTCGCCGACGGCGAGACCCCGGTCGGCGTCTACCGCAAGCTCGCCATCGGCCGCCCGGGCAGCTTCCTCCTCGAATCGGCCGAACAGGGCGGCATCTGGTCGCGCTTCTCCTTCGTCGGCGTCTCGTCGTTCGGCGTGCTCACCCAGGAGGGCGAGACCCCGCGCTGGATCGACTACGGCATGAACGCGGAACGCGCCCTCGGTTCGCTCGACGACGTCCAGCCCCTCGAGGCCATCACGCGCCTGCACGCCCGCTGGCAGACCCCGAAGATCGACGGCATGCCGCCCCTCACGGGTGGTCTCGTCGGCTTCATCGGGTGGGAGGCCATCCGCCAGATCGAGCGCCTACCCAACCGCCCGCCGCTCGAGAACCGCGTGCCCGGCCAGGCGCTGTGTTTTGCCGCCGACCTCGCGGTGCTCGACCACCGCACGGGCACGGTGCTGCTCATCGCCAACGCGCTCAACGACGGCAGCGAAGCATCCGACGAGCTGTGGGATGCCGCGCAGCACCGCCTCGACGCCATGCAACGCGACCTGGCGCAACCGAGCGACGCCTGGCTTGCCGACGTCGATCTGTCGGCCGAGCCCACGCCCCACCACCGCACCGAGCGCGGGGACTTCCTGGCCGCGGTCGACACGGCCAAGCAGCATATCCGCGAGGGGGACATCTTCCAGGTCGTCGTCTCGCAGCGCTTCGATCAGCCGACCGACGCCGAACCCATCGACGTCTACCGCATCCTGCGCACGCTCAACCCGAGCCCGTATATGTATCTGCTCACCCTCGACACGGTCGACGGCGTGCCTTACTCCATCGTGGGCTCGTCGCCCGAAGCGCTCGTGAAGGTGGAAGACGGCCGGGTGTTCACGCATCCGATCGCCGGCTCGAAGCCCCGCGGCGCCACGCCCGAGCACGACGCCGACCTCTCGGCCGAGCTCAGCGCCGACGAGAAAGAACGCGCCGAGCACCTCATGCTCGTCGACCTCTCGCGCAACGACCTGCTGAAGGTCTGCCGCGCGGGCAGTGTCGAGGTGACCGAGTTCATGCGCGTCGAGCGGTTCAGCCACATCATGCACCTCGTGTCGTCGGTCGAGGGCGACCTGCTGCCGGATGTCTCGCCCGTCGACGTCTTCCGTGCAACGTTCCCCGCCGGCACCCTCTCGGGCGCCCCGAAGCCCCGGGCCCTCGAGATCATCGACTCCCTCGAGCCCGCCCAGCGCGGCGTCTACGGGGGAGTGGTGGGGTATTTCGGCTTCGCGGGTGACCTCGACCTCGCCATCGCCATCCGCACGGCCACGCTCATCGACGGCGTCGCCCACGTTCAGGCGGGCGGCGGACTCGTCGCCGACTCGGTGCCCGAATCGGAGTTCCAGGAGTCGGTGAACAAGGCGGCCGCGCCGTTGCGCGCCGTCGCCGTCGCAAACACCATGAAAAGGATCAGATGACCTCCGAGACCCCTCGGCCGGACGACGTGACGCCTGCTGCACCTGAAGACACCGACACACGTCTCGAACGTGCAACGGATCGAGCCAAGCGCGTGAAATACCTCTCGCTTCTCGGCCTCGTCGTCCTCAGCGCCCTCTCCCTACTCGCGTGGACTCAGACCTGGTTCACGGCTCAGCTCTCGCAGACACAGAACTCGCCCGTCGTCGGCATCATCGATGTCTCGGGAGAGGTCGCGGCCCCCGCGCTCTCGGCCCTCGCCCTCGCCGGGCTGGCCCTCACGGCCGCCCTGGCCATCGCGGGCGTCCTGTTCCGCTACATCCTCGCGGTGCTCAACATCCTCCTAGGCGTCTGCATCGCCCTGTCGGCGTTCCTCGCGCTGCAAGACGGTGTGCGGGCCTCCGAGCCGGCCGTCACGCAGGTCACGGGCATCGCGGGCCACGAGTCGGTGCGCACGATCGTGAGCTCCGCCATCCCCACCGCGTGGCCCATCATCACGCTCGTCCTCGGCATCGGTTTCGTGCTCGTCGGCGCTCTCGTCCTGGCCACGGCCCGTCGCTGGCCGAGCTCGTCGAAGCGCTATCGCACGGTCGCCGTCAACACCGCGGATGCCGCCACCGACGCATCCTCGGCCGCTGACGGCCCCTCCGCCGACGTCGGCTCCCGGGGGCCCGGCTCCCACGGCCACTCGGCGTCCGCGGCGTCATCGACCGGCGCCCCCGTCTCCACCGACGGCACCACGCCCGAGGCTCCGGCGTCCGCCGACGGCAACCCCCGCATGGACCCCGTCGACAGCTGGGACGAACTCACCCGCGGCGACGACCCGACCCGCTGAGTCCGCCCCTCGCGCTGACCCCATCGGCTCAACGCGGCGAGGTTCTCCAACGGATGCCCGTCGCTCTCCACAGGCCGTCGCGCCCGACTTTCCCCACACCTCGCGTCACTGTCTCGCCCCCGTTTCACAGCCGGTAGAGTAGATCGCGCAATCATCGATGAAGGAGTTTCATGAGCAGCGAGTCAATTGATATGGGACACGGCCACTCTCCGGCCGCCTGGATCTCGGTGACGGTGATGCTCGTCGCGTTCGCCGTGGGAACCCTGTTCTTCGTCCTCGACATGCCTCTCTACGTGGTCATCTGCGCGGGCGTCGTCCTGATCGGTGGCCTCCTCTGGCCCATCCTCGCCAAAATGGGCTACGGCGTCGGCGGCGCCAAGTACACCTCGAAAGGTCACTGATCGTGCTCGCCGACCTCATGGCCGGCGCAGCTGAAGACGCCGACGCGCGTCGCGCGGTCATCCCGCTCGCCGCTGTCGAGGCCGAGGCTCTCGATCAGCCGGCAGCCCTCGACGCCCGTGAGGCCCTGCGCCGTGGCCCGAACGTCAAGATTATTGCCGAGGTCAAGCGCGCGAGCCCGTCTCGCGGCGACCTCGCCGACATCCCCGACCCGGCCCTGCTCGCTTCGGCTTACGAAGAAGGCGGCGCCAGCGCGATCAGCGTGCTCACCGAGGGCCGCAAGTTCAAGGGATCGCTCGACGACTTGCGGGCCGTGCGCCAGCGCGTCTCCATCCCGGTGCTGCGCAAGGACTTCATCTCCCAGCCCTACCAGGTGTTCGAGGCGCGTGCCGCCCGGGCTGACCTGGTGTTGCTGATCGTCGCGGGCCTCGGCCAGACGGAGCTCGCCGAGCTCTACGCGCTCGTCGGCGAGCTGGGCATGACGGCACTTGTCGAGACCCACTCGGCCGAAGAACTCGACCGCGCGCTCGAGATCGGTGCCGACGTCATCGGCGTCAACGCCCGCAACCTCAGCACGTTCGAACTCGACCCGTCCCTCTTCGGCACTCTCGCGCCGCGCATCCCCGACGGCGTCATCAAAGTCGCCGAGTCCGCGGTGCTCCAGCCGGCCGACGTCGCACGCTATCGTGCCGACGGCGCCGACGTCGTCCTCGTGGGCGAAGCACTCGTCACGGGCGACCCCATTTCCACCCTCACGCAATTCTTGGCGGTATAGACCATGGCACTTCGGCAGCAGACCGGCCCCTACTTCGGCGACTTCGGCGGGCGGTACGTGCCCGAATCGCTCGTCGCGGCGCTCGACGAGCTGACCGAGGCGTGGGAGCAGGCCAAGAACGACCCCGCCTTCCAGGCCGAGCTCGACGAGCTTTTCGCCACCTATGTCGGGCGTCCGTCGCTCATCACCGAGGTGCCCCGTTTCGCGGAGCACGCCGGGGGAGCCCGCATCATCCTGAAGCGCGAAGACCTCAACCACACGGGCTCGCACAAGATCAACAACGTCCTGGGCCAGGCCCTGCTCACGAAGCGCATCGGCAAGACGCGTGTCATCGCCGAGACCGGCGCCGGCCAGCATGGTGTCGCCACGGCAACGGCCGCTGCCCTGTTCGGCCTCGACTGCGTCATCTACATGGGCGAGGTCGACACCGAGCGCCAGGCCCTCAACGTGGCCCGCATGCGCCTGCTCGGCGCCGAGGTCGTGGCCGTCAACACCGGTTCTCGCACCCTCAAAGACGCCATCAACGACGCCATGCGCGACTGGGTCACCAATGTCGAAGACACCAACTACATCTTCGGAACGGTTGCCGGCCCGCACCCGTTCCCCGAGATGGTGCGCGACCTGCAGAAGATCATCGGCGAAGAGGCCCGCGAGCAGGTGCTCGCCCTCACGGGTGCGCTGCCGACCGCGGTCGTCGCCTGCGTCGGCGGTGGCTCCAACGCCATGGGCATCTTCCACGCCTTCCTCGACGACGAAGACGTGAGCCTGTGGGGCTACGAGGCCGCCGGTGACGGCGCCGAGACGCCCCGTCACGCCGCCACCATCACCAAGGGTCGTCCCGGCGTGCTCCACGGCGCCCGCAGCTTCCTGCTGCAAGACGAAGACGGCCAGACCGTCGAGTCGCACTCGATCTCGGCGGGCCTCGATTACCCGGGCGTCGGCCCCGAGCACTCCTGGCTGTCGAGCATCGGGCGCGCCAACTACCGTCCGATCACCGACGCCGAAGCCATGTCGGCCCTGCGCCTCCTCAGCCGCACCGAGGGCATCATCCCCGCCATCGAGTCGGCTCACGCCCTCGCCGGGGCGCTCAAGCTCGGTCGCGAACTCGGGCCCGACGCTGTCATCCTGATCAACCTCTCGGGTCGCGGCGACAAAGACATGGAAACCGCGGGTCGCTACTTCGACCTCATCGACCAAGGAGCCGAACAATCGTGAGCGCCGTCGCCACCGCCCTGCAGAAACGTCGCGACGAAGACCGCGGGGCCCTGATCGGCTACCTGCCAGCCGGTTTCCCGACCATTGACGACAGCGTCGAGGCGGCCATCGCCATCGCCCGCAACGGCGTCGACGTGATCGAGCTCGGCCTGCCCTACTCCGACCCCGTCATGGACGGTCCGGTCATCCAGGCCGCCACGCAGCAGGCGCTGGCCAACGGTTTCCGCCTGCGCGACGGCTTCGAGGCCGTGCGACGCATCACGCAGGAGGTCGACACCCCGGTCCTCCTGATGACGTATTGGAACCCGGTCGTGCAGTACGGCGTCGAGCGCTTCGCCGACGACCTCGTCGAGTCCGGCGGCGCGGGCTTGATCACGCCCGACCTCGTTCCGGACGAGGGCGGCGAGTGGATCGATGCCTCCGCCCGCACGGGACTCGACCGTGTCTTCCTCGCGGCGCCCTCCTCGTCCGACGAGCGCCTGCGGCAGGCCATCGATGCCAGCCGCGGCTTCGTCTACGCCGTCTCCACGATGGGCATCACGGGTGCCCGCAGCGATGTCGACCAGGCCGCCCGCACGCTCGTCGAGCGACTGCGCGAGGCCGGCGTCGAGAACACGTGCGTGGGCCTCGGCATCTCCACAGCCGAGCAGGTCCGCGAGGTCAACGAATACGCCGACGGCGCGATCGTCGGCTCGGCCCTCGTCAAGGCGCTGGGCGACGGCGGAGTCGCCCGCGTGGCCGACGTCGCCCGCGAACTCTCCGAGGGCACCTACCGCGGTCGCTGACCCGTCATCCTCGCCGATGCTCTGCCAGTAGAGTTGATCCCGCACAACCCACGAACACTTCCCGAAAGGTGCAGAGCTAGGTGAACCTCCCGCTGAGCATCCCGAGTCCCTCCGTCAGCTACTTCCAGGTCGGGCCGCTGCAGATCCACTTCTACGCTCTGTGCATCCTCGCCGGCATCATCGCGGCCGCACTGTTGACCAACTACCGCCTCAACAAGCGCGGCGCCGAACGCGGAATCATCCTCGACATGATCCTGTGGACGGTTCCGTTCGGCATCGTCGGTGCGCGCATCTTCCACGTGCTCACGCACCCCAACGACTACTTCTACCCGGGCGCCGAGCTCTGGAAGGTCATCGCGATCTGGGAGGGCGGCATCGCCATCTTCGGCGCGCTGCTCGGTGGCGCAATCGGCGCATATATCGGCTGCCGCGTGCTCGGCCTGCGTTTCTGGACGTTCGCGGATGCCCTGGCCCCGGGCCTGCTGCTCGCCCAGGCATTCGGCCGCTTCGGCAACTACTTCAACCACGAGCTCTTCGGCACCCCGACGAACGGCTGGTGGGGCCTCGAGATCGAGAGCTCCAACCCGGCCTACCCGATCGGTCTGCCCAACGGCACGCTCTTCCAGCCCACGTTCGCCTACGAGGTCATCTGGAACCTCCTGGGCGTCGCCGTCATCCTGCTGCTCGAGCGCAAACTCGGCCTGCAGTGGGGCAAGGTCATCGCCGTCTACCTGATCTGGTACGGCCTCGGCCGCATCGTCTGGGAGTCGATTCGCATCGACCCGTCCGAGATCTTCTTCGGCCTGCGCGTCAACGTCTGGGCCGCCATCTTCGCCGTCGTCGCGGGCATCCTGATCTTCGTCGTGCAGTCGCGGCGACACACGGGCCTCGAGCCGAGCGCCTATGTTCCGGGGCGCGAATTCAACGCCACCGCGGCTGGGGTAGACTCCAAGAACACCGATGCGGGATATGTCGATCTCAGCGAGCCTGAAGACACGAAGCCGGATTCGGACGCAGCCGTTGCCACAAGCACGACAGGCTCACACAAATAACGGTTAGGTTCACCCCGATCCCCTTCCCGAGGCACCACTCTGATGCGGTGCCACGTCCCTTCGGCGGGCCACAGGCGTCCCTCCGGTTGTTTCTCCCTTGTCGTGAGGACGGTCAGTTATGACGCATTCCCCCACATCACACACTTTCTCGCAGGTGCCGGCCCAGCAGGGCATGTACAACCCGCGGCACGAGAAAGACGCTTGCGGCCTCGCCATGGTTGCGACGCTGCGCGGCACCCCCGGGCACGACATCATCGATGCCGCCCTCGACTCGCTGCGCAACCTCGAACACCGCGGGGCCATCGGCTCCGACGCGGGAACGGGTGACGGCGCCGGCATCCTGACGCAGATCCCCGACGAGTTCCTGCGCGCGGTCACCGACTTCGAGCTGCCCGAGATGGGCCACTACGCCGTCGGGCTCGCATTCCTGCCGCTCGACGAGCACGCGAGAGGCCAACTCAAGACCGACATCGAGGCCATCGCCGACTCCGAGAACCTCGACGTGCTCGGCTGGCGCCTCGTGCCCACCGCACCCGACAACCTTGGCAAACTGGCGCGCAAAGCCATGCCGGTCGTCGAGCAGCTCTTCGTCACCAGCCGCTACCACGACCACGACGGCCAGACCCTCGCGGGCATCGCCCTCGACCGCCAGACCTACCGCCTGCGCAAACGTGCCGAACGCGAGCTCGACGCCTACTTCATCTCGCTGTCGAGCCGCACCCTCGTCTACAAGGGCATGGTCACGACGCTGCAGCTCGAGCCGTTCTACCCGGACCTGTCCGACGAGCGTTTCGCGTCGAAGCTCGCCATCGTGCACTCGCGCTACTCGACCAACACGTTCCCGTCCTGGCGCCTCGCCCAACCTCTCCGCATGATGGCGCACAACGGCGAGATCAACACCGTGCAGGGCAACCGCAACTGGATGCGCGCGCGGCAGTCCCAGCTCGAATCCGAGTTGATCGGCGACATCCGCCCGTTGCTGCCCATCATCACGCCCGGGGCCAGCGACTCGGCCTCGTTCGACGAGGTGCTCGAACTCCTCACCCTCACGGGCCGTTCGCTCCCACACGCCATGATGATGATGGTTCCCGAGGCGTGGGAGAAGCAGAACGGTCTCGACGACGAACTGCGCGACTTCTACGAGTTCAACAGCATGCAGATGGAGCCGTGGGACGGCCCCGCCGCCCTGACCTTCACCGACGGCACGCTCGTCGGCGCCACCCTCGACCGCAATGGCCTGCGCCCCGGCCGCTGGCTCGAGACCACCGACGGCCTCATCGTCCTCGGCAGCGAGATCGGCGTGCTCGAAGTCGACCCGTCGCGCATCAAGCGCAAGGGACGCCTGCGCCCCGGCCGCATGTTCCTCGTCGACACCGAGGCGGGCCGCCTCATCGAAGACGACGAGATCAAGTCATCCCTCGCCGCCGCGCAGCCCTGGGGGGAGTGGCTCGACAACGGCCGCATCCACCTGAAAGACCTGCCCGAGCGCGAGCACATCGTGCACACGCCCGCCTCCATCACGCGCCGCCAGCGCACCTTCGGCTACACCGAAGAAGAGGTGCGCATCCTGCTTACGCCCATGGGCAAGAACGGCGCAGAACCACTCGGCGCCATGGGGTCTGACACGCCCATCGCGGTGTTGTCGAAGCGTCCGCGCCTGCTGTTCGACTACTTCGTGCAGCAGTTCGCGCAGGTTACGAACCCGCCGCTCGACAGCATCCGTGAAGAGGTCGTCACCTCGCTGAAGCTGGGCCTCGGGCCCGAGCGCAACCTGCTGTCGTGGGGCCCCGAGCACGCGCGCCAGGTGGTGCTCGACTTCCCCGTCATCGACAACGACGAGCTCGCCAAGGTGCAGCACATCGACCCGACGGCCGGTTCACGCACCACCTACACCGTGCGTGGCCTCTACCGTGTCGAAGACGGCCCCGACGCCCTGCGCGACCGGCTCACCGAGATGTGCCACGAGGTCGATGTGGCGATCTCCGAGGGCGCCAGCTTCATCGTGCTCTCCGACCGCGACTCCAACCGCGACCTCGCCCCCATCCCGTCGTTGCTCATGATGGCGGCCGTGCACCACCACCTCATCCGGGCCGAGAACCGCATGAAGGTGGGCATCATCGTCGAGGCCGGCGATGTGCGAGAGGTGCACCACGTGGCCCTGCTGATCGGCTATGGCGCGTCGGCCGTGAACCCCTACCTGGCCATGGAGAGCTGCGAGCACCTCGTGCGCAGCGGCATGATCGAGGGTGTCACGCCCGAGAAGGCCGTCAAGAACGTGATCTACGCGCTCGGCAAGGGCGTTCTCAAGATCATGTCCAAGATGGGCATCTCCACCGTCTCGTCCTACGCCGGTGCGCAGACCTTCGAGGCCGTCGGTCTCGCCCCCGACTTCATCGACGCCTACTTCACAGGCACCGAGACGAAGCTCGGCGGCGTGGGCATCGACGTCATCGCCGAAGAGAACCTGCGTCGCCACCGCGTCGCCTACCCGCACAACACGGCCGAGCACTCCCACGAGCGCCTCGAAACGGGTGGCGAATACCAGTGGCGTCGGGATGGCTCACCCCACCTCTTCAACCCCGACACCGTGTTCCGGCTGCAGCACTCCACCCGCAACCGGCGCTACGACATCTTCCGCGAGTACACGTCGATGATCGACGGCCAGGCCTCCGAACTCATGACCCTGCGCGGCATGTTCCGGTTTGCCGACGGCAAGCGCCCGCCCGTGCAGCTCGACGAGGTCGAACCGGTCGAGTCGATCGTCAAGCGTTTCTCCACGGGTGCCATGAGCTACGGCTCGATCTCGAAAGAGGCGCACGAGACGCTCGCCATCGCCATGAACCAGCTGGGCGCGAAGTCCAACACGGGTGAGGGCGGCGAAGACGTCGACCGTCTGCTCGACCCCACGCGTCGCAGCGCCATCAAGCAGGTCGCGTCGGGACGCTTCGGCGTCACGAGCATGTACCTGACCCACGCGGATGACATCCAGATCAAGCTCGCGCAGGGCGCCAAGCCCGGCGAGGGTGGCCAGCTGCCGCCGGCCAAGGTCTACCCGTGGGTCGCTCGCACGCGTCACGCGACCGCCGGCGTCGGCCTCATCTCGCCGCCCCCGCACCACGACATCTATTCGATCGAAGACCTCAAGCAGCTCATCTTCGACCTGAAGCGGGCCAACCCGTCCGCGCGCATCCACACCAAGCTCGTGAGCCAGTCGGGCATCGGCGCGGTTGCGGCGGGCGTGGCAAAGGCGTTGAGCGATGTCATCCTGGTGTCCGGCCACGACGGCGGAACGGGCGCGAGCCCCCTCAACTCGCTCAAGCACGCGGGAACGCCGTGGGAGCTGGGCCTCGCCGAGACGCAGCAGACGCTCATGCTCAACGGCATGCGCGACCGCGTCGTGGTGCAGGTCGACGGTCAGATGAAGACCGGCCGCGACGTCATCATCGGCGCGCTGCTCGGCGCCGAAGAGTTCGGATTCGCGACCGCCCCGCTCATCGTCGAGGGCTGCATCATGATGCGCGTGTGCCACCTCGACACGTGCCCGGTCGGCGTCGCCACCCAGAACCCCGTTCTGCGCCAGCGCTTCAACGGCAAGCCCGAATTCGTCGTGACCTTCTTCGAATTCATCGCCCAGGAGGTGCGCGAATACCTCGCGGCCCTCGGGTTCCGGTCGATCGAAGAGGCCGTCGGCCACAACGAGATGCTCGACATCCAGGATGCTCTGCACCACTGGAAGGCGTCCGGAATGGACCTCGCGCCCATCCTCGTCGGCCCCGAGTTCGACGACGACGAGCCCCGCACGCACGCCCGCAACCAGGACCACGAGCTCGACAAGCACTTCGACGTCGAACTCATTCGCCGCAGCCACGACGTGCTGGAGAACGGCGGTCAGGCGCGCATCGAGCTCCCCATCCGCAACACCGAGCGCGCGGTCGGCACCATGCTCGGCCACGAGGTCACGGTGCGGCACGGCGAGCACGGCCTGCCCGAGGACTCGATCGAGGTCGTGCTGAGCGGTTCGGCGGGCCAGTCGTTCGGCGCGTTCATGCCCTCCGGCATCACGCTCCGCCTGCACGGTGACTCCAACGACTACGTCGGCAAGGGTCTCTCGGGTGGCAAGATCATCGTCCGAGCCCCGCAGGGGAGCGCCTTCGTGCCCTCGGAGAACGTCATCGCCGGAAACGTGATCGGCTACGGCGCCACCCAAGGCAGCCTGTTCCTGAACGGCATCGTGGGCGAGCGTTTCCTCGTGCGCAACTCGGGTGCCACCGCGGTGGCCGAGGGTGTCGGCGACCACGCCCTCGAATACATGACGGGTGGGCTCGCGCTCATCCTGGGCCCGACGGGCCGCAACCTGGGTGCCGGTATGTCGGGCGGCACGGCCTACGTGTTCGACCTCGACCCGCAGAACGTCAACACGCAGTCGCTCGACAGCGGCGAGCTGCAGCTGCTGCCCCTCGGTTCCGCGGATGTCGCCATCGTGCGCGACCTGCTGGAGCGCCACCACGCCGAGACGGAGTCCGAGCTGGCCGCGCGCCTGCTCGCCGACTTCGATGCCACGGCAGAGAAATTCGTCAAAGTATTGCCCCGCGATTATGCAGCCGTGCTGCAGACGCGCGAAGACGCCGAGCGCGAGGGTCTCGACCCCGACGGCGACATCGTGTGGGGCCGGATCATGGAGGTAACCGGTGGCTGACCCGAAAGGCTTCCTCAAAGTCACGGAACGCGAACTGCCGAAGCGGCGTCCCGTTCCCGTTCGACTCATGGACTGGAAAGAGGTCTATGAGCAGAACGATCCCGCTCAGGTGCGTCGTCAGGCCGGGCGCTGCATGGACTGCGGCATCCCGTTCTGCCACCAGGGTTGCCCGCTCGGCAACCTGATTCCCGAATGGAACGACCTGACGTGGCGCGGCGAGGGTCGCGACGCGATTGAGCGTCTGCACGCCACGAACAACTTCCCCGAGTTCACCGGCCGACTGTGCCCGGCGCCGTGCGAGTCGTCGTGCGTGCTCGGCATCAACCAGCCGGCCGTGACCATCAAGCAGGTCGAGGTCTCGATCATCGACCAGGCGTTCGCCAACGGCTGGGTCGACTCGCACCCGCCGGAGCGCCTCACGGGCAAAACCGTCGCGGTCGTCGGCTCGGGCCCCGCGGGCCTGGCCGCCGCCCAGCAGCTGACGCGCGCCGGTCACACCGTGGCGGTGTATGAGCGCGACAACCGCATCGGCGGACTGCTGCGCTACGGCATTCCGGACTTCAAGATGGAGAAGAAGCACCTCGACGCGCGCCTCAAGCAGATGACCGACGAGGGCACGCGTTTCCGTGCCGGCGTCAACATCGGCGTCGACATCACGTGGGACGAACTGAAGGCGCGCTACGACGCCGTCGTCGTCGCCACGGGCGCCATGGTGCCGCGCGACCTGCCCATCCCCGGGCGCGATTTGCCCGGCGTGCACTTCGCCATGGAATACCTCGTCCAGGCCAACAAGGTCGGTGCGGGCGACGACGTGGCCGACCAGATCACGGCCGAGGACAAGCATGTCGTGGTCCTCGGCGGCGGCGACACCGGTGCCGACTGCATCGGCACGGCGCACCGCCAGGGAGCGGCCTCGGTCACGAACCTCGCGATCGGCACGCAGCCCCCGTCGGAGCGCACCGACGCCCAGCCCTGGCCCATGATGCCCACGCTCTTCGAGGTCGCCAGCGCCCACGAAGAGGGCGGCTCGCGTGAATACCTCGTATCGACGGTTGAATTCTTGCCGAACGCCGCGGGTGAATTGCGCGCCATCCGTGTGGCCGAGACCGAGTTCGTCGATGGACGCCGCGTGCCGAAGTCGGGCACGGAGCGCGAGATCCCGGCCGACCTGGTGCTCCTGGCGCTCGGCTTCACGGGCCCCGAGAGCGACCAGCTCGGCGACCAGCTCGGCGTTCCCTTCGACGGCCGCGGCAACGTGGGCCGCGGCGACGACTACCAGACGAGCGAAGAGGGTGTGTTCGTGGCCGGTGACGCCGGCCGTGGCCAGTCGCTCATCGTCTGGGCCATCGCCGAGGGCCGCGCGGCAGCCGCCGCGGTTGACCGCTACCTCGAGGGCGAAACCGAGCTCCCCGCGCCCGTGAGGCCGACGGACCGGGCCATCTCGCTCTAGACTTTCCCCGGCGGTCGTTCGCGGTCGCCACCCACCCCAGCAGCCAGACGCGCCGCTTCGGCGCAGAAGCACGGAGAAACCCCAGTATGAGACGAGCCAAGATCGTCGCAACCCTCGGACCGGCAACATCGAGCTATGAGAACATCAGAGCCATCATCGATGCCGGTGTCGACGTGGCGCGCATGAACCTCAGCCACGGAAGCTACGACGTCCACGAGGCCGTCTACGCCAACGTGCGCAAGGCCGCTGCCGACGCCGGCAAGCCCGTCGCCGTCCTGGTCGACCTCCAGGGTCCGAAGATCCGCCTCGGCAAGTTCGAGGGCGGCCCCTACCACTTGGCCGAAGGTGACATCTTCAAGATCACCATCGAAGACATCGTCGGCAACAAGGATATCTCCGGCACCACGTTCAAGGGCCTGCCCAACGACGTCAAGCCGGGCGACCCCCTGCTCATCGACGACGGCAAGGTCACGCTGCGCGTGCTCGAGACCGACGGAACGGTCGTCACGACCGAGGTCGTCGTCCCGGGCCCCGTGTCCAACAACAAGGGCATCAACCTGCCGGGTGTCGCGGTCAACGTTCCCGCCCTGAGCGACAAGGACGAAGCAGACCTCCGCTGGGGCCTCAAGCTCGGCGCCGACTTCATCGCGCTGTCCTTCGTCCGCAACGCCTCCGACATCGTCCGCGTGCACGAGATCATGGCTGAAGAGGGTCGCAAGATTCCCGTCATCGCCAAGATCGAGAAGCCGCAGGCCGTCGACAACCTCGAAGAGATCATCGACGCGTTCGACGGCATCATGGTCGCCCGCGGCGACCTCGGTGTCGAGCTTCCCCTCGAGGCCGTCCCGATCGTGCAGAAGCGCGCCGTCGAGCTGTGCCGCCGCATGGCGAAGCCCGTCATCGTCGCCACGCAGATGCTCGAGTCGATGATCAGCTCGCCGCGCCCGACGCGCGCCGAGACCTCGGATGTCGCGAACGCCGTCCTCGATGGCGCCGACGCCGTCATGCTCTCGGGCGAGACCAGCGTGGGAGAATTCCCCGTCATCACCGTCGAGACGATGGCCAAGATCGTCGAGTCCACCGAGATCCACGGCCTCGACCGCATCGCTCCGCTCGGCACCAAGCCGCGCACGCAGGGTGGCGCCATCACGCTGGCCGCCGCCGAGGTCGCCGACTTCGTCGAGGCCAAGTTCCTCTGCGTCTTCACCGAGTCGGGCGACTCCGTGCGCCGCATGACGCGTCTGCGTTCGCAGATCCCCGTGCTGGGCTTCACGCCCGACGAGGCCATCCGTCGTCGCATGTCGCTCATCTGGGGTGTCGAGAGCATCCTGGTCGAGCCCGTCTCGCACACCGACGCCATGTTCGGTCAGGTCGACGACGAGATCCTCGCCAAGAAGCGCGCCAACGTGGGCGACAAGGTCGTCGTGATCTCGGGTTCCCCTCCCGGAATCGCCGGCTCCACCAACGACATGCGCGTGCACAAGGTGGGTGACGCCCACCACGAGGCGGCTCCGGCCTACGCCAAGAACTAGCGCTGTCAACGACGAAGGCGGGACATCCTCGGATGTCCCGCCTTCGTCGTTGTCGCTGCACCTCGCCGGCTCGCTGCCCTGCTGTTCCTGCTGCCCTGCTGTCCCGCGGCCTCGCGGTATCGCAATCAGGAGACGAACCGGCAGATTGCTAGGAGCCGCTCGAGCGCTTGATGACCTCATCCGCGTGGCCGTTGAGGTCGTCGTCGGAGGCGGCGACGCCCGACTGCTCGAAACGCTGGGCGAGCGCCTCCCGGACGATGTCGTGGGGCTGACCGGGCAGGTCCTGAGCCGTCTGAGCAATGATTCCCTCGGCCTTGGCGGCGTCGTCGGTCTCGTTCTGATCCATGCGGGGGCCGTCTTGCGTGGGCTGTGCGTGGTGGTCGCTCATGAGGTTTCCTCTCGTTGTGGGAACCGTCGATGGTCCTGACGCAAGATTACTCCGCGGGGGCGACACGGGCCCTGCCGGGCGTGCACCTTGCGGCTCGTGCCCAGCACCGATAATGGGGGAGTGACGATCGCTCCCGACATCCGCTGCCCGTGCCTGAGCGGTGAGGTCTACGCTGCCTGCTGCGGTAGGTATCACAGCGGCGCTCGTGCCGCCCCGACCGCGGAAGCGCTCATGCGGTCGCGCTACTCGGCTTTTGCGCTGGGCCTGGAACAGTACCTCCGGGGCTCCTGGCATCCGTCCACCCGTCCCGACAGCGTCGATCTCGACGACGACACACGGTGGATGCGGCTCGACATCGAAGACGTGCGACGGGGCGGACCGGCCGACAGCGACGGAGTCGTACGGTTCACCGCCATCTACCGGGATGCCGACGGCGGACATCGCCTGACCGAAACATCTCGCTTCGTGCGAGAGCGCGGCGTCTGGTTCTACGTGGACGGCATCCACGCCTAGGCGATCGTTGCCGGCCGGCCGGCCTCCGACCGACACACACGAAAACGCCCGGCCGCCCGCACCGAAGTGCGGAACGACCGGGCGCCGATGTGAGGAACCTCAGGCTCGCGCGTTCTCCGGGAACGGCAGCTCGTCGAGGTCGATGTTCGGGTTCGTATCCTGCGTGTCCACGAGCTCTTGCGCCTCGGCGTCGGTCTCGACGCTCGGCATCGAACCCGGCAGGGGCCGCTTCGCGGACTCCTTCATGAAGAAGATCGCGATCGCGCCCACGATGGACGTCGCGATCAGGTAGAACGCCGGCGTCAGGTCGTTACCGGTCCACTGCAGCAGACCCTCGATGATGAACGGGGCCGTGCCACCGAAGATCGCCACCGCGACGTTGTAGGCGATCCCCATGCCGCCATAGCGACTGGATGTCGGGAACAGAGCAGGCAGCGACGACGCCAGGTTCGCCACATAGAACGTCACGGGGAAGGCGATGAGCGCGAGTCCGGCCAGCGTCGACCAGATCTCGCCGACGCCCAGCAGCAGGAATGCGGGCACGCTCAGGACGATCGTGCTTCCCGCGCCGATCCACAGCACGGGGCGGCGACCGATGCGGTCGGAGAGACGACCGGTCAGCGGGATGCAGAGAGACATCGCCACGAGCACGGGGATCGTCAGCAGCGTGCCGTGAACGGCGTCATACCCGAGCGAATCGGTCAGGTAGGTGGGCATGTAGGTCGTCAGCGCGTAACCGACGGTGTTGGCGGCCGCCACGAGCGCGATGGCGAGCACGATCTGGCGCCAGTAGGCACGGATGAGCGCGCGCGTTCCCTTGGGACCCTCGGCCGCGACATCCGCCTCGGTCTTGTTCTCCTGAGCATCCATCGTCGCCTGGAACGCGGGGGACTCCTCGATCTTCAACCGGAAGTAGATTGCGATGGCACCAAGCGGACCGGCCACGAGGAACGGCAGACGCCAGCCCCACTCGACCATCTCCTCGCTCGAGAGGATGAGTTGCATGACCGAGACGACGCCCGCGCCGATGGCGAAGCCGAAGTAGCTTCCGAGGTCGAGGATGCTCGCGAAGAAACCACGGCGCGCGTCGGGCGCGTATTCGCTCACGAAGGTCGTGGCTCCCGCATACTCACCGCCCGTCGAGAAGCCCTGGATGAGCTTCAGCAGGATCAGGAGGATGGGAGCCCAGAACCCGATGGTGTCGTAGTTCGGCAACACGCCGATGAGGAAGGTGGACGCCGCCATCAAGATGAGGGTCATGGCCAGGATGCGCTGGCGACCGAGACGGTCACCGAGACGACCGAAGATCACGCCGCCGAGGGGCCGGGCGATGAAGGTGACGGCGAAGACACCCAGGCTGAAGAGCACCTGCACGTTGCTCGGAGCGTCGGACAGGAAGACCTGGCCCATGATGACGGCGAGGTAACCGTAGACACCCACGTCGTACCACTCCATGGTGTTGCCCACCACGGTGCCGCCGACGGCCTTCTTCAACATCGCTTTGTCGACCACGTTGACGTCGGAAACCTGGAGTCGGCGCTTCTCAGGCGCCTTCTTGCCGCGCCGCCTGGCCAACAAGGCCTTGATCTGTGCGAAGGAATCGGTTCGCTGTTCGGTCATCGCCTGCTCTTTCGATCGTGCCCCGAAGGGTCGGAAATTCTGGCGGATCAATCCGGCACTCATGGGGCCGGGCCAAATGAAATCCCCGCTGGCTACCCCTTTCCTACGGGGTCCCCAGCGGGGAGGGTGGTTGTGCCGGTGGTGGGACTCGAACCCACACGTCCTCTCGAACAAAGCATTTTGAGTGCTCCGCGTCTGCCATTCCGCCACACCGGCGCACAACAACATCGACAAGATTACCGTAGGATTTAGGCGTGACTGAGCAAGAAGCAACTCCAGCAGCCCCCCGCCGTGTCGTCGTGGCCGAAGATGAGTCCCTCATCCGCCTCGATATCGTCGAAATTTTGCGCGACAACGGTTTCGAGGTGGTCGGCGAGGCCGGTGATGGCGAGACCGCCGTCCAGCTCGCCACCGAGCTGCGCCCCGACCTCGTCATCATGGATGTGAAGATGCCCCAGCTCGACGGCATCTCGGCGGCCGAGCGCCTCAACAAGGCGCAGATCGCCCCGGTCGTCCTCCTCACGGCGTTCAGCCAGAAGGAACTCGTCGAGCGGGCGAGCGAGGCCGGCGCGCTGGCCTATGTGGTCAAGCCGTTCACACCTAACGACCTGCTGCCGGCCATCGAGATCGCCCTCAGCCGCTACCAGCAGATCATCACGCTCGAGGCCGAGGTCGCCGACATGGTCGAGCGCTTCGAGACGCGCAAGCTCGTCGACCGCGCCAAGGGCCTGCTCAACGAGAAGATGGGCCTCACCGAGCCCGAGGCCTTCCGCTGGATCCAGAAGGCGTCCATGGACCGCCGCCTGACCATGCACGACGTCGCGCAGGCGATCATCGAGCAGCTCAGCGCGAAGAAGTAGCCCGCACCACGACCCTGTTCGGCGCCGAGACATCGTTCAGCGCCGAGACATTCGGCCGGGTTTTCCCACCCGATACGACGAAAGGCCCGCGACGCAGCAGTCGCGGGCCTTTCGTCGTCCTCGCTTGCGCGAAACGTGGCAGGGGTCAGGCAGAGGCCGCCGGAGCATCCTTGATCATGTTGGTGATGCGGATAGTGGAGCAGCGGCGCCCCTGCTCGTCGTCCACGGCGATCTCGTGCACGGTCAGGCTGCGGCCGAGGTGGATGGGCGTGCAGACGCCCGTGACGTACCCACTCGTGGCTGACCGCGTGTGCGTGGCGTTGATGTCGATGCCGACGGCCAGCTTGCCGGGCCCCGCGTGCAGATTGGCAGCCATCGACCCGAGCGACTCGCCGAGCACGACATAGGCGCCACCGTGCAACAACATGGCGGGCTGCGTGTTTCCTTCGACCGGCATGCGGGCGACAGCGCGCTGGGTGCCGAACTCCACGAACTCGATCCCCATCTTCTCGGCGAGGGCCCCGGCCCCGCGTTCGCGCACCCACTCGAGGGCGTCGTCCTGGGATGTCGTTGCGTCGGTCACGCGCGGTCCTCTCGTCAGTCGTCGTCGGCCGTCATCCGCACCCGACCTGCCCAGCAGAGTGTCGGTGCTCGCTTGTAGGCTGGTGTGGTGTCGGACATCGAAAAGCCTACCCTCCTCGTCATTGACGGTCACTCGCTCGCCTTCCGGGCGTTCTACGCCCTGCCGGTCGACAGTTTCCAAACCCGCGACGGGCAGCACACGAACGCCATCCACGGCTTCATCTCCATGCTGCTCAACCTGTTGAAGAACGAGAAGCCCACGCACATCGCGGTGGCGTTCGACATCTCGCGTTTCTCGTTCCGCACGCGTGAATACCCCGACTACAAAGGCACGCGCGGCGAGACGCCCGTGGAATTCATCGGTCAGATCCCGCTGCTGCAAGAGGCCCTCGCGGCCATGAACATCGTCACCATCACGAAAGAAGACTTCGAGGCCGACGACATCCTGGCCACGCTCGCGGCTCAGGGCACGACGCAGGCCTATCACGTGAAGGTGGTCTCGGGCGATCGCGACACCATCCAGCTCGTCAACGACGACGTCACGCTGCTCTACCCGTCGCGCCAGGGCGTCACCGACCTCACGCGCTACGACCCGCCGAAGGTCTTCGAGCGTTACGGCATCGAGCCGCATCAATACCCCGAGATCGCGGCCCTCGTGGGGGAGACGAGCGACAACCTGCCCGGCATCCCCAAGGTGGGCGAGAAGACGGCCGTCAAGTGGCTGCTCAAATACGGCAGCCTCGACGAGATCCTGGCGCACGCCGACGAGATCACGGGCAAGGTGGGTGAGAGCCTGCGCGAGCACCAAGAGAACGCCGTGCGCAACCGCAAGCTCAACCGCCTCGTCACCGATCTCGACCTCCCCGTGTCGCTCGACCAGCTCGCCAAGCAGCCACTCGACGAGCAGTCCGTGCGCGACATCTTCGCTCGGCTCGAGTTCCGCACCCTGCTCGATCGGGTCCTCAAGCTCGAGGGCGTCGTCTCCGATGGAAGCGCCGAAGCCGCCGTCATCGAAGCCCAGCCCACCGCCCCCACCGCACAGCACCTCCTCGACGAAGAGCTGGGCGCCTGGCTCGCGCGAGCGGAGAAGGCCAACCCGGATGGCTTGGGCCTCATGGTGCACACCGTCGACGGCGTCCCCGTCAGCATCGGTGTCGCCACACCCAGCGAGTCCGTGCTGCTCGAATGGATCCCCGAACGCGCCGACTACGCACCGCTCGAGGCCTGGCTCGCGAGCGAGGCTCCGAAGGTGCTCTACGGGGCGAAGCCGCAGCTGAAGGCCCTCACCCGCGCGGGTCTCGCCCTCGGAGGCCTGGCCTTCGACGCCGAGCTCGCCGCCTATCTCCTGAAGCCCGGCGGCGCCGAGAAGGGCCTCGCCGATCTCGTGGCGCGACGCCTGGGCGAGACCATGCCGGTCACCGATCCCAATCAGCTCGTGCCCTCCGAAGACTCGGGCTCGGCAGCGACAGACGCGTGGTACGTGTTGCGTCTCGTCGAGCCGCTCACCGAGGCGCTCGACGAGGGATCGATCCGCGTTCTCCGCGAGATCGAGCTGCCCACCCTGCGCGTGCTCGCCGCCATGGAGCTGCGCGGTGTCGCCGTCAACCACACGCAGCTCAGCGAGCTGTCGGCGCAACTGCTCGAGCGTTCGAACACTCTGGCCGCCTCGGCCTTCGCCGAGATCGGCCGCGAGGTCAACCTCGGCTCGCCCAAGCAGCTGCAAGAGGTGCTGTTCGACCAGCTGGGCATGCCCAAGACGCGCGCCAACAAGACGGGCTACTCCACCGACGCCGGGGCCCTCGCCGATCTGCAGGCCAGCAACCCGCACCCGTTCCTCGACCTGCTGCTGCAGCACCGCGACGCGTCGAAACTGCGTCAGATCGTCGAGACCCTCGACAAGACCATACGACCCGACGGCCGCATCCACACGAGTTATGTGCAGACGGGCACCTCGACGGGCCGTCTGTCATCCACCGACCCCAACCTGCAGAACATCCCCGTGCGCACCGAGGAGGGTCGCCGCATCCGCCAAGCGTTCGAGGTGGGCGAGGGTTACGACACCCTGCTCACGGCCGACTACTCGCAGATCGAGATGCGCATCATGGCGCACCTGTCGGGCGACCCCGGCCTAATCGAAGCCTTCCAGGCCGGCGAAGACCTGCACCGCTTCGTGGGTTCGCGCATCTTCGGCGTCGACCCGCAAGATGTCACCTCCGCCATGCGCAGCAAGGTCAAGGCCATGTCCTACGGCCTGGCCTACGGGCTCAGCGCGTTCGGCCTGTCGAAGCAGTTGCGCATCGACCAGTCCGAGGCGAAGCAGCTCATGACCGACTACTTCGCCCGCTTCGGTGCCGTGCGCGACTACCTGCGCAACGTGGTCGAGCAGGCGAAGGTCGACGGCTACACGACCACGATCTACGGCCGCCGACGCCCCTTCCCCGAGCTGAAGAGCCCCAACCGCGTGCTGCGTGACAACGCCGAGCGTGCGGCCCTCAACGCGCCCATCCAGGGCTCGGCGGCCGACATCATGAAGATCGCCATGATCCGCATCGAAGACGAGTTCGCCGAGCGCGGGCTGCGCAGTCGCATGCTCATGCAGGTGCACGACGAATTGATCTTCGACGTGATGGACGACGAGTGGGACGACGTCGAGTCCATCGTCCGCACGCACATGGCGGGGGCAGCCGACCTCGCCGTGCCGCTCGACGTGCAGGTGGGTCGCGGGGCCAACTGGAACGACGCCGCGCACTAGAGCGACCGTCGGTGTCGGTGGCGGTGGCGGTGGCGGTGGCCGACGATCCGGGCCTAGGCTCGGAAACATGAGTGCTGATACCCCCCGCGACGCCACCCCCATCGACGCCATCGCCGAACGATGGGTCGACACGCTCGTCGAGCTCGACCCGCTGCTCGGCACGTACATCGGTCGCGCCGAGGCCAACCGGAGCTACGGTGACTTCTCACCGGCCGGCCACGAGGCCTATCTCGACGCCGCAAAGAACACCATCCGAGATCTGGATGCCGCCACCCCCGTCGACAGCGTCGACGACGTCACCCGCACCGACCTCCGCAACGAGCTCCTCCTCGACGTCGAGTCGAGCGACGCCGGCCTGCACCTGCGCGACCTCAACGTCATCGCCTCGCCGGCGCAAGGCATCCGCGAGATCTACGACCTCATGCCCACGGCAACGGTCTCCGATTGGGACGACATTTCGGCCCGACTCAAAGCCCTTCCCGCGGCCGTCGACGGCTACATCGAAACGCTACGCACGGGCATCCGGCAGGGCATTGTCCCCGCGCGCCGCCAGGTCGCCGAGGTGTTCGAGCAGGTGAAGCGGTATGGCGCATCCGACGGTTTCTTCGTCGCGCTCGGCGCCAATGCGAGCCCCGAGCAAGGCTCACTGCCGGCCTCCCTCGCCAACGACCTCTCGGTCAACGCCGGAGCCGCCGCCGTGGCCTACGGCGGACTCGCCGACTTCTTGGCGCGCGAACTCGAACCCGTCGCCGGTGACAACGACGCCGTGGGTCGCGAGATCTACGCCCTGCAGTCCCGCCGTTTCCTCGGCGCCACGATCGACCTCGACGAAACCTACGAGTGGGGCGTCGAAGAACTGCAGCGCATGGTCGACGAGCAGGAGTCCATCGCGAGACAGATCAAGCCCGGAGCATCCGTCGCCGAGGCCATCGCGTTCCTCGAGCAGGACGACTCGCGCAAACTGCACGGAACCGACGCGCTGCGCGAATGGATGCAGCAGACGAGCGACCGCGCGGTCGAGGAACTCGGCCGCAGCCACTTCGACATCCCCGACGAGATCCGTGCGCTCGAATGCATGATCGCTCCGACGCAGGAGGGCGGCATCTACTACACGGGCCCCACGGATGACTTCTCCCGTCCCGGCCGCATGTGGTGGTCGGTGCCCGAGGGCGTCACCGAGTTCGACACCTGGCGCGAACTCACCACGGTCTACCACGAGGGTGTTCCGGGCCACCACCTGCAAATCGGCCAGGCCGTCTACAACCGCAAGACGCTCAACACGTGGCGCCGCCAGCTGGCCGGCACCTCCGGTCACGCCGAGGGATGGGCCCTCTACGCCGAACGCCTCATGGAGCAGCTCGGCTACCTCGACGACCCGGCCGACCGCCTCGGCATGCTCGACGGTCAGCGCATGCGTGCGGCCCGCGTGGTGCTCGACATCGGCGTGCACCTCGGCAAACAGCGCCCCGACGGCCAGGGCGTGTGGGATGCGGACTACGCGCTCGAGTTCATGGGCCGCAACGTCAACATGAACGATGGCTTCGTGCGCTTCGAAGTGAACCGCTACCTCGGATGGCCGGGCCAGGCGCCCTCCTACAAGGTGGGCCAGCGCATCTGGGAGCAGCTGCGTGATGAGTATGCCCGGCGCGCCGGCGCGGACTTCCAGATCAAGGAGTTCCACCGCGAGGCGTTGAACCTCGGGGGAGTGGGCCTCGACACCCTGCGCACGGCCCTCTTCACGGACTGAGTCGACCGCACCGGCACGCTTTTTCCGGCCGCAAGTCCCGCGCCCTGCACCTCGGACGCGGGAGTTGCTGGCGACCCATGAAAACACGTAGGATTGACTGTCACATTTGTGACAACCAACATCCGTTCGCCGCATCGCTTTCAGACGCGAAATCACCGAAGCCGTGCGGCCTGATTCATGTCCATACTGGAGTAATCACTCAATGACAAACACAACGACCGACAAGGCGCCCAAGCAGGTTGCGATCAATGACATCGGATCCGCTGATGACTTCCTCGCCGCGGTCGAAAAGACGCTGAAGTTCTTTAACGATGGCGACCTGATCGAGGGCACCGTCGTGAAGATCGACCGCGACGAGGTTCTCCTCGACGTCGGTTACAAGACCGAGGGTGTCATCCCTTCGCGCGAACTTTCTATCAAGCACGACGTCGACCCCTCCGAGGTCGTCAACGTCGGCGACTCCGTCGAAGCCCTCGTCCTCCAGAAGGAAGACAAAGAAGGCCGCCTCATCCTGTCCAAGAAGCGCGCTCAGTACGAGCGTGCCTGGGGCGACGTCGAGAAGATCAAGGACGCCGATGGCGTTGTCACGGGTTCGGTGATCGAGGTCGTCAAGGGTGGCCTCATCGTCGACATCGGACTCCGCGGCTTCCTCCCCGCCTCGCTCATCGAGCTGCGCCGTGTGCGCGACCTCACGCCCTACCTGGGCCAGGAGATCGAAGCGAAGATCCTCGAGCTCGACAAGAACCGCAACAACGTCGTCCTGTCGCGCCGCGCCCTGCTCGAGCAGACGCAGTCCGAGAGCCGCACCACGTTCCTCAACAACCTCCAGAAGGGACAGGTCCGCAAGGGCGTCGTCTCGTCGATCGTCAACTTCGGTGCGTTCGTCGATCTGGGTGGCGTCGACGGTCTGGTTCACGTCTCCGAGCTCAGCTGGAAGCACATCGAGCACGCCAGCGAGGTCGTCGAGGTCGGTCAGGAAGTCACCGTCGAGATCCTCGAGGTCGACCTCGAGCGCGAGCGCGTGTCGCTGTCGCTCAAGGCCACGCAGGAGGACCCGTGGCAGGTCTTCGCCCGCACCCACGCAATCGGTCAGGTTGCCCCGGGTAAGGTCACGAAGCTCGTTCCGTTCGGTGCGTTCGTCCGCGTCGCCGATGGCATCGAGGGCCTCGTTCACATCTCCGAGCTCAGCGGCAAGCACGTCGAGCTGGCCGAGCAGGTCGTTTCGGTGGGCGACGAGGTCTTCGTCAAGGTCATCGACATCGACCTCGAGCGTCGCCGCATCTCGCTGAGCCTCAAGCAGGCCAACGAGGGTGTCGACCCCGAGGGCACCGAGTTCGACCCGGCCCTCTACGGCATGCTCACCGAGTACGACGACCAGGGCAACTACAAGTACCCCGAGGGCTTCGACTCCGAGACCAACGAATGGCGCGAGGGCTTCGAAGCTCAGCGCGAGAAGTGGGAGCAGGACTACGCTGCCGCTCAGGCTCGTTGGGAAGCGCACAAGAAGCAGGTTGCTGCTGCCGCTGCCGAAGAGGCATCGAACGAGGGACAGGCTGCTGCCGGCTCCACGTTCTCGAGCGAGTCGGCCGGCGCCGGCACGCTTGCTGACGACGAGTCGCTCGCCGCTCTGCGCGAGAAGCTGTCCAGCAACTCCTAAGCACCACAGCATCAACAGTTAGACCGCCGCGAGGCACCGAGGGGCCGAATCCGACAGGGTTCGGCCCCTTTGGCGTTTCATGAGCACGGCAGTACTGAGAGTGGTGCCGCGGAGCCACTGGGTGCCACTGGGTGCCGCTGAGTGCCGAAGCCGCACACCCGGGCCGGAAAGGCACGGGCCGACAGGGCCACGCAGCTCGTGAAAGCGAGGCTACGTGCTTCCGCGCGAATCATCCTGCCGAAGTATCCTGTTGATATTTGGTATATCACTGAAACGCTAGTGCTGGAATTTCAGTTGAAGTTTCAGTCCGGCAGGCTCGACGTCTCGTGCGTCCCTGAGCCCTCGATCAGAAGAGGCATCCATGTTTACAGAACCGCTGAACCACTACCTGCGCACCGAGGTCAAGTCCATCAACGATCTGCGCATCAGCCCGCGTCAGGAGCGCAGCAGGCGCACGCTCGATGTCATTCTCGACACGACAGCTGCGGTTGTGGCCGCTGACGGCTTCACCGCCGTGACGACGGCGGACATCGCCGAGCGCGCCGGCATCGCCATCGGAACGTTCTATCGCTTCTACCCCGACCGCGAGGCGCTCCTCGCCGCGCTCCGCAACCGCACCTACACGACGTACCTCGAACTCCTCATCAGCGCTTTCGAGCGCAAGACGCCCCGCACCTGGAAACAGGCGGTGACCACCATGATCGAGGTCAACATCGAGTGCTACCGCACCATCCCCGCATTCGCCATCGTGCACCTGTCCCTCTTGGCGGCCGACTCCGACGAACGGCAAGCGCATCTGCGCCGAGCCTCGCTCTACCTCGACGCCATCGTCGAATCGCTCGCCGAGTTCGGGCTGCCGTCCTCCAAGGCGTGGCGCACGCGTCTCGAAGTCGCGCTCGAACAGGCCTCCGCACTGACGTCGCTCGCATTCCTCCGCGATCCCGATGGCGATCGCCGAATCCTGGCCGAAGCCCGACGGCTCCCGATCGACTATCTCCAGGAGTTCGCGTCGACGCTCTGATCGGCAGCGCTACGCTGGTCAGGTGAAACTCGTCGGACTCACGGGCGGAATCGCCTCCGGAAAATCCACTGTCTCTCGCCGTCTCGAAGAGCGCGGCGCCGTCCACATCGATGCCGATCTCCTGGCCCGTGAAGTTGTCGAGCCGGGCACTCCCGCTCTCGCCGAGATCCAGAAGCGCTTCGGTGACGGGGTCATCAGCCCTGACGGCCGTCTCGACCGTGCGGCGCTCGGTTCCATTGTCTTCGCCGACCCCGAGGCACTGTCGGCTTTGAACGGCATCGTCCATCCGGCTGTTCGGCAACGCACGGGTGAATTGATCGCCGAGGCGGGGGAGCGAGACCCAGACGCGATCGTGGTCTACAACGTGCCCCTGCTCGTGGAGGCGCAGGTGCCACATCCATTCGATCTGATTGTGGTCACGCATGCGCCGCGCGATGTGCGAATCGACCGGCTCGTGCGATTGCGGGGCAGTTCCGAGCAGGATGCACGTCGGCGGGTCGATGCGCAGGCCTCCGACGAAGAGCGGCTGGCTCGTGCCGACATTGTCATCGATACGGCGGGTTCGATCGCCCACACCGTGCAGCAGGCGGATGTCTTGGCCGACAAGCTCGGTCTCCCACAACGTGATCGAGGCTCGGTCTCTGCGCCCTGACGGGGGTGACGCAGACGCGAGGCTCTCCACCGGGGCCATCCCACCTTCTGCCGCGGAGTCAGAACACCTCACGACCGCCCTCGGCGAACATCCGTACGAATGTCGGTGGCGCTCTTTAGACTTGAGTCATGCAACCTACGCGCGCCGTGCGGCCTTTCGAGGTCATCAGTGAATACACCCCGAGTGGCGATCAGCCCAAGGCGATCGCCGAGCTGGCCGGGCGCGTCAACGCGGGTGAAACCGATGTAGTGCTGCTGGGTGCCACGGGAACGGGCAAGTCGGCCACAACGGCCTGGCTCATCGAAGCCGTCCAGCGGCCCACCCTGGTTCTGGCGCACAACAAGACGCTGGCCGCACAGCTCGCAAACGAGTTCCGCGAGCTGTTGCCCAACAACGCCGTCGAGTACTTCGTGTCCTATTACGACTACTACCAGCCTGAGGCGTATGTGCCGCAGACCGACACCTTCATCGAGAAGGACTCGTCGATCAACGCCGAGGTCGAGCGTTTGCGCCACTCGACGACAAACTCGTTGCTTAGCCGCCGCGATGTCATCGTCGTGTCGACCGTGTCGTGCATCTACGGCCTCGGCGCGCCGCAAGAATATTTGAACGCGATGATCGCCCTGCAGGTGGGCATGCGTGTCGACCGCGACTGGCTGATCCGCAAGTTCGTCTCGATGCAATACCAGCGCAACGACATCGACTTCTCGCGCGGGCACTTCCGTGTGCGGGGCGACACCATCGAGATCATCCCGATGTACGAAGAGCTCGCCATCCGCATCGAGATGTTCGGCGACGAGATCGAGGCCCTCTACACGCTTCACCCACTCACGGGTGACGTGGTGCAGAAGATGGATTCGGTGTCGGTATTCCCGGGTTCGCACTATGTGGCAAGCACCGACGTGATGCAGCGCGCGATCGGCACGATCCAGGAGGAGCTCGAAGAGCGCCTCGCCGATATGGAGCGGCAGGGCAAGCTGCTCGAGGCGCAGCGGCTGCGCATGCGCACCACCTTCGACCTCGAGATGATGCAGCAGATCGGCTTCTGCTCGGGCATCGAGAACTACTCGCGCCACATCGACGCGCGAGCCCCGGGCGAGGCACCGCATTGCCTCCTGGACTTCTTCCCCGACGACTTCCTCGTCGTCATCGACGAGTCGCACGTCACCGTGCCTCAGATCGGCGCGATGTATGAGGGCGACTCTTCGCGCAAGCGCACCCTCGTCGAGCACGGCTTCCGTCTTCCGAGCGCGCTCGACAACCGCCCATTGAAGTGGAACGAGTTCAAAGACCGCGTCGGCCAGACCGTCTACCTGTCGGCAACGCCCGGCAAATACGAGATGGGCATCGCCGATGGCGTGGTCGAACAGATCATCCGCCCGACGGGTCTCGTCGACCCGCAGATCGTCGTGAAGCCGTCCAAGGGTCAGGTCGACGACCTGCTCGAGGAAATCCGCGCGCGCACCGAGCGCGACGAGCGCATCCTGGTCACCACGCTGACGAAGAAGATGGCCGAAGAGCTCACCGACTACTTCACCGAGGCGGGTGTGCGCGTGCGCTACCTGCACTCGGATGTCGACACCCTCCGTCGCGTCGAATTGCTCACCGAGTTGCGAGCCGGCGTCTACGACGTGCTCGTAGGCATCAACCTCCTCCGAGAGGGTCTCGACCTCCCCGAGGTGTCCCTCGTCGCAATCCTCGACGCCGACAAGGAGGGCTTCCTGCGCTCGTCGACGTCGCTCATCCAGACCATCGGGCGCGCGGCCCGAAACGTCTCGGGCGAGGTGCACATGTACGCCGATCGCATCACCGACAGCATGAAGCGCGCCATCGAAGAGACCGATCGCCGCCGCGAGAAGCAGGTCGCTTACAACACCGAACACGGCATCGACCCGCAGCCCCTGCGCAAGAAGATCGCCGACATCACCGAGGCGCTCGCACGCGAGGGCGCCGACACGGCCAAACTCCTCGCCTCACGCGACGGCAAGAAGAAGGCGCCGACGCCCAACCTCCGTCGCCAGGGCATTGCGGCAGAGGGTGCCGACCAGATCGAGGCGCTGATCGCCGACCTGAACGGTCAGATGCTGGCTGCGGCCGCCGAGCTGAAGTTCGAGCTGGCGGGGCGCCTGCGCGACGAGGTCCAGGACTTGAAGAAAGACCTGCGGCAGATGGAGAAGGCCGGGCACCTCTAGGCGTCACGCGGCGCCGAAACGCAAGGCCCACGCATCCCGAACACCACTGTCAGTGGTTCACCGTACTATCAAGGAGTGCCAATTTCTCAGGTAGATTCCACCGCAAAGCTGAGCGTCCGCGGAGCGCGGGTGCACAACCTCCAAAACGTCGACATCGACATCCCGCGTGACTCGCTCGTCGTCTTCACCGGCCTGAGCGGATCAGGTAAGTCGTCGCTCGCGTTCGACACCATCTTCGCCGAAGGTCAGCGCCGCTACGTCGAGTCGCTCTCGGCCTATGCGCGCCAGTTCCTCGGCCAGGTCGATCGGCCCGATGTCGACTTCATCGAGGGCCTGAGCCCCGCGGTCTCGATCGACCAGAAGTCCACCAACCGCAACCCGCGGTCGACCGTCGGCACGATCACCGAGGTGTACGACTACATGCGCCTCCTGTGGGCGCGCATCGGCATCCCGCACTGCCCCGTGTGCGGCGAGCCCATCCAGAAGCAGACCGTGCAGCAGATCGCCGACCAGATGATGGAGCTCGAGGCCGGCACGCGCTACATGATCCTCAGCCCCGTCGTCTCGCAGAAGAAGGGCGAGTTCGTCGACCTCTTCAAAGAGCTGGCCGCCAGCGGCTACTCGCGCGCCATCGTCGACGGCGAGCAGATCCAGCTCAACGAGCCTCCCACGTTGAAAAAGCAATACAAGCACGACATCCAGGTGGTCGTCGACCGTCTCGTCGCCGGCCCCGATATCCTCGGGCGCCTGACCGACTCGCTCGAAACGGCTCTCGGCCTGACCGACGGTCTCGTCAACATCGACTTCGTCGACTCCGAGGGGCCCGCATCCGTGCGCAGCTTCTCCGAAAAGCTGTCCTGCCCCAACAACCACCCCATCCAGCTCACCGAGATCGAGCCACGCACCTTCTCGTTCAACGCGCCCTTCGGCGCCTGCCCCGAGTGTACGGGCCTCGGCACGCGCATGTCGGTCGACGCCGAGCTGCTGCTGGGCGACGAAGACCTCAGCATCGCCGGGGGAGTCATCCTGCCGTGGACTAGCCAGGGCAAGGGGCTCTACCAGTACTACGACAAGCTGCTCGAGGGTCTCGCGCGCGACCTCGACTTCTCGCTAAAAACGCCGTGGAAGAAGCTGCCCGAAGAGGTGCGCGAGGCCGTCATGCGCGGCAACGACTTCAAGGTCAAGGTCAAGTGGCGCAACCGCTTCGGCCGGGAGATGAGCTACACCTCCGGCTTCGAGGGCGTGATGCCCTACATCGAGCGCCAATACCTGCAGGCCGAGACCGATGCGCAGCGTGCGCGGTGGTCTGAATACCTGCGCGAGGTTCCGTGCCAGGTGTGCGAGGGCAAGCGCCTGAAGCCCGAGGTTCTGGCCGTGCTCGTCAACGAGCGCAACATCGCCGACGTGTCGGAGCTCAGCCTCACCGACGCCCGCGCCTTCATGAACGAGCTCGAACTCTCCAGTCGCGAGGCCAAGATCGCCGCGCAGGTGCTGCGCGAGATCAAGCTGCGCCTCGACTTCCTCATTCAGGTGGGCCTCAACTACCTCAACCTCGCCCGCGCGGCCGGTTCGCTGTCCGGTGGTGAGGCGCAACGCATCCGCTTGGCCACGCAGATCGGATCAGGGCTCACGGGAGTGCTCTACGTCCTGGACGAGCCCAGCATCGGCCTGCACCAGCGCGACAACCGCCGCCTCATCGAGACGCTCATCACGCTGCGCGACCTCGGCAACACGCTCATCGTTGTCGAGCACGACGAAGACACCATTCGCACCGCTGACTGGGTCGTCGACATCGGGCCGGGCGCCGGCGTGGGCGGCGGCAAGGTCGTGCACTCGGGTTCCTACGAGAAGTTGCTCGAGAACACCGAATCGCTGACGGGCGACTACCTGTCGGGGCGCAAGGCCATCGAAACGCCGGCCAAGCGGCGACCGCGCGACAAAGACCGCCAGATCTCCGTTGTGGGCGCGTCGGCCAACAACCTTCAGAAGGTGTCGGCCGACTTCCCGCTTGGCACGTTCACGGCCGTCACGGGCGTCAGCGGTTCGGGCAAGTCGACGCTCGTCAACGACATCCTCTACCGCGTGCTGGCGAACAAGCTCAACGGCGCCCGCAAGGTGCCGGGCAAGCACACCCGCGTCACGGGCCTCGAACATCTCGACAAGGTCATTCACGTCGACCAGGCGCCGATCGGCCGCACCCCGCGCTCCAACCCCGCCACCTACACGGGCGTGTTCGATCGCATCCGCACGCTGTTCTCTGAGACAAATGAGGCCAAGGCTCGCGGCTACCTGCCCGGTCGCTTCAGCTTCAACGTCAAGGGCGGGCGCTGCGAGGCGTGCTCCGGTGACGGCACCATCAAGATCGAGATGAACTTCCTGCCCGACGTCTACGTCGCGTGCGAGGTCTGCGGGGGAGCGCGCTACAACCGCGACACCCTCACGGTGCACTACAAGGGCAAGAACATCGCCGAGGTGCTCGACATGCCGATCGCCGAAGCAGCGGACTTCTTCGAGCCGATCAGCGCCATCCACCGATTCCTCAAGACCCTCGTCGACGTCGGTCTCGGATACGTGCGCCTCGGGCAGAGCGCCACCACGCTGTCGGGTGGAGAGGCCCAGCGCGTCAAGCTGGCGACCGAGCTGCAGCGTCGCACCAACGGGCGCAGCATCTACGTGCTCGACGAACCGACCACCGGTCTGCACTTCGAAGACGTGCGCAAGCTGCTGCTCGTGCTCAACAGCCTCGTCGACAAGGGCAACACGGTCGTGGTGATCGAGCACAATCTCGACGTCATCAAGTCGGCCGACTGGATCATCGATCTCGGCCCCGAAGGTGGTTCCGGAGGCGGTCGCGTGCTCGCCACGGGCACGCCCGAGAAGATCGCCACGGTGAGCGAGAGCCACACCGGCATGTTCCTCAAAGAGATCTTCGACGCCGACCGGGCCGAGACGCGCAAGGCCGGTTAGCGGTGGCAGATCCCCTCAGCTACCGCCCCAAAGCGGGAGAGATCCCCACCCAGCCCGGCGTCTATCGTTTCAAGAACGACGCCGGGCGGGTGCTGTATGTCGGCAAGGCCAAGAACCTTCGCGCGCGCCTGAGCAACTACTTCGCGCCCCTGCATTCGCTGCACGAGCGCACGCGGCGCATGGTCACGAGCGCCAGCGGGGTGGACTGGACGGTCGTCGGCAGCGATATCGAGGCCCTTCAACTCGAATACACGTGGATCAAAGAATTCGACCCGCCGTTCAACGTCAAATTCCGCGACGACAAGACCTACCCGTTCATGGCGATCACGCTGGCCGACGAAGCACCCCGCGTGCTCGTCACCCGCAACCCCAAGATCCGGGGCGCGAAGTACTTCGGTCCCTACCCGAAGATCTGGGCCGTGCACGACACCATCGATCTGATGATCAAAGCGTTCCCCATCCGCACATGCAGCGACTCGAGCTACAAACTGGCCATGCAAACGGGCCGCCCCTGCTTCCCGGGGCAGATCGGTCGATGCGGCGGGCCGTGCTCGGGCAAGGTCACCATCGCCGAGCATCGCGCCATGGTCGACGACTTCGTCAGCTTCATGACCGGCAACGACCGCCGTTTCGTCACCGAGGCGACCCGCAAGATGAAAGAGGCGGCCGCCGCCCAAGACTATGAGGCCGCGGCGAAATACCGCGACCGACTGCTCGCCCTCGAAGCCGTCCTCGCCAAGAGTGCCGTCGTCCTCTCCGATAACGTCGATGCGGACCTCTTCGGCATCGAACACGACGAACTCACCGCCGCCGTGCAGCAATTCGTCGTGCGTGGCGGGCGCATCCGCGGTGTCCGCTCCTGGACCGTCGACAAAGAGCTCGACCTCGACGAGAGCGACCTCGTCGAAGCCATCCTGCAGCGGGTGTATGACGCCGCCAGCGGCACCGATGTGCCCAAAGAGATCATCGTTCCCGAGCTGCCCGACGACACGACCGAACTCGAAGCGTGGCTCACCGCCCGCCGCGGCAAGGGATCCGTGCGCCTGAAAACAGCCCAGCGCGGCGAAAAGGCCGCGCTCATGCAGACCGCGCAGATGAACGCCAAGAACGCGCAGATGCTCTACAAGACCAGACGCAGCGCCGACTTCGTTGCCCGGTCACAGGCAATGTCCGACATCCAGGAAGCCCTCGGCATGGAGGAAGCCCCCCTGCGCATGGAGTGCTACGACGTGTCCCACCTCGGCGGCACCAACATCGTCGCCTCCATGGTCGTGTTCGAAGACGGGCTGCCGCGCAAAGATCAATACCGCCGGTTCAGCATCGCCGACTCGACCGACGACACGGAGTCCATCTACCAAGTCCTCACGCGCCGCCTCGCCTACCTCCGAGAAGACGAAGCGGAGAGCGCGACCGAGGTCGACCCCCTCGAGCAGGTCACCAAGCCGAAGAAATTCGCCTACCCGCCTCAGCTGCTGATCGTCGACGGCGGTGTGCCCCAGGTGCAAGCCGCACGCCGCGCACTCGAAGAATCGGGCCGCACCGACATCCAGCTCGCCGGCATCGCGAAGCGGCTCGAAGAAGTGTGGTTGCCGGATAGCGACTACCCCGTCATCTTGCCCCGCAACAGCGAAGCCCTATTCCTCATCCAGCGCATCCGTGACGAGGCCCACCGGTTCGCCATCAGCTACCAGCGTGCAAAACGCAAGAAAGACATCGGCTCGGTTCTCAACGACATCCCGGGTCTCGGCCCCAGCCGCATCAAGGTGCTGCTCAAGCACTTCGGGTCGGTGGCCCGGCTCAAAGTCGCCACGCCCGAAGAGATCGCCGAGGTGAAGGGTGTCGGACCCCAGTTGTCGGCGACCATCCACGAGCGTCTCCACAGTCGATAGGCTTGACCGAACGACGATCGACACGAATCGAGAGCGCCACGCATGAGCACGGATGAAACAACGCCCCAGCAGGAAGTCCTCATCGTCACCGGGATGTCGGGGGCCGGGCGATCCACGGTCGCGAACGCGCTCGAAGACCACGGCTGGTATGTCGTCGACAACCTGCCCCCGCAGATGCTCCGTCCCCTCGTCGACCTCGCCGAACGTGCCGAGGGTGCGCTGCCCAAGATCGCCGCGGTCGTCGACGTGCGGGGCCGTGACTTCTTCACCGACCTGCGCTCGATGATCCAAACGCTGCGCGAAGGCACTCAGGTGCGCGTCGTCTTCCTCGACTCCACCGATGCCGCGCTCGTCCGCCGATTCGAAGCGGTCCGCCGACCGCACCCGCTTCAAGGCCGCGGCACCATCCTCGACGGGGTCACACTCGAGCGATCACGGCTCGCGACCATCCGCGAATCGAGCGATGTCGTGATCGACACGTCCGAGCTCAACATCCACCAACTGGCGAACATCATCGCCGATATGTTCGCCGAAGCGGGCAGACCCGGCGTTCAACTGACGGTCATGAGCTTCGGTTTCAAATACGGCATTCCGACCGACGCCGACACCGTTGCCGACGCTCGATTCCTCCCCAACCCGTTCTGGGTGCCAGAATTGCGATCGCACACCGGTCTCGATCAGAGCGTCAGCGACTACGTACTCTCCCAGGATGGTGCGGAAGAATTCATCGACGCCTACGCCGCGGCCCTCGCGCCCGTTCTCGCCGGATACCAGCGTGAGAACAAGCGCCACGCGACCTTCGCCATCGGGTGCACCGGCGGCAAACACCGCTCCGTAGCGATCACCGAACGGCTCGCCGAAAAGATCCGCGAAATCCCGGGCGTCGACGTCACCACCAAACATCGAGACCTCGGGCGCGAATAGCCGCGACCCGAGGCTCCGCACCACAAACGAAAGACGACGAACAACAATGGCATCACGACTGGCACTGAGCGCTGAGGTCAAAGAAGAGCTGACACGCATCCACGAAACGCGCGCGGCCGCCCGAGCCGCCGAACTCACCTCATTGCTCCGCTTCAGCGGTGGCCTGCATGTGATCTCGGGACGCATCGCCCTCGAATCCGAACTCGACTCACCGCACCTCGCCCGCCGTGTGCGCCGCGATCTGGCCGAGGTCTACGGTGTGCGCAGCGAAGTGTCGCTCATTCCCGCCTCCGGCTCACGCCGCACCGACTACTACCTCGTGCGCGTCATGGACGGCGGAGAAACCCTCGCCCGCCAGACCGGCCTGCTCGACGCGCGCCGTCGCCCCGTCCGCGGCCTCCCCAACAAGCTCACCACCGGTTCGCGCGAAGACCTCGCTGCCATCTGGCGCGGGGCCTTCCTCGCCGCCGGCACTCTGACCGACCCCGGTCGCTCCGCAGCCATCGAGGTCATCTGCCCGGGCAACGAAACCGCGATGGCCCTCGTCGGTGCCGCTGGCCGCCTCGGCATCTCCGCCAAGGCGCGCGAAGTCCGTGGCGTTCACCGCGTCGTCATCCGCGACGGCGAAGCGATCTCGGCGATGCTGATCGCCATGGGTGCCGTCGGCACCGTGCAGGCCTGGGACGAGCTGCGCCAACGCCGCGAGGTGCGTGCCACGGCCAACCGTCTGGTCAACTTCGACGACGCCAACCTGCGTCGCTCCGCCCAAGCGGCCGTCGCCGCATGCTCACGCGTCGAACGCGCCATGGAGATCCTCGCCGACGAAATGCCCGAGCATCTGCGCTACGCCGGTGAGCTGCGCCTCAGCCACCGCGAGGCCAGTCTCGACGAACTGGGCCACCACGCCGACCCCGTCATGACGAAAGACGCCATCGCCGGCCGCATCCGCCGCCTGCTCGCCATGGCCGACAAGAAGGCCTCCGACCTGGGCATCCCGGGCACCGACGCCAACCTCCCGTCCGACCTAGACGAGGTGTGACAGACCTGTCAATCCGGGAAGTTTCCGAGAGCGGGCTGTGTTCCCGTAGATAGACTGGAAGCCTCCCGAAACCGAGCAAATGACGTCGTTCGGCGTCGCCAGCACGGGGTCGGGCACACCCGCAGAACCGCAGAAACGCGGGAGCGGACACGATAGGAGAGAAGAAATGGCAGAATACACACTTCCCGAGCTGTCCTATGACTACGGCGCACTCGCGCCCGCCATCAGCGGCCAGATCATGGAGCTGCACCACTCCAAGCACCACCAGACCTACGTCACCGGCGCCAACACCGCCATCCAGCAGCTGGCCGAGGCCCGCGATTCGGGCAATCTCGCCAACATCAACAAGCTGGAGAAGGACTTGGCCTTCAACCTCGGCGGCCACGTCAACCACTCCGTCTTCTGGACCAACATGTCCCCGAACGGTGGCGACAAGCCCGTCGGCGAGTTGGCCAGTGCGATCGACGACCACTTCGGCTCGTTCGACAAGTTCCAGGCGCACTTCACCGCCGCCGCACTCGGCGTGCAGGGGTCCGGCTGGGCTGCCCTCCTCTGGGACTCGATCGGCCAGCGCCTCATCATTAGCCAGTTCTTCGACCAGCAGTCGAACTTCCCGGTCGGCACCGTTCCGGTCCTGCTCCTCGACGTCTGGGAGCACGCCTACTACCTCGACTACAAGAACGTCCGCGCCGACTACGTGAAGGCGTTCTGGAACATCGTCGATTGGTCCAATGTTCAGGCACGCTTCGACGCGGCCCGCACGAAGACCGAAGGCCTGCTGGTACTGTCATAGCAGGCGTGGATGCCTCGGCGAACAGTCGCCGAGGCATCCATCACCCCCACTCGACGTTCGTTCGAGTAACCCCCATAAATGCGCGTCACGCGCCCCAGCAACAGGAGTGATCCTTGTCCGTAAAGATCGGTATCAACGGGTTCGGCCGCATCGGCCGTAACTACTTCCGCGCAGCCCTCGCCAAGGGCAGCGACCTCGAGATCGTTGCCGTCAACGACCTCACCGACAACAAGGCGCTGGCCCACCTTCTCAAGTACGACTCCATCACCGGCCGTCTCGACGCAACCGTCGAGCTCGAGGGTGACAACATCATCGTCAACGGCAAGCCCATCAAGGTTCTCGCCGAGCGCGACCCCGCCAACCTCGGCTGGGGTGACCTGGGCGTCGACATCGTGATCGAGTCGACCGGCCGTTTCACCAAGGCGTCCGACGCCCGCAAGCACATCGAGGCCGGCGCCAAGAAGGTCCTCATTTCCGCTCCCGCCACCGACGAAGACGCAACCTTCGTCATGGGCGTCAACGAGCAGGACTACGACCCCGCCAACCACCACATCATCTCGAACGCGTCCTGCACCACGAACTGCCTTGCGCCGCTCGCCAAGGTGTTCAATGACAAGTTCGGCATCGAGCGTGGCCTCATGACCACCGTGCACGCCTACACCGCAGACCAGAACCTGCAGGATGGCCCGCACAGCGACCTGCGTCGCGCCCGTGCCGCCGCGATCAACATCGTTCCGACCTCCACCGGCGCCGCCAAGGCCATCGGCCTCGTGCTGCCTGAGCTGAAGGGCAAGCTCGACGGCTTCGCGCTGCGCGTTCCGGTTCCCACCGGCTCCATCACCGACCTCACGGTCACGTCCTCGCGCCCCGTCACGCTCGACGAGGTCAAGGCTGCCTACAAGGAAGCCGCCGAGGGTCCCCTCAAGGGCATCCTGAAGTACACCGAAGACGAGATCGTGTCGAGCGACATCACGACCGACCCGCACTCGGCCATCTTCGACTCCGGTCTGCTGCGCGTCCTGGGCGACCAGGTCAAGCTGTCGGCCTGGTACGACAACGAGTGGGGCTACTCCAACCGTCTCGTCGACCTGACCGAGTACGTGGCGGATCGCCTCTAAATATGTCTCTTCGCACACTCGAATCCCTGGGTTCGGTGGCGGGCAAACGCGTCGTCGTTCGGTGTGACCTCAATGTTCCTCTCAAGGATGGGGTCATCACCGACGACGGACGCGTTCGCGCGTCTCTGGAGACCCTCAACGTTCTGATCAACCAGGGCGCCCGCGTCATCGTCATCTCGCACCTCGGTCGTCCCGACGGTGCCCCCGAGGCGAAATTCTCGCTCGCGCCCGTTGCCCAGCGCCTCTCGGAGCTGCTCGGCAGCCCCGTCACCTTCGCCAACGACACCGTGGGCGACAGCGCCCGCGAGGCCGTCGAACAGCTGACCGACGGCAACGTCGTGCTGCTGGAGAACCTGCGGTTCAACCCGGGGGAGACGAGTAAGGACGCCGACGAGCGTCGTGCCTTCGCGGCACAGCTCGCCGAGTTTGGCGATGCCTTCGTGTCCGACGGCTTCGGCGTCGTGCACCGCAAGCAAGCCAGCGTCTACGAGCTCGCAGAACTCCTGCCGAGCGCGGCAGGCACGCTCATCGCCACCGAGCTCGAGGTGCTCGACAAGCTCACCGAGAAGCCCGAGCGCCCCTACACGGTCGTGCTCGGCGGCTCGAAGGTCTCCGACAAACTCGGCGTCATCGGCCACCTGCTCCCGCGCGTGGACAACCTCCTCGTCGGTGGCGGCATGCTGTTCACCTTCCTGAAGGCACAGGGCCACAACGTCGGCTCCAGCCTTCTCGAAGAGGACCAGCTCGACACGGTTCGCGGCTACCTGGCCGAAGCCGAGAAGCGCGGCGTCAAGATCGTGCTGCCGACCGACGTGGTCGTTGCAGCGAAGTTCGACGAGACCGCCGAACACGTCACCCGCAGCGTCGACGCCATCGAGGACACCCCGTTCGGTGCGTCCGGGCTGGGTCTCGATATCGGGCCCGACACGTCGGAGGCGTTCGCCGCCATCATCCGCGATTCGAAGACCGTGTTCTGGAACGGGCCCATGGGCGTGTTCGAGCTCACTCCCTTTGCAGCTGGCACGAAGGCGATCGCCCAGGCGCTCACCGAAACCGATGGCCTCAGCGTCGTCGGTGGTGGCGACTCGGCTGCCGCGGTTCGCGCGCTCGGATTCACTGACGACCAGTTCGGTCACATTTCGACGGGAGGCGGAGCGAGCCTCGAATTCCTCGAAGGCAAGCGTCTCCCCGGCCTGGAGGTACTCGGATGGTAAACACCCGCACCCCGCTCATCGCGGGCAACTGGAAGCTCAACCTCGACCACCTGCAGGCCATCGCGTTCGTGCAGAAGCTGGCGTGGAGCCTCTCCGACGCCAAGCACGACCCGAGCACCGTCGAGGTCGCCGTGTTCCCGCCCTTCACCGACATCCGTTCGGTGCAGACGCTGGTTGCGGCCGACAAGCTCCCCATCGCCTATGGCGCTCAGGATGTCTCGGAGCACGAGTCCGGCGCCTACACCGGTGAGATCTCCGCAACGTTCCTGCGCGCTCTCGAGTGCGGCTACGTGATCGTGGGGCACTCCGAGCGGCGCACGCTGCACAACGAGACCGACGAGCAGATCGCCGGCAAGGTCGCTGCGGCCGTCGCGCAGAATGTCGTCCCCGTGATCTGCGTGGGGGAGACGAGCGACGACCTCGAGAAGCACGGCCCGAGTGCCGTGCCCGTGGCCCAGCTCAAGGTCGCTCTCTCGAAGATCTCGTCGACCGCCGATATCGTCGTCGCCTACGAACCCGTCTGGGCCATCGGCTCCGGCCAGGCCGCCACACCCGAGCAGGCGGAGAACGTCGCCGCGGCACTGCGCGAGGTCATCCGCGAGACGCTGGGCGACGATGTCGCCCAGAAGACGCGCATCCTCTACGGCGGTTCGGTCAAGGCCAACAACATCGCCGGTTTCATGCGTGAGCCCAACGTCGACGGCGCTCTCGTCGGCGGCGCCAGCCTCGACTTGAACGAGTTCTCGAGCATCGTGCGCTACCAGAAACATGTTGGTGTGTGACGTTTCGAGGTTTGACGCGCTTCTCCCGCTATAATTGACGACGGTCGCCGGAATTCCGGTTCCGCCGTATGAAAGGCCCCCGTGGAAATTCTTCAGGTAGTACTGCTGGTTGTGCTCGGCATCACGAGCCTCCTGCTCACGTTCCTCATCCTCTTGCACAAGGGGCGAGGAGGCGGACTCTCCGACATGTTCGGTGGGGGTATGTCGTCGAACCTCGGGTCCTCCGGTGTCGCCGAACGAAACCTCAACCGCATCACGGTCATCCTGGGCCTGGTGTGGTTCGCCACCATCGTGGCGTTGGGTTTGATCACCAAGTTCCAGTCCGGCGTTTGATCGCCGAGTCAGACAGAAGGAGATAGGCACATGGCTGCAGGAGGAAGCGCAATCCGGGGATCCCGTGTTGGCGCAGGCCCCATGGGGGAGCAAGACCACGGATTCCACGCCGAGCGCGTGGCGGTGTCCTATTGGGATGCACTCGGCAACGAGACGGTTCGCCACTTCGCGGCGAACCTCCCCGACGAGGAAATCCCCGAAACGATCGACTGCCCGGCATCCGGTCTTCCCGCCGGTCGCGACCGTGCAAACCCGCCGGCGCTGTCGAAGCTCGAGCCCTACAAGACGCACCTCGCTTATGTGAAGGAACGTCGCACCGAGGAAGAAGCCGAGCAGCTACTCGAAGAGGCTCTTCAGCAGCTCCGCGCCCGTCGCGGAACGCTCGCCTCGGCGAAGAAGTAGCCGCTCACACAGTTCGTCCTACAGAGAGGGCCGGGAATATACGTTCCCGGCCCTCTCTGTATGTCTGCCCGCCCACCTGCGCTACCGTTTCGATCGCGGCGCACTGCTCGCCACCGACGTCGCCCGGCAGCGTGCATGGTGATCGTCAACCCCATCATCGACGGCAACGCTAACGGCGGTAGGAGCGCCGGAACCAGTGGCGTGCTGCAGAGCCTGGTTCCCTACGGCTGAGTCCGCTCACCTCGCACTCACACAAAATCGCCTCCCCGCACTGTGGCGAGGAGGCGATTCAGTAGTTCGGTGAGGCGCGCCTAGTACGACGGCGAGATGAGCGACTCGGGCACTTCGGCCGCGGCATCCTGATCGACGAAGAAGACCGTGCGCTTGCGACCCTTGATTCCGGCCACGGGGACCTCGTGGAAGCTCGCGCCCGCCATTCCGAGACCCAGTGCCGCCGCCTTGTCGGCGCCCGAGAGAACCAGCCAGATGCGGTCGGAGCCGTTGAGCACCGGACGCGTGAGGCTGAGACGCAGGGGAGGGGGCTTCGGCGCGTCGCGCACGGCCACCACGGGAACGTCTTTCACCGCCACCTCGGGGCGGTCGGGGAAGAGCGAGGCGATGTGCCCGTCGGGCCCGACGCCCAGGAACGTGATGTCGAAGCGGGGAACCTCATTGCCATCCATCGCGAACTTCGCGAGTTCGGCCGTGTAGACGGCCACGGCCTCGTCGAGATCGGCGACCTCATCGGATGCCGGGAACGGGTGGATGTTCTCGGCGGGCACGGGGATATGGTCGAGCAGGGCGGCTCGCGCCCCGACATCGTTCCGATCCTCGTGTCCAGCCGGCACGAAGCGCTCATCGCCCCACCAGAAGTGCACCCGAGACCAGTCGACGCTGTCGCGTGCGCTGGACTCGTTGATGGCGCTCATCACGCCGGTTCCGGCGCGACCTCCGGTGAGGACGATGTTCGCGGTACCCAAGTCGTCCAACAGGTCGACGGTTTTGGTTATGAACCGGGCAGCTACCGATCCGAAGAGAGCGGTGTTGTCTGGGTGAACCAGCACACGTCGATCGTTGGTCATCTAGTTTGAGCCTTTCGTGGGCAATTCCGCCTCGTCGAGCTGACCGAGACCAGTTGTGAGCACGTCGCCGTACAAATCGTCAGGATCGAGTCTACGCAATTCCTCGGCTAGGCAATCGCGCAGGCTGCGACGTGGTAGGGCGAGATCGTGCGTCGGCTGGTTCGGCTGCACGAGCGTCGCCACGTTCGCCACGGGACGCTCGAGGTCGATGTCGCCCGAAGCCCGCGTCAAACGCACGCCATGGATGCCGGAGGAACCGGCTCCGCGCGAGGTCAACTCGTGCTTCACGTCGACCTTCAGCTGGAGCTTCAACCACGCGGCGAGGAGAACCGTCGACGGCGAGTCGGCGGCGCCCGATACCTGAGCGTCGAGCACGGGCTCGTACGGCGGCTGGTCGAGCACGGCAGCGAGCTGGGCCCGCCACAGCGTCAGACGCGTCCACGCGAAGTCGGTGTCACCGGGCGCATAGGTGCGCGCCAGGTGCAGCAGAGCTTCGTGCGGGTCCTCCTGAGCCGAGGCATCCGTGATGCGGCGCTGGGCAATGCGGCCGAGGGGTGACGTGGAAGCCACTTCGGGAGCCTTGCCCGGCCACCAGGCCACGACGGGCGCGTCGGGCAGAAGGAGGCCGGTGATCAGGCTCTCCTCGTTATTGCCCGCTTCGCCGTAGGCCCGCAGGATGATGACCTCACTCGCGCCGGCGTCGCCGCCGACTCGGATCTGTGCGTCGAGGCGAGCCGTCTTGGCGGCCGTGGCGGTCGCGGACGATCCCGCTGCCTCCTCGGGCTCCTTGGCCAGCACGATCACGCGCATGGGGTGCTCGCGTGACGCGTCGTTGGCTGCCTCGATCGCTACCTCTTCGGTGCCGAACTCGGCCGCGATCACGAGGGTGAGCACGCGTCCGAGGGCGACGGCGCCGCCCTCGTCGCGAATGGTGACGAGCTTCTTGGTGATCTTGCTCGTGGTCGTGTCGGGAAGATCGACGATCATGGACGCCTCCAGGTTCGGCCGTCGCGGGCCATCAATTCATCGGCACCGGCGGGGCCCCAGGTGCCCGGCTGGTACTGCTCGAGCTTGCCGCCCTGCTTCGCCCAGAACTCCTCGATCGGGTCGAGGATCTTCCACGAGAGTTCGACCTCTTCGTGGCGGGGAAACAGGGGCGGGTCGCCGAGGAGCACGTCGAGGATCAAGCGCTCGTAAGCCTCGGGGCTCGCCTCGGTGAACGCGTGGCCGTAACCGAAGTCCATGGTCACATCGCGCACCTGCATGGCTGCACCCGGAACCTTCGAGCCGAACCGGATGGTGACGCCCTCGTCGGGCTGAACGCGGATCACGAGTGCGTTCTCACCGAGCTCGGACGTCTGGCTCTTCTCGAACAGGTACTGCGGCGCACGCTTGAAGACCACGGCGATCTCGGTCACGCGGCGGCCGAGACGCTTACCCGCACGCAGGTAGAAGGGCACGCCGGCCCAGCGACGCGTGTTGATGTCGAGTCGCATGGCTGCGTAGGTCTCGGTAGTCGATTCGGGGTTCATCCCGTCTTCGTCCAGGAATCCGAGAACTTCTTCGCCACCCTGCCATCCGCCGGCATACTGGCCGCGGGCGGTCGAGGTGGAGAGGTCTTCGGGCAGACGAATCGCCGCGAGGACCTTCTCCTTCTCGGCGCGCAGGTCGGCCGCGTCGAAGGAGATGGGCTCCTCCATGGCGGTCAGCGCGAGAAGCTGCAGCAAGTGGTTCTGGATGACATCGCGGGCTGCGCCGATGCCGTCGTAGTAACCGGCACGGCCACCCACGCCGATGTCCTCGGCCATGGTGATCTGCACGTGGTCGACGTAGTTGGCGTTCCAAATCGGCTCGTACATCTCGTTGGCGAAGCGCAGGGCCAGGATGTTCTGGACCGTCTCCTTGCCGAGGTAGTGGTCGATGCGGAACACCGAGTCGGCCGGGAAGACCGACTCGACGACGGCGTTAAGCTCGCGAGCCGTCTTGAGGTCGCTACCGAAGGGCTTTTCGATGACGACGCGGCGCCACTCGCCCTCGGCGGGTTCGGCCAGGCCCGAGCGGCGCAGCTGCTCGGTCACCAGCGGGAACGCCTTGGGCGGAATCGAGAGGTAGAACGCGTGGTTGCCCATCGTGCCCCGCTCGCGGTCGAGCTCGTGGATGGTCTCCTTGAGCTTCTCGAACGCCTCTTCGTCGCCGAACTCGCCCGGAACGAAGCGGATGCCCTGGGCGAGCTGCGCCCAGACCTCTTCGCGGTACTCGGTGCGGGCGTGCTGCTTCACGGCGTCGTGGACGACCTCCATGAAGTCCTGGTCTTCCCAGTCACGCCGAGCGAACCCGACCAGGGCGAAACCGGGGGGCAAGAGCCCCCGGTTCGCCAGGTCGTAGACCGCCGGCATGAGTTTCTTGCGGGAAAGATCGCCGGTCACACCGAAGATGATCAGGCCGCTGGGCCCGGCAATCCGGTTGAGACGGCGGTCGGAGGGCAACCGCAGCGGGTTGAACTCCGGGGTGATTTCCACCGGGGACATACTGCTCCTTGTGTGCCTAACGCTCGGAAGCGTTCAGGGATTCGAAGAGTTTTTCGACATCCGCCTGCGCATCGGTGAGCGTGAGGGTGACGACTGGACGGCCGTGCTCGGCGAGCACGCTGGCGTCACCGGCGGCCTGAGCCTGGATGAGCTGGCCGAAGGTGAACGGACGTTCCGGAATCTCGAGGTCGACGTTCGAGACCTCGGTGATCTGCAGGAACACGCCGGCGGCGGGGCCACCCTTGTGGTACTGACCGGTGGAGTGCAGGAACCGAGGTCCCCATCCGAAGGTCACGGGGCGTCCGGCGCGCGCTGCGAGCAGGTCGCGGATGCCGTCGAGCTGGGGGAGGGCCAGGCGGTTGACATAGGCCTGGATGGCCACGTAACCGTCGGGTCCGACCTCGGCGAGCAGCGCGTCGACCACGGCCGAGACGCTCGAGGCGCCCGCGACCACGTTCGAGGTGCCGCGCACTTCGATGCCGCCGTCGACGAAGGCCGGGGCCGTCGCTTCAGGGCGGGCATCGAGGAGACCGCGCGTCGCGACCTTGGCCGACTCGACGTCGGGCTGGTCGAACGGGTTGATCCCGAGCAGTCGGCCGGCGATCGCGGTCGCGTACTCCCACACCATCATCTGGGCGCCGAGCGTGCCCGACACGAGGATTTCTCCGTGGTGACGGTCGTGCTTCAGCAGGTGGTGCTGGTCGGCGTCGTCGACGAGGCGAACGATCTGCACGTCGGGGTAGCCCGCCGTGATCTCAGTCGACAGGGGTTCGAGCACGACGGGCAGAATGCCGGTGCCCTGCTTGCCCGTGGACTCGGCGATGAGCTGTTCGGCCCAGTCGGCGAATCCGACGATGTGTGTTCCGTCGGACACGATGCCGAGCTTGTCGCGGCGGGGCGAGGTGCCCGCGATCGCGGCGGCCAGGATGAGCGCCGGGTTGTGGGCATCGTCGATGGCGATGTCGACGAGGGCCGACTCCGCTTCGTCGAGCAGCTCGTTGAGGTTCACGCCGGCGAGACCCGAGGGGACGAGACCGAAGGCGGTGAGCGCCGAGTAACGGCCGCCGACGTTGGGGTCGGCGTTGAAGACCGTGTAGCCGGCCTCACGAGCCGACGCGTCGAGCGGCGAGCCCGGGTCGGTGACGACGATGATGCGCTCACGCGGGTCGATGCCGGCCTCGGTGAAGGCGTACTCGTAGGCACGGCGCTGGCTGTCGGTCTCGACCGTCGAACCGGACTTCGAGGACACCACGAGGGCGCTGGTCTCGAGGCGGTCGTTCAGGGCGGACAGCACCTGTCCGGGGGCGGTGGAGTCGAGCACGGTGAGCTCGACATCCATCGTCTTGGTGATGACCTCGGGGGCCAGCGAGGAGCCGCCCATGCCGCCCAGGACGATGTGGTTGACACCACGCGCCGTGAGGGTTGCACGCAGCTCTTCGATCTGGGGGACGAGCGGTCGAGAGATGCTGACCGCTTCGACCCAGCCGAGGCGCTTGGATGCTTCGGACTCGGCGTCCGCGCCCCACAGGCTCGGGTTCTGAGCCGTGATACCGGAGGCCACGAGGTCGTCGACGAGGGTCGGGACGACCTTCTGCACCGCCTCTTCGGCTGCGCCGGTCACATGGATCTTGAAACTCACTTGGCGGCCTCCAGAGCGGCGGTGACGGTGTCGAGCAGCTCGTTCCAGGAGACGATGAACTTCTCGACGCCCTCCTTCTCGAGCAGCGCGGTGACCTCGTCGTAGGAGACGCCGACGGCCGACAGGCGGTCGAGGATGGAGTTGGCCTCGTCGTAGGAACCGGTGATGGTGTCACCCGTGACCTCGGCGTGGTCGAACGTGGCCTCGAGCGTCTTCTCGGGCATGGTGTTGACGACGCCCGGGGCGACGAGCTGCGTCACGTAGAGCGTGTCGGGCAGCTCGGGGCTCTTGACACCCGTCGAGGCCCACAGGGGGCGCTGCTTGTTCGCGCCGGCCTGCAGCAGCACCTGGGCGCGCTCGGAGTCGAAGCTCTGCTCGAAGACCTCGTAGGCGAGCTGCGCGTTGGCGACGCCGGCCTTGCTCTTGAGCGACAGGGCCTCGTCGGAACCGATGGCGTCGAGGCGCTTGTCGATCTCGGTGTCGACGCGCGACACGAAGAACGAGGCGACGGAGTGGATGGTCGACAGGTCGCGGCCGGCCTCCTTGGCCTTCTCGAGACCGGTCAGGTAGGCGTTGATGACCTCGCGGTAACGCTCGAGCGAGAATATGAGCGTGACGTTGACGCTGATGCCCTCTGCGATGACGGCCGTGATGGCTTCGAGGCCCTCGATCGTCGCGGGGATCTTGATCATGGCGTTGGGGCGGTCGACCTTGGCCCAGAGTGCCTTGGCCTCGGAGATCGTTCCGGCGGCGTCGTGGGCGAGGCCCGGCTCGACCTCGATCGACACGCGGCCGTCGAAGCCCTTGGAGGCGTCGTAGACGGGGCGGAAGATGTCGGATGCGTTGGCCACGTCGTCGGTGGTGATCTCGAACACGGCGGCGGTCACGTCTTTACCCGCGGCGGCGAGTTCGCGGACCTGCTCGTCGTAGGCCTCACCCTTGGACAGCGCCGAGGCGAAGATCGTGGGGTTGGTGGTCACGCCGACGACGTTGCGCTCGGCGATCAGCTTCTGCAGGCCTTCGGACTTGATGCGCTCGCGCGACAGGTCGTCGAGCCAGATGCTGACGCCGGCGGCGGACAGCTGTGCGGTGTTGGTTTCAGTCATTTTCTTCTGTTCTCCTTGTTGCTCGGTGGTCTGATCGTGGGAGCGATCAGTTGTCGCCGAGCGAGTCTTTGGCGGCCTGGACGACGGCTTCGCGGGTCATACCGAACTCGCGGAAGAGCGTCTTCCAGTCGGCGGATGCACCGAAGTGCTCGATCGAGACGGAGCGGCCGCGGTCGCCCACGATCTCGCGCCAGCCGAGCGACAGCCCGGCTTCGACCGACACGCGGGCGGTGACGGCCTTGGGCAGCACCTTCTCGCGGTATTCGTCGCTCTGCTCGGCGAACCATTCGAGCGCGGGAGCCGAGACGACGCGGGCGTTGATGCCCTCGGCGGCCAGGTCTTCGCGCGCCTGGACCGCGAGCTGCAGCTCGGAACCCGTGGCGATGAGGATCACGTCGGGCGTGCCGTTCGGGGCCTCGGCCAGGATGTAGGCACCCTTGGCGACGTGCTTCGCCGAGGCGAAGGTGTCACCGGTTGCTTCGTCTTCGCCACGCTCGAACACGGCGATGTTCTGGCGCGTGAGGGCGATACCGGCGGGGCCTTCCTGGCGACGCAGGATCTCGAGCCAGGCGTAGCCGACCTCGTTGGCGTCACCGGGGCGGACCACGGCGAGGTTGGGGATGGCGCGCAGCGAGGCGATCTGCTCGATCGGCTGGTGCGTGGGGCCGTCTTCACCGAGGGCGACCGAGTCGTGGGTCCACACGAAGATGGACGGCACGTTCATGAGCGCGCCGAGGCGGACCGCGGGGCGCATGTAGTCGCTGAAGATGAGGAAGGTTCCACCGAAGGCGCGCGTCGGGCCGTGAAGCACGATGCCGTTGAGGATGGCTCCCATGGCGTGTTCGCGGATGCCGAAGTGCAGCACGCGGCCGTACTCGTTACCGGTCCACTCGTGGGTCGAGTGCTCGGACGGGATGAACGACGCGCCGGACTCGATCGTGGTGTTGTTCGACTCGGCGAGGTCGGCCGATCCACCCCACAGCTCGGGCATGAGCGGCGCGATGGCGTTGAGCACCTTGCCGGAGGCGGCGCGGGTCGAGACATCCTTGCCGGGCTCGAAGACCGGGAGGGCCTCGACGAGACCGTCGGGCAGTTCACCCGAGAGCACACGGTCGAGCAGCTGCTTCTTCTCGGGGTTCTTCTCGGCCCAGGCGTCGAACTTCTTGTTCCACTCCTGGTGGTCGGCTGCGCCGCGCTCCTGCAGCGAACGGGTGCGCTCGATGACCTCGTCGGCCACCTCGAAGGTCTGCTCGGGGTCGAAGCCGAGGACTTCCTTCACACCACGCAGCTCGTCGGCGCCGAGGGCGGAGCCGTGGATCTTGCCCGTGTTCTGCTTCTTCGGCGACGGCCATCCGATGATGGTGCGCAGCACGATGAGCGACGGACGGTCGGTCTCGCCCTTCGCGGCCTCGATGGCGTCGTGCAGCTCGTGCACGTCTTCGACGTATTCGCCGGTCTTCTTCCAGTCGACCGTCTGCACGTGCCAGCCGTAGGCCTCGTAGCGAGCCTTGACGTCTTCGGTGAAGGCGATGTTGGTGTCGTCTTCGATCGAGATCTGGTTGGAGTCGTAGATGGCGATCAGGTTGCCGAGCTGCTGGTGGCCGGCGAGCGAGGATGCCTCGCTCGTGACGCCTTCCTGCAGGTCGCCGTCGCCGGCGATGACGTAGATGTTGTGGTCGAACGGGCTCTCACCGGCGGGGGTCTCGGGGTCGAACAGACCGCGCTCATAGCGAGCGGCGTAAGCGAAACCGACGGCGGAAGCGAGTCCCTGGCCGAGGGGGCCCGTGGTGATCTCGACGCCCTTGGTGTGACCGTATTCGGGGTGGCCCGGCGTGAGCGAACCCCAGGTGCGAAGCGCCTTGAGGTCGTCGAGCTCGAGGCCGTAGCCGCCCAGGTAGAGCTGGATGTACTGGGTCAGGGAGCTGTGCCCGACCGAGAGGATGAAGCGGTCACGCCCGAGCCAGTGAGTATCGGTCGGGTCTTGCTTCATGACCTTCTGGAAGAGAAGGTATGCCGCGGGGGCGAGGCTCATCGCGGTGCCGGGGTGGCCGTTGCCCACCTTCTCGACGGCGTCTGCCGCCAGCACTCGGACGGTGTCGACCGCCTTGTTGTCGATGGAATCCCATTGCAGAGCTGCCACAGTCTTATTGACCCTTCTTGAGTTGCGGATGACCCTAACCCAGGCCGATCCGGAGGAGATAACACGCACGCGCTGGCATCGTTGGCAGAGTGACGGCACGGCACAGCCGAACACGTCTTGCGGGCATGCAGCCGCGCACGTATTGGTTGGCGAGCGTGTCAAGCATAGCGAGGATGCCTGCCACATTTCGGGAACGTTGCGGGTGATTTCGCCCCGGGCGCAACGGGTCTACAATTTGTGCCCCGCGCCGGATGACCTAGAATCAGTAACAGATTTCCACCGGTTAGAGGAGCAATGGACGTTGCCGTAGAGCCCCAGGTCGGCCAGAGACCCATCGACTTCCGAACGAAGCTCAAAGGCTACGTCGCCCTGACGAAACCCCGGGTGATGGAGCTGCTGCTCGTCACCACCATCCCGGTGATGATCCTCGCCCAGAACGGTCTGCCCAATTTCTGGCTGATCGTCGCGACCGTCATCGGCGGCGCCATGAGCGCCGGATCGGCTGCAGCATTCAACTGCTACATCGACCGCGACATCGACAAGGTGATGAACCGCACCAAGAACCGTCCGCTCGTCACGGGTGTGCTCACCCCGCGGGAGGCCTACATCTTCGCGTGGGCGCTGGGCGTGCTGTCGACCGTCTGGCTCGCGCTCACGACCAACCTTGTCGCCGCCGCGCTGTCGGTCGCCGCCATCCTCTTCTACGTGTTCGTCTACACGCTGTGGCTGAAGCGCCGCACGCAGCAGAACATCATCTGGGGCGGCATCGCGGGCTGCTTCCCGGTGCTGATCGGATGGGCTGCCGTCACGGGAGACCTCACGTGGGCACCGTTCATCCTCTTCGGCGTCGTGTTCCTGTGGACCCCGCCGCACTACTGGCCCCTCTCGATGAAGTACCGCGAGGACTACAAGGCCGTCGGTGTCCCCATGCTCGCCGTCGTGCGCGGCCGCGCCCAGGTCGGTCTCCAGGTCATCCTCTACGCGTGGGCTACCGTGGCCTGCTCGCTGCTGCTGACGCCCGTCGCACACATGGGCCTCATCTACACGGCGACGGCGCTCGTGGCCGGCGGTTGGTTCATCTACGAGACCCACCGCCTCTACAACCGGGCCATCCGCGGCGAGAAGGTGTCGCCCATGCGCGTCTTCCACGGTTCGATCAGCTACCTCACGTTGCTGTTCCTGGCAGTGGCCATCGACCCGCTGCTGCTCTTCTTCCCCTTCAACTAGGCGCGGTCCGCACCTCCCCGCACGCACACGAAGAAGCCCCTCCAGTCATCCGGCTGAGAGGGGCTTCTTCGTGGGCGCGAGACCAGCGCGTCAGCGGCGCGAGGATGTCGGGGCCGCGGCATCCAGGTCGGCCACGTCGTCGCCGGGGGAGAGGGCGATGGCCGGCGACTTGAGGTTGAGCACGACCGCGGTCATGGCCGAGGCCAGCAGGCACGCGAGAACCATGTGGATGCCCACGAGGATGGCGGGCAGCCCCAGGCGCGCCTGTGTGAGCCCCACGATGATCTGCACGACCTCGACGGCGAGCAGCAACGCGGTCCAGCGGCGCAGCCCCACGTAGGGCGAAGCGAAGGCACCGATCACGAGCACGAGCGTGAGCGCCAGCGTGGCGTAGGCCGGCCAGCTGTGCACGTGCTGCAGGAACTCTGAGTCGAGCCCGTTGCGGGGAGCATCGGCATCACCGGCGTGCGGCCCCGAACCGGTCGTCAGGATGCCGACCACGATGGTCACGGCCACGACGGCGCTCGTGACATGAGCCGTGATCGCATACCAGCGGGGCACGTCGAGGATGCGGTGACCTGTGGGCGTGTAGATGCGGTAGACCAGGGCGGTCGACAGCGCCACGAGCACGACCGACACGACGAAGTGGAAGCCCACGACATACGGGTTCAGCTTGGTGAGAACGCTGATGCCACCGATGATGGCCTGCGCGGGGATGCCGAGGCCGATGAGCAGCGTCAGCACGAACAGGTCGCGGCGCTCGGCCCGGAACCGGATCACGGCCAGGAAAGCCGCGATGGCGACGATGACGAGAACGAACGTGAGCAGGCGGTTGCCGAATTCGATCACGCCGTGGATGCCCATTTCGGGCGTGTTCACGAGCGAACCGGTCGTGCACTTGGGCCACGTGGGGCAACCGAGGCCGGATGCGGTGAGCCGCACGAGCCCGCCCGTGCCCACGATGACCGTCTGGACGACGAGCGTGGTCCAGCCGAGGACGCGCACTCGACGGTCGTCGACACCGTTCGGCAGCCAGTTCCAGAATCGGCGTGTCAGCGCTCTCAGGTTCTCCACGATCGACGCAGTCCGTTCTCTCAGATATTTCGTCACAACAAGCTGGGAGAGTGGGGCCTTTTACCCGTCTCTCCCTGTAGAATTGGCCCAGGTTCCACGTCGGAAGCACTGCAGAGGCAGGCCGAACGTTTGAACATCAAAGCTCGAGTTCACTCACAATTGTAAGTTCGCATCGCGCGGCCGCCGACACGTTCGCGGCCTGAGATCGCAACTTGCACCGATGTGCTCGACCACCGACACGTTTCGACGAGCGGCCCACCACTGGGGCAGCCCTGCGGAAACCGGAAACTCGAAGAACCCCGTACGTCGGCCACCGAAGGCCATTGCACGCTCCTCCGTCGCTCGCGGCGCGTCGAGCGGTCAGCCTCCGAGAGATCGGCGACCTGATCATGCGGTGACAATTCGGCCCGGCGGGAATGCCGTGAACAGAGATCCTGTTTCTAGCGGTAGGAAAAGAGGTATTTATGTCTGATGTCTTGATCGACCGCCCCGAGCTCGAGTCTCTGGGTCAGTACGAGTTCGGCTGGTCCGACTCCGATGCGGCCGGCGCATCCGCCCGTCGAGGAATCTCGCCCGAGATCGTCGCCGACATCTCGCGCCTGAAGAACGAGCCCGACTGGATGCTCCAGCGACGCCTCAAGGCGCTTCAGCTGTTCGAGCGCAAACCGATGCCCACGTGGGGTGCCGATCTCTCGGACATCGACTTCGACAACATCAAGTACTTCGTCCGTTCCACGGAGAAGCAGGCCCAGACCTGGGAAGACCTGCCCGAAGACATCCGCAACACCTACGAGAAGCTCGGCATCCCCGAGGCCGAGCGTCAGCGCCTGGTCGGTGGCGTCGCGGCTCAGTACGAGTCCGAGGTCGTCTACCACCAGATCCGCGAAGACCTCGAGCAGCAGGGTGTCATCTTCAAAGACACCGACACGGCATTGCGCGAGCACCCCGAGATCTTTGAAGAGTACTTCGGCACCGTCATCCCCTCGGGTGACAACAAGTTCGCGGCGCTCAACACGTCCGTCTGGTCGGGTGGCTCGTTCGTCTACGTGCCGCCGGGCGTGCACGTCGACATCCCCCTGCAGGCCTACTTCCGCATCAACACCGAGAACATGGGCCAGTTCGAGCGCACGCTGATCATCGCCGACGAGGGCAGCTACGTGCACTACATCGAGGGCTGCACGGCTCCCATCTACAAGTCTGACTCGCTGCACTCGGCCGTGGTCGAGATCATCGTCAAGAAGAACGCCCGCGTTCGCTACACGACGATCCAGAACTGGTCGAACAACGTCTACAACCTGGTCACCAAGCGCGCCACGGCCGCCGAGGGCGCGACCATGGAGTGGATCGACGGCAACATCGGTTCCAAGGTCACCATGAAGTACCCGTCCATCTACCTCATGGGCGAGCACGCCAAGGGCGAGACGCTCTCCGTGGCCTTCGCGGGCCCCGGACAGCACCAAGACGCCGGCGCCAAGATGATCCACATGGCTCCCTACACGCAGTCGTCGATCGTCTCGAAGTCGATCGCCCGTGGCGGCGGTCGTGCCGGTTACCGCGGCGAGGTCCGCGTCGATGCAGCCGCGCACCACTCGGCCAACACCGTGCGCTGCGACGCCCTGCTCGTCGACACCATCTCGCGCAGCGACACCTACCCCGCGATCGACATCCGTGTCGACGACGTGCAGCTCGGCCACGAGGCCACCGTCTCGAAGGTCAGCGAAGAGCAGCTCTTCTACCTGATGTCGCGCGGCATGCCCGAAGACGAGGCCATGGCCATGATCGTGCGTGGCTTCATCGAGCCCATCGCCCGCGAACTGCCGATGGAGTACGCGCTCGAACTCAACAAGCTCATTGAAATGGGCATGGAAGGATCCGTCGGTTAAATGTCGACCCAAGCACCAGAAGCAACAACGACTCGTCTCGACGAGTCGGGTCAGCACGGATTCAAGGCGCACTCTGATGGCGGCTACGTTCCCGTGCAGACCCGCTCGGCGCGATTCGCCTCGACGAACGTCCTCGACTTCCCGACCGTCACGGGCCGCGAAGCCGTGTGGAAGCTCACGCCCGTAGCCACCGTGTCCTCTCTCATCGAGGGCGACCTGGATGGCTCGGGCTACGAGTTCCAGGCCGAGCCGGGCTCCGGCATCGACATCACCTGGGTCGAGCGCACCGACGCCCGCATCGGCACGGCCGGCATCCCCGAAGAGCGTGCCTCGGCCAACGCGTGGAGCTCGTTCGATAAGGCCCTCGCCATCACGGTGTCGGGCGAAGAAGCTGCGTCGGTCACCGTGGCGCGCTCCGCGCTCGGAACCGCCGCGCGAGCTGCGCACACCGTCATCGAGGCCAAGCCGTTCAGCCAGGGTCTCGTCATCTTGCAGAACGACGGCGACGCCCAGCTCTCCGAAAACGTCGAGATCATCGTGGGCGACAGCGCCTCGCTGACCGTCGTCACGGTGCAGCAGTGGAACGACGACGCCCTGCACCTGGCATCGCACTTCGCCAAGATCGGCCGCGACGCCAAGCTCAAGCACGTCGTCGTGACGCTCGGTGGCAAGGTCGTGCGCGTCAACCCGACGACGCACCTCGCCTCCCAGGGCGCCGACGTCGAGGCCCTCGGCCTCTACTTCTCCGACGCCGGGCAGCACCTCGAGCAGCAGGTCTACGTCAACCACGACGCGCCCAACACGCGCAGCCGGGTGAACTACAAGGGTGCCCTGCAGGGCGCCAGCGCCCGCACGGTCTGGATCGGCGACGTGCTCATCCAGCAGAGCGCCCCCGGCACCGACAGCTACGAGCAGAACCGTAACCTCGTCCTGACCGACGGAACGCGCGCCGACTCCGTGCCGAACCTCGAGATCGAGACCGGCGACATCCAGGGAGCCGGCCACGCCAGCGCGACCGGCCGCTTCGACGACGAGCAGCTCTTCTACCTGCAGGCTCGCGGCATCCCCGAGGCCCAGGCTCGCCGCCTCGTCGTGCGCGGCTTCCTCACCGAGATCGTGCAGAAGATCGGCGTCGCCGAGCTCGAAGAGCGGCTGCAGGCGGCGATCGAAGACGAGCTGGCGAAAACCGCCATCACCGGGGGCGAATAAACATGGCCCCCCGCGTCTGTTCCGTCTCGGAGCTCTCGCCCAACCAGGCCAAGCGCGTGGTGGTCGAGGGACATCCGATCGCCCTCGTCCAAGACTCAGCCGGCGACATCTTCGCCATCGGTGACACGTGCACGCACGGAGACATCTCGCTCTCCGAAGGTTTCGTCGAGAACGACACGCTCGAATGCTGGGCGCACGGTTCGCAGTTCTCGCTCACCACGGGCAAGCCGCTCACGCTGCCCGCCTATGAACCCGTCCCGGTCTACAACGTAGACGTGGTCGACGGCGACATCTTCATCGACCCGACCGTAACGAAAGAGATTTAGATCCATGTCTGTACTCGAGATCCGCGACCTGCACGTCAGCGTCGAAACCGAACAGGGCACGAAGCCCATCCTCAAGGGCGTCGACCTGACGATCCGCACGGGTGAGACGCACGCCATCATGGGCCCCAACGGCTCGGGCAAGTCCACGCTGGCCTACACGATCGCCGGTCACCCCAAGTACACGGTCGACTCCGGCAGCATCACGCTCGACGGCGAAGACGTGCTCGCCATGAGCGTCGACGAGCGCGCCCGCGCCGGCCTGTTCCTCGCCATGCAGTACCCGGTCGAGATCCCCGGCGTGACCGTCACGAACTTCCTGCGCACGGCCAAGACGGCCATCGACGGTGAGGCACCCTCCATCCGCCACTGGATCAAAGACGTCAAGAAGTCGATGACCGACCTGCGCATGGACGCCGCGTTCGCCGAGCGCAACGTCAACGAAGGATTCTCGGGTGGCGAGAAGAAGCGCCACGAGATCCTGCAGCTCGAACTGCTCAAGCCGAACTTCGCCGTGCTCGACGAGACCGACTCCGGCCTCGACGTCGACGCGCTCAAGATCGTCTCCGAGGGCGTCAACCGCGCCAAGGAGAACACCGGCCTCGGCGTTCTCCTCATCACGCACTACACGCGCATCCTGCGGTACATCAAGCCCGACTTCGTGCACGTGTTCGTCGCCGGAAAGGTCGCCGAAGAGGGCGGCCCCGAGCTTGCTGACCGTTTGGAAGAAGAAGGCTATGACCGCTTCCTCACGGCCGAAGCGACTGCTTAGGATAACGACATGGTTACCACACTGGCACCGCAGAAGTTCGACGAGGTCGAAGAGGCCCTGAAGGACGTCATGGACCCCGAGCTCGGCGTGAACGTCGTCGACCTCGGCCTCATCTACGACCTCGGTTGGGATGACGAGAACGACGCCCTCATCATTCACATGACGCTGACCTCGGCCGGCTGCCCACTGACCGACGTGCTCGAAGAGCAGACCGCTCAGGCGCTGGATGGCGTCGTGGACGCGTTCCGCATCAACTGGGTGTGGATGCCGCCGTGGGGCCCCGAGCGCATCACCGACGATGGTCGGGACATGATGCGCGCGCTGGGCTTCTCGATCTAGGCACGGCACCGCCCTCAGGCTCAGGCTCAGGCTCAGGCTCAGGCTCAGGCAGCGAGATACACGAAAAGGCGCGCTCCCCGCGGGGAGCGCGCCTTTCTCGTTGCTGCGAGCCTCGGCTCGCGCGGGGCTAGTTCGCTGAGCCGTCCTTGCGGGCGTCGATCGAACGGACGCCCTTCCAGGCGAGGGGCAGCAGGCCCGCGGCGATGGCAGCCTTGACGATTCCGCCGACGATGAACGGGAACACGCCGAGCGCCAGGACGTTGGCGAGCGAGTTGTCGATGCCGAGGTTGCCGAGCACGATGGCCATGTAGGGCACGCCGAACAGGAACGGGACGATGCTGGCGAGGATGAAGCCCAGGAAGGCGAGCCAGAACTTCTTGTCCCAGTTGCGTTCGGCCAGCCATCCGACCAGACCGGCCGTGAAGACCATGCCGATGATGAAACCGAAGCTCGGCTTGAGCACGCTGAGCGGGCCACCCGTGAACTCGGCGAAGATCGGGAGACCGGCGACACCCAGCACGAGGTAGAGCGCGAGCGATGCGAAGCCGCGGCGGGCACCGAGCGACGCGCCGACGAGGATGACCGCGAGGGTCTGGCCGGTGATCGGAACGGGCCAGAGCGGGATGCTCACCTGGGCGAGGCCCGCGACGACAGCGGTGCCGGCGACCACGAGGGCCGCATCGGTGGCGAGGCTGCGATTCTGCACGAGCGCGTCGGCGAGCGTGGGGCGTGCCCGGTCGAATGTCACACTGGTCATGGGTCTCCTTGATGAAGATCGGTGGGGGATCTGGCCGGACGATTATCGAACCGTCGGCCCAGGATTTATACTAGAGGGCTGACCCCCCTGAACGACGTTGTATGAACGTCACCAAAGAATAGGACTTTGCCTGTGCTGAGTGTGCACGACCTCGAGATTCGTGTCGGCGCACGCGTCCTCATGGAAGACGTCAACTTCCGCGTTTCCGCCGGCGAGAAGATCGGGCTCGTCGGTCGCAACGGCGCCGGCAAGACCACGCTCACCAAAACCCTCGCGGGCGAGCTGCCCCCGACGGCCGGCAAAATCGAATACACGGGCGAGATCGGCTATCTGCCGCAGGACCCCCGCTCGGGCAACCCCGACGACCTCGCCCGCACGCGCATCCTCGACGCCCGTGGCCTCGGCCAGGCCGTCTTGCAGATGAGCAAGGCGATGGAGGAGATGGCGTCGCCCGACGCCGCCGTCAGCGACGCGGCCATGAAACGCTACGGTGCCATCGAAGACCGCTTCCTCGCGCTCGGGGGCTATGCCGCCGAAGCCGAGGCCGCGTCGATCGCGTCGAACCTGAGCCTGCCCGACCGCATCCTCGACCAGCCGCTGCGCACGCTCTCCGGCGGTCAGCGCCGCCGCATCGAGCTCGCGCGCATCCTCTTCTCCGGTGCCGAGACCATGCTGCTCGACGAGCCTACCAACCACCTCGACGCCGATTCCGTCGTATGGCTGCGCGAGTTCATCAAGAACTACCAGGGTGGCGTAGTCATGATCAGCCACGATGTCGAGCTCGTGGGCGAGACGGTGAACCGCGTGTTCTACCTCGACGCCAACCGCATGGTGATCGACGTCTACAACATGAACTGGAAGAACTATCAGCGGCAGCGCGCCGCCGACGAGGAGCGCCGCAAGAAAGAGCGCGTCAACGTCGAAAAGAAGGCGACCGCGCTGCAGATGCAGGCCGCGAAGTTCGGGGCCAAGGCATCCAAGGCGGCATCGGCGCACCAGATGGTCGCGCGCGCCGAGCGCATGCTGTCGGGGCTCGACGAGGTGCGCGCGGTCGACCGCGTGGCAAAGCTGCGCTTCCCCGCACCCGCACCGTGTGGCCGCACGCCCCTCATGGCGAGCGACCTGTCGAAGAGCTACGGCTCGCTCGAGATCTTCACGGCCGTCGACCTCGCGATCGACCGGGGCTCGAAGGTCGTCATCCTGGGCTTCAACGGTGCCGGCAAGACCACGCTGCTGCGCATGCTCGCGGGCGTCGACAAGCCCGACACGGGCCAGATCGAGCCCGGGCACGGCCTGCGCATCGGCTACTACGCCCAGGAACACGAGACCATCGACGTGAAGCGTTCGGTGCTCGAGAACATGGTGTCGTCGTCGCCGCACATCACCGAGACCGAGGCACGCAAGGTGCTGGGCTCGTTCCTCTTCACGGGTGACGACGCACACAAGCCCGCGGGCGTGCTCTCCGGTGGAGAGAAGACGCGTCTGGCCCTCGCCATGCTCGTCGTCTCGGCCGCCAACGTGTTGCTGCTCGATGAGCCGACGAACAACCTCGACCCGGCCAGCCGCGAGGAGATCCTCGACGCCCTGGCGCACTACGAGGGCGCCGTCGTGCTCGTGAGCCACGACGAGGGTGCCGTCGAGGCGCTCAACCCCGAGCGCGTGTTGATCCTGCCCGATGGCGTCGAAGACCACTGGAACAAGGATTACGCCGACCTGATCTCGTTGGCGTAGGTTCGGCCGGTCTCCGCACCGGCACCGACGAACGGACTGATGGGGTTGGCTGCATCGCGCAGTCAGCCCCTTCATCGTTGGTGGAAACGGATGAGCGGCCTCGACGAGGGCCATTCGCATATCGCAGACTGTAGCTCACAGCCCGCAGGTAGCCGGTCGCAGCGGGCGCGGGAGACGCGAGATCAGCGACCCGAACCGAGGATGGCGTCCTCGACCTCGTTGTCCGACTCCGCCTGGGCGATGGCCTTCTTGCGGGCACGCTCGTCGGCGCGGATGCGCTCCTCCGGGTCGTCGGCGTTGAGGTTGCGGTACTCCTGCCGCACGGCCCAGCCGAAGCCGATGAAGCCGAGGATGGCGAAGACGAACCACTGGAACGAGTACGACAGGTGCGGGCCCTCGTCGGGCGTCGGACGGGTGACACCGACGGGGGCGGCCTCGGCGGGGGCCGGAGATTCGCTCGCCAGTAGACCATAGGCACCCGTGTAGGTGGGCTCATCGAGCGTCTTCTGCAGGTCATCCAGTTGGATCGTAGCGATCTGGCCCTCGGGGGCGCCGCGACCCGGCAGCGTGGGCTCGCCGGCCTTGAGACGCGCCGAGACGGTGACCTCGCCCGCCGGGGGAGCCGGGATGTTGTCGGGGGAGTCCTGGCCGCTGCCCGTGGGGAGCCAGCCGCGGTCGACGATGAAGATGTCGCCGTTCGCCAGCTCGAGGGGCGTGATGACCTCGAAGCCGGGGTTGCCGTTGAGCGGACGGTTGCGCACGAGCACCTGCTCGTCGGCGAGGTAGGTTCCGGTGACGCTCACGGGCAACCACTTGTCGTCCTCGTCGAAGGCGCCGAGCGTGGGCAGGGCCTGATCGATAGGCACCGGCGTGTGGTCGAAATTGGCGGCGACGCGATCGATCTCGACGCGGGCCTCGGCACGACGGGCCAGCTGCCAGGCGCCGAGCGCGCAGCAGACGAGAGCGAAAACGATGACGAGGGCGAGATACCCGGCCCAACGCTTCGAGAAGGCGAACGACCAGCCGGGGCCGGCGGGAACGGGGCCGCGGGCTGAGGCTGACGGAGCGGGGGAGGCCGAGCGGGTGGGCCGCTGATCGGGGGACGTCATTCGGCGGTCCTCTCGAAGGCCACGACCTGAACGGGGAACTCGCGCGCCGCCAGGAAGTCGCGCAGGTAGTCGACGTGCTCATCGCACGCCAGCCAGACCTTCACGCGATCGGGGGTGTGGATCTTGGGGTTGCGCCATTCGACTCGAGCGGAGGCGGCAGCTCGGCATCCGGCTCGGGAACACTGCGCGATGTCTGGATCGTTCCCGAGGTCGAACAGGCTCATGAGGCGGGCCGTTCGGCCCAGGGCGCGGGGCGGTCGTGACCAGTGTCGTCGCGACCTGGGCCGTCACCGTTACGGGCACGGTCAGTGTGAGCAGCTCCGTTGCGACCAGTACGCTCGTCGGCGCCTGTGCGCGACTCGCCGGCGCCATTCCCGGAAGCGTGGCTTGCGTCATCCGCGCGATCGCTCCCGTCGTCGGACTGGCGCTCACGCTCACCGCGAGGCTCGTCGGCGAAACGGGCCGGACGGCCCACGGGCACGATGGCACCCGGGCGCTCGACGTCGGGCTGCGGGGGAGTGTTGCCCACGTTGGCCAACACCACGGCGATGTAGGGAAGGATGATGGCGCCGGCGGCGATGATCCACATGGCCCAGCCGCGCACGAAAACGAGGAGCACGACACAAACGACGCGGATGCTCATGGCAACCGTGTACTTGATCATTCTGCTGCGTCGGTCGTCTTCCGGCGACGGCGGCAGAGACGTGATGGCCTGCGTTTTCATATGGGTCAAGCCTACGTCTTCCCCTCGCCTAAGCTGGTACGGATTATCCGCGGAGAGGCGGACCTGAAGGCAATACGGAGGAATGATCTGATGGCAACGGCACGAACGGTACTCATCTCGGGCGGCAACCGCGGCATCGGCTATGCCATCGCGGAAGAGTTCATCGCCCAGGGGCACCGCGTGGCCGTGACGGCCCGTTCGGGCGAGGGCCCCGCCGGCAGCATGACCGTTCGCGCCGACGTGACCGATCAGGCATCCGTCGACGCCGCGTTCGCTGAGGTCGAGGCCGAGCTCGGCGCGGTCGAGGTCGTCGTGGCCAACGCCGGCATCACCAAAGACACCCTCCTCATGCGCATGACTGCCGACGATTTCGACGACGTCGTCGACACCAACCTGGGCGGCTCGTTCCGCCTCGTCAAGCGCGCCTCGAAGGGCATGCTGAAGGCGAAGTACGGTCGCATCGTGCTGATCTCGAGCGTCGTCGGCCTCTACGGCTCGGCCGGTCAGGTCAATTACGCGGCCTCGAAGAGCGGGCTCGTCGGCATGGCGCGCTCGATCACGCGCGAGCTGGGCGGCCGAGGCATCACCGCGAACGTCGTCGCCCCCGGTTTCATCGAGACCGACATGACGGCCGAGCTGCCCGAGGCCACGCAGGCCGACTACAAGAAGAGCATCCCCGCCGGTCGTTTCGCCACGGCCAACGAGGTCGCCAAGGTCGTTGCCTGGATCGCCAGCGACGACGCCGCCTACATTTCGGGCGCGGTCATCCCCGTCGACGGTGGCCTCGGAATGGGCCACTAGACCGAAGAACATTCCTCGTCTGCCGAGGACAGCCGAGCCCCCGGAGAGGCGGGTGTGGTGTGCCCCAGCGGGTGGGGTCGCGGACTGACGTGCGCCTCGGCGGGCAGAGCGCCGACTGCTGTGGGTTCGGCGGGCAGGGCGCGGATTGCTGTGGGTTCGGCGGGCAGGGCCGCCGACGAACGTGCGTCTCAGCGTGCGGCACCACCGTTCGGCGCCAGCATGAGTAGGTCTAGACAGAACCGCGCGGGATGCCGAGGAGTGGCAGCAGGGCGCGGAGGTCGACCTCCTGCGCCACGACGTCAGCACGCTCACGCACGACCGGCTTGGCATTGAATGCGACCCCGATGCCGGCGACCGCCATCATCTCGAGATCATTTGCTCCGTCGCCGGCGGCAAGCGTGCGGTGAAGCGGGATATCGGATGCCGTCGCCCAGCCCGTGAGCGACTCGGCCTTCGTGGTGGCCGTGACGATGGGGCCGTCGACCTCGCCCGTGAGGCGACCGTCGGCTACCGCCAGGCGGTTGGCCAGGCAGAAATCGAGTCCGAGACGGTCGGCCGTCGCATCCAGCAGCTCGTGGAAACCGCCCGAGACGACCCCGATTAGGCCGTCTGCCGCGTGAACGGCGTCGACGAGCTCTCGAGCGCCGGATGTCGGGGCGATCTGTGCGCGCGCCCGGTCGAGCGCCGAGCTGTCGAGGCCACGCAGCGTCGACACCCGCGCGCGCAGGCTGGCCGCGAAGTCGAGTTCGCCGCGCATGGCCTGCGTCGTGATGCGTTCGACCTCGTCGAGCGACCCGGCCTCGGCGGCCAGCAGCTCGATGGCCTCGTTCTGTAGCAGAGTCGAGTCGGCGTCGAGCACGACGAGGAAGCGGCCGCGCGGGGGAGCGGTCGCGGCATCCGTGGGCGTCATGGCTCGACGCACACGCCCTTGCCGACCACGGTGAGACCGGAATCGGTGACGGTGAAGCCACGCGCACGGTCGCGATCGTGATCCACGCCGATCTGGGCGCCGGGCCGCACGAGCACGTTCTTGTCGAGGATGGCGCGCTGCACGACGGCATCCGGGCCGATCTGCACACGGTCGAACACGACCGAGTCGACGACGCGCGCACCCGATTCGAGCTGAGCCCACGGGCCGAGCACGCTGCGCTCGATGTGCGCGCCCGAGATGAGCGAACCCAACGAGACGATCGAGTCGATCACGGTGCCGAGGTTGCCCTTGGCGTCGCGCACGAACTTGGCGGGCGGCGAGTTCAGCTGCTGCGAGAAGATGGGCCACTCGCGGTTGTAGAGGTTGAAGATCGGGAGCGTCGAGATGAGGTCCTGGTGGGCCTCGAAGAACGAGTCGATCGTTCCCACGTCGCGCCAGTAGTAGCGGTCGCGATCGGTCGACCCGGGAACGTCGTTGCGGCGCAGGTCGTAAACACCGGCATCCTCGCGGTTCACGAAATCGGGGATGATGTCGCCACCCATGTCGTGGTTCGAATCGGTGCGTTCGCCATCGCGCGTGACCGCATCGATCAAGGCATCGGCGTTGAAGACGTAGTTGCCCATGGACGCGAGCACCTCGTGCGGCGCATCGGGCAGGCCGGGGGCGTCGATGGGCTTCTCGAGGAAGCGCTCGACACGCGTGGGGTCGTTCTGGTCGACGTCGATGACGCCGAACTGGTCGCTCAGCTCGATGGGCTGACGGATGGCCGCGACCGTCGCCCCGAGACCCGACGCGATGTGCGCCTCGATCATCTGGGTGAAGTCCATGCGGTAGACGTGGTCGGCGCCGACCACGACCACGATGTCGGGCTTCTCGTCACGCAACAGGTTGAGCGACTGAAGGATGGCGTCGGCCGAGCCGGAGAACCATCGCTTGCCGAGCCGCTGCTGGGCGGGCACCGAGGCCACGTAGGAGTCGAGAAGCCCCGACAGACGCCAGGTCTGCGACACGTGACGGTCGAGCGAATGCGACTTGTACTGCGTGAGCACGACGATCTGCGTGAGACCCGAGTTGATCAGGTTGCTGAGCGCGAAGTCGATCAACCGGTACTGACCACCGAACGGAACCGCCGGTTTTGCCCGGTCGGCCGTGAGGGGCATAAGACGCTTGCCTTCGCCACCGGCCAAGACGATGCCAAAGATCTTCTTCGATGCAACCATTCCCCCACACTAGAGCCAACCTCAGGGGTGTACTAGCGTTCTCGACATGCGAGTCGATGTGTTGACGAAGGAATATCCCCCCGAGATCTATGGCGGTGCCGGTGTGCACGTGGCGGAGCTGGTCTCCGCTCTCCGTCGGTCCATCGATGTGGAAGTGCGCTGCTTCGGCGCGCCGCGTTCCGAGGAGCACACGACCGCCTATGCGCTGCCCGAGGGCCTCGCCGGGGCGAACGGCGCCATCGGCACGCTCGGCACCGACCTCGAGATGGTGGCGGATGCCGCGGGCGCCGACGTCGTGCACTCGCACACCTGGTATGCAAACGCCGCTGGTCACATCGCAAAACTGCTGCACGGCATCCCTCATGTGGTGACCGCGCACTCGCTCGAACCCCTGCGTCCGTGGAAGGCCGAGCAGCTCGGCGGCGGCTACCGCGTTTCGAGCTGGATCGAGAAGACCGCGTTCGAGGCGGCCGACCGCGTGGTCGCCGTGTCGAACGGTATGCGCGCCGACATCCTGCGCAGCTATCCCTCGATCGACCCCGAGAAGGTCGTCACGATCTACAACGGAATCGACATCGACGCGTGGGCGCCGGTGCACGATGACGAGTTGGTGCGATCTTTAGGGGTTGACCCTCAGAAACCGTCCGTGGTATTCGTGGGCCGCATCACCCGCCAGAAGGGTCTGCCTTACCTGCTGAAGGCGCTGCGGTTCTTGCCCGCCGAGGTGCAGGTCGTGCTGTGCGCCGGAGCCCCCGACACCCCCGAGATCCTCGCCGAGGTGCAAGAGGGCGTGCGTCAGCTGCAGCAGGAGCGCGAGGGCGTCATCTGGATCGACCGGATGCTGGCACGCCGCGAGCTTTCCAGCATCCTCACCGCGGCCACCACGTTCGTTTGCCCGTCGGTTTACGAACCGCTCGGAATCGTCAACCTCGAGGCCATGGCGTGCGGCGCGGCCGTCGTCGGAACGGGAACCGGCGGCATCCCCGAGGTCGTGGTCGACGGTGTGACGGGCCGCATCGTGCCCATCGACCAGGCCACGGATGGCACGGGCACGCCGACCGACCCCGAGAAGTTCGTACGCGACCTCGCGGACGCCCTGATCGAGGTCGTGAGCGATCCGGAACGTGCCCGCGAGATGGGCCGCGCCGGCCGCGAGCGTGCCGAAACCGAGTTCAGCTGGCAACGTATCGCCGATCAAACCGAGGCGCTGTACCGTTCGATCGCCGCGGACTGAGATTCGGCGGGTTCGGAGTGCATAAACGGCACTCCGGGCTCGCCACCGGCCGATAGGCTGGACCCATGGCGAGCGTTGTTCAATTCACCGATGTATCCGTAAACCGTGGCGGAAGCCCCATTCTTGACTCCATCACCTGGTCGGTGGAGGAGAACGAACGTTGGGTGATCCTCGGCCCGAACGGCGCCGGCAAGACCACACTGCTGCAGCTGGCCTCGAGCTTCATCCACCCGTCGCGCGGGCAGGTCGACCTGCTCGGCTCGCGTCTCGGCGGCATCGACGTCTTCGAGCTGCGCCCGCGCATCGGCTTCGCGTCGACCGCGATGGCCCGGCGCGTGCCGAACGATGAGACGGTTCTCAACGTCGTCATGACGGCCGCCTACTCGGTCACCGGCCGGTGGACGGAAGACTACGAGCAGATCGACGAGCGACGCGCCCACCGCGTGCTGTCCGAGTGGCGGCTCGAGGGCCTGGCCGACCGCACCTTCGGCACGCTGAGCGACGGCGAGCAGAAGCGCGTCCTCATCGCCCGCGCCGTGATGACCGACCCCGAGCTGTTGTTGCTCGACGAGCCGGCCGCCAGCCTCGACCTCGGTTCGCGCGAAGAGCTCGTCGCGCTGCTGGGCGGCTACGCCCGCTCCGAAGAGGCTCCCGCCATCGTCATGGTCACGCACCACGTCGAGGAGATCCCCATCGGCTTCACGCATGCGCTGCTGCTCGGCAACGGTGGCATCGTCGCCCAGGGAACGCTTGCCGAGACCTTGACCTCCGAGAATCTCACGAATGCCTTCGGCCTGTCGATTGTGCTCGAGGAGCACAACGGCCGCTTCAACGCCCGCGCCGAGTAGCGTTCACCGCGCGCGACACGCCTCGCGGCAACGCTCACGCACACGGCCAACCATCTGATAAAGTAGGTAGCTGGCGTCTGCGCCAGATTCTTTTAGTGCCACCACACAGACAACGATCGCAAGGAACCTCATGAAGACTGACACCCACCCCACGTACGCACCGGTCGTTTTCCGCGACCTCGCTTCGGGTGCGACCTTCCTCACCCGTTCCACCGTCTCGTCGAACAAGACCATCGAGCTCGACGGCGTCGAGTACCCCGTCATCGACGTCGAGATCTCGTCCGAGTCGCACCCGTTCTACACGGGTAAGCAGCGCATCATGGACTCGGCCGGCCGCGTCGAGAAGTTCAACCAGCGCTTCAAGGGCTTCGGCAAATAGGCCGTTCCCTCTGATTCGGGCTTCGCTCACGCGAGGCTCGACACAGAATCGCTCCACAGGGCCGTGCAACCGTCAGGTTGCACGGCCCTGTGTCGTACCCGCGGACGGTCGATGAGTGAGGCGCCAAGCTGGGCATACGACGAAGGGCTGAACGACTCGGAAATCGTCCAGCCCTTTTCGGCACCCGCCCGCGACAGGCAAAGGTGACGCGTTAGCCAGCGTCGCGCCAGCCCGTGACGCGCAAGCCCTGAGGCGTCAGCGAATCGGCGCCAGGGAATCGGCGTTAGCGAATCGGCCAGGCACCACTCGTGGTGAAGTCGGGGTCGCGCGTGCGGCGCATGTAGTCCTGGAAGCTTGCCGCCTGGTCTTCGCACCAGCCGACCTGCAGCTTGTGCAGCTCGATAGCCTCGAACAGGAGCTTCTCGCCGTGGGCGCGCGCGAGCGCCTGGGCGACGCGGCCCGCGGCGATGGCGTCGGCACCGGCGTCGTGCGCGTCGGTCAGCTCGACGCCGTAGTGGGCGGCCGCGGCCTCGAGCGTGCGCTTGCCCTTGCGGTAGCGGTCGACGGCCTTGTCGATGACGAGCGGGTCGATGACGGGGGCCGGCTCGTGCAGCGGCTCGAGGCCGTAGCGCTCGGCCTCGTGGTGCAGCAGGCTCAAATCATAGGGCGCGTTGTAGATGACGATGGGGATGCCGGCGGCGATGAGCGCCTTGAGCTCGGCGAGGATCTCGGCGACCACGACGGCGGCGTCGCGACCCTCGGCGCGGGCCCGCTCGGTGCTGATGCCGTGAACGGCCGAGGCCTGCGCCGGGATCTCGATGCCGGGGTCGGCCAGCCAGTCGGTGCGGCGCACGACCTCGCCGTCGGCGTCGATCAGGCCGACGTGTGCGCTGACGATGCGCGACGTGCGCACATCGATGCCCGTGGTCTCGAGGTCGAAGACGCCGAGTCGGTGGGCCCAGGGATGTATCTCTTCTGCATTCACGTTTCTCACCTTACGTTCGACCACCGACAGCGGGGAGGAGCACTCGCCGCAGACATCCGAGACGCCGACTGCCGCAACCGCCGGCACCCGAGACGGCCCCGCCCCGAGACCGCGCCGCCTTGAGACTGCACCGCCTGGAGACTACTCAGACGTAGGTGGTGTAGCCGACGTGCAGCCAGTAGAAGCTCTGCGTGCCGATGGTCAGCGTGAGCTGCCCGTTCTCGTCGACGCGCGGGAACTCGTTGCCACCGAAGAGGTCGTAGAGGCGCGCGTTCTGCAGGTCGCTCGCGTCGATCTTCACCGAGACGGGGTGGTGCGAGAAGCTGAAGACACACAGCACGTCTTCGGGCTGGTCGCCGAAGTGCGTGCCGGAGCCCTCATAGCTGCGGATGAACGCGAGCACCGACTCGTGGTCGGTCTTTAGCACCTTGATCTTGCCGAGCGCGAAGGCCGGGTGCCCCTTGCGGATGTGGATGACGTTGCGGATCCAGTGCAGCAGCGACCGCGACTGGGCCAGCTGGGACTCGACGTTGACGAGCGCGTAGTTGTAGACGAGCGACTGCACGACGGGCAGGAACAGCTTGCCGGGGTCGGCGGCCGAGAACCCGGCGTTGCGGTCGGGTGTCCACTGCATGGGCGTGCGCGACGAGTCGCGGTCGGGCAGCCAGATGTTGTCGCCCATGCCGATCTCGTCGCCGTAATAGAGGAACGGCGCGCCGGGGAGGGAGAACAGGAGGGCGTGCGCGAGTTCGAGCTCGGCTCGAGAGTTGTCCACCAGGGGAGCGAGGCGACGACGGATGCCGACGTTGGCGCGCATGCGCGGGTCGTAGGCGTACCAGCCATACATGGCCTGCCGGTAGTCCTCGGACACCATCTCGAGCGTCAGCTCGTCGTGGTTGCGCAGGAACACGCCCCAGCCAGCCCACGACGGCACGTCGGTGGTCTCACCCAGCACGCGCACGAGCTCCTCGGCCTGCTGTGACCGCAGCGAGTAGAAGATGCGCGGCATGACGGGGAAGTCGAAGGCCATGTGGCATTCGGGCTCTTCGTCGGTGCCGAAGAACGCGGCCACCTCGCGCGGCCACTGGTTGGCCTCGGCGATCATGATGCGGCCCGGGTATTCGAGGTCGACCATGGCGCGCAGCTTCTTGATGAACTCGTGCGTCTCGGGTTCGCCCTCGCCGTTGCCCTCGTCGGACTCGTAGAGGTAGGGGATGGCGTCGAGCCGGAACCCGTCGACGCCCAGGTCGAGCCAGAACCGTACGGCGTCGAACATGGCGTCGTGCACGGCCGGGTTGCGGAAGTTCAGGTCGGGCTGGTGCGAGAAGAAGCGGTGGAAGTAGAACTGCCGGCGCTCGGGGTCGAATGCCCAGTTCGAGTCTTCGGTGTCGGTGAAGATGATGCGGATGTCTTCCCACTTCTCATCCGTATCGCTCCACACATAGAAGTCGCCGTAGGGCCCGTCGGGGTCGGACCGCGACTGCTGGAACCAGTCGTGCTGGTCGGACGTGTGGTTCATGGGCATGTCGATGATGATGCGCATGTTGCGCTCGTGTGCCTTGGTGACGAGGTCGCGGAACTCGTCGAGCGTGCCGAACTCGGGCAGGATCGAGTAGTAGTCGGCCACGTCGTAGCCACCGTCGCGCAGGGGAGACGTGAAGAAGGGCGGCAGCCACAGCGCGTCGATGCCGAGCCACTGCAGGTAGTCGAGCTTCGACGAGAGGCCGCCGAGGTCGCCCGAGCCGTCGCCGTTCGAGTCGACGAACGACCGCACCATGACCTCGTAGAAGACGGCCCGGCGATACCAGAGCGGGTCTCGTTGCAGGCCGGGCAGCTGGATGGGCGCGGTGAAGGTCACGAGGATCCAATCGGAGAGAAGCTGGATGCGTTGGCGGGGCGGGTCACCCCGGTGGTTCGGGTCTGTCCGAGTCTATGTCCAGAGGCGCGGTGGTCACGGGCAGCGGGGGCGCGTTTCGGGCCCGGTTTGGGCCGGAGTGGCGCTCCGCCCGAGCGTGGGCCGACGCATCCTCGGGAAGGCGTCGTAAACTGGCGCGGATGTCTGCCACCTCTCCCTATGCCGAACAGCTCGGCCGTTTCACCGTCGTCTCGTCCGAGATCACCGTGAACGGCGCCCCGACACGCTATTGGGAGTACGTCGACGAGTGGGATGGCGAGAGCGGCACGATCATCCTCGTGCACGGTTTTCGCGGCGATCACCACGGGCTCGAACCCGTCGTCGCCCAGCTGGCCGGCTATCGAATTATCAGCCCCGATCTTCCCGGCTTCGGCGAGTCGGGCCCGTTCCCGATCGGCGAGCACACTATCGAGGCGTATGCGTCGTGGCTGCAGTCGTTCGTGGCGCGGCTCGAGTTCGCCGAGCGTCCCGTGATCCTGGGGCACTCGTTCGGCTCGATCGTCGTCAGCGCGGCGATGGCGTCGGGCATGTCGGCGTCGCGCGTCATCCTCGTGAACCCCATCGCCGCGCCGGCGCTGCAGGGACCCCGCGGCGTGCTGACGAGACTGGCGGTGTTCTATTACTGGGCAGCGTCGGCGTTGCCCGCGAAGGCCGGCTTCGCGCTGCTGCGCAATCCGCTGATCGTCAGGGTCATGAGCCTCGCGATGGTCAAGACGAAGGACCCGACTCTGCGCGCGTTCGTGCACGATCAGCACGACCGCTACTTCAGCGTGTTCTCCGATCGGGACACGCTCATGCAGGCGTTCCAGGCGTCGGTGAGCCACGATGTCAGCGAGTATGCGGCGCGCATCGCCGAGCCCACCCTGCTGATCGCGGCCGAGAAGGATGACATCACCTCGGTTTCAGCCCAGCGCGAGCTCGTGAAGCTGTTTCCCGATGCCCGGCTCGAGATCATCCCGAAGGTCGGTCACCTCATCCACTACGAGACGCCGCGCGAGGCCGCCGAGTTCATCCGGGACTTCCTCGGGCGCTGAGGCGCCGGCGCGCCTCAGGCGTCTTGCGGAACCAGGTCTTCGTCGACCGCCGTGCCGTTGAAGGCAACGATCTCGAGCGCGCCATCGACCAGGCTGAAGTCGTGGAACGACCCGTTGGCGATCAGCTGACCGGCGGCCGGCAGCTCGCCGCCCGACAGGTGTTTGACGAGCGACCCGATGACGCCGCCATGCGTGACGACGAGCACCGATTCGCCCTCGTGACGCGCCGCGAAGGCGCTCAGGTCGGGCAGCACGCGGTCGATGATCATGGCATCCGTCTCGAGCCCCGGCACCTCGGCGCCCGCGGCGAAGGCTTCGCGCCGCTCGTCGCTCGTCATGCCCTCCATGGCCCCGTGGTGGCGCTCGACAAGGCCGGGCAACGGGTGCGGGTCGAGCAGGCCGATGCGTGCGGAGATGATCGAGGCGGTCTCGTAGGCGCGCGACAGGGGACTGGCGGCGATGGCATCCCACTGGCGCTCGGCCAGGAGGTCGCCCGCCTGGCGTGCCTGCCGGCGACCCGTGTCGTTGAGGGGGATATCGGTCTGCCCCTGGATGCGGCGTTGCAGGTTCCAGTCGGTCTGTCCGTGGCGAACGAGGGTCAGTGAAGTCACCGCTACAGCCTAGCGGCGAGCACCTGAAGGGTTTCGGTGGCGCCGGCGTCGACCTTGACGGCGGCGCGCTGGTCGCCCTTCGTGACACCGCGGTTGATGATGACGATGGGGAGTTTGCGGCGCCGGGCCTGCTCGAGCAGGCGGATGCCCGAGTTGACGACGAGCGAGGAGCCCGCGATGACGAGCGCGTCCGAACCGAGCACCAGGTCGCGCGCCTCGGCGTATTTCTCGGTCGGGATGAATTCGCCGAAGAAGACGACATCGGGTTTCAGCCGGCCGCCGCACACGGTGCAGGCCGGGACGACGAAGTCCTCGACGTGGGTGACCTCGGCGTCGCCGTCGGGGTTGAGCGAGACAGACTCGGGTTTCTGCAGCCACGGGTTGAGCTCGTCGATGCGGTGGGCGATATCGGGACGGGCGAAGCTCTGGCCGCAGTCGAGGCAGAGGACGCGGTCCATCGAGCCGTGCAGGTCGACGACGCGGCGCGATCCGGCGCGCAGGTGCAGGCCGTCGACGTTCTGCGTGATGACACCCGAGACGAGGCCGCGCGACTCGAGCTCGGCGAGCGTGCGGTGTCCGTCGTTGGGCCGGGCGGCGTCGAACATGGCCCAGCCGAGGTGACTGCCCGCCCAATAGCGCTTGCGGGACAGATCATCCGAGAGGAATTGCTGCACGGTCATGGGGGTGCGCTTCGGGGCACCCGCGCCGCGATAGTCGGGGATGCCCGAGTCGGTGCTCACGCCCGCGCCGGTCAGCACGGCGAAACGTCGGCCGCGCAGGATCTCGGTGGCCTCGTCGATGCGCTCGGCCGTCGACCGGTCGCCATCGCCCGCCTGGGTCAGCACGGTCATGAAGCCTCCTCACGCTCGCCCCTGACATGATGGAGTCAGCGACGGGGTTTCGTCCTCCACAATACCGCCGGATCCGCCCGGCCCCTCACCCGACAAGTAAGGTAGCGCGCGTGCGTTTGATCCCCATCGAGAGCCTCGACACCGAGGGTCTCGCCGACTACTCCCGACTCACCGATGTGGCGCTCCGCCGCGTGTCAGAACCCGAGGGCGGGCTCTACATCGCCGAGTCGACCAAGGTCATCACGCGGGCCCTCGCCGCCGGCCACCGACCGCGCTCGGTGCTGCTGCAAGAGCAGTGGGTGAAAGATGTCGCGCCGCTGCTCGACGCCTTCCCCGACGTGCCCGTCTACGTGGGGGATGCCCCGACACTCGAGTCCCTCACCGGCTACCACCTGCACCGCGGTGCCCTGGCCGCCATGCACCGCCCCGAGATGCCGGACATGCGCTCCCTCATCCGCGGAGCCCGTCGCATCGTGCTGCTCGAGGACATCGTCGACCACACCAATGTGGGCGCCATCTTCCGCTCGGTGGCGGGCCTCGGCGCCGACGCCGTGCTCGTCAGCCCGCGCTGCGCCGACCCGCTCTACCGCCGCAGCGTGCGCGTGAGCATGGGCACCGTCTTGCAGGTGCCGTGGACGCGCATGCCCGAGTGGCCCGAGGCCCAGGCCATCCTGCACGAGGAGGGCTTCCACATCGCGGCCCTCGCCCTCGACGACAAGGCCGTCACGCTGGATGCCTTCAGCCACACGCCGCCCGAGCGTGTCGCGCTCGCGCTCGGTGCCGAGGGTGACGGTCTCAGCAGCGCCGCGCTCGAGGCCGCCGACACCACCGTCATGATTCCGATGCTGCACGGCGTCGACTCGCTCAACGTGGCCTCGGCCAGCGCCGTCGCTCTCTGGTCCCTGCGGGTCGGCGCATGAACGCCCGGGGTCGCGTCACCATCCTGGCCATCGTGCTGCTTATCGCGCAGGTGTTCCTCGCCGGGGGGAGCGTGCTCGCGAAGCCGTTGCCCGCGACATCCGCTCAGCTCACCGCGACGCCCGAGCTCACGCAGGCCGCCCAGCCGCTCACGTGGCCGACGTTCGGGCGCGGGGCCGTGGGTGCCGTCGGATATGACGGCGTGCTGGCCGAGCACGGCGATCAGGGCCGCGTTCCGATCGCGAGCGTGACCAAGACCGTGACCGCGCTCGTCGTGCTCGACAAGATGCCCATCGCCGACGGCGAGCAGGGGCCCTCGATCACGCTGACCGACGCCGACGTCGAGATCTACAACCAGGTCATCGCGCAGAATGGGTCGAGCGCGCGGGTCGTCGTCGGTGCCACGCTCACCCAGCGCCAGATGCTCGAGGCGCTCATGCTGCCGAGCGCCAACAACTACAGCATCATGCTGGCCGACTGGGCCTACGGCTCGCTCGATGCGTTCCTCGTGGCCGCCAACAACTGGCTGACGGCGAAGGGCCTCACCGACACCTACCTGGCCGATTCGAGCGGACTGTCGCCGAAGAGCGTGTCGTCGCCCGCGAACCTCGTCGAGATCGGCAAGCTCGTGCTCGCCAACCCGGTGCTCGCCTCGGTCGTGAAAGAGAAGGATGCCGTGCTGCCGAGCATCGGGCAGGTCTCGAACACGAACAAGCTGCTCGGGTTGAACGGCGTGATCGGCCTCAAGACCGGCACAACACCCGAGGCCGGGGCGTGCCTGCTCTTCGCCGCCGAGATGACCGTGGGCGACAGCACCGTCACGGTCGTCGGCGTCATCCTCGGCGCCCCGAACCACAAGGTGCTGAACGATTCCATCCTCACGCTGCTCGGCACCGTGAACTCGGCGTTCCACTCGGTGACGTTGGCCACGCCGGGGCAGGAGTACGGGAGCTATTCCACGCCGTGGGGTGCCGAGACATCCCTCGTGTCGGATGCTCAAGCCACCGCGATCGTGTGGCAGGACACACCCATCACCCTCACCACCACGGCGCGTCGCCTGACGTCTGCCCAGGCGGGCGAGAACGTGGGCACGCTGACCATCACGGTGGGGGAGCAGAAGACCGACTACCCGCTCACCACCAAGACGGCGCTCGAGGAGCCCGATACAGCCTGGCGTTTGGCGCACCCGCAGCCGTGAGCGACGGGTACCGAGCGCACCGGAGAAAGCGCGCACAGGGCAGTCGGCACGGGCACGGGCAGCGCGGGTAACGCGGGCCGCCGACGCCCCGAACGACTCGTGGTGGCATGCTCGGCCCGGGTAGTGAACTCGCGCGAGCGTTCAGTCGAGGCGGGTGACCTCTTCGACGGGCACGTCGGCAGCCTTCTCGATGGTCTGTTGCGCGTCGACGAGGGCGCCGTCGTTGCCGTCGAGGGCGTTCGTCGAACGCTCTGAATCGGCGGCCTCCGCGCGTGTCGCGGCCTGCACCTCTTCGTCGATCTCCATCTCGGCGTCGAGTCGGCTGTACTTCTCGGCGAGGGGACGCTTGGCCGAAACGTAATCGCCCGACGACTGGTGCCGGATGCGGCGGATCACCCACGGCACGAAGTATTCGCGCGCCCAGGCCAGGTCTTCGGCGCGCGCGTGCCGCCAGCTCGCGGCGGGCAGCGGCTCGGGCTTCAACGGCTCGAGGTCGTTGTCCACGGCGAGGGCCTCGAGCACGAGCCGCGCGACCGTGTGGTGGCCGAGCGGGTTCATGTGCAGCCGGTCGACCGACCAGAAGCGGGAGTCTTGCAGGTCGGTGGCCGCCCACTGGTCGACCACGACGAGGTCGTAACGTTTGGCGATCGCGCGCAGGTTCTCGTTGTAGATGGCCACCTTGCCGCGGATGCCGCGGAACACGGGAGCGAAGCCCACGTCGACACCCGTGAAGATCACAATGGTGGCGCCGTCGCGCTGCAGCCGCTGGATGACGGTCTCGAACTTGGCCGAGATGGCGTCGGGATCGCTGCCCGGGCGGATGACGTCGTTGCCACCGGCCGAGATCGTGATCAGGTCGGGGCGCAATTCGAGGGCGGGCTCGATCTGGTCGTCCATGATCTGCTGGATGAGCTTGCCGCGCACGGCGAGGTTGGCGTAGGCGAAGTCGTCGGTGCCGCGGCTCAGCACCTCGGCAACACGATCGGCCCACCCGCGGTTGCCGCCCGGAACCGACGGCTCGGGGTCGCCGAGCCCCTCGGTGAACGAATCGCCGATCGCCACATAGCGCGACCACGGATGCTTCTGAACCGCCAAAATCTTCCTCCTCAGACCGTCCCACCACCGGCGTGCCGGGAGGCAGACGGTCTTCTGTGTCCGAGGGGTGTGAAACGAAACCCCTCTGCGAGCGTACTCTTCCCCCGCAATGGGCCGTCAAGTGCCGGGCGCAGCCCGGATGTCGCGCCCCGGGATGTCTCGCTGCGCCGCCGACGACGCGCCGCCGGCACTCCAATGTCGGTGGGCCTCGGGTAGGATTTCGTCTAGTGAGCGCAGAGTTGTCGATGAGTGGATCAGAGGGGCCGGGCCTCGGCACCTCGGCTGCCGAACACCTCTCGCCCGCGTTCCCCGAGCGGGCTGCCTGGGGCACCGCCTCCAAGCTGCGGGCCTGGCAGGCCGAAGCGCTCGAGGCCTACTTCGTGTCCGAGCCGCGCGACTTCCTCGCGGCCGCCACCCCCGGCGCCGGAAAGACCACGTTCGCGCTGCGCCTCGCCGCCGAGCTGCTGGCGCGCCGAGCCATCGACCGCATCACGGTCGTCGCCCCGACCGAGCACCTGAAACGTCAGTGGGCCGATGCCGCGCACCGGGCCGGCATCCGCCTCGACCCCATGTTCTCCAATGCGGCGGGCACCTACGGGCGGCACTACCACGGTGTCGCCGTCACCTACGCGCAGGTCGCCGTGCGCGCGGCGCTGCACCGCACCATCACCGAGTCGCGGCGCACGCTCGTCATCCTCGACGAGGTGCACCACGGTGGCGACGCGCTCAGCTGGGGCGATGCCATCCGTGAAGCGTTCGAGCCCGCCACGCGGCGCCTGCTGCTCACGGGAACGCCGTTCCGCAGCGACACGGCGCCGATCCCGTTCGTCACCTACGCGCCCGACGAGAAGGGCATCCGCACGTCGCAGACCGACTACAACTACGGTTACGGTCGCGCGCTCAAGGACGGCGTCGTGCGCCCCGTGCTCTTCATGGTCTATGCCGGCCACATGCGCTGGCGCACCAAGGCGGGCGACGAGATGGAGGCCCGGCTCGGCGAGGGCAACACCAAAGACATCACGGGACAGGCCTGGCGCACGGCCCTGAACCCCGAGGGCGAGTGGATTCCCGCGGTGTTGCGCTCGGCCGACCGCCGCCTGAGCGAGGTGCGTCAGCAGATTCCGGATGCCGGTGGCCTCGTCATCGCCACCGACCACGTCGCCGCGCGCGCCTACGCCGCCATCCTGAAAGAGATCACGGGGGAGTACCCCACGGTCGTGCTATCCGACGAGAAGGAAGCCTCCGACCGCATCGACGAGTTCTCGAGCGGCACGTCGCGGTGGATGGTGGCCGTGCGCATGGTGTCCGAGGGTGTCGACGTTCCCCGGCTGTCGGTCGGCGTCTATGCGACCTCGTCCTCGACGCCGCTGTTCTTCGCGCAGGCCATCGGGCGCTTCGTGCGGGCGCGGCGACGCGGTGAGACCGCATCCATCTTCTTGCCCAACGTGCCTAACCTGATGGCACTGGCCAACACCATGGAGCTCGAGCGCGACCATGCCCTCGACCGCCCCACCAAGGAGGGCGAGGAGGGCGACCTCTACAACCCCGAAGACGCTATGGTGGCGGCCGCGAACCGCGAGGAGAAGGCGTCGGATTCGCTGACCAGCGAGTTCAGCTATGAGGCCCTGTCGTCGGAGGCCACGTTCGACCGTGTCGTCTATGAGGGCGCCGAGTTCGGCACGCTGGCCCAGCCCGACACCGACGAAGAGCTCGACTTCATCGGCCTGCCCGGCCTGCTCGAACCCGAGCAGGTGCACGAGTTGCTGCAGCAGCGTCAGGCGCGGCAGGCAAAGCGTCAGTCGACCCGTCGCAAGACGGGCGTCTCGGATGCTGCGGGCGGCGACTCTGCGGCCGGTGGCGGCTCCGACATCCCCCCGCCGCTCTATCGCACCCTGAAGGAGCAGCGCAGCCTGCTGAACAGCCTCGTGGGCCTCTGGGCCAAGAACACGGGCGAGCCCCACGGCCTCGTGCACGCCGAGCTGCGTCGCGCCTGCGGCGGCCCCGCGGTGCCCCAGGCCAGCGTCACCCAGCTGCAGGCGCGCATCGACTATCTGCGCAAACGCCTCAACCACCACTGAGCAACGATCGTGTCGCCCAACGGGCGAACCATGGATGTGTCGCCCAACGGGCGAACCATGAACACATAGAAAAAGCGGCTGGAATAAATTCCAGCCGCTTTTTCGATCGTGCGCGAAGGGGGACTTGAACCCCCACGCCCTTTCGGGCACTAGCACCTCAAGCTAGCGCGTCTGCCATTTCCGCCACCCGCGCATTTCGATCGGCTCCGATGTGTTTCCGGCGCCGAGATAAGACGATAGCACGGATTTGGGGTGCGTTTACACGCTGCACACCTTCTCCAGCCGCGATAGCGTTGAGTCATGACGGATGCGGCAAACGAAACCCCTGAGAGCGACGCAAATCTCGACCGCACGGCGGTTATTGCACGAGATTTGATCCGATTCGACACCACGAACTATGGCGGGGGAAAGTCCAACGGCGAGACCGTTGCCGCCGAATACCTCGAAGACTTACTCTCGAAAGCGGGCCTGAAGCCCGAGATGCACGACGCGGCTCCCGGCCGCACGAGCGTGATCGCCCGCGTGAAGGGGCGCGACAGCTCGAAGGGCGCCCTGGTGGTGCACGGCCACACCGACGTCGTGCCGGCAGATCCGGCGAACTGGACCGTCGACCCGTTCTCGGGCGACATCAAGGACGGCCTGCTGTGGGGCCGCGGCGCCGTCGACATGAAGAACATGGATGCCATGATCATGGCGTCGCTCGAAGACATCCTCGGTTCTGGCCGCCAGCCCGAGCGCGACCTGGTCGTCGCCTTCTTCTCGGATGAGGAGAACGGCGGCGTCTTCGGATCGCATTACATGGTCGAGAACCACGCGCACCTGTTCGAGGGCGCCACCGAGGCCATCAGCGAGGTGGGCGGCTATTCGATCACCATGGACGGCAAGCGCGCCTACCTGCTACAGACAGGCGAGAAGGCCCTCATCTGGATCAAGCTCATCGCCCGGGGTCGCGCGGCGCACGGTTCGCGCCTGGTGCCCGACAACGCCATCACGGCGCTGGCCGAGGCGATCGCCAAGATCGGTCGCCGCGAGTGGCCCATCAAGCTCAACGAGACCACGTCGCAGTTGCTGAACGAGGTGGCGCGCATCCTGGGTGTCGACCCGCAGCGTGTCGGCCCCGACGAACTGGCTCTCGCAACGGGCACCGCCTCGGGTTTCGTGCAGGCGTCGCTCCGCACGACCAGCAACCCGACGCTCCTGAACGCCGGGTACAAGCACAACGTGATCCCCGACACGGCCGAGGCGCTCGTCGACATCCGTTGCCTGCCGGGGGACGAGGAGCAGGTGCTGGCCGAGATCCGCGAGCTCATCGGGCCCGACATCGAGATCGTCACCATGCACCGCGATATCGGCCTCGAGAACGAGTTCTCGGGCCCCCTTATCGAGGCCGTGACGTCGTCGCTCGGCAAGCACGACCCGGGCGCCCCCGTCTTGCCCTACATGCTCTCGGGCGGCACCGACAACAAGGCGCTCAGTCTGCTCGGCATCACGGGTTACGGCTTCGCGCCGCTCAAACTGCCGGCCGACATGGACTTCCCCGGCATGTTCCACGGCGTTGACGAACGCGTGCCGCTCGACGCGCTAGTGTTTGGCAGGCAGGTTTTGACCGATCTGCTCCTGACCTACTGAGCCACCCTGGAGCTTGCCGAACGTGGATTTCCTGAACGCCATCATCCTGGGCTTCGTCCAGGGTTTGACCGAATTCCTGCCCATCTCGTCGAGCGCGCACCTCAGCATCGTGGGGGAGTTCCTGCTCGACGGGCGCGACCCGGGTGCGCGGTTCACCGCCATCACGCAGATCGGCACCGAGCTGGCGGTCGTGATCTTCTTCTGGCGTGACATCACCCGCATCATCGGGGCATGGTTCAAGGCGCTGTTCGGCAAGATCCCGCGGTCCGACCCCGACGCGCGCATGGGATGGCTGATCATCATCGGCTCGATCCCCATCGTCGTCATCGGCCTGTTCTTCCAGGACGCCATCGAGACGAGCCTGCGCTCGCTCTGGATCACCGCGACCATGCTCATCGCGTTCGGTGTGCTGCTCGGCATTGCCGACTATGTGGGTGCCAAGAAGCGCAAGCTGAAAGACCTCACCTATGGCCACGGCGTCGTCTACGGTTTCGCGCAGGCTCTCGCCGTTATCCCCGGCGTCTCGCGCTCGGGCGGCACCATCACGGCCGGTCTGTTCATGGGCTACGAGCGCGCCGCGGCGGCCCGCTACGCCTTCCTGCTCGCCATCCCGGCCGTCCTGGGCTCGGGTTTCTACCAGGTCTACAAGAGCATCGCCAAGCCGTGCCTCGAGGGTGCTACCAACTGCACGCCCGACGTCTTCGGGCCGCTCGAGACGCTCGTGGCCACGGTCATCGCGTTCGGCGTGGGCCTCGTCGTCATCGCGTTCTTCATGAGCTACATCTCGAAGCGCAGCTTCCTGCCGTTCGTGATCTACCGCATCGCCCTCGGCGCGGCGCTCATGATCCTGCTCGGCACGGGCGTCATCACGGCCTAGCCGTCGCGGCCCGTCGGCGGGTCGGATGTCGCGGGCGTAGGCTTGAGCAGTGAAATCTTGGCGTCGTCCCACCGTTCCCGTCCTGCCCGGCACCTCCGAAGCCCCGTGTCTCTTCGACACGGCCAGCGGCGAACTCGTCTGGGCACACACGGGTGATGTGGCGCGGCTCTACGTCTGCGGCATCACGCCCTACGACGCCACCCACATGGGCCACGCCTCCACCTATTTAGCCTTCGACACGCTGCAGCGCGTGTGGCTCGACGCCGGCCTCGAGGTGCACTACGCCCAGAATGTGACCGACGTCGACGACCCGCTGCTCGAGCGCGCCGCCGCCACGAACGTCGACTGGCGCGACCTGGCCGCGGAGCAGGTCGACCTGTTCCGCTCCGATATGGCGAGCCTCAGCATCCTGCCGCCCGACGACTACGTGGCGGTCACCGAGGTCATCGATCCCATCGCGGATGCCGTGCAGACCCTGCTCGAGAAGGGTGCGGCGTACCGCGTCGATACGCCCGACAGCTCCACGGGCGACGACATCTACTTCGACACGCAGAAGGCGGCTGAGCTGTCGCCGTGGCACCTCGGCCAGGAGACGAACCTCGACCTCGCCACGATGGAGCGTTTCTTCGCCGAGCGCGGCGGGGACCCCGACCGCCCCGGCAAGCGCCACACGCTCGACCCGCTGCTCTGGCGCGCCCACCGCGAGGGTGAGCCCTCCTGGTCGACCGCTGTCGGCGAGGGGCGACCCGGCTGGCACATCGAGTGTTCGGTCATCGCGCTCGACGCGCTCGGCGCGGACTTCACGGTGCAGGGCGGCGGCAGCGACCTCGTGTTCCCGCACCACGACCTGAGCGCCGGTCACGCGGCCGTGCTGTCGGGGCACCCACTCGCGCGCGTCTTTGCCCACGCCGGCATGGTCGCCTACGAGGGCGAGAAGATGTCCAAGTCTCTCGGCAACCTCGTGCTCGTCTCGAAGCTACGCGCCGCCGGCGTCGACCCCCGAGCCATTCGCCTGACGATCCTCGCGCACCACTACCGCAGCGACTGGGAATGGACCGACGCGGCCCTCACCGCGGCCACGCAGCGCCTGCTGTCCTGGATGTCGGCAGCCCGACGCTCCCGCGCCACCTCGGCCGATTCGCTCGACGAGTCCCGCGCCATCGAACTGCTTGCGCCGCTGCGACACGCCCTCGCGGGTGACCTCGACACGCCGTCGGCACTCACGATTCTCGACGCGCTCTTCGACAGCGGCGAGGATGCCGTCGTCTCTCTCGCGGCCCGCGCCTCCGACGCCCTTCTCGGCGTCTCGCTTGAGCACGCCAACGTGCCCGCCACGGTCGGCGCCGGCCTCACCGCCTAGAAGCGCCGCCAGTAGACCCGAGGTTCCACGGGGAGAAGCGGCGGGTTACGGAGTTTCTTCGTCGCCGTCGCCGGGAGAGTTCGTGGTTCCGTCCGGCTCCGCATCCGCGTTATCCGCAGGAGCAGCATCCTGAGGGTCTGATGCATCCCCGGTCTCGGCATCGCTGTCGGCCTGAGGCGTGGCACCGCCCGTGGGCTTGTCGCGCGCGGGACCGTCGGCTCGCTGCCCGGCCTTGTTGTCGCGCACGTCGGCGCGATCATCCGACTTGCGCAGGTATTGCTCGAACTCGCGCGCGATCGCCTCACCGGAGGCCTCGGGCGACTCGACCGTGTCGCGCGCCTGCTCGAGCCCACGGATGTAGGCGGCCATGTCGTCGTCTTCGCCGGCCAGCACGTCGATGCCGGTCTCCCAGTCGCGCGCGTCGTCCATGAGCGAACCTCGGGGGATCACGACATCCACAATCTCTTCGAGCTTGTCGATGAGCGCGAGCATGGCCTTGGGCGACGGCGCGTTCTGCACGTAGTGGGGGACCGAGGCCCAGAGCGACACCGTGGCGATGCCCGTGGACTCAGCCGCCTCGCCGAGCACGCTCAAGATGCCGACCGGGCCCTCGTAGGTGCTGCGCTCGATGTCGAGCTCGCGGCGGATGTCGGCGTTCTCGCTCGACAGGAACACAGAGATCGGCCGGGTGTGGGGCACATCGGCGAGCATCGATCCGAGGAACACGATCGCCGAGACATCCGCAGCTAGCGCCGCGTCGATGATCTCGGCCGCGAAGGCCTTCCAGCTGCGGGACGGCTCGGTGCCGATGAGCAGGTACACGTTGTTGCCGTTGTCGCCCGAGATCTGCATCTCGGCGTCGTCGGCCAGCAGCTCGCTGTCGGAGAGCGCGGGGTTCTCGGGGCCGTAGAGCACGGCGCCCGGCCATTCGAGCCCGCGCGAACCGTCGTCGTTCGAGGTGATGACGGGCCGGTTGAACTGGTAGTCGTAGTAGAGCTCGGGATCGACCTCGGTGATGGGGGAGAGTTCGAGCTGCTCCTTGAGCGTTTTCACGGCACCGGTCGCCGCCTCTCCGGCGTCGTTCCAGCCCTCGAAAGCGACCACGAGCAGTCGGCCGTTCAGCATCCCCATAGGCGTTTGTCTCCTCCAGCAATCCCGCGCGGGTCGCCCCGACGCTCCCTCCACAATAGGCCGTTCGCAGAACCCAGTAGCATTGAACCCCGTGACTACTTCTCTGCCTGCCGCCGTTCTCTGGGACATGGATGGAACCCTCGTCGACACCGAGCCCTATTGGATGTCGGCCGAGAAGGTTCTCGTGTCCTCCTACGGCGGAACGTGGACCGACGCCGACGGCCTCACGCTCGTCGGCAAGGGTCTGTGGGACAGCGCGCAGATCTTGCAGGACCGCGGCGTGGACCTGTCGGCCGACGAGATCGTCTCGACGCTCACGTCGAAGGTCATCGAGCAGCTCGAGAGCGACGGCGTGCCGTTCCAGCCGGGGGCGCGCGAGCTGCTGGCCGAGCTGAAGGAGGCGGGCGTACCGACGGCCCTCGTCACTATGTCGATCCGCCCCATGGCCGAGAAGGTCGCGTCGCTCATCCCGTTCGACGCCTTCGACCTCGTGGTCTCGGGCGAAGAGGTCGAGAACGCCAAGCCACACCCCGAGCCCTACCTGAAGGCCGCGCGCCTGTTGGGGGTCGACATCCTCGACTGCGTCGCCATCGAGGACTCCGAGCCGGGCATCGCGTCGGCCGTCGCCTCCGGTGCCGCGACCATCGGCGTGCCGCACGCCGTGCCCGTGGCCCCGCGCCCCGACTTCACGTCGCGCGACACACTCGCGGGTGCCACGCTCGCCGAACTGAGCGGCATCCTCGAGGCGCACCGCGCCGCCCGCACCACGACCACCAGCCGATAGGACCACCGATGACCCACACCGACCCTGCGGCCGAAGCCCCCCGCTACAGCCCACAGCCGAGCGGACCGTTCGTTCCCGGTGACCGCGTGCAGCTCACGGGCCCCAAGGGCAAGATGAACACCATCACGCTCGAGCCCGGCAAAGAGTTCCACACGCACCGCGGCGCCGTGAAGCACGACGACATCATCGGCCTGCCCGACGGCAGCGTCATCACCAACACGGTCGGCATCGAATACCTCGCCCTGCGCCCCCTGCTCGTCGACTTCGTCATGTCGATGCCCCGCGGCGCCGCCATCATCTACCCGAAGGATGCCGCGCAGATCATCGCGCAGGCCGACATCTTCCCCGGGGCATCCGTCGTCGAGGCCGGCGTCGGATCGGGCGCGCTCTCGCTGTGGCTGCTGCGCGCCATCGGCCCCACCGGCACGCTCTCCTCCTATGAGCGCCGCGACGAGTTCGCCGATGTGGCGCGCGACAACGTGGCCACGTTCTTCGGAGACGACCCCACCAACTGGACCATCACGGTCGGTGACCTGCAGGAGCAGCTGCCGCTCACGCAGAAGCCCGGCACGGTCGACCGCGTCGTGCTCGACATGCTCGCCCCCTGGGAGTGCATCGGCGAGGCGGCCGACGCCATGAAGCCCGGCGGAGTCATCCTCTGCTACGTCGCCACCGTGACGCAGCTGTCCCGCGTGGCCGAGGCGCTGCGTGACACCGAGCGGTTCACCAACCCCATCTCGAGCGAGACCATGGTGCGCGGCTGGCACGTCGAGGGTCTCGCCGTGCGCCCCGAGCACCGCATGATCGGGCACACCGGTTTCCTCATCACCGCCCGCAAACTGGCCGACGGCGCGGTGCTGCCGGAGCTCAAGCGCCGCCCCTCGAAGACCGACTTCAGCGACGAGGATGTCGAGATCTGGACGCCCGGTGCGCTCGGCGAACGCAACGTGAGCGCCAAGAGCCTGCGCAAGCGCGTGCGGGCCGCCCGGACATCCGCCGATCTGTCGCGTTCGCGCGGCGTGGACGCGGTCACGCCCGACGACCCGCGCGACTAAACTATGCGAGGCGGCACGCTCTCTGCCGTGACGCCCAACCCCGACACTCTCTGCACCGAAACGAGGCATTGTGCGCAAAGTCCCCGCACTGATCGCGACCGCCGGACTCGCCGCTGTGGCGCTGACAGGCTGCGCGCCGGCCGGAGGGTCGTCGTGCACGCCCGCCGCGCCCGCGGGTGACGCTTCTCGTCTCGTGCAGGCCTCGGGCGACTTCGGTAAGACGCCGAAGGTCGACTTCCCGACGCCGCTCGACGCCAAGAAGACCGAGGCGTCCACGGCGATCGCGGGCGATGGTGAGCGCATCATCTCGAACGATCAGCTCATCACGCTGGACATCGCCCTCTACAACGGCACGACCGGCGCATCCGTCACGTCGACCGGCTTCACGGGTGAGGCCGCCTCCATCCCGCAGTCCGACCTGCTGCCCGGCATGCGCGACGCGCTGCACTGCGCCGTCGCCGGTTCGCGCGTCGTCGCGGTCATCCCCGGCGCCGAGGCGTTCGGCGAGGCGGGCAACCCGGCCGCCGGTGTCAACGCGGGCGACTCGGTCGTCGCCGTGATGGACGTGCAGGACGTGTACCTGTCGAAGGCCGATGGCGCCGACCAGTATGTCTGGGAGTCCGGCTTCCCGACCGTCGTCACCGACGAGAACGGCGTCCCGGGTCTCACCATCCCGAAGTCCGACCCGCCCAAGGACCTGAAGTTCGTCGCCCTGAAGAAGGGTGACGGCGCCAAGGTCTCGAAGGATTCGACGATCTACGTGCAGGCGCTCATCGCCGACTGGAAGACCCGCGAGGTCACGCAGTCGACGTGGACGTCGGAGGGTGGCGCCCAGCCGCTGCCCGTCGCGCAGCTGCAGGCCGGCATCCAGGATGCCCTCGTGGGCCAGACCGTCGGCTCGCAGGTACTCCTCATCCTGCCGCCGGCCGAGGGCGCGCAGAGCGACTCGACCACCGTCTGGGTCATCGACATCCTGGGCATCCAGTAACACCGAAAGCAATCAGCGGGGAGACGTCCGTGGCAGAACGTTCCGCCTCACCGCGCATCGCGGTCGAGGAGCGCCTGTTCTCGCTCGTGCTCGCGCTGCTCGCCACCGAGCAGGGCCTCACGAAGACCGAGGTCCTGTCCACGGTGCAGGGGTACCGGCAGAAGTTCGTCGTCGGCGGGGACAACACGAGCCTCGAGCGTCAATTCGAGCGCGATAAAGACGACATCCGCGAACTCGGCATCCCGCTCGAGACGATCGAGGCCCCCGAGAGTTCGGGCAACAACCAGTTGTTGCGCTATCTGATTCCCAAGGGCGCCTACGATCTGCCGGCCGACATCACTTTCTCGTCGGCCGAGATCGCGATGCTGTCGCTCGCGGCCACCGTCTGGCGCCAGGGTTCGATGTCGGGGGAGTCGCAGCGCGCGATTCTCAAACTCCGGTCGCTCGGCATCGAGTCGACCGAACCCGTGATCGGCTATGCGCCGCGCGTGCGCACCCGTGAGAACGCCTTCGACCCCCTGCGCACGGCGCTCGACCGGCACCAGGTGGTGACGTTCGTCTACGTCAAACCCGGAGGGAGTGCGCCGCGCCTACGCACCGTGCATCCCCTCGCGCTCGTGCAGTATCGCGGCCGCTGGCATCTGTCGGCCTACGACGAGGGTGTGGAAGACCGCCGCACGTTCCTGCTCTCGCGCATCGTCGGCGTGGTGAAGGTGAAGAACCGCACGTTCGAGGCGCCGACCGAGACCGGGCTGGCCGAACGCGCTCTCGACGAACTCGACGCGCTCTGGCAGGCGAACGTGGCACGCGTGCGCGTGACCCCGGGCAGCGACGCCGAGGCCCGACTCGGCAAACGCGGCACCCGTGTCGATGCAGGTACCGATGCGAATGCGGATGCCGGCGGGTCCACGATCGAGCTGCACTACACGGACGTCGACCTGCTCGCCGACGAGCTCGCGGGCTACGGGCCCGAGGCCGAAGCCGTGTCGCCCGAGCGACTGAGGGCGGGCGTCATCGCCCGGCACCGTCGCACGCTCGAGGCACACGCACCCACCGAGGGAGGCCGTCATGGCAACTAGAACCCCGGCCCCGCAGGCCCGAGACAAACTCGCCTTCCTGCTGTCGTTCGTTCCCTACCTGATGGACATCGAGCGCGTGAGCGTGGCGGATGCCGCGGCGCACTTCGGCGTGCCCGCCGAGCAGATCCGCCAGTCCGTGCGCCTGATCGCGGTGTCGGGCGTGCCCGGCGAGACCACGTCCTACCAACACGAAGACCTCTTCGACATCGACTGGACGGCCTTCGAGGAGCACGACGAGATCGCGCTCACCCACCAGGTCGCCATCGACGACTCGCCCCGGTTCTCGGCGCGCGAGGCCGCCGCGCTGATCGCGGGCCTGCAATACCTGTCGGCCCTGCCGGGTCAGAACGATCGCGCCGTGCTCGACTCGCTGCTGCTCAAGCTGTCGCGCGGCGCCTCGGGCGTGCCGAGCGAGGTGCTGGTCGGCCGCGCCGTAGTCGACTCCTCGCTCGACGAGATCCGCGCCGCCCTCACCGACGGCCGACGAATCGAGTTCGTCTACCTCAACTCGCGCGGCGAACGAGAGGTGCGCTCGGTCGACCCGCTGCGCATCGAATCCGTCGACGAGGACTGGTACGTGCGCGGCTGGGATCACGCGCGCCGGGGCGTGCGCACGTTCCGGCTCGACCGGTTGTCCGAACTGCGCACGACGGACATCCCGATCACGAAGACGCCCGCCGACGTCGCGCTGCCCGAGACGCTGTTCGAAGGGTCGGACGAGGACCTCGCGGTATTGATCGAGGTCGAGGCCGACTCGGTTCCGCTCATCGCCGAGTACATCGCACCCGACACGCAGCCGGTGCCGCACGGCTCCCGTGTGCGCGTCGAGCTGCGGTTGGCGCACTACCACGGCCTCAAGCGCCTGGTGGCGAGCCTGCCGGGGGTGGTGCAGGTGCTCGAGCCCGACGAGGCGCGGGATGCGGTGGCCGAATGGTCGAGGCAGGCGCTCGAGCGCTATGGCGAGGCATCCTCAGTCTCGTAAAGCGCTGCGGCCGCTCACCGAGAGACTACGCAGAATCGGGCGGTCATGGGCGCCGCGGGTTAGACTGGAACGAACTTCGACAGTCAAGGAACGAATCATGGGTATTTTCGGCAACCTGACCGGATGGCACCTTCTCGCCATCGTCTTCCTCGTATTGCTTTTGTTCGGTGCTCCGAAGCTTCCGGGCCTCGCCAAGAGCGTCGGGCAGTCCCTCAAGATCTTCAAGAACGAGGTGAAGAGCGACAAGGTCGATGGCGACCACGCCGCTGCCGCCGATGCGCAGGTGCCCACGCAGCAGCCGACCGCGCAGCAGGCCCCCGTTCAGCAGGCGCCGGCTCAGCAGCCGGTTGCGCAGCCGTACGTTGCACCGCAGGCACAGCAGGCACCGCAAGCCGAGCCCGCGCCCGTTCTGAGCGCACCGCCGGTCCAGCCGGCTCCTCACGGTGAGGCGACCTCGGCGGGCGCGCAGAACGCCGAATCGCACCAGAAGAACTAGCGTGGCAACGGCCAAGCCGTCGAAAAACTCCGAAGGGCGTATGTCGTTCGGCGAGCATCTCGCCGAACTGCGCAAACGCCTCTTCATCAGTGCCATCGCGATCCTGGTCGCGATGATTGTCGGCTTCATCATCTCGGAATGGCTGATCGACCAGATCGCCATCCCGATCACCGAGATCGCCGAAGAGCGTGGCCGAGCCATCCTCAACTTCGACGCCATCACGGGCGCATTCGACCTGCGCATGAAGGTCGCGTTCACGGCGGGTCTCGTCATCTCGAGCCCGGTGTGGCTGTATCAGGTGTGGGCGTTCTTCGTGCCCGGCCTTACGCGCAAAGAGATCGCCTACGTGCTGGGCTTCTTCCTCTCGGCCATCCCGCTGTTCCTCGCGGGCTGCGCCGCCGGCTACTACGTGATGCCGCACATCGTCGAGCTGATGGTCGGGTTCACCCCGGCCGACGCGTCGAACTTCTTCAACGCGGCCATGTACTACGACTTCGTCCTAAAGCTCATCATCGCCGTGGGCATCGCGTTCGTGCTGCCCGTGTTCCTCGTGCTGCTGAACTTCGTCGGCGTGCTGAGCGCCGCCGCCATCATCAAGGGCTGGCGCGTGGCCGTGCTGGTCATCGCCCTCTTCTGCGCGATCGCGACTCCCGCCGCCGACCTCGTGTCGATGTTCCTGCTCGCCATCCCCATGGTGTTCCTCTACTTCGTGGCTTACGGAGTGGCCTACCTGCACGACCGACGGGCCGCCAAACGGCAGAAGGTCCGGGAAGCGGAGTTGGTCGGATGAGTGACACCACGTTGTCTCCCTCGGAACGCTACGCGCGCGCCAAGAAGAACACCTCGCTCGTGCGCGGGTTTCGAGACCGCCTCGACTTCGACCTGGATGCTTTCCAACTCGAAGCCTGCGCAAGCCTCGAGAAGGGGCGCAGCGTGCTCGTGGCCGCGCCGACCGGTGCCGGCAAGACCATCGTGGCCGAGTTCGCCGTCTACATGGCCATGGAACGCCGCTCCGACAAGGTCTTCTACACGGCGCCGATGAAGGCGCTCAGCAACCAGAAGTTCCAGGAGTTCGTCGCCGAGTACGGCCCCGAGAACGTGGGCCTGCTCACGGGCGACACCAACATCAACTCCAACGCGCGCATCGTCGTCATGACAACCGAAGTGCTGCGCAACATGCTCTATGCCGACAGCGCCCTGCTCACCGACCTGAGCTTCGTGGTCATGGACGAGGTGCACTACCTGGCCGACCGGTTCCGCGGCGCGGTCTGGGAGGAAGTCATCATCCATCTGCCGCAGCAGGTGCGACTCGTCTCGCTGAGCGCGACCGTGTCGAACGCCGAGGAATTCGGCGACTGGCTGCAGGCCGTGCGCGGTGAGACCGACGTCATCGTGTCGGAGGAGCGCCCGGTGCCCCTCGACCAGCACGTGCTCATGGGAACCAAGTTGATCGACCTGTTCGCGGCCCCGTCCCTCGCCGACACCCACCAGGTCAACCCCGAGCTCGTGCGCATGGCCCAGTTCGGCGGCCGCACGGTCTCCAACCGCCAACACAAGGATGTCTCGCGCTACAACCAGCGCCGCTCGCAGTATCACCGTCCCGAGCGCATGGACCGCGGCGAGGTCGCCCGCATGCTCGACGACCACAATCTGCTGCCCGCCATCTTCTTCGTCTTCAGCCGCGTGGGCTGCGATCAGGCCGTCAAACAGGTCCTGCGCTCGGGGGTGCGCCTCACCGAGACGCACGAGCGCGCCGAGATCCGAGAGATCGTCGAAGAGCGCTGCCGCACCCTGCTCGACGAAGACCTGGCCGTGCTCGGCTACTTCGAGTGGCTGGATGGCCTCGAGCGCGGCGTCGCGGCCCACCACGCCGGCATGCTGCCCGCGTTCAAAGAGGTCGTCGAAGAACTCTTCCGCCGCAAGCTGGTCAAGGTCGTGTTCGCCACCGAGACGCTGGCGCTCGGCATCAACATGCCGGCCCGCACGGTCGTGCTCGAGAAGCTCGAGAAGTTCAACGGCGAGGCCCGCGTGCCCATCACGCCGGGGGAGTACACGCAGCTCACGGGCCGTGCCGGGCGTCGCGGCATCGATGTCGAGGGGCACGCCGTCATCCAGTGGCAGGAGGGGCTGCATCCGCAATCGGTGGCGTCGCTCGCGTCTCGTCGCACCTACCCGCTGAACTCCAGTTTCAAGCCGACCTACAACATGGCCGTGAACCTGATCGATCAGTTCGGCCGGTCTCGCACCCGCGACATCCTCGAATCGTCGTTCGCGCAGTTCCAGGCCGACCGCGCCGTGGTGTCGATCGCGCAGAAGGTGCGCGAGCAGCAGAAGACGCTCGAGGGCTATCAGAAGGCCATGGAATGCCACCTGGGCGACTTCGCCGAGTATGCGGCGATCCGACGCGAGCTGAGCGATCTTGAACGCAGCGGTGAGCGCACCTCCAACTATTCGAAGGCCGCGCAGCAGAGGCGCCAGACGGCCCTCGCCGATCTGCGCCAGCGGCTCAAGAGCCACCCGTGCCACGGATGCTCCGACCGCGAGAAGCACGCGCGCTGGGCCGAGCGCTGGTTCAAGCTCAAGAAGCAGACCGATCAGCTGGGTCGCCAGATCTCGACGCGCACAGGTGCCGTCGCCAAGATCTTCGACCGCGTGACCGACGTGCTGCTGAACTACGAATACCTCGTGCGCGACCCCGACGGCGCCGTCGTGCTGAGCGCGGCCGGGCGCACCCTCAAGCGCATCTACGGCGAACGCGACCTGCTCGTGGCCGAAGCCCTGCGCCGCAACCTCTGGAACGACCTCGACCCGGCCAGCCTCGCCGCCATGGCCACGTGCATCGTGTTCGAACCGCGGCGCGACACCGGCAACCTGCCGGAGCGCTTCCTGCCGCGCGGCGCGTTCCGCGAGGCGCTGGCCCGCACCGAGGACATTTGGTCGCGCCTCGACGACTATGAGCGCGAGCACAAGCTGCCCGGCAGCGAACCGCTGGCCACCGGGCTCAGCACGGCCATGTATCACTGGGCGCGCGGGCACACCCTCGACTCGGTGCTGACCGAGGCCGACCTCGCCGCGGGCGACTTCGTGCGCTGGACGAAGCAGACCATCGACCTGCTCGACCAGCTGTCAATCGTGGCCGACGGGGGAGTGGGACGCAACGCCCGAGCCGCCCTCGAGGCCATCCGCCGAGGAATCGTCGCCTACAGCACCGTGTGAAGCGCGGCCGAGCGTCAGAATTCGTCCGGTTTCGCACCGTAGGCTGATCAGGTGAACTCCCGCTCTCCCCGGCCCATCCTTCCCCTCTGGGTCGCCCTCATCGTCGCGGCCGGCGCGGGCATCGTGCTCGACGGCGGTTTTCCCGACCTCGGCATCTGGCCGCTCACGTTCGTGGGCATCGCGCTCATCCTCGTGACGCTCATCGGCCGACGACTCGGTTCGGCGTTCCTCGTCGGATTCGTCGCCAGCCTCGCCTTCTACCTCGTGCACGTGTCATGGACGGCGCTCTACCTCGGCCCCGTGCCCTGGGTCGCGCTCTCCACGCTCGAGTCGCTCTTCTTCGCGGCCGGCGCCATGCTGCTCACGCTCGCCTACCGCTGGGTGCCGCGCGTCTGGCCCCACCGCCTCGGCCGCTACCTCCTGCTGCCCCTCGTCGTCGCGGGCCTCTGGACGCTGCGCGAAGAGATCGTCAGCACCTGGCCCTACGGCGGCTTCGCCTGGGGCCGTGTGGCGCTCAGCCAGTCCGAGAGCCCGCTCGCCGGCGTCGTCGCCTGGACGGGCGTGTCGGGCCTCAGCTTCCTCATGGTGCTGCTCGTGGCCGTGCTCGTCGAGATCGTGCGCACGCCGCGCGAGAACACCATCGGGTGGGATGTCCGGGGCCGCCGTCCCGCGTTCACCGGATCGGCCACGGCAGGGGTCGCCGCGCGCGTCGGCTACCTTCCGCGCATCACGGCCGCGGTCGCCGCGATCACGGTGCTGTTCGCCATCCCGTTGTGGCCCGTGGCACAGACGGGGACGACGACGATCGCCGCGGTTCAGGGTAACGGCAAGGCGGGATACTTCGACGGGGCCGCACCGGGCGATGTGCTGGCGGCTCAAGCATCCGCGACTCTGGCGCTCATCGACAAGAACGTGCAGCCCGACATGGTCGTGTGGCCCGAGAACGGCAGCGACCTGAACCCGCTCGAGAACAAGCAGGCGGCCGACGTGCTCGACTACCTGGGCAACGCGCTGCAGGCGCCCCTCGTGGTCGGAACGATCACCGAGAACGGTGGCAAGTACTACAACTCGTCGCTGCTGTGGGAGCCGGGCTTTGGCTCGACCGACCAATACGACAAGAAGCATCCCGTGCCGTTCGGTGAGTATGTGCCGGACCGCGCGTTCTGGGAGCCCTTCGCGCCCGACCTGATCGGCCTCATCCAGCGCGAGTACACCCCGGGCACGCGCGACAACGTCTTCGACATCGGCGGCGTCGTGGCGGGCCTGTCGATCTGCTTCGACATCGCGGATGACGCGCTCACCCGGGATGCCGTGCGAGACGGTGCCGAGGTCATCCTCGCCCAGACCAACAATGCCGACTTCGGGCGCACCGACGAGAATCAGCAGCAGCTGGCCATCGCGCGTCTGCGCAGCATCGAGACGGCGCGCAGCCTCGTGAACATCTCGACCGTGGGCACGAGCCAGATGATCGGACCGCGGGGAGAGACGCTCAGCGAGATCCCCGCCTACGAACCCGGTTCGATGGTGGCGACGCTGCCGCTCGTGTCGACGATCACGCCCGCGATGGCGTTCGGCGCCCAGCTCGCGTGGTTCGTGTCGCTCGGCGGGTTGTTGGGGCTCATCGTCGCCGGAATCTCGCAGCGGCCGTCTCGCCGCCGTCGTGGCTGAGTAGTCCGCGACGGGCGTCGCGCAGTCCGCGCCCCGAACAGCGGTCGGCGAGGACAGAAGCTTTCTGCGCTGCCGTCGAGAGGCGGGCCGGTTCCCGCCGACGGGCACACAAAAACCGCGGTCTCGCCGGGAGGCGACGACCGCGGTCGATGAGTAGGGAACGTGCCGGCTACGCGATCTTCTGACCGCGACGGGCGCGCAAGAAGTTCAGACGCTCCTGCAGAAGCTCTTCGAGCTCCGCTTCGGTCCGGCGTTCGAGCAGCATGTCCCAGTGGGTGCGTGCCTGCTTCGGGTCGGCCCGCGTGAGCTGAATCGGCTCCGAACCGATCATCAGCACGGCCTCGCTGCTGCAGTGACGGCATTCCCACGTTTCCGGCGCCTCGGCGTCGGCCGCGAAGTACAGCGACGTCTCCTTGTTACAAACCGGGCACAGATAGCTGTGGTGGGTTCGTTCCGAAAAAATGACGCCCTCTTCGCTCTGTAGGCTCTGGGCGCCCAGGCGCATTCCGCGCAAACTGCGATCTGCCATTGTGTGGTCTCCTCTCGCGATGCATGCTCAGTTATAAACCCCCAAGCTGTGCGGGAGCTTCCCGGGGGCCGCTTTCTCCCAGTCAACTGCCAGTGTGAGGGGGCCCCAAAGCTTCGAAGACGTCGAGCACGTCAACGACGGCGCGCGCGACATCCGGTCGGTCGGTGACGATGCCGTCGACGCCCAGGGTGAGCAGGCGGCGGATGTCGGCGCGCTCGTTCACGGTCCACACGTGCACCTCGAGGCCGGCGCCGTGCAGTGTGGTGAGGAGAGGCGACGTGACGAGGGGGAGGGGACCGGCCCGCTCGGGGATCTGCAGGGCGAGGACCGTGCCGGGGAGGAGCCGTGTCACCGCGCGCACGAGGGCGGGGCGACCTGTCGAGGCGGCGAGCAGGAGGACGGCCGTGCCGATGGAGGACGCGGATGTCGCGATGCCGGGGAGGAGGCGCACGGCGCGCACCCGGGATGCCTCGGAGAAGGACGTGAGGAGGACGCGATCGGCTGCCCCCGCGCGCCAGACCTGTTTCGCCGTGGCGACGACGGCGTCGGGCGCCTTGAGGTCGAGGTTCCAGAGAGCGTCGGGGAAGGCATCCAGCGCCTCGGCGACGGTCGGGATGCGGTGGCCACCGCCCAGGTCGACGCGGCGCACCTCGGCAAGCGTGAGGGAACGGATGGCTCGGCCGGAGAACAGGGCCCCGGTCTCGGGCATTGCCGGGATTGAACGGCCGGCACCATCGGAAGCGTCGCCGACCGGCAGGCACTCGTCGTGGAAAAGCACGGGGATACCGTCGCGGGTGGCTCGGACATCCGATTCGAGGTGTGTCGCGCCGGCGTCGAGGGCGGCCCGGAAGGCAGCGAGCGTGTTGCCGGGCACACCGTCGGCGAAGCCCCGATGCGCGAAAACGCGTGGCCCCGCGGCATCGAGATACCGTGAGACCACGCGTGGACGCTGCATGATCGGCTAGTTGCCGGGCCCGGCCGGCGGGGCGCTCGGCGGCGAATCGGGGAACTCGGTCGGCGGCTGGATGCTGGGCGGCTGGATGCTCGACGGCGCAGCGTCACCAGACGGGGCCGGCGCGCTCGACGGCGTGTGGGCGCCCGAGGACTCCGCGGAGCCCGTAGGCTTCGACGACTCGGCCGGCTTCGACGGGGAACCGGACGGCTTCTGACCGCCCAGACCGGCGGAGGCCATGAGCTTCGACAGATCCTCGCCATTCTTCGGCAGGAAGCCCGTGCCGATGCCCTTCAGGGCCTCGGTGAGCTCGGACGGGATGATCCACAGCTTGTTCGCCGACCCCTCGGCGAGCTTCGGCAGCGTCTGCAGGTACTGGTAGGCCAGCAGCGTGCTGTCGGGGTTTCCCTCGTGGATGGCCTGGAACACCGTGGTGATGGCCTCGGCCTCACCCTGGGCGACCAGCACCTGGGCCTTGGCGTTACCCTCGGCCCGCAGGATCTCGGCCTGCCGGGCACCCTCGGCCTCGAGGATGGCGGACTGCTTCGTTCCCTCGGAGATGAGGATGGCGGCGCGGCGATCCCGCTCGGCACGCATCTGCTTCTCCATGGAGTCCTGGATCGACAGGGGCGGGTCGATGGCCTTGAGCTCGACGCGGCCCACGCGGATGCCCCACTTGCCGGTCGCCTCGTCGAGCACGATGCGCAGCTGCCCGTTGATGTTGTCGCGGCTCGTGAGCGCCTCTTCGAGGTTCAGGCCACCGACGACGTTACGGAGGGTCGTGGTCGTGAGCTGTTCGACGGCGCCCAAGTAGTTGGCGATCTCATAGGTGGCGGCTCGCGCATCCGTCACCTGGAAGTAGACGACCGTGTCGATCGAGACGACGAGGTTGTCCTCGGTGATAACGGGCTGCGGCGGGAAGGAGACGACCTGCTCGCGCAGATCGATGAGCGGGCGCACGCGGTCGATGAAGGGCACCAACAGGTTGAGGCCCGGTAGGAGGGTCTTGTGGTAGCGGCCGAGGCGCTCGACGACACCGGCGTTGGCCTGGGGGATGATCCGGATGGACCGGAACAGCACCACCAGCACGAAGATGACGAGGACGATGCCGACGACCCAGGCCACGATCGTGCCGACGAGGGCGGAAGAATCGGTCATAGGGCTTTCCTTTCGGCGGGGGCGACGACAGCCGTCGCCCCCTGGATGGCATGGACGGAGACGTGCGTGCCCGGTTCGAGCGTTCCGCCGGGGGCGGTCGGCAGCAGGATGGCGGTCCACGTGTCGCCGTTGGCGAGACGCACCTGGCCGCCGGTCGAGGACACGGGGCGCAGCACCTCACCCGGCATGTTGAGCAGCGCCTCGACGTTGGAGGGCGTCTTGTCTTCGCCCCGGTGCAGCGCCCTCAGAAGCGAGGGCCTGACGAACGCGAGCAGAACGACGGATGCGACGGCGGCGATGACGATCTGCAACCACCACGGCGCGCCGAGCAGGCCGCTCACGAGGCCGACGGCGGAACCGACGGCGATCATGAGGAACGTGAACTCGAGCGACAGCATCTCGATGATCACGAAGACCAGGATGAGCACCAGCCAGACGATCCAGGCGTTGTCGATGATCCAGTCCATACCGGCCTCCAAGAGGGTGTCGGGGGGCTCCGTCGATGTCGTCATCGACCGGGGTCTCTCCACTGAACCTATCAGTTGGCGGCAGGGCGGCATATGGGAGTTGGTAGTCTCGGGGCTGGACATCCCCGCCCTCGCGGCGACCGCATCGACAAGGAGAACACGTGTCACAGCCACTCAGCCCCGGATCGCTCGACGGAAAGTCAGTGCTCGTCACCGGCTCCTCGCGGGGCATCGGTGCGGATACCGTTCGCTTCTTCGCCGAGGCCGGTGCGCGCGTCGTCATCAACTTCCGCAACAAGGAGGCGCGCGCGCTGAAGCTGCAGAAGGAGATCGAAGCGGCGGGCGGCCAGGCCCTGTCGATCGGGGCCGACCTGACCGACCCGGCATCCGTCGAGGCCATGATGGACACGATCCGGGCCGAATACGGCGGGCTCGACATCCTGGTTCTGAATGCCTCGGGCGGCATGGAGTCGGGCATGGCCGCCGACTACGCGCTCACGCTCAACCGCGACGCGCAGCTGAACGTGGTCGAGAAGGCACTGCCGCTGCTGTCATCCGGATCGCGCATCGTCTTCGTCACGAGCCACCAGGCGCACTTCATCCGCACCACGCCCACCATGCCCGAGTACGAGCCCGTTGCGCTGTCGAAGCGTGCGGGTGAGGATGCGCTGCGCGAGAAGCTGCCCGCCCTCGAGGAAAGCGGCATCGAGTTCGTCGTCGTCTCGGGCGACATGATCGAGGGCACCATCACGGCCACGCTGCTCGAGCGCTCGAACCCGGGCGCCATCAGCCAGCGCAAGGAATCGGCCGGACGCCTCTACAACGTGAACGAGTTCGCGGCCGAGGTGGCCCAGGCCGCCGTCGACCCAATCCCGGCCGACCACACGCGCCTCGTCGGAGACACGAGCGACTTCGTCGCCGAGTAGGCCCGCCGCACCAGAAACGTCGAAGGGGCGCTCACGAATTGTCGTGAGCGCCCCTTCGTTCGTGGGCGCGAAAGCCCCGCGTGATCGCGCGCAAGACGTCCGGCGCGAACTCGCGGAGGTGAGTGTCGTCCGCGGGATCTAGGCGATGCCGGCGCGCTTGGCGGCGCGACCGAACGTGAATGCCTGCACGATCTCGACGAGGCCCGCGACGATCGCGAGAACCGCCACGAAGATCAGCAGAGCCGCCGCCGACTGCACGGGAACGAACAGCACGATCACACCGGCCACGATGCTGACGACGCCGTAGAGCACGCCGAACCAGCGCGACGAGTCGGGCGCCGACTCGACGAGCGACGCGACACCCTCGATGATCCACGTGATGCCGATGGCGGCCGCGAGCACGGCCACGCCGAACACGGGGTTCAGCAGGATGTAGACGCCGCCCAGAATGAGCAGCACGCCGAGGATCACGCTGAACACGCGATAGCCCGTGCCCTCGGAGTGGCCCGAGAACCCCTTGACGATGCGCAGGATGCCGACGACGAGGAAGTAGATTCCGAACAACCAGGCCACGAGCGCAAGCGTGGCTCCGGGCCACACGAGGATCGAGATGCCGAGGATCACGGCTAGCAGACCGGCGACCCCGAGGGCAACCCTGATGCCCGTCACCTGCGAGGGTGAGAGTCTGGACGAGTCGACGTTGATGAAGAACGTTGAAGTGGACATGAGGCGGATACCTTCCTTTCGGAACGAAGGCTGATGGATCACACCTTGCCGTAAATCGCCCGGCCGTGGGGAATTATTTCCGAGCGGGTCGGCGCACAGGAGCGCACGGCGGCGGCCTGGGCCGCGACCGCCGAACCGGAAAGCGAGACCATGAGACTGAGACGCAGCAATTCGAATGGGCGCGGATATCGGCGCGTGCGCTCGGGGTCGGGTTTCAGCTATCGCGACCTCGACGGCTCGACGATCACCGACCGCGCGCTGCGCGAACGCCTCGAGAAGCTCGGAATCCCTCCCGCCTGGGAGGACGTATGGATCGCGCCGTTCGAGAACGGGCACATCCAGGCCACCGGTGTGGATGCCGTCGGACGCCGGCAATACATCTACCACCCGGGGTGGCGGGAGAAGAAGGACCGCATCAAGTTCGACCGCGCCCTGCAGCTCGCCGAGGCGCTGCCCAGTGCCCGACGACAGGTGACCATTTATTTGCGCAGCGACGGCGTGTCTCGGGAGCGCACGCTGGCGGCCGCTTTCCGCATGCTCGACACCGGGTCGCTGCGAGTGGGCTCCGAGCGCTACACGAACAGCAACGGCAGCCACGGGCTCGCGACCCTGCTGAATGCCCACGCCCGCGTGTCGGGCGACACCGTGCACCTGCATTTCCCGGCCAAGAGCGGCAAGGAGTGGGAATCCGATATCACGGATGCCGACCTCGCGGCCGTCGTGCGCCAGCTCAAGCGCCGGGGCGGCCGGGCTCGGTTGCTGGCCTATAAAGACGGGCGGCACTGGCATCCCGTGACGAGCTCGGACATCAACGACTTCGTGAAAGAGATGACGGGCGGCGACTTCACGGCCAAAGATTTTCGCACACTGCACGGCACCGTGACGGCGGCCGTCAGCCTCGCTAAAACGGGGCCGCTGCCGTCACAGGCGAAACGCAACCGGGCAATCAGCCAGGCTATGCGCGATGCCGCCGAGGTGCTGAGCAATACTCCGACGATCGCGCGGTCGAGCTACGTCGATCCGCGGCTCATCGACCACTACAACCAGGGCGAGACCATCGACCCGAAGCGCACGGGCTCGGGGGAGTCGGAGGTGCGGGCGCTGCTGTATCGCGAGGGCAGCGTGACGAGCATCCGTCGGGCCGATCGAGAGAACGCGTCCTAGCTGCACGCGCAGGTCGGGCAGGAAACCGGGTCGGGCGTCAGACCGGGTCGGGCCCGAGCCGCGGCAGGTGGGTGACGCCGAAGTGGTCGCGCAGGGCGGCCGTGGCGGCATAGGCACCGGGCAGCCCCGTGACGCCGGGGCCCGGGGGAGTCGCCGACGAGCACAGGTAGACGCCGTCGACGGCGGTGCGCCAGGGCGTCGGCGAGAGCGTCGGGCGCCGGATGAGCTGCAACAGGTTCGGCTCGCCGGCCGAGATGTCGCCGCCGATGTAGTTGGGGTTGTACCCCTCCATCTGCTGCGCGCTGCGCGACGACGAGCCCAGGATGACATCGCGGAACCCCGGCGCGAACCGCTCGATCTGCCGCACGATCGCCTCGGTCATATCGCGGTCCGAATCGGCCGGCACGTGCGTGTAGGCCCACAGCGTGTGCTTGCCCTCGGGCGCGCGTGACGGGTCGAAACGCGTCGGCTGCGACACCAGCACGTAGGGGTTGTCGGGGTGCTCGCCCCGGGCGACCTGGTTCTCGCCCGCCGCGGTCTCGGCCGCCGTTCCGCCGAGGTGCAGGGTTCCGGTCTTGTGCAGCTCCTCGTTCGTCCATGGCACGGGCCCCGACAGCGCGAAGTCCACCTTGGCCACGCCGTTGCCGTAGCGGAAGCGCTCGAGCGTGCGACGGTAGCCCGCCGGCATGCGGTCGCCGAGGATCTCGACGAGAGCCCGGGGCGTGGTGTCGAACAGCGTCACGGTCGAATCGGGCAGATCGGCGGCACTCGTCACGTGCTGCCCGGTTTCGATGCGGCCACCGTGGGCCCGCACATCGTCGGCCATGGCGTCGACGATGGACTGGCTGCCGCCGATCGGAATGGGCCAGCCGCCGTCTTGGTGCCCCGTGACCGACAGGACGAGTCCCGCCGCCGACGACGCGAGCCGCGGCATGGGCATGATGGCGTGGGCGGCGACCCCGGCGAGCATGGCGGGCGCGCGGTCTTCGCGAAAGCGGAACGACCCCATGGTGGCGGCGAGCTCGAGGGCGCGCACACCGAACAGCGCCAGGGCGAGCGGATGCCGCGGCACGCGAGTCAGGGGGGACCCCGTCGCCTGCGCCACATCGTGCGCCCGGTCGACGAGCGGACCCATGAGCCGCAGCCACTGCGCGCCGTCGACGCCCAGGTGATCGGCCGTGCGGTGCAGGTCGCGATAGGCGAGGCCCGCATCGCCGCCGTCGAGCGGCTGCGCATAGGAGATCTCGGGCGTGACGAAGTCGACGCGGTCGGTGAGGCCGAAGCGGCGGAAGAACCCCGACGCGAACGCCATGGGGTGGACCGCCGAGCAGACGTCGTGCCAGAAGCCCGGCAGCGTGAGCTCGGCCGTGCGGGCGCCGCCGCCGATCGTGTCGTTGCGCTCGAGCACCGTCACGTCGACACCCGCGCGCGCCAGCACGACGGCCGCCGAGAGTCCGTTCGGCCCGGCACCCACGATGGTCGCGGTGGGCGTGTTCTTCGCGTGGGCGCGGGCGTTCGGGCTGGTGGCGTGCGTGCGTCGGAGCGACATGCGCGTCCTCTCTGGGTGAAGCGGGTGTAGATGCTGATATACGAGTCTAGCGTTCCGGGTGGAACTGCCACTCGGTGACATCGGGGTGGTCTTCGCCCTTGTCGTACGCGTAGCGCCGAGCCTCGACCCGGGCGGCCTGCCACGTGTCGACGAGGGCCGCGGGGACATCGCGCCCCTTCTCGGAGAGGCGCTTCACCGCATCCATCGCCAGCGTGTAACGATCGATCTCGTTGAGCATGACCATGTCGAAGGGTGTGGTCGTCGTGCCCTTCTCGGCGAAACCGTGCACGTGCATATCGTCGTGGTTGTGCCGGCGGTAGGCGAGCTGGTGCACGAGCGACGGGTAGCCGTGGAACGCGAACACGACGGGCACGTTCTCGGGGAAGATGGCGTCGTATTCGGCGTCGGGCATGCCGTGCGGGTGCGCCTTCTCGTCCTGCAGCCGCATGAGGTCGACGACGTTGACGAAGCGCACGCGCACGCCGTCCACGTTCTCGCGGATGAGCTGGGCGGCCGCGATGGCCTCGAGGGTGGGCACATCGCCGGCCGACGCGAAGATGACGTCGGGCGCAGCATCCGCACCGGTGTGGTTGCCCGTGGACGATGCCGCCTCGTTGCCGGCCCAGGGCCAGACGCCCATGCCGTGCTCGACGTGCTCGCGCGCGGCGTCGATGTCGAGCCAGGACTGCTGCTGCTGCTTGCCCGCCACGATGACCGTGATGCGATCGGTCGTGCCGAACACGCCCGCGCCCACGTGCAGCAGGGTGTTGGCGTCCGGCGGCAGGTAGACCCGCACGAGGTGCGCCTGTTTGTTGACGACGAGGTTCAAGAAGCCCGGGTCCTGGTGCGAGAAGCCGTTGTGGTCTTGGCGCCAGACGTGCGACGAGAGCAGGTAGACGAAGGGGGAGATGGGCTCGCGCCACTCGACCTCGGCCGCCGATTCGAGCCACTTGGCGTGCTGGTTGAACATGCTGTCAACGATGTGCACGAAGGCTTCGTAGGTATTGATGAGGCCGTGGCGCCCGGTGAGGATGTAGCCCTCGAGCATGCCGTGCAGCAGGTGTTCGCTGAGCACCTCGGTGACGCGGCCCGTGTGCGCCAGGTGCTGGTCGGTGGGCTTGATCTCGGCCGCCCACACCTTGTCGGTGACCTCGTAGACGGCCTGCAGGCGGTTCGAGGCGGTCTCGTCGGGGCCGAAGATGCGGAACGTATGCGGGTTCTCGCGCACGACCTCGGCCAGCCACTTTCCCCAGGTGCCCGTGGCCGACACGAGTTCGCCCTTGTTCGGGGGAGCGGGCACGGCGTGCGGCTCGACGGCCGGCAGAACGAGCGGATGCCGCAGCTCGCCGCCATTCGCATGCGGCGTGGCACTCATGCGCCGTTCGCCCTCGGGCGCCAGCGAGCGGATGTCGGCGGCGGGCACGGCGTTCTCGTCGAACAGCTCGTCGGCGCGGTAGGAGCGCATCCAGTCTTCGAGGATGCGCAGGTGCTCGGGGTTCTCGCGCACGCCATCGACCGGGATCTGGTGCGCGCGCCACGTGTTCTCGACGGGTTCGCCGTCGACCTCTTTCGGGCCCGTCCAGCCTTTCGGCGTGCGCAGGATGATCATGGGCCACGCGGGGCGGTCGGTGTGACCCGCGTCTCGCGCATCCGACCAGATCTGTTCGATGCGGGCGACGGCGGCGTCGAGAGCGCGGGCCATGCGGGCGTGCACGAGCATCGGATCTTCGCCGTCGAAACCGCCCGACACGATGACGGGCTCATAGCCGTAGCCGCGGAACAGTGAGAGAAGCTCGCTCTTGCCGATGCGCGCGAGCAGCGTGGGGTTGGCGATCTTGTAGCCGTTGAGGTTCAGGATGGGCAGCACCGCGCCGTCGTTCTTCGCGTCGATGAGCTTGTTGGCGTGCCAGCTCGTGGCCAGTGGGCCCGTTTCGGCCTCGCCGTCGCCCACGACACACGCCGCGATGAGGCGCGGGTTGTCGAGCACCGCGCCGTAGGCGTGCGACAGCGAATAGCCGAGCTCGCCGCCCTCGTTGATCGAACCCGGGGTTTCGGGCGCCGCGTGCGAGGGGATGCCGCCGGGGAAGCTGAACTGGTGGAACAGCGCCGCGAGGCCCTCGACGCCCTGGCCGAGGTGGGGGAACCGCTCGCTGTAGGTGCCGTCGAGCCACGTGTTCGCGACCATGGCCGGGCCGCCGTGCCCCGGTCCGCAGATGTAGAGGTACTCGTTGTCGGTGTGCTGGATGACGCGGTTCAGGTGGGCGTAGATGAAGCTCAGGGCGGGGGAGGTGCCCCAGTGGCCGAGCAGGCGCGGCTTGATCTGCTCAGGCGTGAGCGGCTCGGTGAGGAGCGGGTTGCCGAGCAGGTAGATCTGGCCCACCGTGAGGTAATTGGCGGCGCGCCACCAGCGGTCGACGATCTCGAGCTCGGGGGCCGACGGGGTCGACGATGCGGGGGAGGCGAAGGCGGAGGTGCTGGCGGACGAACGTGGGCTGTCGGTCATCCTTCGACGCTAGGCGAGTGGCCGGGCCCCCACAAGGGACTAGCGACGGTGCCTTCGGTCACTTCTCCGGGAGCACGGCCTGCGCCAAAACTTCGGGGGTGAGGCCGTCTCGAGCGCCCAACACCTCCACACCCAGGAGGCGACCGCTCTCATCGAAGTCCAGAACGACCTGCGTCACGCCATTGGGCGTCTCGATGAACCCGACCTGCCGTGCCGCCTGCCCGGGCGCCACCGCGTCGACGATGCGGATGTATGCGGCATCGGCCTCTGCGTCATAGGAGATCTGCATCGTCAGCCCTTCGTAACAGTGATGATGTGGCCGCCCTATTTTATCGAGGACTAGCTGTCGCGGCCGGTTTCTGCCAGGAGGGTGAGGGCTGCCAGGACGCGCGGGTTTTTGGCCGAGTCAGCGGGCACGCCGAGGATGCTGTAGATGCTCGTCAGGTGGTTCTGCACCGATTTCTCGGCGATTCCGAGCCGGGCGGCGATGCCCTGGTTCGAGAGGCCCTGCGCGAGCAGCTGCAGCACGGCGTACTGCCGGTCGGTGAGGCGGTGCAGCACCGAGTCGGCGCGCGGCGCCGCGTGGGCCAAGAGTTCGGGGTCGAGCATGGAGTCGCCGCGCGCCGACGCCTCGATGGCCGCGAACAGCGTATCCGATGTGAGCGCCGACTTCTTCGAGAGGTAGCTCCAGCCACCCCGCATGTCTTCGGGCATCTCGAGCAGCATGTCCATGAGGTCGTAGGCCGAGAGCAGCACGATGCCGAGCTCGGGGGTCTGACGTTTGAGGCTGACACCGAGGCTGACGCCGTTGCCGTCGGGCAGCTCGATGTCCATCGTGAGCACGTCGACCGTGCCGGGCAGGAAGAGTTTGCGCGCATGAGCGACCGTGGTCGCACGGCCGACGAGCCGGGTGCGGGGATGCTTGTCGATCAGGTCGCCGAGCATGCCGTTGAAGAGAGGCTGATCTTCGACCACGCCGACGCGTAGGGGAGTGACGCCCTCGGATGACCGCGACGTTCCGCCTGCGCGCGGCGTGCGCTCCGAGATGTCCATGTGACGAGTATGCCCGGTCGGATGCGCGTGGAGGGGGAGGAAACTCTCGGCGCTACGCACCCCACAACCGTGTCCGGGGACGAGGTCGACGCGCAGGCCCCCAAAATGGGCACGCCGAATGCTGCCGAAAACGACAATCCTTTGAGAAAATCGAGGGGTGGGGATCACAAGACCGGCGCGGGGGCTGGCACAGTCGCGTGCCGACGGCGCCGACGGGCTCGATCACGACGACCGCAAAGACCGCATCAGCGACTCACGGTCGTTCGTCGTCGCCTCGGGCGCCGTCGCCCTGGCCTTCGGCATCGGCACCGCCCTGCAAACCGTCTACATCTTCGCCTGGGTGGCGCCCGGCGGCTCGCGCGGCATGCTCTTCGAGCGCATCACCGCGAACGTCGTCGGCATCGGGGGAGCAGTGCTCCTTCTCGGCTTCCTGCTCATGACCCGGTGGGGCCCGTCACTGCACGAGTGGTGGCGGCCCCGGGTGCTCGCGCTCACGTTCGCCGTGTCGTGCGCGGCCGGGCTGGTGCGGGTGGGGCTGCAGCTGCTGCTCGGGGTGTATCGCTCGCCGACCATCGACGTCGTGCTCGTCGAATTCGGGGCCTCGGTGGCCACGCTCATGGTGTGCGGCGCCTTCGGTTTCGCTGTCTCGGCCGCCCGCCGCAGGACCCGCCACGAAGAACGCGAGCAGACCGCGCAACGGCGGGCCGCCGACCTGGCACTGCAGGCGCTTCAAGGCGAGGAACTGCGCGTAAAAAGCGAGGTCGCAGAGGGTTTACACGGCACCGTGCAGCAACGCCTCGTGTTCATCGCTGCAAGCCTCGACGAGCTGGCGAAACGAGTGCACGCGGGGGAGCAACTCTCCGAGAACGACATCCGGTCGGTCGAACGCCGGGTGGATGAATTGCGCGAGCGGGATGTCCGGGCCACGAGTCGCCTGCTCTCGCCGCCGTTGCTCGAGGTGGGCGTCGCACCCAGCATCCGCGCCATTCTGCAGCGCCTGCCGACGAGCATCATTACCAAGTTCGACGTGTCGCGCGAGTTCCGTGCGCTCGACGATCCCGCCGATAACGCCATCGGGCTCTCGCAACGATCGCTGCTCGTGCGGAGTCTCGAGGAGGGCATCACGAATGCTCTGAAGCATGGCGCGGCTGACAGCATCCGTGTGTCGTTGTCGGTCGTCGACGGCGTCGAGCCAGCCGGAAAACGAATCGTTCTCACCGTCTTCGACAACGGCGTCGGAATCGCTCCGGATCCGTCCATCGACGGCGGATTGCTGTCGTTGTCCAGGCGCATCCAGGCGTTCCAGGGTGACATGAAGATCGGCCCCGGCAACGAGGGCGGCACGGCATTGCGTGTGTCTCTGCCGGCACCCGAGCCGTCTCGAAACGAGTCCGAGAAGGACCCCGCTTCCTCTCTTCGATAAAGCGCCGATAATGCACATTATGTCAACAAAGCTGTTCCGGGCTCCTCTCCTAGCGCATCATCGCGTCGATCTCGATGCCCGCGGGGTCCATTTCCACCACAGCGCGTGGTGCTCGCCTTCTTCGACGCTGAACTGCGTGCCGCACGCGGTGCACGCGCACTCGTAGGTCGTCGGCCATCCGGAATCGACTCGGCTGAGAATTGTCGCGTGCCCGCGCTCTTCTTCGCGGGCCGGGTTGTAGGCGAGCAGTCGTGGATAGTCGTCGCACCAGCACCGCCACGTGCGATAGGTCTGCACTTTGTCGAGGGCGTGCGCGAGGGCGTCGCGGTTCGGCCGGATCATCCCTCCCAGCTCGATGTCCGCCGTTGCCCGCCGAATGTCGGGGAGCGCCGACCGGAGGGTCTCGAGCATCTCGATATCGCGCGTGCCGATGACCTCCCACGAGGCCCGCCACATGCGGTCGGGGTCGCGGGAGAGCAAAGCACTGAGCGTGTCGGTCACCCGGCCAGGCTACCCGGCCCATCGACCACCCTATTCGTCGAAAAATATCAAGGGCCCCCGGGTGAAGCCGCGGTGGTGAGCGATCAGCGGCAGAATGGATGCATGAGCCGACCTCGTGTTCCTGTGACGCGCTTGCGGCGAGAAAGCGCCCGCGATCGGTCGGGTGCCCGAGCATGAACGTGCGAGCCACCGTGACAGAACACTCCCCCGTGATCGAGCCGACCTGGGCCCGCGTCGAAGCCGACTTCTACGTGGGCAGCCGCGCCGGCGAGTTCCTCGGTTACATCGACGGCAAGGGCGGCGGCGCTTTCCGGGCATACGACACCTTCTCTCGTCCCGTCGGCGAGTTCGACACTGTGCGTGACGCGATGCACGCGGTCCTGGCGGCCACGAGCAACGGTTCAGCGCTGTGATGGCCCCGGAAACGCAGATGGTCACCGAAACGGACCGCCCGACGGCGCTCCTCTCCGCCGTCTACGCGAGCGTCGCGACCCGCGAGTTCAGCCGCGACCAGCTCGATGATCTGTTGCGCCAGAGTCGGCGGAACAACGGCGCATCCGATGTAACCGGCATGCTCCTATACCGGGACGGGCGCTTCATCCAGGTTCTCGAGGGCCCCGAGAAAACGGTGCGGGATCTTCTCGCCGTCATCAAGTCCGACCCCCGCCACGAGAAGGTGCGTGTGCTGCTCGAGGAACACCTCACCGAACGCACCTTCGCCGACTGGACCATGGGGTACGAACCCATCCGCGTTCCATCCTCCCCCGTGGCGCCGGGCTTTCGAGATTCGTTCGACGACCTCGAGAGCGACGACGATCCGACGACCACGCGGCGAGCGATCCGCGAACTGACGCTGTGGTTCCGTGTGCGGGCCGCTTCGGGGTCATAGCGAGCGATCCTCACTCGGCGCGCTCTCGCCAGTCACGCTCGCTCCGGGCGCGTTTACTTCCGGCGCGCTCTCGCCGCGCCCGCCCTCGCCGAGGCGTTGCAGCCGCGAGTTGTAGGCGACGAGTTCCGCGTCTCCGTCCCTCTCCGCGCGACGGTCGTAGCGTTTCGCCGACTTCTCGTCGCTCTTCACCCACTGCGCCACCACGACCAGCGCGATCAACACGGTAGGGATCTCCCCCGCGCTCCACGCGATGCCACCGCCCACGCCCTGATCGGCGAGAAGCTGAGCGGTCGTCGCTCCCCCGAGCGCCGTCCACCACGCCTCGGCGAGCACGGCCGAGTTGGCCATGACCGTGAGGCCGAAGAAGGCGTGGAAGGCGAGGGTTGCGAGCAGCACGAGCAGGCGCATGAGATGCGTCGGGCGATTCGGTCCCGGGTCGATGCCGATGAGCACCCAGAAGAAGAGGTAGCCCGTCGCCAGGAAGTGCACGGTCATGAAGATGTGACCCTGATGCGCGAACATGGCCCATTCGAACCATCCCGTGTAATAGAAGACGACGAGGCTGCCCGCGAAGAGCACCGCCGCGACCGCCGGGGTCGAGAGCACCCGCAGATAGCGCGAATGCACCACGATGAGCATCCATTCACGGATGCCGCGGCCCCCGTCACTGCGCGCTGGCAGTGTGCGCAGCGCCAGCAAGACGGGCCCGCCGAGCACCAGCAGCGGCGGCACCACCATCATGAGCGTCATGTGCTGCAGCATGTGGGTGCTGAAGTGGACCTGCCCATAGACGGCCGGTCCCCCGCTCGTGGCATAGATGAGCGCGGCGCACCCGGCCACCCACGACACGATGCGGCCGAGCGGCCAGCTATCGCCGCGTCGCCGCACACGCAGGGCCGCCCACACGTACCAGCCGGCGCCGACGAGCGCGAGGCCCGCCCACATCCAGTCGATATGCCATTCCGTGAACATGCGGAGCGGCGTGACGTCGGGCGGATAGGCGAAACCCAGCAGGCGGTGGCGGATGTCGTCGGCCACGGGTTCCTGCGACACGGGCGGCTGGCTGCGCGACAGGGCCACCGACGCGCCCATCGTCACGGCCATGACGACGACCTCGCCCACGGCCAGGCGCACGAATGCCGGTCGGTCGGAGGGATCGCGCCGCAGACGCGGGATGAGGCGCACGCGATGCCAGGCGCCGGCGAGGCCCAACAGCACCAGTGCCGTCGTCTTGACGATCAGGAGGATGCCGTAGGGCGTGACGAGGTCGGCCGGCGAGCTGATGCGGAGCGACGCGTTCACGACACCGGAGAAGGCGACCGCGCCGAACGCCCACCCGGCCAGGAGGGAGTAGCGGGCGACGACAGCCCCCAGTTGAGCGCCGACCTTCTTGCGCAGGAGGATGACGGCCACGAGCCCGCCCGCCCACGCCGTGACGCCGATGAGGTGGATGGCGAGGCTGTTGACGGCGTTGCCGTGTTCGTCCGATCCGGCGGCGTGGCCCGACAACGACAATGGCAGGAGCGCGGCGACACACAGGACGGCGGCCGTGGCCACCCAGGACTGCCGGCGCGCGAGCAGGGCGATCGAGAGGGCGGCGGCCACGCATCCCATCGACACCAGCATGGTCTGGCCGAGCTCGAGCTGGGTGGCGTAGAAGACGAACGTGGTGGGGAAGGACGGAGCGGTCAGGGGTACACCGATCGAGTTCGCGGCGGTGAAGATGAGCACCGCGATGCCCGCCGCGAGCCAGACGGCGGCCGACCAGCTGGCCCACCACACGGCCTTGGCCTGAGAGAAGGACAGGAGGCCGGGGACGATTTTCTGACCGGGCAGCCAGAACGTGGCGGCGAGGAGCAGACCGATGGTCACGGAGGCGGCGGCATCGTGCAGCACGCGCGCGATGGGGAGACCCCAGGTGACCAACTCCCCCGGGTTGGTGAGCAACTGACCGCGGCCGAGTTCGCCCGTGAGGGAGAGGCCGAGGAGAGTGGCGGCGACGGCGAGCGGAACCGCGAGCGTGAGGGCGATGGCGGTGAAACTGGGCGGCGTCGGGTTCCAGGCGGGGTTGTCTCTGTTTTCGGCCACGGTCAGTGGCTCCTTCCTGAGCGGCCGGCCGCAGCCGTACCGCTCGATGACCTCGCCGAGGTGACGCGTTCTCAGGCGTCGACGACGGCAACACGAAACGCGACACGGGAACGCAGGGGCCGCACGGCGCGGCATCCGGCGTCACCGGCAGCGGGAATCGCTGCTCAGGTCGCGAGAGGGAGTGAGGGGAAGGAGAGTGCGGGTGGGCCGCGGTGCGACCGCGTGGCGGGATAGACGCTGAGCGACAGAGGAAGCGACACCGTCTCGACGATGGTGCGAGCAGCGGCGCTGGATGGAACGGGGATGACGGAGACGACGGGGAGCAGAACGCGCACGAGCGCGACCGCGAGCGTGCGGAGTCGCCGAACGACCCGCTCGCCTTGATAGACCGCGAGGATCGTGACCACGGCCGCCAGCGCGTGGGCCGCCCACATGGTCGCGTGTTCGTGTGCGTGCGCGGGCGCCCCAGCAGGGGTACCACCGGGCGGAGTCGCGATCAGAAGCGGGGCGACGGACGACCCCTGGCCGCCGTGCCCCACGTGCCCCGTGTGCCCCGCTCCCCCGGTTGCCGACGACGCGGACGCGTTGCCCGCGCTCCCGAGAACGAACAGGGCGTGGAACAGCACCTGACTGGCGATCACCGACGCCGACACGCGAATGACCGAGAGGCGTCGACCGGCCAGGGGAACACACACGGCCGTTGCCAGCACGAGCGGCACGAGGATACCGAGCAACCCGGGCACCTCTCCCCCGCCCGCCACGTGCGACAGCAACGCCACGAAGGTCGACACGATCGCGGCCAGCGCGCCCCGCAGGGCTCGGGCCGAACGCGTCGAGGTCATACAACCATTCTCGCAGGCCCTCGACAAGTGAGCCGGCCAGGCGGCCGGTCGTTTACGTGCGCTAGCGTCCCGCGCTCGCCGACTCGGCCGCAACCTGCGCGGCGTCCCGGGGTTCGCGGCCGAGCAGCGTGCGCAGGTCGGTGCCCGGTTCGGCCAAGAAACCGTGCCGCACCGACGTGAAGATCGACATCAGCATCGCGGGCTGGAAGGGCTTCAGGCCGGCAGCATCCAATTCGCGCCGTTTGTCCTGGAGCGAGACGTCGACGAGGTCAACCCCGAGACGGGTCGCGACATCGGTCGCCGATACCGGTTCGCCAACGAGGTCGTAGGTGCGCCCCGTGTGGCGGTCGGGATGCTCGGCGACAACCGCGGCAGCCTCGGCCAGGTCGGCGCGGGCCACCGCAGCCAAGGCCCCGTCCCCGAAGGCCGAGGTCAGGCGCGGCCCGTCCCAGCCGAAGAGCGAGCCGAACAGCTCTGCATAGAGGCCGTTGCGCAGGATGGTCCACGACAGCGAGCTCGAGCGCAGCCGTCGTTCCGTCCACCGATGCGCCAGCGCGAATGCGAGGTGGTCCCCGTCCGACGCCAGGCTCGTGTACACGACATGCCGCACGCCATCCCGTTCGGCCGCCGCAATCACGGCCCCGTGACGCGCGATGACCACGTCGTCCTCCGCCTCCCCGGCCGAGACGAGAACGAGTGTGTCCACGCCCGCGAACGAGATGCCCGCGGGATCGTCGAAATCGATGACGGGGCCGCGCGGGGACGGCGAGCGGCTGCTGCCCTGGGCAGCTGTTCCGCGCTCGGAGAGGACGGAGAGGATGGCGTGGCCGAGCTGGCCGCTGGCGCCGGTGACAAGAATCACGTGAGGACCTTTCGGGGTTCTGATGCCTAACTAAGCTGATTGTGTTCGCCCGTTTCGACCGCCACAAGGAGGCACTCTCGTGTCAGTGACGCACACCGACGTAACCGCCACCCTCGATCCGTGCGGCGCGAGCGACCACCCCGATTGCGGCATCCGAGACATGCTCGACCGCGTCGGCGACACGTGGACGGTCATGGTCGTCGTCGAACTGGGTGCGTCGGAGCGCCGCTTCGGCGAGCTGCAGCGCGCCATCGACGGCATCTCGCAACGCATGCTCACGCTCACGCTGCGTCGCCTCGAACGCGACGGGCTCGTGAACCGCACGGTGTTCCCGACGGTCCCCGCCCAGGTGTCCTATGCGCTGACCGAATCGGGTGCGCGGCTCACCCACCTGATCAAGGCGCTCGCCGACTGGTCGCTGGCCGAGCGCGACGCGATCGCCGCTGCCCGGCAGCACTACGACGACGCGCATCCGGGTCACGCCATCCGTTGAGCCGCCCGTCACCCGCACCAGCACCAGCACCAGCACCAGCACCAGCACCAGCACCGGCGCGCCCCGCTACCATGCTTACTCCCCCGGCGGGTAGCCCCCGCCCGGTTGCCGGCCGAAATCGCCCGCGCACATAAGGTAGAGCCTGACCCGAACCCGAGGATGTCTTATGACCGATGTAGCCACGAAAACCGCCGCCGTCGTCTACAACCCGATCAAGGTCGACCTTGACGTGTTGCGCGAGACCGTCGACCGTGAGGCCGCAGCCGCGGGCTGGGGCGAGACGCGCTGGTACGAGACATCCGTCGAGGATGTCGGACAGGGTGTCACGCGCACCGCCATCGACGACGGCGCCGACCTCATCTTCGCGGCCGGCGGAGACGGAACCGTGCGCGCCGTCTCGGAGGCCGTGCGTGGAACCGGCGTGCCCGTCGCCCTGCTGCCGTCGGGCACGGGCAACCTCCTGGCCCGCAACCTGCACCTCACCCTGAACGACATGCCCGGATCGGTGCAGTATGCGTTCTCGGGCGCCGACCGCGAGATCGACCTCGGCGTCATCGACATCGAGCGTGCCGACCAGTCGCGCGAGAAGCACGTCTTCGTCGTGATGGCGGGTCTCGGCATCGACGCCAAGATGATCAAGAACACCGACGACGACCTGAAGAAGAAGGCCGGCTGGGCCGCCTACGTGAAGGCCATCGTGACCTCGCTGCGCGACCCCGACGAGTTGCATGTGCGCTTCCAGCTCGACGGCCACAAGCCCGAGCGTCGCACCGTGCACACGCTCATCCTCGGCAACTGCGGTTCGTTGCCCGCCAACATTCTGCTGCTGCCCGACGCGAAGGTCGACGACGGCCTGTTCGACGTCATGATGATGCGCCCCAAGGGTGTGCTCGGCTGGATCCGCGTCTGGCTCAAGGTGGCCTGGACCAACGGCGTCGTCATGCGCACGAAGGCCGGCCGTGCCCTCGCGGGTCAGCGCAAGAACGACCGCGACATCCGCTACGAGACCGGCAAGACGTTCGTCGCCCGTTTCTCGCGCCCCGAGGAGATCGAGCTCGACGGCGACACGTTCGGCGAGGTCGTGGCCTTCAACGCCCGCATCGAACCCGGCGCGATGATCGTGCGCGTGCCCGCCGACGCGGCGTGAGCCCGAATCGCCGACACGACGTGAGCGTGCTCGGGCGGGCCAAGCTGCTCGCACTGTCGTCGCATCCAGGGCCGACGGTCGCCGTGACGACGCTGTCGGTCATCCTGGGCATCGCGGTGGGTCTGGATGCCTGGCGCGTCGTGCTCGTGGGCCTCGCCATCCTGGCCGGGCAGCTGTCCATCGGTCTCTCGAACGACTGGATCGATGCCCGGCGTGACACCGCGGTCGGGCGCACCGATAAGCCCATCGCATCGGGTGCCATCGCGGCCTCGACCGTGCGCAACGCCGCCTTCGTCACGGCCGCCGTGGCCGTCGTGCTCTCCTTCGCGCTCAGCGTGGGCGCGGGCCTCGCTCACACGATCCTTATCGCCTCGGGGTGGGCCTACAACGCCGGTCTCAAACGCACGGCCTTCTCGCTCGTGCCGTTCCTCGTGAGCTTCGGATTGCTGCCCAGTGTCGTGACGCTCGCGGCGGCAGAACCGTCGGCCGCCGCGTGGTGGGCCACGGCGACGGGGGCCGTGCTCGGCATCCCCATCCACTTCACCAACGTGCTGCCCGACCTCGACGACGACGCGCGCACGGGGGTCTCAGGGCTGCCGCACCGGCTCGGCCGCCGCGCCACGGGGACGATCGCCTTCGTCGCGCTGGTCGTTGGCGCGGCCCTCGTCATGCTGGGCCCGGTGATCGACGCGGGTTTCGCGACAGGTCCGAGCGTGCTCGCGGTTGCGGGTTTCGCGATCGTCACAGCGATTGCCGTGATCGGCATCGTGCTCGTTCTCACCCGGCCGCCGAGCCGCTTGTTGTTCCAACTCATCATCGTGTCGGCGCTCGTGTTGGTCGCGCAGCTTGCGGTCAGCGGTGGCACCATCCTGGCGACCGCTCGCTAGAAGAGCCCGGCCGGCCGGCAACGAGGCGTCGCGGAGGCGGTCGCGAGCCGACTCCGCTAGATGAGCTTCATGGCATAGACCTGCGCCAGAAAACCGGATGCCGGTGACTTCAGCAGCCCCCCGAGTGCGAGGTTGCGCCCCGCCATCGTCAGGGACGATGCCCGGCGCCCGAGAGCCATATTGATCTCGGCCTGCCGGGCGGCGCGACGTGCGGCGACACCCCGCTCGCGGGCGTAGTCCGCGGCACGATCGGGCGACACCGAACCCCGGCGCACCTTGGTCGCAACCAGCGGGAGGAGCGCCTGGGCGTCCAACCATCCGAGGTTCATGCCCTGGCCGCCGATGGGCGAGATCTCGTGGGCCGCGTCGCCGATCAGGGCCACGCGCCGGCCGAGGACCCGTTCGACGAAGCGGCGGCGCACCGTGAAGGCGCTCAGCATGAGGTTGGTCGAGGGTTCGACCGCGGCCCCGGTGCGGGCAGCGACGAGTTCGGCCACACGATCCGCGTCGGGCTGCTCCATCATGGCGTCGGTGGCGACGACGAAGCGGCGCAGACCGCTGGGCAGCGGGAACGATTCGACGACGCCGCGTCGCTCGAGGTGGATGATCGCGTCGGACTCGTCGCCCGTGTCATCCCGAAAATCGCCCATGACGAACGTGTCGGGGTAGAACCGCGTGGACACGCGGATGCCGAGCAAACGTCGCACGGTGCTGCGCGGGCCGTCGGCGCCGATGACGAACCGCGCGCGCTCGGTGACGGTGCTGCCGTCGGCGGAGGTGCCCGTGACGGCGACGTGGCCGGGGTGCTCTTCGAGACCCGAGACCGCGACACCCCGACGGAGCGCGCCCGGGGCGAGCTCGGCCAACTTCTGCTCGAGGTTGGCCTCGGTGCGGTACTGCGGCAGCGAGAGCACGAACGGGAAGCGCTCGGAGACTCCCCCGAACGACAGCGTTCCGACCGTGCGACCGCCGCTGCGGGCCACGCCGCGGCGAATCGGGATACCCTCAGCGATCAGCTGATCGGCCAGGTTCAGGCGTTCGAAGATGCCGAGGGCGGGCGGGTGGATGCCGATGGCCCGGGACAGCGTGGCCGACTGCTCGCGTTTCTCCCACACCGCGACGTCGAGGCCACGGTCGGCGGCGAGGGCGGCCATCATGAGCCCGACGGGGCCTCCGCCGACGACGAGGAGGTCATGCATGGGACGCTCCCCGCCGGCGGGCAGCTTGGTCGAGTTCGAGCCGCACGCGGAACGGTTTCTGCCCGCACACGGTCCAGCCGGCGGGCGCGACCCGCGCCAGCTCGTCGACGCGGAAGCTGCGGCGGATCGACAACAACCCGTCGACGTGGATGAACGACCGCCGCGATACGGGCCAGGTCGCGACCTGGTAGGCGCGGTAGGCGACGGGCGAGCGCTCGAGGTCGCTGTGCACCACGAACCGGTCGGCCAGGGCCTCGGAGTCGGCGAGCAGGTCGGCGCGCTGGGCATCGTCGAGGTGATGGAGAAGATGATTGGAGGTCACGATGTCGAAGCGGTCGCCGCGCTCGACGAGGTCGCGGCTCGAGGCCGCCTCGAAGCGCACACCCGGTCGTTCGGGGCGCGAGGCGGCGAAGGCGTAGGCGCGCTCATCCGGGTCGATCCCGGTGACGCTCAGCCGATAGCCGTCGCGGTGGGCCCAGTGGGCGAGGGAGCGGGCGATGTCGCCGCCGCCCGAGCCGATGTCGAGCAGCGTGTTCTCGCGCGTGGCCGAGAGGCGGGGCCGGATGCGGCTGCGGTAGACGTCTTTCCACCCCGACACGAGCGCGTTGATCACGCGGAAGTCGCGGTAGGTGGCGTCGAGCAGGGCGGCGTTGCAGCGCGGGTCGTCCATGAGTTCGACGAGGCCGGCGTCTCGCCGCGAGAAGTCGGGGCGGCGCGGGGTGGATGTCGGGGCGAGGGGTCTCGTGCCCGTTGCGCGGCTCATGCGACGACCCGTTTCGTGAGGAGGGCGCTCTCGACCGTGAGCCCCGGGCCGAACGCCATGGCGCAGATGCGTTCGTTGCGCGCGCTTGCACCCGCACTTGCACCTACATCCGCGCCCGCGCCCGCGCCCGCGCCCGCGCCCGCGGCATCCTCGTCGTGCAGGATCTCGCGTAACACGAACAGCACGGTCGCGCTCGACATGTTGCCGTAGTCGCGCAACACCCGCCGCGACTCGACCATCTGAGCATCACTCAGCTTCACGGCATCCTGAACCTTGTCGAGGATGCTGCGCCCGCCCGGATGGATCGCCCACCGCTCGATATCGGCGCTCGCCTCGGGCCGCGACTCCCCCAGCCGCGCCAACAGCGGGTCGAGCGCCCCCTCGATGTGCTTCTCGATGATCGACGGCACATAGCTCGACAGCACCATCTCGAAACCGTGATCGCCGATTTTCCAGGCCATATCCGTCTCGCCGACCGGCGTCAGAACTGTCTCGAAGGCGTCGAGGTCGAGCACGGCGTGACCGGCCGGGGCGTCGCGAGACGTCACGATGGCGGCGGCAGCCCCGTCGGCGAACACCGACGACGCGACGATGGTGTCGGGGTCGTTCGACGACGAGATGTGCAGGGAACAGAGTTCGACCGAGACGACGAGCACGACGGCATCCGGGTCGGCCAGGCAGAAGTCGCGGGCCGCGCGCAAGGCCGGGAAGGCGCCGTAGCAGCCCATGAAACCCAGGTGATAGCGCTGCGTCGACGCCCGCAGGCCGAGGTCGCGCACGAGGCGATAGTCGGGGCCGGGCGCGAAGAAACCCGTGCAGGAGACGGTGACGACGTGCGTGACATCCGCGGCCGTCAGACCCCCGGATGTCTCGAGCGCCCGCCGCGCCGCCGCGAGGAACAGCTCGGGCGACCGGTCGATGTACACCTCGTTGCGCACCCCCGTCGTCGGGTTGCGCAGCACGCCCGTCGCGCGGTCGATGAAGACGCCGACGGCATCTTCGGCGGGTCGAGACCCGTCGCCGTCGCGATCGCGGGACGGGTCAGCGTCGGCGTCGGCGTCGGCGCCACCCTCACCGCCGAATTCGGCGCCCAACTCGTCGAGAACGGTATGCCGCGTCTCGATCGCCGACGCATTGAAGGCGGCCCCGATCAGACGGTCGGCCAGGCGCCCCATCCCGGGCTGCGCACGAAACAGGTCCCGCACCTCGGGTTGTCTGATGATCGTTTTCGGCACGGCTGTTTCGAGGGATCGGACGCTCACGGGCATACGTCACTCTAACTCGGCATCGGCGCCCGCTCCGGCCCGTTGACAACGTCGCGTTCGAGGCCCCGCCACACCGAGCCGAAGGCCGGCACGAGCGCGAGGAGCACGTAGAGGAGGGCGGCTCCGATCAACACGGGCGAGAGGCCCCAGAGGGCGACACCGGTTCCGCCGAGAAGACTGCCGAGGGGCATGGCGGATGCGGCGACGGCGGTGGTCGCTCCGAACACGCGGGCCCGAGCATCCACCGGAATCTGGCGGAAGAGCGTGGACTGCAGGATCGGGTTGATCGCGCCGGCGGCGAGCCCGGCGCAGAACAGGACACCCAGCACGACGACGGGCGGAGCGCCGACGAGCATGGCGACGAAGGGTGGCGGCCCGGCCAGGGCCAGCGCGATCACGAGGAAACGTCGGCGCGGCAGCCGGGCGGCCACGAGGGGGAAGAGGGCGGCGCCGACCAACGCACCGGCCGAGAAGCATCCGACCATGAAACCGAAGAGCGCGCCGGTGGCCGAAACCCCCGTGGCCCAGATGGGCATGACGACCGTGAGGTTGGCCGAGTCGATCGCATTGGTGACGAGGATGAGCAGGATGAGGGCGCGCAGGATCGGGGTGCGCCACAGGAACGTGAGGCCGAACCAGAAGCCGCGCGTGTCGGCCGCAGCGGCCGCGGGAGCGTTCTCGGCGGCAGCGGCCGCGGGAGCGTTCTCGGCGGCGTCGGGCGCGATCAGGCGTGGCGTCCCAGGAGCCGGCGCCGGCGCCGCAGCATTCTCCGCGGGAAAGACGGTCGCCGCCCGAGCCGCGCGGTCGCTCTCGCGCCGAGCAGGCAGCGAGACGGCGATCAACAGGACCGCGCCCGCACACATCGAGGCCGTGAGGAACAAGACGTTTCCGGCCCCAACGACCGCCACCCCGAACCCCGCGACCGCCGAGCCGGCGAGGGCCGAGCTGCGCTGGATCGCCGAGCTGGTGCCCGTGACGCGGTCGAGTGTCCAGCCGCGCCGCTCGCCCAGCTCGGGCAGCACAACGGTCTTCGCGGTGTCTCCCGGTGTGTCGAAGATGCCGCCGAGGAACACGAGCGCGAGCAGGAGGCCGAACGGCAACGCATCCATCATCGCGAGAATCGGCACGGCGATCACGCACACCGCGCTGAGGGAGTCGGCGACCACCGACGACACCCGGGAGCCGAATCGATCGACGAGCGGCGCGCCCAAGACGCCGCCGACCACCACCGGCAGGGTGGAGAACATGCCCGCGACACCCGTCGCCGCGGCCGACCCGGTGCGTTCGAGCACGAAGAGGGGCACGGCCACCATCACGATGGCGTTGCCCACCTTGGACAGCGCCAGCGCCGACAAGACGCCGAAGAGCGCGCGCACGGCGGGTCAGGCCTTGCGGAAGGCTTGGTAGATCAGGATGACGGGGGCGGTGTCGTCCCCCGGTCGAGACCCGATCTCGGCCCACTTCGCCGCGACGGCGCGCAACTCGTCGCTGCAGGCCGCGAGCTGGGATGCCGTGAGATGCGCCACGGCATCGCCCGACGTCGCCGCCCCCACCCACTCCGACGGCAACGTCTCTTCGCGCTCGAGCGCCGCGGAGGCCTCGGCCACATAGGCCTGCAGGATGCCGTGGCGCAGAGCGCGGCTGGCGACACGTTTCTCGGGCGGGGCGTCGGCATCGGCCGGCTCGACCGTCGTCCAAGCGTGGCGTGCTCGCCACCAGGTCTCTCGCGCATCCCGCGCGAGCTCGGGCGCCCGCTCGACGAATCCGTTCTCGGCGAGGACGCCGAGGTGATAGCTCACCGAACCCGGGGCGGCGTCGACCACACCGCACAGCTCCCCCACCGACTGCGGGCCTGTGATCCGCAGCTCGCTCAGCAGTTTCAGGCGCAGCGGATGTGCGAGCGCGCGCATGGCCTTCGGATCGTCGAGGGCGATCGAGCTCTCATTCGTTGCCGTCTGCATTGTCTCCATCGACGGCTGCGGCGTCGGCGTTGTCGTCTTCGTCTTCGTCGTCGTCTTCTTCGGGGCTGGCGTCATGGCCTCACCCTACGATTAACAAGAACCGTTGTGCAACATCTCTTGTACGAACGAGGCGACCCTCTCCGAACATCACCCCCCCCGACCCTCACCGGATGCACGGCCGCCAACGTCCTCCTCGTGGGCGGGCGCGTGACGATCTCGTGGACGCTGCCGGCCGGGTACACGACATCCGACATCGTGTATCTGTTGGCGTCGTCCGGGCAGGCGTCGGGTGTGCAGACCGTGCCCCTCAGTTCCTCCGTTGCGACCACGGGCCCCGCCACGGGCGGGGTCTACACGACGACCTTCCAGGGCGCCCTCCTCTCGAACCTCCTGGGTGGGCAGGTGATGGTCGGCGTGCGCACACTCGACGCGTCGTCGTGGGTCTCGGCCGACCGCCTCGCCCGGGCGACCCTGCCCGCACTCGTCGGCACGGGAACCTGCACGATCCTCTGAGTGCATCCGGCGCCCACGCGATCGGGCCCACACGACAGGCACGCACGCACAAACGGGATGCGGGAGGTCCACGCTCGCAGCGCCGCTCCCCGCATCCCGTTCGACATGTCGCCCGCCCATCGAGGGGCGATGTGGTGAAGCCTAGGCCGTGGCGCTCAGGTCGTGGATGAGGGCCTTCTCGTCCTCAGCCGACAGCGACGTCTGCACGATGTGGCCGCCGAAGGGGGCCAGTGCGGCGGCGAACTTGTCCTCGGTCAGCTTGAGCGCATAGACGACGACCGATGACTTGCCCTCGGCGACGCTCTGCTTCACGCGGTCGCGGAACTGCTGGTCGATGCCCGTCTTGTCGAGCCCCGCGAACAGTGCCCCGAAGAGCCCACCCGAGATCAGACCGAAGAGCGGCACGAAGAACAGCAGGCCGATGAGCGCGCCGAACAGCGCTCCGCTCGCGGCACCGACGCCCACCTTGCCGGCCGGGCCGGGGGTCTCGACGTGCGCCTTGCCCTCGTGGTCGACCTTGACCAACGCGAGCCCCGCGAGTTCGACGACGAGGTCGGTCTGCAGACTCTGGATCTCGTTGTACGCCCCCTCAGCGCTCGCCTCATCATCGAATGCAATAACAATCAGATCAGCCATTTCCGGTCCTTTCCTGTCGGGGTGATTTACCCCTGGACGCTAACCTAGGCCTCCCCCCGCCCGGGGTTCGAGTGTTTGGAGAAAGTTCGTCATCTGGTCCCGATCCGGCAAGCCGCCGCGGAATCGGGCCCCGCACATCCGCACCGCATATCGCGCGAGCGACGGCGTGTCGCCAATCGCCCGTCGGGGCGTCCCGGCACCCGCGTGCGCTCGTGACACGCCGTCCTCGCCCGTGGTTCGGGGCCGGACGGCCGGCTCCGTGGTGCTCGCGCGGCCGCGCCCCTATAGTGATGTCATCGACGGGCTCTGGGCCTGTCATCCCGAGGGGAGGCTCGCGATGGCGTCTCGTTTTCGTGTGCTCCCGGGGCTCACGGCCCGCACCGCTGTGCGCGAGTCCCTGGCCGGTGTCACGCTCCTCGCCCTCGCCGTGCCGCTCAACATCGGCTATGCCCAGATCGCCGGCCTGCCGGCCACGGCCGGCCTCTACGCGCTCATCCTGCCCGCGGTCGTCTACGCCCTCCTGGTCTCGTCCCGCCAGCTGATCGCGTCACCGGATGCCGCGGCCGCCGCCCTCGTCGCGTCCTCGCTCGGCGGCCTCGCCGTTGCGGGTGGGGCCGATTACGCCACCCTCGCGCTCGCCCAGGCGATCATCGGCGGCCTCATGTTCGGGCTCTTCGCGCTCTTCCGCCTCGGGTTCCTCGCCAACTTCCTGTCGAAGCCCATCCTGATCGGGTTCGTCGGAGGCCTGGCGCTTGACATCCTGGTCAGTCAGCTCGCCAAGATGCTGGGTGTCAAGATCGACAGCGGCGCCGAGTTCGTCGACAAGCTCACGGCTCTCGTCTCGGGTCTCGGCACCGCGAATGTGTTCTCGATCGCTCTGTCGGCCGGCTCGGTGGTCGCGCTCCTGGTGGGTCGACGCTTCGGCCGCCAGGTGCCGTGGGCGCTCGCCGTGCTCGTCGTGTCGACCATCGTCGTGGTGACCACAGGCCTCGAGGCGCGCGGCGTCTCGGTTCTGGGCCCCATCGAGGCCGGGCTGCCCACCCTGTCGTGGCCGGTGCTCCCCTGGTCGAGTTGGTTGGCACTCATCCCCTCTGCACTCGCGCTGACCATGGTCACGATGGCCGAGGGTCTGCTGGTGTCGCGCAACTACGGCGAGAAGCGCGGATACTCGACCGATCCCAACCGAGACCTCCTCGCTTTCGGGGCCGCCAACGTCGCGGCCGGCGTCTCGGGCGGCTTCACGGTCGGCTCGTCCACGTCCCGCACGGCCGCGCTCGATCAGATCGGTTCGCGCACGCAGCTGCCCTCCATCGTCGCCGCCGTCGGCACTCTTCTTCTCCTGGTCTTCGGCACGGCCCTCCTCGAGCACATCCCCTCCCCCGCCATCGGCGCCATCGTGGCGGTCGCCATCTTGCCGCTCCTCGGCATCGGCGAGCTGCGACGCCTCTGGTCGGCCGACCGCTTCGAGTTCGTCGTCGGCGCCGTCTGCTTCCTGGGCGCACTGCTCCTCGGCCCCATCCTCGGCATCCTGCTCGCTTTCGTGCTGGCCCTCGTCAACCTCGCCCAGCGTGCGGCCTCCCCCGCGATCGACACCGTGGGGGCGGATGGCGCGGCGGCACCCCGGCCCACACCCGGCGAACCCGTCATCCTGCGCTTCGCCGCGCCGCTCTTCTTCGCCAATGCCGCTTCGTTCGAGCGCGCCGTGAGCGACCTCGCCGACGCGCAACCCCCGCCCCGCGCGATCGTGCTCGACCTCGAAGCCGTCACGGATATCGATGTCACGGGTTCGGAATCATTCGCCGCAGTCTCGAAGAAACTTCGCGATGGCGACATCCGCTTGGCCATCACCCGCGTCCGACCCGACCTCACCGAGAGGCTCGACCATTTCGGACTGCTCGAGGGAGTCATCGTCTACGCGACCAATCGCGACGCCCTCGTCGGCGAGCAGAGTGGGCCGCCCCGCACGGCCGCCAACCCGGGAGACGCCGAACGGTCCTGAGACCGATTCCGCAGGGCCGCCCGGGAAAAAGTGACGCAGCGGCAGAGACGACCTCGCGGCGCAACCCCCGCCGCGCTTCAGCATGTTTACCGCTTCGCCTGACAGGATGAGCGGATGAGCTTGCCGATCGAAGACTATGCCGTCATCAGCGACTGCCACACCGCCGCCCTGGTCGGCCTCGACGGCAGCATCGACTGGTTGTGTTTCCCCCGCTACGACTCGGCCTCGATGTTCGGCGCGCTCCTGGGAGACGAGAACCACGGCCGCTGGAAGGTCGCGCCCACGCATCCCGATGCCGTGAACAAGCGCCGCTACCTCGAGGGCACGCTCGTGCTCGTCAACACCTGGACGACCCCCGACGGCGTCGTCGAGATCATCGACTTCATGCCCCATGGCAACCGCCGAGCCGACCTGGTTCGCCGCGTGCGGGGCATTAGCGGCCGCGTCGTGGTGCGCGAGGAGGCGCGGTTCCGTTTCGGCTATGCCGACGCCCTGCCGTGGGTGCGCCAGATCACCGATTCCGACGGCACCCCCGCGCTCATCGCGACGGCCGGACCCGATTCGGTCATCCTGCGCAGCCCGAAGCTGGCCGCCGAAGACCACCGCCACGGTGTCGAATTCACGGTCGCGGCCGGCGAAACCGTCGACCTCTCACTCACCTGGTACCCGTCGCACCGCGACACCCCCGAACCCGAGGACATCTCGGCCGTGCTGGCCTCGACGGCGGGCTGGTGGCGCCGCTGGTCCGACCGTTGCGCGCACGACGGCTCCTACCGTCCCGCGGTCGTCACCTCCCTGATGGTCCTGCGCGCCCTCACCCATGAGGACACGGGCGGAATCGTCGCCGCCGTCACCACGTCGCTGCCCGAACAGTTCGGGGGCAGCCGCAACTGGGACTACCGCTACGTCTGGTTGCGCGATGCCGCCCTGGCTCTCGGCGCCCTGCTCGCCCACGGCTACTCCGACGAGGCGGTCGGATGGCGCGACTGGCTGCTGCGCGCCGTCGCCGGTGACCCGTCCGACGTGCAAATCATGTACGGCATCGCGGGCGAGCGCAATCTGCCCGAGGTCGAGGTGCCGAGCCTGCCCGGTTACAAGGGCGCGTCCCCTGTGCGCGTGGGCAATGGCGCGGCGACCCAGTTCCAGACGGATGTCATCGGCGAGGTCATGGTCGCCCTGCACGAGGCGCGGGAGGCGGGCATCCGTGAGGACGAGTTCTCGTGGCCGCTGCAGCGCGCCCTGCTCGCCTATCTCACCGACAATTGGCAGCGCCCCGACCGCGGCATCTGGGAGATCCGCGGCGAACCCCAGCACTTCACGCACTCGCGCGCCATGGTGTGGGCGGCCTTCGATCGGGCTGTGCGCGGCGTCGAGGAATTCGGCCTCGACGGACCCGTCGACGACTGGCGCCGCCTGCGCGATGAGGTGCGCGCCGAGATCGATGCCTCCGGTGTCAGCGCCGCCCACGGCTCGTTCGTGCAGCATTACGACGCCGACGATGTGGATGCCGCGCTCCTGCAGCTGGCCCAGGTCGGTTTCTGCGCCTACGACGACCCGCGCATGCTCGCAACCGTTGCCCGCATCGAGTCCGAGCTGCTCGACCACGACCTCGTCCTGCGCTACCGCACGGAGTCGGGTGTGGACGGCCTCGAGGGCACCGAGCATCCGTTCCTGGCGTGTTCGTTCTGGCTCGTCGAGCAGTATGCGCACTCGGGCCGCCAGGCCGACGCCGCGCGGCTCATGGACCGACTCCTCAGCGTGACCAACGATGTGGGCCTGCTCAGCGAGGAATACGACGTGGGCGAGGAGCGCCAGGCCGGCAATACGCCCCAGGCACTCTCGCACCTCGCGCTCGTGCGCGCGGCCGACGCCATCTCGGTCGCGCTCGGAAAGACATCCCTCTCCGTCGTCTAGTCGGTAGCCAGGCGGGTCGTCGGCCCTGCGGCACAGCGCCCGTTTCGCGTGCTGAGCGGCGGGAGAATCGCCCGGAGGGTGATTAGCCCGCGGGTCGCCCGACGTAGGGCACGAGGTTGTGCGTGCGCACGGGAACCAGTTGGACGCGCTTGCCGGGCTCGGGCGCTTCGATCATCTTGCCGCCGCCCACGTAGATCGTGATGTGGTACATGCCCTGCGAGTTCGTGGACTTACCGGGCGAGTAGAACAGAAGGTCGCCGGGCACCAGGCTCGACGCCGAGGCGAGGCGCCCCTGCTTGCTGAGCTCGCGATACTGCGCGCCGACCGTGTGATAGCCGATGTACACGCCCGCCTGGCGGTAGGCGATCATCGTGAGGCCCGAGCAGTCCCATGCGTTCGGGCCCTCGGCGGCGAACACGTAGGGGTCGCCGAGCTGGGCGTAGGCGAACGCGACGGCGCTCGCGGCGGCGGAACTGGGCGCGCCGGATCCGGACGGCGCCGGAGCGGGAGCGGCGGGAGCAGCCGGCGCGGGCGCAGCCGGTGCGGCGCCGCCCGCCGACGGCCGTGACCCGCCCGTGTTCTGCTGAGCATTCTGAGCGGCGCGCTGGCGTGCAGCCTCCGCCGCCGCCTGTGCCGCCGCGGCCTGTCGCGCCTGCTCGGCCGCGGCCGCTGCGGCCGCCTGTCGAGCGGCCTCGGCGCGCGCCTCGACGCCCGCCTGGTACTCCTTCTCGGTGTTCTCGGTCTGACCCTTCAGATAGGCCAGCTGCGCGTCGAGCTCGTCGGCGTGCGATTGCTGCTCGGCGAGGGCCTTCTCAGAGGCCTGGGCCGCCGCATTCGCGACCGCCAACGCCGACTTCGACTTTTCGGCCGCCGCCGTGAGCGCCTGGGCGGCCTTCTCGGCCTGCTCGCTGAGCGACGTGACCTGGTTGGCATCCTTCTTGGCCTGCTCGAGCAGCTCTGCCGAGTGCGCGCCGACCTGGTTCAGGGTGCCGAGCTTCGACAGCAGATCGCTCGCGTTCGTGCCGCCGCCCGTGAACAGCGACGCCCCGAGGTCTCCCCCGGCACCCGTGCGGCCGAGTTGCGCCACGATGCGCCCGACCTTCTTCGCCGAGGCGTCGGCCGTCTCCTTCGCGGTGGCGAGCTTGGCCTTCAGCTCGTCGGATGTCTTCGTCGCAGCCTGTTCGGCCACGAGAGCCACCTGATAGGCCTCGCCTGCTTGCAGCGCCGCAACACCCTTGGCGTCGGCATCCGTCTGCAGCGTTTTGAGCAGCCCCGTCAAGCGGTCGATCTCGGCCTTCTTCTGGTTCTCGTTGGCGCGCGCCGACGTGACATCGTCCCAGCTGGGGTAGCTCGGCGCCGCGAGGGCCGGGGATGCCGGACCGACGAACACTCCGGCGGCCAGCACAGCCGCCACCGTCACGGTGGTGAAGAAGGAGGAGCGACGCTTCATGGGGCAGGCCTTTCATACCGGATGCGTCTCGACCGACGTACATCGGCCACAGCACCCGCGCATCTCGGCGGCCACATCCTCGATCACTTTAGTCAGACCACTCGGGCCGCACAAGCGATTTTCGAGACACGCCGGGCACCCGATCCCTCGAATGCCCGGTGAGGCGATAAAGCGGCAATTCCCTATGAATACACCAAGAAAACCGCCGTGTTCGACGCCCGAGAAGCGTCAGCGCGCGCGGATGCTCACAGGCAAGCCGTCGGGCGACCGGGCGAACGCGGGCGCTCCCGGTCGACGTCAGTCTTCGCCGAACCCGGTCTCGATGAGCTCGCTCAACTCGTCGACCGCTCGGCGCGCTTCGGCCCCCGTCGCGCGGATGCGCGCCTCGGCACCTCGCACCAAGCCCAGGGACATGATCGCCAACAGGCTCTGCGCGTCGACCCCGTTCACGTCGATCCGCGCGTCGAACGATCCGGCGAGCTTCACGAAGTCGGCCGCGGGCCGCGCGTGCAACCCGTCCCGGTTCACGAGCACGACCGTGCGCTCGACGACTCCATCATCGGCGGCGCCTGCGCCGGCGCCGACGCTCTGCGTGCCCACATCCGCACCCGAACCCGAACCCGAACCCGAGTCGGCAGCGGTGCCCGTCTTGGCCGCTTCGGCTCCATCGCCCGTCTCAGCGCCCTCGCCCGCTTCGGCTCCCCCGCCCGTCTCGGCGCCCCCGCCCGCCGTCCGCGCAGCCGCAACGACATCATCGAGCCCCGACCCCATCTCGGCCGCGACCGCAGCCGCGACCGCGCCCTCGACGAGCGGAGCATCGACCACGCGCACCCGCCCGCGCACATCATCGTCATCGAGGAAGTCGACGGCCGTCTCGGTCGTCAGCAGCGCCGACCCGAGGTCGTAGAGCACCACGACGCCGTCGCCGGAGTCGGCCGAGGCGAGACCGCTCTGCACCTTTTCGAAGCTCGTGCCGATGCCATCCTCGTCGGTGCCCCCGGCCGCGACGATCGTCACGGACGCGGCCATCTGGTGTGCCAGCTCGGCAACCCCCTCGGCGATTTTCGACGAATGCGAGACGAGCAGCAGCCCGACACTCATTTCTCACCCGCGGCGATGGCGGCCTCGCGCAGGATGAGTGATGACGACTGCGCGCCCGGGTCACGGTGCCCGATGGCACGCTCGCCCAGATAGCTGGCCCGGCCCTTGCGCGCGACGAGGGGTTCGGTGTCGGCGGCCCCCTTCTCGGCGGCATCGGCGGCGGCCGACAATACGGCCGGAACATCGGCCCCGGCGGCTTCCGCAGCGGCGGCGGCCTCGACAGCCGGCGTCCACGCATCGATCATCGTCTTGTCGCCGGGTTCGGCCTTCCCGCGCAGCACCACGCCGTCCCGCGCCGCGGTCAGCAGCGCGACGATATCGGCGGAGCCCAGCTCGGTCTTGCCGGCGATCGAGCCCGCGGCCTTCAGGTAGGCGGTGCCGAGTAACGGCCCGGATGCCCCGCCCACCGTGGAGATCAGCGTCGACGCCACCATCTTCAGCACATCCGCGGGCGTCTCGGGCGTCAGCGTATCGAGTTTCGTGGCGACGGCCTGGAACCCGCGGTCGAGGTTCTCGCCGTGATCGGCATCCCCGATCTCGCGGTCGAGGCTGATGAGTTCGGCGCGATGCTCCGAGACGGTGTCGATCGTTCCGCGCACCCACGCGGTCGCCCAGTCGGTTCCAACGGTCATGATGTTCCTTTCGTCCGGGTCCTACCGACCCCAGCGCAGCGCGGCCGTCTGCACGGGCGCATCCCACAGGGTCGTCAACTCGTCGTCGAGCTTGAGCACGGTCAGTGAGGCGCCCTGCATCTCGAGGGCGGTCACATAGTTGCCCACGAGCGACCGCGTCACGGTGATGCCGCGCTCGGCCAGCACCTCGGCGGCGCGACGGTAGAGAATGTACAACTCGATCTGCGGCGTGCCGCCCATGCCGTTGACGAAGAGGAGCACGTCGTCGCCGCTCTCGAAGGGCAGGTCTTCGAGGATCGGCTCGAGCAGACGGTCGACGATCTGGTCGGCGGGTTCGAGTGAGATCTTGGCTCGCCCAGGCTCCCCGTGAATGCCGATGCCGATCTCGATCTCGTCGTCGGCCAGCGTGAAGCTCGGCTCGCCGGCGTGCGGCACGACGGATGGCGTAAGCGCAACGCCCATCGACCGCACCTGTGCGACCACCTTCTCGGCTACCGTGGCCACCTCGTCGAGCGAATCTCCGCGTTCGGCGGCGGCCCCCGCGATCTTCTCCACGAGTACCGTACCGGCGACGCCGCGGCGGCCCGCGGTGTAGAGCGAATCCTTGACCGCGACGTCGTCGTCCACGATGACCGTGCGCACCGTGATGCCCTCGGCCTCGGCCAGGTCGGCGGCGGTCTCGAAGTTCAGCACGTCACCCGTGTAGTTCTTCACGATGTGCAGCACGCCCGAGCCGCCGTCGACCGCCTGGGTCGCGGCGATGATGGGGTCGGGGGTGGGCGAGGTGAAGACGGGACCGGGGACGGCGGCGTCCAGCATCCCGAAACCGACGAAGCCGGCGTGTAGTGGCTCGTGCCCGCTGCCGCCGCCCGAAACCAAGCCGACCTTGCCGCTCACGGGCGCGTCGGACCGCGCGATGAACAGCGGTTCGGTCGACAGCGTGACGAGGTCGGCGTGCGCGAGCGCGAAGCCGGCAACCGATTCGTCGACCACGTTCTTCGGGTCGTTGATGAGTTTCTTCATTGAATCCTCCTGGGCTCGGGGCCGTGCGGGCATCGGAGGCCCGCACCCTCAACTTATCCGTCAGCCGCCACGGTGCATAGACGCAATCGACGCGTTGACAGCGGCCCCCTTACGGGCGGGATGCCGCGGCCACCCATCGCTCCAATTGCGACGCCGCGGCCCCCGAGTCGATGGTCTCTTCGGCGATGCGCATCTGCGTGCGGAACCGGTCGAGAATGGGCACCTGCGCCTCGCTCGGGTCTTCCGCCAGGCGGAACGATACGAGCCCGGCGGCAGCGTTCAAGACGACGATGTCGCGCACGGGCCCGGTCTCCCCCGACATCACGCGGTGCACGATGCGCGCGTTGTGCTCGGGGTCGCCGCCCACGAGCTGCTGCATGGTGGCGCGCGTGATGCCGAGGTCGCGCGGGTCGAGGTCGTGTTCGGTGACGAGACCGCGGCTCACCTCCCAGATGTGGCTGTGGCCCGTGGTGGTCAACTCGTCGAGCCCGTCGTCCCCGCGGAAGACGAGCGCGGTCGCGCCACGCGTCTGGAACACGCCCACGATGAGCGGCACACGGTCGAGCTGCGCCACGCCCACGGCGGATGCTTCGGGCCGGGCCGGGTTGCACAGCGGTCCGAGGTAATTGAAAACGGTGGGGATGCCGAGTTCCGACCGCGTGCGCCCCGCGTGCTTGAACCCGGGGTGGAAGGCGGCCGCCCACGCGAACGTCATGCCCGCCTCATCCAGGATCTCGGCCACGCGCGCGGGTTCGAGCGTCAGGTCGATGCCGAGCGCCCCCAGCACGTCACTCGACCCCGACGCAGACGAAGCCGCACGGTTGCCATGCTTCACCACGGGCACACCGGATGCCGCCGCCACGATGGATGCCATGGTCGACACGTTGACGGTGCCGAACCGGTCGCCGCCCGTGCCCACGATGTCGAGCGCCATGGGGTTCACGTCCAGCGGCACCGCGTTGTCGAGGATCGCATCGCGGAAACCGACGATCTCGTCGACCGTCTCCCCCTTCGCGCGCAGAGCGACAAGGAACGCAGCGAGCTGAGCATCGGTCGCGTTCCCGACCATGACCTCTTGCATGGCCCAGGTCGCCTCGGCCACACTGAGGTCGTCGCCGTCGAGCAGAGTGGTGAGAATCGCGGGCCAGGTGGTCGTTTCGAACATGCCCAAATCCTATCTGCGCCCGCCAGTTCGCCGCATAACCCCTGAATCGGCAGCGTTTTCACAGGGGATGGTAAGGCCCGCCTAAGTCAAACCGTGATGGTTTTTCCGCACGTCGTGACAAAATCGCGCCCGAACATCGGACATAATGGAGGGGTGACGAGCACCTCCCTCAACTATGCGGCGCGAGCCCCCAAGATCAACCGACCGAACTCCGTAGCGGTCGGCACAATCGTGTGGCTGGGCAGCGAAGTCATGTTCTTCGCCGGCCTCTTCGCCATCTACTTCACCCTCCGCTCTGTGGCGCCCGATCTGTGGGCCACCCACACGGCCACGCTGAACATCCCGTTCTCGACGGTCAACACGATCATCCTCGTGGCCTCGTCGTTCACGTGCCAGTTCGGTGTGTTCGCGGCCGAGCGCATGCAGCCGCGCTCCGTGGGCCCCAAGCCCTCGCAGTGGGGCATGGTCGAGTGGTTCTTCCTCACCTACACGCTCGGCGCCATGTTCGTCGTCGGCCAGATCTTCGAATACGCCACGCTCGTCAGCGAGGGCATCTCCCTCAGCTCGGATGCCTACGGCTCCGCGTTCTACCTGACGACCGGTTTCCACGGCCTCCACGTCACGGGCGGTCTCATCGCCTTCCTGCTGGTCATCGGACGCGCTTACGCGGTCAAGACCTTCACCCACAAAGAAGCAACTTCCGCAATCGTCGTGTCCTACTACTGGCACTTCGTCGACGTCGTCTGGCTCGGCCTGTTCTTCGTCATCTACGTTCTCAAATAGAAATCGGAGCTGAGCCATCTCCATGCTTAGGAAACGCAACACGTCCGCTCGCACGGCCCGCAAGAACGGTCGGCGTTCCCCGCTGGCCACGGTCGCTCTGATCGCGGTCGGGCTGCTCTTCACGGGCGGCGCCTACGCGGCCTTCAGCGCCACCACGGCCAACGCCGAGACGCCCACCGCCAACACGCAGGCCTCGGTCGAAGAGGGCAAGAAGCTCTTCCAGGCCAACTGCGCCACGTGCCACGGCCTCGCCCTCGACGGCAGCGAAGACGGCCCCAGCCTCATCGGCGTCGGTGCCGCATCCGTCGACTTCCAGGTGGGAACGGGTCGCATGCCCATGCAGGCCCAGGGCCCGCAGGCGCTCGAGAAGCCCGTGCAGTTCACCGAAGAGCAGATCTCCTCGCTCGCGGCCTACGTCGCGTCAGTGGCCCCCGGCCCCGCCATCCCCGAGGAGCAGTACCTCGATGCGCAGGGCGATGCCGCCAACGGCGCCGAGCTGTTCCGCATCAACTGCGCCATGTGCCACAACGTGGCCGGTGCCGGTGGAGCGCTCACCGAGGGTAAGTTCGCTCCCCCGCTCACGGGTGTCACGCCCGCGCACATCTACGAGGCCATGGTCACCGGCCCGCAGAACATGCCCGTCTTCAACGACATGAACCTCACGCCCGAAGACAAGCGCGACATCATCACGGCCCTGAAGTACACCGAGAACGCATCCACCGTCGGCGGCAACCCGCTCGGCGCGCTGGGCCCGGTCGCTGAAGGCCTCTTCCTCTGGATCTTCGGCCTGGGCGCCATCGTCGCCCTGACCGTGTGGATCACGGCGAAGTCCAACTAACAGATTTAGCAACAGCGTTCTCCCCGAACGCATCACGAAGGAGCACAATGGCACAGGACGGTAACAGCGGCAGAGAGCTCGCCGCTGCCGACCAGTCGGATCACGGCCAGGAGCGTGTCGGTTCGCCCGGCACCGCTGTGGTGACCTCCGACCGAGTCACCGACCCCGGTCTGCCGGAGCACCGTAAGCGTGTCACCGACCTCGACCCGAAGAAGAACAAGCGGGCCGAGCGCGTCGTCTACACGCTGTTCTACCTGTCGATCGCCGGAAGCGTCTTCGCGATCGCCGCCTACATGGCATGGCCGATCAACCCTGAAGACCTCATGTCGGTCCGCGCGAACAACCTGTTCATCGGTCTCGGCCTCACGCTGGCGCTCATGGGCATCGGTATCGGTGCGGTCCACTGGGGCAAGGCCCTCATGGCCGACCACGAAGGCGTCGACCTCCGTCACCCGGTCCGCGGAACAGACGCCACGCGCGAGCGTGCCGTCGAGATCTTCGCCGAAGCCAATGAAGAGTCCGGGTTCGGCCGTCGCGCCCTCATCCGCAACTCGCTCATCGGCGCGCTGATCGCCTTCCCTCTGCCTGCCGTCGTGCTGTTCCGTGGCCTCGCCCCCGAGGGTGAGAACCCCGTCGACCTGCTCAACGAGACCGCCTGGGAGAAGGGCACGCGCCTGGCGCGCGACCCCTCCGGCCAGCCGATCAAGGCCTCCGAGGTCACTCTCGGCTCGGTCTTCCACGTCATCCCCGAGGGCCTCGGCGACATGCCGCACATGCTCGAGGAGAAGGCCAAGGCGATCGTGCTGCTCATGCGCCTCAAGCCCGAAGATCTCGTAGAGCTTCCCGAGCGCAAAAACTGGTCGTACGATGGCATTGTTGCCTACTCGAAGGTCTGCACCCACGTGGGTTGCCCGGTGGCTCTCTATGAGCAGCAGACCCACCACCTGCTCTGCCCCTGCCACCAGTCGCAGTTCGATGTCACCAACCACTGTGCGGTCATCTTCGGACCGGCCGCTCGTCCCCTCCCGCAGCTTCCCATCGCGATCGACGACGAGGGTTACCTCATCGCCCAGAGCGACTTCCACGAACCTGTCGGGCCTAGCTTCTGGGAGCGTCATTGAGTACCGTAACCGCCCCGCCCACGGCCACTGAGTCGTCGGCGCCCGTGGCGAAGAAGAGCGGCGGCCTCACGGCCGGCGCAGCCAACTACCTCGACGAGCGCACGAGCATCTCGGCCGTCGTCAAAGAGTTCGGTCGCAAGATCTTCCCCGACCACTGGTCGTTCCTCCTCGGCGAGGTTGCTCTCTACAGCTTCGTCGTGATCCTGCTTTCGGGCAGCTTCCTCACGTTCTTCTTCCAGGCCTCCATGGCCGAGGTCCACTACGACGGCTCCTATGTGCCGCTCAAGGGCGTCGCCATGTCGGCGGCCATGTCCTCCACGCTCGACATCTCGTTCGACATCCGTGGCGGTCTGCTCATGCGCCAGGTGCACCACTGGGCGGCCCTGCTGTTCGTGGCCTCCATCGGCCTGCACATGCTGCGCATCTTCTTCACGGGTGCGTTCCGCAAGCCGCGCGAGCTCAACTGGGTCATCGGTTTCGTCCTCTTCATCCTCGCGATGGCCGAGGGCTTCACCGGCTACTCGCTCCCCGACGACCTGCTCTCGGGCAACGGTCTGCGCATCATCGACGGCATGATCAAGGGCTTCCCGATCGTCGGCACGTGGATCTCGTTCCTCCTCTTCGGCGGCGAGTTCCCGGGCACCGACATCGTCGGCCGCCTCTACACGCTGCACATCCTGTTGCTGCCGGCACTCGTCGTCGCGTTCATCGCGCTGCACCTGGTGTTCGTCGTCGTGCACAAGCACACGCAGTTCCCCGGTGCCGGCCGCACGCAGCAGAACGTCGTCGGCTACCCGGTCCTCCCGGTCTACGCCGCCAAGGCCGGTGGATTCTTCTTCATCGTCTTCGGCGTCATCATGCTGATGGCAACGTTCTTCACGATCAACCCGATCTGGAACTACGGCCCCTACGACCCGTCGCCGGTGTCCGCGGGAACGCAGCCTGACTGGTACATCGGTTTCGCCGACGGCGCCCTGCGTCTCGTGCCGCCGCACCTCGAGTTCATGCTGTTCGACCACACGTTCTCGTTCAACATCCTCATCCCCGTCGGCATCCTGGGTCTGTTCATCCTCACGGTTCTGATCTACCCGTTCATCGAGGCCTGGGTCACGGGCGACAAGCGCGAGCACCACATCCTCGACCGTCCCCGCAACGCCCCGACCCGCACCGCGATCGGTGCCGCCGGTGTCACGTTCTACGCGGCGCTCTGGGCTGCGGCCTCCTCCGACATCATCGCCACGCACTTCATGGTGACGATGGAGGGTGTCATCCACACGCTGCAGTTCTGCCTCATCGTCGGGCCGTTCATCGCGTACTTCATCACGAAGCGCATCTGCCTCGGCCTGCAGAAGAAGGATCGCGAGATCGTTCTGCACGGCTTCGAGTCGGGCCGCATCGTGCGCCTCCCCGGTGGCGAGTACATCGAGGTGCACGAGCCCGTCGACGAGTACGAGCGTTGGGAACTGGTCAGCTACGAGGACTACAAGCCCCTCATGATCCGCCCCAACTCGCGCGGCAAGATCACCACCACGCAGCGCGTGCGCGGCTCGCTTTCCCGCTGGTTCTTCGAGGATCGCATCGCGCCGACCACCAAGAACGAAATCGAGCGCTCACACGGAGACCACTAGTCTCCGCTGAACGCCCCGAAGGCCCCGTCGCTTCTGCGACGGGGCCTTCGTCGTACCATCACGGCGCTGCGGGGCTCGCGTGCCGGGGCCGTGATCGCCTCACCGCCTCACCAGGCTCGCGCGCCGGGGCCGGGATCGCCTCACCGCCTCGCCGGGCTCGCGCGCCGGGGCCGGCGCCCTGTCGCGCATGAGCGGAGGCGGAACGCTAGACGGTGCCCCAGAAGGCGTCCTCGGCGGCGCCGTCCTCCGAGAAGAGATGCATCTCGACGATCTTGCCGCCGCGCACCGTCAGCAGGTCCACCCCCGACATGTCCGTGGAAGCGTCCTCACGCCGTCCGGTGAATCGGACGGGAACCGCGACCAGGTCGCCGTTCACCATCAGGGGGCCCGCGACCTCGAGTGCGAACAATCCGTCGCTGACCTGCATCATGCCGCCGATCAGAGCGCCGACGCTGTCGACCCCACGGTGGATGCCCGAGAACCGGTTCTCCCCCGGCTGGTGCCAGACGACGTCCTGCGCGAACTGATCCATGAGGGTCGGCACGTCTCCCCTCCTGAGGGCCTCGAAATAGATTCGCGCGATCGTTGCGGGCTGGGTTGTCATGACTGCTCCTTCACGGGTGTTGTTCGGTCATCCCATCGTCAGCGTCAGTACCCTGTTACCTCAACGTAACCAAGGGGATGCCATGCACACCGAACGGCCAGACTGGAACGTCATGTTGGCCACCTGCCCGTCCCGCACCTCCCTGGCGCGTATCGCCAACAAGTGGACCGCCATGATCGTGATCACGCTGAGCGCCGGCCCCGTCCGCTTCGGCGACATCCGCACGAGGGTCGAGGGCATCAGCGGCAAAGTCCTCGCCGCGACGTTGCGGGATCTCGAACGCGACGGCATCGTGACCCGCATCGCTTACGACGAGATGCCTCCGCGTGTCGACTACGAGCTGACCCCGCTCGGCCAGACGCTCCGAGACCCGTTGCGGGCGCTCAGCGCGTGGGCCGAGGAACACATCGAGCAGGTCATGCGATCACGCGACGAGTTCGACGCCACGGCCGACGCCGAACTCTCGGACCGGCTGAGCAGCCACTGACAGTTGGCTTCGATCCCGGTTGAGCAGCCGCCGTCCTTTGGCTTCGATCGTGCAGGAGTGGCTGCTGACGGTTGGCTTCGATCGCGCGTGAGTGACTGCTGGCCGTTGGCCTCGACACCGTCCGAGTCGCTGCTGAGCGCGCGTCTCCAAGCCGTCCGAGGGGCGGCAGGCCGTCGGCTGTGACACCGGAGCAGCCCCCGTTCTCCACCGGGTCAGATTACGGCCCGCGAGTGGTCCTCCGTTGCGCTGACAACCGGTTAAACGACGAATGCCGCCCCCTGTGAGGGAACGGCATTCGCGAGGCTCTCAGCGGCGTTTAGCGCGCGTGGTAGCCGCGGTAGTACTCGTAGGTCCAACCCGTGATCGCGATGACCGTAAGGGCCACACCACCGAAGGCGATCCAGATGCCCACCGCGAGGCCGAGCATGACGAGCGCGCCACCACCGGCGAGGATGATGGGCCACCAGCTCCAGGGGCTGAAGAAACCGATCTCGGGGTCACCATCGTCGATGTTGGCCGTGAGCGTGTCTTCGGGGAGTTCGGCGCCCTGCTGCTTGTGCACGCGGCCCAAGTAGAAGGCGAGGAATGCACCCAGCGCACCGCTCAAGGTGAGTGCGACGGTGCCCACCCACTCCACGTAGCCGTGGAAGGGATCGACCAGGCTCCAGAAGGTGTAGACACCCGCGAGGAGGAAGCAGAAGACGGCGATGATCCAGAAGAGGACGACGTTAGCTTTCATGGGTTACTTCACCTCTCCGGCGCCGAGGTCGACCGTGGGGGCATCGGGGGCGTCCTTGGCCGGACCCACACCGACCGGCAGGCCAGCTTCGGGGTGGTTCAGGTCGAACGCGGGACGCTCGGAACGGATACGGGGAATCGACGTGAAGTTGTGGCGCGGGGGCGGGCACGACGTTGCCCACTCGAGCGAACCACCGTAACCCCACGGGTCGTTCACCGTGACCTTCGGAGCCTTGCGGGCCGTCAGGTACACGTTCAGGAAGAACGGGATGAGCGACACGGCGAGGATCATGGCGCCGATGGTCGACAGCTGGTTCATCCAGGTGAAACCGTCCTCGGGCGAGTACGTCGCGTAACGACGCGGCATGCCCATAACACCCAACCAGTGCTGGATGAGGAACGTGGTGTGGAATCCGATGAAGAGCAACCAGAAGTGCCAGTAGCCGAGCTTCTCGTTGAGCATCTTGCCGGTCCACTTGGGCCACCAGAAGTAGAAGCCGGCGAACATCGCGAACACGACGGTGCCGAAGACGACGTAGTGGAAGTGGGCGACGACGAAGTACGTGTCGGACACGTGGAAGTCGAGCGGCGGCGAGGCCAGGATGACACCCGTGAGGCCACCGAAGACGAAGGTGACCAGGAAGCCCAGCGACCAGAGCAGCGGGGTCTCGAAGGTGACGGAGCCGCGCCACATGGTGCCGATCCAGTTGAAGATCTTCACACCGGTCGGAACCGCGATGAGCATCGTCATGAGCGAGAAGAACGGCAACAGAACCGAACCGGTGACGTACATGTGGTGAGCCCACACGGTCACGGACAGGGCGGCGATGGCGATGGTCGCGTAGACGAGGGTCTTGTAACCGAAGATCGGCTTGCGGCTAAACACCGGGAAGATCTCGGAGACGATGCCGAAGAACGGCAGCGCGATGATGTACACCTCGGGGTGACCGAAGAACCAGAACAGGTGCTGCCACAGGATGACGCCACCGTTTTCGGCGTCATAGATATGCGCCCCGAACACTCGGTCGGCGCCCAGTGCGAACAGGGCGGCGGCGAGGACCGGGAATGCCATCAGTACGAGCAGCGAGGTGACGAGCGTGTTCCACGTGAAGATCGGCATGCGGAACATGGTCATGCCGGGGGCACGCATCGTGATGATCGTGGTGATGAAGTTGACGGCACCGAGGATCGTTCCGAAGCCCGACAGCGCGAGGCCCAGGACCCAGAGGTTTCCTCCGACGCCGGGCGAGAACGTGGTGCTCGAGAGCGGTGCGTAGGCGAACCATCCGAACGAGGCCGCACCCTGAGGGGTGAGGAACCCGCCGACGGCGAGCATGCTGCCGAAGGCGTAGAGCCAGAAGGCGAAGGCGTTCAGACGCGGGAACGCCACGTCGGGGGCGCCGATCTGCAACGGCATGAGCGCGTTGGCGAAGCCGGCGAAGAGGGGCGTCGCGAACATGAGAAGCATGATCGTGCCGTGCATCGTGAAGAGCTGGTTGTACTGCTCTTTCGTCGAGAGCAGCGCGAGGCCGGGCTCGAACAACTGCGCGCGGATGATGAGGGCCATCACGCCGCCGATGCAGAAGAAGATGAACGACGAGATCAGGTACATGTACCCGATGGTTTTGTGGTCGGTGGACGTGATCCACTTGACCAGGACGTTTCCCTTGTGCTCGACCGACGAGCGATCGATGACGCTCGCCTGGCCCGAAGGGAGTTCGATGGTGGTAGCCATGGCCTACTTGCCTTCTTCCTCGGCCGACGCGGGCGTGGTGCCCGGGAGGTTGCTGTTTCGAGAGTATTCCTCGCCGAAATCACCCACGTTGCCCTGATCTGCCAGCGACTCGAGGTAGTCCTCGTATTCGCCGGGCGAGACGACCTTCACGTTGAAGAGCATGAGCGAGTGGTATTCACCACAGAGCTCGGCGCACTTGCCGGCGTAGGTGCCTTCGCGCTCGGGCGTGAAGTACATGTAGTTGATCTTGCCGGGGAACATGTCCTTCTTGTACAAGAAGTCGATGACCCAGAAGGAGTGGATGACGTCGCGCGACTGCAGGGCGATCTCGACGGTCTTGCCCTTGGGCAGGTAGAGCGTCGGGAGCAGCTCCTGGTTGACCGTGCCACGGTCGGCGTTGGGCTCGTCCTGAGCCTGCACGCCCGTGGACCACACGTCTTCACCCTCGACCGCGTCGGGGTAGACGAAGTCCCACGCCCACTGCTTGGCGAAGACCTCGATCTTGACGTCGGGGTTGGCCGTGGGCTGCTCGATGGCAGCCTGATCGCGGGCGGTGAAGGCGAAGAAGCCCAGCACCAGGATCAGCGGGATCACCGTGTAGAAGATCTCGATGGGCATGTTGTACCGCAGCTGCGCGGGAAGGCCGGTCTGGCCCTTGCGGCGGCGGTAGACCACGATCGCCCAAATGAGGAGACCCCAGGTGACGACACCGACCGCGAGAAGCACGATCCAGGACGTGACCCAGAGGCCTGCGACCCGCTCGGTGTGGTTGGTAACCGGTGCCTCACCCTCGATAAAACCGGGGAGATAACCGTGTAGCTCGGCTTGGGTACAACCGGCGAGGACCACTGCGAGAGTGATCGCGACCGGAATTACAGCCCATCGGAGTCGACGTTTCGAACGCACCTGGGACCTTTCAGAAGACACTGTTAGTTCCCTGTCAGTCTATCCCGATAGTGCCGAGAGGTCGTGACCATTTACGGGCCGGAAAGGGCAATTGTGCTGTTCCCGACGCAAAACAAAAGACGAGGGGCCCGGCCTGTCGCGGCCGGACCCCTCGTCCTCACGTATTCGCGCCTCAGGTGCGAAACGCTCTCAGCTCTAGTGGAAGCTGTCCCCGCACGCGCAGCTGCCCTGGGCGTTGGGGTTGTCGATCGTGAAGCCCTGCTTCTGGATGGTGTCCTCGAAATCGATCGAAGCGCCATCGAGGTAGGGCACGCTCATCTTGTCGACGATGACCTCGACGCCGTCGAAGTCGACCGTTGCATCGCCGTCGAGCATGCGCTCGTCGAAGTAGAGCTGGTAGATGAGGCCCGAGCATCCGCCCGGCTGCACGGCGACGCGCAGACGCAGGTCGTCGCGGCCTTCCTGCTCGAGCAGGTTGCGCACCTTCTGGGCCGCACCGTCGGACAGCCCGACGCCGTGGGCGGGGGCAGTGGTCTCTGCGGGAGCGGCGGTGGTCGCCACCGGTGACATCGTGTCTGTCATGACTCTCCTTGGGGTTTCGGGGCCCGATTGCCGGCTACAGAAGCGGCAGTCGAAGCTGTTAGATCAAGTCTAAGCTCTGCAACCGGCAATCGGCTCGGTTCATTCCCCGCTGGTCTGAGCGTTCATGCGTCCGAGCAGCAGCGCCTCGGCCAGCAGCGACTTCTCGAAGACGCCGAGGTGCAGAGACTCGTTGGGGCTGTGTGCGCGCGAGTCGGGGTCTTCGACACCCGTCACGAGGATCTCGGCGTTCGGGAATTCGCGCACGAGGTCGGCGATGAAGGGGATGGAGCCACCGATGCCGAGCTCGACGGGCTCGACGCCCCAGGCATCCGCCATGGCCTGTTTGGCGGCGCGCACCGATTCGCCCGAGGTGTCGACGAGGAACGGGTTGCCGAGTTCGAACTTGGCGAGCGAGATGTGCGCGCCGAAGGGCGCGTGTGCGCGCAGGTGGGCTTCGACGGCCTGCAGCGCGTCTTCGGCGTTCTGGCCGGGGGCGATGCGGATGCTGAGCACGACCGAGGTGGTCGGTGCGAGCGTGTTCGACGCGGCATCGGTGGAGGGGGCGTCGATGCCGGTGACGGTGATCGAGGGCTGGCCCCAGATGCGGCTCAGGATGCTGCCGCGGCCGATCGGCGTGACACCCTCGAGGATTCCGGCTTCCTGACGCAACTGCTCTTCGTCGTAGTCGGGGGTTTCACCGTCGTAGGTGGTCAGGCCGTCGACGGCCACCGAGCCATCCTCGTTCCACAGGGTGGAGAGCAGGCGGATGGTGGCGAGCATCGAGTCGGGCACCGCTCCCCCGAACATGCCGGAATGCGAGGCGTGCGCGAGCGTGGAGACCGTGAGCGTGAACTTGACGTTTCCGCGCAGACCCACTGTCAGGGCGGGCGTCTCGGTGTCCCAGTTGTTGGAGTCGGCGACGACGATGGTGTCGGCCTGCAGGGCTTCGCGGTTGTCGACGAGGAAGTTCGAGAAAGACAGCGAACCCGACTCTTCTTCACCTTCGACGAAGAGGGCGATACCGAGATCGAGGTCGGCGCCCACGGCATCCGTCAACGCGCGGATGGCACCGATGTGCGCCATGACGCCGGCCTTGTCGTCCGCAGCACCGCGGCCGTAGAGGCGGTCGCCCTTGACAGTCGGCTCGAAGGGAGGGGTGTCCCAGTCGGCGGCGTTTCCGGGGGGCTGCACGTCGTGGTGGGCATAAAGCAGGATGGTGGGGCGGCCGTTCTTCGCGGCGCGCTTCGCGAGCACGGCGGGGCGGCCGAGCGTCTCGGTGTCCTCGATGGCCGCGCGCTTGATCTCGACCGTGTCGAAGATGCCGGTTCCGCGTGCGAGCTCGGCGACGGCCTCGGCGCTCTTGACCACGTTCTCGGGGTCGAAGGAGTTCCACGAGACACTCGGGAGGCGGACGAGCTGCGACAGATCGGCGATGGTCGAGGGAAGCCGGTCACGGACGGCCTGCCGGATCGCGGCATCCGTTCCGGACAATGAGCTGGATGAATTCTCCTGGGTTTCGGTCATACAGGTAATCTTAAGAGCAACCGATCCGAGGACCCCACGTGACCAAGCACACCGAAACCCGAAACGCGGCCGAGACATCGGCTCATATCGAGACCGCTGAAGAGACCCAGGCTCGCATCAACGCCGGCAAGGGACGCCCGACGCCGACTCGTAAAGAGCGCGAAGCCGCCAACAAGCGCCCGCTGGTGCCGAACGACCGCAAAGAAGCGACCCGTCAGGCCCGCGCCCAGCTGTCCGTCGAGCGCGAGCGCGCCCGCATCGGTCTGGCCGCCGGCGAAGACCGTTACCTGCCGGTGCGCGACAAGGGCCCGCAGAAGCGTTGGGTGCGCGACTATGTCGACGCCCGCTTCAGCATCGGCGAGTTCCTCATCCCCCTCATGTTCGTCGTCATCGTTCTGACGTTCTTCCCCGACCCGGCCGTTCAGCTCTACGGCATGCTCGCGCTGTGGCTCTTCTTCGCCCTGGCCGTAATCGACTCGTTCTTCCTGGCCTACCGCGTGAAGCGCAAACTGGGCGAGAAGTTCGGCGTCGACAACGTCGAGCGTGGCGTGCGTTGGTATGCCGCCATCCGGGCCCTGCAGCTGCGCGCCCTGCGCCTGCCGAAGCCGCAGGTGAAGCGCGGTCAGTTCCCCGACAAGGTCAAGTAGGTCGGGAGCCCGGCGCCACCGGGCGCCGCAGAATTCGAGCCGTCGACGAGCAATCGTCGGCGGCTTTCTGCGTTGTGCGCCGGCCAGCCAGATCGAATCGCGAGAGGCGGGGCGCGTTCGACCATGCTCGGGTCGAGCCAGGTCACTGAGAACCGAGATCGCGCTGAACCGTGCTTGATCACCGTGAGGTCGAGTTACATCGCGCAGTCGCGCGAGGCCGCGGTTGGCCACGCACGGATCGGTCTACGCCGCGGAGGAGCGCAGGCGCGCGAGGCCGCGGTTGATCTGGCGTGCCCACAGCGGGCCGCGGTAGAGGAACGCCGTGTAGCCCTGCACGAGGGTGGCGCCGGCGGCGAGGCGGGCCGCGACATCCTCGGCCGTGTCTACTCCTCCGACTGAGATGACGCACAGGTCGGCGGGCACGACGCCGCGGATGATGCGGAGCACCGCGAGAGAGCGTGCGGCGACCGGGGCTCCGGAGAGGCCGCCCGCGCCCGCCTCGGCGACGAGGGACGGCTTCGATCGAAGGCCCTCGCGAGAGATGGTCGTGTTGGTGGCGATGATGCCGTCGAGGCCCAGCCGCACCACGAGTTCGGAGATGCGCACGACCTCGTCGTCGGCCAGATCGGGAGCGATCTTCACGAGGAGCGGCGTGCGACCCGCGGCCGCCTTTACCGCTGCGAGCAGGGGCGCCAACTTGTCGAGCTCTTGGAGGCCGCGCAGGCCCGGAGTGTTGGGGGAACTGACATTGACCACGAGGTAATCAGCGATCGGCGCCAGGACGGCCGTGCTCGTCAGGTAGTCGTCGATGGCGCGATCAACGTCGACCACGCGGCTCTTGCCGATGTTGATGCCGAGCACCGCGCGGCCCGAACGGCCACGTTCGCGGCCGAGGCGGCGCGCGGCGGCCTGCGCTCCCCCGTTGTTGAACCCCATGCGGTTGATGAGCGCTTTGTCGTCGACCAGGCGGAACAGGCGCGGCTTCGGGTTGCCCGGCTGCGCGTGCGCCGTGAGCGTGCCCACCTCGACGTGGCCGAAGCCCAGGGCGCTGAGGCCGGCGAACATGGTGCCGTCTTTGTCGAAACCAGCGGCGATGCCGAAGGGCGTCGGGAAGGTCATGCCGAGTGTGTGCACGCTGAGGTCGCCGGTGGGCGCCGTGTAGCGCTTGACCGCGGTCGCCGCACCGAGCGCCGGGATGGCCCGGATGACGAGCGCGGCCATGTGGTGCGCGCGTTCGGGCTCGAACTTCGACAGGACGTGGTCGAACAGCAGGCGATACATGGGGTGCTCCAGCGGTCGGGTGTCGGGACGAACCAGCTGTGGCCCACCCAGGAGGTCGGGGATGTTCGGGGTGTCAGGTGTATCGGGTTTGTGGGTGCGGCGATCAGGCTTCGGTGGTGGCGGATGCCGGGTCGTGCCCGGCCTCATGCTCGGCACGCAGCTGCCCGATCGCCGCGTCGAAGTCTTCGAGCGAATCGAACGCTTGATACACGCTCGCGAAACGCAGATAGGCAACCTCGTCGAGCTCGCGGAGCGGCGTGAGGATGGACAGACCGATCTCGTTGGCCTCGATCTGGGACGCGCCGGTCTGCCGGATGCTCTCCTCCACCTTCTGCGCGAGCAGGGCGAGATCGGAGTCGGTCACCGGGCGACCCTGGCAGGCTTTGCGCACGCCGCTGACGACCTTCTCACGGCTGAACGGCTCGACGACGCCGCTGCGCTTGATGACGTTGAGGCTCGACGTCTCGGTGGTGCTGAAGCGCCGGCCGCACTCGGGGCACTGACGGCGGCGGCGGATCGACAGACCGTCGTCGCTCGTGCGCGAGTCGATGACACGGGAATCGGGGTGGCGACAGAAGGGGCAATACATGGTGTTGTCAGGATACCGGCTCGGCGGGCGCGGGGATCTGGTCGGACGAGCCTGTGGAGGATGCGGCATCCGAGGTGCCTGTGGAGAAGCGTTGTGACACCGCGTCGCCGTGGGCGGGCAGGGCTTCGGCCCGGGACAGGGCCACGATGCGGTCGGAGACATCCTGAAGCGCCGCGCGGTCGTACTCGACGATCTGCTGCGGCCGCAGGAACGTGTAGGCGCCGAGGGCCGACGAGAAGCGGGCCTGACCGCCCGTGGGGAGGACGTGGTTCGAACCCGCCATGTAGTCGCCGAGGCTCACGGGCGAGGATGCTCCGAGGAAGACGACGCCCGCGTCGGTGATGCGCGCGAGCACATCGTCGTCGCGCCGGGTCTGGATCTCGAGGTGCTCGGGAGCGTAGATGTTGCTGAACTCGGCCGCACGATCGAGGTCGTCGACCAAAACGATGGCCGATTGCGGGCCGGACAGCGCCTCGGCCACGCGCGCGCCGTGACGCGTCGACTGCTGCAACTTCTCGAGCGAGGCTTCGACCGCGTGAGCGAAGGCTTCTGAATCGGTGACGAGGAGCGACGCCGCAGCCTCGTCGTGCTCGGCCTGGCTGATGAGGTCGGACGCGACGAAATCGGGGTCGGCGCTCTCGTCGGCGATCACGAGGATCTCGGTCGTGCCCGCCTCGGCGTCGATGCCGACCTGTCCGCGCACGAGGCGCTTGGCGGCCGCGACGAAGATGTTGCCGGGGCCCGTGACGACGTCGACACGCTCGAGTCCGACATCCGGGACACCATAGGCGAAGGCGCCAATTGCGCTCGCACCACCGATGGCGTAGACCTCGTCGATGTCGAGGAGGCGCGCGGCGGCGAGGATGGTGGGGTGCACGTTGCCGCCGAACTCGCGCTGAGCCGGCGAGGCGAGGGCGATCGAACGCACGCCGGCGACCTGCGCGGGGACGACGTTCATGATCACGCTCGAGGGGTAGACGGCCTTGCCGCCGGGCACGTAGAGGCCGACGCGCCCCACGGGCTGCCAGCGCTGCACGATGCGCGCGCCGGGCGCTATCTCGGTGGTCTGCTGCGGCGGAACCTGAGCCGCGGTGCCGACGCGAACGCGTCGGATGGTCTCTTCGAGGGCGGCGCGCACGGCCGGGTCGAGGCCCTCGAGCGCGGCTTCGAGATCGGCTGCCGGCACCCGGAAGGAAGCGGGTGCTCCCCCGTCGAATCGCTCGGCGTGACGCGTGAGCGCGGCGGCCCCTTCGGCACGGACCTCGGCGATCAGGGCGGCCGCGGCGTCTTGGGCGACCGAGACGTCGACGACGGGGCGCGGGATGAGGTGCTCGAGCTCCGAGGGTGTCAAAGAGCGGCCGCGGAGATCGATTGTGTTCACCATAGGAACGACTTTACCGGGGTTGACTCGGTCCGAAGATACGACGAAGGGAGCAAGCCCGAGGCCCGCTCCCTTCGTTTCCGTGCTGAGGCGGTCGACGTTGGCGACCACCCGTCCGGACTAGCCTCGCGTCAGGTTCTCGAGGTCGCGCAACACGCCCACGCGTCCGTCGTCGTGACGGATCACGAGTTCCGTGCCGCGGTCGACGACCGCGAGGGCCCACGCCGACGGGCCGATCTCGAAGACCGTCACGCCCGTGTGCTCGTCGTAGACGGGACGCGGAACGGGCGAGTAGACCCAGAACGGCTGCGTCGAGACGGCGGCCGGCGGCTCGACCTCGCTCTCGTGCTCGGAGACGTGACGCAGGGCGGAGACGGGCGTCGGGTCGGCCGCGGGGATCGCGTCGTCCGGGTCGTCGTCATCGTCCTGCGGGTCGGTCGAACGAGGCGACGAGCCGAAGTCGACGTTCGGCGCGAACGACGGGATGTCGGAACGCAGGACCGTCTCGGTCGCCGCTTCACTCGGAGCGTCGGCAGCGGCTTCGCTCGGAGCGTCAACGACAGCGTCGCTCGGAGCGTCGGTGGCGGACTCGGCGGTGTCTGCGGGCGCGTCGGCACCGAACGGGCCTGCCGAGGTCGGCGCAGCGATGGGCGAATCGATCGACCCCTGCGTGTTCTCAGAGGGCTGTTCGAAATCGGTGCTCGTCCGTTCAGCCGACTCGTCGTGTGCGGCGTCTTCGCGAGACGGCGTCGTGCGCACGTCATCCGAGTCCTCGAGGCCGAGGCTCTCGAAGGCCGTCGGCGCGGATTCGGGAGCGGCGTTGTCGAGCACGGGCGACTGGGGGCCAGCAGCGGAGTCGTCGGCCGCCCATTCGCGTGCGGCTCCGCCGTCGCCGGCAGCCAGCGGGGAATCCGATGATGCGTCGCCCTGGCGGGCGTACCCGAACTGGCTGGTGGGCTGGTCGTCTGCAGAGGGTGGAGCGAAGGAACCCGCGGCGTAGGAGGACGTCGCGTCGGCGCCGTTCTGGTCGGCACCGTTTTGGCCGGCACCGTTCTGGCCGGCACCGTTCTGGCTGGCACCGAACTGGCCGCCCGCGAATTGGCCCGTCTGGTTCTGACCGCCACCGTTGTAGCCGCCGCCGAAACCGGCGCCGTACCGGCCCGTTTCACCCTGGCCGGGGTTCTGCGGTGCCTGAGCGTTCCAGCCGTTGGCCGGGTAGGCGCCCGTGTTGCCCTGGGCACCGGGAGCGGCATACTGCTGGCCGTGGGGGCCGGGCTGGCCCTGCTGACCGGCCTGACCCTGCTGACCGGGGAAGGCGTTGCTCTTCTCCGGCTTGGGTCGAGCGGCCAGGGCAGCAGCGGGGCGCGCGGTCGGATGCGCGGGCGACTCGCCGCGGTCGGCGAAGTCGGCCTTGAACGGCGGGATGATGCTGCCGAGTGTGGTGACGACGAGCAGGGCGAGGCTCACGAGGAAGCCCAGGATGACGCCCGCGCCGACCGAGAAGCCCGCGCCGAACGGCGAGATCGCCGCGCTGGCGGTGCCCACGATGATGAGCAGGCCGAGGTAGAAGGAGCCCGTGACGATGACGGACACCGAAGCGAACTGGTCGACCGACAGCGAACCGACGCGCAGCTTCGTGCGGAGCGACGGCACCAGGCGGCGCAGGGTGATGAGCACGGCCGAGGCGAGCACGAGCAGCAGACCGGGGATCACGAGCCAGGTGAACGGAGCCCACACGGAGTAGTAGTCGATGAACCCGCCCGAGATGATGGGCAGGAAGGATGCGACGAGGAGCAGCACCGTGAGGCCCAGAACGATGATCTCGCGCAGCGTGAAGGGGCCGACGCCGAACGCCAGACCCTGATCATTGGTGCGTTTCTTCGGCGCCTTCGGCGTGTCGTTCTTCTGCGGTGCCGCGAACGGCCCCGTGGCCTGCGCGCCATAGGGCTGGCCCGGAGCCGTGCCGTAGGGCTGTGCCGGAGCGGCGCCCTGAGGCTGCTGCCCACCGTACTGACCGGTGCCGAACTGACCGGAGCCGTTCTGGCCCGAGCCGTACTGACCCGAGCCATACTGACCGGTGCCGTACTGGCCCGCGGCGGGCTGGGGTGCGCCCGGTGCGCCCTGGTGCGGCGACGGCGGAGGCCCCCACTGGTCGTTGCGCGGAGTGGAATCCGTCATTGTTGCTCCTTCTGTGGGAGTGGGTGGGGCCGGCCGGCATGGCCGTCGGACGAGCGAGTCGCCCGGGGAAGGTCAGCGTGATCTTATCCGAGGCAATTCGGACCGAGCAATGACTTGAGTTCGCCGAAGAGATCGGCCGTCACCTTGACGGGCTTGGGCACCTCGAACACGCGTGCCACGTCGCCGCGCACGAGTTTCAAACGCACCTCGGCTTCGCCGGGGTGGCGAACGAGGATGTCGCGCAGGGCACCGACGATCTCCGTGGTCGCCCGGGAATCGGGCATGACCAGGGTCAATTGGCCCGTCTCGTCGGCCTGCTCGAGCTCGGGGGCGAACAGCGAGTACGCGTGCAGGTTCATGCCGTCGTCGCGCATGCTCACCCGCCCGCGCACGACCACGACGGTGTCGGCGATGAGGGCGGATTGGAACTCCTGATAGCCCTTCCCCATGAACATCACGGTGATCTCACCGCCGAAGTCCTCGACCTGGATCATGCCGTATTGGTTTCCGGATGCCTTGGCCACGCGGTGCTGCACGCTCGTGATGAGCCCCGCGATGGTCACGGTGTCGCCGTCTTCGGTGGACTCGGCCGCCATGAGGTCGGTGATGGTCGTGGACGCGTGCTTCGCGAGCGGGATCTCGAGGCCGGCCAAAGGATGGTCGGAGACGTAGAGCCCCAGCATGTCGCGCTCGAAGGCGAGCTTGTCACGCTTCGACCACTCGGGCCGATCGGGCACCTGCTGCGCGGCCTGCGGCTCGTCCCAGAGGCTGTCGAAGTCGAAACCGACCTGCCCCTTGGCCTCGTTGCGCTTGTCGTTGACGGCCGATTCGACGGCATCCTCGTGGCATTCAACGAGCGCCCGGCGCGTGTTGCCGAGCGAGTCGAACGCGCCGGCCTTTATCAGGGACTCGGTGGTGCGCTTGTTGGCCACGTGCAGCGGAACCTTGCGCAGGTAGTCGTGGAAGCTCTCGAAGCGCCCCTTCTCGGTGCGCGCCTGGCGGATGCCCGCGACCACGTTGCTGCCGACGTTGCGCACGGCGCCGAGACCGAAGCGGATGTCTTCGCCGACGGCCGCGAAGAAGCCGATCGACTCGTTGACGTCGGGCGGCAGCACCTGAATGCCCATGCGGCGGCATTCGTTCAGGTAGAGGGCGAGCTTGTCGCGCGCGTCGCCCACGCTCGTGAGCAGCGCGGCCATGTACTCGGCCGGGAAGTGCGCCTTGAGGTAGGCGGTCCAGTAGGACAGCACGCCGTACGCCGCCGAGTGCGCCTTGTTGAAGGCGTAGTCGGAGAACGGCAGCAGGATGGCCCACAGCGTTTCGACGGCCGCCATCGAGTAGCCGTTGGCCGTCATACCCGCCGAGAAGCCCGCGAACTGCTTGTCGAGCTCGGACTTCTTCTTCTTACCCATGGCGCGCCGCAGGATGTCGGCCTGACCGAGCGAGAACCCGGCCACCTTCTGCGCGATGGCCATGACCTGTTCTTGGTAGATGATCAGACCGTAGGTGGTCGAGAGCACCTCGCTGAGCGGCTCTTCGAGCTCGGGGTGGATGGGCGTGATCGGCTGCTGGCCGTTCTTGCGCAGCGCGTAGTTGGTGTGCGAGTTGGCACCCATGGGCCCCGGGCGGTAGAGCGCGATGAGGGCCGAGATGTCCTCGAAGTTGTCGGGGCGCATGAGGCGCAGGAGCGACCGGATGGGCCCGGAGTCGAGCTGGAACACGCCCAGGGTGTCGCCGCGGGACAGCAGGTCGTAGGCGCCCTGGTCGTCGAAGTCGAGGTCTTCGAGCACGGGCCGGAAACCGCGGTTGGCCTCGATGTTGTCGAGCGCGTCGTCGATGATCGTGAGGTTGCGCAACCCCAGGAAGTCCATCTTGATCAGCCCGAGCGACTCACACGCCGGGTAGTCGAACTGCGTGACGATCTGACCGTCTTGTTCGCGCTTCATGATCGGGATGATGTCGATCAGCGGGTCGCTCGACATGATCACACCGGCCGCGTGCACGCCCCACTGCCGCTTCAGGTTTTCGAGCCCGAGCGCCGTGTTGAACACGGTCTGCGCCTCGGGGTCGGACTCGACGACCGAGCGGATGTCGGACGCCTCCTTGTAGCGCGGGTGGTCTTTGTCGAAGATGCCGGTGAGAGGGATGTCCTTGCCCATGATGGGCGGCGGCATGGCCTTGGTGAGCTTCTCGCCCATGCCGAACGGGAAGCCGAGCACGCGCGAGGAGTCTTTCAGCGCCTGCTTGGCCTTGATGGTGCCGTAGGTGACGATCTGGGCCACGCGCTCGTCGCCGTATTTCTCGGTGACGTAGCGGATGACTTCGCCGCGCCGACGCTCGTCGAAGTCGACGTCGAAGTCGGGCATCGAGACGCGGTCGGGGTTGAGGAACCGCTCGAAGATGAGGCCGTGTCGCAGCGGGTCGAGGTCGGTGATCTTCATGGCGTAGGCCGCCATGGAACCGGCGCCCGAACCGCGGCCGGGGCCGACACGGATGCCGTTCTTCTTCGACCAGTTGATGAAGTCGGCGACGACCAGGAAGTAGCCGGGGAACCCCATCTGGCTGATGACGCCGACCTCGTAGTCGGCCTGTTTGCGCACGTCGTCGGGAATGCCGGCGGGGTAGCGCTCGTGCAGCCCCGTCTCGACCTCCTTGATGAACCAGGTCTCTTCGGTCTCGCCCGCGGGAACCGGGAACCGCGGCATGTAGTTGGCGCTCGTGTTGAACGCCACATCGCACCGCTCGGCGATGAGCAGCGTGTTGTCGCACGCGCTCTCGTAGTCGCGGAACAGGTGTCGCATCTCGGACGCCGACTTGAGGTAGAACTCGTTCGAGTCGAACTTGAAGCGGTTGGGGTCGTCGAGCGTGGTGCCCGACTGCACGCACAGCAGGGCGGCGTGGGATGTCGCATCCTCGGCGTGGGTGTAGTGCAGGTCGTTGGTGGCCACGAGCGGCAGGTCGAGCTCACCCGCGAGCTTGATCAAATCACTCATGATGCGGCGCTCGATGCCCAGACCGTGGTCCATGATCTCGCAGAAGTAGTTCTCTTTGCCGAAAATGTCTCGGTAATCGGATGCCGCCTGCACGGCTTCCTTGTATTGCCCGAGTCGCAGCCGCGTCTGAATCTCGCCCGAGGGGCAGCCCGTCGTCGCGATGAGACCCTTGGAGTAGGTGCTCAGCAGCTCGCGGTCCATGCGCGGTTTGAAGTAGTAGCCCTCGAGCGAGGCGAGCGACGACAACCGGAACAGGTTGTGCATGCCCTCGGTGGACTCGCTCAGGAGCGTCATGTGCGTGTAGGAGCCGGCGCCCGAGACGTCGTCGCCGCCGCCATCCCCCCAGCGCACGCGTGTGCGGTCGCTGCGGTGCGTGCCGGGCGTGATGTAGGCCTCGGTGCCGATGATGGGTTTGATGCCCGCCTCGGTGGCCGTGCGCCAGAAGTCGAAGGCGCCGAAAACGTTGCCGTGGTCGGTGACGGCGACGGCGGGCATGCCTTCGGCCACGGCCTTCTCGATGAGGGGTTTGACGCGGGCGGCGCCGTCGAGCATCGAGTACTCGCTGTGGACGTGCAGGTGAACGAACGAGTCGTCTGATGAGGGCAAGACTTCTCCGACTGACCTTGTGGGGATGAACTTAAAGACTAACCCCGACGTGCGACATCGGCGCCTCGCAGGATGCCGGCCGAAGGAGGGTCGGGCGCGGCGTCGGGCGCGGCGTCGTGCGCCGGGCTTCAGCCCTCGGCGCGCAGGATCTCGAGGGCGCGGTCGAGCTCGGCCGGGTAGGGCGCCGTGAACGTGACCCACTCCCCCGTGGCCGGGTGATCGAAGGACAGCTGGGCCGCGTGCAGCCACTGCCGCGTGAGCCCCAGGCGCTCCGACAGAGCGACTTCGGCGCCGTAGAGCGTGTCTCCCACGCACGGATGCCGCTGCGCCGCCATGTGCACTCGGATCTGGTGCGTGCGCCCCGTCTCGAGGTGGATCTTGAGGAACGACGCGGCGCGGAACGCCTCTTCGGTCTCGTAGTGCGTGACTGACGGCTTGCCCTCGGCCGTGACGGCGAATTTCCAGTCGTGGCGGGGGTGCCGGCCGATGGGCGCGTCGATGGTGCCCGTGAGCGGATCGGGGTGGCCCTGCACGACCGCGTGGTAGATCTTTTCGACCTCGCGGTCGTGGAAGGCGAGCTTGAGCGACGTGTAGGCACGTTCGGTCTTGGCGACGACCATGAGGCCCGACGTGCCGACGTCGAGGCGGTGCACGATGCCGGCGCGCTCGGCGGCGCCCGACGTGCTCACCCGGAAACCGGCGCCGGCGAGGGCTCCGAGCACGGTGGGGCCGTTCCAGCCGACCGAGGGGTGCGCGGCCACACCGGCAGGTTTATTGATGACGACGAATTCGTCGTCGTCGTGCACGATCGTGAGGTCGTCGATGACGACGGGGACGATGGTGGGCTCGGCGCGGGGTGTCCACGACACCTCGAGCCAAGCATCCTTCGGCAGCCGGTCGGATTTGCCGAGGACGACGGAGTCGACGCTCACTCCCCCGGCTTCGGCGACCTCGGCCGCGAACGTGCGCGAGAAGCCGAGAAGTTTGGCCAGGGCTGCGTCGACCCGAGAGCCCACCAGCCCGTCGGGAACGGGGAGGCTACGTGATTCCATGGGGTCTCTATCGAAGGGGTTCGTCGGTGGAACGGGCGGCCGGCTCGGCGTCGGCCAGGTCTTTCGCCTCGGCGGCGGCGCGCTTGGCGGAGATGCTGCGCGTGCCGTCCATGTTGATGCCGCGCAGCGTGAGCAGGATGAACAGGCCCATGCTCGTGACGATGCAGATGTCGGCGACGTTGTAGATCGCGGGGAGCATCCACGGGGTGCTGATGAAGTCGACCACGTGCCCGAGGCCGAAGCTCGGCTCGCGGAACAGTCGGTCGGTCAGGTTGCCGAGGACTCCCCCGAGCAACAGCCCGAAGACGACGCCCCAGCCGATCGAACGGATCTTGCGGGCGAACACGATGATGACCACCGTGACGACGGCCGCGAGGATCGAGAAGATCCAGGTGCTGCCGGAGGCGAGGGAGAAGGCAGCGCCCGGGTTCTTGACGAAGTGCAGAACTAGCACATCGCCCAGAACCCGGACCTGCTCACCCAGCGTGAGATTGCTCTCGACGAGGAACTTGCTGAACTGATCGAGCGCATACGCCGCAATCGCGACGGAGGCGAGTACGATCAGCGCCCGTGTGCCCCGCGGGGCACCGGACTCATTCGGCAAGGGACTTACGCTTTGGACGCGTCTGCGCCGACCTTCGCGCCGGACGGGCCCGCGTTCTGGTCGAGCTCGTGCAGCTGGCTCTCGATGTAGCCGCGGAGCTTCTGACGGTATTCGCGCTCGAAGACACGCAGCTCATCGATCTTCTTCTCGATGCCGGCCTTCTGCTCGTTGAGGATGGCGGCCTGCTCGCGCTGCTTGGCCTCGGCCTCAGCAACGATGCGGGCGGCGGCGGCGTGACCCTCGGCGACGAGGGCGTCGCGCTTCTCGGAGCCTTCGCGCACGTGCTCGTCGTGCAGACGACGGGCGAGCTGCAGCAGGCTGGAGGACGACTCGGACTCGTCGACACTATCGGCCGGGGCGGCGGGCGCAGCGGCGACGGGAGCGGCCGCCTTGGGGGCCTCCTGAGCTGCGGGAGCGGCTTCGGTCTTCTCGGTGGAAGAACCGGCCTTCTCGAGGCGCTCCTGGAGCTCCTGGTTCTCGGCAACGAGGCGACGCAGTTCGACGACGACCTCGTCGAGGAAGTCGTCGACCTCGTCCTGGTCGTATCCCTCGCGGAACTTCGTCTGCTGGAACTGCTTGTTGACTACATCTTCCGGAGTTAGCGCCATGGCTTTCCCACCTTTGTTATTTCGACTGTGTTGTTTTCGAGCGAGATCTCGATGACGTGCCTACGCTAGCAAACCTCGTCACGCGCCCGCTGGACTTTCGGGATCAGCGCAGACTTTCGTCGTCAGCGCCGACGCTCTTGATCAGCGCAGACGTTCGTGATCAGCGCAGGAACGAGTTCACGAGCGTCATGGCGATGATCACGCAGAGCATCGTGATACTCCATCCGAAATCGAGCGCCACCGGCCCCACCCGCAGCGGGGGAAGAATCCGCCGGAAGAACCGGATCGGAGGATCGGTGACGACGTAGACAGTTTCGGCTGCCACCAAGCCGGCGCCACGGGGACGCCAGCTCGGCTTGAAGCTCCGCGCGAGGTCGAGACCGAAACGGCCCCACATCGCGAAGAAGTACAGCAGAAGCAAGAAGTAGAGGATGCCGCCGATGATGGCGAAGGTTGTGCTCACCCGTTAATTATTGCCGAGCGAAGAAGGTCGACTCGCCCTCGACGGGCTGAGCGACCGTGTCGCCGAGTACGGCGACGTGCGAGGGCGACAACAGGAAGACCTTGCTGGTGACGCGCTCGATCTTTCCCTGCAGGCCCTGCGAGAGGCCGCTGGCGAAGTCGATCAGGCGACGGGCGTCACCCTCGGACATCTGCGAGAGGTTGATGATGACGGGCACGCCCTCGCGGAAGGTCTCGGCGATGATCTGCGCGTCTTTGTACTGCTTGGGGTGCACCGTGAGGATCTCGTTGAGCTCGGCGGGTGCGGCCTGCTTGACCTCCGTGGGGCGGCGCAGCGGCGTAACCGGCGCGCGCGTGGGGGTCGGGGCAGCCTGAGGAGCGGCGCTCTCGGCTCGCGGGGCAGCCTTCTGGGGCGCCTCGTTCTGCTGCTGCTGCTCGTACTCAAGGTCCTCGTCGGCGAGGCCAAGGTAAACCATTGTCTTCTTCAGCGGGTTGGACATCGCTACCTCCGTTTGTGCGGTTCTTCCTCTTCGACATTAACCGGTCGCGGGTCTGTTACCCGTGATTGCGGTGCCGATTCGTAGGTGTGTCGCGCCCTCTTTCAGCGCGGCTGTGAAATCGCCTGACATTCCGGCCGAGATGCGGTCGGCGCCCGGATCGATGGCCCGCACGCGCTCCGAGATGACGCGCAGGCGAGCGAAGGCAGTGTGGGGGTCCTCGCCGAGGGGTGCGACGGCCATGACACCGCGCAGGCGGATGCCGTCGCCGGCGAGCACGCGTTCGACCAGGGCCTCGACGGCGTCGGGTTGCACGCCGCCGCGCGTGTCGCTCTCGGAGAGGGCGACCTGCACGAAACCGTCGACGATGGATGCCTGGGCGTCGTCGTCGCCGGGAGCGGCCGCGAGAGCATCCACGAGGCTGAGGCGGTCGAGCGAATGGATGGAGTGCGCATAACGCCTGGACTGACGTGCCTTGTTGCTCTGCAGCTGCCCGACGAAGTGCCAGCGCAGGTCCGGGAGGTCGTCGAGCTCGGCGGCCTTCGCTCGGGCCTCCTGGTGCCGGTTCTCCCCCGCGTCGCGCACGCCGAGGGCGTACAGTTCGCGCACGAGGCTCGCGGGGTGGAACTTGGTGACGACGATCGTCGTGATCTCGCTCGCGTCTCTACCGGCACTGGCCGCCGCCTCGGCCACGGAGGCAGAGACGGCGGCCAGTCGGTCCGCGAGGCCGTGCTCGGAGGGCACGGTCCCGGTGGAACCCATTGCTACTTCAGGAAATCGGGGATGTCGAGCTCGTCCTCGTCGGAGAACGCCGGGTCGACAGCGGGGGTCGGCACGGAGTGACGCTCCTCGGAGATGGACCAGGTGTCGTTCTTCTCGGCGGCCGGAGCGGGCGTGGCCGGGGCGATGGGAGCCGCGGCGGGCGCCTGGACCGATTCGGGGGAATCGTTCTTGGCGGTGACGACGCCACCCGTTCCGAGCACGGCGTCGCGGTTGGCGACGGCGTCGCGCGACGGCGGCTCGCCCCCGTCGAAACCGGCGGCGATGACCGTGACGCGCACTTCGTCGCCCAGGGTGTCGTCGATGACGGCACCGAAGATGATGTTGGCTTCGGCGTGCACGGCCTCTTGCACGAGGCGAGCGGCGTCGTTGATCTCGAAGATGCCGAGGTTCGAACCACCCTGGATCGAGAGCAGCACACCGTGCGCTCCCTCGATGGATGCCTCGAGCAGGGGCGATGCGACGGCCAGCTCGGCGGCCTTGATGGCGCGGTCGGCGCCACGCGACGAACCGATACCCATGAGGGCGCTACCGGCACCCTGCATGACGCTCTTGACGTCGGCGAAGTCGAGGTTGATGAGGCCGGGGGTGGTGATCAGGTCGGTGATGCCCTGCACACCGGCGAGCAGCACCTGGTCGGCCGTGGAGAAGGCCTCGAGCATGCTGATGCCGCGGTCGCTGATCTCGAGCAGGCGGTCGTTCGGCACGACGATGAGCGTGTCGACTTCTTCCTTGAGCTTGGCGACGCCGAGCTCGGCCTGGGCCTGGCGGCGGCGGCCTTCGAAGCCGAAGGGCTTCGTGACGACACCGATGGTCAGGGCGCCGATCGACTTGGCGATGCGCGCCACGACGGGTGCGCCACCCGTACCGGTTCCGCCACCTTCACCGGCGGTGACGAACACCATGTCGGCTCCGGCGAGGGCTTCTTCGATCTCTTCGGCGTGGTCCTCGGCGGCGCGGCGACCCACCTCGGGGTCGGCGCCGGCACCGAGGCCGCGGGTGATCTCGCGTCCCACGTCGAGCTTGACGTCGGCATCCGACATCAAGAGCGCCTGGGCGTCGGTGTTGATCGAGATGAATTCGACCCCACGGAGGCCGAGCTCGATCATGCGGTTGACAGCGTTGACGCCGCCACCGCCGATGCCGACGACCTTGATCACGGCAAGGTAGTTCTGGTTGTTTGTCACGTCCGGCCTCCGATGCGAACTTTCAACCTCTAGTTAAGGCTTAAAGTTATGCTGAGTATGCAATTCCTGATCTGAACGTTATGGCGAGAGGCCGCCCGACCTCGCCCGCCGCGCCGCGTGTCGCAAATATCCGAGCGGAAATTAGGGTTGTTCGCGCACCACGACGGTCTTGCGCGACGAGACGTCGTACTGCGCGACCGTGGCCGGGTCGGTGGCGGCCATGAGTCGTTCGAGGGCCAGGGTCTTGAAGGCGCCGTCATCCGCGCTGCCCCAGAGCACCGTCGCATCGGTGTCGCGCAGCTTCAGCGTGACGTCGTCGTGCGTCTTGGCCGTGACCGAGGCGACCTTCTGGCGCAGTTCGTCGGGCATCGCGCGGAGCACACCGGCGGCGGACTGGAAGCCCTCGCTCGTCACACCGTCGGGCACCTCGATGAGCGGGTAACCCGTGGGCTGCGTGTTGGATGCCTCGATGACCACACCCGCGGCGTCGACGACCGTGAAGCCCTCCCCCGTGTCGATGACGCCGACCGGGGTGCGCTCGACGAGCTTGACCACGAGGGTGTCGGGCGGGCGGCTCTCGACCGAATACGACTCGATGAGCGGATACTTCACGAGCTCGGCCTTGATGGCGCTCTGGTCGACGAGCGGGAACGGCGAACCGACGATGGGTTGGAGGCCCTGGACGACGGCGTCGGAGGAGACGCGCACCGCGCCATCCACCTCGATCGTGCGCACCGAGAGGATGGGGCTGAAGGCGAGAGCGGCCGCGAGCACGCCGATGCCGACGACCGAGCCGCCCGCGATCAACCAGGTGCGGCGGCGGCGACGCGAGCGGGCCGTGAAGCGTTTGACCTCGGCGCGTTCGACGCGTTTACGCTCGCGCCGGGCCTGTCGCACGCTCGGGAGGAAACCCGAGGATGCGCGGGCGTCGTCGTCGCCGGGCTGCGGCGTGCGCGTGCCCGCCGAGGATGCGGAGGAACCCGGCCGGGCCGCTCGGCTTTCCTTGGACGACGAACCGGTCTTCTTCGCACGCGCACCGGGAGTCGAGGAGTGTGCGCTGGACGATGCTTCGGCCCCACGGGGCTTCTTATCGCCCGCAGAGAGGCTGTCTCCGCGCGACGACTTCCCTGAGCCCGAGCCGGCGCGGGACGTCGAGCGCGAGGTGTCGGACGTCGAGCGGCGCGGCGAGGCCGCTTCGGACGCGTCGGGGCTCGCGTCATCCGCGCCACCCGCCGCAGAACCGCGCACGGGTCGGCGGCCCTCAGGCGGTGGTGTGAAACCTGACGGTCGTTTCATCGGATGCCTCAGCCGCGGTGGTCGGTGAGCGACCCGAGCAGCTGCGGCACGATGCGGTACACGTCACCGCAGCCGAGGGTGACGACGAAATCTCCCTCACGCGCGATCGATGCCGTGTAGTCGGCCGCCTGCTGCCAGTCGGCGATGAACGCGACCTTCGACGGGTCGGAGAATTTCTCGCTCACGAGGGCGCCCGTGACGCCCGGCTCGGGGTCTTCGCGCGCCCCATAGACGTCGAGCACGACGGTCTGGTCGGCATAGCGCTCGAGGGTCTCGGCGAACTCGCGAGCAAACAGGCGCGTGCGGCTGTAGAGGTGCGGCTGGTGCACGGCGATGATCCGGCCCTCGCCCACGACCGTGCGCGCGGCCGACAGAGCCGCAGCGACCTCGGTGGGGTGGTGCGCGTAGTCGTCATAGACGCTCACGCCGTCGACCGTTCCGTGCAGCTCGAAGCGGCGCTCGGTGCCGCCGAACTGGGCGATGGCGCGCAGCGACTCGCTCGCGCCGAAGCCGAGGCCCACCAGCACCGCGAAGGCACCGGCCGCGTTCAGCGCATTATGGCGCCCGGGCACCGTCAGGGTGGCGCCGTTGTCTTGACCCTCGAACGACACAATGAACGACACGGGGCCCTCGGTGGTGATCGAGTGCACACGCACATCGGCGTCGGGGCTCTCGCCGAACGTGATGATGCGCTTGCCCTCGAGCTTCGAGGTCACACGCACCGCGCCGGGGTCGTCCGCCGAGATGACGACGAACTCCGAGGACTTCTGCGCGAAGTCGACGAAGGCCTGCTCGAAGGCCTCGAGCGAGCCGTAGTGGTCGAGGTGGTCGGGGTCGACGTTGGTGATGAGCGTGACCGCCGTGTCGTAGAGCAGGAACGAACCGTCCGATTCATCCGCCTCGACGACGAAGAGGTCGCCCTCGCCGTGCGCGCTCGACACACCCAACGACTCGATGACGCCGCCGTTGACGAAGCTCGGGTCCTCGCCGAGGCCCAGCAGACCGGTGACGATCATGCCCGTGGACGTGGTCTTGCCGTGCGCACCCGCGACGGCTACCAACCGCTGCTGGTTGATGAGCCAGGCGAGGGCCTGCGAGCGGTGCAGCACGGGCAACCCGAGCGAGAGCGCCAGCTGGTATTCGGGGTTCTCCTCCCAGAGCGCACCCGTGACGACGAGCGTGTCGGCATCACCCACGTTGGCGGCATCATGGCCGATGGCGACGGGGATGCCGAGCGCACGCATCGCGTCGACGGCACCCGATTCGCGCACATCCGACCCGGTGACGGTGTAGCCGGCGTTCGCGAACAGACGCGCGATACCGCTCATGCCCGAACCGCCGATGCCCACGAAGTGCAGGCGGCCCAGATTTTCGGGAATCGCCACGGAGAAGTCAGGTTTGATCGTCACGGGTTCGCACTCTTTTCGAAATCGGTGGCCCTGAAGGCCGATTCAGTTATAACCCATCGGGCTGGGTGGCCGGGGAGGCTAGTTCAGCGCTTCCCGGATGAGCTCGTACATGCGCTGCGAGCCCTGCGGCGTGCCCATCGAACGCGCCTGGATGGCCATGTCGTGCAAGCGCACGGTGTCGGTGAGCAGCGGAATGAGATCGGAGCGCACCCACGACGGGGTGAACTGGGCGTCGAGCACCAGGATCGCTCCCCCGGCGCGCACCGAATCGGCGGCGTTGAAGCGCTGCTCGCCGTTGCCGACCGGGTAGGGCACGTAGACCGCGGGAACGCCGAGCGCCGAGAGCTCGGAGACGGTGCCGGAGCCGGCGCGCGAGACGGCCGCGTCGGCGACCCCGAGGGCCAACTCCATGCGGTCGCAGTAGTCGAGCAGACGGTAGTGCTTCTCACCCGGGTCGGTCTGATCGAAGTTGCGGCCCACGATGTGCAGGATCTGCCAGCCGGCCGCGATGATGTCGTCGCGGGACTCGAAGACCGTGGTGTTCAGGCGGCGGGCACCCGACGATCCGCCGGTCGCGAGCAGCGTCGGGCGGTCGGCGTCGAGGCCGAAGAGTTCGCGGGCCTCGGCCCGGGCGGCATCGCGATCGAGACGCTCGATCTCGGGGCGCAGCGGCATGCCGACGAAACGGGCCCCGCGCAGCTTCGTGCCGTGGAATGCCACGCCGACGAAGGGGGTGTAGCGCGCACCGAGCTTGTTGGCGAGGCCAGCCTTGGCATTGGCCTCGTGGATGACGAGGGGAACCTTGCTGCGTCGCGCCGCGAGATAGGCCGGGGCCGAGGCATACCCGCCGAAGCCCACGACGACGTCGACCTTGCGGTCGGCGATCAGGGCGACGACGTCGTTCACGGCCGCGCGAAAACGCGACCCGAACGTGATGGCGCTCTTGCTGGGCTTGCGCGGGAAGGGCAGGCGTTCGATGGTCGACAGCTCGTAACCGCGTGCCGGAACGAGTCGGGCCTCGAGGCCCTCCTTCGTTCCGAGCACGACGATCTCGGCATCCGGTTCGTTCTCGCGGATGGTGTCGGCGACCGCCAGCAAGGGGTTCACGTGGCCGGCAGTGCCTCCGCCGGCGAGCAGATAGGTGGTCATCGAATTCCTCGGGTGGGGGTGCCAAATGCGGGGGCCCTGAGGCCCGTCGCCTTCTCGCGACCCGACGTGCGGGCGAACGAGAGGACGATTCCGATCGACACCAGGGAGGTCAGCAGGGCCGTACCTCCGGCGGATATCAGGGGAAGGGGGACGCCGAGAGTCGGCAGCAGGCGCAGCACGACGGCGATGTTGACGAAGGCCTGGCCGATGACCCACACCATGATGGCACCCGTCGTGATGCGGGCGAAGGGGTCGGTGCTCGAGCGGATGATGCGCACGAAGGCCACGGCCAACAGGACGAACAGCAGCAGCACGACGACGGCACCGATGAGGCCGAGCTCCTCGCCGATGATGGCGAAGATGTAGTCGTTGGATGCGGCGGGCAACCAGGAGTACTTCTCACGCGAGTTGCCGAGGCCGAGGCCGAAGACCCCGCCGTTGGCCAGCGCCCACGTGCCGTGCAGCGGCTGCCAGCACAGGTTCTCGTAGTCGACGCAGTCCTCGTCGAGGAACGACGTGATGCGAGCCATCCGGTTGGGGCTCGTGATGGCGAACCCCAGGAAGACGACGATGCCCAGGATGAACGGCAGCGAGAGGTAGCGCAGCTTCAGGTTGGCGAAGTAGAGCGCGCCGATCACGACCATGCCCATGATCATCACGGTGCCGAGGTCGTGCCCGAGGAGCACGAGGCCGAGCGCGATGATCGCGACGGGAACGGCGGGGATGAGCGCGTGCTTCCAGTCGCCGAGCAGCGCGATCTTGCGGCCGAGCACCGCGCCCAGCCAGATGGCCAGCGCGAGCTTCAGCAGCTCGGAGGGCTGACCCGAGATGGGGCCGATGGCGATCCAGTTCAGGTTTCCGCCGACCGCGAAGCCGAGCGGCGTGAAGACGAGGGCCTGCAGCAGCAGCGCGCCGCCGAGCACGACCCACGCCCAGCGCTTCCAGAAGATGGCGGGGATGCGGCTGATGACGAGCATCAGCGGGATGCCGATCACGGCATACGTCGCCTGTTTCCAGAACCCGCCGAAGAAGCCGGAGTCGTCGAGGAACGAGTCGACCGACGAGGCCGACAGCACCATGACGAGGCCGATGAGCACGAGGAAGACCGTCGTACCGAGAAGGAGGTAGTAGTTGCTCGACTCCGGCGTGAAGATGCGCCCGAGCGAAATGCGGGTGGCCTTCGTGCCGGAGCTGTGCTCAGCGGTCGTCGGTCGGTCGGTCGGTGGAGCGCTCATCTGCCTGACCTCCCAGATAGGTGCGCACGGCCTGCTGGAACTTGTGGCCGCGTTCTGCGTAGTTGGCGAACTGGTCCATCGATGCCGCTGCAGGAGCGAGCAAGACCACATCACCCGGTTCGGCGATGCCGGCCGCGAAATCGACGGCCGCGCTCATCACCTGTTCAGTGTCGGATGTCTCGACCTCGAACAGCGGCACCTGGGGCGCGTGTCGCCCGAATGCCTCGAGGATCGGCTGGCGGTCGACGCCGATCACGACGACGCCGCGCACACGGTCGGCGTGCCGGCGCACGATCTCGTCGATCTGCACGCCCTTCAACAGCCCGCCGACCACCCAGACGACCGAGGGGTATGACGCGAGCGACGCATTGGCGGCGTGCGGGTTGGTGGCCTTCGAGTCGTCGACCCACGTGATCTCGCCGACGCTCGCGACGACCTCGATGCGGTGGGCGTCGAGCGCGAAGCCCTGCAGCGCCAGCCGCACCTGCTCGGGCGTGACGCCGTAGGAGCGCGCGAGGGCCGCGGCAGCGAGCACGTTCTGCACGATGTGCGGCGCCGCGAGGCCGAGCTCGTGCAGCTCGTCGACCGTGGTCAATTCGAGGGCCGAGGAGTGGCGTTCCTCGAGGAACGCGCGGTCGCACAGGATGCCGTCGACCACACCGAAGTCGCTGGGCCCGGGCACACCCAGGTCGAAGCCGATGGCGCGGGCACCGTCGGTGACCTCGGCCTCCTGCACCATGCGCATCGTGCGCTCGTCGGCCTTGTTGTAGACGCAGGCCACGCGGGTGCGGTCGTAGACGTGCGCCTTGGCGGCGACATAGGCCTCGAGCGAACCGTGCCAGTCGATGTGGTCGTCGGCGATGTTGAGGCAGACGGCCGAGAACGGCGTGACCGGGTCGGGGCCCGTCTGCGCGCTCAGGTAGTGCAGCTGGTAGCTCGAGAGTTCGACCACGAAGACGTCGAAACCCGCCGGGTCGCGCACCGCGTCGAGCACCGGCACGCCGATGTTGCCGCACGGGGCCACGCGCAGGCCGGCCGCTGCCAGCATCGTTGCCGCCAGCTGCACGGTCGTGGTCTTGCCGTTGGTGCCGGTGACGAGGATCCAGTCGGCGGGCGTGCCCACCTTGTCGCGCACACGCCAGGCCAGCTCGACGTCGCCCCACACGGCGATGCCCTGCTCGGCCGCCCACACGAGAATCGGATGCGTGGGCACGAAGCCCGGCGAGACGACGATCACGTCGGGCCGCTGCTCGGCGAGCTCGGCCGGCACCTCGTCGAGCGATGCCTGCACGAGGCGGGCACCGATGACGGGGATCAGCTGAGCGCGCTCGTCCGCCGCATTCGACGCGAGGACGAGGACATCCGCCCCCAGTTCGGTGAGCGTGTCGGCCACCGAGAAGCCCGTCACGCCGAGGCCCAGAACGGCCACTTTCAGGCCCGTCCAGTCGGCGCGCCAACTCGTGAGGCCGTCGAGGCGATTCTGCTGCGGCACTAGCGGGTGATCCATTCGAGGTAGAAGGTTCCGACACCGGCGGCGACGAACAGGCCGCCGACGATCCAGAAGCGCACGACGACCGTGACCTCGGCCCATCCCTTCAATTCGAAGTGGTGGTGGATGGGGCTCATGCGGAAGATGCGTTTGCCGTGGGTGATCTTGAAGTAGGCACGTTGCACGATGACCGAGCCGGTCTCGATGACGAAGAGGCCACCGATGAAGACGAGCAGCAGTTCGGTGTGCGTGAGGATCGCGAGGGCGGCCAGGGCGCCACCGAGGGCGAGCGAACCGGTGTCGCCGAGGAAGATCTGGGCGGGCGACGTGTTCCACCAGAGGAACCCGATGAGCGCACCCGAGATGGCGGCGGCCACGATGGCGAGGTCGAGCGGGTCGCGCACGTCGTAGCACTTGTAGCGCACGGCCTCGGCGAGGTTGGGGCTGAAGCACGACTGGTTCGACTGCCAGAACCCGATGATGACGTAGGAGCCGATGGCCAGGATGGATGCGCCGGTGGCCAGGCCGTCGAGCCCGTCGGTGACGTTGACGCCGTTGGAGGCCGCGGCCACCAGGAAGCTCGTCCAGATGAGGTAGAGGATGACGCCGATGAGTGGGATGGCGGGGGCGATCAGCAGGAAGTTGATCGGCAGGTCGCGCGTGAACGAGATCGCCGTCGACGCGGGCGTGATGCCGGCCTGGTTGGGGAAGTTCATGGCCATGATGGCGAAGGCCGTGGCCACGATGACCTGGCCGAGCACCTTGGCCCACCCGCCGAGCCCGAGGCTGCGCTGTTTGCGCGTCTTCATGAAGTCGTCGATGAAGCCGACGACGCCGAGCCCGACCATCATGAACAGCACGAGGAGGGCCGACATGGTGATGTGGTCGCCCGTGATGAGCATGGCCGTGAAGTAGCCGAAGAGCGTGCCCACGATGATGACGATGCCGCCCATGGTGGCGGTGCCGCGCTTGGCGTGGTGCGACTGGGGGCCGTCGTCACGGATGAACTGGCCCCACTTGAGCTTGCGGAACAACCGCACGAAGACGGGTGTGAGGAAGAGCGAGAAGGCCATCGACAGGGCGGCGGCGGTCAGAAGGGCTACCACGCGAACAGTTCTCCCAACCGGTCACCGAGAAAGCGGAGCTTCGCGGAATTGGACGATTTCACCAGAACGGTGTCGCCCGCTCGGAGCTCCGTTGCCAGATAGTCGTAGGCCTCGTCTTTCGTTTCGAAGTATACCGACTCGCCGTCCCACGACCCCTCGTTGATGGCGGTGATGTGCATGCGCCGGGCCTCGGCCCCCACCACCACGAGCTGCGAGATGTTGAGGCGCACGAGCTGCAGGCCGATGCGGTCGTGCTCCTCGCCCGCGAACTCGCCGAGCTCGGACATGGCACCCAGCACGGCAACCGTGCGGGAGCCCTCGGGGCTGATCTGGGCGAGCGTCTTGATGGCCGCCGACATGGAGTCGGGGCTCGCGTTGTAGGCGTCGTTGATGATCGTGACGTCGTCGCGACCGCCGAGCACCTCCATGCGCCAGCGTTCGGCGCGGGCGACGCCCTCGAGCGCCGTGACGGCTTCGCCGAGCGGCACGCCCAGCGTGGTGGCGACCGCCAGGGCGGCCAGCGCGTTCATGACGTGGTGTTCGCCGAGCACCTTGAGGTGCACCGTGCGGCTTTCGCCACCGGGGATGGTGACGACGAAGGTGGTGCCGGTGCGCGACGAGACGATGTCGGTGGCGCGCACGTCGGCCGAGTCTTCCTGGCCGAACCAGAGCACGCGCGCGGGCGTGACATCCGCCATCTGCCGCACGCGGTGGTCGTCGGCGTTGAGCACGGCCACGCCCGTCTCGGGCAGGTCGGTCACCATCTCGCTCTTGGCCTTCTGCGTGGCCTCGATGCCGCCGAAGCCTCCGGCGTGGGCCAGGCCGACCTTCAGCACGACTCCGATCTCGGGATGCGCCATGCCCACGAGTCTCTGAATATCGCCCTGCTTGCTCGCACCCATCTCGGCGACGAGGTAGCGGGTCGACGGCGTGAGCCGCAGCATGGTGAGCGGCGCACCCACCTCGTTGTTGAAGGAGCCGCGCGGCGCCACGGTCTCGCCCTGAGGCTCGAGGATGGCGCGCAGCATGTTCTTGGTCGTGGTCTTGCCGTTCGAACCGGTGATACCGACGACGCGCAGGTCCCCCGTCGCGCGCACGCGGTCGACGACGGCGCGGGCCAGGGTGCCCAGTGCCTCGACGACGTCGTCGACGACGATCTGGGCGATGTTCTCGTCGACCTCGTGTTCGACGAGCGCGAGCACGGCGCCGTTCTCGACGGCTTTGCCGACGAACAGGTGGCCGTCGGTTTCTTCGCCCGGTTTGGCGACGAAGATGCCGCCGGGGGCGATCTCGCGCGAGTCGGTGTCGACGAGGCCGGACACGATGCTGTCGGCGGTGAGGCCCGACTCGCGGGTCGCGAGCGTGCCGCCCGTGATGTCGGCGATCTCTCGGAGTGTCAGTTCAATCATCAGTTCTCAGTTCTCGGCCGGTCGGTGTGCGGGCCAGTGTGATGCGGGGCGTGATGCGGTGCGCACGGCAATGCCTGTTTCACTCGGTGCAGGGTCGAGCGAAACAGGCGTTGTCATGACTCAGTATTCGCCGGGGTAGTTTGCCGGCGTGCCCGTGGAGGGTGGAATTCCGTAGCGTTTGATCACCTGGGTGACGGCCTGTTTGAAGACCGGTGCCGCCGCCGCGGACGACATGAGGGTGAGCGGGTCTTTCAGGTGCACGGTGATCACGTATTGGGGGTCTTCTGCCGGAACGGTTCCGGCCATCGAGGCGACATAGGTTTTCTTCAGTTTACCTGCGCCGTCGGACTGTTCCGCGGTGCCCGACTTTGCTGCTACGCGGTAGCCGGGCATGGTGAGGTCTTTCGCCAGGAATCCGTTCGTGACCACGGTTTCCATCATCCCGAGGACCTCTTTAGAGGCTTCCTCACTGATGACCCGTTTGCCCTGGGATGCGGCGGGCACCTCGGTCGTCGTCCCGTCGGAGTATTCGCAGCCCTCGACGAGCTGCATGGGCAGCTCCACTCCCCCGTTGGCGATCGCCTGGTAGGCGTTGGCCATCTGGATCGCGGTGACGGCGACACCCTGCCCGAACATGGTGACGTAGTCGGTCTGGTTGTCCCACTTCTCCCACGGGTGCAGGATGCCTGAATCCTCGCCCGGGAAGCCGATCGCCGAGGCGTCGCCGATGCCGAACTTCTCGAGGTAGTTGTAGCGGTCTTGTGCGCTCATCTTCTCGCCGAGCTTGCTCAGCCCGGTGTTGGAGGACTGCTGCAGCACACCCGTGAGGGTCAGGCGCTCGGGGTCGTGCGGCAGGGCGTCTTTGATGCTGGCGCCATTCTCAGGCTTGTACCGGTATTCGGCGAGCACCTGCGACGTGGGCGTGGCGAGCCCCGCATCGATGAGGGATGCCGCGGTGAGCGGCTTGAAGATCGATCCGGGTTCGAACGGCGCCGTGAAGGCTTTCGAGCCGCGGTCTTCGGGTGCGGTCGCGTTGATGTCGTTGGGGTCGACGCTCGGCCATTCGGCGAGGGCGCGGATCTTGCCCGTCTTGACCTCGGTGACCATGATCGACCCGTAGGTGGCGCCCGTGGCGGCGACCTGCGAGGCGACGAGCTGCTGCATGTACCAGTTCAGGTCGGAGTCGATCGTGAGCTTGACGTTGCCGCCCTCTTTGGCGGCCGTCGTGACCTCGGTCGTGCCGGGCAGCGCCACGCCGTCTTTCGAGCGCTGGTAGCTCTGCGTGCCGTTCTCGCCGGTGAGGCAGGCGTTCTGCTGCAGTTCGACGCCCGCGAGCCCCTTCTGGTCGCTGCCGACGAAGCCGACGATGTTTCCGGCGACGGATCCGTTGGGGTAGGTGCGGCCGGGGTTCTGTTCGGTGTAGATCCACGGGATGTTGAGGTCGCGGATCTTTTGGTACTTGTCGGCGCTCTGCGACTTGATGAGGAGCGCGTAGTTCGATCCGGAGTCGGCGGCGAGGGCATCGTCGATGATCTTCTGCAGGTCGGCGGCGGACTGCCCCGTGATGGCACCGACTTCGGTGAGGGCCTGCTCGACCGTGACCTCTTGCTTCTTGCCGTCGATGGTGCGGTCGAATTCTTTGACGTCGCGGGGGGACGTCGTGATGTCGAACAGCGCGACCGTGCTGGCGAGCACGTTGCCGTTGGTGTCGAGGATTTCACCGCGCGGCGCGTAGATGGTGCCGTTGGCCGTTGTCTTCGTCAGCGAGTCGGAGACGAGTGCGTCGGCGCGCACGAGTTGGATGTCGACGAGCCGGACGACGAAGACGGCGACCACAACGATGACGGCGGCGACGGCGAAGACGATGCGCCGCTTGGTCGAGACGGTGTGTGAGGCCACGCTTCGTCCTTCTCTGCTGGGGTTCTCGGCTGAGCGCGCGGGCGTTCAGCGGGGCCGGTACGCGCTCCGCGTTAGTGCGTGCTCGGAGACGGCAGACCGTTCTCCAACGATACGGTCGGCGGCGCGGCTTCTTCGGTAGGCGCGCCCTCGGCGGGTGCGTCGGGATCGGCGACGGTTGCGTCGGGCGCGACGGCGAGCGGCTCTCCGGCGATGAGCTTGTTCGGAATGACGCTCGACGAGATCAGCGGAACCGGCGTGTCGGTCGTGGCCGCGGTCGCATTGCCCGTGACCGATCCGTCGCTCAGGCGCAGGTAGGCGGGCGTGCCGTTGATGACCATGCCGAGCGATTCGGCGTTGGCGGCGAGGTATTGCGGCGACGAGATCTCTTTCACGTCGTTCGAGACGGTCTGCAGCTGCAGCCCCAGTGAACGCTCGGATGCCTGCAGCGACGAGATCTGGTAGGCGCCCTGGCTGAGCCCCACACCGAGCAGCAGCTGCGCGATGACGACGACGAGCACGCCGCCGACGGTGACGAGCGCGTAGGCCGTCTTGGGCCGCGCGCGGCGGGCGTTCTTCGGGACGGCCTCGATGTAGGGGGCCTTCTTGCGACCCGGCTGCGCGGGGAGGGCGGATGCGGCCGGCACCGAAGCGGACAGCGGCAGGTCGTAGGCGGTCTGGGCGCTCATCGGGTTCCTTTTCTCACGCGCTCGATGGCCCGCAGTCGCACCGGGGTGGCGCGGGGGTTCTCAGCTTTTTCGTCGTCGGAGGCGAGTTCGGCACCCTTGACCAGGGCGCGGAAGAGGGGGGCGTGCTCGGGCAGCTCGACCGGGAGGCCGGCGGGGGCCGTCGAGGCGATGACTTTTTGGAAGTCCTTCTTGACGATGCGGTCTTCGAGGGATTGGTAGGCCAGCACGACGATGCGGCCGCCGACGGCGAGCGAGTCGAGCGCACGTGGGATGGCATCTTCGAGCACCGACAGCTCTTGGTTGACCTCGATGCGCAGGGCCTGGAAGACGCGCTTGGCGGGGTGGCCGGCGCGCTGCACGGCCGCGGGGGTGGCCGCCTGGATGATCTCGACGAGCTCGGCCGACCGCGTGATGGGCCGGGCGTCGCGCGCTTCGACGATCTTGCGGGCGTAGCGCTGCGCGAGCTTCTCTTCGCCGTATTTCTGGAAGATGTTGCGCAGCTCGTGCTCGGTGTAGGTGGCGATGACCGTCTCGGCCGTGAGGTCGCTCGTGGCATCCATGCGCATGTCGAGCGGCGCGTCTTTGGAGTATGCGAAGCCGCGCTCGGCCTCGTCGAGCTGCAGCGAGGAGACGCCGAGGTCGAAGAGGATGCCGTGCACCTCGGGGATGCCGAGACCCTCGAGTGCTTCGTCGATGCCGTCGTAGACGGTGTGCACGAGCTTGACCCGGTCGCCGAAGCGGGCGAGTCGCTCGCGCGAGATGGCGAGGGCATCGAGGTCGCGGTCGAGGCCGACGAGGGTGATGTTCGGGAAGCGCTCGAGGAACGCCTCGGCGTGTCCGCCCATGCCGAGCGTGCAGTCGACCAGCACGGCACCGTCGGCCGCGAGGGCGGGTGCCAGCAGCTCGACGCAACGCTCGAGCAGAACCGGGGTGTGGATGTCGTTCAGGGCCATATGAACCGGGTGGCCCCTGGACTCTGATCCCCATCCGACCCGACCTGGCAACGGGGAAGTGTGCCAGGGAGTGGACGGCTGGGAGTCAGAACGCAGGGACTAGAAGAGTCCCGGAATCACCTCCTCGGCGGTGTCGGCGAATGCTGCTTCTTGCTCGGCCAGGTAGGCCTCCCACGCTTCGGTGTCCCAGATCTCGGCGCGGCTGCCGGCGCCGATGACCGTGAGGTCGCGACTGAGGCCGGCGTAGGCACGCAGGGATGCGGGCACCGTGACGCGGTGCTGCTTATCGGGTGTCTCGGCGCTGGCGCCGGACAGGAACACACGCAGGTAGTCGCGCGCCTGCTTCGAGGTGACAGGCGCCTGACGGATCTTCGTGTGCAGATCTTCGAACTCGCGGGTGGAGAAGACGTAGATGCAGTGCTCCTGGCCCCGCGTCATCACCACTCCCCCGGCGAGCTCGTCGCGAAACTTGGCCGGCAGGATGATGCGTCCCTTCTCGTCGAGCTTGGGGGCGTAGGTGCCAAGAAACACGTGTCATCCCCCTTCTCGTTCCGGCCAACTTTCGGGATGTCTCCACTTTACTCCACTTCGCACCACAAACCTATGACATCCGCCCTTTTTCTCGGCCGATTCGGGAATAAATCCGCACAATCGCGGGCGACGCGCGGGTGGAGGGGCAGGGAGCGCAACGGGGTGATGTCGGGCCTATTTCGTGGCGCGCCAGACGGCGCGATCCGCAAGGACGCGCGGAGTGGAGGACAGGCCCGCGGCGCCGGGGAGGAAAGTGGAGAACCGCGCCGCTTCAGCGGGGAGCGCAGGCGGGCAACAAAAAAGCAGCCGCACCGAAGTGCGACTGCTTGAGTGTGTGGAGCGGGATGCGGTCGGCGTATTGCGACTGGCCCGCGGGACCGGGGCTATTCTCCGCGGTCGTCCTGACGACGATCCCAGCGGCTGTTCATGCGATTCATGAACGTGCCACCGGATGCGGCCTTCTTCTTCGACGACGGGCGCTGCGCCTCTTTCAAGACGTCTTCAGCAGTGAGCGTGCCGTGGTGCTTGCGGGGCGTGATAGCGATCATCACGCCGGCGAACATGACCACGAAGCCGATGATGCCGACGACGGGCTGCTGCAGAACCACACCCGTGACGAGGGCACCGACGCCCAGGATGCCGACGACCGAACCGATCGCGATGCTGCGGTAGCTCGGACGGCCGCGCTGGTCACCGGCGGTCGACACGAAATCGGCGTCGTTGCGGTAGAGGTTGCGCTCCATCTCGTCAAGGAGCCGTTGCTCCTGCTCGGAAAGCGGCATGTCTTACCCTCCAACTCGCTCAACACGGGGCATGTATGTCACGAATTCTAACCCCGCCATCGACGCCTCGGCTAGGCCAAGCATCCCGCTAGGGTGGTCTCGTGACCGAAAGCCGAAACCTTGCCGAACTGGTCAATGATCGGATCGATGAATTCCTCGAATCCCGTGCGTCAATTCTCGCTCACCTCGGCGATGACCTCCTCCCGTTCTCCGCGTTCTCTCGGGAGTTTCTCAGCGGTGGCAAGCGGTTCCGGGCCAGCTTCTCCTACTGGGGGTGGCAGAGCGTTCGCAGTGCCGCGGGCGACGTCGGGCAGCCGACATCCGATGAGCTGAGGGCGGTCGTCACACTGGCGGCGTCGCTCGAGATCTTCCACGCCGCGGCCCTCGTGCACGACGACATCATCGACAACTCCGATACGCGCCGCGGGGCCCCTGCGGCTCACCGCCGCTTCGAGAAGCTGCACACCGACGGCGGGTGGGATGGCGACGGCGACGACTACGGCCGCGCATCCGCGATTCTGCTCGGCGATCTGCTGCTCGGGTGGAGCGACGAGATCCTCGACGAGGCGCTGGCACTGGTCGACCGTGAGACATCCATCCGCGTGCGCGCCGAGTTCATGCGCATGCGCACCGAGGTGACCGCCGGGCAGTACCTGGACATCCTCGAGGAGCGGGCGTGGCGCAGCCGGCCCGAGAGCGAACACCGCGAGCGGGCCCAGCGCGTGGTCGTCTTCAAGTCGGCGAAGTACAGCATCGAGGCGCCCCTGGCCCTCGGCGCCCTGCTCGCGGGCGGCAGCGATGCCCAGCTCGAGGCGCTGCGCTCCTTCGGCCTGCCGCTCGGCGTGGCCTTCCAGCTGCGCGACGATCTGCTCGGCGTGTTCGGCGACGAGAAGGTCACGGGCAAGCCGAGCGGCGACGACCTGCGCGAGGGCAAGCGCACGGTGCTCATCGCTCTCACGCGCGAGGCCGTGCCCGCGCCGACGAAGAACCTCATCGACGAGCTGCTCGGCGACCCGGCGCTCGAACCCGAGCAGATCGCGTCACTGCAGGCGACCATCACCGAGAGCGGAGCGGTCGACCGCTCGGAGGAGATCATCGCCGAGAACGTGCGCGTTGCGCGCGCGGCCCTCGACGCGGCGCCGCTCGGAGCGGAAGCGATCGAGCGCCTCAGCGAATTGGCCGAGACCGTCACACGCCGCAACTACTAGCTCTCGCCTCGCCGACTCCCACTAGAGCAAGCCGCTCGCCCCGCGCTAGAGCAAGCCGCGTCGACTCTTACCGGAGGACGCCGCGCCGATTTTTGCGACAGCACGCCGCGTCGACTCTTACTGGAGTAACCCGCGTCGACTCCGTCGGCGATCTGGAGCGAGCTGTGTCGACTCGGTCGGCGATCCGACCGACCCTGTTCGAGTGTGAGGGCGTTTAGCCGAGCGCCTGGGCGACGCGGCGGACCTCGGTCTTGCGGCCCGAACGCAGCGCCTCGATGGGCGAAACGCCGAGGCTCTCGTCTTCGCTGAGCAGCCAGTCCATGGCCTCGTCGTCGGAGAAACCCGAGTCGGCGAGCACGAACAGGGTTCCACGCAGTTCGTGCAGCGGCTCGTTGTCGCGCAGGAACACGGCGGGAACGCTCAGGATGTTGTCGCGGCGAACGGCGAGCAGGTGCCTGTCTTCGATCAGACGGCGCACCCGGCTCTGGCTGAGGTCGAGCAGCTCGACGAGGTCAGGAACAGTGAGCCACTCGTGGTGGGAAAACGCATCAGTCACACCCCGAGTCTGCCACGATCCCGGGGCCCGGAAAAGCAGACGGGCGGCAAAACGACGTCGGATGACGCGGGCACCGCGCACCCCGGACATCCGCCGCCCTGCCCCCGCGTGTTGACGAGGTTCTCTCGACTGTGTCACCGTGGGTACGCAATGTCACTCAAACGGGGGTCACGAAAGATGGGCACATCATGCGCCGACGCACCCTGACCACCCCCGCTGCACGATTGAACACGGGCGCTGTCCTGACGAGCACGGGCGGAATCGTCCTCGGACTTGCGCTCACGGCGCCCCTTGCCGCGCACGGCGTTCCGCACACGGCGCCCGACGACCGCGACCTCCCCGACGAGTTTTCAGAGCCAGGCCAGGCGAGCGGCACGGTGGCAACCTCGGCCGGCGGCGCGGATGTCGCGGCGAACGCCCAGTCCGACCACGCCGTCGCCCAACCCACCTGGGGCGATATCTCGAGCACCCGCCCTCTTCCCACCCTCGGTCTCGGCGGGACAACGGGAGAACGATCGGGCGAGAACATGACCGCGGCCGGTCCCTCGGTCGCTTCCAGCGCATCCTCCTACACCGTTCAGAGCGGGGATACCGTGTCTGACATCGCGCAGAAGCACGGCGTGGCGACCGCATCCGTTCTGGCCCTCAACGGCCTGAGCTGGTCGAGCACGATCTTCCCCGGGCAGGAGCTGACCTTGCGCGCAGAAGCGGCGGCCCCCTCGACACCCGCACCTGCCCCCGTCCCGTCGGCGCCCTCCGCGCAGGCCCCGTCGACGTCGGCGTCGTACACGGTCGTCTCGGGCGACACCCTGAGCGGCATCGCGGCGGCACACGGCGTGACGACATCCGCATTGTTCGCCGCGAACGGTCTGCACGGCGGCGACATCATCTACCCGGGCCAGACCATCACGCTTCCGGGCCTGCAGACGGCGGCCGCGACGACGCCTACCCCGCCGGCCGCGCAGCCCGCTCCCCCGGCCGCGACCCCCGCACCGGCACCCGCACCCGCACCGGCGCCGGCACCTGCACCTGCGCCGCAGCCCGCGCCCCAGGTCATCGCCGCGCTCGACGCCCCCATGACCGAGAACGCCCGCCTCATCATCGCGACGGGCCGCAGCATCGGAGCCAGCGACCAGGCCATCGTGATCGCGTTGGCCGCCGCGATGCAGGAGTCGAGCATGCGCAACATCGACCACGGCGATCGCGATTCGCTCGGCCTGTTCCAGCAGCGCCCGAGCCAGGGCTGGGGAACGCCGGACCAGGTGCGCGACCGGCAGCGAGCCATCCTCGCGTTCTTCGGTGGGAAGACGAACCCGAACACGGGTGTCACCTCAGGTCTGTTCGACGTTCCGGGCTGGGAGAACCTCTCGGTGACGCAGGCCGCCCAGGCCGTGCAGAAGTCGGCGCATCCCGATGAATACGCGAAGTGGGAAGCATCCGCCCGCTCGTGGCTGGCCCAGCTGGGCTAGAGGTTTCTTACGATCCGGTTACGAATATCGAACCGGTGCGTGTCTCATCGGTGTTTTGCCAGGCCGTCGGTGATGCCACTCCATAGACTCTCTTCGTGACCACCAGCCAGCAGACCGACCCCATGATCGGGCGTCTCATCGACGATCGATACGAGGTTCGTTCGCGTATCGCCCGTGGCGGCATGGCAACGGTCTACCTGGCCACAGACCTGCGCCTCGAGCGCCGCGTGGCCATCAAGATCATGCACGGACACCTGTCCGACGACTCGAACTTCACCTCGCGCTTCGTGCAAGAAGCCCGTTCGGCCGCTCGACTGGCCAACCCGCACGTGGTCAGCGTCTTCGACCAGGGTCAAGATTCCGACATGACCTATCTGGTCATGGAGCACCTGCCCGGCATCACCGTGCGCGAGCTGCTGCGCGATCACGGTCGGCTCACCCCGCGTCAGGTCGTCGACATCATGGATGCCGTCGTCACCGGTCTGGCGGCCGCCCACCGCGCGGGCATCGTGCACCGCGACCTCAAGCCCGAGAACGTGCTGCTCGCCGACGACGGTCGCATCAAGATCGGCGACTTCGGCCTCGCCCGCGCCGCCAGCGCCAACACGGCCACGGGCCAGGCCCTGCTCGGCACGATCGCCTACCTCTCCCCCGAGCTCGTCACACGCGGCATCGCCGATAAGCGCAGCGATATCTACGCGCTCGGCATCATGATGTACGAGATGCTCACGGGCGAGCAGCCCTACAAGGGCGAGCAGCCCATGCAGATCGCCTACCAGCACGCCAACGAGTCGGTTCCCCGGCCGAGCGCGCTGGTGCCCGGCATCCCCGACGAATTCGACGACCTCGTGTTGTGGACCACGGAGCGCAACCCCGACGAACGCCCCGCCGACGCCAGCGAGCTGCTCGAGCGCCTGCGCGAGGTCGAGAATACGCTCGGCATGCCCGCGACGAACACGTCGCACGCCACCATGCTCATGCCCGCGCCGCTCGAATCGCAGTCGCCGGCCGAGCTCACGCGCGTGCTCACCTCGCAGGCCGTCGCCACCGGGCCGGTCGATGCGGATGACGCGCCCACCGTTCTCGGCCGACAGAGCAATGCCCGCCGCCGACGTGGCTACTGGCTGCTCGCCCTCATTCTGCTGCTCACCGCCGGTTCCGTCGGAACGGGCCTCTACTTCGGCGCCGGGCCCGGCGCCCAGGTCGCCATCCCCACCGTCGTCGGCTCGAGCGTCGAAGATGCCGACGCGGCGCTCGAAGAGCTCGAGCTTGTTCCGGCGCATGCGCAGGTCTACAGCCTCGAGGTCGCCCCCGGCATGGTGATGGATGCGAAGCCCGGGGCCGGTGCATCCGTCGCCCGCGGCACCACCGTGACGCTCACCGTGTCGCAGGGCCCACAGCCCGTGACGCTCGGTGTGCTCGCGGGCCGGCCACTGCCCGAGGTGCAGGCCGAGTTCGATCAGAACAAGCTCACGGTGGGCGCGGTGACGAAGAACTTCGTCGCCGATATCCCCGCCGACACCATCATCTCGGCGTCGCGCCAATCCGATGGCGGCGACATGTCTCAGGGCGGAGACACCGCGCAGGGCCAGACGATCGACCTGGTCGTCTCGGCCGGCCCGATCCCGGATGTCGCGGGCCAGACCCTCGAGAACGCCACCACGACCCTCGCCACCGTCAACCTCGGCGTGGGCGAGAAGAAGCAGAGCCAGTTCAGTGACAGCGTCCCGGCCGGCGACGTGATCGGCATCGTTCCCCCCGCGGCGGATCAGACCATCACCGAGGGCAGCCAGATCACGCTCATCATCTCGAAGGGGCCGGACGTCGTCACGGTTCCCGACCTCGCCGGCAAGAATATCGCCGACGCGAAGGCGGCCCTCGAGCAGCTCGGCTTCACCGTCAAGGTCACGACGATCGTGCCCGAGAACGCCTGGAACCTGCCCGGCCTGACCGTCACGGGCTCAGACCCGGCCGCCGGCACCGCCATCAAGCGCGGTGCCACCGTCACCATCACGGCCAACATCTAGCCCCCAGACACACCCAGACACACGAAGAAGGGCCCCGCTCGAAAGCGAGGCCCTTCTTCGTTGATTCAAACGTTACTTCGCGAGCTCCTCAGCCACGAGGAACGCCAGCTCGAGCGACTGCATGTGGTTGAGACGCGGGTCGCACAGCGACTCGTAACGCGTCGCGAGCGACGCTTCGTCGATGTGCTCCGACCCGCCGAGGCACTCGGTGACGTCGTCGCCCGTGAGCTCGACGTGGATGCCACCCGGGTGGGTGCCGGCCGCTCGGTGCGCCTCGAAGAAGCCCTTGACCTCGTCGACGACGTCGTCGAAACGACGCGTCTTGTAGCCCGTGGGCGTCGTCAGACCGTTGCCGTGCATCGGGTCGGTGACCCAGAGCGGCGTGGCGTCGGTCTTCTTGATGGCCTCGAGCAGGGGCGGCAGGGCATCGCGGATCTTGCCGGCGCCCATGCGCGTGATGAACGTCAGGCGCCCGGGCTCGCGGTTGGGGTCGAGCTTCTCGATCAGCGCCGTCATGGTCTCGGGTGTGGTGCTGGGACCGAGCTTGACGCCGATCGGGTTGCGCACCCGCGACAGGAAGTCGACGTGCGCGCCGTCGATATCGCGCGTGCGCTCCCCGATCCAGATGAAGTGGGCCGACGTGTTGTAGGGCGTGCCCGTGCGGGAGTCGATGCGCGTCATGGGGCGCTCGTAGTCCATGAGCAGGCCCTCGTGCGCGGTGTAGAACTCGACGCGCTTGAGCTCGTCGAAGTCGGCGCCCGCCGCCTCCATGAACTTGATCGCCTTGTCGATGTCCTTGGCCAGCTGCTCGTACATCTGGTTGGCGGGATTCGAGGCGAAGCCCTTGTTCCAGCTGTGCACCTCGCGCAGATCGGCGAAACCACCCTGCGTGAAGGCGCGGATGAGGTTCAGCGTCGAGGCGGCCATGTGGTAGCCCTCGACGAGGCGCTGCGGGTCGGCACGACGCGATTCGGGCGTGAAGTCGTAGCCGTTGACGATGTCGCCGCGGTAGGCGGGCAGCGTGACGCCGCCGCGCGTCTCGGTGTCGCTCGAACGCGGCTTGGCGAACTGGCCGGCCATGCGCCCCATCTTGATGACGGGCATGGACGCCCCGTAGGTGAGCACCACGGCCATCTGCAGGATGGTCTTGACCCGGTTGCGGATCTGGTCGGCCGTCGCGCCGGCAAACGTCTCGGCGCAATCGCCCCCCTGCAACAGGAAGGCGCCACCGGCGGCGGCACGGCCGAGGCGCTCGCGCAACAGGTCGACCTCACCCGCGAAGACGAGGGGCGGGAACGCGGCGATCTGAGCGGATGCCTTCTGCACGGCCTCGGCGTCGGGCCACTGCGGCTGCTGCTTGATCTCGAGCTCACGCCAATAGTCCAAACCGGCAATCACGGACTCGTCTGCCAACACAACCGGCTCAGTCGGATTCACCACAGTTTTTCCTATTTCTTTCGCAGGGAAATGCCTCGCACCAGGGGCACGAGGCACGGTGCTTCAGCCTATCGCGAAAGGGCGGCGGCCTTCTCCTTGACGCTCGTGGCGTAGACATCCCGATATTCTTGGCGGCTGAGCCGCTGCATCTCGTACATGAGCTCGTCGGTCACCGAGCGCAGGATGAAGCGGTCGGATTCCATCCCCTCGAAACGCGAGAAGTCGAGGGGCTCGCCGATGATGATGCCCATGCGGCGGATGCGCGGCAACCGACGCCCGGTCGGCATGGCCTTTTCGGTGTCGATCATGGCGACGGGGATGATGGGCACCCCGGCTTCGATCACCATGCGCGCCACACCGGTGCGTCCGCGGTACATCTTGCCGTCGGGGCTGCGCGTGCCCTCGGGGTAGATGCCGAGCAGCGAACCGCGTGACAGCACCTTCAGGCCCGTGCGCAGCGACGCCTCCGAGGCCTTGCCGCCCGAGCGGTCGATGGGCAGCTGACCCGTCGCGCTCATGAACGTCTTGGTGGCCCAGCCCTTGAGGCCGCGGCCGCTGAAGTACTCGCTCTTCGCGAGGAACGCGATGCGGCGGCGCAAGTAAAGCGGCAGCAGCACCGAGTCGATGAACGACAGGTGGTTGCTGGCCAGGATCGCCGCGCCGTGCCGCGGAACGTTTTCCTCGCCGACGACCCATACGCGGAAGAGCGCCTTGACGAGGGGTCCGACGACCACCTGCTTCATCAACCAATAGAACATCGGCGTTCCACTACTTTCTCGGGGCCGAGTGACCCGCGGGGAGGCGCGAGGCAAAGTGCCGCGCCAGATCGGCTGCGCCCACGACACCCGCGTCGTTGACAAGTTCCGCAATCCTAAACTCCGGCTCGGGGTGATACCCGCGCGCCGAGAGGTTTTCTTCATAGGCGTGTCGGATGGGATCGAGCAGGAGGTCTCCGGCCTGGGCCACTCCCCCGCCGATGACGAACATCTGCGGGTCGAGCACGGCGCCGAAGGTGGCGCAGGCCTCACCGATCACGGTGCCGAGCTGGCGGAGCGCCGTGAGGGCTCCCAGATCGCCGTCGCCGATGAGCTCGGCGATGTCGGAGCCGTCGAGGCGGCCGCGTTCGGCCCGCACCCGCGCGAGGTTCTGCCCGATACCACCCGCGTCGGCGAGTTCGTTGGCGATGCGCTGCAGCGCACGGCCCGAGGCGTATTGCTCGAGGCATCCGTGCGCCCCGCAGCCGCACAGGAGACCGCCCGGGACGAGCCGCAGGTGGCCCAGCTCGGCGCCCGCGCCGAAGCCGCCGCGGAAGAGCGTGTCGGACGCGACGATGGCCCCGCCCACGCCCGTGCCGATGGTGAGCATGACCATATCGCTGACGAGGCGCGCGGCACCGAAACGGAACTCGGCCCAGCCTGCGGCGTTGGCGTCGTTCTCGATGACGATGGGCAGGTCGATGCGGGCCTCGAGCTTGGCGCGGAACGGCTCGTTGCGCCAGTTGATGTTGGGCGCGTAGTAGACGGTCGACTGCGCGGCGTCGATGAACCCGGCGGCGGCGACGCCCACGGCGACGACATCGTGCTCGGCCGACAGGGCCGTGACCATCTCGACGACGGCGTTCTCGATGAGCTGCGGCGCGCCGGCCGGAGTGGGCGTGCGCAGATCCCGGACGATCGTGCCGTCGGGGTCGATGACCGCTCCCGCGATCTTCGTTCCGCCGATGTCGATTCCGATCGCGTGCACGCGCTGACCTCCGGGTCGTCGAGGGGTGGTGGGTGGTGTCGCGCCCTGGGGCAGCAGCACTCCCCGAGTGTAAACCCGCGGCACCGCGCGCGCCATTTGGAGCCCGGTCCGCGGAACACCCGTAGAGTAGGGGGACCCGATTACCTGGTACCGAAGGAGTTGCCGTGGAAAAGATCGCCACAACGTTCGTCACGCCCGCCGTCGTCCCGAAGGACCCCGATGCGAACGCGACCGACCTGCTGGTCGACCGAGTGAAGGCGACGCCCGACCGCCCCCTCTTCGCCGTTCCCGACGCCTCGGTGCCCTCTGGCTGGCGCGACATCACGGCGCGTGCGTTCCTCGACCAGGTCACCGCCCTCGCCAAGGGTTTCGTCGCGGCCGGCATCGAACCCGGCGACCGCATCGGCCTCATGTGCAAGACGCGCTACGAGTGGACGCTCATCGACTTCGCCGCCTGGTTCGCCGGCGCCATCCTCGTGCCCGTCTACGAAACGTCCTCCCCCAGCCAGGTGCAATGGAACCTGAGCGACTCCGAGGCCGACGCCGTCATCCTCGAGACCGCCGAGCACTTCTCGCGTTTCGACGAGGTGCACCCCGAGCTGCCCCGCATCGACAAGGTGTGGCAGATCGACCTGGGCGACCTCGAGAAGCTCGCGGCGCAAGGCGTCGACGTGCCCGACGCCGAGATCGAACGCCGCCGCTCGATCGCCAACGAAGACGATATCGCCACCCTCATCTACACGTCCGGGTCGACCGGCAAGCCCAAGGGCTGCGTGCTCACCCACGCCAACTTCGTCGAGCTCTCGCGCAACGCCTACGTTGCGCTCCGAGACGTCTTCGACGACCCGGATGGCGCCTCCACCCTGCTCTTCATCACCACCGCCCACGTCTTCGCCCGTTTCATCTCGGTCATCAACGTGCACGCGGGCGTGCGAACGGGGCACCAGGCCGACACCAAGCAGCTGCTGCCCGCACTCGGATCGTTCAAGCCCACGTTCCTGCTGGCCGTGCCGCGCGTGTTCGAGAAGGTCTACAACTCGGCCGAGCAGAAGGCCGAGGGCGGGGGCAAGGGCAAGATCTTCCGTGCGGCCGCCGATTTCGCCGTCGAATACTCGAAGGCCGGCGAGAAGGGCGACATCACCTTCGGCATGAAGGTGAAGTTCGCGCTCTACAACAAGCTCGTCTACAGCAAGCTGCGGGCGGCCATGGGTGGGCGCGTCAAGTACGCCGTGTCGGGCTCGGCACCGCTCGGGCCGCGACTCGGGCACTTCTTCCACAGCCTCGGCATCGTCATCCTCGAGGGGTATGGCCTCACCGAGACCACGGCGCCCGCGAGCGTCAACCTGAGCACGAAGTCGAAGATCGGCACGGTCGGCCCCGCGCTCCCCGGCGTCGGCATCCGCATCGCCGAGGACGGCGAGATCGAGGTGTCCGGCATCAACATCTTCAAGGAGTACTGGAAGAACCCCGAGGCCACGGCCGAGGCGTTCGACGACGGTTGGTTCCGCACGGGCGATATCGGTTCGTTCGACGAGGACGGGTTCTTGACCATCACGGGCCGCAAGAAGGAGATCATCGTGACGGCGGGCGGCAAGAACGTGTCCCCCGCGGCACTCGAAGACCCCATCCGCTCGAACCCCGTCGTCGGTCAGGTCGTCGTCGTCGGCGACCAGAAGCCCTTCATCTCGGCACTCATCACGCTCGACCCCGAGATGCTGCCCACCTGGCTGGCCAACAACGGTGAGGATGCCTCGCTCTCGCTCGAGCAGGCCGCCTCGAATCCCGCGGTGCTGGGCGAGATCCAGCGCGCCATCGACGCCGCCAACGCCCGGGTCTCGCGCGCCGAGTCGATTCGCAAGTTCGTCGTGCTCACGACCGAGTTCACCGAGGCGTCGGGCCACCTGACCCCCAAGATGAGCATCAAGCGTCACGTGATCATGAAGGACTTCGCCGACACCGTAGAGAACCTCTACGCCGGCTCGCCCAACACGCAGGGTCACTCGATCCTGCACTAGCGGCACACGACGAAGGCCCCGATCACCGGTGAGTGGTCGGGGCCTTCGTCATGTAAAGCGCAGCGGCGCGTCAGAACCAATCGCTCTCGCGCACCTGCTTCATGGCCTCGCGCCGGTGCTCCTTCTCGAGCCGGTCGAGGTAGAGCATGCCGTCGAGGTGGTCGGTCTCGTGCTGCAGGGCCTGCGCCATGAGCCCCTCGCCCGAGACCTCGAGCTCGTTGCCGTCGACGTCGATGCCGCGCACCCGCGCGAAGGGGTAGCGCGGCGTGGGGAACCAGAGACCCGGCACCGACAGACATCCCTCGTCGACCGGTTCGGGCTCACCCGACACCTCGACGAGCACGGGGTTGATGACGTAGCCCACGTTGCCGTCGATGTTGTAGCTGAAGGCGCGCAGGTTGACGCCGATCTGGCTCGCCGCCACACCCGCACGACCCGGCAACTTGACGCTGTCGACGAGGTCGTCGATGAGACCACGGATGCCGTCGTCGATATCGCCGATCGGTTCGGAGGGCGTCTTCAACACGGGGTCGCCGAACAGGCGGATCTGTCGTTCTGTCACGATGTCTTTCTGTTGTCGTACTGGTCCCAGGCCCGGGGCGGCCGGTGCAGACCGGACCGCCCCGAGTGAGGACTATTCGCTGGGGGTGATGACGACCAGCAGGTCGCCGGCCTCGACCTGCTGCGTGGTCGAGATGGCCAGGCGCTCGATCTTGCCGGCGACGGGGGCCGTGATCGCGGCCTCCATCTTCATGGCCTCGATGGATGCGACGGGCTGGCCGCTCGTGACCTTCGTACCGGGTTCGACCTTGAGCGTGACGACACCCGAGAACGGCGCGGCGACCTGGCCGGGCTTCGACGTGTCGGCCTTCTCGGCGGCCTTCGACTCGATGGCCACGCTGCGGTCGCGCACGAACACGGGGCGCAGCTGGCCGTTGACCATGGTCATGACCGTGCGCATGCCCTTGTCGTCGGGCTCGCCGATGGCTTCGAGGCCCACGTAGAGGCGCACACCCTTCGAGAACTCGACCACGTATTCACCCTCGGGCTCGAGGCCGTAGAGGTAGTCGACCGTGTCGATGATGGAGAGGTCGCCGAACAGCTCGCGCATCTGCTCGAACTGGCGCGTGGGCGCCGGGAACAGCAGACGGTTGAGGGTGGAACGACGCTCGAGGGAGTCGCCGTCGAGTGCCGCGAGGTCATCCGCACTCACGGGGGCCACGTCGATGTTCACGTGACGGCCCTCGAGCACCTTCGAGCGGAAGGGCTCGGGCCAGCCGCCGGGCAGTTCGCCCAGCTCGCCCGCCATGAAGCCGACGACCGATTCGGGGATGTCGTATTTGCTCGGGTTCTGCTCGAAGTCGGCCGGGTCGGCGTTCACGGCCGCGAGGTGCAGCGCCAGGTCGCCGACGACCTTCGACGAGGGCGTGACCTTGGGGATGCGGCCGAGGATCTTGTTCGCCGCGGCGTACATGTCCTCGATCTTCTCGAAGTCGTTCTCGAGGCCCAGCGCGATGGCCTGCTGGCGCAGGTTGGACAGCTGGCCACCCGGGATCTCGTGCTTGTAGACGCGGCCGGTGGGGCCGGGCAGGCCGGACTCGAACGGCTTGTAGACGTGGCGCACGGCCTCCCAGTAGGGCTCGAGGTCTGAGACGGCAGCGAGCGAGAGGCCCGTGTCGCGCTCGGTGTGCGCCAGGGCGGCGACGAGAGCGGAGGCCGAGGGCTGGCTCGTCGTGCCGGCCATGGGTGCGCTCGCGACATCCACCGCGTCGGCGCCGGCGGCACTGGCCGCGAGCAGGGTGGCCAGCTGACCGCCCGCCGTGTCGTGCGTGTGCACGTGCACCGGAACGTCGAAACGCTCACGGAAGGCCGAGACGAGCTTGGCGGCCGCGGCGGGGCGCAGGAGACCGGCCATGTCCTTGATGGCGAGGATGTGGGCACCGGCCGCCACGATCTGGTCGGCCAGGCCCAGGTAGTAGTCGAGGGTGTAGAGGTCTTCGGCGGGGTCGAGCAGGTCGCCCGTGTAGCAGACGGCCACCTCGGCGATGGTCGTCCCCGTCTTCAGCACCGCGTCGATGGCGGGGCGCATCTGCTCGACGTCGTTGAGCGCGTCGAAGATGCGGAAGATGTCGACACCCGTCGCCGCGGCCTCGCGCACGAACGCGTCGGTGACCTCGGTCGGGTAGGGCGTGTAGCCCACGGTGTTGCGGCCGCGCAGCAGCATCTGGATGTTGACGTTGGGCAGGGCCTCGCGCAGGCTCGCCAGTCGCTCCCACGGGTCTTCGCCGAGGAAACGCAGCGCCACGTCGTAGGTGGCGCCACCCCAGGCCTCGACCGACAGGAGTTCGGGCGTGAGCCGCGCAACGTAGGGCGCCACCGCGAGCAGGTCCTTGGTGCGCACGCGCGTGGCGAGCAGCGACTGGTGCGCGTCGCGGAAGGTCGTCTCGGTGACGGCCAGGGCGGTCTGCTCGCGCAGCGACTTCGCGAAGGCGACGGGGCCGAGCTCGAGCAGCTTCTGGCGAGAGCCGGCCGGGGCGGGCGTCGCGAGGTCGATCTTCGGCAGCTTGTCGATGGGCTTCACGCCCGTGGGCCGCGCGCCGTTCGGCTGGTTGACCGTGACATCGGCCAGCCAGTTCATGATCTTGGTGCCGCGGTCTTTCGACTCGTGGCCCTTGAAGAGGCCCGGGCGCTCCTCGATGAACGAGGTGCTCAGGTCGCCCGCCACGAAGTCGGGGTCTTCGAGCACGGCCTGCAGGAACGGGATGTTGGTGGACACGCCGCGAATTCGGAACTCGGCCAGGGCGCGCTTGGCGCGCGTGACGGCGGCCGGGAAGTCGCGGCCGCGGCACGTGAGCTTCGCCAGCATGGAGTCGAAGTGGGGGCTGATCTGCGCACCCGGGTTGATCGTTCCGCCGTCGAGGCGGATACCGCCGCCACCCGGCGAGCGGTAGGTGGTGATCTTGCCCGTGTCGGGGCGGAAGTTCTGCGACGGGTCCTCCGTCGTGATGCGCGTCTGCAGCGCGGCGCCGTGCATGTGGATCTGGTCCTGCGTGAGGCCCAGGTCGACGAGCGTCTCGCCCGAGGCGATGCGCATCTGCGACTGCACGAGGTCGACATCCGTGATCTCTTCGGTCACGGTGTGCTCGACCTGGATGCGGGGGTTCATCTCGATGAAGACGTGCTTGCCCGCGCGCTCCCCCGCCGTGTCGACGAGGAATTCGACGGTGCCGGCGTTGACGTAGCCGATGGACTTGGCGAAGGCCACGGCGTCGCGGTAGAGCGCCTGACGCAGCTCCTCCGAGATGTTCGGGGCCGGGGCGATCTCGACGACCTTCTGATTGCGGCGCTGCACCGAGCAGTCGCGCTCGAACAGGTGCACGGTGCCGCCCTGGGCGTCGGCGAGGATCTGCACCTCGATGTGGCGCGGGCGCAGCACGGCCTGCTCGAGGAACATGGTCGGGTCGCCGAACGCACTGTCGGCCTCGCGCATGGCCTCGGCCAGGGCGGGGGCCAGCTCGTCCTTCGTGGCCACGCGACGCATACCGCGCCCGCCACCACCGGCGACGGCCTTGGCGAAGAGCGGGAAGCCCACGGCATCCGCACCGGCCAGCAATTCGTCGATGTCTTTCGAGGCGGGGGTGGATGCCAGCACGGGAACGCCCGCGGCGATGGCGTGCTCTTTCGCCGTGACCTTGTTGCCGGCCATCTCGAGCACCGAGGAGCCCGGACCGATGAACGTGATGCCGTTGGCCGCGGCCTGCTCGGCGAGGTCGGGGTTCTCGGATAGGAAGCCGTAGCCCGGGTAGATGGCGTCGGCGCCCGACTCCTTGGCGACCCGGATGATCTCGGCCACATCGAGGTAGGCGCGCACGGGATGCCCGGGCTCACCGATTTGGTAGGCCTCGTCGGCCTTCAAGCGGTGCAGCGAGTTGCGGTCTTCATAAGGAAAGACGGCCACGGTGCCGGCGCCCAGCTCATAGGCGGCACGGAAAGCCCTGATCGCGATTTCTCCGCGGTTGGCGACAAGAATCTTCTTAAACATGCAGACCTTTCGGGGGGCTTCCGGGGGCGACAGCGCACAGCGAACGTTTAGGTTCTCTCAGCCTAGTAAAGGTAACGTAGACGATTGTGCATGTACTCAGCGTATCGAGCCTCAAGGGAGGCGTCGGCAAGACTACGGTCAGCCTCGGCTTGGCCTCCGCGGCGTTCGCGCGCGGCGTGCGAACCCTTGTCGTCGACCTCGACCCCCAGTCCGACGTGTCCACGGGCATGGATATCGCCCTCGCGGGCCGCCTGAACGTCGCCGACGTTCTCGCCTCGCCCAAGGAGAAGGTGGTCCGTCAGGCCATCGCCCCCTCCGGCTGGACCAAGACCCACCCCGGCACGATCGACGTCATGATCGGCAGCCCCTCGGCCATCAACTTCGACGGGCCGCACCCGTCGATCCGCGACATCTGGAAGCTCGAAGAGGCGCTCGCGCACGTCGAAGCCGACTACGACCTCGTGCTGATCGACTGCGCCCCCTCACTCAACGCGCTCACGCGCACCGCCTGGGCCGCGAGCGACCGCGTGTCGGTCGTCACCGAGCCCGGCCTCTTCTCCGTGGCCGCCGCCGACCGCGCCCTGCGCGCGATCGAAGAGATCCGCCGCGGCCTCAGCCCACGCCTGCAGCCCCTCGGCATCATCGTCAACCGCGTGCGTTCGCAGTCGCTCGAGCACCAGTTCCGCATCAAAGAGCTGCGCGACATGTTCGGCCCGCTCGTGCTCAGCCCGCAGCTGCCCGAGCGCACCTCGCTGCAGCAGGCCCAGGGGGCGGCCAAGCCGCTGCACATCTGGCCCGGCGACAGCGCGCAAGAGATGGCGCACAACTTCGACCTGCTGCTCGACCGCGTGCTGCGCACCGGCCGCGTGGGCGAATACGCCGAGCTGCCCGCTTCGACGAAGTAGCCGCAGCTCCCCCGCGACCACGGTGGGATCCCAGCTTCGTAAGGCCTGCTCGACCAGGTGGGGCTCGCCCGTCGCGCGCATCGACGGCCCATTCAGATGTGGTCGAGAGCCTGAGTCCGCTCAGCGCGCGATCTCCCAGACGTAACCGCTCGGATCACGGAAGCTGGCTGTTCGGATTCCCCAGGGTCGATCCATGGGGCCGTTCAGGAGCACCACTCCCCGGGACACGAGTTCGGCGCACCGCCCGTCGACGTCGTCGACCGGGATGGTGAACTGCATGCGGGGGTTGTCGCTCGACGTGCCCACATCGGCCGGATGCACGAGCTCCTCGGCCGCTTCGACCTTGAGCAGGTTGATGAGCGTGTTGTTGAACGAGAACACGGCCGAGTCGTCGTCGAGGAACATGACGTCGAGGCCGAAGGCCGTGCGATAGAACTCGATCGAGTCGACGAGGTCATCGACGAACAGGGTGATAGCGGAGATGGCGGGAGGCCAGGCATCCGCAGTCATCGTGAGGCCTAAGCGCTCCGGGCGGCGCGGCGCGCGGCGAGCTCGTCGGACGGATCGAGCGTTTGCGGGTCGAACTCGACGAGCGTGGTCTCGACCTCGCGCAGCACCTTGCCGACCGCGATGCCGAAGACGCCCTGGCCGCGGCTGACGAGGTCGATGACCTCGTCGTTCGAGGTGCACAGGTAGACGCTGGCGCCATCGGACATGAGCGTGGTCTGGGCGAGGTCGTTGACGCCGGACTCGCGCAGCTGATTGACGGCCGTGCGGATCTGCTGCAGCGAGATGCCCGTGTCGAGCAGGCGCTTGACGAGCTTCAAGACGAGGATGTCGCGGAAGCCGTAGAGCCGCTGCGAACCCGAACCCGCGGCACCGCGGATGGTGGGCTCGACGAGCCCCGTGCGGGCCCAGTAGTCGAGCTGACGGTAGCTGATGCCGGCGGCGCGAGCGGCAACGGCGCCGCGGTAGCCCGCCTGGTCGTCACGCTCGGGCATGCCGTCGGTGAAGAGCAGCCCGAGACCGTAGCGAGCGTCGTCGTTCGACGACCCGCCGTCGTCGGCACGGTCGCCGTTGGCGCTGATATCGATCACCGTGAGCCCTTCTGAAGATGTCGCGGGGTTTGTTCCGCTGAGACAACGCTACCGATGCGGGCACCCGAGTACAACGACATCCGCATTCTGCGTTTCGGCGTGTCGAGTCACCGTGATGCTTCTGTGATAAATCGCTATCGATCGAAGCGCGTGAGGGCCGCGCGGATGAGGCTCGAGCGCACAACCTCGAGCTGCCCGGCGATCTCACCCGAGAGCTCCTGGGCCTTGGCACGACTGGCGGCGTCTTGGCGCGTGGACAGCGGCAGCAGCGCGCTCTCGACCATGCCGACCTCGCGTTCGGCCGCGCCGCGATAGCCGCGCAGGTGGCGGGGCTCGATGCCGTAGCGCTGCAGGGCGACGAGCGCGCGCAACACGGAGATGGCCTCTTCGCCGTGGAACTCGGCGGGCTGGATGAGGTTGGCGCTCACAGCGGCGGTGAACAGCGCTGCCGAGGCACCCGTGTCGCGCAGCAGGTCTTCGCGGCTGTAGCGGCGGCCGGCCGGAATGATGGTGGAGACGGCCGCGAGAGGCGTGCCACCCGGGAAGACGGGCGCACGGCCCTCATCGAGGTCGGACAGGTATTGCCGGATGACCTTGAGCGGCAGGTAGTGGTCGCGCTGCATGGAGAGGATCAGCCGGAGCCGCTCGACGTCGACCGGCGAGAACTTGCGGTAGCCGGACTTGGTGCGCGACGGCGACACGAGACCCTGCTCTTCGAGGAAGCGCAGCTTGGAGTTGGTCAGATCGGGAAACTCGGTGGTCAGGCGCGCGAGCACCTGCCCGATGCTGAGCAGAGGACCGCCCGCCGCCTTCGGTTGCGCCGCGGGTGTGCCGTGCGCTGCTGGCTTGCCCTGCGCTGCCGGGGCGGCCGACATCAAGCGTCCGACGGATTGGAAGCGTCGGAACGGATCGCGTCGGACTTGAGGGCATCAGCCTTGATGACATCGAGTCGCGACGGGTAGTAGGTGAGGCGGAACTTGCCGACCTGCACCTCGCCGCCGTCGACGAGGACAGCGGCGTCGATGCGCTTGCCGTCGTAGTAGGTGCCGTTGAGCGAGTTGAGGTCGCGGATCTCGAGCGTGCCCTCGTGGCGCACGAACTCGGCGTGACGGCGCGAGACCGTGACATCGTCGAGGAAGATATCGGCGTCGGGGTGACGGCCGACCGTCGTGACATCGGCATCGAGCAGGAAGCGGGCTCCGGCGTTGGGACCGCGGCGCACGATGAGGAGGGCCGACCCGGCCGGGAGGGCCGCAATGGCCTCGGTCTCCTCTGAGGTGACGCCGGCGTCGATCGCGGCCAGCGCCGCACCGAACTCAGCGCTGAAACTCGCCGTCGTGTCGCCGTCTACGCCATGCCCGGAACGCCCCTCGGGGGCGGGCACGCGCAGGTAAACACTGGTCTGCGGGTTCTTATCCTCGTGATGTGACACCTGGAACCTCCTCGGATTCAAGCGTATCCGATCAGACTGTCGTTCGTGTCTGCGGATTTCGGGAGAGTGCGATGGTCTGCCTGAGATAGAGCAGCCCGGCCCACCAGTAAAGCACTGCTCCGACGATGGAGAAAATCAGGCCGAATGGCTGAACCCAGGGTGCCACATCGGGCAGGGCCGCCGCGAGCATGAGCACCGGGAATCCGACCATCAGGCAGGCCGTCGCGAACTTTCCTACCCAGTTCACAGGGAACGCGCCGTGACCCCGCCGGGCGAGCAAGATGGCGACGACGATGAGCATGACATCCCGAGCCAAGATGACCGCGACGAGCCACCACGGAATGAGCGAGCGGATGGCCAGGCCGAGCAGCGCAGCGAGGATGTAGAGGCGGTCGGCCGCGGGGTCGAGCAACTGCCCGAGACGCGACACCTGGTTGAGCTTGCGGGCCAGGAAGCCGTCGAGGAAGTCGGTGATGCCCGACACCGCGAGCACGACGAGGGCCCAGATGTCCTCACCCTCGACGAGCAGCAGAAGGAAGACGGGAACGAGCGCTAAACGAAGGAAGCTCAGGAGGTTGGGGAGAGTGAGGATGCGGTCCCCCACCTCGGTCGCCCCCTGCTCGAACTTCTCGCCCTCAGCCATCCCTCGATTGTAGAGCCTTGAGGCGTGTGTGCTCAGGTCGCGAACGCACCAGACGAGACGTACTCTGTGACAATGACCCGCACTCCCGAGCGCCCGACCCGACGGGTGCTTCCTCGCCTGACGTCGCGCTGGGCGACGCGCACGCCCGTCTTCAAGGCCACGGCACTCGGCATCCTGGGTGCGGGGCTCGTGGCGAGCGTGCTCGTGGGCGTGGCGGCGAAGGGGCCGGCGGCAACGACGGCGGCGGGCGGGCCCGATGCGGTGGTGGCGGCATCCGAAAGCAGTCTGCAGACCATCGGCTTCGGCCAGGCCTGGAACCGCATCGCCGAGACCGATCGCCCCTTCGTGGTGACCGTGCTGGGCGACTCGACGGGCGACGAACCGGGCGAATGGGTGGATGTCGCCATGCGCCAGATCGCGACCGAACAGAATCGCCCGCTCATCGTGCACCCCTGGGACAACCAGCTCGTCGGCTACCTGCCCGAAGTGCTGCACAACGCCGGAGCGCCGGGTGCTCCCCTCATCGTGTGGAACGGTTCGGCGCGCGGCAAGACGCCCGCCTACTCGCTCGCGCACCTCGCCGTCATGGCGCCCGAGAAGCCCGATGTGGTCATCGTGAACCACGGGCTCAACAACGTGCGCAATCCGGCCGACGTGGGCCCGCAGCTGACCGCGCTGCTCGGCACCATCAACCGGCAGTGGCCCGCGAGCGTCGGCTATGCGGCCATTCTCGAGAACCCGCGCTTCGACGAGTGGGCTGCGGCGCACGCTCAGGTGATCGACACGGTGACCGGGTGGCTGCGCGCCAACCCCACCGTGCTCGCGATCGATGTGCACAGCGCCTACGAGGCGACGGGCAACGCGATCGGGCTGCTGCTGCCCGACCACCTGCATCCCTCGCTCGAGGGTTCGGCACTGACCGCGGCGACCGTGCTGAACGCCATCAAAGACCCGTCCGAGGGCTGAGCGGATGGCTGAGCTCACGAGTGCCCGCATCGACGCGTGGCTGTGGGCCGTGCGCGTGTTCAAGACGCGATCGGCCGCGACGACGGCGTGCCGGGCCGGACACGTGCGATTGAACGGTGACCGGGCCAAGGCTGCGGCGCTCGTGCGGCCGGGAGACGAAATCCGCGTGCGCACGGGCGAGGGTGATCGCACCGTGATCGTGCAGCGCCTGCTCGTGAAGCGCGTGGGGGCACCCGTCGCGCAGGAGGCCATGATCGATCGCACGCCTCCCCCGGTGCCGCGCGAAGAGCGCGCGAGCGTGGGTGAGCGCGACCGCGGGGCCGGGCGGCCGACGAAGCGCGATCGGCGCGAGATCGAGCGGCTGCGCGGGCACTAGGCCGCGCAGCGCGATGACAGAAGCCCGAGCCGACGAGGTCGGCCCGGGCTTCGCTCCTGCACAGGAGATCGGGGTGCGGCGCGGCGGGCGCGCCACGGCACCGCTAGTTCGGGATGCCGGCGCTCTCGGGCGTCTCGTCGGCGCCGGGTGCGCTCGGCTCGAGCAGGGTGGCCACGCGGCGAGCGAGGTTCTGGTCGACGTTCATCCAGTACTGCAGCACACGCTCGCGCAGACCCGGCATGGTGACCTTCGACACGTGACCGGCGATGTTGCCCGCCAGGCGCTCGCGCTGCTCGTCATCCATCACGTCGCGCACGAGCGTTCCGGCCTGGCCGAAGTCGTCGTCCTCGGCGTGCAGCTGGGCAGCCGAACGCATGAGCACGCCGTCGTTCTGCCAACCGTCGCTCTCGGCCGCGCGGGCCGGGTCGGCGTGGGCGCCGCCGAAGGAGTTCGGCGCGTAGACCGGGGTGTCGGCCGAGGCGAAGTCGTAGCGCATCGCCCCTTCCTTCGAGTAGGTGTGCACGGGCGACTTGGGCGCGTTCACGGGCAGCTGCGCGTGGTTGGTGCCCACGCGGTAGCGGTGCGCGTCGGCGTAGCTGAAGATGCGCGCGAGAAGCATCTTGTCGGGGCTGGCCGCGATGCCGGGAACGAAGTTCGAGGGCGCGAAGGTGGCCTGCTCGATCTGCGCGAAGTAGTTCTCGGGGTTGCGGTTCAGCGTCATGGTGCCAACCTCGATGAGCGGGTAGTCACCCTTCGGCCACACCTTGGTGAGGTCGAACGGGTTGAACCGGTAAGTCGCGGCGTCGGCGTAGGGCATGATCTGCACGGACAGCGTCCAGCTCGGGAAGTCGCCGGCCTCGATGGCCGTGTGCAGGTCACGGATGTGGAAGTCGGCATCCTCGCCCGCGATCTGGTCGGCATCGGCCTGCGACAGGATCTTGTGGCCCTGGTTGGTGCGGAAGTGGTACTTGACCCAGAACTTCTCGCCCGCGGCGTTGATCCACTGGTAGGTGTGCGATCCGAAGCCATCCATGTTGCGCCACGAGGCGGGCAGGCCGCGGTCGCCCATGAGCCAGGTCACCTGATGGGCGGTCTCGGGCGAGAGGGTCCAGAAGTCCCACTGCATGTTGTGGTCGCGCAGGTGCGAGCCCGGCAGGCGCTTCTGCGAACGGATGAAGTCGGGGAACTTGATGCCGTCGCGCAGGAAGAACGTGGGCGTGTTGTTGCCGACGAGGTCGTAGTTGCCCTCGTCGGTGTAGAACTTGAGGGCGAAACCGCGGGGGTCGCGCCACGTGTCGGGGCTGCCCTGCTCGCCGGCGACGGTCGAGAAACGCGCGAGCATCTCGGTGCGGGCACCGGGCTGGAACAGGCCGGCACGCGTGTAGGCGCTCACATCATGCGTGGTCTCGAAGACGCCGAAGGCGCCGCCGCCCTTGGCGTGCACGACGCGCTCGGGGATGCGCTCGCGGTTGAACTGGGCGAGCTTCTCGACGAGGTAGTGGTCGTGCAGCGGAATGACGCCGTCGGTGCCGACAGCCTGCGAGTGCTGGTCGCTGGCGACGGGGGCTCCGGAATTCGTGGTGGTGAACTTCTCGGTCACGGATTCTCCTTGTGTGTGGGGTGGCACGCGCGACCAGATGGCGGCGTGGAAGGTTTCGGGTGTTGTCAGGGTGTCAGCGGCCGGTAACCGCAAGCTGATGGGTTGCGGTGAAGACCCCATGAGGTGAGGATGCTTCGCGTCACGCCGAGGCGAGCGACTCTCGATCGGCGGCGGCGGCACACGCGGCACACAGGCCCTCAAAGGTGACCTCGGCTCGCGTCAGCACGAAACCACTCGCATCGGAGGGCGTCAGACACGGCGCATGCCCGACGACGCAATCGATGTCGGCCACGGCTCCGCAGCCCGAACAAACCACGTGGTGGTGGTTGTCTCCGACGCGGGATTCGTAGCGCCACGGCGAACCTGGGAATTCGACGCGCCGCACCAGCTCGGCCTCGGTGAAGGCCGCGAGCACGTTGTAGACGGCCTGCAGGCTCGTGCCCGGCAGTGTCTCGGCGACGCGCTGGTAGACCTCTTCGGCCGTGAGGTGGCCCGGCTCGCGAAGCACCTCGAGGGTGGCGAGCCGCGGGGCGGTGACACGCAGGCCAGCCTGTTGCAGTCGCTCCGAATCGGTCATGAGACGACGCTAACAGTTATTTTGAATGATTCAAAAAAGCGCTGGTCGGGGCGGCGTGTCGGTGCCGCCCCGACCAGCGCCGGGGATGAGACGGGATCAGGAGTCGCGCGACGCCTTCGAGCGCTTGCCCGCCGAGATGAGATCTTCTCGCACCTTGCGGCGCAGGACCTTGCCGATGAGCGAGGTGGGCAACTCCTCGACCTGCACGATGCGCTTGGGCACCTTGTAGGAGACGAGCGTGCGGCGGGCGAAGTCGCGCAGGCCACCCGTGTCGAGCACGGCGCCGGGCTTCAGCACGACGGCGGCCGAGACATCCTCGCCACCGCTGGCGCGCGGCAGGCCCACGACGGCCACCTTGACCACGTCGGGATGCTGCATGAGCACCTCTTCGACCTCGGAGGGCGACACATTGAAGCCGCCCGTGACGATGAGCTCTTTGACCCGGTCGACGATGGTGACGAAACCGTCGTCGGAGACGTGCACGATGTCGCCCGTGCGCAGCCAGCCGTCGGCCAGGAGCGTCTCGGCCGTCTCGTCGGGGCGGTTCCAGTAGCCCTGGAAGACCTGGGGGCCGCGCAGCAGCAGCTCGCCCTCCTCGCCCTGCGGCCGGTCTACGCTCGGGTCTGCCGGGTCGACGACGCGGATCTCGGTGCTCGGAAAAGGCACGCCGACGGTGCCGGGGCGACGGCTCGGGCCGATCGGGTTGCCGAGCGCGACGGGCGAGGTCTCGGTCATGCCGTAGCCCTCGACGAGCAGGCCGCCCGTGACACTCTCCCAGCGCTCGACGGTCTGCACGGGCAGGCTCATGGCGCCCGAGATCGCGAAGCGCACTGAGGAGAGGTCGATGCCGCGGTGCTCGGCCGTGCGGGCCAGCTGGTCGTAGATGGGCGGCACGGCGGGCAGGAACGTGGGCGGGTTCTTCTTGGCGGCCTCGAGCACGAGATCGGTCGTGAAGGTCGGCAGCAGCACGAGCCGCGCGCCGATGCTCATGGCGAACGTGAGGCATAGCGTGAGGCCGTAGGCGTGGAACATGGGCAGCACGGCATAGAACACCTCGCCGCCCTCGGTGAGGCCGGGCACCCAGGCGCGACCCTGCATGGCGTTCGAGTAGAGGTTGCGGTGCGTGAGCATGGCGCCCTTGGGGCGGCCCGTCGTGCCCGAGGTGTATTGCAGCACCGCGAGGTCGTCGACGGCGGGCTTCGGATGCTTGCGCTTCAACGACCCCTTCGACAGCAGACGATCCCACGCGATGTGGCTCTTCGTGGTGGGGGCCGTGCCGAGCTTGGCGCGCGCCTCGCGGGCCTTCTTGATGGGCAGCTTGAGCGCCAGGCGCTGCGACTGCGGCATCTCGGTGGTGATGTCGACCGAGATGACGGCGTCGAGTGCGAGGTCGGAGGGGAACGTGGCGAGCGTGTCGACGACCTGCTGCCAGGCGATCACGACGCGGGCGTTGTGGTCTTCGAACTGGTGGCGCAGCTCGCGCGCCGTGTAGAGCGGGTTGTGCTCAATGACGATGGCGCCGAGGCGCAGGACGGCATAGAAGGCGACGACGTGCTGCGGGCAGTTGGGCAGGATGATGGCCACCCGATCGCCCTTCTGCACGCCGAGTCGACGCAGGCCCTCGGCGGCGTGATCGATCTGGCGGCCGAGCTCACGATAGCTCGTGGTGCGGCCGAAGAACTCGAGCGCGGTGGCCTGGTCGTAGCGGTGCACGCTGCGGAACACCATGTCGACGAGGGACCCGTCGGGCTCGTCGATGAGATGTGGGACGTCGGGTGCGTAAGACGAGAGCCAGGGCTTTTCGCTCAACCAATCGGACACGGACGGGCCTCCTTGCGGGTCGGGTCGCGCCAGGGGATGCGCTTCGACAATTATCTGGGTGTCGGCTGGCCGAACCCTGTGCGCTGGCGAGGGGTTGCGCGACGAAGGGGTGTTCCGGAAAGAATCCGGAACACCCCTTCGGTGATCAGCCTCGAGAGGCTTGCGATCGCGGAGTCAGCGAGACGTCAGGGTCTCCGCGACCACAGCCCCTGGGGCGGTTCGTGATCAGGCCTTCGTGCGAGCCTCGGAGCGACGACGCGCGAAGCCCGCGAACAGCAGGCCGAGGACGGCGAGCAGGCTCGCTCCCCCGAGGAGCAGCGAGACATCCGCACCCGTGGCCGGGAGGGAACCCGAGCCGTTCGAGGCCACCGGGGTGCCGGCTGCCGGCGCCGGGTCGACACCCGGGGCGGTCGGCAGCGGCGTGGCACCGTCGGTGGGCACCGGGGTGGGCTCGGGGGCGACCACGGCCGTGTCGACCGAGAACGCGACACCGGCGGAGTAGGCCGAGACCTGCGAACCGTCGGTCTGCAGGGCGTAGGCCAGGAAGTCACCGTCGGGCAGACCCGTGAAGGTCACCGAGAAGGAGCCGTCGGCACCCGCGGTCGTCTGACCGAAGACCCAGCCGGCTGCCGGGTCGAAGGGGACGTCGGCGGCGGACTGGTCGGCCGAGGTCGACGACGAGCTCTTGGCGGCGGCCGGGGTGGCCTGGGCCTTGCGCGTGACGGGTCCCTCGGGGAACTTCACCGAATCGTACAGCTCGACCTGGACCGTGGCGCCCGGGGCGCCCTTTCCGGTCACGGTGACGGAGTCGGCCGTGACGACCTGGTCGACCGTCGGGGCGGCCAGCGTGGGAGCCGCGAGCGTGAACGCCGTCATGGTGACGGTGGCGGTCTTGCCCGAAGTGCCCGTGGCGGTCAGCGGGTAGTCGCCGTCGGCCGCACCCGCGGGCAGGTTGACGGACGTGTTGACGCGACCGAGCGCATCGGCGGCGACGGTCTTGGCGACCTGCGTGCCGACCGTGAACGTGACCTGCTCGTTGGGCTGGAAGCCGTCGGTGACGACGCCGAACAGCGTGCCGGGCTTGACGCGCTTCGACTGGACGCCGATGCTCGCCTCGGTGGCCGCACCCGGTGCGACACCGGCGGCGGCGGACGCGTTGACCATGCCCGCACCGTAGAAGTCGCTGGGCAGCTTGCAGCGCGTGTCACCCTCGGGGCACGGGAGCGGCGTGGCCTGGCTCTTCAGCAGCTGCTCGAGCTGGGCGGGCGTCGCGGAGGGGTTGGTGGCCGCGAGGAGAGCGGCGACACCGGCCACGTGCGGGGATGCCATCGACGTGCCGTTCTTGCTGCCGAAGATGTCACCCGCCGCGTTCTTCGTGATGGTCGACCAGATGCCCGAACCGGGAGCGGCGACGTCGATCTTGTCGCGGCCGTAGTTCGAGAAGGAGGACTTCGAGATGGCGCCGGTGGACGGCGTCAGCGCGAGCGATGCGACCGAGACGACACCCTCGACCTCGGTCGGGATGTCGAGGCACCCGGCGTTGATCGGGCGGTCGGGCACGGGCGTGGTGTCGTTCGGGCTGTCGGTGTCGATCGTCTTGTTGGCGAGGTCGTAGTCCGAGTTACCGGCGGCGGCGACGTTGAGAACGCCCTGGTCGGTGGAGTACTCGACCGCGCGACGGACGGCTTCGAGGCCGGCCTTCTGGTCGGCGGCGTCGGTGCACCAGAACTGCCACGGGTCGACGTAGTAGCTGTGGTTGGCCACGTCGATGCCGTGGGTGGCGGACCACATGAAACCGCAGATGGCGTATTCGGGGTAGATGAAGCCGTCGTCGCTGACGACTTTCACCGACGCGAGCTTGGCGCCGGGGGCGACGCCCACGACACCCGCACCGTTGTCGGCGGCCGCGATGGTGCCGGCGACGTGCGTTCCGTGGTCGCTGGTGGTGGGGACCCAGGCGGACTGCGCCGTGTTGGGCACACCGTTGGTGGTGCAGCCGACGGAGGCCGCGGCATCCACCTGGCCTGCGAGGTCGGGGTTGGTGATGTCGATGCCGGAGTCGACGACGCCGACGAGAACGCCGTCGCCTGTCTCGGTGCCGTGGGCGCTGATCGAACCGATGGCGACCTGGTCCCACTGGTTGCCCTCGGTGGGGATGCCGGGGATGGCGGCTTCGGCCGACGGCTGGTGGATCGACAGCGTGCCGGGCGTGCCGGATGCAGCCCCCTCGGTGACGGCGGCCGTGCGCGTGGGGCCGGCTGACTCGATGCCGGCCGCAGCCTGCACCGTGCCCTGGAAGGCGGCGCTCGTCGACTGCGCGACCGTGACACCGATCTCGGGATAGGTCATGACGACCGTGCCGCCCGCGGCCGTAACGGCGGCCGTTGCGGCGGCGATGCCCTCAGCCCCCGTTGCGGTGTTGACGACGTAGTTCATGAGTTCGCCGTCCTTGACCGCGACGGCGGTCGGGGCGGCGGCTGCGGTGGTGGTCAGTTGCGCGCCGGTGGTCGCCGTGCCGGCGAAGGCGCCCGTTGCCGGTGCCAGGCACAGGGCCCCCGCCACCGCAAAAGTCAGCGCGCCTGAGGCGAGCCGAGATTTTCGTTCAATCTTCACTGATGTTCCCCTCGGAAGAGCCGCACACCGTGCGCGGCATCCCCCCACAATAGGGGTCATCGTGTTACGGATGTGTTGCGAATTCTTCACGAGACGAGATGAATGTTCACCCCCGGTTGGGTGTCATATCGGAATGATGCTCGTTTGCGGCTTCAGGTCGATGAATCCCGCTCAGACGAGCCCCAGACGGGATCGCGGATGCCGGCACGGAACGCCTCCGAACGCGACCCGACGCGCGGGCTGCGGCGACCTCGTCGCGACTCAGACGAAGCGGACGGCCGCCTGCAGACGCGTGCGCACCTCGAACGATTCGGTGCCGCCCACGATGGGGGTGTCGGCCGAACCCGCTCGGAGGAAGTGCGGGAGGCGCGACCGGCCGAGCACGAAGGCCTCGGGCGAACGCGCACGGCCGACTTCTTCGAATTCGCTGTCGAGCGAGCCGTCGGGCACGATGATGGCGACGCCCGTGAACTTAACCCGGGCGGACCGCCCGAGCGCCCGCGCCGAGCGCACGAGAGAGCGGATGGGCTGCTCGCGGTCGCCGAAGTTCTCGCCCGTCACCTCGCCGCGCGACACGGACACGCTGCCGCCGCGGTCTTCCGAGCGGAGCGCGTAGAGGCCCGTCGGGCCGAGCACCACGTGGTCGATCTTGTCTTCGTCGCGGCCCGGATCGACGTCGTTCCACACCGTGAAGCCGATGCCGAGGTCGGCGAGCACGACCGACGTCTCCTCCTCGGCGATGGCCTTGGCCAGCGTGAGACGGATCTCGAGCGGCGCCGAGCGCACGAGCGCCGGGTCGTAGGGGTCGGGCAGGTCGGGACCGCGGCCCGCCCACTCGCGGATGAGGCGCAGATAGGTCTCGCGCGCGGCACCACCGGGGTGGCCGTAGAGGCGGGCCCGGGGACGCGTGTGCTGCTGGCGGCTGGTGCTGCCCGATCCCGACGCCCAGGTGGACGACGAACCGTCGGTGGGCCAGGCGGCCGACCCACTCGGCGACGAGGCGCCGCGGTCGTAGGCGGCGCGATCGGCCGGGTCGCCGACCTTCTGCCAGGCGCGTTGGACGGCCGCGAAGCGCACGGCGTCTCCCCCGGTGTCGGGATGCGTCTCGCGCAGCTTGCGGCGGTAGGCGCGGCGCAGCTCGTCGTGGTCGACCGTGGGCGCGACACCGAGCACCTGGTAGGGCGTGACCTGAGCGGGTGACTCGGGCATCGGGTCGTCCTCCGGGGGTGGGTGCGCGGCTGGCTTGCGGGAGGGGCGTCGTCGGGATGCGCGCGGTGCGTGCCACACAGACGTGAGCCGTGAGAGCCGCTCGGCCGCCGCGGCGCTCGCGAAAAACGATACCGGGCGAAGCTGGCGGCCCGGTGACAGGAGGGCTCCCGGCATCCGGTTCTCAGGATGCTTGCAGCGAACGTGCGGTTGCGGGCGCGAGCCGAGCGAGGCCCGGGAACCGACGGTCGGCCCGGCCGCTTGGCGCGGGCCGGGCCGACTCGATCGGCGACACTGAAGCGACAGCGACAGCGACAGCGACAGCGACAGCGACAGCGACAGCGTCAGCGTCAGCGTCAGGAACCTAGTCCGTTGAGCCGGAGGACGCCTGGTCCCGTCGCGACGAGCCGTCAGCGGGGGCGGGATCAGAGCCGACGGTCGCGGATGACTGGGCGTGCGCCGCCTCATCGCCGTCGTGACCGGCCTCCCCGGCCGTGTGCGGGGCGTCATCCGTGGCCTCCGGGATCGCCGACGCGTCCGCGCGAGCCGCCGCCGCACCGTGCGAGACATCACGCGCGGGAATCGGCAGCCGCCGCAGCAGACTGCTAAAGAAACCGGCCGGTTCGCGCTCGGCGGGCGCCTCGACCTCGAGCCCGTAGTACTCGCCGATGTGGTCGACGAACTGGGCGCGGCGCGCACGCTCGTAGGCGCGCTGTTCGCGACCGAAGGCCAGGGCGGTCGACCAACACATCAGCAGCATGATCACGCTGAACGGCAGCGCGATGATGATGGCCGCCGTCTTGAGCGCGTTGAGCCCGCCCGAGAGCAGCAGGGCGATGGCCAGCAGGGCCGTCGTGAGCGTGAAGAACACGCGCACCCAGCGCTTCGGCTCGACCTGGCCGCCCGACGCGATCATGCCCATGACGAGGGAGCCGGAGTCGGCGGAGGTGACGAAGAAGATTCCGATGAGGATGATGGCGCCGACCGTCAGGACGGAGCCCGCGGGCAACTGGCCGAGCATCTCGAAGAGGGAACCCTCGACATCCACCTGGCCGTCGGCACCGACGAGACCGCCGGGACCCTGCAGCTCGGAGTAGATGGCCGTGCCGCCCAAGACGCTGAACCACAGGCACGTGATGATCGTGGGCACGAGGATGACGCCCGCGACGAACTGGCGCACCGTGCGGCCGCGCGAGATGCGCGCGATGAAGATGCCGACGAAGGGCGCCCACGAGATCCACCAGCCCCAGTAGAACGTGGTCCACGCGGCCTGCCAGGCCTCACCCTCGGCACCCGAGTAGGCACTCGTGTTGAACGACAGCGCCACGAAGTTCTGGATGTATCCACCCATCGACTGCACGAAGTCACGCAGTAGGAACTGCGTCGGCCCGACGATCAGGAGGAACAGCACGAGCAGGGCGGCCAGGATGAGGTTGAAGTTGGAGAGCCACTTCATGCCCTTGTTCACGCCGGACAGCACCGAGAACAGCACCACGCACGTGATGACGACGATGAGGCCGATCTCGAGCAACTTCGAGGGCTCGACGACGCCCGTGCTCTCGAGACCCGCCGCGATCTGCAACACGCCGAGTCCGAGCGACGTGGCGACACCGAAAAGCGTGCCGACGAGCGCGACGACGTCGATGGCGTTGCCCCAGCCACCGCGCACGCGTTTGCCGAGCAGCGGCTCGAGGGTCCACCGGATCGACATGGGACGCTTGCGGCGGTGGATGGCGTAAGCCAGCGCCAAGCCGATGACGACGTAGATCGACCACGCGTGCACACCCCAGTGCAGGAACGTCTGGGACATCGCCGACTGGGCGAGCTGCGTCTCGGTGCCCGTGACTCCGGGGCGCGGATTCGCGAAGTGGCTGAGCGGCTCGCTGACGCCGTAGAAGACGAGGCCGATGCCCATGCCCGCGGCGAAGAGGAGAGAGAACCAGGAGCCGAGCGAGAACTCGGGCTTGTCGTCATCCTGGCCCAGTTTGATATCGCCGTAGCGCGAGAAACCGACCCAGAGGCTGAAGATCACGAAGATCGTCGCGATGAGCACGTAGTACCAACCGAAGTTGGCGACGATGCTCGACTGGATGGCCCCGAACGCCGTTTCGGCGGCGGTCGGCGCGAGCATGGCGAAGGCCACGAAGACGATGACGATGGCGGCCGCGGGCCAGAACACCCACCGATAGATCGAGGGCGGCGTCTTCTGGTCAGGAGTCGTCGGAGTCGAGGGCATCAGAGGAGCCTAACAATCGGGGCGGCGCGCGTCACATCGAGGGCGATGCCGGGGCGCGTCGCGCGGGCGTTCCGCTCCGTCTCGCGAGGCTGACGGGGCACGTCGCAGGGATGACAGGGGATGTCGGTTCGATCGGGGTGCCCCGGGCCGTGCGAGGCCCGGGGCGGGCGGGTTATTCGGCGTCGAGGTCGGTCTCGAGCAGCTGCGCGAGCTCTTCGAGAGCGGCTTCGGCCCCCTCGCCCTCGGCCTTCAGCGTGACGACGTCGCCGTTGGCGGCGCCCAGGCTCATGATCGACAGGATGCTCGACGCGTCGAGGTCGTCGCTGCCCTTCGCGGCGATCGTGACCTCGACCGGCTGGCGGTTGACGGCGTCGATGAAGAGCGACGCGGGGCGGGCGTGCAGTCCCACGCGGCTGGCGATGGTGGCTTGGCGTTCGGCCATGGTGTTCTCCTCAGGTGCGGATGGATCGGATGGTGCGGATGAGCGGTGAGAGACGGAGCGGTCAGAGACGGAGCGGTCAGAGACCGAGCGTCTCGAGGATGGGGAGGTGTTCGCGCGCGATGCGACGGGCGTCGGCGGCTGTCGGGGCGGCGACGACCGCGGCCGCGATGGTCTGCGCCTCGTCGAGCGTGACCGAGCGCAGCACGGTGGAGACGGCCTGGATGGCACGTGACGTCATCGAGAGTGTCGTGACGCCGAGGCCCACGAGCACGACCGCGAGGGCCGGATCGGCTGCGGCCTCGCCGCACACGCCGACCGGTTTGCCCGTCGCGGCCGAGGCGGAGGCCGTCGCTGTGCCGCCGTCGACTCCCGGCGCTGAGCCCGCGCCCGCTTCGGTACTGACCGCTGCGCGACCCGCCTGGCCGACGTGTTGCACGAGCTGGAGCACAGCGGGCTGCCACGGGTCGTTGAGCGCCGAGAGCGAGCCGAGCTGGCGGTCCGCGGCCATCGTGTACTGCGTGAGGTCGTTGGTGCCGAGGCTCACGAAATCGGCCGTGGCGAAGATGTGCGCGGCCGTCAGAGCGGCCGACGGCACCTCGATCATGACGCCGTTGGTGGGCAGCCCCGCCTCGCGGCAGAGACCCACGAAGTCGGCGGCCTCGTCAGCGGTGGCGATCATGGGGGCCATGACCCAGACATCCGCGTTCTCGGCCTCGCGTGCGGTCTGGATGGCGCGCAGCTGGTTGACGAGCACCTGACGCTTCTCGAGCGACGTGCGATAGCCACGGATGCCGAGGGCCGGGTTGGGCTCGTCGTCGTTGGTGAGGAACGCGAGGGGTTTGTCGGCGCCCGCGTCGAGCGTGCGCAACACGACCTTCTTGCCGGGGAACGCCGCGAAGACGGCGCGGTAGTCGGACACCTGCTCCTCGACGGAGGGTTCGGTGTCGCGGCCGAGGAAGAGGAATTCGGTGCGGAAGAGGCCGACACCCTGCGCGTTCGCGTCGACGGCTGCCGCAGCATCTTTGACGCCGCCGATGTTGGCGAGCAGGGCGACCTCGTGGCCGTCGGACAGGCGACCGGTGCCGTCGAAGGGCACGAGGGCCTCGGACTGACGGGCGGCGAGGTCGGCGTCGGCGCGTTCGGCATCCGACGGGTCGGGGATGACGCGGCCGCGGGTTCCGTCGACATAGACCTCGACCCCGTCGACCAGCGTCGTGGCCTGCGGCGCCGCCACGACGGCGGGGATGCCGAGGGCGCGCGCGAGGATGGCCGTGTGCGACTGGGGGCCGCCGTCGCTCGTGACGAGCGCGATGACCTGGGCCGGGTCGAGCGTTGCCGTGTCGGCCGGCGCGAGGTCGACGGCGACAAGCACGTAGGGGTGGCCGGGGTTCGGCAGGCCGGGTGCCGAGACACCGCGGAGGGCGGCCACAAGGCGGGCGCGCACGTCGTAGACGTCTTGCGCGCGCTCCCCCATGTAGCCGCCGAGGGCCGCGAACTGTTCGGCGATCGACGTTCCCGCCTCCCAGACGGCGCGTTCGGCGCTGCGGCCGTCGTCGAGCAGCTTCTTCGCGGCCTTGGCGAGCGTGGGGTCGGAGGCCATGAGCGCGGTCGCCTCGAGCACGTCGCGCGCGTCACCGGAGACGGTCTCGGCGCGGGCCGTGAGTTCGGCCTGGACGACGGCTGCGGCATCCGTGATGCGGGCGTATTCGTCGTCGATGCTGCGACCCGGCGCGGCCTTCTCGGCCGGATCGGGGGCCTCGACCGGAGGGGCCATGCGGGCGACCCGACCGATGACCCGGCCGGGGCTGACGCCCACACCCGTGATGTCGGAAGAAGCGGCGGGGGCGTCGGGCGCCGATGCCGTGGACGGGATGGACGTGTTGCTCATAGTCGGGTCCTCGCAAGAGTGGTGCGGGCGGATGCAGCGGCTCGCGGCATCCGCCCTAGGAGTTTAGGCCGCGGGGGCCGGTTCGCGCACGGCGCCGGAGGTGACCGAGGAACCAGCGCCCGTGCCATCCGCTGCCACCGTGGGACGCTTGCGCACCCACCGCTTCAGCGCGATGACGGCCAGCGCCGAGACGATCATGCCCACCAGGATGGCGACCAGGAACATGCCGAAGTTGCCGATGGCGAAGAACACGAACACACCGCCGTGGGGGGCCTGCGACGTGACGCCCGAGGCCATGATGATGGCACCCGTGGTGGACGCGCCGAGGATGGAGGCGGGGATGACGCGCAGCGGGTCGACGGCCGCGAACGGGATCGCGCCCTCGGAGATGAAGGCCAGGCCGAGCGCCCACGCCGCCTTGCCGTTCTCGCGTTCGACGGCTGTGAAGAGCTTGCGGTCGAGCACGGTGGCGAGGGCGAGAGCGAGCGGCGGCACCATCCCGGCGGCCATGACGGTGGCCATGATCTGCCAGGGGGCTTCGTTCGAGAGGCTGCCGGCACCGAGACCCGCGACGGCGAACGAGTAGGCGACCTTGTTGATCGGTCCACCCAGGTCGACGGCCATCATGGCACCGAGGATGATTCCGAGCACGACGGCCGATGCACCGGTCAGCGAGCTGAGCCACGTGTTCAGGCCCGTGGTGAGCGCGGCGATCGGGCCACCCAGCACCACGACCATGAGGCCGGACGCGACGATCGAGCCGACGAGCGGGATGATGACGACGGGCATGAGACCGCGCAACCAGCGCGCCACCTTGAGGCGGCCGAGGGCGTAGGCGATGCCACCGGCCAGCAAACCACCCGCGAGACCGCCGATGAAACCGGCACCCATGAGGAGCGACACGGCACCGGCCGTGAAACCGGGCGCGATGCCCGGCCGGTCGGCGATGGCGTAGGCGATGTAGCCCGCGAGGGCCGGCACGAGGAACGCGATCGACGCGTTACCGATGGCGAAGAAGACCGCGCCCAGGTAGTAGAGCAGCCCCTGCTCGGGCAGGTTGAACACGCTGTTCTGCACGATGATGTCTTTCGCGACATCGCTGATCTGGTAGCCGCCGAAGAGGAAACCGAGGGCCATCAAGAGGCCACCGCCGGCGACGAACGGGATCATGTAGCTGACGCCCGTGAGCAGCCAGCGCTTGAGCTTCTGGCCGAAGTGCTCGTCGATGCCACCCTGATCGGCGGAGGCGTCGGCGCCGGCGGCACCGGCACCCGCGCCCGGAACGCGTCGCGCGTTCGGGTCGGTGGCGGCCGCGAGGGCCTCGGCGACCATCTCGTCGGGTTCGTCGATGCCGCGCTTGACGGGCGCCTGGATGACCGGTTTGCCGGCGAAGCGGGCGCGGTCGCGCACGTCGACGTCGACCGCGAAGACGACGGCCGACGCGCGCTCGATGAGTTTCGGGTCGAGCGGCGTGGCGGCCGACGAGCCCTGCGTCTCGATGTGCAGCTCGACACCCGCGCGTTCGGCCGCGGCGACGAGGGAGTCGGCGGCCATATAAGTGTGGGCGATGCCCGTGGGGCAGGCGGTGACGCCGACGAGGAGGGGCTTCTCGGCGGGGGCCGAGGCGGGCGCGGCCTGGTCGGTCGAGGTGGCGGCCGCGGCGGTCGGCTGGGCTGCGGACTGAACGGCGGGGGCCGCGTGCGCCGGGCCGGAGGTCGATGCGGCGGAGGATTCGCCGGCGGGTGACGCGGATGCTGCGGCTGCGGCATCCGGGCTCGCTGCGGGCTTGTCGGCCACGGCGCCCTCGACGAGCGACACGATCTCGGCGGGCGTCTTCGCCTGGCGCAGGGCCGCCGTGAAGTCCTTCTTGATGAGCGACCGGGCGAGCTTCGACAGCAGCGCGAGGTGGGTCTGATCGGCGCCATCCGGGGCCGCGATGAAGAAGATGAGGTCGGCGGGGCCGTCCTTGGCGCCGAAGTCGACGGCGGGGTTCGGGCGGGCCATGGCGAGCGTCGGCGTGTTGACGGCGGTCGAACGGCAGTGCGGGATAGCGATGCCGCCCGGGATGCCGGTGTCGGTCTTGCCCTCGCGCTCCCACGCATCGGCGTAGAGGGCGTCGACATCGGACGCGCGACCGGCGTCGACGACGAGCCCGGCGAGGGCGCGGATGACCTCGGAACGCTCGGCACCGAGGTTCACGTCGAGCAGCACCAGGGACGGTGTGATCAGATCGGACATGGGGACAATCTCCTTACTGGAGTCCGGCGGCGATGCGCGGAATCGGGCTGACGACGATGTCGCCGGGGTGGGTCTGTTCGGGTGAGGGCACGGTCGAACCGGGCAGGGATGCGGCCGCCGCGCCGTGCGCGACCGCCTGGGCGAGCGCGTCGGGGGCCGAGGCGCCGTTCGTGAGGGCGTAGAGGAAACCGGCCAGCGACGAGTCGCCGGCGCCGACCGTGGAGCGGGCCGTGATGCGCGGGGCGGGGGCGAACCAGGCGCCGTCGCGCGTGACGAGCACGGCGCCGCGCGAGCCGAGCGTGCAGAGGACCGCCCGCACGCCGCCGTGGTCGTCGCAGCGCGGGGTGCCGTCGGGCGAGAAACCGGGGGTGTGCACGTGGCTGTCGCGCGAGGGCGCCAGCGACGACGCTTCGATCAATCGGGCGGCCGCGGCGGCGGCGGCGGCGGGATCGGCCTCGAAGGAGTCCTCGTCGCCCTCCCCCGTGACCTCGGCCAGTTCGGCGGCGTTCGGTTTGATGAGGTCGATGCGGTGACCCGAGGAGACGAGCGCCTCGAACGGGGCGCCCGATCCGTCGACCGCGACGAAGGGGCGGGTGGGCGCGGCATCCACGGCGGTCAGCACGTCGACATAGAAGTCGTCGCCCGCGCCGGGGGGCACCGAGCCGGCCAGAACCAGCCAGCGAGCGGATGCGGCGTGCCCGGCCACGAGGGTCACGAGCTCGGCGCGCGCCGGGGCGCTCAGCCGCGGCCCGGGTTCGTTGATCTTCGTCGTCGTGCCGTCGGGTTCGGTCAGCGTGAGGTTGGAGCGGAGCGGCGCGCCGACCGGCACGTTCTCCACCTCGATACCGAGCGCCCGCACGGCCACGACGAGCGCATCGTCGTCGTCGCCCGGCAGCACCGCGACGGTATCGAGGCCCGAGGCGCGCACGGCACGGGACACGTTGACGCCCTTGCCGCCCGGCTCCTGGTGAGAGGTCAGCGCGCGCTGCACGTCGCCGCGAGCAAGCGGGGCGCCCAGCTCGACCGTGCGGTCGAGGGACGGGTTGGCCGTGAGCGTGACGATCATGCGAGCACCGTTTCGACATCGGCGAGGCCCAGCGCGTCGTCGAGATCGGCGGGGAGCGCGGCATCCGTGATGAGGGTGTCGAGGTGGTCGAGGTCGGCGAACCGGAAGAGGGCCTCTTCGCCCACCTTCGTCGAGTCGACGAGCGCCACGACGCGCCGGGCGCCGCGCACGATGGCCGCCTTGACGGCGCCCTCGAGTTCGTCGGGCGTGGAGAGGCCGAAGTCGGCGCTCAGGCCGTTGGCGCCGATGAAGGCGATGTCGGGGCGGATGCGCGAGAGCTCATCGACCGTCGAGGTGCCGACCGCGGCGCTCGTGATGCCACGCACGCGACCGCCGACGAGGTGCAGTTCGAGGTGCGGGCTCTGGTGCAGCACGGCGGCAATAGGCACCGAGTTGGTGATGACCGTGAGGGTCTGCGACTCGGAGACCGGGGTCCACTCGGCGAGTAGTTCAGCCAGGCGGCCCGTGGTGGTTCCCGCGTCGAGCACGATCGAGCCCGAGAAGGTGGGCGGCAGCATGCGAAAGGCGGCGTGAGCGATGGCGTCCTTGGCTTCGCTGCGCTGCTCCTGCCGCACGGCGATGCTCGATTCGGCCACGCTCGTGCGATCGGCCGTGACGGCTCCCCCGTGCACGCGGCGCAGCAGGCCGGCGGCTTCGAGCTGGTCGAGGTCACGGCGCACGGTCTCGGCGGTGACGTCGAAGCGGCGGGAGAGATCGGAGACCGACACGCGGCCCGCGGTGTGCAGCACGTCGGTGATGAGTGCGTGTCGCTCTGCTTGATACATGTGTCGTCCTTGACGGTATGTCGTGTGCGGTGTTGGGGATGATTGTAGGCACGAAGATTCCTCTAATGCAACACAAACACAGATAGTCACACATAAAACAACATTGACGGGCACAGAAAAGGCCCGCCATCCGTGGATGGCGGGCCTCTCGTGGCGGGCGGCTTCATGCCCGCGGGCGGCTTCATGCCCGCGGGCGGCTGAGCGACCGCAGGGCGGTTACGCCACCGCGGGGCGCTGGTTGCCGCGCGGCACGCCCTGATACTGCGACTTGCCGTATCCGAGGATCAGGAAGCCGATGATGAAGAACAGCCACAGGCCGACGATGCCGAACACGGCCGAACGACGGAAGGCCGCGGCGATGTCGAGAGCCACGAGGATGTGGATGACGATGTTGACGATCGGGATGAAGTAGAGGATCGTCCACCATCCGGGGCGGTTGGCCACCTTCACCAACGTGTAGATGTTGAAGATCGGGATGAGGGCGGCCCATCCGGGCCGACCGGCTTTCACGAACACCGGCCACAGCGCCACCACCATGAGCACGTAGCTGATGAGGCCGCTGGCGCTGTAGAAGGTGGAGATCGCTCCGACCTGGTCGGAGTCGTAGGTCGTCATGAGTTCGAACACGGCTGGTTTTCCCCTCGGAATATGGATCGTCGCGCTCGCGACGTCTCATGTTACTGGTGAGGATGCTTCACGAATAGGGGTTTCATCACCCTCGCTCGCGCTTGGTTAATTAGGTAAGGCTGCCCTAATGTAGGTATGCCTAACAACCTCTCCCGCGACATCCCCCCGCCTGCCCAGGCGGTATTCGTCGCGCCCGAAACGAAAGATCCTTTGTGAACACAGCACATCGAGGGTGGCTCGCAGCACCCCTCGCGGGAGCGCTCCTGCTCGTCCCGCTTCTCACCCCGGCGGCGGCCACCGCCGAGACCACCTCTCCCGCGGCCGTGACCTCGGCATCGTTGACCCGCACCGCGAGCATCGCGCTCGGTCAACAGGCTCGCGACATCGCCATCGACAGCGTGCGCGGGCGGGTCATCGCTCCGAGCGACCGCGGCGCCGGCACGCCCGGACTCGTGCAATGGACCACGGAGGGGGCTTTCGCGAGCGCCCCGACGAGCGTGGAGGTCTCGCCCGAGCCGTCGCTGGTCGACGTCGACGAGCGCACGGGCCTGATCTACAGCGCCACGTATCGCGGAGGCATCCTCGACATCGTGGACCCGGCGAGCGCCACCGTGGTCGACCGGATCACGGGTCTTCCCTCCACGCCGTCGGTGCTGGCCATCGACAGTGCCGCGCGCAAGGCCTATATCGCCACGAGCACCGTGACCGTGGTGGATCTCAACACCAAAGCCGTGACAACCACCGCCATCTCGGCCGAGAAGTACCCGCTGCTGAAGGACATGCAGTTGGATGCCGCGACGGGCGTGCTCTGGATCGCCGAGGGCCGCGCGGGCGTCGTCACCGCCCTCGACCTCGCGACCGGGGCCTGGAAGAGTGACGTGCAGATCCCCATCAGCGCGTTCACCTTCGACGGCACGGCCGTGTCGGGCCGCCCCACCCAGCTCGCCGTCGACGAGGCGCTCGGGCACCTCTATGTGACGGTCGAGCCGAAGATCGGCGACGCGTTCTCCCGCGCGAAGATGCTGACCGTGGATACCCGCACGGGGAAGATCCTCGGCTCCCCCGTCGAACTCGGCACGACCGTGCGCGAGATCGCGGTCAACGCGACGACGCACGAGGTCTCGGCCGTCAACGGCTACGACAACACCCTGAGCGTCGTCGACCCGGCCACGTGGACGGTCGGTGCCACGCTCGACTTCACGGCCGAGGGTGTCACCTCGGGTACGGGCGTCGGTGCGGCGAATGTGTGGGGCCTGGCCCTCAACGCGTCGACCGGCGCGGCCTATGTGTCTCACCCCTACAGCGGTTCGAGCGTGAGTGCGACGACGAGCGGAGTGTCGCAGGTGACCCGCTCGGGCGCCATCCCCGTCGTGACCGCACTGTCGCCCGCCCCCGGTCAGGGCGCCGACACCGATCCGACACCCGAACCGGGCGGCCCGGTGACCAACCCGGTGTTCGACGGGCCCGCGGCGCCCGAGCTGGGGGCCGCGGCATCCGGTGCCGTCTTCACCCGCGACAACACCCTGTCGTGGAATGTGTCGAACTATGCGACCGATTGGCCCGCCACGGTGTTCGGCGACGGGGTGAGCCTCGGCACAGACAACGTGTTCACGTTTGCGGGCGGGCGCGGGTGGACCGTCGACAGCTCGGGTGAGAGCGAGATCGTGTGGCCCGGTGCGGTCGAGTACCGGCAGTACAAGACACTGGCCCCGGATGTATTCACGACGTTCGCGAACCCGGTATTGCGCGTGGATGCCACGGGCACCGGAACCCTGTCGTTCGATGTGGCGTGGGGCGAGTCGGCGACGAGCGTGTCCCCCGGTTATCGGCGCGTGGTCGTGGCGACCTTCCCCGCCGGGGACCGTAGCACCGTGGATGCGGCGCGCACCCTCGTGGTCTCTCCCGACTATGCGGGGCGCGCCTATGTGAAGCCCGCGCAGCCCGGCCGCGTCTACCCGGACAGCTTCCCGGCCGAGTTCGTCGACTACATGACGGACGGCCTGCGCGGCTGGTGGATCGCGAGCGGCGCCGGCGGTGACGCCCGGAAGGCCCCGAACCCGGTGCGCATCGGTTATGCGGTGACGACGGATGCGGCGAGTCCCGAGGTCGAGACGCCGGGGACGGGTGAGCCCGGCGATCCTGGGACCGGGGAACCTGGGACCGGGGAGCCTGGGACGGATGAGCCTGCAACCGGTGACCCGGAGGGCGGGGAGACCGGGGAGCCCGGGGCTGGGACACCTGGGACCGATGAGCCCTCGACCCCCGACGGCGCCGTTGTTGCGGGCCGGGGCGCGGTTCTGCTGCCGCCGACCTCTGAGCGCGCCCGTCAGAGCACGGCCGAACTATCGACGACCGGTTCGGATGTCGCTTCGGCCGCGCTTGCCGGAACCCTGCTGCTCGGTGCCGCCCTGATCGTGACGATCGCACGCCGACGCCGGAGCCTCGCTGCGCCGCAGTCTCGGATGGACCGCTAGCTCTCGGAGCGGTCGGTGTTCGGGCCTCTCGTCGACCTCGGTCGGCGGGGGGCCCGGGCACGTGGTCCCTCGAATGCCCTGGGCCGGCGGTCATCGCCCGTGGTGGCGGTGGCGGTCGTGGTGGCGGTGGCAGTCGTGGTGGTAGGGCGGCGCTTACCGGTCGGCTTTGATGACCGAGAGCACGTTGCCGGCGGGGTCGCGGAACCAGGCGATGTCGGGCCCGAAACCTTTTGCCACGCCGCGCTCGTCGGTGCGGACGCCGGACAATTCGTCGTCGGCATAGATCTTCGTCACGACCCCGAGGTCGTTGAGCTCGGTGACCGCGCGATCGACATCGCTGACGGCGAAGTTCAACACCGTGAAGTCGGCCGGCACATGCGTGGGCTTGGGATAGATGACATGCTCGCCACCACCCGGCAGCTTCACCATGAGTGTGCGCATCTCGGTGCGTTCGACCGTGAGGCCGAGGATGTCTCGATAGAACGCCTCGGCGGCTTCGATGTCGTCGACGCTGAAGCCACTGAAGGCCGCCTCCGTTGTGAACATGGGTTCTCCCTCGCTCGGGTTGTTCCTGGTTATCCACAGATTGGCACTCGCCGGTGGGGATGTCGAGGGTTCGCCCTAGGCTCGAAACATGCCTTCCGCCGAATCCTCCCCCGCCCCGTCCACCCCTCCCGCCAGCTCCGCGCGAGCCGGTGTCGTTGCGGGTGAAGACGGCCTGCTCCGGCCCTACTGGGCGTCGGTCGATCCGCTCATGCGCGAGTACTACGACACCGAGTGGGGCATGCCGGTTCGTGACGAGCGCGGGCTCTACGAGCGGTTGACGCTCGAGGCGTTCCAGTCCGGCCTGTCGTGGGCGACGATCCTGCGCAAACGGCCGGGCTTTCGGGCGGCGTTCGACGATTTCGACCCCGACGTGGTCGCGCGTTATGACGAGCGGGATGTCGAGCGCCTCATGCACGATGCAGCCATCGTGCGCAACCGCCTGAAGATCCTGGCGGCGATCACCAATGCCCGGGCCACCATCACATTGCGCGAGGAGGGCGGGCTCGTCGACTTCGTCTGGTCGTTCCAGCCCGCCGAGACTCCCCGCCCGGCCACCATGGCCGAGGTGCCCACGACGTCGGCCGAGTCGATCGCCCTGTCGAAGGCGCTCAAGAAGAAGGGGTTCGCGTTCGTCGGCCCCACCACCATGCACGCGCTCATGGAGGCTGTCGGCATCGTCGACACCCACCTGATCGACTCCCACCGTCGAGGGAGCTCCGGTGTTTGGCTCCCGGCGTCTGGCTCCCCCGCGAGGGGGAAATCTCGGCATGAGAGCGCGGCAACCCGGGACACCAACGGCATCGCGACCTAGGCTGACACCGTGAGACGACGACGTGAAACCGGTTTCCGTGCCCGCCTGACGGCCCTCATCGCCGTGACCGCCGGAGGTGTGCTCGCTTTGGCGGGCGCGACGTCGGCCATGGCCGGCAGCCTCCACGCATCCGACGACGACAACGTCTCGAACTTCACGTTCTCGCAGTTCGACGCCCGATACCTGGTCGACCGCGACTCCGACGGCTATTCCACCCTCGATGCCACCGAGACCTTCGTCGCCGAATTCCCCGACTTCGATCAGAACAAAGGCATCATCCGAGCAATCCCCGAGACCTACGAGGGCGTGCCGCTCGACACGACCGTCGAGTCCGTCGTCGACGAGAGCGGGCAGGACGTGCCCTACGAGCTCGACAACGACAACGGCTTCATCACCCTCGCGCTCGGCACCGACGACTATGTGCGCGGCGAGCAGACCTACGTGATCCACTACACGCAGAAGAACGTGGTCGGCACGTTCGAAGACACCGACGCCGACGAGTTCTACTGGGATATGCCGGGCACCGGGTTCGCGCAACCGTTCGCCGAGGCATCCGCGACCGTCGAGATCGCTCCCGGGCTCGTCGACAGCCTCACGGGCAACAGCGCCTGCTACGTCGGCCGCCAAGGTTCGACCGACGACTGCGCGCTCACCGAACAGGCGACGGGCAGCGGCACGAGCTTCACGATCGCACCCCAGGAGCTTCAGCCGTCGAACACCTTCACGGTGGCGATCGGCTTCGACAAGGGCACGTTCACGCAGCCCGTGCGCCCGGCCACGCTGCCCATGTTCACGGTCGTGCCCGGCGTCGTCGGCGGCCTCGGCCTCGTCGCGACGGGCATCGCCGGTCTCCTGCGCCGGCGCAGCACGCGCGACCACGCGGGGCGCGGCACCATCATCCCCCAGTACAGCGAGCCCGCAGACCTCGACCTCTACACCGCCAGCAACCTGATCGGCAAAGAATCGAAGGCCACATCGGCCCAGATCATCCGCCTGGCCGTGCGGCGCAACCTGCGGATCATCCAAGACGAGGGCGCGCAGAACGAACACGGCAAGGGCGACGGGTTCCTCGTCGAATACATCGGCGCGAACGGGGCGACCGAGACCGATCTCGCGACACTGCGCATCCTGTTCGGGCACGAGCTCGTGCCCGGGGCCATCCGTGACCTCGGGGCCAAGAGCGAAACGCTCACGACCGCGCTCAACACGCAGCAGTCGAAGGCCGGCTCGAAGGCCAAGGCAGCCGGCTATCGTCGCCGCGCCAACGTAGCGGGGGCAGCGGTCCTGCGCATCATCGCCGGACTGGTCGCCGTCGCGGGCGTCGTCATCATGATCGCCGCCATCCCGAGCTACGGCAGCAACGCGTGGACCGTCATCGGCGGGTTCGGCGGTGTCGCCCTCTTCATCCTGACCTGCGTGCTCACCTCCCCGCGCGAAGCGCTCACGGCCGAGGGTGCCGAACGGCGCGACTACCTGCTCGGCATGAAGGAGTACCTGACACTTGCCGAGGCCGACCGGTTCCGCGTACTACAGAGCCCGCAGGGCGCCGAGCGGGTCGACGTGGGCGACAACCGGCAGGTGCTCAAGGTCTACGAGAAGCTGTTGCCCTATGCCGTGCTGTGGGACGTCGAAGAGGACTGGGCCGACGCGCTCAGCGCCTACTACGCCCAGGCCGGCTACGCACCCGATTGGTATGCCTCGAACGCCGGATTCAACGCCGCCCTGTTCCACGCCAACATCGCCAGCATGAGCGCCACATCCGTCGCCGCATCGACGCCCTGGTCCTCATCGGGAGGCAGCAGCTCATTCGGCGGCTCCATGGGCGGAGGCTTCGCCGGGGGTGGCGGGGGCGGCGGAGGCGGAGGCGGGCGCTGAGCCCACGCCTCCACCCCGCGCCGGGCTAGCGGTAGGTCGAAGCCATACCGGCGGCGTCGTAACGGGTGCCGACCGCCGCACCGCGCGGCGCGACATCCTCGATGGACTGCAGCTCCTCCGGCGACAACACGATCTCCGCGGCCGCGGCGTTCTCCTCGAGGAACGTGCGACGCTTCGTGCCCGGGATCGGCACCACATTCTGCGCGAACAACCACGCCAGAGCCAACTGCGACGGCGTCACGTCCTTCGACTCGGCCAGCTCGGTCAAGCGATCAACCACCCGCAAGTTGCCCTGGATGTTCTCCTCGCTGAAACGCGGCAGGTTCTTGCGGAAGTCGTCGTCGGGGAAGTCGGCGACACTGCGGATCTGGCCCGACAGGAAACCACGACCGAGCGGCGAATAGGCGACGAAACCGATGCCCAGCTCGCGCACCGTGTCGAGCACGCCATTCGCCTCGGGCTCACGCTCGAACAACGAATACTCAGTCTGAATCGCCGTGATCGGGTGCACCGCGTGGGCACGACGGATCGTGTCGGGCGCCGCCTCGGACAAGCCGATGTAACGCACCTTGCCCTCGGCCACGAACTCCGCCATGGCACCCACCGTGTCCTCGATGGGAACGTTGGGGTCGACACGGTGCAGATAGTAGAGGTCGATGACATCCGTGTTCAGGTGCTTCAGCGAACGCTCGAGAGCCGTACGCGCATACTCGGGCGAACCGTTGAGGGCGCGGCGCTCGGGGCCGTTCTCCCCCACCACCACCTCGCTGCCGAACTTCGTAGCGATCTGGATCTCGTCCCGGCGCGCACCCAACGCCTTGGCGATGAGCTGCTCATTGAGGAACGGGCCATAGATCTCGGCCGTGTCGATGAACGTGACGCCCAGGTCGACGGCGCGGTTCAGGGTGGCGACCGACTCGACGTCGTCGCGCGGCCCATAGAACGCGCTCATCCCCATGGCGCCGAAACCCTCGACGGGAACGACGAGCCCCTGGCTTCCCAGTGCAACAGTCTTCATGCGTGATCTACTTTCTCTCGATAGAACGCGATCTTGCGTTCGATGGCGGCGAGGTGATTCTGAACCTCCCGCAGTTCGTGGAGCACCCGCAGGCGGTGGCCCTCTAACATCTCGAGCCGCTCGGACTCGTTGTCGGCCACCCGCGACAGCGCGACGAAACGCCGGATGTCGCGAATCGGCATGCCCGTGCGCCGCAGCATCACGAGGCTCCCGATCCAACGCAGGTCGGCCGCGAAATAACGGCGCTGGCCCGACACCGATCGCTCGGGCGACGCGAGCGTCAAGCCCTCCTTCTCGTAATAGCGGAGGGTGTCGATGCTGAGCCCCGTGCGGGCGGCGACCTGGCCGATCGTCAAACCGTCGGCGGGGATGTCGGCGTCGAGGTCGGCCGCGGGTGGGGCCAGTTCAGTTGTGCTCACCGGTCCAGCTTGCTCCCTGGAGTGCACTCCAGGTCAAGCCGGGGTCGAAGATTCCCGGGTGGCACTCAGAGGAGGGCGCCCGCCGTCGGTGCACGGGGGCACGGTCGGCGCGTAGCCCGTCTACTGGGGGTAGGCCGCGGCAGGCCTCGGCGGAGCGCCCAACCTAGGCTGGGAGGCGGGCACCACGAGGGTGCGGCGGCACGACGACGGAGGGGGCCCGCATGAACGACGAGCCGGCCTCAGCATCGAACGTCGCCCCCGCTCGACCCCTCACGCTGCGCGCGCCGATCGAGCAGGCATCCGATTTCGACCGCTTCGTCGCGGCGCTCACCGAGCTGCGACTGCCCGCCCGCGTGACCGACGAGGTGAACGGCAACGGCACCGGATTCGTGCACGGCACCATCCTCGTGTCCGAGGACGACGAGCCATTGCAGGCCGTGGCCGACGGCGTGACGCTGTCGTGGCGCCCGGTCTCGGCGACGACCGTCAAGATCGCGCTCGCCACGGCGCTGAGCGGCACCGTCTCCTTCGACGAGGTGGAGTACCACCTGGGCGACGACAGCGACGACAGCGACGAGCGGACCTGCCCACCCGCCACAGGCGTGCTCGAGAACTTCGCCTGGTGGACGCCCGAGTTCGGCGAGATCGGCGGCATTCTCGCCCGTCGCGCCGGGCAGCCGCTGCATCTCGTGCGCGACGGCGACACGGGGCTTTTCGCGCCCACCGGCTCGGCCGACGACGTCTTCGAGTCGGGCGTCTGGGCGGCCGCCGGCTCCGTGGCGATGTGGCATCAGGGTGGCAGCCGTGTGGCCGCCATCGGCGTGAAGCGGGATGTCCTGCTGCACACGTGGGATCAGAATTGGCGCCGCCTCGACCCGGTGCCACATCTGCGCGACGCCGACGGGCTCACCGTCTCGGACTACCTCGACCGGCTCGACGACACCGACCTCGACGCCGCCGACTGGTCGGACGCGCTGCGCCTCGATGCCGACCGCGCCCAGCAGTTGCGCATCCTGTTCCGTCGGGACGAGAGCGACGAGCGCACCTTCGCGCGCCTGGCGGAGATCCTTCAGGCTCCCCCGACCCTCGCCGACGTGGCCGACGGGCGGGTCACCATCGACGAGCTACCCGACGCGACGGTCGCCCAGCCATCCTCGACCTGGTCCACCATTCGCCGCGCCATGAGCGAGGAACTCTCGGGTGATCGCTCGTCGCCCGCGGCCCCGCAACCACCCACCGGATGGGTGGGGCACCGACAACGGCGATCCGGGGCCTACCTGGCCGTCGCCGCCCTCATCTTCGTGGCGCTCAGTGCCGTGCTCGTGACGAAAGTCGCGACGAGCAGCACGGACACCGCGTGGATTCAAGGTCTGCTTCTCGTGGCGCTCATCGCGGACGTCGCCTGGCCGCGACGGCGGGATCCCGGCGACAAGAACGCCGCCTGACCGGCGCGGCGTCCGGCGCAGGGGCCGGCGGCGGTGTCGGGCGCGGAGTCCGGCGCGGTGTCGGGCGCAGGGGCCGGCCGGATGCGATCTTCAGTCGTGACCGCGCCCGCACCCACCCTGTCCCCCGCGCCTGGACGCAAACCGCGGCCACGCATCCGGGTTTATCCGAAGCGGCCGTTGACGTAGTCGAACGTGCGGGAGTCGAGCGGGCTGTCGAACATGGCCTCGGTGTCGCCGTGTTCGACGATGGCGCCCGGCTGGCCCTGCGTCGCGAGGAAGAACGCGCACTGGCCCGACACGCGCTGCGCCTGCTGCATGTTGTGCGTGACGATGACGATGGTGACATCGTTGACGAGCTCGAGCATGGTCTCTTCGATGACGCGCGTCGACGTGGGGTCGAGAGCCGAACAGGGCTCGTCCATGAGCAGCACGCGGGGCTTCACGGCGAGGGAACGCGCGATACACAGACGCTGCTGCTGGCCGCCCGAGAGGCCGCCGCCGGGCGCGCGCAGACGATCGCGAACCTCCTTCCAGAGACCCGCCTTCGTGAGGCAGCTTTCGACCAGATAGTCGCGTTCGTCGCGGCTCGACCGCGTGCCCGTGAGCGTGAGGCCGGCGATGACGTTGTCGTAGATCGACATGGCCGGGAACGGGTTGGGCTTCTGGAAGACCATGCCGATGCTCTTGCGGGCATCGACGAGGCGCCGTCCGGTGTCGTAGATGTCCTCGCCGTCGATGAGCACCTCGCCCGCGAGGCTGGCCGACGGGATGAGCTCGTGCATGCGGTTGAGGATGCGCAGGAACGTGGACTTGCCGCATCCGGACGGGCCGATGAGCGCCGTCACGACACCCGCGGGCATCGTGAGGGACACCCGGTCGAGCACCTGGTGGTCGCCGAACCAGGCCGAGATGTTGCGGGCGTCGAGTTCGGCGAGGGGTGCCCGGGCGGGGTCGAGACCCGCGAAGGGGTGCAGGGCCACCTGCTCGAAACCGGCCGGGATGAGCGGGGCGCCGGGCGTCGCGGAGGCCGGAGCGTAGGCAGGTGCGTAGCCCGGATCGGATGCCGGGGCCGCAGCGTGGGGCGCCGTCAGCGTGGCCGACGGACCCCCGAACGGCGTGTTGGTGAGGAACGGGTTGGACGCGTCGTAGGAGGCCGGATGCACGGTCGTGACCGAGTCCACACCGGAGGCGTAGGGCGCCGAACCCGTGGGCTGGGGAGCGAAGGGCGAACCGGACTGCGTCCCGGGCTGTGCCGCGGAGGCTGACCCGAAGGATGCGGCGGAGGCTGCGGCGGCAGGTGCCACGGGCGCGGACTGCTGAGCGCCGGGCTGGTGGGCGGCGCTCTGCGGGGCGACGGGCTGCGGGGCGACGGGAGCTGCGACATCCGCCGACCGTGCTCGCCGCGAACGGCTCGTGCGGGTGGGGAGGATCTCGGTGCGCTGCTGGTCGGGCGTGTTGTCTGTCATGCGTTTCTCTCTCGGGTCGAACTCGTCAGAGGAGGTTGGGAAGAAGGCGGGTCACCTGGTCGGCGACGAGGAGGCCACCGAGCACGAAGAGCGGCGCGGCCACCACCCAGGTCTTGCGGGCGCCCAGGCGGCGGAACGACCACACGGCGCCCAGCGAGATCGCCAGGAAGAACTGGCCCGCGAAGACGAGGGCCCACACGGTGGACGTGTCGGTGGCCAGCTCTTTGTGACTGGGCGGCAGCGAGATCGCCGTGGTCTGGCGTTTTCCGGCGGGCTGCGCATCGCCCACGAGCTGCGCGTCGACGCGGACGACACCCGACGGGACGAAGGCCGCCCCGCGCGCGGTCTCGAGGATGAGTCGGCTCTGGCCGGCGGCGGGCGGCGCGGGGGCGGGGTCGCCCGCATAGCGCGTGCCGATGACCTCGAAGACGTTGGCGCCCTGGCCGGTCACGACCGTGATGCGGTCGCCCGGCGCGAGACGCTGGATGCCGCCGAACGGGCCGCCGTAGGAGCTGGCGCGGCCCATGACGACGCTGATGCCCTGCTGACCGGGCAGCACGGTGTCGCGGCGGTGGCCGGGACCCGACTGGAGCACACCAGACGAGGAACCCTCGGCGATGACCTCGCTCATACCGAGCGCCGGGATGTCGATGCGGGCGACGGGCGCCCCGTCGGCGAGCAGGGCGCCATCGGAGTCGCCCTCGGAGACGGGCGCGACCGACGTCGAGAGTTGCACGCGGAAGGCATCCTGCAGCTTTTGCTGGTTCACCTGGTGCTGCAGGTGGCTCAGGATCATGAGGTTGATCGCGAAGCCGAGGAGCAGCGCCGCGAGCATCGACAGGGCTCCGCGGGCGATCGCCTGGTTGCGGCTGAGCGGCGCGAGCTGGCGCGGCGGGCGCGGGGCCCGACGCGGGGGCTTCGGCGGGCGGGGCGGACGCGCCGAGCGGGGAGGCTTCGGCGCACGACCGGCAGCGGCTCCCGATCGCTCGTGGATGTCGTCACCGGCGCCCAGCGGCCCGCCCGGGCCGATCAGCAGATCGGTGCGCGGGGCTTCGATGGCGTCGGGGCGCTCTTCGGCGATGGTCATGCGAACTTCTTCTCCGCGACGGTGGTGGTGACGTAGCCGACGATGCGCCAGGCGGCGAGGCCGAGCAGGGCGAACAGCACGAGGCCCATGAGGTAGAGCGGCGGGATGACGACCATGGCGTCGCGCTGCACCTTCTTGGTGTCGACGCCGTCGATCTGCGCGGGCGGCGTGATGGTCGCGTGCGCGTTGACGATGCCCCACTGACCGGCGCCGGGCACGACGGCCGAGACGATGCGCTTCTCCCCCGGCTTCAGGCCCGTGACGGTGACCGTGCCGCTTCCGCCCAGGCGGTTGCCGAACGGCCCGCCCAGCCAGAAGTCGGCCGCCAGGTCGATGGTGCTCTTCGAGGCGTTGCGCACGCCGACCTTCACGTCGACCTCGCCCGTGAAGGGGTTGAGCGACGGGATGTACGACGTCGAGATGCCGCCCGCGAACAGGCCGCCGCCGAGGTCGACCTCGTCGGCCGCGGTCACGGGGTCGGTGCTGGTGGGCGCGGTCGACCCGGGCAGATCGGATGTCGCACCGCCCGTTCCGCCGGAGCCCGAGCCTGACGAGCCGCCGCCGAAGCCACCGGCACCGTCGCCCGTTCCCGTGCCGAGGCCGCCGTCACCCGAGGTGCCCTCGCCTCCCGTGTTGCCGGGAGCGTTGGTCGCGGGGGGCTGCGTGGGCGCGGGCAGGTCGATCTGCAGGCCGATGCCGCTGCCCGGGCCGGGCGTCGGGGTCGGTGCCGACAACGCACGCAGGCTCGTGACCGACGGCGTCACCGAGGATGCTGCCGTCGCGGACACTGCGGTCGCGGCGGTCGCCGACACCGCCGGAGCGACGAGCAGCGCCGTCGCCAGCCCGGCGGCCGAGAGCGACACGGTCAGGCGCCGCGTCAGCGCGCCGCTCGTGCGGGTGCGAGAGAGACGACGAGAGGTCGAGGTCAGGGGCGTGCGCATCTCAGCGGCGTCCTTCCGGGTGGAGCGGGCTGGCGGGCGGACCTGCGGTGGTCGAGGCGGCGGGTACAGCGGCGGATGATGTCGCGGGAGACGACGCGTGCGCACCGCCAGCTGCGGGCACGGCGCCGCGCTCGGCCTCGGCCTTCCGACGCGCCTCTTCTTCGGTGTAGGCAATCCACGCGGCGGCATTCTTTGCGTCACTGCGTCGGCGCCAGCGCAGCCACAGCCACACGAGCAGCGCGATCGCAGAGAGCACCAGCAGCCAGATGGGCCAGGCGATGGTGACGGTGTCACGACTGGTCGCGGGCAGGGGGCCGGGGTTCAAAGCATCCGCATCGATGACGGCCGCGAGCTTCACGTAAGGGTTGAGATAGGCGTACTGCCCGACACCCGTCACGTCGACCGTGACCGTGCGGGTCGAACCCGGCAGCATCTCGGTGAGTTCCTGTCGCTTCACCTCGCCGAGGGTCATGCCGAAGAGGCCGTTGACTCCTATGACGAGGTTCGCCCCGAGGGCCACGTTGCCCGCGTTCTTGAGCGTGAAGGTGAGGGTGGTGCTGCCGTCGAAGGGGTTGATCGAGGGGTTGTAGTGCGCCTCGAGCGACGAGATCGTCAGCGCGGGCTGCAGGTCACCGGGCACGCGCACGTAGACGCGGGTGGCGACGCGGCGGTCGACGAGCACCTGGCCCTCGGCGGATTGCACCGAGATGACGATGCCGGCAGCGTGGTCTCCGGGGCGGGCGTCGGCGGGGACGTCGACCGTGAACGGGACGACCTGAGACGCACCGGGGTCGAGCGGGATGCTCATCTTCTTCTGGCCGCCCTCGAAGGTGACCCAGTTGCCGGCGTCGGTGACCGCGGCATCCGTGTCGAGCAGGCCGTAGGAGCCGTCCTCGGTGTTGTAGGCGTCGGTCGCGAACACCTGCATGGTCTGCGGCGTCGTGCCGGTGTTGCGCACGAGGTAGGAGTCTTCGAGGTGCTGACCCGGGGATGCCTGGTAGCTGAAACGTGAGCGGTCGTCTTGACCCTGCCCGTCGGAGGGCGTTCCGGAAATGCCGTCGGTGTCGTCGGCGTGAGCTGAGACGGCCCCCGTCGACAGCGAACCGCCCAGCAGCGCGAGCAGCAAAACGATCGTGGAGGCGGCGCGTGACGTGCGTCGGCTACGGGCAAAAATGGGCACAGTACATTCGTCCAAACGGAGTTGGCCCCGGTCTGGCCAAATGTTGAACCAGACGTTAACGGCCACGGGCCGGAGGCTACAGGGTGCCCCCAGTGCGGGGGCGGAGGTGCAGGGAACGCAGGTGCGGGGGCGGCTCCGAAGAACCGCCCCCGCACCCCGGTGGGGCTACTTCGAGACGAGCGTGAGCGTCATCTTCGAGGTGTAGGTTCCCGCGGGCTTGTCACTCGGGGCGACGAACGTGAGCTCGCCTCCCAGCGTGAGGTTGGCCACGGCGGTGCCGGCTGCGCTCGTCGCGAAGGCGGCGGGGTAGACCGACGAACCGGCCTTCTGCTCGGCGCCCAGCGAGATGCCGGCGGGGGCTGCGACCGACGCGGACGGCTTGAGGCCGAGCTGCTTCTTGTCGATCGTGGCGTTGGCGGCGGCGTTGGTGAAGTCCGCGACCGTGGCCGTGAGGTCCCAGCCGGGCTTCGACGCCGCGCGGGCGTCGGCCACCGTGAAGGCGGGCAGGGTGCCCGTGGCGGTCGAGACACCGTCGACGACCGTCGCGTTGCCGATGGTCGCCTTGGCGCCGGCGGGAACGTTCAGGCTGAGGGCGCCATCGGTCGGGGCCGGAACGACGGCCTCGAGGTCGATGTCACCGGTCTGGGCGCCGGCCGGCGGATCGGTGGGGGTCGTGGTGCCCGTGGGCTCCTGGACCGTCCAGTTGCCGGTTCCCTTTTCGACCGTGATGGGAGCGTAGAACACACCCGACTTGGCGAGGGCGACACCGTTGTAGATGAGGCACGCCATGCCGAGCGAGTACTCGCCACCGTTGGCCTTGACCTGGCTGGCCGATCCGAGGATCTGGCCGCTCAGCTTCGCCGGGAACTGCTGGACTTCCTTGTTGCTGCCGGGGATGAAGCCACCGTCGGCGTAGGCGGTCCAGGCGCTGATGGTGCGCTCCTGGCCACGCGGCGCGATGAACGTGCGGGTGGACTCGGTGTCGGGCGAGCACTGGAAGCGGCCGTAGGCGTCGGTGGCGGAACCGACACCGATGAGCTCGGCATCCCAGTCGTGGACGGTGCCGGCGGGGAAACGCGTCTCTTCACCGGCGTCGTAGATGTAGACCTCGGCGTCGGAGCCGTTGAGTCCGGATGCAGCCGAAGCTGCCGTGACCGAAGCTCCGATGAGCGATGCGGCCATGACGCCCACCGCGGCGACGCGGATGGCGGTTTTGTTCAACATGATTGCCTTTCTGGGCAGAGGTGGAGCGGGTTAGGAGAGGTTGGCGCGCAGGGGGACGGTGCTGGAGGGAGCGAGGAAACCGAACTTCTTCTTGACGGCACCCGAGGTGGCTGCGCCGGAGTTGAAGTTGGTGAGGCTCTTCGTCTTGGTGCTGTCGACGAGGGCCGCGAGGGCGGGGTCGTACTTGGGGTTGGTCGAGTCGATGCGGGCCTGCTCGACGACGACGTAGGTGTCGCGACCCCACGTGGTGTTGGCGTAGAACGGCGCGTTCGGGGCGATTGCGGCACCGGTGCCGGTGGTCGGTGCGACCGAGCCCTGCGTCGAACCCAGGACGGCGTTGCCGGTGCGGTTCTGGCCGGCACCCGACTTCTGGGCCACCCAGCTGGCGACCGAGAAGGGGATGATCTGGCCGTCGCCGGTCAGCACGGTGCCGTCGTTCTCAGCGAAACCGGGCTGCTGCACGCAGGAGCCGAGCGTCGGGTTGCCAATGGCGGTCAGGAAGAACTTGCGCGTGCCGGAGGCGGCCTGCGGAAGGACGGGCGTGACGGGCACGCCGCCGACCGACGTGACGGTGCACTCGTAGACCTGCTTGAGCGTCGCGGCGCTCAGCTGGTCGAGGCCCGCACCCTGGTAGGCGTAGGAGACGGCGTCGCGGCCGAACGGGATGTAGGCGAGGGCGCCGTTATTGTTCGCCAGCGCACCGGGGCCCGAGGAGGAACGAGCGATGTCGACCTGGCCGGGGATGGCGACTGCGGGCGTGGTGTTGCCCGAGACGCTGAAGTTTCCACCGTCGATCGAGCGGCTGAGCGCCTTGACGCCGTCGCCGGAGCCGGCGGGACGAGCGAAGTAGGCTCCACCCGACTTGGCCTGGATGGCGGAGGAACCGAATGCGTCGAACGATCCGATGGTGTTGCCGTTGGCGGTCACGCGCACGTTGGAGCCCGTGATCGTGGTGCCGTTGGCGAGGGCGTTACCGGCATCCTGCAGGGTGTCCGAGCCGACCAGCACGTAGCTGTTCGACACCGGGTCGGCGTTGGCGGGTGTAGCGAGCGCGAGACCAGCGACGGCCACGCCCAGGGCTGCGCAAAGCGCAACAGCCTTCTTCGTCTTCACTGCGTTTCCTTTCGGGAGGGTTTTTCGACCGATGCTCGGAGAAGCAGGGCCGACTCGGCGTCGATTCCGCCGGCGGCGGGTTGTTCGACGGGGTCCAAGAGTGTGGGCATCAGAAGCGGCGTCTGAGGCGGGAGAGGAGCGGCACCGCGAGGGCGGAGGCCAGTCCGGTGAGCACGCCGACGGGCACGGCGAAGCCGATCGAGCCGAGGGCGGGGTCATCGGGCGTGATGGGGCCGCGGAGGTCGGCGGCCAGGTCCCCCGTGGCGGAGGGGTCGGTGCTCGCGGAGGCCGCATCGGCCGAGCCGCCCGTCGAACCGGTGTTGGCGAACGAGCCCGTGGGCGCGCCATCACCGAGGCCCGAGCCGTCCATGGTCGGGCTCCCGTCCGAGCCAGCACCGGTGGGGGTTTCGGCGGGCGGCCAGCCACCTGATTGGATGGCGGCGGCGGCGCGCACGGCCTGGTCCTGCCACCCGGCCGGGATGGGTGCGTAGCCAGCGGGCAGCGTTCCGTTGTCGGTGCCGGGGTTCTGCCCCGTGGTGGCGGCATAGCGGATGAACGCGGCGTAGTCGGCGCGCTGGGCCTCGTCGGCGATCGACGGGGAGGCGGCGGCGTAGACCGGCATGGCCAGCGGGTAGGCCGTCGGCGCACCCTTCGCCTGCTCGCCGGCGGGGTCGTATTCGTAGACCTGCGCCTGCGTGGCCGTGGGCGTCATGGCCGCGGCGGCGGCGGTCAGCGACTCGCTCGTGGGCGACACGAACTGGCCGGCCGGGTTCAGCAGGGATGCCTGCACCACCTGGTACTTGGCGGCCGACGCCGTGTCGGTCAGCCCGAGCACGCGCTGGTAGCCCGTGAGGTTGCGGATGCTCTTGCCGTACTTCGGCGGCGCGGACTGCGGGTCCCAGGCCCCGAGCGTCTGACCGTCGCCGCGGAGCGTGAGGTAGGCGCCCGTGTCGAGGTCGTTCGTGTAGGGCCGCCACGTGACGAGGTTGACCACGCCACCCGTGGTCGGCGATTCGGGCTGCTCGACGGGGTCGGCCTTCGGCGCGTCGTCGCGCGGGTAGCTGAGGCCCGTGCCCGTGGGGTTCTTCGTGCTGGAGGTCGAGCTGTAGGGGTTGACGACCATGCCGTAGGGGTCGGGGGTGCCGTCGAGGAAGGCCCGGGCGTCGGCATCCGCCATCACGTAACGCCACAGCTGGTAGAGGGCATCCGATCGGCCCTGGGGCACGAGCAGGTCGGAGAGCGACGGGCTGACGAGCGACTCGGATTTCCAGTCAGCGTCGTTGATCGCCAGGAAGTCGGGGTCGAACGTGAGGTTGCGGGCGTTCTTGCCGGGCTTCGCGGTGCTCTCGAAACCGAGGTGCTTCTTGTCGGCGAGGGTCGGCAGCGCGTCGAGGTAGGAGTTGGTGAGCAGCTTGGCGACGAGGCGTGGCGTGAGCTTCATGCTGTCGTAGGGCAGACCCGTCTTGGCCAGGATGGCGGGCGGCGTGGTGCCGTTGTCGACGGGTTGGCGGTCGATGGCGAACGACACCGAGACGCCGGCGAGGGCGACGGGCGCATAGGCGAGCGAATCCTCGACCTTCTCCCCGTCGGGGCCGGCCAGCGGGCGGGAGGTCAGGGCGAGGGCCGAAGCATCCGGTGACAGGCTGGCCGATTGCAGGGCGTCGGACTCGGTGCCCGCGCTCATCGTGTAGGTCGCGCCACCCTGCGCGCCGCAGAGGGTGGGCTGCCACGAGGCCACGGCGCCCGCGACGAGCTCCGAGCCAGAAAGCTGACGTTCGGCCTGGCCGAGCTCGCACGAGATGCCGAGGGGCTTGAAGTCCATGCGGAACGCGATGCGGTGCTTCCAGTTGTCGGCGAAGAGGCCCGATTTGGTGACGTGCTGTTCGCCGGCATCGTGGGTTCCTCGCGGCACGACGACGAGCCAGCAGGCCTTGCCCTTCTTCGAGCCGTCGGCCTGCGCGACGGGGTTGCCGCAGCCCAGACCGGATGATTGCAGCGCGGTCTGCACCTCGAACTTGGCCGAGCCGTTGCCGCCGGAACCCGAGCCGGCCCACTTGACCTCGTTGGAGGTGTAGGGGCCGAAGAACTCGTTCTGGTTCACGTTGACGTCGACCTGTTTGCCGTCGACGATGCTCGACACGACCTTGCCATCGACCGAGCGGAACGGGATCGACGAGTAGGCGGGGCGGAGGACACCCTGGCCGGGAACCGTGTACTGCTTATCGGCCGCGTCGACGTTCTTGTCGTCCATGGCGTTGTCGCGCGTGGCACCCGGGGCGTTGAAGGCGCCGTACTGGCAGGTCGTGCGGTCGGGCACCGGGATGCTCGACGCGGGGTCGTCGCCCCAGCACTGCATGATCTGCAAGAAGTTCTCGCCGCCCGTGTCGCCCGAGGGCACCGTGGACTGCTTGCCGCCGGTCCAGCTGACGGTCACGCCCTGCGCCACGAGCTCGTCGGTCTGCGAGACCGTGACCTTCAGGTCGGGGAACGGCGCGTTGGCGATGTCGATGTCCTGCTCGGCGGCCGCGATGGTGACGGGCCCCTTGGCGTCGGCGTGGGCGCTCGAGACGGGCGCGATGGTGTTCGACAGCAGCAGCACACCCGTGACCGCGAAGCCCACGACCGCTCCGAAACCGAGCGAACCTCGGGTGAACAGACCGGTGCGCGGGGATGTCTGAGCGGCGCTGTTGCGACGCGAGACGAGGCGCCGGGCGGCGGCTGAGCGGGTGTGTGTCACGGGGTGTACTCCAGATGCTGTGGCCAGAACGGGGCCGATGAGAACGAAATTATGGGCGGTTCGTGTCCGCCAGATGAACGCGTGCGGAACGAGCCATCTCCGCAGGCTGACGCTTGCCGCGGGTGCCTCCCCCGACCAGGGGGCACACCCGCGACAGCGTCGTGGGGCCTAGCGGGCGCGCTTCAACCGGCGCGACAGGAACGGGGGCAGAACGATGGCACCGAGCAGCAGGATGCCGGCGGCCAGCATGCCGTTCTGGGCCCACCCCCAGCCCTCGTCGGGCAGGTCGAACGCCGTGGCAACGGCCGAGCCGCCCGTGCCGCCGCCCGAAACCAGGGCACCGTTGGCGTCATAGACGGCTTCACCCGTCGCGCCACCCGCGGTTCCGGCATCCGTGCCGGCTCCCGCTCCCCCGTCGGTGGCCGCACCCGCGCCGCCCGCACCCGTGGTGCCGCCCTTACCGCCCGTTGCCGAGCCGCCCGTGCCGCCACCGGTGGTCGCGGTGTCTTCCTTGGCGCCGGCCGTGCCCGTCGTGCACTGGTTCGGGCCCTGCTTGTCGCAATCGGCCGGCTGGGCCGCCGTGGCCGCGAGCTGGTTGTTGCCCGGCGAGTCACCGGGCTTGAAGGTGGGGTTGTTGCACTTGTTGATGTCCACGCCCGAAGCATCCGCACCCGGAATGCGCTTGATCTGCTCGAAACCGGCGAGCACGAGGTTCATGGGCAGCGGCGAATAGCCGAGCGCCGAGGCCTGCTGTTGGCCCTCGCACAGCATGTAGTTCGCGAACGCGCCGAGCGTCTTGCCCTTCTCGACGGTGACCGAGTTGGTGGTGGCCGTCGGCACGATCATGTAGGAGTAGCTCGAGAGCGGGTAGGTGCGCTTGTCGCCGTTGTTGTAGACGCCGTCGAGGATCTGCGTGAGGTAATCGGCCGAACCCTGGTTGGTGTTGATCTGCGCCTGCAGGAGCGCGACCGCGACCGAGGATGCCGTGGGCTCGACGTAGTAGCCGGCCTTGTTGAGCACCTTGGCGACCGGGAAGCCGGACTTCATGGCGTAGGAGTACTCGACGTAGGTGATGGCGCCCTCGCCGTAGCCCTGCTTGACGAAGCCCGAGACGCCGAGCGAACCGTTCTGGCCCTTGGCGTTGCCCGTGACGGGGTACTGAGACGTGAGGCCGCAGGGCGTCGTGCGACCGGCGACCTTGCAGAAGGCATCCCACAGGCCCGGGTACTGCTTCGACATCCAGAGCGTGAACTGGGCGGTCGAGCCGGAGCCGTCGGAACGCACCACGGGGATGATCTTCTTGTCCGGCATGGCGAGGCCCGGGTTGTCCTGCGCGATCTGCGGGTCGTTCCAGTTGGTGATGACGCCCGTGAAGATCTTGGTGACGGTCTCGCCGCCGAGGCGCAGGTTGGTGACCTTCTTGCCCGCGATCTTGAGGTTGTACATGAAGGATGTTCCGCCGGCCACGATGGGCATGTAGGCGAACCCGGTCGTGGGCTTCTCGGGGGCCGAGCCATCCTCGGGCTTCGACTGGAACGGGATCTCGGAGACGGCGTAGTCGACGCGCTGGTTGATGAAGTCCTGGCGGCCGGCCGACGAGCCGACGCCCGAGTAGTTGATGGTCATGCTGTAGTTCGAGGCCACGTTCTTGCGCCACTGGTCGAGGGCGTTCTGCGACCACGTCGAACCCGAACCCGTGATGGGCGTCCAGGAGGCGGCGAGAGCCGGGGCGGCGCCCTGCCCACCGATCAGCCCGATGAGGAGGAACGCGGCGGCGAGGCCGGCGACGAGAATGCGGATGGTGCGGGTGAAGCGCGTCACAGCGACGACTCCTTCTGCTCGGGGTTCTGCTCGGGGTTCGGCTCGGAGTCGAGCTCGGGGTTCTGCGGGGCGGCGGCCGGGGTGGCCGCCGGGAAGTTCGGGTTGACGAACGTGCGGGGCGCGTGGGCGCGCTCGTGCGTCGCGGCATCCTCGGTGTCGTCGGCCATTTCGGGCACGAACGTGTACACGGGAGACGACGCGCGCTGCTCGATCTCGCGGTCGGCCATCTGGTGGGCCATGCGCTGCGTGTCGCGCACCGAGGCCGCGGCCGCCGCGCGTCGCTGCCGGTCGGTCAAGACGCCCGGCCCGCGACCGCCGATGATGCGGGCCACGAAGAACAGCGCCAGCACGAGCACGATGAGCACGGCCGCCGTGCCGAAGCCGCGCGCGATCATGTTGGGCTCGGGCGAACGCACGAAGTCGAACACCTGCAGCGGCAGCGAGATCATCGGGCCCTCGAAGGGGTTCGTGTTCATGACGGCCGTGACGCCCGACGTCAGCAGCACGGGCGAGGTCTCGCCGATGCCGCGGGCGGTGCCGAGGATGACGGCCGTGACGAGTCCGGACTTCGCGGTCGGCAGCACGACGTGCCAGATGGTGCGCACGCGCGACGCGCCAAGAGCGTAGGACGCCTCACGGAGGTTGCCCGCGACGAGGCGCAGCACGACATCCGAGGCGCGGATGACGATGGGCAGCATCATGACGGTGATGGCGAGCGACGCGGCGAAACCCGAGCGCTGGTGCGTGATCAGGGTGATGATGGCGGCATAGACGAAGAGGCCCGCGACGATCGAGGGCAGGGCCGTCATGGCGTCGGCGATGGTGCGCACGAACCGGGCGAACGGCCCGCCGACCTCGTTGAGGAACACGGCCGTGGTCACGCCGAGCGGCACCGTGATGGCCAGCGCGATGCTGATCTGGATGAGCGTGCCGACGATGGCGTGGATGATGCCACCCATGCTCAGCGGATCGAGCGGCCCGGCGAGCTCCATGGTCTGCGTGAAGAAGTTGAGGTGGGGCAGGGCCTCGCTGCCGCGCGCCAGCGTGTAGACGGCGATGAACACCAGCACCGCGAAGAGCGTGATGCCCGCGCTGTAGAGCAGCGTGGTCATGACGCGGTCGCGCACCTGCTGACGGTCGGCGCGCAGCGAGACGAGCAGGGCGTAGAGGCCGATGAAGGCGAGGAACGCGACGACGCCCCAGCCGATCGCACCCGTCATGGGCGTGAACCAGCCGAAGAGCAGGCTCGCGATGGCCCCGCCCGCGAGGAGCGAGCCCAGCAGGTTGAACTTGTCGTCGATGGTGGACTGGCGGATGCGGCGGCGCTCGCCGATCTCGACACCCGTGGCATCGGGGATGAACGTGCGGGCGGGCGCGACGACCGGGTCGCGGCCCTCGTCGTCGGCTGCGACATCCGAGGGTCTGGTCAGAAGATCGCTCACGATCAGCTCGTCTCTGCGCCGGAGCGCGACCGGGCGACGATCGACGACGCCGTGAAGTTGATGACGAGCGTGATGAGGAACAGCACGAGACCCGCAGCCATGAGTGCCGACAGTCCGAACTCGCTCGACTCGCCGTAGCGCAGGGCGATGAGGGCCGACACCGAGTTGGTGCCCGTCTTCAACACCTCCCAGTTGATGGTGAACACCGGGGAGATGATCATGTACACCGCGATCGTTTCGCCGAGCGCGCGGCCGAGGCCGAGCATCGTGCCACCGATCATGCCGCCCCGCCCGAAGGGCAGGACGACGGCCTTGATCATCCCCCAGCGGGTGGAACCGAGCGCGAATGCACCTTCGCGCTCCCCCGGCGGTGCCTGCGAGAAAGCTTCACGCATCACCGACGTCTGAGTGGGCACCACCATGAACGCCACCACGATGCCGGCGATGAACGCCGAACCCGTGAACGCGGCCGGTTCGGTGAGAGTGGTGCCCGACGCGTCATCCACGCGGAAGATCGGGATGAACGCGAGGTAGGTCGAGATCCACTGCGAGACCGGGATGATCGCGGCCTGCAAGAAAAAGGCGCCCCACAGCCCGAAGACGACACTCGGCACGGCGGCCATCAGGTCGACCATCGTGACGAGGAACTGGCGCACCTTGGGCGGCACGATCTCGGAGATCAGCAGGGCGGTTCCGAGTGCGAGCGGCACCGAGATGACCATGGCCACGAGCGCGATCGAGAACGTGCCGAAGAGGATGGCCGCCATGCCGAACTTCTGCGTCTCGGGCGACCAGGCCTGCTCGACGAGGAACGACGGGCCCGCCACGCGCAGGGCGTCGCCGGCGCGCACGGCCAGGAAGAGGCCCACGAGCAGCATGATGCCGACGGTCGTGGCGCCGGCCGAGTAGCCGACGATGCGGAGCGCCTGGTCGGGGCCGGAGAGGGCCGTGGCGAGGGAGCGGCGGCCGGACGCCTTGCTGGGCGTGCCGGCCACCAGCACGTCGGTGCGGGCGTCGGCCAGCAGCACCTCTTCGATGGTGACGAAGTCGTCGTCTCGTTTCATGAGCACTTTCGGTGGGGGGTGTTCGGTGTTCCGGCATCGCGCCGCATGCACACGATCCGGTCGTTCGGTGAACGGCGGGCGTCGCAGAGGTGAAGGAGCCATTGCCCCGAGACGAGGAACAGGCGCGTGAGGCCCGGAAACATCAGCCTCGTCCCCCGCTTTGGGGTGGTGCCTGGGCGCCGGATGTCGGAGCCGTCGTGGCGGGCGGGTTCGCCGGCTTGGGGGTGCCCGGGTTGGCGGGGGTCGTCGGGGACGTGCCCGGTTGGGTGCCGGGCTGTGTGCCCGCCCCTGGCACGCTGTGACCCACGATGAGGCGGATGACCGAGCCCGTCGTCTCGCGCATCCCCTCGCCCGGCGACGCCTCGAGCACGATGTCGGCCTGCGCGGGCGAAGTGACGGCGCGGCTGTCGAGGCGCACGGCGAAACCCGCGGCCTGCAACGCCTGCACGGCGGCCTGCGAGGTGAGGCCCGTGACGGGCGGCACGGCGTTCGATCCGGAGGCGACGACGAGGTCGATGGCCGTTCCCTCGGGCACGGCCGCACCCGACGGCGATCCCGACGAGAGCACAGCGTCGGCGGCGAGCGGCGAATCCTGCCGCGAGATCGCTCCGGGAAGAAGCCCGGCGGCCGTCAGCAGGCGTTCGGCGGCGGCCAGCGAGACCCCGGCCAGTTCGGGGACGGTCGCGGTGGCGGCGGGCGCCGGGGCAGACAGATCGGATGGCAGGGGCGCGGGTGTCGACGCACTCGGCGCGGGTGCGGGGGCTGCCGTGGCGCTCGGGGCCGGCGTCTCCCCCGCCTCCGAGGACGACGGCGCCCCCGTTGCCGCACCCACCCAGATCGCGGTGACGGTGGCGAGCACCACGAGACCGGCCACCCACGGCCAGAGCGGGCGGCCCGTGTCGTCGGGTTCGGCCGCCGCCGCCGTGGCGTCGAGGGGTCGGGCGGGCGTTCGGAAGGCGGTCGTCGTGGCAGCGGCGCCGGCGACCGCGCCGCCGAGACCAGCCGCCGCGCCCGGCAATCGCTTCGTGACCGAGGAATCCGCTGCACCCGGTGCACTTCGTGCACTCTGTGCACTCTGTGCACCCGGTGCGCCCGCCCAGCCGCGCCGCACGCGGATGCGCTCGAGGGCCTCGGCGAAAGCCTCCGCACTCTGCCACCGGTCGTCGGGGTGTTTGGCCAGGCCGCGCACGACGACGCGGTCGACCTCGCCGGGGATGCGGGAGTTCTCGGCCGACGGCACGGGCGGGAGCGCCTCCCGATGGGCCGCCATGGTGCGTTCGGGGGTGGGCCTGACGTAGGGGGCGTGTCCGAGGAGGGCGAAGAAGAGCACGGCCGACAGCTGGTAGACGTCACCGCGTTCGTCGACGGGGGCGGCGATGGATTGTTCGGGCGAGACGTACTCGGCGTTGCCCAGGACGCCGTGCGGGGCATCCGGGTCGGCGCTGGAGCGCAGCACGTCGCTGCCGGTCGAGGGTCTGCCCGGGGCGTCAGCGAGGCCGAAGTCGATCAGGCTCACGTCGAGCGTGCCGTCGGCGCGGCGGTGCACGAGCACGTTGGCGGGCGAGATGTCGCGGTGCACGAGTCCGGTGGCGTGCACGGCGGCCGTGGCGCGGGCGAGGTCGGCGGCGAGCGCCAGCGCGTCGGGCACCGTGAAGGGTCCGTCTTCGTTCACCGTCTCGACGAGTGAGCGTCCCTCGCGGAAGGGGAAGGCGATCCAGGCGCGCTCCTCGTCGTCCGACCGGTGCACGCCCGTGGCGATGGCCGACACCACTCCCGGGTGGCTGAGCCCCTCGGTCGCGCGGGCCTCGGCGAAGAACGCCTCCCTCAGCGCCTCGTCGGCCGACAAGCGCGGGTGCAGCACTTTGAGCGCTACGCGGGGTGCGAAGTTCGGTGACGCAGCGCCGCCGTTCTCCGCGCGGCTGGCTTGGTCGGTGCCGGCCTGGTCGGTGCCGGCCTGATCTGTGCCCGCCTGATCGGTGCCGGTCTGGTCGGTCGCGGCATACACGGATGCCGAGCCGCCCGTTCCGAGCAACTCCCCCAGCTTCCAGCGCCCCGACAGCAACACGACTAGGCAGATCCGACGAGGGTGGCCGCGGCGGAGCCGGGTGAGCGCGCGATCGCGGCCGTGGCGATGAGCTGCACGGCGGCGGCCGCGGATTCGCTGTTGGCGGCCGCTCCCCCGTACCACCGGCCGCAGGTCAGCACGACGACCCCGCGGGAGGCGGCCACCCAGCCGCGCATGCCGGGACGCGGGCCGAGCACGAGCGTCACGTCGAGGTCATCGGCGGTGTTCTGCAGCTGCACCGCGTGACGTTCGGCGTCGGCGATGGTGCGATAGAGGTGGGCGCTGCGGGCAAGCTCGCGGTTGTTGGGGGCGAGGAGGCGCCAGACGACGGCGGGTTCGGCGAGCGCGCGGGCAGCCTTCGTCCGGGCGTCGGCCTGACTGCGTGCGTCGAGCGGGGCGCGTGCGTCGAGCTGACTGCGGGGGTCGAGCTGCGCACGGGCGTCGAGCTGCGCACGGGCGTCGGGCTGCGACATCCCCCGCGCAGTCGTCGTGCCGAGCGACTCGGGGGCGTCGCCGGAGCGCGGGGCCCGAGCATCCACGCCGTCGAGTTCTGATTGGAACCTCGACCAGGCAGCGAGCATGGGGTCGGTGCGTGCGGCGAACGACGTGAATACGATGCGAGCGCCTGGCGCCATGACTCCCCCGGGGCGAGTGGGAACGAACGAGAATCCGGGCGTCGGGCGCGCGGTGGATGACCGGCCGGAGCGGCTGCGCTTCGGCCCGTGTTCGCACTCTCGGGCTCACAGGTTGCGCATAGACGACCGAAAGGTGAAGGCGACGTGTCCGGAATATGAGCGGTCGTGCGGCCGTGTCACCCGTTCGGGAGCGGGCGTGTCCCCCGTTGGGGAGCAACAGTGTAGATCGTCTTCCCGCGAGAATCACTCCCTTGTCGGGGAGGAGAAGCGCTTCTACATTCGGTGGAACGGCATTGGCGCCCGTGCGCCGCCACAGCACACCCAGGAGAACCCATGACGGTCGTCACACCGAAGACCAACCCGACCGGCGACGATCCGACCGGCCCGGACGGTGAGAGCGCCTCGCCGAGCACCCCCGGTCGCCCCGGCGGACGCCGCACGGCCAAGAAACCGAAACCGCATCGCGATCGCTACGACCGGCGCGAAGCCCTCTCAGGTTACCTGTTCATCGCCCCCTGGGTGATCGGCTTCCTCATCTTCACGGTCGGCGCCATGGCCTACAGCCTGGTCATCTCGTTCAGCCGCTACAACCTGGCGGCCAACACCTCCACGCCCGTGGGCTTCGCGAACTACCAGGCCCTCTTCTCCGACCCCAAGGTGGGTGTCTCACTCGCCAACACGCTCTTCTACGCCGTCATGGCGGTTCCGCTCGAGATCGCCTTCGCGCTCGTGCTCGCCCTGCTGCTCGACAAGGTCGGCCGGGGCGCGGGGTTCTTCCGCACCCTCTACTACCTGCCCAAGATGACGCCCACCGTGGCGACGGCCGCCGTGTTCCTCCTCCTGCTGAACGGCAACACGGGAGCGATCAACCAGTTCCTCGGCATCTTCGGCATCGAGGGGCCGCAGTGGCTCATCGACCCCGCCTGGGTCAAGCCGTCGATCGTGATCATGACACTGTGGGGCGTGGCCGGAACCATGGTCATCTTCCTCGCGGCGCTGAAGAACGTGCCGCGCGAACTCTATGAGGTGGCCTCGCTCGACGGCGCCGGCCCCATCCGAACGTTCTTCCGCATCACGATGCCCATGATCTCGGGCGCCATCTTCTTCAACGTCATCGTGCTGACGATCGCCGCGTTCCAGGTCTTCGACCAGGCGTACCTGCTGTTCTGGCGCGACCAGTCGAGCTCGTCGCCCGAATCGTCGCTCTTCTACGCCGTCTACCTGTTCCAGCAGGCGTTCCGCCAGTTCAACTTCGGATTCGCCGCCGCCATGGCCTGGCTGCTGTTCGTCATCATCCTGCTCATCACGCTCGTGCAGGTGAAATTCGGCAACCGATTCGTCTATTACGAGGGAGATGACCGCTGATGAGCGTCACCCAGCCCAGTTCGGATGCCGCCAAGCTCGCCGCCGGTGCGCTCGCCGATCCCGCACTCGCCCAGAACGCCGGGCCCGAGACATCCCGAAACGACCGTCATCGTCGCCGCCCTCGCCTGACCGGCCCCCGCCGCAGCGGCCCGCAGACCCTCGTCGGCCGCCTGCTGCTCGGAGCCGTGCTCGTCATCTTCGCGCTGCTGTTCCTCTACCCGTTCGTGTGGCTTCTCGCGGCCAGCCTCAAGCCGCGCGGCGAAGTCTTCGATAACGCGCTCATTCCCAAAACCCTCACGTTCGACAACTACGCCGAGGTGTGGAACCAGCTGCCGCTGCTCAACTGGCTCGGCAACTCGCTCATCATCGCGCTGCTCGCCGCGGGCCTCGTCGCCCTCTCGAGCTCGGTCGTGGCGTTCGGTTTCGCCTATTTCCGCTTTCCGGGCCGCGGCCTGCTCTTCGGCCTGGTGCTCGCCACCATGATGCTGCCGGGCGCCGTCACGATGATCCCCCAGTACCTCATCTGGAAGGAGCTCGGCCTCATCGGCACGTGGGTGCCGCTCTTCGGCATGAACCTGTTCGGGTCGGCGTTCTACATCTTCCTGCAGCGGCAGTTCTACTTGGGCCTGCCGCGTGAGCTGTTCGAGGCCGCCCGGCTCGACGGGGCGTCGAATTGGCAGCTGTTCACACGCATCGCCATGCCCCTCAGCATCCCGTCGTTCATCATCGTGTTCATCTTCGAGTTCCAGGCGTCGTGGAACAATCTGCAGGCCGCGCTCATCTACCTCAACGCGGGCTCGGTCGAGCAGTTCACGGCACCCCTCGGGCTCGCCTATGCCATGACCAAGTACTCGCCGACGAACGGCGGCCAGGGCGACTACCAATACGTGATGGTTGCGGCTCTGCTCATCACTCTGCCGATGCTCATCATCTTCTCGTTCGGGCAGCGCTACTTCGTCGAGGGCATCGCCACGCAGGGGCGCAAGGGATGACGCGCCACACGCTCCTGCTCATCAGCGACACGCATATTCCGGCCCGGGCCCCGCGGTTGCCGCGCGCCGTCGTCGAGGCGATCGCCGAGGTCGACCTCGTCGTGCACGCCGGCGACTGGGTGGATGTCGCAACCCTCGACGTGCTCGAACACCTCTCGCCGCGCTTTGTCGGCGTGTATGGCAACAACGACCACGGCGAGCTGCGCGAACGGTTGCCCGAGGTGGCGCGCTTCGAGCTCGACGAGCTTCGATTCGCGGTCATCCACGAGACGGGGGCGGCGACGGGGCGCGAGAAGCGAGCGGATGTCGCGTTCCCCGATGTCGATGTGCTCATCTTCGGGCACAGCCATATCCCCTGGGACTCCGTGTCGCCGCGCGGCATGCGGCTGTTGAACCCCGGGTCGCCCACCGATCGTCGTCGGCAGCCGCGGTGCACCCTGATGATTGTGACCGTCGAGGACGGGGTGCTCAGCGAGGTCGAGGTGCGCACTGTCGAGCGGGATTTCAGCGCCGAGGTGACCGCGCGCTGATCGCCGCACCCCGAGGGCAGTCGCCGGTGCCCTCGCCGCCACCGTTGCCGTAGTCGTAGCCGTAGCCGTAGCCGTAGCCGGCGCCGGCGCTCACGCCATCGCTGTGCGGGCTCGTGACGTCGAACGCGCCGGATGTTTCGTTTGCAACACGCTTCCCCCGAATGGGTGACACGGGTTTGTAAGGATGGGTAACATACCGGGAACGGTGGCGGGCACCGGGTTCACGACACGATCGGGGCTCAGATGGCGAGCGATGCCGAAACGGCCTGGGTGCGGTCCTGTGTGCGATATGCGCTCGGTGACGATGCCTCGGATGACGGCGACGCAATCTGGCCACTTCTCACACCCGCGCAACGCGCCGGCCACGCGCCCCTCCCCGACCCCCTGCCCGCGGCACACACCCTGATCGACCGCCTGGCGCCCCGTCTCGACAACCTCCCGCCCGCCCACCGCCGGGCCCTGCTCATCGCCGGCGTCGCGATCGTGGACCGGACAGACGTGCTCGCCGCGGCCAGCGGACTGACGCTCGACGAACTCGTCGACGGGTCCATCGACGGCCTGATCTCGTTCGTCTCCCGCCGCTACCGCCTGAGCGATCCTCGAGTGCGGATCGTGGCCCACGCCACCGCGACCGTCGCAGAACGCACCGACGCCCACACGCGACTCTCGGCGGCGCTCGCCGACTCCTCCCCGCACGAGGCCGCCTGGCATCGCTCCCTCGCCGCCCTCGGCGGACTGCCCGATGTCGTCCCACGCCTGCTCGGCCTCAGCCGCCAGGCCCTGCGCCGCGGCGACAGCGTCTTCGCCTACCGCGTCGCGCGCGAGGCCGCCAGCCAATCCGAACCCGGACGCCTGCGCACCATCGCGCAGCTGCGAGCCGGGCTCTCGGCGCTGCACTCGGGGCACGCCCGCGAGGCGCGCGAGTGGCTGGGCGCGGTTCTGCGGTCGGGCGACGTCATGCTCGAGGCATCCGCGCTCGCCGCCTTCATCTTCTCGGTCGCCGCGGCCGACGGACACGTGCCGCACGCCGACCTCGACCGCCTCGAGGCCCGCTGGAGGGCCGACGTGGGTCGCGGGCGAGCGCCGGGTTCTGGCTGCGGCGTCGTGCTCGGCCTCGCCACAGCCGCCGCCCTGCACGCCGAACGCGGGGATGCGGCCTCCGCGCGGGCATTCGGCGAGCGCGCCCGCGAGCTGGCCGACGACATGAGCGCGGTGGATGCGGCGAGCGCCGCCCCGGCCAACGACATCGTGGCGGGCGTCTGCGTCTGGCTGGCTGCGTGCGGTGTTGTCGCCGCGAACGAGGCTGCCTGGTCCGCATCCGCGACGGGGTCGGCAGACCCGACGGTCGCGGCGGGCATCTCGCTGGTCGACGCGTTCGCGGCGCTGCTGAATCGGGGTGCCGCGGGCGCCCGGGATGCGTCGCACGCGCTCGCCGACAGCATCCTGTCTCTGTCACCGCTCGACCGAGAAGCGGGCCGCGACGGGGGCACGCGCGGCAGCGCCACCCCGCTCGTCGAGGCGCACCTGCGGGTCGCCCACTGGATCGTCGAGCAGGCCGGGACCGGGCAGGCCGGCACCGAGCGGGCCGTCATCGGCCAGGCGGGCATCGGGCAAGCGGGCATCGGGCACACCGGCCCCGAAAACACCGGCATCGGGAACACCGTCGATGCACCCGGCCCGAGCATTCCGCAGCGTCGCGGTCCGGTCTCCGACCCGGGTGACCCCCTTCTGTCGCGACTCCCGCTCCACCTGCCCTTCGGCGGCACGTTCGTGCGCGAGGCCGACGCTTCACCCGTGACTCGGGAGTTCCATACCGGCGACCGGGCGACTGAAAGGGGCGGGGCGCCTGAGAGGGGCCGGGCGCCTAAAAGGGGCGGGGAGTCTGAGAGCGCTCGGGCGCTCGAGGAACACGACGAGACCGCGCATCCGCTCGCCCCCGTGCAGCGCCTTTTCCCGGACGACGAACCGGCCTGGCTCGCCGTCCTCACGGCGCGCGAGGCCGAGGTGGCCCGGCTCGTCGTCGGCGGCGCCAGCAACCGCGAGATCGCCGGGCGCATGCACCTCTCGGTACGCACGGTCGAGGTACACCTCGGCCGCGTCTTCCAGAAACTCGACGTGCACTCGCGCACCCAGCTCAGTTTGCTCGTGCACCGGGGCGGCTACGTAGAAACCCGTAGCTGAGGCATCCGCTCGATCTCGGTTAGTGACGAGTGTGCGGGAATCCCTCATGTGCCCCGTGCCCGCGCCCACCTATCGTCATCTCAACCCGGGCGGATGCGCGGCCGAACCCCAGCGCATCCACCCCTCATCCCGCAACCTGAAAAGGGTTTACCGATGACACCTCGACGTTCCACCCTGAAACGCGTGCTCGGGGCGGTGGGGGCGCTCGCCTCCGGCCTCCTCGTCACCTCGACGCTGTTCGCGCTGCCGGCACCGCCCGCCGCCGAAGCCGCCACCACGAACGGCACCATCAACGGATACCGCAACGTCGGCTATTTCGCCCAGTGGGGCGTGTACGGCCGCGACTTCAAGCTCAAGGCGCTGCAAGACTCGGGCGCCGCCGGCAACCTCACCGCGATCAACTACTCGTTCGGCAACATCGACGTCAACAACCTCACCTGCTTCATCGCCAATAAGGCGCAGGGCACCGGCCCCAACGGTTCGGATGGCGCGGGCGACGCCTACGCCGACTTCGGCATGGGTTACACGGCACAGAACTCGGTGGCCGGCGTGGCCGACACGTGGGACCAGCCGCTCGCCGGTTCGTTCAACCAGCTCAAACAGCTGAAGGCCAAGAACCCGGGGCTCAAACCCATCATCTCGCTCGGCGGGTGGACCTGGTCGAAGAACTTCTCGCGCGCCGCCGCCACGCAGGCGTCCAGGCAGAAGCTCGTGTCCTCGTGCATCGACCTCTACATCAAGGGCAACCTGCCGCTCATCGACGGGCGCGGAGGCCCGGGGGCTGCGGCGGGCGTCTTCGACGGCATCGACATCGACTGGGAGTGGCCGGGAACGTACAGCGGCCTCGAGGGCAACGGTGTCGACACCGTCAACGACGCCAACAACTTCCGGTTGCTGCTGAAAGAATTCCGCACCCAGCTGGATGCCTACGGCTCGACCACCGGCAAGCACTACACGTTCAGCGCCTTCCTGCCCGCCAATCCGGCCGACATCACGGCGGGCGGATGGAACAACCCCGAGAACTTCACCTACCTCGACTACGGCAACATCCAGGGCTATGACCTGTGGGGCGCCTGGGACCCGACACTCACGGGCCACCAGGGCAACCTCTACGACGACCCCGCCGACCCTCGACCGGCCGCGCAGCGCTACAGCGTGGACAAGGCCGTGAAGGCCTACACGTCGAAGGGCATCAAACCCGCTCAGCTGGGTCTCGGCCTCGCCACCTACGGCCGCGGCTGGCAGGGCGTGCCCTCGGGCAAGCCGTGGAGCCCCGCGACGGGTGCGGCCCCCGGAACCTACGAGGCCGGCAACGAGGACTACGACAAGCTGAAGAACCTCGGCACCGACCACTACGACGCCACCATCGGCGCCGCGTGGCGATCCGACGGCAACCAGTGGTGGAGCTACGACAACCCGCAGACCGTGAAGCTCAAGGCCGACTACATCGTCAAGAACAAGCTCGGCGGCGGCATGTGGTGGGAGTTGTCGGGCAACCGCGACGGCACGCTCATCCAGACGCTCACGACCGCGCTGCGCCAGGCGGTCGCCGGGCCCGTCGGAGGCACGACACCGACGAATCCCCCGGTGACGCCGACGCCGACTCCCACGCCGACGCCGAGCCCCACGGTCCCGCCGACCGCGACGCCCACGCCGACCCCCACCCCGACGACGCCGCCCGCAACCGACGCGTGGGATGCCGCGAAGGTCTACGTCGCCGGCAACCGCGTCACCTACAAGGGTGTGCGCTACGAGGCCAAGTGGTGGACACAGAACAACATCCCCGGCACCGAGGAATGGGGTCCCTGGAAGGTGATCTCCTAACCGTCGCTCACAGCGATACCGACCGAGGATGCTGCCCGACACGCCGTCGGGCAGCATCCTCGTTTCCCGTCCCATCCGCGGCGTTCCGGGCCTGCACCCGGCCGACCGAGATTCGATCTAGTGCGCGCGCTCGCACAGCGACATACTGGTGCACAACACGTCAGGTCCAACCCGGCCCCGAGGAGATATCCATGGCATCTGTCATCGGCGAGATACTGCCACTGGCGCTCGGCATCGCCATCAGCCCGGTGCCGATCATCGCCGCGATCCTCATGTTGCTGTCGCCGAAGGCGCGCACCACGAGCGTCGGCTTCCTCCTCGGCTGGGTTCTCGGCGTCGTCATCGCCGTCATCGCGTTCACGCTGCTGTCCTCGCTCCTGCCCGAGAGCGACGACGATGCCTCGAAGCCGATCGCCGGCGTGATCAAGATCGTCCTCGGCCTGCTGCTCCTGCTGCTCGCACTCAAACAATGGCGCTCGCGGCCGACGGGTGACGGCGAGCCTCCCCTTCCGAAGTGGATGTCCGCCATCGACTCGATGACGCCCGTGCGCGGGTTGCTGCTCGGCTTCGCGCTCTCGGCGCTCAACCCCAAGAACCTGCTCATGAGCGTGGGGGCGGGTGTCACCATCGGCGGCGCAACCCTCGGCGCGGGAGACACGACCGTCGCGATCATCATCTTCACCGTGATCGCGGCCTGCACGGTCGCGGTGCCGGTCATCGGCTACCTGGTCGCCTCCAGCCGCATGGCCGGCCCGCTCGAGAAACTGCGTGCCTGGCTCGTGCACAACAACTCGACCGTCATGGCCGTGCTGCTGCTCGTCATGGGCGTCGTGATGGTGGGCAAGGGCATCTCGTCGTTCTAATCCGCCAGCCCTGGGGTCCGCCGAGCAGGTGTGGCAGGGTGAGGTCATGACGACTTCGGACAGCCCCGACATCCACTCGATCCTCGGCCGCGCGACCGTTTTCGGCGCGACGCCGCCCCCCTTCGATCCCGATGCCGCACCCGCCGATCCGCTCGCGCTCTTCGCCGAGTGGCTCGCGGATGCCGTGGACGCCGGTGTCGCCGACCCCAACGCCATGACGCTGTCGACCGTGGATGCCGAGGGTTCCCCCGACGCTCGCGTCCTCATCCTGCGCGACGCCACACCCGAGGGATGGTCGTTCGGAACGAGCTCGTCGAGCCCCAAGGGTCAGCAGCTGGCCGCCGCCGGCCGCGCCGCGCTCACGTTCTACTGGCCGGCCCGCGGACGGCAGGTGCGCGTGCGGGGGCCGGTCGTCGAGGGTTCGGCCGAGGAGAACGCGCAGAGCTTCCTGTCGCGGGGCACGGGCGGCCGCGCCGAATCATTCCTCGGGCGCCAGAGCGACGTGATCGACGACCCCGACGAGCCGCGCCGCGCCCTCGACGAGGTGCGGCAGCGCATCGAGGAAGACCCCGACCTGGTCTCGCCCACCTGGACGATCTACAAGGTCGTGCCCGAGACGATCGAATTCTGGCAGGCGTCGCGGGACCGCTCGCACCTGCGCCTGCGCTATCGTTCGGCGGGCGAGACGGCCGCCGCAACCGGCGCCCACGCGTTCCACACGGAGCGGCTCTGGCCCTGAGGCGCTCTGGCTCACGTCCGCGCAACGAGAAGGGGGCCACCGCCGTTCTGGCGATGACCCCCTTCTCGTGACTGGTCGCTTAGTGCATGACCGGCTTGTCATCACCGATCACGTCGGCGGGCTTGCGCACGAAGAACGCGGCGGCGACGGCGAACAGCGAGATGATCGCGCCCGTGAGGAACGCGGCACGCGCTCCGCCGGCCCCGGCGACGACCTCGGAGGCCCCGGCGGTCGACAGCGCGATGGTCTGCGCCGTCATCATGCCGATGAAGAGCACCGTTCCGGCGCCACCGGCGAGCTGCTGCACCGTGCCGACGATCGCGCTGGCGTGCGAGTAGAGCTGCGGGCGCACCGAGCCGAGCGCCGATGTGAGCAGCGGCGTGAAGAGGAACGCGAGGCCGATGCTCAACGCGATGTGCGCGCTCAGGATCAGGAAGAACGGCGTGGTCTCGGTGGCCATGCTGAGCCCCCAGAACACGAGGCTCACGAGCGCCGAAGCCGGCACGATGAGCGGCGTGGGGCCGAACTTGTCGTACAGGCGACCGACGAACGGGCTCGCGATACCCATCACGAGGCCACCGGGCAGGAGCAGCAGACCGGTCTCGAGCGGCTCGAGCTGCAGAACGCTCTGCAGGTAGATGGGCAGCACGATGATGCTGCCGAACATCGCCATCATGCTGACGGCCATGAGGATGATCGAGATGGTGAAGTTCTTCGAGCGGAACGTGCGCAGGTCGAGCAGCGCGTCATCCTTCTTCTGCAGCGCGATCTGGCGCCAGATGAAGAGGCCGAGCGCCACGATGCCGACGACGAGCGGCAGCCACGACGGCATGGCGCTGGCGGAACCGCCCTCTGCGGCCTCGGCGTTGGCACCCTCGCCGAGGGCGTTGAGGCCGTAGACGAGCCCACCGAACGCGAAGGCCGACAGGACGACCGAGAGCACGTCGAGGGGCATCTTGCGCGGGGTGGTCACGTTCTTGATGAGCAGCGAACCGATGATGAGGGCGGCGACGGCGATGGGCAGCACGATGATGAACATCCACCGCCAGCTGAGCGTGTTGAGGATGATGCCCGAGATCGTGGGACCGACGGCGGGGGCCACCGAGATGACGATCGAGATGTTGCCCATCATGCGGCCGCGCGACGCGGGCGGCACGATGGTCATGACGGTGGTCATGAGCAGCGGCATCATGATCGCCGTGCCCGTGGCCTGCACGATGCGGCCGGCGAGCAAGATCTCGAAGCCGGGGGCCATGGCGGCGATGAGCGTGCCGATGCTGAAGAGCGTCATGGCGGCGATGAAGACGGGCCGCGTGTTGAAGCGCTGCAGCAGGAAGCCGGTGATCGGGATGACGACGGCCATGGTGAGCATGAACCCGGTCGTGAGCCACTGGCCGGTCGAGACGGGGATGCCGAGGTCGCGGTCGAGCGTCGGCAGCGCGACGCCCATGATGGTCTCGTTCAAGATGACGACGAAGGCCGAGACGATGAGCACGCCGATGACGACGCGGTTGCGGGCCTGGGTGGCGGCATCGTCGGTGTTCGACGAGCGGGAGGCCGAGGCGCGGGCGGCGTCGGTGGGGCCGGCGGGGGCCGGTGCCGAACCGGCCTGGCCGGCGGTGAGATCAGGGGCGCTCGAGGCGGGGCCGTTTTCGGGCGTCGCGCCGCTCTCGGACGAGAGTGTGCGTTCGGTCATGTGTGTTTTCCTGTCAACGGCGTGTCACGGAGTGTTCACGGTGAGGGGTGGGCCGCGTCACGCGGCTCGGGAAGCCGGCGTGGGCGCAGCTTCGCGGAGAATCGAACGTCGTTCCGCCGCCTGGGGCAGTGGGACACCGGTCAGGGATGGTCAACGTTCTCTCCAGTGTGCTCTATTCCGCCGACATCCGGATTAACTTCTCGTGACGGTGCTTCGAGCGCACGGGTTTTCCCCGAACGGGAATGAACCGTGTGCTCCGGCATGTTGCGAGAAAGGTTGTCGCCGGTCCACTACCCGAGGAGTTTCATGACGCACACCGTTGATCGTTCGGGCGTGGGCTTCCGGTCGGAGCGCGGCCCCATCCTCATCGCCCTCATGCTGAGCACGGGTCTCGTCGCCATCGATTCGACCATCCTCGCGACCGCGGTGCCGTCCATCGTGGGCGATCTCGGCGGCTTCGCACTCTTTCCCTGGCTGTTCTCGATCTACCTCTTGGCGCAGGCGGTCAGCGTGCCGCTCTATGCCAAGCTAGCCGACACGGTGGGCCGCAAACCCCTCATCCTCATCGGCGTCGGGCTCTTCCTGCTCGGCTCGATCCTGTGCGGTTTCGCCTGGAGCATGCCCGCCCTCATCGCGTTCCGCGCCGTACAGGGCCTCGGCGCCGGGGCCGTGCAGCCCATGGCCATCACCATCGCGGGCGACATCTACACGGTCGCCGAACGCGCCAAGACGCAGGGCTACCTCGCGAGCGTGTGGGCCATCTCGTCGGTCGTCGGCCCCACGCTCGGCGGCGTCTTCAGCGAGTTCGTGTCGTGGCGCTGGATCTTCTTCGTCAACGTGCCGCTGTGCCTCATCGCCGGGTGGATGCTGTGGCGTCACTTCCACGAGAACATCGAACGTCGTCGTCACCGCGTCGACTACGCCGGCGCCGTGCTCTTGACGTTCGGCCTCAGCGCCGTCATCCTCGCGGTGCTCGAGGGCGGCCAGGCGTGGGCGTGGAACTCGCCGCAGAGCCTCGCCGCGTTCAGCCTCGGGGCCGTGTTGCTCGTCGCCTTCGTGCTGGTCGAGCGTCGCGCCGCCGAGCCGATCCTGCCGCTCTGGGTGTTCTCCCGCCGCCTGCTGCTCACGACCACGTTCGTGTCGCTCGGGGTGGGCGCGATTCTCATCGGCCTCACCTCCTATGTGCCGACCTACCTTGAGGGGTCGATCGGCGTCTCGCCGCTGATCTCGGGTCTGGCTCTCGCCGCGTTGACGATTGGATGGCCTATCTCGGCGTCGCTGTCCGGTCGGCTGTATCTGCGCATCGGGTTCCGGCGCACGGTGCTCATCGGCATGGTCTTCGCGGTAGCGGGAGCCGCGGTGCTCGTCGCTTTCGCGGGCGCGCCGAACCTGATCGTCACGGCGATCGGATGCTTCGTCGTCGGTTTGGGTCTCGGGCTCGTCGCGACGCCGTCGTTGATCGCCGCGCAGTCGAGCGTGCCGTGGAACGAGCGCGGTGTGGTGACGGGAACGAACATGTTCGCCCGTTCGATCGGCAGCGCCGTGGGTGTGGCGATCTTCGGTGCCATCGCGAACGCGATCTTCGCGGCCACGCCGAATGGGGACAATGTGCCGTCGGTTGTGGAGTCGGCGTCGGGTGCCGTGTTCGTCGCGGTGCTGGTGTGTGCCGTGGCGACGGTCGTGGCGGGTGTGTTGATGCCGCGGGCGCGTGTGGAGGAGATCGAGCACATTCCGGCCCAGGATCCAGCCTAGGGGCGCGTTTACGCGTATTCTTGGCGGGACGAGCCTTTCTGGCTCCGCTACGGAGAGGTCCACCATGGCCGACAAGTCCCCCAAGAAGACCGGCGCCAAGACGGCCGCCGCGAAGACTCTGAAAGAGAAGCGCACCGAGAAGAAGTCGAAGGCCGCGTCGAAGAGCAAGTCCGACTAAGTCTCTTCCGCATTTTTCGAGAACCGCAGGGGCCCCGGCCTCTGCGGTTCTTGCGTTTCGTGGCGGGTCAGGCCCCGGCTGTCTTGCGCTCGGCGGGTGTCGGGCCGGCCACACTGTCGAGGGGGCTGATGACGGCGTCTTGCCGCACGGTGCTGGCGCCCGTGGGTCCGGAGGTGATGCGCAGGCGCGAGGGGATTTGTTCTTTCATGGCGTCGACGTGGGAGATGAGGCCGACGGTGCGCCCGCCCGTGCGCAGGCTGTCGAGGGTGGACAGCGTGATGTCGAGCGTTTCTCGGTCGAGTGAGCCGAACCCTTCGTCGACGAAGAGCGTTTCGAGGGTGATGCCGCCCGCGCGGCTGGTCACGATCTCGGCGAGCCCGAGTGCGAGGGCGAGCGAGGCGAGGAACGTCTCGCCGCCCGACAGCGATGCCGTGGCCCGCGCCCGTCCCGTGTATTCGTCGCGGATGGCGAGCCCGAGCCCGGACGATGCGCCGCGGTAGGCGCGCGAGTCGTCGTGTTCCAGCCGGAACCGCCCGCTCGTCATGGTGTGCAGCCGAGCGTTGGCGGCGGCGATGATCTCTTCGAGTTCAGCGGCGAGCACATACGCCTCGAGGTGCATGCGCTTGTCGTTCGGCTCTTTGCCCTCGACGGCGTTGGCCAGGCCCCTGATGGTGTTGTAGGCGGCGAGCTGCTCGCCCCCGGTGTGCAGCGTGGCGGTCGCTTCGGCGACGATGGCGTCGAGCGTGCGCTGCCTTTCCCGCATCGCGGCGTGCACATCGGATGCGTGAGCCACGCGTTCGCGCGCCCGGTCCCGTTCCTCGCTGACGATGCCGACATCGACCGGCTCCGCGGGCACCCCCTGCAGCTCGGGTTCGGCGAGGGTCGCTTCGGCGGCGGCGAGGCCGGCGTCGTGCTGGCGCACCGTCGCCGCGTGCGCGGCCTGCTCCCCCGGCTCGAGGTGCGCGGCCCGCAGCTCGTCGAGTGAGGAGAAGTCACTGTCGGCGAGGGCCCGTGCCACGGCGGCGCGGGCCTGTTCGAGTGCCTGTTCTGCACCCTCGGCACTTTCGGCGGCCGTGAGGAAGCGTGCGGCGACGGAGACGGTCTGCCGGATGCTCCCGGCGCGCTCGGCCACCGTGTCGAAGCTGCCGCGCTGGCTGGTGACGCGGTCACGTGCCTCGGCGAGGCGGCTCTTCAGGCCGGCCAGCGTGTCGGCGACGACAGCCCGCTCGAGGTGCAGCTGTTCGGAGGCGGCTGCCGCGTCGGTGTGCTCCGTGTCGAGGCGTTCGATGTCTCGGTCGAGTTTCGCCGCCTCTGCCCGAGCGGCTTCCGCGGCTTTGAGTGCTGCGGTCTCGCCGTCGAGATCCTGGCTCAGTTCGTCGGGCGTGCGCCCCGCCGATGCGATCTTCAGCGCCGCGACCTCGTCATCGGCGGCCCGGCGGCGGTCAGCGGCTTTCTTTGATTTCTGGTCGGCGCGTTCGACGCGGGCCCGGCCCTCGTCCAGCGCCTCGTCGGTGACGGCTTCGCCGTCGGCGACGGCGGGCTGCGGGTGTTCGCGCGATCCGCAGACCGCGCACGGTTCGCCCGGTTCGAGCTGCGCAGCGAGGTGCGCGGCGTCACCGTTCAGGCGGCGCGAGAACAGGTCGCTCAGCTCGCCCGCGACTCGCGCGTGCTCCGACACTGCGTCCGCCTCGGCGCGCAACGCCCCGGCGGCGGCCTGTTCGGCTCGCTCACCAGCCCGGGCCGCCTCCAGCTTGCGAGCGAGGTCGTCGACGCTCGCGGAAAGATCGTCCCGCCGAGCGGCGGTGAGGCGCGCCGCATCTCGCTGGGTCCGGAGATCGTGCTGCATTTCCGGCAACACGTCGAGTCGCGCGCGCAGTTCGCTGGCACGAGCGTCGATGTCGTGCAAGCGCTCCTCGGCGGTGGCGAGCTCGGCGGCCAGCGTCACGGCCCGTTCCTCATCGCGCAGCGCCTCGGACATCTCGCCCAGCGTGCGGTTCAGTTCGTCGACGAGCCTGCCCACGCGCTCGGCCGTCAGCACACCGACGGCCGCGACGGCCGGCGCCTCAGCGACCCGCGCCGTCACGTTCACAGCCTCGTGGTCCAGTGCCTCGGCATTGAGGGCCCCGACGTTCAGGACCTCGTCGCCCCGGGCCCCGTCGCCCCGGGCCCCGTCGCCCCGGGCCCCGTCGTCGAGTGCCTCGGCGGCGCCCGCGTCGGCGAGAAGCGCCTCGGTGGCGTCGGCGAGCCGGACGCGTGCGCGGGAGACATCGGCATCGGCGCTGTCGACACCATCGAGAAGGGACCACAACGCGTGCGCCCGCGCGTGAGCCGCAAGCCGCGCCCGGAGCGTGACGATGTCGGCCGCCTGTTCGCCGAGCCGTTCGAGCGTCGCCGCGGCGTCGGCTCGCCGAGTCTGCCGCCGCGCAAGGTCTTTAGCGTCAGAGACGCGTCCCTCGGCCTCATCCAGCTCTCGTGTCGCCTGATCGAGCGCCGCACGGGCAGACGCGACCCGCGGAGCGAGAGACCGGGCGGCCCGATCGAACCACTCGCTGTCGGGCTCGGCCGGAGCGGAGAGTGGTTCCGCGGGCGGGATCTCGGCCGCGCCATTCACGTGGATCAGGTCCTTCACGTTGTCGGTGTCATCCACCTCGGCCGTGTCATCCTCGACCGCGTCATCCTCGAAGGTGGCCGTGGCGACGGCCCGATCGGCGAGGCGCCGCAGGGTGTCGCCGAGCGCCTCGACCTCGCCCTTCAGCGCGGCCCGGCGGTCGGCGAGGTTCTGCTCGAGGTCGCCGAAGCGGCGCGTGCCGAAGAGGCTGCGCAACACCTGCAGGCGGTCGTCGTTCTTCGCGAGGAGGAACTCTTGGAAACGGTTCTGCGCGAGCAGGATGACCTGCAAGAACTGATCTTTGTTCAGACCGACGATGCGGTCGATCTCGGGGAACACGTCGACCGGCCGGGCCGCGATGCCCCGCCACTCGCCGGCCTCGAGACGCTCGAGCACGGCCGTCTGCTTCTGCGTGGTCAGCCCGCCGCCGCGCTTCGCCGGCCGCACGTATTCGGGCGTGCGCGTCACCCGGTAGCGGTCGCCGTGCACCGAGAACTCGAGCGTGACGAACGAAGGATCCTCGGGGGCGCAGTAGTCACTGCGCAGACGGGTCTGGCTCGGGCCGCCGTCGAAACGCGGCACGGCGTTGTAGAGCGCGAAGCAGATCGCGTCGAGGATGGTCGACTTGCCCGCACCCGTCTTGCCCGAGATGAGGTAGATCCCGTCGTCTTCGAGCGCGTCGAAGTCGATGTGTTGCTCGGCCTTGTACGGCCCGATTCCCGCAAAGGTGAGCGCGTTGATCTTCATGACGCCACCCCGTCGGCGTCGAGCTCGCCGAGCGCATCGAGCACGAGGTCGCGCTCGGCGTCGGTGAGCGCCTGACCGTTGCGCACGTGGCCGAGGAAACCGTCGACGATGTCGAGGTCGCTCTTCTGGGCGATGCGCGCCGCATAGCTCTCGGTCGATGCGGGCGCGACGGTGGCCGGCCGGTGCTCGAGCGTGGCGCACCAGGGGAAGCGCGCGCGCAGGCGGGCCATGGCGTCGAGCGGCCGCACGTCGTCGGTGAGGATGGCCGACACCCAGTCTTCTTCGGCAGTCGCGAACCGGTCGAGCGTGAGCAGCTCGTCGATCGTGCCCGTCAGCACCGACAGCCGGCGCGGGATGGGAAGGTCGACCCAGCGGGCACCCCGGAAGCCGTCGTCGAGGTCGACGATCCAGACCCCCCGCGGCTTGCCCGCCTCGGAGAACGAATAGTGCAGGGGCGCCCCCGAATAGCGGATACGTTCGGCGAGAACCGCCCGGCCGTGAATGTGCCCGAGCGCCACGTAATCGGGACCGTCGAAGACATCGAGCGACACGATGTCGAGCCCACCGGCGGTGATGTCCCTCTCGACATCCGATGCCTCGTCGGGGGCGCCGACCGCGCCGACGAAACTGTGCGAGACGACGACGTAGCGGCCCCCGCGCGAAGCCGCATCGTCGCGGATGCGCTGCATGACGCGCGCCAGGACGTCGTTGTGCCGCCGCAGGGTCTCGCCGGGAAAGAGATGGCGCACGAGCGACGGCTCGAGATAGGGGATGCCGTAGATGTGCACGCCGTCGACCGTGACGGGTTCGAGCACACGCTCGGGATCGGTGAGCACGTGGATGCCGGCGAGCCGCGCGAAACTGGCCTGAAACCCGAGTCGCGCCGCCGAATCGTGATTGCCACTCGTGGCGACGACCACGGCACCGGCCTCGCGGAGAGCCGTGAGCGCCGCCGTGAGCACACGGAAATGCTCGCCCGACGGCATCGCGGAATCGAAGATGTCGCCGGCGACGATGACGACGTCGACCCGCTCGTCGCGCACGACCTGGGCCAACGACTGCAACACGTCGTGCAGCGCCTCGACGGTGGCATGGCCGTGGAACGTGCGGCCGATATGCCAGTCGGAGGTGTGCAGGATGCGCATGTGTCGAGCCTACTGAGCACCCCCGACATCCCGCGGCCGCCACGGCAGACTGCGGCACAGCGAACCACGGCACCTCACCGCACGGCACAGCACCGCACGGCACGGCACGGCACCGCGGCACCCTACGCGCGAACGCGGTCCCACGCCATCCCCTGTCGCGCCCGTCGGTCATGTCGTTGGATTGTGTGGTGCGGCCGACCAACGTGCCGCTTCGACACGGTATGGAGGAATCACATGAGCACGACAGACGGATCGACGCCCGGCGTCCAGTCCCACGTTCCCGGTGAAGACGACAGCGACAGCTCGATCGGCGGCGTCGCTCCTGACGGCACGGCGCTCAGCCACGTCGACGACGACTCCCTTCCCGCCGAGGACGGCCTGAGCTCGGGCGGCGACACGGTCGCTGACGACGCCGACACCGCTGACGACGACGCCGCAACGGCACAGACCGACTCGGATGTCGCGTCCGACCTCGACGCCGCCGACGAGGCCGACTCCCCCGAACACCGTTCGGGAACGGGCGACAACGCGGCCGAGGACGTCGACGGCCCGGGTGCCGCCGACAAGGGCGCCGCTCCGAGTGGTTCGGCCGCCGAACAGGGCGACGACGCCGTGCGCGCCGCGCAGGCGAGCGCCTTCACGCACCCCTGATCTTCAGCGCCTGAGAACGAGTGTGGCCCCCGCGCGCGATGCGTTCGGGGGCCACAGTGCGCTCCAGTCGCTCAGCCTTCGCGGGCGGCCTTCAGCAGCGCGACATCCAGCTTGTCCATCTTCATCATGGCTTCCATGACGCGTCCCGCGACTCCGGGCCGAGGGTCGGACAAGCCCTCGTCGAGGGCGGCAGGAACGATCTGCCACGACAGGCCGAACTTGTCGACGAGCCATCCGCACCGGCTCGGCGCACCACCGTCGGCGATCAGGGAATCCCAGAGAAAGTCGATGCGCTCTTGCGTGTCGGCCCGCACGAACAACGAGATGGCCGGGTTGAACTGATACATCGGCCCGCCGTTGAGGGCATTCATCTCGAGGCCCTCGAGCACGAACGAGACGGCCAGCGCCTGCCCGGCCTGCGGCGTGCCCTCGGGGTAGCGCGACACGTTCGTGATGCGCGAGTCGTCGAAGATCGACACATACAGCTCGGCGGCCTCTTCGGCGCGGTCGTCGAACCAGAGGAACGGGCTGATGGTCTGCATGGTGGTCATGCTAGACCTCGCCCGCTCCCCCGGCTAGGGCTCACCGACCAGCGAGCGCCCTAGTACTTGTAGGACTGCCCGCCGTCGATGGGGATGACGGTGGCGTTGACGAACGAGGCCTCGCCCGACAGCAGGAACGCGACGACCGCGCCGACCTCGTGCGGCTTGCCGAAACGCTTGGCCGGGTTGACGCTCACGAACTCGGTGCCGGCTTCTTCCCAGTTGACGGGGTCGATCTGCTTGAGGGATGCCTCCACCATGGGCGTCATGATGGCGCCGGGTGCGATGGCGTTGATGGTGATACCGAACTGGCCGTATTCGATGGCCGAGTTGCGGGTCAGGCCCACGACGCCGTGCTTGGCGGCCGCGTAGCCGGACTGGTTGCCCACGCCGCGGATGCCGCCGACGGAGGCCGTGTTGACGACCGAGCCCGAGCCCTGCTCCTTCATGACCTTGAGCACGTGCTTGAGGCCGAAGAAGACGCCGTTGAGGTTGATGCCGATGACCTTGGCGAACTCGTCGCTGCCGAAGTCTTCGGTGAGGTTCTGCTTGCCTTCGATGCCGGCGTTGTTGTAGAAACCGTCGATCTTGCCGAAGCGTTCGACCGTCTTCGCGACGTAGTTCTCGACATCCGCTTCCTTCGAGACGTCGGCGGTGATCGTCTCGAGCTGGGCGTCGGGGGCGACCTCGAGGATGGCCGCCTTGACGTCGTCGAGACCCTGCGCGTTGAGGTCGACGAGCGAGAGCGCGCCGCCCTCGCGAGCGATGTGGAGTGCGGTGGCCTTGCCGAGACCGGAGGCCGCGCCAGTGATCAGGACGACTTTGCCCTCGAACCGTGTCATGAGTGAAACCTTTCTTTTCGACATCTGTCGATTAGGTTCCAGCGTACGCCTCTTTCTGGCCGCTCGTCAGGCCCCCAGCTGCCCCACCCTGTCGATGCGCACGACCGCCACGCCCTGTTCGTCCGACTCGGCCAGATCGACCGTCGCGCTGATGCCCCAGTCGTGGTCGCCGGCCGGGTCGGCCAGGATCTGCCGCACCACCCAGGTGCCGGGCTGCTCGTCGACCAGCAGCAACGAGGCACTGCGCGCCGCCGCATCCGTGCCGATGGGCGAGAGTGGGCGGGATGACTCGGTGTCCTCGTATTCGGCGAAGAATCCGTCGAGGGCGTCACGCCAGGCATCCGCGTCGAAACCCGAGGCCGCATCGAGTTCGCCGAGCCCCTCGTAGTCCTCGCGGGCGGCGAGCTGCACGCGCCGGAACATCTCGTTGCGCACCAGCACCCGAAAAGCGCGCACGTTGTTGGTGAGCCGCTTGGGCGCGGGCGGCACCACACTGTCGGGGTCGCCCGGATCGAACGACGGGTGGATGAGCTCCTCCCACTCGTCGAGCAGACTCGAATCCACCTGCCGCACCAGTTCACCCAGCCACTCGATCAGGTCGCGCAGCTCGTCGGTCTTCGCCTCGTCGGGGATGGTCTGACGCGCCGCCCGGAACGCGTCGGACAGGTAACGCAGCACGAGCCCCTCCGACCGCGCCAGCTTGTAGAACGAGATGAAGTCACCGAAGGTCATGGCGCGCTCATACATATCGCGCACGACCGATTTGGGCCGCAACTCGAAGTCGCCGATCCACGGCTGCGTGGCCGAATAGGTCTCGAACATGGCGTCGAGCATCTCTTCGAGGGGCTTCGGATGCGTGATCCCCTCGAGAATCTCCATGCGCTCGTCGTATTCGATGCCGTCGGCCTTCATCTGGGCCACGGCCTCGCCGCGCGCCATGAACTGCTGCGCCGACAACACGGGACGCGGGTCGTCGAGCGTGGCCTCGAGCACCGAGATGGTGTCGAGCGCGTAGTTCTCGTTCTCGGGGTCGAGCACGTCGAAGACCGCCAACGCGAAGGGCGACAGCGGCTGGTTGAGCGCGAAGTTCGGCTGCAGGTCGACGGTCAGGCGAATGGTCGCACGCCCGCCATCCGGGCTCTCGATCTGTTCGACGATCTCGGCCGTGCGCAGGCTGCGGTAGATGGACAGCGCCTGGCGCAGCAGGGCCAACTGTTTGGCGCGCGGCTCGTGGTTGTCCTCGAGCAGCGTGCGCACGGTCGTGAAGACGTCGCCGCCCTGCCCGATGAGGTTGAGCATCATGGCGTGTGTGATCTGCATGCTCGCGGTGAGCGTCTCGGGTTCGGCGGTCATGAGGCGCTGGAAGCTGGGCTCGCCCCACGAGACGAAGCCGTCGGGCGCTTTCTTGCGCACGATCTTGCGGATCTTCTTGGGGTCGTCGCCCGCCTTGGCGATGGCCTTCGCGTTCTCGGTCTCGTGCTCGGGGGCCTGCACGACGACGGTTCCGGCGGTGTCGTATCCGGCCCGGCCCGCGCGCCCGGCGATCTGGTGGAATTCGCGCGCGTTGAGCTGCCGCATCCGCTGCCCGTCATATTTGGTGAGGGCGGTCAGGAGCACTGTGCGGATGGGCACGTTGATGCCCACGCCGAGCGTGTCGGTGCCGCAGATCACGCGCAGCAGCCCCTTCTGTGCCAGCTGTTCGACGAGACGGCGGTACTTCGGCAGCATTCCCGCGTGGTGCACACCGATTCCCGAGCGGATGAGGCGGGACAGCGTCTTGCCGAACGACGTCGTGAAGCGGAACCCCCCGATGAGCTCGGCGATGGCGTCGCGCTGTTCGCGCGTGACGACCTTGATGCTCGTCATGGCCTGCGCGCGTTCGAGGGCCGCGAGCTGCGAGAAGTGCACGATGTAGATGGGTGACTGGCCGGTCTGCAGCAGGTCTTCGACGGTCTCGTGCACGGGGGTCTTGGCGTAGTAGTAATGCAGCGGCACGGGTCGCTCGACGCCCGTGACCGTGGCCGTCGGGCGGCCGGTGCGCGCTGTGAGGTCTTTCGCGAGCCACTCGACGTCGCCGAGCGTGGCCGACATGAGGAGGAACTGCGCCTTCGGCAGCGTGAGGAGCGGCACCTGCCAGGCCCAGCCGCGATCGGGGTCGGAGTAGAAGTGGAACTCGTCCATGACGACCTGGCCCACGTCGGCCGCGTCACCCTGCCGGAGTGCGAGGTTGGCGAGAATCTCGGCCGTGCAGCAGATGATCGGCGCGTCGCCGTTGACCGACGAGTCGCCCGTGACCATGCCCACGTTCTCGGCGCCGAAGATCTCGACCAGCGCGAAGAACTTCTCCGAGACGAGCGCCTTGATGGGGGCGGTGTAGTAGCTGCGCTTCCCCTCCGCGAGAGCTGCGAAATGGGCACCGATCGCGACGAGCGATTTTCCCGTTCCGGTGGGGGTCGAGAGGATGACATTCGCCCCCGTCACGATCTCGAGCACCGCCTCCTCCTGCGCCGGGTAGAGCGAGAGGCCGCGGCCGCCCGCCCACTCCTCGAAACGCTCGAAGACGACATCCGGGTCGTAGCTGTCGGGCAGGCGGGCCGTGAGTGTGGGCGCGGGCGGCACGGATGCTGCAGCCTGATCGTCCGCGGAATCGGCCGCGCGATCGTTCGCGGGATCGGTCGCCGAAGCGGGGACGGAGGTGGTGTCGTCGGCAGGTTCGGCGTCAGTCATGATGCTTCGATCCTGCCCTACTGTCGGGTTTCCTGTCGGACGTCTCTCCTACACTGCACTCATGCCCTCGCTCGATCCGACCGCCGAACTGCGCGCCCTGCCCCTCGGCGCGCGCGTCGTCGTGCGCTGGGCGCTGCGTGACGGCATGCCAGAGGCCGACGGCATCCATCGCTATACGGATGCCTTGGGCGTGCTCTTTTCGCGTGACGACTCGGGCATCGACGTCGAGACGACACGCGGGCCCGTGCACATCGGCTGGGGCGACGTGTTGGCCGGCAAACGCGTGCCCGACCCGCCCGCGAGGCGCACCCGCGACAGGAGCACCGCATGACCGAGACCCACTGGATCGTCGACATCCTGCTCGTGATCCTGCTCGTGTCCTACCTCGTCTATGGCTACCGCGTGGGCATTCTGCGCACGCTGTTCGGCATCGCGGGGCTCGTGCTCGGAGGCATCGCGGCGTACTTCGTGGTGCCGCTCGCGGCGACCGCCGTTCCGCCCGAGTGGCGCGTGCTCACGGTGATCGTGGTGGCACTGCTGCTGCTGTCCCTGGGCTTCACGGTCGGCGCGACGATCGGGCGCGTGCTGCGGCGCGGCGTGCAGATCGTCAAACTCGGTTTCGTCGACCGACTGCTGGGGGCCGTCGCCAACGTGGTCGTCGCTGCACTCATGCTCGGCCTCATCGCGTCGCAGGTGAGCGCGCTCGGCGTGCCCGCGCTCACTCAGATGACGGCGTCCTCCGCGGTCATCAAGGCCATCGACGGTCTCACGCCCGATCCGGTCAAGACGTGGCTCGCGCAGGTGCGCACGGCGGCCGTCGACGACGCGCTGCCCTGGATCACCGAGGCGCTCGGCGTGCCGAGCGAGACGCCCGATGTGCCCGATGTGGCCACCGATTCGGCCTCCCTCGCCGCCTCGGCCGACTCGGTCGTGCGCATCTCGGGCACGGCCGCCGAATGCGGGCTCGGGCTCACGGGTTCGGGTTTCGTCGTGTCCGACGACCGCGTCGTCACCAACGCGCACGTGCTGGCGGGCGTCACCGACCCCGTGATCGAGGCACCCAACGAGTTGCCCCGGCCGGGGCGTGTCGTCTACTTCGACCCGGTCGACGACCTGGCCGTCATCGCCGTCGACGATCTGGATGCGCGGCCGATCCCTCTCGGCCAGAACCTCGCCGCGGGGGCCGACGCCGTGGTCGACGGGTATCCGCACGGCGGACCGTTCACGACCGGCCCGGCCGGTGTGCTGAGCGTGAGCTCGTTGCGCGTTCCCGACATCCGCAACGAATCGTCGAGCGACCGCAGCGTGTACACCCTGGCCGCCAACGTGCAGCCCGGCAACTCGGGCGGGCCGTTGCTCGCCACCGACGGCACGGTCGTGGGCGTCGTGTTCGCGCGCGCGACGACCGTGCAGAACGTCGGTTACGCCATGACGCTCGCCGAGCTGTCGCCTGTGGCCGCGCAGGCGGCGTCGCTCGACGCTCCCGTGTCGTCGGGCGGCTGCATTCGGGAGTAGACGAGGTTCAGCGGGGTCCGCGCCCGTCACGCTCCGGGCGCACGGGTCCCAGCCCGCTCCGCTCGCGACGCACCCGCGAACATCAGCCGTGGCGAGTAAACTCGCCCAGTGCACGAACATGACTTGACTTCCGCTCCGGAGACCGACGAGACCACCGATCGGGGCGAATCCGACGGCGCCACTGGCCTCGTCGGCGCCTCCGGCATCGACCCGGCCGATCTCGAGACCACGCTGCGCACCCTGGCGTCGCTCAACACGATCGACGACCAGCATCCCGACTTCATCGCCGTGCGCCGCGCCACCGCGAACATGTTCAAATCCGTGAAGGTGTCACGCCGGGCCGAGAAGCGCCAGCGCATCAGCGCCGCCGACCGCGCGGTCGTCGCCGCCACGGCCACGGCCGCGCCCGACCGCATCGACGACGAGACGCGCGGCATCGAGCTGGCCATCACGGCGGCCGCCCCCACCGCGGGAACGCTGCTGAAGGCCCGCCCCTGCTACATCTGCAAGGAGCGGTACACAGAGGTCGACGCGTTCTACCACCAGCTGTGCCCGCGCTGCGCGGCGCTCAGCCACCAGAAGCGCAACGCCCGCACCGACCTCGCGGGCCGCCGCGCGCTGCTCACGGGCGGCCGCGCCAAGATCGGCATGCACATCGCCCTGCGGCTGCTGCGCGACGGCGCCCACACCACCATCACGACGCGTTTCCCCCGCGACGCCGTGCGCCGTTTTCAGGCCCTGCCCGACTCGGCCGAGTGGCTGCACCGTCTGCGCATCGTGGGCATCGACCTGCGCGACCCGGCCCAGGTGATCGCGCTGGCCGATTCGGTGGCCGAGCGCGGGCACCTCGACATCCTCATCAACAATGCGGCGCAGACCGTGCGCCGCTCGGCGGGTTCCTACTCGCTCCTGGCCGACGCCGAGACCGCGCCGCTGCCCGACGGCCCGCTGCCCGAGCTCGAGACGTTCGGACACACGAATGACCAGCACCCGCTCGCCCTCGCGGCCTCGGTGGCCGGGCATCCGATTCTGGCGGGCGTCACCCCGGCGCGCCGCAGCGACGATGCGCCTGCACTGACGCCCACCGATATCGCCACGCTCGCCATGACGGCCGGGTCGTCGAGCCTCGACAAGCTGGCCGACGGCACCGCCATCGACGCGGGCGGCCTCGTGCCCGACCTCCACGCCGTGAACTCGTGGACCCAGAACGTCGACGACGTCGACCCCCTCGAGATGCTCGAGGTGCAGCTGTGCAATACGACGGCTCCGTTCATCCTGGTCGGGCGGTTGCGCCCGTCGCTCAAGGCCTCGCCCGCCCGCCGCACCTACATCGTCAACGTCTCGGCCATGGAGGGCGTTTTCGGGCGCGGCTACAAGGGCCCCGGGCATCCGCACACGAATATGGCCAAGGCCGCGCTCAACATGCTCACGCGCACGAGTGCGAAAGAGATGTTGGATGACGGCATCCTCATGACCAGCGTCGACACCGGGTGGATCACCGACGAACGCCCCCACCCCACCAAGGTTCGCCTGGCCGAAGAGGGTTTCCACGCGCCGCTCGACCTGGTCGACGGGGCCGCCCGCGTCTATGACCCCATCGTGCGCGGCGAGGCCGGCGAAGACCTGACCGGCTGCTTCCTGAAGGACTACGAACGCTCGCAGTGGTAACCGCTTCATGCGTATGCATGGAATAGATCCGGGGTCGCGGGTGCTGAGGTGGGTATGAAGAAAATCGGCTTCCTCTCGTTCGGCCACTGGCAGCCCGTGCCGGGCTCCCTTACGCGCACCGCGCAGGACGCTCTGCTGCAGAGCATCGACCTGGCCGTGGCCGCCGAAGAGATCGGCATCGACGGCGCCTACGTGCGCGTGCACCACTTCGCGCGCCAGCTGGCCTCGCCGTATCCGCTGCTCGCCGCCATGGCCGCGCGCACCAAGACCATCGAACTCGGCACAGGTGTCATCGACATGCGTTACGAGAACGGTTTCTACGCCGCCGAAGAGGCCGCCGCTACCGACCTGATCTCGGGCGGGCGACTGCAGCTCGGCGTGAGCCGGGGATCGCCCGAAACGGCGCTCAACGGTTCGGAATCGTTCGGCTACGTGCCCGCCGACGGCCAGACCGACGCCGATCTCGCGCGCGAGCACACGGCCGACTTCCTCCGCGGCCTCGAGGGCCACGGAATCGCGCCCGCCAACCCGCAGGCCACAGGAACCCGGGCACTCTTGCCCCTGACGCCACAGTCCCCTGGGCTGCGCCAGCGCATCTGGTGGGGTTCGGGAACCCGCGGCACCGCCACATGGACCGCGGAGCAGGGCATGAACCTCATGTCATCCACGCTCTTGACCGAGGACACCGGCGTGCCCTTCGGCGACCTGCAGGCCGAGCAGATCCAGCTCTTCCGGGATGCCTGGGCCACGGCCGGCTGGGACTGGGAACCGCGCGTCTCGGTGAGCCGCAGCATCCTGCCGATCACGACCGACCAGGACCGCGCCTACTTCGGCAACCTCGCCACGCGCGAGCGCCAGGACCAGGTCGGCTACATCGACAACTCGATCGCCCGTTTCGGCAAGAGCTACGTCGGCGAACCCGACAAGATCGTCGAAGAGTTGCTCGGCGACGCGGCCGTCATGGCCGCCGACACGCTGCTCGTCACGGTGCCCAACCAGCTCGGCGTCGACTACAACGCGCACCTGCTCGAGACCATCGCGCGCGATATCCGCCCGGCCCTGCAGTAGGGCAGTAACGGCCGACGCGGCGGGTTCAGTCGGCGAGATGACCGGTGTCGTCGGCTGCTAAGAGCGCCGCGCGGGAGAAGTATCGCTTGTTCTGCACGAAGGCAGATCCGCGCCCCTTTTTCGAGTGCGGGATTGGAGCCGCGTTTGCGCGGGCAATCGTGGCGGCGGCATTCTTCCGGCTGAGCAAGAAGACCTGAAACCGGCCTCCGGGTTCCCAACCGTTGTCCAAGGCATATCCCATCACCTGTCCCACTTGCTGATCGACGGGCAGAGAAGATGCGCGTAGTCGGGCCGCCTCGGCGCGGTTCCATCGAGCCGGGACGACTTTTTCCTGGATTGCGGGGAAATAGCTTTCGATCTGTTTGTTTGCGTAGAAGCCCATGTGGGTAACTTGGGCGAAGGAACGATCGCTGGGGCATACGTAGGCGCTCACTCGCTCATACATCCGTAGTGCAACGTCGGCGCTCGCGACGACGATAACAACGTCGCGCACAGGCGCGACCGGGCGCGCGCCGGTGACGGAGGAAACGCTTTCAACGCTCTCCAGCCACGTGCGAGCGGCAGGATCAATCCACTCGACCAGAGATAGCAATTTCTTCAATTCGATACCGGGATCGAATTCCAGCAGAGAGTCTTGGTGCGCGCAACGGTTTCGCAAATTGCGCATATCAGACACTGCTTTGTGAACAGCGTCTCGGGTCCCAGGCGAACCGGGAAAGACGTGACGAAGATGCTGACGCCACAGCTCCTCATTCGCGGGCCGTTGTTCCAACAAACTCGTCCAAAATCCCAGTGTCAGCTCCGAGATGATCGAGTCGGGAGTTGCGACTTTCGTCGTGGCATCCATGCGGCGCGCCGCCGCGTTGACGACGCTCCCGAGATCCTGTTGCCACGGGTAGGCAAGTGGATGGATCGTCTCGAGGCGTCCCATCACCGCGTTGCGCAGGAGCACTTCGGTGTGATGGAAACACTCAAAAAGGGAGGACGCCACCTTGGCGTTCCACTCGTAAAGCTCCCACGCCAGAAGTTCATCATGACTACACGCAGCTAGGAACGGTGCAAACCGTGCTGCCGACACCCAGCCTATTTTTCGCTCAAGCACGCCGTGTTATCCTTTCTTCGTTCCGCCTCTGCGGTCATGATCGCACGCGGATGGAGGGCTCGCCGTTGCCTCTGCTCACTGGGCACGCATGGCGGGCCCTCTGCTCTTTAATCGATCGGCCAAGGCCACCTCGCGACTTCACCAACGAATCATGGTGATGTGCGACTGCGGTCGCCTGCAGGGCCGTTCGAAGCGATACCCTTTAGTCAGATCCTGAGCCTAGAATATCGACATGTCTGATTCGTCATCATGTGAAAGCGCCGAGGACGAGACAACGTACTTGCTCCGAAATGCGGAGGGAGCGCGCCGCTTGTTGGGGTCCCTTGAGCGAGCTCGGCACGGCAACCATGAGCGTCGCGCGTTGTCCGGTCCGGGCTCGTCGTTCGAGAACCTCGAGGCCCCGTCCCGATAGCCACGAGCTTTCCTTCTCACCTTCGGTAGTTTCCTTCTCACCTTCGGTAGCGTGGGGGCATGGATGAGGTGAGCGAGGTCGAGTTTCGACGGGCGCTGGAGGCGGCGCGGGGGGCGTGTCTTGAGTTGCCGAATGCCGTCGAGGAGTATCCGTTCGGCGAGGAGACCGCCGTGTTCAAGGTGAGCGGCAAGATGTTCGCCATGATCGGGATGACCGAGCTGCCGACGACGATCACCCTCAAGGTGATGCCCGATCACGGCGAAGCGCTCGTGCGCGATCATCCCGCCGTGCGGCCCGGATATCACATGAACAAGCGGCACTGGGTGACGGTCGACCTGGCCGGCGAGGCCGATGCGACGTTCGTCGAGGACCTCGTGGGCAACTCCTACGACCTCGTCGTGGCGAAGCTGCCGCGGCATGCGCGGCCCGCGGTCGAGCGATCGGCGTCGCTGCCGAAGAACGCCCGGCGATAGCGCGCCCCACTCCCATCCGGGTGTCAGGGGTCGGGGTTAACGTCGCCCTATGGGCACACTCACGAACGTCTGGAGATCGCATCTCCTGTCGACGCTGTCGGGCGACGACGACGGCCGCCCCTACTGGGTCGAATCGCTCGAGACGGGCGATGACGCCGGATACTTCGGGCCCGGGTCGGCGTCGTGGGCCGTGCACGGTGGCATCTCGACGATGGTCGCCGGCATCCGTGCGTTGCTCATGCAGACGTTGCACCCGGGAGCCATGGCGGGTGTGCACGATTGGTCGCGCTATCAGGAAGATCCGCTCGGGCGGTTGTCGGGCACCATTCAGTGGTTGCTCACCGTGACCTACGGTGATCGGGCGCTGGCCCAGCAGGCGTCGACGCGCGTGGGGCGCTTCCACGATCGTGTGGTCGGCACGTATGTCGATGCGCGCGGCGAGGAGCGGCCGTACGCGGCGGGCGATGCCGAGCTGCTCTCGTGGGTGCACGTGGTGTTCACGGATGCGTTCCTGCGGTCGCACGAGACGTGGGGTGGCAGCATCCCGGGCGGTGCCGATCGTTATGTCGACGAGTGGGCCACGGCGGGCGAGCTGATCGGGGTTGTGGGCGCACCGCACAGCGAGGCCGAGTTGCGCGCTCAGCTCGAGGGGTTCCGCGCCGCCGGCACGTTGATGGGCGGCGAACGCGTCGACGAGGCCGTGCGGTTCATTCGCAATCCGCCGCTCCGCAAGGGGATGATGCCGGCCTATCGCGTCATGTTCGCGGGCGCCGTCGCCACCATTCCTCGCGAGTATCGGCAGATGCTGGGGCTCAAGCGATCGCCGCTGCCCGTCGTCACGGCGACTCGCCTCGTGTTAGCGCTTGTGCGAATCGTGCTCGGACCGGATTCGACCTCTGAGCGCGCCGCGCGCAAGCGGATCGCGTCGCTCCGGTCGACCGCCGTCTGACCGTCGCGACCGGTCACGGTCGACGGCCTGAAGCCGTGCTGGGATCCTTCCCGGCCTCTACGCGGAGAAAACCGGTGGGGTCGTCGCACCACGCGACACCCCCACCGGCCACAGCGCCGAGATCAGCCGTTGGGCAGGATGACCGCGCGGCCGCGGATCGAGCCCTCGTGCAGGCGCTCGTAGGCTTTCGGACCCTCGTCGATGCTGTACGTCTCGATCTCGACGCTCAGCTGGCCGCGCTTCGCCATCTCCAGCACCTCGATGAGCTCTCCGCGCGAACCCCAATACGGCACGCGCAGCGCCGCGTCGTAGGCGATGGTGCCGAAACCGACCGAGGCCATTCCGCCGCCGATCCCCACGATCGTGACGTCGCCGCCCGTGGCCACCGATGCGGTCGCGATGTCGACGGTGGGCTGCACGCCGACGAAGTCGAACACGGCGTCGGCGCCCAGGCCATCCGTCAGTTCTTTGATGGTGTCGACGGCGTTCTTGTCGCTCAGGATGGCGTGATGCGCGCCGACCTCTTTCGCCAGGGCGAGCTTCTCGTCGTTGACGTCGAGGGCGATCACGGTAGCGCCCGAGAGCGCACGGATGATCTGGATGCCCACGTGTCCGAGGCCGCCCGTGCCGATGACGACGGCCGTCGAACCGGCGCCGAGTTTCGGCAGGGACTGCTTGATGGCGTGATACGGGGTGAGGCCGGCATCCGTCAGCGAGACGTTCTTGGCGGGGTCGAGGTCGCCGAGCGGAACGAGGTGCCGCGGGTCGTCGATGAGCATGTACTCGGCCATCGAACCGGGCGAACCGAGGCCGGGAGGGGTGATGCCCTCGGCGGCGGCGTTGGTGCAATAGTTCTCTTTGCCCTCGGAACAGTTGTGGCAGCGACCGCAGCCCCAGGGTCCGTAGACGGCCACGGCGTCGCCGACCGAGAGGTGCTGGACGCCCTCGCCGAGCTCGTGCACGATGCCCGTGCCCTCGTGGCCGAGCGTCAGCGGCAGGCCGTAGGTGTACTGGTCCTCGGGAAGGCCCATGATGAACTCGTCGGAGTGGCAGACGCCCGCGGCGGTGACCTTGAGGAGCACCTGCCCGGGGCCGACCGTCGGGATGGGGATGTCGACGACCTCTGGCTTCGACCCGATCTTCGTGTACTGCAACGCTTTCATCGTCATCCCTTCGGTTTCGTATGTGTCGGGCGCTTTGGTGAACGCCGCTCACCTTCGACGGTATCGCGGCGGGCCGATCGACGAAACGGGTTGACGGCGGCGCGACGGATGATCGGGGCCACGGCACGGCTCAGGGAGGAGAGCCCGCGAGCCTTGGTGTCCATGAGTGGCCGTATATCGGGTAGCTGGTTTAGCGGGTGTTGGTCGCCGCTGGGACCATCCGCCCGGTGGCCGGGTCAGCGAACGGTGGTCTCCAGCGGGCCGCGTCCCCGGTGACGGCGAAGCGCAAGTAATGCGCCTGCCGCGAGAGCAAGCAGAGCGAAGGCGGCGATCTGACCGAGCTGGGTGCCCGAGAGGGCGAGGGCGCTCGCCGTCGAACCGGCGGAGGAGCCCGCAACGCCGCTACCCCCGGTGCCGCCGCCCGTGTTCGGTCCGCCCGGCACGGCCGGATTCGCTGGCGAGGTGGGGGTGGTCGGAGTACTCGGCTCGCCCGGGGCCCCGGACACGGCGAAGGCCACGGTCGACAGGAAGACGTCTCCCCCGCCCGCGTTGGTCACGCCCTCGACAGCGCCATAGGTGAGGCCCTGAATCTGAACCGAGTCGGCACCGGCCGCCGCCGCGAAGAGGTTCGCCTCGTCGTACTCGTCGGCGCCGTCGCGCGCCACGCTGCCGAACTGCGTCGAGGTTCGGATGCTTCCGTCCGCCGCGAGGTCGAGCGCGAACACATCGACGCTCCCCGCGGATGCCTGGAACCGGCCGTCGGTGTGGCCCACGAGCAGCGTCGCGTCGCCCGCGCCCGCCACGAGCGCCGCCGCACGGTCGTCACCGGGAGTGCCGTATTGCCGCAGGCCCGAGACCGTTCCCGCGCCGTCGACCTCGGCGACGAAGGCGTCGTTGCCACCCGCCGACGGTGTCGTCGCCAGCGCTCCGCCCGTGAAGCCGGCGGCCTGCCAGCCGTCGCCCCGCGCGAGCAGGGCGCTGACCTGATCGGACGAGTCGGTGCCGATCTGCGCGACGAAGCTCGGCCCGGCGGTCAGATCGTCGCTGAAACCGGCGACCCACCCATCCGTTCCGCCATGGGCGGTTGCGCCGGGCATGGCGCCTGTCGTAACACCGCCGAGAGCCAGACGGCCGTCGCCCGCGCGCGCGATCGTGAGGGACTTGTCCTCGCCCGCGCCGCCGAATTGATGCGTGCCCGCCACGGCGCCATCGCGGCCCACGTGCACGACCAGGGCATCCTTGTCGCCGGCCGATGTGGCACCGCCGACGCGGCCCGAGGTGTAGCCCGCGAGGAACGCGCCGCCCGCACCGTCTGAAGCGATCGAATAGGCCCGGTCGGCGGCTGCCGGGTCACCCGCCGTGGTCGTCCACAGCACGGTGCCGTCGGCTGACACGGCGGCCGCGAGCACGTCGTCGTTCTGGGCACCGGCGTGATCGACGCGCTGATAGCCGCCCACGATCACCGAGCCATCCTCACCTTCCACGAGGCCGTAGGCGCGTTCGTTGAGCGGTGACGCAATGGCCGTCGTCCACTGCACGGCGCCCGAAGTCGACCGCTTCTGCACGAGGATGTCGGTGCCGCCCGCCGAGCGGTGGCCCCAGGCATCCCCGGGGGCTGTGATTGCCTCGACGACGCTGCCGTCGGCCAGGGTGAGGATGCCGCTGGCGCGATCGTCGCCCGCCGAACCGGTTTGCGTTCCCGTGAACGGGGTGGGAGGGGTGGTCGACAGGCGGGGGCCGATATCGGTGAGGCCCTCGGCGAAACCGCGCGCCCAGACATCCCAATCGTGGCCGCCGTCGTAGGTGCGCATCTCGGCCGTGATGCCGGGGACGCGTTTGGCGCGGTTGTAGAGCGTTGCGGCCTCGTAGTCGAGGTCGTGGACGGCGTCTTCGGGCTTCGGGTTGGCGTATTCGTCGTCGCCGACCGCGATGAAGAGGTGCACGGGCAGCGCGGGGTCGAAGGCCTCGAGCGCGGCCGGGTAGGCGAGCTCCTGGTAGCGGGCCTCGTCGTAGAGGGCGTCGCCGCGGCCGTACGCTCCGAACTCGCGGGTGGAGGAATCGGCGGGGGTGCTCGGCACGTAGACGGCGGGTGACAGCACGAGCGCCGACGAGAACAGGTCTTGGTGCACGGTCGCGAAGCGCAGGGCCCCGGCGCCGCCCATCGAGTAGCCGCCCACGGCGCGGCCGGCTCGGTCGTCGACGGTGGGATAGGTGGCGTCGATGTGGTCGACGAGGTCGGAGGTGAAGGCGGTCTCGACGGCCTGGCCGGGCGATGTGCCGGCGGCCCCGCCCGTGTAGAGCGAATCGACGTAGTAGCTGCCGCGTCCCGACCAGGGCGCGTCGGGCATGACGACGATGAGCGGCGGCACCTGGCCGTCGGCGATCATCGCGTCGAGTTTCGGGGCGACCTGCTGCCACGCGGCCTGGGTGTCGCCGCGGCCGTGCAGCAGGTAGAGCGTGGGGTAGCGCTCGGCGGCATCGGCGTCGAAACCGGCGGGCAGGTAGGTCGTGTAGTCGATGCCACCCGCGACGGCGTCGGTGTCGACGTGGCCGGGGACGAGCTGGCTGGCTGGCGCCGCGGCGGTTTTCGCCTGGCTGAGCGCCGGCACGCCGGGCGCAGCGGGCGCAGTGGGCGCAGCGGGCGCGGTCGCGCTCGTGACGGCCGTTGCCGATGATGTGCCGGCCAGGGCCAGCGCGCCGGCCAGGGCGAGACTTGCGGCAAGGGTGACGGATGACTTCCACGACATTGTGGCTCCTGAGGATTCGGTTGTGGGGTGAGGCGTTCTGGCGGTGCGGGATCAGGTGACGGCGGCGGTGGCGTTCTTGCGCGCGACGATGCTGCGGGCCCGGCCGACCATGGCGGGGTCGACCATCTCGCCGCTCGCAAGCGTCGTCACTCCCCCGTCGCGCATGGCCTCGAGCACCTGTTCGGCCCAGACCACCTCGGCGGGCTCGGGGCGGAACGCGCTCGCGATAACGGCCAACTGACTCGGATGAATGGCCACGCGCCCGAGCCATCCCCGGGTCGCCCCATCGGCCGTGTCGGAGCGCAACCCCGCCTGGTCGCGGATATCGGGGTAGGCCGACATCATGGGCGCATCCAGACCGGCGGCGCGGGCAGCGAACAGCACACGCGTGCGGGCGTAGCCGATGACATCCGGATGCCTCGTGGCCAGGTCGCTCGCAAGATCCGACTCCCCCAGGGCCACACGGGTCACGGCGGGGTGCGAGGCGATCTCGAGGGCGCGTTCGACGCCCAGAGCCGTTTCGAGGATGGCCGTCACGGCGATGTGCGGGCTCAAGCCCGGGCTGACCTCATCCAGCACATGGATGACGCGGTCAACGTCCGCGGCCGCCTCCACCTTGGGCAGCCTGACCTCGACTGCCCGAGCGGCCCCATCGCCGTGCACGAAGGGGGCGATGGCGGCGAGGTCGTCGGCGAGGAACGGACCGGCGTTGACGCGCACCTGGATGAGTGGCCCCTCGCTGGCGTCGACGGACTCACGTCGTGCGAGCAGAGTCGCCACGATCGCCTCCCGCGCCTCGGCCTTCTGCGCGTCTGGCACGGCGTCTTCGAGGTCGAGAATCACGAGATCGGCGCCCGACGTGAAGGCCCGCTCGAAGCGGTCGGAGCGGTGGCCGGGCACATACAGACCCGTGATCGGCGGGAAGTCCGACATGCGGTCGTTCATACGATTCCCCGTTCCCGCAGGGCGGCCAGCTGCTCGGGCGTCACGCCCACCTCTTCGAGCACGGCCGCGGTGTCGGCGCCGTGCGCGCGTCCCGTGAAGCGGATCTCCCCGGGTGTCTCGGACAGCCGGAACAGCACGTTCTGCATCTTCACCGGCCCGAGGTCGTCATCGTCGACCGTGCGGATGGTGCCGATGGCCTCGTATTGCGGGTCGGACATCACCCCCGACACGTCGAGCACGCGCGCAACGGCCGCGTTGGCCTGCTCGAAACTCGTGACGACGTCATCGGTCGAGCGTTCGGCGATCCACGCCGAGACGGCCGCGTCGAGTTCGTCGGCGTGCTCGGCGCGGCTGTGCCCGGAGGCGAACCAGGGCTCGTCGACCACATCGGGGCGCCCGACGAGCGTCATCACGCGTTCGGCGATCGACTGCGAACTCGTCGACACGGCCACCCACTCGCCGTCGGCCGTGCGATAGACGTTGCGCGGAGCATTGTTGACCGATCGGTTGCCCGTGCGCGGCTGAACGCGGCCGAGCTGGTCGTAGGCCGTGATCTGGCCGCCGAGCAACATGAGGATCGGTTCGATGATGGCCATGTCGATGGCCTGGCCGGCGCCCGTGGCCTCGGCCTGACGCAGGGCGACCATGATGGCGTAGGCCGTCGCGAGGGCCGCGATACCGTCGGCGAGACCGAACGGCGGCAATGTCGGCGGGCCGTCCGGCTCCCCCGTGAGTGCCGCGAAGCCGCTCATCGCCTCGGCGAGCGACCCGAACCCGGGGCGACCCGCATACGGACCGATCTGCCCGAACGCCGTCACGCGCGCGATGACGAGCCGCGGGTTGGCGGCCAGCAGCTGTTCGGGGCCGAGACCCCAGCGCTCGAGGGTTCCCGGCCGGAAGTTCTCGACCAGCACATCGGCGTCACGCACGAGCTGCAAGAGGATGTCGGCGCCCTCGGCCTGGCCCAGGTTGAGCGTGAGGGTGCGCTTGTTGCGCCCGAGAGTCTTCCACCACAGGTTGATGCCGTCGCGCGCGGGGCCGTGACCGCGGGCCGCGTCGGGTTTGGTCGGATGCTCGACCTTGATCACATCGGCCCCGAAATCGCCGAGGAAGGTCGCCGCGAGCGGACCCGCGAACAGCGTCGAGATGTCGAGCACGCGCACATCGGCGAGGGGCAGCGGGCGCGACGATGAGGTCTGCGTCATCGGGTTCCTCCCTCGTCGTCCGCGTCGGCGGTGTCCCACGCCAGGCGGAATCCGATGTGGGGCGAGCGGTCGATTCCGAGTCCCGTCGCCAGGAACTTCAGGCTGAAGGCGGGCTCGCGCTCGCCGCCGTCGACATACCAATCCGAGCCCGGGGCCTCGTAATCCGAGCCACCCTTCAGCATGCTGAATCGCGTGATGCCGTCGGTGTGTTCGCTCTCCGTCCAGTTCCACACGAGCGGGCGGATGCGTTCGAAGCCGGGTTGTTCGGCCGCGACCTGCCACTCGAACTCGGTCGGCAGGCGCGCACCGGCCCAAGCGGCGTAGGCGCGGGCGTCGTCGAGCGAGACACCCGTCACCGCGACATCCGGATGACCGGAGCCCGACGCCGTGCCGATCAGGAATCGGTTCGACGAACCCGGTTGATAGCCCGTCTCGGCGACGAAACGCGTGAACTCGGCGACGGTCACCTCGCGGGCGGCCACCGAAGCGGAGCCGAGTGTGACCTCGATGATCTCGTCGCGGTCATCGTGCAGGCGGGGCGCGAGCGGCTTCCACTCTTCCACGTAGGGGGCGCCCTGATAGGTGCCCGTCTCGCGGCGGCGGTAGCGGAAGGGAAGCGCGTAATCGCCGGCGGCCACGGGAACCACGCCGACGTGTGAGCCCGCGCCCGTGAACCGGGATCGCTCGGGCAGCGTGCGCCGAGCGGTGCGCGCCGGGAATGCCGACCAATCAGCCATGCTGTCCCGCACTTCGGCGGACCGGGCACGATCGTCGGCCGCCTCGGCCAGCAGCGCGGAGAGTTCGGCCTGGCCGAGCTCAAACGACGTGGAAGCCGAAGCGGACGCGGACGCATCGACACGGTCGCCGGATGTCGGGGCCGCGGCATCCATCGTGACGAGCACGGCTGTCACGCCCCGCGCGGGCACCGACACCTGTGCGTCGTCAAGCTCGACCCCGGCGCACAGGTCGTAGGCGCGCGATCCGTCGGACGGGAGCCCACCCACCAGCGCCGCGACGGCCTCGCCCCGATAGTCGCTGTCGCCGCGGTTCACGAGCATGAAGAGCGTCGTCGACCCGAGCCGGTAGGTGCTCGTGTACACACCCGCCGCGATGGCCGCTTCGGTGCCGCCCGCCAGCGGCTGCCAGTCACCGTGGCTGAAGACATCGGTGAGCGCGCGCTGCACGCGCAGCATCGAGCGAAGGGTGGCCTTGTCGCGTTCGTTCCAACCCACCCAGACGCCGAAGACGGTGTCCCACACGAGCATGCCCGTGCCATTCATCCAGGCCGACTGCAGTTCGGCCGAGTGGTCGCGGTTCCAGCGCCTCGTCGAGTGCATCATGTGCCGCTGCTCGAACAGGTGCGCGCGCATCACGCCCGGGGCGTCGCTGTCGGCAAACCACTGAGCCCAGCTCAGCTGGTGGTCGGCAATGCGCTCATTGGGAACGCGCGACTCCCCCTCCAGAACCTGAGGCGGTGTGGCGAATCGCAGGGCCGTGACGAGCGAATCGTCCGCCTGTTTCAGCGTGTCGAGGAAGACGCCGTCGACGCCGAGCTCGCCCACGAGGGCCGCCAACTCGGTCGGGTCGTCGCCGTCGGGCCGCCGCGTGCCGGTGTCCCACGGGTTGTAGTTGATGAAGACCCGGATGCCGCGCCGCTGGAACGCGCGCACGACATCGGCCATGCCCGGAACATCCCGGTAGAAGTCGAACTGGTTGCGCTCATCGATGCCGATGACGGGGTAGGCGTGCCACAGCACGACGCCGTCGAAGCCGCCGTGGTCGGCCGTGCGCTCGAGAAACGCCTCGACGGTGAAGCGGGAGGTGGCGCGGTCGAAGAGGCGCTCGTCCCACAGCCACACGAGCGCGACGCTGTAGCAGCTGCTCGTCCAACGCTGGTCGGGGCGGTCATACGCCTCACCCGTGTAAGCGAGGCGGGCCCGCGCGTCGTCGCGCCAGGCGGCCAGGGCCTCGCGCCAGGCGGGCCAGTCGGCGGGGTCGCTCGGCGCGCTGAAGATCTTGGCGATATCGCCCACGGCGGGGTCGAGCATCTCGCGACCGTCGCCCGGCAGCGGCAGCTCGGTGGGGCGGTCGATGGGGCGCGGCACGAGCGGGTTCAGGCCGTTGGTGTGCGCTTCGTCGGGGTCGTGCACGGGCGCATCCGGCCGCACGGTCGTGTCAGAGTGCATCGTCGATCTCCTGGCGATTCGGGATGGAGGGCACGGCGCCCGAGCGCTGCACCGAGAGCGCGGCGGCGGCCGTGGCGAAGAGGGCGGCCCGTTCGAGGGCGTCGGCGTCGATGCGCGTCGAGCGCGCAGCTGCAGCGTCGTCGCCCAGCGCGCCATCGCCGGATGCCGCAACGCCCGATGCCGCGGCATCGGTCGGCGATACGTCGGTGCCAGTTCGGGTCGCGTCGAGCGCGGCGACGAATGCTCCACAGAAGGTGTCGCCCGCGCCCGTCGTGTCGGTTGCCGTGACCCGGCGACCGGCGATGTGCCGAGTGTTTTCAGCGCCCCGCTGCGCCACGACGACGCCGGCAGCCCCGATCGTCACGACGACGATGGGCACCAGTTCGGTGAGAGTCGAGGCGAGCTGGCGGTGGGCTTGCAGCGAGTCAGCGTCATCGGCAGCCGCCACGTCCATCCCCGCGAACCGGGCCAGGTCGGCCGCCTCGTGTTCGTTGACGATCAGGATGTCGAGGGCCTCGAGCACGGCCGACGGCAGGTCGAGAATCGGCGCGGCGTTCAGGACGACGGTGGTTCCGGCATCCCGAGCGATCTGGGCCGCCCGCTGCACGGTCTCGACCGGGGTCTCGAGCTGCATGAGCAACACGTCGGCGTCTCGGATGGCCTGTTCCTCACGTTCGTCGAGGTCGACGAGCAGCGCGTTGGCGCCCGAGTTCACGACGATGCTGTTCTCGGCACCGTCGTCCACGGTGATGAGCGCCGTGCCGGTCGGGGCGTCGACCGTGCGAATAAGGGTGTTCACACCATCCGCGTGCAGTTGGTCGGTGAGGGTCGAGGCGGCGGCGTCCGAACCGAGGGCGGCCACGAAGGTGACGGATGCTCCGGCTCGCGCGACGGCGATGACCTGGTTGTTGCCCTTGCCGCCGGGGTGTTCGGCGAAACCCGTGGCGAGCACGGTCTCTCCCGGGGCCGGGATCTTTTCGACGCGGTAGACGAGGTCGAGGTTGGCGCTTCCGAGAACGGTGACGGTCATGGGTCAAGCCTCCCGCACGAGCGCCAACGTGCGCGCGGCCAGGGCGTCGAAGGTCACGGCGTCGAAGCCCGGCACGCTCGTGGCGAGACGGTTGTGCAGCGGTTCGATCCAGGCGTCGGGCAAGTTCCGCGCTCCCGTGAGGGCGCCCGCGATCGACCCCGCCGTGGCGCCGACCGAATCGGTGTCCCAGCCGCCCGAGACGGCCGTCGTGATGGTGCGCGCGTAGTCGCCGTCGCCGCGCACGAGCGCGAATGCCAGCAGGGCCGAGTTGTTGACGGCGTGCACCCAGTGCAGGTCGCCGTAGTCGGCGTAGATGGCGTCGAGTGCGTCGTCGAGAGACAGGTCAGACGCGCCCAGCTCGACTCCTCGCCGAATGGCGGCCGCATAACGACTGTGGGCCGGCACGACGCCGAGGCCCGCGTCGATGACCTCCTGCACGCTCGACGCGACGAGCGCCGCCGAACAGCACGCCGCCGCGAACATCGCGCCGTAGACACCGTTGCGGGAGTGGCTGAGGCGCGCGTCGATGTAGGCGAGCCGCGCGGCTTCGCGGGCGTCACCGGGCGATACCCAGCCGTACACATCGGTGCGGATCTGCGCCCCGATCCAGTCCTGGAACGGGTTCGCCACGCGGCCGGCCTCGTCGGGCTCATAGCCGTCGAGCAGGTTGCGATAGACGATGCGCTCGGCCGTGAAGACGCGCCCGCCGGGCAGGTTGGCGAGCCACGACTGCGCCACATCGTCGGTCGTGAAGTCCCGGCCCAGGCGTTCGAGCAGGTCGAGCGCGATGAGCGGGAAGTTCAGGTCGTCGTCCTCGGGCATGCCGTCGATGTTCTCGACGAGGCTCGTGGGGCGGCTGCGGCGGTTCCAGGGGTAGCGGCGGGCGATCTCGTCGTCGAGGCCGCGTTCGGTGAAGTATCCCGCGATCGGCCAGTTGCCGGTCGATTCGGCGATGGCACGGATGCCCTCGCGCGGGATCTTCTCGACGGGTTTGCCCAGCAGGCATCCGGCGGCGCGACCGAGCCACGCGCCGTGCACGCGGTCGGTGAGGTCGGAGGAAGAGGAGGCCGAGGCCCCAACCGGGCCCGAAGCCGAAGCCGAAGCCGAAGCCGAAGCCGAAGCCGAAGCCGAAGCCGAAGCCGAAGCCGAAGCCGAAGCGATGATCTCCTCGAACCCGTCCGGCTCGTTCGCCGCGATCTCGGCCGACACCTCCCACGTGTCGATCTCGGCCAACATCTCGCGACCCAGCGCCCGCAGCTCGGCCAACGCACGCTCGGGCGTCGCCCCACTCACGGGCGCGACATCCGACCCGCCGGCCTCGAGCCAGCGCACGCGCGCCGCGGCCAGTGTCGCGGCATCTACACCGTCGATCTGGGCGGCCCGCAGCGCGTGCGGCACGAGGTCTTCGGGCTGGGTCCAGCTCAGGCGGATCACGCGTGCTCACGCTCCCGACGCGCCGGGTCGGCGGCAACCTCGGCGGCCAAAGCATGCACGGCACTCTGCTGCGCCTCGAACCGCGCACGGTCCTTCGCCCAGATCTCGCGAGCGATGCGGGCCATCCGCGGGCCCGTCGCCGTGATATCGATGGCGCTTCCCGCCGACACGCCCTCGACCCACTCGGTGGGCACGACGGATGCTCCGCCCAACGCCCCCGCGATCGACCCCGCCATAACGGCGATCGAGTCCGAGTCGCGGCCGTAGTTGATCGATCCGAGCACGCTGTCGCGGTAGTCCCCACCGGCGAGCACGAGCATACCGAGTGCGATGGGCAGCTCCTCGATCGACTTGGTGCGGCTGGGGATGCGGGCGTCGCGAGCCGGCGCCCGGTAGTTCGGTCCGACGGTGTCGTAGGGTTCGACGGCGCGTCGCAGCAACGCAAGCGAGGTGCGCCAGCCATCCGTCGCGAATCCGCCCGCATCCCCGAGCGCACCCGAAGCGGCGGTAACGACGGCATCGATGGCATCCCACGTGCCGTCCTTGGCCAGGCGCAAAGCCGTCTCGATGACGTCGTCGACGGTGGCGCCGGGACGCATGGCCTCGGCGACGCACGCCGCATAGACGCCCGCGGCCTCGCGGCCGTAGCTCGACTGGTGGGCGCCCGCGACGTCGATGGCCTCGGCGTAGGCGCCGTCGGGCGACCCCGCGTTGGCGATGCCGATGGGCGCCGCATACATGGTCGCACCACAGTTGACGATGTTGCCGACACCGGCCTCACGCGGGTCGATGTGACCGTAGTGGATGCGTGCGACGAGCCACTTCTCGGCCAGGAAGATGCGCTGCAGCAGAATGTTCTCGGCCTCGAGCTCGGGAATCCAGCGCTTCTCGCCGATCAGCAGCGGCACCAGGTGGTCGGCCACCGAGTAGGCGTCGAGGTGGGTGCGCACGGTGTCATAGACATCGACGAGCGCCGTGGTCATGAGGGTGTCGTCCGTGATGTGCCCGTCGCCCTTGTGATAGGGCGCGATGGGCCGGGCGTTCTTCCAGTCGGCGAGGAACGGCGGAACGATCCCCTCGATGAACCCGTCGTACCGCTCCTGGATGGCCTCGGGCGTGTTGCCCTCCGCCGCTCCCCCGAGCGCGTCTCCGACGGCTGCGCCCGCTAAGGCTCCGGTTGCTTTGTCCTCGAGCAGATCCATCTGCGTCGTCTCCTTGTTCGTGCGTTGAGTGTGTGGGGCCGGCCGGGCGGTCGGCGGGCCGGTGGGCGGCGGGGCGGATGCGTGGGCTGCAGGCATCCGCCCCGCCGACCGGGTGCGGCTAACCGCCGATCGCCGACCAGCCGTCGGTGAGCTGCTTCTTCAGCTCGTCGAGCGAGATCGAGTCGGAGAAGTACTGCTGCAGACCGGGAGTCGCGAACTGGTCCTTCCACTGCGGGTAGTTCGTGGCCTTCTGGAACGGAGCGCCCTTCAGGTCTTCGCCCGTGGCGAGCAGTTCCTTCCAGCCGGTCTGGTCGGCCGTCTGTTCGGCGACCTTGTCGCGCGCGTCAGAGGACGACGGGATGAGCCAGTCGCCCTGGGCGAGCGCGGCCTGGTTGTCGGCGTTCATGAAGTAGTTGATGAACTCGGCGGCCTGCTCGGGGTGCTTCGACTCCGCCGCGACCGACATGGTCTGCGGGTTGGCGGCCTGCACGGGTCCGTCGCTGCCGGCGAGGGGAGGCAGAACCGTCCAGTCGAAGCCCTCGGGCGCCGTCTCGGTGATCTGCTGGGCGAGGAAGTTGCCGCCGACATACATGGCGTACTTGCCGCCGAGGAAGCCGGGCAGCACGTCCGAGCCGGACTGCGTGAGGGTCACGGGGTCGAGCGAGGCGTCGTCATAGGCCATGGCGTGGATCTTCTCGGGCACGGCGAGCTCGTCGTCGCCCACCTCGATCTTCGCCGAGCCGTCGTCGGCCACGTCGAAGAAGGTGCCGTCATAGCCGAGCGCCGTGTTCATGATGGCGGCCGTCGGCTGCTTGAGGCCCCAGCCGACGCCGAACTTTCCGTCGGCCGTCAGCTCTTTCGAGACCTTCTGCAGGTCGTCCCACGTGAGCTCGTCGCCCGCGGGAACGTCGACGCCGGCATCCGCGAACGCCTGCTTGTTGGCGTAGACGACGTAGGTCTGCAAGAGGGTGGGGGCGGCGACGATCTTGCCGTCGGCCGTGGTCACGGTGCTCCACACGTCATCCGAGACCGACTTCTTCACGTCGTCGCTGAGGTAGGGCGTGAGGTCGGCCAGGTAGCCCTGGTTGGCGAAACCGAGGATGTCGGAGGACTCGTCGTGGATGATGTCGGGTGCCGTGCCGCCCTGGAACTGCGTCACCAGCTGGTCGTGCACGTTGTCCCACGAACCCTGCGTGAGCTTCACCTGGATGTCGGGGTTGTCGGCGTTCCAGTCGTCGACGATCTTCTTCGTCGCGGCGACCGTGGAGTCCTGGTAGGCGAGGCTCTGGAAGGTCAACGTGACGGGACCCTCCGATTCGCCGCCGCCTGTGCTGCCGCCGCCGGAGAAGGCGCAGCCGCCCAGCAGGCCGGCCAGCGCAAGGGCGCCGACGCCGAGCAAGGCTTGTTTTCTCATGGTGTTACTCCTTTGTCGTGGTTTCACTGCGTTGTGACACGGGTGGTGATGCGGGGTGAAGCTTTTAGCCCTTGACGGCGCCCGAGAGCAGACCCGAGGTGAGTCGGCGCTGGATGAGGGCGAAGAACACGAGGCTCGGGATGGTGGCGAGCAACGATGCCGCGGCGAGCTGGCCCAGCTGCACCTGGCCCTCGGCCCCGACGAACCGGGCGAGCGTGAGGGGCAGGGTCTGCAGGGCCGGGTCTTGGATGAGCACGAGCGCGAAGAAGAACTCGTTCCAGGCCGAGATGAAGGTGAAGAGGCTCGTGGCCACGAGCCCGGGGGCGAGCAGCGGCAGGACGATCGACACGAGCACACGGATGCGTGACCCACCATCCATCGCGCCGGCCTCTTCGAGCTCGACGGGGATGCCCGCGACGTAGCCCTGCAGCATCCAGAGCGCGAACGGCAGCGACCACACCGAGTAGACGAGGATCAACCCCAGCAGGTTGTTGATCAGGCCGATCTGCTTCAGCACGAGGAACAGCGGGATGATGATCAGGATGAAGGGGAACACCTGGCTGAGCAGGATCCACCCCGTCGCGATCGACCGCAGTTTGGTGCGAAACCGGGCCAGCGCATAGGCGGCCGGCAGCGAGATGAGCGTGACGATAACGGTCGTCGCGACCGCCACGATCAGGCTGTTGCCTGCCGCCTGCACGAGGTTCGCCTTGGCGATGGCCTGGATGAAGTTGTCGAAGTTGAGGCTCGTGGGCAGGAACGTCGGGTTGGGCGACTGCAGCTCGGCGGGCGTCTTGAACGCCGTGGTGAGCAGGAACAGCAGCGGAAAACCGAGGAAGACGATGTATCCGGCCAGCGCCACATATTGCAGCGGCCGGGTGACGCGGCGCTGGATCGGGCTCTGCGGGATGCCGGAGTCCTGGCTCTTGCGCCGGCGCGGCGTCTCGGGCGGCACCGTCTCCTGGCGGGCGGGCGTCGGGGTGACCGTGGCGTTGCTCATGACTGACGGCTCCTTGCCTGGCTGCGGAGATAGAGGAACAGGAACGCGGCGATGACGATCACCATCACGTTGCCCATGGCGGCGGCGTAGCCGAAGTTGCCGTAGCGGAACGCCTCGTTATAGGCGAAGAGCATGGGCAGCATCGTTTGACCACCCGGCCCGCCGGCCGTCAGCACGTAGACGAGGGCGAAGGAGTTGAAGTTCCAGATCAGGTCGAGCGTCGTGATGGCGACGATGATGGGTCGCAGCGCCGGCAGCGTGACGTGCCAGAAGCGTTGCCACGTGCTCGCGCCGTCGATGGCGGCGGCCTCGTGCAACTCGCTCGGCACGTTCTGCAGTCCGGCGAGCAGCGTGATGGTGGTCTGCGGCATGCCGGCCCAGACGCCCACGACGATGACGGCGGGCAGGGCGGTCGAGAAGTCGCCGAGCCAGTTGATGTCGCCGGGGAGGCCGAGCGCACGCATCCCCCCGTTGATGGGGCCGTAGGTGGGGTTCAGCATGAGGCGCCACATGATGGCGATGATCACGGGCGGCATGGCCCACGGCACGAGCGCGAGCGTGCGAGCGAGCCAGCGCATCTTCAGGTTGAGGTTCAGCAGCAGCGCCAGCCCGAGGGAGGCGAAGAACTGCAGGATGGTCACGCCGAAGGCCCAGATCAGGCCGATGCGGAACGAGTTCCAGAACAGCTCGTTGGTGGCCAGCCGGGTGTAGTTGTCGACGCCGTTGAACGACACGACCTGTCCGAGTCCGGCCTTCGCGTCGGTGAAACCGAGCAGGATTCCCTGGACGAGCGGGTACACGCTGAACAGCACGACCGGGATCAGTGCCGGCAGCACGAGCAGCCAGGCGTCGCGGCGGGATCCGTTCACCGGAGAGCCGCCGGAGGACCGGCGACGTTTCTGGGGAGCGGAAGCCTCGGCGACAGTGGCGGGGCTTACCGTTGAGGTCATAGCAAGGGTTCCCTCTTCTGGTTTCGGGTGGGTTCGGGGGTCGCGGGCGCGGTCTCGCCGGCGGCCTGGCGGGCGGCGGGGTTCGCGGCGGGGTCGACGGCCGGGCGCGCGGGCGAGGATGTCGATTCCCTGATCGTGAGCGTGGGCTGGATCACTTCGCGGCGCACGGGGGCGTCGGGATCCTCCAGGCGGCGCAGCAGCAGCTTCGCGGCGGTCTTTGCACGCTTGACGGAGCCGAGGTTCACGCTCGTGATCGACGGGTTGGCGAGCTCGGCCAGGTCGGTGTCGTCCATGCCGACGAGCGCAATGTCTTCGGGAACCCGCAGACCCCGCGCCGTGATGACCTTGATGGCCGCGATGGCGAGCAGGTCGTTGGCGCACACGATGGAGTCGGGCGTCGAGCGGTCGAGCAGTTTGGTGACGGCCTTGAGGCCCGCCTTGTAAGTGAAGTCGCGCGCGTTGACCTGCGCGTCGGCGTTGTGTGGCAGGCCCTGCTCGTCGAGCGCGCGCAGGTAGCCGCCGAGTCGGGCCGCGCCCGGAACGGTGTCGACCGGGCCGTTGACGAAGGCGATGCGCTGGCGGCCCTGTTCGACGAGGTGCTCGACCGCCAGGCCCACGCCCCGCACCGAGTCGGCGCGCACGTTGTCGATCTCGACGTCCCCCGGCAGCGAACCGATGACGACGATGGGTAGGCGGCTGGCCTGGATGCGGGCGACTAACTCGTCGGTCACCTTCAGCGGGCTCATGACGAGGCCGTCGGCGAAACCGCGGTTGAGGTTCGTGAGCAGGTCGATCTGGTCGCCCGGCTCGCTGCCCGTCGAGGACAGGATGAGGCGGTAGCCGGCCTTCGTGACGACGCGCGAGATCTCGTGCATCATGGCGACGTAGACGGGGTTTCCGGCATCCGCGACCGCAAGGGCGATCTGCTGTGTCTTGCCGGCCTTGAGCGATCGCGCCGTGGCGTCGGGCACGTAACCGAGTTCGTCGGCGGCCTTCTGCACGCGCTCGACGATGGCGTCGGAGGCGGGCAGCCCGTTCATGACGCGGCTGACCGAGGCGATCGAGACACCCGCGCGCTCGGCGACGAGCACGAGCGTGGACTTCTTCGTCGCGGACATGGCATCCCTTTACGTCATCGGAGGGTTTCGCAGAGCGTGTAAACGTTTACGAGAACGTTTACAGCGACTATACGAGCGGATGCCGGGGAGCGCAAGCGTTTCCGTCAGGCGCTCGGAAGACAGCCCGATTCACCCGCAGGATTGGCGCGCGGAACAAGCCGAGAAAGCGCGCTTACTCAGCGCCCCGACAGCGGCGCCGTCGAGTCGCGCACGACGAGATGCGTCGCGAGATCGATGCGCGTATCCCCCGCCGCCTCGGCCGCGGCCACATCGCGCAACCGCAGCACGAGACGAGCGGCCTCCTCGGCCATGCGCTGCAACGGTTGGTGCACGGTCGTCAGGCGCGGGCTCGCCCAGCGCGCGACGGGAACGTCGTCGTAGCCGACGACCGAGAGGTCATCGGGAACCTTGAGCCCGAGCATCCGTGCCGCATCGAAGACGCCGAGCGCCTGCAGGTCGCTGCCCGCGAAGATCGCCGTGGGGCGACGGTCGACCGGAACGTCGAGGATCTCGAGGGCGCGTTCGCGACCGCCATCCACGTGGAAGTCGCCGAAACGCACGAGCGATTCGTCGACGGGCAGGCCCGCCTGGCTGAGCGCCGATCGGAACCCGTCGAGCCGGGCGAGCGAGCACATCATGTCTTCGGGGCCCGTGATGGCGGCGATGCGCGTGTGGCCGAGCTCGATGAGGTGCCGCGTGGCCATGACCCCGCCCGACCAGTTAGCGCTGCCCACCGACGGCACGCCGGGTGACGGGTCGCCGGCCGGATCGATGATGGCGAAGGGGATGGCTCGCGACCGCAACTGTTCGCGGTGCTCCTCGGCCAGATCGGAGAAGACGAGCACGACCCCGGCCGGCCGGCGGCGCAGAACTCCCGAGATCCACTCGGGACCGGGTGCGTGGCGACTGCCCGATTCGGTGACGACGACGCTCATGCCGTTCTCGCGGGCGACGCGTTCGACACCCTTGATGATCTCCATCGACCAGGCGCTCTCGAGTTCGTGAAAGACCACCTCGAGCAGCGTGGCGTCTCGGTTGTCTCCCCCGCGGCGCCGGTACCCGTTCGATTCGAGGATCTGCTCGACGCGCGTGCGCGTGCCCGCCGCGACATCCGATCGGCCGTTCAGCACCTTCGAGATGGTGGAGAGCGACACGCCCGCCTCGACCGCGAGTTCGGCCAGGGTGACGCGGGGTTCGGTGCTGTCGATGGTCATGGTGGGATCGTATCCGCCGTTCCGGCTCGGGCCGTGGAGGGTTGTCGGGCTTCGTGACACATCCGTGATTTGTTGGTGTTGACCCCAAATAGCCGAACACGTATGCTCAGGTCATCCTAACCACTTTCGATAATGATTTCGAAACTTTCGAGGAGCGTTCAACGATGAACAAGAGCACATCCCGCGTCACCCGCTTTCTCGCAGGGGGTGTCGCCCTCGCCGTCGGTCTGACGATGAGCGGTTGCGCGTCCGGCGGTTCCGGCGGATCCGACCGACCCGAGAACGAGATCCACGTCGCCGTCTATGGCGACTCGGGCAACACCGTCGAGCAGCAGCTCGTCGACACGTTCAACAAGACCAGCGACGTCAAGATCGTGCTCGACACGATTCCGGGCGCCGACTACCAGCAGAAACTGCAGACCATCATCGGCACGTCCAACGCGCCCGACATCTTCTTCAACTGGGGTGGCGGCAGCATCTCCGACTTCGTCGAGAGTGACCTACTCCTCCCCCTCGACGACTTCATCACGGAGGACCCGGGCCTGAAGGACAACTTCCTGCCCTCCGTCTTCAACACCGCGGTCATCGACGGCAAGTCCTACGGCATCCCGATGCGCGGCACGCAGCCCGTCATGCTGTTCAACAACAAGCAGGTTCTCGCCGACAACGGCATCACGGCCCCCGCCACGTGGGACGAACTGCTCGAGGCCGTCGAGAAGCTCAAGGCCGCGGGCATCACGCCCATCGCGCTCGGCGGCGCCGACCAGTGGACCACGCTCATGTGGTTCGAGTACGTCTACGACCGCGTGGCCGGGCCCGAGCTGTTCGAGAAGGCCCTCGCGGGCGACCCGAAGGTCTGGGAATCGGCCGCCAGCAAGAAGGCGCTCGGCATGCTGAAGGACCTCATCGACGCGGGCGCCTTCGGCACGAACTACGACTCGGTGAAGTTCACCGACGGCGGCTCGCCCACGCTCCTGCGCACCGGGAAGGCCGGCTTCGAGCTCATGGGCTCGTGGGAGTACGCCACCCAGCAAGACGTCGACCCGACGTTTGCCGAGACCAACCTCGGCTACACCGAGTTCCCCGCCATCGAGGGCGGCACGGGCGACGCCAAGAACCTCGTCGGCAACACGAACAACTTCTACTCGGTGCTGAAGGCCACGCGCTACCCCGACACGGCGCGCGATTTCCTGAAGCTCATGTACTCCGACGAGTTCGTCGAGGCGCAGCTCGGCATCGGCAACCTGCCGACTACGACCAACACGCCCGAGTTCTTCCAGGATGCCGCGAGCCCCGACTACGCCGCCTACCAATTCGGTCTCGTCGAAGCCGCCCCCTCGTTCCAGCTCTCGTGGGACCAGGCCTACCCGCCGTCGGCGATCACGCCCATCCACCAGGCCGTCGCGCAGTTCTTCAGCGGACAGATCGACGAGGCCGGCTTTATCCAGGCCATGCAGGCTCTGAAGTAAGGACCACCGTGACAACGCTTGCTCCCCGCAGGCGCTCCACGAACCGGGGCGGCCCCTCTGTCGGCCGCCCCGGTGCCGTGTGGGCTCTGCCTGCCACCCTCTTCTTCGGGCTCTTCGCGCTCGTTCCCCTCGTCATGGTCGTCGTGCTGTCGTTCACGCAGTGGTCGGGCATCGGCAGCCCGCGCTTCGTGGGGCTCGAGAACTGGACCGACCTCGCCTCCGACCCGGTCATGATGAAGAGCCTCTGGTTGAGCGTGTTGCTCGTCGTCCTGGGGGTCGTCACGCAGACCCCGCTCAGCATCCTGCTCGGCGTGTGGGCCGCGGGTCACCAGAAGAACCGTGCCGTGCTGTCGGCCATCTACTTCGTGCCCCTGCTGCTCTCGGCGGCGGCCATTTCGGTGCTGTGGCGGGCGCTACTCGACCCGAACTTCGGCATCCCGGGCCAGCTGCCCTGGCTCTTCGGCGACGGCAACCTGCTCGGCAACCAGGCCGGCGCCATAGCCGTGCTCACGTTCGTGGGCATGTGGCAGTTCACGCCGTTCCACACGCTCATCTATCAGGGTGCAGCGCGGGCCATTCCGCAGGTGCTCTATCAGGCGGCGCAGATCGACGGTGCGTCCACGGTGCGGCAGTTCTTCAGCATCACGTTGCCGCAGCTGAAGAACAGCGTCATCACCTCCATGATCCTCATGGTCGTGGGCGGCCTGACCACGTTCGACACCGTGCTCATCCTGACCAACGGCGGGCCGGGCACCGATACGACCATTACGGCGTTCTACATGTACCAGCAGGCGTTCCGCAGCTTCGATTTCGGCACCGGTAGCGCCATCGCCGTGGTGCTCGTGGTCGTCGCGACCGCCATCTCGCTTCTCGTCGTGCGGCTCTCGGGCTACGACAAGATGCAGAGCGAGCAAGAAGGAATCTGATGAAACCTCGTCCCAATTATCTGGCCGGGTTCGGATCGATCGTCTGGTTGCTCGTCGTCATCCTGCCCCTCTACGTGCTCGTGTCGGCATCGTTCCAGACGCGGCAGGGGTATGGCACCGACGGGCCGCTCGCGGTGCCGACGACCTTCACGTTCGAGAACTACGCCAACGCCATCTCCTCCGGTTTCGGGCTCTACTTCGTCAACACCGTCATCGTCACCGTGGCGGTCGTCCTCATCGTCGTCGTGCTGGTCGCGCCGCTCAGCTACGCCATCGTGCGCAGCCGCGGGCGGTTCGCCACGGGGGTCTTCCGGCTCTTCCTGCTGGGGCTCGCGGTGCCGTCGTCGGCCGTGATCGTCCCGATCTTCTACCTGATCAACGTTGTCGGACTCTACGACAACCTGTTGGGCATCATCCTGCCGACGGCCGCTTTCGCGCTGCCCGTGTCGACGCTCATCCTGTCGGGCACCATGCGCGATATCTCGCCCGAGCTCTATGAGGCCATGGCGATGGATGGCGCCACCCCCGTTCGCACGTTCTTCCGGCTCGTGCTGCCCCTGTCGAAGTCGGGCATCTCGACCATCGTCGTGTTCGCCGCGCTGCAGGCCTGGAACGGGTTCCTGTTCCCCCTCATCCTCACCCAGTCCGACAGCACCCGTGTGGTGACGCTCGGCCTCTTCAACTTCCAGTCGCAGTACGGCGTCAACGTTCCGGGGCTGCTCGCCGCCGTCATGTTGTCGATGATTCCCGTGCTGCTCGTCTATCTCTTCGCTCGCCGGGCCCTCGTGCAGGGCCTCATGGGCATGGGAGGAAAATAACCATGACCGTTCACGATGACACCCGGGCCGGCCGGGGTTCCGGCGAGAGTGCCGCCAACAGTGCCACCGATAGTGGCGCCGAGACGGTGGATGACTCGAGCCTGCCGCCCTGGAACGACCCGGCGCTGCCCGCATCCCACCGCGTCTCTGCCCTGATCGCCGCGATGACGCTCGAGGAGAAGATCGCCCAGCTCTATGGTGTGTGGGTCGGCGCCTCGAACGACGGCGGCGAAGTGGCCCCGCACCAGCACGACATGGACGACCACATCGACCTCGACGTGCTGCTCCCCCACGGCCTCGGCCAACTGACCCGGCCCTTCGGCAGCGCGCCCGTCGACGCCGCCGTCGGAGCGCGGTCGTTGCAGCGCACGCAGGAGCGCATCGTGCGCTCGAACCGCTTCGGCATCCCCGCCGTCGCGCACGAAGAATGTCTGGCGGGTTTCGCCGCCTGGGGTGCGACGGCCTACCCCGTGCCGTTGTCGTGGGGTGCGACGTTCGACCCCGAACTCATCGAGCGCCTGGCGGGTCACATCGGCCGCGACCTGCGCTCGGTGGGTGTGCACCAGGGGCTCGCGCCCGTGCTCGACGTGGTGCGCGATGCGCGCTGGGGCCGCGTCGAGGAGACGATCGGCGAGGACCCTTACCTCGTCGGCACCGTGGCGTCGGCGTATGTGCGCGGGCTCGAAGGCGCGGGCATCGTCGCGACGCTGAAGCATTTCGTCGGATACTCGGCGTCCAAGGCCGGGCGCAACCTCGCGCCCGTGTCGGTGGGGTCGCGCGAGCTGGCCGATGTGCTGCTGCCGCCGTTCGAGATGGCCGTGCGCGAGGCCGGCGTGCGATCGGTCATGCACGCCTACACCGATATCGACGGTGTGCCGTCGGCCGCCGATGCGTCGCTTCTCACGGGGCTGCTGCGCGACACGTGGGGTTTCGAGGGCACCGTCGTCGCCGACTACTTCGGCATCGCGTTCCTGCGGCTGCTGCACGGGGTCGCCGAGACGTGGGCGGATGCGGCGGGCGCGGCACTGGCGGCGGGCGTCGACGTCGAGCTGCCGACCGTCAAGACCTTCGGGGCGCCGCTCGTCGAGGCCGTGCGGAGCGGTTCGGTGGACGAGGCGCTCGTCGACCGCGCCCTCGAGCGGGTTCTGCGGCAAAAGCTCGAGCTGGGGTTGCTCGATGCGGGCTGGTCGGCGGTGCCGAGTGCGCTGCGGACGAGCGACGACTCGCCGCGGGCCACGAGCACCGATGCGCACTCCGCGGCCGGGACGCGGGAAGCGGGAACCGTGGATCTCGATCCTCCCGAGAACCGCGCCCTGGCGCGCGAGATCGCCGAGCGCGCGATCGTCCTGGTGAAGAACGACGGCATTCTGCCTCTGGCGTCGGCACGGCGCATCGCCATTCTCGGACCGAACGCTGACGAGCCGCTCGCGGTTCTCGGCTGCTACAGCTTCCCCGCCCACGTGGGGGTGCAGCATCCCGAGCTGCCCGTCGGCATTGCTCTGCCCACCCTCGTCGATGCCCTCGGGGCCGAGTTCCCCGAGGCCGAACTCGTCGTCGTGCGCGGCACGGGCGTCGACGACTTCGATCGATCGGGGTTCGACCGTGCAGCCGAGGCGGCCCGTTCGGCGGATGTCGTCCTCCTCGCGCTCGGCGACCGCGCCGGTCTCTTCGGCCGGGGCACGAGCGGCGAGGGCTGCGACGCCGAGTCGCTGCGACTGCCGGGCGCTCAGCAGGATCTGCTGGACCTGGCGCTCGCGTCGGGCACCCCCGTCGTCGTCACGTTGCTCGCGGGTCGCCCGTATGCGCTCGGGTCCGCGGTCGACGAGGCGGCGGCGATCGTGCAGACGTTCTTCCCCGGCGAAGAGGGCACCGGGGCCCTGGCCGGGGTGCTGAGCGGACGGGTGAACCCGTCGGGGAGGCTGCCGGTGAGCGTTCCGCGCAGCCCGGGCGCTCAGCCATCCACTTATCTGGCGGCGACGCTGGCCGGGCCCACCGAGGTCTCGAACATCGACCCGACGGCCGCATACCCGTTCGGGCACGGGTTGTCTTACAGCGCGTTCGAATGGTCGAACGTCGAGGTCGGGGTCGGGGTCGGGGTCGGGGCATCGGCGAGCACATCCGTGCCCACTGACGGTACGATCAGGCTGAGCGTCGAGGTGCGCAACGTCTCGGAGCGGCCCGGCACCGACGTCGTCCAGGTCTACCTGCACGATCCGGTCGCCGATGTCGTGCGGCCCGTGCAGCGCCTCATTGCGTTCGCCCGCGTCGAGCTGGATGCCGGGGCCACGGCGCGCGTCCATGTCGACCTCCCCGCCGACCTCACCTCTTTCACGGGTCGCGACGGCCAGCGCATCATCGACACCGGCGACCTCGTGATCGGTTTCGGACACTCGAGCGGGGACATCCCGCTGACCGTTCCCGTGCGCCTCACGGGTGAGCGACGCGTCGTCGACCACACGCGCGCGCTGCATGCCGACATCCGCGTCGCCCCCGCGGCTGTGTCGGTGTCTGCGCCTACACCTGCGCCCGAGCCCGACGCCGGCTGACGTGACGGCGTTCACGAACCCGGTCCTCCCCGGCTGCCACCCCGACCCGAGCATCTGCCGGGTCGGGGAGGACTATTACCTCGTCACCTCGACGTTCGAATACTGGCCGGGGTTGCCGATCTTCCATAGCCGAGACCTCGTGACCTGGCGGCAGATCGGCCACGCCGTCGACCGCCCCGACCAGGTCGATCTGTCGACGGTCCCGTCGTCCGGCGGCCTCTTCGCGGCGACCATCCGCCACCACGACGGGCTGTTCTTCGTCGCCTGCACAGTGGTGCACGGGCAGGGCCGTCGCGGAAACTTCGTGCTCACGGCATCCGACCCGGCGGGCCCCTGGTCGGACCCGTTCTGGCTCGACGACGCCCCGGGCATCGACCCGTCGTTGTTCTTCGACGATGACGGCCGCGCCTGGATGACCGGGACCCGGCTCGCCGACCCCGGGCTGTGGCCGGGGCAGACCGACGTGTGGTTGCGGCAGATGCGCATCGAGTGGCAACCCGACCCCGCGCCGACCCCTGCCGTCCGCTCGATAGATCTCGTCGGCGAGGAGTATCTGCTGTGGCGGGGAGCGCTTCACGGAGCGATCTGGGCCGAGGGGCCGCACCTGTACCGCAAGGATGGCCGCTACTATCTGGTCGCCGCGGAAGGCGGCACGGGGTACGAGCACGCGGTCAGCGTCGCCGCTGCGGATGCCGTCACGGGCCCCTATCTCGGCAATCCGGCGAACCCAGGCCTCACCCACCGCCACCTGGGTCGCGAGTCTTCGATCACGGGCGTCGGCCATGCCGATCTGGTCGAACACACGGACGGCACCTGGTGGGCGGTCGTCCTCGGCAGCCGCCCGGTCGGTGAAACGGGTGCCGAGCCGCTCGGGCGCGAGACGTTCCTCGTGTCGGTGGGGTGGCAGAACGGGTGGCCGGTGTTCGCGCCGGGCACGGGACGGGTCACCGAGTCGATCGACGGGCCGCTCCTCCCCGGCAACGCCGTCGATGTCCGCATCGGTGTCCCAGCCGGCTCTCATGATGATGGCGCCGGTGGTGGTCTCCGACATGACGCCTGGTCGCTCGTGCGGACCACTCGCGAGCCCCGCGTCGAGTTCTTCGCCGACGATCCACGGCGATTCGACCTTCATCCCCGCCCGGTCTCGCTGTCGGATGTCGGTGCCCCGACCTTCGTCGGCCGGCGCCAGCAGCACCACCGTGCCGTCTTCCGTGCGTCGCTCACGCTATGGCGCGATACACGTGTGCGCGCGGGCCTCGCGGTGCGCCAGTCCGAGTCGGATTGGATCGCCCTGTCGCTTCGTCCTCTGGCGGCCCGGCGTCCCAGCCCCGCCTCCGCCTCCGCCTCCGGGCAGGACCGGGTTTTCCAGGCTGAATTGCACACGTGTATCGCGGGAGTGGTGTCGGTTGTCCACGCCGTTGCGCTGTCGGCCCCGCCGGGGGAAGCTGACGCCGTCTGCGGCGTGGTCGTCTCGCTAGATGACGACCGATGCACCTTCTCGCTCGAACTCGGACCGAACACGACGACCAGCGATTCCGGCGCCTCCCGCCCGATCGACCGGTCCGACGGCGGGCGAGCATCGGGCGTCGTCACGGTGGGTGACGTGAACGGCGGCTTCCTCACCTCGCCGCACGCCGGAGGCTTCCTCGGAGTCTGGCTCGGCGCCTTCGCGGTATCCGCACACACCTCGGGCGATCACGCGCCCGCGCCGGTGCGGGTCACGCGGGTGTCGTACGAACCGGGTGCCGAGCATCGGGCCCCCGACCGCGCATGAGGCTCAGGCCGGACCCGCTCCCAGGCGATCGGTGAGCTCCGGACGAGAACTCGCCGAGGTCCGCGTGGCGCGGTCCGCCCGCACCCGGAGCGCTCGATACTGATGTCTACCCCGACCCGAAGGAGCTTCATGTTCACCGACCTGTCCGAAGAGGACCTGTCGTCCTACCGCAGCCGTCAGACTCTTCCCGACGACTTCGCGGAGTTCTGGGATCGCACGCTGGCCGATTCCCGCTCGCACGGGTCCTCCGTCGAGGTGACCCCGATCGATGCCGGCCTGTCGACGATCGATGTCTACGACGTCACGTTCTCGGGATACGGCGGCGACCCCATCCGAGGATGGCTGCGGGTTCCGGCCGGCGCATCGGGTCCGTTGCCGACGATCGTCCAGTATGTCGGCTACGGCGGCGGCCGCGGTCGCCCGTGGGCCGAGCTGTTCTGGGCGTCGGCGGGCTTCGCGCATTTCCAGATGGACACGCGCGGGCAGGGCGGCAACTGGTCGGTGGGCGATACGGCAGACGCATCGGGCAGTGCGGGACCGCAGTTCGCGGGCGTCATGACGCGCGGCATCCTCGATCGTGAGACCTACTACTACCGTCGCCTGATCACCGACGCCGTGCTGGCGGTGGAGGCCGTGGCGGGAATGCCGCTCGTCGACGCCTCGCGCATCGCGGTGCGCGGCAACAGCCAGGGCGGGGCTCTGGCGATGGCCGCCTCGGCCTTATCGTCTCGGGTTCGCGCGTCGGCCTCGGTGGTGCCGTTCCTGTCCGATTTTCCGCGCGCGACCGTCATCACGGACGCGCTGCCCTTCCGCGAGATCGGTGAGTTCCTGAAGATCCACCGCGACAAGGCAGCCCGGGTGCACGAGACTCTGCGCTATTTCGACACGGTCAATTTCGCTCGCCTGTCCACGGTGCCCACCTACTTCGCGGCGGCATTGATGGATGCTGTGACCCCACCTTCGACCGTCTTCGCGGCGTTCCACGAACACCGCGGGCCGAAGGAGATGACCGTGTGGCCCTACAACGGCCACGAGGCCGGCGACGTGGACGAGCTCCCGCGCATGCTCGAATTCTTCCGGCGGGAGCTCGACCTCTAGGCGGCTACTCGTTCCGTCGCCGACGCAGGCGGCGCGCGATCACGAGCACGAGACCCGCCACGAGGAGCACTCCCCCGCCGATCATGACCGGCACGAGACCACCGGCACCCGTTTGAGGGAGCACCGGTGCGGGCGCCGCCATCGAGGGTGACGGCGCGGGCGGCGGCACCGGTGCGGAGACAGCCGGAGCGCTGCGCGTCGGAATCGGCGTCGGAGTGGGCGTGGGAGTCGGCGTCGGAGTCGGCGTGGGCGTGGGCGTCGGCGTCGGCGTCGGCGTCGGCGTCGGTGTGGGAGTCGGCGTCGGGGTCGGCGTCGGAGTCGGCGTGGGCGTCGGCGTCGGAGTCGGAGTCGGCGGTACGACGGCGCACGTCTCACTCGTGGAGGTGTTGTTTCCGTCGACCTGGTCGCGTTCGTTTCCGTTCACTCGGGCGGTGTTCTGAATGCATCCGGTCGTCGTTGCGGCCGTGTCGGCCGTGAGGGAGATGGCGGCTTGTGCTCCGGGTGCGAGCGCCGCCCCGGAGCAGGTGAGGGTGTGGCCGTCTACGGTGCACCCCGGACTCGTGGTGCTCACGTTCGTGAGCGTTTCGGGAACCGCGTCGGTGACGACGTATCCACTTGCTCTGGTCGTGCTGACGTTTTTCACCGTGAGTGTGTAGGCGATGGATTCGCCGGGCGTGTAGCTGGCCGCCGCGGTTTTGGTGATCTGGAGGTCGATCGGTGAGCCTGGTATGGCTGTGCCGTCGTTGCGTTCTGAGGCGGGGCCGGCAATTTTGCTGACGACTGTGACTGTGGGGGACGCCGCATCGGCGTCGGCGACGGAAACCTGCACGACCGTTCCGGTTTCGTTGTTCGAGAACCCGAGATTGCCGTTGCCGTAGGTCCAGGCGGCGCCGTGGGATCCCGCCTCGTCAACGGCGGAGAATCGCGTGACCGCACCGGTGGATGGCGTGATCCTGACGAGCGCGCCGGTCACGTTGACACCCCAGAGGTGTGAGCCGGCGAAGGTGAAGTCGGCGACATCCAGGTCTGCGGCGAGGTCGATGATGCGGGTCCGGTTGCCGTTCGACAGGTCGATCACGTGCAGGCGGTTTGCACGTCCGCCTTCGATGTAGAGGTGACCGTCGGGCCCGATGGCTCCGCGCAGCGCGTTGGCGTGCACGGCCGTGCCGACGCGTGTGACGACGCCGCCTGACGCGATGCGCACCACAGATCCGGCAGGAATGCCGGGGCCTTGCTGCGACAGCACCCCGTAGATGTAGTTGTCCGCCGGGTTGAAGGCGATCGCGTTGTACGAGTAGCGGCTGGTGCCGCCCTCGGGCACGAAGTGGAGGGCCGAACTTCGCCCGTCGGATTCGGCGCGCAGCAGTTGCGTGGGCCGTCCTGGCGAGATGAAGATCGCGGCGGTCTCGGGGCTGAACGGGTCACCGTTTGCCGCGTGTGCAGCCTGCGGGTTGACGGCCGACCCGGCGCAGACCGTTCCGATCGCCAACGCACCTGCCAGGCAGATCACGGCAGCGCGCGTGCCCTTCTTCGACGAAGCTTCACGCGAGGCGCTGGGCGGTGCGAACATCCCGAACATGACGTACTCCTTCCGGCGCAGGTCATGACCTATGACAAGCCGCCGGTTAGCAATATATCAGGATGCTGGGATAGATCAACGCCTATGTCGAAGGTTTCGTGCCACCCTCTCGCCACTCGCGCGGGAGGGCTTCGCCGCGTTGTGCGGCCTGAACTTCCCGGTCCCTGAGTTCCACCCGGCGTATCTTTCCCGAAGCCGTTTTCGGGAGTTCGAAGAATTCGACCCGCCGCACCTTCATGTAGGGCGGCATGACCTCGGCCGCGTGTCGAAGAATTTCTCGGGCTGTCGCCTCATTCGGCGCCCACCCGTCCGCGAGGGCGACGTACGCCTTCGTCACGTTGAGCCGGATGTCGTCGGGGGCGCCGACGACCGCCGCCTCGGCGACTGCATCGTGCTCGAGCAGGAGGCTCTCGACCTCGAACGGGGACACTTTGTAATCGGACGATTTGAAGATGTCGTCGGTGCGGCCGATGAAGGTGATGTAGCCCCGTTCGTCGCGCGAGGCAACGTCTCCCGTGTGGAAGTAGCCGTCAGCCATCGCCGTCGCGGTCTTCGCTTCGTCGCCGAGATAACCGGACATGAGGTTCACGGGTGCCACACTCAGGTCGATGCAGATCTCCCCTTCGTCGCCGGGTTCCCCCGTGAGCGGGTCGATCAGCGCGATGGTGACGCCGGGAAGCGGTGTGCCCATCGAACCGGCGACAAGGGCCGAGCCGGGCGGGTTCGCGATGATCGCGGTGGTCTCGGTTTGCCCATAGCCGTCACGAATGACGAGCCCCCACCATCTGCGGATGCGGCTGATCACCTCGGGGTTGAGAGGTTCACCCGCCGACAGGATTTCTCGCAAGGCCCCCGGCCGTTCGGTGATGTCGTTCTGAATGAGCATGCGCCAGACGGTGGGGGGTGCGCAGAACGTCGTCACGCGTGCTCGATCGAGCTGCGCGACGAGGGCTTTCGCGTCGAACCGCGAATAGTTGTAGACGAAGACCGTGGCCTCGGCGATCCACGGCGCGAAGAAACAGCTCCAGGCGTGCTTGCCCCACCCGGGTGACGAGATCGCGAGGTGCACGTCGCCCGGCTGCAGACCCAACCAGGACAGTGTGCTCAAATGGCCGACCGGGTAGGACGAGTGGGTGTGCACCACCATCTTCGGCTTGCTCGTGGTGCCCGAGGTGAAATAGATCAGGGCGGGGTCGTCGGACGACACCAGCACGCCGGGTGCGTCATCAGACGCACGATTGCTGTCGGCATACGCAGACCACCCGACGACGACATCGCCGATCGCGATGCGCCCGACCTCCGAGCGATCCGCCCGCGAGCGCAGGTGCGAGAACAACGGCGCATCCGCGGCGTTGGCGATCACGTGGGCCACATCCGCCCGATCGATACGATCGGCGAGCTCATCGGCCCCCAACACGGTCGACGTCGGCAGGATGACGGCACCGAGCTTCATGATGGCTAGCATCGTCTCCCACAGCTCGACCTGGTTGCCGAGCATGAGCATGACGTGGTCGCCTTGACGAACGCCTCGCTCCCGCATCCAGTTCGCCACCTGATTGGAGCGACGGGACATCTCACGGAAGGACACTTTTGTCTCGCGGCCGTCTTCTTCGACGATCCAAAGGGCAACGCTGTCGTTCTCGAGGGCGATGGCGTCGAACCAATCGACGGCCCAGTTGAAGTGGGCCCCGACGTCGGGCCAGCGGAAGCGTTCGCGGGCGGCGGCGGCGTTCTCACGCTCGTCGAGAAGGATGTCGCGGGCGGCGAGGAACGATGCCGTGGCGGGTGTGGGACTCATCTGACTATTCTGCGGCCGGAGCGATACAGCTTGCGGAATATTCGTGCATCTGTGCAGAACATTCCGCTCGGCAGGCTATGGAGAACGTCAGGCCGACGGCACGGGGCTCAACGCGTGCAGGGCGTCGACGAGGGGCGCGAGCTCGGGGGCGTCCGTCGCCTCGGCGAGCGCCTGCTCGAGTGTGTGATCGTGCACCGGCCGCGCTTGATCGAAGATCTTGTGTCCCGCCGCGGTCAGTTCGGTGTACACGCCGCGCCGGTCGTCGAGGCACAGGACGCGCGTGAGCAACCCTCGGTCTTCCAGGCGGTTCACCAGACGCGTGGTGGCGCTGCTGCTGAGGGCCGCGGCCCGGCCGAGTTGCTGCATGCGCATGTGCCAGCCGTCCTGTCGGCTGAGCGCCTCGAGAACGGTGTATTCGACGACCGAGAGGTCGGCTTCGGCGTTCAGCGCCCGTTCGAGGTCCGCCTCGATGCGACCGTGTAGCGCGGCGAGCGTGCGCCACCCCTGGGCGCGCACCTCGACGGCGTCGTCTTCGATGCTCATGCGATGTCCTTCCCCTGACCGCGCGCGGTCGACACAAGTAGTTGCTTGCGCGGATACCTAGCGTGTGCAAGTATTTACCCCGCGCCTGCAAATAACAGCGTATGCGTCTGATCGGCGTAAGTACAGATCGTGGAGGTCACACCCGTGCCTATCGGACTCTTAGCTCTCGCCCTCGGCGGCTTCGGTATCGGTCTCACCGAGTTCGTCATTGCCGGCCTCCTGCCTCAGGTGGCTGCCGACTTCCAGGTCGACGAAGCGGCCGCGGGGTGGCTGATCTCCGGTTATGCACTTAGCGTTGCGGCCGGCGCCATCCTCCTGACGGCCGCCGTGACGAAGCTCCCCCGCAAGCAGGTGCTCCTCGGCCTCATGGTGCTGTTCATCATCGGCAACCTGGTGTCGGCCCTCGCCCCCACCTACTCGATCATGCTGCTCGGCCGCATCGTCGCGGCGCTCTGCCACGGAGCTTTCTTCGGCATCGGCTCGGTTGTCGCGGCCAACATGGTCGAGCCGCGCAAGCGCTCGGGCGCCATCGCCATCATGTTCACGGGTCTGACGCTGGCAAACGTGCTGGGTGTCCCCTTCGGAACCTTCCTCGGTCAGGCCGCGGGCTGGCGCTCCACCTTCTGGGCGATCACGGGCATCGGTGTCATCGCGCTGATCGGCATCATCGCCCTCGTGCCGGCGCCCCGGGGCGTCGCGACGGCGCAGACGAGCCTGCGCACAGAATTCAGCGCGTTCCGCTCGCGGCAGGTCTGGCTCTCTCTCATCGTCACCGTGCTGGGGTTCGGCGGCATGTTCGGCGCATTCACCTACATTGCGTTCATTCTCACCGAGGTGAGCGGGTTTGCGAGCGCGACGGTGCCGTGGCTCCTGATCCTGTTCGGCGTCGGCACCTTCCTCGGCAACATCCTGGGCGGCAAGGCGGCTGACCGCTCGCGCGACCGCACCATCACCGTTTTCCTCGCCGGCCTCAGCGTCGTTCTGACCGCCTTCGCGCTGCTCGCCGCGAACCCGGTCGCCACGGTCATCCTCCTGACCCTGATGGGTGGGTTCGGATTCGGCACGGTACCGGGGCTGCAAACCCGCATCATGCACTTCGCCGACCACGCCCCGACCCTCGCGTCGAGCTCGAACATCGCCGCCTTCAACGTGGGTAACGCGCTGGGTGCCTGGCTCGGTGGCATCACCATCACCGCCGGTCTCGGCTACACCTCTCCCCTGTGGGTGGGTGCCGCCCTGACGCTCGCCGCGCTGGTTGTCATGCTCATTGCATTGCGCCTGTCGACCTCGGCCGGCCGGATGTCGCGGGCCACCGCCTCTCAGACGGCAGCAGCCTCTTGACCCCTCGTCTCATCCGGCGGCGCGTTCCTCAGTTCGCGAGCGAGTGCGAGCGAATCGGCCCGAGCTGGCCGAGGGGCGCGTAGAAGCCCGTCCACCCGTAGTCGAAGAGCACACCCTGCAGCCCCACCTTGCTGTAACCATCGGCAGACTCGACCATCCCCTCCGAAGGAACGGCGAGGACGTGGGCAGCCTCCTCATCGGTGAGACCCAGTGTGATGGCCGACTGGCGAGCTCGCTCGGGCGAGGTGAAAGCCAAGAGCATGGGCTGCTCATCGACCACGACTGCGAGCGGCTGCACGTCGGCCATGGCGTCCATGTCACCGCGCGGGATGAAGAACCAGCGTTCCAGCGAGAAGACCTCCTTCCACAGAGCCGTTTGAGTGGCGATGTCGTCGACGCCGGCGTCTCGGGCGGCGTGAGCGAGCTCATCGATCTTTTCGCTATTGAGTCGTTCTGCCTCAGGGTCGCCCTGTTGCAGGAGGGGCAGCTCGGAGTCGGCGGGAGCCGACGCATTCTCGTCGTCGCGAGGGGTGCTGGATGCGTTGTGCGGGTCAGTCATCCTTCAACGCTAGCGGGCCTGTTCCGCCGATGACACCCCCGGAAAGTTCTTCACAGGCAGCGATTTCCGATCTTCTCCACAGGCCCTCGACGCCGTCGGAGGCGCCGCGTATGGTCACCCCATGACCTACTCAATCGTTCCGCCCTACCTCCTCAACCGTCTCGCCACGGCCGACGACGATCGCGTCTCACGCGCGTCCGCCGCGGCCCGTCGTTCCCTCCTCGTCGACCCGCCCCTGCGCCACGAACGAGCTCATCTCACCGCCTCCCGTCCGACCGCTGCGGGCACCCGCGTGGCCGACAGCCGTGTGAACAGAACGATCTTCGACGCCCAGGGTCAGGAGACTCTCCCGGGCGTCACCGTCCGACGAGAAACGGATGCCGCCACTGACGACATCGCGGTCACCGAGGCGTTCGACGGGCTCGGCGCCACCCACGCGCTCTTCCTCGACGTCTTCGGTCGCAGCTCCATCGACGATCGCGGCCTCCCGCTGCTGGCAACGGTCCACTACGGCGACGAATACGACAACGCCTTCTGGGAGGGCAGCCGCATGGTGTTCGGCGACGGCGATGGCGAGGTATTCAACCGGTTCACGGCGTCGCTCTCAGTCATCGGCCACGAGCTCGCGCACGGCGTCACGCAGTACACGTCAGCGCTCGAATACGAGGGCCAATCCGGCGCTCTCAACGAGAGCATCTCCGACGTCTTCGGGGCGCTCGTCGAGCAATACGATCGAGGCCAGATGGCTGGTGAAGCGAGCTGGCTGATCGGAGAGGGCCTGTTCACGCCGGCCGTCAGTGGCCGCGCCCTGCGCAACATGCTCGAACCGGGCACAGCCTACGACGACGATGTGCTCGGCCGGGACCCGCAGCCCGCCCGCATGTCCGACTACGTCGACACGGAGGACGACAACGGGGGCGTGCACCTGAACTCCGGCATTCCGAACCGCGCGTTCGCGGTCGCCGCGACCACCCTCGGCGGCCCGGCTTGGAACGGCGTCGGTCTCGTCTGGTACGACGCCATCCGAGGCGACATCAGTCCCCGAGCGACATTCGCTGAATTCGCCGACTTAACGATCGCATCGGCCGCGGCGCGGTTCGGCGACGGCTCCCCCGAACATGTGGCCGTCGAGGACGCCTGGCAGACTGTGGGAGTGACGACCCATGAGTGACATCGAGCCGGCCAGCACGTTACGCATCACGGTGACGCGCTCTGGAGGCGTCGCCGGGCTCAGCCCGCGGTGGACGGTCGAAGCGCAGGAGGAGCCCGACGTCGCCGAGTGGCTCGCGCTCGTCGACTCCTGCCCGTGGGACGACGAAGACGCCGACGATGACGCGGGAGCCGACCGCTTCGTCTACACGATTCGCGTGCTGGTACATCCTTCCGAGACCAGTAGCGATGAGCCTCCGGTCCACGAAGGACGCCAAACGGCGACGGCCGAGGAGCGAGGCGCACGAATCCCCGAGAAGAAGCTCGACGGGCCGTGGCGCGAACTCGTCGATCGGGTGAAGGACACCTCGAAGCGGTGACGGCTGCGGCCGGATCACCCGTCGATTAGCCTGAACAGGTGTCACCCGACCTCCCCTTCCGCACCGAGATCCTCATCGAATGGTTCGTCGTCTCGCCGATCCACCGCTACGAGGGCCGGCCGGCCGACGGCCCCGTGCCGCTCGACGAATCGGTCGATGAAACTCCTGATGTCATAGCCGTCGTGGCCGGTTTGGGCATCAAGGGCGACAGATTCTTCGGCCGTGCGGCTCACCGAACGGCCGCGGTCACCCTCTTCGCCGCCGAAACACTCGAGCATCTCGAAGCAGTGCTCGCCTGCGGGCCGCTCGACCCGGTGGCGACGAGGCGCAACATCATCCTCCGCGGCGCAGACATCGACCTCCTGACGCGCCAGCCGTTCAGCATCGACTCGGGCGATGGGCCCGTTCACTTCGACGGGCAACGGCCCGCCTCTCCATGCGGCTGGATGAACACCGTGCTTGCACCGGGTGCACACACAGCGATGCGCGGCCGGGGCGGCATCCGCAGCACACCGACGACGACCGGAACGCTGCGGCTCGGGCGGGCGGTCCTTGCGAGCGCTATTGCCGTTCCCTTACCGGTCGCACCCGACACGAGCACGCTCTTCTAATCGGTAGGTGCCCCGCGCAGGCGGACAGCACGGTACACGGCCCCCACCGCGAAGACCGCGACGCCCGTCACGATCGCGCTGACGGGCAACGTTACGACGAGCACCACGCAGAGCGCCGCGCCGAGCGTGGGACTCAGGCGTCCGAAGCGGCGCTCCGACGCATCCTGATGCCAGGCCGAGATATTCGCGATGACGTAATACACGAGCACACCGAACGAGGAAAACGCGATCACGCCCCGCAGATCGGTGATCGAAACGAGGAGGACGAGCACAAGACCGACGGTCGCCTCTGCGCGGTGAGGGGTCGAGAACCGGGGATGCACCGCAGACAGCCACGCCGGAAGATCGCCGCCGCGAGACATCGCCAGAACCGTACGGCCGACCCCGGCGACCAGCGCCAGGAGGGCGCCGAGAGAAGCAGCGGCAGCGCCTGCCCGCACGAACCACTCCACCCACGGCCACCCGGACGACGCGGCCAAGGCAACAACCGGAGAAGCACTCCCCGCCACGGCGGAGGAACCGAGCACCGATAACAAGACCACAGCGACCACGGCATATACCCCGACGCACACGGCGAGCGCCACGATGATCGCCCTCGGAATGGTGCGCGCCGGGTCGCGCACCTCTTCGCCGAGAGTGGCGACCCGGGCGTAGCCCGCGAAGGCGAAGAAGAGGAGGCCGGCGGACTGAAGAATTCCGTAGGCGCCGCCCGACCAGAGCGAGCCGTCGGATATAAAGCCGGCCAGCTGCGACGGCGAGCCGCCAGCAGCCGAGATGCCGCCGGCCACGGCGACTGCTATCGCGGCCAGGACGAAGACGACGATGATCTGGGTGGCCCGCGCGGTGCGGGTCACACCCGCGATGTTGATGAGGGTGATCGCTGCAACCGCCGCGACCGCGACGGGGCGCAGCCACCCTGCCGGGGAGACGGCTGCGGCGAAGGTCAGGGCCATGGCCGCGCAACTCGCCGTCTTGCCGATGACGAAGCCCCAGCCCGCGATGAAGCCCCACCACTCACCGAGCACACGGCGTCCATACACGTACGTGCCGCCTGACTGCGGCATCGCGGCGGCCAATTGGGCCGTCGACAGAGCGTTGAGCGTGGCGACCAGGGCAGCGACTGCGAGGCCGATGAGAAGGCCGTTGCCGGCCGCGCGTGCCGCCGGAGAAAAAGCCGCGAAGAGTCCCGCGCCGATCATCGAACCGAGGCCGAGAAAAATCGCATTCGTGAGCGACAACCTGCGAGCCAGGGCGGGATGAGAGGTCACCCGCTGAACGATAGCCGGTCGGGGTGAACACGGAACATCCGAATGCAGAGGCACCGGGGGCTCGACGGAGAGCCGCAGCCGTGATGCTGAAGAAGCACGGCCCGAGCGCGCGGCCGCCTCCGGCGGGTACTGCTCAGACGCAGACAGCCGGGCTCGGAACATGTCCCGTTGCCCGACTGTCTGTGCCGCGTCGCGAGCGGCGGAGTGACGCGTCTAGTTCTCGGCGGAGTCGTTCAGGTCGGTGTCGGCATCCGCGGCATCCGCTTCGCCCTCGCCATCGAGCGGGCCATCCTCATTGTGCGTGTCGCCCAGCAACCAACCGTCCGGTGCCGCGAGCGCAGTGGCGGCCCCGGGACCCCACGAGCCGCGCTCATAGGGCTGGATCTGGGGCGGGTTGTCGAGCAACGGCCCGATGACCTCCCACGTGTGCTCCAAGCCATCCGGTCGGGTGAAGAGCGAACGGTCGCCCTCGATGATGTCGTTGATCAACTTCACATAGGGGGGCAGCGGATCCGCATCCTCTACCGCCGACAAAGGAAGCCGGGCGATGTCGGTCGCCAATTCGAACTCGGCACCCGGTCGCTTCACGACCACGCGCATGTCGATCGAGCCCGAACCCTCGAGATCGAACGTGAGCACATTGCCGAGCACCGGGGTGTCGTGACTCAACGGGCCCGTATGCGGCTTCTCGAAGATCACGCTGATGCGCTGGCCCCCGCGCGCCAGCTGCTTGCCCGTGCGCAAAAGGAACGGCACGTCGCGCCAACGGTCCGTGTCGATAAAGAGCTTCGCGGCGACGAACGTGTCCATCGTCGAATCATCCGCAACACCCTCGGTGTCGGTGTAACCCTCGAACTGGCCGAAAACGGCGTCATCCGGCGAGATGGGCCGGAACGCCGCGATGATGGCGTTGCGGGCATCCTGCATGTCGTCCGCCTTCATCGACAGCGGCGGCTCGAGAGCGATCTCCGCCGCCAACTGGAAGAGGTGCGTGACGATCATGTCGAGCAGGGCGCCCGTCTCGTCATAGAACTCGGCGCGGTCCGCGATGTCGAGCGTTTCAGGCACGTCGATCTGCACCGCACGGATGTGATCGCGGTTCCAGACATCGCCGAACACCGAGTTGCCGAAACGCAGGGTGTGGATGTTCTGCGTCGCCTCCTTGCCGAGGAAGTGATCGATGCGGAACACCTGCTTCTCGTCGAGAACCTTCTGCACCGCCTCATTCAGCTTGCGGAAATTGTCGGGCGACGTGCCATAAGGCTTCTCGTAAACCACGCGGGAACCCTCGGCGAGACCGTGCTCGCCCAGACCCTCGGTGATCGAGATGAACGCGCTCGGCGGAATCGCCAGATAGTGGATGAGCTGAGCACCCTCCCCCAGGTCGGACTTCGCCTCGCCGATGACATCCAACAAACTGCCCGGGTTCGACGCGTCGAAACCGCCACCCGCGAAACGCAGGTTCTTCGAGAACTCATCCCACGGGCCGTCCTCGGGCTTCGGCCCGAACTCCGTCAACACATCGAACACGTGCTGCGTGAAGTCCTCATGCGAGACGTCGCCGCGACCGTTCCCGATCAGGCGCCACTGCTTCGGCAGCAGACCGTGCTGCGCCAATTGGAAGAACGCCGGAAGAACCATGCGCTTCGCCAGATCGCCCGTCGCCCCGAACAGGACGAAGACCGCCGCATCCGAACCCGAAGTCTTTTCAGCCATATGTGTCGCACTCCTCAAATTGTTGGATGCCGTCATCCCATGTTTGCACCCGGTCCTGAACGGCGCTCACGGGTTGACACCCTGCGGGACGGCGCCTAGGTGGGCGGTAGATTACCCAGCTGCCCAATCGCCCGGTCGGGCGGTCAGTCGCTGAGCATCGGCCCGTCAGACGGAAACGCGTTACACCGAGCCCAGCAGGCCCTTTACGTAAGCCGCCTGGCCCACGTGCTGCAGGTCGTCGGCAATCACGCTGACGAGGCGGCTGGCCAACGTCACAGGAGGGTTCCAGCGGGTGTCGACCACGCGGTCGAGGTCGGTCTCGGTGAGCGACCGCACGTATTCGACCGTTCGCTCGTGCACCGCGTGGTGGTAGTCGAGCAGTTGGTCGGCCGTGACACCGGTCACGAGCGACACCTGCGCCGGATCCATTCCGTAACCCGTCGCGACATCGGCGAAGGGAAGCTTGAAACTGTCGGCGAACCCCTGAGTCATCCACACCTGCTCCGACCCGGCCGCATCCGCGACGTGGTCGTCCTGCACGCGGGTGAGGTGCCACAGCAGCCACACGATCGGGTTGGCACCCGGCGCCGGGGTGAACTGCAGGTGCTCCTCGGTCAAACCGGTCGCCACTGTATCGAACGTGCCGCGCACGCGGTCGAAACCGTCGCAGATGATCTCGCTGGATGTCGTCATGAACGGGCCTTTCGGGTTTCGCGGGCATTGGCTTTCTTGATGGCCTCGACCAGTTCATCCTTGTTCATGGACGAACGACCCGAGATGTCGAGCTTCTTCGCGACGCCGAGCAGATGCTCCTTCGTCGCATTCGCGTCGACACCCTCCTGCGTCTTCTTCTCGCTGCGGCCGGCGCCGCCCTCGGCCTGTGCGTCGGAGGGGCCGCTCGACTCCTTCTTCTCCCAGTGGTCGCCCACCTTCTCGTACTCGTGCTTCAGCGCAGCGAAAGCGGTGCGGTGCGCACGCTCACCCTCGCCGTACTCCTGCACCGCAGAATCATGGGCCTTCGACCAGATGGCCTGGGCATGCTTCGGCGAGCGCTCGAGCGTCGACGGCAATTCCTCTGAAGCGGGCATCGGATGCTCCTTTCCACAACTGTCCCCCGGCAACGGTACGCCGCCGCCGCCGCCCCATGCAGCCCTTTGAACGGATGATGCGAAAGGAGTACGGTGCTCCGCTGGGCGGCTGTTACCCCGGCGGCTCCGGCGCAACGACCCCAAACAACGCGGGCGCGCCACTCCGTCAGGCGACCACTCGGTCGGGCGACCACTCGGTCGGGCCCGCCACTCAGCCGAGGCGCGCTACTCGGCCGGGGCGCGCCACTCGGCCGGGCGACCACGCACGGCATAGCCTCTCTGACGTGACCTCGAACACCGAAACCCCCGCCGCCATCCGTGTCGTCGCCGCCGTCCTGCGCCGCGGAGACGAGATCCTCGCCTGCCGCCGGCGCCCGGGCATCTCGTCGGCCGGCCTGTGGGAGTTCCCGGGCGGCAAGGTAGAGCCCGGCGAAACACCCGAAGCCGCGCTCGCTCGCGAGATCCGCGAAGAGCTCGGCATCGACATCCGTGTCGGCGGCCTCATCGATCGATCGACGACGGCACTCGACTCGGGCCGACTCATCGATCTCGCCTGCTACGACGCGCTCGCCGAAACCCCGCCCACACAGAGCCTCGACCACGACGAGTTGCGTTGGCTCCTGCCCCAGGACCTCGGCTCCCTCACCTGGGCCGCGCCCGACCTGCCCACCGTGGCCATCCTCAGCGCATCACCCCAGCCGCCGACGGTCGCGCCGACCCCTTAGAAGTCGCGCAGGTTGCCGCGCAGGCCGCCGTTGCCGAACGACGTGCGCAAGATGCCTCGGCGCCGCAGGATCGGCACCAGCTCGTCGAGCATGCGGTGGATGGTCACGGGGTGCAGATCGCCCGAGAAGATGAACCCGTCGTTATCGGCCTCGTCACCGATCTGCTCGATGAAGTCGGCGATCTCGTCGGCCGTGCCCACGAAGCCCTCGCGTGACGAGATGCGGCCGAGCCGGGCCTTGGCGGTCAACAGCTCGCGCAGGGTCGTCGACGCGAAACTGTCGGCCTTGCCGAGCAGCCCCTTGATGCTGCCGCGCGACACGTGGTCGCCGAAGATCGCCTCGTCGACGGGGCGGTCGAGGTCGAGCTTCGTGAGGTCGGTTTCGAGGTCGCTCGACTGCCCGGCGGCCACCTGCAGCAGCGTGGCGTCGTCGGGGTGTGCCGACGCTTGAACGAGTCGGTCCGCCTCCTCCGTGCTCGCCACGATGATGGGCTTGAACACGAACAGGATGTCGATATCGGCGGCGGTTCGCCCGTGCGCCGTCGCGGCATCCAACACTTTGGCCCTGTAGGCGCGAATCGTGTCGACATCGAGCGATGCGAGGGCCAATTGCACCTCGGACTGTTCGCCCGCGAAGTTGAGCCCGCGCGGCGAACCGCCCGGCGACACGACGACCGGGTCCCCGCCGGCGAAGGGCAGGGCGTTCAGCGGACCATCGAACGTGTAGTTGGCACCGCGGTGCTGCACCGCATCGAGGCGGGTCCCGTCGGCGAAACGGCCCGTCGCGGCATCCGCGATCAGGGCGTCATCACCCCAGCTGTGCCACAGGCGTCGGATGCTCGTGAGCCACTCCTCGGCCCGGTCGTAGGCCGCATCGTGCGACACGGGTTCGACACCGAAGTGCCGGCTCGACCCGACGTCGGTGACCACATTGATGCCGAAGCGGTTCGAGCTCAGGTGCTGCAACGTGGCGAACTGCCGGGCCGCCTGGTAGGGCGAATACGCCAGCGGGTTCACGGTCGGCGCGATGCCGATATGCGAGGTCACGTCGAAGAGGTAGGGCGCGAGCATCAGCGGGTCGTGCTTCGGCCCGCCATAGGCGCTGCGGATGCGCAGGTCGAGCGTGTCGGCGTTGCCGAGGGACAGGGCATCCTCGATGATCACGAGGTCGAAGCCGGCCTGCTCGAGATCGCGGATGGACTGCTGGTAGAGCTGCGGCTCATACCAGGGGTAGTTCCACTCGTAGTAGGGATGACCCCACCCGTGCGGGCCGAAGCCGCGGGACAGGAACCAGCCGAAGTGTTGCGCTTTCGTCATGCGAGGTGTCCGATCGGGTCGAGCGCGGCAGGGGCCGACGTGTCGAGGGCGGCTCCGTTACCGGGAGCGGCACCAGCACCAGCACCGTCACCGGAACCACCAGCAGCAGCACCAGCACCGTCAACGGCACCAGCACCAGCGGCGGCTGCTACCCGGAGGGCCCGCTCCAGATCAGCCAGCAGGTCGGCCTCGTCCTCGATGCCGATCGACAGACGCAACAGGCCCGGCCACACACCGGCCGCCCGTCGCTCGTCTTCGGTGCGCGCCGCGTGCGACGTCGAGGCCGGATGGATGACGAGCGAACGCACATCGCCGAGGTGAGTCATCCTCGTGAAGATTTGGACGGCGTCGAAGAAGGCGCGCGCCGCCTCGACTCCCCCGCGCAGCGTGAACGAAAACACCGAGCCCTGCCCGCGCGGCAGATACCGCTCGGCCAGCGCGTGATACGGGCTCGACTCCAGGCCCGAGTAGTCGACCGAGTGCACCTCGGGTCGCTGCTCCAACCACCGCGCCACGGCCAGAGCGTTGCGCGACTGCCGTTCCACGCGCAGCGACAGCGTCTCGACCCCCTGCTGGATGAGGAACGCGTTCAGCGGCGACGGTGTCGGGCCGAAACGGGCCGCCACGACATCCTTGGCGTACACGAAGTAGGCGTCGGGCCCGAAACGTTCGACGAACGACAGCCCCCCAAGCGACCGCGACGGTTCGTTGAGGTGCGGAAAACGTGCGGCATCGGCCCAGTCGAAGGTGCCCGCGTCGACGATGACCCCGCCCAGCACCGACCCGTGCCCGGCCAAGAACTTGCTCGCCGAGTGGATGACGATGTCGGCCCCGTGCTCGATCGGGCGCTGCAGATAAGGCGTCGCAAACGTGTTGTCGACCACCAACGGGATGCCGTTGCGGTGCGCCACCCCCGCCACGAGCTCGATGTCGACCAGATCGTTCTTCGGGTTCGGAATCGACTCGACGAACACCGCCCTCGTGTTCGGCCGGATCGCCGCCTGCCACGCCCCCGCGTCGTTCGCGTCGTCGACGAACCCGGCTTCGATGCCCAGCCGTCCGAAGTTCTCGACCAGCAGCCCGCGAGACCCCTCATACAGGCTGGATGCCGCCAGCACATGATCCCCCGCCTGCAACAGTCCCAACAGCGCCACGGATGCCGCAGCCTGCCCACTGCCCACGAGCAACGCGTTGCGCCCCCGCTCGAGCACCGCCAGGCGGCGCTCGACAGAAGCCGTCGTCGGATTGCCCGTGCGCGTGTAGGAGTACCCGTCGCCGGAACCCGTCGCGCCGTCGAAGCGGTCCGCGGCCTGCTCGAAATCGTCGAAGACGAAGCCCGCGCTCAAATAGATGGGCGTCGCACGCGCGTGGAAGCCGTCGCCATCCGTGCCGACGCCGCCGTGCAATTGCTGCGTGCTGAATCCCAGCTCGGGTTCCCGCGTATCGAGGGGTGCCATGGCGCCGCTCCTTCCGTCTGCCGACCGGAGGTTCGGGGCATCCGGTGCGTTGTCACAGACTCGCACGCGCTCGCCGCGGCCGCGCGAATGCGAACCACTGTTACGAAACGGGCGCCCCGCTTGCGGCGTCGGACAACGCGCGCGGCGCCGGAGCAAGAGTCGCTACGACGCGGTGACGGGCTTCACGCGGTCGGACGGCATGCGCAGGGCGAAGAGCGCGGCCGCCGCCATGATGACGAACGCCGAGGCGAACGCCGCCGGGAAGGAGTAGAGGTCGAGCAGCAGGCCGGCCACGAGGGGTCCGGCGATGGCTCCCGCATCCGAGAACGCCTGGAAGAGCGCCACCGGTTTGCCGCCGCGCGCTCCGGCCGCATCGCCCACGGCTGCGGCGGGCGCCGTGCCCATGAACGCGGCCGCGACGCCATAGACGCACAGGAGCACGATGAGCAGCCACAGCGACGTCACGAACGGGATCGCCATCATGGTGACGGCCCCCACCGCGAAGGCACCGACGATGGCCGGTTTGCGGCCGACGGTGTCGACGAAACGCCCGGCCGGCGCCAGCGCGATGGTCTGCGCGACGGCCGCGACCGCGAACGCGATACCCGTCCACGCGGGCTCCTGATGGAGCGCCTCGACGACGAGCACGGGGATCAACGCTCCGCGCACACCCATGGCCGACCAGCCCTGCGCCAGGTTCGAGAGGCACGCCACCTGGAAACGGCGGTCGCGGATGACCCGGCCCAACGGGATGACCTCGGCCGCGGCATCCACCTCGGCCCGTTTGCGACCGCTCAACAGGAAGAGGCCCACGAGACCCGCAATCGCGAGCGTCACGGCGTAGAAGAAGAAGGGTGCTGTGAGCGACACCGTGGCAAGCAGGCCACCGACCGCGGGGCCCGCCATACCGCCGATGAGGAACCCGCCCTGATAGAAACCGACGGCGCGGCCCCGCAACTTCGGCGATGTGGATGACAGCAGCAACGTCATGGCCGCAACCGAGAACATGGCCGAGCCGATGCCCCCGGCGCCGCGCAGCAGCAACACCTGCGGGTAGGTGTGCGCCAGCCCGACGAGCCCCGACGACAGGGCCACGATGCCGATGCCGCTCGCGAGGATGGTGCGCTCGCCCGCCCAATCCATGAGCTTGCCGACGAACGGGTTGGCCACGAGACGCATGACCGCGAACGCCGAGACGACAGCACCCACCTCGACATAACCGACACCGAACGAGCGCACGTAGACGGGCAACACGGGAACGACGACGCCGAAACCGACCATCACGAAGAAGGCGACCACACCCAGCACGAGCACATCGCGCGGCAGCTTCTCGCGCGGCACCCTTCCGGGCTTCGAGCGCGGGCCGGATGTCGCGCCAGAGGCCGCTCCCGGCAGAGCGCTCGATTCGCCCGTCACGTCGACGAGCTCGGCTCCCACGCCCGGCTGTCCAGCGGCTTCGGACCGGTCCCGTCGAGAGAAAACGCGGGCGAGGTCGGAGAAGCGTGGCACGCTCTCAGATTACGTCAGCGCCGGGCCCGCGTCGTACGCCGCGCACCTCACGCCGCGCGGCTCACCCCGCGGCTCACGATGGCCGACTTCAGCGCCTCGACCGAGTCCTGCGCCGCCGCCGGATTCGCCATCAACACGTAGTCGACGTCGCCGAGCTCGGGCAGTGTGAAACGGTTGCTCACCTTCACGAGATCGGCGGGAATCAACGCCTGCGGAAAAACGGCCACGCCCATCCCCGCCCGCACGGCAGCCAGCACCCCGTTCACGTCACGCGTGTTGCAGGTGATGCGCCACGTGCGCCCCGCCGCCTCGAGCGCCTCGATCGCCATCTGCCGGCTGAGGCTCGGCCCCTGATAGGCGATGAGCGGCACGGGCGCGCCGTCCTCGATCGTCATCTTCTCCTGCCCCACCCACACCATCGAGTCACGGGCCACACGCGTCGATTCCGTCTCGTCGCCCGCGCTCTGCTTGATGAAGATGAGGTCGAGGTGCCCGGCCTCGAGCCGCCGCCGCAGCGGCCCGCTCTGGTTCACGGTCAGCTCGAGGTTGATCTGCGGATACAACTGACGAAAATGCCTCAGGATACGCGGCAGCTGCGTGATGGCCAGGTCATCGGCCGCACCGAAGCGCAACCGCCCCTTCATGGCCGAGCCACTGAAGTAACTCTCGGCCGCCGCATGCGCCGCCAGGATCGTGCGCGCGAAACCGGCCATGGCATCGCCGTTGTCGGTCAACCGCACCTCGCGCGTGTCGCGCACGATGAGCGTGCGCCCGGCCGCCTTCTCGAGCTTGCTCATCTGCTGGCTCACGGTGGGCTGGCTGAGGCCCAGTTGCTGGGCGGCGCGCGTGAAGCTGTGCGTCTCGGCGACCACGAGCAGCGTCTTCAGAAGGATGGGATCGAACACGGTGCACCTCTCGGGGGCGGGCGGCGCGACATCCGCTCGCATTGATAAAACCAATGGCAGTAATAGTAGCCATTGAGGGTCCGAATAAACAGGATGCGTTTAGCGTTGAATCAGTATCCCGACCTATACGTAACCAGCCGCCTCCTTCCTGACCAGAGACATCCGTGACTTCTTCTCCTTCTACCGCAACCGCCGCCGCCTTCCCTCCCACCGAGCCCCTGTCCGTCACCACCGTGCGGCCGCCGTGGAAGCACACCTTCATCGCCCTCTCCATCCCCAACTTCCGCATCTGGACGGCCGGCAACTTCGTCGCCATGACCGCGGGATGGATGCAGCGCATCGCCCAGGACTGGCTCGTGCTCGAGCTCACCGGCAGCGCGACCGCCGTGGGCATCACGGTGGCCATGCAGTTCGCGCCCATGCTCTTCTTCGGGCTGCTGGGCGGCGTCTTCGTCGACCGCTACTCCAAGCGCATGCTCATGATGATCACGCAGTCGATCTTCGCCGTGCTGAGCCTGGGGCTCGCGGCCCTCACGCTCTCGGGCGCGGTCCAGGCCTGGCATGTGTTCGCCATCGCCTTCGCCACGGGCATGGTCACCGTGATCGACAACCCCGCGCGTCAGGTGATCGTGTCCGAGCTCGTCGGCCACCGGCACCTGCGCAACGCCATTAGCGTCAACTCGTCGGTGTTCCAGCTCGGCGGCATGATCGGGCCCGCCATTGCCGGCGTGCTGCTGCTCGCGGTCGGCGCGGGTTGGGCCTTCGCCATCAACGGTGTCGCGTGCATCCTGGTGGTCGGCATGTTGACGCTGCTGCGCACGTCGCAGATGACGCGTCTCGCGCCCGCTCCCCGCACGAAGGGGCAATTGCGACAGGGGCTCGGCTATGCGGTGTCGAAGCCCACGATCGTCTACCCCGTCATCCTGGTCGCGGTCTTCGCCGTCTTCGGGCTGACCATGCCCGTGCTGCTCGCCTCCTACGCCGACGAGGTGTTCAACGTGGGCGCCGGCGGCTACGGCCTCTTCAACTCGATGGTGGCGGTGGGCGCGCTCACGGGCGCACTGCTCTCGACGCGTCGCGCCTCCATACGCCTGCGCACCATCGTGTTCGGCGTCTTCATCACGGGTGTGCTGCAGGCTGCCGCGGGCCTCATGCCCTCGGTCGGCTTCTTCGCCGCCATCCTCGTCACGGTCGGGATGTCTGCGCTCCTGTTCCAGACCGCCAGCAACTCGCTCGTGCAGCTGTCGTCCAACGTGGGCATCCGCGGTCGGGTCATGTCGCTCTACGTGCTCGTGCTCCTCGGCGGCCAGGCCATCGGCGGACCGCTCATGGGCTGGATCGTCGAAACGTTCGGCGCCCACATCGGCATGATCGTCTCGGGCGCCATGCCCGCCTTCGCGGCGGCCATCGTCGGCATCGTGCTCGCCCGCCGCGGCCAACTCACGCTCGAGGTCGAGGTGCACCGCGCCCTCCCCCACGTGCACATCGTGCCGCGTTCCGGTGCCCGTTCGCGCAGCCGGGCACAAAGAATCATGAGAGATCAGACCCTTTCGGTGCGGCCGAAAAGGCGATAAGGGGTGCGACACACTACCGTTGACTTATGAGCACAACCGACGCCGACGCCACAAGCGAAGCAACATCACCTACCGACGCCCTCACCTTCTCCGATCTCGGCCTCGATGACGCAGTACTGAAAGCCCTCAAGACGGTGGGCTACGAGAACCCCTCCGCCATCCAGGCAGCCACCATTCCGCCGCTCCTCGCGGGCCGCGACGTGGTCGGCCTCGCCCAGACCGGCACGGGAAAGACGGCCGCGTTCGCGCTGCCCATCCTCAGCCGCCTCGACCTGTCGCAGAAAGCCCCGCAGGCCCTCGTGCTCGCGCCCACCCGCGAGCTGGCCCTGCAGGTCTGTGAAGCGTTCGAGAAGTACGCCGCCAACCTGCGCGGCGTGCACGTGCTCCCCGTCTACGGCGGCCAGGGCTACGGCGTGCAGCTCAGCGCGCTGCGCCGCGGCGTCCACGTCGTCGTCGGCACGCCCGGCCGCATCATGGACCACCTCGCCAAGGGCACCCTCGACCTGTCGCAGCTGAAGTACCTGGTGCTCGACGAGGCCGACGAGATGCTCAAGATGGGCTTCGCCGAAGACGTCGAGACGATCCTCGCCGACACCCCGAAAGAGAAGCAGGTCGCGCTGTTCTCGGCGACCATGCCCTCGGCCATCCGCCGCATCTCGAAGCAGTACCTGAACGACCCCGAAGAGATCACGGTCAAGGCCAAGACCACCACGTCGGTCAACACCACCCAGCGCTACCTCATCGTGTCCTACCCGCAGAAGGTCGACGCCCTGACGCGCATCCTCGAGGTCGAGAACTTCGAGGGCATGATCATCTTCGTGCGCACCAAGAACGAGACCGAGACGCTGGCCGAGAAGCTGCGCGCCCGCGGCTACTCGGCGGCCGCCATCAACGGTGACGTCGCCCAGGTGCAGCGCGAGCGCACGGTCAACCAGCTCAAGTCGGGCAAGCTCGACATCCTGGTCGCTACGGATGTCGCAGCCCGAGGCCTCGACGTCGAACGCATCAGCCACGTCGTCAACTTCGACATCCCCATCGACACCGAGTCTTATGTGCACCGCATCGGTCGCACGGGCCGCGCCGGCCGCTCGGGTGACGCCATCAGCTTCGTCACCCCGCGTGAGCGTCGCCTGCTGACCGCCATCGAGAAGGCCACGCGCCAGCCGCTCACCCAGATGCAGCTGCCGTCGGTCGACGACGTCAACGCCACGCGCCTGTCGCGTTTCGACGACGCCATCACCGAGGCCCTCTCCGACCCCGAGCGCATCGAGCGTTTCCGCGACATCGTCGCCCACTACGTGCAGCACCACGACGCCCCCGAGGCGGATGTCGCGGCGGCCCTCGCCGTGGTGGCGCAGGGCGACAGCCCCCTGCTGCTGTCGGCCGAGGACGAGCGCGCCCAGCGTGCCGCCACCTTCGACAACCGCGACTCGCGCGGCGGCGACCGTGACTCCCGCGGCGGCGGAAACCGCTACGACCGCGATTCCCGCGGCGGCGACCGCGACTCGCGCGGCGGCAACCGCTTCGACCGCGATGGCGACCGCGGTGGTGACCGCGGCGAGCGTCGTGAGCGTCCCGAGCGCCGCGACCGTGGTTCGTCGGGCCCCATGGCCACCTACCGCATCGCGGTCGGCCGCCGTCAGCGCGTCGAGCCCCGCCAGATCGTGGGCGCCCTCGCCAACGAGGGTGGCCTCAGCCGCGAAGACTTCGGTCACATCGACATCCGCCCCGACTTCTCGCTCGTCGAGCTGCCGGCCAACATGTCGTCCGACACGCTCGACCGACTGAAGGACACGCGCATCAGCGGCCAGCTCATCGAGATCCGTCCCGACCGCGGCGCGCCCGCCCGGGCCCGCGACTTCGACGGCGAACGCCCGGCCCGCAAGCCGCGCCACAAGTAGCACTCGCGTCATCCGCACGATCAGCCCCGCCCCGGTTCGCCGAGGCGGGGCTTTTCGCATCCTGCGACGACGAAGGGATGGAATCACCCATCGAATGCGCTTTTCGGGCCGTTAAGTTCCAGGCAGGTTTCCATTCGAGCCGAAGTGTTACGTATTCGTAAACGTTCTCAGGATTACCCCCGATTGAGGGTATTCAGGAGCCATGACTTTCTTGAGAACTTCACAGACTCCACAAAGATCCAGACACAGGCCGGCGGAACAACAACCGCAAACCCGTGCCCGGCGCGTCACCATCGTGGGTGCCCTCGCCGTCGCCGTCATCGGCAGCACGCTGGCCCCCGTCACCGCCCAGGCCGCGACCCCCGAGGGCATCTCGGTCGTCGGCGGCAAAACCGAGGCGGTCTTCGACTACGAAACCGCGGTGCGTGAGCGCGTGTTCATCCCCGTCGAAGGCGTCGACCAAGACCGGGATGGCGTCACCGACGTCACCGCGATCGACATCATCCGGCCCAAGGAGAGCGACGGCGCTCTGAAGGTTCCCGCGATCATCGACCCCAGCCCCTATTACACGACCGTCGGGCGCGGCAACGAGTCGCAGTTGCTCACCGACAATGACGGCGACGGCGCCGCCGACCTCTTCCCGCTCTTCTACGACAACTACTTCGTGCCGCGCGGCTACGCCGTGATCCACGCGCAGATGGACGGCACCGGCAACTCCACGGGCTGCCCGATGCACGGCGGCGAGGGCGACATCAAGAGCATGAAGGTCGTCATCGACTGGCTGCAGGGCCGCGTCCCCGGCTACGACTCCGAGGGTGCCGCCCAAACGGCCACCTGGCACTCGGGCAAGGCCGCGATGATCGGCAAGTCCTACGACGGCACGCTGTCGAACGGCGTCGCCGCGACGGGCGTCCCCGGGCTCACGACCATCGTCCCGATCGCGGCCATCAGCGATTGGTACCGCTACTCGCGCACCAACGGCATCCGCCACAACACCAACTACCCGGCGGGCCTCTCGAACAACGTCACCAACCCCGACCGTAAAGACCTGTGCGCACCGACGCGCGACGAGATGAACCTGGTCGACGGCGACGAGACCGGCGACGTGAACGCGTTCTGGGACGAACGCAACTATCAGAACGACGTGGACAACGTGAAGGCATCCATCTTCGCCGTGCACGGCCTCAACGACGATAACGTGCGCATGAGCCAATTCGGCGAATGGTGGTCCGCGCTGGCCGAGAACAACGTTCCGCGCAAGGTGTGGCTGCCACGACTCGGCCACGTCGACCCGTTCGACGCCCGCCGAGCCGAGTGGGTCGATACCCTGCACAAGTGGTTCGACTTCTGGTTGATGGACGTGCAGAACGGCATCATGTCCGAGCCCCAGGCCACGGTCGAGATGCAGCCGAACGTCTGGCAGGATGCCGCGAGCTGGCCCGCCCCGGGAACCGAAAACGTCTCGGTCAACCTTGCCGGAACCGAGGCCGGCGCCGCCGGTGACCTGCTGCTCGCACCGGGCACGGGCGCCGAGACGCTGTCCTTCACCGGCCCCGCGAACGCACCGAACGAGACATCCCTCATCACGGCCCCCGAGGGCCAGCAGGGAACGCGCCTCACCTTCCTGTCCGAACCGCTCACCAAAGACCTGCGCATCTCGGGCACGCCCATCGTGAACCTGTCGGCGTCGCTCAGCCAGGGCCAGTCCAACCTGGCCGCGATGCTCGTCGACTATGGCACGGCCGCGCGCACCCCGCGTGGCACGGGTGACGGCGTGCAGAACACCGCCAACCGCTCCTGCTGGGGCGCGCAGTCGCAGTACGACAACGCCTGCTACCTCGAGGTCGAACGCCGCACCGCGACGGCCGACTTCTGGCGTGCCAGCCGAGGCGTGCTCGACTCGTCCAACCGCGACACGCTCGTCGACGGCCAGGCCACACCCGTGACGCCCGGCCAGAAGTACGACTTCGAGTGGCCGCTCGAGCCCTACGACCAGGTGTTCCCCGCCGGTCACCGCATCGGTGTCGTCGTGACGACGAACCTCTCCGGTTTCGTCGCCGGCACGCCGAGCGCGACCGTCACGGTCGACGCGAAGCAGTCGAGCATCACGCTGCCCGTCGTCGGCGGTCTCGCGGCCGCGGCCGCCGCCGAGGGCCTGGGCGCTCCGGCCCCCAGCACCCTGAGCTTCGACCTGGGTGGCCAGGGCGCGGCGATCGAGCCGCAGACCGTGGCCTACGGTTCGACCCCGGTCGAACCCGCCGAGCCGAGCGACGACGACCGCATCTTCGCGGGCTGGTTCGCCGATGCCGGCTTCACGGTTCCGTTCGACTTCACGGCGCCCCTCGCCGCGGATTCCACGGTCTACGCCCGTTGGTTCACGGTCGCCCAGGCGACCACGACGGTCGAGGTCACCGCGAGCGACACGACGGTCGACCAGGGCGACACCGTGACACTCACGGCCGAAGGTTTCGACGCCGACGGCACCTCGCTCGGCGACGTCACCGACCTCGCGACCTTCACGAGCTCGGTCGCCACCGATGTGATCGCGGGCAACACCGTCACGTTCCCGACGGCCAGCCCGCACACCCTCACGGCGACGGTGGGCACCGCGACGGGCAGCGTGCTCATCGAGGTCACCCCCGCGGCCGTGCCGACGCCCGACCCGACGGCTCCCCCGGTCGACGGCGGCGCGACGCCCGCTCCCCCGGTGACCGGTGACCCGGCCGCGCAGCCGCCCGTGCTCATCGGCGGGTCGGGCCTGCCCGTGACGGGTGCGGCCGGAATGATCCCGCTCGGCACAGCGGCCGCTGTGCTGCTGCTGGCGGGCGCGGCGTTCATGATGCTGCGTCGACGTCAGCGGTTGGCTGCCGCGTCGACGACGGCTGACGGTTCGTCGTCCTCCGAGGAGGTGTAGCCGCGGCTGCGGCCTCGGGCTGAGCACGACGCCCGACACCCTCGGGTGAGACACGGATGCCCCGATCAGCGCGTTGCTGGTCGGGGCATCCGTTCGTTCGGGCGGCGGTCTAGAAGTGCGAGATGCCGTAGACGGGGGCCGTGGGCGCGAGCAGTCCGCGCAGACGCAGGACCGCGCCGGGCGTGCGCTCGTCGAGCAGCCCGGCTGCGCGCAAGGTCAGAGGGTCGACGCCGCCCAAATACAGTGACGCCAGGGCAGGGGCCTCGAGTGAGACATCCGGATTCGCGGTGTCGTCGCGCTCGACACGGGCGGTGCCGCCGGAAACGCGCAACCGATAGGTGCCCTCGGCATAACCGAGTGCGTCGGTGACGGCCAGCACGATCTCGCCCTCGCCGATATAGCTGCGCGCCTCGAAGGCTCGCACGACGTCGAGGATGCGCAGCCACAGCAGGTCTTCGATCTCGGTCGGCTTCACGAGGCGAGCGTCGGTCAGCGCCCAGCGCAGGGGTCCCTCGGCCGGGGCGCCGTTCCACTCGACCCGGTCGTTCAGGTCGATCGAGGCGAGCAGGTCCCAGAGGCCCAGGTAGGCATCGTCGTTGGTGGCAACCAGTTCGACCACTTCGAGCGTCTGGGTGTCTTTGTAGACGTCGCGGATCTTGTAGGACACGTAGCCGTCGATGGCGCCCGACGGGTCGTAGTGCACGGCCGCGTTGATCGTGAGGTCTTCGTCACCCTTGTCGTAGCGCACGCCGCTGATGTGGTCCCAGTGCCGGTTGTGCTGCTCGACCGAGCCGGGGTGCGTGGCGTGGAACTCGGCGAACACGGCCGGTGCGATCTCGGTCAGCTGCGCGGCCTCGATGAACTCGGAGCGGCCCTTCGGCGTAACGAGCAGCTTGAAGCGCGAGTCGGTGATGACGCTCACGTGGTGCAGCCAGGTGGCGGCGCCGAACCCGAAGCGGCGGTAGATGGTGGCCTCCGACGCGGTCAGGGCGGCGACGGCGAACCCGGCGTCGGCTGCGGCGCGCAGGTTGTCGGTCATCATGTGGCGCAGCATCCCTTTGCGGCGGTGGGTGGGACGCACGGTCACATTCGACACGAGGTGCACGGGCAGCAGTTCGGGGGCGCCCACGTTGAGCGTGCTCGTGAACGACGAGAACGTGGCGACCGGGATGTCGGTGCCGAGCGCGTGTGTCGGAACGCTGCAGGCATACACGCCCACCAGTTCGCGACCGTCGGCGACGAGGTCCTGCGCGGCGTCGTCGAGTCGCTTACCGGTCAGCCGGGAGTCGTGGAATCCTCGAGCCTCGGCGTTGAGCCAGGCCGCCGTCGCGGGTTCGGCCCCACCCTCCGGCGTGACTGCGGCGGGGAAGGAACGGACGTCGTACTCGTCGAGAAAACCCATAGATCCATCGTAGGGCGGATGCTGCCACCCGCGCTCGGCCCATAATCTGAGAATGTATGCGCATACGTGCGCCCTTTTTCCAGACCCGAACCCGGAACGAGCAATGAAGAAACCTCTCAAAATCACCCTGATCGTCGTCGGCGTCCTCGTCGCGATTCCCGTCGTCTTCGTCGGCACGACCGCCACCGTCAACGTCGTCGCCACCAATGTGGAGGCCGCCGACCGCCAGGTCTACGGCGAGCTGGTCGACGTCGATGGCAAGAAGATGAACGTCGTCGACCAGGGTTCGGGCGAGCAAACGATCGTGCTCCTGCCGGGCCAGGGCACCGCCTCCCCCGCTATCGACTTCGCGCCGCTGATCGACGAGCTCGACGACACCTACCGCGTCATCACGGTCGAACCGTTCGGCTACGGCCGCAGCGACGACACCGACACCCCGCGCACAACCGCCAACATCGCCTCCGAGGTGCACGAGGCCGTCTCATCTCTGGGCGTGGATAAATACGTGCTCGCGGGCCACTCGATCGCCGGCATCTACGCCCTCGACTACGTCGAACGTTTCCGCGACGAGGTCACCGCTTTCGTCGGCATCGACACCAGCGTCCCCGGCCAACCCGGCATGGATGCTGACCTCCCGCTCGGCCTCTTCGGCACGCTCAAGAACCTGGGGCTCGTGCGCCTCATCGCGGGTCTTAGCGACGACCCCTACGCGGGCACGCCCTACACCGCCTCGCAGAAGGAGCAGCTGGCCCTCTTCGCGAACAAGAACTCGATGAGCCCCACCATGCTCAACGAGATGGAACACATCGCCCCCAACTTCGCCGAGGCCGAGAGCCGCACCTTCCCCGCCGACCTGCCGGTCCTCCTCTTCGCGCAGCAAAACAACACGGGCGTCGAGGGCTGGGCCGAGCTGCACGAAAAGCAGGCCGCCCACGCGGAGCGCGGCGAACTCATCCTGCTCGACGCGGATCACTATCTCCACCACACGAAGTCGCCCGAGATCGCGGAGGCGATGAAGCGGTTCCTGGGTTAACCTGCCGAACCTGCCGAACCTGCCGAACCTGCCGAACCTGCGAGTATCCGACCTGCCTCGCGCCATCGGCTCAGCCGATGCTCAATACGACGTTCCCGTTCACCCGGCACCTGCGACCACAGCGCCTGATTGCTCGCGTGATACGTCTCGAAAACAATCAAGCGACGTTGATGCAACTCGGGATGATTCTCAAGAACGACCTGCCACGCATCGCGCGCGTGTTTCCCCTGGAGCATGATTACCTCGAGCGCAGGCAAGAGGTTGATGAGACCAGCGAAGGCATCGGCTCCTTCTCGTATCTGCTGTCGATCTGGAGCCGAATTGATGTACCAGGGGTAGGCGTTCCAGGGGTTGTAGTCAGAGGCTCGGAGGCCAGCCGCGTCTAAGAGGTCGAACTGGTTTGCAGCGGTTTGGTCATCGTTCTCGACGCACAACATCCCCGAGCCCGTCGCGTTCTGCGTTTTGGGTCCGGGGTCTCGGGCGACGTTCAGCAAACGCGCCTCGACGCCGCCGTGGAGCGGCGCGATGTACGGCATCCACCTTCCATCGGCACGCAGGGTGTCGATGTATGCCGAGATCGGAGCGATATGCGGCTCCTGCAAAAGCGAATGCTGCTCGTGGCGGAACGCTGGATCGGCCATCAACCTGACCATGTCAGCCCTCCAGACGTTCGAGCAAACGGATGAGCTCGTTCACTGTGATGATCGGGGTGCCGTATGCACGCGCTTTCCGGGCCTTGCCGGAGAGGCTATCGGGATCATCAGCGACGAGCATCTTCACCTTCTTGGTCACACTCGCCCACGGCACGAGGCCCCGACGGCGCAACAGCTCCTCGTAAAATTCGCGAGGCTCAGCCATCTCCCCGGTCAGCACGATCAAGTCGCCAGCCTTGAGCTGGTGATCCGTCGAACCTTCGGCTCCTCCAAGGCTCGTCTCGCGGCCTGGGGCGGTGTTCGCGGACGAGAGCTGCACCTGCGCTTCGGCGGCATGTGACTGGCCGGACAGTGCATCCGCGACCGAGGAGGCGGGGATGTCGAGCAGCTGCCCGACGAGCCGTAGTTGCGCTTCTTCAAAATCCGAGAGGACGTTATCAGCCCACGCGGCGTTGGCGAGATCCTCGAAGTATGCCGAGTGGAGGCGAGCGCGCCTCCGCTCCCCAATTCCAGAGTCGGTCGCCAGGTCTCTCAGTGAATCCGCTTCCCCCACGGAGAGGAACCCGTCGGCAAGAGCTTGGTCGAGCTGAGCGAGGTATCCCCGAGTTTGCGCGTCCGTGTCGTCGCCAGATGCAGGAAGAACGGCCATTGTGTCGTGCAGAAAGGACCTTTCGATGAGCGCTTCCCGGCGCCTGCTCACCCATTGCGTATTCGTCGCTTCCAAGGACGGCCATCGCCTCGTTTCGGCGAGGGCTTTGTGGTGCGTCCAAGCACGGTACGCCGCGTCCTGGTGCAGGTAAGCACTGAGAAGATATGCAGTGGCCTCTGCGTCCGCCAGCGCTTCATGGGCGTTGACAAGTTCGATGTCATACGCCGCGCAACAGTCGGCAAGCGACCGTCCTGACCCGGGGAGAAAGTCGCTCGCTAAACGCATCGTGCAGAGTGCATCGCCTTCCTGAAGAGGAGAGAACGCACCCATCCGGGCCAGCTCTGCGTTCAGGAAGCGCGCTTCGAAGGCCGCATTATGCGCGACCAAAACCCGGTTCGCCAAGAGCCCGAGGAACTGGCTCGCCACGTGTTCGAACATCGGCGCGGACTTGACGTCAGCCCCGCGCAAACCGTGGACATGTGTAGGCCCGAGGTCTCGCATGGGGTTCAGCACTGTCTCCCATTTGCCGCCGATGTTCCCCCATGGGTCGACATGCACGATCGCAATCTCAATGATGCGGTGATGATGCGCCGGCGAAAAACCTGTGGTTTCGAAATCGACTACCGCGTACCCCTCAAAAGCCATGAGCTTTCCCCCTCTGCCGGCAACGATGCCACATTCATACTGCCAGCCTGTCTCGCGCGCCGGCGGTCGACTTGGGATATTCCTCCCTCCAAAGTCCTTCGGTGCTGTCGTTCCTTATGCGGCAGAATCATCGGATGGTTCAAACTGGGGCGCGTGCAGCGCAATTGGCCGCCTTGATCGTTGCCGGCGGTGTGCAGACTCAAATCAGCGCCCCTATCCCTCCGCGATCAAGCATGCTCGGAGACGATGACCTCGCCGAACTTCTCAGCGTCTACGAGACGCTTGGCGGACTCCGGGAACCCTCGACCTTCCGACCCGGGTCGTGGGACCTCGCATTCGACGACGGGCTCATCATCGAATTGGACGAGGAGCTTCATTTCAATCGCTATCGAGGGCTCACATTTGGGCTGGGCGACTCGTCTACGCTGCCCTGGGCATCCGCCTATGCACGCTATTGCACGCAGCAAGAAACGGCCTGCCTCGCCGCGGGTCGGTGGGGCAAGAGATGGACGAGCCCGTCGTCGGAAAAACACTTCGGCCCTGCCAACGGAGCAGGAACACTCGTCGATGGAGGCGCCCCTCGATGGAAGCAACGCGCGTTCTACGACGCTATGAAAGACATCGCTGCCAGAGCCGGTGAATTACGACTTGCGCGACTATCCGTCTGGGACAACATCGGCGATACGAAACTCGGCGAGATTTTGACCGGGCGAGCAGCTCTCCTGGATCCGTCAGCACTGGATCAGCTGCTACTCGCCAGGACTCTTGATGCTTCCAGCGCTAGCTGATTCGGCCGACGCCGCGCTCAGGGGCGCTTAGGCCGCCCGCACTGCAATCTCGCCGGGCTCCGCACCCGCGGCGCCGAACTCCAACACGTGGTTGGCCACCTTGTCGGTGAAGAACCGGTCGTGGCTCACGACCACGACGGCGCCCGGGAAGTGCACGAGCGCGCGCTCCATAACCTGAGTGCTGGCGAGATCGAGGTGGTTCGTGGGCTCGTCGAGCAGCAGAACGGATGCGCCCGACAACAGGCACTGCGCCATGGCCACGCGCGCCCGCTGACCACCCGAAAGTTCGCGAATCCGCTTCTTCTTATCGGCCTCCGAGAACTGGAACATATCGAGGAAGCGCCCGACCGACTTGCGGGTCGCCGTCAGGGCGAGGCTGTCGGGGTAGGCGTTCACGGCGTGCGTGACGGTGTCGTCGTCATCCAGCTCGTCGAGCACACGGTTGTAGGAGACGACCTTCACGCCGCCGGCCCACGCCGCGCTGCCCGCATCCTGCTTCTCGTCGCCCGTGAGCACGCGCAGCAGAGTGCTCTTGCCGCTGCCGTTGGCGCCGAGGACGACGATGCGGTTGCCGCGACGGATCTCGAGATCCAGCCCCTCGAAGAGCGTGCGGGCGCCGTAGGACTTCGAGAGCCCGACGATGCGGCACAGGACATCCTTGACGTGCAGACCTGAGTAGATCTCGGTGATGATGTCGTCAACGGGCCGCGGCGCGCGAGACTTCTTCACGTTGGCGAGCTGTTTGCCCAGCCCCTTGCTCGACGCCTTGGCGGCCTCGCGACGGTCGGCGATGCCCTCGGCTTCAAACGCCAGCAACTCGTTCTCGTGTTTGAACTGCGCCTCTAGCGTCTTCAGCCGGAACTGCTTCTGCACGATGTATTCGGCGAAGTTGCCCGGGTATTCGTGCAGGTGGAAGTTCTCGACCTCCACGATGCGCGTCACGACGGCGTCGAGGAACTTGCGATCGTGCGACACGATGATGGCGGCACCCTTGAAGTCGCGGAACCAGTTCTCGAGCCATTCCACGCCGGCCACGTCGAGGAAGTTGGTGGGCTCGTCGAGCAGCAGGATGTCGGGCTCCTCGAGCACGATTTTCGCGAGGGCGGCTCGGTTGCGCCATCCGCCGGACAGCTCGTCGATCGCGCATGTGCGGTGCGCCTCGGTGAAGCCCAGGGTGGTGAGCGCCTGGTCGATCTTGCGGGTGTAGTCCCAGCCGTCGAGGCGTTCCATCTCGCCGAACAGTTCGGCCTGCCGTTCGATCAGCGTGTCGAGCGCTCCCCCGTCGGCCCCTTCGCCGATAGCCAGGTCAATGGAGGCCAGCTCATCTTCAACGGCGTGCACGTCGGCGAACAACGCGTCGAGCACCTCGGTGATCGTGGCGCTGCCATCCAGCTCCGAGAACTGGGAGAAATACCCGATCCGGATGCCGGCCTCGACGCTCACGGTTCCCGAATCGGGTTGCACCTGATCGAGCACGAGTTTCAGCAGTGTGGTCTTGCCCGACCCGTTCCGCCCGATGACGCCGACGCGGTCTTTGTTCTCCAACCGAAAAGACGCCTCCCGCAGGATCTGCGTGTTCTCGTACCGCACCTCGACATCATTCAAACGAACCAAGCTCACGCCGGACGCCCTCTCACCTTGTGTATTCACGCCGGACTGGGCGAACCGCAGAAGCGGGGTCCAGCCATCCGGAAAGTCGTCGGGCTGCGCCCGCTCCCCCCAAGGCTATCCAGCATCAGCTGAACCATTGCTACGGTGTCACTGTGACCGAGTCTTCCAGCAAGGATGCCCTGCGCGCCTTCGTGGCCGAACGCGACTGGGCCCAGTTCCACACTCCCGAAAACCTGGCGAAGAGCATCTCGATCGAGGCCGCCGAGCTACTCGAGTGCTTTCAGTGGAACTCCAACGCTGAGACCGCAGATGTCCAGGCCGAACTGGCCGATGTGTTGACCTACTGCTTCCTCCTCGCTGACCGTCTGGGCGTCGACCCCGATCAGATCGTGCTCGACAAGCTGGCCGTCACGCGCGCAAAGTACCCGGTCGAGAAAGCTCGCGGTCGAAGCGACAAATATGACCAGCTTTGAGATCGAGCGCCTGAGCTTTTCTGCGGCGCAACAGAAGGCATGGGCCGAGTCCGATGAACGGCACCGCAACTGGCCGGTCGTCTACACGATCGATTCGGGCTCGGCCGGCGCTCAAGAGATCTATGTCGGCGAATCACTCAACGTGGCCAGTCGGATGCGGCAGCACCAGCAGACCGGAACCAAATCGCACCTCACCGACGTCCGACTTGTCGTCGATGAGACCTTCAACAAGTCGGCAGCCCTGGACCTCGAGTCTTACCTGATCCGGTATTTGGCGGGCGACGGGCGTTTCCGTGTCCTCAACCGCAACGACGGCATAACGGATGCGGAGTACTTCGGCCGGCAGGGCTACCAGGCGACCTTCACCGAAATCTTCGATGAGCTGTTCCAGCAAGGACTGTTCACACGCACGATCCCCGAGATCGTCAACTCCGACCTCTTCAAGCTGTCGCCATTCAAGTCGCTGAACGTGGACCAGGCGGCCGCGGTCGAGGACATCCTGGAGGGACTGTTTGCCGATCTCCGCTCGCATACCGCCAGCATGAGCGTGATTCAGGGCGACCCCGGCACCGGCAAGACAATCGTGGCGATCTACCTCATGAAGCTCATTCGAGATATTGCCGACTCGACCGGCGCCGAAGACCTCGACGCCGATTCGGTGTTCTCCGAGTTCTTCTTGGGTGACTCCCCCGAGCTGTTGCGCGATCTTCGCGTCGGCCTGGTCGTCCCGCAGCAGTCGCTGCGCAAATCCATCGAGCGTGTTTTCAAGCGCACCCCCGGCCTCACGACAACGAGGGTCATGACACCGTTTGAGGTCGGCGGCGATCCCGGACATTTCGACCTTCTGATCGTCGACGAAGCGCACCGACTCAACCAGCGCGCTAACCAGGCCTCTGGCCCGCTCAACAAGAAGTTCACCGAAATCACCGAAGCGCTTTTCGGTTCGAACGACCTGCATAAGACGCAGCTCGACTGGATTTTGGAGAAGAGCACGCACCAGATCTTTCTGCTGGATGCCGCGCAGAGCGTTCGTCCCGCCGACCTCCCGCCCGCGGTCGTCGAGAAACTGGTCGCCACGGCACGATCGGCCTATCGCCTGTACCCTCTGACGTCGCAAATGCGAGTCGCTGGCGGCAGCGATTACATCCGCTATGTGCGCTCCATGCTGACCGCCGACGCCCCGGAACCGCAGGCATTCGACAACTACGACTTCCGCCTTTTCGACAACCTTGGCGACCTCCGCACCGAACTCGCGGAAAGAGAAGGGCAGTTCGGTCTCGCCCGTCTGCTCGCCGGCTACGCCTGGAACTGGAACAGCAAGAACGACGCCTCTGCGGTCGATATTGAGATCGACGGCATCGAGTTGCAGTGGAATCGAACGCAGAAGGACTGGATTAATTCGTCGACCTCGGTATTCGAGGTCGGTTCCATTCACACGGTCCAGGGCTACGACCTCAACTACGCAGGCGTCATCATCGGGCCCGATCTGCGGTTCGACGTCGAGCAACAACGCATCGTGTTTGATCGCGCGCACTACTTCGACAAGAAGGGCAAGGAGAACAACCCTGCTCTCGGGCTGGTCTACACCGACGAGGATCTTCTAAAGCTGGTCCGCAACATCTACGGCGTGCTGCTTACGCGCGGAATGCGCGGCACCTACGTCTATGTCTGCGACGAGCCGCTCCGCGAATACCTCCGCAAATTCTTCATCTAACGCATTACGCCTGCTTCCGAAAATAGTGAGACGGACTCGCTTCCGCTAGCTTGAAAGCCATGGCTCTCATTGACCTCAACGACCGGGGTTTCGTCGTCGAAGTCGGTGACCTCGTAACTCGTCGAGACCTTGCTTCTCATTTCGGCGGCTCTGGGCAAAGCGGGATTGAGACACCAAAAGGGCAGCCGCATATCTTCGTGTTCTCGGACCCGTCCACGGGTTCGAAGCATGGTTACAATTTCGATGGATGGGCGGCTGACGGCTCGGCCTTCTTCTACACGGGAGCGGGCCGACTCGGTCCCCAAGATTTCGTCCGGGGAAACAAGGCACTCAGGGACGCCCGGTCACTGGGCAAGACAATCCACCTCTTCGCCGCCGATGGGAACGAGGTAGGCACGAGCACACGTTTGCATCGCTATCTCGGTGAATTCGAGCTCGACCAGGTTGATCCTCACCGCATTGAAGAAGCCCCCGACGGCATAGGAATAGTTCGAACCGTGATCGTCTTCCGACTCGTTCCGAGGGGAACGGCGGCAGCCACTATTTCGCAGGACCTCATTGCGAGTGCTCCGCCAGCTATGCAGACGGGTTGGTTCGAAACGACTCGAGAAGCATCCGATTCACTTACTTTCGCTCGAAAGGCCGTTGCTGAGTCGGCGATCGTTCGCCGGGAACGGTTACTTGAGGATCGACTCATCTCCGCGATCGAGGCCACAGGGAAAACTGCAACCCGTTTGTCGATTGTGATCCCCGGCCAGGGCGCGGCGCTCTTCACAGATACGTGGGTGCGCGAGGACCGGGAGCTATTCGAGGTCAAAGCGGATGCAACACGCAACAACATACGTATGGCTGTCGGGCAGCTCCTTGACTATGCCCGGCACATCGACCCTCGCCCGTCGCACCTGACGGTCGTGGTACCGGTCCGGCCGATTGAAGATCTGGTCGAATTCGTAAAAAGTCTCGGCCTAGGGATAGCCGTCTTCGATGCAAGCGGCGCAGGGGCGCATCCGTCCCTGAACCGCCTCTAAAAACAGATTGTTCTGTTCGGGCGGCGGAAGTCGGTTCTTCTCAGACGCTCCGTCGGCCGCCGAACAGGGCGTGCATGAGCGGCAGCACCGACACGCACATCAGCACAGTGCCGAAGACAATATCGTCGGCGCGCACGATGGCGCCCGCGACGAGCAGTCCCCCGAAGAGCACGGCTGAGACGATGCGGCGGGCCGTGCGCTCGATGCGGGCGACCCGGCGCTCGAGGCGCGGGCTCTCGACAGAAAGCGTGCCCTGCTCAAAGCGGGTGACGAGGCCGTCGAGGCGGCCGGGCAGCCGCACTGCGAGGGTGGCGGCATCCAGGGCTTTGCGGCCGAGGTCTTGCACCACGTTGCCGCGTTCGTCGCGGATGAGACGTTGGGCGTAGGGCTCGACCGAGTCCCACAGGTTGAACGCGGGATCGAGCGAGCTGCACACTCCCGAGACGAGCGACATGGCGCGGATGATGAGCAGGAAGTTCTCGGGCAGCTGGAACGGCAGCGACCGCACCACGTCACCGAACTGTTCGGCGAAGTCGCGGAATTCTCGGGGATCGACCTCACGCAGCTCAGCGAACCCCATGCCGCCGAAGCGGGCGAAAAGCTGAGTCATCGCGCGCTCGAGCTCGTTGGTGTCAGCGGTCGGCAGCAACACACCCACATCGCGGATGGCGTCGACCAAACCCTTGCCGTCACGGGAGGCGGCGGCGATGAGCAGTTTGCGCAGGCCGCTCCGGGTGTTGCTGGGGACCTCGCCCATCATGCCGAAGTCGATGAAGGTGAGCTTCCAACCGCGTGCGGCGGCGGCATCCGTGCCCTCTGCCGCATCGGCGAGGCCTGCAGCGCCTAGCCCACCGGTCGTGCCTGCTGCGGAGGAAGCATCCGACCCCGCGCCAGCACTCGAATCAGACCGCGCGACCGGCGTGACGAAGATGTTGCCGGGGTGCGGGTCAGCATGGAAGAAACCGTTGGTAAAGAGCTGATCAAACATCACGGCTGCAAACACGGGCGCAACTTCAGCCGGGTCGATACCGGCAGCCCGCAACGCCTCACGGTCGTTGATCTTGATCGCGGTCACGTCCTGCAACGTGAGGACGCGTCGCGTCGTCCGCTCCCACACGATGGCGGGGACATCCACGCGGTCGTCACCAACGAAGTCCGCCGCAAAACGCTCCGAGTTGGCGGCTTCGTGCAGGTAGTCGATCTCTTCGAGGCTGGTGGCGGCAAACTCTTCGACGAGGGCGGGCATGTCGACGCGGTCGTAGACGAGGCGCACGTGGCTCAGCCATCCGCCCACTTTGCGCAGCGCTTTCAGGTCAACGTCGACGATGGTGTCGATGCCGGGGCGCTGCACTTTGAGCATGACATGGGTGAGGCCTGAGTCGGCGGCGGCGATGGGTGTCAGCTGCGCGCGGTGCGCCTGCCCGAGGGATGCGGCCGCCACGGGAACTTCGTCGACCCACGTGAATGCCTGCCCGAGTGGCACGCCCAGTTCGCGTTCGGCGAGGGCGCGGATGGCGGGGAACGGCACCGGCGGCACCTCGTCTTGCAGCCCTTCGAGTTCGGCGGTGATTTCGGGAGGGAGCACGTCGAGGCGCGACGACATGAATTGTCCCACCTTGATCATGAGCCCGCCGAGGTCGACGGCCAGCACATGGAATTTGCGAGCAAACTTCTTCATGCGCCGTGTGCGGGTGCGTTCGGCGATTTTGTGCAGGCCGATGCGCGGCAGGAACAGCTCGTAGAACCAGGTCACCGCGAGGTGGTAGCTGGCGAACCGCAGGATGCGGCGATAGCGGGCTTTCGTGTTTCCGGCGCCCGCTCTCGCCGCTGCCTCTGCGTCAGCTTCGGCGTGTTGTCGACCCGGGCGAGCCGATGTCACCCCGGTCAGTCCTGAGCGAGGATCGAGTAGAGCCGGCGGCGTGCCTCATCGAGCACGTCCACGGCCTGCTTCACCTGCTCGGGCGAACCGGTGCGGCCCACCTGTGCGGCGGCCTGTGCGAGTTCGACGCCGGCCTTGGGCAGCGCGGTGAATCCGGTCTTCTCTTCGCTGGCGGCGCTCTCCCAGGGGGCCGATTCGGTGTGGGATGCGGCAACCTCACGCCCGGCCTCGGTCAACGCATACGTCTTCCGCCCGTTCGATTCTTCGGCGCCGATGAGTCCTTCGTCGCTCAACAGCTGCAGCGTCGGGTAGACGGAGCCGGCGCTCGGCTTCCAGCTGCCGCCGCTGCGCTCTTCGATTTCGCGGATGATCTGGTATCCGTGCATGGGACGCTCGGCGAGCAGGGCCAGAACGGCCGCGCGCACGTCGCCGCGACCCATGCGGGTGCCGCCGCCGACGCGCTTCTCGAAGTTGGCGCGCAACTGCTCCATCGTCTGCCACATGCTGTCGGCGTTGACTCCGCCGAAACCGCCGGTTGGGAACGAACTAGCCATGATGTTCTCCTCGCATAATTGGATGTCGAACGATACTCAACGATATGTCGCTCACGCTCGGGCGACAAGGGTTGGTCGGTCACGCACATCCAACTCACGGCCAGCTAGCGCGCGGCGAGAATGCAGAACTCGTTGCCCTCGGGATCGGCCAGCACCACCCAGGACTGCTCCCCCTGCCCCACGTCGACGCGCGTCGCGCCGAGCCCGATCAGGCGGTCGACTTCGGCCTGCTGATCGTCGGGCACCCAGTCGAGGTGCAGTCGGTTCTTGATGCGCTTCTGATCAGCGACCTTCACGAACATGAGCGTCGGCGTTTGGCCGGGCGCGGGCGCGAGTTCGGCGCCGTCCTCATCTTCATCGATGACCTGCCAGCCGATCGCCACCTCCCACCAGCGGGCGAGAGCGGATGGTTCGCTGCAGTCGATGACAACTTCTTCGAGGCGGAGGGACATGTGCCCAGGGTAGAGACGCGCGTCCGTGCGATCAAGGCCAAGATAGCCAGGGAGCGATGGCTCGCATGAGCTTGCGCTTCAAGGCGTCATCCAAGCAGCCTTGACCACCTCTACCAGGAACACGCGCACTGAGCCCGCGAGCGTTCATCGGGTCCGCCGGTCGAGCGCCTGCTGGAATTCCAGGACCGCGGCGTTGCGTCGTTTCTTGGCAACGAGTGCATGGAAGCGCGCCGAATCGATCTGCGGCCGGAGGGCTTCGACGGCCGCGTACGTTTCCCGCGGAGTGGTGCCGAGTTCAGGGCGGGTGAGGAGGTCGTAGACGGTCTGTTCCGGAGTCGTCACGAGAATCTGACCGAGGTCGGCCGCCTCGAGCCGGGCGTCCAGCGCATTAACGTCCCGCTTCACAAACCGGACCCTCCCCATCGGAAGTTCCATCGCTCGCCGTTGCGTTGGCACAGCGATGACGGTAGTGCCGATCTCACGCGGGACTGCGTGGTGGAACCTCGCGGCACCGATGCCCATGAGCACAGGAACCCGAGCGCCGTCGAGAGCCGTGGCAACTGCCATCCCAGCGTCGTTGAGGAGCGGCGTCCACGTCTCCGCGTCGAATGTGTCTGGCACGGCTGTGTAAATCCCACGGGCAAGCTTCTTCAGGGCACCGGTTTTGGCTAGGCGACCGAGTTCTTTGGCGGGATTGCGATACAGGTTCACGAGGTCGACACCGCGGACAGTGCGCATTGGAGCGCGCGTGATCTCTGTGGGTAAGCGAGCTGCCATCGGAGTACCCCGGTTCTACCCTTCAAGGGTATAAGCAGCATACTCAAACGTAGCTCCACTCACGAAAGAAGCGAGAAGGAGGTTTGTGGCGCGCGCCACGACTCGAACGATCGAAGAATCATCAGCAGGCAGCCGAAAAAAGAAAGGTCCCGGAAACTCATAAGTTTCCGGGACTTCGTGGTCGGGCTGACAGGATTTGAACCTGCGACCCCTTGACCCTCAGGTAGACGGTTCAGCTCAGATCCTTGATTGTCCGGGCCTCGCTGCCCCTTGAGCGGCCTCATTCACGTCATGGCTTGCATGATTTGCATGCGTCAGGGCCCGGCCAGATCCCAACTCTTGGTAGTCATCCAGAGTATCGTCTGGGGTTTACGCGGGGTTTATGGAAGCGTCTCTTCTCCCATTGAGGTGCCTGGCGGCGTTAGCGCCCCGCAGGTCAAGGGAAGACCTGGGCGCCAGGGCACATCCGCCGACCCGAGCCTCTCTACTGGCTATGACCCCGTGATCTGGCACCGGGTCGCCCGCCAGGATGCGATCCGTGCGGTTCCCTCAAGCAGGGAGGCGAAGGCGCCAGCTGTCAACGTGTGCGTGGAACTCGGCATCGCGGGACGTGTCGCCACAGGAGTCGGCGACTATGCTGGCGACGGTCGCGGCGTCAGCGACTATCTCGACGAGATAGTTGCGACCAAGCGCGACGACTTCACTGATCCTCCGGCCCGCGATCCCTCGGATGAAGACGGCCAGCCGAGTCCTCGAGGTTCATGACGAGGAGGAGTCGGGTCGCATCCGGTCTACGTTGCGGCGCAGCTCGGCCGGGTCGAGCCGCTCGTCGATCATGTGCGCCTTCACGCGCAACAGTGCGGAGAGCCCCGCGACGTGAGCGTCGACGGTCGGTCCGTCGTCGAACGAACGGACTGTACGACACTGGCGACCGACGACGCTGAGCTCGGTACCACTGGCAGCGGACACAGCACGTCCGCCGTGGGCAGCGACGCGAACCCTCGGCTGGTGAAGCGCCGGTCGGCGCGCGCATGAGATGCGGCCATCATTCGAGCATCGGGCGGCTCGTACGGGCATTTGACGCGCTCGGCACTCTTCGCCTTAGGTCGTGTTACACGCCGGAAGCCGAAGCCGAAGCCGGCGAGTCCACGCGCACTCATCGACCGTTTACAGGTCGAAGTCGCCCCGCACGCGGCTGCTAAAACCCGCTGAACGAGCGGCTCGGCGGCGAGATGGGATGCTGAGATCCATGGACGCATATGCCCAGTGCGCCCGATCCCGACGAACCCGTCCCCTCGGGCTGAGCAACAGGCGCTTGGCCGCCATGCTGGGGGACTTTGTATACGAGACTTCAAGTGCAGAAGACGAGTCCCGGCGGTATCGGAAATGCTTCATGGCAAGGGCAAGCAGGTTCTCACCGGCCGAGACCTCGACTCTCTGGAGCGCTTCACCAACGAGCACAATCGAGAAGAGCGTCGAGCCATCGGCATGGAGGAGAGTACTTCTCATGGGGCCGTGTCGACGGACTCTCGCGCAAAATCATCCGCACCGTCTCGGAAGCCTTCGTTCGCACGGAACCCGAGTTAATCGAGAACTCCGCCGCGCTGGATCGGATGGTCGCCACGACGAACGCCCTACGCGAGTTCCGAAATCAGGTTGCGCATCGAACTCCGAGTGATGGCGGAGGGCGACTCCACTTCTATCGCCAAAGCGACAGCCCCGTCACCCCGCGTGAGATCCGGGGCTGGACTGAGGTAGCCGCTAGCTACTGGTCCAACCTGACCTCGATCACGAACGCGATCTCCATGGCGACCGGAGTTGTCACAGGTCCGTGGATGATGTTGAGGGATCCCCGCCCGCTTCAATGGCCACCAACCGGCATTTCCATCCATGGCCTGCGGGTGATCGAACGGAGCGGTATCTCGGTGCCCGAGCAGAGACTCACTGACGCCCGATCGGAGTGGACTGCTGTGACGCGCCAGTGGAAGGTTCAACGTCGATGAGCCGCGCGTCGCCGGTTCGCGGGCGATGTCACCTACATCTGCGTCAGATGGGGCCGTCAAACGGTCCGGCACGCCGTGCTGCTGAAGTCCCATGCGGGCGCGCGGCGCGGGCTCGCATCCCTCGATATGGCACCATCGGCAGATGACCAAGAAGAATCCGCACCTGCACGCTGATGAGCACCGGATACCGGCTCGGCTTGCGGCCTATCGCGAGTCGCCTCAAGCCGTCCGGCAAGAGGCGACGGCTATGCTCCGGCTGCGAGCCGAATCACATAGCGCCCACAGCCTTCTGCCAGCGCTTCTCTTGGTCGCGCCGACGCTGGGTATCATTGCCTCGCTAGTTGTCAGTATGCAAACGCTCTGGACTCAGGCAATCGGCAACTACGCCATGGTCCTGGTGACCGCGAACGTCGGCGATGCCGATGCGCGCTTTCGGAACTACTTCGATGCCGAGCGGATGCTCGCCGGAGCCACTCAACCGGAGGACGTGTCTTGGTGGGTGATCTGGGCCTCGTTCTCACTCGTCTTGATGCTGGTCGCAAGCATCTGGATCGGCTGGTGGCGCGACCGGCGACGAGGCCTCGCGATCATGTGGCTAAATTTGTACTCGGAGGCCGAGCAAGCGCTCAGTAGTGAGGCGGAGCGAAGCGTCGGCCGCAATGCGTCCTGGTTACGGCGAGTACTGCGCTCAGCTTGACGCCATCACATCGCACATGGCAGATATCTCTGCACCGCTGAGCCACCGGCATCCGCACGATCGCGGTGCGGTCGGCTGCACCCGATAGCGAGGGGTGGAGTAGTCTTCTGGCCGTGGAGCTCCACGAGAACTTGTCGATGACGATCGCAGCGAGTGACCTCCAGTACGTGTCCGGCAGCATCCTCGGCGTGGGGTCCCACCCCCGTTCGTGGGCGATGTCGCAGTGGGGTGTGATGGTCACGTATGAGCTCGATCAGACCCTCTGACGTGTTCACCAGGCGGATCCCGGTCTTAGTTGGGGGCCACCCATCGCTGCAGCAGCGCGGCACGGGGGCAAATTCTTCGATCGCAGGCGAAACCTTGACGAGGTGTTGAGTAGCTTCGAGACACTGATCAGGTCCAATCGGCAAGTGTTCTACCCGTCAAAGCGCGCGCGGATCTTTGATTTCCTCCGCGACGATGTGTCTTTCGTAACCGACGGGACGGAAACCGTGCTCACCAGCATCAGTGAGCAGTTCATGCTCGGATTCCCGCCGGAGAAGCTGCTGACGATGGACAAGCGGGGCCCACACGCATAGGCGCTGATGATCGGAGTTGGACAAGCCGCCGCGTGGACGTTTGGCGGAAGGAGCATCAACGAGTTTTCCAAACATGGAAATCACGAGCAGTCGTCCGCGACCTGGTTTGACGGGAAGCTCTTTCGTGTGTTGCCCGCTGCGTTCGCGGGCGAGCTCAGCATGGAGCTCTCCCTGTCCCTCATCACGATTCACGCCACAGTTCAAGCCGCCAGACGGTGGGCGCGAACGACGTGTTGTGCTTGGTGCGCGATTGCGTCCCTTGAGCATCGATTCGTGGTCCTGCACCATGCAGCGCGCTCGCTTGAGATGCTCAGCGGACGCCCCCACCTGCTTGGAGCGAAGTCGACAGAGCACCTTCGTGACCTGATGACCGATGTCCATGTGAGCACGGTCGTGACCCAGCCCTATCGACGACTTCGCAACGGTTGGTTCCACCTCGGCCTTGCAGACATTGCTCATCAGTTGCCCAGCGATTCGGACATACTGACACCAATCAGTCTCTACGCCGGCGTGGACCCGCTTGAACTCGACGCTTTCGTGGACCTCGATCTTGACGCGGTCGCGGACGGTATGAACACATGGTTGCTGGACCCCGCCAAGGACGGCAATACGATCTTTGACCACCTACGTCAGGTCGCTATCCAGAAAGTAGTAGACACGCATGCACCCTCGAGTAGCGCGTCGGGCCTCGTGATCGGGTCGCTCCACCGCGCCGGGACCGCCATGTACTCGGGTGCAAGTAGCATCTGTACGTAGACGATCCGTTGGGCGCGAGCGGACGAGGCGTCGGTCTTGACGGCGTAATAGCTGCTCGGAGCCATCTGCAACGGTCCACAGATGAGCTCGACTCCGCGCCGACGAGACCGGTTCCTTGCGGGTTGCCACGAGGAGGATCCAATACAGTCCACTGTATCGACGGTCGAACCAGAGCTTACGAGCCCCCAAGATGCCTCGCACAGCACAGATCTGGGCAGCTTCGACTCGGTACGTCGGTGTACGCGCGCGGTGTGCTCACTCGTGTGGCGCGTAGACGTTCCCGAAGAACGCCGTGGCGGGGTCAGAGTCCACACTCAACGGGTGCTCCGCGAGCCTTTCGAGTTGCTCGGCGGACACGGCCACGACGCCGATGGAGCCATCCCAAAACGCCATCTCTTTCGGATGCACCGGTGGAAGTGCGCCGAAGTCGACCTCATCGGGGTCGGGCCATAAGCGTGCTGCGCGCCCGACGTCCACCTGAGCGTGCTCGATCGGCCACCCTGGGTGCCACACGATAGTGGCGTTCACGCCGGCGAATCCGAAAGACCGGCTCATGAAGTTGCGGTGTTCCCCGTCCACGATCAGCCTCGGCAGCACGATTTGCTGCTTCTGCGGGGGCTCTGCGTCCTCGCCCCGAAGGTCCCTCCTTGTGATGAACACGGAGAATCCAGTCGGCAATGCGCTTCCGGTTCGCATCCAGTCGAGCCACTCCGCTCGAACGGCCGCGAGCTTCGGTAGGTCCTGGTCGCGCTGCACTCCCGGATGATCGTGCTCGGCAGCGGGATGCGCCGACAGCAGCCCGACTTTAAGCAGCCACCGGGCCAAGGCGGCGCATTCGTCGGCGGTCAGGATGAGTTCGTCGGGCGAGCTCTGATGTGCGAGCAGCTGCCGGACGACGGGCTTCGCTGGCTTCTCGATCGTCGTGTCCAAGACAGCGTTGCACTCCTCGCACGCCGGGACGTGAACCCCGAAGAGAGCATCTGAGGTCATCGGAGTGATCTTATCGCGCTTCGTGTACGGATCGCCCGCACGAGACGTCATGAAGGGACCTTGCCCGTGGAACTCGCTGATGAACCAACTCGGCCAGACGTGCTCCCCCACCCCGAAGCTCGGGTTCGGGCAGAACACGCATGTCTGGCCGGGGAATCTGTTTCGCATGTAACAACGATACGGCGGTGATTCTCGGCGCACACGTCACGTCACCGGTCGATGGAGTGGTGGCGGGCCGCCTGGGAGACTGAAGCCGTGCATAACGAGATCATGTGGACGGAACCGCCGATGGTGTCCCTGAGTGGCGGAAGGGGTCCAGCCTTTGCCGATGACGATGGGTTCAACCCGACATGGTGGCGGCGGAATGCGAACTTCGGCCCACCCGAACACCAATGGCGCTCCTATGTTTGGCGAGGCGAAGAGGTCGCACGCCTGCTCCTCACCTGCCAGTTCTCCAGTCATCTACCAACCAACCTGACCCCTGCCCTCATGATCTGGAGTTTCGAGGTACGCGGAGACCTGCGCTGCAGCGGCGACCACATTGGCACCCGGATCATCGAACAGTTCGTGCTCGAGTTCGATGATGAAGAAATCTACGTTGGCCCCACATCTGAATCGATGTCCTTCTGGACAAGGTTCGGTTGGCCGATGTGCGAGTGCGACAGCTGCCGGGGCCGCGACTTCATCGTTCGCCGCCCCTGACATAGCCCAATGGGGCTGAGGCGTCCAGCGATGACGGCGCCTAGCCCTCCAAAGAGTGCGTACTTTGCAACTCAAGCCCACACGGCGGCCGACCATCGGGCCTTACTATTCCTCCCGCAGATGGTGGCGCGCTCAGTTCACTGATCATGCGAAGGGACGTTCTGCTCGTTCGCGTCGCATTAATTGCCGCGAGTGCCGCTCCCCGATTTCAGACCGGATGAGGGGTATCGAGACCGCCGGTGCCGGACTCAAAGCTGCCGAACCGGCTCATTGTCGAGCGCTTCTAGAATTCGCGCAGGCTGCAGGATGAGGTCCATCACATCACGGACGTAAAAGGCCCAGTCGTGGGGCGCCGTGTCATCACTGAAGGCAGCGGCAGACTCGAACTGCCAGCGCAGGTTCACTGGTAACCGTTCGGCGAGTGATGTCGTGAGTTCACGCGCTCTGCTGGTCCGAGGAGAGGGCACGCGGCGTCTTCCGAGCGGACGAGAGCCACTCGAAGCGGATGTTGTCACACTTGCGCTGTCGAGCTCGCGAATCGCTTCGACCATCCAGGGGGGCTCCTCCTTGGAGGCCAGTGGAATCGCAACGCGTTGAGTGGAGCCGATTGCGGTTCGGCCAAGCGCTAGCGAGATCGCACCGGGGTCCTCGTGGTAGTTGAGGTAGCGAGCGACGTCAACACCTGGTGGGCAGACCTCGTTGAGAACGACGTCGCCAACGAAGTTGCTCGGGTCGATGAGCCACCCTTCCCGCACGGAGATCGTGGGTACGAGTTGAACGCGGTAGAGGTAGAACTGGGTGCTATGGTCGCCCTGGTCATCGATTCGTCGCAGCATGTTGTGGATTGCTGCTTCGTAGGTTCCGACATGCAGCGCCTTTGCTCTCTGTCGTTCGGCCCAGCGGGCTACGTGACTGTCTCCGCCCATCCTCTGCCGAGTCTCTTGGGTCAGCTCTCCGGCGGGATCGAAGTCGTGCGTGGGCCAATCCGGGTGAGTGCTGGTGTGATACCAGACAAGCTGTGCGACCTTCTCGTCTGTCAGGGAAAGATCATCTCGGTCAACGGTGACCCGTGGCGCGGTTTCCGCTTCGCAGTTGACGCCGCATCCTGGACAACTCTCGAGGGCTTGGTCCCACCGGTCGATCCAGTCGAGGTCGGTCACCCACTGGTGGCTGCATTTCGCACAGAGCATGTGGCGTTGGCGGGAAAAGTCAATCGGTCGTTCTATAGCCCCGGCTCCCGCAAGCACTAGGCAGCGTCCCCGTCGCCGGGCGGTACCGCAAGTAGGTCGTCGTGCCGCGCGTCGTCCACGCCGAAATTGAACCGATCACGGAGGACGGTCAGCACGGCGGTGGTGTTCGGGGTTTGTGTATTCAGATGCAGCCCGTAGGAGTGCAGCGTGAGCAAGGCAGTGAACTCCAGCGCGGCTAGGAGCGTGTCGCGTGTGAACGCTTCACTGCCGAGCTGCGGGTCGGTGTCGAGTTCCTCTCGCCGTAGGAGCGCGGTAGCACGTTCACGAACTTCGGGCGGACTGTTGACGGTAACTCGGAGGCCCTCCCATCCCGGGCGTGCGTTGCCGATGATGTTGGTGATGGCCACCATCAGCTGCCAATCGAGCCATCCCTCGTCGCGGAGCTGGTGGAGGACGGTGGCCGTGGGTTCAGTCCTGGCGAGGCGGGGAATGGTCAGGCGTCCGATGGGCATCATGCGCTGATAGCGTCGCTCGATGTTCGCGACTGTCTCATCGTGGTCGTACCACTTCGAAAGATCGGTTCGGAGTGCAAGCTCCGGGTGTTCGGGGAACGCATGGCGGTCGATTCCCTCACCGAGTGGTCCGTCTGGGAGAGCCACCATGCGTTCGTAGTCTTCGTCCCGGAGGAAGCCGGCTGCTTCGTCGTAGGGTCGTGCTCCTGAGAGTTTGTGCCCGAGGCCTCGTGCGAACGCGTCGTCGACGAGAGCGAGGAACTTCTCTCGGTCGAGGAGGGAGTTGTCGAGGAGCAGCAGTGAAGCATCTGTGACAAGGTCAAGGAGCGCACGGTCTTCCTGAACACTGTTGCCTGGCTGAAGGTGAACAATCCACCGGCTGAGGTCGTTGTCTGGGATGCGCTCGAGCTTCTCTGCATCGGTCGCTTGCTCATCTCGGTCGGTCTTCACCTCAATGTGGACGTGTGCGGGGAGCCAGACAGCGTCGGCGAGCGCGAGCTCGGCCTGGATGATCTGGATGCCCGAGACGAGGCGTTCCGCGGCGAGTGTGTCGCGCCGCGTATTTCGGCACTGCACGGTCCATGTTGCGCCGAAAGCTGTCCAGCGCATTTCTCGGGTCTCGCCAGCGTCGGCGAAAGGTCGTCCAGATCCCTGTCGGTCGAGTCCTCGAACGAGGTTCTCAATGGTCCAGGGGTCGTCGTTGGCGAGTTCGGAGGCCAGGTCGTCGAGCAGCGTTTCGGTGCCGACTTCTTGGGCTGTGGTTCGAATCGAAGCTTCGTAGCTGGGTCCGTACCTGTGGGCGACGTGAAGGGCGAATGCTTCCCGCTGAAGCACGTCGGCCAGGTAGGTATGCCGGTCGAGGTTCGTGGGGTCTTCCGCATACGCGTTCTGGGCAAGGATCGTCACGCGCACGAGTCGTGATGCGGAGCACCAGTTGCCAGCTTTGAAGTCGTTGATGGCCGCGACGGCGATGGCCTGTGGTACGAAGCGGCGGGCGTTTAGGTGTTGAGCGCCGTTGGCGGCTACTGCTGCGGCGGCGGCGTGCAGTTTCGCTGCGAAGAACAGGCCGAGATGCTCGTAGATGGAAGCGGCGAGCAGCATCATGGGGATGCTGTCTTCGATGGTCTCGCCGTGGCGCCATCCGATCTTTGCCTCGTGCACTTCGGCCAGAGCGCGGAGCAATTGGTCGGCACCGGCGAAGGTGATCGCGCGGGCGTGGGCACGTTCTGCCTTACGCGCGTCCCCTCCGACTCGGGCGACCGCTTCGTCGAGACGATCGCGAAGTGCTGCGTAGTCGGGGTGGTCGGAGAGGGAGAGGGTGAGCATCTCGAACAGTTCTGCTGTGTGCTCGATCGGGAACAACGGGGCGGATGGCAGCAGGTCAAGGAGGGCGCCGAGCGTTGTCATGCCTCCGTCTCGGTCGCGAAGCGGAAGCGCGATTGTCTGCGCGGGCACGGTCTCGTCGGCGTCATAGGCATCAAGAACAAGCCGAAGAGTGTCACGAGGATCACGCAAACCCTCAATCCGTTCAGGGAGGTTGTCAGGGTATGCCTGGAAGAACGCGAGGCGCACATCGATGGCGAGCAGCAGTGCCTTCGCGTTTGGATACGGACCCGCAGCTAGCGCTGTCTGAACGTGTTCTCGCAGCGTCTCGTAGTAGCCGTCGAGCTCGGGGATGGTGATGCTGGTGTTTCCGCGGAGACGAGAACCATATCCGTACTGGAGTAAGACGCTCGCGTCCTCAAGAAGCGGCAGGTCATCCTCGATGCCGGTGATGGACTGGAAGTACTCGCGGACAAACGGGTCAGCCGCGTGAAGCTCCCCGGTTCCGCGGAGCGTTGCGACCGCGATCTCGTATCGGGCTCGCATCTGGACCTCGGCCGGACCGCGTCCGTTGAGAAACTCACGCATTTTCGCGATCCAGTCCCCCAAGTCGCCGCGTGCTTCGTCGTGGTACGTCGCGTGACGTAGAACGTCCCGCAGGCTCACGAGGTCGCCCATCGTCCGCCCGGGGTCTGTTCGAGCCCGCCAGTAGTCGCGGTCACGGACGTACCAGTCGGGAAGCGGCTCGTCCTCGTCCTCACGGACGGGAGCCAGCGAGGCTGCCAGCCTCAGATACTCCGCCGCGATCCAAAACAGATCTGGGTCGGCAAGATGCTCAGCAAGAGCGAGGCCGTCGAATATCTCCAGTTCGACATCGTGGTCCGCACGTGCGTGTGCGATAAGATCGTGCCGCTTTGCGACGGGCACAGGCGCCACCGTGAAGTACAGAACTCGGTCCACTGTGGTTCCTCGACCAGTGATGCTGCTGAGGTCGGAGCGGATCTTCGACGGGATGTCGGTCTTCTGGATGGTGCAGGCGAGCACCACCCGGTCGCCTGACACAGTGGCGGCATGCACCGAGGTGGTCGGGATCTCGTTCGCGATGTTCGACCAGAAGCTCTCGGCATCACGTCCTTGGTCACCACCGGCGCTCACCGGTCCGGTTGCGGGAAGCAGGTTGATGCTGACTCGGCGACGCGCGAACGCGAAGCAAATCTTTTCGTACTCATGGTGACCGTTCCCGTCCGCTAAACGATCCAAGCTGAACAAGATCTGCTGCACCAGTTGCGGCGGGGTTTCCATCGCGCTTTCCTTCCACCTCGGCTCTCCTCAGGTAAGTATCTCGTCGCAGCGAACGAATCCGAGATCGCCTCGCCCAGCACCCGCAGCGGCGCCAGTTAAAAACCGTGCCCTGGCGAGTACGAGATCGGGTTTCATGCGGCATTCACTGCAACGCTTCTTACGCTGCTCCACCGGAACGCTAACGAGGATGCGAAGGCGTGGCATCCGCATCCATCGGAGGAAGACTTAGGCGAAGCGAACTCGCTTACCATTGCCATGTGCTGAACACTGCGTAGGCGCTAGGTTCTCCTCATGGGGAACTGCGTAATCTGTGGGATTCAAGTCCGTGCGCAGATCCGCTGGACGACAATAGAGGAGCTGAGAAGCGAGCTCGCGAGCTTGTCCAGCACAGCGAAGGGACCGAATGAACATTCCGGATATCGACTTCGCGCGCGTGCGGTCGCTGGGCGCCGGCGGCCAGCGCGACGGATACGAGCAATTCATCTGCGAGCTGGTCGCGCAAGAGCCCCCGGACGCCGAAGCGAAGTTCGTGTCTCTTCACGGAGCCGGAGGCGATGGAGGCGTCGAATGCTACTGGACCCTTCCCGACGGCGCCGAACACGGCTGGCAAGCGAAGTACTGGACCAGCCACACTGCCGTCGACAAGTCGCAGCTTGACACCTCCGTCAAAGCCGCCCTCACTAACCACCCGAGCCTCACCAAGTACACCATCACCATCCCCGCCGATCCAACCGGCCGCACGAGCGGCAATGGGAAATCGCTGCTGGAGAAGATAAACGACCCCGGTGGCTGGCTCGCCGGCTGGCGGACGATGGCGGCCGACCGCGGCATTACCGTCACCTTCGAGTTCGAATGGGCAACGAACACCGCCGCACGCCTATCCCGCTTGGACGCCTCCGGCGCCCAGCGACGGTACTGGTTCGACGCCGACGTTCTCTCCCCACAGTGGTGGATCGACCGACTTCAGGAAGCGACCGACGCTGCCAGGCCTCGATACACCCCAGAGCTGAACGTGGACGTTCCCGCCGCCCGAAGCATCGCCGCGCTCTGCTCGGACGATGAGTGGTGGCAGGCCGTCCTCGACCGAAGGGACGAACTCACGGAGGCGACACGACGCCTGCAGTACGCCGGAGAAGCCGCAACGGCCGCCGATCTGGAGACCGCGCGCAGCGCCGCTGCAGTCGTCATCGACGCTCTCCAGACCTGGGAGCAAACGCGGAGCAACGCTGAATTCCCAGGCCTCGGCCAAAAGCTCAAGGCCGCCTCCTCTGTGGTCAGGGAGCAAGAGACCCTCGAGGTCGAGCGGATGAACGCCACGCACGAGAACTGGGACACCCCGAGTTGGAGGCAGTACCAGAGCGAGTACATGGTCCGGTTCCCGGCTGAAGCCGTCGATGCGCTCCGTGACTTAGGCGGGAAACTCGATACTGCAGCCGAGCTCCTCATCAGCCCCCTCGGAACGCTCGCAAGCTCCTCAGTTGCGCTGATGACCGGACCCGCCGGCATCGGCAAAACCTACCTCGCCCTCGATGCCGCGACCCGGCGCCTTCAGAGAGGTCGGCCCAGCATCGTGATGCACGGCCGCTGGTTCAATGACCGCGACCCACTCACCCACCTCCGCGACGTTCTCCAGATGCCAGCCGACCTGACCAGCGATGAAACCATTGCGCTCTTGGACCAAAGCGCGCGCGCCGCAAAAGCACCCACCCTCCTCATCATCGACGCGCTCAACGACACCCGCCCCCGGTCGATGTGGCGCGAAAACCTCGATCGCCTTATCTCCATCGTCACCAGATACCCCCACGTTCGGCTGCTGCTAACTGCACGTACCCACTACGTCAATCAGGTCCTCCCACCCGGCATGTCCATTCCCCGGTTTGAGCACACTGGGTTCGAGGGTGTCGAGTTCGAGGCTGTCAGCGAGTACGCTGCGTTCTACGGTCTCGAGCCTCCGACGTCACCGCCGATCCACGGCGAATTCGATAACCCGCTCTACCTCCGGCTGGTCTGCGAAGCCCTGCAATCCGATGACCGCCTCTCACTCGACCAGGCCAACATGGGGCTGGGTGAGCTCACTAAAATGGTCCTCGGCCACGCAAACGAGGCCGTCAGTAATCGCATCGACGCATCTCCATCCGACCAGATCGTGCACCGGGCGATGCACGCCTTGGCCGGCGCTATCGCAGACCAGGGCGGCGCTCCGCTCGCCCGTCTCGCCGCGCAGGCTGTGCTGAACCCCATCTGGGCAGATAACAGTGTGGAGAAGTCGCTGCTCGATGGACTCATCGCACAGGGTCTTGTTGAAGAAGACGTTATCCCGGACAGCAACCCTTACGGCACCGACATCATCACCATCACCTTCGAGCGCATCGGCCACCACCTGATCGTCTCCGATGCCCTCGCTCACGTGAACGACGCGGATGGAGTCCGCGCTCAGCTGTCCGGTCGCCTCGGGAACCTCATCGGACTCGACGCCACCATCGACGTTGGACTCCTCGAAGCGGTATCGGTCGTCGTCGCCGAACGCTTCGGCCTCGAGCTAACCGACTTCACCGCCGAGATCCCCGACACCGCCGCCCGCAACGCTGCCGTCATCGCCGGCACAGCATGGCGACCCGCATCCTCCATTACCCCCGAGACGGGCAGCATCATCACCAACGCTTTGCGCCGCCTCGAAACCTTCGACGCGGGCCTCACGATGCTATTCAGGCTCGCATCACGCCCCGGCCACCCACTCAATGCTGACTTTCTTCATGGGTTCCTCAGCGGGTTCACCATGGCGACCCGGGATCAGTTCCTCACCGGATGGCTGCACACCAGTCACGGCACCAGCGGAGCGGTCGACCGTCTCATCCGCTGGGGAAATGAGAAACCGCTCGACCAGGTTGGACCGGAAACGACACGCTTGTGGGTCACCGCACTACTGTGGACGACTAGCGCCACGGATCGCCGGGTTCGCGAGCCAGCCACGATCGCCGCGGCCCGCCTGCTTGCGCGTCACCCACACCAGGCCGCTCCCCTGCTCGAACAGTTCTGCGTGGTCGACGACGAGTGGGTCGTAGAACGCGCGCTTGAGGTCTCCTACTCGGCACTGTTGGCCGGGGGCAGCGGCGCCGACTGGACTGCAGCGGCCGGGGTCGTCTGGGCTACCTACTTCGCCTCCTCGGAAGACCTCACCCCCAACGCGGCCGTTCGCGACGCCGCACGCTGCATTCTCGAAGCCGCACTCGATCGCGGGGAGCTCCCCGCAGGGGTCACGCCGGACTGCTTCCGGCCCCCTTACCGCAGCGCCTGGCCCCTGACTTGGCCAACTGAAGATGACATCGCCCCCTACGACAATTCTGACTACCCGAAGCTGGTGTACTCCACCACGCGCGACGACTTCTTCACCTATCAGCTCAAGCATGAGCTCCGTGATCGCCCAGGTGTTGACGTCGCGGCCGGCGCGCGATGGGTGGTCGCAGAGGTGATCCAGCTTGGATACCTACCCCGCCTGCATTCCAACTTCGACAACTACGTACTAGGAGAGTTTGGGCCCGGACGCGGGAAGCCGAAGTGGATCGAGCGGATCGGTAAGAAGTACCAGTGGGTTGCACTCAACCGGCTCATAGGGCACCTGTCCGACCACGCGCCCAAGACCAGAAGCTCCTGGGAAGCCCCACCGGCCGCTATTCCTGGACCCGAATCCTCCATCGTCCGGCAGGTCGACCCCACAGTGACCGAGTTCGAACCCGCGGGCGATGCGCCTCGACCCTGGGTGCCGACCTACGACTGGGACGCGAAGACTGGGAAGACCGACGCTCAATGGGTGGCGGATGACTCCGACCTGCCCCTTATTGACGTCACCTCTGCCGAACGAGACGGACGCCCCTTCATCGTCGTGTCGGGCTCATACAGCTGGGACCTCACCGGCGACACCACGAAGCGCACCCACCAGGTTTGGACCAACCTCTATACCCACGTGGTGAGCACCGACGATCTTTCCGAGGCCCTTGGCGAACTCGAAGGACGGGACTTGATCAACTGTCTGGGGATGTCCCGGCTCCCCATGAGCTATAACGGGTACGTCGGCGAGTACCCGTTCGGGCACCATCACGGTGAGACGCTGAGTGTTGTGAAGCACGATTGGACGGACCCACTCACCGTTCCGACGCGACCCGCAGTGTGGGAGCTGCTCGGCGAGAACGAGTACGCGCCAGGAAACCTCGAAACGATCTCGTTCGATGCACCCGCTCCTGAGTTCTTTGGTCCCGCACCGGGCATCCTCCACTGGAACGGCCGTAATGGGTGGACCGACGCGCGCGGCCAACTCATCGCTGTCCTGCGTCACTCCGTCAACGTGGGCCAGAACGAGCTCCTGATGAATGCCGATTTCCTGCAGGACTGGCTCACCGCGGAGCGGAAGACGCTGATCTGGGTCGAGAACACGGGAAAGGACGTGTACCGGAAGATGGGTTGGGGCAAGTCCTATCCGGGAGCGCTCGTTCGTTCCCAGGTCAGGGCGTGGACCCCTGGACAGGACCTGCGCACCGTTTCACCGGGCTGGCAGCGCATACCCGCCCGCGAGGACTGATATCGCGATCGGCTCGACTTTCTTCCAACGAGGAACATCGACGCTTCCTTTAGTAGCTCGAAGCCTTGACGAACGAAGGGGTCCTCGTCCAAGGCTCGCTTGAGCTTCTCGACATCAACGACGTGAAGCTTCGAGCCTTTCCGGATCGAACGGGCTGTGCGAGACGACAGCCTAGGGTTCATCGGCATACCCAAGTAACTCCTCATATGATGGCGAATCCTCGCGCCAGTGGGCGTTCGCGCCGTCCGGCTTTGTTCGGTGGCGCGCTGTCGTCAGGACGAGCTCATCCTTCGCCCGTGAGATAGCCACGAAGAACTCGGCCTTCACGTCGGCGTCTTTTTTGCCCCAGAAGAACTGGGGCTCAACGCCGAAAACGATGACCTTCTCGAACTCCATACCCTTGCATTTGTGCACAGTCAGGATCCGGACGGCATCTTCTTCCGACAGGCGGTCGAGCGCGGCGACCGGCTCACCGTCGACCGCCAGCTCGCGCTTGAAGCCGCCGACGGCTTCCTTCATCACGTCATTGAGCCGCGAGCCCTGCTGATACGAAGGCGACAGCGCATTGAGCGCCGGACGCGTTACGAACTTGACGAACGAGTTGATGAGCGGCTTCCACGAGGCGTAGTCCGATGTATCAAACCCGGCAGCGCGCACGGTCAGCCGTGCTTCACGGAGGATCGTTCGAAGCTTGCTGTCCAGCACGCCGTCAGCTTCTTCGATTCCGCTGCGCGTTACCACGCGCACCAATTCCGAGTACGCCTCGGGACGGCCGTCGTCCGCGACGACCCGGAGGAAGTTGAAGATGAGGGCGGCAGCGGGTTCCGCGGTCAGATCCTGGGACTGCTGCTCGTTGCGGTACGGGATGCCAGCAGCAGTGAGGTGCGCTCCCAAGACGCTCGTGATGAGGTGCGGCTGCTGCCGAGCCAGCACTGTGATCTCCCGTGGCGGCACTCCTTCGTCGAGCCAATCGCCGATCATCTCCATGACCGAAGCTGCTTCGTCCTCGTCGGTGTCGAAGCGGAGCACCTCCAGGATGCCTTCTTCACCTTCGAGTTCTTCGTCCGGGCTCGCCGCGGACGGGTCCATCTCCAAGATCATGCGGTTCTGCATCCGGCGCAGTCGAGGCTTGGATCGGAAGTTCTGATAGAGCTGCAGGTCAGTCGCACGGAAGTCTTCGGCGAAGGTCGCCATGACACCTTCCAGTGCATCCGCGAAGCCCATGATGCGCTGCTTTGTGTCGCCGACGCCGATGAGCTTCACGCCGGTGCCGGCGAAGGCCTCCTTCAAGAAGGCGTACTGCGCCGTTGTTGCATCCTGAAACTCATCCATGAAGACGTGGCTGTAGGCCTGTCGCAGCGCGCCGCGGGAGTAGACGTTCTTCTTGAGGATCTCCAGCGCGAGAGGCACGAGGTCATCGAAGGTGATCTGATGGTTCCGGATGCGCGTGTGGGCATCCATCCGGTAGTCCGGGTTCAGCGCGTTCTGGCCCGTGAGCGCCGGACGGTAGTTGTCGACGAGGCGCTTGGCAAACGCGTGGAAGGTGAAGCTGTCGAAGCGAGCGGCGTATTGAGAACCGGAGCGTAGCCGAACGCGGGACTGCAGGTTGCGGGCGGCGTCGACCTTGAACGAGATCGCAAGGATGCGCTTCGGGTACGGGCTCGCTCCCGTCCGAAACAGGAAGTCGGCGCGCTGGGCGAGCAGCTCGGTCTTGCCTGCGCCAGGGCCAGCGGTCACGACGACGTTCGCGTTGGTCTCGCGGACTGCTTTCAGAGCGTTCGGCTCGAGCTCCAGCCCGCCAATCGGAGTCCAGTCCTCTGGCTGAATCACTCGGGAAGCGCCTCGAGTTTGGCCTGCAGGTCCGCGGCCAGGCGTTGCAAGACCCCGGGGAGATCCGCCAGGAGTTGCTCGTTAGTCAGCGCCGCCATCGCCTTGAGGTGCGACGCGGGCTTGCTCTTGAGATCAAACAAGCGGTGATAGTCATCGAAGAGCTCGAAGGCGTCCTCGGGCAAGTGGTCCTCGTTTGCGTGTGACTTGCCGAGCACGGCGGCGATGGTCTTCTCGTCGGGCGCTTCGATCGACTCCACCCCGTAAGCGTCGGAGAAGGCCTCAAGCATCATCAGGTCGAGGTCTACCGGGTGCGAGAAGTAGACGCCTTTCTGCTCCAGCGCATAGATCGCGCCGTGACCCTCCTTGAACCTCACGTCGTTGTAGACGGGGAAATCGACGAGGTCGTCCCACTTGGCGAGCCCGTCAATCTGGGCGTCCGTGAAGGTACCGGGGTTGAGGTTGTTGTACTGCTTGAGGGCGTTGCTAACGCGGCCCCACCCTCCCTGGTACCGACCGGAGTCCAGATCGAGCAGGGTGATATGCGGAATCTCCAGTTCGTTCAGCAGACGCCAGAAGTGATTGACGTGACGACCGCCCAGCGGGACAACGGAGACTGACGCGTCATCCTCCGCGATGCCGGCCGCAGCAAGCACGCGAGGCAATACGATCTGCTCGCTATCCCCTTCACCGAGAACAACCAAGCGTGAGAAATAAAGCTCCGGGAATGCCAACACCGCCTCGCGAACGTACTTCGCCGTATCGTCGTTCTTGGACGGTAGGACGATCCGACGCACCTGAGACTGACGGTCACCGTCAAGACGGAGGAAGCAGACGGCCTCAGGATTAACGCGGCGCAGCAGGGCAGGTGAATGGGTTGCAATCAGGGCCTGCGAGTCTCCATGCTCGGCGGCCTTGCGGAGCTGCCGGATGATCCGACCGAGGTATTGCGGAGCAAGGCTGTTCTCCGGTTCCTCCAGCGCGATGATGGTGTGCACCGGCGGTCGGAGTCGGTGCTGATCGAAGGCAGTCTCTGTGCCGTCCAGCACCTCCCGCGCGAGCGACTGCCAGGCGAGCACGAGCGAAATATAGAGCAAGGACTTCTGGCCATCGCTGAGCCGATCGAACGGCAGCGAGGAACCGGCCGGAGACGGTGCGAACGAGACCGTCAGCTGACGCAGCACACTCTCCAGGTCGCCACTGCCAAATCCGATTGAAGGGTCGGTGAAGAAGGCGCCGGAATGAAGCCCAGACCACTCCCCCGCGAGCTGCACGCCGATGCTTTTGACCGCTGCGTTGCCTGCAAGCGAGTCGGTGAGATCCTTCGACAGTGTGTCGAGCGTGGTGCGCTCCGCTGTCCAGTCGGCAGCACGCAGCGCCCGTCCGACAAGCGAAGTAGTGGTGTAGGCGATGTGCTCGGCGGGGTCGCGACGCGCTGGCAGGTAGTGCACTTCGATATTGGCGCGGTCAAATCGAGACATATCAGCTCGTTGCGTCGGCGTCCCATCAGCGTCAGCTTCGAGGATGTACTGGAGCTTCTCTTCGATGACATTGTCCAGAGCGATTGTGGCGGTGAGTCTGACGCGGATCCGAGGTACACCGTCTTCAGTTGCGATGCGCATGTGTGCGAAGTTCGGTGGGACAGACGGATGTTCGCCGTCCTCGCCCGTTTCCTTGACCTCGATGTCGACTTCGATCCAGAGCTCCGGCCCGTCTGCATGCACCTCAACAGCGGTGCGACCGGCGGCGATGTGGAAGTCGGAGTGTCGGATCTTCCGCTGCGTAGGTAGAGGGCTGAACAGCCGCGACAGCGCCTCGAGCACCGCCGTCTTGCCGGCACCGTTCGGGCCGAGCACGTAGGTGACATCTCTCAGTGCGATCGTGGTCGGCGTCGGGCCAAACGACTGGAAACCTGACGTCCGGAGGTGGGTGATCTGCATCAGACGTCCTTGTTTCTCTGAATTCGCTTGATGGCGACTGACTAAAAGCGAGCGGACCGCGCGTCATTGCGAAAGCTCTTCGACCAGTTGATCAATTCAACCGCATAGATGTCATTTGGCCCATTCTCCTTTGACCCCTCGGCTACGAGATAACGCGCGCGGCGCTCTCACTCAGAGATGAGCCGAGTCAGCGGGTGTGGCAGACACAGGCCAGAAGCTCTCCCTCTAAGCCGCCGTTCTGCTGTCTTCGCTATGTAGGGCCAACCCCAACCAAAAACAATTGACGGCCCAATCACCGTAGAGCACATCCCACTTATCGGCCGGTTTGCGAGATGTGGGTGAAAATAAGGCCAAAGGTGCGCCGCACCGGCACATTGTTCTGCGCCCCACTCGTCGGTCAAGAGAAGATCGCGTTCGCTGCGGACTTATCCGCACAGACGATGCGCACGCGGATCCAAACGCTTCGGACTAAAAGTACTCGACCTCAGCGCCCCAGACGTGAGGGCAGTGGCAGCGGCACAAAAAAGCATGAAACGATGCTCTGTTGGTGACCCAGTTGGGACTACACAGAAAAAAGTCCCGGAAACTCGTGAGTTTCCGGGACTTCATGGTCGGGCTGACAGGATTTGAACCTGCGACCCCTTGACCCCCAGTCAAGTGCGCTACCAAGCTGCGCCACAGCCCGAAGTCATCCGCCGCGAGCGGCGAAGACAACTTGATAATCCTAGCGGATAATTTGGGCGACTGTGTGCCAGGGCCGGTTATCGCGCGTTCGATTCGGCGGGAGGGTCGCGGCGGCCGGTTGCGTTCTCGAGCAGCACGGATGTTTGGGCCAGCGCGTTGAGGATCCAGCATTCGACAGCGAGCGCGGCCACGATGGTGGCGAGCGGCCACAACAGTTGGGAATTAGGATTCGTGAGCGCGAAGACGAACCCGGTGATCTGCACCAGTGTGACCAGCATGAACATCGTGAGGATGGCGACGTTGTTGCGGCGTTGGCGTCGCGCGACCGAGATCGCTAGGGCACGGCGGGCTGGATCGATCCTCTCCCCCGCGGCTGGCGACGCCTTCTGCAGGGGCGCGAGTTCGTCCGGGAGCATGCTTCCCGCGGTGAGGCCGTCGGTGCGGTTGTCACGTATGAACCAGGAGGTTCCGAAACCTACGAGGATCAAGAATGCGGCGATACCGGCGAGGATGCTGGCGAAGAAGTCCGACGGGAGCGGCGCCGACTCGGGCACGGGAATCAGCGACACGACACCGTAAACGAGGGCAGAAGCAACGATGACGGTCACTACCCCGGTCACGACGCGGCGGCGCGTGAAGAAGAGTGGCGCGGCGACGCGATAGACGCGCCATCCTTCGCGCCACCAGGTGATGCGATGCGTGTCGGTCATTCAGGAGTCCTTTGGGTGAGGAGTGGGGGACGCGTCATTCTGAGCGGCGTCATGCCGGGCACTGCCTAGGTGGCCGAGCAGCGCACCGTGCGAGCCGAGGAGCTTGAGGGCGAGGATGCTCATGGTCCCGTTCGAGATGGCCATGACTGCCATGAGACCGATCGTCAACGGTGAACCGCCCGCGACGACGAAGAAGCACACCCCGAAGAGCATCAGCAGCGAAATGGACAAGTAGTTCAGGATGCTGAGCGGAAGGCGTTCGCGCAGGTCGGCCACGACCGCTCGAACGTAGGTTTCGGTTGGCACATCGGCAAGAGCGGGATCCGCGTCGCCGGAGAAGACGTTGCGGCTGTCGACCGGCGTGATACCCCATGCTTGTCGTGGCGTCCGGTCCCGCCACCTCAACGTAAGACCGACCAGCAGGGCTGCGACGAAGCCAGCGAGCACGCCGAACGGTCCGATAAACAATGCAGCGGGTTCGTCGTAGGCACCCGGAGGGGTTGAGCTGAGCAACCAGCCACCCATTCCGCCGGCGACGCCAGCGACGATCACGACGGCCAGCCCGATCTGCCACCGCGGCGAACGCAACGTGTGCCTCACCGATGCAGCGGTGAGCTGCCATCCGTCGCGCCACCACACGGCGCTCGGGGGTCGAACTATCGAAGCGAACGGGGCATTCTTGCCCGTCACGTGCTTACGAGACTGCTCGTCCGTGCTCGAAGTCATAATTCACACCATCCCGTGATCGTGAGGGCTATCGCTCGATACCGGGGTGCTGCTCGGGTTCTCAAACGTAGCTGCCCCTTGCCGCTGGGCACGCCTATCGGACGGGTGGTCGAAGAACCTCTTGCCGTTGCTCGATGTCATTGCTCAGACCATCCCTCGATCACGTGCGCCACGGCACGGCGTCGGATGAAGACGCGACCGATGAGGATGCCGGCCGTTCCGAGGGCGGTGAGGATGAAGGCCCACAGGTAGATGCCTCTCGGGTCGGAGACGGTGAGGTCGTCGGCCGAAATGAGCGATGTTGCAATCAGACCGATTCCGATCAGGAGCGAGGACACGGAGAGGGCGAACAACGCCTCCTCCTTTGGATGTCCGATCGGTACCGAGGGTGGCCGGTTGTCGACGGGCTCCGTTGTGCGACGCGAGAGCACGAAATGTTCCCGCACGGGGATGATCCAGAGAAACGCCAGAGCCAGGGGGAAAGCGCCCAGCTGGACGACGAGCACGATCGCGATCACGACGCAGACGACGAACGCGCCGACATACCACGGCGATATGTGCCTCCAAAAGCCGGGAGCATGCGTCGGACGGTCAGGAGCTGGAAGGTTCGTCACTGTCGAGACTCCCCCTCCGCCGTCGTCGAAGAAGCTTCGGATGCGGACGGCGCCGACGATCTTTCGAGCAGGAGTGCCTCGAGCGCAGCGATGCGGGCCGACGAGCGACCGAGCGAGCGGAAGCCCAGGAAGAGACTCGCACCCCCGACCACGATGAGCACGGCACCGGCGACGAGGCGCAAGTCATTCATCGATGCATCGTCTTGAACGAGCAGCATCACGTTATAGGTCGCGTAGAGAACAACTCCGAGCGCAACCGCAATGAGCCCGCTCGGCGCTGTGCGCTGGGAGATGCGCAAACGGTCTCTAGCAACGTCGATGAGCCGCGTTTCCGTTTCCTGGCCCCGCTCGGGGTGCACCACCAGCATTCGCACCTGGCGTTCCTCGGCGCGTTCGAGCGCTCGCGGCCTGGTGTCCCTCTCCATCGCTCCAATGAGGCGGATGGATGCGGCACACACCGTCGCAAGTGCACCGAAGAACACACCCAACGTCACGACCGTCGCGACCGACTGGACGACCGATGAATCAGGCGAGCCGATCCGGGCGAACAGAACGCTTAACAGCAGACCGCCCACGACGCCGACCAGCGCTCCGACCGCTCCAACGATCACAACCCGTCGACCAGCCGGATGCGGAAACACCCGTCTCACGTAAATGGCGATCAGTCGCCAACCCTCGCCCCACCAACCGCTCGGAGACACGTCACTGGGCGACATTGCGGTCTTCCACGAGTGAATTTCGCTCGGCCGTCTGATCACTCATCCGACACCTCGATGGGGCGGCCGAATCGTTCGCGCGCCACCGGCTCGATGACGCTGAGCCGCCAGTCAGCGAGACCGAGAACGCGCACGCTCACGATCTGCACGGCCGCAATGAGGGCGAGTGAGGCAATCCATACCCATCCGACTACCCCGAGTTGCCCCTCTTGCGGCAGACTCCCCGTGATGACCAAGACGCCCAGGCCAACAACGAGCCCGTTCGTGATGACCGTGGCAGGCACCGCTGCACGAACATTCCACAGCATCGCACTCACGGCTCTGAGCGTGACATCGTCAGCGCGAGCTGCGGCTTTTGGATCTCGTCGCAGTGCTCGCACCCGACCTGTGTCTGCCCGTGGCGCGGGGATCTGCGAGCCGATATCGAGCAAGCTCAACATGCTGATCGTCCCTGCGACGCCCATAAGGGCGCCGCCGAACGCCGCTAGCGCCGCGGACCCGAAAACCGCCGGGCCGTTCTCGCCTGGACGCAGGACATCGAACCCGACGATCCCTCCTGCCGCAACAAGTGCGACACCGAACCCGACGACGATTGCAAGCGTCCGCCGACGACCCCGCAGCACGTAGGGAACATACCCCGCGACAAGCCGCCAGCCGGCGCGCCACAGAGCCGCCTCGCTCGGGCGCTCAGATGCGCTCATGACTCCCCCTCATGTCATCAGCACACTAGCGCCTCGGCGTGTAACGGCGGGATGCTTGCGCGAGATTGCTCGAGATTGTAACGAAGTGGGTGTTCAGCCGTCGACGTGCCCCAACCACTTCGCGAGCAGAGACTCGAGCTGCCTGACATCCGCCGCGGGCATGCCCTCGAGCAGGCGATGCTCGTTCGCGATGTGGTCGGTGAACGCCGCGTCGATCACCCTCCGCCCCTCGGGCGTCAGGGCCACTACGCGCCCGCGCCCGTCATCCGACGAGGCCCGGCGCGTGACCAGCCCGGCCCCCTCGAGCCGGTCGATGCGTTTGCTCATCGCGCCCGTCGTCACCATGGTGTGCTGGGCGAGCTCGCCGGGTGCCCGCTCGAAGGGTTCGCCGGCGCGGCGCAGGGCGGCCAACACGTCGAACTCCCCCTCCGTGAGGCCGTGCTCGCGATAGACGACCGTGATCTCGTCCATCAGGAGCGCCGCGAGTCGATGCAGACGCCCGAAGACGCCCTGGGGCGACACGTCGAGGTCGGGGCGCTCACGCTCCCACTCGGCCTGGATGCGGGCAACGTGGTCGTCCGGCCCAACACGGTCCTCACGCCCAACACGGTCCTCGTGGTCATCACCCTTGGAACCCGGTTTCGCACTCATGCCTGAACTATACCTTCCTAGGAAGCTATATTAACTTCCATGGAAGATAAATGGCGCTGGGTCCTCGTCACCGCTGTCGCACCCATCGCGTGGGGCAGCACCTACTTCGTCACCAAACAGCTCCTCCCCGCCGACAGCCCGCTCTGGGGAGCCGCCATCCGCGCACTCCCGGCCGGCATTCTGCTCATGCTGCTCGCCCGACGTCGACCGCGCGGCGTGTGGTGGTGGAGATCGGCGGTGCTCGGCATCCTGAACGTCGGCGCGTTCTTCGTGCTGCTCTATGTGGCCGCGCAACTGCTGCCGTCGAGCGTCGCCGCGAGCATCATGGCCGCCGCACCCCTCGTCATGATCGGCCTCGCCTGGGCCCTCGCCTCAGAACGCCCCGTGCCCCGCGTGGTCGCCGGCGCAGTGATCGGGATGCTGGGGGTGCTCCTCATCGTCGCCACCTCGTCCACGGGGGTCAACGCGTGGGGTGTCATCGCTTCGGCGAGCGCCATGGTCATGTCGGCGCTCGGCTACGTGCTCTCGAAGAGGTGGGCAAGCGACATCCCCGTTTTATCGCTGACGGCATGGCAGCTGCTCGCGGGCGGCGGTGCCCTAACGGTCGCGGCGCTCATATTCGAGGGCACTCCCTCGGCGCTCGACACGGGAGCCATCCTCGGTTTCGCCTACGTCAGCGTGATCGCAACAGCGCTGGCCTTCTGGTGCTGGTTCACGGGGCTCAAACGCCTGAGCGCCGGAACGGTCGGCGTCATCGGCCTGCTCAATCCCGTCACGGGTGTGCTGCTCGGCACGATCTTCGCGGCCGAACCCCTGACGATCATTCAGATCGGCGGGGTCCTCCTGGTCCTCCTCGGCGTCGTCGTCGGCCAGCAACGATCCGCACGTGCGGCACCAGGAACAGTCAGCCCCCTGAGCACGAAAAACGAGCCCGACCGACGCATAACACGTCAGCCGGGCTCGTCCGAGAGTCAACCGATCAGCAGTCCAGAGCGGGAACGTTGATCGTCACCGTATTCGACGGGCCGGTCTCGACACCCGCGGCAGTGACGCCCTTCACGGTATAAATAAGCGTCTTGGCATCCTGCGCCCACCACTGCGTGCTCGAGAAGGTCGTCGAGAGCGTCCCCGCATTCAAGCGCGTGTTGCGGATGTTCTTGATGTACGTGCCGTTCTCGTAGAATCGGTACGAGGCAACGGATGCCATGGAGTCAGCCTTCCAATTGGCCTTCAGGTTCAGCCAGGCGTAGGTTCCTCCGTTGTTGCCGCAGTAACCCACCCGTTCAACCGTCAAAGCGCTCGGTGTCGCGACGGTCCTCTGCACCGGCTGCCACGCGAGCGCCGATGTCGACGTGTCGATGCGCTGCGGCAGAACGCGAAGGTTCGTCCCGTTCTTGGCGATGAGTGCCAGCCGTGGCTGGCCGTTTGTCGCGGGCGAATAATTCGCGAAGAGGATGGTTGATCCGTCAGGAGACCAAACGGGACGCTGTGCTTGGCTGAGGTTCACGTTGGCGGTCACGTTCACATAATTGGTTGCCGTCGGCGTCATGCGCACGATGTCCCAACGGTTCGCGGCATCACCCTTAGCCAGCAACATGAGCACGCTTGTGCCATCGCGCGACAGTTCGGGTTCGGTGAACATGTGGCTCTGAGCGGCACCGGTCACAGCGGGAGAAGGCAGTGCGTAGCACGACTTCGAACCGGTCGAGGTGGACAGGGTGCACAGTTGCCGTTCCGAGTTGATGTAGAGAAGTCGGTCCGAGTCGGGATACCACGAGAGGAAGAAGTGCGCGAGGTCAGAACTGTTTGGCACCGCGGCAAGACCCGTGCCGTCGGCGTTGATGAGCGCGATTCGCTGCGACGACGGTGAAGAGGTGCTGAGGACGACGGCGATCTTCTTGCCGTCCGGCGACCATGCGGGCGCACCGGCCCGTTCGAATCCCTGGGCACCCGCCGCGACGACCTTCTTACGAGCCGTGAAATCCTTGTTGGCGGTGAAGACCTCGGTGGGCGCACCCACGGTGGCCTGGCTCTGGAAGGCTATCCGGCCACCATCCGGTGAGAACGACAGATGCTCGTCATAGGGTGTCGTACCAGCGAATTTCGGGATGCCTGAGGGCGAACCATCCGCCTTCAGCGTGTATCCGTAGCCGTTGTAGATGTTCCCGTTCGACGTGAGCACGGGCGCCGACGCAGCGGTCGCCGCCGCCGTGGGCATGAGAGCGACCGCGAGCGCCAGAACTGCCCCGCCCGCCAAGACTTGAATAGACCTCTTCTTCACAGCATTCCCCTCTAACCGATCCGACCGACGAACCCTCAATGCGGGATTCGCTCACATCGTGACAGGTCGACAGCGGGACGTACAGGGGCAGTCCTCCCCCGCTCGCTGAGGTTCAAGCGAGCGTCGGTTTTTGACCGGTACGAGGCCGCCCTTTACCTCGTACCCGACATTCGTTGCAGGGCGCCGTCACCGGCACATGGCGGGAGACCCGTGCTCAGACCGCCCGACCCGCCGCCTCACGAGCCGCACGCTCGATCGTGTCGTGCACCTCGACCCAGTGCGCGGCATCCGTCGTCGAGATGTTCGGGTCATTCGGCCCGTTGCCGACCGAGCCGTCGATGAGTTCGCGCAGGATGTCGGCGTGCCCCGCGTGACGCGATGTCTCGACCGTCATGTGCACGAGAATCTGATGAAGCGTCACGTTGCCGCGCTCTCCCGGCCACCACGGCACGCGGCCCGGCGCGTCGATGTCGAGGGCCTGGATGGTGGCGTCGGTCTGCTCGTTCGAGTAGTGGTGAAAGTCGATGATCTCGGCGAGCGACTCGTCGGCCGTGGCCCACATATCGGCGTCGGTCGTCATGTCCCAGGCGATCGGGCGGTCGGCGGGGCGCCCGAACACATCACTGAAGTAGCCGAGCTGCGTGCTCGCAACGTGTTTGATCAGGCCGATCAGGTTGGTGCCGGTGGGCACGAGGGGCCGCCGGGCGTCGTACTCGCCGAGCCCGTCGAGCTTGCCGAGCAGGTCGGCCCGCCTGACTTTCAGATACCCGTGCAGCTGTTCTTTGTGATCCATGCTCCGACTATGCCGCCATCGCGCGCGCCGCGCCAGGTCTGCCGTCAGCGAACCCGGCCCGCTCCGGCCCCGCACCTTGGTTGACTGACCCCATGAGACTCCTCGTTTTGGGCGGAACAGCATGGTTGGGCGGCGAGATCGTTACGGCGGCACTCGCCTCGGGTCACGAGGTCACATGCCTCGCGCGCGGCGAATCGGGTCGTGTGCCCACAGGCGCCCGCTTCGTCAGCGCCGACCGCGACAAGCCGGATGCCTACGCCGACGTCGTGCCCGAACGCTGGGATGCCGTCATCGACCTCTCCCGCTCCCTCGACCAGATCCGAGCCGCCGTCGAGGCCCTCGAGCCCCACGCCGACGCCTACCTCTTCGTCTCCTCGACGAGCGCCTACGCCAGCCAATCCGAACGCGGCGCCGACGAGGATGCCGCCACCTTCCCCGATCCCGATCCCACCACCCCGGCCGCCGACGTGCCTTACGGGGTCGCGAAGGCCGCAGCCGAGCGAGCCGTCCTCGCAGCCTTCGGCCCCGACCGCAGCGCCATCGTCCGCCCTGGCCTGATCGGCGGCCCCGGCGACTCGACCGGCCGCAGCAGCTACTGGCCGACCCGTTTCGCGCGCGCCGCCGAGGAGCCCACCCGTTTCGAGCAGTCAGCCGAAGAGCCCACCCGTTTCACGCCGGCAGCCGAAGAGCCGGCTACAACAGCGCAGCTCACATCCCCGTCCGACGACGATCGGATGGTTCCCACCCACGCCCAGCGCCCGGTTCTCGTCCCCGCGGTCCCCGACCTGCCGACGGCGCTCATCGATGTGCGCGACCTCGCGGCCTTCATCGTCAGCCTCGTCGAGCGCGGCATCCGCGGAGTGTTCAACGCAACCAGCCCCGCCCTCCCCTTCTCCGAGCACGTTGCCGTCGCGCGCCAGGCCGCACACCACACGGGCCCGGTCATCGAGGTCGACGAACGCTGGCTGCTCGACAACGGCGTCTCCCCGTGGGCCGGTCCGCGCAGCCTCCCGCTCTGGATCGACGACCGCGACTGGTGGGGCATGAACGACCGCGACGTCTCGCGAGCCCTCGAAGCGGGGATGCAGCTGCGCCCCCTCGCCGACACGCTGGCCGACATCCTGGCCGCCGAGCGCGCGGCGAACTCGCAGCAATCGAATTCTGACGCCAGCACCCCCACCGACGACACCGAGAAAACCGCTGCCCCAGCACGCAACGCCGCGCGGGCTGGTCTTTCCGACGCCGAAGAAGAGGAGCTCCTCGCATCCTGGACGACGCGTTAACTGACTACTGGCGACGATGCCGTCCCGGACGACACCGCAGCAGCCCTATGGTGGACCAACGGCAACTTTCGCGATACTCCACGCTCCATTGAGGGACGCATGACCCGGCGCACGAACCACACGCCCGCGATCGATAATGGAGAGATGACCGCACCCATCATTTCGCTGCGCGATATCGGCACACCACCGTCCGACGAGCCCCGCACCGCACGCACTCTGCGGGCCCTCACCACGGCGCTGCTCGAACTGCTCGAACACAAAGACCTGAACGACATCGGTGTCGCCGAGTTGTGCCGGGCGGCCGACGTGCACCGCACCACCTTCTACGGCCACTACCGAGGCATCGAGGAACTCGCGGCCGACATCTTCGGGCGCATCGTCGACCGCCTGGCCACGGTCGACGTCACCCGTGACAGCCTCGCCCAGCCGTCGGTCGTGAGCGCCAGCTACCAGGCGTCATTGCGCCAGATCCTGGCCCACGTCAGTGAGGAGCGCCCCGCCTATCGCGCACTGTTCCTTGCGAAGAACGATGCCGGGTTCCGACGCATCCTCGTGTCGACCCTGCACAAGCGCATTTCCATCGCCCTGGACTTCTGGCGCGAGGCCGGTGTCGAGATGTCGCCGGCGGGTTCGGCCGAGGCCGCGGCCGCCTATTTCGCCGGCGGCACGATGGCCTGCATCGAACAGTGGGCCCTGGGCGAAGACACCGACGCCGAGGCCTATGCCGCAGCCGTCATGGCGCTCCTGCCGGCCTGGTGGCCGACGCCCGTCTCGGCCTAAGCGGCCTAGCCGCGATCAGAACCGTCCGCTGCCAGCGCCGCCTCCTCCGGGCTGATCGTCGTGATCCGCCCGGTGAACAGGCTCGCGCGCTCCTCACCCGCCTGGTCGCCCGAGAACAAGCCGTGAGCATCCGTCGGCACGTTCTTCTTCTCGCGCGTCGGCGCCCGCTTCTCGCCGGGCTCCGTGATGACGACACGCTCGCGCGGCAGCGCACCCGGGCTCGTCTCGTGCAGCCACGTCACGAGCGCCTCGCGCACATAGCAGCGCAGGTCGAACAGCGTCGGCGCGTCGACCGCGGTCACGAGCACGCGGATGCGCACATAGCCACCCACGGCGTCCGTCACCTGCAACACCGAGGCGCGACCATCCCACAGCTCGGTTTCGGCCAGCACGCGGTCGAGTTCTTCTCGCATCTGCGCGGGCGACACGCGCCAGTCGAGGTCGAACTCGACGGCACCCAGCAGCTCGGAGTTGCGACGCGTCCAGTTCTGGAACGGCGTCGACGTGAAATAGGTGGAGGGCAGAACCATGCGGCGGTCGTCCCACAGGTGTACGACCACATAGGTCAGCGTGATCTCTTCGACCCGGCCCCACTCGGTCTCGACGATCACGACGTCGTCCACACGGATGGCATCGCTGAACGCCAATTGCATGCCCGCGAACACGTTCGCCAGGCTCGACTGCGCGGCCAGACCGGCCACGATCGACACCACACCGGCCGACGCCAGGATGCTGCCACCCACCGCCTGCGCGCCCGGGAACGTGAGCAGAATCGACGCGATCGCGACGATCACGATGACCACAACGGTCAGGCGCCGCAGGATCAACACCTGCGTGCGCACGCGTCGCGCCACCCGGTTGTCCGCCACATCGATGCGATACCGGTCGAGTCCGGCGTCCTCGAAGAACAGGGCCAGGGATGCCACGAGCCACGCCCCGGCCGCGATCATCAGAATCCGCGCCACAAAGTCGATCGAGTTGCGCCACTCGGCATCGTTGACGGCCATGGCCAGCGCCACCCAAACGAGGGCGATCAGCAGCACGACGCGGAACGGCCGCCGCACGCGGTCGACGAAGCGCTGCACCCAGCGTTCCCGCCGGGCGATGCGCCGGAACACGAACGCCACGATCGCGGTGATCACGATGGCGGCGAGTGCTCCGAGGGCGGCGGAGACGCCCGCCCTCACGAAGACATTGTCGAAGAATTCCTGCACGGATGGCTCCACTCACGGGTCACGGTTGTCGGTGTCACGCAAACGCCATCGTTCACAACTACTGATCTATGCTCGCAGCTTCTCCCCCGTACGCCGAAACTCAGCCGGGTGTGGCCCGGCAGTTCCATGAACGCACGCTGAACGTTCCGACCGTCGATCTGGGCGCGCAAGCGCGCCTAACCACCGCCTCCAACAGTGCGGTCTTGGTAACCCGGTCGCTCGACCCGCCCGCGCTTCAGCGTTCGGCGGCGTCGACCAGCTGCAAGAACGAGCTGGGCCCGAGCGTCGTCGCGCCGAGCATCTCGACACGTTCCACGAGCTCACGATCGGCGGTCACCACGGTCACGACATTCGCTCCCGCGCCCGCACCTGCACCTGCACCCGCACTCGCCCTGGCATCCGCATCGGCATCGGCATCGGCATCGGCATCGGCATCGGCGAACGCCAACACCTCCCTCACGACATCCACAACCGCCTGGTCGCCATCCCGCTCGGCAACCCGCACCTCGACACCCGGCAGCAACGCCTCACGCGCCTCATCGCCCGCCCACGTCTCGGCCACACTCGCGGCCCGACCCTCGACAACGACAACGACGCGTGGCCAACGAAGAACGCCGTCGCCCAGATCGAACCCGCCCGCCGCCGCATCCTCGATGCGGGTGAGCAGAGCGGATGTCGCCCCCGCCCGATCCTTCCACCACCCGTTCGGCCGAGACCCCACAACGTTGGCGGCGTCGACCACTAGCGTCGTGCGTTCGCGCAGCAGCGCACGCAACGTCGGCCAGGCTTCGTCGAAACTCGGATGCAGCGGCAACGCGTCGACCTCGTCGACCGCCACCCACCGCAACTCGATCGACTCGGGGTCGGCGACGACGGCCTCGAACGGCCGCACGACGTCGACGATCACGGTCGTGTAGCTCCAGAACCCGAGGTCCACGACAATCGCCGAGCGCAGCCGCACGCCATCGCGCGGAACGGCGGCCTCTTCGGCCGCCTCGCGCAACCCTCCGTCGACGGCCGACTCGCCCTCATGCCGAGCACCGCCCGGCAGCGCCCAGGTGCCACCGAAGTGACTCCACTCGGCCCGATGCTGCAGCAGCACGCCGCGCGCCGGGTCGAACACCAGCACCCCGGCAGCGCCGTAGACGCCCCAACGGCGTATGCCGCCGGGGCCTTCCACCCACGCGTCGCCGGAGTCCCGGGTCATCGCTTAGGTGCGCTTCCGCTTCTCGCGCACGCGCATGTTGACCACGATGGGCGTGCCCTCGAAGCCGTAGATCTCGCGCAGGCGTCGCTGAATGTAGCGACGGTAGCCCGGGTCGAGGAACCCGGTCGTGAAGAGCACGAATGTCGGCGGGCGCGACGCCACCTGCGTGCCGAAGAGCACACGGGGCTGCTTGCCACCGCGAACGGGGTGCGGGTGTGCCGCCGTGAGTTCGGCGAGGAAGGCGTTGAACTTGCCCGTGGGGATGCGGGTGTCCCACGACTCGAGCGCGAGCTCGAGGGCGGGGACGAGCTTCTCGAGGTGGCGGCCGGTGCGCGCGGACATGTTCACGCGGGGAGCCCAGGCCACGTGGGCGAGGTCTTGTTCGATCTCGCGTTCGAGGTAGCGGCGACGTTCGTCGTCGAGCAGGTCCCACTTGTTGAAGGCCAGCACGAGCGCACGGCCCGATTCGAGCACGAGGTCGATGATGCGGACATCCTGCTCGCTGATGGCCTGCGAGACGTCGATCATGACGACGGCCACTTCGGCCTTCTCGAGCGCGGCCGAGGTGCGCAGCGACGCATAGAAGTCGGCGCCCTGCTGCAGGTGCACGCGGCGACGGATGCCGGCGGTGTCGACGAAGCGCCACACCTTGCCGGCGATCTCGACCTGCTCGTCGACGGGGTCACGCGTGGTGCCGGCGAGCTCGTTCACGACGACGCGTTCTTCGCCGGCGGCGCGGTTCAAGAGGCTCGACTTGCCCACGTTGGGGCGGCCGAGGATGGCGACGCGACGCGGTCCGCCCACTTCCTGCTTGGCCACGGCCGAGATGAGCGGCAGCTTCTCGAGCACGGTGTCGAGCAGATCGGCGACGCCGCGGCCGTGCAGGGCCGAGACGGGCAGGGGCTCACCGAGGCCGAGCGACCACAGCGCGGCGGCGTTGGGCTCCTGGCGCACGTCGTCGACCTTGTTGGCGACGAGGAAGACGGGTTTGCCGGCCTTGCGCAGCATGCGCACGACCTGCTCGTCGGTGCTCGTGGCCCCGACGTTCGCGTCGACGACGAACATGACCGAGTCGGCCAGGTCGATGGCGACCTCGGCCTGCATGGCGACGGACGCGTCGATGCCCTTGGCGTCGGGCTCCCAGCCGCCGGTGTCGACGAGCGAGAACGGGCGTCCGTTCCATTCGGCCTTGTAGGTGACGCGGTCGCGCGTGACGCCGGGGGTGTCCTCGACGACGGCCTCGCGGCGGCCGAGGATGCGGTTCACGAGCGCGGACTTGCCCACGTTGGGGCGGCCGACGATCGCCACGACGGGCAGCGCCGGCAGGTAGGTGATCGCGTCGGGGTCGTCGGTGACGGCCTCGAGCAGATCGAAGTCTTCGTCATCGAGGTCGTAGTCGGACAGGCCCGAGCGCAGCGCGTTGGCCCGCTGGGTGGCCAGGTCGTCGTCGAGCGTGCCGAGACGCTCGGCGAGTGAGTCGTCCGACTCCAGAGGTTCTTCGAAGTCAGCCATGGTTTTTCTCCTTGTTCGGCGGGGTGCCGCCGTTGATCACATCGACCACTGCCCGAACGGTTCCCTCGAAGTCGAGGTCCGTCGAATCCAGGGTCGTCACGCCGGGCGCAGCCGTCATGAAGTCTACGACGCGCGAGTCCGCGCTGTCGCGTTTGTGCAGTTGAGCGGCCACATCTTCGGCCGTCTGGGTGGTCACTTCGGCCGCGCGCCGGGCCATGCGGGCCTCGGGCGACGCGGTCAAGAGGATGCGCACGGGGGCGTCGGGTGCCACGACGGTCGTGATGTCGCGGCCTTCCACGATGATTCCGGCGGCGGGCGACGAGCGGATGATCGAGCGGAACAGCGCGGTCACGAACGCACGCACCTCGGGCACCCGGGCGATATCGCTGACGACCGCGGTGACGCGGGGTTCACGGATGGCCTCGGTCACGTCGTCCTCGCCGACGCGCACGTAGTACTCCCCCGGGTTCGTGCCGATCTCGTAGTCGAAGTCGACGAGCAGCGAGATCACCTGCTGGCTGTCGGCGGTGTCGCGCGACGACGCGAGGGCGAACCACGCCAGCGCGCGGTAGGCGGCGCCGGTGTCGAGGTAGTCGAAGCCCAGGCGCGCGGCGGTCGCCTTGGACACACTGGATTTGCCGCTGCCGGCGGGCCCGTCGATGGCCACGATCATGTCGGTCATAGGTCAGATACTCGCAATCCGCCAGCCGCGCGCTTCCAGATCGCGGATGGTTCGTTCTGTCACTTCGGGCAGCACCGAGATTTCGGCCAACCCGATCTGGGCGCCGGGAGAGTGCTCCAGGCGCAGGTCTTCGATGTTCACGCCGATCTCGCCGAACTCGGTGAACAGGCGGCCCAGCTGGCCGGGGGTGTCGTCGACCATGACGACGATGCTGTCGAAGCGGCGGTCCTGGCCGTGCTTGCCGGGCAGGCGGGCCACACCCGAGTTGCCGGCGGCGATGGTTTCGGCGACGCGGCGGCGCGAGCCGGCGGCATCGGGGTGACGCAGCGCCTCGGTCACCTGTTCCAGGTCGTCGGCGAAGGCATCCAGCACGTCGACGACGGGTGCCGCGTTGGCGCCGAGGATCTGCACCCAGAGTTCGGGCGCGCTCGAGGCGATGCGCGTGGTGTCGCGCAGACCCTGTCCGGCCAGGCGCACGGCGGCGTCGGGGGCGTCGCGCAGGCGCGCGGCGAGCAGGCTGGCGACGAGCTGGGGAACGTGCGAGACCAGCCCCACCGAGCGGTCGTGCTCCTCGGGCGTCATCTCGATGGGCGTCGCGCCGAGGTCGAGGGCCAGGCCTTCGACGAGCGCGAGCAGATCGGTGGGCGTCTCGTGGTCGCGGCAGATCACCCAGGGCCGCCCATAGAAGAGGTCGGCGCGGGCCGAGATGGCTCCGCCGCGTTCGCGACCGGCCATGGGGTGCGAACCGATGTAGCGCGTGAGGTCGACGCCGCGCGAGAGCAACGTGCGGTAGGGCTCGAGCTTGATGCTCGCGACATCCGTGACGACCGCTTCGGGATGCGCGGCCAGCTCGCGTTCCACGACATCGGCCGTGACATCGGGCGGCACGCACACGACGACGATCGCCACGGGCTCGGATGTTGCAGCCGATGCGGATGCCGACGGGTCGGTCTCGGCGCCGTCTGCGTTACGACCATTCGAGGCCCCCGGGTCAGCCGTGACCGCTGCGGTCCCGGCTCCGTAGTCGACGGCCAATCGCAGCTGCGACGGCGACGCATCGTCGAGTTCGATATCCACGCCGTTCGCCCGCAACGCCAGGCCGATGCTCGCGCCCAACAGCCCGGCCCCGACGATGCGCACGGGACCGCGCGTGCGTCCCGCCGGTTTCGTCCAACCGTCGCCGACGAGCGCAATGCCGGTTTCGGCCGTCGCGTTGTCGCGCGCCTGAGCGCTCGAGGTATCGGTCATGGTGTCTCTCAGACTCGGCGACGCGGTCTACTCGTCGGCCGAAGCATCCGTGTTCGCGTCGTCGGTGTTTGCGTCAGCGGCGTCACCGGCGGGTGTGTCCTTCGCCGCCTGCCGCGAAATGGTGAGCAATTCGCTCATCTCTACTTTAGTCAGGTCGCGCATCTGGCCCGGGGCGAGCGTGCCGAGGTGCAGCGGTCCGAAGCGGCGGCGCACCAGGTCGATGACCGGATGCCCCACTTCGTCGAGCATGCGGCGCACGATGCGGTTGCGGCCCGAGTGCAGCGTCACCTCGACGAGGCTGGTGCCGTCGGCCGAGGCGTCGAGCAGCCGCGCCTTGTCGGCCGCGATGAAACCGTCCTCGAGGTCGAGGCCCTTGGTCAGGCGCGCGATGGTCTGCGGCGTCATGCGCCCCTCGACCTTGGCGATGTACATCTTGGTCACGCCGAACGACGGGTGCGCGAGCACGTGCGCCATGTCGCCGTCGTTCGTCAGAATCAGCAGGCCGGATGTCTCGGCATCCAGTCGCCCCACATTGAACAGTCGCTCCTCGAACTCGTCGGTGTAGCGGCTCAGGTCCGGGCGTCCGCGCTCGTCGCGCAGCGAGCTGTAGATGCCGACGGGCTTGTTGAGCATGATGTACCGCTTCGAGGTGTCGGCCTGCACGGCCGTGCCGTCGACGAGGATCTCGTCTTTCTCGGGGTCGACGCGGCGTCCGGGCTCGCGCACGACCTCGCCATTCACGCGCACGCGTCCCGCCGCGATCATGTCCTCGGACACGCGCCGTGACGCGACACCCGACGACGCCATGACCTTCTGCAGGCGCACGCCCGTGTGCTCGACGATGGCGGCCTTGCGCTCGGCGGCCTCGGCGTCGTATTCCTCGTCGTCTTCGTCGTAGTACTCGCCGAAGCTCGACCCGTCGAGCTCGACGTCGACTTCCACGTCCGCGTAGTCGCGGGCGTCTCCGCGCTCGGCGTCAGTCTGCCCAGCGTCGGTTTGCCCAGCGTGGGTCTGCTCAGCATCTGCGCGCTCGGCGCTCGTCTGCTCGGCGTCTGCGTACGCGGCGTCAGCCTGGTGCGTGTCGGCGCGGCCGGCCGTCTCGTCGTCGGTGCCGTTGTGGTCAGCGAATGTCACTGTCGAACCCTTCTGTTCCGTCGGTGAGCAGCGGCGATATGGGCGGCAGCTCGTCGATCGTGTTGATTCCGAGCTGCTCGAGGAGCAGGTCGGTCGTTCCATAGTTGATGGCACCGGTCTCGCTGTCGGTGAACAGCTCGGTGATGAGCCCGCGCCCGGCCAGTGTGCGCACGACCGAGTCGACGTTCACCGCGCGAATGGATGCCACCTGGCTGCGCGTGATCGGCTGGCGATAGGCGATCACGGCCAACGTTTCGAGTGCCGCCTGCGACAACCGCGACGGATTCTGCGTGAGCACGTGATCGGTCACGATGCGGTCGTACTCCTCGCGCACGTAGAGGCGCCAGCCTCCGCCGACCTCGCGCAGCTCGAAGCCGCGCTTCGGCCCGCCCATGAGGCCGTCGTAGTCGCGCACGAGCGCCGCGATCGCCTGCTTCACGGCACTGACCGGGCGGCCCACGGTGGTCGCCAGAGACACGATGCTCTGCGGCTCGTCGGCGACCATCAGGATGGCTTCGAGCGCCCGCGGCAGATCGGTGACGGGTTCGGGCGCCGACTCGGCCTGCGCTCCGGCAACGTCCGGTTCCTGCGCAGCTCGCGCTTCGGCACCGTCCGACTGCGGCTCAAGCTGCGGCTCGGACTGCCGCTCGGCGACCTCCGACGGCTCGACAACATCGGGCAGCGCGACATCCGCTGTCACGTCTCGATCAGTTGTCATAGTCGGCTCCCAGATTGGCCAGGTTCTCGTCGCTGAAGTGTTCCGCACTCCAGTGCACGGTCAATTCTCCCAGGGGTTCGATCTGTTCGAAACCGATCGCCGCGCGACGGTACAGCTCGAGCACCGCCAGGAAGCGCGCGATGATGACGCCCTTCTGATCGGCCCCGGCGATGAGTTGCCGAAAAGTCTTCGGTTCTCCGTCGCGCAGTATGGCCACGATGATGGCCGCCTGCTCGCGAATGCTCACGAGTGGCGCGTGCAGGTGGTCGAGGCCGACGGTCGGGATCTCGCGCGGCGCCATGGCCAGAGCCGCGAGGGCCGCGAAGTCGGTGGGTGTGAGGGTCCAGACGAGGTCGGGCGTGCGCGCGCGGTACTTCTCCTCGAGCCGCACGGTGCGGGCGTGCCGGGATGCCTCACGCTGCAGGTTCTCCTGAAACCACTCGGACGCCTGCTTGAACGCCCGATACTGCAGCAGCCGTGCGAACAGCAGGTCGCGGGCTTCGAGCAGCGCGACATCCTCGGCGTCGACCAGCTCGCCCTGCGGTAACAGCCCCACGACCTTCATGTCGAGCAGCGTTGCGGCGACGACCAGAAATTCGGATGCCTCGTCGAGGTCGCTGTCCGATTCGAGCGCCGAGAGGTAGGCGATGAACTCGTCGGTCACCTTCGACAGCGAGATCTCGGTGATGTCGAGCTCGTGTTTGGTGATGAGCGACAGCAGCAGGTCGAACGGGCCCTCGAACCCGCTGACGGCTACGCGAAAACCGGTGTCGGCGTCGGCCGCGCTAGGCGACGGCGCCACGGGACACCAGTTCCCGGGCGAGCTGGCGGTAGGCCTTCGCGGCGGGATGTTCGGGCGCGAACTGGGTGATGGGTGTGCCGGCCACCGAGGCGTCGGGGAACTTGACGGTGCGCCCGATCACGGTGTCGAGCACGTCGGTGCCGAAGGCGTCGACCACGCGCTCGAGCACCTCGCGCGAGTGCAGCGTGCGGGAGTCGTACATGGTCGCCAGGATGCCGTCGAGCTCGATCGCCGGGTTGAGGCGGTCGCGCACCTTGTCGATGGTCTCGATGAGCAGGGCCACGCCGCGCAGGGCGAAGAATTCGCATTCGAGCGGGATGAGCACGCCGTGGCTCGCGGTGAGCGCGTTGACGGTCAGCAGGCCGAGGGAGGGCTGGCAGTCGATGAGCACGACGTCGTAGTCGCCCGAGACCTTGCGCAGCACGCTCGCGAGGATCTGCTCGCGGGCGACCTCGTTGACGAGGTGCACTTCGGCGGCCGACAGGTCGATGTTGGCGGGGATGATGTCGAGACCGGGGGTCGACGTGCGCTGGATGGCGGCGTTGGGGTCTTTCGCCGAGCCGAGCAGCAGGTCGTAGATCGTGATGGCGTCGTGGGTGTTGACGCCGAGACCGGCGGACAGTGCGCCCTGCGGGTCGAAGTCGATGCACAGCACGCGGCGGCCATAGCCGGCGAGCGCCGCGCCCAGGCTGATGGTGGTGGTCGTCTTGCCGACGCCACCCTTCTGGTTGCACAGCGAGATGATGCGGGCGGGCCCGTGCTGGGCGAGGGGCTGCGGTTCGGCGAACTCTCTCAGCGGCCGTCCGGTCGCGCCGAGCGTCGGGGTCTCGGGCATTCCATCCAGCATCTGAGTCGTGTTCTTCTTCGCCACTGGCTGAGTCCTCGTCTTTCCTCGTTCGTCGGGTCTGTCAGCAGACCGTCCGCCCCCGATTCTAGCGGTCCGGGGCGCTTCTCAGGCGGGGCCACGCCAGTCATCCTGTGGGCCCGCGCCGCGAAGTGCGCCGTCACTCCCCCGAGGCCCGTGTCCGGCAGCGACGACCGGCCGAGTGCCAGGTCGTCTCTTCTCGCGTGATGCCAGCGGATGCCGCGCCCCGCGCCCGGCCCACCCCTACCGCGCCCGCGGATGCGCCGTGGTGTACATGTCCCGCAGCGTGTCGGCCGTCACGAGCGTGTAGATCTGCGTCGTCGCCACCGAGGAGTGCCCGAGCAGTTCCTGCACGACGCGCACGTCCGCACCACCCTGCAGCAAGTGCGTCGCGAACGAGTGCCGCAGCGTGTGCGGTGAGACTTCCTCGGTGATGCCGGCACGCTCGGCGGCGCGGCGGATGACGAGCCACGCGTTCTGGCGCGACACCCGCTGTCCGCGCGACCCGAGGAACAGGCCCGGCGTCGCCTGCCCGCGCGCGGAGAAGATCGGACGTGACCGCACCAGGTAGTCGTCGATCGCCCGACGCGCATAGCTGCCGAGAGGGACGATGCGATCCTTGTCGCCCTTGCCGCGCAGCCGCACGATGTCCTCGTCGAACACGTCGTCCACGTTGAGACTCACGGCCTCGGTCACGCGCGCACCCGTGGCGTAGAGCAGTTCGAGCAGCGCCTTGTCGCGCAGGGCCTGCGGGTCGTCGCCGCCCGTCGCGTCGAGCAGCGCCTGCACCTGTTCGACCGTCAGGGCTTTGGGCAGCCGGCTGGGCAGTTTCGGGGGCGCGAGGCGCTGCGCGGCATCCGTTGTCGTCAGGCCCTCGTCGACGAGGAACTTGTGAAACCCGCGCACCGACGACAGCTTGCGCGACAACGACGACGAGGCCAGCGGATGCTCCGACGGCGCGGCGAGCTCGGCCGCATACCCGGCGGCCATGGCCTCGGTTGCGGCCTCCGGTTCGGTGATGCCCTTCTCCTCGAGCGCGTCGAGGTAGGCACCGAGGTCGCGGCGGTAGGCGGCCACCGTGTTCGGCGACAGCCCCCGTTCGATCGAGACGTGCCGCAGATATCGGTCGAGCTCGCGCCGCAGCGTCATCTCACCGATCGTCGCGCTCGGCGTTGCGCCCCGCGACCGAGGCGCCAGCCGCCTCCGAACGGCCATCGGCTTCGGCATCCGCACCTGCACCGGCACCTGCACCCGCACCGGCACCCGCACCCACGAGCTTCGGATGCCGCGTCCACGGCGTCTGCGCATCGGCCAACGTGTCGAGCCCCCGCTCTTTCACGGCCAGCAGCGTCAGCACGCCGATCGTCAGCGACGGGTTCTGCAGCCGGTGCGCCAGCACGGCGTCGACGACATCGGCGAGCGGAACCCACCGCACCTCGATATCGGCTTCCTCTTCGGTGCGCTCGAACGCCTCCTCCGTGGCCCGCACCCCGCGTGCCAGATAAACCCGGATGACCTCGTCACTCCCCCCGGGCGAGCTCGCGAACTCCGACAGCAGATGCCACTCGGATGCCTCGAGGTCGGCCTCCTCGGCCAGCTCCCGTTGCGCGGCCACGAGCGGGTCTTCCCCCTCGACATCGAGCAGCCCCGCCGGAATCTCCCACTCCCGCACGCGCACGGGGTGCCGGTACTGCTTGATGAGCAGCACCCGGTCCTCGTCGTCGAGCGCGAGCACGGCGACAGCCCCCGTGTGATCCATGTATTCGCGTGTGATCTGAGAACCCGAGTAGTCGAAGACGTCTCGGCGAATGTTCCACACCTTGCCCGTGAAAACCGTCTCGGACGAGACGATGCTCACGTTGGCGTGGTCGTCGCTCAGGGGCGTCTCGCTGCCCGCATCCGTCGTCACCGGTGCCGTGCCGTGCTGCGTGTCACCCATCGGTCTCCTCGTTCCCTCCGTCGAAGACGCCGCCTGCCCGCCGGCCCCGCGTGGCGGAGGCGTGGCGAGCAGGCGGCGTGTTCTCGTGTGCTTCGAACCTAGTCCTGGTTGACGTCGAACAGCAGGTTCGACTTCTGGCGCTCGAGGGCCGCCTCGACGAGTCCGGCGAACAGCGGGTGCGCGTTGTTGGGGCGCGAGCGCAGCTCGGGGTGCGCCTGGGTGCCCACGTAGTACGGGTGCACTTCGCGCGGCAGCTCGACGAATTCGACGAGGTGTCCGTCGGGGCTCGTGCCCGAGAACACCAGGCCGGCGTCTTCGATCTGCTTGCGGTACTGGTTGTTGACCTCGTAGCGGTGGCGGTGGCGTTCCGAGATCTCGGTCGAGCCATAGACGTCGGCGACGATCGATCCGGCTGTCAGCGCGGCCGGGTAGAGGCCGAGGCGCATGGTGCCGCCCAGGTCGCCGCCCGCGATGATCTCGACCTGTTCGGCCATGGTCGCGATCACGGGGAACTGCGTGTCGGGGTCGAACTCCGACGACGACGCTCCGGCGAGACCGGCCTCGTTGCGGGCGTATTCGATGACCATGCACTGCAGGCCGAGGCAGAGTCCGAGCACCGGGATGCCCTGCTTGCGCGCGAAGTTCAGGGCGCCGAGCTTGCCCTCGATGCCGCGGATGCCGAAGCCGCCGGGCACGCAGATGCCGTCGACGTCGGCCAGGGCCTTGGCGGCGCCATCCGTCGTCTCGCATTCGTCGGACGGGATCCACTGCAGCTTCACCTTGGTGTCGTGCGCGAAACCGCCGGCCTTGAGCGCTTCGGTGACCGAGAGGTAGGCGTCGGGCAGGTCGATGTACTTGCCGACGAGTCCGATGGTGACCTCGTGTTTGGGCTCGTGCACGGCCTTCATGAGGTCGGCCCAGCCGGACCAGTCCACGTTGTTCGTCTGCAGGCCCAGGTGCTCGATGATGTAGCTGTCGAGGTTCTGGTCGTGCAGCATGGTCGGGATGTCATAGATCGAGGGCACGTCGATGGCGTTGACCACGGCGTCCTCGTCGACGTCGCACATGAGCGCGATCTTCTTCTTGTTGCTGTCCGAGACGGGGCGGTCGCTGCGCAGCACGAGGGCGTCGGGCTGGATGCCGATCGAGCGCAGGGCGGCAACGGAGTGTTGCGTGGGCTTGGTCTTCTGCTCGCCCGATGCGCCCATGTAGGGCACGAGGGACACGTGCACGAAGAAGCAGTTCGCGCGGCCGAGCTCGTGGCGAATCTGGCGGGCCGATTCGATGAACGGCTGCGACTCGATGTCGCCGACCGTTCCGCCGATCTCGGTGATGATGACGTCGGGCAGCGGTTCTCCGGGTGCGGCGGGCTCGGTGGCCTGCAGCCGCATGCGGCGCTTGATCTCGTCGGTGATGTGCGGGATGACCTGGACGGTGTCGCCGAGGTATTCGCCGCGACGCTCCTTGGCGATGACGGTCGAGTAGATCTGACCGGTCGTCACGTTGGCGGCCTGGTTGAGGTTGATGTCGAGGAAGCGCTCGTAGTGCCCGATGTCGAGGTCCGTTTCGGCGCCGTCGTCGGTCACGAACACTTCGCCGTGCTGGAACGGGTTCATCGTTCCCGGATCGACGTTCAGATAGGGGTCGAGTTTCTGCATGACGACACGCAGCCCCCGCGCCGTGAGCAGGTTGCCGAGACTCGCTGCGGTCAACCCTTTACCCAATGAAGAAACGACACCACCCGTCACGAAAATGTGCTTGGTAATGCCGTTCGATGTGCCCGCGTTAGTTTTATTCACCACGGGCTTCAACAATATCATCGACCGGCCGCCGCCGATACCGTCCACTCCCCCGGTTCGGGTCACGCGGCCTCTTTTGCCGCCGCAATCACCGTCCGCGGCCGCGACTCCCTGCTCCAATCGTCGTTCTGCACGGCGATCTGCAGCCTGCAGTCGCCGGTGCCAGGGCGTTCGGCTGTCGACGGTCGCCGGTGCAGTCTGTAGTCGCCGTGCAATCTGCGGTCGGCAATCTGCATTCGCCGTTCTACATTTCGCGTTCTGCAGTCGCCGGCCCGCTACACAGTTGCGGAGTGCGCCATCTCGAGAAGCTCTCGCGCGTGCGCGAGTCCGCTTTCGGAGTCGGCGAGCCCGGACAACAGTCGGGCCATCTCGGCCGCGCGCTCGTCGCCGTCGAGCTGACGAACGCTCGACGCCGTCACCGACCCGTCGCTCCCCTTCACGACGCTCAGGTGGTTCTGCGCAAACGCCGCGACCTGCGCGAGGTGCGTCACGACGATGACCTGCGATGTGCGGGACAGCTCCTGCAACCGCCGCCCGATCTCGATCGCCGCGGCACCGCCCACACCGGCGTCGACTTCGTCGAACACGAATGTCGGCACGGGGTCGGTCCCGGCAATCACGACCTCGAGGGCCAGCATCACGCGCGACAGTTCACCGCCCGACGCACCACGTGCGATGGGTCGCGGCTCGGTGCCCGAGTGCGGCTTCAGGAGAATCGCCACGGCATCCCGCCCGTCAGGGCCGAGCTCGTCGGTGGGGGTCACGTCGACCACGAGCTGCGCCCCCGCCATGGCCAGCGCGCTGAGCTCCTCGCTCACGGCCGTGCCGAGCGCCGCGGCCGCCTCACGCCGCAGCGTGCTGAGTTGGCCGGCCAGGGTGTCGGCGACCTGCTGGTCTTCGGCGATATCGGCGCGCAGCTGTTCGATCCGCTCGTCGTCGCTGTCGAGTTCGAGCAGCCGGGCGCTCCCCGTTTCGAGCAGTGCCAGAGCATCGTCGAGCGACGGCCCGTACTTGCGCACGATGCTGTTCAGTTCGGCGCGCCGTTCTTGGATGATCTCGAGTTCGCGCGCTCCGTCTTCGTCGAGTCCCGCGAGATAGGTGGATAATTCGCCGGCGATCTCGCTCACCTGAAAGCTGATGCCTTCGATCTGGCTGGCGAGGGCCGCGAGCTCGCTGTCGTGGGCGGAGGCGCGTTCCAGTTCGCGGCGCGCGCCGTCGACCAGCGCGATCACGTCGACCGCGTCGATCGTTTCGGCGGACAGGCTCTCTCGAGCGGATGCGGCGGCGATGCGCAGCTCTTCACGGTTCGTCAGTCGTTCCGCGCGTTCGGTGAGCTGGGCGTCTTCTCCCGGCTGCGGAGCGGCCGCCTCGATCTCGGCGATGGCCCGGCGCAGGTCGTCGGCTTCCCGCTGTCGACGATCGTGTTCTTCGACGATGAGGTCGAGCTCCTGGCGATTCGCGTTCAGCCGTCGATATACGTGTCGGTACTCCTCGAGCACCGTGTGCAGATCAGCCCCGGCATATCGATCGAGGGCGTGCCGCTGTGCCGCAACGGATTTCAGCCGGATTTGTTCGGACTGTCCGTGCACGACCACGAGCTGCGCCCCGACCTCTGCGAGCACGCCGACGGGTGCGCCTTGGCCGCCGACTGTCGCTCGGCTGCGCCCTTCGGCCGACACGCTTCGCCCCAGAAGCAACTCCGCGCGTCCATCGTTGACGTCGTCGAGCTCGCCGCCCGCTTCTCGCACACGTTCGGCGACGGGCCCCGTGGATGCCACGAGCCACCGTCCCTGAGTACTGGCCTGTTTCGCCCCCGACCGCACGACACCGCTGTCGGATCGGTCGCCGAGCAGCAGCCCGAGGGCCGTGACGACCATGGTCTTGCCCGCCCCGGTCTCGCCGGTGATGGCCGTGAACCCGGGCCCGAGCGGCAACGTGGCCCGCGCGATGACGCCGAGGTCGCGGATATCGATTTCTTCGATCACGTTAGGCCGGCCCCCGCCATCCGGTCACGGGAAGTTCGAACTTGTTGACGAGTCGATCGGTGAACGGACCCTGGTGCAGCCGGGCCAACCGCACGGGCGTCGACGATCGCCGCACCACGACGCGCGCTCCGGGCGCCAGATCGTGCGTGCGACGCCCATCGCACCACAGCACTCCCGTGCCGTCGGTGCGCTCGAGCAGCTCGATGGCGAGGGGCGAGTCGGGGCCGACCACGATGGGTCGAGCGAAGAGCGCGTGCGCGCTCAGGGGCACGAGCGTGATGGCTTCGACGGTCGGCCACACGATGGGCCCGCCCGCCGAGAACCCGTAGGCGGTTGACCCGGTAGGCGTGGACACGACGACGCCGTCGCAGCCGAAGGAGGACAGTGGCCGCCCGTCTACTTCGATGACGACCTCGAGCATGCGTTCGCGGCTCGCCTTCTCGACGGTCGCTTCGTTGAGCGCCCAACTGCTGTAGACGACCTCGTCGCCGACTTTCACTCGCACGGACAGCGTCATGCGCTCTTCGACGAGGTAGTCGCGGGCCACGGCGCGTTTCACAGCGTCGGCCAAGTCATCACGTTCACTCTCGGCCAGGAAGCCGACGTGCCCGAGGTTCACGCCGAGGAGCGGCGCCGAATACCCGCGCACGATCTCCGCCGCGCGCAGAATCGTTCCATCGCCACCCAAGACGATGACGAGCTCGAGCTCGGACGGAACGATGTCTTGATCGAGGATCGCCACATATCCCAGGTCGGGCACGCGCTCGAGAATGTCGTCGCGCTCGGCGGCGAACAGGACGGGCGTGATGTCGGCGGCGCGCAACTGGTTGACCACCTGCACGGCGGCGTCGATCGAATCGGCTCGGCCGGTGTGGGACACCACGAGGATGTACCGCTCAGAAGCGTCGGTCACGCGTTCACACTCCTGTCATGGTTGCTATGCGTTCCAACCATTCTGTCGGATTCTGGGCGACAACACCTGAACGACCCGGGGCCTCGACACGGCGCAGCCAGATCAGGTACTCGTGATTGCCGTGGTTGCCGACGAGCGGCGATTCGGCGACGCCCACGGTGCCGAGCCCTTCGTCCCAGGCCGCCCACAGAACATCGCACACGGCGCGTTCGCGCAACGCGGGTCGGTGCACAACACCCTCTCGGATGCTCTCGCGCCCCACTTCGAACTGGGGCTTCACCAGCAACAACAGGTCGGCGTCGGCGCTTGCGCTGCGCACGATCGGGCCGAGCAGATGGGTCAAGGAGATGAAGGACACATCGCCGACCACCACCGACGGACGTTCACCGTCGGGGGCCATCTTTTCGACGGCTTCGGCCGACAACTCGCGGGCGTTGAATCCCTCGACGACCGTCACTCGCGGGTCGTGCCGAATGGTTTCTGCGAGTTGCCCGTGACCCACGTCGAGCGCGATGACCGATCGAGCTCCGCGCTCGAGCAACACCTGCGTGAAACCACCTGTGGAGGCGCCGACATCTAGGGCGGATCGGCCGGTCACGTCGACACCGAACACGTCCAGAGCGGCGAGCAATTTGTGTGCCGCTCGGCTCACGTAATGATCGAGGCCGTCGACGGTCACGTCATCTGTTTCGGTCACCTTGTGCGAGGCGCGCAGAATGGTGGCACCACTGACCGAGACGAGCCCGTTTGCGATCACCTGCGCAGCCTGGGTGCGGGACCGCACGAGCCCGCGCGTCACCAGGGCGACATCGAGCCTCTCGCTCATGAGGCTCGCCCGTCGACGGGAGCGTCGCCCCCTTCGAGCACGGCGCGCAGCTCTTCATGCACGGCGGCATAAGCGCCGGCGCGGTCTTCGAGGGGCCGGTCTTCGATCAAACGAAGGCGCGACACGAGTCCATCGTCGTCGCGGGTTTCGTCGGTCTCCATCACACTCTCCAGCGTAGCTCTTCCGCCCCAGCGGGATGCCGCAGCATCCCGCCTGTGGACAGATTTCGGCTCTCAGCGCTGTGGAGAACTCCGGGCCTCGATTAGGTCAGGCGTACAACCGCTCCGGCACATTCAGCCCATAGATCGCGCGCCCCGACGACCAGATCGCCTGACACGCGGCGCGCAGCAGATCGATGCCACCATCACCCTCGGCGACGATCACGACGTCGTTGCCCTCGATCGACACGGTCGCCTCCCGCACCGTCGCCGTTCGACCATCCTTCGACAGTCGGGTCTCGGGATAGGGCTCGTGCAGCTGCCGCAAATCTTCGAGGATGTAGGTCGGCCGCGAGAACTTGTCCGCCGCCAGCACATGCTTCGCCTTGTCGATGCCGGTCAAAACGAGCACGGAATCGATCCCCGCCCGGTTCGCCCCCAGGATGTCGGTGTCCAGACGATCGCCGATGAACAACGGCTTGGTCGCCCCGAAGCGCGCCTTGGCTTCCTCGAAGATCGGAACCTCTGGCTTGCCGGCCACGACGGCGAGCCGCCCGATGGCCGTGTGCACAGCGGACACGAGCGTCCCATTGCCTGGAGCGATGCCCCGTGCTTGAGGAATCGTCCAGTCCGTATTTGTCGCAATCCACGGCAGGTTGTCGTCCCGTTGCAGGGCGAACGCCGCCTCGGCCAGCTGACTCCAGCCCACCTCGGGCGCGAACCCCTGCATCACGGCGGCGGGCGAATCCTCCGCCGACCGCGTCACGCGATAGCCGGCCTTCTCGATCTCGCGCACGAGACCATCGCCACCCACGACGAGAATGGTCGCGCCGGGCTCGACGGTCCCGGCCAGCAACCGCACGGCCGCCTGAGGGCTCGTCACAATCTCCTCGGGGGCGACGTGCAGCCCCAACTCGTTCAGGTGCCCGGCAACGGTCGCATCGGTTCGAGACGCGTTGTTCGTGATGTACCCCACGCGCACGCTCTCTGCAGCGCGATTCAAACTCTCCACAGCGTGTGGGATGGCGCCAGCCCCGGCATACACGACCCCGTCGAGGTCGGCCAGCACAACGTCAACCCCATCCAGCGGAGCCCGCACGGCCTTAGTCTTCCTTCTCAGCACGACGCTCATCCTTCTCGCCGACCTCGTCGGCACCGTCGGTTCCGTCAGCCTCCTCGGCACCGTCAGCCTCTTCGGCACCGTTCTCGCCGTTCAGCGCTGCGCCGTCATCACCCGCGCTGTTTTCACCCGCATTGTCATCGATGTACGACGCTTCGTTCGCGCTCGGCGCGACAGGCTCCCCTGCCTCTGACAGATCGTCCTCGACGCTCACAGGTGGCACGTCCACGGACGCATCAGATGCACTCCGGTGCGCACTATCCGATTCCTCAGAATCCACACCATGGTCGTCGAAATCCACGCTCGCACCGATGTCGTCGAGGTCGTCGTCGCCTTCAAAATTGTCGACACCCTCAGCGGCGTCACGATCATGAGCGCCGTCAGCCTCGACAACACCCCCAACCGGGTCAGCACCGTCAGTCGCGTCGTCAACGTCAACGTCGTCAACGTCGTCAGTCGCGTCAACGTCGTCAGCCGCGTCAACATCCTCAGCAACGTCAACATCCTCAGCAACGTCAACATCCTCAGCCGCGTCAACGCCTTCGAGTTCTTCTTCGTAGACATCCATCGTCTCGGACTCGAAAACGCCGTTGCGCTCGTCAAGCACCTCGGCCGCGACGATCGCGCGCTTCCGCCACACGGCGGCCTCGTCACTCCGCTCGAGCTCGCCGAGAACTTCGGCATAGGCCGCGAATAGCTCCGGGCTCCACTCGAACGCCTTGTTCGGATCGAGCTCGGGAACCTGCAACTCGGCAAGTGCCATATCCGACTGCCCCAGGTCCAGTCGCGCTCCCGACATCGCGATCGACAGGGCGACACGCACGGCCGGCGTCAGCGTTGCGCGGTCGACCGTACGCCCCAGCTCGAGAGCGCGCTCGGGCCGGCCCACACCACGCTCCGAGTCGACCATCAGGGGCAACTGGTCGTTCGACCCCGTGATGCGGCGATAGGTACGCAGTTCCCGCAATGCGAGAGCGTAATCACCGGTCTCGTATGCCGTGATCGCAAGAGTCTCACGCACGACACCGATACGGCCCGCGCGTCGCGCCGCTGACAACGCATGCTGGTGGGCCCGCGTCGGATCGTCGTCGATCAGCGTCGCCGCCATCACCAGGTGTCGTGCAACCCATTCGGCGTTCTCTTTGGTCAGAGTCTTCAATTCGTTTCGAGCAACCCGATCGAGGTCGTCGGGCTTCACACTCTCCGGGATGTCGGGGTCATCGTGCCTCGTACGAACCGAGCGCAGCTCCCGAGCCATTCTCTGCTCTTCGGTCAGCTCTTCTTCCTGGGCACGGGCATCGCGATCACCGCGGGCGGGGCGTCCGTCGCGCGTCCACAGGGAGTCTTTCCCCCGACCACGATCATCGCGCCCTCGTCCACCATCGCGGTCGCCATAGCTCGGACGATCGGAACGCCGCGCATCGTCGCGCCCGCCTCGGTCGTCACGTCGCGGGAAACGATCTCCACCGCGCTGCTCCCCGCTTCCGCCACGCGCGCCCCCTCCGAACGAACGCTCGGAGCGCTCCCCGTCGCGTCCACCACCGAAGGAACGCTGACCGCGGTCGCCGTCCCGTCCACCACTCGGGCGCGCTGAACGCTGACCGTCACGGTCGCCCCCGGAACGCTGCCCGTCGCGCCCGGCGCCGTACGAACGGCCGTCGCGTCCACCGTCACGACTTCCACCGCCGAAGGAACGCTCACCGCGACCGCTGTCGCGCGAGCCTGCACCGTAGGATCGTTCGCCCCGCTCACTATCACGTGACCCGGATCCGTAGCCCCGACCTGCGCCCTGGGAGCCACGCTCTCCGTAGGAGCGATCGCCACCCTGGCCGCCCCGCTCAGGGTAAGAACGCCCGGCCCCGCCGCCGTCACGCCCGCCGTCGTTCGGGCGCCGTGCACCCTGGGCACCACCACTTCCGCCGTAAGAACGGTTCCCGCTGTTGCCATCGTAGGAACGGCCGCCGCGGTCACCCCCAGACGTTCGATCGGATGATCGCGCGCCGCCCGAATAACGTTCGTTACGCTCACCGCTTCGACCGGCGCCGTACGGTCGCTCGGATCGCTGCCCGTCGCGCCCGCGTTCAGCGGGCCGATCGGTGCGACCTCCGTCGCGAGGCGCACCGTAGGAACGGTCGCCGCGCTGACCCTCACGCCCAGCCGAGCCGCCGGAACGTTCGGTGCGTTGGCCGTCGCGGCCTGCGCCGTAACCGCCGCGGGCCGCGTCGTTGTCACCGCGGGCGCCATTGCCCGCTCCGTGCCCGTCTGACCGACCACCGGCGCTACCGCCTCGACGGTCGCCGCCTGCGCGCCGCTCGCCGTCTCCTCGGTTGGTGCGATCGTTTCGTCGCTCGTTGTCGGTGTTATCGGACATAGCTCTCTCCCGAGGTGGTGTGGTCACTGTTGAGGTGTAAGTACCAGTCTGTCTCATCTGGTGGTGTTAAAGCGAAAATGGCCACCCAAACGTGTTGGGTGGCCATTTTCAATGTTAAGTCCGGCGGTGTCCTACTCTCCCACAGGG